>NZ_JASBQQ010000009.1 GCF_029961185.1 Albidovulum aestuarii | reverse complement strand
ACACTGCTCGCCCCAGGCGCCATAACCATCAGGTAACTCCCCGTCCCGCTCTCCGCATCAAACGAAATGTTGTGCCAGAGCATCACGCCCACACTGTCCCCAAAGGTCGCAAAAGGACGAAAATCAGCCGTCTCAAAGCGGGTCAACGTGCGGCGGGTCGGGTTGGACGGTGCGGACATGACAAATCTCCCTTTGGCTGCGGCCGCATTGGCGCGGCCGCAGCACCGGATCCTTCGGGGGTCACGTGAACGGTCAGGCTGTCTTGGCGACAGGCTGATCCGGTTCGTTCTGCAGGTAGGATTCCATCGAATCGTCCAGCGCATCCTTCCATGGCGTATGGTGCAGGGGCGCCATGGTGCCGGTGATGACGGATCTGTAGCTGTTGTTGCGGAAGCCCATGATGTCCTCTTTCTTGTGGTCCTTCCACTCAAAGAAGGCCTGACAAGCGCCATCGACATCGAAGCTCGGATAATCGGTCTCGGCGATCAGTTCCTTCACATAATCGCCCTGATAGTGGATCGCATCATGGGCGTCTTCGCCAGCATCCTCCTCGGCCACCCGCTTCTCGACATCGGCCAGCAGCACGGCCTTGTCGGCGGGTACCGCGATCTTGTCCATGATCACATCGCGCACCCACCAGGCCTGCGCGTCGAACATGTTGAAGGTGAACCACTGATCCTGCATCCCGAGGTAGAAGAGCTTGGGGTTATGAACCCAGACGACACCCTTGTAGAGATCGGCCGTCGCCAGCCGGTTCGCGGTCTTCAGCCGCAGGTCATCGGGCAGGAAGGGGAAATGGTGCTTGTAGCCGGTGCAGAGGATGATCGCGTCGAAGTCGCCGGTCGTGCCATCCTTGAAGGTGGCGGTACGTCCCTCGACCTTCACCAGTGCGGGCACCTCTTTCCAGTTCGACGGCCACTTGAAGCCCATCGGCGCGGTGCGGTGGGCGACCGTCACCGACTTGCAGCCGTACTTCCAGCATTGCGAGCCGATATCCTCGGCGGAATAGGAGGTGCCGAGGATCAGGATGTCCTTGTCGATGAATTCGCGCGCGTCGCGGAAGTCATGGGCGTGAAGGACGCGTCCATTGAATGTATCAAAGCCCGGATAAAACGGCACGTTCGGGGTAGAGAAATGGCCCGAGGCGACGATGACATTGTCGAACTCTTCGGAATAGACGTGATCCTTGGCCAGATCGTGGACGGTTACGGTGAACTTGCCCGTCGCCTCGTCATAGGTGACATTGCGGACGGTGGTCGAAAACCGGATCCAGTCGCGCACGCCCGCCTTCTTCACGCGGCCTTCGATATAGTCGAAGAGCACCGCGCGCGGCGGGTATGAGGCGATCTGCTTGCCGAAATGTTCCTCGAACGAGTAGTCGGCGAATTCCAGCCCTTCCTTGGGACCGTTGGACCAGAGATAACGGTACATGGAGCAGTGGACCGGTTCGCCGTATTCATCGACCCCGGTGCGCCATGTGTAGTTCCAAAGCCCGCCCCAGTTTGACTGCTTCTCGAAACAGACCAGTTCCGGGATATCCTCGCCCTTTTTCGCCGCGGACTGGAACGCCCGCAACTGCGCCAGACCGGACGGGCCGGCACCGATGATCGCCACGCGTTTCGTCATTTTGACCTCCTGCTGGTATGAACCAGTTTGCGTTATTGGTGCTTTTGGTTTGGACCAGATTGGCGAACCGGTTACATCCCTGTCAATAAAATCTTCTGCCTCACAGTGATATTTTTTCCGATTTCGCTTCGCAAAGACAAAAAACCCCGTATTCTCCGTTGCATGGGTTCCGGTAGTTTTGCGCACAGACTGGCGGTGAAGGGCGCGCTGCCCCGGTTGACGGCCGGAGTCGCCGACACGATCAATATTGGATTCATGGCGCCGTTGACTGGTCCAGTCCAATCCTGGGGTCTTCCGGGGCTGAATGGCTGTCAGATCTGGGCCGACAGCATCAACCGGGCCGGCGGGCTGCATCTGAGCGGCCGGCGTCACAACATCCGCCTGGTCCCGTTCGACTGCCAATATGACGCGAAGCTTGCGATGGAAGGCGTCCGCCAACTGGTGCAGGACCGCGATGTAAAACTGCTTCTCGCGCTTGGCGGCGATACCTTGTCGCCGGTTATCGACTACCTGACTGACCGCAAACTTTTGACGGCGACGCTTCTGCCGTCAGACCTGTCCCCCGACACACCCTATCTGATCGCACCGAGCGAGGTGCATCCGATATATAACGTGACCGGAGTCGGGTGGCTCGCGCTTGAACGTCCGCGCCTGCGCCGCGTCGCGCTGTGCAGTCAGACCGACGCCTTGGGCTTGCCTTCTCTGGCCACGTACCGCGCTGCCTTTGCCGCGGCGGGAATCGAGGTCGTCAAGGAAATTCGGTATGACCCGCAAGACTCCTATGCGTCCGGAATGGTTGCCGCGATGATGGCGGAAGCGCCCGACATTCTTTGCTGGTGCACAAGCTATACACCCATGGTTCATGCCCTGACGGAAGCCGCCCACGCGGCAGGGTTTCAGGGTCAGCTCCTGTCCTGTACGCTTGATGCCTACCCCCGGCTGATCGAACGCACATCACGCGCTTTCATGGAAGGTTTTGTCTTTCAGTTCCCCGATTTCGACGATCCGGCCCTTGCCGAGAAGGCATTCTTTTTCAACCGGCCAAAGGATTTCTATCTCGAATACCAGCGCCGGTTTCCCGACAGCTGGAGCGCGGTTTCATGGGAATACGCGGCCATTCTCGATATCTGGCATTCGGCGGCGGAACGCGCGGGCAGCGTCACGTCGATCTCGGTTCTGGCGGCGATGAAGCAATCGGGCGCAGTCATGCATGCCTTTGGTCCGGCGACGTGGTGGGGGTCAGAAATATTCGGTATTAACAACGCCTTGGTTGGGGACTGGCCCGTGGTTGAACTGCGCGACGGAAAGGCAAGAATCGTCGAGTTCGGCTCAATCCCGGACTGGCTTGCACAGCATGGGGCGGCGCTAAAGGCGCAGATGATCGAACTGGGACAGATGTGGGATCAGCGCCAGGTGCGGGCCAGTAACAAGACCGGACTGACGCGGCGAAGTATCTAGGTCATACTTCCTGAAGCAAGAGCTTCTGCTCTTCGATCAGGTGCAGCTTGATGAATTCAACAGCAGCCTCGATATCACGCGATGCGATGGCGTTGAAGAGCGTGTTATAGCGCTGCTGATAGTCACCGATGCGCTTCGGCGTCAGATGGCGGCGCAACAGGGCGGCGCGGAAATTCTGGCGGCAGGCGTCGATTGTCAGTTCGTAGCACGCGGCCAGTAGAGGGTTGCCGGTTCCGTGCGCAATCTGGCGATAAAGCTCCTCCTCCTGCCGGGCGAAGGCTGCGGCATCGGTGCGAACCTGCTCCATCTGCGACAACACCTCACCCAGCGCCTCGATCTGGCGCGGGGTCATGTTGATGATCGCCAGCCGGACCATCTCCGGTTCGAGAATGCCCCGCACGACAAGGTGGTTCAGGGGGCTGGTATTGGAGGCGAGGGCCGAGGGGGATGAATTTCCCTGCGGCCCGGTCTGATAGGTCACAAAGCTGCCGCTGCCTGCACGGCGGCGGATCATCTTCCGGGTCTCAAGTACGTCGAGCGCCTCGCGCACGGTATTGCGCGCCACACCGAGCTCCGCCGCCAATGTCCGTTCCGAGGGCAGCCGTTCATCTACTTCGTATTCCTGCGATTCGATTCGGGCGACGATCGTGTCGATGACGGATTGCACCGTCGCGCCGATGGTCGTTTCGGCGCTTTCGGGTGCTTTCAGGGTGACGATGCGTGTGTTCACGGTGGATTCCCGGTTTGGTGCTCAAGATTTAACCAGATTTGCCAAAATATCACAACACAGGGTGCCAAAAGGAACCAATTTCCACGACTGGCCGCTCTGGTCCGGGAACTGGTTGTCGTTGGTGAAAAATTCAGCAGTTACGCCGTTTGGCTAAGTCTTCTAATGATTATAAGGTGTTGATGAGGTCGCGGTCGGTCGGTTGCATCATTCCTTCAAAAAAATTCACTCTAGAAGAACAGAATTTCTTGGCAGGAAAATCCCTTCCTGCTAGCGTTTGGTTGTGTGGTCGATCCAGTTAGCGCAAATTGGTTCAGTAGAGGTCGAAAATTGGCCCAGCCCGCATCGAACAGGATAGGCCCGACGCGGCTTCGTCCCGCGACCGGGTCCCAACATGGGAGACGCAAATGTTCACGAAGATTCACCGTGCCGGCTTTAACCGGCGCTTTTTTCTGAAAACCTCGGCTCTCGGAACCATTGCGGCGGGCCTTCCCCGTGCCGCCGCGGCCGCCGGTGGCACGATCAAGATCGGCTTTCTTGCACCCCTGACCGGGCCGGTGGCGGCCTGGGGCAAGCCGGGGCTTGATGGTTGCCAGATCTGGGCCGAACGGATCAATGCCGCCGGCGGTATCAAACTGGGCGATGAAAGCTTTGACGTCGAATTCGTCTCGTACGACAATGAATACGACCCCGCCAAGGCGCGCACCGGCGCGACGAAGTTGATCCGCGAGGATGGCGTGAGCTTCATCATGATGCTCGGCGGCGATACCTGGCCGGGTGTGCAGCCGGTGGCGGAAAAGACCGGCATGCTCTTCTCCACCCTCCTGCCGTCGGACCTGTCGCCCGACACAACGACGCTGATCGCGCCCGCCGAAGTGCACCCGATCTACAACGTCACCGGCGTGGAATGGCTGGCCGAGAACAAGCCCGACCTGAAAACCGCCGTGATGTGTGCGCAGGACGATGCGCTTGGCCTGCCCTCGGTCGCGACCTATCTTGCCGCGTTCGAGGCGGCAGGCATCGAGATGCTGGACGAACCCCTGCTCTTCGACCCCGCCACGACGGATTTCGCGCCCGTCGTCACACGGCTTCTGGCCAAGAACCCGCAGATCGTCTGCCTCGACACCTGCTATTCGGACTATGTCCATCCGATTGCCGAACAACTGTTCCAGCAGGGCTTCAAGGGTCAGATCATCTCCTGCACCGCGGACTTCTATGACCAGATGATCGCCAAGACGTCGAAGGAGTTCATGGAGGGCTTCATCTTCCAGTTCCCGGATTTCGACGACCCGGCCATGAATGCCGACAACGTCAACTTCGATGATCCGAACGGGTTCTACGCTGAATACAACAAGCGCCATCCCGGCGAATGGGGGGCGGTCAGCTGGGAATATGCCTCGATCATGGATCTGTGGAAGGCGGGCGCTGAAAAGGCAGGCTCGGCCGAACCCGAGGCGGTTCTGGCCGCGATGCAGGAAGGCGGAAAGGGCAAGCATGCCTTCGGCGATGCCGACTGGTGGGGCGAGGAGTTGTTCGGCATCTCCAACGCGCTGGTTGGCGCCTGGCCTGTCGTCGCGATCGAGGATGGCAAGGCTGTGATCAAGGAGTTCCGGTCCATCCCTGACTGGTACACGAAGCACGGCGAACTGTTGCGCAAACACATGTCTGACTACGGTCAGATGTTCGATCAGCGCGGCTGACCGGCTTCGTGGCATAGGCGGCACCGGTAGCGCATGCCCGGTGCCGTCCCATATTTCCTACAGGGAGAAGTCGATGCTGGAGATTCTGGCACAGACCGGGTTCAACGCCCTCTACGCGGCCAGCTACATTTCGCTCGTCGCCGTCGGGCTGGTTCTGATTTTCGGTGTGATGGGGGTCGTGAACTTCGCCCATGGCGAATTGTTCATGGCGGGCGCCTATGCCGTCGTGGCCCTCTACGCCGATCTGCACATGCCGTTTCTCGTTGCCGTAGGGATCGGGCTGGCCTTCGTCGGGCTGCTCGGCCTGTTGATGGAGCGCGCCCTGTTCCGGCCCTTACGGGATAACCCCCTTGGCGGCCTCGTTGCATCCATCGGTTTCTTGATGATCCTGCAATCGCTCGCCGTCATGGGCTTCGGGGTGCGAATGGAACATATCCCGCCAGTAACACAGGACGTCATCGCGTTTTCCGAGAAGGTCCGCCTGCCGGTCGCCCGGCTTTACGTCATCATCGCTGCTGTGGTGCTGCTTTCGGCCCTGTGGTTCTTCCTAAAGCGTACTCGCTTTGGCTGGGCGCTCCGCGCCTCGGCACAAGACCCGGAGGCGGCGGCCCTTCAGGGCATTTCGATCAACCAGACTGCCCGCATCGCGATGTTCATCGGTGCTGGGCTTGCCGGGGTTGCCGGGGCGCTGACAGCGCCCTTGGTGTCGGTCAATCCGTTCATGGGCCATTCGGTGATCATAACCGCCTTCATCGTGATCATTGTCGGTGGCGTCGGGTCGCTGGAGGGCGCCATCATCGCCTCGGTCGCCTATGCCTTCATCCATACGGTGGTGACGACATTCTGGGACGGGGTTCTGGCCGACATCGTGGGCCTGATGCTGATGCTCATCGTTCTGATCGTGCGTCCGACCGGTCTTATGGGGAGTGCGGATCGTGCCTAAAGTCGTCCCGTGGTTCGCGCTTCTTGCCGCTCTAATCTTCCTGCCGCATGTGCTCAGCTTCTCGCAGCAGGAAATCCTTGTCTATCTGGCGATCAACGTCCTGATCGTCACCTCCTACCGGCTGTTGACGCTGACCGGGGAATGGTCGCTCGCGCATGTCGTGATCATGGGGGTCGGGGCCTATGCCTCGGCGCTTCTGACAAAAATGTTCAGCGTGCCGGTGCCCGTCTCGATCCTGCTCGGTGGTGTCATTGCGGCTCTGGTCGCGCTGGTCCTGTCGGTGCCTCTCTTCCGGATGAAGGGTTTCTACTTCCTGATCGGCAGTTTCGCGGCGGGCGAGATCATCCGGCTTCTTTGGAAGCGGTTTCGCGAACCCTTTGGCGGGCCGAAGGGCATTAAGGGGATCGACCCGATGCCCGACTTTTCCATCGGCATCTACGACTTCGATTTTTTTGAGCCGATCAGCTATTTCTACTTTGCCGCGATCGTGGTGGCGGTCTGTCTTTTGATCCTCTGGCGGATCGAGAAATCGCCGGTGGGCCTGACCTTCCACGCCGTCCACTGGCAGGACAAGCTGGCGCAGGCGGCTGGTGTAAACGTGCGTGCCTACCGCACCCTTGCCTTCACAATCGCCAGTGGCTTCGCCGGTCTCGGCGGCGCGCTTCTGGCGCACTATGTCGGCACCATCAACCCCAACAGCTTTGACGTCGAGGTGATGGTTTTCGTCCTGACCTGGGCCATCGTCGGGGGCACCGCCACCTTTTACGGACCGATCCTCGGCTGCGTGACGCTGACTATCCTGAACGAGGTCGTGTTGCGTGAGATGGGCTTCGAACAGGCCCGGCCGCTGATCTACGGGCTGATCCTGATCCTCTCCATCCTCTTCATGCCGAAGGGGCTGGAAAGCCTCGTGCAGAAACTGAAGCCGGGTCGCAAATCCGCGGTCCCCGTCGAAAGGGCCGCCGAATGACCAAGTTTCTGGAAATCGACGCGCTGACGATGCGGTTCGGGGGGCTTACGGCGGTTGACGGGCTGAGTTTCACCGTCGATCACGGCACGATCCATGGGCTGATCGGACCGAACGGCGCGGGCAAGACCACGACCTTCAATGCTATCTCGGGTTTTTACAAACCAAGCTCGGGTGCGGTACGTCTCAGGGGCGAGGTCATCTCGGGGCTGAAGATGCACGAGGTGGCGCGGCGCGGCGTGGTACGCACCTTCCAGCACTCCACGCTTTTTGCCGAACTGACGGTTCTGGAGAACGCGCTGGTGGGCACCCACATGCCCTTCCGCCCGAACATCTTTGCGGCCATCGTCGGCTACGACCGCCACGACCGGACCGGCGCGGAGGCGCGGGCGCGCGAGGCGCTGGAGTTCTTCAACCTCGCCCATCTGGCCGACAACCGCGCCGGCGATCTGTCGCATGGCCACCAGCGCGCCCTTGGCATGGCCGTGGCCTACGCCGCCCATCCCGATGTCATCCTGCTGGACGAACCCTTTACCGGCATGAACCCCGAAGAGACGCGGGTGATGATGGGGCTGATGCGCAAGCTGCGCGACGACGGCACCACGATCCTGATCGTCGAGCACGACATGCAGGCGATCATGGGGCTCTGCGACCGGATCACCTGTATGAGCTTCGGAAAATGGCTGGCCGAGGGGAACCCCGACCACATCCGCCACCATCCGTCTGTGATCGAGGCTTATCTGGGGGGCGCCCGCCATGTTGCTTGAACTGCGCGATATCGCGGTGAATTACGGACAGGTCTCGGCGCTCCGTCGTCTGTCCATGTCGGTTCCCGATGGTGCCATCGTCACCATCATCGGCGGCAATGGCGCGGGTAAGACGACGACGCTCCGCGCCATGTCGGGTCTGGCGAAACTCGCCGCCGGAGAGATCCTTTTCGAGGGCGAGCGGATCGACACATTGCCCGCCGACCGCATCGTCGCGCGCGGCATTGCCCATGTGCCCGAAGGCCGCCGCATCTTCCCCGACATGACGGTGGAAGAGAACCTGCGCACCGGCGCCTTCCTGCGCCGCGACAAGGCCGGGGTGGAAAGCGATCTGGACAAGGTCTATCACCGCTTCCCCCGCCTGAAGGAACGCCGCACTCAGCGCGCCCAGACCATGTCTGGCGGCGAACAGCAGATGCTGGCCATTGGCCGGGCGCTGATGGCGCGGCCGAAACTTCTTCTGATGGACGAACCCTCGATGGGCCTCGCCCCCGTCATCGTCGAGGAAATCGCCCGCATCATTGAAGAAATCAACGCCGATGGCGTGCCTGTCGTGCTCGTCGAACAGAATGCCGGGCTGGCGCTCGATCTGGCGAGCCACGCCTATGTCCTTGAAACCGGAAATCTCGCTTTGGAGGGTCCTGCCCATGAACTCCATGACAATGAGCATGTCCGCGCGGCATATCTTGGGGTTTGACGCGGCCGATACCGAATGGCGTCAGGCAAAGGCCAGCGGCTGGCGCCGCGCCGATCTGCGCTGGGAGCGGTTGAGCGAGGCAGCCATCACCGCCTGGCAAACGCAGCGCCGGTTCCGTGCGGTCCCGTTGTTTCATCTGGCCTACTGGCAGGCCCGCCTTGCCTTCGGTTCAAGTGACCGACGGATCGCAACAAGCCTGATCAATCTTGGCATTGCCGCCGGGGCCGGCACGGCGACAGCCAAACGATATTTCTCAAAGGCACGACACAATTGGCAGTCGGCGCGCGGCGATGTCGACGAAATGGTGGTGCGGCCACGCTCGCGCTCGTCGTTGTTTCACCTGCGCATGGAAGCCCGCCACCGCGAAACCTACCTCGCCAATACCCGGCTCAGGATCAGCAGGATCATCATCGAAACCGAGGAATCGCTGAATGCACTCGAAGCAGGTTCCTTTGCTCTGCCCCACCGTCATTTTTCGCGCTGGCGGGGCGAACGCCCGGTCGTATTCGACGACATGCGAAAGATACTCGGCGCCTGCCTGTTGATTGCCGATATGGGCAACGAAGCACCGCACCGGTAAAATTCATAGCTGCGCACTTATTGGAAGGGTCCCGGGGCAGGAGCGTCGGAACCATCGCCTCTGGCGTCAGCCCGCAGCGTAGTCCCGAATGACGAAATGCTTCGTCGTGGTTTCCAGCACGTTCCAATAGCCGCGGAATCCGTTCGGAATCACGAAGGCGTCGCCGGTGCGGAAGTCCTGCACATGCCCGTCCTCGGCGATCAGTTGCACATGGCCCGAGACGATAAAGCAGAACTCGTCACGGTCGGTGAAGGCGTGCCATTTGCCGGGCGTGCTGGTCCAGGTTCCCGCCAGAAAGGAGCCGTCGGGGCTGGTATGCCGCATCTTCGTGACATGGTGCGGATCACCGTCCACAACCCGATCCGGCAGGTCGGCAAGGCGGCGTTCGCTGACCTCGTCCGGCTCGCCTGAAAAGTCGATCACATATACACTCATGATATCCTCCGCGTTTCAGCCGATGAAGTGGGTGATCCCGTAAAGGATGAAGCCGGCGATGAAGACCGTCTCGGCGACGATCAGGATGATCGCCTGGCCGCCGACCTCGAAGATCGTCTTGATCGAGGTCTTCATGCCAACGGCGGCGATGGAGATCAACAGCGCCCAGGCCGAAAGGTCGCCCAACGCCTTCTGCGCGACTTCCGGAACGAGGCCGGAGGAATTGATCGCGGCGAGGATGAGGAACATCACCACGAAACCCGGCATCAGCGGCGGTCGCTTGCCGCCGTCCTGCGGATCGGCCTCGGCAAAACTGCGGATCGCGAGTGAGAAGACAAGCACGACCGGCGCCAGCATGGTGACGCGGATCAGCTTGACCACGGTCGCGGTTTCGCCGGTTTCGTCAGAGACCGAAAAGCCCGCGCCAACGACCTGGGCCACGTCATGGATTGTGCCGCCCAGGAAGACACCGGCCGCGACATGATCTAGTCCCATCGTCGTGGTGATGATCGGATAGGCGATCATCGCGATGGTGCTGAGCACGGTCACGCTGAGCACCGTGAAGATCAGGTTGCGTTCGGAATGTTCGTTCTTGGGCAGCACCGCCGCAATTGCCATGGCGGCAGAGGCACCGCAGATCGCGACCGAACCGCCGGTCAGAAGGGCAAACCGCCAGCCGCGCCCGAGAATTTTTGATCCGAGCAGCCCGAAAAGAATGGTCAGGATCACACCCGCGACGACCAGCAGGATCAATTGAGGCCCAAGTCCGATCAACAGCTCAACGCTGATCCGCGCGCCCAGCAGCGCAACACCCGCGCGCAGGATCGTGCGCGACGTAAAGGCGATGCCGGGCACGCATTTGCCCTCTTCGGCGAGGAAGTGGAAGGCGATGCCAAGAAGCAGCGCCATCAGCATCGCCGGGGCGCCGTAATGTTCCGACAGGAACTTTGCGGCCACGGCGATAACCGTGGACACCAGCAATCCCGGGCCGATGCCCGAGACAAAGCCCGGCAGTCCGGCAAAACCCGATTTTGCTGCACTGATCGAGATGGCCATAGTCAATTCTCCTCTGCCGCGCCGCCTTGACGGCTGCGGTCCTTTTCCTGACAGCAGCCCCTGTCCTCGAAGAGTTTCATCTGCCCGATGTTCCGAAATCCGCCCTGACCGTTCATGCGGTTTGCCGGTGTCAGAGGACTTCGTCGTTCAGGTAGTACCAGTGGTACATGAAGCGTTGACCGAGGCGGCGGAACGGGGTCAGGATGCCGTGGCTGGGCAGGGGCGAGGAGAAGATCGGCAGATCGACAGGAATGCCCTTGCCGGAGACAAGCTGGGCCAGCCGCTTGCCTGCCTGCGCGGAATACATCACGCCATTGCCGCCATAGCCCATCGCATAATAGACCGTGCGGTCGCGGTCGGGCTGGAAGACGCGCGGCATCATGTCGTGGCTGACATCGACCCATCCCCACCAGGAATAGTCGAGGTCGATATCGGTCAGCGCCGGGAACTTGCGATGCAGCCCCTTGCGCAGCAATGCGAGGTGCTTGGGGTTTTCTGCATCGCGCCCGGTGATGGCGCTACGGCTGCCGATCTGCATCCGCCCGTCGGGCAACAGCCGGTAGTAATGGCGCAAGGTCCGCGTATCGGTCAGCGGCGACATCGTCTTGATGTCGCATTCCGCTTTCTCCTCATCCGTCAGCGGGCGGGTGACGATGGAGTTCGACAGGATCGGCATCAGCCGGTGCTTGGTCCGGTGGTGCAGGCCGGTCGGCGTGTAGCCCGCCGTCGCCAGCGCGACCGCACGGGCACGGACGATGCCGCCCGGCGTCGTCAGGTGATGCACGCCGTTCTTGACCGTCCAGCCCATGACCGGGCTTGCCGTGTGAATCTTCGCGCCCAGCTTGCGCGCCAGCCGGACATAGCTGAAAGCGAGCTTTCCGGCATGGATGCAGGTGCCGTCCGGCTCCCACATCGCACCTTGGGCCTCCTGATCCCTGACATGCTCTTCATGCAGTTCCTCGCGGCTGAGGATGCGCGAGCCGTAGCCGAAGGTCTCGTTCAGAAGTTTGCTTTCCTTTTCCAGCTTCGGCATCACCTTGGCGCGATGGGCGATATAGTAATGCCCGCCCGGCTGCGGATCGCAGTCGATGTCGTCCGACCCGATCAGGTCGTTGAACAGTTCGAACGCCTCGCAGACCTCGGCATGCATCTTCTTGGCGGTATCGACGCCCCAGCGTTCGATCCATTGCGACCGCTTGAGGCGGCCCGAGGAGATTTGCGCCTGCCCGCCATTGCGGGTGGAACACCCCCAGGCGACCGTATTGGCCTCCAGCACAGTCGCCTTGATGCCATGCTCCTTGGCCAGATGGATCGCGGTCGAAAGGCCGGTATAGCCCGAACCGATGATGACCACATCGACATCCATGTCACGCGAAACCGGCCCGTCATCTTCGGGCGGGGTGCCAGCCGTACCGATCCAGTAGGTCGGCGCATGGTCCCGGTTGTGGCCCGGGCCCGCGTCGATGATCGGATCGTATTTCGGATCGTAGGTGGCTTTGGGCCAGTGGCGCGGTCTCAGATTTTGAGCCATGGCAGTGTTCCTGTGTGCAGGGCGGAGGGGCGGGTCAGGCTTTGAAAGCGGGACGCGACTTGCGCAGCGCCTGCTTAACGACGATCTTGCCGTCGCGAAGCGTGAACAGATCGGCGCCCTCGGCCTCGATCCGCATGCCATTGGAGTCGGTGCCGGAGAAGGTCCATTCCGACACGGCGCGGTCACCATGGACGAAGTGGCTGTGATGATCCCAATGGGCATCCTTCATGCCCGCCCAAACCGCCGAAAAGGCCTTTGCGATGGCCTCGGCGCCTTCAACCTTGTTGCCGTAGACGTGGTCGCCGCCGACCGTGTAAAAAACACAGTCATCTGCGAAATGGGTCATTACGCCCGTGATGTCGTGGCGGTTGAAGGCGTCGAACGTATCGGCGAGGTCCTGCGCGGTGAGCGTCTTGGTCATTGGGATGTCTCCGGTATTTAGAGGTTATTTCAGTAACTGCTGCGCGTCTTCCCGGTCCGCTCGGCCCTGACATTATCCTCCGGCCTTGGTTGGGATGGCGCTACCTACCGGCCCGCCCTGCCGGACGTTAGGGCCAGTTATCTGAATAGCCTCAGGCCAGATTCCGGCTGAGTGGTCGGCGCCTAGTCGATGTCACAAAAGTGCCGAGAAAGCGGGATCGTTCGGCGCGCAAGATGGAAAACACGCACCGCGCAATACAGGGCGCTGCGGTGTCAATGTCTCTCGGCTTGACGCCCGGCACGGCAGCCTTCAGATGACCGGTAATTCCTGCGGTGCGCGGGTGGAGAGAAGCTCAGCCCCGCCGGAGCGGACGACGATGTTTTCTTCGTGGACCATCATCAGGCCTACGCCGTAGCCGAGCGAGGGTTCCAGCGTCAGCGCCATGCCCTCTTCCAGCACCGTTTCGTCGAATGCGGCATGCGAGGGCTGTTCGGTCAACTGGGTGCCCAGCCCGTGGCCAAGCCGTCCGATATCGCCGCCCGACTTGTCCATTTCGGCGATCACTGCCGACATGGCGCGGAAGAGATCTCGGCAGGTATTGCCCGGCTTCGCCGCCGCCAGCCCCGCCTCGGTCGCGCGCCAGAGCGTGTCATGGGCGCGGCGCGCCATGTCGTCGGCGCGGCCGATGGCCCAGTTGCGGTCGAAGTCGCAGAAATAGCCGTCCCAGACAGCGCCGGTATCCAGCATCAGCACATCGCCCGCATGAAGCGGCCGCCGCGAGGGGGGCGAAATGACATCGGCATAGCCGCCGGACTCTGCCGCGCCCACGACATAGGGCGCGTCGTCCGCGCCCTGCGCCAGCGCCTCACGGCGGAACGTGCGGAACACCTCTTCGAGCGGCATGCCTTCGGCGATGATCTCCGGCACCCGGGCGAAGGTGGCAGAGCCGATCGCGCAGATATGGCGCAGCTTTTCGATCTCGGCGGGGGATTTGACCATGCGCAGGCCCTGCACGAGCCGGGTGGCGTCGGCAATGTGCAGGCCCGGCAGGTTAGCCATCAGGCGTTCCCAATCGCCAAGCGGCATCCGCAGCGAGGTTTCGTGGCCCTTCATCACGCCGATCTTCGCACCACCCTTGGCGAGCGGCGCAAGCAGCTCGGTAAGAAGACTGATCCCGTCATCCTCCGGGCGGGGCGCGGACCATGTGCGGACATCGTCGAGCCATGAGCGCCGCATCAGCACGCCGCCGATTTCGGGGATCACCGCGATGGGCTTGCCGGAGGCAGGAACGAACAGGAACCACGGCCGGGTCGGGCTTTGCCAGAACAAGGTATGGAAGCCCGAGAAATAGCGCACATCCGGTTCCGTCATCAGAAGGAGCCCGGCGAGCCCTTCCTGTGCCATCCGTGCCTGCGCCTTTGCCGTGCGGGCTGCGAACTCCGCCTCGGGGAAACCGCGTTCGGGGGTGTCAGGCCGCATCGCGCCCCTCCATGATCATCCGGAAGATCGCCGGATCGGTCACGCCTTCGGAGCCGATCAGCAGCACGCGCGACGTGGCGTCGAGCCCGAGTTTCGACGAAAGCCCCGCATCGGCCCGCGCCGCGATCAGCGCGGCAAGCCCCGCGACCGCGCTTTCGCCCGCCTCGATGGCCGGGTCGCCCGGCAGCGGCCGCGCGAGCAGCCGCACGGTGGGCGCAACGACGCTTTCGGGAATGGTCACGAAGTCGGATGCTTCGTCGGCGAGGATTTCCCAGGCGAGCGGGGACGGTTCGCCGCAGGAGAGACCCGCCATGAGGGTTTCTTCCTCGATGACGACAGAAGTCGGGGTGCCAGCCTTGGCGCTTTCGAAAAGGCAGGCGGCCAGTTCCGGCTCCACGATCACCACACGCGGGGCCTTGTCGCCCCAATGCTGACGGACACCGGCAGCAACACCCGCCGCAAGACCGCCGACGCCGCCCTGCAGGAAGACATGGGTGGGTGCCTCGTCCAGCGTCTCGCAGATCTCGCGGGTCATAACGCCATATCCCGCCATCACGTCACGCGGCGGCTGGGAATAGCCCGGCCAGGAGGTGTCGGAGACGACGAACCAGCCATTGGCTGCGGCCTCGCTTTTCGCAAGGTCGACCGAGTCGTCGTAGTCACCGTCGATCCGGATCACCTCGGCGCCCAGATCGCGCATCGCCTCGGCCCGCCCCTCGCTGACCTCGGCATGGATATAGATGCGGCAGGGCGCGCCGAAACGCTGGCAACCCCAGGCGAGCGAGCGGCCGTGATTGCCATCAGTCGCGGAAACCAGCGTGATCCCGGCCGCCGCGTCGCGGTACCGGCCTTCGCGGATATCGGCGAGGCTGACCTCCTTGCCAACGCGCTTCGAAATCTCACGCTGCAACACCCGCAGGGCGGCATAGGACCCACCGAGCGCCTTGAAGCTGCCGAGGCCGAAACGGGGGCCTTCATGTTTGTAAAGGACCGCACTGACGCCGATCTTCTGAGCAAGGGCCTTCAGCGAGACGAGCGGCGTTGGCGTGTAACCGTCCCATGCCATGATCTCGGCCTGGGCCGTCGCGAAATCCTCAGGCGTCAGAACCCGGTGCGCGGCGTCGCCGGACTTGCGCGTCACGGCGACATGGCCAAGGCGGGCGGGAGGCAAAAGGTCGGTCATCGGTCAGTCCTTTCGGGCAGGCAGGCGGTCCCGCACCAGTTCGGTCCAGAAGGCGGCACCGATCGGCAGGAGCGCATCGTTAAAATCATAATCGGCGGCATGAAGCGGCTGGCCATGCGGGCCTTCTGTGCCGTTCCCCATCAAAAGAAAACAGCCCGGCACGGCGGTGGAAAAATGGGCGAAATCCTCGGAAAAGCTCATCGGCGGACGGTTGCCGTCGGCCTCCAGCCCCGCTGAGCGAGCGGCACGGACGACGGCCTCGACCGGGCCGGTTGCGTTGATCGTTTCGATGAACTCGGTGTTGAAGCTCATCTCAGCGGTCACGCCATGGGTCGCGGCAACGCCCGCCACGATCTGGCGCATGAAGCGTTCTACCGCCTTGCGGTCCTCGGGCAACCGCGCACGGACATCGCCTTTGAGTGTCGCGTGACCGGGCAGCACGTTGCGCTGGCCGTCAGTCAGGAACTCCGTCACTGACACCACTGCGCCCGCACCGGGCGCCAGCTTGCGCGAGACGATGGTCTGCAGCGCCAGCACCATCTCGGCCCCGACCGTGATCGCATCGACGCCGACATGGGGCATGGACGCATGGCCGCCCTTGCCGGTGATCTCGATCTCAAAGAGGCTTTCTGAGGCGCAGATCTGGCCCGGCCGGGTGGAGACCTGCCCGACAGGCGCGCCCGGCAGGTTGTGGATGGCATAGACCTCTTCGACCGGGAACCGTTCCAAGACGCCCTCGTCGATCATCGCGCGCGCGCCGAGCCCGTGTTCCTCGTTCGGCTGAAAGAGAAAGACCACCGTGCCGTCGAAATCCGTGTCGCGCGCGAGCGTCTCCGCCGCACCAAGCAGCATGGTCATATGGCCGTCATGACCGCAGGCATGCATGACGCCCGGATTCTCCGAGACGTAGCCATGGGTGCTCTTCTCGGTGATCGGCAAGGCATCCATATCGGCCCGGAGACCGATGGCGCGGTTGCCGGACCCGAACTTTAGGATACCGACGACGCCCACGCCTTCATGAACCTCGATGCCAAGCCCCCGCAGATGCGCCGCGACGCGGGTCTTGGTGCGCTGTTCCTGAAAACCCAGTTCAGGGTCGCGATGAAACGCGCGGCGCAGCTCGACCAAATTCTGATAAACCTCGCTCATCCGGCGCTCCGTCACATCGTTCTGGCCAGACTAGAGGGTAGCCGAGATTAATGGCGTCGAATTACCAATGTTCGGCGACGAAAATATTCAAAGAATGGCTGTCCAACGAGCCGCCACGGAGCGATGGTCAATCATACTTCACCCGGACAGGTACTTTCCGCTCCGCAACGGGATGGTGAGCGGAAACACCAGAAGCCGGGTTTCCGATGCCACGGCCGCAAACCCCGCCGGATCACTCCGTGCCAATGTTCCTTGCCCGCGCCACTGCCGCATCAAGGCCGGTGGCGATAACCTCTTCCAGCCCGGCGTGCTCCATCGCCAGAAGGCCAGCCGCCGTCGTTCCGGCATAGTCCACCATCGCCCGCACCTGTTCGACCGGGCTTTCGGGGCTCGTGCCCAAGACCGCGCCGCTGGACAGAAAGAGCTGCCGGACCGCGCGTTCCGCGGTTTCCGGCGCGATTCCCGCCGCCCGCGCATAGCGGATCATGCAATCGGCATAGAGTGCGACGAATCCCGGTACCGGCCCGGTCATCGCGGTGAAATGGTCGATATGGGCCTCGTCGCTCAACTCGTCAGTCTCACCGATGGCTGAAAAGAGCGCGCGAACAGTTTCGCGGTCGGCATCGGTGACAGCGGCAGACCCGATCCACGGCGAATAGGCCATCCGGTCGGCGGCAGCCGGGCTCGACATCGCCCGCACGACCCGCGCCGCGCCGGTTTCGGTGCCGAGCCTCGCGCGCGTGACCCCGGCCATGACCGACACGACCAGCCGGTCGGGCGCCGTGATCCCGACCTTTCCGAACCCGGCGGGTGGGACCGACATCAGGATCGTGTCGCAGGCCTCGGCAAGGGACTGATTGTCGGTCGTCACCGTGATGCCGGGCCAGTCGGCCAAAGCCTCCGCCCGCCCCGACCGCGACGAGACCCAGAGCGCCTCGGGCGCGATTGCGCCTGCCTTCAGCAGGCCCTTCGCGATCGCGCTGCCCAATTGCCCGTTGCCGCCGACGATGCCGAGCCTGCCCGTAATCATGTCTCGGTTCCCTTCCTGCGCATTTCCATCTGGCCCAGCCGCACATGCCGCAGCACCTCGATCAGCATAGCCGTCATCAATCCCATCGACAGCAGCCCGTTCGCCGCCGCCATGCCGCCCAGAAGTCGCCAGTCGACCGGCAAAAGGATGTCGCCGAAGCCGAGCGTGGTGAAGGCCACGAGCGCGAAATAGACTGAACCTTCCATGGTCGCGAAGATGCCAAGCGCACGGAACGCGAAGGCCCAGATCCAGACGCCTGCCGTGACCGTACCCAGAATCCAGACCACCGTGATCGACAGCACCAGTGCCAGTTTCGGGCGGTGCGGTTCCTGCATCAGCCAGGGCCGTGTCCGGTTCAGAAGGACCTCAAGCGCCCAGAAGGCCAACCCCGCGATCAGGATCGTCAGCAGGATCAGGGCGGTCCCAAGGCCAATCTGGATAAGCATCTGCTCGTGTCTCCGGTCCTGCCGCCCCCGCCATGCGTCGGTACAGTGTCGGGACGGATGCCATACAGATGCCATACGCAGGGAAGACGGACAATGTCGCGCCGCATCGGCGCATCTGGACTTGGGCCCGCGCCTCGCCTATCTCTGCCCGACCATGGCCGAGAAATCAGACCCCAACTACAAGGTGATCGCCGAAAACCGCCGCGCGCGGTTCGATTACTTCATCGAGAGCGATCTCGAGGTCGGCATCGTGCTGACCGGGTCCGAAGTGAAGTCGCTCCGGACCGGCCAGTCGAATATTGCCGACAGCTACGCGTCGGTTGAGAACGGGGAGCTGTGGCTGATCAACGGCTATATCGCGCCCTACAAGCAGGCCGGTGTCTTCGGGCACGAGGAGCGGCGGCGCCGCAAGCTCTTGGTTTCCAAAAAGGAATTGTCGCGACTCTGGCAGGCAGTTGGGCGCGAGGGCATGACGCTCGTGCCGCTGGTGATGTATTTCAACCATCGCGGCATGGTGAAGCTCAAGATCGGCGTGGCCAAGGGCAAGAAGGCCCATGACAAGCGCGAAACTAGCGCGAAACGCGACTGGAACCGGCAGAAAGAGCGCCTGCTGAAACAGGGATAGGCGGGCATAACGGCTTGCACCCGCCCGCCCCACCCGGATAATGCTGGGACATCCATGAAGGGGGGCTTCCATGTCCGGGGACGATCCGAAAACGCTGGTATCGACAGAATGGCTTCAGGCCCATCTGAAGGACCCTGACCTTCGGATTCTCGATGCTTCGTGGTATCTTCCCGACATGGGTCGCGATGCCAAGACCGAGTACCAGGCCGCCCACATCCCCGGCGCGCGCTTCTTCGATATCGACGAGATTTCCGACCAGCGCTCCGACCTGCCGCATATGGCCCCGCCGCCGGAAAAGTTCATCTCGCGCATGCGGGCGATGGGCGTGGGCGACGGTCATCAGGTCGTGGTCTATGACGGCGCGGGCCTCTTTTCCGCCGCCCGCGTCTGGTGGACCTTCCGCCTGATGGGCAAGACCGATGTCGCCGTTCTCGACGGCGGTTTCCCGAAATGGCAGGCAGAGGGGCGGCCCACGGAAGACATGCCGCCGGTTCTGCGCGACCGCCACATCACCGTCAGCCGTCAGGCGCATCTGGTGAAGGACGTCACTCAAGTCGCCGCCGCCGCCAAGCTCGGCGATTATGAGATCGTCGACGCCCGCGGCGCCCCCCGTTTCCGGGGAGAGGAGGAGGAGCCGCGTAAGGGGCTGCGTTCTGGTCATATCCCGAATTCAAAGAACGTCCCCTTCCGCGCGGTCCTGAACGGCGACAATACTTTGAAGGGCCCGGACGATCTTAAGAAGGTCTTCGCCGAGGCAGGCGTCGACCTGACCAAACCCGCGATCACCACCTGCGGCTCGGGCGTTACCGCCGCGATCCTCTCGCTTGCGATGGAGCGGATCGGCAAGCGCGATCACGCGCTCTATGACGGGTCCTGGGCTGAATGGGGCATGTATGGCGACCTGAAGGTCGTCACCGGCTAACTGAGGAGCATCGCCATGCTGGGCACATTGAAACCGCAACCGGCGGACAAGATCCTGATGCTGATCGGCCAGTTCAAGGCCGATCCCCGCAAAGACAAGATCGACCTCGGCGTCGGCGTCTACAAGAACGCGGACGGCGTGACCCCGGTCATGCGGGCGGTGAAGACGGCCGAGAAGCAGCTTTGGGAGGTTGAGACCACCAAGTCCTATACCGGCCTTGCCGGAGAGCCCGAATTCAACGCCGCGATGGCGGCTTTGGTCCTTGGCGACGCAGTCTCGGCCGACCGCATCTCCTCCGTCGCGACACCGGGCGGCACCGGCGCCTGCCGTCAGGCATTTGAGCTGGTCCGCATGGCCTCGCCCGATGCCACGGTCTGGGTTTCGGACCCGACCTGGCCCAACCACCTGTCGATCCTGAAACATCTGGGCATGAAGGTTCAGATGTACCGTTATTTCGACAATGACACCCGCGCGGTCGATTTCACCGCCATGATGGCTGATCTTGCCGGGGCGAAGGCGGGCGACGTGGTCCTGCTGCATGGTTGCTGCCACAACCCGACCGGTGCGAACCTGACCGGGCCGGAATGGCGGGCCGTTGCCGATCTGCTGGAAAAGACCGGCGCAACTCCGATGATCGACATCGCCTATCAGGGTTTCGGCGACGGTCTGGAAGAAGACGCGACCGGCGTGCGGCTGATTGCCTCGCGTCTGCCCGAGGTGCTGATCGCCGCCTCGTGTTCCAAGAATTTCGGCATCTACCGCGAACGCACCGGTGCGCTCATCGCGCTGTCGGACCCCGCGAACCGCGAGGTCACGCAGGGTACGCTCGCCTATCTCAACCGCCAGAACTACTCCTTCCCGCCCGATCACGGCGCGCGGCTGGTGACGATGATCCTGAACGACCCCGCCCTGCGGGCCGACTGGGCCAATGAACTGGAAGAGGTCCGGCTGGGGATGCTGTCCTTGCGCGAACAGCTTGCCCAAGAGCTGCAGAAAGCTTCCGGCTCCGACCGTTTCGGCTTTATCGCCCAGCATCGCGGCATGTTCTCGCGCCTCGGTGCGGCACCGGAACAGGTGGAGCGGCTGAAGACTGAACACGGCATCTACATGGTGGGCGATTCCCGCCTAAACATTGCCGGTCTGAACGCCAAGACGGTGCCGATCCTCGCCCGCGCGATCATCGACGTGGGGATCTGATCCGGCGTCCACAAGGTAGACGCCCCCTTCTGTGATATGGTGAACCAAGCCATCAGGGGAGGGTGTCCAAATGAAACGCAATCCGCGTGTAACGCGCTTGTTGGTCTGTCTCGCAGCTGTCTTGCTCTCTGCGGGAGCAAGCCTGACGCCCATCCGTGCGACCGCGCAAACGGCGGAATGCGAGCCGCAGCACCTCGCGAACCAGCACGCATCCGTCGCTGTCTTCCGCAAGTTGCAGCTGGAGGTCGCGACCCTCATGCAGGCCCAATCCGAGGCGATCCTCGAGGTCGATCATGGCATCGTCATCAGCAGCATGGATGACGGCGGCTTCTTCGGCCCTACCGGGTTTCTCGGGAAACGCATGGACAAGGGTCAGAGCGCCATCCACGCCATGCTGTTTGCCGGCCGCCGTCTGCCGCTGGACGAAGACGCCGCGGCGCGGCTTTCAGAGATAGAAACCAGCGCGGAAGAAATCGTTGCGATCGGTCATTCGATGGTGCCGCTGCTGGAGGCCGGGGACATCAAGCAAGCAACCGGTCTTTATGCGCAGCGGTCAGTCCCGGCACAAATGGCTGCCGTAGGCGCGGCCTATACCATGGCCTCCGGGCTCGAGCGAAAACTGAAACTCGTGTCGCTGCGCTGCCGGTGAGCGGGCGCTTTCATTCAGGCGTCGGATTCCCGGTGCTGGAATTTCAGCCGCCCCACAAAAAGAAGCAGGGGCAACCACCCCTGCTTCTTCATTGACCAAATACTCCCGAGGCGGCACCGCGCCCCGGGGGATAGCTCAGGCGTGATAGGCGCTTTCGCCGTGCGAGGTGAGGTCGAGACCCCGGCGCTCGTCATCATTGGCAACGCGCAGGCCGATCGTCTTGTCGACGATAAAGTAGAGCACTGCCGAGGCGATACCGCACCACAGGATGGTGATCACCACCGCCTGGATCTGGATCCAGGTCTGCGCCGCCATCGCATAGTCCTCGCCACCGGTGCCGCCGAGGCCGGGCGCGGTGAAGATGCCCGTGCCGATTGCGCCGATGATGCCGCCGATCCCGTGGATGCCAAAGACGTCGAGGCTGTCGTCATAGCCCATCTTGTTCTTCACCACGGCGACGAAGAAGTAGCAGACGCCTGAGGCAATCGCGCCCAGAACGATGGCACCGACCGGCCCGACCGACCCAGCCGCCGGGGTCACGGCGACTAGCCCCGCAACCAGACCCGAAGCCGCGCCGAGCATGGAAGCCTTGCCGCGCAGCACAGCCTCAAGCCCGGCCCAGGCCAGGATCGCGCCCGCCGTCGCGGTGAAGGTGTTGATCATGGCGAGTGTCGCGCCGCCATTGGCCTCAAGGTTGGAGCCTGCGTTGAAGCCGAACCAGCCGACCCAGAGAATGCCCGCGCCCACGAGCGTCAGCGTCATCGAATGGGGCGCCATCATATCCTTGCCAAGCCCGATGCGCGGACCGACAAAGTAGGCGCCGACCAGCGCCGCGATACCGGCGTTGATATGCACGACCGTGCCGCCGGCGAAATCAAGCGCACCCATGTTGAAGATCAGCCCCGCGCCGTCCCAGACCATGTGGGCAACCGGGAAATAGACCACCGTCACCCAGAGCGCGGAAAAGAGCATCACCGCGCCGAATTTGATGCGTTCGGCAAAGGCCCCGACGATCAGCGCGGGTGTGATCGCGGCGAAGGTCATCTGGAAGGCGATGAAGACATATTCCGGGATCACCACGCCATCGGTGAAGGTCGCGGCCATGCTGTCAGCCGTGACACCTGCGAGGAAGAGTTTGCCAAACCCGCCAAAGAACGGCCCCGTCCCGCCACCGAAGGCAAAGGAATAGCCGTAGATCACCCAGATCACCATGACCATCGCCGTGATCATCGTGCACTGCATCAGCACCGACAGCATGTTCTTCGACCGCACCAGCCCGCCATAGAACAGCGCGAGCCCCGGCAGGATCATGAAGAGCACAAGAAGGGTGGAGACCATCATCCAAGCCACGTCACCCTTGTCCATTACCTCCGCCGCCGCTTCCTGCGCGAAGGCCGGAAGTGCCGACAGCGTGGCGAGCAGCCCCGCCAGACCTACAGATTTCATCATCGTCATCCCCTTGAAATTATCGCTCACAGCGCGTCCTCCCCGGTCTCTCCGGTCCTGACGCGCAAGGCGTCTTTCAGGTCGAGGACAAAGATTTTGCCGTCGCCGATCTTGTCGGTCTTCGCGACCTTGGCGATGGTCGCGATCACGTCTTCGGCAAGGGACGCGCTGACCGCGATTTCCAGCTTCATCTTCGGCACGAAATTCACCGCATACTCCGCGCCGCGATAGATCTCGGTATGTCCTGACTGAGTGCCGAAGCCCTTGATTTCACTCACCATCATGCCTCGGACGCCGATTGCGGTCAGCGCCTCGCGCACTTCGTCGAGCTTGTAGGGCTTGATCGCCGCTATGATGTATTTCACATCCCTCTCCTTATGAGACGGCCCGTCGCGGGCCTCGGCGCCAGCGGAAACGCTGCGGTGCAGCATGACAAGATTTCCGACCCTTAAGGGCGGGGCGAATCTGGAGAATCCCGGTTCATTGGCAGGATTCAGGCGGATTGCCGCTTTTTTGGGCAGCGGGTGAAGCGAAACGTGAACCGGCACGGCTCCACATTCCTGCGCCATGCCTGTATGGTCGCGCCCCAGAGCAGTATCGGGTTTTCGGAACAATGAGCAAAACGGGCGGGAAAAAACCCCCTCTGATCGCCGAACGGCGCTATGCGAAGGCCGCGTCCAAGGCAAAGCCGAAAGCCGCGCCAAAACAGGTGCGGACAGCGAAACCGCGCCGGGCGGCGCGCAAGGCAAGCTGGCCGGTCCGGCTGGTCACCGGATTGGTGCGGCTGATCTGGCGCGCCATCTGGGGGGTCGGCTGGCGACTTGGCGCGATGGGTGCGATCATTGTCGGCCTGTTCACGCTGTATTACTACGCGCAGCTTCCCCCGCTGGAGACATTGATCGACGCCCGGACCAAGGGCTCGGTCACGATGCTTGACCGCGAGGGCCGAGTCTATGCCTGGCGGGGTGAGACATTCGGCGGACAAATCGCTTCCGACACCGTGTCCCCCTATCTCAAGAACGCCATCATCGCGACCGAGGATAAAAGGTTCTATCGCCATATTGGCATTTCGCCCCGGGGTATCGCCTCGGCCATCCGCATCAACCTCAGCGAAGGGCGCGGGCCGCTGGAAGGCAACGGCGGATCGACCATCACCCAGCAGGTGGCGAAGCTCATCTGCCTCGGAGTCCCCTATGATCCCAAGGTCTGGAAGAGCGAGGCCGATTACGAGGCCGACTGCCGTGTGTCGTCAAAATGGCGCAAGCTGAAAGAAGTACCCTTCTCCTTCGCGATGGAGGCGAAATACGGCAAGGCGAATATCCTGACGCTCTATCTTAACCGCGCCTATCTCGGCGCGGGCGCGCGGGGCTTCGAGGCTGCCGCCCAGCGGTATTTCGGAAAGTCGGCGAATGAGGTGAACCCTGCGCAGGCGGCGATGCTTGCAGGGCTTCTGAAGGCACCGTCCCGTTATGCGCCGACGGCGGACCTGCAAAAGGCGCAGGACCGCGCGTCGGTGGTTCTGGGGCTGATGCACGATCAGGACTATCTGACCGATCTGCAATACAAGGAGGCCATCGACAGCCCGGCCCGGCTTTCGCAGGCGGCCGAGGCCAAGGCGGGCGGCTATTTCGCCGACTGGGTGATGGACTCAGGCCCCGCCTATCTGACGCAGGACACGACCGAGGATGTGATCGTTAAGACGACGCTTGATCAGGATATTCAGAAATCGGCCGAAGACGCGCTGGCCTATGTTTTCGACACCAAGGTCAAGGAAGGATCGGTGGCGCAGGCCGCAATCGTGGTGATGTCGGCCGACGGCGCGGTCCGTGCCATGGTGGGTGGGCGCAAGACGCAGGTCTCGGGCGCGTTCAACCGGGCTACGCAGGCGCTGCGACAGGTGGGTTCCACCTTCAAACCATTCGTCTATGCCGCGGCGCTCGACCTTGGCTACACGATGAATTCTTATGTCGATGACGCGCCGATCACGCTCTACGTCAAGGGATCGGGCGAGTGGACACCCAAGAACTACACCCCAGAGTTCCGGGGCATGATCACGCTGACCGATGCGCTGACGCATTCGATCAACACTGCCACTGTGCGCGTCAGTCAGGCCGTCGGGCTTGAGGCGGTGCGTCAGGTCGCGGGTGATTTCGGCCTGAAATCGGATCTGGCGCAGGGCCCGGCCATTGTTCTCGGGTCGTCCGGCGCGACGCTACTGGAGATGACGGGCGCCTATGCGGGTATCCTGAACGGCGGCTCATCGGTCCGGCCCTACGGGTTGATCGAACTGCGCATTCAGGGCGACGACGAAGCGCTGATGGGGCAAGAGGGCGGCATCGGCGAGAGGGTGATTTCGGAAAACGCGGCGCGGCAGCTGACCTATATGATGACCCAGGTGATCGAACGCGGCACCGGGCGGCGGGCGCTGCTTGACCGGCATCAGGCGGCGGGCAAGACCGGCACGACCTCGGATTACCGCGATGCCTGGTTCATCGGCTTTACCGCCGATTACGTGGTCGGCGTCTGGATGGGCAATGACGACAACACACCACTGACCGGCGTCACCGGCGGCGGGTTGCCCGCCGATATCTGGCATGAAGTTATGGTGCGGATCGAGGCCGACCTGCCTTCGACGCCACTGCCGATGATCCGGCCCGAAGAACTGCCGCCTCCAGTCTATCAGGAGCAGACCTATGATTCAGGCCCGATCGCGCAAGGCCAGCCGATGCCGCAGCAACCCGCCCCACAACGTCGCCGTCAGAATGATCCCATACTCGAACTGCTGAACGCGATCCTCGGCAACCGGAACTGAACCGCTCCTCATGCGGCTACGCCTGCTCGTCGCGATGAGAAGCCCGCTTGACGGCGCACGAGGAGCGCGCAGACTCAGCCCGCGCGCTGAAGATCTGCTGCCAGCGCGCCGATATCGCCCCGGCGCTTGTCCAGCATCGCCCCGATCTCGGTCCGTTCGGCGGCGAGCATGTTCACGCCTTCGATGATGATGTTGAAGAAGAGTTTCTTGCCGGACTTCTCGAAGACGTGCCAGTCGAGCCGGAACGGCGCCTGTCCGCGCAGATGCGCGACCGAGCGCACCTCGAAGAAGCTCTTCAAAGGCCGCGCTTCCTGCACTTCGATCCTGCCGCCGATGAATTCGCGGAACCGGCGGCCATATTTGCGCGAGATATAGCCCTGGAAAGCTTTGACATAGGCATTCAGGTCCGATTTCGAGGCACTGCGACCGGCGGGTCCGAGCGAGCTTTGCGCGATGAAGCGGACATCGGCATAGCGCACGAAAATCCGCTCGAATTCCTTGAACATCGCAGATTCGGACTTGCCCGAGGCAATGACCGCATTGACCTCTCCCACGACCTGATCGACCAGCGCCTTGGCCTGACCGGTATTCAACGCCCACGCGCCATGAGGAAGCGCGGCCAGCGCGACACTGGCGGGCAGGCCAATCATGAGGTTGCGGCGGGTCAGGTCACTGGGCATAGGGGTCCTCATACGGATCGAACACATCGGCTTCATCTTCTATGCCAAGCTCGAAATGGCGGTTCTGCAGATAAAGAAGCCGCATCTGAGCGTAGCTGTCTGCGCTTTCATATAGAATTGAATCGATCGTATCGCCATATCGCTGCCGATCCGCGACCTTCCCCCCGAGCTTGGCCGCGCCGATATAGTAGCTCTCGGGCGGGCCGGTCAGGGCACCCACCGGATCAATGATCGCGTCGACGACCTTTCCGGCCAGATCGCGTTCGGTCGTGGGGCCGGCCACCGGCACGACAAGATAAGCACCCTCACGGACGCCCCAGACATGGAGTGTCTCGCCGAAGTCGGTCTCGTCGGCGTAAATGCCCATTGCTGTTGCGGGATCGAACAGGCCGAGGATACCGACGGTCGAGTTGACCACAAAGCGCACAGTATTGGTCAGTGCGGGCTTTGGCCGAACCTGAAGCACGTTGTTTACCACATCGCTTGGTGTGCCGAGATTGTCCGCGACATTGCCAAGAGTGTTCGCCACCGGCTGCGGCAAAAGCGGTTTCTTGTCAGGCTTGCCCCCGCCAAAGAGTGCCCGGTCCATCGCCAAGTTTTCTTCGTGGACGGCGCGGTTATGTGCCTCATGGGGGTCGTTGAACTCGGACCCAGGTTCGGGTGCCGAACACGCCCCGGCCAGCAAGAGGATTGCCGCCGACACTCCGGCAACGCCCCGCCTGTCAAAAAAACTCATCAATGGATTTCCGATCATTTTCTTTCTATCTTTCCGAATAATCGACGGCGGGGCAGAATGTCCGTTCTTAAGGCTTAAAAGCCGAAAGGAGCGGTTGCAAGTAACAGACCGGAGAAGGCTTCGGTTCGGCGGGAAATCCGCCAAGGCAGGAGTGTCACATGGTGCAGACCGACCTCAGCCGGGGGCGCGAGGAGCTTTCGGCCGCGCAGGCCGAGCAGCGCGGGCTGCTTTGGGCCGTCGGGCTCTTTTCAGCTTTCGTCAACCTCCTGATGTTGACCGGCCCGATCTTCATGCTGCAGGTCTATGACCGGGTGCTGGGCAGCCGGTCCGAGGAGACGCTGCTGGCGCTCTTCGCTCTCGTGGCCTTCCTATTCGCCATGATGGGTCTTCTCGATCTGGCGCGCGGGCGGGTCATGGCGCGGGCGGCCGGGCGGTATCAATCCGCTCTGGAGGCGCGGGTCTTCTCGGCCGTCCTTCAACGCAGCGCGCTTCATCCCGGCGATCCCGTTGCCGCGACGGGCCTGCGCGATCTTGACGCGATCCGGCAATTGCTGGCCTCTCCGGTTTTTCTTGCTCTTTTCGACATGCCCTGGGCGCCGGTTTTCCTTGCGGCTGTTTTCATCTTCCACCCCTGGCTCGGCTTTCTTGCTATTGCTGGTGGTGCGGTGCTGATCGCCACGACCTTTGCCAACCAGTCGACAACGCGCCGCGCGGTTCTTGGCGCAACGGCCGCCAGCCAGCAGGCCGACCGTCTCTCGGACCAGCTCAGGGATGAGGCAGACCTGATCCAGAGCCTCGGCATGCGGGGGACGAGCTTTGTCCGCTGGGCCAAGGCACGGGCCGAGGCAATGACCCAGACCGTCTCGGCGGGGGACCGGTCAGGCACGTTCACGACGTTTTCGAAAACCTTCCGGCTGTTCCTGCAATCGGCGATGCTGGCCCTTGGCGCTTATCTGGTGTTGAAGGGTGAACTGACACCGGGCGCGATGATCGCCTCTTCGATCCTTATGGGACGGGCATTGGCACCGGTGGAACAGTCAATCGGCGGCTGGGCCCTTGTCCAGCGCGCCTCAGAAGGTCGCCGCCGTCTTGCCGCGCTTCTGTCCGCCGTGCCGCCGCAGCCGCAGCGCACCGCGTTGCCGAAGCCACGTGCGATGCTGGAGGTCAACCAGCTGACCGTCGTGCCGCCGGGCCAGTCGGCGGCCTCGCTGCGCATGGTCTCGTTCCGTCTGGAACCGGGAAAGGCGCTGGGTGTCATCGGACCTTCAGGTGCAGGGAAATCGACGCTTGCCCACGCGCTGACCGGTGTGTGGCGTCCCGCCGGCGGCTGGGTCCGGCTGGATGGCGCAACGCTTGATCAGTACGACCCTGACGAGCTTGGCCGTTATGTCGGCTACCTGCCGCAGCGCGTGACGTTGTTCGACGGTACGATCGCCGAGAATATCGCCCGGCTGGAAGAGGCCCCCGATGACGCGGCCATTGTCGCAGCTGCGCAGAAGGCTGCGGCCCATCAGATGATCCTCGACCTGCCCGAGGGCTACAATACGCGCGTCAGCCAGGCCGGTGGTCGGCTGTCTGGTGGCCAAATTCAGCGCATCGGCCTTGCCCGCGCCCTCTATGGCGACCCGGTGATCCTTGTGCTCGACGAGCCGAACTCCAACCTCGACAATGAAGGCTCCATGGCCTTGAACGCCGCGATCAAGGCCATGAAGGCCGAGGACCGCTCGGTCCTGATCATGGCCCATCGCCCGGCGGCCATTCAGGAATGCGACGATCTGATGATCCTCGACGGCGGGCTGCGCCGGGCTTACGGTCCGCGTGACGAGGTGCTGAAGACCATGGTCAAGAACGCCAGTGAAATCACCCGCGCCAAAGGGCAGGGGGGTGTGTCATGACGACGCCATCGGTTCGCGGCCCGCTTTTGCTTGGTGGCGTGGCACTCGCCCTCCTGATCGGCGGTTTCGGCCTCTGGTCGGTGACGACCGAGATCGCCGGTGCCGTTGTCGCCGGCGGTCAGGTGGAGGTGGAGCAGAACCGTCAGGTTGTCCAGCATCCCGATGGCGGCGTGGTCGCAGAAATCCTCGTCAAGGACGGCGATCTGGTGGCGGCCGGCGCGCCGCTCCTGCGTCTCGACGGCACGCTCCTTCGGTCGGAACTTACCATCGTCGAAGGCCAGTTTTTCGAGATCCTCGCCCGACGCGGACGGCTGGAGGCCGAACGCGACGACACCGAGACCATCGCCTTCCCTGAGGAGCTGCGGAAAACCAGCGCCGAACGATCCGAGATAGCAGCGCTGATGAAAGGTCAGGAAAGGCTCTTTGCATCGCGGCGCGAGACCGAGGCAAACGAGATCGACCAGCTTCAGCGCCGCCGTGGCCAGATCGCCAATCAGATCGAGGGGATTGCTGCCCAGCGGGCCTCGGCCGACGACCAGCTGCGCCTGATCGGCGAGGAACTGGCCGACCTTCAAACGCTGCTGGACCGGGGGCTGACCCAGGCCGGTCGGGTGCTTGCGCTGGAACGCGAAAAGGCGCGGCTTGCCGGAACGGCGGGGGAGCTTGACGCCGCCAAGGCTGAGGCCGAGGGCAAGGTCACAGAAATCGACATCGAGATTTTGAAGCGCGGCAGCACACGGCGGGAAGAGGCAAACAGCCAGCTTCGCGATCTGGGTTACCGCGAACTGGAACTTGCCGAACGCCGCCGTTCCCTGATCGAACAGATCGACCGGCTGGAGATCCGCGCGCCGGTCTCGGGCATCGTCCATGCGCTTCAGGTGACCACCCCACGCTCGGTCATCCGCGCCGCCGATCCGGTTCTTTTCCTCGTGCCGCAGGACCGGCCGCTGGTGATCGCCGCCCGCGTATCGCCAATCAACGTGGACGAGATACAAATCGGGCAGGAAGTGACGCTGCGCTTCTCGGCCTTCGACAGCCGCACGACGCCCGAGCTTTTCGGTCAGGTCGCCCGTATCTCGGCCGACGCGCTGACCGACGAGGCGAGCCAGCTCAGCTACTACCGGACCGAGGTCGTGCTGGAACCTCACGAGCTCGACAAGCTTGCCGGTCAGGCGATCATCCCGGGAATGCCGGTCGAGGTTTTCATCCGCACCGGCGACCGCACGCCCTTGGCCTATCTCATCAAGCCGCTCGCGGAGTATTTCAACCGCGCCTTCCGCGAAAGCTGAACTCTACGACAGTTAGTCACCCGCGATATGTTATCCGGCCGCCGCAGATCGTCAGCCTAATCTCCATCGCGCTGACCTTATCTGGTGCGGTCGTCTCTATATCGCCGGACAGAACGACGATATCGGCGGCGAGGCCGGTTTTCAGCGTACCGGTCACATGCTCACGATGCGCGGCCCAGGCACCGCCTGCGGTGTAGGCGTGCAGTACCTGCATCAGGGGAACGCGCTGATCCTCTGCACCCTCGAAGGCGGGCCGGTTCAGGGCCGCGCCGATGCCGCGCATCACCGATATGTCGGTGACCGGCCAATCCGAGGCGAATGCCAGGGGAGCGCCGGCCTCGGCCAGTGTGCGGCAGAGGTAGATGTCATTCCAACGTGTGCGGCCAATGACGTCGAGCGTTGGGAACATCGCGAAATCCATCGCCCCGGGTGCGTGAGGCGGTTGCAGCGAGGCGGTGATGCCGAGTGCGTCGAGGCGAGGAATATCAGACGGGTCAATCATCTCAATATGCTCGATCCGGTGGCGGCTGTCGCGCTTTCCATTGGCTTTTTGTGCGGCCTCGTAGCCGTTAATCGTGGTTCGGACTGCGCCGTCGCCGATCGCGTGGACGGCGATCTGCAGGCCTCGGCGGTCAATTTCGGTCGCGATCTCATTGAATCGCGGGCCGGGGAACAGCGGTTCGGAGTGGTAGCCGGGCCGTCCGGGGTAGGAATCGAGCCGGAAGGCGGTGCCTGAATCGATCACCCCGTCCATGAACATCTTGACGAAACCCGAGGTCAGCCAGTCGTCATCAAAGTCGCGGGTCATCGCATCGGCACGATCGAGCGCCGTAAGGTCCATATTCGGCTTGAAATGGAACGGCACCTTGACCCGGGCGGTCAGCTTGCCCTCGGCCTGCAACCCCCTGAGCAGGTCAAGTGTATAATGATTGCCGTCCATGTTCACCATTGAGGTGATGCCGTGCTTCGCCGCGTGGGCGAGGCCATTGGCGATCTTGGCGCGGTCGATGGCTTGTTCGGCTTCGGTGGGCCAGGGCGAGGGTTCTTCGCCCGTCGCGATGCCGAGATTGGGGCGCTTTTCGCCGCCGATGGCGATGACCGGGCCGAACGCCTCAAACTCCCTGAGTTCGCCGGTGGCAAGGCCGTCCTCGCCCATCACCACCTCGTGCCCGTGGGGCATCTCCGCGCCCTCAAGGATACCCGCGACCCGAAGCGCGGCGGTGTTGGCCCAGACCGTGTGATGGTCATGCGCGCAGATGGCGATGGGGCGGTCAGGGATGATCCGGTCAAGGTCATGGCGGGTCATCGGATGGTCGAGGATCGCGTAATGCCCGCCCTGCGCCATCAGAAGAGGGGCATCGGGATTGGCCGCCGCGAAGGCATGGAACGCCCGCGCGAGCGCATCCTCGCCTTCCACATGCGTCAGTTGCAGATGAGCGAGTTCAGCGCCGCCGAAGAAAAGGTGCAGGTGACTTTCGAAGAAACCCGGCAGAAGCGTGGATCCGCCGCAATCGATGACCTCGGTATCCGTAAGCGCCATCCTCTCGATTTCGGCACGGTTTCCCACTGCGATGATGCGGCCATCGGAAACGGCAACCGCCTCGGCGCGGGGACAGGCCGGGTTCATCGTCAGGATACGTGCATTCGTAAGGATCAGGTCGGGTGTCATGGCAGGCCTCTTGCGGGACGGTTTGGACAGACCGGTTCCCCGCCCGCGTGTCAGGGCGGCAGGTAAGAAGCCGGGCCGAGCCGCAGCCTACAGATATTCGTGCAATTGAAACAGTGTCTTGTAGCCCATGAACCGGGCTGCGGTGCTGTGTCCGAAAATCACGTCTCGCGCCCGGTAAGCGGGAGGGTATTCAGGATGGGCGGGTTGAGACCCGCCCGACCGTCCGCAAGCATTGGATCAGTTCACCAGCCCGGCATGACGCATGGCTGCGTCGATCTTGGCCTTGGTCTCGGGCAGGAGCGTGGTCAGCGGCATGCGCACGTCTTCGTTGCACAGACCAAGCTGCGACAGCCCGTATTTCGCGCCCGCAAGGCCCGGCTCGATAAAGATCGCCTCATGCAGCGGCATCAGCCGGTCCTGATAGGCAAGCGCGGTGGCGTAGTCCCCCGCCAGCGTCGCTTCCTGGAACTCGGCGCAGAGTTTCGGCGCGACGTTGGCGGTGACCGAGATGCAGCCGACTCCGCCATGGGCATTGAAGCCAAGAGCGGTCGCATCCTCGCCCGACAACTGGATGAAATCGCGGCCGCAGAGCGCGCGCTGCTGGCTCACCCGCTCGATCTTGCCGGTCGCGTCCTTGACCCCGACGATACGCGGCAGTTTTGCCAGTTCTCCCATCGTCTCGGGGCTCATATCCACGACCGACCGGCCGGGGATATTGTAGATGATGATCGGCAGGGTACACGCGTCGTGCATCGCCTTGAAATGCGCGTAAAGCCCGCGCTGCGTGGGCTTGTTGTAATAGGGCGTCACGACAAGCGCCGCATCCGCGCCGGCCTTCTCTGCCCCGCGGATCAGTTCGATCCCTTCCTCGGTCGAGTTCGACCCGGCCCCGGCGATCACCGGGATCCGGCCAGCGGCGGCCTTGACCACCTCTTCGATCACCCGGATATGCTCTTCATGGGAAAGCGTCGGGCTTTCACCGGTCGTGCCGACGGGGACAAGCCCGTGGCTGCCTTCGGCGATATGCCATTCGACGAGTTTCTTGAGCGTGTCCAGATCCAGCTCGCCGTTCTTGAACGGCGTGACGAGGGCTGGGAAGGACCCTTTGAACATGACACGCTCCTTTGGTGTGGCGGGCGAGACTCGCCCGGTTGAAATCGCGCGGAACCTATAGCGATTGTCTGCCGTTGCCAAGTTTGTGTGTTGCGGGGGCGGGCGGGGGCCCATATCCTTGGAAAAAACCAATCGAAGCAGTGATAAACATGATCCGCAATGCCCTGCGTGCCGCGCCCTTTGCGCTGGCCCTCCTTCTGCCCGTGACGGCCCGTGCCGATGATCCGGCGGGGTTCCGCGCGGCGCTTGCCGCCGCCGACCAGCGCGACTGGGTTTCGGCGGTGGCGCAGGCCCGCAGGGCCGGGCCTCTGGCCGCAGCGGTGATCGACTGGGAACGCTTGCGCGACGGCAACGGAGCGTTCGGCGAATATGTCACGTTCCTTCAGAGTTACCCCGACTGGCCGGGACTACCGTTTCTGCGGCAAAGGGGCGAGGGCGCCATCACCGCTGACACCTCTGCCGATGCGATCATAAGTTATTTTTCGGCTTTGAAACCGCAGACCGGGATGGGCAGCCTCGCGCTGATCGCCGCCCATCAGGCGCGTGGTCAGGGCCAGGCCGCGGCCGAGGAAGCGGTGCGCGCCTGGCGGACGCTCTCGCTGAGCGGGGCCGAACATGACCTTTTCGTCGCCCGCCACGCCACGATCCTGAAAGACCATCACGATGGCCGCACTGCCATGCTTCTGCGCGAGGGCAAGGTCGCCGATGCCCGCCGCATGCTGCCCCTGAACAGCGCCTATACCCGCGCGCTGGCCGAGGCACGTATCGCCCTTCAGGCCAGCGATCCCGGCGTGGACGGGCTGATTGCAAAGCTGCCGGAAACGGCAGTGAATTCAGGCGGGCTGGCCTATGACCGGTTCCGCTGGCGCATCCGCAAGGACCTTTATGACAGCGCCGATGAACTTCTTCTGGAACGGTCGGTCAGTGCCGAAGCCCTTGGCGATCCGGATCAATGGGCTGACTGGCGCCGACGTCTGGCCCGCAAGGAAATGCGCGAGGGCGACGCGCGGCGCGCCTACCGGATGGCGGCGGAGCACCATCTGAGATCGGGTTCGGACTACGCCGATCTGGAATGGCTCGCGGGTTACATTGCCCTGCGCAAGCTCGGCGATGCAAAAACCGCGCTTGCCCATTTCGACCGGTTCCAGCGGGCCGTGAATGGCCCGATCAGCCTGTCGCGCGCCGGATACTGGCGCGGCCGCGCCTATGAGAAACTGGGAATGCCGGGCGAGGCACAGGCCGCCTATGCCGAAGGCGCGCGTTATCCGACGGCTTTCTACGGGCTACTATCGGCCGAAAAGGTCGGCCTGCCGCTGTCGCCCGCGATGGCGGGGGGCGAGGCCTATCCGGACTGGCGCAGCCAGCCTTTCGCGCAGTCTTCGGTCCTGCTGGCCGCGCGGGAATTGATGGCGGCGGGCGATGAAACGCTCGCCGCCCGCTTCCTGTTGCATCTGGGCGAGGGGCTTTCGGGCTATGAGATCGGTGCGCTCGCCGGAATGGCGGTCGAGGCAAAGGAACCCTATGTGGCGCTGTCTCTCGCCAAGGCTGCGGCCGAAAAAGGCGTGATCTGGCCCACGGCCTATTTCCCGGTGCCCGCGCTTTCGGGGTTGGACCTGCCGGTGCGACCGGAATTGGCGCTGTCGATTGCTAGGCGGGAAAGCGAGTTCAATCACCGCGTCATCTCGCATGCCGGGGCGCGGGGGCTGATGCAGGTGATGCCCGGGACGGCAGAGATGATGGCCAAGAAGATCGGCGTCAGCTACGAGAAGTCGAAGCTGACGACGGACTGGCAGTACAATGCGCGGCTGGGGGCGGCCTATCTGGACCAATTGGTGGACGAGTTCGGCAATTCGCCGCTCTTGGTGGCGGTCGGCTACAATGCCGGGCCGGGTCGCTCGCGGCGCTGGATCTCGGAACTGGGCGATCCCCGCGCAGAAGGTGTTGACCCGATCGACTGGATCGAGGCGATCCCCTTCCGCGAGACCCAGACCTATGTGATGCGCGTGGCCGAAAGCCTGCCGATCTATCGTGCGCGTCTGACGGGACAGACAGGACCGCTCAGTTTCACTGAGGAGCTCAAGGGGCGTTGACGTTTTCGGCCCGAAATCCACACTCAGCGTTGTTATCCACGTCGCGACGGATGTTTTAATCATCCGAAACGCGTCTGTATCCATGCAGGAAACAACGGCGCGGTAATCGTCATTTTATCGACGTAATTGAGTGAATAATCTGCGCATTCGGTTTTCGCACATCGTTTAAAACCGATCTGTGTCAGTATTCCGCGATAAGTGAACGAACCCGCAAAGCATTGTTCGTGATGGAGGGACAAACCGGTGAAACCAACATTTTTGCCGCATGAATTATCTCACGAAGAATTCCAATTCGACTGGGACGCCGCGCGTGGCGGCAACGGCGGAAAACCCGGCGGACCGCCCGGAAATGGAGGCGGCAATACAGACGTCACAGGCACCTATACGAGCGGTGCTGTTGACGACACCACGACGGATCATTTCAACATTCAACTCAACTTTATTGGCGACGGCTGGACAGTTGACTTGATGAACGCGTTTGCGGCGGCGGCGGATTATCTTTCGCAACTCGTCACTGCAGGCCTGACACAAGACGGATCGGTGGATGACCTGGTCATAAATGTCTCGATCAGTGATATCGACACTATTGGCGGCACTCTGGCGCAGGGCCGTCCGACGTCGGTGCGATCATCCGACAATACGACGCCAGACGGATTGCCGGTGACAGGAGAGATCATCGTCGACTCGAACGACATTGACAGCCTTCTGGCGCTCGGGACGCTCGACGACCTCGCACTTCATGAAATCCTGCATGTGATGGGGTTCGGAACACTCTGGGACGTGCCAGGCGTTCGCGATCTGCTCACCGATCCGGTGTTTGTCCCCGACCTCAGCACGCGCAATCCGAAAGATGGTGAGACGATCATCGAATATATCGGCGGTGCGCTCGATGCGAATGGCGGCAACCCTCTGGTTGAAACCGAAGGCAGCCTCGGCCACTGGAGCGAAGAGGTGTATGGCGACGAACTGATGACGACCGTGTTCAATCCCAATGGCAACTACCTTTCGGACATGACACTCGATGCCCTGTCCGATCTTGGGTACTCGATCGATGACATAGTCGGTGCGCAGCTGGCCTTAGCGGTCGATCTTTCGGCAAGCTACACAATCGACGATTTTGCCGTTGTCTGACCCGAGGACGTTTGCAATTGAGTTGCGGCCAGGCCGCGTCTGAACATCGGACGCACTTGGTGCCCCGCCGCCAGATGCAGTGCTTCAGCGCGTTGCCTTGACCCGCGCACGCCAGAGCGTGAAGAGGCCCGCACCCACCACGATAACCGCGCCGATGGCCACGTTCGGCTCCAGCACTTCGCCGAAGACTGCCATGCCCAGTGCCGTGGCGAAGACCAGTTGCAGATAGGCGAAGGGCTGAATCGCGCTCGCCTCGGCCACTTCCAGCGCGCGGATCATCAGCCAGTGCGCCCCGGCCGCCGTGCAGCACAGCAAGGCCATCCACGCCCAGTCGCGCGGGACCATAGGCTCCCAGTGGAACATCCCGACGGCGGTCATGACGACGGCGCCCGTGACACCGGTCCAGAAAAAGCTGACGGATGAACGGTCCTTCCGTGCAACGTAGCGGGTCAGGAGCCCGTAAAGCGCGAACATTAGGGCGGCAATCAGCGGTACAAGCGCCTCCGGCGAAAAGACGCGGTAGCCGGGTTCGAGGATGATCAGGATCCCGACAAAGCCGATGCCAATCGCTGTCCAGCGTCGCCAGCCGACCTTTTCGCCTAGTACCGGGCCGGAGAGGGCTGCGATAAGCAACGGGTAAGAGGTAAAGACAGCATGGCTTTCGACAAGGCCAAGCAGCGTGAAGGCGGTCACCATCACGCAGATCTCGGCGGCCAGAAGCACGCCCCGGAAGATCTGAATCAGGGGGAAATGCGTCTTCGTCGCCGCCCGGATGCCCCCCGCCTTGCGCGAAGCGACCGTCATCACGAAGATCGCGAAGAACCAGTAGCGGATCATCACCACCATGTAGACGTTGTATTCGCTCGCCAGATGGCGCGAGATGCCGTCCTGCATGGCGAAGACGAAGCTGGTCGCGGTCATCAGGATCGCGCCGAGGCGGAAGCTCTGGTCGTTCATCGCGCCTCGTCCAATATCCCGCGACTCATATGCCGCTTGTGCCCATAGCCTTTGGCCCGCTCTACCTGAAACCCCGCCGCCTGCAATCCCCGGCGCACGAAACCTGCGGCGGTATAGGTGGCGAAGGTGCCGCCCGGCGTAGAGTGACGTGCCACTTCAGCCAACAGGTCTTCGGACCACAGTTCGGGGTTCTTGGCGGGTGAGAAACCGTCGAGGAACCATGCATCGGCCTTGCCGCGCCAGTCCGGCAGCGTCGCACGCGCGTCGCCCACGATCACCTCGACATCGACGGTTCCGAGGGCGAAGCGACGCTTTCCCTCCTTCCACGCGGCCAGAAGCGGTTCTGCCGTCTCCAGTAGTTCGGGGAAGGTGGCAAGTGCCCGCGCCATGTCATCGGCGGGCATCGGGAACGCCTCGAAGCTCGTATAGGACAACCGCCCCTTGATTCCGGCCCCGGACCACGCGATCAGCGTTGCCAGAAGGTTCAGCCCGGTGCCGAAGCCCAGTTCGGCAATGCGGAACCCTTCGCGGAACCGCTCGGGCAGGTGGTTCCCGACCAGAAAGACATGCCGGGTTTCGGCCAGACCGTCGGCGAGCGAGAAATAGGGGTCGTCGAACAGGGACGACACCGGCGTGCCGCCGTCGCGCCATGTGACCTTCTCGCTCTGGTCCTTTAGGCTCATCTGCCATACCCCTCTGGTCGGGCAGTTAGGCGAAGGGCGCAGCGATGGCAATCTTGGATGTGACGGTGATGGGGGCGGGCATCTTCGGGCTGTCGGTCGCCTGGGCCTGTCAGAAGCGCGGCGCGACAGTGCGGGTGGTCGATCCATTCCGGCCCGGCGCTGGGGCAAGCGGTGGAACCGTCGGCGCGCTCGCGCCGCATACGCCGGAGAACTGGAATTCGAAGAAGCAGTTCCAGTTCGAGAGCCTGATGATGGCCGAACACTTCTGGCCTGAGATTGATGCCGTATCCGGCCTTTCTTCGGGCTATGGCCGAGCCGGCCGACTGCAACCGCTCGCCGACGATGCGGCCGTGGCATTGGCGCGAACGCGTGAGGTGTCGGCGCGCGATCTCTGGCAGGGCCGTGCCGAGTGGCGCGTGGTCGCCGGCGGCGGGGACCGCTGGGCCCCAGACACCCCGACGGGCTATCTCGTCCACGACACGCTTACCGCCCGCCTTCATCCGCGTGCCGCGATCGAAAGCCTCGCCGCCGCGCTCAAGGTGAAGGGCGTGGAGTTCCGCCATGATAGCGCCCCCCATGAAGGGCGCGTCGTCTGGGCCACCGGCTATCAGGGCCTGATCGATCTGTCGCGTGAGCTATCGGTACTGGTCGGAACGGGCGTCAAAGGCCAGTCCGCGTTGCTGGCGCTCGACGCGCGCGACGTGCCGCAGATTTTCGCGGACGGTATCCATATCGTTCCACACGCGGACGGGACGGTCGGTGTCGGTTCTACCACCGAGCGCGCATTCGACCGCGCGGATACGACCGACGCTCAGCTTGATGCGGTGATCGCGCGCGCTGAGGCGGTCATGCCGGTCCTGCGCCATGCAAAGGTGATCGAGCGCTGGGCAGGTGTCCGGCCGCGCGCGAAAAGCCGGGCGCCGATCCTGGGCGAATGGCCCGGTCGTCCGGGCCATTACATTGCCAATGGCGGGTTCAAGATCGGGTTCGGCATGGCGCCGAAAGTGGCCGACGTAATGGCCGATCTGGTGTTGGAGGGGCTCAATAGGGTTCCCGACGGTTTCCGCGTCGGGGACAACCTTTAGGCCGCCGCCGCCAGCGGCGCTGCTTCGGCGCGCAGTTCGTTCATGAGCGATCCCAGGAGTTCGACCGAGTTCGCGTCGATGAGGCGGCCATTATCGTCGAAGGCCGCGTAGGATTCAGAAATCATCACTTCCGGGCCGCTCAGCAGGCGGGGGCGGAACGGGGTCAGCGCGAGCCGGAGCGCAAACTGCGCCCGCGCCCCACCGGACCGCCCGGCTGCAGCAGAGAGGATCGCAACGGGTTTGTCCTGCCATGGCTTGCCGGTACGGCTGACCCAGTCGAGCGCGTTCTTGAGGACGCCGGAGATGCCGGAATTGTATTCCGGGGTAGAGATCACGATGGCGTCGGACGCGGCGATCTGATCGGCAAGCCGCGTAACCGCTTCCGGCATTCCACGCTCTTCGACGTCACCGTCATAGAGCGGAAGGTTCAGATCGGCTTCGGTGAAATCGGCGGGGCCAAAAAGCCGGGCCGCTTCGCGGACGAGCAGGCGGTTGGTCGATCCGGCGCGCAGGGCGCCAGCGATTCCGAGAAGGCGGGGATGGGACATGATAGCTCCTGTTTCTGATTAAACGGAGATATAAGTCACCAAAAATTTGCATAAATACACATTTACGCACACACCCCGTGCGGAGGGGCTATTTCCTGAGACAGGACTGGCCGTCCGTTCTGAATACGCCCTTCGCAGAGTAGTTCCGGATGGCTGTGCGGGCGGCAAGTCCGATCAGGCAGGCCAGTTCATCTTCGCGGTCCGGATTCGGTGTGATGAGGTCCGCCCGTACGCCAAAAGCGGGGGTGCCATCTTGTGGAAGCGTATATGTGCCGGGCGACACGCCGACCGTGACCGAAACGGTATAAAGCCACGTGCGGCCCTCTGCCGTGTTCATCCATTGTCCGACATCGGATGCGGTCAGGACATTGACGACGATGTCGGCCTCGGTCCCTGTCGTCTGCCGCCACCGCTCTTTCCGCAGGGCCTTGACCAGAGGTGGCACGAGGTATTCGCCATAGCCGCTGCTATATTGCGACGACGACAGTTCGATGATGTAGCTGTTGCCGTCGAGAGGTGCGGCGGCCGCGGGGCCGGTCGCTGCAAGGGTCGCGCCAACCACGACGATCCGAGAAACGGGCGGCATCAGGATACCGCCTTTGTGAAGGTGAAGCTGGTTGGCCGGTCATACCCTTCATGCGCCGTTTCGCCGGTCTTTTCGAACCCCATCGCCTGAAACGCGGCATGGTTGCCGGTCAGTTCGACGCGCGATTGCAGGGTCAGGCGGTGCAGCCCGAGTTTCCGTGCCCTGTCAGCCGCATGACCAACAAGTTGACGGGCCAGACCCTGCCCACGGAAACTGTCCTCGACGGCCAGCTTGCCGATATAGAGGTGATTTGGTTCCGGCGTCAGGAACAGGCAGGCGATGATCCGCCCCGCATCTTCCAGAACCCAGACCTCGCCTTCGCGCGCCTGCCCGGCGATGCCCTCGGCGGTCAGCCGGTGCAGGGAGGAGGGCGGGTCGATCACGCCTTCCATGTAAGCAAAAGCCGCATGGAGAAGGCCCAGGACCGGGGCCATGTCCTCTTCTCCGGTCAGACGTCGGGGTGTGCGGTGAACCGGCAGGCCGTCGTTCAGGTGCAGCCAGGGCAGACGTTCGTTCCAGTGGACATGGCCGGTCGGGGCATAGGCCGTTGGGTCGTCCAGCGTTGCGGCATAAAGGTCGATCTCATGTGCGCGGGACGGGCTTTGATAGCCCATCGGCGTACCGCAGGCGGCACAGAAATAGCGCGTGACCCCGGGCGTGGAGTCTCGCGCGGCCGGGGGAATGCCCGCCCAGCGGAATGCCGCGTGATTGACCGCAAGAAAGCTCGTGAAGGGGGAGGCCGTCGCCCGGCGGCAGCTTTCGCAGTGGCAATGCATCTGCCAGTTGGGCGCGCCATCAAAGTCAAAGCGCACCGCGCCGCACAGGCATCTTCCGGTTCCGCCGTCCATGGTCCCCTCCGCTCACGCGATGGAAGTTGGCGCCCAAATTCAAGCTCGGTCAAGGGCGGACCGCGCCCGGTCGATCCGGACAGTACGGCCTTTGGTAAGGTGGGTTTTAACCCACCTTACTTTGAAACGGCGTCCCGATATCTTGTGGATAACCGGCCTCAAGCCGCCATATGCGGGGCTGAAGCATTGACTCGCGGCCCGGTCCGCCCAAGGATTGCAGACCCGGAGGAATCAATCAAAGGCCCGGCATTTGCGCTTCACACGGCTCAGACTGAACGGCTTCAAGAGCTTCGTCGATCCGACGGACCTGCTGATCCATGACGGGTTGACGGGTGTCGTCGGCCCGAATGGCTGCGGCAAGTCGAACCTGTTGGAAGCCCTGCGCTGGGTCATGGGCGAAAACCGCCCGACCGCGATGCGCGGTGGCGGGATGGAGGACGTGATCTTTGCCGGGGCGGCGACCCGACCGGCGCGCAACTTCGCAGAAGTGTCGATCACCATCGACAACACCGAACGGCTGGCGCCCTCGGGCTTCAACGATCAGGACGCGCTTGAGATCGTGCGTCGGATCACACGCGATGCGGGGTCGGCCTACAAAGCCAATACCAAGGAAGTGCGGGCCCGCGATGTGCAGATGCTCTTTGCCGATGCCTCTACGGGGTCGCATTCCCCGGCGCTGGTGCGGCAGGGGCAGATCGCGGAACTGATCAACGCCAAGCCGAAGAACCGTCGCCGCATTCTGGAAGAGGCGGCAGGGATTTCCGGCCTCTACCAGCGGCGGCACGAGGCCGAGCTGAAGCTGAACGGGACCGAGCAGAACCTTGCGCGCGTTGACGACGTCATCGAACAATTGGCCAACCAGTTGCAGACGCTGGCCCGGCAGGCAAGGCAGGCGGCGCGCTACCGCGAGATCGGCAATGAACTGCGCCGTGCCGAGGGTATGCTGCTTTACCGCCGCTGGCGCGAGGCGGACGAGGCGCGGGCAGCGGCCGAGGCCGGTCTGACCGAGCGCACCAAGCTTGCGGCGCAGGCCGAGGCCGCCGCGCGCACCGCCGCCAAGGCGCGCGGCGAGCGCGAGCAGGCCCTGCCGCCCCTGCGCGAGGAAGAGGCCATTGCCGCGGCGGTATTGCAGCGCCTGCAGGTCCAGCGCGACACGCTGAACGATCAGGAGGCCCGCGCGCTTCAGACCATCGAGACGCTGCAGAATCGGATCGAGCAGCTTGCCCGCGACATGGAGCGCGAGGCCGGGCTCAACCGCGATGCGGGCGAGACGATAGGGCGGCTGGAATGGGAGCAGGCGCAGATCGTCAAGGCGGCCGAGGGGCACGAGGCGCGCCTGACCGACGCGCTGGAGGCTGCGCAGGATGCCGCGCGGGTGCTTTCGGACCGCGAAACCGCGCATTCGGAACTGACCGAGGATGTGGCCCGCCTTTCGGCCCGCCACCAGTCGGCGCACCGGCTTTTGTCCGACAGCCGTTCGACGCTTGAAAAGAACGAGGCCGAGGCGGCGAAAGCCAAGCTGGCAGCGGCCGAGGCGGAGACGGCTTTGTCGCGCGCTTCGGCCGACCTGAAGGCGGCGGAGGAAGCGCAGGCGGCGGCAACCAATGGTGCAGAGGCTGCGGAGGCCGCCTTGGTCGCCGCCGACGAGGCGCGCAGCGATGCGCAGGCGCGCGAAACCGAGGCCCGCGCGACCCTGTCCGCAGCCGAAGGCGAGGCGGGGGCTCTGAAGGCCGAGGCGGCGGCGCTGCAGAAGCTCGTGGAACGTGAGGCGGCGACCGGCAAGCAGCTTCTCGACCGGGTGACCGTGAAGAAGGGCTTTGAAAAGGCGCTGGGCGCGGCACTGGCCGACGATCTGCGCGCCCCCGTCGTCGAGGCGCAGGCGCGGTCCGGCTGGGCGGTGCTGCCGGGCTATGGTCAGGCGCAGACCCTGCCCGAGGGCGTGTCGGCCCTGTCGAACCACGTGACCGTTCCCGAGGTTCTGGCCCGCCGGATCGGCCAGATCGGCCTTGTTGACAAAGCCGATGGCGCGCGGCTGCAACCGCTTCTGAAACCGGGCCAAAGGCTGGTCTCGGTCGAGGGCGATCTCTGGCGCTGGGACGGCTTCCGGGCAGGTGCCGAGGACGCACCGACCGCCGCTGCGCTTCGGCTTCAGCAGCTCAATCGCCTGACCGATCTCAAGCGCGATCTTGAGGAAGCGACGGGGCGGGCCGAAGGCGCGCGGCAGGCCCATGACCTGCTCGTCCGGCAACTGCGCGAGACGACCGAGGCCGATCGAGCCGCCCGCGAGGCGCGGCGCGACGCCGACCGGCGCATGGCCGAGGCTTCGCGCGCGCTGTCCAAAGCCGAGGCCGACCGGTCCATCGCAGGCGGTAAGCTGGAAAGCGCACGGCTGGCCGTGGCGCGGTACGAGGAAGAAGCCCTGACCGCCCGCAAGCAGCTGCGCGAGGCTGAAGGCGCGGTCAAGGCGCTGCCCGACCTCGACGCCGCCCGGGCCGAGGTCGAGGACGTCAAGATGACGGTCGAGGCGGCGCGGATGACGATGATGGCCAAACGCTCGGCCCATGACGAGATCCGCCGCGAAGGCGAGGCGCGCACCAGGCGCCGGCAGGAGATCACCAAGGAAATCTCGGGCTGGAAGCACCGGCTTGAGACAGCCGAGAAACGCTCGGCGGAACTGGCCGAGCGCAAGACCGCCTCCGAGGCGGAGTTGAAAGAGGCCTCGGCCGCCCCGGCCGAAATCGCTGCCAAGCGTGAGGAACTGACCGACGCCATCGACACCGCCGAGACCCGCCGCCGGGCCGCCGCAGACCGACTGGCCGAGGCGGAAACGATGCTGCGGCAGGCCACCGATGCCGAACGCGAGGCAGAACGCGCGGCGTCCGAAGCGCGCGAGGCCCGCGCCCGTGCCGAGGCCCGTGCCGATGCCGCCCGCGAAACCGTGGCTTATTCCGCTGAACGCATCCGGGAGGAGACCGAGAAGGAACCGGGCGAGTTGCTGCAGAGCCTCGATACCGATCCCGACCGGATGCCCACGGCCGAGGCGCTGGATAACGATGTCCATCGCCTGCGCCGCCAGCGCGACGCCTTAGGCGCGGTGAACCTGCGCGCCGAGGAAGACGCCAAAGAGGTGCAGGAAGAGCATGACAATCTGGTCATGGAAAAGGCCGACCTTGAAGAGGCGATCAAGAAGCTCCGGTCGGGCATCGCGGGGCTGAACCGCGAGGGGCGCGAGCGGCTATTGACCGCCTTCGAGCAGGTCAACAGCAACTTCCGTATGCTCTTCACCCATCTCTTCGGTGGCGGAGAGGCCAATCTGGTGCTGGTCGAAAGCGACGATCCGCTTGAAGCGGGGCTGGAGATCATGTGCCAGCCGCCGGGCAAGAAACTGGCGACCCTTTCGCTTCTGTCTGGCGGTGAACAGACGCTGACCGCGCTTGCCCTGATCTTCGCCGTCTTCCTTGCCAACCCCGCGCCGATCTGCGTTCTGGACGAGGTGGACGCGCCGCTCGACGATGCGAACGTCACACGATTCTGCGATCTTCTGGACGAAATGACGCGGCGCACCGATACAAGGTTCCTGATCATCACCCACCATGCGGTGACGATGGCGCGGATGGACCGACTCTTTGGCGTGACCATGCAGGAGCAGGGGGTCAGCCAGTTGGTCAGCGTCGATCTCAAGCGCGCCGAAGCGCTGGTCGCCTGAGGCGAACCGTTGGCGCGGGCTTTCACGTCACTGACCGGGCGCTGGCTGGGCCGCTACGAATACGACGCCGGACCCGGGCCTGTGCCCTTCGAGGCCGACCTGATCGAAGATACCGGGTTTCTGAACGGCGAGACCACAGAGGGGAATACCTTCCGGCCCGAACTGGACGGGACGCTGCATGCGGTCATCACCGGCAATCACTCCAATGGCTCGGTGCATTTCACCAAGACCTATCTTGGCTTTGAGGCAGACGACCACCCGATCTATTCGGGTCGCGCCAATGCAAATCTGACCCGGGTCGAGGGTCGCTGGTTCTTTCCCTCGCAGCCCGGCTGGGCGGGGCGTTTCGTGATGATGCGAAAGCCCGGGGCAGCGGCCGAACGCAAGGCCGGGGACAAGGCAGAGATGGAACTGAGCGATACGCGGCGCAGCTGATCGCCTGATCCGCTAACCTTCTGAAAGCGCAACGATTCGCGACGCGGTAACAGTGCCTTAAGAAAAGCGATCCATAGTCGGCGGTGACCGAACCGGCGGGATGTCTGTCATGCGTGAATTTTTCGGCCTAGCTTTGATGTTCCTTGTCCTGGCCGCAGCGGGTGCCGAAACGGGACACGCCTGGAACAAGGACATCTGCACAGGTACGGATGTTCCAGCACTGTCGTCGAAGTGCTAAGGATAATCCGGTCGCCCGCCCGATCTCACTCTTCCAGCGAGGTAACCAGCCGGTTTTCGACGAAGCGGCGCAGTACGTCAGCGCAGTCCTCCGCGATCTGTTCGTGCGGTACATCCGGGAAGGCGGCCGACAGCACCGCGGACAAATCCGTAAGGCGCATCGGCTCCTCCAGCAGGCGCCAGATTGCCAATGCACCCGAATTCAGGCTGTGAATGCCGAGGCCGGAACGATCCGTCAGGTAGTGGTGACCGTTCATGGACATTTCGGTGATGCCGCTGGCCCGCTCATAGACGCGGTCTTCGTAAAAGACCGGCTGTGCCGCTGTGAGTGTATCTTCGTCGATTTCGCGGAAGGCCAACCGTTCCGTATCTGACGCCACAGGCGGCGGACCTTGCCAGTCTGTGAAGGCCGCAGCCAGAAAGTCGGCGGCCTCTTCGGCATTGGCATAACTCAGCCGCATCGGTTTGATCACCGACAGCAGGACTTTCAGCACATTGAGAATCGTCGCTGAGTGGACCGAGCGAGCGAAATTCTGGTGAAGCAGCGCCTTCATGGCGGCGCCCTCATCCATCGGCTGCAATGCGGTAGGGGCATTCGGCCTCCGGTCAAGAATGACAATCGCGCCGAGCGGACGGGCAGTGCCGTTTGGTGGCAAAACGGGGCCCGTCAGATACTTGTACCGACTGTTGGCGGGGCCGGGGTCGGCCCCGACCCAATCGCGGAACCCTGCGCTGAAATCCTTGGGCAGCGGCAGGCGAAGGCGCGGGCAGATGCCGTTGGCATGGCCCATGAGGATGCCATCATCGCCCAGACGAACCGGAACGAAATCGTCTGAAAATATCGGGTAGCCGCGCCGGGCGAGGCAGGCCGTCAGCGTGCTCTTGCCCGCGCGCCGCACATTCGGAACGATCACCAGCCGTCCGGCCATCTCGATCGCCGCAGCATGAAGGCACATCAGCCACTGGCCCGACCGGAGCATTTCCCACGACAGTTCCACGATCATGTCGCAGACGGCGTCGATGGCGTCATAGACCCGGGTTTTGCCACCAGATGACAGGCAGACGCTGGAATAGCGGCCACGCGATGCGGGCGAGATTATCGCAATCGGCTCTTCAGCATCTGCCGATGGCATTGTCGCAAAGGGCCAATGGGGCAGGATGGTCCGGATCGGCTGCAGCAACTCTTCGCAACCGTTCAGCCGAACCGGCGCTGACAATCCGTCAAATATGAGATCGATAGACCGGCTCACCTGTCTTCCATCGACTTGTGATCCATCAGGAAAAGGACCCGCCCGAAGCATTACCGCTCCGGTCGGGTCTCATGCAACCTGCCTGCGTTGGTCGGGATTAAGCACCGCAGCCGGCGTCGTCGTCACCCGGACCGGAGCAGGTGCTCGCACCGGTCGTCCCGCTCGAATTGCTCTCGCTGCCGCTCGCGCCGGTTGTCCCGTGCGATCCGCCGGATCCGCTGGCGCCGGAGTTCCCGCTGGATCCGGAGTTCCCGCTGGATCCCGAATTGCCGGACCCGCCACCGGACCCGCCGCCCGATGAACCCGAGCCTTTGGCTTCGGCCTTGCTGAGCGTCGTGAAGGCCGGAATCGTGTAAGCGCCAAGTGCAAGTGCCCCGAGGCGGGTCAGCGCCTTGCGCCGTGAGAAAGTGGTGGTGTCGCTGCTCATGTCGGTCTCCTTGTGCAATCTGATTGTGCTGCGATGCACGATGGGACCAGATTACTGACGGTGCGGCGGGTAGGGGAACGGACCAAGGTCGGACGGATTGTCGGACCTCGGTTCAGGCCTTGGCTCCGCCGAAAGTCGTCAGCCTCGTCCCCGGTAGGGCTGTACGCCCTGGTCGGGTATCCAGACGCCTTCCGGCGGCGTGCCCGTCTGCCAGAAGACATCAATCGGGATGCCGCCGCGCGGATACCAGTAGGCACCAATCCGGAGCCATTCGGGATCGAGCAAGGCCACCAGCTTCTTGCCGATGTCGATCGTGCAATCCTCGTGGAACGCGCCGTGGTTGCGGAAGGAAAAGAGATAGAGCTTGAGGCTCTTGCTCTCGACCAGCCAGTCGCGCGGCACATAGTCGATGACGATATGGGCAAAGTCGGGCTGCCCCGTCATCGGGCAGAGCGAGGTGAATTCCGGCGCGGTGAACCGCACGACATACTTGGTGCCGGAATGACCGGCGGGCACACGCTCCAGCACCGCCTCTTCCGGCGACGCGGGTTGGTTGGTGTCCTGACCGAGCTGCGTCAGGCCGGAAACGTCGGTCTTGGGCATGTCATTCCCCTTGGGCAGTTGTGCTTCTGCCCTGTCAGAGCGGTGGAGCGGCGTCAAGCCTGTCACATCAGGCGACGAATAAGGCCCGCCGGGTCTTCATGTCGGCCTTCAGCACATCGCGGAAGGCCCGGACCTTGGCGCCGGGCCAGACATCGGGATGGGCCACCATCCAGACATCCATGTAAGGTTGCGGCGGCAAAAGCGGCACCTGCATCAGCCCGGGCAATGAGCGCCCGAGGAACATCGGCATCCGCACCACGCCAAGCCCGGCCTGCGCGGCGCCCGCCATCGCGATCATGTCGTCAAAGCGGTATTGGACCCGGCTTGACGGATAGGCTTCGCGGGCGGCTTTTGGCACGTCGTCATGCGTCTCGTAGAGGATCCAGTCGATGGGCGCGCCCGGGTCTTTCGCGATCCGCTCAGCCCAGCCGGGGCTCGCGAAACTCGCCGAATGTTGTTCTGCAAGCCGCAGGCCGGTCAGCGTGTCCCCCGGCGTCCGGCTGATCCTGATGCCAAGATCAGCTTCGCGCCGCGACAGGTCGAGGATATCGTTCGTCGCCCGTACCTTGAGGTCTACCTTTGGATAAAGCCCCCGGAACTGCGCGAGCGCCGCGGGCAGCACATATGCGATCAGGAGTTGCGGGGCGGTGATGGTGAGCGCGCCTTCCAGTGTGCCGTCCCGCCCGGCAAGCCTGCGCATCAGGTCATGTTCGCGCACCTCCATCTCGCCCGCATGGGCGGCGACAAGCATCGCGGCATCTGTTGGCACGTAGCCGTCCTTCAGGCGTTCAAAGAGTGTTGTCCCCAGCGCCGCCTCGGCCCGTGCGATCCTTCGGGCAACGGTCGTGTAATTGAGCCTGAGTGCGGCACCGGCCGCCGCCAGCGACCCGTGCCGCACGAGCGCCATCACTGTTTTCAGATCATCCCAAGCCGCATCCTTCATGCATGCGTTATCGCATGTATAACCTGCAATATCACGCGTTTTCGCATCTCTGGCGCGGCCGTACATTCCCCCTGCAACCGAGAAAGGAACCGCCATGATCTACGCCGTTGTCCGACTGACCATCACCGACCCAGACACGTTCGCATCCTATGCCAGCAAGGCTGGACCTGCACTGGCCAAATGGGGCGCGAAGCCCGAAGCGATGACGACAGAGCCGACGCGGCTCGAAGGCGATGCGGCGCTTCCGGGCAGGGTCGTGCTTCTATCTTTTCCCGACCGCGATGCGGCTTTGGGTTGGATCAACGACCCCGAACTGGCCGAGGTGCACGCCCTACGCCAAAAGGCGGGTGACAGCGAGATCGTGCTGATCGGATGATCCAATGAAAAAGCCCCGCCCTTTTTGGAGGCGGGGCCGCATTGACTTCGTCGCCTTTGGCTCAGAGAGCTTTCTTCAGCGCCTCGGCAAGGTCGGTCTTTTCCCACGAGAACCCGCCATCCGCATCCGGCGCGCGGCCGAAATGGCCATAGGCCGCCGTGCGCTGATAGATCGGCTTGTTGAGGCCGAGATGGGTGCGGATACCGCGCGGGGTGAGGTCCATCGCCTGCGCCACGGCGCGTTCGATCGCGGCCTCGTCAACCTCGCCAGTGCCGTGGGTGTCAACATAGATCGACAGAGGCTTGGCCACACCGATCGCATAGGACAGTTGCAGCGTGCAGCGTTTCGCCAGCCCCGCCGCCACGACGTTCTTGGCAAGGTACCGCGCGGCATAGGCCGCCGAGCGGTCGACCTTGGTCGGGTCCTTGCCGGAAAACGCGCCGCCGCCATGGGGGGCCGCCCCGCCATAAGTGTCGACGATGATCTTGCGCCCCGTCAGGCCCGCATCCCCGTCCGGGCCGCCGATGACGAACTTGCCGGTCGGATTGACGTGCCATTCGGTGGCTGCGGTCAGCCAGCCCTCCGGCAGAACTTCGCGGATATAGGACTCCACCAGCGCCCGCACATCACCCGAGGACATCGTCGCGTCGAGATGCTGGGTCGAAAGCACGAGCGAGGTCACCTCGACCGGCTTGCCATTCTCATAGCGGATCGAAAGCTGCGACTTGGCATCGGGGCCAAGCTTCGGCTCGGTGCCGTTCTTGCGAACCTCGGCCAGACGGCGAAGCATCGCGTGTGAATAGAGGATCGGCGCGGGCATAAGCTCTGGCGTCTCATCGACGGCATAGCCGAACATGATGCCCTGATCGCCTGCACCTTCATCCTTGTTGCCGCTGGCATCGACGCCCTGCGCGATATCGGCGGATTGCGCATGCAGATAGCTGTCGACCTTCAGGTTGGCCCAGTGAAAGCCATCCTGCTCATAGCCGATATCCCTGACGCATTCGCGGGCAATATCCTCGACCCGTTCAATGACGGAACCGGGGCCGCGCACCTCGCCGCCGATGACGACGCGGTCGGTGGTGGCAAAGGTTTCACAGGCGACGCGGGATTGCGGATCTTCAGCAAGAAATGCATCGAGGACGGCATCGGAAATCCGGTCACAAACCTTGTCCGGATGGCCTTCCGAAACGCTTTCGGAGGTAAAAACGTAATTCTGTCGGGACATGAAGTGCTCCATTGGGGTTATCCCCGTCACGCCAGGAAGCCGTTGTGACGGTTCGTCGAGCCTGACTATCCCCGCCATGCCGTGCGGTCAATCGGATTGTCGGCGGCGAAGGGTAATCAGACCCAAAAGGCCCAGACCGACCAGGATTGTTGCCGGAAGGTCACCGGTTCGGGAGTAAAGCGTGGGTGCCAGGGCTGGTGGAACAGCAGTATCCAGAACACCTTCTGTGTTCAGGGGCAGGCTGTCGAGGATGCGTCCCTTAGCGTCAATAACCGCTGTCACCCCGGTATTGGCAGAACGCAAGAGCGGCAGCCCCTGTTCGATGGCCCGAAGCCGCGCCTGTGCCAGATGCTGGTAGGGCCCGACGATATTGCCGAACCAGCTGTCATTGGTGATCTGCAGAATCCAGTCGGGCCGATCGCCCTTCACCCGCAGGTCCTGCGGAAAGACCGCCTCGTAACAGATCAGAGGCAACACCCGCCCCGCCTTGCCGAGATCAAGCACGACCGGGCCCTGACCGGGGCTGTAGCCGTTGCCCTGCTGCGCCGCAAAAGCGGCGATGCCAAACGCCGCCATCACGTCGCCGAAGGGGATGTATTCACCGAAGGGGACGAGGTGCCATTTGTCGTAGACGGCAGTGACACGCGCCTCACCGTCGATTGCGGCAAGGCTGTTGAAAAAGCGCAAGCCCTCTTCGCGCTGGATGCCGAACGCGACCGGCACGCCGCCCGAACGCTCTGCCAAGGCGGTAAAGAATTCCCCCGAATCCGACAGCAGGAACGGCACCGCCGTTTCCGGCCAGACGATGAGGTCGAGCGGTGTGTTCGCAGGCTGGGCGGTCTGGTCCATTTGCCGGTCAAGGAAGATGCGCCACATATCGCCGCGCCATTTGAGGTGCTGGGCGGCATTGGGCTGGATCAGGCGGACCTGAATTGCAGGGTCGCGCGGTGTTTCGGGCGCTGCCAGCCGCGCAGCGCCGGAGGCCCAGACGGCTGCCAGACCTGCGATGGACAACAGGGTAAGGCCCGCGCGTTTTCCGTTGGTCACCGCCAGAACCGGCAGCGCCGCGGCAAAGGCAGTCAGCGCCGAAAGCCCGACCGGCCCGACAAAGGCCGCGGCCTGCGAGACCGGCGTGCCGATCCAGATATGGCCGACAAGCGCCCAGGGAAACCCGGTGAAAATATAGCCGCGCAGCAGATCGGTCGCGGCCAGGCCGAATGCGAAGCCGAGAGCGCGGAGGCCGGGGCTGCGACCCATCGTGCCGATGCCAGCCGCCAGCGCCCAGAAAAGCGCCATGCCGAAGGCCATGAAGAAAAGCGCGAACGGCGCCATCCAGCCATAGGTCTTCGCATCAACGAAGAACGGTTCCACGATCCAGAAGAGGCCCGCCGCGAAATATCCCGCCCCGGCGATCCAGCCGAGCCAGACCGCCTGCGCCGCCCGCCGTTCGACCGCGATCAGGCGGATGAGAAGCGTGAGCGCGGGAAGCGCCAGCCACCAGAGCGACCAGGGCGCCTGCCCGAGCGCCATGACCGCGCCGAGAAGGGCGGAAAGCGCAAGGCGCAGGCCATCGGGCCGGTTTTCGCGCCGGAAAAAGGCCAGTGGGCGAAGCTTCACGGTCAGGCTGCGGCCTGTGGCAGGCGTACCCGCAACCGCTTGATGCGGCGGGGATCGGCATCGACGATTTCGAACTCCGCGCCGCTTTCATGCCGGATCACTTCGCCGCGCGCGGGCACCCTGCCCACCAGCATGAAGACGAGCCCGCCAAGCGTGTCTATTTCTTCACCCTCTTCCTCAGCCGCGAGTTTCATACCGATCTCGGCTTCGAATTCATCGAGCGGTGCACGGGACTGGACGATGTACTGCCCCGGTTTTTCCTCGTGCCAGAGCCCGTCTTCGGAGGTGTCGTGTTCGTCCTCAATTTCTCCGATGACGGTTTCGATGAGATCCTCGATCGTCACCAGCCCATCGACGCCACCGTATTCGTCGATGACGAGGGCCATGTGAATCCGTCCGGACTGCATCTTCTGCAAAAGGACGCCGATCGGCATCGAGGGCGGCGCATAAAGCAGCGGGCGCAGCATCTTGCGTAACGAGAAACGTGGCTTCGGGTCGCTGAAGGCCTGTTCCAGCGCCAGGTCCTTCAGGTGGATGAGTCCCAGCGGGCTGTCGAGAGTGCCCTTGAAGACCGGCAGACGGGAAAAGCCGCTTTCGCGGAAATTCGTCACCAGTTCGTCCATCGTGGCGTTTACGGGCACTGCGACGATCTCGGCCTTTGGTATCGCCACATCCTCCACCCGCATACGGCGCAGGTTTCCGATGCCCGGGAGGGGCGCGCCAATACTGCGCTCGCCGACCTCCTCGTGCGGCTTCGCCTGCTCGTCGGTATTTACCTCGGCGGGAGAGAAAGCGTCGATGATGCGACCGAAAAAGCCGCGCTGTTCGCTACTGTCTGAGGGGTCGGGCGCGTCCTGCGCCATCATAGACCCGTCTGCGGATTCGCCCATTTTTCCTTTCCAAATCACCCGGCCCATGCGGCACCGGTTCACTCATATGGGTTGGCTATACCCATTTTTACAAGAATTCGTGTCTCAGTCGACTCCATCAAGGCGGCATCCCGCTCTCTTACATGGTCATAGCCGAGTAAATGCAACACTCCGTGAACGATGAGATGCGTGACGTGATCTGCCACGGGCTTGCCCTGCTCCTCTGCCTCTCGGGTGCAGGTCTCCCACGCGATGGCGATATCGCCGAGTTCTTCGGGCATCTCCGCATCGCCGGGTTCCACCGGATCGGGGCTGCCGCCGTCCTCTTCGGCGCCGCGTTCCTCCGTCGGCCAAGAGAGCACGTTGGTCGGCTGAGGCTTGCCCCGGAAATCTGCGTTCAGCGTGGCGATGCGGGCATCGTCACAGCCCAGAAGGCTGATCTCGAACCCCTGTCCCGGCATGCCCAACTCGGCCAGAACTCCGCGCGCGGCGCGATCGGCAAGCGCCGGCAGGCCAAATGCCCCCCAGCGGTCGTCCTCAATCATCGTATCAACCAGTGACTCCATCCTCGGCGTCATAGGCTTCGATGATGCGGGCCACAAGCGGGTGTCGCACCACGTCTTTCGCGGTGAAGTAGTTGAAGCTGATGCCCTTGACGTCCTTCAGGATACGTTCGGCATCCGTCAGGCCCGAATTGGTGCCGCGCGGGAGGTCGACCTGCGTCCGGTCGCCGGTAATCACCATGCGGCTGCCCTCACCCAGACGCGTCAGAAACATCTTCATCTGCATGGTGGTGGCGTTCTGCGCCTCGTCCAGCACCACGAAGGCATTGGCCAGCGTCCGGCCGCGCATGAAGGCCAGCGGTGCGATCTCGATCCGTTTTTCTTCCAGCAGCTTCAACACCTGCTTGGCGGGCAGGAAATCGTTCAGAGCGTCGTAGAGCGGCTGCATGTAGGGATCGACCTTTTCCTTCATGTCGCCGGGCAGGAAACCCAGCCGCTCGCCCGCCTCGACGGCGGGACGCGACAGGATGATCCGGTCGACATGGCCGCCGATCAGCATGGTGACGCCGACGGCGACGGCCAGATAGGTCTTGCCGGTGCCCGCCGGGCCGATGCCAAAGGCAAGTTCGTTGGAAAAGAGGTTCTTTACATAGGCCTTCTGCGCCTCGGTACGCGGTTCGACCTGTTTCTTGCGGGTGCGGATTTCGTAGCGCCCGCCCGCGAACATCTCCAGTTGTTCGTCAAGGCTGGTCGGCTCTGCTTTCGTGCCCTCGCCCATGCGGATCACGGCGTCAATCTCGCCCGCGTCGATGGGGCGGCCCGCTTCCAGCTTGCCATAAAGGGTTTGCAGAACCGCCGCCGCCTGGCCTCGCGCCTCAGCCGATCCCACAACGGCGACCTGATTGCCGCGGCGCAGGATATGGACCCCTAACTGATGCTCGATCTGTGCAAGATTGCGGTCAAACTCACCACACAAATCTATCAGAAGCCGGTTGTCGGGAAATTCCAGGAGGGTTTCGTGCAGATCCTCTGGACGCGGCGGCGGGGTCAAGGCGCTGATGCCCAAGCAAATCTCCTTTTCTGCGGCAGGCCTGACCGGATGGTGCCTGTGGATTGTGTTCAAAGCAAGCCACACCAACCAAAATTTGTGCCTACGTAAAGAAATCCTGCGGATGTTACAGAGGTGTGACGGGTAACGCCGAAAATTGCGTCAGGCGATATCCCCGGCCAGCGAATTCGGCGCGCTCTTGGTGATCCGGACCTTCGCGATCTGGCCCGGTTTTGCGTCGGTTTGAACATGGACCGCATGCAGGTAGTCGGACTTGCCGACCATCTGACCGGGCAGGCGCCCGGGCTTTTCGAAAAGCACCGAAACCTCTCGCCCGATCATCGCCTTCTGCGCCGCGCGCTGCTGTTCGGTGATCAGCGCCTGAAGGGCCTGAAGCCGCGCATCGGCAACCTCCGCCGCGACCGGCGTTTTTTCGGCCGCAGGCGTACCGGGACGGGCGGAGTATTTGAATGAATAGGCCATTCCGTAGTTGACGGCGCGGATCAGGTCCATCGTCGCGTCAAAATCGGCGTCGGTCTCTCCCGGGAAACCAACGATGAAATCGCCTGACATCATCATGTCGGGCCGCACGGCGCGGATGCGTTCGATCAGGCGGAGATAGTCCTCGGCAGTGTGTTTGCGGTTCATCGCCTTGAGGATGCGGTCAGACCCGGACTGCACCGGCAGGTGCAGATAGGGCATCAGCTTCGGCTCTTCGCTGTGGGCGGCGATCAGGTCGTCACCCATGTCATTTGGGTGCGAGGTCGTGTAGCGGATGCGCTCCAGTCCGTCGATCTTCGCCAGTTCCCGCACCAGCCGCGCGAGCGTCCAGTCGCCGTCCGACCCGGCCCCGTGATAGGCATTGACGTTCTGGCCCAGTAGCGTGATCTCGCGCACGCCCTTTTCCACAAGACCGCGCGCCTCTTTCATGATCCGCTCGGCGGGGCGGGAGACTTCGGAGCCCCGGGTGTAGGGCACGACACAGAAGGCGCAGAATTTGTCACAACCCTCCTGAACGGTCAGGAAGGCGGTCGGGCGCACCGATGCCTTCGGACGGTCCGGCAGATGGTCGAACTTGTCTTCCTCGGGAAAGTCCGTATCTACCGTCTTCTGGCCCGCCTCGGCGGCCTTCGCCATGGCAGGCAGGCGGTGATAGCTTTGCGGTCCCACCACCAGATCGACCAAAGGCATGCGCTTCAGGATTTCCTCGCCCTCGGCCTGCGCCACGCAGCCAGCGACGCCGATCTTCAGGTCAGGTTTGGCAAGTTTCAGCGGGCGCAGACGGCCAAGGTCGGAATAGACCTTTTCGGCGGCCTTTTCACGGATATGGCAGGTGTTTAGCAGCACCATATCCGCCTCTTCCGCCACCTCCGTCGTGACATAGCCTTCGGCCCCCATGGCCTCGGCCATGCGCTCGCTGTCGTAGACGTTCATCTGACAGCCATAGGTCTTGATGAATAGCTTCTTCGGGGCGGACATGGCGATACCTTGGGCCGGGACCTGCGGTTCCTAGCGCAAACCGGCCCGGCAGGCAATCGGGCGACAGGTGCTTGCATTCAGACGGTGCTTACCCGAATCTGCGCAGGCTTTCGGACCGCACGGAATGGACTATGCAGTTTTCCTCGCTCAATGCTCTTCTCGCTGATGGTCAGGCCCTGATCGCCAAAGGTCCGGTCGCGCTGATATTTGCTGAGGACCCGGTGGAGATCGCCTCGACCGTCCTTCACCATGTCGGAGCGCGGTTTCGCGAGGTCATCGTGTTTCTGCCCGAGGATTTCACCATTCCCGATGAGGTCGAAACCCTTGCGCATTGGGTACGGTATCACACGCTGGCCCGGCACGCCGTGCCGGATGCCGTGAATGCGATCATCGCGAAGGCGCCTGCCGGGACGTGGTTTTACTACTGCTACAATGCCGAATACCTGTTCTTCCCGTTCTGCGAACATCGCAGCATCGGTGAGTTGCTGGCCTTTCACACCGAGGAACGGCGAGAGGCGATGCTGGCCTATGTCGTCGACCTCTATGCACCTGACCTTGACCGTTTCCCGAATGCCGTGAGCCGCGATGAAGCGATGCTGGACCGGTCGGGCTATTACGCACTGGCGCGGAAAGACCCGGCGACGGGGCATCCCATGGAGCGGCAACTGGATTTCTTCGGCGGACTCAGGTGGCGGTTCGAGGAACATATCCCGGCTGATCGCCGCAAGATTGGCCGCACCGCATTGTTCCGGAGCGCGCCGGGGGTGAAGCTGCAGGACGACCACAGGTTTAATATCGAGGAGATGAATACCTACTCCTGTCCCTGGCATCACAACCTGACGGCCGCGATCGCGTCCTTCCGCACGGCGAAGGCGCTGAAAACCAACCCGGGTTCGATGTTCGATATCTGGACCTTCAACTGGCACAATTCGGCGAAGTTCGACTGGCATTCGCAGCAGTTGATGGATTTGGGTCTGATGGAGCCGGGCCAGTGGTTCTGAGTACCACTAGTGTTGAATAATGTGGGTTTAAGCGCTTCGCCGTGTCACGACCGGCGCAGCCGGATCACCACATCGACACGCGCAAGCTCTGCCCCTTCTGGCAACTTCGGCAACCGGGCGATTTCCAGATCTTCGACCGGGGCATCGACCAGCCGCCCTTCCTCTTCCCAGAAGAAATGCGGGTGATCGTCAAGTCTTGTGTCGAAATAGCTGCGCGATCCGTCGACCGAGATTTCGTGGATCAGCCCTGCCTCGCAGAATGCGCGGAGCGTGTTGTAGACGGTCGCGAGCGAAACCGGCTCGCCGCTTTCACCGGCGGCGGCATGCAGGCTTTCCGCCGTGACATGCCGGTCCTGGCCGTCGCCGACCAGCAGTGCTGCCAGCGAAACCCGCTGCCGCGTCGGCCTCAGCCCGGCCCGCGCCAGCCAGCGTGTTCCGCGTTTTACCGCCTGCATCTCGATCCCGTCCATTGGGCGCCCTTCGTTTTGCAATAGGATATATAGGCTGTACCGCCTGAACTTTTCAATCATAATTACCCCATGCGCCCGCGGGCCGGTGCCCTTGCCCTGCTGTTGGGACGGGTGGTAGAGGGGTCATAACAACAAGCGGTTTGGGGGACAGGTACGATGGCCGGATTTCCGACGAGTTTCGACAAGGAAGGGTTGCTGAAATGCGCCCGGGGCGAGCTTTTTGGCCCCGGCAATGCCCAGCTTCCGGCGCCGCCCATGTTGATGATGGACCGGATCACAGATATCTCGGAAGACCGGGGCGAGCATGGCAAGGGCCATGTCGTCGCCGAGTTCGACATCACCCCAGATCTCTGGTTCTTCGACTGCCATTTCCCGGGCAACCCGATCATGCCCGGCTGCCTCGGGCTCGACGGGCTCTGGCAGTTGACCGGCTTCAACCTCGGCTGGCGCGGCTGGCAGGGGCGGGGTTATGCGTTGGGCGTGGGCGAGGTCAAGCTGACCGGCATGGTGCGGCCGGACCGGAAGATGCTGACCTACTACGTTGATTTTACCAAGGCAGTGCAGACCCGCCGCCTTACAATGGGCGTTGCGGATGGACGGGTCGAGGCGGATGGCGAGACCATCTATCTCGTCAAGGACATGAAGGTTGCGTTGAGCGAGGCGTAGCGTCTGCCTGATCGGGTGGGGCAGTTAGCGGCCCGCCATGGCCACACGGGTTTTTCGCACCTGCCGCGCGATTTCACCGATGTGGCGTCCGTCGGTGCCACAACAGCCGCCCCAGACATGGATATGCGGGAAACGACGGGCTAGATCGGCCAACTGCCCGCCAAGTTCTTCGGGATCTCCGTCTTCGAGATGGCCGAGCTTACAAAGCGACAGCGTATCCATCGCCACGGCGTTCGGCATGAAGCCGCCAAGCCGCCCGGTCCAGTCGCCGGGCGTCAGCGCCGGTTCGAACTCTAACGGATGGGTGCAGTTGATCATGTAATAGGCGGGCGCAATGCCGGTCGCCGCATCCACGCGCGTGATCGCCTCTTCCAGCGTTTCGCCACCTGACAGCTTTCCGCCGAGCTTCACGAAGAATGAGATAACGACGGGCATGTCAGCCGCCTTTGCCGCGCGGCTGATTCCGATTGCCTCTTCGACACTCGACAGGGTGAGCGCACTGATCTGGTCCGCACCGGCTTTCTTGAACGTCAAAATCTGTTCGGAATGATAATCCTCGGATTCCGCCGCTTCCGGCGTCCGTCCGACATCATAGGCATCGCCGCGCGGCCCGATGACGCCGCCTACGGTCATCGGCGTTTCGGGGCTGCCGTATTCACGGACGAAATCCTTGTAGAATTCAATCCCGCGGATGTTGATCTCTTCCAACCCCTCGCGGGAATAGCCGATCAGTTCTCCCCAGTCGCGACTTGCCCGGTAGTGAAGGCCCTCGTTGATCACGCCAAACCCATTTTCAACCGCCGCTTCGACAAGCTTGCGATGATAGTCCGTCAGGCAGGCAAGGCCGCGCTTGTCGTCGAGCAGTTCAAAGAGGCAGAAGTGCCGAAGTTTGAAACCATCGACATATTGCAGCCAGGTCTCAATGCCGCCGCCACAGGTCATGTCCATACCGTTCATTTGCGGAAGCGTTTGCCCGTTCGACATCTGATTTCCCCCTTTTCCCACACCAAAAACTAGCGAAACGGGCGGGATTTGTCATCCTGATCGCCGCCAGCAACAATATCTCTAACGGCTTGCCCCTTTCCCCCTCCTATCCTAGACAGGCAGAAACGGGATCAAGGAGGCCGCATGCGCCGCGTCGTCATCACCGGGATCGGAATCGTCTCTCCCATAGGCAACAATGCCGCCGAGGTCGAAGCCAGCTTGCGGGCCGGAAAGTCCGGCATCGTCTTCGCCCCGGAATACGCCGAACATGGCTTCCGCAGCCAGGTTCACGGCATGCCGCAGATCGTGTTGGAAGATCATATCGACAAGCGCAACCTGCGTTTCATGGGACCGGGCGCGGCCTATAACTTCCTGGCCATGGAACAGGCCATCGCCGATAGCGGGCTTGAGGAAAGCGACGTTTCGAACGAACGGTCGGGGCTGGTGATGGGCTCGGGCGGGCCGTCGACATCGAACTTCTTTCAGGCTCATCAGATCGTCATCGAAAAGGGCAGCCCGAAGCGGATGGGCCCCTTCATGGTCACGCGCTGCATGTCGTCGACGAACTCCGCCTGTCTGGCGACGCCGTTCAAGATCAAAGGCGTGAACTATTCGATCACCTCGGCCTGCTCGACCTCGGCCCATTGCATCGGCAACGGCACCGAACTCATTCAGATGGGCAAGCAGGACATCGTCTTTGCCGGTGGCGGCGAGGAGCTGGACTGGACGCTCTCGTGCCTCTTCGACGCAATGGGGGCGATGTCGTCCAAGTACAACGACGCGCCTGAAACCGCGTCCCGCGCCTTCGACGCGACCCGCGACGGCTTCGTGATCGGCGGCGGCGGCGGGGTCGTGGTGCTGGAGGAACTTGAGCACGCCAAGGCGCGCGGCGCGAAAATCTACGCGGAAGTTACCGGCTATGGCGCGACCTCGGACGGGCACGACATGGTGGCCCCGTCCGGCGAAGGTGGCGAACGCTCCATGCGGCTGGCTGTGGCGACGCTGCCGAAGGACCGTAAGATCAGCTACATCAATGCCCATGGCACCTCGACGCCCGCAGGTGATGTGACCGAAGTGAAGGCGATCCGCCGGGTCTTCGGCGAGGGGAGCGTGCCGCCGATTTCCTCGACGAAATCGCTGACCGGCCATTCGCTGGGCGCGACTGGCGTTCATGAGGCGATCTATTCCCTTCTGATGCTGGGCGGCAATTTCATCACCGCCTCGGCCAACGTGACCCAGCTCGATCCCGAACTCAAGCCGGAAGAGATCTGCACCGAATACCGCGAGGGTGTGGAGCTTGATTCCGTCCTGTCGAACAGCTTCGGTTTCGGCGGCACCAACGCCACGCTCGTGATGAGCAAGTATCAGGGGTAACCACCCATGGCAGATCTCATGAAGGGCAAGCGCGGCCTCGTGATGGGCGTCGCGAATGAACGCTCCATCGCCTGGGGCATTGCCTCGGCACTTGCCGCCGAAGGCGCCGAACTGGCCTTTTCCTATCAGGGCGAGGCCTTCGGCAAACGGGTTGAGCCGCTGGCCGCTTCCGTCGGATCGGATTTCCTCGTCGATGTTGATGTGACGGATGATGCGAGCCTCGAGGCCTGCTTCGGCAAGCTGAAGGACCGCTGGGGGACGATGGACTTCCTCGTCCATGCCATCGCCTATTCCGACAAGAACGAGCTGACGGGAAGGTTCATCAATACGAGCCGCGCGAACTTTAAGCATTCGCTCGACATCTCGTGCTTTTCATTCATTGACGTGGCCCGGCGCGCATCCGACCTGATGCCCGAGGGCGGGTCGCTGATCACGCTGACCTATGGCGGGTCGAACCGGGTGACGCCGAACTACAACGTGATGGGCGTCGCCAAGGCGGCGCTTGAAAGCTCGGTGCGCTATCTCGCCAATGACCTTGGGCCCCAGAAGATCCGCGTCAACGCGGTGTCACCCGGTCCGATGAAGACGTTGGCCGGGGCTGCCATCGGCGGCGCGCGGGCGACCTTCCGGCACACAGAGGAAAACGCACCCCTGCGTTCCAATGCCACGCTCGCATCGGTCGGTGGTACGGCGGTCTATCTGTGCTCTGACTACGGCGCCTTCACGACCGGAGAGATCATCCGCGTCGATGGCGGCTTCCACGTCCTTGGCATGCCTCAGCAGGAAAACCTCTGAGCGCAAGCGACCAGCGATGGTCTAGCGCATCTGCCGGTCCGTTTGTTCGGTTTTTTTGATGCCGCCTGTCGTCTAAGTCTCACACGGTGCGCACGGCTTGAAGTCATTGTCGGGTGCGACTTATTCCCGGACGGTCAGAGCATCGGCATTCGGACCCGAGAACCAGTCGCGAAGCGCGTCGAGGAACGCCGTGACAACCCGGCGCGGTCTACCGTCGACATATCCGGCCATCAGCATCAGGCCCGGCGCTGCCGGGCTGAGCGGAACGGCGGTCAGTTCGTCGCCGCCATAGCTGACCGTCGTCCGGGGCCGCATGTTCAATACCGCCAGACCTACCCCCGCACCGACAAGGCTTCGGACCATTTCGGTCGTGCTGGCCGTTGCAACGATGCGCGGCGTGACATTCGCCGCCTCGAACAACCGTCGCGTATAGGCCCCGGCCAACGGCAGGTCGAGCAGGACAAGGTCCGCGCCTTCGAGATCTTTCAGGGATGCATGATCGCGCAGGGTGAACGCGTGCCCTGCAGGGGCCAGCAGGTAGGGTGGAACCTCGATCAGCACTTCCGTCGCGATGCCCACGCGAACCTCGCCTCCTGCGAAAACGATGACATCAAGCGTTCCGTCCAGTAGCCCGGCCTGCGCACTGTCATTGTCGCAGTCGCGGAAATGCGCCGTCAGGCCGGGATGAGCGGCCAGAAGCGGCTGTACGATCCCGGGCAGGAAGGCTGGTGCAACCGGGGCATAGTAACCGATGCGCAACTCGCCCGTGAGCGCGGAACCTAGCGCGTGACCCTCGGACATAACCGCCTGATAGTCCTCCAAAAGCGCCCTGATGCGATCCGCCAGAAGCCGCCCCGCTGTGGTCGGCGTAACGCCGCGTGCACGGGTCCGGGTTACAAGAGTCGTGGCGAACTCTGCCTCCACCTTGTCGATGGCGGTCGCCACGGCCGAGGACGCGACATTCAGAGCGGCCGCCGCAGCCGCAATTGAGCCATGATCCACCGCAGCCAGATAGGCGCGCATAAGGCGAAGAGACAGGCGCAGATCGCCGTGCATGTTTGCATCTCTGATTTTTAGACTAAAATGACAGATTAAATCTGTTTTTCAAGAAAAGACGGTTGCGTCATCCTTGCCCGATCAGGAGGAACCGCCATGACCAACCACAACGACACAACCGGCCCGGCGCTGAAAGGCTGGCACCATATCCCGGAAGTGCCGATCCAGGCGTCACCTTTTTTTTCGTGGCCACCTGATCCTGTGCGGATGGTTCACTGGCTGGCTGTACGCTGGCTCGCATTCGCCGAAAACGCGATTTTGGTCGGTATCGCTTTGGTGTCATGGGCGTGGTTCCAGCCCTCTCTGGAGGTAACCCAGACGCTCGCGCCCGGCTGGATAATTGGGATCTGGCTGAGAAACCTCATTCTGATGACACTGGTCGCGGGCGGTCTGCACCTGTTCTTCTTCACCTTCCGCAAGCAGGGGGACCGGCTGAAATATGACCCGCGCGACCTTGCGCGCGAAGGGCGGCAATTCACCCTTGGCGGGCAGGTGCGCGACAACATGTTCTGGACTCTGACGAGCGGCGTCGGGTTCTGGACCGGCTATGAGGTCCTGATGTTCTGGGCGATGGGCAATGGCTGGGCGCCGGTCCTGACATGGGGGGCGCATCCGGTCTGGTTCGTGGCTCTGTTCCTGCTGACGCCATTCTGGATTTCGCTCCATTTCTATTGGGTGCATAGGGCGCTGCACTGGGGGCCGCTTTACCGGCTGGCCCATGCGCTTCATCACCGCAATGTCAATGTCGGCCCGTGGTCGGGCCTGTCGATGCATCCTGTGGAGCATCTGATCTTCTTCTCAAGCGTGCTGATCCATTTCGTCATTCCGGCCCATCCACTGCACATCCTCTTTCACATGCAGCACCAGTCTCTGACCGCAGCGACGTCCCATACCGGGTTCGAGAACCTTTTGGTGAAGGACCGCAAACGACTTGCCCTCGGCACCTTCCACCACCAGATGCATCACCGCTATTTCGAGGTGAATTACGGCAATCTGGAAATGCCCTGGGACAAGTGGTTCGGATCGTTTCACGACGGCACGGCAGAGGCGCATGAACGGATGAAGGACCGCCGCAAGCGGATCGGGCGGTGACTACTTGAGAGAATAAAGTTCATCCGGGCGCAGGCCGAGTTCCAGAGCGATCTTAATGCAGACGCCCAGCACCATGATCGCCAAAAGGATGCGCAACTGTTCGGCCTTCAGCTTCGCGCCGATCCCCGCGCCGATCTGGGCGCCGACGACCCCGCCGACCAGCAGAAGCACGGCAAGTACCATGTCGACGCTGTAATTCGTCGTCGCATGCATCATCGCGGTGAAGCCTGAGACGAAGATGATCTGGAAAAGCGAGGTGCCGACAACGACCTTGGTCGGCATGTTGAGGATATAGATCATGGCGGGCACCATGATGAAGCCACCGCCGACGCCCATGATCGCGGCCAGAAAGCCCACCAAGGCGCCGACTGCCAGAGGTGGGATCACCGAGATGTAAAGGCCGGAGGTGCGGAACTTCATCTTGAAGGGCAGGGCTGTGACCCAGCCTCGTTGCCGCCGCGTGACGACCGGGCGCGAGGCGTCGCGCGCCCGCAGGATCGCCCGCAGGCTTTCGACGAACATCAGGGCGCCGATGCCGCCGAGGAAGATGACGTAGAAGAGCCGGATAAGAAGCTCCACCTGACCCAAAGCCTTGAGGTAGTTGAAAACCACCATCCCGAGGCCGGATCCGATTATGCCGCCACCCAGAAGTATCCAGCCCATGCGGAAATCCACTGTCCGGCGGCGGATATGGGCGAGGATCGCCGAGACGGAGGAGGCGACGATCTGGTTGGCCGAGGTCGCCACGGCGACTGCGGGCGGTACGCCGATGAAGAAAAGCAGCGGCGTGATCAGGAACCCGCCGCCGACCCCGAACATGCCCGACATCACGCCAACACCTCCGCCGATCAGCAAGAGGAGGAAGACGTTGACCGATACTTCGGCGATGGGCAGGTAGAGGTGCATTGGGTTGCCACGCTGGCCGGGTTATGCCGCAGCGTCATGCATTCCATTGCTGCCTGTGTCAAATGCAGCGCGCGCCTTTCATCGCGCCAGAGCTGTGGCGCTGATAGGTCCAGTGTTCAGGGCCTGCTGCGCGGCTTGGCCCTCAGCGTTGGTTCCGCCTCTGTCGGGTCCTCGGGCCATGGGTGCTTGGGATACTGCCCGCGCATATCTTTCCTGACATCGGCATAGGAGGTGGCCCAGAAGCCCGGCAGGTCGAGCGTGGTCTGGACCGGGCGCTGCGCGGGCGAGAGGAGCGTGATGCGCAGGTGCAGGCGTTTCGGCCCGACCGTGGGGTGTTCGGTCACGCCGAACATCTCCTGCAAGCGGATCGCGATGCCGGGATGGTCGCCCTCGTAATCGATGGGCACGCGGCGGCCGAGCGGGGTTTCGAAATGCCCTGGCGCGAGGCGGTCGACAAGCTGAAGCTGGTCCCATGTCAATGCGTTCCGCAGCGGCTCGGTCAGGTCCAGATTGCGCAATTCGCCTTCGGTGCGTTTGCCCGCGAGATGGGGCAGAAGCCAGTCCCCGGCGCGATCCAGAAGAGCATCATCGCTGAAATCGGGCAGGTCGGCACCCTCATGGCGCAAGAGTTCCACCCGCGCCCGGAAACGGCGGGCGGGTTCGGACCATGTGAGGCCGATCTGGCGCAACCCGTCGAGTGCTGCGCGGGCCATCGCCTTGCGGTCTGCGTCCGGCCAGTGGCGGTCATCGAGGATCAGCGCGCCCAACCGTTCCTGACGCCGGGCCACCACGCGGCCTTCGCGCCGCGACCATTCGCAGATGTCCTGCCAGCCAATCCGGTCGGCGAAGAGGCGGCGGAGCGAGGCCTCGCGGATCGCGATGCCCTGCCGGACCTTCGCCTCACGCGGGTCACCGTCGAGGTCGGTGACGACGATCAGCCGTTCGGCGCCCAAAGGGTCAGCATCGTTCACGACCGCGCCCTTGCCGCCTGAAAGCACATAACGCGGCGCATCGCCCCTGCGGCGCAGCCCGATCCGGTCGGGATAGGCGAGTGCGGCCATCTCGGCGGGGTTGTAGCTTTCGGTGACGGGTTTGGTCAGACGTGAGAGGCGTCGCGCCTCGGTGCGGATGCGTTCGACCGTGCCGCGGTCAACCCGGTGGGGATGGTCTACCTCGTAGCCCTTCGGATCGCGGATGGCAGCAAGGCGCAGAGCCAGATCGGCAGGCGCGCCGCGCAAGGGGTCGCGTTCGGCGAGAAGGGCTGCCAGAGTCGCAGCCTCCGGCCCCGCTGTTAGCAGAATGTGGCCGAGACGGGGATGCAGCGGCAGGGCGGCCAGCGCCTTGCCGTGATCGGTGATCCGGCCCGCCCCTTCGAGCGCGCCGAGATCGGTGAGAAGCGCCCGCGCTTCGGCCAAAGCCGGGCCGGGCGGTGGCGTCAGGAAGGCTAGGTCCGCCCCATCGGACCCCCAGAGCGCGAGTTCCAGTGCAAGGCCCGAGAGATCCGCTGCCTCGATCTCGGCAGGCGGGAAGGGGGCCATGCCGCCCTCTTCACCCTTCGTCCAGAGCCGGTAGCAGGTGCCCTCGGCCACACGGCCCGCACGGCCCCGGCGTTGTTCTGCCTCGGCCCTGGTCACGCGTTCGGTGATCAGCCGCGACATGCCCGAGGCCGGATCGAATCGCGCCCGGCGCGCGCGGCCCGCATCGACGACTACGCGGATATCTTCGATCGTCAGCGAGGTTTCGGCGATCGACGTCGCAAGCACCACCTTGCGCCCCTCCCGCGCGGGCGCGATGGCGGCGCGCTGGGCGGCGAAGTCCATCGCGCCAAAAAGGGGGCGGACGGTGCACCCGGCGGGCAGGCGGCCCGAGAGCAGGCTTTCGACGCGGCGGATCTCGCCCTCGCCCGGCAGGAAGACAAGGATGCCGCCGTCGGTCTCTTCCGCCGCCTGCCCGACCAGCCCGGCAACGGCCGCCTCGAACCGCATCGACTTGTCCACCGGACGGGCCAGCCAGCGGGTCTCGACCGGAAAGGCGCGGCCTTCGGAGGTTATCACGGGGGCACCGTCCAGCATCGTCGCCACGGGGGCGGCATCGAGCGTCGCCGACATGGCGAGGATCAGAAGGTCGGGGCGCAAGGCCTGCCGCACCTCCCATGCCAAGGCGAGGCCCAGATCGGCATTGAGCGAGCGTTCATGGAACTCATCGAAGATCACCGCGCCGATGCCGGTCAGTTCGGGGTCGGACTGGATCATCCTTGTCAGGATGCCTTCGGTCACGACCTCGATCCGCGTGGCTTTTGATACCTTGGCCTCGCCCCGGATGCGGTAGCCGACTGTCTGGCCCACGCTTTCACCCAAGGTCTCGGCCATACGTTCGGCGGCGGCGCGGGCGGCAAGGCGGCGGGGTTCCAGCATGACGATGCGGTCATCCGTCAGCCCGGACTCAAGCATCGCCAAAGGCACGCCTGTCGTCTTGCCCGCGCCGGGGGGCGCCTGCAAGACGGCCCGGCCCGCGCGGCGAAGCGCGTCAGTCAGCGCGGGAAGCGCTTCGTCTATCGGCAGATGATCCTTCACACCGGCGCTTATCGCCGTTTCAGGCGTCCTTTGCCATAGAGCGTATCCATCGAAATCTCGGTCACCCGCAGCATGCCGTTCCCGACAGGCTCCAGCTGCATCATGAAGGGAAAGCGGCTCTTCTCCGACATCTCGCGGGCCGAGAACCCTTCCAGCCGGCGATACTCACCGGGGCAGGAGACGCCGGAGCCATCGGGCTTCGGATCACCGAGAACGACCTGACTGCGGCGCTTGCCGTCGAACATGAAGACGGCGAGCTTGCAGGCCTCGCCCTCGGGCACGTCGCGCAAAGCCGCGTAAAGCGCGGTCAGCGGGTCGACGGTGCCGCCCTGGGTGGCGGGATCGACACCGCCTTCCTTCTCCGTCCGGGGCGGGTTGTACTTCTTCACCTGCGGCACGCCGGCAATGTATTCCATCACCGATTGCGATTGGCGACTTCCGGTATCGGCGTCCTCCTCGTACCGGGACGGGGTGAAGCGGCCATCAGAGACATGGCCTGCCGAACGGGCATCGTAGCGCACCTTCTTGACCAAGGCGACGAGGCCACCGGATTTCAGGACACCGGAGGCAGCATAGCTCGTCCCCTGAATGGAGCCGGAAACCGACAGCGTACCGGCATGGATGCCTTTCAGCGTCAGGTCGAAGACCGCGCTGTCGGTCTGATCAGCGCGCAGCGGCGTCTGCGCAAATGCGAGGATCAGCGCCGTTGCGCCAAGGGTACGGATTGCAATCGTCATCACTCTGCCCGTTGTCTTTTTCTCGCCGTGGCTCTGGACATCGGCGCATCCGAACAGGCAAGAAAACCCCGGTGAGGTCAACTCACAACCCCGTTCCGTCAGCGAAAGGCCGCCATTTGCGTAACATCGAGTTGAACGAGCTTGCCGCGAAGGTGGAAGCAGGCGACCGGCGGGCGCTGGCGCGGGCGATCACGCTGGTTGAAAGCCGACGTACGGATCACCGGGCCGATGCTGCAGCACTTCTGGACACGCTCGGAACCACGCGTCAGGCACTTCGGATCGGGCTGTCAGGCACGCCCGGTGTTGGCAAGTCGAGCTTCATCGAGGCGTTCGGGACGATGCTGACCGGGCAGGGTTTGAAGGTGGCCGTTCTGGCGGTCGATCCCTCTTCCGCGCGGTCAGGTGGCTCGATCCTCGGCGACAAGACGCGGATGGAGAGGCTGTCGCGCAACCCCAATGCCTTCATCCGCCCCTCGCCCAGCCAGACCCATCTTGGTGGCGTGGCGCGACGCACGCGCGAGGCGGTCGCGCTTTGCGAGGCGGCTGGTTTTGACGTGGTGCTGATTGAGACGGTGGGGGTCGGTCAGTCCGAAACGGTGGTAGCCGAGATGTCGGACCTTTTCATCCTGCTGCTTGCGCCGGCGGGTGGCGATGAATTGCAGGGGGTAAAGCGGGGCATCATGGAGATGGCCGACCTGATCCTCGTGAACAAGGCCGACGGTGCCCTGAAGGACACCGCGACGCGGACCTGCGCCGATTATGCCGGTGCGCTCCGGCTTCTGCGCAAGCGGGCGCAAGACCCCGAGGGGTTCCCGAAGGCACTCTGTGTCTCGGCGGCGGAGGAGACGGGTTTGGATACCGCATGGGCCGAGATGCAGGAGCTGGCCGGTTGGCGTCGGGCAAACGGGCATTTCGCGGTACGCCGGGCGGAACAGGCGCGGCACTGGTTTGAGGAAGAGGTGCGGCAGGGCCTGCTCGCCCGGCTGACATCTGATCCCGTAGCGCGGGCGCGGATGGACGATCTGGGCCGAGCGGTGGCCGAAGGTAAAGCCGCGCCGGTGCAGGCAGCGGCAGAGATGCTGCGCGGTCTGCAGAATGCCCGCGAATAGGCGCTTGCAAGGTGGGTTTGAACCCACCTTACTCGACTGAAGACTACGCTTCAGATCTTCATCTTCTTGAAGATCGGCTCGGGGATATGGCGGATGATCAGCATGATGTAACGCCAGAAGAACGGCGTGTAGATTGTATTTTTCCGCTTCCTGACGGCGTTCAGGATATCCTTCGCCACTGCATCGGGTGAGGCGACGAGGAACATGCCCGGCAGGCCCCAGGTCATCGCAGTATCGACAAAGCCGGGCTTGACGGTCACGACATGCCCGCCCGCCCGCGTCAGGCGGTTCCTCAGGCCCGAAAGGTAGGTGGCGAAGCCCGCCTTGGCCGATCCATAGACATAGTTGCCAAGCCGTCCGCGGTCACCGGCGACCGACGCGACCCCGACAACGGTGCCGCCGCCGCGCGCCTCCATCAGGGGGGCCAGCATCTGCAGGAACCGCGCAGGGCCGGTATGGCTGTCGGCGATGACACCGTCGATCAGCGCGGGATCCTCGTCGATCGCGGATTGTTCGGGCATGGAGCCGACGAAGACGGCGGCGTTCAGTTCGCCCTCTTCCTTCTCCATTCGTTCGATGAGGTCCGCAAAGCCACCGGGCTTGCGCGCGTCGAACGTGACGGGTTCGGCAAGACGCGCGCCGCGCAACCGGCAATCGTTTGCCATCACCATCAGGTCGTCAATATCGCGCCCGGCGAGAAGGACGGCCGCGCCTTCGGCGGCGACCGCGCGGGCAAAGGCGCGGGCCATTGACGAGGTCGCGCCGAGAATGATCCATGTCGAGTTCATTGCGCGCTCCTCAGGGACAGTCGGCGGGTCAGGTCGGTGGCAAGACGCGTCTCGGGGTCCAGCTTTGCGACCTCGGCCTGCCAGTCGGGCAGGTCGGGATACATCGCACCCAGATCGGTGCCCTCGGCAAGGCTGTCCTTGGCGAAATAGATGCGTCCACCCGCAGCGGCAGTGCGGCCCTCAAGCCGCTTGACGAGGTTCCGCGCAGCGGCGCGGTTGGGGAAGTCGACGGCGAGCGTATAGCCCTCCATGGGAAAGCTCAGATAGCCCGCGCGACCCGGTCCCATGCGTTTCAGCACCGCAAGCGGTGAGGCGAGGCCGGAGCCTGCGATTTCCTCCAGCATTTCCCGCAAAGCCGGGGCCGCGCCCAAGGGCACGACGCATTGGAACTGGTGAAAGCCCGCTTTGCCGTAAAGCTTGTTCCAGTCGTGGATCTTGTCGAGCGGGAAGAAGAAATCCGAGATCGGCCGTACGACGGTGCGCCCGGTTTCCGGGACGCGGCGGTAATAGGCCGAGTTGAAGGCCTTCACGATCGGCCCTGATAGTGCGAAATGCGGGGCGTTGAACGGGACCTTGCGGTATTTGCCGCGCTGGGTGATCAGGCCGGAACCCGTCTCGCCCTCCTCAAGGATGCCGCGCCCGAGGTTCACGCCGGTCGCCGTGGCGTCGATCCAGCCGACCGTATAGGTGGCATCGGACGCGTCGAGGCGGACAAGGAATTCGTCCCAGTCGGCGATGCGCCGCTCGGTCACGACCATAACGTCGCCCTTGGCCGCAAGGAGTTTCAGCCGTGCCGAGACGATCACCCCGGTCTGGCCCAGCCCGCCCGCCGTGGCGCGGAAGAGTTCCGGGGTCTTCTCGGGCGAAACCTCCACCGGGCCGGTGCCGGTCAGGAGTGTCAGTGAAACGACGTGTTCGCAGAAGGACCCGGCCTTGTGGTGGTTCTTGCCGTGCACGTCCTGTGCGATGCAGCCGCCAACCGTGGCAAAACCCGTGCCTGGCATAACGGATGGCAACCAGCCCCGGGGAGCGAAGGCCGCAGCGATCTCGCCGATCCGGGCCCCGGCCTCGACATCGAGAATGCCGGTTGTCGTGTCGAAGGACAGCATCCGGTCGAGCCGGGTCATGTCGATCACCCGCCCGCCGTCATTCAGCGCCGCATCGCCATAGCTGCGGCGCATGCCGATGGCCGGGACCAGCCCGTCCTTCAGGATCGCCTCAAGCGCCGTGCGCCGTTCGGGCCGTGCAATGTCTCCACTCGCCGTCAAGGCCCGGCCCCAGCCGGTATAGTCAGTCGTTTTCCAGCGCATGGCTCTCTCTCAGGGAAATACGTTCGGCGAAGGGGAAGATGACCATGCCGAGGATCAGGGCAAACCACAAGGTGGTGATGCGGATGATGGCGGTGGCCGGGACGGATACTTCCATCGCCACGCCATCGAGCGCCAGAAGCGCGATCATCGCGGCCTCGGCACCGCCGACGCCACCCGGCGCGCCGGTCAGCCCGCCAGCGAGGGTGGCGAAGACAAAGATGGCGACGGCCTTCATCAGGCCGATTTCAGTCCCCATCCAGCCCAGAAGCAGGTGGAAGGCATAGCCCTCGGCGGCCCAGCCCATCATGCCGAGCGCGAGGGCGGGGATCATCGTCGACGGGCCGGAAAAGCGCGACAGCGACCTTGCAGCGCGGCGGGTCTTGCCGAAAAGCCGTGGCAGGCGGCCGGTCAGGCGGTAGGCGAGGCCGACGATCCAGGCTAGAAGCTTGGGCCGTGTCACAACGAAGGCCGCCGTCAGGGCAAGGATCGTGACGGGCACCGCGCCCGCGACGCCGGTCGCTGCGAGCGAAATCGAGAAGCCGAGGATCAGCGCCATCGCCGCGAGGTCCGAGGCGCGGTCCATCAGTGCGAGCGGCGCGGTGCGTTCGAAATTCCACCCGGTCTCGCGCTTCAGCCAGCGCATGCGCACCAGTTCGCCTACCCTCCCGGGCGTCACCACCATGGCAAAACCGCCAAGGAAGTGCCGCATGTCCTGCGCAAGGGTCGTGACGAGGCCGAGGCGCCGCGCAAAAAGGTGCCAGCGCAACCCGCGAAACCCGTAATTCACGAGCGACAGGGCCAGAAGCACAGCGCCCTGCCAAAGTGTCAGGCGGGCGATCTGGGCGCGGGTTTCTTCCCATCCGGTTGCAGCGGCCAGTCCGATCAGCCCGGCGACGAACAACAGGGCGAGACCGACCATGATCACACGATCGCGCAACCGCCGGCGGGGCGTGCGGCGAGTATCCTTGGTCAAGGGCAGGTCGGCGCTCATCATTGCCCGGTGGCTAGCAACGGATTAGGGCAGCAATATGGATTTGTTTCGGTAATGTTGACAATATCGCGGCCGGGGAAAGCTGTCTCCGGCCGCGATGACACCGTCAGACGATCGTCGCTTCAGTCGCTGCCCGCAACTCGGCCTCGGTCACGCCGTCAGCCACTTCTACGATCTTCAGCCCGCCCGGAACCACGTCCAAAACGCCGAGATTGGTGATGATCCGGTCCACCACGCCCTTGCCGGTCAGGGGCAGGGTGCATTCCTTCAGCACCTTCGATTCGCCGTGCTTGGATGTGTGGTCCATCACCACGATGACCTTGCCGACCCCGGCCACGAGGTCCATCGCGCCGCCCATGCCCTTGACCAGCTTGCCGGGGATCATCCAGTTCGCCAGATCGCCGTTCTCGGCCACTTCCATCGCGCCAAGGATGGCCGCAGCGATCTTGCCGCCGCGGATCATCGCGAAGCTCTGGGCGCTGTCGAAATACGAGGTGCGGGAAAGCTCGGTGATCGTCTGCTTGCCGGCATTGATCAGGTCGGGGTCTTCCTCTCCCTCGTAGGGGAAGGGGCCCATGCCGAGCATGCCGTTTTCCGATTGCAGCGTGATGTCCTTGTCGCCGACATAGTTGGCGACAAGCGTCGGGATGCCGATCCCGAGATTGACATACATGCCGTCTTCCAGTTCCTGCGCGGCGCGCGCCGCCATCTGATTGCGATCCCAGGGCATGGTTCAGGCCTCCTCACGCTTGCGGGTGGTGCGGTTCTCGATGCGCTTTTCCTGTGTGCCCTTGATGATCCGGTGCACGTAGATGCCGGGCAGATGAATCTTGTCGGGGTCGAGGCTGCCGCGCGGGACAATCTCCTCCACCTCAGCGACGCAGACCTTGCCGCAGGTGGCCGCAGGTGGGTTGAAGTTGCGCGCGGTCTTGCGGAAGACGAGGTTGCCGGTGTCATCGGCCTTCCAGGCCTTGACGATGGAGAGGTCGGCCACGATCCCCCGTTCGAGGATATAGGTCTGGCCGTCGAAGTCCTTGTGCTCCTTGCCCTCGGCGATCACCGTGCCGACGCCGGTCTTGGTGTAGAAGCCGGGAATGCCCGCGCCGCCTGCGCGCATGCGTTCGGCCAGGGTGCCTTGCGGATTGAACTCCAGCTCCAGCTCGCCCGAGAGGTACTGGCGCATGAATTCGGCATTCTCGCCGACATAGGAGGAGATCATTTTCTTGATCTGCCGGGTTTCCAGCAACTGGCCGAGGCCGAAGCCGTCGACGCCAGCGTTGTTCGAGGCGACCGTGATGTCCTTGGTGCCCGCATCGCGGATCGCCGCGATCAGGAGTTCGGGAATGCCGCAGAGGCCAAAGCCCCCCGCCGCGATCAGCATGCCGTCGAAAAGCAGCCCGTCGAGGGCCTCTTTCGCGCTTCCATAGACTTTCTTCACCGGCATCCTCCTTCCGATGTTCTGGATACGGGTAACCGTGCCGTGAGGCGCGGGCGCCGTTGGTCGGCACGACCGTGACGGATTGCACTACGGACTGCCATCCGTAAGAATACGTAGAGAGATACGTATTCTGAGGGAAGGCGCCGTGCCTCCGACCGCCCCAACCCGCGACTATGAAAGGCTTGCCTTCCTGCATGCGCCGGATGCGACGCTGATCCTCAAGGACCGGGTGATCCTGCGCGCCAGCCTGAGGGTTCTCGATGTTTTCGGCTGGGCACCGGCCGAGTTGGAGGGACAGTCGATCCGACTGCTTTATCCCGGGCAGAGCGACTATGAAGTCATCGGCGAAAGGGCGCGGCGGGCGCTGATGGAACAGCCGGTCTATCAGGACGAACGATTCATGCGCAGGAAGGACGGGCAGGTCGTCTGGATGGAGGGCTGCGGGGCGGCGCTCGACCGGGCCGATCCGCAACGGCTGGCGATCTGGACCTATCGCCCCACCGACCGCAAGGCGGCGCAGTTTGGACCGCTCACCGCCGCCGAAAAGCGCGTGGCGCGGTATCTGGTCAACGGCTTCACCAGCAAGGAGATTGCGCTGGCGCTGAATTGTTCGCACCGCACCGTCGAGGTGCACCGCGCTAATATGATCCGCAAGATGCAGGTTCGGAACAGTTTCGAACTGGTCCGCAAACTGCTGGCAACACCCGATCCGGATGCGACTACAGGGCAGGACGGTTAGGCTATGCCCGGGATTTTCAAGGTGTCACTCTGTCTATGCAGACGGGAACCACAGGACGGGGCGCCCGCCGAACAGACGGCGCCCCGTTTGGTCCGTTTTATTCCGGCACTTTCGTATAGCGCAGATAGGGCAGGACGGCTTTGAACTCACCGAATTTTTCCTTTGCCGCCTTGTCGTCATGCGCGAGCGGGATGATCACGTCGCCGCCCGGGGTCCAGTCGGCCGGGGTGGCCACGCCCTTGCCATTGGCCGTCTGAAGCGCGTCGAGCGCGCGCAGCACCTCGGCGAAGTTACGGCCCACATTCATCGGGTAGGTCATCGAAAGCTTCAGCTTCTTGTCCGGCCCGATGATGAAAACCGATCGCACGGTCTGGCTGTCATTGGCAGTGGCGTTTTCCGGCAGATAGGCCTCGTGCGGCAGCATGTCGAAGGCTTTCGACACGTGCAGACCGTCATCGGCGATGATCGGGAAGCCGGGATGGGCGCCGCCCGCGACATGGATGTCGTTCTTCCAGCGCTTGTGCTCCTCGATCCCGTCGACCGAAATGCCGATCACCTTGGTATTGCGCTTCCGCCATTCCTCGGCCAACCGCGCAACCGCGCCGAACTCGGTGGTGCAGACCGGGGTGAAATCCTTCGGGTGGGAAAAGAGAATGGCCCAGCTGTCGCCGATCCAGTCGTGGAACTGGATGACCCCCTGATCGGTCTGGGCGGTAAAGTTGGGAACGGTGTCGTTGATGCGCAGCCCCATCGGATGCTCCTTTCCGTTTTTCCGTAGAGTGTTGTCGTAAACATAGGCTCGCATGAGGACGTTTGCACCATGATTGGTCAAGCCGCGACAAAAAGCCGGGATTGACGGCAGAAATAATTTGATCAAATTATGCGCAACCCTTGCGGCGGGGATTCGCAGATGCCAGTCTCCCGCCGCCAACAGACGAGGTTTGCCATGATCGAGAAACGCGACTTCTACATCAACGGGCGGTGGTCCGCGCCGATTGCCCCCCGCGACTGCCCGGTCATCGACCCGTCGACCGAGGAACCCTGCGCGGTGATCTCGCTCGGCTCCGCCGCCGATGCCGACGTCGCTGTCGCTGCCGCCAAGGCGGCTTTCCCGGCCTGGGCCGCAACACACCCGGCGGAGCGCCGCGCGGTGGTTGTGCGCATCCTTGAGCAATATGAAAAGCGCAAGGACGAGCTGGCCGAAGCCATTTCCTGCGAAATGGGCGCGCCCATCGACATGGCGAAGGGCAGCCAGGCTCCCTGCCTGCCTTGGCATCTGAACAATTTCCTCAAGGCCTTTGATGAAATCGAATGGGTCAAACCCCTCGGCCCCCATGCCCCGAATGACCGGATATCGCTGGAGCCGATCGGCGTCGTCGGCCTGATCACGCCGTGGAACTGGCCGATGAACCAGATCGCGCTGAAGGCCATTCCGGCGCTTCTGGCGGGCTGCACCTGCGTGCTGAAACCATCTGAAGAATCGCCCCTCAACGCGATGATCTTCGCCGAGTTCTGCCACGATGCGGGCGTACCGCCCGGCGTCTTCAACCTGGTGAACGGCGACGGGATGGGCGTTGGCGCGCGGCTGTCAGAGCATCCGGATGTGGAGATGATTTCCTTCACCGGCTCGACCCGTGCGGGCAAGGCCATTTCCAAGGCCGCCGCTGAAACGCTGAAGCGCGTGACGCTGGAACTCGGTGGCAAGGGCGCCAACGTGATCTTCGCCGATGCCGATGAAAAGGCCGTGAAGCGCGGCGTGATCCACATGATGCAGAATTCCGGGCAAAGCTGTAACGCGCCGTCGCGCATGCTGGTCGAACGCTCGGTCTATGACCGCGTGGTCGATGAGGCGGCCGAGGTCGCGAAATCGGTCACGGTCGGCCCGGCCTCTGAACCCGGACGCCATATTGGCCCGGTGGTGAACAAGCGTCAGTGGGAGCAGATTCAGGGCTATATCCAGAAGGGCATCGACGAAGGCGCGCGGCTGGTTGCAGGTGGTCTTGGTCTGCCCGAGGGGATGAACAAGGGCTATTACGTCCGCCCCACGGTCTTTGCCGATGTGACACCCGGCATGACCATCGAGCGCGAGGAAATCTTTGGCCCGGTCCTGTCGATCATCCCGTTCGAGGACGAGGCGGATGCTGTCAGGATCGCCAACGACACGCCCTACGGCCTCACGAACTATGTCCAGACCCAGGACGGCGCAAAGCGCAACCGCATGGCGCTGGCGCTGAAATCCGGCATGGTGGAGATGAATGGCCAGAGCCGTGGCGCGGGCTCACCCTTCGGCGGGGTCAAAGCCTCGGGCCGCGCCCGCGAGGGCGGTCATTGGGGCATCGAGGAATTCCTCGAGGTCAAGGCGATCTCCGGCTGGGCCAGCGATATTGCGGCCGAATAGGTTGACCAGCCCGGTCCGGTCGGGGCATCGAGCCCCTCCGGACCGCTCCGGCTGACGCCGGAGAACCCGCCCACCTGCCGGTTCAAAACGACATTTCACCCCGGTCGAATGTCGCCATGGCTACTTTCCCCGAGCGCGCCACTCCCCCTAGAATTGAGAGGGACGCGCGTTTTCGGGGAGAGAAGCATGACGGGTCAGGACGCAACCGCACGGGTCAGGCATGGCGGGCGCGAAGCGCGGCGGCGTGAACGGTCGCACAAGGCGACGGGGTTGGGACGGCCCTACATCACCCGCAACATCCCGACCTACGACATCATGTCGGAAGAGAACCTCCTGAAGATCGAGGCCGCCGCCGACCGCATCCTCGCCGAAACCGGGATCGAGTTCCGCGACGATGACACCGCGATTGACCTCTGGAAAAGGGCCGGCGCCAAGGTCGAGGGCCTTCTGGTGAAGTTCGAACCCGGCATGCTGCGCGAGATCCTGAAAGCCGCGCCCGCCGAATTCACCCAGCATGCCCGCAACCCGGAAAATACCGTCCAGATCGGCGGCCGGAATGTTGTCTTTTCCCCATCCTATGGCTGCCCCTTCGTGATGGACCTTGATCGCGGCCGCCGCTTCGGCACGATTCAGGATTTCGAGAATTTCGTGAAGCTGGCGCAGTCCTCCCCCTGGTTCCACCATTCCGGCGGCACGATCTGCGAACCGACCGATATCCCGGTCAACAAGCGTCACCTCGACATGGTCTATTCCCATCTTCGCTATTCCGACCGACCGTTTTCCGGCTCGGTCACCGCCGAAGAGCGCAGCGAGGATTCCATCGACATGGCGCGCATCGTGTTCGGCAATGACTTCGTTGACCGTAACTGCGTCATCCTCGGCAACGTTAACGTCAACTCGCCGCTCGTCTGGGACGGCACCATGACCAAGTCCCTGCGCGCCTATGCCCGCGCCAATCAGGCCGCGATCGTCGTGCCCTTCATCCTCGGCGGGGCGATGGGTCCGGTTACCACCGCTGGTGCCATTGCCCAGTCGCTGGCCGAGACGATGGCGGGCTGTGCGCTCACCCAACTGGAGCGCAAGGGCGCCCCGGTGATCTTCGGCAACTTCCTGTCGTCGATGAACCTGCGCTCGGGCTCGCCCACATTCGGCACACCGGAACCGGCGATCGGCTCGATGGTGATCGGTCAGCTTTGCCGACGGCTGGACCTGCCACTCCGCTGTTCAGGCAACTTCACGACATCTAAACTGCCCGATGCGCAAGCGATGACCGAAGGGGTGATGTCGATGCTCGCGGCCGTGCATTGCGGCGCAAACTTCCTGATGCATTCGGCGGGCTTCCTCGACGGCCTGTTGTCGATGTCCTACGAGAAGTTCATGCTGGATGCGGATCTGTGTGGCGCGCTGCATACCTATCTCGACGGGGTGAAGATCGACGACAACGAGCTGGCCGTCGACGCCTTTGCCGAAGTGGGTCCGGGCAACCATTTCTTCGGCTGCTCGCACACGATGGCGAACTACGAGACCGCCTTCTGGGACAGCGAGACCGCCGACAACGAGCCCTTCGAGAAATGGGAAGCTGCTGGCAGCGACGATGCGGCAACCCGCGCCAACCGGCTCTGGAAGCAGCGCTTGCGCGAATACGAGGCGCCGCATCTCGATGAAGGCATCGACGAAGCGCTGAAAGAGTTCATGGCGAAGAAAAAGGCGGCGATGCCCGACGCCTGGTACTGAGCGGCGAGCCCCCCACCCCCCTCCCCTCCCCACGAGGGGGAGGTGAGGCGCGTAACAATCAGGCCGGTACAAGCCGGAACCGGTCGCGGAGCAGAGCCTGATGACGACCCATCCCCACCTTCTTTCCCCGATCACCTTGCGCGGTCAGACATTGCGCAATCGCATCGTCTTCGGCGCCCATACCGCGAACATGTCCGATATGGGCCTGCCGGGCCCCCGCTTCGGTGCCTATCTTCTGGAACGCGCCTTGGGCGGTGCCGCGATGATCGTGGCCGAGCCGATGCCGGTCCACCCTACGGGCGTCCTGACACGCGGCAACTTCCGGCACGGCACAGACGACGTCATTCCGCATTTCCGCAAAGTGACCGAGCCGGTTAAAGAGGCGGGCGCGGTCCTTCTGCAACAGCTCTACCACATCGGGGCGCACGGCGATTCCGACCTCTCGTTCTCGCCGCATTGGGGGCCGTCGGGCGGACCGTCCTACCACGACAGCGACGGCTCCCACGCCATGACCGAGGCCGAGATCGAGGAACTGATCGAGGCGCATATCGCCGCTGCCATCCGCTGCCAGAAGGGCGGCTTTCAGGGGGTGGAGGTCTGGGGCGCCTACCACTCGCTTCTCGACCAGTTCTGGACCCCGTGGTCGAACAAGCGCACCGACAAGTGGGGCGGGTCGCTGGAAAACCGCACCCGCATGTCGCGCACGATCATCGAGGGCATCCGCCGTGCCTGTGGCGAGGACTTCATCATCGGCCTCGCGATCAGCACGTCCGACGCCTATGACGTAACGCTTCAGGGCGAGGCTTTGGCTGAGGTCGTGGCATTGCACGATGCCACCGGCCATATCGACTATGTCACCTGCGGTCATGGCGGCTATTTGGATTTCCAACGGCTCATGCCGACCTTCCTCTACGCCGAAAAGCTGACCGCGCCTTTCACCGAGGAACTGAAGAAGATCGTCAAACACGCCAAAGTGACGTCCGAGGCGCATATCCGCACGCCGGAAAACGCCGAGGCGGTGATCGCCTCCGGTCAGGCCGACCTTGTTTCCATCGTGCGCGGCCAGATCGCCGACCCGCATCTGGCGCGGAAGACAACCGAGGGTCGGGCCGAGGATGTGCGGGGTTGCATCTCCTGCAACCAGATGTGCTGGGGGCGGCGGTCGCGCGACTACTGGATTTCCTGCCTGATTAACCCCTCGGCGGGGCGCGAATTCGAATGGGGCGGCGACCGTTTCACGCCCGCCGACAAGCCCCGCCGCGTGGTCGTCGTCGGCGCTGGCCCCGCCGGGTTGGAAGCCGCGCGCGTGGCAGCAGAACGCGGCCACCGCGTCGATATCTTCGAGGCGCAGCCCCGGGTCGGCGGCCAGTTCCGGCTGGCGGGTGAACAACCGCGCCGGGCGCAGATCCTCGACCTGATGGACTGGTATGAACGCCAGTTTGAAAAGCTACAGGTGCGGCTGCATCTGAACAGCTATATGGACGCAGACGATGTCCGCGCGCTGGAACCGGACGCCGTGGTGCTGGCGACCGGCTCGCTGCCCGATGAGGATGGGTTCCAGCGCTGGATGCCCGGGGCCGAGCGGCTGCCCGGCATCGACCGGGGCAATGTCTGGTCGCCCGAGGACGTGATGCGCCGTGAGGCAAAGCTCGGGGACCATGTCATCCTTTATGACGAGGGCGGCCACTGGCGCGGGCTGGGCACCGCCTGGGCGATGGCCGAGCGGGGGCTGAAGGTGACGATCGTCACACCGGAACCCTTCATCGGCAAGGAACTGGCGCGCACCTCCTCCGACATCCCGCTCCGGCCCGGCCTCGCCAGCCTTGGCGTCACCTTCCTGACCGAACACCTGATCTCCGCATGGCATGGGAATGGCGCGACTCTCCGCAACATGCTGACCGGGGCCGACAGCCGGCTGGAGGCCTCCGCCCTTGTCATCTCCACGACCAACCGCGCCTTCGATCCGCTCTCGGCCGACCTTTCGGATGTCGAAACCCATCTCATCGGCGATGCCGCCGCCCCCCGGCAGGCGCCCTATGCGTTCCACGAAGGAAGAAAAGTAGCCTTGAGCCTGTGATGGGCGCATACTTTGCCCATTCGATGGACACCGGGGGGCATTGGGTATGGTTGCGGGGATCGATCCGGCACGGCTGAACGCCGTGTTCGAGCGAGAGTATCGGGCGTTCGTTGCCAGAACGCCGAAATCGGCAAATCTGATTGCGAGAGCACGCGAGGTGATGCCTGACGGCGTGCCGATGGCCTGGATGGCGGGGCTCTTCGCGCATCCGCCGATCTGTGCCGTAGGGGGCGAAGGCAGCACCTTTGAGGATGCCGACGGCAACCGCTATATCGACTTCAACCTTGCCGATCTGAGCAACACCATCGGCTACGGCCCGACCGCCGTCAGCCGTCGTATTGCGGAAACGGCGGCGCGCGGCGTGCAATATCTGATGCCGTCTGAGGATGCGATTGCCGTTGCGGAGCAACTGCGGCGCCGGACGGGTTTCCAGTTCTGGCAGTACACGCTCAGCGCCTCGCAGGCGAATACCGAGATCATCCGCATCGCCCGCGCCATGACGGGGCGGCAGAAAGTGGTGGTGTTTGAGGGCAAGTATCACGGCCATCTCGATACCACGATGGCCGGGGACGGCCCGCCGGACGCGCTGGGTCTGGCACCGGCTTCGGTGCGCGACACCGTCGTGATCCCGTTCAACGACCCCGCTGCCCTGCGCGCTGCACTAGCGGGCGGGGATGTCGCGCTGGTGATGACCGAACCCGCGCTGACCAATTGCACGCTCGTCCTTGCCGAGCCCGGATTCCTGACGGAAGCGCATGCTTTGTGCCGCGCGGCGGGCACGCTCTTTGCGTTCGATGAGACCCATACCTGGCAATTCGCCTATGGCGGCCTCGCGCCGGGCGATGGGTTGACCGCGGACTTCCTGTGCCTCGGCAAGGGGCTTGGCACTGGCGTTGCCTTCGCCTGCTACGGCATGACGCTAGAGATCGGCGCGTTCGTCGAAGACCAGCTTGAATCCATTTCGCGCGACCGGAACGGGCTGGCCATCGGCGGTACGCTCTTTGGCAATGCGCTCAGCTTGGCGGCGACCCGCGCCGGTCTGGAAGAGATTCTGACCGAGGACGGTTACACCCGCCTTGTGCGGCTCGGAACCCGGCTTGCCGACGGGCTCGACGGGCTGATCGCCCGGCATGGCCTGCCCTGGCGGTCATTCCGCCTGGGGCCGCGTGCGGGGTTTTGCCTCACACCCGAAGCGCCGCGGAACTATGCCGAGGCGAAGCCCTCGCTTGACCGGTCATTCAGCGCCGCGCGGCGCGTGTTCATGGCCAATCGCGGGATCTGGGAGGCGATCATCTCGGCCGCGCCGCAGGTTGGGTTCGCGCATGACGAGGCTGATATCGACCGCTATGTCGAGGTTGCGGGCGCATTCCTCGCCGATGTGTCCGGGGCCTGATCGGCTTTTTCAAAGGTTGAAGACACGGCTCGGGTGCAGTTCGCCCGACTTGTAGACGCCGACCGCGACGGCACGGCCCTGATGGCTGGCCCAGGCCTCGTCGCCCCATTCGACGTCGGAGGCGAAGACCATGCCGGGATTGCCGTTTTTCAGCCGCGCCGCGCCTTCGGGCGTCGCCTTCAGTTCCGGCAGATCGGCCAGCCCGACCTCAAGCGGCAGAAGAAGCGCATCGAGCGCCTCGGTCTTTGCGAGTTCGTCGATCTTTTCGACCGTGACTCCATCGGCAGCCTCGAACGGCCCCGACCATTCGCGGCGCAGCCATGTGACATGGCCGTGGCAGCCAAGGGCGGCCCCCAGATCGCGGGCGATGGAGCGGACATAGCCGCCCTTGCCGCAGACCATTTCCAGTTCGACCGTGTCGGCGTCGGGCCGTGCGATCATCTCGAGGCTTTCGACCCAGAGGGGGCGGGCGGCCAGTTCCATCTCCTCGCCCGCGCGGGCAAGGGCGTAGGCGCGCTCACCATCGACCTTCACGGCGGAAAACTGCGGCGGGACCTGCATGATCTCGCCCCGGAACGGCGCCAAAGCGGCGCGGATCTCGTCATCCGTGGGCCGCGCCTCCGATGTCGCGATTACCTCGCCTTCGGCGTCGTCGGTATTGGTGGCGACCCCCAGACGCACCGCAAAGCGGTAGCATTTCAGCGCATCTGTGATGAAAGGCACGGTCTTCGTCGCCTCGCCGAGCGCCACGGCAAGCACCCCCGTCGCCTCGGGGTCGAGCGTTCCGGCGTGGCCCGCCTTCTTGGCATCCAGCGCCCAGCGCACCTTGTTCACGACCGAGGTCGAGGTCATGCCCGCAGGCTTGTCCACCACCAGCCAGCCGGAAATGTCGCGACCCTTCTTGCGTGCCATGTTCTTTTCCTTCCCGAAGAAGGCCGCCAGCTACCCAATGCTGCGCGCGGCGTCAACGCCCGGGGGCGACAAGCCCCACCATTGGCCCCATCGGAAAACCGATATCGTCCCTTCCAATCTCGGGCGCGTAAAGGCGCGAAACCTTGCCATCGAAGTAAAGCGCGTTAGGCAGGTCCAGCCCGTCGCGGAAGAGGCGCGCAAATTCGTGGAAACTGACCGGCGCGTCAGAGATGGCAAAGACCGCCCTTTGCCCGTCGATGCTGACGCCGACGCCATTGCGGACATAGCGCGAGTCGGAGTCTGGCAGGAACCGTGGATGCAGCGCACCGTCGATGACCAGCATCGGCCCCGATTGGGTGGCAAAGGCGCAATCCGGCGACCTTGCCGCAAAGGCACGGGTTTCCGCAACGGTGAAACCGTTCTCAGAGATGCAGAAGACTCCGTTTGGCAAGAGCCCGAAATTGCCTGGCCCCTCGCGGGTGACGATCGGCGCTTTTTCCTGTGCCCGCTCGACATAGAGCCCGACCGGCGAGCGGTCGGAATGATACATGCCGGCGTTCATCGCAAAGATCAGCGATTTGCCCCCGCCCTCCACCTGATCGCGCAGCCGGTCGAACGTACCCATCGGGCGTTCGTCCGATCCGGTCAGGAACAGTTGCAGATCGGCACCAAAGGTGACGTCGCAGATGGCGTAGGACTGGGTTTCGAATTTCATATCGCGGCAGGTTTCGGCCCGTGGATTACCGGCCAAGAGCAACAACGCAAGTCCGGCCTTAGCCGAGATCCTGATCATCGTCTTCATCGTCATGCTTCGCGAGGTCGCGCTGTACCCGTTCATCCGACAGAAGCCGACGGGTTTCGTCCATCCGGTCGAAGGTCTCGTCCAGCATGAATCGCAGTTCCGGCGCGAATTTCAGCTTCATCGCCTTGCCGATATGGTGACGCAATTCGCCCTTAGAGCGGTTGAGCGCCACCATCGCTTCATCGGCATCCTTGCCGCCAAGGGGTAGGACATAGACCGTGGCCACCCGCAGATCGGCCGAGACGCGCACTTCGCCCACGGTGATCGACATGGCGCGCAACGTATCGTTGTGCACGCCACCACGCTGAAGAATTTCCGAAAGAGTCCGGCGGATCAGTTCGCCGACGCGAAGCTGACGCTGGGAGGGGCCGGAGCCGGATGAGAAGCGGTTCGCTGCCATGGCGTCCGGTGTAATCCAGCGGCGCGGCGGCTGCAACGGGGCTTTGCCAAGCCGGGGCGCAACGGCTAAAGGGGGCAGAGACAGGACAGGGAGGCGCGCATGACCGACATTCAGGACCTGCCCGGCATCGTCGTGACCGGAGTATCCGGCCGGATGGGACAGATGCTGGTGAAGACGATCCTCGCCTCGGACCGGGCGCGGCTTGTCGGTGCGGTGGAACGGACGGGCCATGATTGGGTTGGCCGCGATCTGGGGCAGGCGATGGGCGGGGCCGAGATGGGTGTCGCCGTCACCGATGACCCGCTGGAGGCCTTTGCAAAAGCGCAGGCGGTGATCGACTTCACCGCCCCCACCGCGACGGTCGAGTTTGCGGCGCTGGCGGCGCAGGCCCGCGCGGTCCATGTAATCGGCACGACCGGCATGGAAGCGGAACATCTGGCCAAGGTCAAAGCTGCCGCCCGGCACGCGGTCATTGTGCGCGCGGGCAATATGAGCCTTGGGGTCAACCTGCTGACCCAGCTGACGAAGAAGGTTGCGGCAGCCCTTGACGCCGACTGGGATATCGAGATCGTCGAGGCGCATCACCGCCACAAGGTGGACGCACCGTCCGGCACCGCGCTGATGCTGGGTGAGGCGGCTGCAGAAGGCCGGAGGCTGAATTTCCCCGATATCCGCGACGCCGCCCGCGAAGGCATCACCGGTGCGCGCCAGCGTGGCCATATCGGGTTTTCGGCAATCAGAGGCGGCGATGTGGTCGGCGAGCATGACGTGATCTTCGCTGCCGACGGTGAACGCATCGTACTGCGCCACCTTGCCACAGATCGCAGCATCTTTGCCCGGGGCGCGCTCAAGGCCGCGCTCTGGGGGCAGGACAAGAAGCCCGGCGAATATGATATGCTGGATGTGCTGGGGCTGTGACGGTTGTTACCGGGTAAGGATCGCGCTGGCGGGAGTGCTGTCAGAAATCGACTGCGATTCCCTTTTTCTCCCAGTCACCGAAGCGGACCGGTTCCGGCCCGTCGCGACCGCCGAGTTCCGGTGGCAGGTCCAGAGCTTCCGCCTTGCGCCGACGCTCCTCGGCCTCGGCCAGCGCGCGTCTCGCCGCTGCGGGCAGGTCGTTCTCGCTATCTGTCGCCATGGGCCTTCCTTGTCACGGTTGCCTTCGTGATATAGGCCCGCCCCAAAGGGGCGGCAACCGGAGAGAGCATGGCGGCGGATCAGACAGCGCGGAGCGGGGCGGTCCGGCTCGTCCTCGGAGTGCTGGAGGAACAGGTGCCACTTGGCGATCAGGTCGCGGCCGGTGCGCTCGCGAGACTTGCCCCGCCCGACCGGGCCCGGGCACAGAGGCTGTCGCTGATCACCCTGCGCAATCTTAGCCGCGCCGACCGGGTCCTGAAACCCTTTCTGCGCAAATCTCCGCCGCCTGCGGTCCGCGCCATCCTGCGTCTTGCCGTGACCGAGATCATGGCTGAGGGCGCCGCCGCCCATGGGGTGGTCAGTGAGGCGGTCGGGCTGACCCGGTCCTCGGGCCGGAAGGCGGAGGGGTTTGCGGCCATGGTCAATGCCGTCCTGCGCCGCGTAGCCGAAACCGATCCTGCCGTCTGGGCGGCGCTGCCTCCGCAGGAATTGCCCGGATGGCTCAGGGGGCGGCTGATGTCGGCCTGGGGCAAGAAGGCCGTGATGGCGATGGAGGTGGCGCATGGGCTGGGCGCACCGATTGATCTGACGCCGAAGAATGAAGATGCAGTGGAGCTTGCAGCCCGGCTTGGTGGCGAAGCGCTGCCCACCGGGTCCGTCCGGCTGACCGGCTCGCCGCAGGTCTCTGACTTGCCGGGTTACGCCGAGGGCGAATGGTGGGTGCAGGACGTCGCCGCCGCTTTGGCCGCCAAGGTCCTTGCCCCCCGGGCAGGCGAACGCATCCTTGACCTTTGCGCCGCACCCGGTGGCAAGACGCTGCAACTTGCTGCCGCCGGGGCGCATGTCGCAGCGCTCGACCTTTCGGCGCAGAGGATGGAACGGCTGAGCGAAAATCTGGCACGGTGCAGGCTGGCCGCCGATACCGTTGTCGCCGACGCGCTGACATGGGAGACCCCGGAGCGCTACGACGCCATCCTGCTCGACGCGCCCTGTTCGGCAACTGGCACAATCCGCCGCCATCCCGACCTGCCGTATATTCGTGATGCGTCCGGTTTGAAGGACATTGTCACGCTGCAAGCGGCCCTGATCGACCGGGCGCTCGCGCTGCTGAAACCCGGCGGGCGGCTGGTCTTCGCGACCTGTTCACTTCTGCCGGATGAGGGCGAACGGCAGGTATCCGCCGCCCTTTCGCGGCACCCGGGTCTGGCCGCAGACCCTGCGGCCCTTGACCTTCCCGGTCTGGCACCGCATTGGATCACCGACGAAAACGCGCTCAGGCTGCGTCCCGATTACTGGCCCGAACGGGGCGGCATGGACGGATTCTTCATCGCCTGCCTCCGGCCCGGCCATTAGCCGGTGACAGGGGCAGGGCACGCCGGTAAATTCGGCGACGGGCAGATTCCCGGGGTGGGGTTCCCCCCGAAGGCAAAACGAGGGAAGCAGGCGTGACACGGTCCGGAAGCGGGGTCGGCGGCTTTGCCGGTGCGATGCACCGGCTGCATGCGCGTCTGAGCGGGCTTGCCCGGCCCGCGACCGGTTTCGTCAGTCAACCGGACCCCAAGAGCATCGGGTCCTTCGCCCGGGGGCGTCAGCTCAGCGCCGGAAACTTCCTGTTTGCCGGCTTTCTGGTCGAGGCCAAGGGCCGGTCGATCTGGGATGTGCCGGTGCCCGACCGGCGCTTTGAGGACGAGATCCATGGCTGCGCCTGGCTCGACGATCTGGCTGCTGTCGCCGATGCGTCGGCCAGTGCCAAGGCCCGGACCTGGATCTTCGAGTGGATCGATCGCTACGGACGGGGGAGGGGGCCGGGCTGGACTCCCGATCTGACCGGGCGGCGGATTATCCGCTGGATCAACCATGCGCTGCTTGTTTTGAACGGTCAGGACCGGGCGGCATCGGATGCCTATTTCCGCTGCCTTGGCCGCCAGACCATTTTCTTGTCGCGCCGCTGGAAGGCCGCAGCACCCGGCCTTCCCCGGTTCGAGGCGCTGACCGGGCTCGTCTATGCCGGTCTGTCGCTGACCGGGATGGAGCGCCATGTCACCTCGGCCTCGTCCGCCCTTGGCCGGGAATGCGAGCGTGAGATCGATGCCGAAGGCGGTATCCCGACCCGGAACCCGGAGGAGTTGCTGGAGGTCTTCACGCTTCTGACCTGGGCCGCGACGGCTTTGGCCGAGGCGGGCCGCACGCCTGCGAAGCCGCATCTGGCGGCGATCGAACGGATCGCGCCGACGCTCAGGGCCTTGCGCCATGCCGATGGCGGTCTGGCGCGGTTTCAGGGCGGTGGACGCGGGCTGGAGGGGCGGCTTGATCAGGCCCTGGCCAATGCCGGTGGCCGCGCGCTGACCGCGCATGGGCTGGCCATGGGTTATGCCCGTCTTGCCTCAGGCCGGACCACGGTGATCGTTGATGCCGCCCCTCCGCCCAAGGGACGGGCCTCGGTCAACGCGCACGCCTCCACCCTCGCGATGGAGCTGACTTCGGGCCGCCGCCCGGTCGTGGTCAATTGCGGTTCTGGTCTGAGTTTCGGGCCGGAATGGCGCCGGGCCGGACGGGCCACGCCCTCGCATTCGACGCTCGCCATCCACGGCTTTTCGTCCTCCCGTCTTGCTGCCGAGGGCGCGCGGAGCGAGTTTTCCGATGTTCCGGAACAGGTCTGGGCGCGGCCTGAATCCGACGCTTTCGGCCGCCGCCTGACAGCCGGGCATAATGGCTATGTGCCGACCCATGGGCTGAGCCATATCCGCCAGTTGTTCCTGTCGACCGACGGCCGAACACTGACGGGCGAGGATGCGCTGGGCGCGATGACCGTGGCCGACCGGCGCCGGTACGAGACGATCATGGAGCGGACCAAGCATCAGGGCGTGCCGTTCGACCTGCGGTTTCATCTGCATCCCGATGTCGATGCCGCACTCGACCTTGGCGGCACGGCGGTGTCGATGGCGCTGAAATCCGGCGAGATCTGGATTTTCCGACACGACGGAAGGGCAGAGCTGACACTGGAGCCTTCGGTCTATCTCGAATCCGGGCGGCTGAAGCCGCGCGCGACGAAACAGATCGTGCTTTCGGCCCATGTCCTCGACTATGCGCTGCAACTGGGCTGGACCTTGGCCAAGGCACAGGATACCCCACAGGCCATCCGCGACACCGAGCGCGATGAAGACGTGACCGCCGAATAAAGGACGCTGCCCTTGACCGAGAATACCGCCGGACTGGCCCCGATCGCCCGTGCCCTGATCTCTGTTTCCGACAAGACCGGGCTTCTGGACTTCGCAAAGGGGCTGGCCGAGAGGGGGGTGGAGCTTCTGTCTACCGGCGGGACATCAGCGATGCTGCGCGAGGCAGGCCTGTCCGTCCGCGATGTTGCAGATGTGACGGGTTTCCCGGAGATGATGGACGGTCGGGTGAAGACGCTGCACCCGAAGGTGCATGGTGGGCTCCTGGCACTCAGGGACAATGCGGGCCATCTGGTCGCGATGGAGCAACACGGGATCGAACCGATCGACCTGCTGGTCGTCAATCTCTACCCGTTCGAGGCGACCGTCGCGAAGGGTGCCGACTATGACACCTGCGTCGAAAACATTGATATCGGCGGCCCGGCCATGATCCGCGCGGCGGCCAAGAACCACGCCCACGTGGTCGTGGTGGTGGACCCCGAGGATTATGCCAAGGTGCTGGGCGACATGGACCAGCACGGCAACAAAACCTGCCCCAAGTTCCGCCGCAAGCTGGCCCAGCGGGCCTACGCCCGCACCGCCGCTTATGACGCGGCGGTATCCAACTGGCTGGCGGGCGCCATCGGCGATGCCGCCCCCCGCCGCCGTGCCTTTGCCGGGACTTTGGCCCAGACCCTGCGCTACGGTGAAAACCCGCATCAGTCCGCGGCCTTCTACACCGATGGCTCGGTCCGCCCGGGCGTCTCGACCGCCGTCCAGCATCAGGGCAAGGAACTGAGCTACAACAATATCAACGACACCGACGCGGCCTTTGAACTGGTGGCCGAATTCGACCCGGACGAGGGTCCGGCCTGCGCGATCATCAAGCACGCGAACCCCTGCGGCGTGGCGCGTGGCGCGACGCTGCTGGAGGCCTACAAAGCCGCCTATGACTGCGACCGCACCTCGGCCTTCGGCGGTATCGTCGCTTTGAACCGGGTTCTGGATGCCGCGACGGCGGAAGAAATCTGCCAGATCTTCACCGAGGTCGTGATCGCGCCGGGTGCCGATGATGCGGCGAAGACGGTATTTGCGGCCAAGAAGAACCTGCGCCTGCTCACGACCGATGGCCTGCCCGATCCGACATCTCCGGGCCTCGCCTATCGGCAGGTCGCGGGCGGGTTCCTTGTGCAGGACCGCGACAACGGGGTGATCACCGAGAATGATCTGAAGGTCGTAACAAAACGCGCGCCGAGCGAGGCGGAGCTTGCCGACCTTCTCTTCGCCTGGAAAGTCGCCAAACATGTCAAGTCAAACGCCATTGTCTATGTGAAGGGCGGGGCGACGATGGGGATCGGTGCCGGACAGATGAGCCGGGTGGATTCGACCCGCATCGCCGCACGCAAATCTGCCGACATGGCCGAGGCTTTGGGCCTTGCCGAACCGACGGTGAAGGGGTCTGTCGTTGCCTCCGACGCCTTCTTCCCCTTCCCCGACGGCCTTTTGACCGCGGCCGAGGCGGGCGCGACCGCCGTGATCCAGCCCGGCGGTTCGATGCGCGATGACGAGGTTATCGCGGCGGCGGATGACGCGGGGCTTGCCATGGTCTTCACGGGCCAGCGGCATTTCCGGCACTGAGGGCGCAGATGCGGCTCGTGATCTATGTGATGGCGGCGACACTGATCCTCGATCAGGTATCGAAGTTATTCGTGGTCCACGTGCTCGACCTCTGGTCGCGCAACGAAATCACCGTTCTGCCCGGCTGGTTCACCCTGCGTATGGCCTGGAATCAGGGGATCAATTTCGGCCTTTTGTCGAATTCGAACGAGATCACGCGCTGGGGCCTCATCCTGATGGCCATCGCCATATCAGTCTGGGTCTGGTTCTGGGTCCGGCGCGAACCGCACCGGCCTGTGATCAAGGTCGCGGCGGGTCTTCTGATCGGTGGCGCGCTCGGGAATGTCGTTGACCGGATCGCCTATGGTGCGGTGGCAGATTTCCTGAACATGTCGGTGCCAGGGATACACAACCCATATTCCTTCAACGTGGCTGATATCGCGATCTTTGCCGGGGCAATCGGTCTTGTGCTGTTCACGGGGCGGGAGAAGACCCCGTGACGCGCGCGAAGACATGCGCTAAACGAAGGCAAGGCAGGTGAGGGAGAGACCGATGGCGGCAAGACTTGGCATGCGCAGCATCGCGATGTTGGGCGCGGTTCTGGCAGTGTCGGCCTGTGGCGGCCTCTTCGGGGCTGAGAAGAAGGACCCCAAGCTGCTCAATATCCGTTCGGCCAGCCGGGCGCCGGACGAATTCACCGTCCTGCCCACAAAGCCGCTGCAACTGCCCGAGGATCTGGCGAGCCTGCCGGAGCCGACGCCCGGTGGCAGCAACATCACCGACCCGACGCCCGAGGCCGACGCGGTCGCGGCCCTTGGCGGCAATCCGGCGGCACTTGCCCAGACCGGCATCTCGTCGGGCAATGGCGGGCTTGTGTCCTACGCCTCCCGTTTCGGCGCATCTTCGGATATCCGTCAGGTTCTGGCCGCCGAAGACCTCGAATACCGCCGCAAGAACGACGGACGGCTGCTGGAACGCGCCTTCAACGTCAATGTCTACTTCCGCGCCTATGCGCCGATGTCGCTTGACCAGTATGCCGAACTGGAACGCTGGCGGCGGATTGGCGTCCGCACTGTCGGCGCGCCGCCGGAAGAGACGCTGGAAGACAACTGACATCACCTCTCCGTCACCGGCCTTGACGCCGACGCTTGCTCGGTTACCTCTGCAGTTGGACCGAGGGAGTTAGACATGTTTCACATCCTGTGCCCGGCAATACTCGCCGCGCTGACCGCCCTTCCCGCCTTGGCCGAGGAGGTGACGACCTTCACCCTGCCCAATGATCTGGAGGTCGTCGTGATCGAGGATCACCGCGCGCCGGTCGTCGTGCAGATGGTCTGGTACCGCGCCGGGGCGGCGGATGAAAAACCGGGTGTCTCGGGCATCGCGCATTACCTTGAACACCTGATGTTCAAGGGCACCGACACGCTCGCCCCGGGTGAGTTTTCAAGAACCGTCGAGGACAATGGCGGGTCCGACAACGCCTTCACCTCGTGGGATTACACGGGCTATTTCCAGCGCATCGCCGCCGACCGTCTGGAACTGGTGATGCGGATGGAAGCCGACCGGATGCGCAACCTCAAACTGACCGAGGATGACTGGCAGACCGAGCGGGAAGTGATCATCGAGGAACGCAACCAGCGCACCGACAGCGATCCGGGTGCGATCTTTGGCGAACAGCGCCGCGCGGCGCAGTATCTCAACCATCCCTACGGCACGCCCATCATCGGCTGGCGGCAGGAGATGGAGCAACTGACCCGGCAGGACGCTCTGGACTGGTATCAGCGCTATTACGCGCCAAATAACGCGATCCTGGTCGTGGCGGGCGATGTGACCCCGGAACAGGTGCGGCAATTGGCGGAAACCTATTACGGGCCGCTGGAGCCAAGCGAGGGTATCGCGGTGCGGAAGCGCCCTCAGGAACCGCCGCAACTGGCTGAACGGCGCCTGACCTATTCCGACCCGCGCGTGTCGCAGCCCTATGTGACGCGCAGCTACCTTGCCCCCGAACGCGATCCGGGCGACCAGACCAAGGCCGCGGCCCTGACGATCCTCGCCGATCTTCTGGGCGGCGATGGCCAGACCTCGGTCCTTGCGCGGAAACTGCAATTCGACCGCAAGCTCGCCATCTATACCTCGGCGCATTATGACGGCACTTCCTATGACGATACGACCTTCAACCTTGTCGTCGTGCCTGCCGAGGGCGTCAGCCTTGATGAGGCCGAAAAGGCGATGGACGAGGTTCTGGCGGAGTTTCTTGAAACCGGTGTCGATCCCGCAGCCTTTGCCCGGGTCAAGACCCGCATCCACGCCGCGATGATCTATGCCCAGGACGATGTCGGCGGCCTTGCGCGCCGTTATGGCGAGGCGCTGACGACCGGGCTCACGGTCGCCGATGTGCAGGCCTGGCCCGATGTTCTGGATGCGGTGACCGAGGCGGACGTTATTGCCGCCGCGACCGAGATTTTCGACCGCCGCCGCGCGGTGACCGGCTGGACCATGCGGGCCGGCGAGGAAGAGGTGATGCAATGATCCGGGTTCTGTTCGCCGCCTGTCTGGCCCTTGCCGCCGCACTGCCCGCAAGTGCCGTCGAGATACGCGAAGTGACCTCGCCCGGCGGGATCAAGGCCTGGCTGGTGGAGGAGCATTCCATTCCCTTCACCGCGCTGGAATTGCGCTTCAAGGGCGGCACCAGTCTCGATCAGCCCGGCAAACGTGGTGCGACGATCCTGATGATGGGGCTTCTGGAGGAAGGGGCCGGCGATCTCGACAGCCAGGGCTTCGCAGAAGCGCGCGATGCGCTGGCGGCGCAATTCAGCTTTGACGCCCGTGATGACGCGGTTTCGATATCGGCCCGGATGCTGAGCGAAAACCGGGGCGAGGCGGTGGCATTGCTGAAATCGGCGCTGACCGAGCCGCGTTTCGACGATGACGCGGTTGCGCGGGTCAAGGCGCAGGTCGTCTCCATCATCCAGTCGGATGAGAAGGACCCCAATACCATCGCCGCGCGCAGCTTTGACGGGCTGGCCTTTGGCGATCATCCCTATGGCACGTCCCGCAACGGCACGATTGACAGCATGACGGCGCTGACCCGCGACGACCTGATTGCCGCTCACGCCGGGGTTCTGGCGCGTGACCGGGTCTATGTCTCGGCCGTCGGTGACATCACCGAGGCGGAACTCGGCGCGCTGCTGGACGATCTTCTGGGCGGATTGCCGGAAACCGGCGCGCCGATGCCGCCCCGGACGGAACTGGGCCTGACCGGCGGCGTCACGGTGATCGACTTTGCCTCGCCGCAATCGGTCGTCACCTTCGGCCATGCCGGGATCAAGCGCGACGATCCGGACTTTTTCACCGCCTATGTCCTGAACCAGATTCTGGGAGCGGGGGGCTTCGGGTCGCGCCTGATGGACGAGGTGCGCGAAAAGCGCGGGCTGACCTATGGCATCTACACTTATCTTGCCCCAATGGACCTGGCCGAGACCTGGCAGGGCGGCTTTTCCTCGGCCAATGAAAAGGTCGCCGAGGCGATTGAGGTGGTGCGTGCCGAATGGGCGCGGATGGTGGCAGATGGCGTCACCGAGGCTGAATTGGAGGCCGCGAAGACCTATCTGACCGGCTCATATCCCCTTCGCTTCGATGGCAATGGCCCGATTGCCGACATCCTCGTCGGCATGCAGATCGAGGAATTGCCAACGAGCTATGTCAACGACCGTAACGCCTATATCGAGGCGGTGACGCTGGACGATATCCGCCGTGTGGCGGCCCGGCTTTTGAAGCCCGAGGACCTGCGGTTCGTGGTCGTTGGGCGGCCCGTGGGCCTCGAAGCGTCGAACTGATCCGAACAGTCGGGACCCCGAAAAAGACAGCGGCCGCCAAGGATAAACCCGCGCGGCCGTTTCACTGCTATGTCGCTGGAAGCGACTGGTGCCCAGGAGAGGACTCGAACCTCCACGCCTTGCGGCACACGGACCTGAACCGTGCGCGTCTACCAATTCCGCCACCTGGGCAGGTGTCGTGGGGCGCGATGTACAGAGGGCGCGGGGGACTGTCAACGGGGTCTTCGTCAAATCCGCGCTGCGATCATTCGCGCCTTGTTTGCCGGGGGCGCAGGCGCTAATCAGGGGCCAAAGCGAGAGATTGCCGGAGGCCCTGAAATGTCCAAGCTGGTCACGATTTACGGCGGTTCGGGATTTGTCGGGCGCTACATCGCCCGGCGCATGGCGAAAGAGGGCTGGCGCGTCCGCGTGGCCTGCCGCCGTCCGAACGAGGCCCTGTTCGTCAAGCCCTATGGCGCCGTCGGTCAGGTTGAGCCGGTCTTCTGCAATATCCGTGACGACGCGTCCGTTGCCGCCGCGATGGCGGGGGCTGATGCGGTGGTGAACTGCGTTGGCACCTTCGACAAGAGCGGGCGCAACAATTTTGACGCCGTGCAGGTCGAAGGCGCGGGCCGGATCGCCCGGATCGCCGCCAAGACCGGCGTGGCGACCATGGTGCATATCTCGGCCATCGGTGCCGATGCGCAGAGCGACTGCGACTATTCCCGCACCAAGGCCGAGGGCGAGGCGGCGGTCACGGCAGTCTTCCCCGGCGCGTTGATCCTGCGGCCTTCGGTGATTTTCGGGCCCGAAGACGGGTTCTTCAACCGCTTCGCCGGGATGAGCCGTTTCGGGCCGGTCCTGCCGGTTGTGGGTGCTGCAACGAAGTTCCAGCCGGTCTATGTCGACGACGTGGCCGCGGCTGCCGTGAAAGGCGTCCTTGGTCAGGCTTCGGGCACCTATGAGCTTGGCGGGCCGGATGTCGCGAGCTTCCGCGATCTGATGGAGGAGATGCTGACGGTCATCAACCGCCGCCGGCTGATCTTGAACATGCCGTTCTGGAAGGCGCGGATCATCGCCGCGCTTCTGGATTTCGGGTCGCTGGTCACTGGTGGCCTGATTACCAACAAGATCCTGACCCGCGATCAGGTCAAGTCGCTGCGCGTCGACAATGTCGTGGCCAAGGGCGCCAAGGGACTTGCCGATCTGGGGATCGAGCCCACGCCGATCGACGCGGTGCTGCCGGATTATCTCTGGCGGTTCCGTCCCTCGGGTCAGTACGACGCGATCAAGGCCTCGGCCCGGAACCTGCGGCACAGCGACTGATCCCGCCCATGAGGGGCTTTGATGGCCTTCGCAGCATAAGAAAGCCCCGCCATGAGTGACCCTACGCTGAGTGCCCTGTTCCTCGGGATTCTTGAGGGGCTGACCGAGTTCATTCCCGTTTCCTCCACCGGGCATATCCTGCTGGCCGGGCATTTCATCGGCTTTGAAAGTGCGGGCAAGACCTTTGAGGTGGTGATCCAGCTTGGCGCGGTTCTGGCGGTGCTGGGGGTCTATGCGGCGAAGATCGGCAGGACGGTGGCGGGTTTGCCCACCGACCCCCATGCGCGGCGCTTTGCGGGGTCCATTCTGCTGGCCTTTTTCCCTGCGGTGATCGTGGGTGTTCTGGCCCATGACGTGATCAAGGAAGTGCTTTTCGAAAGCCCGCGCCTGATCGCCACCATGCTGATCCTCGGCGGCATTGTGCTGCTGGTCGTCGACCGGCTGCCGCTGACGCCCCGCCATCACGATGCCGAACGTTTTCCGCTGTTGATGGCCTTGGGGATCGGGGTGATCCAGTGTCTGGCGATGATCCCCGGCGTGTCGCGGTCGGGTGCCACCATTGTCGGGGCTTTGGCCTTCGGGGCGGACAAAAGATCGGCTGCCGAGTTTTCCTTCTTCCTGTCGATGCCGACCATGGCGGGGGCCTTTGCCTATGATCTCTACAAGAACCGCGATGTTCTCGACATGAGTGCCATGGGCGAAATTGCCATCGGTTTTGCCGCCGCCTTCGTCGCGGCCATTCTCGTTGTCCGCTGGCTGCTCGGCTATGTCAGTCGCCACGGCTACGCGCTCTTTGGCTGGTGGCGAATCATCGTTGGATCGGTGGTTCTGGCGGCTCTGAGCATGGGGTACTGACAGATAGGTATCATATACTGACCTAATTACGGTCAAAAATGCTGTCATAACTACCCTGCGGTCAAAAAATCCTTGATTTAGGTCATTACAACTGACTTTTATTCCACGCGGTGCGGGAGTAGCAATGCGCACCCTGCTGATTTCCGCCGGAAAGGACCCGTCATGGCCCAGAATCGTATGCTGCAATTCGTGACCGTTCCGAAGGCGATGCCGGACAAGCGCGACGCCAATGTGCGCGCGCAGGATTTCCACGAGATTTACCGCGAGTACGCCGACGCCAAGGCGGCGGAACAGGCGGGCCGGTGCAGCCAGTGCGGTGTGCCCTATTGCCAGTCGCATTGCCCCCTGCACAACAACATCCCCGACTGGCTGCGCCTGACCGCCGAGGGCCGGTTGCAGGAGGCCTATGAGATCAGCCAGGCCACCAATACCTTCCCCGAAATCTGCGGCCGCATCTGCCCGCAGGACCGGCTGTGTGAAGGCAATTGCGTGATCGAACAATCGGGCCATGGCACCGTCACCATCGGCGCGATCGAGAAATACATCACCGATACCGCCTGGGATATGGGCTGGGTCAAACCGGTAAAACCGCGTGAGGAGCGGGCCGAAAGCGTCGCCATCATCGGCGCGGGGCCGGGCGGCCTTGCCGCCGCCGATGTGCTGCGCCGTCAGGGCGTGCAGGTCACGGTCTATGACCGTTACGACCGGGCGGGGGGCCTGCTGACCTATGGCATCCCCGGCTTCAAGCTGGAAAAGGATGTGGTGATGCAACGCATCGCCCAGCTGGAGCAGGGCGGCGTGCAGTTCCAGATGAACTGCAATGTCGGCGAGGATATCGCCTTTGATGCGATCCGGGGCAAGCATGACGCGGTGATCATCGCCACGGGCGTCTATAAAAGCCGCGATCTGGGCGGGCCGAATGCCGGGGCGCAGGGGATCGTTCGGGCCATCGACTACCTGACCGCCTCGAACCGCAAGTCGTTCGGCGACGATGTGCCGGAGTTTGACTCAGGCGAACTCGATGCGAAGGGCAAGCGCGTCGTCGTCATCGGCGGCGGCGATACCGCGATGGACTGTGTCCGCACCGCGATCCGGCAGGGCGCGCAATCGGTCAAATGCCTTTATCGCCGCGACCGGGCCAATATGCCGGGATCGCAGCGCGAGGTCGCGAATGCCGAGGAAGAGGGCGTCGAGTTCGTCTGGCTGACCGCGCCCAAGGGTTTCATGGCGGGCGATGCGGTCGAGGGCGTTCTGGTCGAACGCATGCGCCTTGGCGCGCCCGATGCGACGGGCCGTCAGGCGCCAGAGGTGATCGAAGGCGCGGATTATGTCGAGGACGCCGATCTGGTGATCAAGGCCTTGGGTTTCGAGCCCGAGGACCTGCCCGCGCTTTGGGGCACCGAGGGGCTGGAAGTGACCCGCTGGGGCACGATCAAGGCCAATTTCGGCACCCATGCAACGAGCCTGCCGGGCGTCTATGCGGTGGGCGACATCGTGCGGGGCGCAAGCCTTGTCGTCTGGGCGATCCGCGACGGGCGTGAGGCGGCGGACAGCGTGCTGGGCTATCTGAACGAGGTCCAGGCTGTGGCAGCGGAGTGAGCCGGGAAGCGGTCGGCGTTGCGTCGGCAACCTGTCGGCAAAATGTATGGCAACCGGTGCGGTAACGGCGTGGCAAGTACTATGAATGGGTCAGGGGGCTTGACCCGGAGAATGAAGGAAGTCTGAACGTGGCACATCCCGGCGGAATCCTCGGCCTTGGCACTCTGGCGCTCATCTTCACACTGCCCGCGCATGCCGGCGGCAAGTTCGCTGCACCGGCAGGCTGCGAAGTCTATGCGACGGTGCAGATGCGCGAATGTCAGGTCTCGCAGCACTACCGCTGCGAACATGACGCGCCCGGCGATCAGTGGGCGACCTATCTCGATGGCGAGGGGCCCTATTATTCCAGCCGCATCGATGCCGAGACGCGCTGGATGGAAAGCTATGATCTTTTCAGCGGCGAGACCGACCGGCTTATGTCCGAGGTCGATCCGGCCTCCTTTACCACGCTGATCACGACGGGCCGTGACGATTACGATTTCACCACCGAAAGCAATTCCGGCAACGTGGTGCGCTATTCCGGCCATGACCGGCTGACGGGCGAGAAGGTGGTGATCGACGGGGTCACGCTGGAGCGGACCAAGTTCGACCTGACCGCGCGGAATGCCTCGGGCGAGGTGCTGTGGACCCGCAAGGGCCAGCAGTTGATCCACCGCGACTGGCGCATCTTCTTCGCCGACCGGGAGACGTTCGAGAATACCGCCGGTGAAAGCAGCGAGTCGGTCAGCACGCCGGTGGTTTTCGCATTGCCAGGCGAGAAGGGCTTTCTGTCCGCCGACCCGCAATACGACTGCACTATGCAGATGACCGAGGCCGTCCTTCCCGAGGAAGGGATCAGGCCATGACCGGGCAGTTGAAGGGCCGTTGCATGTGCGGCGCGGTGACGGTCGCGATGGTGCCCGCCAAGCCCGAGATCCATGCCTGCCATTGTTCGATGTGCCGCCGCTGGACCGGCAGCGCGTTCCTTGAGATCGACGCCGCGCCCGGCACGCTGAAGGCGGAGGGGCCGGTGCGGTCGTTCAAGTCGTCGGACTGGGCGGAGCGGGCAAGCTGCGGCACCTGTGGCTCGCCGCTCTGGTACCGGCTGACCGATCCGAAGGTGGATTTCCATGCGGTGTCGGCGGGGCTCTTTGAGGATACGGGCTTTGCGCTGACCAAAGAAATCTATGTCGACTGCAAGCCCGGCGGCTTTGCCTTTGCGGGCGAGCATCAGCGGATGACGGAACAGGAATTTCTCGCCTCGATCGGGGTGGATGTAGCGAAAGAATAGGCGGTTGGCGGTGAAGAACATGACATTCGGGGCCCGACTGGCGCTTGGCTTAGCCACAGCGAGCAATATCGGTTCCGCAGCAGCAGCCATGAACGAGGAGCCGCCTGTCTCATATTGGCTGGGGGTCGATAATCCTGCATGCGTACCGGGCGAAACCATCGGCATCGCGATGCGGGCGGACGGGCTGCGGTTCCTGGAGGATGCCAACTGGATCGCCAGAAATTTCAAGGGCGCGAATACAAAAAAGATACGGGTGAACAAGGGTGGATCGGTAGAGGAAACGGTGATCCCCGATACGGGTGAATCCGCGCTGGGCGCGCCGATCCCTCAGATCGGGAGGAAAAGCCCGTCAGAACAACAGTTTGAATACGTGGTGACCTTTGATCTCTTGGGTTGCTACGGGATGTACGGAATCGACCAGTTGAGTGGCACCTGGTCGGTGAAGGGCTCGGGCGCCACGCTTCGGTTTGAAACAGGTGGACAACAGGCCGTTTCTGACGATGCCCTCAAGCTACGCCTGAGTGGATGGGTCAGGCCCAGCCGCGCAACAGGGCGCGAAGAGCGCCGGGGCGGCCACCTCGAAGTGACGGCCGCGCGTGTCACGGTGACGGATCTCCGTGGGGGCCCGCAAGAGCGGGACCTCTCGCTGCGGGCTTCGTTCTTTGTCACTCTCGTCCCGTCGGACGCAACGCTTTTGCCCGGAGGTTCCGGTGACCAAAACCAATAGCCATTCGCGGTCACGCACCGCCCCCCTCTCGATCTCGCGCTGCGGTGCGGATCAGGTCTGAACGGAAAGGACAATGCCATGACAAACTATGATGCAGGCTGGGTTCAGGCCGAGGAAGCCAAGCGTCAGTGGATGGACGAAAACTCGCTCTATCGCGCGGAGGATGAGCATTCGTCCTGCGGCGTGGGGCTTGTCGTCTCGATCAACGGCAAGGCCAGCCGCAAGGTTGTGGAAAACGGCATTGATGCCTTGAAGGCCGTCTGGCACCGGGGCGCCGTCGATGCCGATGGCAAGACCGGCGATGGCGCGGGCATCCATGTGCAGATTCCGGTCAAGTTCTTCTATGATCAGGTGCGCCGCACCGGGCATGAGCCGGATTTTGGCAAGCTGATCGCGGTTGGCCAGATCTTCTTGCCGCGCACCGATTTCGGGGCGCAGGAACGCTGCCGGACCATTGTCGAGACCGAAGTCCTGCGCATGGGCCATTACATCTATGGCTGGCGCCATGTGCCGGTGAACACCGAGGTTCTGGGCGAGAAGGCCAATGCGACGCGGCCCGAGATCGAGCAGATCCTGATCCGCTGCGAAAAGGACATCGACCGCGAGCAGTTCGAGCGCGAGCTCTACATCATCCGCCGCCGGATCGAGAAGGCCGCGCTGGCGGCGCAGATCGGCGGGCTTTACCTCTGTTCGCTGTCCTGCCGGTCGATCATCTACAAGGGCATGATGCTGGCCGAGCAGGTGGCGGATTTCTATCCCGACCTGATGGATGAGCGGTTCGAGAGCGCATTCGCGATCTATCACCAGCGCTATTCGACGAACACCTTCCCGCAATGGGCGCTCGCCCAGCCCTTCCGCATGCTGGCCCATAACGGCGAGATCAACACGCTGAAGGGCAACGTCAACTGGATGAAGAGCCATGAGATCCGCATGGCCTCTGCCGCCTTTGGCGAGATGGCCGAAGATATCAAGCCGATCATTCCCGGCGGCAGCTCGGATTCCGGGGCGCTGGATGCGGTCTTTGAGGTTCTGGTGCGGGCGGGTCGCTCGGCCCCGATGGCCAAGACGATGCTGGTGCCCGAGGCCTGGTCGAAATCCACCATCGAACTGCCGAAGCCCTGGGTCGACATGTATTCCTATTGCAACGCGGTGATGGAGCCCTGGGACGGGCCGGCCGCCTTGGCGATGACCGATGGCCGCTGGGTCTGCGGCGGGCTGGACCGCAACGGGCTGCGCCCGATGCGCTATGTGCTGACGGGCGACGGGTTGCTGATTGCCGGATCCGAAGCGGGCATGGTGCCGGTCGATGAAATGATGGTGCGCGAAAAGGGCGCGCTGGGCCCCGGTCAGATGATCGCGGTCGATATGGAAGAGGGCAAGCTTTACCACGACCGGGCGATCAAGGACCGGCTGGCGGGGTCGCAGCCCTTCGGCGACTGGATCAACAAGGTCGTCGATCTGAACGCCATGATGCATGACGTGCCGGAAAAGCACGTCTTCGAAGGGGCCGACCTGCGCAAGCGACAGATCGCGGCGGGATATTCGCTGGAAGAGATCGAGCAGGTTCTGGCGCCGATGGCGGAGGACGGCAAGGAAATGATCGCCTCGATGGGTGACGACACGCCTGCCGCGGTTCTGTCCAAGCAATACCGGCCGCTGTCGCATTTCTTCCGCCAGAATTTCAGCCAGGTCACGAACCCGCCCATCGACTCGCTTCGCGAGGCGCGGGTGATGAGCCTCAAGACCCGGTTCGGCAACCTCAAGAACGTGCTGGACGAGGATTCGAGCCAGACCGAGATCCTCGTGCTGGAAAGCCCGTTCATCGCGAACGCGGAATTCGACGAGATGGTGCGCCAGTTCGGCGACAACGTCGCGGTGATCGACTGTACCTTCCCGGCAGGTCACGAACAGGACGTGCTGCGGCAGGGGCTGGAACGCATCCGGGCCGAGGCCGAGGATGCGGTGCGCTCGGGGGCGGGCCACATCGTACTGACCGACCAGCATCAGGGCGAAGGCAAGGTGGCGATGCCGATGATCCTTGCGACTTCGGCCGTGCATAGCTGGCTGACGCGCAAGGGGCTGCGCACCTTCTGCTCGATCAACGTGCGGTCGGCCGAATGCATCGATCCGCATTATTTCGCGGTGCTGATCGGCTGCGGGGCGACCACGGTCAACGCCTATCTCGCGCAGGACACGATTGCCGACCGCATCCGGCGTGGGCTGATCGAAGGCTCGCTGATCGACGCGATGCGGCGCTACCGCGATGCGATTGACGCTGGTCTTCTGAAGATCATGTCGAAGATGGGGATTTCGGTGATTTCCTCCTATCGCGGGGGCCTCAACTTCGAGGCCGTGGGCCTGTCCCGCGCGATGGTTGCCGAATACTTCCCCGGCATGCACAGCCGCATCTCGGGCATCGGCACGAGCGGTATCCAGCACAAGATGGAAGAGGTCCATGCCAAGGGCTGGCTGGGCGGCACCGATGTTCTGCCCATCGGCGGCTTCTACAAGGCGCGCCGGTCGGGTGAGAAACATGCCTGGGAAGCGCAGACGATGCATCTTCTGCAATCGGCCTGCGACCGGGCGTCCTATGACCTCTGGAAGCAGTATTCGGCGACGATGCGGGCCAATCCGCCGATCCATCTGCGCGACCTTCTGGACATCAAGCCTTTGGGCCGTCCGGTCGCCATTGAGGAGGTGGAAAGCATCACCTCGATCCGCAAGCGGTTCGTGACGCCCGGCATGTCGCTGGGCGCGCTGAGCCCCGAGGCGCACAAGACGCTGAACGTGGCGATGAACCGGATCGGCGCGAAGTCGGACAGCGGCGAGGGTGGCGAGGACCCGGCGCATTTCGTCCCCGAACCGAATGGCGACAACCCGTCGGCCAAGATCAAGCAGGTCGCCTCGGGCCGGTTCGGCGTGACGGCGGAGTATCTCAATGCCTGCGAGGAACTGGAAATCAAGGTCGCGCAGGGGGCTAAGCCCGGCGAGGGCGGACAGTTGCCCGGCATGAAAGTGACGAAGCTGATCGCCCGCCTGCGCCATTCGACGCCGGGCGTAACGCTGATCAGCCCGCCGCCGCACCACGATATCTATTCGATCGAGGATCTGGCGCAGCTGATCTATGACCTGAAGCAAATCAACCCGCGCGCCAAGGTGACGGTGAAGCTGGTGGCGTCCTCGGGCGTCGGCACGATTGCCGCCGGGGTGGCCAAGGCCAAGGCCGATGTGATCCTGATTTCGGGTCACAATGGCGGCACGGGCGCGTCTCCGGCGACGTCGATCAAATATGCGGGCCTGCCGTGGGAGATGGGTCTGACCGAGGCGCATCAGGTTCTGGCGATGAATAAGCTGCGCGAGCGGATCACGCTGAGGACCGATGGCGGTCTGCGCACGGGCCGCGATATCGTCATCGCGGCGATGATGGGGGCCGAGGAATACGGCATCGGCACCGCCGCCCTGATCGCGATGGGCTGCATCATGGTGCGCCAGTGCCAGTCCAACACCTGCCCCGTGGGCGTCTGCACCCAGAACGAGGAGTTGCGCAAGAAGTTCACCGGCTCGGCCGACAAGGTGGTGAACCTCATCACCTTCTACGCGCAGGAGGTGCGGGAAATCCTCGCCCAGATCGGCGCGCGGTCCCTAGACGAGGTGATCGGGCGGGCCGATCTGCTCAGCCAGGTCAGCCGGGGGTCGGCGCATCTGGATGACCTTGACCTCAACCCGCTGCTGATCACCGTCGATGGCGCGGACAAGATCGTCTACGACCGCTCGAAACCGCGCAATATGGTGCCCGATACGCTGGATGCGGAGATCATCCGCGATGGCGCGCGGTTCTTCGAGGAAGGCGAGAAGATGCAGCTTTCCTACGCCGTGCGGAACACGCACCGGACCATCGGCACGCGGGCCTCGTCGCTGATCGTGAAGAATTTCGGGATGCGCAACGCGCTGCAACCCGATCACCTGACGGTCAAGCTGACGGGCAGCGCGGGGCAATCGCTGGGCGCCTTTGCAGCACCCGGGATCAAGCTGGAAGTGTCGGGCGATGCCAATGACTATGTCGGCAAGGGCCTGTCGGGCGGACTGATCGTCGTGCGCCCGCCGATGGTGTCGCCGCTGGAGGCGTCCGAGAACACGATCATCGGCAATACCGTGCTTTACGGCGCGACCGATGGACATCTCTTCGCTGCGGGTCGCGCGGGTGAGCGTTTCGCCGTGCGGAACTCCGGCGCGAAGGTGGTGATCGAGGGTTGCGGGTCGAACGGCTGCGAATACATGACGGGCGGGATCGCCGTCATTCTTGGCCGGATCGGTGCAAACTTTGGCGCGGGTATGACCGGGGGTATGGCCTATGTCTATGACCCGGACGGCACAGCCGAGGAGATGATGAACCTTGAAACGCTCGTCACCTGCGCCGTCACCCATCCGCATTGGGAGACTGAACTGAGGGGCCTGATCGAGCGGCACGCCGCCGAGACGGGCAGCCGGAAGGCGGCGGGCATCCTGCAGCATTGGGCCAGTGAACGGGCGAATTTCATTCAAGTGTGCCCGAAGGAGATGCTGCCGCATATCGCCCATCGGCTGAGCACGGATGCCGAAGCGGTTCCGGCGGAATAGGTCAAATCGCCACAAAAATCGGGGCCGGGCGGACAGCCCGGCCCTTTGTTTTCCTCCACGGCTGACCCGGAAACGGGTATCGCTGTGCCACCCGAAAGTGGGGCTTTGGCAACACTTTCATGTCTTTCCTTCCGGATATTCCGTTGAGCGCCCTGTACGCTTATCCTCATCGTAGCGACGGTCATGTTCTGAACGGTGGGAAGGGTGGCCACATTCACTTTGACGGCGCAGGATGTGAATGGCGATCCGCTCCAGTCGGGCGGAAACGTCAATATCGTCACCAATGCCTGGACCTCGCTGACCTTTACCGATGTCGATGGCATGTTCGGCACGCCGCAGCCCGGCGAGTTTGTCTCGCTTGACGGTGGCGTGACGCAGCTGACCTACGAGTTTCTCGGGTTCGGAAACGTACGTGGCGATCCCTTGCAGCTCGCGGGGTTCATTCGCGTCGACCTCGGTGACGGCACGTTTCTGACCTATGCCATCGACATGAATGCCGATGGCGACGACACGCCGAACCTTCAGAACGGTAATACCACGCTGAAGATCAGCGACCTTGTCGTGAGCCCGCCGGCACCCTGGCCCGTGCCGCCCTGCTTCACGCCAGGCACACTGATCGCGACGCCTGACGGACCCAGGAAGATCGAGGAGATCGGTGTCGGCGATCTTGTGACGACCATGGATCACGGGGCGCAGCCAGTGCGCTGGGCAGGGCGGCGGCGGGTCGGCGGCATGGACCGCTTCGCGCCGGTGCGGATCGCGGAAGGGGTGCTTGGCAACCGCCGCGCGCTGCTTGTCTCGCCGCAGCACCGGATGCTGGTCAGTGGCTGGCTGGCTGAACTTGTCACCGGCGAGGGCGAAGTGCTGGCCGCGGCCGTGCATCTCGTCGACACACCCGGCATCGACCTTGTGCCGGTGGCCGAGGTCGATTACCTGCACCTGATGTTCGACCGGCACGAGATTGTTTTCGCCGAGGGTGCGGCCAGTGAAAGCTTCCATCCCGGCGATGTGATCCTGGAGAGCGACCGGGCGCTCAGGGAAGAGATCCTGGCGATCTTCCCCGAGCTTGCGACGGCTGCAGCGCGGCGAGGGTTTCGCACGGCACGTCCGGTGGCCAAGGCGCGCGAGGCGCGGCTTCTGGTGGCCTGAAACTTCGGGACTGATCCTTGGGCTGGCCGAATTCACGGACATGAACGCCTTATGGTTGTGCGGGCGACGCCGAGCGCCCGCTCCGGTGCGTTTTGGCGGCCAAAACTGTCCGATCCCGGCCACATTAACGGCGCATTAACGGGTCATACCGGATACGTTCACAATGCACTCCTGAATTCGAGCTAAGAAGGGCCATGCCCACGAACTACACCGACCAGTTCTATTCGTTCGATCCGGCCAACCCGCCACCGGCCGGTACCGCAGTGTCTTTCACCCAAATGACGCTGACGGATGCGAACGATGACGGCGACCTGGACCGTTTCAACGGGGACAGCGTCGATGGCGTGGATATCCTGCGTTCCTATCCCGGTGATACGGTTACGATCAACGTACCGGGTGTCGGGAACGTCACCTATACCGGCACCACCTTCTACATGCAGGATGGAAGCAGGATATTCACGCCGACCGACGGACAGGTCCTGCAGGACGGGACCTTTGTCTCATCGACATGGGTCACGGTTCAGGGCCCGTTGCTGGTCGGCGATCTCGGCCCGCCCTGTTTTACGCCTGGCACGTTGATCCGGGTTCCTGGCGGCGCTGTCCCGGTAGAAACCCTTAACGTGGGCGACATGGTCGAAACGATGGATCACGGGCCGCAGGAACTGCGCTGGGTCGGACAGAACGAAGTGGAAGGATTGGGCGATTTTTCCCCGGTCGCGATCGCGGCGGGCGCGCTTGGCAATGAGCGCGATCTTCTGGTCTCGCCCGAGCACCGGATGCTGATCACGGGCTGGGAGGCGGAACTGCATTTCGCCGAGGAAGAAGTTCTGGTGGCGGCCAAGCATCTGGTCGGGCTGGAGGGAATTGACTATCGACCCCGGAGGCGGGTCACCTATCTGCATCTGCTTTTCGACCGGCACGAAATCGTTTTCGCCGAAGGCGCGCCGAGCGAGAGCCTTTATCCGTCAAGCTGGATGATCGCAGGGGACCGTGCCCTACAAGCCGAGATCGCCACGGTCTTTCCCGACCTCATCGACCGGCTGGACGGCCCGCCGGTTCCGGCGGCGCGGCGCGTGGTCAGCCGACGTGAGGCGCTTCTGATCGCAGCCTGAGGCTTGACCCGGAGGGGCGGGGCGTGGTTCATCTCGGCCAATGGCCACGAGCAGAAAAAAAGCGTCGAAATCGAAAAAGAAGCCTGCCGCGAAACGCTCCGGCTGGACGCTGAGGGATGCCCTGCGGCTGGCGCGCCGGGCGGTTTTGGGCGTGGTCGCGGCCTTTCTTGTGCTCGTAGTCCTCTTCACCGTCATCCCGCCGGTCCTGACGCCCTACATGATCGCCGAAAGCTGGCGGCAGGGCGGGATCGACCGCGACTGGGCGGCGCTTGAGGATATGTCGCCGCATCTGGCGCGGTCGGTCGTGGCGGCGGAGGATGCGAATTTCTGCCTGCACTGGGGGTTCGACATGAAGGCGATCCGCGCGGCGCTGGACGAAGGTGCGGGGCGGGGGGCGTCGACGCTCAGCCAGCAGGTGGTCAAGAACGTGTTCCTCTGGCAGGGGCGAAGCTGGCCGCGGAAGGCGATGGAGGCGGTGATGACGCCGGTCGTTGAGCTTGTCTGGTCCAAACGGCGCATCGTCGAGGTCTATCTGAACGTGGCCGAGACCGGGAAGGGCGCCTTTGGGGCCGAGGCCGCCGCGCAGCGCTATTTCGGTATATCGGCGAAGGATCTGAGCGCAACACAGGCCGCGCTGATCGCCGCTGCCCTGCCCGACCCGAAGGGCCGTAACCCGGCGCGGCCCTCGGGTTTCCTCAGGAAACGTGCCAGATCCATCGCCGACGGGGCGGCGACGATCCGCGCCGACGGGCGGGCCGATTGCTTCGAGGATTGAACCGGGGGGCCGCCACCGCTATCACGGTCGACAGTTCCCGGCGCGAGCTTTACCCCATGACCCGTCTCTATCACGTTCCCCTGTCGCCCTTCTGTCGCAAGGTCCGCCTGACGCTGGCCGAAAAGAAGGTCGAGGTTGAACTGGTCGAGGAACGCTATTGGGAGCAGGACCCGGAGTTTCTGCGCCGCAACCCGGCGGCGAAGATCCCGGTGATCAAGCTGAATGGCAAGACGATGTCGGAAAGCCAGGCGATCTGCGAATATCTCGAGGACACGATCCCTGAGCCGCGATTGCTACCGAAGGATGCCGATGGCCGCTATGAGGTGCGCCGCCTGTGTTCCTGGTTTGACGACAAGTTCCATGACGAGGTGACCTCGAAGCTCGTCTATGAGCGCGTGAACAAGAAGGTGATGAAGCAGGGCTATCCGGATTCGAAGAACGTGAAGTCCGGCGCGACGAGGATCAAGTATCACCTCGATTACATGCACTGGCTTCTGGATCAGCGCCGCTGGCTGGCGGGGAACGAGATGACGCTGGCCGATTTCGCCGCCGCCGCGCATCTGTCGAGTCTTGACTACATCTCGGACGTGGACTGGAACCGGAGCCAGAACGTCAAGGACTGGTACGCGAAGATCAAGTCTCGGCCTTCGTTCCGCTCGATCCTCGCCGATCAGGTGCCGGGTTTCCCGCCGCCCGCGCATTATGCCGATCTGGATTTCTGACCGCCAAAGCCGGGGGCGCTGCCCCCGGACCCCCGGAGTATTTCCGGACAGAAAGTGGGAAGGTCTGTTTCCATGTCCGATCTGAAAGTGGGTTTGGTCGAGCGGGCGCTGGCAGAGGGGTTTTCTGCGGTGGGTCTCTGTGCGCCGGATGCGATCCCGGAAGCGGCGGGTCGGCTGGCGGATTTCGTCGCAGGGGGGCGACACGGGCAGATGGGTTGGATGGCGGAGCGGATGGGCTGGCGCGGCGATCCGGCCGCACTCTGGCCCGAGGCGCGGACGGTGATCATGCTGGCCGAGGCCTATACGCCGGAGGGTGATCCGCTGGCGGTGCTGGCGGAACCCGGTCTGGCCGCCGTGTCGTGCTACGCGCAGGGCCGCGATTACCACGATCTGGTCAAGAAGCGGCTGAAGCGGGTCGGGCGCTGGCTGATCGAGGCGGCGGCGAAAGAGGGTGTGGCGGCGGAGATCAAGGTGTTCGTCGATACCGCGCCGGTGATGGAAAAGCCGCTTGGACAGGCGGCGGGGCTCGGCTGGCAGGGCAAGCATACCAATCTGGTGGGGCGCGAACTCGGGAGCTGGTTCTTTCTGGGCGCGATCTTCACCACGCTCGACCTGCCGAAGGATCCGCCCGAGGTTGATCATTGCGGGTCGTGCCGGGCGTGCCTGGATGTCTGCCCGACAAGGGCATTCCCCGCGCCCTATCAGCTCGATGCGCGGCGCTGCATTTCCTACCTGACGATCGAACATAAGGGGCCGGTCGACGAGGAATTGCGGGGGCTGATGGGCAACCGCATCTATGGCTGCGACGATTGTCTGGCGGTCTGTCCGTGGAACAAGTTCGCGGTTCAGGCAAGCGATGCGGGTTATGCGGCGCGGGTTGGCGCGCCGGATCTGGCGGAGCTGGCGGGATTGGACGATGCGGGGTTCCGGGCGCGGTTTTCCGGCAGTCCGATCAAGCGGATCGGCCGCGACCGGTTTGTTCGTAACGTGCTCTATGCAATCGGAAATTCCGGTCTGCCGCAGCTCAGGCAACATGCTGCGCGTCTTGTCGCCGATCCCGATCCGGCGGTGGCCGATGCCGCGATCTGGGCCGTGGCGCGGTTGACGGAAGCGCGCAAAGGTTGATTCGGCCGAACGCAATAAAGGGTGGAAATTGCGCCGATTCGGCCCCATCTTGAAGGTGTTCCCGCCCCTGTGGTGCGGGAGACCGGAAGGAGGATCTCATGAGCCGGCATATTGTCGACCGTCGTAAATCGCCCGAAGGTGGCCGTCTGAAGAACTTCGTCGAGGTCGAGAAGACCCATGGCGAAGATGGTGCTCACCCGGCCGCGAAGGCCCTGCATGAGCGCCCCGTGACGCGCAACGACTCTGCGAAACTGCGCGAGTATCTTCGCATTGAGCGCGGCCAGACCGCCTGACCCTCAGCGCCCGGCGCGGATCAGCCGGGCGATTTCGGAATAGCCCCTTGCTTCGGCGAGCATGAGCGGTGTGGCACCATCGCGGTCGGCGATGGACGCATCCGCGCCCGCCGCGATGAGCGCGCGGACGACCTCCTGATGGTTTGCGCCGCCGTCGCCGAGAACGACCGCCTCGATCAGCGCGGTCCAGCCCAGATTGTTGATGTGATCAAGCGGCGCGCCTGCGGCGATCAGGCGGCGCACGACCTCGGCATGGCCGAGATGGGCGGCTGCAATCAGCGCGGTTCCATCCCAGCGGCTGGTCATCAGGCCGGGATCGTTGCCAAGGTCGATGGCATGCGACATGAACTCCGGATCATCGGCGACCGCGGCGATGGTGACGAGGTCATAGGCTTCGCCATCGAGAGCATTGAGGTTGGCGCCTGCCTCGGCCAGAGCAGTGAGTGCTGCTTCCTGCGAGGCGAAGGCGGCGATGTGAGCCGGGGTGCGGCGGCGGCGGTCACGGGCATTCACATCGGCGCCTTCGGCAATGAGGCGGCGGATCGTCTCGGTATCGCCGACATGAACGGCGCGGTGCAGCGGCGGAAAGGCGGCGATTTCGGCCGCATCAGGCACCGTCTGGGCGAAAGCGGGCGCGGCGATCAGGCAGAGTGAGAGAATGAGGCGCAGCATGATGTTCTCCTTGATCCGGATGGCCTTGCCGGGGGCGACCCCTGTTTCCATATGAAAGCGGAACAGGACGAAGGGCGCCAGAATGTCATTACGCGAAAGAGTTTCCGTTTTTCTCGAACGGCCGGCGGTGCGGTATGGGATCATCGGTGTGATCCTGTTCAACGCGGCCATCCTCGGGCTTGAGACATCGGCGACGGCGATGGCGGCGGCTGGGCCGCTGCTTGTCCTTCTGGACAGTCTCTGCCTTGCGGTCTTCGTGGCGGAACTGGCGGCGAAGCTCTATGCCCGACGTCTGTCCTTCTTCCGTGACGGCTGGAACATTTTTGACTTTGCGATCGTGGCGGTGGCGCTGGTTCCGGCGGGGCAGGGATTCGCGGTCTTGCGGGTGCTGCGCATCCTGCGGGTGCTGAGAGTCATTTCCGTCACGCCACGGCTGCGGCGGGTGGTGGAGGGGTTCATCTCCGCCCTGCCGGGCATGGGGTCCGTCTTCCTGCTGATGGGGATCGTTTTCTACGCGGCTTCCGTCATGGCGACGAAGCTCTTTGGGGCAAGTTTTCCCGACTGGTTCGGCACACTCGGCCGGTCGGGCTATTCGCTGTTCCAGATCATGACCCTGGAAAGCTGGTCGATGGGCATCGTGCGACCGGTCATGGATGTCTATCCGATGGCCTGGACCTTCTTCGTGCCCTTCATTCTGGTCACGACCTTCGCGGTTATGAACCTTGTCGTCGGCCTTATCGTCAATTCGATGCAGGAGGCGCATGACGAAGAGGAAATCGCCCGGACCGACAGCTATCGGGATGAGGTTCTGGTACGGTTGGCGCAGATCGAGGCGAAACTCGATCAGGCGCAGAATAGCGGGGAGCGGATGGACAGGGTCGGCTGACCGCGCTCAGGCGCGTTTGCTTGCAACCGATGCGACGCCAAGCACGTCGAGCACCTTGGCCTCGATATGGGCGGCATCCATACCGGCTGTGGCGTACATGTCCTCGGGTGATGCCTGGTCGATGAAGGTGTCGGGCAGGACCATTGACCGGTATTTCAGGCCGCGGTCAAAGACGCCTTCCTCGGCCAGAAGCTGTGAGACATGGGAGCCGAAGCCACCGATGGCGCCTTCTTCGATGGTGATCAGTGCCTCGTGTTCCGCGGCCAACCGCAGGATCAGATCGCGGTCCAGCGGTTTGGCGAAGCGGGCATCGGCGACAGTGGGGGCGAGCCCGCGCTGGGCGAGGGCTTCACGGGCTTTCAGCACCTCGGCCAGCCTTGTGCCGAAGGAGAGGATCGCGACGCGGCCGCCCTCGGCGACGATGCGGCCCTTGCCGATCTCCAGCGGCGTGCCCCGTTCGGGCATGTCCACGCCCACGCCTTCGCCGCGCGGAAAGCGGAAGGCGGAGGGGCGGTCGTCGATGGCGGCGGCGGTGGCGACCATATGCACCAGTTCCGCTTCATCGGCGGCGGCCATCAGCACCATGTCAGGCAGGTTCGCAAGGTAGGCGATGTCGAAGGCCCCGGCATGGGTGGCGCCGTCCGCCCCCACAAGCCCCGCGCGGTCAATGGCAAAACGTACTGGCAGGCGCTGGATCGCCACGTCATGGACGACCTGATCGTAGCCGCGCTGAAGGAAGGTCGAATAGAGCGCGCAGAAGGGTTTCAGCCCCGCCGCCGCGAGCCCGGCCGAGAAGGTCACGGCATGTTGTTCGGCGATGCCGACATCAAAGCAGCGCTTCGGGAAACGCTCGGCAAAAAGGTTCAGCCCGGTGCCGTCGGGCATCGCGGCGGTGATGGCGACGATCTTGTCGTCCTTTTCCGCCTCGTGGATCAGCGACTGGGCGAAGACCTTGGTATAGGAGGGCGCGTTCGAGGGCGCCTTTTTCTGCTCGCCCGTCACCACGTCGAACTTGGCCGTTGCGTGGCCCTTGTCGGCGGCGCGTTCGGCGGGCGCATAGCCCTTGCCCTTCTTGGTCAGCACATGGATCAGCATCGGTCCGGTGGCGCGGTCATGGACCGTGCGCAGGACGGTCAGAAGCTGCTCCATGTCATGGCCGTCGATCGGACCGACATAGGAAAAGCCAAGCTCTTCGAACATCGTGCCGCCGACGGTCATGCCTTTCAGCATCTCTTTCGCTCGCCGCGCGCCTTCCTGGAAGGGCTCGGGCAGAAGGCTGATCGCGCCTTTCGCGGCGGCCTTGAATTCCTGATAGGGCGCGCCTGCATAAAGCCGCGAGAGATAGGCCGACATCGCGCCCACGGGCGGGGCGATCGACATCTCGTTATCGTTGAGGATGACGAAGAGCCGCTTTTTCAGATGGCCCGCATTGTTCAGCGCCTCATAGGCCATGCCCGCGCTCATCGCGCCATCGCCGATGACGGCGACCGCATCGCCCGCCTCGCCGCCAAGATCGCGGGCGGCGGCAAAGCCGAGGGCGGCGGAGATGGAAGTGGAACTGTGGGCCGCGCCGAACGGGTCGTACGGGCTTTCCGAGCGTTTGGTGAAGCCCGACAGCCCGTCCTTCATCCGCAACGTGCGAATGCGGTCGCGCCGCCCGGTCAGGATCTTGTGCGGATAGCACTGATGCCCCACGTCCCAGATGATTTTGTCGCGCGGCGTATCGAAGATGGCGTGAAGTGCTACGGTGAGTTCCACCACGCCGAGCCCCGCGCCGAGATGCCCGCCGGTCACCGAGACAGCGCTGATCGTCTCGGCCCTAAGCTCATCGGCAACCTGACGCAACTCGCGATCCGACAGGCCCTTGAGATCGGCCGGAACCTTCACGCGGTCCAGTAGCGGTGTAATCGGTCTGTCAGTCACGGACGGGTCCTAAGGCACATTTTGGTTGGTTTAGTCGCAAACACGGCCGGGGACAATCGGGCGCGGACAAATCGGGGCCGGGAAGAGGCCGGCTCGGATTGCGGGAATGCGTCGTCAGGATTGCGCGGAGTGCAGCGCGTTCCACTATGAGGCATCCAAATCTTGCCCATAGCCAATCGAATTCAGGACACAATCATTTGCGATCCGACCTCAATCCGATGGTCGGTAAATAGGCGCAGGGGTTTTCCCGTATGAGGCGCGGGATCATCGGTTGCCTGCGGCGTGGCAGATGCCGCTTCCCAGAACGGGATTGAAAGATGACGAATTATACTCCTGTCTCCCGTGTTCGCTGCCCGGGGCAGCGTTGCTTGCCAGTACTGTTGTTTAGCCTTGCCACGAGCCTTTCGATGTCGAGCGGCACATTTGCCGGCGGTGTGGTTGTGCCTTCCAATGCTGACGCAGGCGGAGCCGGGATCGTCCAGCCCATCGCAGTCAGCGACGAGACCGTTGATCTGCTCGCCGGTCTGATCGGGATTGAGCGCGACATGATGCTGGGTCAACTTTTCCTTCAGGACGGGCTTACAAGCACGGAAGGGTCGCATTTCACCCATCCGCGGCGGGACAATTTCCCGTTGATCAAGGACGGTCTGGCGAATGCCGGTGTGGCTGATCTTGAGCCGTTGCTGATCGCTCTGGAAGGGGCAAGCGGCCGCGAGGCGGTCAATGCGGCCTATATCGATGTGCTGTCTGCGGTTCAGCAGGCCAAGGTGATGTTGCAGCCCACGGGGCAGGATTTCCTTGCTGCCGTGAAAAACACTGCGGCCGAAGCGGGTGAGATGCTCGATCCGTCCGGCACGACTGATGTGGTGTCCTTCCAGGAGTGCTGGGGCCTTTTGATGGTTGCCCGCAATCAGCTGGATGAGCTGATCATGACGGGCGATCCGGCCTCGAAAAAGGCGGCTCAGGGTGTGGCGCTGGCATTCGACGATGTCGTTCTGTCGCTGCCCGATCCCAATGCCAAGGCGCCGGTCGCGTTTGATCCGGCGATCGTCCAGGGCCTGGTATCGGCGCTGGAACAAGCCGCGACCGCAATCTGAGTCCGGTTCGGAACGCGCAATCTTAAACGACACAGGTTGCAGGAGCGTCTGCGCCTGTGTCGCCCTTTTTTATATGGTCGCGACAAAGCCGCTGCCTCGGGCAGCCGAAGCGCCTGAGGCCTCAGGCGTCGCGGGCGATGACGAACCGCGCGGCCTCTTTCAGCAGGTCGGCCTTCATTCCGTAGGGCGCAAGGGCCGCCTCGGCCTCGGACACCAGTTCGCGTGCACGGGTTTTGGCGCCTTTAAGACCGAGGAGCGAGACGAAGGTCGCCTTGCCTGCCGCGGCGTCTTTCCCGAGCTTTTTGCCCGCTTTCGCAGGGTCGCCTTCGACATCGAGGATATCGTCGGCGATCTGGAAGGCGAGGCCGAGGGCGCGGGCATAGTCCTCCAGCGGCTTCGTGTCGGCCCCGGCGAGGATCGCCCCCGCCGTCGCGGCAAAGGTGAAAAGCGCGCCGGTCTTGCCTGCCTGCAACCGGGTGATTTCTTCAAGTGTCAGCGGTTCGGCCGCCGTCTCGGCGGCGATGTCGAGCGCCTGGCCCAACACCATGCCTTCAGCACCGGTTGCCTTCGAAAGCGCAGTGACAAGGTCGATGCGCCGCGCACCAAGCGAGGGATCGCAGCAAAGCTCAAAGGCCAGCGTCTGCAACGCATCGCCCGCCAGCACCGCCGTCGCCTGATCCCATTTCACATGGACCGTCGGCTGGCCCCGGCGCAGGTCGTCATTGTCCATGCAGGGCAGGTCGTCATGGACCAGCGAATAGGCGTGCAGTGCCTCGACGGCAGCAGCGGCAGCCATCGCCTCGCCCTCATGAATGCCGTGAATACGGGCGCTTTCCAGAACAAGAAAGGCGCGCAGACGTTTGCCGCCCTGCAATGCATAGCGCATCGCATGGATCACCGGCAGGTCGGGGTGAAAGGCCAGCGCATCGTCGAGCGCTTCCTGCACCTTCACCTGCACCCGTTTCAGGCGCTCCTGGAACATGGGTCAGAGGCCTTCGACCGGCGTCGTCCCAGTCGGCTGGCCGTCGGGGCCGAGCGTGATCTTGGCGACCTTCTCCTCGGCCTCTTTCAGCTTCTTCTCGCAATGGGCTTTCAGCTTCGCGCCCTGTTCGTAAAGCGCGATGGATTTCTCCAGCTCCACATTGCCCGATTCGAGGTCGCGCACGACGCCTTCCAGCGCCTTCATCGCCTCTTCAAAGCTCATCCTGGCAATGTCGCTCATCCGCCCCGCTCCATCAGCACCCGAACATGCGCCGCGACCGAGCGGCCCAGCGCCGCGAGATCATAGCCACCCTCCAGCGAGGATACCACCCGGCCCTCGCAGCAATCCTCCGCCACGTCGCAGATCGCATGGGTGATCCAGGCGAAATCGGCCTCGGTCCAATTCAGGTTGGCGAGAGGATCATCGCGATGGGCGTCAAACCCGGCCGATATGAGGACAAGTTCCGGCGCAAAGTCGCGCACACGCTCCAGCGCCCCCTCCCATGCCGCCCGCATCTCGTGCCCGCCAGACCCGACCGGAAGCGGCAGGTTGATGATCTGGTCATGGGCGCCTGTTTCAGACGCGGCCCCGGTGCCGGGCCAGAGCGGCATCTGCTGGGAGGAAACGAACATCGTGCGCGCCTCGTTCCAGAGCAGGTCCTGCGTGCCGTTGCCGTGATGGACGTCGAAATCGAGGACCGCGACGCGGGAAAGGCCCCGCGCGTCAAGCGCGTATTTCGCGGCGATGGCGACGGTGCCGAAAAGGCAGAACCCCATCACCCGGTTCCGTTCGGCATGATGACCGGGCGGGCGCATGGCAACGAAGGCATTCGTGGCCTCACCCGCCAGCACGGCATCGACCGCGGCTTCCACCCCGCCGATGGCGTGCATCGCCGCCTTCCAGCTATCGGGCGCCATGAACGTGTCCGGGTCAAGCCCGGCCCATCCCGTGTCGGGCGTGGCCGAGCGGACGGCGTTCATGTGTTCGGCCGAATGGCAGCGCAATACCTCCTCGGGCGCGGCGGCCGGGGCGATGCGCCGATCCAGCGCGTCGCAATCCGGGGACCGCAGGGCGGCATAGATCGCCTCGAGCCGGGCCACCTGTTCGGGATGGCCGGGCGGGGTGACATGGGCAAGGCCTGCTTCATGGGTCAGGAAAATCGTGCTCACCGGATCCGCCCTTCATATTGTCAAAAATACTGCCCTTGAATGACCGGCCCCCGGGTCGGTCATTCAGGGGCCAGCATGTAACCCGCGCCGCGCACGGTTTGAAGATAGCGGGGCTGCTTGGGGTCGGTTTCGAACTTGCGGCGAAGCCGGGTGATCTGCACATCGACCGCGCGTTCCTGGGCCTGCCCGTTTTCGCCCCGACCGGTCGCGCGGCCCAGATCCTCAACCAGTTGAGTGCGGCTCACCGGCTCGCCCGGTCTGGCCGCGAAGATGCGCATCAGCGCGGCTTCGGTCGCGGTCAGGCGGACAAGGCTGTCGCCGCGCCACATCTCGCCCCGGTCGACATCGTAGCGGACAGGGCCGAGGTTCAGGACCTTCGGTGTCTTCGGCTCCGCCACGACCGGCGCGCGGCGCAGGATGGCGTTGATCCTCAGAAGAAGCTCCTTCGGCTCGAAGGGTTTCGCCAGATAATCGTCCGCTCCGGCCTCCAGCCCTGCGATACGGTCGGCGGTCTCTCCCTTGGCGGTCAACAGCAGGATCGGCGTCTTCATCGTCTCGCGCAAGCTGCGCGTCAGGCTGACCCCGTCCTCGCCCGGCATCATCACATCCATGACAATGAGGTCGAAATCGAGCCCGCCGAGAAGGCGCCGCGCATGGGCCGCGTCGCGGGCGGCGGTGACGAAAAAGCCGCTGCGCATCAGGAACTTTTGCAAAAGTCCCCGGATACGTTCATCGTCATCGACGATCAAGAGATGGATATCGGCCTGCGCACTCATGAATTGGTATCCCTGATTGACTGGTAATGCCGACGGATCTCGGGGTCCATCATCGCTTCTAGCACCTGCCGGAATCCCGCTACTGCGGCGGGTCCCGCCGCGCGGTAGGCGGATCGCATCCTGGCGCGCTGGGCATCGGAAAGTTCGCGTTCCAGTTCGGCCCCCTTGGTGGTCAGGAAGAGGTTGCGCTCTCGTTTATCCTTGCGACCGACGCGGGCTTCCACGAGGCCGTCTTCCACCAGCGTCCTAAGAACCCGGTTCAGCGACTGCTTGGTCACGCCGAGCATGGTCAGAAGCGTGTTCACCGTCAGTCCCGGCTGGCGGTTGATGAAATGGATCGCCCGGTGATGGGCGCGGCCATATTCGTAGTTTTCCAGAATCCGGTCAGGATCGGCGGTGAAGGCGCGATAGGCGAAGAACATCGCCTCGATGCCCTTCCTGAGCTGTTCATCTGTCAGGAACAGCAGGCTTTCGCCACCCTGCGTCCCCGGACTGCCCGTTGTCACGGTTCTGATCCCCGTTTTGTCCAACCTGTATGCGCCGATTTTATGTCAGCTATGTTGACTTTCCAAGAGTCAACTGATAGCGAATCCCGGATTTGGCGCAATATTATGTCCGATGCGGACCTAAATCGCGCAACATTTGGAAAACGGGCGCGCCCGAGGAGGATGAGATGGCAGCGGCTTACGACGATCGCGACGGCAAGATCTGGATGGATGGCAAGCTCGTGGAATGGCGCGATGCCAAGGTCCATATCCTGACTCATGCGCTGCATTACGCCTCATCGGTCTTCGAGGGCGAGCGCTGCTATAACGGCAAGATCTTCAAAAGCACTGAGCACTCCAAGCGCCTCCTGCGCTCAGGCGAGCTTCTCGACATGCCGATCCCCTACACCGTCGATCAGATCAATGCGGCCAAGGAAGCGGTTCTGAAGGCCAATGGCTGGGACAATGCCTATATCCGGGCGCTGGCCTGGCGCGGCGCGGGCGAGGATATGGGGGTCGCGTCCAAGCGGAACCCGGTGCGTCTGGCCGTCGCGGCCTGGGAATGGGGCAACTATTACGGCGACGCCAAGATGAAGGGCGCGAAACTGGACATCGCCAAATGGCGGCGGCCCGACCCGGCGACGATCCCGTCCGAGGCGAAGGCGGCGGGCCTTTACATGATCTGCACGATGTCCAAGCACGCGGCCGAGGCCAAGGGCTGTTCGGACGCGATGATGCTCGACTATCGCGGTTACGTCGCCGAGGCGACGGGCGCCAACATCTTCTTCGTCAGGAATGGCGAGGTCCATACGCCGCTGGCCGACTGCTTCCTCAACGGCCTGACCCGCCAGACCGTCATCCAGATGCTGCGCGACATGCAGATCAAGGTGCATGAGCGGCACATCATGCCCGATGAGCTGGAAAGCTTCGAGCAATGCTGGCTGACAGGTACCGCGGCCGAGGTCACCCCGGTCGGTTCGATCGGCGACTACACCTTCGAAGTGGGCGATCTGGCGAAGCGGGTCGTGGCGGAATACGAGCGGCTCGTTCGGGCTTAAGTCGCGCAACGCGAACATGGCGGGCCGGAAACTTTCGAAGTTTCCGGCCCGATTTCTTTTCAAGAAATCGGAACCGGGCCAATCAGTCGAGGTCGTTCAGCAAAGCCCTGAGGCCCGCCCGGTAATCCGGATAGGCGAGCGTAACCCCGAGGTCGAGTTTGATCCGGTCATTCGCGACCCGCTTCGATTCCGCGTAGAAACTGCGGGCCATCGGGGTCATCTCGGCCTCGTCAAAGGGCACTTCGGGCGGCAGAGGCAGGCCCAGCAGGCGGGCGGCTTCGGCCAGCACATCCTCAGGCGGTGACGGGTCGTCATCGGCGAGGTTGTAAATCGCGCCGGGATCGGGCCGGGCGATGGAGGCGGCGAGCACCGCGCCGATATCCTCAACATGGATGCGGCTGAAGTACTGGTTTTCCCGGATGATGCGGCGGGCAGTGCCGTTCCTCACCTTCTCGAACGGGCCCCGTCCCGGACCGTAGATGCCCGCAAGCCGGAAGATGTGCAGCGGCAGGTCCACGCTTGTCGACAGCTCCTGCCATTGGCTTTCGGCCAGAACCCTGATCCGCCCGCGTTTCGTTCCGGGGGTCAGCGGCGTCGTCTCGTCGACCCAGCCACCTTGATGGTCGCCGTAAACTCCGGTCGTCGAAAGATAGCCCACCCATTGCAGATGTGGCGCGGCCTCTGCAATCGCGTTCCCGTAGGCGGCCAGAACCGGGTCGCCGTCATCCCCCGGCGCAATTGAGGCGAGGATATGGGTGGCGCGCGCGATGGCCGGGTTCAGATCCGCGCCCGGCCAGAGCACGGCCTCGATCCCCTGCCTCCTCAGGCGGTCGGCCTTTTCGGCCCGGCGGGTGGTGCCGATGATGGTCCAGCCTTGCAGGCGGCGGGTTAGGGCGGCGGCGGAATAGCCGTGGCCGAGGGAGAGAAGCGTTCCGGTCATGGCGCGACTATTCCGGCTCGGCTCGGCGGGTGCAAGGTGACAAAGTGTTACAAAAAAAATTTTGATAACTTCAGTTCGTAACGTATTATCGTGCCGCGAACGGAGGAGGCTTGCATGTATTCCCAGGGGCTGATCGGCGCCGACGGGCGGACCGGCGAGACAGAGGAGTTTCTTGCTGCGTTTCAGGCGCGCATTGATGCCGAGGAGAAGATCGAGCCGACGGACGCGATGCCCGAAGTGTATCGCCGGACGCTCGTCCGCCAGATCGGGCAGCACGCGCATTCCGAGATCGTCGGCATGCTGCCGGAAGGCAACTGGATCACCCGCGCGCCGTCGCTGAAGCGCAAGGCGGCGCTGTTGGCCAAGGTGCAGGATGAGGGCGGTCACGGGCTTTACCTCTATTCCGCCGCTGAAACGCTTGGCGTGACACGGGATGAGATGACCGAGGAACTACTGGCAGGAAAGGCCAAGTATTCGTCGATCTTCAACTATCCGACGCTGACATGGGCAGATATCGGAACCATCGGCTGGCTCGTGGACGGTGCGGCGATCATGAATCAGATCCCGCTCTGCCGCTGTTCCTTTGGTCCTTACGCCCGGGCGATGATCCGCATCTGCAAGGAGGAATCATTCCACCAACGGCAGGGCTACGAGATCATGCTGACCCTTTGCCGGGGGACGGAGGCGCAGAAGGCGATGGCGCAAGATGCGCTGGATCGCTGGTGGTGGCCATCCCTGATGATGTTCGGGCCACATGACGCCGACAGTTCCCATACCGAGCAGTCGATGACCTGGAAGATCAAGCGGTTCTCGAACGATGAGCTTCGTCAGAAGTTCATCGACGCCACCGTGCCGCAGGCGGAGTATCTGGGGCTGAAGGTGCCGGACCCGGAGATGCGCTGGGACGAGGCGCTGAACGGTGGCACGGGCGGTTATCGCCACAGCCCCATCGACTGGGATGAATTCTGGCGTGTGGTGAAGGGCGAGGGTTTGATGAACCGCGACCGAATCGCTGCCCGCAAGAAGGCGTGGGACGACGGCGCCTGGGTGCGCGAGGCGGCGCTGGCCCATGCGGCGAAGCGGGCGGCACGCAAAGTCGCGGCGGAATAGACGGTGCGCCGGGGGGCTGTCTGCCCCCCGGACCCCCCGAGGATATTTGCGAACAGGTGAAGTAGAATGGCAGAGACACCACTTTGGGAAGTGTTCATCCGGCCGCGGAATGGGCTGGCGCATAAGCATGTAGGCTCGCTCCACGCCGCCGACGCGGTCATGGCCTTGCAGGCGGCGCGGGACGTCTACACGCGGCGCGGCGAGGGTAATTCGGTCTGGGTGGTGCCGTCGGCGGTGATCACAGCCTCGGACCCCGATCACGTCGACGAGATGTTCGAGCCGACGGGAGACAAGATCTATCGCCACCCGACGTTCTACGACATCCCTGATGAGGTGGGGCACATGTGATGCATCAGGCGCTGCTGGAAATTGCCGACGATTGCCTCGTATTGGGCCACCGGCTGTCGGATTGGTGCGGCCATGCGCCGATGCTGGAGGAGGATCTGGCGCTGCCGAATATGGCGCTTGATCTGATCGGCGTGGCGCGCGGGCTTTATGCACGGGCCGGAGAACTGGAGGGCGCGGGGCGCGGCGAGGACGATCTGGCCTATTTCCGGGGTGAGCGGGAGTACCGCAATTGCCTTTTGGTCGAGCGCCCGAACGGGGATTTCGCCCGGACAATGCTGCGCCAACTGTATTTCGCGGCCTTCATGGAGCCCTTCTGGCGGGCGGCCTCTGCCTCCACGGATGATGTGGTCAGGGGTATCGCCGGGAAGGCGGTGAAGGAGGTCGCCTACCACATCCGCCATGCGGGCGAATGGGTGATCCGGCTGGGCGATGGCACCGGGGAGAGTGCGGCGCGGATGGTGCGCGCGGTCGAGGCGCTGCACCTTTATACCGGGGAGCTCTTTGAAAGCTCGCCCGCCGCGCAGGCGGCCGAGGCGGTGGGGATGCTGCCCCGGCGCGCGGCGATGCGGTCGGAATGGGACCGGGTCATCGGCATGGTCTTTGCCGAGGCGCGGCTGGCCCTGCCTGAGGGCGTCTTCATGCAGCGGGGCGGCCGTGCCGGGCTGCATGGCGAGGATCTGGGCCATATGTTGGCCGAGATGCAGTCGGTCGCCCGCGCCCATCCGGGGGCGGTCTGGTGATCGACCTCGGCCGGGCCACGGAAATCGCGGGCAATGTGCCCGACCCGGAGATACCCGCCGTGACCGTCACCGATCTTGGCATCCTGCGCGGCGTGGTGGCCGAGGGCGACGTGGCCGTGGTCAAACTGTCGCCCACCTATTCAGGCTGCCCGGCGGTTCTGGCCATCGAACTCGCGGTGGAGGCGGCCTTGCGCGAGGCGGGCATACCGGCCCGGATCGAGCGGGTGATGGAGCCTGCCTGGACGACCGACTGGATCACCGAGGAAGGGCGCGACAAGCTCTGGGCCTTTGGCATTGCGCCCCCGGTTGCGGGCGGCAAGGCGACGCTGTTCGCAGCGCCGGAAGTGGCTTGCCCGCGCTGCGGGTCTGAAGCGACCGAACGGGTCAGCGAGTTCGGCTCCACCCCCTGCAAGGCGCATTACCGTTGCCGGGGCTGCGGCGAGCCGTTCGATTATTTCAAATGCAACTGAGGGGCAGGCATGGCGTTTCATGAACTTATGATCCGGGAGGCCTGCCCCGAGACGGCCGACGCGGTGCGGTTGGTCTTCAATGTGCCGGACAACCTGCGTGAGACCTTTGCCTTCACGCCCGGTCAGCATCTGACACTCAGGGCCGAAGTGAATGGCGCCGATATTCGCCGCTCATACTCCATCGCCACGGCACCGGGGGGTGAGCTTTGCGTCGGCGTCAAGCGGGTCGAGGGCGGCGCGTTTTCCGGTGTCGCGCAGAGCCTCCGCCCCGGCGACCGGGTGCTGGTGATGCCGCCGGAGGGGCGGTTCAGGCTGCGGCAGGAGCGGAATGTCCTCCTGATCGCGGCGGGGTCCGGGATCACGCCGATGATGGCGATTGCCGCAGCGGTGCTGGCGGATGGCGGTCAGGTGACGCTTGTCTATGGCAACCGCAGCACCGAAACGATCATGTTCCGCGCTGCTCTCGACGCGCTGAAGGACCGCTATCTGGATCGCTTCACGCTGATCCATGCCCTCAGCCGCGAGGCGCAGGATGTGGACCTTTTGAACGGGCGGATCGACGCGGCGAAGATCGCGGCGCTTGCATCGGCGGGGGTGATCGACCCCTTCGGTGTCGAAGGTGTGTTCCTCTGCGGGCCGGGCGGTATGATCGAGGAGGTGACAGCGGCGCTTGCGGCGATGGGCGTCACGCCGGAGCGTATCCATCAGGAGCATTTCACCCAATCGGGTGAGGCGCCCCGCGTGCCATCGCAGGCGGCCGAGAAGGCGGCGGCCGACGGCGTCGCGGTCGAGGTTTTGCTGGATGGACGGCGGCGGCAGTTCCGTTATGAAAAAAGCGATACCGGCATCATTGATGCCGCCACCCGTCAGGGTGTGGACCTGCCATGGTCCTGCCATGGCGGCATGTGTTGTACCTGCCGCTGCAAGGTGGTCGAGGGCAGGGCCGAGATGGCCGTGAACTATTCGCTGGAGCCATGGGAGCTGGAAGCAGGCTTCACGCTGGCCTGCCAGTCGCGGCCGATCACCGAAAAGCTCGTGCTGGATTTCGATGCCGCTTGACGGATGGGGCCTGTCATGGCCCGATGGCGCCATGACAGGGGATAAGCATGATCTGGATGGGGCCTATGCGCTGAAAACGCCCGGGGATTCGGTGCGCTACTATCGCGACTGGGCGACGAAATACGACGCGGATTTCGCCGAGGCCATGGAATATCGCAGCCCATCCGTGATCGCCGGGGCCTATGCCGCGATGGGCGGCGCGGGGCCGGTTCTCGACGTCGGCGCGGGCACGGGGCTTGTGGGCGAAGCGCTGGCACGGGCCGGGATCGGACCGATTGATGGCATCGACATCTCGGCCGAGATGCTGGCGGTTGCCGCGCAAAAGAGCGCCTATCGCGATACGGTGACGGCCGACCTGACGCAGCCCCTGCCGCTAGCAGACGCCGCCTATGCGGGGTGCATCAGCGCAGGCACATTCACCACCGGTCATGTCGGGCCGGAGGCCTTAGCCGAGTTGCTCCGCATCACACGGCTTGGTGGATGTTTTGCCGTGACCGTCCACAGCGCCTTTTACGAGACTGCGGGGTTTGCGGCGTTCTTTGAAGGGCTCGCCGGGCGGATTGCGGATTTCCGGACGGAACCGTTCCGGATTTATGGCGAAGGCGCTGCGGGCGATCACGGCAGTGATATCGGCTGGATTGTGACCTTTCGCAAAGCATGAGAACAGAGGCAGACCCCGATTAAGATCGGTTAAGACCCACCTTGCTTTTTGGGGAAGATCGAGGTTGTCGTCTGGCCGTTAGCCCGTTCGGCTGCGAACCTGTATCCAAATCGGAACAACCTTGATGTTTCTTCCGGAACGGGATTGAATTTGACTACGTTCCCGCGTTTCTGCGGGCATAAGAGGTGCGATCAGCCGAAAAGAACCCTTCAGGCCACAAATTCGTCCGAATTGACGGTGTAGTAGGGCAACAACTGGCGGTCTCGTGGCGCGGGGCGGGGTGCTCCGCTGGTTATTTTGTGGAGGCGAACAGGCATGGCAGTTTCACCGACTTTTTGGGCGCGGGCCGACAGTCTCACGGCCAACAACTCGACCCTGAACCCGATCAAGGCGTCAGGCGGTTCCGGCGCTTTTCCGGCGACGCAGATTTACTTCGAAAGCGGCACGATTGGTTCGAACACGACCGGCGATCTGACGCTTGAGACTGGAGCTGGCGGTTTCGACCCCGACACGACAATCTGGATCGGTGGCACGGAGTACAATTTCCAGTACCAGCTGACCGGCACGCTGCCCGGCAACTCTCAGGTTCCGGCCGCGCTTGCGGGCAAGGAGGTCAGCGTGATCACCGTGCTGAACTATCCCTCGAGCGGTCTTTCAACTGAACTGTTCTTCGTGACCGATGGTTCGGGGACGCAGACGCTGATGAACCAGATCGGCAATGGCGCCATTCCGCTGGAGCTCGTCACCACAAACCCCAACCCGGTCTGCTTCCTGCGGGGCACGCTGATCGCGACGCCCAAGGGCGAGGTTCCGGTCGAGGTGCTGAAGGCCGGTGACGAGGTGCTGACCGCCTCGGGTGCCACCGCCACCGTGCGTTTCGCCGCCGCGCGTGAATTGACCCTGATGGAGCTGCTGCTCAACCCGGACATGCGTCCGGTCTGCATCCCTCAAGGTGCGATGGGCGAGGGCCTGCCGCGCGCCGATCTCTGGGTTTCGCCGCAGCACCGGGTGCTGCTGCGCGGCTGGGCGCCGGAAATGCTGTTCGGCGAGGACGAGGTACTGGTCGCTGCAAAGCATCTGAAATTCGCGCCGACGCTGCGCCGTCCGGCGCGCCCCGAGGCGGTGGAGTATTTCCATCTGATGCTCGACCGCCATGACGTCGTGCTGTCGAACGGGATCGAGACTGAGAGTCTCTTCCCCGGCGATACCGCCATCGCCAGTCTGACCGAGGATGCGCGGGCCGAGATGGCGCTTGTGTTCCCCGAATACGCCGCCGACTGGACGCTCTACGGGCCCACCGCGCGACGCACGCTGTCGGCGCGCGAGGCCGAGGCGCTTATGAAAAAGATGCCGCCGCTGGGCGCGGGTGAGGTCAAGGCCGTCGCCTGAGGAACCTTCCGCAAGGAATGAACAAGGGCCGGCATTGCCGGCCCTTTGTCGTTTCCGCAGGCGTCGCGGCAGCCACCGGGTAAGGTGGGTTTAAACCCACTTTACGTCTGCGGAACGTCGAGGTCGTCTCCCGTGGTTACTCCCCCGACAAGTTGATAGGTGAGCAGATCGCTCATGTCGCGCGGGTCGCGGATCAGTGGGCACAGGCTGCGCCTGAGGCCGTTGCGTCTGGTGTTCTCCTGCCGCTCGATGGCCACTGCCTCCTCCAGCGTGACGAAGCGGAACCTCAGCCGCGTGCCCGCCGGGGCCTGCGCTACGCGTGGCAGATCGGCGGGTAGGACCGAGCCGATGCGGGGATAGCCGCCGGTCGTCTGGCATTCGGACAAAAGGACGAAGGGTGTGCCGTCGCCTGTGACCTGGATGTCGCCGGGCACGATAATTTCGGAGAGTATATTGAGCCCGGCCTCGGTTTTGAACCCCTCGCCCCCGGGCACGGCGCGCACGCCCATCCGGTTGCCGCGTGTATCGCGGTGGAACTCTGTCGCCTCGAACCGGGCGAGTGTCGCGGCGTCGAAGAAACTGGTCTGCAGGCTCGGCACCAGCCGGATCGTCCCGCCGTCGAAGCGGCTTTCGGCATCGATGAGGAGGCCGGTCTCTGTCCCGGTATCGGGCCCGACTGGCAGCCGGTCATTGGCGGCGAGGGGTGCGCCGACCCCGGCTGCAAGATGCGCCGAACGGGCGCCGAGGTGTTCGGGCGTGGCCACGCCACCGCCAAGATGAAGGTAACCGTAGACGCCCCGTTCCGCCGCGCCGATGGTCAGTCGCGCGCCGGCGGGCAAAAGGTGGCTTGCATTCCAGACAAGCGCCGCGCCGTCGATATCGGCCCGCATAGGCGCGCCGGTCAGCGCGATGCGCAGGTCGGCGCTCGCCTCGAACACGCCGCCCATCCCGGCCATTTCCAGCGCGGCATGGGTGACGGGCTGACCCAGCAGCGCCGTGCCTTCATGCAGCGCCAGACGGTCGGCCGCGCCGCCGCGCGAAAGCCCCATGGCCAGATAGCCGATCCGGCCCAGATCCTGCACCGTGACCCCAGGCCCCGCGCGGTGGATGATCAGAGCGCGCGTCAACGGATCGCCTCGCATGTCGCACCGCCATCTGGTCCGGACGTACGGATCTGCGCGAATGCCTCCGGCGTGACGGCGGGAAACATTACTTCGTCTCCCGGACGCAGGACGAAGGGGGTTTCCGCCTCGGGCCGGAAGAGCCGGATCGCGGTCTGGCCGACATGGCGCCAGCCGGTGGGCGTCGTGACGGAGAAAAGTACGAGTTGGCGGATCGCCACGACGAGCGCGCCGATGGGCACGCTTTCGGTTAGGGCAGTCTGGCGGGGGATGTTCCATTCCGGCGGCAATACGCCGAGATAGGGTTGGCCGGGCGCGAAGCCGATGGTCTGGACCCGGACCCGGGTGCTGGACAACGTATGAATGGCCTGATCCGTCGTGACGCCTGCGGCGGCGGCGGCCTCGTCAAGCTGGGGGGCGAGATCGGTGCCGTAGACCGTGGGTATGCGCCAGAGCCGCCGTCCGTCAGGCATCGGCGCGCGGTACCAGTCGCGGTCGGCGAGCAGGTGTTCGAGCCGCGCGCGCATCGTCGCGTGATCGAAGTGCAGGGGATCGAACCGCAGATAGGTGGAGGTGAGCGAGGTCGCGGTTTCCTCCACCCCGTCCCATCCCGCCCGGTTGATTGCATCGCGAAAGGCGAGTGCCGCGCGGTTCGCGGGTTCGTCCAGCCGGTCCGCGAAGCTGACAAGGAAACCGTCGACCCCTACCGTCAGGATGCGGGGCCATCCGGTTGTCCGGTCCATCGCTTCTGCGTTCGCCATGCCCGTCACCCCGGCGCTCTCACCCGGTCACAGCTTGCCGAGAAGGCCGGGTGTCGGCCAGGCGTCGGCTGGCAGACCGAGGCGCATCTGCTCTTTCTGCACCGCCTCGCGGGTCTTTTCACCGAGGATGCCGTCGATCCCGCCGACATCATGGCCGCGCGCCTCAAGCTTCTGCTGCAGCGCCTTCATCTGGCCGACGGAAAGCCCCGGTTCGGGTTGGCCCGGATCGTAGACCGGCGCGCCTTCAAGCCGCGTGGCGAAATAGGCCGCCGTGGTGACGTAGACGAAGCTCTTGTTCCATTCGAAATAGACGTGGAAATTCGGATAGGCCATGAAGGCAGGCCCCTTGCGACCCATCGGCAGGAGGACCGAGCCCTGCAGCCCCTTTGTCAGTCCACCCGAGCGGCCGCGCACGCCCATCCGTTCCCATTCGGCGGTGCTGAGCGTGTGGTTCAGGCCGGTTTTCGACCAGTCGAGCCCCTCGGGCACGGTGATTTCCTGCAGCCATGGTTCATTGCGTCGCCAGCCGAGCCCGCTGAGCATCTTGGCGCCCGACATCAGCGCATCGGGGGGTGAGGTCTTGAGCGAGACATGGCCGTCACCGTCGCCATCGACGCCGTTTCTCAGAATGTCCTCGGGCAGCATCTGCACCATGCCCACCTCGCCCGCCCAGGCGCCCTTGGTGCGGGCCGGGTCGAAGTCGCCACGGGCATAGAGTTCCAGCGCGGCGAAGATCTGAGGCCGGAAGAGATGCGGCCTGCGGCAGTCATGGGAAAGGGTCACGAGTGCGTTCAGCGTGTTGAAATCGCCCTGCACCGCGCCGTAATCGGTTTCGAGCGCCCAGAAGGCCAAAAGCACGCCGGGTGCGATCCCGTAGTCGCGCTGAATGCGCTGGAAGGTGCTGGCAAATTTCTGGCCGTTCCGTTGCCCGTTCACCATGCGGTTCTTACTGATCACGGCGCGGGAAAACTCGATGAAATCCTTGCGGAAGACGCCCTGCGAACGGTCGGCCTTCAGCACCGCGCCATCCAGCCTGACCCCGGCGAAAAAGGCGTCCACCCGGTCTGCCGGGTGGCCCGCCGCGCGGGCTTCGGCCTTCAGACCGGCGACGAAATCCACGAATCCGCCGCCGCAGGCGAGCGTCGTTTGGGGCAGGGCGGCAAGTGCAAGGGCGGCTAGGATGATGCGCATGGCTACCTCTCGTCTGTCCGGGTCGAGACTACCAAGCCCCGCGCCACTTACAACCAGCGGAAACCCGCCATCGGCGGAGGTCGTTAAGACTTGGTTAACGATTGTTTATGATTCTTAACAAATCGCAAACGACCGGGTGGGATTACACGATCCGGTGGTCCTCAGGAGGCTTCATGCGCGTGCTCATTGTCGAGAGCGACCCGAACCTCGGATGGCTTTGGAAGCGGCATCTGGAACGCTTCGCCATGACGGTAACGCTTGCGGCGGATCAGGAGGCCGCGGTGAACCATCTGGAGCATGAGGATGTGGAGATCATCGTTATGGACCTCGTCCTCAACCGGGGCAGCGCCATCGCGGTGGCAGATTATGCCGCTTACCGCCGCCCAAAAGCCAAGGTGGTGTTTGTGACCAATACCAGCTTCTTCTCGGACGGGTCGATCTTTCAGCACATCTCCAATGCCTGCGCCTTCCTGCCCTCGGCGACCCCGCCAGAGGATATCGCCGCCGTGGTGGAGCATTACGGGACGAGCGCCTGACCCTCACCCGCGCCCGTGTGGTGCGTTGAAATTGAGAACCGGGTTGATTGGAATGATCCGGTTCGGATTGATCGTTTCGTGACTGTAGTGGTAGTGCCGCACGATATGGTCGAACCGCACGGTCGCGGCCACGCCGGGCTGCTGGTAAAGGTCGCGGGTATAGGCCCAGAGATTGGGATAGTCGATCAGCCGCCGCCGGTTGCATTTGAAATGCAGGTGATAGACCGGGTCAAAGCGCACGAGCGTGGTGAAAAGCCTCCAGTCAGCCTCGGTCAGCCGGTCACCCATCAGCCAGCGCTGGCGTGACAGGCGGTCCTCCAGCCAGTCGAGCGTGTCAAAGAGCGCGGTGACGGCGGCGTCATAGGGTTCCTGACGCGTGGCGAAACCGGCCTTGTAGACGCCGTTGTTGACCGTGTTGTAGATGCGCGCATTCAGCGTCTCGATGTCGTCCTGCAGATCGCGGGGCCAGAAGTCGCGGTCATTTCCGGTCAAACCGTCGAAGGCCGAGTTGAACATCCGGATAATTTCGGAGCTTTCGTTGGAAACGATCGTTCCGCGCTTTCGGTCCCAGAGAACCGGAACGGTGACACGGCCGGTATAATGGGGATCGGCCCTGGTATACACGTCACGCAGGAAGGGCAGGCCATAGAGATGATCGCCGGTCGCGCCGGGGAAATCCGCGGCGAAAGTCCAGCCATCTTCCAGCATGTCGGGATGCACGGCGGAAACGCTGATCATGTCCTCAAGCCCCTTCAGCGCGCGGAAGATCAGGGTCCGGTGCGCCCACGGACAGGCATAGGAGACATAGAGGTGGTAGCGCCCGGCTTCGGCGGGATAGCCGCCTTCCCCTGTAGGGCCGGGCGAACCGTCCGGGGTGATCCAATTGCGGAATCCGGCATCGGCCCGCTTGAACGCGCCGCCGGTTTTCGAAGTGTCGTACCACTCGGTCGACCATTTTCCGTCGATCAGTCTGCCCATGGTGCATTCCCTTTTCGCTTCCTCCTTCAGGTAGAGGTAGCGATGCGCGCAGGCTACGGGCATGGGCGCGGAGGTGCTCTGCACATGCGCACAGTGTTGTTCGCAAGCGCGAAACAAAGTCACGAAACTGTCACCTATTGGGCACAAATCCTTCTTGACCAAAAGGTTAACTTGATTTTGAGGACCGCTGGATCATGCTGGAGGGGTGGGGGGAGTGTGTTTAATGACGGATATGTTGCCAAAGGAAGTGCGTGCCGGGCTGGAAGAGGCACGCAAGCGTGATCTGAAACGCCGGTCGCGTCTGAGGGTGATGGTCGGGGACGAGATCTATCCGATCCTGAAATTCTGGGAGACGGGTTTCGCGCTCGATGCCGATCAGGTGCAGCACCTGCGTGGGCTGGTCGATATCTATGACGGCACGCGCCATCTCTATCAGTCGCTGATCATCGCGTCGGATGTGGAAGAGGGCGACCTGATCTGCACGATGAAGCGGTCTACCATCGCGCATGATTCCGTGCCGCTCGATTATGTCCGCGAGTCGGACGCACCGGTCGGCTACCTGCCGCGCAACTGAGCCGTGCCCCCGCCGGTCGTTTTCGGCGGGAGTATATCCGGCAAAACAAACCGGGATATCAGGGGCGGATTTCTACCTCCGTTCCAAGACGTGTGATGCGCCAAAGCTCCTCGATTTCCGTGTCTGAGACGGCGATGCAGCCTTCGGTCCAGTCGTGGCGGAGCGTCGCCTTGCCGTAAAAGGCGTTCGGCTGGCCGTGGATGAAGATGTCACCGCCGGGGGAATAGCCGCCTGCCGAGGCGCGGATCAGGTCGTCTGCCTGCGGATAATCGATGCCGAGTGACAGGTGGAACTTGCTTTGTGCATTGCGCCGGTCGATGCGGAATGTGCCCTCGGGTGTACGCCCGTCGCCCTGCCGCAGCTTGTCGCCTTCAGGTGCGAACCCCAGCGCGACAGGATAGGTCCGTAGGGCAACCCCGTCGCGGAAGACGGTCAGTTGCCGCGCCGCCTTCTCGATCAGGATGCGGTCGATCTGCCCGGTCAGCGGTGGCAGCGGCTCGGGCGGAAGCGGCGCCGGGAAACGGTATTGGTAAAGTGCCAGCATCCCCAGCCCGAGCGCGACTGTCAGGACGGTCAGCTGGAAGAGCCGGCGCAGAAATCTCATTGCAGGTCGCCGAAGGCCCTTTGCATCCGTTCCACCGCATCTTCGATCCGAGTCTGCGGCCGGGCGATGTTGAAACGAAGAAAGGTCTCGCCGCCCGCGCCGAAGCCGGGACCGGGACTGGCTGCGATCCGAGCCACGTCGCGGGTCCGTGCGTTGAATTCGTCGAATGTCATGCCGGTGCCTGAAAAATCAACCCAGGCCAGGAAGGTCGATTGCAAGGGAAGGGACCGAACCCCGGGAATGGCGTTGATGCCCGCGTCGAAAATTTTCCGCATCCGGTCGAGATGGGCGATCTGCGCATCTGCCCATTCGGCGCCTTCGGGTGAATAGGCCGCTGTCACCATCTTGACGCCCAGCCCATTTGGCTGTGAATCGAGCGCGCGCAACCTGTTCACCATCTGCGCCCGAAGGGTTGGGTCGGCTATGACCATGTTGCCGGTCCGCTGACCGGCAATGTTGAAGGTTTTGGATGCGGCGGTCATCGAGATCAGGCGGTCGCGCGCCTCGGGTGCGGCGACATCCATCGGCACGAATGTGCTGCCGGGATAGATCAGATCGTGGTGGATCTCGTCCGATACGATGCGCATTCCGTTCCGCGCCGCGAATTCCGCCACCGCTCGCAATTCCTCGGCGGTCCAGATCCGGCCCGAGGGGTTTTGCGGCGAGCACCAGATCAGGAGCTTTTCCTGCCCTGTCATCCGCGCCTGGGCATCATCGAGATCAAGCTCGTAACGGTCACCGATACGAACCAGCGGACATTCCGTCACGACCCTGCCAGCGTTCCTGATCTTGTGGGCGAATTCGTGATAGACGGGTGAGAAGACCACCACGGCATCGCCCAATTCGGTCCAGACGTCGATAGAGAGCGCGATCGCGTTGCCAAGGCCCTGCGCAGTCAGAACCCAGTCCGGATCGATCTGCCAGTTGTGACGCGTCGCCATCCACCAGCGGATCGCTTCGTGGTAGTCGGAATAATCGGCGAAATAGCCGAAAATACCGAACTCTGCCTCCTTGCGGACGACTTCGCGGACACAGGGCGCGGTCGGGTAGTCGGAATCGGCAGTCCACATGGCCAGCCCATCCTTCGGCGAGACGCCAAGTAGCTTTTCCATCAGATCCCACTGCGAACAATGAGAGCCGCGCCGATCGATGATTTCGTTGAAGGTCATGGTTGCCTCACGATGAACGACATGACCCTAGCCATCCTTGCGCCGCGTGCAAGTGGCCGGGCATTGCGAATGGGAAAGGCTTGCCCTAAATCGGGCCCATGACGATACGCCCGATCCTGATCCATCCCGACCCGCGCCTGAAAAAGCGCTGCGATCCCGTGACTGAAATCACGGAAGAATTGCGCGCGGCCGCCGAGGACATGCTTGAGACGATGTACGATGCCCCCGGCGTCGGTCTTGCCGGACCGCAGGTCGGGCTGATGTCGCGCATATTGGTCATGGATTGCATCAAGGACCCTGAGGCCAAGCCGCGCCCGATGGTGCTGATGAACCCCGAGGTGACCTGGGCCTCAGAGGACACCAACACCTACGAGGAAGGCTGCCTGTCGATCCCGGAGCAATATGCCGAAGTCACCCGCCCGAAAGAGGTGAAGGTGCGTTGGCTGGGTCTGGATGGTGCGACGCATGAAGAGCAGTTCGGCGGGCTCTGGGCGACCTGTGTTCAGCACGAGATCGACCATCTCGATGGCAAGCTTTTCATCGACTATCTGACACCGCTGAAGCGCCAGCTCATCACCCGCAAGATGCAGAAGCTGAAACGCGAAAAGGCGCGTCTGTGACCGTCCGGCCCTTCGTTCCCTATCCTGACAAGAGGCTGCGCACGGCTGCCGAACCGGTCGCCGAGGTCAATGAGACCGTGCGCATGATCTGGGACGACATGGTCGAGACGATGGATGCAATGCCGGGTTATGGCCTTGCCGCGCCGCAGATCGGCATCATGCTGCGTCTGGCCGTCGTCGATTGTTCCGACAAGCGCGGGCAGGCGGTGAAGATGGCGAACCCGGAGGTGCTGCACGCCTCTGTCCAGACGCGCCGCCATGATGAGGCAAGCCCGAACCTGCCCGGCGTCTATGCCATGATCGAGCGGCCCCGTGCGGTAACGGTGCGGTTCCTGAATGAGACGGGTGAGGTCGAGGAACGCGATTTCGTCGGGCTCTGGGCGACGAGCGTTCAGCATCAGATCGACCATCTGAACGGCAGGATGTTCGTCGATCATCTGTCGCCTGTGCGGAAGAAGATGCTGGTCGCCAAAGCCGAAAAGCTGAGAAAGCGCGGGTAGCGGCGGGGGGCTTCGCGCCCCCCGCACCCCCCGCGGAGTATTTGGACCAAGAAGAAGGGGTGAGGCATGCGCGTCGTGTTCATGGGAACGCCGGAATTCTCGGTCCCGGTTCTGGATGCGCTTCATGCGGCCCATGAGATCGTGTGCGTCTATTGCCAGCCGCCGCGCCCGGCGGGCCGGGGCAAGAAGGACCGGCCGAGCCCGGTTCAGGCGCGGGCTGAGGTTCTGGGCCTGCCGGTGCGGCATCCGGTCAGTCTGAAGGGGGATGAGGCGCAGGCGGAGTTCGCGGCGCTTCAGGCTGATGTCGCGGTGGTCGTCGCCTATGGGCTGATCCTGCCGCAGGCGGTGCTGGATGCGCCGAAACATGGCTGTCTGAATATCCACGCCTCTCTCCTGCCGCGTTGGCGCGGGGCCGCGCCGATCCATCGGGCGATCATGGCGGGCGATGCCGAAACCGGCATCTGCATCATGCAGATGGAAGCCGGGCTCGATACCGGGCCGGTCCTCTTATGCGAGCGGACGGCGATCGGTGCCGAAGAGACAACTGCCGAGTTGCATGACCGGCTGTCTGCCATGGGCGCGCAAACCATCGTCGAGGCGCTGGGGCGGCTCGGGTCGCTGGTTCCGGTGCCGCAGCCGGATGCGGGCGTGACCTATGCGCAGAAAATCGACAAGGCCGAAGCGCGGGTGGACTGGACTCGGCCCGCAGTCGAAGTTGACCGTCTGATCCGGGGGCTGTCACCCTTTCCCGGCGCATGGTGCAAGATCGGCGGCGAGCGGGTGAAGCTCTTGCGGTCGCGTCTGGCAGCAGGTTCAGGCGCTCCGGGTGAGGTCCTGTCGGGTTTCACCATTGCCTGCGGGGACGGCGCGGTGGAGATCGCCGAAGCGCAGCGCGAAGGGAAACGGCCGATGCCTGCCCGGGATCTGCTTCTTGGATGGGACCTGCCGGACCACCTGTCCTGAGCCGGATTCGGCCAGACACCCCCGCCGTGATATGCTGACCTTGTACCCGTGATCCGGTTTTGAGTCTCGAATGTGGTAGCAACCTGGGGGGACACCAATGAAAACGGTTTTCGGACTTCTCGCATGGGGCGGATTCTGCCTGGTTCCGGCACTCGGTCTGGCCGACGAAGCGGCCATCGCCGAACGCGTGGCGAGCTTTGAGGCGGCCTTCAATGCGCGCGATGCGGCCGGTGTGGCAGCGCACTATTCCGCTGATGCGGTCATCATGCCGCCGGACATTGCGACAATTCACGGACGCGACGGGGCAGAGGCGCTCTGGACCGGGTTTATCGATGCCGGGGCCACCGACCTCGACCTGACCACGGTCATGCTCGAGGTGAGCGGCGATCATGCGCACGAGATGGGAACATTTTCGATTAACGTGCCGGACGGCAATGGCGGGACGATGACCGCCATGGGCAAATACGTGATCATCTGGACGCAGGACGATGCGGGCATCTGGCACCTGAACTGGGATATCTGGAACAACGATCCCGCAGGATAGGCCGCGTGCGACCGCATTCACATCCTCGTGCCGTTCCGGCATAGTCCGCCCTGCAGATCGGAGGGCGTCATGATCGTCGTATGGCTTATCATCATCGGTGCGGCGGCGGGGTTCATCGCGACCCGGCTGATGGGGATGGAAACGGATCTGGTCAGCACCATTGCGATCGGCGTTCTGGGCGCCGTGATCGGTGGACTTACCCTGCGGTTTCTGGCCGTGGTCTCGGGCTGGCTCGGCGGGTTCGTCGGTGCCGTGCTGGGCGCGATGGCGTTGATCTGGTTGTGGAAGACCTATGGGCCGAGGGGCCGCTAGCGGCGGGGCGGGCGGGATTTGTAGACCGGGAGGCTCCATCCGAAGATCAGGCTTCCGGCCCTCAGGATGAACGTGACCGCCGCGCAGATCAGTAGCGCCATGCCCGCCGGAAGGAACTGGAACGCCACAAGGGCCGCACCTGACCCGGCGAAGGCGGCGGTGACGTAAAGCTCGCCCTGCTTCAGAACCAGTGGCACTTCGTTGCACACAACATCCCGCATCAGCCCGCCGAGGCAGCCGGTGGCGACCCCCATCAGCAAAGCGACGGCCGGGTGATGATTGAAGAGCAGTGCCACGCCCGTGCCCGCAGGCACCGCAACCGACAATGCGCATGCATCGAGCCAGGTCAGAACCTTCAGGCGGCTTTCGAAGATATGGGCGGTGAAGAAAACCAGCACGGCCGCAACGACAGCGACGCCGATATAGGTCGGCTCGGCGATCCAGAAGACCGGGTTGCGATCGAGCACCACATCCCGGACGGTGCCGCCGCCGACCGCCGTCAGGCTCGCCAGAAAGGCGAAGCCGACGATGTCGAGCTGCGCCCGGCTGGCGACCAGCGCGCCGGTCAGCGCGAAGATGAAGACCGAGGCATAGTCGAGAAAATCAAGAAGCGTCATCGGCCTTGGCCTTTTTCGGCTTGAAGGGCTTCATACCCGCCCGCGCCAGTTCGTCGGCGCGCTCGTTCTCGGGGTGCCCGGCATGGCCCTTGATCCATTCCCACGTCACCTTATGCCGCGCCTGCGCCTCATCGAGCCTTTGCCAGAGATCGACATTCTTGACCGGCTTCTTGTCCGAGGTGCGCCAGCCATTGCGCTTCCAGCCATGGATCCATTGGCTGACGCCGTTCTTCACATAGGCGCTGTCGGTGACCACGGTGATCGCCGAGGCCCGTTTCAACACCTCCAGCGCCGAAATCGCCGCCAGAAGCTCCATTCGGTTGTTCGTGGTCTCCGCCTCGCCGCCATTGAGTTCGCGGGACCGCAGGACAGTCTCACCATCCTTGGCGAGCATGAGAACGCCCCAGCCGCCAGGGCCGGGATTGCCGGAGCAAGCCCCGTCGGTATAGGCAAAAAGATCAGGCATGGGCCTCGATAATGACAAAGGGATCGTCGGTTCCAGCAAGGCCGCGTTCGTGGCCTTCGGAGGTGGCGGTGACGGTGAAACCGGCATTCGCCAGCATCCCGTGCAGTTCTGCGACCGAATAGTAGCTGTAAAGCCGGTCGAGCCCGTCGCGCGCCTCGCCCGTGCCGGTCTTCATACCCAGATGCAAAAGCCCGCCCGGTTTCAGGGCGCGGTGAAGGGCGGCAAGGTGGCGGGGCAGGTCGGAGCGCGGCGCGTGCAAAAGCGAGAAATTGGCCCAGACTCCGTCATACTGCGCGACCGCGTCCACATCGTCGAAGGTGGCCAGCCGCGCGCCGATGTCGTGGTGTTCGTTGGCCATGCTGACCATGGCTGCTGACGCATCGACCGGATCAGGCACATGCCCCGCCGCACGGAGAAAGGCCGAAGCCGTGCCGGGGCCGCAGCCGAGGTCGAGCACATGCGCGCCACGGGGAAGGGCGGCGATGAAGGCGCTCAGATGCCTGTCGGGCTCAGTGCTGGCGAAGCGGTCGGCATAATCACCCGCCTTCGCGTCATAGACGGCGATGGTGCGGGGGTCCGCGCTCATGCCGGTTCTCGCAGCACGCGCGGGACTTTGAATTCGATGTTTTCCTGCGCGGTCTCGACAAGTTCCACCGTCACATCGAAACGGGCGCGGAAGGCGTCGATCACCTCATTCACCAGCACTTCCGGCGCGCTTGCGCCTGCGGTCACTCCGACGGCGCGGATGCCCTCCAGAGCACGCCAGTCGATATCGGTGGCGCGCTGGACGAGTTGCGCATAGGCGCAGCCCGCGGCGCGGCCAACCTCCACGAGCCGTTTGGAATTCGACGAATTTGGTGCGCCGATGACCAGAAGGGCGTCGATCTTCGGCGCGACGGCTTTGACCGCTTCCTGCCGGTTTGTGGTGGCGTAGCAGATATCTTCCTTGTGGGGTCCGACGATGGAAGGGAAGCGGGTCTTGAGCGCGGCCACGATGTCGGCGGTGTCATCGACCGACAAGGTCGTCTGTGTGATGAAGGCGAGTTTCGCCGGGTTGCGCGGGGCGATGGTGGCGACATCCGCAACAGTTTCGACCAGCAACACCTCGCCTTCTGGCAGTTGCCCCATCGTGCCGAGCGTCTCGGGGTGGCCCGCATGGCCGATCATCACCATCTGAAGCCCGTTCTGATGGTGGCGTTCGGCCTCAATATGGACTTTGCTGACCAAGGGGCAGGTCGCATCGACAAAGGTCATCGCGCGCCGCTCGGCCTCGGCCGGAACGGCTTTCGGAACGCCATGCGCCGAGAAGATCACCGGGCGGTCACCGGGGCACTCATCAAGTTCCTCGACAAAGACCGCGCCTTTCGCGCGCAAACCGTCGACCACGAACTTGTTGTGCACGATCTCATGCCGGACGAAGACCGGGGCCCCCCACTTTTCCAGCGCCATTTCGACGATCTTGATCGCGCGGTCGACACCGGCGCAGAAGCCGCGCGGGGCGGCGAGGTAGAGGGTCAGGTCGGGCCGGTCCATCGCATACTCCTGCCGGTCCAGCATGCGGGCTGGCCAGGGACAATTTCGAAAACACTGGTGCCGGATATCCAGTGAATGGGCTCCGGACCTGTGTCGGCCCGAAATTCTGTAAGCCCTTGGGCCCGGGGCGTCTAGCCCCCGAGGATACCCGCCGTGATCAAGGCCAGCGCCACGTATCGACCGGTCTTGGCCAGCGCGACGAGTCCGACAAACAGCCAGATTGGCGTGCGCATCATCCCCGCGATGACGGTGAACCCGTCACCGAGCGGCGCCCAGCTGAAGAGCAGAGTCCAGACGCCGTACCGCGCATACCATGCCTGAGCGCGGTCCAGTTTTGCCGGGTTCACCGGGAACCAGCGCCGGTCGCGGAAGTGCTGGACCCAGCGACCCATGACGTAATTCACAACCGCGCCGAGCGTGTTACCGACCGACGCCACGAGAACGATCAGCGGGAGCGAAACGCTTGCGTTGGCCTGCATCGCAACAAACACGACCTCGGACTGCAACGGCAACAACGTGGCGGCGCCGAACGCCGCCACGAATAGTCCCAGGAGGGACAGAAGCTCGGTCATGAATGGCCCGCCGGAGCGTTCATGCCCCGGCTCTGATCACTCGTCAGCCGTAACCGCCGAGTCTTCGCGGTCGAAGCGCGGTTCGCGCGGCGGGCGGCCGATGACGTCGCGCAGGGCGTCAAGCTCGATGAAGTTGTCGGCCTGACGGCGCAACTCGTCGGCGATCATCGGCGGCTGCGAGCGGATCGTCGAGACGACCGAGACCCGCACACCCTGACGCTGAAGACTTTCCACAAGCGGCCGGAAATCCCCGTCACCGGAGAAGAGCACGATGTGATCGACCCGCGGCGCAAGCTCCATGGCATCGACCGTCAGCTCGATATCCATGTTGCCCTTCACCTTCCGCCGCCCCTGGCTGTCGGTGTATTCTTTCGCGGGTTTCGTCACCATCGAGAAGCCGTTGTAGTGGAGCCAGTCCACCAAAGGCCGGATCGGCGAGTAGTCATCGTTTTCCAGAAGCGCCGTGTAATAAAACGCGCGCAGCAGCTTGCCGCGACGTTCAAATTCCTGACGCAGGAGTTTGTAGTCTATGTCAAAGCCGAGCGCCTTCGCGGCTGCGTACAGATTCGACCCGTCAATGAACAGCGCAAGCCGTTCGTCCTTGTAGAACATCAATTGTTCCTTCCAAAAAAATAGCCGCCGAGCTTCCGACAATCGTTTGGGTGGGCAAACTGGAATTCGGTAGCTTTAGTCCCCGTGAGTGAACACGTATAGTCAGATTGGCATATAAATTGATATCTGTACAAATGGATAAGTTGGCCGCGATCGCTATCGGCAGTAACTCCCCTTCCGGCAAAGGGGATTCGCTTGCGACGGTCATTTCGGCGCTTGTGACAATTCACCACGATATCGGCCAAATTGTCGCCGTATCGCGATTTTTCCGCACTCCGGCCTATCCACCTGGCTCTGGTCCTGACTTCGTCAATGCCGCCGCGCTCGTCGCTTCGTCACTGTCGCCGGAGGGGCTTCTCGCGGCCCTGCACCGTATCGAAGCAGAAGCAGGCCGGACACGGGAAATCCGCTGGGGCGCGCGGACGCTTGACCTCGATCTGCTCATTTACGGCGACACGGTCATGCCCGACAGCGATACCCAGAAAGCGTGGATGGCGCTGCCGCTTGAGAAGCAGAAGCAGGACGCGCCGGACCGGCTGATCCTGCCGCATCCGCGGCTTCAGGACCGGGGATTTGTATTGATTCCCTTGGCCGAAATCGCGCCAGCGATGATCCATCCCGTGACCGGACTTTCCGTCGCAGAGATGGTCAGCGCACTGTCAAAGGCGGAAAAGGCGGCAATTTGCCCGCTTTGAGGGGGAATCATCGCTTGTCAAGGGGGAGAGGAGCGCCTAAATAGCGGGCTCCATATCTCCCAAGTCCGATTGGAGTGTCTCATGGCCCGCGTGACGGTCGAAGATTGCGTTGACAAGGTTCCGAACCGGTTCGAGCTGGTGATGCTCGCCGCTCATCGTGCGCGTGAGATCGCTGCCGGTGCGTCGCTGACCATCGACCGCGACAACGACAAGAACCCCGTCGTCTCCTTGCGCGAGATTGCCGACGAGACCCAGACCGCAGGCGACCTGCGCGAGCGGATGATCGAAAGCCACCAGACCCAGATCGAGGTCGACGAGGCCGAAGATGATGCAATGGCGCTTCTGATGGGTGCTGAAGTTGACCGTCCGGCGGACGACGACATGTCGGAAGAGAAACTGCTCCGGGCGCTCATGGAAGCTCAGGGCCAGGGCTAAGCCCAAGAACACCGAGGCGCGCGGACCGGAATGATCGACGTCGAAGACCTGATCGCGCTGGTCCGCAACTACAATCCCCATACCAATGCCGATTTGATTCGGACGGCCTATGATTATGGCCGCCGCATGCATGAGGGGCAGTTCCGCCATTCGGGGGAACCCTATTTCACCCATCCGGCTGCCGTTGCCGCGATCCTGACGGAGCAACGGCTGGATGATGCGACGATCATCACCGCGCTTCTGCACGATACGATCGAAGACACGAAATCCACCTATTCCGAGATCACTGAAAAGTTCGGCGAAGAGATCGCCGAACTGGTGGATGGCGTCACCAAACTTACCAATCTGCAACTCTCTTCCACCGCGTCAAAGCAGTCGGAAAACTTCCGCAAGCTCTTCATGGCGATGTCGAAGGACCTGCGCGTCATCCTCGTCAAGCTGGCCGACCGGCTTCACAACATGCGCACGATCAAGTCGCTGCCGCATGAAAAGCAGGTCCGGAAGGCGCGCGAGACGATGGATATCTTTGCCCCCCTCGCGGGACGCATGGGTATGCAGTGGATGCGCGAGGAACTGGAGGACCTGTCGTTCCGAGTCGTGAACCACGAGGCGCGATCTTCGATCATCCGCCGCTTCATCACGCTGCAGAAGGAAACCGGCGACGTGATCCACAAGATCACCGCCGATATCCGCGCCGAACTGGAAAAGGAAAACATCGACGCGGATGTTTTCGGCAGGGCCAAAAAACCCTATTCGATCTGGCGCAAGATGCAGGAAAAGCAGCTCGCCTTCTCGCGGCTTTCAGACATCTACGGTTTCCGCGTGATCTGCCAGAACGAAAGCGACTGCTACCGTATTCTTGGTGCGATTCATCGCCGCTGGCGTGCGGTTCCGGGCCGGTTCAAGGACTATATCAGCCAGCCGAAATCGAACGGCTACCGCTCCATCCACACTACGGTTTCGGGCCGCGACGGCAAAAGGGTGGAGGTTCAGATCCGCACCCGCCAGATGCACGAGGTTGCCGAAAGCGGCGTGGCTGCGCATTGGTCCTACCGCGATGGTGAACGCGCGAAGAACCCCTTCGCCGTCGATCCGGCGAAATGGATCGCGTCCCTGACCGAGCGGTTCGACAACGGCGACGACCACGACGAGTTTCTCGAAAACGTGAAGCTCGAAATGTATTCCGATCAGGTCTTCTGCTTCACGCCCAAGGGGGATGTGGTGCAGTTGCCGAAAGGGGCGACGCCCTTGGATTTCGCCTATTCGATCCATACACGGATCGGCAACTCGACCGTCGGCGCCAAGATCGACGGCATTCGCGTGCCGCTCTGGTCCCGGCTGAAGAACGGCCAGTCGGTCGAGGTCATCACCGCCACCGGCCAGCGGCCACAGGCGACATGGATCGATATCGTGGTGACGGGACGCGCGAAGTCCGCGATCCGCCGGTCCCTGCGTGAGGAAGACCGCGAGCGGTTCGTCAAGCTTGGCCAGGAACTGGCGCGGGTGGCGTTTGAGCATCATGGCCGCAAGGCGACCGAAAAGGCGCTGAGGACGGCCGCCAAGACGCTCGGCCTGCCCGATGAGACCGAAGTGCTCGCCCGACTCGGCAGCGCCGAACTGACCGCGCGCGAGGTGATCGAGGCGATCTACCCCGAACTCGCCTCGGCCCATCCCGATGAAGAGGTGGATGCCCGCCGTCCGGTCGTCGGCCTGACTGCCGACCAGAACTTCCGCCGCGCCAATTGCTGCCAGCCGGTACCGGGCGAACGTATCGTCGGCATCACCTATCGCGGTCAGGGCGTGGTCATTCACACCATCGACTGCCCGGCACTGGCCGAGTTCGAGGAACAGCCGGCCCGCTGGGTCGATCTGCGTTGGCATTCGGGCCGTCACGCGCCGGTCTATACGATCAGCCTCAACATGACGATTGCCAACGATGCCGGTGTTCTTGGCCGCATCTGCACTTTGATCGGCGAGCAGAAGGCCAATATCTCTGACCTTACTTTTGTCGACCGTAAGCCTGACTTTTACCGTCTTATCGTGGAAGTTGATTTGAGGGATGCCGAGCATCTGCACATGGTGTTGAAGGCCCTTGAAGCGGAAAGTGACGTGGCCCAGGTGGAACGGTATCGCGATCTGGGTCGCAAGCCCTGATGGGCGAAGGGGAAGATTAAGTGGTTTTCAAAAGGCGGACGCCACGGTCCTATATGCAACTGATCGCCGAGGCCTTCTGGCCCCGCGGCGGCTGGACGCGCGCCTTTCACTACGTCAAGCATCGGGTCCGTCGTCTGCCCGACCGCCCCGACCGGATCGCGCGCGGCGTTGGCGCGGGTGTTTTCGTCAGCTTCACGCCACTCTTCGGTCTGCATTTTGTCGCCGCCGCGCTTGTGGCGAAGGCTGCAAGGGGCAACATCCTCGCCTCGCTTCTCGGCACGTTCTTCGGCAATCCGATCACCTTCCCATTCATCGCCTTTTCGTCGATGAAACTCGGCCACCTGATCCTTGGAACCCAGTTCGATGAAAGCCAGCATGCAACCTTGTTCGGAAAGTTTGTCGGCGCGGGCGAGAACCTGAAGCACAATTTCTTCGCCATCTTCACCGAGGCGACGAGCCGCTGGGACAACCTTTACAATTTCTGGAACGAAGTCTTTCTGCCCTATATGGTTGGCGGTCTGCTGCCCGGGGTTGTCGCCGGCGTCCTGTCCTACTACCTGTCGGAACCGGTCATCGCCGCCTATCAGAAACACCGCCGCAAACGGCTGAAAGCGCGGTTCGAGAAGTTGAAAGCAAAACTTCATGCGCGGGCAGGGGAACAGCAGGGTAACAGCTAGTCCCGAATTGTATTCATGACGATTCAGACATTCACAGCGGCGGCCGCGCCGGTCTAACCTGCCACCGAGCCTGATAAATCGGAGTACATGACGTGAATGAATTGCGGCTTGGCGTGAACATCGACCATGTGGCGACCGTGCGAAACGCGCGTGGTTCGGCCTATCCGGATCCCGTTCGCGCCGCCAAACTTGCCGAAGACGCGGGCGCCGACGGCATCACCGCCCATCTGCGCGAAGACCGGCGCCATATCACCGACGGCGACATCGACCGGCTGATGGAGGCACTGTCGGTGCCGTTGAATTTCGAGATGGCCGCGACGGACGAAATGCAGAAGATCGCTTTGCGCCACAATCCGCATGCCGTCTGCATCGTGCCGGAAAAACGCGAGGAGCGGACGACCGAAGGCGGGCTGGAGGTCGCGCGCGAGGAAAACCGGCTGGCGCATTTCATCGCGCCCTTGGCCGAGGCAGGTTGCCGAGTGTCGATCTTTATCGCAGCGGATGCCGCCCAGATCGAGGCGGCGCACCGGATCGGCGCGGCAGTGGTGGAACTTCACACCGGCGCCTATTGCGACTTTCATGCCGAGGGGCGCTTTGCCGAACGCGATACCGAACTTGAGCGGCTGCGCGAGATGTCGACCTTCGCGCACTCACTTGGGCTCGAAGTGCATGCGGGCCATGGCCTGACCTTCGATACCGTCGCACCCATCGCCGCATTTCCCGAGGTGCGCGAGCTGAACATCGGCCATTTCCTGATCGGCGAGGCGATCTTTGTCGGCCTCAAACCGGCGATTGCCGAGATGCGCCGGATCATGGATGAGGCACGGGCCGGGCAATGAGGGCTGTCTGGTTTGAACGGTTCGGTCCGGCGGATGAGGTCCTGACGGTCGGCGACCTGCCCGACCCCGTCCCCGAGGCGGGCGAAGTTCTGGTGCGGCTTCACGCCTCGGGCGTGAACCCGTCGGATGTCAAGCTACGGGCCGGTGCGCGGGCTGGGGCGGTCATGGGTTGGCCCCGGATCGTGCCGCATTCCGATGGCGCGGGCGTTATCGAGGCCGTGGGCGGGGGCGTTGATCCGGCGCGTATCGGCGAGCGTGTCTGGATCTGGAACGGCGGCTGGCAGCGGCAATACGGCACGGCGGCGGAACGGATCGCGCTGCCCGCCGAACAGGCGGTGCGCCTGCCGGACGGCACCGGGTTTGCCGAGGGCGCCTGCCTTGGCATTCCGGCAATGACCGCTTGGCGCGCAGTCTTTGCTGACGGTCCGGTGGCGGGCAAGACGGTTCTCGTCACCGGCGGCGCGGGCACGGTCGGGCGCTATGCCTGCCAGATGGCCCGGCTTGGTGGTGCGCGGGTGATCGCCACCGTGTCCTCGGCGGAGAAGGCGGCGCATTCGACCGCGGCGGAATGGATCAACTATCGTGACACGGATGTGGTTCAGGCCGTAAACGACATGACCCGGGGCGAAGGCGTTGACCGCATTGTCGAGGTGGATTTCGCCGCCGGTCAAACCGCTGCCCTTGCGCTTCTGAAGCCCGGGGGCGTGATCGCCACCTATGCCTCGGCCTCTCAGATGCAGCCCCGGCTGGACTTCTACCCATTGATGTTCCGCAACATCACGCTGAGGATGATCCTCGTTTACCTGCTCGACCCCGAAACGCGACGGCAGGGCGAGGCGCAACTGACCGAGTGGCTTGAGGCCGGTGCGTTGTCTCATGCCGTCGTGCCCGGGGGCGACCTTGCCGACTGCGCGTCGGCGCACCGTATGGTCGAGGCAGGCAACAAGCTCGGCACGGTCGTGCTGGAGGTCGCATGATCCTCGGCATCGGCACCGATCTGGCCAATATCGAGCGCATTCAGGCAACGCTGGACCGGTTCGGCGACCGCTTCCGCAACCGCGTCTTCACTGAGGTGGAGCAGCGCAAGGCCGAACGGCGGCGGGACACAGCGGGCACCTATGCCAAACGCTGGGCCGCGAAAGAGGCCTGTTCCAAGGCGCTGGGCACCGGGCTGCGCATGGGCATTTCCTGGAAGGACATGGCGGTTTCGAACCTCAGGACCGGTCAGCCGGTCATGCACCTGACCGGCTGGGCGGCCGAGCGGTTGGCCGAGATGACGCCCGAGGGGTATGAGGCGATCGTCCATGTCACCCTGACAGACGATCATCCCTGGGCACAGGCCTTTGTGGTGATCGAGGCACGTCCGAAAAATTGAGTAAAACTTGACTCCCCGCCGCCGCGCGATCATGAAGCGCCGGAGCAGGAACGGGCAGGACCGGATATGAGTGGTACGGCAAAGGACGGGATCGTCGAGACGATCAAGACGGTGGTCTATGCGTTATTGATCGCGGGCGTCTTCCGCACGCTGTTTTATCAGCCATTCTGGATCCCGTCGGGCTCGATGAAGGACACGCTGCTGATCGGCGATTTTCTTTTCGTCAACAAGATGGCCTACGGCTATTCGCGGTATTCGTGTCCGTTCTCAGCCTGCCCGATATCGGGCCGCCTCTGGTCGGCTGAGCCCGAGCGCGGCGATGTCGTCGTTTTCCGTCACCCGACCAACGGTTCGGATTTCATCAAGCGCCTGATCGCTCTGCCGGGCGATACCGTGCAGGTGAAGGACGGTGTTTTGTGGCTGAACGGCCAGCCGGTCCCGCAGAAAGATGGCGGTACGTTCGAAGAGATCAAGGCGCCGCAGGGATCGCAGCGCAACATGCCGCAATGCGCCAACGACCCGGTCGGGCAGGGCGCCGTCTGCGTCAAGGAACGCAAGATCGAGACGCTGCCGAACGGCGTAAGCCACAGCATCCTGAACATCCGCAACAGCGGTGTCGATAACACGCCCATCTATACCGTGCCGGAAGGTCAGTATTTCTTCATGGGCGACAACCGTGACAACAGCCAGGACAGCCGGGTTCCGGTGGCATTGGGCGGAGTGGGCATGCTGCCTGCCGAATACCTGATCGGCCGCGCCGACAGGATCATGTTCTCGTCTGCCGGCAAGTCGCTCTTCTTCTTCTGGACCTGGCGGTCCGACCGGTTCTTCAAGGCGGTGGAGTGAAACTCTCGGCCGATCTCGCCGCGTTCGCGGCCCGGATCGGGCATGAGTTCCTGCGGCCCGAACTTCTCGTCCGGGCGCTGACCCACGCATCCATCTCGACCGCGACCCGGCCCGACAACCAGCGGCTGGAATTTCTCGGCGACCGGGTGCTTGGCCTCGTGATGGCCGAGGCCCTGCTGGCGGCGGACAAGGGCGCGTCGGAAGGACAGCTGGCCCCCCGTTTCAACACGCTCGTCCGCAAGGAAGCCTGCGCCAATGTCGCGCGCGAGGTGGGTTTGGGCGATGTCCTGAAACTTGGCCGGTCCGAGATGATGTCGGGCGGGCGGCGCAAGGAAGCGCTTCTGGGCGATGCGATGGAGGCAGTGATTGCCGCCGTCTATCTCGACGGCGGGTTTGAGGCGGCGAAGGCGGTGATCCTGCGTCTTTGGGGCGACCGGATCGGCGCGGTCGAGGCCGACGCCCGCGATGCCAAGACCGCGCTTCAGGAATGGGCGCAGGCCCGGGGCCTGCCACCGCCTGCCTACACGGAACTGAAGCGCGAGGGGCCGGACCATCAGCCGATCTTCACCGTCGAGGTGCGGCTGGAGACGGGCGAGACAGAGGCCGCGAAGGCGGGCGCGAAGCGTCAGGCCGAACAGGCTGCCGCCAAAGCCTTGCTGGCGCGGATGGACGGGACCTGACCGCCCATCCCCTATCCGTCAGACGTGATCGACCCGGCGCATTTCCTGCGCGGCGCTGCGCGTTTCGTCCAGCCAGCGTTGCACCAGTCGCGGATCGTGCGGCGCGCCGTGGACACCGACCGGCATTTCCCGCGCCATGACTGCCTCGACCGCCAGCGCGACCGTTCCCGAAACAAGACGCGCCATGGCCGAACCGCGGATATCGCCCGTCGCATCGAGAACCCAGGTCTTGTGCCAGACCGGCATGCCCGCCTTTTCGGCCTTCAGCGAAACACAGAGGACAACCCGGTCGGCCTCACCCTCTTCCAGGGGATATTTTTCCCATAGCTCATCGGACAGGTCCTTGAGCCGGTCGTTTGACGGCGCAGCTTCCAATTCGTTGAAAATATCCGCCCAGGCTTCGGTCCAGCCGTTCAGGCGTAACGTGCCGCGGACAAACTCCTTTACCCTGCTCCCCGGTTCGAAGCGGTAGGCCTCGAGATAGGGCAGCGAGTCGCGGTTGGGGTAGACCTCGAAGGTCTCGGGATGGCGAAGCGGCGCCGAGTATGTGCGGACCGCATCCCATGGGTGGGCGACGCTGAGTTCGGTGAAATCGCGGATCGAGCGGGCCGGGGTCATCAATGCGCGCAGAACGCCGATGGGCGACCACGAGAACTTGTAGCGGAAGGCGTTCGGTACCGCGGGCACGCCGCCGCAGTAAGAGGTGAAGGACAGGATGTTGTCGCGGTCATAGTGTGCAGACGCGCGGTAGGCGGTGACCAGGTCATGCGCCATCAGGTGGTCGATGCCGGGATCGAGGCCGACCTCGTTGACGACCGCCACGCCTGCCTCGCGGGCCGGTTCGTCCAGCGCCTGCATCTCGGGCGAGATGTAGCTGGACGATACGAAATGCGCGCCCTTATCGACGCAGGTCCGGGCAAGGTCCAGATGCAGCGTCGCGGGCAGCATGGAAACGACGATGTCGCCGGGCTGAAGCACTGCTTCAAGCGCGCCGGGTTCCATCGCGCGGATGTCTTCGGTGATATCGCCCACGGCCTCCATCGCCGCTTCCACCGGCAGGTTCCAGACCGTGACCGGGTGACCCGCAAGGATCAGCCGGCGTAGGCCGGGGCGGGAGGAAAGGCCGGTTCCGCACCAGTGAATCTGCATGTTTACCTCTGTAGCGATCCCGTAATTCGTTTGGTGTGTTGTGTTGACCAAGCGGACATTCAGTAAAGCCCACTTTCGCCCGGAATCAAGCCGAAGGCGCCGGGCGAGCGCCTGCCCGTCCCGGCGGGCTGGCGCTTTGGCGGTCGCGCGCCTCGCATGAGGGCGGGGGGCTTTGCGGCCATAAACTGCCCTGAACAAAGGTCGCCGCGCCACCCCACGGGCAGTCGCCCGCCCGGCTTGCGCTGCGATTGGGGCCGTGTCCGCAAGAGGCACATAGCGGACCCTCCCGATTGGTCGGCACAGCCATTAGTAATGCGTCCGCGCCCCGTGGCGGTCAGGATAGTCGAGATGCGGTGTCGCGCCGAACTGGTTGAGGTGCAGTGTACCGTCATGGACGGCGAAACGGTGAACGGAGGTGTTCATCACTTTCAGGAACATCCGCGCCTTCATCACTGCTTCCAGCCCCAAGGCCAGCGCCACCAGTGTCGCGATGACGCCGGTCGAGGTGACGAGGACCGCACCCGGCCCGCCCTGCGCGGCATCCTCAACCGCGCCGGAAACGCGGGCAATGAACCCCTCATAGCTTTCATGATCCGGCCCGACATCGCCGGAACGCCAGAGTTGCAGCACCTGCGGCACATGGGCGGCGAAATCCTCGGGGCCCGTCGGGAAGGGAATGGCGTGGCTGTCCTGAAGCGCATGCGACAGCGCGAAGTAATCCAGTTCGTTCAATCGTTCGTCGAGCGCATGGGGCCGCGCGTCGAGGTTCAGCGCCTCTGCCGTCTCGCGCTGACGGCGGAGCGTGCCCGAGATCACGCGGTCGAAGCCACCGGTCAGCCGCAGATGTTCGCCCAGCCATGAGGCTTGCTGCTGGCCAAGCGGCGACAGCCGGTCATAGTCGGCTTCGGTCCGGGCGCCGGAATTGGCCTGTCCGTGGCGGATAAGGGTCAGTTCGGTCATGGCGCCTGTTTGTCAGCCCCAGCGGACGTCGCCAAGGAAAATATACCCCGCCCCGTAGATCGTCTTGATCAGGCGCGGGTTCTTGGGGTCTTCACCGAGCTTGGTTCTGAGGCGCGAGATGCGCACATCCATCGCCCGGTCAAAGCTTTCGCCCGCCGCGCCGCCAAGGCTCTCCTGCATCTGCGCGCGCGAAATCAGCCGTTTCGGGCTATCGAGGAAAAGCCGCAAAACCTCGCCCTCGGCATGAGAAAAGGGCACCTCTTCTCCGTCCTTGTTCACCAGCAGATAGCGGTCGAAATACGCCGTCCAGTCGGCGAAACGGGCGATGGTCGCGGCGCGCTCCGGATCGGTCCGGCCCTTGCGCAGCCGGGCGCGGATGCGGGCGACGACCTCGGCCGGGTCGAAGGGCTTGATGATGTAGTCGTCGGCCCCGAGTTCCAGCCCCGTCACCCGGTCCTGCACCTGCGCCCTCCCTGAGATAATAATGATCGCCGCGCCGGATTCGAGCGCGAGGCGATGGACCAGCGCCAGCCCGTCGCGGTCGGGAAGGCCGAGATCGACAAGGCAGACATCGGGCGTCAGCCGTTTCAGCGCAGCCTCAAATTCCGTGGCGCGGGCATAGCAGGAGGTGCGGAACCCCGCCTCTTCCAACGCGGCTGCCAGCATCCGGCGAATCTCGGGCTCGTCATCCAAGATGGCGACATGGGGGCGGGGATCGGTCATGCGGCTTCTTTCGCGGAGAGGAAGGCCGCCAGCTCGGCCCCGGTGAAGGGTTTCGTCAGGACCGGGATCGCGCCCGCCCGTACCCGTTCCGGATTGCCCGGCGGCAGCGAGGTCATCAGCATCAGACGGGCCTCATGCCCCGCGTCAGAAAGCCCCCGCAGAAAGTCGACGCCGCTTTGTTCCCCCGGCAGGCCGATATCCGACAGGATCAGCCCAATCCCCGGCAGGTCGGCCAGTTCCGCCGCTTCCTCCGCGCTCGCCGCCTCGATCACGTTGTGGCCAAGGCCGCGCAGCATCTCGCGCACATCGGTGCGGATCTCTTCGGTATCCTCCACCAGCAGCACCAGCGTCGGTTGCGCAGGCGCGGCGTCAGCGGCGCGGAGCGGCAGGCGAAGCGTCACCTTCGCCCCGCCCTCGGGCCGGTTGGCGAGTTTCACCGTGCCGCCCATCAGTTTGATATGGTCATAGACCATGGAGAGGCCGAGGCCCGACCCCTCCCCCCCCTTGGTGGTGAAGAACGGATCAAGCCCGTGGTCCAAAGCCTTTTCGGAAAAGCCGGGACCGGTATCGGCGACGCTGATTTCCAGCCAGGTATCGCGCACGGGGCGCGCGGTCAGGGTGATCCGCCCCGATCCCGGCGCCAGCGCGTCGCGGGCGTTGAGGATGAGGTTCAATAGCGCATCCAGCAGCGATCCGGCATCAAGCAGGATTGGTCGCTTGAGATCGCCGGTCAGCAGGTCAAGGCCCACGCCTTCGTGCAGAGACGGCCCAGCCATTACCCGCAATTCCTCCAGCAAAGTCGGAATATCCGTGGGCGCGGGCCGGATTTCACGGGGTCCTGAGATTGCGGCGATCCGGTCGAGAAGCGTTCCGCCCCGCCGTGCGGCAGCCAGCGTCGCGCGGGCAAGGTCAATGGCTTCTTCCGGCAGGTCCTCCATACGTTCCATCCGGCCCTGCAGGCCGAGGATGATCGTCAGGAGATTGGCGAAATCATGGGCCAGACCCGAGGTCAGCTGCGCCGCCAGTTCGCGCTTGGCACTCTGGCTGAGCGCGGCCCGCGCCTGCGCCTCTTCGGTTACGTCCATCGACAGGACATAGACGCCCTGCGCCACACCTTCCCCGCCCCGATCCGGGGTCAGCGCGAGCCTGATGCGGCGGCCCGAGGTGTCGTGGGTAAACTCGAAAACACTCGCTTCACCCGCCAGCGCCTTCAGCAATCCCGGCTCGATCCGGGCGAAGGTCTCCGCCCCCAGTGCCTCAGATACCGGGCGGCCGACAATGTCGGAAAGGCTGCCGGGCATGACCGACGAGAGGCGCCGGTTGGAATAGGTATAGATCAGGTCCGGCCCGACATGGGCGATATGGGCGGGCATCATCTCGGTCACGAGCCTTGTGCGCGCCTCCATCTCGGTCAGTTCGCGCTTGGCCTCTTCCAGCGCAGTGTTGGTCGCGGCCAGTTGCCGGTTGGTCTGGGCCAGCCGCTCGGCATGAGCCAGAACCTCTTCAGACAATTCCTCGGACCGGCCGCGCAGCAGGGCCTCCTGCGCCTTGATGTCGGTGATGTCGGTATAGACCGTCACCCAGCCGCCCTGCTGCAAAGGCGAGCCCTCGACCGAGATCGTGCGGCCGTTGGCCCGCGTCCGCTCCATGTAGTGCGCTTGAAAGGCGCGGGCCTGTTCGACGCGCACCTGTACCGCCGCGTCGGGGTCGTCCACCTCGCCATATTCGCCGCGCTCCACCAGAAAGCGAATCGTCGCCTCGAAGGGCGCGCCGGGCGTCACCAGCGCTTCCGGCAGGTCGAACATCTCCTGAAAACGGCGGTTGCAGACGGCCAGCCGCAGGTCCCGGTCGTAGATCGACAGCGCTTGCTGAATGAGGTTCAGCCCGGCCTGCGTCATCTTGGCGCGGCTGTCGGTTCTTTCCATCGACCAAGGCTCCTTTCCGCTTATCGCTAGCACCCTTGGGGCGGGGCCGGAAAGGGGCAAACGGGCCCTGTTACAATTCGTAAGGATTGGGAAAAAGTCCCGAAACCTTTGCCGACGAGCCTCTTGCCGGAACCGCCATGGTGAGGAACACTCGCCTTAAAGGTGATAAGGTGCCGCAACGCCGGCGCAGGGGAGGACAAGGTGGCGAAAGACAGACCGGCCGAATTGCAGTCGATCCCGGCCCTGCTGGCCCGGAACGCGGTAAAATGGGGTGCGTTGCCCGCCTTCCGCGAAAAGGAATTCGGCATCTGGCAAAGCTGGACCTGGGCCGAGGCACAGGCCGAGATCAGGGCGATGGCGCTTGGTTTCCTCGCGCTCGGGCTGGAGCGTGGCGATCACGTCGCGATCATCGGCCGCAACCGTCCTGCGCTTTACTGGTCGATGGTCGCGGCCCAGATGTGCGGCGCGGTGCCGGTGCCCCTCTATCAGGACGCGGTCGCCGAAGAGATGGCATATGTGCTGGAGCATTGCGGCGCGCGCTTTGTCGTCTGTGGCGATCAGGAGCAGGTCGACAAGGTTCTGGAGGTGCAGGAGGGCCTTGAGGGCAAGGACTTGAGGCTGCACCACATCGCCTATCTCGATAAGCGCGGCATGCGGAAATACGACCATTCCCATATGAACGCGCTGGCCGATATCGCGGCCGAGGGGCGCGCCGCCGAACAGCGCCTTGGGGCCGAACTAGACAAACGCATCGCCGAGCTGACCTATGACAGCACCTGCGTGATGCTCTACACCTCGGGCACGACGGGCAAGCCGAAGGGCGTGGTCCTCTCCAACCGCAATATCATCGAGACGGCCAAGAACTCCTCCGAATTCGATCACCTGCGCCATTCGGATGATGTGCTGGCCTATCTGCCGATGGCCTGGGTCGGCGATTTCATCTTTTCGGTCGGGCAGGCCTACTGGACCGGCTTCACCGTCAACTGCCCGGAAAGCGACAGCACCGTCCGGACCTGCCTGCGCGAGATCGGGCCGAGCTATTACTTCGCCCCGCCCCGCGTGTTCGAGGGGCTTCTGACCGATGTCACGATCCGGATGGAAGATGCGGGCCGCTTCAAGCAATGGCTGTACCGGCACTTCATGGGCGTCGCGCGGCGGGTTGGCCCGGCACTGCTGGACGGCAAGGCAGTGGGGTTTGGTGACCGGCTCGCCTACTGGCTGGGCGGGGTCTTCGTCTATGGTCCGCTGAAGGATTCGCTCGGCCTCGGCCGGTTGCGCGTGGCCTATACCGCCGGGGAGGCAATCGGGCCCGAAATCTTCGATTTTTACCGTTCTCTGGGCATCAACCTGAAGCAACTCTACGGCCAGACCGAGGCCTCCGTCTTCATCACCCAGCAACCCGATGGCGAGGTCCGCTCCGATACGGTCGGCGTGCCCTCGCCCGGGGTCGAGGTGAAGATCGGCGAGAATGGCGAGGTCTACTACCGTTCGCCCGGGACGTTCGTGGAATATTACAACAACCCCGAAAGCACCGCCTCGACCAAGGATGCCGAAGGCTGGGTGGCCACCGGCGATGCCGGGTTCTTTGAGGAAGGCACCGGGCACTTGCGGATCATCGACCGCGCCAAGGACGTGGGCAAGATGGCCGATGGCCGCCTCTTCGCGCCGAAATACGTTGAAAACAAGCTGAAATTCTACTCGAACATCCTTGAGGCCGTGGTCCTCGGCGCCGGGCGCGACTACTGCACTGCCTTCATCAATATCGACCTGACGGCGGTCGGCAACTGGGCCGAGCGCAACAACATCGCCTATGCCAGCTACCAGGAACTGAGCCAGCACCCGCAGGTGCTGGAGACCATCGCGGGCCATGTCGAAGAAGTGAACAAATCCGTCGCCGCCGACCCGATGCTGGCCGGCTGCCAGATCCACCGCTTCCTGATCCTGCACAAGGAACTGGATGCCGATGACGGCGAGATGACCCGTACCCGAAAGGTCCGCCGCAAGGTCATCGAAGAGAAATTCGCCGACCTGATCGCGGCACTCTATGGCGGCAAGAACAGCATCTATACCGAGACCGAAGTGACCTATGAAGACGGCCGCAAGGGCGCGATCAAGGCCACGCTGACCATCCGCGACGCCAAGGTCGCGGCCGGGCAGGAAAGGATTGCGGCGGAATGAACCAAATGAATACAGAAGGTTACACCACCGCCGACGGCCGCAAGATCGGCGGCGTGTTGATGGAGATGAAGAACATCACCCTGCGTTTCGGCGGGGTGGCGGCGATCACCGATATTTCCTTCGACATCCGCCAGGGCGAGATCCGGGCAATCATCGGGCCGAACGGGGCGGGCAAGTCCTCCATGCTCAATGTCATCTCGGGCTTTTATGTGCCGCAGGAGGGCGAGGTCTGGTTCAAGGGCTACAAGAGGGGGCCGATGAAGCCCTATCAGGTGGCCCGCCTGGGCATCGCCCGCACCTTCCAGAACATCGCGCTTTTTGACGGGATGTCGGTGCTCGACAACATCATGACCGGGCGGCTGACGATGATGAAATCGGGCCTTCTGTCTCAGGCGATCTGGTGGGGATCGGCCCAACGTGAGGAAACCGAACACCGCGAAAAAGTCGAGAAAATCATCGACTTTCTTGAGATTCAGGACATCCGCAAGACACCAGTGGGCCGACTTCCCTACGGCCTCAAGAAGCGGGTCGAACTGGCCCGCGCCTTGGCCGCAGAGCCGCGGCTGCTGCTCTTGGACGAACCAATGGCCGGGATGAACGTCGAGGAGAAGGAGGACATGTCCCGCTTCATCCTCGACGTGAATGACGAGTTTGGCACCACGATCGCGCTGATCGAGCATGACATGGGCGTCGTGATGGACCTCTCCGACCGCGTCGTGGTGATGGATTACGGCAAGAAGATCGGCGACGGCACGCCCGATGAGGTGCGTTCCAATCAGGCCGTCATCGACGCTTATCTGGGGGTCAGCCATGACTGAGGCAAAGCGTCTGCAAAACGTCGGCAAAACGTATGGCACCCGTGCCGACACCAACCCGGAGGCCCGCCATGTCTGACCAGCTTCTCTACGCGACCGAGGCGGCGCTGAATGGCCTCATGGCGGGGGTGATGTATTCTCTCGTCGCTTTGGGCTTCGTCCTCATCTTCAAGGCGTCCGGCATCTTCAACTACGCGCAAGGTGTGCTCGCACTTTTCGCGGCACTGACGCTCGTCGGGTTTCAGACCGGTCAGGTGCCGTTCTCGCACCTGATCAACGCGATTTTCGGCACCAATATCCACGATTTCGGTTGGCAGCTGCCCGCCATCGTGGCGATCCTGCTCACCGGCCTCGTGATGATCGGCCTTGCGGTGATCATCGAGCGCTATGTGCTTAAGCACCTCGTCAATCAGGAACCGATCATCCTTTTCATGGCCACGATCGGCCTGGCCTATTTCCTTGAAGGCATGGGCGACCTGATGTGGGGGTCGGACATCAAGAAGCTGGATGTCGGCCTGCCGCAGGGGATCAATGAGACCATCGACAATGTGACCTTCAACGCCTTCGGCTACGGGTTCTTCATCGACAATCTCGATATCGTGGCGACCGTGGTGGCGGCCCTTCTGGTCCTCTCGCTGACGCTTTTCTCGCAATACACCAAATATGGCCGCGCGCTGCGTGCGGTGGCGGACGACCATCAGGCGGCGCTCTCGGTCGGCATCTCCTTGCGCTTCATCTGGGTCATGGTCTGGTCCATCGCCGGGATCGTGGCGCTTGTCGCGGGGATCATGTGGGGGGCGAAATCGGGCGTTCAGTTCTCGCTGTCGCTTATCGCGCTGAAGGCGCTGCCGGTCCTGATGCTCGGCGGTTTCACCTCCATCCCCGGTGCCATCGTCGGCGGGCTCATCATCGGCATGGGCGAGAAGCTTTTCGAGTTCTGGATCGGCCCGCTGATCGGCGGCGCGACCGAGAACTGGTTCGCCTATGTGCTGGCGCTTCTCTTCCTCGTCTTCCGGCCGCAAGGTCTCTTCGGTGAAAAGATCATCGAGAGGGTTTGAGATATGGCCAAACTGATCGCCATCCTGAACGTCATTGCCTGGGCCGGCTTCTGGGCCTTCGGCTACCTTGCCCTGACCAGCGGAGAGGGCGGCGGGAGCACCGTCGTGGCAATGGTACTTGCCGCCATCGGCGCGGCCGTGGGCATCGTTGCCTGGTTCTGGCTGGTGCGCCATTCCGAGGCCACGGGCTATGCCAAGCGCGCCAATCAGGTCCCGCGCGAGCATCACCGCGAGAACGGGGGGGCGGCATGAGCCACAGATCCCGCATTGGCGTTCTTTGCATCGACTGCAAGACCGATGATTTGACTGAGGCGGTCGGTTTCTGGTCCGGCATGCTCGGCATGAAGGGCGAGATCGACGAGCGCGGCAAATACGCGGCGTTCGACGGGCACAAGGGCTATCCACGCGTGCTGTTGCAGGCGGTCGACCACGAGCCGCGCGTGCATCTGGATTTCGAAACCGATGACGTGGACGCGGAATGCGAAAGGCTGAAGGCGCTGGGCGCGACGGAGGTGGCGCGGATCAGGACATGGATCGTGATGGAGGCGCCCACCGGACACCGTTTCTGTCTGGTGCGCCCGCAGGGTGACGACTTCCCGGGCGATGCGAAGGAGTTCGGATGATGGTTGTGAACGCCTGCGGCGCTCAGCCGTTGAAGAAGGACATCACCCACATCACGGGCAGCGCGATCAGAATGATCGGCAATGCAAACACGATCGAGACCGACAGGAACAGCACCATGCCCGCGATGGCCATGGCCGCGACGGCAAGGAAGATGCCAAGCCCCGGCCCGATGAAGCTGCAATCCTCGGACAGCCCGCCGGCGACCCCGAAGACAAGCAGGAACAGGCAGGCGGAGAGCCCCAGCGCATCGCGATATGAGATGCCGAATTGCTGGGCCACGAAAAACACGACGATGGCACCGGCGATCAGGAACGGAAGCAGGATGACGAGCAACTCACCCAGCAAACTGGTGAGGAATTCACGGAACCACCAGCGGCGGCGTTCGGGATCTTGGTTGGTCATGGCGTCCTCCGAAGTCCGGGAACTGCCTAAGCCACAAATCCGGCGAGAGTTTGACGCGGGCTGCGCGACGGTCCTGCTAGCCCTGAAAGGAAGAAGCTGATGTTCTACCGCGAGGCAGGCGACTTCAAGACGTCCTATGTGGACGACAGCCAGACCTTTCCGATCAAGTTCGACCGCTGGCGCTATTATGCGGTGCTGGCCGTCGCCTTCGGGGTCATTCCGTTCCTGATCAACGATTACTGGGCCAATGCGGTCTTCGTGCCGTTCCTGATCTACGCGATCGCGGCGATCGGGCTGAATATCCTGACGGGCTATTGCGGGCAGGTCTCGCTCGGGACCGGGGGGTTCATGGCCGTGGGGGCCTATGCCTGCTACAAGCTGATGACCGCCTTCCCCGAGGTCTCGATCCTGATCCATGTGCTGCTTGCGGGCGGCATCACGGCGGGGGTCGGCGTTCTCTTCGGCCTGCCGTCCTTGCGGATCAAGGGCTTCTATCTTGCCGTGGCCACGCTTGCAGCGCAGTTCTTCCTTGTCTGGCTCTTCAACAAGGTGCCGTGGTTCTACAACTACTCGGCCTCGGGGCAGATCTCGGCGCCCGAACGCACCGTTCTTGGCCATGCCGTGACCGGTGCTGCGACGACCGCTTCTGCCAAGTACCTCTTCTGCCTTGTCATCCTCTTCGCGCTGGCTTGGCTCGCGCGGAACCTGACGCGCGGCATGATGGGTCGTAAGTGGATGGCGATCCGCGACATGGATATCGCGGCCGAGATCATCGGGGTGAACCCGCTGACGACGAAGCTTTCGGCCTTCGCCATCTCGTCCTTCTATATCGGCGTGGCGGGGGCCTTGTTCTTCGCGGTTTATCTCGGTGCGGCCGAGGTGGGCGAGGCTTTCGGCATCCAGAAATCGTTCCTGATCCTCTTCATGATCATCATCGGGGGGCTCGGGTCGATCTTCGGCAGCTTCGCAGGCGCGGCCTTCATGGTGCTCATGCCCGTTCTTCTTAAGAACGTGCTGGTCGGCCAGCTCGGCTGGGCCACCGATCTTGCCGCGCATGTCGAACTGATCATCGTCGGTGCGCTGATCATGGGCTTCCTGATCGTGGAGCCGCATGGCCTGAACCAGCTCTGGCGGCTGGCGAAAGAAAAACTCCGGCTTTGGCCCTTCCCGCACTAGGGGGGCCGCCCAATCAAAAGACCGGCGGGAAGGCCGGCGAACACGAAACCAGAACCCTTGGGAGGAACCCGATGAAGAAGAGCTTTGCAACCCTTGCCGCAGCGGCCATCGTGGCAGCGGCGACCCCGGCGATGGCGGATCTCAATATCCCCTCGCTTTCGTACCGCACCGGCCCCTATGCACCGGGTGGCATACCCTATGCCGACGGCTTTGCCGACTATTTCACGCTTCTGAACGAGCGTGACGGCGGCATCGGCGGCGAGAAGATCGTCGTGACGGAATGCGAAACCGCGTATAACACCGAAAAGGGCGTCGAATGCTATGAGGCCACCAAGGGCTCGGGCGCACTCGTCTACAACCCGCTTTCGACCGGCATCACCTATCAGCTGATCCCGAAGGTGACCCAGGACGGCATCCCGCTTTACACGCCGGGTTATGGCCGCACCTCGGCCGCGAACGGCAAGATCTTCTCCAACGTCTTCAACTTCCCGGCCAACTACTGGGACGGCGCGTCGGTGGCCATCAAGTACCTGCTGGACGAGAACGGCGGCAGCCTTGAGGGCAAGAAGATCGCGCTGGTCTACCACAATTCCGCCTACGGCAAGGAGCCGATCCGCACGCTTCAGGAACTGTCGGCCAAGCACGGCTATGAACTGATGGAAGTGCCCGTGGACCATCCGGGGCAGGAGCAGAAGTCGCAGTGGCTGCAGATCCGCCGTGACAAGCCGGATTACGTGCTGATGTGGGGCTGGGGCGTGATGAACGCCGTCGCCATTCAGGAAGCCGCCAACATCCGCTTCCCGATGGAGAACTTCATTGGCGTCTGGTGGTCGGGGTCGGAAAACGACGTGCTGCCGGCCGGTGACGGCGCCAATGGATACAAGTCCTTGGCCATGCACGGCACGGGTATGGACTACCCGGTCTATGCCGACCTGAAACAGTATGTCTACGACGCGGGCAAGTCCGCAGGCGCGGGCGATCAGGTAGGTTCGGTGCTCTATTCGCGCGGCATGTATGCCGCCGCGATGATCGCGGAGGCCGCGCGCAAGGCGCAGGAACTGGCGGGCACCTCGGCGATCAATGCCGCCCAGATGCGCGACGGGTTCGAGGCGCTCGAAGTCACCGAGGCGCGGATGGCCGAGCTTGGCCTGCCGAATTTCGGCCAGCCCTTCGCGGTCTCCTGCGAAGACCATGGCGGCCCGGGTGCCGCGATGATCCAGCAATGGGATGCCACGGCCAAGAAATGGAACCTGATCACCGGTTTCATCGCGCCGGATGATGAGGTGCTGACGCCTCTGGTGATGGAAGACTCTGCCGCCTTCGCTGCGGAAAACAACATCGCCGAGCGCTGCAACTAAGCGCCAATGCACGACTTCCCCGGCCCGTTCAGGGCCGGGGTCCTTTGGATCAATTCTAGCCCGGGGGATACCCGATGCTCGACGCCGGTAAGACCGAGACGCTTCTCGAGGTCAACAATATCGAGGTGATCTACAATCACGTGATCCTCGTCCTGAAGGGCGTGAGCCTCAATGTCCCCAAGGGCGGCATCACCGCATTATTGGGCGGCAATGGCGCGGGCAAGACCACGACGCTGAAGGCCATATCCAACCTGCTGCATTCGGAACGCGGCGAGGTGACCAAGGGCTCTATCCACTATCGCGGCGAGAAGGTGCAAAACCTCGACCCCTCGGCCTTGGTGAAGAAGGGTGTCATTCAGGTGATGGAGGGACGGCACTGTTTCGAGCATCTGACGGTCGAGGAGAACCTTCTGACCGGGGCCTATACCCGCACCGACAAGGGGCAGGTCGCGGCCGATCTCGACATGGTCTACGCCTATTTTCCGCGCCTGAAGGAACGCCGGAAGTCGCAGGCGGGCTATACGTCGGGCGGCGAGCAGCAGATGTGCGCGATCGGCCGCGCGCTGATGTCGAAGCCCGAGACGATCCTTCTCGATGAGCCGTCGATGGGCCTCGCGCCCCAGCTTGTCGAACAGATCTTCGAGATCGTGAAGGCGGTGAATGAAAAGGAAGGCGTGACCTTCCTTCTGGCCGAGCAGAACACCAACGTGGCCCTTCGCTACGCCCATTATGGCTACATCCTTGAAAGCGGCCGCGTGGTGATGGATGGCCCCGCGAAGGAACTGCGGGAAAACCCGGACGTGAAGGAGTTTTACCTCGGCATGTCGGACGAGGGCCGCAAATCCTTCCGCGATGTCCGCTCCTATCGCCGCCGCAAGCGGTGGCTGGCGTGATGAGGGATCAGACGATGAATTTTTTCGACGCCCTTGAAACCCGCTCTGCCGATGAGCGCGCCGGTGCCCAGCTTCGGGCGCTGAAGGGGCAGCTTGCGCGCGTGGCGGCGGTTCCGGGCGCCTGCCGGATCGACGGTACAGCCCTAGCCGATCTGGCTGGTCTGGCCACTCTGCCGGTGCTGCGCAAGTCCGACCTGGTCGCGTGGCAGAAGGACAACCCACCCTTCGGCGGCATTCTGACATCGAACATCGCCCATATCTTCCAGTCACCGGGGCCGATCTATGAACCGGGCGGCGTCAGCCATGACTGGTGGCGGATGGGGCGCTTCCTTCATGCCTGCGGGATCGGCGCCGAGGATATCGTCCAGAACTGCTTTGGCTATCACCTGACACCCGCCGGCATGATCTTTGAAAACGGCGCCCGGGCGGTTGGAGCGAAAGTCCTGCCAGCCGGGACCGGCCAGACCGACCTTCAGGTTCGTGCCGCCGCCGATATCGGCACGACCGCCTTTGCCGGAACGCCGGACTACCTGAAGGTCATCCTCGACCGGGCCGAAGAGATGGGCGAGGCGCTGAAGATCACAAAGGCCGCTGTAGGGGGCGGGGCGCTCTTCCCGTCGCTTCGCGCGGAATATGCCGACCGCGGTATCGCCTGCCTGCAATGTTATGCCACCGCTGATCTTGGCAATATCGCCTACGAAAGCCCCGCGATGGAGGGGATGATCGTCGATGAGGGCGTCATCGTCGAAATCGTCCGCCCCGGCACCGGTGACCCGGTGCCAGAGGGCGAGGTGGGTGAGGTCGTGGTCACAACGCTCAACCCCGATTATCCGCTGATCCGCTTCGCGACCGGGGACCTTTCGGCGGTCATGTCGGGGCCGTCCCCCTGCGGGCGTACCAACAAACGCATCAAGGGCTGGATGGGTCGCGCCGACCAGACGACCAAGATCAAGGGTATGTTCGTGCGCCCCGAACAGGTCGCCGACCTTGTCGCCCGCCATGCCGAGGTCGCCCGCGCAAGAGTGATCGCCACCCGCGAAGGCGAGATGGACGTGATGACCGTGCGTATCGAAGCGCCGGGCGGGGAGCCTGCGCGCTATGAAGGCTCGGTCGCCTCGGTCCTGAAGATGAAGGGACGGGTGGAGATCGTGCCGCCCGGCAGCCTGCCCAATGACGGCAAGGTCATCGACGACCAGCGGGTTTATGACTGATCCTCAGGGTCCGGGGCGATTACTGATGGGCGGTAGTCCCGATTTCTTCGCTTCGGTCCCAACGCCGATGTCTTTCCTTCGGCGATTGCGCTGATCCAGAAAACGTTTCGCTTCGATTGTCCTGAAGACATATCGCACGACAGTTCAAACGGCGGGCACAGGATATTGTCGAAGTGCGTTCTGCCAATCTCGAACCCGAGTACCAGCAGAGCAGATCACTGCTATTTCAGATCCGCACTTCGGCGGTTCTTTGAGCTTGGCGAACCGCCACTGTCTGCTACTGTCTTTTCTTGGAACGACTTTGCGCTTTGATCTGACAGATCCTTCGAGCTTCTTTTTCGGCGATAGGATTGCGGTGCGCTCGTCCGACCCGTGATCATGCGGATAAAGGTGTCTTTAATGGAACTAACGTTGGAGTCAGCCTTTTCGACGGGCGGTCTGGTCGGTCATCTGTCATATCTCTTACTGGTCCTATCCATGATGATGCGGGTCATGTGGATATTGCGCGTACTGGTCATCGCATCTGCATTAGTCGCGATCGCGTACGACCTGATATGGCTGAAAGACCCGGTCGGTGTTTTTTGGGAGAGTCTTTTGGTGCTGGTGAATATTGTTCAATTGTCGGTCACCTATGCCCAAAACAGACTCGAAAGATTCAACGCTGTTGAAGCTTCTTTTGTTCACAAGGTGTTTCCGGGTTTGAGCAATACCCTGAAGCGTAGGATTCTCCGTCACGGTTTCTGGGTGGAAGCGGACGAAGGCGCCGAATTAACAAGGGCGGGAGAACCGGCCAAGCATCTCGTGTACATTGCCGATGGTGAGGTGGAGATTTTCGTGAACGGCAATGTTGTCGGCCGCTGTGCAAATGGCGATTTCATCGGCGAACTGACTGTCCTTTCGGGGGATCCGGCAACAGGAACAGCGATCATCAAACGTCGAACGCTTTATTGGGCAATTGCCGGCGATGAATTGAGAAAACTGGTGACTTCAAACGAAGAGATCAATCAATCTATCCAGGCGTGTTTTCACACCAACATGCTGTCGAAGCTGATTGCGGCAAATCACCAACTCCAAAAAGCTGGTGGGCTGGTCAATTGAATTTCTGATCGGTCGGTTGAGCTGCGGGCGGTTTGCAAAGCGGTGGCCGAGCCGGTTACCACCCGACCGTCAACCCGCATTCATCCGTTCAATATAGGCGCGCAGTTCCTCGGCCTCGTGCCGGGCGTCGCGCAATCCGTCCATCGCCGCGCGCAGTTCGGCCTGGCTTTGGTGCAGCAGGTTCGACAGTTCCGCCTCGCGCGTTTCCAGAAAGTCGATGGCCTTGTCGCGGGTTTCTTCGGCGTCGTGAAGTTCGCGCGCCATTTTTTCCAGATCGCCCATTTCGGCCTGCGTCACGCGGGTCAGCCGGTGCAGGAGCCAGCAGGCGAACCAGCCGAGCGCGAAGGCAACGAAGAGGATGATCGCGGTGGCGAAGATGAATTCGGTTCTGTTCATGCCTGCCCTTTTCCCTCTGCTCTATGTCCGGTCATGTTGCGCGCCGTTATTCCGACGGGCGCGGTTTGGGCCGCACAGTGTCCGGACCCGGAGTCTGAACCGCGACTTCAGATGGTTCTTCCGCTGCCGCGTTGTCCGTTTCGCCGTTCGCGGTTTCGGCCGTCGCCTCAGGCTCGATCAGGCGCACCTCAATCCGCCGGTTCGCCTCGCGGCCTGCGTCAGTTCCGTTGTCAGCGATCGGAACAGTTTCACCGTAACCGACCGCCGTCAGGTTGCCGGTCAGGACCCGGCGTGACATCAGCGCGGCGATCACCGCCTCGGCCCGTTTCTGGCTGAGGTCGAGGTTCATTTCTTCGCGGCCCTGGCTGTCGGTATGGCCGCCGATCTCCATTTCGAAATCGGCACAGTCCTTCATCCGCTCGGCGATCTTATCGAGCGTGTCGGCGGCGTCGCGGGTGATCTGGGCCGCGCCCGGTTCGAAATTGATCTTGTGGGCGGTCAGGAACCCGTTGATGTCAGCAACGCATTCCTCTGCCGTCGGAAGGCCCAACAGGGGGTCGAGTTTCTCGTCATAGCGGATGTCGAGGTCGTATTGCTGGGTCTCGCCGAGCTTGTCGGACAAAATCCTTGCGACCGTGTCGCTGGCCGTGGTCGATCCGGTAACGCCGCTCAGACGGATGATGCCGGGCTGCACCGTGACCTCGCCGCTTTCGAGTTCGCCGAGAGCTTCGATCGCGGTCAGGACACGTAGCGGCCAGCCGGCGGGCATTTCGGGATCGAGCCGGGTCGCGGCATGAACCGAAGCGGTACCGAATCGCGCCCGCGCGAAGCTTTCCACGGCCTCGCGTGAAAGATCGTCGCCGAGCCGACCGCGCATTTCCAGCCGCCCCTCAGCGTCGAGTTTCGCGACGAATTCCTTCGGGCCTGTGGTGCCTTCCGTTGTCTCCGCCTTTGGTGTCAGAACGGCATGAAGCGAGAAAACTTCCGGCAGGTTCGATTCCAGTTCGCCGACCACCTTATCGAAGACCGCCGGATCGACGGTTTCGGCGGCGATCAGCGAGATGTCGGCATCGGAATAGGTGATCGAACCGGCCCCGATCTCTTTCATCGCGGCAAGCCCCATCGTCACCGCCTCGGCCCAGGCCGGTGTCGGGACGCCAAGCCCGATCGTGCAGGCGATTTTACCCGTGGCCCCGGCATCCGTTGCGGCGGCGAGGATACGTTCGCGGGCGCGGTCATTGTCGGCCGAACAGGCGTCAAAGCGGGCACCGTCCCCGTCGATCAGGAAGCGCAGCGTGAAGGGCGTGATCACCGGCCGGGGGGCCGAGATATCGAGCGTGAGCTGCAGCCCGCGCGGCGCCTTGCGCCTGAGGTCGCTTTCGAGCCGCGCCTTTTCGGCCGCACTGTCGCTGATCGCTGTGACTGCGACCTCGGTTGCCGAAATCGAGATCTTCGACCGCGGCAGGTCCTCAAGCGCGTCGATCCCGAACCTGACGGCGGCCTGCCAGCCGGACGGGACCGGGTGGTCGGCCGATTCGAGCATGTCGGTGACGGCGCCTTCGCCCGCCAGTTCGGTCAGGCTTTCGACGATCTGTTCATGTTCAGGCCCTTGCGGCACCAGTCCGATGAGCGAGATGCCATCGCCGTTCCGCAGGATCTCGATGGTGAAGTCAGGGGCCTTGAGGGCGTCGGCGGCGGCCACTTCCATCGCATCGACCAGACGGTCGGCATCGACGATCGTGCCCGCGACCGAAAGCGCGCGGAACCGCGCGGCTTCGGTGGGCGCTGTGCCCGACAGGGTAACCTGCAGCCCGTCGGTTGCGACTTCGGTCCAGTTGTGCCCGGCGGTCACCAGCGCCTGTTCAACGCCTTCGGCCGAGCGGCGTTCGACAACGCCCGCCGTCCATGACGCGGCAGCGATGCTGAGAACCGCTGCCAGGCCGAAGGCTGCGGGGCCGATGGCGCGCACGGGCAGCTGCGATGGCAGGGAGAGGGTCTTTGGCAGTTGCAGGCGCATGGGCGGCGAAAGTTCCCGGTACGAGGACGCCCTTCCTTAAGCCCGCGCGGCGCGGGGATCAATCTAGACGAGGCCGCCGATGGCAAGAAACAGCGCAGCGATGAGGCCGGTATCCCGGTTCCGGCGGAAGAGCTTAAGGCAGCCTTCCGGATCGTCGATGTCGAGCCGGCGCATCTGCCACAAAAGGTGCCAGCCCATAGCCCATGGGGCGATGAGGGCGAGGCCGAGCTTGACGGGGCCCGCTGTGGGCAAGAGTGCCACGAGGATCGCCGTGCTCATCAGTGTGACGGTCAGGATCAGGAATAGGCCGAGCCATTTGCCCGTCGCTGCGCCGAAGAGGCGGGCGGTGGATTTGACGCCGATCAGCACATCGTCTTCCTTGTCCTGATGGGCATAGATCGTGTCGTAGAAGAGGGTCCAGGCGATGCCCGCCGCGTAAAGCAGCACGGCCGGAAGGGCGACGGTGCCCGAATGGGCCGCGAAGGCGAGGATGGCGCCCCAGTTGAAGGCGAGACCCAGGAAGACCTGCGGCCACCAGGTGAAGCGCTTGGCATAGGGATAGATCGCGACGAGGCCAAGTGAGGAGACGCCAAGCAGGATCGTCAGCCAGCTGTAGGAAAAGAGGATCAGACCGGCGGCCCCCATCTGCGCGAGCATCCAGATCAGCGCCTGTTTCACCGTGACCTGCCCCGAGGGGATTGGCCGCGACCGTGTGCGCGCGACGGCCGCATCGAAGTCGCGGTCAGTGATGTCGTTCCAGGTGCAGCCCGCCCCGCGCATCAGCCAGGCGCCCAACGCGCAGCCGAGGATGATCCAGATATCCCATTGCCGCCAGCCGTCCATCGCGGCGGCCAGCGCCACGCCCCAGAGGCAGGGGATGAGCAAGAGCCAAGTCCCGATCGGTCGGTCGGCGCGCGACAGGCGCAGATAGGGGCGCGTGGGCTCTGGCGCCCAGCGATCGACCCAGTTGCCGCGCACCGCATCGGCGACGGGTCCGGCGGGCTCTGGCGTTTCGTCGGGCGCACTCATAAGTTCGGCCTCATGGGACAAGCGAAGATCAGACTCTGTGTAGACCAGCCTCTTGGGCAGGGGCAATCGGTTCCACTGGCCGAGGCGCAGGCGCATTACCTGTTCGGGGTGATGCGCGAGGGCGTGGGGACGCAGGTTCTGGTCTTTAATGGCCGGGATGGCGAATGGCTTGCCGAGGTGACGGAGGCGGGAAAGCGCAAGGGGGCTTTGACCTGTCTGGAGGAAACCCGGCCGCAATCCGCGCCGCCTGATCTTTGGCTGTTGTTCGCGCCGGTGAAGAAGGCGCGGACCGATTTCATCGTGGAAAAGGCAGTGGAACTGGGGGTTTCGCGCCTGATGCCGGTCCTGACCGACTACACCAATTCCGAACGCTTCCGCTGTGACAAGGCCGAGGCCCATGTGCGCGAGGCCGCCGAACAATGCGGTGCGCTGAGCCTGCCCGACGTGGAGGAGACGGCCCCGCTGCCCCGCCTTCTCTCCGGCTGGGACCCGGCCCGGCAGATCCTCTGGGCCGACGAGGCGGGGGCGGGCCGCTCGTCGTCGCCTGCGGCGCTCCTCGCTGGTGCGTCGCCCGGACCATGGGCGGTGCTGATCGGCCCAGAAGGCGGGTTTTCAGACGTTGAGCGCGACCGCCTTCGCGCGCTCGACTTCGTCCATCCCGTCGCTCTCGGCCCCCGCATCCTGCGTGCCGAGACGGCGGCGCTGGCGGCCCTCACGCTCTGGCAGGCCCATCTGGGGGACTGGCGGTGACACAGGAACCGTTGGTGCGCCTGCATCTCTATTTCGCGCGCGACAACGACCGCGCGGTGATCCTCCGGCAGGGCCCGTCGAAGCAGTTCCGGCTGATCCTCTGGCACCGTGACACCGACAGGTTCGAGGATGGCCAGTGGCTGAAGCACAAGGTCTATCCTGAACGCTGCGACCTGTCGCCGGACGGGCGGCATTTCCTCTATTTCGCGCTGAACGGCGACTGGTCGGGCGAGTCCGAGGGCGCCTATTCGGCGCTGTCGCGTCCGCCTTACTTCACCGCGCTGGCGCTTTTTCCGGAGGGAAGCACCTGGGGCGGCGGCGGGCGGTTTCTTGACAATGTGCACTATGTCGCCGTCGGGGGTACCGACGTGATCGGGTGCGACGAGGGGCTCGTGCGGCTCTACCAGCGCACAGCGGACAAGGACTGCCCGACCGGGCTTCGTATGGTGGACGGGCGTCCGGCGAAGATCGGCAAGGCCAAGGCCGAACGCGCCGTCCTGCGCGAATTGCCGCCCGATCCGGCCCTGTCGCTCTACGACACGCTCGGCGGCCGGCTTTACCGGCGGCGCGGCGCGGAACTGGAACTGATCCGCGATTTCACAGATATGGCGTTCGAGCCTATCCGTGCGCCTTATGACTGGCGGGAGCCGCACGCGGAGGGGGCGGCAGAACCCTGGCATCCCCTTGATGGAGAGCGGGGATGAGCCTCATCCGGCCCGAAATCGTCCGGGGCCTGCGCCGCTGGCGCGAGGTGATCGCGGCGGTGGCGCTGGGGCTTGCCGGGCTCTGGCTGGCCTCGCTCGGGGGGTGGCTCCTGCAGGGCATCGGCCTGATCCTCGTGGCGCTTGCACTCGGCTGGAGCGTGATCGCCTGGCGGCGGCTGCGGTTTCTGCGGGGTGTCGCCGCGCCGGGTGTGGTCGAGGTCGATGAGGGGCAGGTGGGCTATTTCGGCCCGAATTTCGGCGGCTTCATCGCGCTGGCCGATATCGCCGAACTGCGGCTGGCCGAGGTCGGCGGCACCCGGCACTGGCGGATGCGCACTCATGGCGGCGAAGTGCTGACGGTTCCGGTCGATGCCGCCGGGGCAGAGCGACTCTACGATGCTTTCGCGACGCTTCCGGGCATAGACATGGCCGCGCTGACTGCCGCGCTCGACCGCGGTGTCGGCACGCTTCCGCTGTGGAAACGTGCCGACCCATCACTGCCGCGTCGCTAGACGATCACAACATGTCATGTTTTCGCACAGACAATCCGCGCGGGGCGGGGTTGACTTGGGCATTGCGGCGCTTCACGTAATTGCGTCCCTGTCAGCCACAAGATCGAGGCCCCCATGTCCATTCCACAATCCGGCGGAGGCCCGGTCGAACGCTTCGAACAGCTTGCCGAATACCTTGAAGCCGGTTGCAAGCCGACGGACGATTGGCGCATCGGCACGGAGCATGAGAAGTTCGGCTACTGCAAGGACACGCTGAAGCCCTTGCCCTATGACGGACCGCGTTCGATCAAGGCGATGCTGGAGGGCATCCGCGACCGCTTTGGCTGGGACCCGATCGAGGAACAGGGCAATATCATCGGGCTGGTGAAGGACGGGGCGAATATCAGCCTCGAACCCGGCGGGCAGTTCGAACTGTCGGGCGCGCCGCTGGAGACGATCCACCAGACCTGTGACGAGGTGAACGCGCATCTGCGGGATGTCCAGAGTGTTGCCGACGACATTGGTGCGCGGTTCATCGGCCTCGGCGCAGCGCCGCAATGGACACATGAGCAGATGCCGATGATGCCGAAAGGGCGCTATCGGCTGATGACCGATTACATGGGCCGGGTCGGCACGCACGGGACGCAGATGATGTACCGGACCTGCACTGTGCAGGTGAATCTCGATTTCGGATCCGAAGCCGACATGGTCCAGAAGCTGCGGGTGGCGCTGGCGCTGCAACCCGTCGCGACCGCCCTCTTTGCCAATTCACCGTTCTTCGAAGGCAAGCCCAACGGTCACAAGTCGTGGCGCAGCCGCATCTGGCGCGACCTTGACCCCGCCCGCACCGGGACGCTGCCCTTCGTTTTCGAAGACGGCATGGGGTTCCAGCGCTATGTCGATTACGCGCTCGATGTGCCGATGTATTTCGTCTATCGCGACGGCAAGTATATCAACGCCTTGGGCCAGTCTTTCCGCGACTTCCTGAAGGGCGATCTGCCCGCGCTGCCCGGAGAAAAGCCGACGCTTTCCGACTGGGCCGATCACCTGACGACAATCTTCCCCGAGGCGCGGCTGAAGAAATTCATCGAGATGCGCGGTGCCGATGGTGGCCCGTGGCGCAGGCTCTGCGCGCTTCCCGCGCTCTGGGTCGGGCTGATGTACGATCAGTCCGCGCTCGACGCCGCCTGGGATCTTGCCAAGAGTTGGGACGCCGAGACGCGTGAGGCCCTGCGGGTGGCGGCCTCGGTCGACGGGCTTCAGGCCGAGGTGGGCGGGGTGAAGATGCATGACCTAGCCCGCGAGGTCGTGGCCATCGCGGAACAGGGCCTCAAGTCGCGTGCGCGGCCCGGTGCGAACGGCATGATCCCCGATGAGACGCATTTCCTCAACGCGCTGCAGGAAAGCATCGAAAGCGGCAAGGTGCCGGCCGATGAGCTTCTGGAGAAGTATCACGGCGAATGGGGCGGCGATCTGTCCCGTATCTATGCCGAGTACAGCTACTGACGCGGCACGCGGGGGATTGACGACGGGCCGTAGCCTTCCCCGGAAAGGGGGTCGGGGCCGTACTCGTTCGGCCCCTCGTCGCCCGGCGTGGCCAGCCACCAGATCAGGAGGATCCAGCCGATGATCGGGATCAGCCAGATCAGCACCCACCAGCCCGATTTGCCGGTATCGTGCAGCCGCCGGACGCCTGCGGCGAGCGAGGGCAGGAAGACCGCGAGCGAGTAGAGCGACGAGAGCGGGCTGCCGGGCGTGCCGCCCATCATCCCGTGCTGCAGGCCAAAGGCAATCCCGTCGATGATACCGAGGCCAATATTGACCATGATGTTGAAGGCGACGAACCACCAATATTCGGCGCGTCGGGCGCGGCCCGCGAAGGTCGCGTATTTCGAAAAGCAGGTGCGGACGGCGGTCATGATCTGCATGGCAAGTCTCCGGTTCGTCTTGCCACAGACTCCTCTCCAGGGCGTCGGTTGTAAAGATGTTAGTCCAGTGTAAGGCCGGTGACGAAGGTGCGGACCTTCGCCTCTTCCATCTCGCAGGGCTTCAACAGGTCGCCTGAGGCGAGCTGGTAAAGGTTCAGGCTGATATAGTCCGGCCCGCCAAGTTCCCATGCGACCAGCTTCACGCTGCGCCCGCCCGCCAGCAGGGTCTTTTCGATGCGGTAACGCCGCCCGTCATATCGGCCTTCGCTGTAGCCTTCCGGGATTCGTTCCAGCGCCCCGCGGAACGGATCGCTCACTTTTTCGCGCCGATTTTCGGTTCTGTCCCGGCTTTCAGGCGTTCGATATTTGGCTTGTGACGCACGAAAACCAGTGTCGCGAGGATGAAGATCAGGGTCACCAGATCACCATGGCCAAGTGCCCATGCCCAGGGCAGCGACAGGAGGGCGGCGACGAGTGCGGAGAGCGAGGAGAACCGGAAGATAAGCGCGGTGACCAGCCATGTCGCGCAGGCGGCAAGGCCGACCGGGAAGGCCAGCGCCAGAAGCGTGCCGAGAAAGGTGGCGACCCCCTTGCCGCCGTTGAATTTCAGCCAGACCGGGAAGATATGTCCGACAAAGGCCGCGAGGCCCGCGATCTGCGCGGCGTCCTCGCCCGCCATGGCGCGCGCGATCAGTACGGCGACGGCACCCTTGCCGCCGTCGAGGATCAGCGTGGCAAAGGCTGCCGCCTTGTTGCCGGTGCGTAAGACGTTCGTGGCGCCAATATTGCCTGAGCCGATCTTTCTAAGATCGCCGAGCCCCATCAGCCGTGTGACCAGAACGCCAAAGGGGATTGAGCCCAGCAGATAGGCCAGAACACCCGTCACGATCAGGACCATCGCCCCGCTTGTCAGTTCCGGCATTTCGCTACTCCGCCCCGAAGACCTGAACGCCCGCGACCCAGGTCGCCAGCACCTTACCCTCCATCCGCTGCCCGTCAAACGGGGTGTTCTTGGACTTGGAGTTGAGGGTGAACCGGTCGAGCACGAAGGGCGCGTCGGGGTCGAACAGGACCAGATCGGCAGGTGCGCCCTCGGCCAGACGCCCCTGCGGCAGGTCGAGCCGTCTGGCGGGGTTGAGCGCCATGGCCCGGAAAAGCTGGGGCAGGGAGAGGTGGCCAGCGTGATAGAGCCGCATCGCGGCGGGCAGGAAGGTTTCCAGCGCGACCGCACCCGAGGCCGCATCCTCGAAGGGCAGGCGTTTGCTTTCCTCATCCTGCGGCGTGTGCATGGAGGAGATGATGTCGATGAGACCGGAGGCGACGGCTTCGACAACCGCGAGCCGGTCGTCTTCCGACCGCAAGGGGGGTTTCACCTTGAAGAAGGTGCGGTAATCGCCGACGTCGAATTCGTTGAGCGTCAGGTGGTGGATCGAGGTGCCAGCGGTCACGTCGAACCCGTTGTTTTTGGCGCGTTCAAGGGGGGGCAGGGCGCGGGCGGTGGTGATCTGGTCGAAGTGGTATTTCACCCCGGTCATCTCGACCATTCCCATGTCGCGGTCGAACCCGATGCGCTCGGCCATAGGAGAAACGCCGGGCAGGCCCCGCAGGGATGCGAACTTGCCGGAAGTCGTGGCGGCCCCACCTGACAGGCCCGGTTCCTGCGGATGGCCCATCACGAGAGCGCCAAGCGACTTGGCGTAGGTCAGGGCGCGGGACAGGACCTTGGTATTCGTAACCACATGGTCGCAGTCGGTGAAGGCGATGGCCCCGGCATCGAGGAGGAAGCCGATCTCGGTCATCTCCCGCCCCTCGCGCCCCTTGGTGAGCGCAGCCATGTGGCGGATGCGGACGGGGCAGGCCTCCGCCGCGCGGCGGGTGACGAATTCGAGCGTTTCGGGAGTGTCGATGGCGGGGTTCGTGTCGGGCCGGGCGATGATCGTGGTCACGCCGCCCGCCGCCGCAGCGAGGCCAGCGGAGCGGAAGCTCTCCTTATGCCGCTCGCCCGGTTCACCGATCTTGACGCCGAGATCGACGATGCCGGGGGCGAGGCATCTGCCGTCTGCATCCCGTCGGCGAAGTGTCGGACTTTTGTCGGGCACACCGTCGGGCGTGTCGAAGATGCGGGCGATGACGCCATCCTCGATCAAGAGAGCGCCGAGCGTATCGGTTCCGGCCTCGGGGTCGATCAGGCGGGCATTGGTGAGGAGTGTGGTCATGTGCGGGACTCATCATTGCCAACTGGCGCAGCAATGTCGCGCTTCAGACTGAGGACTAGTGGACGGAAGACATGATAAAAGCTTGTCATCTTTTCAACCAGCCACTGGTGCTGGCGTGGCCAATCATCCTCGTCCGTCAGGTCGATGTTTGTGAGGGCAAGTGAGATCCGGCAGTCTTTCTTCTGTGGTAGCGGTTGCCAGTGAAGTGGCTCGCCAAGTGATGCCTCCACTTCCGCCTTGCGCTGCTCGATTTGAGCATAGTTCGACTTGGCGTGACTCCCTGAGAAGTAAATCTCTACACGCGCATAATTCTCTTTTGTGTTCATTGCCAGATTTAGCCCAACGCCAGTTCGACCGATACCGTGCGCGACCCAGGATTGCGCTGGAGGTGAAACTGGGTTGATCGGCGTTGAACTGCTGGCCAAAAGTTCCTCGAACGCAGTCCAGTAATTGCGCTGCATTTCAAGAATCGAACCTGCACTCCCCCCCTCAAGGCCGCGCTTCGCCGATGCTACGGACTTGCTCCAGTTGTTTGGCTTGCAAACGACATTGAATTTCGGTGCTGCGGGGCTAGCCCCGATACGCCAAAGCTCAACTTCCAGTCCGAACACACGGATTTTCTCGTCAGTCACTTCGTTTAGCCAATCACATGCGGCGCGATGTTCCTCTGCGAACCTCGACGCAACCCACACGATCGTCACTGCCTGTAGTCCGGCAGCATATGTTATCAGTTGACCGAGGTGGGTGTGATCGGTGCGTTCGAGTTGGTTTTCGACCAGAACCCAATTCCCGTTTGCAGTATCTTTACACAATATATCGGCGCGAAAGGGGCCGACACTTCGTTCTTGCGCTTCAAGTTCAAGATCAATACTCAAGGCTTCTCCGAGAAGGCGCAGGTTATCCTCCTGCGCGAGCCAGGGCGTGAAGTGTTGTGCCTCACTTGGCCACTCGTCCCTAAGCTCAACCCTTTCCAGCCTTCCCAATCCGCTCACACCATCACCCCCACCGCCTGCCGCCCACGCTCGGCCCTCAGGTTCCGGGCCAAGAGGTCCATGCAGGCCATGCGGACGGCCACGCCCATTTCGACCTGATCCTGAATGACGGACCGGTTGATGTCGTCGGCGAGTTCTCCGTCGATCTCCACCCCCCGGTTCATCGGCCCCGGATGCATGACGATTGCGTCCTCTTTCGCATGTGCGAGCTTTTCGGCATCAAGCCCGTAGCGGTGGTAATATTCCCGCTCGGACGGGATGAAGCCACCATCCATGCGTTCCTTCTGCAGGCGCAGCATCATCACCACGTCGGCGTCCTTCAGCCCCTCGCGCATGTCCTGATAGACTTCGCAGCCGAGGTCGGCGACGCCCGAGGGCATCAGTGTCGGCGGGCCGATCAGGCGGATGCGGTTTTCCATCTTGCCAAGCAGGATCAGGTTCGACCGCGCCACGCGGCTATGGGCGATGTCGCCGCAGATCGCCACGGTCAGGCGCTGCACACGGCCCTTGGCGCGGCGGATCGTAAGCGCGTCGAGAAGCGCCTGTGTCGGGTGTTCGTGCCGCCCGTCGCCCGCGTTCAGCACCGCACAGTTGACCTTCTGGGCCAAGAGGTCGACCGCGCCGGAGGCCGGGTGGCGCACCACCAGCAGGTCGGGATGCATCGCGTTCAGCGTCAGCGCGGTGTCAATGAGCGTCTCGCCCTTCTTCACCGAGGAATGCTGCATCGCCATGTTCATGACGTCGGCACCCAAGCGCTTGCCTGCGAGTTCGAACGATGCCTGTGTCCGGGTCGAGGCCTCGAAGAACATGTTGATCTGGGTCATGCCTTCCAGCGCGTTGGCATGTTTCACCGTGCGCTGGTTCAGTTCGACATAGGTCTCGGCAAGGTCGAGGACGGTGCGAATCTCTTCCGGGGCCAGATGTTCGATCCCCAGAAGGTGACGCGCGCGGAATGTCATGGTCTCTCCGGTCCCGTTTCGGCTGCTTATGGCAAATGGACGCGGGCGGGGCAACGGTGAATGGGGGGTCCGGTTCGGGATATGGCTTCCGGCGGGACGAAGCCGCCATTTGCAGGCAACTTGACTTGGGTCAATGAACGAAACGGGGGCGGCTACTACCGTCCTCGCAGGAGGAAGCCCAGTGTGTCGTGCAATTCTTCCAAATATTCTGAACTTCAAGACGCTTGTTATTGCGGGCTTGGCCGTAATGATTGGCTGTACACCTACGCCCGATAGCCCTCAGGCCAGGCCCGAAGTTCCTCAGGTCGAACTGACGCCGGTTATGCTGCAAATGCATGCTGCGATCACAAGGGATTACCGGCCAGTACTGGCAAGAAACTGTTCACCAAACGAGATGCAGGTTGTCGAAGACGCCTGGCGTTTTCAGACATACCAAATGTTCGCCAAGACGTCCTTGGGGAAAGCCGCAGCCGCTGCGCAAGTCGAGGCAGGACGCCGGAGCACAATTGCGGCAATCAACGCGCTTTCCGTGAAATGCAGCAGGACCTATTGGCGGCACCAATAATGTAGTGACCGGTCGTTTCGAGGTTGGTCGCGACCGTCGTAGCGACGCTGCAATAAAGACCTTGCGACTGCGATCAATCCAAGCCGCTGAGCGCTTGAAGCGAAAATTCTCACCGGGATGCGACAAGTGGATGCGGGCGCTTGCGACCGACCCCATGGGAGCCTAGCTTGGCCGCCATGGAGTCGCTGGCCCGAGATATGGAGTACCACGCCGCGCGGGCGGCGCTGGAATGGCAGATGGAGCTGGGGGCCGACGAGCCCATCGGCGATCTGCCTGTCAACCGCTATGAGGTGGCGGCTGAGACGCCGAAACTGGCGGCGGTGGCCGAACCTGTAGCGGAAGTCGCGGAGGCCGATCCGGTCGAAGTCGCCCGGCAGGCGGCAGCCTCGGCAAGCGGTCTGGAAAGCCTCGCCGCGATCCAGTCAGCTTACGAGCATTGCGAGATCAGGAAGGGCGCACGGAATTTCGTCTTTGCCGATGGCAACCCGGAAGCGCGCGTGATGATTCTCGGCGAAGCGCCGGGGCGGGATGAGGACCTTGAGGGGCGGCCCTTTGTCGGCCGGGCCGGGCAGCTTCTGGACCGGATGTTCGCGGCGATCGGTCTGGCGCGGACGGCCCATCATGCCGGCGAGGCGCTTTACATCACCAATGTCATGCCCTGGCGCCCGCCGCAGAACCGCGACCCGGACCCGGCCGAGATCGCGATGATGCTGCCTTTCGTGAAGCGTCATGTGGAGTTCGTGAACCCCGATATCCTCGTCCTGATGGGCAATACGCCCTGCGCCGCCGCGCTTGGCAAACGCGGCATCCTGCGGCTGCGCGGGAACTGGACCGAAGCCTTCGGGCGGCCTGCGATGCCGATGACGCATCCGGCGTACTTGCTGCGCAACCCGGCGGCGAAGCGCGAGGCCTGGGCCGATCTTCTGGAGATCAAGGCGCGGCTCGGGGGGCGGTCTTGATCGTCGATCCCCTTACGCTCGCCGCTTTCATCCCCGCCGCTTTGGCGCTGAACCTGACGCCGGGGGCGGACATGATGTTCTGCTTTGCTCAAGGCCTGCGCGGCGGGCCGCGGGCGGCGGTGGCGGCGAGTGCGGGGATCACGGTTGGGTCCATGGTCAATGTGACGCTGGCGGGGATCGGGCTCGGCGCGCTTGTCGCCTCCATGCCCGGGCTTTTTCACGCGATCCGCTGGGTTGGTGTGGCCTATCTTCTGTACCTCGCCTGGCGGACCCTTAGGACACCCGTGATGCGGGCTGAAACCCCTTCGGTGCGCCCCTCACGCGCCTTCCGGGACGGCTTTCTGGTCAATGTGTCGAACCCGAAGGTCATCCTCTTCATCCTCGCCTTCATCCCGCAATTCGTGGACCCCGCGCGCGGAGCGGTTCTGGCGCAGTTCCTGATCTTCGGATCGGTGATCGGGTTTGGCGGGCTGATCATAAACGGGGCGGTCGGCTGGGGCGCGGGGGGCATGGGCCGCGTTCTGGCCCGCAATGCCCGGATCGAGCGGGTCTTGCGCTGGGCCTCGGCCTCTGTCTTCGGCCTGATGGCCGCGAAACTTGCATGGGACAATCGAACATGAGCCGTATCGACGAGAGCAAGGATTTCATCCCGGTCCGCATCGCCGTCCTGACCGTGTCAGATACAAGGTCGATGGCAGAGGACCGGTCTGGCGACACGCTGGTCGCGCGGATCACGGATGCAGGCCATGTGCTGGCCGCCCGCGATATCGTGCGGGACGAGCGGGCGGAGATTGCGGCGAAGTTGCGCGCGTGGTGCGCCGATCCCGGGATCGACGTGGTGATTTCCACGGGGGGCACGGGGCTGACGGGTCGCGACGTGACGGTCGAGGCGCATCGCGATGTCTATGAAAAGGAGATCGAGGCCTTCGCCACGGTTTTCACCATCGTCTCCATGCAGAAGATCGGTACCAGCGCGGTGCAGTCCCGCGCGACCGGCGGCGTGGCCATGGGCACCTATCTGTTCGCGCTGCCCGGCAGTCCCGGCGCCTGCAAGGATGCCTGGGACGAGATCCTGAAATGGCAACTCGACTACCGCCACAGGCCCTGCAACTTCGTGGAGATCATGCCGCGCCTCGACGAGCATCTGCGACGGAAGTAACGCCTTGGTGCGTTTTATCCTTAATGCTTGGAGGTTTGGCCTTGCAGGGCTAGGATTTGCGGCAGGTCAATGTAACGGTAACGCATGCGATTTCTGACACGCAGCCTTCTGGGGCTGCTTCTTATGGCGGTGACGATCGCGCTTCTGGCGGTGGCCGGGGTCACGCTGAAATCGGCGATCGATATCCGCAATGCGGAGGGCGGGTCATCCCGCCCGGCCGAGGAGCGTGTGTTCACCGCCCGCGTGGTGACGCTTCAGCCGGTGCGCATCGCGCCCGAAATGACGGCCTTTGGCGAGGTGCGGAGCCGCCGCCAACTGGAACTGCGGGCGGCTGCCCAGGGGCGGATCGTCGAGCTTGCGCCTGAATTCGCAGACGGAACCGCGGTTGAGGCGGGCCAAGTTCTGGTCCGGATCGATCCGGCCGATGCGCAATCGGCACTCGATCTGGCGCGGACAGACATACGTGAGGCCGAGGCCGAGGCACGCGATGCCGCGCGTGCGCTTGATCTGGCGCGCGACGATCTGGCGGCGGCCGAGGCGCAGGAGGCTTTGCGGGCGCAGGCGCTGGAACGGCAGCGCGGGATTGCCGGGCGCGGTCTGGGGGTCGCCGCCGATCTGGAGACTGCGGAACTGGCGATGTCGAATGCGGTTCAGGCGACCCTGTCGCGCCGTCAGGCGCTGGCCGAGGCCGAGGCGCGGGTGGACCGGGCTGCGACCGCGCGCGAACGCGTGACGCTCAACCTTGCCGATGCCGAGCGGCGGCTGGCTGAGACCGAGCTCAGGGCCGGGTTTTCCGGCGTGCTGTCGGGGGTGACGGCGGTGGCGGGCGGTCTTGTCGCCATGAACGAGAAGCTGGGCGATCTGATCGACCCGGAGGCGCTGGAAGTGAGTTTCCGCCTGTCGAACGCGCAATTTGCGCGGCTGATCGATGGTGATGGCGCGCTCTTGCCGCAGCCGGTCACGGCGGCGCTCGACGTGTTTGGTGACGAGCTTGTGGCCGAGGGTCATCTGGCGCGCGTTGATGCCGCGGTGGGCGAGGGGCTGAGCGGGCGGCTGATCTTTGCGAGCCTCGGTCAGGCACGCGGATTCCGGCCGGGGGATTTCGTGACGCTCAGGATCGCCGAACCGGCGCTGGATGGCGTGGCGCTCTTGCCGTCGCAGGCAGTCGGGGCCGATGGCACGCTTCTGGCGCTTGGCCCGGATGAGCGGCTGGAGGCGGTGCCCGTCGCGGTCCTCCGCCGTCAGGGCGACGAGGTCATCGTGCGGGTCGGTGCATTGGCGGGGCGCGAGATCGTGGTCGAACGCACGACGCTTCTTGGTGCGGGCATCCGCGTCCGGCCGATACGCGGCGATCAGGCGGCGGTTGGGGACGGCGCGGGAGAGGAAGATCTGGTAGATCTGACGCCGGAACGCCGCGCGGCGTTGATCGCCTTTGTCGAGGAAAGCGGTGCGATGGGCGATGAGGCCAAGGCCAGCGTCATTGCCCGGCTGAGGGACGACCGGGTCCCGGCCGATATGGTCGCGCGGATCGAAGCGCGGATGGGGGGCTGACCGATGGCGACCCGACGCGACCGGATGGCGGCCGCCGGAGGGATACTCTCCTATTTCACACGGCATGCGACGGCGGCGAATCTCGTCCTAGCGCTGTTCATCGTGGCCGGGCTCTTCGCCATTCCCCGGATGCGGGCGCAGTATTTTCCCGATGTCGTGACGCCGGAAATCGCGGTCAATATCCGCTGGGACGGTGCGGGGGCCGAGGATATCGACCGCGGCATCGTCGATCTGGTGGAACCCGGCCTGATCGGCGTCGATGGCGTCGAGAAAGTTGAGGCCGTGGCGCGGGAGGACCGGGCCAATTTCACACTGGAATTCGAGCCGGGCTGGGACATGGGTCAGGCGGTGGATGAGGTTCAGGCGGCCGTTGATGCGGTCCGCAACCTTCCCGCGGATTCGGAACGACCGGATGTGCGCCGGGTCATCTGGGGCGACCGGGTCACTGACCTCGTCATCACCGGTCCCGTGGCGCCCGAGCAACTGGCAGGGCTGGCGGACGAGCTTTTGGCCCGGCTTTTCCGCGAGGGTGTGACCCGGGCGCGGATCGACGGGATTGCCGAGCCGGAAATCACCGTCGAAGTGTCGATGATCGACCTCATGCGGCACCGCGTCACTTTGTCGGAGATCGCCGCGCGGATCAGGGCCGAGGCGGCCGCTGACCCGGCGGGCGAGGTGGGCGACGGATCGGCGCGGCTGCGGACAGGGCGCGAAAAGCGTGACCCCGACGCGCTGGCCGGGATTGTTCTGAGGACGAATGCCGACGGGTCCGCGCTGACGTTGGGCGAGGTTGCCCGCATCCGCGCGGTGGGCGGGCAGGAGGTTCACGCCTATTACGTCGGGAAAAACCCGGCGGTGAAGCTGCGCGTCGACCGGTCTGCCGATGGCGATGCCATCGCGCTTCAGCGTCAGGTGGAGGCGGCGATCGACGAAATCCGCCCGACCCTGCCCGAAGGCGTGACCATCGACCTGATCCGCACCCGGTCCGAGGACATCCTGGCGCGGCTGAACATCCTGCTCGACAACGGGCTTCTGGGGCTCGGTCTGGTGGTGACGCTGCTCTTTCTCTTCCTCAACGCGCGGACCGCCTTCTGGGTGGCGGCGGGCATTCCGGTGGCGATGCTGGGCGCCATCGCGCTGATGCATTTCGCCGGGCTGACGATCAACATGATCTCGCTTTTCGCGCTGATCCTGACATTGGGGATCGTGGTCGACGACGCCATCGTGGTGGGCGAACATGCCGATTTCCGGTACCGGCAATTGAACGAGCCGCCGGTCGCTGCTGCCGAGAACGCCGTCCGGCGCATGGCGGCGCCGGTGTTTTCGTCGACCGTGACCACGATCATTGCGTTCCTTGGGTTGATGACGATCACCGGTCGGTTCGGCGACCTCATTCAGGACATTCCCTTTACCGTCTGCGTCGTTCTTCTGGCCTCGCTTCTGGAATGTTTCCTGATCCTGCCGAACCATATGGGCCATGCGCTGTCCAAGGCCGGGCGCGGACGCTGGTATGATGCGCCAAGCCGGGTGATGAACCGGGGGCTGGGCTGGGTGCGCGACCGGCTGGTCCGGCCGCTGACGCATTGGGTGATCGTCGCCCGGTATCCGGTTCTGGCCGCCGCGCTGGCGCTTCTGGCCTATGAGGGCGGGCAGTTCCTGAAGGGCGATGTCCAGTGGCGGTTCTTCAACTCGCCCGAACGTGCCACGATCACGGGCAATTTCACGATGCTTGCCGGCGCCCGGCGCGCCGACAGCGTCGAGGTGATGCATCAGCTTCAGGATGCGACCGAGGAGGTGGCCGCGAAGTACCGCACGGAATACGGCGTGGAACCGCTGTCCTATGTCATCTCGGAGATCGGCGCGAATGGCTGGCCGGCGCTGGCCAGCGCCGAGGCGAAGGACCGCGATCTCTTGGGCTCCATTGCCATCGAACTGGTCGATCCCGACCTTCGGCCCTGGTCCGCTTTCGATTTCGTCGCTGACCTGCAGGAGGCCGCGCCGTCGCATCCTTTCCTTGAGGAATTGTCGTTCCGGGGCTGGCGGCACGGACCGGCAGGTGAGGCGCTGGATGTGCAGTTTTTCGGGGCCGGGGCGGCGACGCTGAAGGCCGCCGCCGAGGCGTTGAAGCGGGCGATGGCGCCCTTTCCCGAAGTGTCGGGGCTGGACGACACCATGCCCTATGACAAGGATGAGCTGATCCTCGAACTGACGCCGCAGGGGCAGGCGCTGGGCTTCACCATCGAGGCGCTGGGGCAGGAACTGCGCGACCGGCTGACCGGAATCGAGGCTGCCACCTTCCCGACCGGGATGCGCACCACGAAGATCATGGTGGAACTGCCGAAGGACGAGTTGACCGCAGATTTCCTGGAGCGGATGATGTTGCCGACGGCGGCCGGAAGCTATGTCGCGCTGTCGGATATCGTCACTGTCCAGCGGCAGGGCGGCTTTTCCACGATCCGGCGCGAGAACGGACAGCGCGTGATTTCCGTCACCGGCGATATCGCCGAGGACGATCCCGACCGCGCCGCCGCCATCGTCGCGGCGCTGGACGCCGACATCCTGCCGCGCCTCGCCGAGGAATACGGCGTTGGCTACCATCTCGCGGGGCTTGCCGAGCAGGAAGACACGTTTCTCAGCGACGCTCTGGTCGGGCTCGCGGCCGCGCTGGTCGGCATCTATGCGGTTCTCGCGTGGATCTTCTCAAGCTGGACCCGGCCGATGGTGGTCATGTCGGTCATTCCCTTCGGGCTGATCGGCGCGATCCATGGTCATGCGGCATGGGATATCCCGATGTCGATGTTTTCGGTTGTCGGGTTGATCGGTATGTCGGGCATCATCATCAACGATGCGATCGTGCTGATAAGCACGGTCGACGATTATTCCGAAACCCGCGCGCGCGAACCGGCGATCATCGATGCGGTGGCCGACCGTCTGAGGCCGGTGATGCTGACCACGGCGACAACGGTTCTGGGTCTGGCGCCGCTTCTTTACGAGACATCGCGGCAGGCGCAATTCCTGCGTCCGACGGTGGTGACGCTCTGCTATGGGCTCGGCTTTGGCATGGTGCTGGTGCTTCTGGTCGTTCCGGCCCTGCTTGCGGCGCAGCGCGATATCGGGCGGCTGACCGTATCCTTGCGCCGCGCGGTGCGTGGCAGGCCGCTCAGGGCGCTGGTGATGGCGGATGCCGTGATGCTTGCGCTTGTCTTCGGGATGATCCTGCTGCCCGCCCTGATCGCAGGAGGGCCGCTCGCCCCGGCTTTGGGGCAATTCGTTCTGGGCGCCGCGCTGGTCACGCTTCTTTCAGGGATTGCCGGGGCGGTGATCCTCCGGCGACGCGGTCAGCCGGTGCAGCCCTGAAGATCGACGACCCGTCCTGAGCCGCCGAAGATCGTGATCCGGATCGAGGACCGGTCGAGCGCGAAGGGTTGGGCGTTTGGCGGGACCATGTCGGCGGTCGCCGTCAGGTCCCCGCCGCTGCGCCTTGTGTCGGCGGGTGAGATCCAGACGCTGGTATCCGCAAGTTCGACAACCGCGAATTCGTCGGGTCCGACCTGCGGGATCGTCATGTTCGCGGTCATCCGCAATCCGTCACGGATCGGTTCGGCGGAACACCGCGCGGCGGACAGCCCGGCCTTGGCGGCGTCTTCGGGGCGCGCGGTCAGGGCCGCCTCGATCATCGGGTCGGGCTTTGCGGTGCTGTCAAGTTCGGCCGAAACCGTGATCGACATCGGCACGCAAATCTCATCGCAGACCCCGAGGTCAATCGCCGCTGAAACCGATACCGGCTGCGTCGGGTCGACGGGGGTGAACTCGATCGGCAGCACCAGTTCGTCGCGGTAACCGATCACGCGCACCCCGTTCACATCGTAGACCTGCGGTTTCGGCCAGTGAAAGCTGACGCCTGCAATATTGCGCGAGCCGGTCCAGTTGAAGCTGGGCGGGATGCCGCCTTCGCCCGGTGCGCGCCAGTAGGTCTTCCATCCCGGGGCCAGCGTCAGCCGCAGGGCGGCCATCTGGTCACCGTCGGACATACGCCAGCCCTTGCGCAGTTCGGCATTCAGAAGATTGTCGGGCACCGCCTGCGAAATTGCGGGGCCGGCCGCCAGCAGGGTCATGCTACCCGCAAATGCGGCGCTTATGATCGTTTTGATGTTCATGGCTCGAACGTAAGCGGGTCGCCGCCGAATGGAAGTCACAAGAGCGCAACTCACGAAGAGTTTTGCCGCTCTGTGCCCTTGTATCCGCGCGGCCAAGGCGCGATCTTGGGGGAAGGAGGAACGGATATGAACCTCTCGGGTAAACTCTTGATCGCGATGCCGGGCATGGGCGATCCGCGCTTTGAGCATTCGGTGGTCTTTCTCTGCGCCCATTCCGAGGATGGCGCAATGGGGCTGATCGTCAACAAGCCGGCAAGCGACCTTTCATTCGACGAACTGCAGGAGCAGCTTGGCATCGCGCGGACCGACCGGTCACAGGAGATTCGCGTGCATTTCGGCGGGCCGGTCGAGCATTCCCGCGGCTTTGTCCTCCATTCGGCTGATTACGGTGGCGAGGGGGCCACGCTGAAAGTCGACGAGCATTTCGGCATGACGGCGACGCTGGACATCCTTCAGGCGATTGCCGCGGGAGATGGGCCGAGTTCCTCAATGCTTGCGCTTGGCTATGCGGGCTGGGGGCCGGGGCAGCTTGAGGACGAGATCCTGCGCAATGGCTGGCTTACCTGCGATGCAGCACCCGATCTGGTCTTTTCCGACCGGAACGACAGCAAGTGGAGCGACGCGCTGAAAACGCTGGGGGTCGATCCGATCAGTTTGTCATCGGCGGCAGGACGGGCGTGATATCAGTGGGTTGCCAGCGACCTCTGACCAGTCGCACCGGAAACTTGCAAAGTTTCCGGCTCGATTTCTTTGCAAGAAATCGATTCTCTGGCGAAGAGCAATGTTCCCCATAGCTCAGGGCGGATTTCGTCCTGGTCGATGGGATCACCACTGCGACTGGTTCTGCAGCCGTTCCGATCAGGGACGCGGGAACAGCGCGTGGGTCGCTGTCGCACCAAACTCGTACCAGGCGGCCTTGGCGCCGGTGAGAGTTTCGTCATGGCCCGACAGGACCGGCAGCGGCAGGATGCTGTCATCGCCGTCCAGCAGGGACCGGGCGGCTGCCTTGCCGAACACCGTGCCGGGGCAGATGCCGCGCCCGGAATAGCCGAAGACGGCCAGCGCCGAGGGGCCGGGTGCCACGATTTTCGGCACATGGTCCGAGGTCATGGCGATGCGGCCGCTCCAATGGTGTTCGAACGGCAGATGGGCGAGGTCGGGATAGATCTGGCGCAGTTTGCGTCTTGCCCATCCGGCATGGATGGGCGCGCCCATGCCCTCGGCATCGCCGATGCCGCCGACAATGAGCCGCCCGGCGCGGTCGGTGCGGAAGGAGGACATGATCAGCGCGGTGTCCCAGCAGCCTTCGCCGTTTGGCAGGATACGCGCACGCATGGCGTCGGGCATCGGCGCGGTTGCGAACTGGCTGTAATGGACGGGAATGAATTTCTGCGCGAAGGGCGCGCCGAAATGGGCCTGATAGGCGTTCGTCGCGATCAGGAGCGCCCTTGCCCGCACCCGGTGCGCCCCCGAAGTGATGCGCCAGTCCTTGCCGTCATGCGCAATCGCCGTGACCGGGCTGTTTTCATGCAGATACGCGCCTGCCGTTTTCGCAGCGCGCGCCAGTCCCCGGCAATAAGCCAGGGGTTGGATCGTGCCGGCACCGGGGTCGAGAAGCGCGCCTGCGAACCTGTCCGTTCCAGTGCGGCTTGCGGTTTCCGCCGCGTCGAGAAGTTCGTAGCTGCGCTCGGCCAGCGCGCCCTGTTCGAACCGCGCCCTAAGGTTCTTCAGCCCGGCGGCGGAATGGGCCAGATGCATCGTGCCCTGCCGGACCGGTTCGCAGTCGATCCCCTCGCGTTCGATCAGGCCGAAGACGATGTCCGGGCCGTTCGACAGCGCCTTGATCAGGCGTTTTCCGTCTGTTTCGCCGAGGATGCCGAGCACGTCTTTCGGCGGTAGCCAGAGCCCGGCATTGACCAGGCCGACATTGCGGCCCGACCCGCCATGGCCAATGGTTCCGGCCTCCAGAAGCGCGACGCTGGCTCCGCTTCGTGCCGCTTCAAGTGCCGCCGATGCGCCGGTGAACCCGCCGCCGACAATGACGAGATCGACGGTGATGTCGGATGATAGCGGCGGGGCGTCAAACACCTCGGCCGCGGTGGTGCGCCAGAGATTGGAGGAGCCGGATGTCGGCATGGAATGTTCCGATTGCGCTGGTTGCGGTGGCCCTATCCCTGTCCGAAGATCGAGGGCCGCGCAAGGGCTGTCAGCCGCGCGGGGCGGCGGCGCGTCTGAGGCGGTCATTGATCGCGCGCCCGAGCCCCTTTTCCGGAATTGGCGACACGGCGATGGGGCCCGTCGCACTTGCATCGGCCTGGCGCAGGAAGTGAAAGAGATTGGCTGCCGCCTCGACCAGATCGCCGGTTTCCGAGAGGTTGAGATCGGCCCCTTCCGCCTCCGGCCCGAATCCCAGCCAGAACTCACCGGGTTCGGGCTGGGAGGCGTTCAGCCGCACCGGCGCGGTAGGGGCGTAGTGCGACAGGAGTTGCCCGGGGGCCGTGGGTTTGGCGCTGTCGCCGCCGCTGGCAAGCGGGCGGCCAAGGCAGGCCTCCAGAGCCTCGGCCGGAATGCCGCCGGGCCGCAGGATCGCGGGTGCGCCTACCAGACCGAGAATCGTCGATTCGAGGCCCACCGCGCAGGCGCCGCCATCGACCACGGCGGCGATTCTGCCGTTCAGCCCCGCCAGGACATGATCGGCGCGGGTCGGGCTGACCTTGCCCGACGGGTTGGCCGAGGGCGCGGCGACGGGGCCGCCAAAGGCTCTGAGCAGCCGCTGCGCGACGGGATGTTCCGGCACCCGGATTGCGACCGAGGGAAGATCTGCGGTGACAAGAGGAGAAAGCCGGGCAGAGGGGCGGAGCGGCACGACCAGCGTCAGCGGCCCCGGCCAGAAGGCGGAGGCGACGCGCTCGGCGAGATCATCGAAAACCCCCACGCTGCGCGCGGCCTCAAGATCGGGCAAATGCACGATCAGCGGATTGAAACGGGGCCTTCCCTTGGCCTCGAAGATCCGCGCGACCGCCATATCGGACCGTGCATCGCCGCCGAGCCCGTAGACCGTTTCGGTCGGAAAGGCGACAAGCTCTCCCTCGGCCAGAAGGGCCGCGGCGCGGGCGAGGCCCGCATCGGTCGGGGCGAGGGTTTCGGTCACTCTATCTTCCGGACTTCCTGCGTGACGCAGCGTTTGGGTTGCGGTATCTGACGCAGCGGCAATTATGCCTCTGACGAAATTGACATACGCGCCGGGGTGCTGCTTGCCAAGGTGCGCACGGAGGAGACCTTCATGCCCTATCGCGCACCTGCGGGCGATATCCAATTCATCCTCGATCATGTCGTCCCGCTGGCGCCGGTTTCCGGGACGGCGCGCTTTTCCGAGGCGACGCCCGATCTGGCTGAGGCGATCCTGACCGAAGCGGCCAAGCTCTGCGATACGGTGCTGGCGCCGGTTCAGCGCAATGGCGACCTGACACCGGCGCGGCTGGAAAACGGGGTGGTCCGCACCTCGCCCGGGTTTGCCGAGGCGTTCGACGCGATTCGCGATGGCGGCTGGGTGTCGGTCTGCGCCCCTGCGGAGTATGGCGGTATGGGCCTGCCGCAATGTCTTAACATGGCGATCCACGACATGATGTCGGGGGCCTGCCTGTCGCTGCAACTCTCACCCCTGATGACGCAGGGCCAGATCGAGGCGCTGGACCATCATGCGTCGGACGAGTTGAAGGCGCTTTACCTGCCGAAACTGATCTCCGGTGAATGGGCGGGCACGATGAACCTGACCGAAGCGCAGGCCGGGAGCGATGTCGGTGCGCTGAGGACGAAGGCCGAGCCCAACGGCGACGGCACCTATGCGATCACCGGGCAGAAGATCTTCATCTCCTGGGGTGACAGTGATCTGACCGGCAATATTTGTCATCTGGTTCTGGCCCGCCTGCCGGGCGCGGCGGCGGGGACGAAGGGGATCAGCCTGTTCATGGCGCCCAAGTTCATTCCCGATGCGGATGGCAATCCCGGGGAGGCGAATGCGATCAAGGTCGTCAGCCTTGAGCACAAGATGGGCCTGCACGGCTCACCCACTTGCGTGATGGCCTATGAAGGCGCGACGGGCTGGATGGTCGGCGAAGCGGGCAAGGGCATGGCCGCAATGTTCACAATGATGAACAACGCCCGCCTTGGAGTTGCAATGCAGGGCATCGGCGTGGCAGAGGCGGCCTGTCAGGCCGCAACCGAATATGCCGCCGAGCGCCAGCAATTCGGTGCGATCATCGGCCATGCCGATGTGCGGCGGATGCTGGTGGGAATGCGGGCCGATGTGTTCGCCGCCCGTTCTATTGCCTTGGCCTGCGCGCAGGCGATCGACATGGGGTCGGCCACCGAAGACGCCGACTGGGTGGCGCGGGCGGCCTTCCTGACGCCGATCGCCAAAGCCTTTGGCACCGAGACTGGAATGCGTGTCAGCGAAACCGCGATGCAGGTCCATGGCGGCATGGGCTTTATCGAGGAAACCGGCGTTGCGCAGTTCTACCGCGATGTGCGGGTGACGGCGATCTACGAGGGCACGAACGGCATTCAGGCGATGGACCTTGTCGGCCGCAAGCTGGCCGATGGCGGCGAGGCGGCCTACCGGATTCTGGAAGAGATCGAGGCGGGGGCCGAGGCGGCGCGGGGGGCTTTGCCCGACCTCGCCGAAGAGGTCTGGGCCGCCGCCGAGACCCTGCGCGAGGCGACCGAATGGATGGTTTCGCAGGCGCCGCAGGACCGGCAGGCGGGCGGGGCCCCCTATCTGCGCGCCTTTGCCCGGGTTCTGGGCGCGCATTTCCATCTGCGTGCCGCGATGGCCGATGCGGGTCGGCAGGCGCTTGCGGCCTACTACATCCGCCGTACCCTGCCGCAGCATGCCTCTGATCTGGCCGAGGCGCGGGACGGGGCGGATACGGTCTTTGCCCTCTCGCCCGAAGCATTGGGCCTCTGATGGATGGCCCCGCCACAGCCGGGGAGGGGATACGCTATCCCTATCCCACGCCGCCGGAACCCGGCGCGGCGGTCGAGGTGGCCGAGGGCGTCCTCTGGCTGCGCCTGCCGCTGCCGATGGCGCTTGATCACGTCAATGTCTACGCGCTGGACGAGGGCGATGGCTGGACGCTGGTCGATACCGGGCTGAACACGCGCCGCACCCGCGCGGCGATGGAGGCGGCGCTGGCCGGGCCGCTGAAGGGCAAGCCCGTCACCCGGGTGGTCGTGACGCATTATCACCCCGATCATATCGGGCTTGCGGGCTGGTTTCAGGCGCGGGGGGCGGAATTGCTGACCACCCGCACATCCTGGCTATTCGCGCGGATGCTGACGCTGGATGAACAGGAACGCCCGGCGGAGGAAACACTTGCCTTCTGGCGCGCGGCCGGGATGGATGCGGATCTTTACGCAAAACGCGCCGCCGAGCGGCCCTTCAACTTCGCCGACACCGTGGCGCCCCTGCCGCTTGGCTATACCCGCATTCAGGACGGCCAGACCCTGCGCCTTGGCGGGCGCGACTGGCGGGTGCGCGTGGGCCATGGTCATGCGCCGGAACATGCGACCCTATGGGAGGAGGGGGGCGACCTGATCCTTGGCGGCGATCAGCTTCTGCCCTCGATCTCGGCCAATCTCGGCGTCTATGCGACCGAACCGATGGCCGATCCGGTCGCCGACTGGATGGCAAGCTGCGAAGCCGTCCGGCCCCATGCGCGGGCGGGACAACTGGTGTTACCCGGCCACAAGCTGCCCTTCACGGGTCTGCCCCTGCGGCTGACCCAGATGATCGAGAACCATACCGGCGCGCTGGCACGGCTTGAGGCGCATCTGGCTCAGCCCCGGACCGCGGCCGAATGCTTCCCGCCGCTTTTCAAAAGACCGATAGGCGAGGGAGAGTATGGCCTCGCGCTGGTTGAAGCTGTCGCGCATTTGAACCATCTTCTGATTGCGGGCCGTCTGGTGCGCGAGAAACGCGAAGATGGAGCCTGGCTGTGGCGAATGAAGACGTAACTGACATGATCCAGACCTCGGCCGAGGTGCATGAGGCCAGCGCACTGCCGTGTGCGCGGGTCGTTCATACCGGGCCGAATGCCCCCCGCACCGCCGAGATGGAGCCGCTGCCTGAAGGCGTCGCCGCCGAGCCGATCGAGTCGAAAAGCCCGGCGCAATGGGCCTATGAGCGCCTGATCCTTTATATCCAGAACTTCGAAAGCCAGCTTGACAACGAACACGAGGTGGCGATGGGCTTTACCGGCGGCGATGCCGGGGTGCTGCGGATCGAGGGGATCGGCTATTTCGACCCCGATATCGTGACCTTCTACGGCAGCGACGAGGACGGGTCGCGCAACCAGCTGATCCAGCATGTGACCCAGTTGTCGGTGATGCTGCGCGCCTTGCCAAAGGCCCCCGAGGTCGAGGAACCGCGCCGGATCGGGTTTCGTCTGGCCGCCGATCTGGGCAAGAAGTGACCGGCGCGGCCGAGTTTAGGGATATCTGGCAACGCCATAGATCGTTTTGGAAACAAGATTTCAAAATGGATCTGGCCCGCCGATTGCGTGACGGGCCAGCTCTGCAAATTTGGATCTCCGCCGTTTACTCTGAAACGCTTTCGCCACTGCCCCCCATTTCAGAAGGAAAGTCCTTCAACTTCGGCAGGCCATCTTTCATAGGCAAAACAGTTTCGGCGTAGTTGACGTGCACACCGGGTGTGAATTTCTGACTGGGGATTGTCGCCGCGTATACGTCCATCAGTCCCCAGTGCGGATGATAGGTCATCAGGTGTCCGCCGCATTCGGTGCAGTACTGACGATCGCTCCGCTCGGTTTTCTTGTAGTGGCCGACGCTGCCTTGTCCCTTTTTTACTTTTACGTTCTCGTTCTTGAAAAGCGTGAATGCGTTGACTGGTCCGGCGGACCAAGAACGGCACGACTCGCAGTGGCAGTATCCCATGGCTTCGGGATCGCCCGTGACCTCGATTTCGACCGCGCCACAAAAGCATGACCCTGTTTGTGTTTTTGTCATAGTGATGCACTCCCCCCATGCGCGGAGCCGGCATTGCGCAAGCCCTCACGACGAGGGTGAATCCTAGCATGAATTGGCAACTTGATGGTTTTTTAGTTCTTCCGGATGATGCGGACGCCGATCTCTCGATCATACCGGGCGGGCCATGTCCTCGCAGGGCTCGCCGCAGATCAACAGGATTTGCCGACGTGCCCATTGTTCCCGAAGGAATTTTCAGGGACAGTTTGAACCTCCCGATCCCCGCCGTGAGAGGCATCGCCGAAATGCCCCGGTCCGGCGCGGCGCGAACGCGCCGCAGGGTCGTGACAGACGGCGCTGAATCGGCTATGCGGTCCCAAACGCCAGATCAGGAGCGCAAAGATGGCCGAACACAAGCATGGCAGCATGGACAGCAAGGTTCATGAAAAGACCTTCGACGGGTTCATCCGTTTCGCGACATGGGGCGCGGCCATTTCCATCGGCGTGCTGATCTTCCTCGCGCTTGCGAACGCCTGATCGGCCGGTTCGGACTGTGATACTGCGCAATCTCGCACTCTGTCTCATCCTTCCGCTGGCGTTAGCCGCCTGCGGCGCCGAGCCTGTATGGGCGCCGGATGAGGCGGTTCAGCGTGCCCGGTTCGTCTGGGAAGAGCCGACCTCAATCACGCTCTATACCGTCGTTCGCAAGAAGGGCGGCGAGGGCGCGCATTCCGGTCTTCTGATCAATGCCAGCCAGCGGGTGATATTCGACCCGGCCGGCACGTGGCATCACCCCTGGGCGCCCGAACGGAACGATCTGCATTACGGCATGACCGAGAAGATGCGGAAGTTCTACATCGACTACCATGCCCGCGAAACCTATGACGTGATCGAACAGAAGATCTATGTCAGCCCGGAAGTGGCCGAGGCGGCGCTGCGGCGGGCCGAGAGCTATGGCGCGGTCAACAAGGCATTCTGCGGCAATTCGGTCAGCGATATCGTGCGTGGCCTGCCCGGTTTCGAAGGCGTGCCGCGCACGTTCTTCCCCAACCGGATCCGCCGGGCGTTTTCGGAGATTCCGGGCGTAACCGAGAAGCTGCACGAAGACGGCGATCCGGATAACAATTCCGGCGTGCTTCTGGTTCAGAAGGGACAGTTGCCCGAAACCTGATTGGGCACCCTCTATTCAGTCGAAAATTCCCGCGACCCGGCCGAGCAGCATGAAGGCGCGCGCGGTGCGGGTTTCGGCAAGCGCTGCAATCTCCTGATCGGTGGCGGTTTTCTCGAACCCGGCGAAGGTCTTGTCGAACTGGCGCAGGAAGTGATGCGCCGCGTCGCGGAAGATCGTGTCCTGACGCATCCGTCCCGCAGTCAGGGCAAGGCTCGACCGGTCGCGGACGCCGCCCAGTGCCGCAATGGGGCGGCCGCGTTCGCCTTGTGCGAAACGGCGCCACAGTTCGGGACGGGCGCGGTCGGGTTTCAGGTCGTCCATGTAGATCCCGTCCTGGCTGAGCAGCGTCAGCGTGTCCTGAGCGGCGCGGATCAGCTTGGCCATGGCATGATCTTCGAGTGCCGCACGCAGGGCGCGAAAGCCGTCCTTGTCGGTTGGGCTGTCTGGGAAGTTCAGGGCCTTGATGAAGTCGGCGGACGGGACCGGTGCGGCGGTCAACCCGGCCTCGGGACCGAAGGCAAGCGCAGGTTGTTCCTCCTCAGGGGCGGTTTGTGTGGCTGCGGGGAGGAGCGTGGCCGGTTTCATCCCGGCGTCGCGGCTTGAGGTGAAGGTCACGACCGCAGATTCGGTCTGACGGGTCGCCATGGCGATCTCGTCCAGTCGCTTTTCCATCGAAGGCCGGGCGACGCTGGCCTGCGCCTGATTGATATAGGCGTGGCGCATGGAGTCGATTGCGGCCTGCAGCCTCCGCGATTCCGAACGCATCTGGCGCGCGGTCCTGAGCGTGATCGCTGCGACCCAGATCAGTGCAACCGGAAGCGCGATCGCGACGAGGACCATGAGCGATCCGAGCGGTCCGTCCGTGCCCGTCCCGCGTCCGACAAAAAACCAGAACGCACCGGCCATGGCGAGCCAAAGACAGCTCACGACAATCGCGATAATGTCGCCCGATGACATCCCGTCTTCGCTTTCGGGACGCACGAACAGGCCAACGCCCATCGCGCTACCGCCCGTATCGGGCTGTTTTTCTTCCGTCATGCTGCTGTCCTCCGCGCCGGATTCAGACGTATCGGATGGTCAGAACTTCGTAACTCTTGTCGCCGCCGGGGGTGCGCACCTCGACACTGTCGCCTTCGTCCTTGCCGATAAGCGCCCGGGCGAGTGGCGACTTGATGTTGAGAAGGCCGCGTTCGATATCGGCCTCGGCCTCGCCGACGATCTGATAGGTCTTTTCCTCGTCGCTATCCTCGTCGACAAGCGTCACGGTCGCGCCGAACTTGATCGCACCGGAAAGTCTCGCGGTGTCGATCACGTCGGCCCGCGACAGCATCGCCTCGATTTCCTTGATGCGGCCTTCGACAAAACTCTGTTTTTCGCGGGCGGCGTGATATTCGGCGTTTTCCGACAGATCGCCATGTTCGCGTGCCTCGGCAATGGCCTTGATCACGGCGGGACGTTCCACCGATTTGAGGTTTTTCAGTTCGAGATCGAGCGCGGTGTGCCCCGCGCGGGTCATCGGTATCTTTTCCATTTCTGCCCGTACGCCAACAATGGCCCCAAAATTGCCTCGTTTATTCGCGACACAGGCTTGTAAACCCGGTATGCGGCTGCGGAGTCAATAGCCGCTTACCTCGGTGCGCGACGGGTTGCGAAGATTGCGGAATAAACCTTCATGGTGAGACGTTGAAGCTCTATTTCCGATTTGTCCTCTGTTACTTGCTGTTCGCGGTCGGGGTGACGGCCCTGATCCGGCCGATCGGGGCGGATCTTGCAGTTCAGGCCTTTGCCGCGACTGCCGCGTTCGGCCAAAAACTTGCATCGGCCATGCTAAGAGTGGTTCCGTTTTTGCTGCTCGCCTTGCTCGTGATCGGCTGGCGCCGGGCGATGCCCAGCCTCGGTTCAGTCCTCTATGCCGTGTTCGGTAGCATCCTGTTGCAGGTCGCATTCTCGTTTCTGAAATCTTCGATTCCACTGATTGTACCGTTCTATGCCGATCGTCTGCTTGCGGATTTTGATCGCTGGATACATGGCGGATACGATCCCTGGGTGCTTGCGCATCAATGGACGGCGGGATTGCCGGTCGACCAGCTTGTGCCCGTTTACCTGTGGGTCTGGGCGATTCCGGCGGTCGCGTTTCCAGTGATCGTCGCGGTGACTGAAACGCATTGGGAACGGGCAGCGCGTTTCACAATACTGTACATTGCCTGCTGGCTCGTCCTTGGCAATTTGCTTGCTCTGGCTGCGTCTTCGGTCGGACCGGTCTACTATGACGCACTCATCGGCGGCGACAGGTTCGGGCATCTGCGGGATGCGCTGGAGAGTTCTGGCATATCGTCCAGCCTGGTCGGGATGGTGCAGGAGAAGCTCTGGTCTTCCTATGCCGAACAGAACATGGCGCTGGGTCTCGGGATTTCAGCCTTCCCAAGCGTTCATGTCGGCGTCGCGACGCTGGCGGCGCTCTACATGGCCGAACGCAGCCGCTGGCTGGTCCTGCCCGGCCTTGTTTTCGTTGCCCTCACGTTCTTCCTTTCGGTCTACACGGGCTACCACTACGCCGTGGACGGATACTTCTCGATGCTGTTCATGTATGGGCTGTGGTATGCGCTGCGTCGCGTGACGATTACGGAACTGGACTGGCCAGGACTGCGCGTCGCGCGGAACCGGATGCCGGTTGCATCGCGATAGAAGCCTACTGCCGCACGTGGCGGCAATGTTCCAGTTTTTGCCGCTTCTGACGCCTCATTTCCGCCGGGCACCACCTATTGTCCGCCCCGAAAACAGGGCAGGCTGCCGCGCCGTTATGGCGCGTGGCGTCATTATTGCGTCCGGCCGCCCGGTAGGCTAACGATCTTGCGCGTTGAAAGCGGGCGCGAGCAGGTGCGGCGAAAGGGAGAGACGATGGCCGAGATCGAACGGGAATCGATGGAATATGACGTTGTGATCGTCGGTGCGGGCCCCGCAGGCCTTTCGGCCGCGATCCGGCTGAAGCAGCTTGATGCCGACCTGAATGTCGTCGTTCTGGAAAAAGGGTCCGAGGTTGGCGCCCATATCCTGTCGGGCGCGGTTCTGGACACTGCCGGTCTCGACGCGCTGATCCCTGACTGGAAAGACAAGGGCGCGCCGATCAAGACAGAGGTCAAGCAGGACAATTTCTACATCCTCGGTCCCGCGGGTCAGGTCCGCATCCCGAACTGGCCGATGCCGCCCCTGATGAACAACCATGGCAAATACATCGTCTCCATGGCCAATGTCTGCCGCTGGATGGCCGAACAGGCCGAAGGCCTTGGCGTGGAGATTTTCCCCGGCTTCGCAGCCTCTGAACTCGTCTACGGCGAGAACGGTGAGGTTAAGGGCGTCGTCGCGGGCGTCATGGGCCTGAACGCGGACGGCACCCCGGGCCCGAACTATGAGCCGGGCATGGAGTTGCACGGCAAATACGTCTTCATCTGCGAAGGCGTGCGCGGTTCGCTTGCCAAGGAAATTATCGCGAAATACGACCTGTCGAAAGGTCACTGCCCGCAGAAATTCGGCCTTGGCATGAAGGAAATCTGGGAGATTGACCCGGCCAAGCACAAGGAAGGCACCGTTACCCATACGATGGGCTGGCCGCTTGGCGGCAATGCGGGTGGCGGGTCCTTCATCTACCACCTGGAGAACAATCAGGTCTATGTCGGCTTCGTGGTGCACCTGAACTACCAGAACCCGCACCTCTATCCCTACATGGAATTCCAGCGTTTCAAGCATCACCCGATGGTGGCCGAGCTTCTGAAGGGCGGTAAGCGCGTGGCCTATGGCGCCCGCGCGATCAGCGAGGGCGGCTGGCAGTCGATTCCGAAGGTCGTAGCGCCGGGCGTTGCGCTTCTGGGGTGCTCCGCCGGTCTGGTGAACGTGCCGCGCATCAAGGGCAATCACAATGCGATGCTTTCGGGTAAGGCTGCGGCGGAGGCTGCCCATGCGGCCATCGCGGCTGGCCGGCAGGGCGATGAGCTGGCGGCATATGAGACCGACCTGCGTTCCGGCCCTATCGCCAAGGACCTGAAGAAGGTCCGCAACGTCAAGCCGATGTGGTCGCGCTGGGGGATGATTCCGTCGCTGGTTCTCGGTGGCTTGGATATGTGGACCAACAACCTCTTCGGTCTTTCGCTCTTCGGCACGCTGAAGCACGGCAAGACCGATGCTGCCGCGACCGGCGAAGCGTCGAAATTCCCCAAGATCGACTATCCGAAGCCCGATGGGGTCCTGTCGTTCGACCGGCTGACCAACGTGTCCTTCGCGGCGACGAACCATGAGGAAAGCCAGCCCTGCCACCTGCGGCTGAAGGACGAATCTGTTCCGATCTCGGTCAACCTGCCGAAGTTCGACGAACCGGCGCAGCGCTACTGCCCGGCGGGCGTCTATGAGGTGCTGGACGGCGAGGGCGGCCCGCGGTTCCAGATCAACTTCCAGAACTGCGTCCACTGCAAGACCTGCGACATCAAGGACCCGAGCCAGAACATCAACTGGACGACGCCGCAGGGCGGTGACGGGCCGAACTATCCGAATATGTAACAATCCCGGCATAAAATATCCTGCGGGGCGTCGGCAGCGGCGCCCCGCATTGCTTTGGGCGGTTGGCCGCACTAGGTTCAGGCGATGCCCCCGCTCAGGAGCCTTTCGTGACCAAACTGCGCCCGCTTTCCCTGATCCTTGCCCTCGGTCTCGGCCTTGGCACAACGGCGCCCGTTCTTGCGCGTGACGGGTTGGCGGGGCCTTATCTGGCCGGGCGGCTTGCGAGCCGGGAATCGGATTACCGGACGGCTGCCGACTTCTTCATCAGGGCGCTGGTCTCCGATCCGACCAACCCGGCGTTGCTGGAAAACGCGGTGGTCGCCCAGATCGGCCGGGGCACGGTCGAAAAGGCGCTGCCGAGCGTCGAGGCGATGGGCAAACTTGGGGCCGAAAGCCAGTTTGCGGATCTGGTGGTTCTGGCCGACTTTGCCCGCAAGGGCGAGTTCGAGGCGGCCGTGGCCGCACTCGAAGCGGGTCGCAGCTCTGGCCCGCTGGTCGATGGTCTTTACCGCGCCTGGGCGCTTGTCGGAATGGGCCGGATGTCAGAGGCGACGGTCGCTTTCGACGAGGTGGCCAACGGTCAGGGCACACGGATATTCGGGCTTTATCACAAGGCACTGGCCCTGGCTTCGGTTGGTGATTTCGAGGGCGCCGATCACATCTTTTCCGGCGAGGAAGGCGGCCCGTTGCGCGCTACCAAGCGCGGTGTCATCGCCCATTCGCAGGTCCTCAGCCAGCTGGAGCGCAACGCCGATGCGATCGAACTGATCGACGCGACCTTTGGCGAGGGTGGCGAGGCGACCATCGCCGATCTCAGGGCGCGGCTTGCCGCTGGCGAAACACTGCCCTTCGCGCTTGTCGACGGCGCGACCGGTGGCGTGGCCGAGGTGTTTTACACCGTGGCCTCTGCGCTTCAGGTCGAATCGACCGACCACATCACGCTCGCCTATGCCCGCATGGCCGAATACATTGCGCCCGATGATGCCGATGCGGTCCTCCTCTGCGCCGAGATTCTTGAGGCGCAGGGGCAATATGAACTCGCGACCGAAGCCTTTGACCGCATCCCGCGCGAAAACCCGGCCTTCCTGTCGGCCGAACTTGGCCGGGCGGATGCGCTGATCGCCGGTGACCGCGTCGATGCCGCGATCGAGGTGCTGAAGCAGCTTGCCAAGGATCGTGCCGACCGGCCCGATATTTGGTCGGCTCTGGGCGATACCTATCGGCGTCAGGAACGCTATGGCGAGGCCGCCGACGCCTATGACAAGGCCATCGGTGCCCTGACAGGCGAGGAGCGCGGGCAGTGGATCGTCTACTATACCCGCGCCATCGCCAATGAGCGCCAGAAGAACTGGGACAAGGCGGAGGCCGATTTCCGCAAGGCGCTCGAATTGAATCCCGACCAGCCTTCGGTGCTGAACTACCTCGGCTACTCCTATCTGGAGCGGAAGGAGAACTACGACGAGGCGTTGTCGATGATCGAGCGCGCTGTTGCCGCACGCCCTGATGACGGTGCCATCGTCGACAGTCTCGGCTGGGCGCTCTATCGCCTTGGCCGCTATGACGAGGCGGTTGGGCATATGGAAAAGGCGGTCGAACTGATGCCGGTCGATCCGGTCGTCAACGACCATCTGGGCGATGTCTATTGGGCCGTCGACCGCAAGCGCGAAGCCGAGTTCCAGTGGAAACGCGCGCTGTCGTTCGAACCCGATACCGAGGAAGAGGCCGCGCGCATCCGTCGCAAGCTGGAAATCGGGCTGGATGCTGTCCTGCAGGAAGAAGGTTCCGAACCGCTCGCCGTCACCAAGAATGGAAACTAGGGTTTTTGCGCCGGCCAAGGTGAACCTTGCGCTGCATGTTACCGGGCAGCGGGCTGATGGCTACCATCTGCTCGACAGTCTCGTCGTGTTTGCGCGTGTCGGGGATGAAGTCCGGGCGGCGCAGGACGAGACACTCCGGCTTCATATTGTGGGATCGGAAGCGGCGGGGCTGAGTGCCGGAGAGGATAATCTGGTGCTGCGGGCCGCACGGGTATTTTCGTCCGATCGGGGTGCGGCGATCATGCTGGCCAAGAACCTGCCGGTGGCGTCGGGCATTGGCGGCGGTTCGGCTGATGCCGCGGCGACGCTGCAGGCGCTGGCGCGGCTTTGGGACATGCCCCTGCCGTCGATGGACGCGGCCATCGCTTTGGGGGCCGATGTGCCGGTGTGCCTGAACGGTCCCACGCCACAGCGGATGCGCGGCATCGGCGAACAGCTTGACCCCTTCCGCGGCCTGCCGGGGCCTCTGGCAATGGTGCTGGTCAATCCGCGTGAAGCCGTGTCGACGCCCGAAGTTTTCAAGGCGCTGTCCCGCAAGGATAATCCGCCGCTGGAAGAGGTGAATGACGGGTTCGGCACGATTGCCGGTTTCGTCACGTGGCTGAAGCGTCAGCGCAACGATCTGGAAGCCCCCGCCATTGCGAAGGTGCCGGTGATCGGCGAGGTCCTTCGGGCGCTGTCGGAGGATGGATGCCTGATAGCGCGGATGTCAGGCTCCGGCGCCACCTGTTTCGGGCTTTATGACAGTCAGGATGCGGCACTGGGCGCGGCCCGGCGCTTGCGCCAAACCTATCCGGGCTGGTGGATCCGCGAAACTGTCGCGATCACCTGACGCGTGCGACGACGTAGTCCGCAAGGTCGCGCAGCATGTCGCGCAGGTTGTGTGCGGGTAAGGCATCAAGCGCGGCTTTGGCCTCGGCAGCCCAGCGCAACGCCTCTTCCCGCGTCGCCTCCATCGTGCCGTGGCGCGCCATCAGCGACATGGCGTGTTCCAGATCGCCCTCGCGCTGGTCGCCCTTTTCGATCACCCTGCGCCAGAAGTCGCGTTCCTCGGCCGAGGCCTGCGCCACGGCCTTGATCACGGGCATGGTCAGCTTGCGTTCGCGAAAGTCGTCGCCGGTATTCTTGCCGATGACGCTGCTCGTGCCGCCGTAATCGAGAAGGTCGTCGACGATCTGGAAGGCGATGCCAAGCGCGTCGCCATAGGTGAAGAACGCTTTCACCTGTTCTTCGGGCGCGCCCGCGATGACGCCGCCGACCTCGGTCGCGGCCGAGAACAGCGCCGCCGTCTTGCCGCGGACCACCTTCATGTAGATGGCCTCGTCGGTGCGCAGGTCCTGTGCGGCGGAAAGCTGCAACACTTCGCCTTCGGCGATCGTGGCCGAGGCGTTCGACAGGATGTCGAGGACGCGGAGCGACCCGGTTTCGACCATCAGCTGGAAGGACCGGGAAAAGAGGTAGTCGCCAACCAGAACCGAGGACTTGTTGTCCCACAGGAGATTCGCCGTCGGTCGCCCGCGCCGTTGTGCGCTTTCATCGACCACGTCGTCATGCAGAAGCGTCGCGGTATGGATGAACTCCACCGTCGCGGCCAGCCGGACATGGTGGTCGCCCTGATAACCCAGCATCCGCGCCGCCGCGAGCGTCAGCATCGGGCGCAACCGCTTGCCGCCGGCCTCGACCAGATGGGCGGTTACCTCGGGGATACGGGGGGCATGTTCCGATGCCATGCGCTGACGGATCAACGTATTCACGGCATCCATGTCGCCAGCCAGATAGGCGGCGAGAGCGTCGATCGGTTTTTGCACAGCCCGGTCCAGACTCATCCTTGTCTCTTGTTCTCTCGACAAAGCCTAGGCCATGTCGTTTAAGTCTTGGAATATGAAAGAGCTTCTCAGAACCAATGACCCGACACTGATCGCATTCGTGACCGCTCTTCTCGACGATGAGGGTATAACGAGCTTTCAGATGGACGTCCACATGAGCGTGCTGGAAGGTTCCATAGGCATTTTGCCGCGCCGGTTGATGGTTGTAGATCGCGATCTGTTTCTGGCCAAGTCGATCCTGAAGGAAAACGGGATCGAGGCGGGCGACTGAGATGTTCGCCGAAAACGAGCTGACTTGCGACGGATTCCTGGGGGGGCGGTTGCGGATCTGGCAGCCGGTCGCGGGATATCGCGCCGCGATGGACCCGGTCCTTCTGGCAGCGGCGGTTCCGGCGCGTGCCGGGCAAAGCATTCTGGAACTGGGTTGCGGAGCGGGCGTGGCGAGCCTTTGCCTCGGCGCGCGCGTTGCCGCGTTGAAACTGACCGGTCTGGAACTCCAGCCGGGCTATGCCGCGCTGGCGCGGCGCAATGCCGAAGCCAACGGACAGAACGTCACTGTGTTTGAGGGCGATCTTGACGCGCCGCCACCTGGTCTGCGCGCGCTCAGCTTCGACCATGTCATTGCGAACCCTCCGTATTTCGCGACCCGGGACGGGACGCCCGCCGCCGATGCCGGACGCGAGCGTGCGCAGCGTGAGGCGACGCCGCTTGCCACATGGATGGATGCAGCAACCCGCCGCCTGTGCCCCGGCGGTCATCTGACGGTCATTCAGGCGGCCGAACGCCTGCCCGACCTGATACGAGCGCTGGATGACCGGGTCGGAGAGATGTCAGTGCTGCCTGTCGCGCCGCGCATCGGCCGGCCTGCCGGGCGGGTCATCCTGCGGGCGCGCAAGGGCGTGCGTGGCGCGTTCCGGCTGCTGCCACCCTTCATCCTGCATGAAGGGGCAGAGCATCTGCGCGACGGTGACGATCTGACCGGGGCCGCACGCGCGATTTTGCGGGATGGTGCGGGGCTCGAGTTGCCGCGCTGACGTCCGACGGCAGAGTTTCGCCGCCCACCCGGCCTTTTCATCAAATTCTTTTCCCTTCGGGCGTGACACGACTCGCCGATTGTGATGGGATTGTGACAGAGTCCACAGGAGAGGAGACGTCTATGTCGCTTGGTTCGCACCTGCAGGAGCTTCAGAAAAAGCACCAACATCTTTCGGAAGCCGTGGAAGAGGCGCAACGCCATCCCGGTTACGACGACCTCGCCATCGCCGACATGAAAAAGCAGAAACTGCGTCTCAAGGAAGAAATCGCGCGGCTTAGCCAGCACTAGATCGCTTACGACCTATCCAAGAATACCTGACCAAGCCGTGACCCCCGTGAGTTCGGCGTCGAACATTGTCGGACGCGGTGTAACGTCGAGGCTTGATGTTCAGTTTGATGGGAGCCACGGATGATGTGAAATCCTGTTTCTCACGTCCATGACAGCAAGAAAGCCGACCCCGAGAGGTCGGCTTTCTTGTTTTCAATGATCGCGTTCCTCAGCTGAAGAACTGCGCGCCGTTGGCCGAGATGGTCGAGCCGTTGATGAACTGCGCGTCGTCCGAGGCAAGGAAGGCCACGCAGCGCGCGATTTCTTCAGGTTCGCCCAAACGGCCGGCGGGGATCTGCGCGATGATCGATTCACGTACCTTCTCGGGCACCGCCATCACCATCTCGGTGGCGATATAGCCGGGGCAGACGGCATTCGCGGTGATCCCGGCGCGGGCGCCTTCCTGTGCGAGGCTGCGCACGATGCCGATGTCGCCAGCCTTGGTGGCGGCATAGTTGACCTGCGCGAACTGGCCCTTCTGACCGTTCACCGAGGAAATGACGATGACACGGCCGAACTTGCGCTCACGCATGCCAGGCCAGACGGGGTGGACGGTGTTGAAAACGCCGGTCAGGTTGGTGTCGATGACCTGCTGCCACTGCTCGGGGCTCATCTTGTGGAATGGCGCGTCGCGGGTGATACCGGCATTGGCGACGACGACGTCGATCGGGCCGAGATCGGCTTCGACCTTCGCGATGCCCGCCTTCGAAGCCTCATAGTCGGCCACGTTCCATTTGTAGGTCGGGATGCCGGTTTCCTTGGTAAAAGCGGAAGCGGCCTCGTCGTTGCCGGCATAGTTGGCCGCAACCTTATAGCCCGCGTTCTTCAGGGCGGTAGAGATCGCGGCGCCAATGCCGCGTGACCCGCCGGTGACCAGAGCTACTCTCGACATGATTCCTCCTATGGTGCGAGCGTGATTGAAAGTCTGTTACCGAAACGAACTCGCGGGCGCAACATTATTGCGCCCGCGTTTTTCGCATTTGCAGAAAAAGTTGGGCTCAGGGGCGTTCCAGGCACATGGCGACGCCCATGCCGCCGCCGATGCAGAGCGTGGCAAGGCCCTTCTTCGCACCCGAACGTTTCATTTCGAAGAGAAGGGTGTTGAGGATACGCGCGCCCGAAGCGCCGATCGGATGACCGATTGCGATGGCGCCGCCGTTGACGTTGACCTTGGCCGGATCCCAGCCCATGTCCTTGTTCACCGCGCAGGCCTGTGCCGCGAAGGCCTCGTTCGCCTCGACCAGATCGAGGTCGCTGGCCTTCCAGCCCGCCTTTTCCAGCGCCTTGCGGCTGGCATGGATCGGGCCGACGCCCATGATCGAGGGGTCAAGACCGGCGGTCGCGTAAGAGGCGATACGGGCAAGCGGGGTCAGGCCGCGCTTTTCCGCCTCATCGGCCGACATCAGCAGAACGGCGGCGGCGCCGTCGTTGATGCCGGACGCATTGCCCGCCGTGACGCTGCCCTCCTTGGAGAAGGCCGGTCGCAGCTTCTGCATGCTCTCCAGCGTGGCGCCGTGACGGATGTATTCGTCCTGATCGACGATGATGTCGCCCTTGCGGGTCTTCACGGTGAAGGCCGCGATTTCATCGGCGAACTTGCCTGCCTTTTGCGCTGCTTCGGCCTTGTTTTGCGAGGCAAGCGCGAATTCGTCCTGCATCTCGCGGCTGATCTGCCATTTCTCGGCGACGTTCTCGGCCGTGGTGCCCATGTGGTAGCCGTTGAAGGCGTCCCAGAGGCCGTCCTTGATCATCGAGTCGATGAACTTCATGTCGCCCATTTTCTGGCCCGCGCGCAGATGCGCGACATGAGGGGAGAGAGACATGTTTTCCTGCCCGCCGGCGGCGACGATGGCCGCGTCACCCAGTTGGATATGCTGGGCGGCGAGCGCCACGGTGCGCAGGCCAGATCCGCAGACCTGGTTGATCGACCAGGCCGAGCTTTCGATCGGCAGACCGGCATTGATATGCGCCTGACGGGCGGGGTTCTGGCCCTGACCGCCGGTCAGGACCTGACCGAGGATCGTCTCCGATACTTCCGATTTGTCGATGCCTGCGCGGGCGACGACGGCCTCCAGCACGGCGGCGCCCAGATCATGGGCTGGCGTATTGGCAAAAGCGCCGTTGAAGCTGCCGACAGCGGTGCGTGCGGCAGAGACGATTACTACATTGGTCATGCCTCGGTCCTCATTCTGGGCGATTCTCATCCTGATGAAGGCCTGAATAGCACTTCGGACGCTGCTCTGCAGCATCATGATTGTTTCCCGAAGGTCAAGGCGTTTTGAAAGATTATTTCGCGACCGCGTCAGGCGGACGGACCCCGCCCGCCTTTTCGGACCAGAACGCGTCCGGCATGCTTCAGGGCAGATATCAAGCGCTCTTTTGGACCTGTGGCATCTTCCATGGTGGAACGACTGTGGGCGCGTCGTAATAGTAGCCCTGAAGACAATCCATGCCGATGGCGCTCAGCCAGGCGGCGTCGCGCGCTGTCTCGACCGATTCGGCGACGGCGAACATGTCGAAATGATGCGCGATGGAGAGAAGCGCCTGTGTCAGCACCTGATTGTCGGGGTTGTCGGCGACCCCCCGGATGAACTGGCCGTCGATCTTCAGGATGTCGAAATAGAACTCCCTCAGATACCGGAACGAGGTGAAACCGGCCCCGAAATCGTCGAGCGCGAAGGCGATCCCCTCAGCCTGAAGATCGGACATGAAGACCGAGACGATATCGGGCATGACCATGGCCGAGCTTTCGGTGATCTCCAGGATCAGCCGTTCCGCCACGGTCGCATCGCCCCTGATCCCGTTCCGCAGCGTCCGCATCCAGCGGGGATAGGCGATGGAGCGCGCAGACATGTTGATGGCAAGCCTGAGCGTCGGATCGCGTTTCAGAGAATTCAGCCCCATATCAAGCGCCAGGCAATCGATGATGCGGCCAAGCTCCTGCGTTTCGATGGTCTCGATGAAGTCCTTGGCCGGGATGATCCGCCCGGTTTCGTCGAGAAGCCGGATCAGACCTTCGTAAAAGGCGGGCCGGTCGGGATGCGAGGCCTGAATCACCGGCTGAAACGCCAGCATCACGTCGCGTTTGTCAACCGCGCGGCGGACCATCGCCATCGTCTCGCGGTCGCGCAGCCCGATTGCGGCGTTGAGCGGGCTTTCCTGCGCGGGGTCTCTTGGATCGTGTTTCGGTCTGCCCCTCTCCTGCATCGGAAATCTCCTCTCGGTCCCGGGACAGATTGGAACGAACGCGCTAAGAAGCGGTAAACGGATGCGGTCTTGTGTGTTGCCGGGAGGAAAAGCGCCGATGGAAGAACGTTGCGGCTGGTGCGGTGATGACCCGATCTACACCGATTACCACGATCACGAATGGGGCGTACCCGAATACGATGCGCGGGCGCTTTGGGAAAAGCTCATCCTCGACGGGTTTCAGGCCGGGCTGAGCTGGATCACGATCCTGAAGAAGCGTGACAATTTCCGCGCGGCCTTTGACGGGTTCCGGCCCGAGGTCATCGCCCGGTGGGACGAGGCGGATGTGACCCGGCTTCTCGGCGATCCCGGCATCATCCGGTCGCGTGCGAAGATCGAGGCGACGATCGGCAATGCGCGTGCTTATCTGAAAATCGCCGAGGCCGAGGGGTTCGATCAGTTCCTATGGCGCTATATGGACGGCAGGCCGCAACAGAACCGTTTCCGGACACTCGCCGATGTGCCCGCCAGAACGCCCCTGTCCGAGCAGATATCGAAAGACCTGAAGAAGCAGGGGTTTCGCTTCTGCGGCCCGGTCATCACCTATGCGTTCATGCAAGCCGTCGGCATGGTCAACGACCACCTCGTCACCTGTCCTGCGCATGAACGGGTGGCGCGCCTAGGCTGAACTACGGCGGCGATTCTATTCGGATGCAACGAGCGCCCCGATGATTGCACGTGCGCTGTCGCTGTTCCATTCGGCGTCCCCCGACATCCGCGCGATCTCGCGCCCCTCGGGGTCGAGGATCACGCTGACCGGCAGGCCCAGAACCCCCATCTCGCGCGACAGCGTCAGCTTCGGGTCGAGCAGGATCGGAAGGCTTTCGACGCCCACTTCCGCAAACAGCCGCTCGATCGCGGGCACCGGGTTGCGGCCGGTGGCGATGGTCACGACCTCGAACCTCTCGCCGCCGAAATCGCGGTTCAGCGCGTCGAGTGCGGGCAGTTCCTTGCGGCAGGGCGCGCACCAGGTCGCCCAGAAATTCACCAGCACGTATTTGCCCTGCCAATCCGCCAGAGAATGCTCAGCGCCCGTTACGTCGGTGAAAGTTGTGGACGGGACCTCTGTCGGTTCGGCCACGAAGGCCAGCTTTTTCATTGATCCGTCGCGCAATGCTTCCAGTTCTGCCGTGCCCGCCAAGGCGGCATTTGCACCAAGGGCAAGGGCCGTGTAGAGGACGGCGGCAGAGATGAAACGCATATAAGCCTCCGGGGGCGTGACCATGACCGACAAGACCCAGAATGCGATGTGGGGCGGGCGTTTCGCCGATGGGCCCGACGCGATCATGGAGGCGATCAACGCCTCGATCAGCTTCGACCAGCGGCTTTATGCCCAGGACATCGCAGGGTCCCGTGCCCATGCGGCGATGCTGGCCGCACAAGGCATCATAAGCGATAAAGATGCCGAAGCCATTCGGGAAGGCCTGCTCACGGTCTTGTCAGAGATCGAGACCGGAAACTTCGCCTTTTCGACCGCACTTGAAGACATCCACATGAATGTCGAGGCGCGGCTGAAAGAAATCATCGGCGAACCGGCCGGGCGGCTTCACACCGCGCGGAGCCGCAACGATCAGGTCGCGACCGACTTCCGGCTCTGGGTCCGGGACCGCTGCGATGAGGCTGTCGGCAAACTGTCGGCATTGTGTATGGCACTTGTCGGGCAGGCAGAGGCCGGGGCCGATTGGGTCATGCCCGGCTTCACCCATCTTCAGACCGCCCAGCCGGTGACCTGGGGCCATCACATGCTGGCCTATGTCGAGATGTTTTCGCGCGATATCGGCCGGTTCACTGATGCCCGGAAGCGGATGAACGAATGCCCGCTCGGCGCCGCCGCGCTCGCCGGCACCTCCTTCCCGATCGACCGGCACGCAACAGCGGCGGCTTTGGGCTTTGACCGGCCCGCGGCCAATTCGCTCGACGCGGTCTCCGACCGCGACTTCGCGCTGGAATTCCTCGCCGCCGCGTCGATCTGCGCGATGCACCTGTCGCGCTTTGCCGAGGAACTGGTGATCTGGTCCTCGGCCCAGTTCCGCTTCGTGGCCTTGTCCGACCGCTTCTCGACCGGCTCCTCGATCATGCCGCAGAAGAAGAACCCCGACGCCGCCGAACTGATCCGTGCCAAGGTCGGGCGGATCATGGGAGCGAATGTCGGGTTGATGATGGTGATGAAGGGCCTGCCGCTGACCTATTCCAAGGATATGCAGGAGGACAAGGAACAGGTCTTCGACGCCGCCGACAATCTGATGCTGGCGCTCGCCGCGATGGACGGCATGGTGCGCGATATGAGTGCCAACCGCACCAATCTGGAAGCCGCCGCGTCGTCGGGCTTTTCCACCGCGACCGACCTTGCCGACTGGCTGGTGCGGGCGCTGGGCTTGCCGTTCCGCGACGCCCATCACGTCACTGGCAGCCTTGTCGCCATGGCCGAGAAGAAGGGCTGCGACCTGCCCGAGCTGAGCCTTGCCGAGATGCAGTCCGCCCATCCCGGGATCACCGACGAGGTCTATTCTGTCCTCGGCGTCCACAACTCCGTCGCCTCGCGCCAGAGCTTTGGTGGCACCGCCCCCGATCAGGTCCGTGCCCGCATCGTCGAGTGGAAGTCGCGGCTGGCATGAGGGTACTGGTCGGCGTTATGGTTGCTTTGGGCTTTCTCACAGCCTGCACGCAACCGCGCGCCAATATCGGCGCCCGTGCAACGCCCGACGGCGTGAAGGTGACGCCGTCGATTTCAACCTCCATCGCCGGTATCGGCCTGACAGTGACCCCATGATGATCCGTTTGAGCCTCAGCCTTATCCTCGCCGCCACCCTTGCCGCCTGCGGGGCCGATGGCGAACCCACACCGCCTGCCCAGACCGGCGTCACGGTCACGGGTCAGGTTCAGGTCGGCGTCGGCGGCAGCCTCTGATCCTCCGCCGGAGGCAAACCGCACGAAGTGCCAGAAGGCTTGCGCGCGACGCGCGCTCAACTGGATCAGACCACGTCAGTCCAGCGTGCGGCGGAACCGGAGGAGCGCGAGCGTGGCAAAGACCGTTACGAAAACGACCAACGCCGCCATGGGCTGCGCGACGCCCGCATGGTCCGAACCTTTCAGCATCACCGCCCGGATCAGCCGCAGGAAATGCGTCAGCGGGAAGATTTCACCCAGTACCTGCGCCCATTGCGGCATGCCGCGATAGGGGAACATGAAGCCCGACAGAAGGAGCGAGGGCAGGAAGAAGAAGAACGTGAGCTGCATCGCCTGCATCTGTGTCCGCGAGGCGGTCGAGATGAGGTAGCCGAGGATCACAAGCGAGGCGACGAAGATGAAGACGCCCGCGAGCAAGAGCGGCAGGGCGCCGACGAAGGGCACGTCGAAGATCAGTTTCGCGGCGATCAGAACCACCGCGACCTGCACCGCGCCGACGCCGAGATAGGGCAGGACCTTGCCCAGCATGATCTCGATGGGTGTCGCGGGCATGGAGAGTAGGTTCTCCATCGTTCCGCGTTCGACCTCGCGCGTCAGCGCCATGGAGGTCATCATCACCATGGTCATCTGCAGGATGACGCCCAGCAGGCCCGGCACGATATTGTACTGGGTGATGCCTTCGGGGTTGTAGCGCTTGTGGACCGTCACCTGAAGCTGGCGGGCGGCGTCCGATGCCGCCTCGGCCTCGGTTCCGCGTTCGCGCAACAGCGCCTCGGCCGCGACCGTGCCAAGGGTGGAGATGGCGCCGGAGGCGACAGCGGGGTCGGTCGCGTCGGCTTCGATCAGGATCTGCGGATAATCGCCGCGTTCGACCCGGCGGCCGAAATCGGAAGGAACGGTGACGACGAAGGCGACGTCGCCCTTTGTTATCAGCTGTTCGGCCTCGGCCGCGGAGGCGGCGGGATGGGTGAAGCGGTAATAGCCGGTCAGTTCCAAAGCCGAGACGATGGCGCGGCTGTAGCGATCCTGCGTGGGCGCTACGAGGGCTGCGGGCAGGCCCTTGGGATCGGAATTGATCGCGAAGCCGAAGAGGATGAGCTGGATCAGCGGAATGCCCAGCATCATTGCGAAGGTGATCCGGTCGCGCCGCATCTGGATCAATTCCTTGGCGAGAAGCGCGGCGAGGCGGCGGATGGAGAAGAAGCGGTTCATCCCATATTGTCCTTTGCGTCGCCCATGAGTTGGATGAAGACGTCCTCAAGGCTGGTCTCGGCCGGGTGCAGCCGCGTGCCCGTCTCCGCCGCCACCCGCTCCACCGATTGCAAAAGCGCCGCTCCGTCGCGGCCGACGACATGCAACGTCGCGCCGAAGGGGGCGATCTGATCCACGCCTGCCGCGCCCTTCAGCCGCCGCGCGGCCCCGGTCAGGTCATCGCCCTCCAGAACCACGGTCGTCAGCCCGGCATTGTGGACCACCTCGGCGACGGTGCCCTTTGCCACGAGCTTGCCGTAAGAAATGTAGTTGATCCGGTGGCAGCGCTCGGCCTCGTCCATATAGTGGGTGGAAACAAGGACGGTCAGCCCGTCCGCCGCAAGGCGGTGGATCTCGTCCCAGAACTCCCGCCGCGCCTTGGGGTCGACCCCGGCGGTGGGTTCATCCAGCATCAGGAGTTTCGGCGCATGCATGATGCAGGCGGCAAGCGCGAGGCGCTGTTTCCAGCCGCCCGACAGGGATCCGGCCAGTTGATGCCGCCGCGCGGTCAGGCCGAGATCGGCGAGCGTGTCGGCCACGTATTTTCGCGCGGGCGAAAGGCCATAGAGACCGGCGACGAAATTCAGGTTCTCCTCGATCGTCAGATCTTCGTAGAACGAAAAGCGCTGGGTCATGTAGCCGACCTCACGCTTGATCGCCCGGCCCGCGCGGCGGATGTCGTGGCCAAGGACACGGCCCTCGCCCGCATCGGGGGTCAGGAGCCCGCACATCAGCCGGATCGTCGTGGTCTTGCCCGAACCGTTGGGGCCGAGAAACCCGGCAATCTCGCCCTTGCGGACGGTCAGCGTCACGTCGTCCACCACCGCGCGACCGCCATAACGTTTGGTCAGGCCCCGGACCTCGATGGCGGGCGCGGCACTCATCCCGCATCCCCCGGCAGGTCGACATCGACGATCTGGCCCGGTTTCAGCCCACCTTCGCTGTCGGGCCGGGCTTCGATCAGGTAGACGAGCTTCTGCCGGTTTTCGAGCGAATAAATGACGGGTGGCGTGTATTCCGGCGCGTCGGCGACATAGGTGACGGTGGCGGTCAGCCCCGCGCCGCAGCCATCGCAATGGACGGAAAGGGCGGTGCCCTGAGAAATGGCGGAAATGGCTGTTTCGGGGACGTAGAGCCGGAGTTTCACCGCGCCATCGGGCAGAAGCGACAGAACCGGCGCAGAGGGCCCGGCCAGTTCGCCCGGTGTGCGGATGACATCGTGGATCAGCCCGGGGGCGGGGGCGATCAGGCGGCGTTTGTCGAGATTCCATTCGGCGCGTTCGCGCGCGGCCCGCGCGCCTTCGACACCGGCCTCGGCGGCGGCGATTTCCTGCGCGCGGGCGGGAAGGCGGGCGACGGTCAGGTTCGCCTCTGCCTCGGCCACCTTGGCACGGGCAACCATCGCGGCGGTTGCAGCATCTTCGGCCTGCGTTGCCGTCGTCGCCCCGCGTTCTGCAAGGCTCTGTAACCGTTCGGCGGCGCGGTCGGCCTCATCAGCCTGCGCCCTGGCCGAGGCAAGCGTGGCCTCGATCACCCGGATTTCCTCCGGGCGGCGGCCTTCGCGCAGATTGGCGAGCTGGCTTTCGGCCTGTGCAAGCGCCGCCGTCGCTTCGGAAAGTGCAATCTCGGCATCCCGGCGTTCCATGTCGACCAGAACGCCGCCCGCCTCCACCCGGTCGCCGCGCGCCACGGAAAGGGTTTCGATCTGGGCGGTGGCGACTGGCGCGATCAGTACATATTCGCCTTCCACATAGCCGGTAGCGAAAGGCGGGGGCGGCGAGCAGGCCGAGAAGAGGGCCGATAGGATCGGCACGGCACAGATGGCGGCGCTCATGTCAGACGCTCCCGTTCAAGTATGGATTTGAGGTTTGCGGCAAGGAGATCGGCAATCTGGGACGCCTCTGCCACGCCCGGATCGTTCCAGCCGAGGCGGCGCGCGACGATGGGGCGGCCGATGCGGAAATAAAGCACCTGGCCGATCAGCGAAAAGACGGTGAGTTTGGTGATCTCGCTTTCCGCCTCCTGACCGGTCGCGATGGCCCAAAGCGCGCAGAAGCGACGGTGCATCGGTTCGATCATCGCGGCATAGACCGTGTCGAGGACGGGGCCGCCTTCGCCCACCTCGCGCAGCATGAAGGGGATCAGCGGTTCCGCCTCGCGCGAGGCGATGACGAAACGGGCCATGGCGCGCAGGATCATTTCCATCTGCAGTTCGGCGGTTTCAGGTGTGTCGGGCTGGGGCAGGGCACTGGCATTCAGCACCGCGCCGATACGCCGCGCGACCTCTGCCCCGCAAGCCTGTCTTAGTCCGTCCTTGGAGCCGAAATGATAGGCGATGGAGGCGATATTGGCCTGCGCCTCGGCCGCAAGCTCGCGGGTTGAAGTAGCGGCAAAACCCTTTTGGCCGAAGAGTTTCAGTCCAGCGGCGATCAGGTCCGCAGCAGTGCCTTCGGGGGCTTTGGGCAGATTGGTCATGTGGTTCCCAAGCTAGATCGGTTTTTGATTTTAATCAATCGTTTGATTAAATACAAGGCGACTCTGCGTGATTGCGGTTCCCGAGCGGCGGGTATCGCCCTTTCTGTACCAGCCAAGCAGTGAAATTTCGGACGATCTGCAAACCGTCCCGGATGGCGGGGAATTCTGGCGCCGGCCCGCCAGACCTAGATTTCTGGCATCCGTCGGCCAGCCGGCCCGACAGCAACAGAAAGGACCATCCCATGCCATTCGGCTTCGTCACCAAAACCATTCATTCCTGGCTCGACTATCCGGTCGCGGCCGCGCTCATGATCCTGCCCGTCGTGCTGGGGCTCGGCGAGAGCAATCCCGCCGCACTCTGGCTGTCGATCTTGACCGGCATCGCTGCGCTGATCCTGACGATCTTCACCGATCATCAGACCGGACTGATCCGGGTGCTGCCCTACCGGGTGCATATGGCGGTCGACCTTGCGGTCGGGCTGACCTTCCTTGCCGCACCGTTCCTGTTCGGTTTCACCGGGCTGGACGCGGCGTTTTACTGGCTGAACGGGCTGGCGGTCGTTGCAGTGATCGGCCTGCACAAGCCCGAACCGGGTCCCAGCGCGGCGTGATCCGTTCAGGACCCGGTAGCGCGTCCCGGGCCGGGTCCGTCCGCCGGTCCGGGACGCGTATCAGATATCTTGTTTCGCAAGCCAGTTGATCACGCCCGAACGGACATTGGTCACGCCCGCCTCGCATTCCGCCTCGATCACCGCGCGCAGTTCCTTGAGGTCCACGCGACGGATCAGGTGCTTCACCGGGCCGATGGAGGCGGGGCGCATGGACAGCGTGCGGAAACCGATGGCGGCAAGGGTCAGAGCCTCGATCGGGCGGCCCGCATCCTCGCCGCAGAAGGACAGCTCGGTGCGGGTTTCGGCGCAGCGATCAACGATATGGCAGAGGAAATGCAGGAAACTTGCATTCAGCATGTCATAGCGCCGCCGCACGGTTTCATTTTCGCGATCCGCGGCGAAGAAAAACTGTTTCAGGTCATTGCCGCCGACCGAGATGAAATCGGCCGTCTCGAAAAACTCTTTCGGCGCGTAGGCGAGCGACGGGGTTTCCAGCATCGCGCCGATTTCCAGTGCGCCGGGCAGCTTGTGTCCCAGCCGACGCTCGCGCTCCACCTCGTCCTTCAGCATCTGGCGGGCGGTGCGGAACTCCTCGTACTCGGCGACAAAGGGGAACATGATCGACATCGGCCGGCCGTTCGCGGCGCGCAACAGCGCCTGCAACTGCATCCGCATGATGCCGGGCTTGTCGAGTGCCACGCGGATCGCGCGCCAGCCCATCGCGGGGTTCGGCTCCTCCACCCGCTTCATATAGGGCAGCACCTTGTCCGAGCCGATATCGAGCGTGCGGAAGACGACGCGCTTGCCGTGGGCGGCATCCATGACGCCGGAATAGATCTGCGCAAGCTCCGCGCGCTTGGGCACATGATTGCGGATGAGGAACTGCAATTCGGTGCGGAAAAGACCGACGCCTTCGGCCCCCGACCCCGCAAGCGAGGGCAGATCGGCCATGAGCCCCGCATTCATATGGAGCGAAATCGTGGTGCCGCATTTCGCGGTCGCAGGCTTGTCGCGAAGCGAGGCGTAGCGCGTCTGCGCCTTGGCCTGCATCGCGATCTTGTCGCGAAAGGCGGCGGCGACGGTTTCCTCGGGGCGCAGGTGTACGACGCCCTGATCGCCGTCGACAAGGATCGGGTCGCCGTTCAGCGCCTCGGTGATGATCCGTTCGGCGTGGATCACAAGGGGAATGGCGAGCGCGCGGGCGACGATGGCGGCATGCGAGCCGACGGCCCCTTCCTCCAGCACGATGCCCTTCAGGCGGCGGCCATAGTCGAGGAGTTCCGCCGGGCCGATATTCCGGGCGACAAGGATCGGGTCCTCGGGCATCTCGGCACCCGTATCGGCGCCTTGTCCGGTCAGGATGCGCAGGAGCCGGTTCGACAGGTCGTCGAGGTCATGCAGCCGGTCGCGCAGGTAGGGGTCGGGCACCGTTTCCAGCCGCGCGCGGGCGGCCGATTGTTCCTTTTCCACCGCCGCCTCGGCGGAAAGACCCGCCGCGATGTCTTCCTCCATCCGCCGCATCCAGCCGCGCGAATTGGCGAACATCCGGTAGGCTTCCAGAACCTGGCTTTGTTCCTTGTCCTGCCCGTCGGTCATGGTCAGCATCGCATCGACCGAGATACGCAGCCGGTCGACCGCCTCTTTCAGCCGCTCCAGTTCCGCCGCCGGGTCGTCGGACACGAGGTTGGTGATGACGACGCGGGGTTCGTGCAGCCAGACATGGCCCTCCGCCGCACCCTCCTGCCCGGTGCCGCCCCGGAACATCACCGGTTGCTGGTGCAAAGCCGCCAGCGCCTCGCCCTCGCCGACGAAGGCGCCAAGCTCGGTCATCTCGGCGACGACCATGGCCACAACCTCCAAAGCGTAGACCTCATCATCGGAAAAGGCGCGGGCCTCTTTCGACTGGACGACGAGGACGCCGAGTTTTTCACCCAGCCGCTGGATCGGCACGCCGAGGAAGGAGGAAAAGATTTCCTCGCCGGTTTCCGGCATGTAGCGGAAGCCTTTTTCGGCAGGTGCATTGGCGGTGTTGATCGGGGACGACGCCTTGGCGACGCGGCCTACAAGGCCCTCGCCCAGCCGCATCCGGGTCTGGTGGACGGATTCGGGATTAAGACCCTCTGTTGCGCAGAGTTCCAGCGTCTCGTCATCGCGAAAGAGATAGATCGAACAGACCTCGGTCCGCATCGAATCGGCGATGAGATGGGTGATGCGGTCCAGTCGTTCCTGACCGGCCCCGGCCTCGGCAAGGGTGTCGCGCAAACGCCGAAGAAGCTTGCGGCTTTCGCTTTCCGTGCGATCTGGCATCACCCGTCCCGGTCTTTACTCATGCTCTCTATAGGGGGGAAGCGCCCGAAAAGGAAACTGGATTTGCTCTGGGCGGGGCGGCAGGGCGGTACCCTGTACGACCGATCCGATGCCAAATCTGGCGAGCAGAGCGCCGATGCCGAGAAACAAGGCGATGCCTGAACCCAACTGAGGTATGGGTTCGATTTGTCAGCATTGCTAAAATTCTGGTGCAGGACACAAAACTGACCCCTGCCACCACCACGACACAAAAATCGCTACGAATAAAAAATGCGGCTGGGTTTCGCTCTGAACACCTAGGCTAAGTTTCACAGCTACGCTTGGCCTAGTTGGACTTGCCCGAGAAAAGTGGAGAGCACCAACTGAGGAACCAGGAGGTGTTCTATGGGAAACGGAAACAGACCGAC
>NZ_JASBQQ010000008.1 GCF_029961185.1 Albidovulum aestuarii | reverse complement strand
GACGGCGACCAAAAACGCCTCAAAGCCCGCATCACACCCTTCCCGCACTTCGACCCAACAAAAGAACGAGTCAAAGGAAACTATTGAAAGCGTCGGTCCACAAAGCTCAAACGGCGCGAATGCCCCAATCCGTCAGGTCGTTGACAAGCATCATGCAGATGCGCCGCAAGATCGCGCGCAGACGGTCGACCTCGGGTCCTGCCAAACCGTTATCAGCCAAAGCCTGATCCATGCATTTCAGCCAGTCTTCCGCTGTCTCGGCGGAAACGGGCACATGTGCGTGCATCAGTCGCACATCCATATGACCGTGCTTTTCCTCGTAGTAGCGTCGCCCCCCGAGAAACCCACTGAGGAAATTGAACTGCTCCACTCGCGCATGATCCAGCCCGTGCCCCCGGATATGCAGGGTCCGCAGACGGGCACCATCGGCAGAGAACTCGACAATATCGTAGAAATCCTCGACAAGTTTGCGCAGGGCATCCTCGCCTCCGATACGGTCGATCATGGCCTGCGCCATTCGGTCCTCCTGCTGGAATTGGTTTCCTTGTGAGACAATACTTTTCCTTTTAGGAATACCAGAATTACCTGTAGGATGCCAGTAAATCAATCCGGGGAGATGAACTTGGTCAGTCTTGCGCTTGGGCTCATTGCTGCGCTGGCTTGGGGTGTGCATGACTTTCTCGTCCGCTTTCTCGGCGGCGGGCTGATCATTCCTTCCGCTTTGCTTATCGTGCTCTCTGTCGGCACAGCGGTTACCTTGCCGATTGCTGTCGTATCGGGTGGATGGTCAGGCTTGGCCATGTCCGAGTTCTCCGCCGCGATGGGGTCCGGCCTGGCCTATGCGCTTGGCTCCTACTGCCTCTATCGGGCCTTTGCCGAGGGGCCGGTGCGGCTCGTCGCCCCGATCATCGGCGCCTATCCGGTGATCACGGTCGCGCTGGCATGGCTGTCGGGCAAGGCGGTTCCGGTATCCGACTGGCTCGCCGTTGCGGTCATCGTGACGGGCGTCGGACTGGTCGCCAGGCTTTCCGGTGCGGGGGACGGGACCGGGCGGCGTCGGCGGGCAGCGGTCAACGCGGCGGTATCCGGGATCGCGTTCGCGGCCGCCTTTGCGCTTGCTCAGTCGGCGGCCAGCGGCAGCGCGGACTGGCCCGCGATCATGGTGATCCGGGCGGCTGCGATTGCCGGGGTCGTTGCCTTCCTGCTGACCGTGCACCGCGGACCGGTTGCGCCGCAAACAGGACAGTTGCCGGTTCTGGGTGCGATGGGGCTTTTAGACGCCGCGGCGCTGTCACTCGTGACTGTTGCAGGTTCCCTTCCCAACCCTGAATATGCCGCCGTAGTGACGTCCATCTTCGGCGTTGTCACGGTGATCCTTGCGCATGCCATTCTACATGAGCGGATGACAACCGGGCAGTGGTTCAGCGTTTTCGTTGTCTTTTCCGGCGTCGCAATGCTCGGTCTTTGACGGATGTGGTTCCCTTAAGGCCCGGGTTCAGGCGCGGACGTTGTTGTTTTGCGGATCGTAGAGTGCGGCGTCGACGATGACCGCAGTCACCGGATCTCCGATCACCTCGACGGTCAGCACGGTTCCGTCCGCCGCGAAATCGGGTTCAACGAAGGCATAGGCAATGTTGCGCCCGACCCGGTGCCCCCATCCGGCCGACGTTACGGTGCCCACGACGCGGCCGCTGGCCACCACACTGTCGCCGCCATGGGCGGGCGCGTGGGTGCAGTCGAGAACCAGTGACACGAGCCTGCGGCGCGGGCCCTCAGCCTTTCGCCGTATCAGCGCCGCCTTGCCGATGAAATCGGGTTTGGAGAGATCGACGAAGCGATGAAGGCCGGTCTCGAACGGGTCAAATTCGGTGATGAGGTCGGCCTTCCAGTGCAGGTAACCTTTTTCGAGGCGCATGGACTCGACGGCTTGGGAGCCAAAGAGCGTGAGCCCATGCGCCTCGCCCGCCTTCCTGAGCGCCAGCCAGGCGGAATAGAGCGAGGCATTGGGCACGTGGATTTCATAGGCGAGTTCGCCCGAGTAGCTGACCGCCATGACAACGGCAGGCGCGATGCCGACAAAGGCGCGACGGACCGAAAGCCAGGGGAAGGCCGCCGCCGACCAGTCGCCGCGTGAGGCCGCCGCCAGCACGTCACGCGATTTCGGTCCTGCAAGGATCAGGATCGTGTAGTCGTTCGTCAGCCAGCGCAGCCGGATATCCTTACCCTCGGGCAGATGCATGCGTAGCCAGTCCATGTCGTGCCATTCGGACGCTGCCGCCGAGCCGTACCAGATCGTGTCCGCATCGAGATGGGCAATTGTCGCTTCGCCCTTCACGCAGCCATGGTGATTGAGGAGGTAGCCGAGGCCGACACGGCCCGGTTTCTTCATCACCTTCCCGCAGAACATCGTATCGAGCCAGCCCTGCGCATCCGCCCCGGTGATCTCTATCCGGTTGAAGCCGCTGACTTCGGTCAGCCCCACGCCCGATTGCAGCGCCTTCACTTCCTTGGCGACGACATCGAACGCCTCAGTGAATCGGAAGGAATGTGTTTCGTGGAAATCGGCGGAGGGCTTGATATAGGCCATCCGTTCCCAGCCATTGACCGTGCCGAACTCCGCCCCCTCGGCCGCGAGGATCGGGGTTAGCGGCGTCGTCTTCATCGGGCGACCCGCCGGGCGGTGTTCATGCGGGAAATGGAAGCGGAATTCGTTCTGGTAGTCCTCCACGGCTTTCAGCGCGGTCAGTTCGACGTTGGCGTGACCCGTGAAGCGGCGCGGATCAAGGCACCAGGTGTCATAGCAGGCCTCGTCATGGACGATATGCTGCGCCAGAAGCCAGCCATGACCGCCGCCTTCGCCCAGACCCGCGCGCAGACCGATGATGCAGAAGGCGTTGCGTTTGCCGGGGATCGGGCCGACCAAGGGCGCGCCGTCGATTGTATAGGTGATCGGGCCGTTGACGACCGTGTGGATGCCCACCTCCATCAAGGCTGGCATACGGGCAAATGCGCCTTCCAGCACATCCGTCACCCTGTCGAGATCGTCCGGGCAAAGTGCATTTACGAAATTCGGGTCGATTCCGTCCATGCCCCAGGTCTTGCAGCCCTGTTCATAGAACCCGACCAAGAGCCCCATCTTTTCCTGACGACAGTAATAATCGCTGATCGGGCAGCGCAGGAGCGGCATGCGGTGGCCCGCGTCGCGGATCGCGGGAATCTCCTCGGTCAGAAAATACTGGTGTTCCATCGATGCGACGGGGTGGTGGACGCCCATCATCGCGCCGACCTCGTTCACGCGGTAGCCGCAGGCGTTGACGACGATCTCGCAATGGATGTCGCCATGTTCGGTATGGACCGTCCAGCTGTCATCCTTGTGCTGCGTGAGCCCGGTGACGGGAGTATTACGATAGACCTCGGCTCCGGCCTTCCGGGCGCGGCGAGCCAGCGCCTGGCAAAGCTGGGCGGGGTCGATATCGCCGTCGAGCGGGTCCCAAAGCCCGCCGATGAGGTTGTCGGTTGAGATCAGCGGGTGGCGGCGGGCGCATTCGGCGGCGTCGATCACCTCGAAATTGACGCCCATTCCCTTCGCCATCGAGGCGAAATGGCGATAGCCCTCCATCACCCGCTCGGTATTGGCCAGCCGGATGCCGCCATCGCCGTGGTGGTAGTTGATCGGGTAATCCGGGTCCTCGGCCAGTTCCTTGTAGAGCCGGATCGAATGGCTTTTCAGCCCGACCATCGTTTGGTTCATGCCGAAATTCGTGACCTGCGCGGCCGAGTGCCAGGTGGTGCCTGAGGTCAGTTCATTGCGCTCCACCAGAACCACATCGGTCCAGCCTTCCTGCGTCAGGTGATAAAGAGTCGAGCATCCTGCAATGCCGCCGCCGATCACGACAACGCGGGTCTGGGTCTTCATCTGCGGCACTCCGTGTTTTTTGGTATTTGCCATTGAGTTGCGATGCGCTTGGTCATCCGGTCAATGACTGCAAGGCGAGTTTCGAATTTCCGTCGTTGTTCATAGATGTTTTGAAATTGTGCCTCCGTGCTTGTCACGCTGCATATCGGTGCGCGTAACTGAACGTACTGCCGGGAGGAGTGCATGACAGAAGTGACAACAGGAAGGCGCGCTGGGGGCCGCGCGGAACGGGTCGCGAAACGCGCAGCTCCGCCCGAGGTCAATCCCTGCCCGCCGGGGCAGATCGGCGGGTTCTACAAGCCGTTGAGTGAACCGGAAATCGTCGCGATCTATGAAACCGCGCTGCGGTTGCTGGCGGAACTCGGCATGGGCGAGGTGCCCGATATCCTCGCCCGTCAGCTTTTGGATAATGGTGCAGAGCGGTCTGGCAACCGTATCCGTTTCCCGCGCGGGATGGTGGAGCGCGCGATCGAAGTCGCGGCGAAGGAGTTCACCTTTCACGGCCGCGACCCCGCCCGGTCGATTCAAGTCGGCGGAGAGTGCGTGCATTTCGGCACAGGCGGCGCGGCGGTTCAGACGCTTGATCTTGATACCGGTCGTTACCGACCTTCCACTTTGCGCGACCTTTACGACTTTACGCGCTTGCAGGACACGTTGACGAATGTGAGCTGGTTTACACGTTGTTGCGTGGCGACCGACATGGCCGATCCGTTCGATCTGGACGTCAACACGGTCTTCGCGCTCCTGAAGGGCACGACGAAGCCGGTCGCGACCTCGTTCACGCTGGCCGAGTATGTGGCACCGATCATGCGCATGGTCGGAATCGCGCTGGGGGAGGAGGGGGCGTTTCGTAAGGCTCCGTTCCTCAAGGCCCATATCAGTCCGGTCATCTCACCGATGCGGTTCGGTGAGGACGCGGTGGAGGTGACGCTCGCGTGCATGGAGCACGGGCTGCCCATTTCCTGCATCACGGCGGCGCAATCGGGGGCGACCGCGCCGGCGACGCTTGCAGGCTTTCTCGCCCAGTCTCTCGCAGAAACGCTGGCGAGCCTGATCATGGTGAATGTCTTTCAGCCCGGCTATCCGATGGTCTTTTCCAACTGGCCATTGGTCATTGATCTGCGCACGGGGTCGTTCTGCGGCGGGGGCGGCGAGACTTCGGTGATGAACGCGGCTTCGGCGCAAATCTCGAACTGGCTAGGCCTGCCTTCGGGCGTGGCTTCATCGATGACCGACGCAAAGGCGATTGACGCCCAGTATGGTGTAGAAAAGGCGCTGTCGTCGCTTGCCGCCGGACTAGCTGGTGGCAATCTGATCTATGAAAGTTCAGGTATGATGGCCTCACTTCTGGGCGCGTCCTTTGAGGCGTTCATTCTGGATGATGAGATGCATTCGATGATCTACCGCACCCTGCGCGGTGTCGAGGTGACGGAAGAGACGCTCGGTTTCGACGCGATCTGCGAGGCCGTGCTGGGTGAGGGACATTTCCTCGGTGGGGCGCACACGCTTGCGGCGATGCAGCGCGACTATTTCTATCCGCGTTACGCTGACCGCGACGCTCCGATCACCTGGACCGAAAAGGGCCAGAGCGACGCCTGGTCACGGGCACGGGAAGCGGCGCGCGCGATACTGGAGACCCACCGGCCGGACTATTTGCCCCCCGAAGCTGAGGCGCGCATCCGGGGCGAATTCAACATCTTGCTTTAGCTCTTCGGGGCTGACCTCCCCTGGGCGCCTGGACCGCCTCAGGCCCCGGCGGTTCCGGACCGGTTCTCGGCAATCATCGAGATCATCTCGAACATAACCGCTGCTGCCGTCAACGCGGTGATATTATTAGGGCTGTCCTTAGTGGGCATCATGCAGACTACATCGCCGCCGACGATGTTCATGCCGCGTGCCGCGCGCAAAAGGCCCACCGCCTCGTCGATATCGAAGCCTTTCTCGCCGGGTTCAAGGTTCGATACGCCCGGCGCGATGGTCGGATCGAGGCAATCTAGGTCGAAGGTGAGATAGACCGGTCGGCCTGCGAGCACCTCTTTGATCTGGGCGATCACATCGGCCAGCCCGCGCTGGCGGAACTCTTTCATCGTCACGACATTGTAGCCGTAATCGTAGGAGGGCTGCAGCCAGTCGAGCGTGCGGGGATGGCCCCGAAGCCCGATCTGCATCGACCGTGTCGGGTCCACCTGCCCCTGATCGGCGAGATAAGCGCCCCAATGGGCCGCAGATTTCTCTGCGCCAAGAAAATGGTCGACCTTGGTGAAGACATCGGTATGGGCGTCGAGATGGAGGAAGCTGACGGGTTCGCCGCCCGCGATCTTGCCACGCCCAAGCGCCTGAACAATGCCGCCGGTGATCGAATGATCGCCGCCGACCGAGACGGGCCGCGCGCCCGCCGCATCGATGCGTTTGTAGAAATCGGTGATCTGCTGGATGCAGTGTTCGTTGTCATTGGCGCGGGGGAAGGGTACGTCGCCCACGTCGACGATCTTCGCCGCCTCCCACGGGTTGATCCCGAACTCGCCATGGACCCGCCGCTGGACCGCCGAGACATGCCGCAGCGCGCGTGGCCCCAGATGCTGATCGCGTTCGGTGGTGCCGTTGCCGGTGGAATGGGGCACGCCGACAAGCGCGATATCGGCGCCATCGGGTGGCTCGTTCGGACAGCGGAACATGGTGGGGATGCCCCACCAGTACAGGTTCTCCATCATCGAACGGTCGTGTTCCTCGGCCATATCGCCCCCTAACCTTTGTCGTGCCGTTCAACCTCTTCCATCAGTATTGGAACGCCCAGCGCCATGGAATGGATGCCCATGATCGAAGTCAACTGCATGACTTCGAGGATTTCCTCTTTGGTCGCCCCGGCCTTCAATGCGTTCTGGATGTGGCGCCGCACGCCCGACGGCCAGAGATGGGTCGTGGCCACGTTGATCGCAATAAAGATCAGTTCCTTGTGTTTCTGCGGGAGTGGCCCCTTGGTCTGCGGCACCGCGCGGAAGGCAAGGAAGGTTTCCAGATAGTCCGGGTCCATCTCGGCCAATGTGTCCCACATCGGGTTCCAGTCGCCGGTGGCGCGCTGCGCCTCGGTCGCGGGATAGGTTTTTTCGGCCATCTCAGCCCCCCCTGTGCTTGAAACTGTCGCGGCGGAAGGAATAGAGCGCCGCCGGGTCCACGGCCACGTCGATGACGACGGGCTTGCCGCAGGTCAGAGCCGCCTCGATCGCCTCGGCCATGCCCTTCAGCGTATCGGCGCGGTAGCCTTTGGCGCCGTAAAGCTCCGCCAGCTTGTCGAAGGGCGGGCTGGAGATGTCCGCGCCAATATAACGCCCGCCGAAGAAGTCGCGCTGATAGGCTTTCTCGGCCCCCCAGCAGCCGTTGTTCATCACCACCGTGACCGTGTTGATGCCATGATCGACGGCGGTCGACAGTTCCGACACGGTCATGCCAAAGCCGCCATCGCCCATCAGGCTGATCACGGGCCGGTCCGGCGCGGCCAGCTTGACCCCCAGCCCGCAGGCGAAGGAAAAGCCGACAAGGCCGAAATCGAGGGGCGTGAACAGGCTTTTCGGCGTCCAGTAGTTCAGGGCGTCCGTGGCCTGAAGGCACAGCGTGCCCGCATCCATCGTGACTGCTGCGTCCTTGGGCAGCACGTCGCGCAGCGTCTTGAAGAGACCCGATGGATGGATCGGCATCGCATCGACCTGCGCGTCGGCATCGCGCTTGGCGAGAAAGGCCTGACGCTCGGCCTTGTAGGCCGCGGTCCACTTATCAGCGGAAGCACGATCCTTGATCCGCCCGATGGCCTCGGTCAGTTGCGTGGCGGCCGTCGGCGCATCAGCCCAGATGCCGAGCGCGACGGGGAAGTAGCGGCCGATGGCGGTCGGTTCGAGTTCCACATGGATGATCGCGGCGTCACGGTTGATGTTGTCATAGCTGTAGAAGGTCGCGTTGAAGCCGACCCGCGTGCCGAGCGCGAGGATCACGTCAGCCTCGCGCACCAGACGCGAGGCGACGATATTGCCGCGCGGCCCCATTTGCCCGGCATTCAGCGGATGACCGAAGGGAATGGCGTCGCCATGGCCGGGCGATGTGACGATGGGGGCGTTCAGCGCCTCGGCCAAGGCCAGCGTCTGTGCGTGGCCGCCTGTGTTCTTGATGCCGCCACCCGCGATGATCACGGGGCGGGAGGCACCTGCCAGCATCTTTGCGGCCTCGGCAATGGCCTCGGCAGGCGCGGCGGGCACAGATTGGCTGCGATAGGTTTCGGGCGTCTGGAAGGTGTCGAACTCGGCCTGCGCCGACAGCACGTCACGCGGCAGGTTCAGTTGCACCGGGCCGCGCCGCGGGGTCATTGCCACGCGGAACGCCTCACGCACCATTTCCGGCACGCGATCCGCGCTGGTCGCGGTCCACGTCTTTTTAGTGATCGGCGTAAACAGCGCCTGTTGGTCCACCTCCTGAAAGGCGTCGCGATAGACATGGGACGAGGCGAGCGACCCAGCGATGGAGACGACCGGCGAATAGGCGGCCTTGGCCTGCCCGAGGCCGGTGACAAGGTTGGTGGCGCCTGGGCCGTTCTGGCCCGCCAGAACGACGCCGGCCTGGCCGCTCATCCGCGCATAACCGTCAGCCATATGGGTGCCTGTGCGTTCGTCATGAACCCCGATCAGGTTGATTTCCGACGCATCGTATAGCGCGTCGAACATCTCCATCGTCGCCGAACCGATCAGGCCGAAGACATGGCCCACCTTCTCTGCCTTCAGCGCCTCGACCGCCGCCTGTCCGCCCGTGAGCTTTGTCATGGTTCAGTCCTTTTCGTAGAGACGGCCAAGAAACCCGAGGATCGGGGTCAGGAAAAGCTGCGGCTCTTCCAGCAGGCCAAGATGTTGCAGGCGCGGGACGATGATCACCTCCGCCCCTTCGATTTCATCGCCGATACCGCGCGACATGGCGGGGGTGCTGCCCGTGTCATTCTCGCAGGTCATCACCAGCGTCGGGTGCATGATCGGAGGGGCAGGGCGGATCAGTTCCACCACGCCTGAGGCCAGGACCTGCCGGTGCCGGGTGTAGTTGTTCGGGTCATTGGCCAGCACCGTCCCGCGCACCCAATCTACCGTTTTCACATTGCTCGCACGAAAGCCCGGCGTGAACCAGCGTTCCAGCGTTTCGGCGATCGTCGCGCCGGGCCCGCCCGCACCTGTCGCTGCCGCGCGTTCCTCGACAAGGCGCTGGGCTTCGGTCGAGCGTTCATGCGGGGAATTCAGGATCACCAGCGCGTCGCAGCGGTCGGGGTGATCCATCGCGAAGCGGCGGTTGATCATGCCGCCCAGCGAAAAGCCGATCAACGTGGCGTGCGGAATGGAAAGCGCATCCATCAGTTCGCGAAGCTGGTCGGCAAGCACCGTCAGGCTTGGCACCCGGTCGGGCAGGGCGCTTTCGCCGTGTCCGCAGAGGTCATAGCTCAGCACCCGGTAGTCCCGCGCCAGAACCGGCACGAAATCCGACCATGTCGCACGGCTTAGTCCAAGCCCGTGGATCAGGACAAGGACCGGCGCATCGGCCGGTCCTGTCAGGTCATAAGCGGTGCCTCCGGCCATCATGCCTCAGACACCCGCCGGGTTGTCGACATCGCGGCCCATTTCCTTCAGGTCCTGATAGCGGTCGCCGATACGGTGCAGCGGATGGCCGCCAATGGAGGCGCCGAGCGCCACGATGATCTCATCCTCTGCCGGGGCGTCCTGCACGGAAAGATGGATCGTCTGATAATGCGAGCGGCGCCCGCCATCGTCCTTGTCCATCAGCGGGATCATCAGCGACGTGCCGGCCGCGCCGCGCGTGTTGGTGAAGGCGAGATAGGTCTTGGCCTTCACCGCGTCGCGGAACTGGTTGCCGAACCACAAGGAATGGGTCAGCGCCTGTGCATGCTCGATCTCGCCGCCCATGCCGACGACCGACGCCTTGCCGTAGCCTTCCAGCCTGTCGCCGGTGACATCAAGGATCATTCCGGTCAGCAGTTTGCCGATCTCGGGCCCGATATCGCGCACTTCGGGGCTCAGGTCCTCGACCCAGCCGCGCCCGTGCCATGGGTTCTTGATGATGACCATGGCCGCGATCAGCTTCGTAGGCTCGGGCACGCCCTTGCCGCCTTCGATATGGGTGGTCTGGATATTGAGGATCGTCCGTCGGATTTCGGCGGGCATTCATATGTCCTTTCAGGCGTCTTCTTTGACTTTGGCAAAGGCCGGGATGACCTCTTGGCAGAACAGCTCCATTGAGCGTTTCTGTTCGGCATGGCCAAGGCCGAGGCTCGCGTAGTAGATGAAACTGTCCACGCCACGGTCCTCATAGCCCTTCAGCCGGTCGATGATCTGGTCGGGTGTGCCGAACATCAGATTGTCGGACAGCATCTGCGGATCGTATTCGGCGCGGTTTTCCAGCTCTTCCAGCGGGATCTGTTTGGCAAAGCCGTTCTTCACATCGCCGAGATTCTTGAAGAGGTTTTCGAACTGCGACAACTGCCGCTTGGCCGCGGCAATAGGCACCCCGATCTGGTCGGCGCGATCCACCAGCGCGGTATGGCGCATCATCGCGATCTCCGGGCGTTTCTTGCCCGGATGTTTGGCCAGCGCGTCGTTCAGGCGTTCAAGATAAAGATCGACCTCGGACATCGGACGGGTCAGCGGCCAGGACATGATGTTGTAACCATGCTCGACCGCGTAGTCGAAGGTGATCGGCGCGCGGGCGGCGACCCAGATCGGAACCTGTTTCTGCACCGGTTTCGGCACGGAGGTTGATTTCGGGAACTGCCAGAATTCGCCGTTATGTTCGTAGTCCCCAGCCCAGAGCGCCTTCACCGCTGGCAGCATCTCGTGCATGTAGCGCCAGGCGTCGGATTGCTTGAGACCCGGATGCATGCGGTCGAATTCACGCTGATAGGCGCCCGAACCGATGCCGAATTCCAGCCGCCCGCCGGTCAGAAGGTCGGTCATCGCCGCCTCTCCGGCCAGCCGGATCGGCGTCCAGTAGGGAGCGACGGCGACAGCGGTGCCCAGACGGATACGGTCGGTATGATCGCCCCACCATGTCAGGATCTGAAACGGGTTCGGCGCGATGGTCATCTCCATCGCGTGGTGCTCGGCGGCCCATGCGATCTCGAACCCCGCGCGGTCGGCCATCTGGACCATTTCCAGTGTGTGGCGGGCGACATCCTTCATGTCGAGGCTGTCGTCGATCCGCTCCATGTTGATGGCGAGTTGGAATTTCATCTTGCTCTCCGTTGAATGGGCTCAGCGCGCCACGAACTGGCTGCCAAGGGGGGTGTCCGAGGTGTTCATCCAGACGGTCTTTGGCCGTGTATAGTCATAGACCGCCTGAAATCCGCTTTCGCGGCCATAGCCAGAATTCTTCATGCCGCCGAACTCGGCGATGGGGGACACGGCGCGGTAGGTGTTGACCCAGACGATGCCCGCCTTGACCGCATCCACCATCCGGTGGGCGCGGGCGCCATTGCGGGTGAAGATACCCGCCGCCAGCCCGTGTTCGGTGTGGTTGGCCAGCCGCACCGCCTCGGCCTCGTCCCTGAAGCGCAGCACCGACAGGACCGGGCCGAAAAGCTCGGTATCGACGATGCGCAGGTCGGGGTTCGGGCAGTCGATGATCGTGGGGGCGTAGAACCGGCCCGGCAGATCCGCGACACGGTGGCCGCCGCAGACAAGCCGACCGCCCTCGGTCTGGGCATGGGCCACCTCGCGTTCGATGTTTTCCAACTGCCCCTCGGTGCAGATCGGCCCCATTTCGGTTTCCTCGGCCAGAGGATTGCCGATGCGGATCGTGCCTGCGATCTTGGCCATGCGGGCGAGGAAGTCGTCGGCGATGGCGTCATGCAGCAGAAGCCGCGAGCCCGCGACACAGCTTTGACCCGCCGCGCCGAAAATGCCCGAGACCGCGCCGTTCACAGCACTGTGGATATCGGCGTCGTCAAAGACGATGAAGGGCGACTTTCCGCCGAGTTCCAGCGAGACCTCGGCGAAATTGTTGGTGGAGTTGGTCAGGATATGCCGCGCCGCATTGGGGCCGCCGGTGAAGGAGATGCGCGCCACTTTCGGATGCGAGGTCAGGACCCGCCCGCAGGGATCGCCATGGCCGGTGATGATGTTGACGACGCCGGGCGGGATGCCTGCCTCTTCGATCAGCTCGCCGAATTCCAGCATCGCGGCCGAGGCGAATTCGGAGGCTTTCAGAACCACCGTATTGCCTGCGGCCAAAGCCGGGCCGATCTTCACCGCTGACAGAAACAGCTGCGAATTCCATGGCACCACGGCGGCAATGACACCCAGGGGCTCGCGCTTGGTGAAGACGAAGAGGTCGGGCTTGTCGATCGGCAGCGTTTCGCCATGGATCTTGTCGGCGGCACCGGCATAGAAGTGAAAGAATTCCGAGATGTACTTCGCCTGCCAGCGGGTTTCCTTGAACATCTTGCCGGTGTCGATGCTTTCGATCCGGCCCAGATCCTCGGACCTCTCAGCCAGAAGGTCGCCCAGACGCCGCAGGCAATGGCCGCGCTGGGTTGGCGTCATCGCCTTCCACGGACCGGTGGAAAAGGCACGATCCGCCGAGGCAACGGCGCGGTTCACATCCGCTGCCGTCGCCTCGGGGATACGTGCCCAGACAGCGCCCGTGGCGGGATTGACGCTGTCGAAAGTCTTTCCGTCCGATGCTGCGACCCATTCTCCGTCGATCAGCATCCTGTAGGTCTTGATATCGCTCATGAAGGCTCTTTCTCAGGAAATGCGCACCGGTGCGGCATCGCGGACGACGCGGTGATAGGCGCCATCAAGATAGGTCAGCGGCTGGTCCATACCTTCGCGCACTGTCGCGATGCGAATGATGAAGATGCGGTGGCTGCCCGACAGGACTGATTGTTCGACGCTTCCGGCGAAGATCGTGGCCCCGTCAATCTGCGGCGCGGCACCGGGGCGACCGAAACACTCGATGCCGGAAAAGCGGTCCTCCAGCCAAGTGTCGTCCTTGCCCGCGAAGCGGTCGGCGATGGCCCGGCTTTCGGACGGCAGGACGTTGACGCAAAGCTGACCGTTTGCTTCCACCGCCTGCGCGATCCGGCTGTCGGCCCGCAGGCAGACAAGGATCGTCGGCGGATCGGCTGACACGGAAGTGAATGCGCTGACAGTCGCGCCGTGGCGGCCAGCAACGCCGTCGGTCGTTACCACCGTCACGCTGCTTGCAACCATCCGCATCGCCCGGATGAACGCATCGCGTGGAACTTCAGTCCCGGCTTTTTGCTGGCAGGCAGGCATGGCTCGTTTTCCCGTTCGTCTCTGTCGCCAGAAAAACCTGCCAGAGTCGAATGCATTTGAAAAACGAATTGTTTGGAAGCATTAATGCAAAAAAATCGAACCATAAGGGGTGCGAATGAACATCGTGACGCTTCAGACATTTCTGACCATCGTCGAGACCGGATCGCTGGTGCGGGCTTCGGAAAAGCTGAACGTCACGCAATCGACGGTCACGGCGCGGCTGCGCGGGCTGGAGGAAACCCTGGGTCAAACCTTACTCAACCGCCAGAAATCCGGTGCCACGCTGACCCCGGCGGGAACCAAACTTCTGCGCTATGCCGAGATCATGACCGGTCTCTGGCGTCAGGCACGGCAGGAAACCTCGTTACCTAAAGGGGTCACGTCGGTCTGCAATTTCGGGTGTCATGTTGATCTTTGGCCTGGTCCGGGCCGCTCCTTTTTCGAGGCGGTCAACCGGCTCAGTCCCACCATGGCATTGGCCGCTAGCCAGGGTGAGCATGAGGCGCTGGAGCGGCAGCTTGGCTCCGGTCTGGTCGACGTGGCGATGACTTACCGGCCTTCGGTCCACGGTAACCGCACCATCCATGCGCTCAAGCCTGAACGGCTGGTTCTTTACGCAACCCGGCCCGATAACCCGATCCGTTTCACGCCGGACTACATCTATGTCGATCTGGGCGAGGAATACCGCGACCAGCATGCCGCCACTTATGCCGATGCGGGGATCTCGCGCGTCAGTTTTGACAGTGCGATCTGGGCGCTTGATTTCCTTTTGGCCAATGGCGGGTCGGCCTACCTGCCCGACCGGCTGGCGGCGCCGCACCTTGCGTCCGGCACCATATTCGAGATCGGCGCGGCACCGGTATTCACGCGCAACACTTATCTGGTTGTAAACGACCATGCCGCAACGGGATGGGACTGGTTGCCGGACCTTGTCCGCGAACTGGCGGAATAGGCCCAATCCGCACCTTCGAAATATCCATATCGGGAATTTCGATTTTTCTATTCGAAAATAATCATTTTGCAGATGTTTGGAGGCCCGCAATACTCAGGCTTGTGACAGGAAGGAAGCCGCTCGACGGCGTCGGGATGATACCGCGCCGTCATGACCTGATTGGGGGACAGGCAGTTATCAGGCCGCTGGGAGATGTCTCTATTCTGGCCATTGGCAATCTGTCCGCACGGTCAGGGTCCCGGGAGAAAACCCAAGAATAACTGGCCCCGACGGCTCATCCTTTCTACCATCCGGTTAATGACCGGCACGGAAACAACAGCGAGAGGGAACAATAAAATGAACTATATCAAACTCCTGGGCGGCACGGTTCTCGGGTCGACCATGATGGTTGGAACGGCCGCGATGGCTGCCGACATCGTGATCGGCGTGCCGAACTGGCCCTCGGTCAGCGCCGAGGCAAACATTCTTAAGGTGATTATCGAGGACAATCTTGGTCTTGAAGTCGAGCTTCAGAACGGCACCAACCCGATTGTGTTCGAGGCGATGGATTCCGGTTCGATGCAGGCGCACCCCGAGGTCTGGCTTCCGAACCAGCAGAACCTTCACGACACGTTTGTGAAGGAAAAGGGCACCGTTGCGATGAACCCGCACGGGGTTGAGGCATTTCAGGGCATGTGCGTCGACAAGGCCACCGCGGACGCGCATGACATCCGCTCCATCGACGATCTGACGAAGCCCGAGATCGCGGCCCTCTTCGACAGCGACGGCAATGGCCGTGGCGAGGTCTGGATCGGCGCGCCGGGCTGGGCTTCGACCAATGTGGAGCAGGTCCGGGCAAAATCCTACGGCTATGACCAGACCATGGACCAGACTCAGAGCGATGAGACACTGGCCTATGCCGCACTTGCGACGGCGATCGACACCGGCAAGCCCTGGGTCGGCTTCTGCTATACGCCGCACTACGTCTTTGCGTTGCATGAGCTTCAGGTTCTTGAGGAGCCGCCGCACGATCCGTCGAACTGGGATGTGAAGCAGCCCACCGACGACCCGAACTGGCTGGAGAACTCCACTGCCGCCAGCGCCTGGGACAGCGCCTATCTGCACATCCACTACCAGAAGGCGCTGGAAGAAACGCACCCGGATGTGGCGGCACTCTTCGCCAATGCCGAATGGACGACGGAAGAGGTCAGTGACATGACCTTCGCCCTTGTCATCGACAAGAAGGAAGCGGCCGACTACGCCAAGGACTGGGTCGCGGCGAACGAGGATCGTGTGATAGGCTGGCTCGCCAACTGATCCCCCGTATCAACGAAACCAAGACCGGCCGCCGGTTCCAGCCGGCGGCCGTTGAACTCCCGGGGGGATGATATGGCCGAACCAGTCGTCAGACTTTCAAATGTCTGGAAGGTCTTCGGGACACGCGCTGCCGAAGCGATGCAGGCGATCAGGGCCGAGGGATTGGGCAAGCCCGAAGTTCTGAAGCGGTTCCAGTGCGTTGTCGGTGTGCAGGACGCCAGTTTCGAAGTGCCGCGCGGAGAGATTTTCTGCATCATGGGCCTGTCGGGATCGGGCAAGTCGACGCTGGTCCGCCATGTCAATCGCCTGATCGCGCCGACCTCCGGTCAGATCGAAATCCTGGGCCGCGACATCTCCAGCCTGAACGAACGCGAGTTGCGTGAGGTGCGGGCCAAGCAGATCGGCATGGTCTTTCAGCATATGGCGCTGATGCCGCATCGCTCGGTTCGCGATAATGTCGCCTATCCCCTGGAAATCCGCAAAGTCGCCAAGTCGCGGCGTTGGGCCATCTCGGACCATGCGCTCGGTCTGGTGAACCTGACGGGATACGAGGACCGGCTGCCCAAGGAACTCTCTGGCGGCATGCAGCAGCGCGTGGGGATCGCCCGTGCACTGGCCTCCGACCCTGAAATCCTTCTGATGGACGAACCCTTCTCGGCGCTCGACCCGCTGATCCGGTTGCAATTGCAGGACCAGTTCAAGGCGCTGGTCGCCCAGCTTCAGAAGACCACGCTCTTCATTACCCATGACCTAGATGAGGCGATCCGCATCGGCCACCGGATCGCGATCATGAAGGATGGCGTGATCGTCCAGATCGGCACGCCGGAAGAGATCGTGATGAACCCCGCCGACGATTACGTGCGCGAATTCGTCAAAGGGATCTCCAAGCTGAAACTTGTGAAGGCGCATTCCATCATGCAGCCCATGGACAGCCACAAGGGCCCGCTGGACGGTGCGCCGCGTGCCGATGAGGGTGCCGATCTAGACCAGCTTATCAATCTGTCGGTGGCGACCGACCTGCCCGTTGTGATCACCGAGGCGGGCCGTGATGTCGGCATCGTCACCAAACCGCAACTTCTGCGCGGCATTCAGGGGGGCAAGGATGACTGACACCACACAAGAGCTGAAGGTCACCGCCGCCTCTGACATCGCCGTCGATCACGAGGCGCTCGACGCTTCGATCCGAGAATTTGCAGGACCAAACGGCGACACCTACGTCACGGCCTTCCACAAGATCCACAATGCGACGGGCTGGATGCCGCCCACCTTCAACATATGGGCTGCATTACTCGGCCCGCTCTGGGCTGCGGCGCGGGGTGTCTGGGGCATGTTCTGGGGGTTCCTGATCCTTGAGATGATCGCATGGGTACAACTCGGACGCGGCCTGTGGGGCAATCCCGGCGCTGCTTTCCTCGATCGGGCTGAAACCCAATCGGCGCGTGCGGCGGAGTTCCTGCAGCGGGCCGAGGCGGCAAAGGCGGCGGGCGAGGACCCGGCGCGATTCGAAAAACTTGCCGCAAATCTCACCAAGGCCGCCGAGGACAGTCTGGCACAGGGACAGGCCGCCTCTTCCGAGGCTATGGGCATCCTGCTCACCGGCCTTGCCCTTCTGCTGATCGTCAAGCTGGTGCAGGGCTTTTTCGGCAATTCGGTCTATGAACGGCAGTATTCCCGCTGGCGCATCACGCCCGGTTCCGTCGAAAACGGACGCAGGACCAAAAACATTGTTCTCGGCCTCTTCCTCGTCGCCGCCATTGCACCCCTGACCGTCTATAAGTTCACCGTGGCGAGCCCCTCGGAGCTTCTGAACGTCTTCCCCGAAAAGGAGGTTTCGCAGGTCTTCCTGGGCGAGGGCAATGCCACGCTCTTCTCCACAATCGCGAACTGGCTAGAGGCGCGGATTGATGAAACCGCCCGCGCCGGGGCGGATGTGTTTGACGGGGTCACGGCGGGGGTCCGCTCGGTCCTGAACACGCTGACCGTCGCGCTCTCCGGCACGCCCTGGCCGGTCGTGATGCTGGTCATCTGCGTCACCGCCTGGCGCGCGGCGGGACCGCGCGTGGCGATCTTCACCGCCGCTTCGCTCGCCTATATCGCGATGCTGGGCTACTGGGAGGTTGCGATGGAAACCGTGGCGCTCGTCGGCGCCGCCGTCGTGATCTGCGTCGCCTTCGGAATTCCCCTGGGCATCTGGTTCGGCAAGTCGCAACGCGCCTACAGGGCGGCGGAACCGGTTCTGGACCTGATGCAGACGCTGCCCGCCTTCGTATACCTGATCCCGATCATCGCCTTCTTCGGCACCGGAAACCCGCCGGGCATCCTTGCCACGATCATCTTCGGCATGCCGCCGGTGATCCGCCTGACAGCGCTCGGCATGCAGGGCGTGCCCGAAAGCATCAAGGAAGCCGCAACCGCCTTCGGCGCCTCGCGCTTTCAGCTTCTGAAGGATGTAGAAGTGCCGCTGGCGTTGCCGTCGATCATGGCGGGCGTCAACCAGACGATCCTGATGTGCCTGTCGATGGTCGTCATCATCTCGTTGATCGGCGGCGGCGGGCTCGGCAAGGTCATCCTCGAGGCGCTGCAATACGCCGCCAAGGGGCCGGGCCTTCTGGGCGGCTTCGCCATCCTCTTCTGCGCGATGGTCATCGACCGCATCGTTCAGGGCGCATTCCGGCGCGAGGATCTGAAACAGTAGGTTCGGATCGGCGCCGGGTAAGCTCTCGCAAACGCCAAGACGGCGGAATATGATCCTGAACACGACCAATGTCGCCCCACCGGGTATTGAGCGACATCAAGGCAGGCCATGACGAAGTGCCTTCCAATGCGGGCGAAAGGCGCGCAGATGGAGCAACCTGTTTTCAAGCTGTCCGGTGTGACGAAAGTCTACGATACCGGCAAGGTGAAGGTCCGGGCGCTGGATGGCGTCGACCTTGAGCTTTTTCCGCACGAAATTGCGGTGCTCCTTGGACCGTCCGGTTCAGGGAAGTCCACCCTCTTGAACATTCTCGGTGGGCTCGATCAGGTCACGGACGGTCAGGTCTGGTTCCGCGATACCGAGCTTACCGGAATGGGCGACCGCCAGTTGACCGCGTATCGGCGCGATCATGTCGGGTTCGTCTTTCAGTTCTACAATCTCGTCGCCTCGCTGACCGCGCGCGAAAATGTGCAGCTGGTGACGGATGTTTCACGCGATCCGATGACACCTGCCGAGGCGTTGTCGCTGGTGGGTCTCGAGCCCCGGCTTGACCATTTTCCGGCCGAATTGTCGGGGGGCGAGCAGCAGCGCGTGGCCATCGCCCGCGCTATTGCCAAGAGGCCCGAGGTGCTGCTTTGCGATGAGCCGACCGGTGCCCTCGACAGCAAGACCGGGGTTCAGGTTCTGGAAGCGCTGAAAACCGTCAATGAACAGCTTGGCACGGCCACCATCGTTATTACGCATAATGCGATGATCCGGAAAATGGCGCATCGCGTGTTGCGGTTTCAGGACGGTCGCATTGGTTCGGTCGAGGTCAACGATACCCGGATCGCCCCGTCGGAGATCGAATGGTGATGCACGCGCTCGACCGGAAACTCCTGCGCGACTTCGTCCGCCTCTGGGCGCAGGCGCTGGCGATTGCGCTTGTATTGGCCTGCGGTGTGGCAGCCCTTCTGATGTCTTTCGGCATGTATCAGGCGATGGGCGACAGCCGCGATGCGTATTATGAACGTAACCGCTTTGCCGATATCTGGGCGCCCGCCCGACGTGCGCCGATATCGCTTCTGCCCGAAATTGCCGCCATTCCCGGCATCCGCAGCGTTGAGGCGCGAACCGAGGGGCTGGTCACGCTCGATCTGCCGGGACGGGAAGAAACGGCGGTTGGTCAGATCATTTCGCTGCCCATGTCAGGCGAGATGTTTCTGAACTTACCGATCCTGCGCTCGGGCCGTATGCCAGATCCCGATTCCGATGCAGAAGTCGCGGTTAACGAACCCTTTGCCATCGCCAATGGCTACCAAGCGGGGGACAGTTTCTTCGCCAACATCAACGGCACACGGCGGGAACTGACGATCACCGGCACCCTGCTGTCACCCGAGTTCATCTATGCGCTTGGCCCCGGTGCCCTTATGCCTGACAAGGAGGGGTTCGCGGTCATCTGGATGCCCGAACGCGCGGTTCAGGCAGCCTTTGACATGACGGGGGCGTTCAACAGCCTGACCATCGGTCTTTATGCCGGTGCGCGCGAGGACGAGGTCATCGATCGGCTGGACGCCATTCTTGAACGCTACGGGACGACCGGGGCCTATGGGCGCGACCGCCAGATATCGGACAGTTTCGTCTCATCGGAACTAGATCAGCTCTGGACCATGACGATTGTCCTGCCGCCGATCTTCTTCGGCGTCGCGGCGTTCCTGGTGAACATGGTGCTGGGCCGGATCGTGGCGCTTGAGCGGTCGGAAATCGGGCTTCTCAAGGCGCTTGGATACTCCAACACCGCAATCGCGATGCATTACCAGATGCTCGCAGTGTTGACGGCAGTGGTCGGCATTCTTGTCGGCTGGGCCTTTGGCGCATGGCTGGCCCATGGATTGGCGACGCTTTATGCCAAGTTCTTCAACTTTCCCTATCTGATCTTTCGCGGTTCATGGGCGGTTTACGCTGTTTCGGGCCTGATTGGGCTGGCTTCGGCGGCATTTGGAGCGTTGCGCGTGGCGCTCAGGGCGGCGCGCTTGCCGCCCGCCGTGGCGATGCAGCCCCCTGCACCGCCCCGCTTCCGGCGTGGAATCATCGACCGGACGCTGGCGCGGCTGAAGCTTTCGCAGCCGATGATGATGATCATCCGTTCCATTACCCGATGGCCGATACGTGCGGCGTCGAATGCGCTGGGCCTTTCAATGGCGGTTGCTGTTCTCGGGGCGGCCAGTTTCTTTGACGATGCGCTCAACAAGATGCTGGACACCACATTCAACCTCGCCAACCGGCAGGATGCGGTGCTGATCTTTGCAGAGAACTTACCGGAAGCTGCGCTCGACAATCTCAAAGCACTGCCCGGTGCGCTGCAGATTGAAGGGCAACTCAGCGAATCCGTGCTGCTGCGCAACGGCCATCTGGAAAAACACACCGCACTGGAAGCCCGCCGTCCCGATGCTGACCTATCGCGCGTCATCGGCGGATCGGGACGTGTCATGGCTGCTCCGCCAGGTGGGCTGGTCCTGTCCGAACGGCTTGCGGAACAGCTGGCCCTGACGGTCGGTGATGATGTGGAGGTTGAGTTTCTCTCTGGTCGGCGCGAGATGGTGACGCTGCCGATCACGGGTACGATTTCGCAATATATCGGCCTCTCTGCCTATGCCGATTTTGAGATGCTGAACGCGCTTCGCAGACAGGCGCCACAGATATCCGTTGCCAATCTGACGCTGAACGAGGATGAAAAGCTGGCCTTCCACAAAGCGCTCAGCCAGATGCCAGTCCTCGCCGGAACCGCGATGCTGACAGATATGCGCCGGTCGTTCGAAGACACGATCCAGCAGAACATCAACATCACCGCGACGGTCTATATCGTCATAGCCGTGCTGATCACCGTGGGCGTTACCTACAACAGCGCCCGCATCCAGCTGTCGGAGCGCGCCCGTGAACTGGCGAGCCTTCGGATCCTCGGGTTTTCGCGCGGCGAGGTGTCGTTTATTCTGGTGGGCGAGACGATGCTGCTTGCGGTTCTGGCCCAGCCTTTCGGCTGGCTTGCCGGATTCGGTATTGCCTGGGCATTTACGCAAGGGGTCAACAGTGACCTGTATGAGATCCCCCTTGTGATCAGTCCAGCCACCTTCGCCCGCGCAAGCCTTATCGTCCTTTTGACCGCTTTGGCCTCGGCGCTGATCGTGCGGCGGCGCATCGACCGGCTCGACCTCGTTGCCGTCATGAAAACAAGGGAGTGAACCCATGGGTCTGCAACCACGCCACTACATCATAGGTATCGTGGGGGCTGGTGTCCTTGTCGGCCTCGGCTGGCTCACCTTCCGTACCGAGCCGGTGCCGATCGATCTGGCGGAGGTCCGGCGCGCGCCGATGACGGTCACCGTAAATGCCGAAGGAGAAACCCGCATTCGGGATATCTTCGAAGTCTCGGCGCCGATTTCGGGCACGGTGCAACGTGCGCCGGTGGAGGTCGGTGACCCCGTGATCAAGGGGGAAACGGTAGTTGCCGTGGTCGAACCCGCCGCACCCGCGTTCCTCGATACCCGTGCGCGCGAGCAGGCCGAGGCCGCGGTGCGTGAGGCCGAGGCGGCGCTGAGGCTGGCCGAGGCGCAGTTGCGGCAAGCCGATGAAGAGCTTGCCCATGCCACGAGCACACATGCCCGGGCCAAGGCGCTCGCTGAACGCGGTGTTTCGTCCCTGACCCAGCTTGAGGATGCGACACAGATCCTGTCGATCCGCCTTGCCGCACAGGAGGCCGCGCAATCGGGCGTAGAGATGTCGATGAGTGCGCTTCAGCGCGCCCGCGCAGCGCTGATTGAACCCGGATCGGCCATCGGCCGGGGCGAAACCTGCTGCGTCACCCTTCGCGCGCCGATCACCGGCACGGTTCTGTCCGTCGATATCGTCAGCGCGGGGCCGGTTACCGCAGGTACCCGCCTCGTCTCGATCGGCAGGATGGACGATCTGGAAATCGTTGCTGATTTGCTTTCAGCGGATGCCATTGGTCTCGAACCGGGTGCCCGCGCAATTGTCGATCGCTGGGGTGGACCGGTTCCGCTTGAGGCAAGCCTGCGGTCGCTTGCACCGACCGCAAAGACAAAGGTCTCGGCCCTCGGCATCGAAGAACAGCGCGTCGATGCGACGTTCGATTTTGTGTCTCCACCCGAGGCGCGGGCGAGTCTTGGGGATCGCTACGCCGTCTATCTGCGGATCGTGACCTGGGAAGAAGACGACGCGCTGCAAGTACCGCTATCGGCTTTATTCCGGCGTAAAGGGAACTGGGCGGTATTCCGTGTCGACAATGACAGGGCGGTTCTGGCGCAGGTCAAAATCGGTCACCGCAACAGTGAGACGGCCGAGGTCGTGGACGGTCTTGAAGGCGGGGACCGGGTTATTCTGCATCCGTCGGACGAAATTCAGGACGCAGGATATGTCACCGAGCGAACCGGGTCCCGATGACAGGCCGCCGCCTGTTCGTCCTGTACATGCAACCAGAAACGCCTAAGCCGCCATACGCCGAACGCGTCAATGGCGGCTTCGCTGTTTGCCTGCGGGCCTTCAGATCAGCCCGGCTTACTGCTCTCTGCCTCAGAGGCCGAGGCGCATCACCGTGGCGATCTTCATGTCGCCGAAGCCGTTGAAGCGGGTATTGGTCGCGGTCGAATAGGCACCCATGCCGGAGAAGATGAGGAAATCGCCCTCCTCCAGATCGCCCGGCAGGTCGACTTCGCCCGGCAGACGGTCGACGCTGTCGCAGGTCGGTCCAAAGATCACACGCGGCTGGGCTTCCCCGTCGCGCTGCACGCCTTCCGGCGACACGACGGCGATGCGGTCGATGATGCCGGTGATCGGCAGCTCATCGAGGTTGCCGTAGGTGCCGTCGTTCAGGAACACATGCTCGCCATCGCGCAGACCCTTGATGCGGGCGGCCAGCGTGAAGCTTTCGGCAACCAGAGCGCGTCCCGGTTCGCAGACGAGTGCGGGCGGTTCGCCGTCGAACGCATCCTGCGCCACACGGCCGATCAGTTCAAAGATCGCGTCAAGCTGCGGGATCTCGGTCGACAGGCGATGCGACGGGAAGCCACCACCGACGTTCAGACGGCGCGCTTTCACCCCGGCATTGGTGCAGATTTCGGCCGCGGCGCGCAGATAGGCGTCCCATGCCATCGGATCGGTGCACTGGGTGCCCGGATGGAAGGTCAGCGACGGGATGAAGCCCGCTTCGGCAACGGTGGCCAGCAGTTCCGTCGCCAGTTCCACGGTGGCGCCGAACTTGGCGCCGAAATTGTAGGCGGCACCCGCAACGGGCAGCTTGAAACGCACGGAGATTTCAGCGCCTTCGGCAGGCACGATCTCAATCAGCTTCTGAAGCTCGGTCCGGCTGTCCACCGAATAGGACTTCACGCCCATCTCAACCGCATAGGCGATCTCGTGCCGGCCGCGCACCGGGTTGTGGTAGTGCAAAGCGGCCGTGGGCGCGAGGCGGCGCACCATCTCGATCTCGGCGGGCGAGGCCACATCAAATCCCTGAATGCCTGCGGCAACGAGGTTCTGGATTACCATCTCCTCGGGGTTCGACTTGACCGCATAGGTCACAAGCCCCGGAAAGCCGTCAATAAACCGACGCGCACTGGCCTGCAGCACCGACGGGGCGAAAAACATCACCGGGTTGAGCGGTTGTTCGATACGAAGGAATTCGGACGGATTCGCCCAGATCATCTTAGAGAGCCCCATCGGCGGTTACCCTTGCCAACAAGGCGCAGCCACCTTTTGCCCGGGCATACCGGTTGGAAAGCGCTTACGCATTTGACCAAACCAGGTAAGGTGCGTATGAGCCGCCCTTTGCCTGAACGAAGTTCGGGGGATATGGAGCACATTTCTACCGATCAAAAGAGTAGAAATGCTTGACGTTGTCGTTAAAATGACGAAAACGACAATCAAACTGCCGGTGTTGCCAAATGGACGATCTCGACCGCTCAATCCTCGGGTTTCTCGGCTCCGATGCCCGGGTCTCCGTCGCGACACTCGCGCGGCGGCTGAAAGTTGCCCGTTCCACCATTCAGGCGCGGCTGGAGCGGCTGGAGACGACGGGCGTCATCGCGGGCTATACCGTCAAGCTGGGCGAAGCCGCGCGGCAGGCCCGAATCCGGGCGACCGTCCTGCTGACGATCGAACCCCGCGCGCAGGCCAATGTGCTGAGCCGCCTTAAAGCGATACCGGAGGTGGAGCGGGTCCACACGACCTCGGGTCGCGTCGATTTCCTGCTTCAAGTCGCGGCCCCGTCGACCACCGTGCTTGACGGCGTACTTGACCAGATCGGCGAGATGACCGGCGTGAAGGGTTCCGAAAGTCTCATCCATCTTTCGACGAAGTTCGACCGCGCCGTCTGATCCTCCGTCCCTTGCAATTGCACGTCCCGGGGCGCAGGCTGATTGTGCGCCCCGGCAGAGGGCGAGCGAACACGGGAGGAAGAGATGGCCAAGCCGAAACGCGGCAAACCCTGCTGGTATGAGCTGTCCACCGCCGACCCCAACGCGGCAGGGCATTTCTATGCCCATGTCATGGGCTGGAGCCTTGCCGATTCCGGTATGGAAGGTATGGACTACCGCCTTGCACGGGCGGGCGTCGACATGGTCGCCGGGATCATGGCCTCGCAGCCGGGCACGCCGCCAGCATGGATGTTCTATGTCACTGTGACCAATTGCGACAAAGCGGCAAAGGATATCGTCAAAGCGGGCGGTTCAATCGTCTACGGCCCGGCCGACATCCCCGGCACCGGCCGCTTCGCAGCCGCCATGGACCCGCAGGGGGCCGCGTTCGGTATCCTCCAGATGCTTGAGGACGACGGCCGCGCCTTCGATCAGAAGGCGACGGGCCATGGCTGCTGGCACGAATTGATGACCTCCGACCCCGAGGCTGCGCTGGCCTTCTATGGCAAGCTCTTTGGCTGGAAGTCGGGCGATACGCATCTGATGGGACCGGGCATGACCTATCAGCTTTTCCGTCATGGTAAGGCCGATATCGGCGGAATGATGAAGCTGATGCCCGACATGCCGGGGCCGGGCACGCCATTCTGGCTGCCCTATTTCGGTACCGACGGGGTTCAGGCGGCCATCGCCCGCACGGCGGAAGCAGGTGGGCAGGTTCTTCACGGGCCGGTGGAGGTGCCGGGCGGTGCCTTCATCATGGGTGCCCGCGATCCGCAGGGCGCGATGTTCGCACTGGTCGGGCCGAAGTAACGCGGTCGGGAAACGAGGTTCGTTCGTTTTGACACCGTATTGCCGGATTACTCCTGCGCTGCGTCTGCCACTTTCGAAATGTCCAGAGACCCGTCGGACTCAAGGGGCCAGAACGGGTTCATCGCCACTTCCCAGACATGGCCATCAGGGTCGGCGTAATATCCAGAGTAGCCGCCCCAGAAGACTTTCTCTGGCTTCTTCAGTGGCGCGGCGCCCGCCGCGCCCGCCTGCTCCCAAGCAGCATCCACCTCGGCCTCGGTCGTGAAGTTCTGGGCCAGCGTCATCGCTCCGGTCCCAAGCCTTACTCCGGGTCTGCCCTGATCCTTTGCAAGTGCCTCGCGGCCAAAGAGGCCCAGAACCGCACCGTGAATCTGGAAAAACACTACTTCGTCCAATGCTGCGGTCGGAACCCAGCCAAGCGATTCATAAAATGCGCGCGACCGGGCCAGGTCATCGACGCCAAGGGTGATCAGGGTGACACGTTGCGGGGTCATGCGATGTTCCTTTCCTCGGTGATTGAAAGGCCGCCGCTGTCAGACACCTCAAAGCCTTGCGCTCGCGCACCGAGGCCCTCGAAAAGCTCAATCCCGGTTCCGGTCATAAAAGCCTGCGCACCCATCGCGCAGATCTCGTCATAAAGCGCCGCGCGGCGACCAGCGTCGAGATGGGCCGCCACCTCGTCCAGAAGAAGGATCGGCGGCGCGCCGAAATCTTCAGCCAGCGCGCGGCCATTGGCAAGGATAAGCGAGATCAGAAGCGCTTTCTGTTCGCCGGTCGAGGCCTGTGCGGCGGGCATGCCCTTGGCGGCATAGACGGCGCCCAGGTCTGCGCGATGGGGGCCGGTCAGCGTGCGTCCGGCCGCCATGTCTCGGGATCGACCGGCGGCGAAAGCGTCAGCCAGCACCGCTGCGTCAAACGGAAAATCCTCTCCATCCGGCCCAAGGATCGTAAGGTCCGCTGCAGGAAAAGCGGTTTCTGCACCATCTTGTGCAGCGGCAACCCGGGCGATGGCGGCAGCACGGTTTGATTGTATCACAGCCCCTGCCTCAGCCATCTGAGATTCCAGCGCGCCGTACCAGCCCGCGTCGCGCACCTCATCACGCAACAGACGGTTGCGTTCGCGCATCGCTTTTTCATAGGTCAACACAGCCTCGGCATGGCTTGGCACGAAGGACAAGGTCATTCGGTCCAAAAAACGTCGCCGCCCCTCGGCGCCTTCGATCCAGAGTCGGTCCATTGCGGGCACCAGCCAGAGCATCCGGGCAATACGCCCCAAAGCCGCCTGTGCGGCAGATTTACCGTCGATGATGACCGTCCGACTTTCTCCCGGTTCGGCAAAGGTTTCGATCTCGTGGTGCTGATACAGGCTCTCAAGCCCGGCCTTCAGTTTCCAGCCCAATGATTCCGGCCGCCGCGCAACCTCGTCCGGCGCGGCCCGGCGCAATCCACGGCCCGGCGACAGAAACGAAACCGCCTCGAGAATATTGGTCTTACCCGCCCCGTTCGGCCCGAAGATCGCCACCGGGCGACCGTCGAACGTCATTTCCGTTCGACGGTGCGACCGGAAATGCGACAGGAGGAGCGATGTGACATGAAGTCCCGGCAAGATCCTTCAGCCCTTCATCTTGCCAAAAATGCTCCCGTCTGAGGTCCCGGCGAAGCCGGATCAGACACGCATCGGCATCACGACATAGACGGCAGACGTATCATTGCCTTCGCGCATCAAAGTCGGATCGCCCGAGGAGTTGAAGAGGAATACCGCGTTTTCTCGATCGACCTGGCTGGCGATCTCCAGCAGGTACTTCGCGTTAAAGCCGATCTCCAGCCGCTCATCGCCATAGGCTACGGCCAGTTCCTCTTCCGCCGCGCCGGCATCGGGGGCGTTGACCGACAGAACCAGCCGGTCCTCGTCAAGCTGCAGCTTCACCGCGCGCGAGCGTTCCGACGACACGGTCGCGACCCGGTCCACGGCCTTGGCAAACTCAGCCGCATCAACCTCCAGCCGTTTGGTGTTGCCTGTGGGGATGACGCGCGAATAATCGGGGAAGGTGCCGTCGATGACCTTCGAGGTCAGCGTGATCAGAGGCGTGGCGAAGCGCACCTTGGTTTCCGACACCGACACCGCGATCTGCGCCTCGTCATCGTCCAGAAGCTTGCGCAGCTCGCCCACGGTCTTGCGCGGCACGATCACGCCCGGCATGTTCGCGGCCCCGTCGGGCAGAGTGGCATCGATCCGGGCCAGCCGGTGGCCGTCAGTCGCGACGCAGCGCAAAGCCTTGCCACTCTCACCGTCGGCAACGTGCATATAGACGCCGTTCAGGTAGTACCGAGTTTCCTCGGTGGAGATCGCGAATTTAGACTTGTCAAACAGACGCCGAAGCACCGGCGCGGGAGCCGAGAAATTCGCCGTATATTCCGAGGACGCCATGACCGGGAAATCTTCCTTCGGCAGCGTCGCAAGCGAGAAGGTCGACCGACCCGCTTCCACGGTCAGCCTTCCGGCGGCGCTGTCGTCGGTCAGCGAGACGAGCGCGCCGTCGGGCAGCTTGCGCACAATCTCATGCAGCATCACCGCCGAGACGGTGGTCGCGCCCGCGCGGTCCACCTTGGCATCGGCCTTGTCCACAACCTCGATATCGAGGTCGGTGGCGCGGAAGCTGACCGTGCCGCCTTCTGCCTCGATCAGCACATTTGCCAGGATCGGAATCGTATTGCGCCGTTCCACGACCGATTGCGCCTGACCGACCGCTTTGAGAAGCGTTGCGCGCTCGATGCTGATCTTCATATCTGCCCCCTGAGATGGCCCGGGAGGGGAAAGTTAGCAACTTTCCCCGCAGGCTCAAGAATTTTCGGGAATGTCCAATGGAATGACCGGAGGGTCAAGGCCGGTTTCGGCCTTGACCTAGCGGTCGAGGAGGCGGCGCAACAGGTCGATGTCCTCGGCCAGCTGGCTGTCGGTGGCTTTCAGTTCCTCGACCTTGCGCACACCATGCATGATCGTTGTGTGGTCGCGCCCGCCAAAGCGGCGGCCGATATCCGGCAGCGACCGGGTGGTCAGTGTCTTGGAAAGATACATTGCCACCTGACGCGGACGGGCGATGGTGCGCACCCGCTTTGGCCCGATCATGTCGGACAGACGGATGTTGTAATGCTCGGCCACCTTGCGCTGGATATCCTCGATCGTGACCTTGCGGTCCGAGGCGCGCAGGATGTCCGAGAGGCAGTCCTGTGCCAGTTCCAGCGTGATCTCGCGACCGACGAGCGAGGCGAAAGCAAAAAGCCGGGTCAGGGCACCTTCCAGCACGCGGACATTGGTGCTGATCCGATGGGCAAGGAACTCCAGCACGCCGTTGGCAAGCGTCAGGCCGGGATACTGACCACGATAGAATTCCACCTTTTGCTGCAGGATGCCCAGCCGCAATTCGTAGTCGGTCGGATGCAGATCGACGACCAGACCGCATTGTAGGCGGCTCTTGATCCGTTCTTCCAGATCCTTGATCTCGCCCGGCGCGCGGTCGGCGGAAATGACGATCTGTTTGTTCTGGTCAACAAGCGCGTTGAACGTGTGGAAGAATTCCTCCTGCGTCGATTCCTTGCCCGCGATGAACTGGACGTCATCGACCATGAGGACATCGACTGAGCGGAACATTTCCTTGAAATCCATGATCTGCTTTTCGCGCAGGGCCTGCACGAAGCGGTACATGAACTGTTCGGCCGAAAGGTAGAGGACGCGCAGGTCGGGATGGCGGGCCTGAAGCTCATGCGCGATGGCATGCATCAGGTGCGTCTTGCCGAGCCCGACGCCGCCATAGAGGAACAGGGGGTTGAAGGTGACCGGCCCGCCTTCGGCCACGCGGCGCGCGGCGGCATGGGCCAGTTCGTTCGGCTTGCCGACGACAAAACTGTCGAAGGTGAACCGTGCGTCGAGAGGGGCGCCCGGAAGGTCAATATCGTCATTGCTCCGGGATTGCGCGCGCGATGTACGCTTGGCGCGGGGCTCGGACGGTTTTGCAGCGGCAGCCCGATGAGTAGCGACGTGAAATTCGACACGCTCGACGGCCTCGCCCGCTTTCTCCAGATGCTGACGAATCTGTTCGGCGAAGTTGCGTGACACCCAGTCGCGCATGAACTTGGTCGGAGCCTCAACGCGGGCGATGCCGCCCTTCAATTCCGCCAGCTTGAGCGGTTCGATCCAGGTAGAAAAATTGTTCTTTCCGACTGATTTAAGAAGTTCATCGCGTACCTGCCCCCAGGATTCTTCGGTCATCGCTGTTTATCCAGTCTTTCGTCGCTGTCCCGCACTGCAGCCGTGCCGGCTTCTTTTGATCGACGATTCTCATTCGCCGCATCAGCAAACACCGACCAGAACACGGAACTCGAATTCCGGTTCTGACCGCTTCCGCCGGAAGCGCGGGTATCCTGGACATGGCAGCAAGTGAACCGCCCGAACACTTCAGGCAATTCAATAACTTATCTGACAGTCGGCAGTATTTGCCGACCTTCAGACGAACCATCGCGTTGACACTGCCAACACGATTGGAGAACCGTTCAGGAAGCAGCTCCTGCCCGACCCCCGTGGTAACCGCATGTCCCCCCAAGACGACGTGAATCGCACAAGGACGCTAGCAAGGCTGCCGCAGAGGCCGCAACAGAACTTCTCGCTTGACTCAAACTTTGGCGGACCGAATCCGGTTGCATGTGCAAATCGGGCACAGGTGACGTTACGCAAACGCCCAAACGAAAAGGGCGCAACGCAAGGTTACGCCCATAACTCAATGACTTAGCGTAAGATCAGGCCGAGAGGGCCTTAACGCGGGCCGCGAGGCGCGACATCTTGCGCGCGGCAGTGTTCTTGTGAACGACACCCTTGGTGACACCGCGGGCCAGTTCCGGCTGGGCTTCGCGCAGAGCAGCTGCCGCCGATTCCTGATTGCCAGAGGCGAGCGCCTCTTCAACCTTGCGCAGGAAGGTCCGAATCCGCGAACGGCGGGCTTTGTTTACATCTTGACGACGCTCGGCTTGACGGGCGCGTTTTTTGGACTGGGGCGTATTGGCCATATGTGGTTTCCCAACTTCCGGGTTTGTTTCGATACCTAAGCGCGACAAAACCCGGGTTCCCAGTGAACCGGTCGATTCCAGCCTGAGCGGGCTCCACGCGCATGTGACCGCGCCCCCTTAAGGGAAAACGCGGGCAAAGAAAAGAGGTTTTCAGCGGTCGCGGAACTGCGGTTGGCGCTTTTCGAGGAAAGCACCCATGCCTTCCTTCTGATCCTCGGTCGCAAACAGCGCGTGGAAGAGACGGCGTTCGAAAAGCACGCCCTCGCGAAGCGTCGTCTCATAGCTGCGGTTGACCGCCTCTTTTACCGCCATCGCGGTCAGCGCCGATTTCTCGGTGATCTTGCGGGCGGTGGCCATCGCTTCGGAAATCAGCTTGTTGGCGGGCACGACGCGGCTGACAAGACCGGAACGCTCAGCCTCGGCCGCATCCATGAAACGCCCGGTCAGATGCATGTCCATCGACTTCGACTTGCCGACAAAGCGGGTCAGGCGCTGTGTGCCGCCGATGCCCGCGACCACGCCCAGATTGATCTCGGGCTGGCCGAATTTCGCCGTATCGGCCGCGATGATGAAGTCGCACATCATGGCCAGTTCGCAACCACCGCCCAATGCATACCCTGCCACGGCGGCGATGATCGGCTTGCGGCAGCGCAGGAAATCTTCGGTGTTGGTGCCGAACAGATCGTCGGTGAAGGCGTCGACAAAACTTTTCTCCGACATCTCCTTGATATCGGCGCCCGCGGCAAAGGCCTTGTCTGATCCGGTGATGACGATGCAACGCACCTTGTCATTCGCATCAGCGGCCGCAACGGCCTCGCCCAGTTCAGCCAGAAGCGCTGAGTTCAATGCGTTCAACGCATCGGGCCGGTTCAGACGAATAAGGGCGACGTAGTCTTCGATCTCGACGATCAAGGTCTCGTAAGCCATAGAGAAGGGCCTTTCAGATGGTGCGGGCACGAGTCCTATCAGTCCGAACGGCGGGATCAAGTCATCTTTGGCAACGCGCACAGAAGAAGGTGGATCGTCCGGACTGTACAATACGTCCGATCGTGCCGTTGCAACCCTCGGTCGGACAGGGCGCGTTTTCGCGGTCATAGACCCTGAAATTGTGCTGGAAGTAGCCGAGCTCCCCGTCCGCCTGACGGTAGTCGCGAAGGCTTGACCCACCCGCCTCGATGGCTTCCAGTAAGACCTCGCGGATGATCGGGACGAGCCTGGCCACGCGGCTTTGTGTGATTGCACCGGCCTTTCGGCGCGGGTCGATTCCCGCGCGGTGCAGCACTTCGCAGACATAGATATTGCCAAGCCCGGCGACGACCTTCTGATCCAACAGCGCGGATTTGACCGCAGTGTTCCGGCCGCGGAATCGCTGGGTGAGGTAATCCTCATTGAACACGTTTCCGAGTGGTTCCGGCCCGATATCGCGGAGGAGCCAGTGAGTATCGGCCCCTGCCGTTTCCATCATGTCCATCGCCCCGAAACGACGGGCATCGTTGAAGGTGATACGCGCGCCGCCTTCCATGTCCAGAACGACATGGTCGTGTTTGGCCGGGGCGGGGTGGTCGTAATGGAATTCACCCAGTGTCACGCCCGAGATCAACATCCTCCCCGACATGCCGAGATGGATGAGCAAGGTTTCTCCGGTCGAGAGGTCGGCAAGGATGTACTTTGACCGCCGCCTGAGCCCCAGAACCCGCGCGCCGGTCAGGCGGTCGGCCATGCGTTCGGGAAAAGGAAAGCGCAGATCGGGACGGTTGACGGTCGCCCGGTTGATCACGCGCCCTTCCATCGCTGGCAGCAGGCCGCGTCGGACGGTTTCAACCTCGGGAAGCTCTGGCATTCCGGCAACAGTCCTTTCCGCCGCATTGTCTCTGCGGCCAAGGCTTCTATAAGAAGGGCGAACGGACAGAAACGGCAAGGCCCATGAGCGAGAGCGATACCCGCACCACCCATTTCGGGTTCAAGGATGTGCCAGAAGGCGACAAGGCCGGAATGGTCCATGGCGTCTTCACCCGTGTGGCCAACAAATACGACATCATGAACGACGTGATGTCGGTCGGCATCCACCGGCTCTGGAAGGACGCGATGATGGACTGGCTGGCGCCACGTCCGGGCCAGCGGCTACTGGATGTTGCGGGGGGAACCGGGGATATCGCGTTCCGGTTTTTGAAGCGCGCACCGGAGGCCACGGCCACCGTTCTGGATATGACGGAATCCATGCTCGTCGAAGGCCAGAAGCGGGCCGAGGCGGAGAATATGGCAGACCGGCTGAACTGGGTCGTCGGCGATGCGATGGCTTTGCCGTTTGAGGCGAACACGTTCGACACCTATACGATCAGCTTCGGCATAAGAAACGTCACCCGCATTGCGGACGCCCTGTCCGAAGCCTACCGGGTTCTGAAGCCCGGCGGGCGTATCATGGTGCTGGAATTCAGCCAGTTGCCCAATCCGGGCTTGCAATGGGCCTATGACAAGTATTCCTTCAACGTTATCCCGGCGATGGGCCAGATCGTGGCCGGTGACCGCGACAGCTATCAGTACCTTGTCGAATCGATCCGCAAATTCCCCGATCAGCAGGCCTTCGCGACGATGATCCGTCAGGCGGGCTTTTCCCAGGTCAAATACCGCAACCTGACAATGGGTGTTGCCGCCCTTCATTCCGGCTGGAAGATCTGAGTTGCGCGGACCCCATAATATCTGGCGGTTGATCCGCACCGGGGCGACCTTTGAGCGGACGGGCGCGATGAAGATCGCGCTGGAAGGGCTCGACACGCCGCCGCGTCTGCGCGCGCTGGCACGGATCGTCGGCTGGCCGTTCAAATGGCTCGGCTATCGGGGCGACCTGTCGCAGCCGCCGGTAACGCGGGCGCTGACCGCACTTGGTCCCGCCTATATCAAGTTCGGTCAGGTGCTTTCGACCCGGCCCGATGTGGTGGGCGATGAACTGGCCCTGCAACTGCGTGTACTTCAGGACAAGCTGCCACCTTTTCCGACTGACATTGCAAAGGCCACAGTCAGCCACGAGCTTGGCATGCCGGTCGATGAACTCTTTTCCGAGTTCTCCGAACCAGTCGCGGCCGCGTCAATTGCGCAGGTTCATCGTGCCCGCGTCGCGAATACGGGAGCGGACGTAGCGGTAAAGGTGCTGCGCCCGGATATTGAGCGCGCCTTCCGCCGGGATATTGACGCCTTTCATTTCGCTGCGGGTCTGATCGAGGCGCTTCTGCCCGGCACCCGCCGCTTGCGCCCGACCGATGTCATCAAGCATTTCGAAGGCGTGGTGATGGGGGAACTTGACCTTCGGCTGGAAAGTGCTGCGGCGTCAGAATTCCGGGCCAACACGGAAAAGGACGAAGGCTTTCAGGTGCCCGAGCCGCATTGGAATCTCTCCTCGCGCGAAGTTTTGACACTGGGCTGGGCCGAGGGCATTCCGCTGGGAGAGGTGGAGGCGATCAGGGCGGCCGGGCATGATTGCGTGGCGCTGTCTGAACGTGTGCTGCAACTTTTCCTCAGCCATGCCCTTCGCGACGGCTATTTTCATGCCGACATGCATCAGGGCAACCTGAAGGTTGCACCGAATGGCGATATCGTCGCCTATGACTTCGGCATCATGGGCCATATCGACGAATATACCCGTCGCGTCTATGCCGAGATTTTGATCGGTTTCATCCGCCGCGATTACCGGCGTGTGGCCGAAGTGCATTTCGAGGCGGGCTATGTGCCCCGCGACCGCGACGTGGACGAATTTGCCCGTGCCCTTCGTGCCGTGGGCGAACCGATCTTCGGTATGGATGCGACCGGCATCTCGATGGCGCGGCTTCTGTCCTATCTGTTCGAGGTGACGGAACGTTTCGGAATGCAGACCCGGACTGAATTGATCCTGTTGCAACGGACGATGGTGGTTGTGGAGGGCGTTGCACGCTCGCTCAACCCCAACATCAATATCTGGCAGGTCGCGAAGCCGGTCGTCGAGCATTATATCCGCGAGAACATCGGCCCCAAGGCCCTTGTCCGCGATCTGATCCGCACGGCGCAGGTCGTCAGCCGTTTCGGCCCGCGTTTGCCACAACTGGCTGAAGCGCTTCTGATCCGGCAGACGGAAGAGGCAACGCCCGCCGAGAGACCTTCAATGCTTCGGTCGCTCGCGCTCGTCGCGCTAGGCGCGGCCCTTGCCGGACTGGCCATGGCAGCGGTCTTCTGGTTTTGATCCTCACCCGGAGGCGGCACGCAGGGCCGCGATATCGGCTGTCGTGATGACCGCGCCGCCATCCAGGACAATCTCGGGGCCGGACACGCCGTTCCGCACCTCGGTTATCCTTCCATAGGTCTGAATCGTGGTCGTTCCGATCAGTTCGCCACCGCTATAGCTTTCGAGGGTAAATGAATAGGCCGCGGATGGTAGCGGCGCCCCCGACGCGTCTGTTCCGGCCCAGTCCATCGGTGCCGAGGAGACCGCCGCTGGCGATCGCATCACTTCCCCACCACTCGCGTCGTAGACGACTAGCACGGCCTGATCCGCAGAGGCATCGGGGACCGGATAGAGCGTCAGTGGCGCGCCGTCGAACATGACCGGAGCGTCGACCCGCGCTTCCATTCCAACCCATGGGGCAAGTTGCGCCAAACCAGACAAACCGAGCTTGTCCGAAAGGGACTCCAGCAGTGTGTTGGTTTTCACCTGCTGTTCAACACCGGAAAATGTTGCAAGTTGTTGTGCAAATTCCGTGCTCTCCATCGGGTTCAGAGGGTCCTGATTCTGGATCTGCGTGGTCAACATCAGAAGGAAGGTCTGAAAGTCGCTGCTGATGAGATTGCCGCCCCGGTCCTGCGGTGCAGCATTGTTCGCCGTACCCGGCCTCGTGGTTGTTGCTGTTACGGAATCCATTCCTGCCTCCTGGCTAGAGCCTGATATCGAGCCCACTTTCGGTCACGCGTTGCGCAATCGGTTCGGTCAGTGTCGGGATCGCAGACGGGAGTGATGCATCACCGCTCTCGCCGATTTCGTCGGATTTTCCGTCAAAAATCTGCTGCTGGCGTGGGTGGTCGCCTGCACCAAAGCGGAACGTCAGATCCTGAAAGCCGAGATCGCGAAAATCCTGCGCAAGTTGGTCAATGTTGCGCCGCAACAGATCAAGCGTTTCAGGCCGCTCGGCTTGGAGCATCATCGTCAGCGCGCCGTCGTGAGTGACGAGCGACATGCGAACCCTGCCCAACTCCTCAGGGGATAATGTGACCTCAATTGGCCGGTCCGGGAACTGTGTCGCAAATTCTGCCAGCCGATGGCCGAGACCTGCAGGAAGGGCAACCAAACCAGTCGTCGTACGCTCGACCATGCGGTTTGGCATGAAAGGTTCAGGTACTGTTGAGGCAGGTGTATCTTCGGCACCTTCCGCTAGCATGTTGTCCACCGCCGTTTCGGCACGCGCAATCGCAGGCAGGCCTGAATTCGTGTCTGATGCCGCGACGGTTGCTTCGGCGGCAATCTTGCGTGCGGGGACACTCTCAACACCCTGATCCTCGGCTGGTAAAAGTGTTTCTTTTTCTGATCGCTTCGATTGCTCCGACCCATCGAGAGCGGTTGTGACGCTGGTGGCAGTTGTACCAACTAAAGCCTGGTTGCTGGCAGGTTCGGCAGTTGATCGCATTTCCGGTTCTAAGTGCTGCAGGACGGGTTGATGGACGGCCTGCACAAAAGGGAGCTGTGTGTTCGAAACAGCGACACGGACAGGCATTTCACGGCCTTGCGCAAGACGGCTTTCAAACCCGGTAACCAGTGCCTTCGCATTCGCGGCGGTTTCGGCAGACGGTTCAGCTGGCAAGTCGCCATCCTTGTCGATCCGGGGCATTGGAGTATGCAAATCGACCTGAGCGGACATGTGGATAGCGGGGTTGGGTGCGGCGCGTGGCACTTTTGGGTCCGCCGAAGAAAATGTCGGCAACAGTTCGTGCCGAAATGCTTCGGCGACAAATTCGCCAGACAGCGAGCCATCAGTCGCGCGTTGATCAGACAAGACTACTGATCGGGCAACCGGAATTTCTACATCTGTGGCGGCGCCGGAGAATGACGAAAGACCGGTTTCAAGCGGCAGGGCGACTGTGTTGCCAATCGCGCGAGTATTCTGCCTATCTGGAAATACTCGTGCTGCTGATGGTTCCGCAGCGCGGGATTCCGTCGCTTCTTTGGGTACGTCTTTGGCGCCTGGCGTGGGAAGCGATACCGTGGCGATGGCAACTGGTTCTGCCAACACTTCCTCGGGTACCGGGCCGAGATCAGCCCCGTCGCCCTGACAGAGCGACCGAACGTCTCTGGCGTGCACGGTGACATCCGGCAGCACCCCGACCTTTGTCATAGCCACAGGGTGAGTGGCCGCCGTGACAAAGTGCAAGCTGTATGCCTGTATCGTCGGATCAGATACCACGTCGCCGTTTTTATCATTCCCTTTATGGGCTCTTCGCGTCGCGTCAGCGTGAGCAATGAGAAAATCCGCAAGCGAACCCGCAAAAGCACCCTGCAGTATCGGGCTCTCCGGTGTGCTGGTTTTTCCAGCGTTAGGAATGAGAAACGGAATCGGTTCCATGAATCCACGACTTCTGCCTGTGTCGCGATCACATTGTCAGTGCGAGGTTACCGCTTCTTTACCTCGTTCAGCGGATAGTCACGAAACTATCCTTAATTGGAGATATGATGAGCGAGTTTCCCATAACAGCAGGCTCAGGGCGTGTTTTGCCCCCCTCACAAGACCAGGCACTGCGAACCGCCGCGCAAGAAATGGAAGCCGCATTTCTGGCCGAGATGTTGAAGTCGGCAGGACTGGGGAAGGTAAGCGACAGTTTTGGTGGCGGGGCAGGTGAGGAACAATTCGCGTCCTTTCTGCGCGAGAAACAGGCGGGACAGATGGCCGGCAACGGTGGAATCGGCTTGTCTGAGAGCATATTCGAAGCCTTGAAGCGGAGGGCTGCCGATGGCGAATGACATGTGGGCTGTCATTGCCGGCATCGCGGACCTGTTGCGCAAACAGCGGAACGCGCTGCGTAGCGGTGACTTCCCCGCGCTCGGGGCAGCGTCGGCAGAAATCACGGCGCTGCTCGAACGACTGGAGCAGATTTCCCGACATGGTGACGAGCACGAATTGGCACGGTTGCGCAACCTGGCGGACGCAAATCGCATACTCATTGTCGCGGCGAGGCAGGGCGTTCATGCGGCGCGGGAGCGTCTCGGTGCGATTGTCGCGGCGGGCGTGCAACTCAAGACGTATGACAGTCGGGGACGGTCATCATCTTTGTCCTGTTTTGGTGGCTCCATTGAGCGCCGGACGTGAGCCGGAACAGATCGTCTAAAAATGCGCGCATTCGGATTGGTGTCTTAGCGAACTGTTAGATTCTGATCGCCATGGTTGTCATTGCATCCGTGATCGGATGGCGCGGCAGGGCATATTCCGTAAGCCGCATCGGTCAGAACGCCACCGGTGCCGCAACGTGCGGCTTGTGAAACCCGGCGCAAAGCGCCGATTCAGTGAAGGACTCAAGAATGGCCACCTTCCACGCCCCACCGTGGTGCCCGCCGCCGCCGACAACCTTCTTGCGCTTGATGATAACCGGCGCGGCATTGCTCTGCCCGGCCATCCCACCAACCTTTCCTTTCACCCGATTTCACGACTAACAGCGACGCGTTAACACCGGCCTAACCTCCGGGCTCTGAACTCTGCTAAGATGGACCAGCACCAGTTGGGGAGGGGGCGATGCGGAAACTTCAGGCACAGGGCGTGCATCACATCACGCTGATGGGGGCGGACCGGCAAACCTCCATCGATTTCTGGGAGGGGACGCTGGGTATGCCCTTCGTCTTCGACCAGCCCAACCTCGACAATCCCGGCGAGGGGCACCTTTACTTCGACCCCGGTGACGGGCGGCTGATCACGATCTTTACCAATGAAGACCGGGTGCCCGATCCGAAACCGCGCCGCGCCGCGCCGGGCGAGGTGCATCACATCGCGTTCGCCGTCTCCAAGGCGGTCTTTTCGCAAGCGGTGGAGCGGCTCGATGCGCGCGGCATTAGCCACTCGGGCGTCAAGGACCGGGGCTTCATGGATTCGATCTATTTCCGCGATCCGCTCGGGCTTCTGGTCGAGCTGGCCAGCTACCGGTTCGAACCGCCCTTCGGCTATTGCCATGCCGATGTGCTGCACGAGGCGCATCTGATCCGGGTGGCATCGGGCGATTACAACATCGCCGAGGTCCATCTGGCCGATGCGATCGAGGCGCTGATCGCCCGGCGGCAGGGATCGCTGTCAGAAGAGCGCGGGCCGAAGGACCCGTATCGCTAGACGCAGGCGTCGAGCGAGGCTTTCAGCGCGTTCCACAATTCCTCGACCGGCTCGCAGCCGACCGACAGGCGGACAAAGCCGGGGTCCACCGCATCGCCCCATCTGATGCGGCGTTCGGCGGAACTGTGGACCCCTCCGAAAGAGGTCGCGGGTTGCAGGAGGGGGCAATTGTTGATGAAGGTCTCGGCCGCCTCTGCCGACGGCAGGGTCAGGCCGATGAGGAAGCCGGGCCGGGTCATCTGGCGTTGGGCCAGCCCGTGAGAGGGATCGGTGTCCAGCCCCGGATAGCGGATTGCACCGATCGCCGGATGCTCTGCCAATCGGGGCGCAAGGGTCGCGGCGCTTGAACACATCCGGTCGAAACGCAGCTCCAGAGTCTCCAGCCCGCGATGGGCGAGCCAGCATTCGAACGGACCGGGGATGGAGCCCGAAAGCTTCCGCCACTCCCTGACCGCCGCGATGACCTCGCCGTCACGGCTGGCCACATGGCCCGTCAGCACATCCGAATGCCCGTTCGGCGCCTTGGTATCGGCGGCCACCACGATATCGGCGCCAAGGTCGAGCGGGCGCTGGCCGAAGGGCGTCATCGTGGTGTTGTCGACCACTGTCAGCCCGCCCGCCGCGCGGACAGCGGCGGTGATGGCGGCAAGATCGCAGAGGTCAAGTCCGGGATTGGACGGGGTTTCGAGGAAGACGAGTCGGTAGCCGTGAAAGCCACCCTCCTCCATTTCTGCGGTCGGCCGCGTCTCGACCGTCACGCCAAGCCGCTTCAGGTAACGATCTGCCAGCAGCCGCGTCGTGTAATAGCCGTCCGAGGGGATCAATATCCGGTCGCCTGCGGCAAGCAGCGCGAAAAGTGGGGCGGCGATGGCTGCCATTCCCGAGGGGAAGACGACCGTCTCCGCCCCTTCCAGATGGGAAAGGGCCTGCTCAAGAACCTCCCAGTTCGGGTTGTCCGCCCGACCGTACGTCCGCACCCCCGCCGGGTCGCCCGGCAGGTGATACATTGCGGCAAGCGTAATCTGCGGCGGCACCGGATCGCCCTTGGAAAGCGTCTCACGGTGTAGGTGCAGCAGGCTTGCTGCGCGCTCTGCGTCGTTGTGCGTCATGGAAGGCTCCGCTTCGGTCCGGCGCGAGACTAAAGCGGCACGGAGCAAACGAAAAGGCGGCACCCGTCGGGCACCGCCTGTTCAAATCATGCCGCCGACGTTCAGCCGAAATCGACCGCCCGGTCCCCGTCCGCATCCTTCACCCGCGTCGGCAGGCCGATGCGGTTCAGCACGCTGATGAAAGGCTTGGGGTCGAGGTCTTCGACATTGGCCATCTTGCCCACATCCCAGGTCCCCTTGGCGATCAGGATCGCGGCCGCGACGGGGGGCACACCGGCGGTATAGGAAATGCCCTGGCTTCCCACCTCGTTGAACGCTTCCTTGTGGTCGGCGACGTTATAGATGAAGACCTCGGTCGGTTTGCCGTCCTTCGTGCCCTTCACCAGATCGCCGATGCAGGTCTTGCCGGTATAGCCGGGCGCGAGGCTCGCCGGGTCGGGCAGAACCGCCTTCACTACTTTCAGCGGCACGACCTCCAGCCCCTCGACCGTCGTCACCGGCTGTTCGGAGAGCAGGCCGATCGACTTCAGCACTGTGAAGACGTTGATGTAGTGATCGCCGAAGCCCATCCAGAACCGCACATCCGCGTCCTTGTAGCGCTGCGAAAGCGAATGCACCTCATCATGGCCCGACATATAGGCCTTCTGCTTGCCGACGACGGGCAGGTCCCACTCCTTTCCCACCTCGAACATCTTGTTCTCGCGCCATTCGCCGCCCTGCCAGGAATAGACCGTGCCGGTGAATTCGCGGAAATTGATTTCCGGATCGAAGTTCGTCGCGAAATACTTGCCGTGGGAGCCTGCGTTGATATCGACGATGTCGATCTCGCTGATGGTGTCGAGGAACTGATCCTCGGCCAGCCGTGCATAGGCATTCACGACGCCCGGATCGAAACCGACGCCGAGGATCGCGGTGACGCCCGCCTTCTCGCAGGCCTCGCGTTTCTTCCATTCGTAATTCGCGTACCAGGGCGGCGTTTCGCAGATCTTGTCCGGCTCTTCATGGATCGCGGTGTCCATGTAGGCCACGCCCGTCGCGATACAGGCATCCAGCACCGACATGTTCACGTAAGGCGTGCCGACATTGATCACGATCTGGCATCCGGTCTTGCGGATCAGATCAGCGACTGCTCCGGAATCCTTGGCATCCAGCGCATGCGCCTCGAACGTACCCGCGACCTTCATCGCGCCCTTCTCGTGAACCGAGGCGATGATGTCGTCGCATTTCGATTTCGTCCGGCTGGCGATATGCAGATCGCCCAGCACATCGTTATGCTGCGCGCATTTATGCGCCACGACCTGCGCGACACCACCGGCGCCGATGATCAGCACGTTCTTTTTCACTTCGGCTGTCTCCTTATTCTTTCGACAGGGGAAGGGAGGGGCGAGCCCTCACGACAGGCTGGAGGCGTAATCCTCATAGCCAAACTCACGCACCAGACGGATCGTTCCGTCGAGTTCCTTTATGGCAATGGACGGCATGCCGACGCCATTGAACCAGTTCTTCTTGACCATCGTGTAACCGGCGGCATCGGCGACCGAGATCCGGTCGCCCACGTTTAAAGGCCGCTTAAACCGCGCATCGCCAAAGATATCGCCCGCAAGGCAGGACTTGCCGCAGATCTGGTATTCGTGGTCGCCCTGCTGCGGCAGCTTGGCCTTTTCGCGGTAGATCAGAAGGTCGAGCATATGGGCCTCGATGGACGAGTCCACGATGGCCAGATCCTTGCCGTTGTTCAGCAGGTCCAGCACCGTCACCTCAAGCGAGGTCGAATTGGTGATCGCCGCCTCGCCCGGTTCCAGATAGACCTGCACGCCGAACTTTTCCGAAAACGCCTTCAGCCGCGCAGCCAGGTCATCGACCGGATAGCCCTCGCCGGTGAAATGGATGCCGCCCCCAAGGCTGACCCATTTGACCTTTTCCAAAAGCGGGGCGAATTCAGCCTCGATCCGGCCCAGCTGCTGATCGAAGAGGTCGAAATCCCGGTTCTCGCAATTGTAATGGATCATGAATCCCGAGATGCGGTCGATCACCGCCATGATCTTCACCGGGTCCCATTCGCCGAGTCGTGAAAACGGCCGCGCCGGGTCGGCAAGATCGAAACCGCTGGTCGAAAAGCGCGGGTTCAGGCGCAGCCCGCGCTGAATACCGGCGGAATGGTTGTCGAAGCGTTCGAGCTGGCCGATGGAGTTGAAGATGATCTTGTCGGCGTATCCCACCGCCTCTTCGATCTCGTGATCGGCCCAGGCGACGGAATAGGCATGGGTTTCCTTGCCGAACTTTTCGCGGCCAAGACGCAGTTCGAAAAGCGACGAGGAGGTCGTGCCATCCATATGATCGCGCATCATGTCGAAGGCCGACCAGGTGGCAAAGCATTTCAGCGCCAGAAGCGCCTTCGCCCCGGACCCGGCGCTCAGCCGGTCGATGATCTCCATGTTGCGAAGCAGCTTCGCCTTGTCGATCAGATAGAAGGGTGTCTGAATCACGGGCGCCCCCCACTGGCCAAAGGAAGGGCCCCTATAGGACCTCGGGCAGATTCCCGCAAGAGCCGCCGGGGCCGTGCGAGGGCGCTGCCCTCGCGCTCCCGGAGTATTTTCGGACAGAAAGTGAAGTAAACGCGCCCGCGTCAGAGCATGCGGATCGCGTCCTTGTCGACGGCCAGCATATAGCCGCGACGGGCGATATTTTTCACCAGCAACTCGCTGACCATCTGGTTGCCCAAGGCATCGCGAAGCCGCTTGATCCGCATCGCGCCCGCGCTTTCATCGCAATCGGCAGAGTTCTTGCCTGAGATGACGCCCTCGATCTCGGCACCTGACAGAACATCGTCATCCATCCGCGCCTCGGCCAGAACCGAAAGGGTTTCGATGGCGGCGGGGGTCAGCTTGAATTCCATGTTGTTCAGCACGACCGCATTCTCGGCGCGGCTGATCAGAAGCGACGACACCTGAATCCCCTGACGCTCGATCTCACCCATGCGCTTGTTCAGCGCAACGATCATGACGAGGAAGATCAGGGCGGCGACCAGAAGGCCGGTCGCGAAGATCAGAAGGATGAAGATGACCGTGCGGTAACTCGCCAGTACCTCGGAAAAGGCGGTGCCTGATTGCGCGAGAACCTCCAGAAGCTTGATCTGCTCACCCGTGCGCAGCGCATCATTTTCAACGAAGATCCGTTCGACCCGCGCGTTGAAGGCATTGGCATCGGGCAGCGCCATGAACAGCAGCACCGCCGCCAGCGCAAGGATCGCGACAATCGCCACGATGCCCCAGACAACGATCCGGTTGCCAGAGCGAAGCGCGTCACTCGTCGTGCTTGAGGTATCGGTCACGTCGCGGATTCCCGGGCTCGGTCAGTTGGAGCCTAGGATGGACACAATGGCCAGAAGCGTCCAGCCTTCCTTTTTCAGCTTGGGCGCCAGCGCCTCGGCCGCCGCCTCTTTCGAGGCGCAGGCCTTGTCCGGCAGATCCGCCGTGCCGTAGTCCAGCCGCAGGGGATCGTCCTGCTTGGCCTTGTACTCGACCTTGCATTTGGCGGCCGCCGGTCCGGCGGCAAGGGCGGCGGCGAGCGCCATGGGGATGATGAGTGTTCGCGTCATGATGCGATCACACTGCTCGGGGACGGAAGGCTAATCAATAACCAATCCGGTTTTTGCTCCCGTTATCGCCTAGCACGGCGGCGTTATTGCCTGCCGCATCAGGTCGGGCCCAAGGTTTTGCCATGAACTTACGGGGGCGCTGCCCGCCCATCCACCCGAAAGGAGATGTCCGATGAAAAGCCGCCTGATCGCTACTGTAACTGCCGCGACGCTTGCCTTCACCTCGGCATTCGCGACGCCGGTTTTCGCCGACGACCGCAGCAAGGACGCGCTCAAGGTGCTTCTCGGCGCGGCCGCGATTGGCCTCGTGATCAACGAAGTAAACAAGAACAAGCGCAAGAAGGAACAGCAGCAGGCCGCCCAGACCCGTCGCTACGACGATGAATGGAAGAATGAACGCTGGAAGCGCCCGCACAAGAAAGGCCACAAGAACCGCTGGATTCCCGCCGAATGCGTCTTTTCCATCCGCGGCGACGACCGCCGCCGCGATGTTGTTTCGGCGCGCTGCCTGGACGAATACGGGATCAACCGGCGCGTTCCCGAGCGCTGCGCCTTCGACATCAATACGCGCTGGGGCAACCGCACCGTCTATGGCGCGCGTTGCCTGCGCGACCATGGGTTCAAGATCGCTGACGGCCGTTGGTAAGGCCGCAGCGCAAGAAATAACTGTCGAGCAGTTGGTCCGGCATCCCTTGTACTCCGGATCGGTCCACTGGGCGGGTGCCACGGCACCCGCCTTTTTTCTTGCGCGCAGGGTCTTTTCGCGCAAGGTGGCGCCATGTCCGGAAATCCTGATCTGAGCTTTGAAACGGCCGCGCAAACCCGTGGTCTGCAAAACGTCGCTGGCGTCGATGAGGTTGGCCGGGGTCCCTTGTGCGGCCCGGTCCTCGCCGCCGCCGTGCGCCTTGATCCGGCGTGTATTCCCGACGGACTGAACGATTCAAAGAAGCTGACCGCCCGGCGGCGCGAAGCCCTGTTCGAGGCGATCATGGCCTCGGCCGATGTCGCTGTGGGCGAGGCTTCGGTGGCCGAGATCGACGAACACAATATCCTCCGCGCCAGCCATATCGCGATGTGCCGCGCGGTTGCAGGGCTGGCGATGGTTCCCGATCACCTGCTGATCGACGGCAACCTGATCCCGCGGGGTCTGACGATCAGTGCCGAAGCCGTTGTGAAGGGTGACAGCCGGTCGATGTCGATTGCGGCGGCCTCTATCGTCGCCAAGGTGTTGCGCGATCGCATCATGGTGGATTTGGCGCAACAGCATCCGGGCTACGGCTGGGAAAGGAACGCCGGTTACCCGACGAAAGATCACCTTGAAGCACTCCGAAATCTTGGTGTGACCCCACACCATAGGCGTTCGTTCAAGCCCGTGCACAATATCTTGTGCCAAGTAAAAACTATAAGTGCTTGATTCAAAAAAGAATTTGACGGCGAATCGCTCCTGACTCATCTTGGGGTCAACAAGAACGGCACCAGATGCCGGGGATGAGGCAGCGATGACGAAGACCATAACGAAGGGGGCTGTGAAGCTCCCGCTCAACGAAATTATCGACGGTGACTGCATCGAGGTGATGCGGTCCTTGCCCGCCGAGAGCGTTGATCTGATCTTCGCCGACCCACCCTATAACCTTCAGTTGCGCGGCGATCTGCACCGGCCCGACAATTCCAAGGTCGATGCCGTGGACGATCACTGGGACCAGTTCGACAGCTTCAAGGCCTATGACCAGTTCACCAAGGACTGGCTCGCCGCCGCCCGCCGCCTGCTGAAACCCAACGGCGCGCTCTGGGTCATCGGCTCCTACCACAATGTCTTCCGCATGGGCGCCGAGTTGCAGAATCAGGGGTTCTGGATCCTGAATGACGTGGTCTGGCGCAAGTCGAACCCGATGCCGAATTTCCGCGGCAAGCGGTTCACCAACGCGCATGAGACGCTGATCTGGGCCTCGAAATCCGAAGCCGGGAAATACACCTTCAACTATGAAGCGCTGAAGGCGCTGAATGAAGGCGTGCAGATGCGCTCGGACTGGGTCATTCCGCTCTGCACCGGTCATGAACGGCTGAAGGACGAGGCGGGCGACAAGGCGCATCCGACGCAAAAGCCCGAGGCGCTTCTTCACCGTATTCTCGTCGGCACGACCAATCCGGGTGACGTGGTGCTCGATCCGTTCTTCGGCACCGGCACCACCGGTGCCGTGGCCAAGATGCTCGGCCGCGATTTCATCGGGATCGAGCGCGAGGCGGCCTATCGTGAGGCGGCGACAAAGCGTCTTTCGAAAATCCGCAAGTTCGACCGCGAGGCGCTTGAGGTCTCCGCCTCCAAACGCGCCGAGCCGCGCGTGCCCTTCGGTCAGGTCGTCGAACGCGGCATGCTGCGGCCGGGCGAAGAACTTTATTCCGCCCGTGGCCAGCGCGCCAAGGTGCGGGCCGATGGCACGCTCATCGGCAACGACATCAAGGGCTCCATCCATCAGGTGGGCGCGCATCTGGAAGGCGCGCCAAGCTGCAACGGCTGGACCTACTGGCATTTCAAGCGGGACGGAAAACTGGTGTCGATCGACATCCTGCGCCAGCAGATCCGCGCCGAGATGGACGATACCCGCCCACATTGATCACAAGTTACCGCCGGTGCCTGTGGCTTGAACCACGGCACGAAACTCACCCCGCCGGAATGCACCCCGGCGGGGCTTTTTCTTTGCGGTTCGAAGCAGGGTTGGTCCGGTCCAAGCTCCGGAGAAACTGTCCTAATGAACCTGCTGAGCGGTCAGACCACTATTCCGGCCTTGCGGAATCCCTCGCACCAGCGCTCGCCGTCTTCCGGTCGGGCGCACATCCGACAACAGTTATCTGCGACAACGCTGACGTCCCAGCTCTCTGGTCGCAGCGCCTCCAACTCGCGCAGGGCCGTCGCGACCTCCTCGGCCCGCCCGAGATGCGCCAGCGCGGCCACCTTAGAGAGGCGCATATGGATCGCCGGGTCGGGCCAGCCGACGAACTGTTCCAGCGCGGCTTCGTAGCGGCCGAGCATGAAATTGATGTCAAACAGGTCCTCGCGGAAGCTAAACCCCTTGAACGGGTCCCGCAGCATCGCGAGTTCGACCAGTTCCAAAGCGTCACGGTGGTCTCCCAGAAGCGTCATCGTCTCGGCACCATGCACCATGGTGACAAAACTGTTGGGATTCAGCGCCATCGCTTGCTGCAGGTGATGCCGCGCACTCGGATGCTCGCCGATCAGCGCGTACGCCTTTGCCAGCTCGACATGGACATCCGATTCACCTTTGGCCAGCCGCGCCGCAGCAGCCGCGTGACGCCGCACCTCGGCGGCCACCTCCGATAGTGGCAGCGCCTTTGTAAAGGCCTCATAGGCTCGATGGGCGGCCAGCTTCGAATGGGCTTCCGCGAAGCCCGGATCAAGTTCAACCGCCCGTTCCAGGAGCCGAGGGATCTCGGGAGTAGTGCTGTCGCTCAGATACAGCCAGTCAGAGCGACGAACCAGATCGTAGGCGTCGATGTCGTTCGGTGGCTTGCGCAACGACTCGACCCGGTTGCTGGTCGCGACATGACCCGCGACCATAGTCGCGACAGTGGCCGCGATCTCATCCTGCAGCGCGAAGATGTCGGCGACCTCTCGGTCGTAGCGGTCGGACCAAAGGTGGCCCGCCGTCTTGGCATCGACGAGCTGGACTGAAATCCGTACCCTGTTGCCCGCCCTGCGCACGCTGCCCTGAACCAGAAAGCGAACCCCCAGCTTCTCGCCGACATCAATTGGGTCGACCTCCCGCTCGCGGAAGGCAAAGGAAGAAGACGACGCAATCATGAAGACTGATCCAAAACGGTTGAGTTCGGTATTGATGTCCTCGGTGATGCCATCCGAGAAATACTGCTGCTCAGGGTCACCGCTGAGATTGGCGAACGGCAGCACCGCGATGCCGTGCTTCTCAGCCGCCTCCACGCCGGGCGATGGCGGTCCGGTATCGGCACTATTCTCCTCGGCCAACCGCTCGTCGCGAAGCCAGTCTTCGAAGGCCGGGTCGCGAAGGGAGAAGCCGGCCAGCAGTTCCTCGCCAGGTGCGCCTGGGTCCAGCGCGACACTCTCAGGTTTCAGGGCGACCGCCTCATGCGTGGTGTGCAGGGCCATGTCAGCATTCGACCCAAGGTCTTTGCGCAGCCCGGTCAGCACCTGTCGAAGCGAAGCGCGGCCCTGGGCCTCATCCCGGTCGGACCAGAGGAGTGCGATGATTTCCTCCCGGCTTCGGACCCGCCCCAGTGGCCGCGCAAGATAGGCCAGAAGCGCTTTCGCCTTCTTCAATTTGATCGGGATTTCAGCACCACCCGCATCGGTCAGCGAGAAGCGCCCGAAGAGGCTCAAGCGAAACATGGTTTGGTTCGGCAGCACGAAATAACGGTCATCTAGCTATTTATAGCGACGAAATCACGTTCGACCTAGCACTGGCACGCACGCACTCACGGCCACGCTGACGAGATGATCACGGGCGACGCATAGATTGATCTTCATTGGCGAGGCAGATCAGCCGTCGCTCACCAGAAGGAGAAATCAAATGCTGCACGAGATATTCCTGAACGCAACAGTTCCCGGCGCCTGCATGAACGCGTTGAATGCAGCGAAAGAGCGGGATCGGCGGAGCAGACGGCATATCCGTAACGAATGCCATGCCGACAAGCCGCTAGCGGTACATGCATCCCGCCACGCGACTTTCCGGGAAAGGGTCCTATCGCTTTTCGTCCGCCCTGCACACGATGAAGTATGTCAGATTTCGGCAGAGTGAGACTGCACTCATTGTAGAACACCAAACGTCAAATGCGCCCGCAATGCCGTCCAACACGGCTGCGAGACATGGCCATATCTTTTTCTGGTACGCATCCAGCAGGGATATCTGCGAAACAAAATAAAAGGGTCAGCTTGCGCCCTTTGGCATCGGCAGATTGCCACGGTTGTAGTCCGTCCAGTCGCTGATATCGGGGTAGTATTTCTTCCGCCATGCCCGCACACGCGGGTTCATGCGCCGCCGCCAGAGCGGCGGGACCATGGCAAGGGCGGTCATGCCGGGATAGCCGAAGGGCAACTGGGGGGCCTCATCCGCGCTGTAGGTCTGCAAAAGCGGGAAGCGGCGGTCGGGTTTGTAATGGTGGTCCGAATGGCGCTGAAGGTTGATCAGCATCCAGTTGGTGACCTTGTGATCGGCATTCCAGGAATGACGCGGCAGGACATGCTCGTACTTGCCTTCGCCCAGATGGCGGCGGGTCAGGCCGTAATGCTCCACGTAGTTCACCAGTTCCAACTGCCAGATCGCCACGAAGGCTTGCCATATGAAAAGGCCAAGACCCACCCAGCCACCGATGGCGAGGGCAAGGGCAAGCGCCAGAAGCTGCAGCGCGCCGTAGCGCCAGAACGGGTTTGACTTGTGCAGGGGCGAACGCCCGGCCCGCGACAGAAGCTGCTTTTCCGCCCGCCATGCTGATCCCGGCCCCTCGGTCAGGACGCGGACGAACATCCGGTGAAAGCCTTCGTTGTAGCGCGCCGTCACCGCATCGCGCGGCGTACCGACATAGCGGTGATGGACCAACAGATGTTCAGTGCGGAAATGGCTGTAAAGCACCGTGGCAAGCAACAGGTCGCCAAGCCAGCGTTCCAGCCGGTTCTTCTGATGCATCAGCTCATGCGCGTAGGTGATGCCGATGGAGCCGGAGATGACGCCGACACCGAAGAAAAGCACGATCTTTTCCCATGGCACGAGATGGTCGGTGCGGGTGACATACCAGATCATCCCGTAAAGCGTGACCGCCTGAATCGGAAACCAGATCATGGTGATGAACCGGTACCAGAAGAGATCGGCCTCGGGCGTATCGGTATCGGGGTTTCCCGTCTCCCGCCCTGCAATGACGTCGAGGATCGAGGTCACGATCCAGCCATAGACAGGCAACAGCCAGACCGTCCAGCCGCCGACGGACGCCCCGATGATGGCAAGCGGCACGAGGATCAGCGACAGCCAGAACGGGGCTGCCGAGACGAAGCTGGAAACGGGTCGGGACATCGGGCCTCTGCCTCATGCCTTTTGGTCAGTCTAGTCTCGGGGCGGCTGCCGCTCAATCGCCGGTCGCAGGCAGGGACGCAAGGTCATGAACCTTGCGCATGACAGTCGGCAGATCATCCGCGCGGAACTCCGTGCCCGGCACGAAGTGCCCCCGTTGAGGGTTGGCGCCTACGGGCAGAAGGGCGGTTTCGACCCGCAGGACCAGATGGAAATGGGTGAAGGTATGTCGTACCTCCCCCGGCACTTCGCGCCAATTGGCCTCGGCCGGCGGCGCGGGCGCAGGTTCCGCCCCGGTCCAGTCGGTGCCCGGCCAGCCGAGCATGCCGCCCAGTAGCCCGCGTTCGGGACGCCGTTCCAGCAGCACCGCGCCATCGGCGCGGCGGCCGAGATAGGCGATGCCGTAACGGGTCGGCTTGGCAGCTTTCGGTGTCTTGCGCGGAAGGTCGGTCGCGACCCCCTCAGCCTGCCCCTTGCAGAAGGCGCGAAGCGGGCAGATGCCGCAGGTGGGAATTCGCGGGGTGCAGATGGTCGCGCCAAGGTCCATCATGGCCTGCGCATGATCGCCCGGGCGTTCGCGGGGCGTCAGCCGGGCGGCAAGCGCTGTCAGTTCAGCCTTGGCACCGGGCAAAGGTGTTTCGACCGCAAAGAGCCGCGCCGTAACCCGCTCGACATTTCCGTCAACCACGGTCGCGGCCTCGTCAAAGGCGATAGAAGCGATGGCGGCGGCGGTATAGGGGCCGATGCCCGGGAGGGTCAGCAGGCCGTCGCGGGTTTCGGGAAACCGCCCGCCATGATCCGAAACCACCGCCCGGGCGCATTTCAGCAGATTGCGGGCGCGGGCGTAGTAGCCAAGCCCCGCCCATTCGGCCATGACGTCCTCATCCCGTGCGGTCGCCAATGCCGCCACGTTCGGCCAGCGCGCGGTGAACCGGTGGAAATAGTCGCGGACGGCAGCGACGGTCGTTTGTTGCAGCATGATCTCGGACAACCACACCCGATACGGGTCCGGACGCACCCCCCGCGCGCGGTCGGCAGGACCGACCCGCCAAGGAAGAACGCGGGCATGGGTGTCGTACCAGCCGAGGAGTGCCGCGCCGATATCTTCGTCCCGCAAATTTCCGCTCCGTCATCATCAAGCCGGTGGGCAAGGCCCCATGCGGGGTCTAACATAGGACCAAGATCGGGAAAGGACAGGGATGAGCGTTACGCCCCCAAACCAGAAGCGGCGCGGCCGGGGGTTTGAGCCCGCCGCAGGCCTTTTGAAGGACCGCATCCGCTCGGTCGGCGAATCGCGTGGCTTTGCCGTGTCGCGGCTTCTGACCCACTGGGCCGAAGTCGTGGGCGAGGAGATTGCCGCCATCGCCCTGCCGGTCAAGGTCGGCTACGGGCGCGAAGGGCTGGGCGCGACACTGACGCTCCTGACCACCGGCGCCTCGGCGCCGCTCCTGCAGATGCAGCTTCCGAAGATCCGCGACAAGGTGAATGCCTGCTACGGCTACAACGCCATCTCGCGGGTGGTGATCACACAGACCGCGCCGACGGGTTTTGCCGAAGGACAGGTCGCCTTCACCCCGAAACCGAAACCCGCCCCGGAACCGCCAGATCCGGCCGTGCAAGCCACTGCCCGAACACTTTCCGGTGAGATCGGGGACCAGACTCTCAGGGCAGCGCTTGAAGCCTTGGGCGAAAAGGTCTTATCTCGGCCCCGAAACAGAAAAGGCTGATCCCATGTCCAAGACTTACCTCATCGCCGGCGCCGTGGCGCTTGTCGCTGCCGCAGGCGGCGCGTTCTGGATGACGCGGGATGCCGCGCAGACTGCGAATGTCTCCACCTTCTCCACCGCCGCAGTCGCGCAGACCGCGACCGATGTGCAGATGGTGCCGGACATGGTGCTTGGTCAGGCCGAGGCGCCGATCGAGGTGATCGAATACGCCTCCTTCACCTGCCCGCACTGCGCGAACTTCCATGAAACCGCGTTCGACCAGCTCAAGGCGAACTACATCGATACCGGTAAGATCCGCTTCGTCTACCGCGAGGTCTATTTCGACAAGTTTGGCCTTTGGGCCGCGACGGTCGCGCGCTGTGGCGGAGAGGAGAAGTACTTCGGTATTTCCGACATCATCTACGATACACAGAAGACCTGGATCGGCGACGGCGATGCCGCGACGATTGCCGACAATCTCAAGAAGATTGGCCTGAAGGCCGGCCTGTCCGCCGAGGCGGTCGATGCCTGCATGCGCGACGAGGATCAGCTCAAGGCGATGATCGCGACCTATCAGACGAACGCCACGAAGGATGAGATCAACTCGACCCCGTCCTTCGTCATCGACGGCGAGAAGTACTCCAACATGTCCTATGAGGATTTCGCCAAGATCCTCGACGAGAAACTGGCGAACTGACCGCGATGACCCCGCTTCACGGCCTGAAGGTCGTCGAACTGGCCCGTATTCTAGCCGGTCCATGGGCCGGCCAGACGCTGGCCGATCTTGGTGCGGATGTGATCAAGGTCGAAGCGCCCGAAGGCGACGACACCCGCCAATGGGGCCCGCCCTTCATCGAACGTGAAGGGGATCGTTCGGCCGCTTACTTCCACGCCGCAAACCGGGGCAAGACCTCGGTTACGGCCGATTTTCGTACCGAAGCGGGGCAGGCCCTCGTGCGCGATCTGGTTAAGAACGCCGATATCCTGATCGAGAACTTCAAGGTCGGGGGCCTGAAGAAATACGGGCTCGATTACGAGAGTCTGCGGCAGGTGAACCCCCGGCTCATTTACTGTTCGATCACGGGTTTCGGCCAGACCGGTCCCTATGCCCACCGGGCGGGGTACGATTACATCATTCAGGGCATGTCCGGGCTGATGAGCGTGACCGGAGAGCCGGACCGCCAGCCGCAGAAAGTGGGCGTTGCGGTGACGGATATCTTCACCGGCATCTATGCCGCGACCGCGATCCTTGCCGCCGTGCACCAGCGCACGGTGACGGGCGAAGGCCAGCATGTCGATATGGCGCTTCTTGATGTGGCGACCTCGATCATGGCCAATCAGGCGATGAACTACCTTGCCTCGGGTACGCCGCCCCAGCGCATGGGGAACGCGCATCCGAACATCGTGCCCTATTCGGTATTCGATTGCGCCGATGGCTGGATCATTATCGCCACCGGAAATGACGGGCAATACCGGCGGCTTTGCACGGTGCTGGGGCTCGACGAACTCGCCGAAGCGCCTGACTACCTTACCAATGCCGACCGCATCGCCAACCGCGTAACTCTGACAGTGGCGATCACAGCGAAGACGAAAGGCTGGGCGAAGGCCGACCTTCTGACCGCCTGCGAAGCCGAGGGTGTGCCCGCCGGACCGATCAACGATATGGGCGAGGTCTTTGCAGACCCGCAGGTCGTGGCGCGCGGCATGCGGATTGAACCCGGCGGTGTGCCGGGCGTGCGCTCGCCCTTCAATTTCTCCGGTGCGGATCTGGCGCTGGACCGCCCCTCACCGAAACTCGGTGAGCACGGCGGGAAGGACTGATCGGGACAGGTGGGTTCGAACCCGCCTTACTTTTTAAATCCCAACTCTGAGAGCCGCGCATCAAGCGGCGCCCAGTCGTCCAGTTCCAGCCGCACCGGAACGGTCAGGACCTGCGCCCGGAACTCCTGCGGCAGGCGGACGGCGTCCTTCTCCGTCGTCACCAGTTGCGCGCCGAGTGCCGCTGCATCGCTTTCCAGACGCCGCAGGATCGCGGGGGTCAGCGGCTGGTGATCGTCGAGCGGCACCGACCGGACAATTTCGGCCCCTAGGTCGCGGAGCGTCGCGAAGAACTTCTCGGGATGACCGATGCCGGCGAAGGCCAGCACTCTGAGGCCGGGCCAGTCCATACCGGTGGGCAGCGGTTTCAGGCCTCCTGTGAGGTGTGGGATGCGTATCGCGTGCCCCCATCGCGCCTTGAACGCCTCCTGCGCCGGGGGATCGCCGATAGAAAGGATCATGTCGGCGCGGGCAAGGCCCGCCTCAACCGGTTCCCGCAGGGGACCGGCGGGCAGGCAGAGCCCGTTGCCGAAGCCACGCGCGGCATCGACGACGACGATGGACAGATCCTTTGCCAGCGCCGGGTTCTGGAATCCGTCATCAAGCAGGATCGCCCCGGCCCCTGCCGCAGCGGCCGCGCGCGCACCCGCAGCCCTGTCACGGGCGATCCATGTGGGGGTGAAACCCGCCAGCAGCAGCGGCTCGTCACCGCATTGCGTCGCATCATGCCGTCGTTCGTCAACGCGGACCGGCCCCGTCAGCGATCCGCCATGGCCGCGGCTGACGACATGGGCAGTCACGCCCTTGGTGGCCAGTCTCTGCGCCAGCGCAATAACGGTAGGCGTCTTGCCGGTGCCTCCGGCATTGATATTGCCGACACAGATGACCGGAACGCCGGGATGATCGCCGCGCCCCGACGACAGCCGGCGGGCGGTCTGGCTGGCATAGATCCGACCGAGCGGCGACAGAAGCCGGGCGGCAAGGCCGGGTGCTGCGGGATCGCGATACCAGAATCCGGGCGCCCGCATCACACGGCCGCCTTTCTGGCCGTCGCATCGAGCGCCTCAAAGACCGCCTGCGCCACCCGTTCCGCAACCTCTGCGCCACCGGACGACGCCGCCCACGCGTTGTGCGCAAGGATCGCCGCCTTGTCCGCCGCGATCATCTCGCCAACGGCTTCGGCGAGCGTCGCGGCGCTGTCAACCCGGCGCACCGCCCGGGCCTCGGTCAGACGGGCATAGGCATCGGGATAGGGGCCTGGACAGGGTCCATGCAGGATCGCCGAGCCGAGGGCCGCCGGTTCGAACGGGTTTCGGCTGGGCCCGCCTTCGATCAGGGTACCCCCCATGAAGGTCACCGGGGCAAGCCGGTACCAGAGGCCAAGCTCCTCCTCGCCGTCAGCTACGAAGGCCTGCACCTCCGGCTCGGGTTCTTCCTCGCGCGATCTTTCGGCAATCATCCAGCCCACCTGGCGCAGCCTTTCTGCAAGCGGTCCGGCGCGCGCGGGATCTGCAGGTACAATGATCAGCAGCATCCGGTGGGCCAGCCGCATCGCATGGGCGTGTGCAGCGATCACCGCGTCCTCCTCGGCTTCGGTGCATCCGGCGACCAGCCAGATGGGCCGGGCCATCAGCAGTTCGGCCAGCGAGAAGCGTTCGGCCTCGCTGCAGGTCAGCGGTTCGGTGGTCTCCTCGATCCGTCCGGCAACGTCGATCTGCGCAAGCCGCCCGCCCAGACGGCGCAGCCGCGCCGCGCTGTCGGGATCCTGCGCCATGATCCGACGGAATCGCGCCAGAAGCGATGCCGCCATGCCACGCCGCCAGCGCCAGGCGCGTTCATCCGCTTGCGTCACCCGGATATTCACCAGCATCAGCGGGACGTTCCGCCGGTCAGTTTCGCAGATTAGGGCGGGTGGCAGGCTGCCCCCGGCAAGGACGCACAGATCCGGCCGCCAATGATCGAGAAAGACGTGCATCGCGGATTGGTTGTCGGGCGGGCACAGATCGGTGATCGCGCCTTTCGGAAAATTGTCCGCATCAGGCACGCCATCCCCTTCGCGGGTAACCAGCAGGTTCAGTTCTGGCCGCTCGCGGACGAGCTTCTGCGCAAGTTGCCCGAGCCGGCGGGGGGTGGCATCCCGTCCAAGATGCAGCCAGACCAGCAACCCATCGGGCCGGGCCGCCCGCGATGGCGCAGGCGGGACCGTACCTCCCCGTGCGGTCAGCAGATAGAGCGCGAGCGCAATCGAACGTCCCATCGTCGCCTGCGGCTCAGAAATCGCGTTCGCAAGTCGGCCCGCTGGAGGATCGCCTGTGGGCAACATCCGCAAGGCGCTTGGTCATGGGTCGGCTCCGCTAATGGCATGGTTCGCGTCACACTATGCGATGGGGCGTATACCCTCAAGGCGGCGGAAACGTCCGTACCGGGCGCGCTTCGAAGGCGGTGCTTCCGTCCAAGCATCACCGTTTTTGTCGTGGAACGGATCGAACCCGAACCCACCACGCCTGAACACCGCTTTCCGGGTCAGCTCGACAGGGTGCCGGTTCAGGTCATCGTCACCGGAGAGATCGGCTTATTGCCTACGAAATGAGCCCTTCGCGCAGCGAGGTCCACAGCGGCCCCGGTGCGGCGATCACGCCCGGCGCGCGCGGATCGGCGGCGTTGTAGGTCAGGGCCGCGCCGTGGCGGTCTGTCACCGTGGCACCCGCCCGCCGCGCGATCAGGTCGCCCGCCGCGATATCCCATTCCCAGCTTGGCCGCAGTGTCAGCATAGCGTCGAACCGCCCCTCGGCCACAAGGCAAAGCCGCCATGCCACCGAAGCCCGGAACTTGCGGGTGAAGGGCGGAGGGGCGCCGGCCTTCCACAGATCCGGCGACAGGTTGGATTTGGCGGTCAGAATCGTCGCCTCGCCCGCTATGGCCTTGGCTGAAGCGTGGATCGGGGCGTTGTTCAGAGTAGCCGGGCCATCCTCGGTCGCGGCATAAAGCGCCTCGCGCATCGGCAGAAAGACGACAGCGGCGGTGATCCGCCCGCCTTCCGCTACGGCCAGCGAATGGGACCAGCTCGTATCACCCTCGATAAAAGAGCGGGTGCCGTCGATCGGGTCGATGATGAAGCAGCGTTCCGCCGTCAGCCGCGCGCCGTCGTCCGGCGTTTCCTCCGACAGCCAGCCATAATCCGGCCGGGCTGCGCCAAGCTCGGCATGCAGCATCCGGTTCACCGCCAGATCGGCCTCTGTCACCGGCCCGGCGTCTCCGGGTTTGTGCCAGATCCCGGGATCGCGGCGGAAGAACCCCCGCGCGACGCGGCCGGCCTCCTGCGCGGCGTCGAGCAGAAGGTCAAGATCATTCGCCGGCAAGCGTTAGCCCTTCAACCAGCAGCGAGGGGACAACATGGCTCAGATGCCCTCGCGCATCGTTCGCGGGCGTGATCCGCATCAGCACTTCGCGCAGGTTGCCCGCGATCGTGCATTCGTTGACCGGATAGGCGATCTGCCCCTTCTCCACCCAGAATCCCGAAGCGCCGCGCGAATAATCCCCGGTCGTGGGATTGATCGACGCGCCGATCATCGAGGTGATCAGAAGGCCCGTGCCCATCTCCTCCATCAGCTGTTCGCGGCTCTTGTCACCCTGCGTCATCGCGATGTTCGAAATACTGGGCGATGGCGGGGAGGACGGACCGCGCGTCGCATTGGCGGTCGAGACCATGCCGAGCCTGCGGGCCGTGCCGAGGTCCAGCGTCCAGCCCATCAGCACGCCATCGCGCACCACGTCGCGCGCGACAGTCGGTAGACCTTCGGCATCGAAGGGGCGCGAGCCCGAAATGCGCGGCCGGTGCGGGTTCTCATGGATCGAAAGCCCCTTGGGCAGCACCTGCTGGCCCAGCGCATCCCGAAGCCATGACGATCCGCGCATCACCGCCGAACCGTTGGCGGCCGCCAGCAGATGACCGATCAGGCCCGAGGCGATGCGTTCATCGAAGATCACCGGATAGGCCCCGGTCTTGGGTTTTCTTGCGCCTGCCCGTTCCACGGCGCGCGTTCCCGCCAATGTGCCAATATCGGCCGCGTCGGGCAGATCGGACTGATAGGTCCGGCTCTCTGCCGCCCAGTCGCGCTCCATCTTCAGCCCCTCGCCGGTAATGGCGACGGCCGAGACCGACCGCCCGGTGCGGCCATAGCCGCCGGAAAAGCCGTTGGTCGCGGCAATATGGATGTGACGGCGCGAATAGCTGGCCGAAGCCGCCTGACACTGGCTGACGCCTTTGACGGCCAAGGCGGCAGCTTCGGCACGGCGCGCATCCTCCTCCAGATCGGCGGCGGCGGGTTCGGATGCCGGGTCGGTCAGGTCGAGTGCCGCAAGATCCCAGGCCCGCGCCAGATCAGCGGGATCGGCCAAGCCGATGCTATCATCCTCCGGTGCTTCGCGGGCCATGGCGGCGGCGCGCTCGGCCATCTCGGCGATGGTGCGGTCAGAGATGTCAGAGGCCGAGACACAGGCCTGCCGCTTGCCGATGAGGACACGCAGCCCGATCTCGACCCCTTCGGACCGTTCGGCTTGTTCCAGCCTGCCACCCCTGACATCGACCGAAACGGAGGTTCCGTCGATGGCAATCGCATCGGCAGCCTCGGCCCCGGCCTTCGTCGCCGCCGTCAGAAGCGCTTCGGTCAGATGGGAAAGCCGCTCGGTCATCGCTGGGTCCTGCTCTGGATCAATTGTCTAGGACCTAGTCCGGGCCGGAACGACGTGCAAGGGCGACGGGACGGATGTCGGGACGGATGCCATACGCAGGCCATACGCTTGCGGGACGGATGCCATACGCCCGAAAAGAAACCGCCTACCGGATGGCGGGCGGTTCACCTGTCTCAGGTCCGGGTGTTACTGAACCCGCTGCCCGTTGGCATAGACGCCGCCATCTTCCTTGAACTCGATCTTGGAGGTCAGCGTATCCTCACCCGACGGCACCGCGAAAAGACCCAGCATCATGCGCGCGCCCATCGCCTGATCCTCGGGTACGAACCCCATCGCGACAAGCTTGTCGATCAGGCCATTTCCGCCGACCAGTTGCAGGTCAACCGCGCCAAGCGGCTTCGGCATTCCGGCGGTATTGTCAAAGGTCACCGCCCCCGTTCCGGTCAGTTCCGCACCGACGGCCGAGACCTTCAACTCATTGATATCAAGCGCTTCAAGCGACCCCGGCGGCGTCGCGCCGAGCGTTTCGGCCTCTTCCGGGTCGAGGATATTGATCAGCATCTTCGCCGCACCCGACAGGTCGACGATCAGCGTTGCCGGGTCACGCGGCAGCTGCGCCGCCGGGTCGAAAATACCCCAGAGGCCTTCCGACACTTCAAGATCGACGAATTTCATCAGCATACCGAAGGGCTGCGCGTCGTCGCTCTTGGTCACCGGAAGCGTCAGGTTGAACGCGCTCTGCGCGACCGACAGGTCGATCGGCAGCGGGAAGGACGAGACCTGCATCGACATCTTGGAATCGTTCCCCGTCACGCCATAGGACAGGCCAGAGGACGACATGTCGAGCAGGAACGACCCCGCACCCATGGTGGATTCGGCATGCATCGTCTCTTCGCCCTCGGCGAAGTCCATCACATAGCCGCCACCGGAGAACGAGAAAACACCATCGACCGCCCAGCCGGCCTGAATGGCGGCATTCATGTCCTTCATGTCGACGCCGTCGGGCATGATCATGTTGGCGGTGCCGTCCAATTCGGCAAACGAGCCGGAGGTGGAGAACCTGCCTTTGCCTCCCGGATCCTCGGCGGACATTGAGAAGTCGACCTTTTCGGTTCTCATCTCCTGAACCATCTTGCGGTCGCCGACGCTTTGCATCCGCATCATGCCGCTGTTGCCGGTGGCTTTCACGTTCAGCGACAGAGGTACTTCGGCCCCATCTACGGACATACCGCCCATCGCCATGGCGAATTCCGGTGCCGTGTAGTCGTAGGTCGTGTCCTCCGCACTGCCCGACACGATGACCGACAGGCCGGTTTGGGTCATGGTGATCTGGGTCTCGACAGCCTCGCCCGTTGCGGGCTTGGACATGACCGTCATCGGGATGGATTCGGCAAAGGTCATCTCGACCCGTCCGTCCCCAAGCTCTTTGAAGCGCATTTCCCCGACATTGATGGACGCCGTGACTTCCGGCAGTTCGTTGGACAACGTCACGCCGGAAACCACGAGCGTGTCGCCCTGTTTTTCCATTGATTCAGTTGTCACCGCATAGCCGGTATCAGCATAATAGGACTCGATTCCCGTCCAGACCTCCTCGGCCGTGACATCGGCCTGCACGGCGGTCGAGGAGAGGAGAAGCGCGGTAAGGGTCGCCGGACCCGCAATGTGTTTCATCAGCATGCCTGCCTTGTTTGCAATGTCATCCCACAGCATCCAGCCGCGCACGGGCGTGGTCAAGGGCCGCAAGGGGATGGAATTCCACCATCAGGCGCTGTTACAGGGGAACAATCGGGCGATATCAAGGCGGTGGAGCATATGATCCGGCTGGAAAAGAATGGTGGTTTGTGGCGGGTCACATTATCGCGACAGGAAAAGGCGAACTCGCTGACACGCGCGATGCTGGGGGAGCTTGCCGATATTGCCGAGGCGGCGGGCAGCGAAGATGTACGTGCGCTCGTATTGACCGGCGAGGGTAAGGTCTTTTCCGCCGGCGCCGATCTTGATGAGGCGCGCGCGGGGCTTGCGACCGATCCGGTTTGGGAGCGACTTTCCGGCGCCATTGCGTCGCTGCCCTGCCTGACCGTCGCGGCGCTCAATGGTACTGTGGCGGGTGGCGCCTTCGGCATGGTGTTGGCTTGTGATCTGCGGATCGCCGTGCCTGGGTCGAAGTTTTTCTACCCGGTGATGAAGCTTGGCTTTCTCCCCCAGCCCTCCGATCCGGTGCGGATGGCGGCACTGATCGGGCCAGCGCGGGCCAAGATGATCCTGATGGCGGGCGCAAAAGTTGCGGCGGAAGAGGCGCTGGCATGGGGGCTCATCGACCGGATCGTCACGCTGGAAGACGTCGACGCCACGGTCGCGGAACTTACCGCCGACGCGCTTGCGGCCCAGCCCGATCATGTCGCGGGGATCAAGCGCCTCTTCGGCTGATCCGTCCTAGCGCGACCGGCGCGGACCTGGAATGCGCGACCGGAAACCGGGCGGCCGCGAAGCCACCCAGCCCGCGAATTTCGCCAGTCTCGGATGGGCACGTAAAGCCTCCATCGTCGGATAATCGCGCGCCAATTCTGTTTCGGTGAGCGTCGCGTGAATCTCGGCATGGCAGATCGCGTGCAACAGCACCGTCGGTCCGCCCTTGCCGCCCCGTAGCTTGGGTACGAGGTGATGGCGGCTCTGCGCCACGTCCGGCGGGATCGGGCGCAGGCAAAGCGGGCAGATCGGATCGGGTGCTTGTGTCATGGCCGGTTTCTTGTCACAGGATGGGCTGAGCAATCGCAGGGGGCAAGAGCACCATGGAGGGACAGCCAGAGATCGTTGCCAAGGCGCTTGGCTATCTGGACCAGTTCTGGGCCATCGCGATCGACTGGGCAACGAGCCCCGCCGCATGGTCGCAATTCGCGCTTTTGGTCGTATCGTGGGCAATTGCAGTCGTCGTCGCGAAAAAGCTCGGGGTAAGGATCGCTACTTTTGTCGCCCCGCCAACCGGTGCCAAGGGGCCCTTCGCGATCCTGCGGCGGTTTGTGCTGCGCTTCCTGCCGCTGCTGCTGCCGCTTCTGGCCTATGGGTTCACCGCAATCGGCGAAAGCGTCACCCGGTCGATTTTTGGTTCTGGCGCGGTCATCGCCTTCGGTAAGCGCGTCTTCCTGTTCATCGCCGCGCGGGTCTTTGTCGGCAAGGTGATCAGCGACCCGTTCCTGAAACTGCTTGGCCGCTACGTTCTGATCCCTGTCGCGGCACTCTACGTCCTTGGGCTGACCGATCAGGCGGCGGAATGGCTTGAAAGCCTGACGGTGGAACTGGGCAATATCAGCTTCTCGATGATGGCGCTCATTCGCGGTGCGATTGCGGGCAGCCTTCTCTTCTGGCTCGGCTCATGGTCGAACCGGCGCAGCGCCGATTACATCAAGGCGCAGGAGGAACTGCGCCCCGCAACCCGCGAACTGGCGGCCAAGGCGGCCGAGATCACGATCTTCGGCTTGGCCTTCCTGCTGCTCCTCAACATCATGGGGATCGACCTGACCACCGTCGCCGTCCTTGGCGGTGCGCTGGGCGTGGGCATCGGTCTGGGTCTGCAACAGATCGCGGCGAATTTCATCTCGGGCATCATTCTGCTGGTCGAGGGCCAGACAACGGTCGGCGACTATGTCGAACTCGATGGCGGCGAGGCGGGGATCATCGTCAGAATGACCGCGCGAGCTTGTATCCTTGAGACCTATGACGGAAAATGGATCGTCGTTCCGAACGAACATTTCATCACGACCCGTGTGGTGAACTATTCCGATCAGGGCAGCGCCAACCGCTACGAGGTCGCGTTTTCGGTCAGCTACGACACCGATATCAACACTGTGCCCGATATCATCAACAAGGCGGTCTCGGCGCTGCCTTTCGTGCTGTCGAAGCCCGAAGGCCCGGATTGCGAGTTGAAGGGTTTCGGCGAAAGCGGCATCGATTTCAGTGTCGAATACTGGGTCTCGGGCATCGATGACGGGCGCAACAAATATGCCAGCCACGTCCTCTTCGCCGTCTGGAATGCGCTGAAGGATGCCGGGATCGAGATTCCCTATCCGCACCGTGTCGTCGAACTGAAGGGCGGATTGCCGAAGTGACCGATGCCCTTGTAATCGGCGCGGGCCCTGCCGGGCTGATGGCCGCCGAGGCGTTGGCAGCGTCCGGGCGGAAGGTCGAGATCTGCGAAGCAAAGCCAAGCCCCGCACGCAAGTTCCTGATGGCGGGAAAGTCAGGGCTCAACCTGACCAAGGACGAACCCTTTGCGGCGTTTCTCACTCACTACGACACAGACTGGCTGCGCCCGATGCTGGAGGCGTTCGGCCCCGATCAGGTCATGGACTGGGCACGGGGGCTGGGGCAGGAGGTCTTTTCCGGCTCTACCGGCCGGGTTTTCCCCAAGGCGATGAAGGCTTCGCCGCTTCTCCGCGCATGGTTGAGACGTCTGGATGCGGCGGGGGTGAAACTGCGGACGCGCTGGCGCTGGGCGGGGTTTGAGGACGACGGGCTTGCCTTCGAAACGCCTGACGGGCGACAGGTCCTGCGCCCGCATGTCACCGTTCTCGCGCTGGGCGGCGCAAGCTGGGCGCGGCTTGGATCGGACGCGGCCTGGGTGCCATGGCTGACGGAAATGGGTGTCGAGATCGTTCCGTTCAAACCAGCCAATATGGGTTTTTGCGTGAACTGGTCGCCCCATATGACGCGGTTTTTCGGCCAGCCGGTGAAGGGCACCGCCCTTATCGGAGGTGGTCAGATTGAGCGGGGCGAGTTCGTGGTTTCAGCCAGAGGCATCGAAGGCGGTGGCGTCTATGCGATATCCCGTGCGGTGCGAGACGGTGCGAGCCTGATGCTCGACCTTCTGCCCGACCGCAACCTGCCTGAGATTAACGAGCGCCTTGAGGCCGGGCCGGGCAAGGAAACCGTTGCCAACTGGCTGCGCAAGGCGCTGCGCCTTGACCCGCTGCGCATCGCGCTCTTGCAGGAATGGGGGAGGCCCCTGCCGAAAGGTGAGGCGCTGGCCCGGTTGACCAAGGCGCTGCCTGTGCGCCACCGCGGACCCCGCCCGATGGATGAGGCGATATCGGTTGCAGGCGGAATCGCGCGTACTGCTGTGACCGACAAACTCGAGCTCATCGCCATTCCTCGGGTGTTTGCCGTCGGTGAGATGCTGGACTGGGAAGCGCCGACTGGCGGCTACCTGCTGACGGCCTGCCTTTCGACCGGGCAATGGGCTGGCCGCGCGGCGGCCTCAACAGAATAGAACGGATTGCAGAGCGGCCGCGCGGTGGGCGCAATTTCCCCGATTGTGCAGGCGGGTTCGATCAGGGCACCACACTACTATGGCCGAGGACTTCCACGGCCGCAAAGACGCACCGGGAAGCTGTGTGCTTATATCGCGATTACAGTCGACGTTAGTCCTCCGGTCGCGCGGGTGCACGGCCTTTCGAACCGTCCAATCCGGTCGATGGTGTAGAGCGCCTTAGGAAAAAACGCCGCGACGCTCCGCAAGGATGGCCTGTTCTTGTTGTCTTATGATTTTAGCACGGTGATCTGCGTCGCCGAGTTGTCGGTACCGGCTGGTTCCGGCAGTTCACCGGTCCATTCGCAGGCCTTAGTGCCCGGCGGGTTCTGGGACCAGCCCCAATCGGCGTAGTCGTCCCTACCGATACCTTCGCGCACCTTCACGACCGAGAACATGCCGCACATTTCCAGTGGGCCATAGGGACCAGTCCCCGCCGTCATCGGCTGGGGTGCTGATCAAGAACGCCGAGGCGCTTGAGCGGTTCGAGAAGGTCGATACGCTTATCGTCGAAAAGACCGGTACACTGACCGAAAGCAAGCCGAAGCTCGTTAGCGACTTCCCCGAACCGGGCGATGATGAGGCCGAGGTACTGCGCCTCGTAGCTTCGCTTGATTGATTTCGTACATCCAGTCTGAACCCGGCAGTCGAACCTTGTCAGGCTGGGGGGCGACAGGTGGCTGCGGATTTCCCTGGCCCGGCTAAGCGCGTAAAGATCGCCAAGACTGTGATCGCGGCTGCGGTGGACCATGAGGAGATCGGCTTGCCACCGAAGGAGGCGAGTAGGTCGCTGGCTCAGTTGCGGGAGAGGTCTCAGCCGGAAGGCGCGCAGGAAGAGGAGCGAGAGCACCGCGCGTCGTTGGCCGAGGGTGATGCGTTCCGGCTTCAAGGGACGTGACGATGGCGAAGGACCATGCCGATTGAGAACTCGACCAGGAACTCGAAGACTCCCCGGTCGAGCTGCGCTGACATGAATAGATGTAGCGGATTGAGACGTTGCTGTTTGCCTCCACGTCGCGATGAGTCACGCGCGTGTTCCGTACCGCCACAGAAGAACTGGATGTGGCGGAACGGACTCTGGTCCACGCCAATGCAAAGGACGTGCCGGGCAATGGCGACGCCGCTCATGGCTGCGCTGGACCGGCTGACCACCGTCTTTCTGTGAACCGGTTCTCTGTCCTGGTGCCACGTGCCTCTGCGATGAGAGGCGCAGTTGACCCGCATCAATGCCCGCGGATCACGGGTGCCCTAACCTCAGGCGGACGGCCCGCTGAATCGAAGGAGAATGAAGATGGTTAAGCGCAATGCGTGTTCCGACAGTGATGCTGTCACCGACCTGTCGCGTCAGGTCTTGGCCGTGTATCGACTCAATCCTCTGATCGGTCCGCATACGCGGCATTTTTGGGAAATACAGGAACAGATTCTGAATGAGGCCGAGGCGTTTTCCCGCCATTGGTTTGCGCGTCGCCACATTGCGGCCCGCACCGCGCTAAAGGCGAGCGAGGAGGTGGCTGGCTTTGGTGGAGCCGATCCAGAGGAGATGATGACGGCCCTGAACGCATGGCAGCATCACTCGGCCGAACGGATCGCCGAGGATATGCGGGAATGGGCAGGGTTCTGCTTACGCTGCGCCGGTCATCTTGCAAGTGGCGAGGCGGCGGCGGGCCGGGAGGCGTTGGAGAAAACGTCGCTAGAGATCGCAATGGTGACGGCCAAGCACGCCGATCCGGTTTGAATGGCTGACCGTCCGGCGCGGTCGGAGATATGACAGGAGTTTGGGCACGGGGGTGAGATGTGACGAATCCGGTGCTCACGCATGCTTTCACACTGGCCGCTGACGCAGCAGCGGCAGCCTTGAACTGCAATCCGACCGAAGGTCTTGCGTCCGGTGAAGTGTTGCGTCGACGGCAGGTGTACGGTCCCAACCTGCTGTCTGTGCACAAGCCGCAGAGCGTCATCTCGATCCTCTTGCACCAGTTCAAAAGCGTCATCGTCTGGCTTCTCGCTGGCGCTGCCAGTCTTTCCTTTCTGCTTGGAGATCTTGTCGAAGCCACCGCGATCGTCGTTGTTCTCATGATTAACGGGGCGATCGGTTTTTTCACAGAATATCGTGCCGCCCGGTCGATGGAATCCCTGACGCGTTTGGCCGAGATGCGGACCATGGTGCGAAGAGATGGCGTTACCAAAAAGGTCGATGCGCGCCACCTTGTGCCCGGTGATGTCGTCCTTCTGGAGGCGGGCGATGTTGTTACCGCTGACCTCAGGCTACTTGAGGCGTCGTCCCTACAGGTCGACGAATCTGTCCTCACCGGGGAATCCGCGCCGGTGCAGAAGGCGCTTGACGCGCTTGCGCCGGAGACCGCTGTCGCGGATCGCGCGAATATGGCCTTCAAAGGAACCGCGATCACCCGAGGCTCGGGAGAAGGGCTGGTCGTCGCGACGGGGATGAAGACGGAAGTTGGTCGCATCAGCGATCTCGCGTCAACCGCCGAGGGCGAAGCTTCACCTTTGGAACGCAAGCTCGACAGGCTTGGTCGTCGTCTGGTCTGGTTGACGCTTGGACTGGCGGTGATGACGATCGGCGCAGGTGTGCTGCGCGGGCTTTCTATCGGCGTGATGTTGCAGACCGGTATCGCGCTTGCGGTGGCGGCGGTGCCTGAGGGATTACCGGTGGTGGCGACACTCTGCCTTGCGCGGGGCATGTGGCGGATGGCGGCCCGCAATGCGGTCATTACCCGGCTCTCCGCAGTCGAGACGCTGGGCGCGACGACGCTGATCATGACCGACAAGACCGGCACACTAACCGAGAATGAGATGGCGGTCGTCCGCTACCTGCTGGCGGGCGGCGATATCGAGTTCGGCGAGGAATTGGAACCGGATGAGCGTCTTGCCATGGCGCTTCGGATCGGCGTCCTGTGCAATACCGCTGACCCCGGTGACGGATCGATGGAGGGTCGCAAAGGCGATCCGATGGAATTCGCGCTTCTCGCCGCGGCGGAGCGGGCCGGGATGAGCCGGGCCGGGCTGATGGACCGCCATCAGAAGGTCGCCGAACATGCATTCGATCCCGACCGAAAGATCATGGCGACCGTCCACGCCACAGGGGGAGGTTTCCTCTATGCGGTAAAGGGCGCACCGGAAGCGGTCATGGAATTATGCAGCCACGAATTTGGATCGCAGGGGCCGCATGGGCTGGACGCACAGTGCCGCGCCGACTGGGTGCGGCGGCAATCGCAGGCGGCGGGGAGCGGCTTGCGGCTTCTGGCGCTGGCGATGAAACAGGAACATTCAGCCGATGCCCCGCCCTATGAGGGCCTGACCCTTGTCGGGATCGCCTGCCTTCTGGATCCCCTGCGACCCGATGTGCCTGAGGCCATCCGGGCAAGCCGCGATGCCGGGGTTCGTGTTGTGATGGTCACGGGCGATCACGCGGATACCGCAGCACGCATCGCGCGGGATGCAGGCCTTGGCGGGCAGAAGGTCGCGGTGATCGAGGGGCAGGATCTGGGCCCGCTTGCCGTAGACGATCCCGATGCGGGCGTGTGGGACCGCAGACTGGGCGCCGATGTCTTCGCACGGGTGGCGCCCGATACGAAACTGAGGCTGGTTTCGCTGTTTCAGGCCGACGGCCATATCGTCGCGATGACCGGCGACGGTGTGAATGACGCACCGGCGCTGAAGAAAGCTGATATAGGCATCGCGATGGGCCTGCGCGGTACCGCCGTCGCGCGTGAGGCTGCCGATGTCGTGCTGAGGGACGATGCCTTCGCGACAATCATCGCGGCGATGCGGCAGGGGCGGGTGATCTTTGCCAATATCCGCAAATTCGTCGTCTACCTCATGTCCTGCAATGTTAGTGAGGTTCTGGTCGTCGGTATTGCCGTGGGCGCCGGATTGCCGCCACCGCTTCTGCCGTTGCAGATTCTGTTTCTGAACCTCGTCACGGACGTCTTCCCCGCCTTCGCGCTCGGCCTTGGTGGCGGCGATGCGGATGTGATGACCGTGCCACCCCGCGATCCCCGCGAACCCATCGTCGGCAGACCGGAATGGTGGCAGATCGGTCTTCTGGGCGGCGCCATAACCGCCGCGACGCTTGCTGCATTCGGTGCTGCGCTCGGCTGGCTCGGGCTCGACGCGCCGCGCGCGGTGACGGTGGCCTTCGTGACCCTTGCGCTGGCACAGCTCTGGAACGTCTTCAATCTCCGCAGCGCCCAGTCCGGAATCTGGGTGAACGAGGTGACACGGAATCGGTACGTCTGGGCCGCACTGGTGGTTTGCGCCATGTTCATCGCGCTGGCGCTTTGGGTGCCGGGCCTGTCGCTCCTTCTCGGCCTTCCTCATCCGGGCAGACAAGGGCTCCTTCTGGCGGTGGTTCTGAGCACAGGCCCTCTCATGGCCGGGCAACTTGTCCTGAGCGTCCGGCGCCAGCAGCATCGCGCAACCGCCCAAGAGCGTCCGCACGGCTGACACGGGGGCGCAAAGAACCGGATTGCATTGAGCGGGATCAGTCAGCCGTCACCCGCTTCAGGCGAAAATCGTCCGGACCGATTGCCTGGAGGAAACAATGAAACGGGATGACCGCCTTGTGTGTGATCTGGACAGCGTGACGCGCGCCGATATTGCCGTTGTCGGCGGCAAGAACGCCTCACTCGGTGAAATGGTGCGCGAACTGGGGGCGAAGGGCGTTCGCGTGCCACCGGGATTTGCAACGACGGCGCGTGCGTACCGCGATTTCCTTGCGGCGAATGATCTTGGCCCGATGATTGCCGACCGCATCGCCCGGCTGGATGCGGACAAGTTGACGCTGCACGAGGCCGGTGAGGCAATCCGCCGGATGATTGCCGAGGGGGATTGGCCTGCGGAGACGGAGACCGCGATCCGTAAAGCCTACCGTGACCTGGCGGACCGAACCGGCGGTTCCGAACCCGCCGTCGCCGTCCGCTCCAGCGCCACGGCCGAGGACCTGCCGGACGCGAGTTTCGCGGGTCAGCAGGAGACCTTTCTGAACGTCCGGGGCGAAGAGGCGCTGCTGGCCGCCTGCCGTCGTTGCTACGCATCGCTATTCACCGACCGGGCGATCACATACCGGAAGATCAAGCGCTTCGACCACGACAAGGTGGCCCTGTCCGTCGGCGTGCAGCAGATGGTGCGGGCCGATCTGGGTGGATCGGGGGTGATGTTCTCCATCGATACCGAGACGGGCTTTGACAAGGTCGTGCTGATCAATGCCGCCTGGGGGCTGGGCGAGAATGTCGTGCAAGGTGCCGTCAACCCGGACGAATACCAGGTCTTCAAACCATTCCTTGGCAAACGCGGTCTCGTCCCGATCCTCGAAAAGCGTCTGGGGGCGAAGGAAAAGAAGATGATCTATGCCGGTGCGTCCGGGCGCGAGACCCGGAACGTGCCGACCTCGAAAGCCGAGCGGGCGGCATTCGTCCTCAGCGACGATGAGATTCTGACACTGGCGCGTCAGGCGCAGGTGATCGAGGATCACTACGGCCAGCCGATGGACATGGAATGGGCACGGGACGGTGAAACCGGTGACCTTTTCATCGTGCAGGCGCGGCCCGAGACTGTGCAGTCACGACTGGAAGCTGGCGTACTGAAATCCTACGCGGTCGCGAAAGCGGGGCCGAAACTGCTTTCCGGGCTCAGTGTCGGGGATGCGGCCGTCAATGGCCGGGTCTGCCTGATCGAGACGGCGGCCGAGATCGATCGTTTTGTCGATGGCTCGGTCCTTGTCACCTCGACGACCGATCCCGATTGGGTGCCGATCATGAAACGCGCGGCGGCCATCGTGACCGATCACGGCGGGCGCACATCGCATGCCGCCATCGTCAGCCGCGAACTTGGCCTGCCTGCCATTGTCGGCTGCGGCGAGGCCACGCATGTTCTGCATGATGAGCAGGAGATCACCGTCTCATGTGCCGAAGGCGAGGACGGGTTCGTCTATGCCGGACATGCCGAGATCACGGTGGAGGAACAGGATCTGGCCGGGATCGAGAAGACCCGCACCGGCGTGATGCTGAACCTCGCCAATCCCGCCGCCGCGTTTCGCTGGTGGCGGCTGCCGATGGACGGGGTGGGGTTGGCGCGGATGGAGTTCGTGGTGAATTCGGCGGTCAAGGTGCATCCGATGGCGCTGGTCGAGTATGACCGCCTGACCGACCCTGAGGCGCGCAAGGCGATAGCCGATCTGACGCGGGGCTATACGGACCGAACCGAATACTTTGTCGATCACCTCGCGCGTGGCCTGTCGCGGATTGCCGCTGTCTGCCACCCGAAACCTGTCATCGTGCGGATGTCGGATTTCAAGACCAACGAATATGCCGATCTGCTGGGCGGCCGTCAGTTCGAGCCCGAGGAGGAAAACCCGATGATCGGGTTCCGTGGCGCATCGCGCTATTATTCCGACAGCTACCGCGCCGGTTTTGCGCTTGAATGCCGCGCGATCCGGCGGCTGCGCGAGGAGATGGGGTTTGACAATGTGATCGTCATGATCCCCTTCTGCCGCACGCCGGATGAGGCGGATCGCGTCCTGAAGGTGATGGCGGAAAACGGGCTGAAACGCGGGCGAAAGGGGCTTCAGGTCTATGTGATGTGCGAAATCCCGTCGAATGTCGTGCTGGCTGCCGACTTCGCCGAACGGTTCGACGGGTTTTCCATCGGTTCGAACGACCTGACGCAACTGACTCTTGGTGTGGACCGGGATTCCGAGGTGCTCGCGCCGCTCTTCCGGGAAAGCGATCCGGCGGTGATGTGGATGATCCGGACGGTGATCCGCGAGGCGCACAAGGCGGGGTCCAAGGTCGGGTTCTGCGGTCAGGCACCCAGCAACGACCCAGCCTTTGCGCAAAGGCTGGTGGGCTTCGGGATCGACAGCATTTCGGTCACGCCGGACAGTTTTCTGAAGGTGAAGCGCAATGTTGCCGAGGCGGAAGGGACGCTGCCACCGCACTAGTCGCGAGGGGACGGGATTGCCGTGGGATGGGCTTCTGATCGCTGCCGTCGTGATCTTCGCGGCAGCCCTTCTGCGTGGTTATGCTGGCTTTGGCTTTTCCACCCTGCTGGTGGCGGGACTGATATTCCGCTTCCCCGCAAGCCAGATCGTACCGCTTTCCATCGCGCTGGAAATTCTCGCCTCACTCGGGCAGGCGCGGGGTATCCACAGGGATATCGACCGCCGGGCGTTGGTTTTCCTGCTTCTGGCCGGGTTTGCCGGAAATCCGATCGGTGTGGTTTTGCTCAGTCACATGCCGGATGCACCGCTGCGGATCGCCGTGCATGTCGTTATTCTCGTCGCGGTGTCCGCGCTGCTCTTTCACCCGACCCGTCCGGTGGCGCGGCAGGCGCCCGTTCTTCTGATCGCGGGGTTCGTTGCCGGGGTGGTGAATGGTGCGACGGCGCTCAGCGGTCTTGTATTGGGTCTGTTCCTGACGGCGACGGACATCGATCCACGCGCGATGCGGGCGACGATGATCGCCTATTTCTTCGTCACCGATATCTGGGCCGGTGGATTGCTGGCCATTGCGGGCCACTATGACCGCGATACTCTGGCCGCCATCCTTGCGGCAGTTCCGGTTCTGGCGCTGGGCGTCTGGCTGGGCGGTCGTGCCTTCGCGACGACGGCATCAGCACTGTTCCGGCGGCGTGTCCTCTGGCTTTTGCTGGCGCTTAGTATAGCGGGTTTGGCAATGGCCATTCTGTGATCAGCCGGACTTGGCGACAAGATAGGCGTGCAGATGGTCGAATGTGTCCATCTGCGGATAGTCGGCCTCGGGCATGTCGAGGCCGAAGCGTTTGCCAAGGGCGGTGACAAGGTTCAGGAAGTCGATGGAGTCTATGTCGAATTCTTCGCGCAGGTCGTGGCCGCGATCCACATCCTCCAAATCAATGTCTGGGGCGATGCGGCTCAGTTCGGCAATCAGGGCCGTTTCGATCTCTTCCTGGGTCATAGCGCCTCGGGGGTTTGCAGATGGGTGTCGATGGCGCGCAGGAAAAGCGCGCCGCGATGACCGTCGCTGACGCGGTGGTCGGCGGCGAGGGTGAGCGTCGTGACGGGTCGGGCGACAACTGCACCGTCCGCAACCCAAGGCGCGGGGCGGGGCGTTCCTATCCCGACGATGGCGGTCTGGGGCGGGTAGATGACGCCGTAGAGACCATCGACCCCGCGGTCTCCGAGGCTCGTCAACGTGATCGTCGCGTCCGACAATTCGCGCGCCTTGAACCGCCCGGCGCGGGTGCGCGCAATGAGGTCGCGCATCTCGGACATGAGCGTATCGAGGTCCTTGGTGCCGACGTCGAACAAAGCTGGGGCAACCAGTCCCTTGCCGCGCAGATTGATGGCAAGGCCGATATGGGCGGCATCGGAAGGTATGAAAGCGCCGTCGACGTAGCTGCCGCTGAATTCGGGATACTTCCGCAACGCCCCGGCGACGGCTTTCAGATATATCGCGGCAGGCGAAAGCCTCTCTTCGGGCGCACGGTCGGCATTGGTCCGGGCGACGAACTCTTCGACCGCGCTCAGGTCGCTTTGATGTAACAGGTAATAGTGCGGAATCTCGCGCTTCGACCGCGCCATAGCGGCGGCAATGGCGCGGCGCATGTCGGGCATTCCGGATTGGCGGGGTCCGGCCTGCACGTCGGCGTAACGGATCGTGCCGTCTGCTCTGGCGGAGATACGGCCAAGGTCGATCCCGCTTTGCGCCGCCAGTCGCCTCGCGGCGGGCGAGGCGCGGGCGCGCAGTTCCGGAAAGGGCTGTTCGGGTTGCGGCAGGTCCGGCGGTGGCAGTTCCGGGCCGGGTGGTTGCGGAAGGGGTTCCGGACGCGGGGGCGCCTCAGGGCGCGGCGGCTTCGGCACCGGGTCCTGCGGCTGCGGCGTTTCGGGTTCGCCTTGCGCCCGGATCATCGCCAGCGGAGTTCCGACCGGCACCTTTTCGCCCAGATTCACCAGCCAGTCCTCAAGCCTGCCATCTTCGAACACTTCGATTTCGATGGCGCCTTTCTGGGTCTCGACTACGGCGATGATGTCGCCGCGATGAACCTCCGTTCCGGGAGAGATGAGTTGTTCGACCAAGGTTCCGGCCTCCATATCCGCGCCGAGCGAGGGCATGAGAAACGCGCTCATGGTTTTGCCCCCATCACGGCCCTGACGGCTTCAACGATGCCCGCGGTCTGCGGGATCGCCGCCTGTTCCAGATGCGCGGCGTAAGGGATCGGCACCTCGGCGCTGCAGACCCGGGCAAGCGGCGCGTCAAGCTCCCAGAACGCCTCTTCGGCCAGCCGCATGCCGATCTCGGCGGCAAGACTGCCGGTTTTCCAGCCTTCGTCGACCATGACCGCACGGCGGGTCTTGCCGACCGATGTCAGGATTGTCGGCAGGTCGAGAGGGCGGAGCGTGCGCAGATCGATCACATCGGCCGAGATACCTTCCGCCGCCAGCACCTCGGCGGCATCGAGAGTCTTCCAGAGCGATCCGCCATAGGTGATGAGCGTGACGTCGGTCCCGTCGCGCCGGATCGCGGCGCGGTCGATATCGACGGGCCCGGCATTTTCGGCAAGCTTCCCCTCGCGGTTATAAAGCATGACGTTTTCGAAGATCAGCACCGGATCGGGGTCCTGAAGCGCGGTCCAGAGCATTCCCCGCGCGTCCTCCAGCGTCGCGGGGGCAAGAACACGCAGGCCGGGGATATGCGCGTACCAGCCTTCGAGCGAATGGGAATGTTGCGCGGCCAGTTGCCGGCCCGCACCGGTCGCCATGCGGATCACCACGGGCACGCCGAACTGGTTGTTCGACATGTGCCGGAAGGTGGCGGCGGTGTTCAGGATCTGGTCGAGCGCCAGAAGCGAGAAGTTGACCGTCATCACCTCGACAATCGGCCGCATGCCCGCGATCGCGGCCCCTATGCCGGCCCCGGTAAAGCCGGATTCGGAAAGTGGCGTGTCGCGGATGCGGTCAGGGCCGAAGCGGTCGAGAAGCCCCTTCGACACGGCATAGCATCCTCCGTAACGCCCGACATCCTCGCCCATCAGGAACACGCGGTCATCGCGCTCCATCGCGTCGGTGATCGCGGCCTTGACAGCCTCGCGGTAGGTTGTCGTAGCCGTCTTGCCGGGCGGTTCCGCGACCGGCGGGTCGGGCCGATCTGGCGACATTACAAAGCGGGTCAGGTCCGGGACGGGTTCGTCATGGCCTGCCTCGGCAAAGGCGACGGCCTCCGCGATCTCGGCATCCACCTCGCCCGTCAGGGCGGTTATCTCTTCCTCGTGCAGAAGGCCGTTTTCCAGAAGCCAGGTCTGGAAGCGGACGATGGGCCCCTTGGCCCGCCATTCCTCGACCTCTTCCTTCGGGCGGTAAAGCTGGGCGTCGAACATGGAATGCGCCCGGAAGCGATAGGTCCGGCATTCAAGAAACTGCGGCTTGCCCGTGGCTGCGATGGCCTTCAGTGCCTTGCGCGCGGCGGCCTCGACGGCGACGACATCCATCCCATCAACCACCACACTGTCGATGCCGTAGCTGCGCGCCTTGACGCTGATATCGGTCTCAGCCTCGGAAATCGCCAAAGCCGTGCCCATCGCATAGCCGTTGTTTTCACAGACGAACAGGACCGGCAGGCCCCAGAGTGCGGCGAGGTTCATCGCCTCATGAAACTCGCCCTCGGCCACCGCGCCTTCACCGAAAAAGCAGGCGGTGACGGCATCGCTGCCCTGCATCCGGTCGGCAAGCGCAAGGCCCGTGGCCAGCGGCAGGCCGCCGCCGACGATGGCGTTGCCGCCGTAGAAGTTGCGTTCGGCGCTGAAGAGATGCATCGACCCGCCGCGCCCACCCGCGCAGCCTTCGGCCTTGCCGTACATCTCGGCCAGAACCGCACCCATCGGCACGCCCCGCACCAGCGCGTGGCCATGTTCGCGGTAGGTGGCGACCAGCCTGTCCTTGGCCTCCAGCAGCGGGATGATGCCGGCGGCGATGGCCTCCTCTCCGTCATAAAGGTGCAGGAAACCGCGGATCTTCTGCTGGGTATACAGTTCGGCGCATTTGTCCTCGAAGCGCCGGATGCGGATCATCGCCTTCAGAAGCTCGCGGACATGGGCATGGTCGAGCCGGGGTTTTTCTTGGCTAACGGTCATTGTTCATCGCTTTCAAGGGTCGAGATGTCGCCTTCAGGCAGCCCGAGTTCGCGCGCCTTCAGAAGCCGGCGCATGATCTTGCCGCTGCGGGTCTTGGGCAGGTTCTTGCGGAAGACGATGTCTTTCGGGGCCACGGCAGGCCCAAGCCGCTTGCGGGCATGACCGAGCAGGTCGAGCTTCAGCTCGTCAGTCGGTTCGAAGCCGGGTTTCAGGGCGACATAGGCCTTGACCAGTTCGCCCGCCGTCTCGTCCGGTACGCCGATCACTCCGGCCTCGGCCACAGCCTCATGTTCGATCAGCGCGCTTTCGACTTCAAACGGGCCGATCAGGTGGCCCGCGCTCTTGATCAGGTCGTCGGCGCGGCCGACAAACCAGAAATAGCCGTCGGCGTCGCGCATCGCGAGGTCGCCCGACAGGTACCAGCCGTCCCGGAAACACTTCTTATAGCGCGCCTCTTCATGCAGATAGCCGCGCATCATCGACGGCCAGCCGGGGCGCAAGGCCAACTCGCCGATGGCGCCGGGTTTCGTGACCTCGGTCGCGCCCGCCTCGGTCAACTCGACGATCCCGGCCTCGATTCCCGGCAGGGGCTTGCCCATTGAGCCGGGTTTCACATCCATCGACGCATAGTTGGCGATCATGATGCCGCCGGTTTCCGTCTGCCACCAATTGTCATGGAAGGGTCGGCCGAAGACCTCGTTGGACCAGACCACCGCTTCGGGGTTCAGGGGTTCGCCGACGCTTGCCATGAAGCGCAAGGCCGAGAGGTCGCGCCCTTCGACTGCCTCCGCCCCGGCTTTCATCAGCATGCGGATCGCGGTCGGCGCGGTGTACCAGACCGTCACGGCTTCGCGCTCAAGAATGTCGTACCAGCGGCCCGCGTCGAATTCCGCCTCATCCACGATCATGGTCACGCGGTTGGTCAGGGGCGCAATGATCCCGTAGGAGGTGCCCGTGACCCAGCCTGGATCGGCGGTGCACCAGTAGATATCCCCCGGATTCAGGTCGAGCGCGAACCGGCCGGTGATGTGATGGGCGACGACGGCTTCGTGCACATGGACGACGCCCTTGGGTTTGCCGGTCGTGCCAGAGGTGAAATGCAAAAGTGCCATGTCCTCCGGGTCCATCGCTTCGGTCGCGAAATCCTCCGGGGCTGCCTGCATCAGGGGCGGAAGGGCCACGCAATCCGTCGTCTCGCCATCGGTCAGAAGGACGGTCCGCAATTCGGGTAGTCGGTCGCGCAAGCCAGCGACCTTGCGTTTATATAGCCGCGCGGTGGTGATCAGGGCGTTAGCGCCGCCGATCTCCATCCGAGCATGGATCGGTTCGGGCCCGAAGGCAGAGAAAAGCGGGCAGAAGACGCATCCTGCCTTCAGCGTGCCAAGGGCGGCGATGTAAAGATCGGGCGTGCGGCCCATCAGGGCATAGACTCCGTCGCCTTTGCCAAGGCTCTGCGCACGGAGGACGTTGGCAAAGCGGTTGGTTAGCCGTTGAAGGTCGAGATAGGTGAGATCCCGCACCACAGCGTCCTTGCCAAGCCAGCGGATCGCCGTCTGGTCGCCGTTCCCGGCAGAAACGTGCCGGTCGATGGCCTCATGGGCGATGTTCAATTTGCCATCCGGCAAGCCATCGATCAGGCAGCGCGCCGTATCCCAGGTAAAATCCGCGCGCGTCGCCTCGTAGTCCGGCATGTTGGCGCCGCGTCTGACTTTCTCGGGCTTGGTGATGCGGTCCTTTGTCATTCTCTGCCTCTATTCCTTGACATAGGGCTGGCCATCGGCGGCGGGTGCGCGGGCGCGGCCGATCAGGCCGGCCACGACGACGATGGTGGCGATGTAGGGCGCCATGGCGAGGAATTCGGACGGGATCGGCGTCTGCAGCAGCGCGAGTTTCTGCTGGAGCGAATCCGCGAATCCGAAGACAAGCGCGGCAGCGAGCGCGCCGACCGGGTGCCAGCGGCCGAAGATCATCGCGGCCAGCCCGATGAAGCCGCGCCCGCCGGTCATGCCCTCATCGAAACGGCCGACTGCGCCCAAGGTAAACCAGGCCCCGCCAAAGCCCGCGACCATGCCCGCAACGGTGACATTGATATAGCGTGTCCGATGGACGTCGATGCCGAGCGTATCGGCGGCGCGGGGATGTTCCCCCACCGCACGGGCGCGCAGACCGTAACGGGTGTAGAACAGGTAGTAGGTCGCCACAGCCACCATGATCAGCGCGCCATAGACAAAGATATTCTGTTGAAACAGCATCGGCCCGATGACCGGGATATCTCCCAGGAGCGGGATCTTCACCGCGCGGAAGACCGGGGCGTCGTTCAGGCTCCGGTATTGCTGAAAAACCTGGCTGCTAACGTATGAGGTCAGGCCGAGGACAAAGAGGTTGATCACAACGCCCGCGATGATCTGGTCCATGCGGTAGGTCACGACGAGGGCAGCGAGGATGAAGCCGAAAAGCCCGCCGATCGCCACGGCGGCGACAAGCCCGCTTACCCCGCCCATCAGTGAGCCCACCAGCGCGCCGGTAAAGGCGCCGGCCAGCAGCATCCCCTCGATGGCGATGTTTACAACTGCAACCCGTTCGGAAAGCACACCCGCGAGCCCCCCCAGGGCAATGGGCACCGCGCGCACCATCGTCGCCTGCAACATCCCGGTCAGCGAAAACGCCTTGCCCGTTGCCGCCCAGACGAGAAGCGCCATGACGGCAATTCCAAATCCCAGGCCAAGCGACAGGGCAGTCCATCGCCCGCCGCCCCGAATGAACTGGCGGGCACCGAGAAAGGCGAGAAACGCGGCGGCGATGTAGAGGAACGGCGACGATGGCACGGCGAGGTCGGGCAGCGGCAGCGCGTCGGTCGGGCGCGAGAGGCGGAACGTGGCGCTGCCGGTTGCGCCGGGTGCGAAGATGAACAGGACAAGCACCGAAAGTGCGACAAGGACGGCCCCGGCAATGCGGGCCTGACGCTCTCGCCCGGTATCAAGCTTTGTGATTTGCGGAAGGTCGGCGGCGGTGGTCATGGTCTTCGCCCTCCCGATGACGGCCTGCGGAACCCCCAGGGAAAGATGGCGCGGACCAGAAGCGGGGCGGCGACGAAGACGATGATCAGCGCCTGGATGATGCCGATGAGGTCAATGGAGACCCCGGCATCGACCTGCATCTGCCGCCCCCCGGCCTCCAGCGCACCAAAAAGAAGCCCGGCAAAGAGGACACCTACCGGATGCGACCGGCCGAGAAGGGCGACCGCGATGGCGTCAAAGCCGATCCCGGCGGAGAAACCGGGCGTCGCGCGGCCCAGCACGCCCAGCACCTGATTGGCCCCGGCAAGTCCCGCAAGCGCCCCCGCCGTGCCCATGGCCAGCACGATGACAAGGCCTGCGCGAATGCCCGCATAGCGCGCCGCATCGGCGCTTTCGCCGCTGGCACGAAACTCGAACCCGATGCGTGAACGAAAGAGCACCCACCAGACCAGCGCCACCATCGCCAGCATCAGGAAGACACCGGCATGCAATCGCAGGTTTGGGTCGATGAAGCTCAGCAGGCGCGGCAGTTCGGCAGCTTCGGGCACGGATCTGGAAATCGGATCGGCGCGACCCTCCTTCTGGATCGCAGGCATGCGCAGCATGTAGTCCAGAAGCCGATAGGAAATGAGGTTCAGCATGATGGTCGAAATCACCTCATGCGCGCCCGTCGCCGCACGTAGCCAGCCAGCGATCGAGGCATATAGCGCGCCCGCCAGCGCGCCGACCAGAAGCGCCAGCGGCAGGTGAATCGCGGCAGGCAGTCCCGACAGGGCAAAACCCGCGATCACCGCCGCCATGCCGCCCATCAGCAGCTGCCCCTCGGCCCCGATGTTGAAAAGCCCCGCCCTGAAGCCGAGCGCGAGGCCGAGTCCGGCAAGGACCAGCGGAATGGCGGCGGTCAGGGTTTCAGAAAGCGCGTTCAGCGACCCGAGCGAACCGCGCGCCAACGCGATGTAGGAGTGCCCGATCGTGGCTATGTCGACATTCGTCGCCAGCATCGTCAGCGCGCCAAGGACCAGTGCGACAATGACGGCGAAAAGGGGCACGATCACCAGATCCTCGACCTCGCTCCGGCCCCAGACCGGGCGTTCCAGAAGAGCCTTCATGTCACGCCCGCTCATGCCGCCGCCCCCGCCATGGCAAGACCGATGGCGCCCTTGTCGACCGGCCCTGCGGCGGCGTCGAATTCGGCCACGACCCGGCCCTTGAACATCACCAGGATCCGGTCCGCGAGCGACAGGATCTCATCCAGCTCGGATGAGATCATCAGCACGCCGTCTCCGGTGTCGCGCGCCTCGATCAGGCGTTTGTGGATGTATTCGATGGACCCCACGTCGAGCCCCCGGGTGGGTTGCCCGGCGATGGCCAGAAGCGTATCCCGCGACAGCTCCCGCGCCACGACCAGCTTCTGCTGGTTGCCGCCCGAAAGGTGCCCGGCGGCGGAATAGACCGACGGCGTGCGCACATCGAAATCCATGACGGCTTCGGCCGCCTTCTCGGCGACATGGTCCCACATGACCGACGGGCCGCGGCTGAACCGGTCGTCATAGTAGGTGTCGAGCACCATGTTCTCGGCCACCGTGAATTTCGGGATCAGGCCGCTTTTTTGCCGGTCCTCGGGAATATGGGCGATGCCCGCGCGGTGGCGCGCACGGACCGAGGCATGGGTGATGTCGGCTCCGTCAAAGGTCACCGTGCCACCGGCCACGCGGCGCAGACCGGTCAAAGCCTCGATCAGTGCCGACTGGCCATTACCTTGCACTCCCGCAATACCGACAATCTCTCCACTGTGGACGGTCAGGTTCAGGTGATCGACGGCCACCGCATCGTCGTCGCGCAGCACGGTAAGGTCGCGCACCTCAAGAAGCGCGCGGCCCGGACTGAATGGCGTCTTGGTTACATCGAAGCTGACGGGCCGACCGACCATCATCTCGGCAAGCGTTTTAGGTGTCAGGTCGGCGGGCCTGCCTTCACCGGTGATGCGCCCGCCCCTGATCACCGCGATCCGGTCAGAGATGTCGAGGATTTCGTTCAGCTTGTGGGTGATGAAGACCAGAGCCTTTCCGGCATCCCGCAGGGCCCGGATCACCGCAAAGAAATCCTCGACCTCCTGCGGGGTCAGGACCGCTGTCGGCTCATCCAGGATCAGGACATCGGCGGCGCGGAAGAGGACCTTGATGATCTCCACCCGCTGCTGAACGCCGACCGGCAGGGTTTCGACCAGAGTGTCGGGATCGACCTCCAGCCCGTATTTCCGGCTGATTGCGGCGACTTCGGCGCTGGCCTTCGCCCGGTCAAGCCGGTCAAGACGCCCGACCGGCTCAACCCCCAGCACGACGTTCTCGGCGACGGTAAAGACCGGCACCAGCATGAAATGCTGATGGACCATGCCGATTCCGGCGCGGATCGCATCGGCCGGGCTGGCGAACGCGACCGGTTTGCCATCGATCAGGATTTCACCTTCGTTCGGGCGGTAAAGGCCGCAAAGCACGTTCATCAAAGTGGACTTGCCCGCGCCGTTTTCACCGAGAAGCCCCAGCACCTCGCCTGCGCGGACCCGGAGGTTCACACCCTCGTTGGCGACAACCTCGCCGAACCGTTTGGTGATGCCGCGAAGCTCGATATCCATCGCCTGTCCCCTAACCTGTCAGGGGCTGACATCTATGCTGCCGTCGATGATGCCCTGCCGGATCGCGGCCAGCTCGGCCTTCAGCGCATCGGGCACGTCGCCCTCCATGTCATGGAACGGGGCGAGGTCGACGCCGCCATTGGCCAGCGTGCCGGTGAGGATGCCACCCTCGAACGTGCCATCCGTCACCGCCTTGATCACCTGAAGCACCGTCGCATCCATGCGTTTGGTGATCGAGGTCAGGTAGACATGCTTCTTCGCCGGGTCAGTGAAATAGAGGTCCGCATCGACGCCGATGATCTTTAGCTTGTCGGTGCCTAGTTCATCGGCCAGCGCGGCCGAGCCGAGCCCGACAGGCCCAGCGACAGGCAGCACGATATCGGCACCTTCGTCGTAAAGGTTCTGGGCAAAGGCGCGACCGTCGTCGAGCGAGTCGAAGTTGTTGGTGAACAGACCCTCGCGCGTGATCGGGTCCCAGCCGAGGACGGTGACAGCGGTGCCCTTCTGGCTGTTGTAGTAACTGACGCCGTGATGAAAGCCGTCCATGAAGATCGTCACTGGCGGGATGTTGATCCCGCCGAAAACGCCGAGGGCCCCGGTTTGCGTCATCCCGGCTGCAAGATAGCCTGCCAGGAACGCAGCCTCATCCGTCGCATAGACCTGACCCAGCACGTTCGGAAGGGCTGGATCGTAGGAAAAATCGACGATGGAAAATTTCTGATCGGGGTTCTGCTCGGCCGCGGTCTTGGTCGCGTCGCCGAGCAGGAACCCCACGGTAATGATCACGTCGCAGGCTCCGCCGAGCAGCGAGTTGATATTCGCCTCATAGTCCGTTTCGGCCTGGGATTCGAGGAACCGGCCCGTAACGCCCAGTTCGGCTTGGGCATCCTCGACGCCCTTCCAGGCCGTCTGGTTGAAACTGTTGTCGTCGATACCGCCGGTATCGGTGACCTGACATGCGGTAAAGGCCCCCGCCGAAACGGCGGATACGGCCAAGAGGGCGGCGGCAGTCGCGGACTGGCGCAAGAATGGGGCGAAGGTCTTCATGGCGATCTCCTTCCAATGCGATGCCGAACCGGCATCCGGGCGTTCCTGCTGTTCTGAGCGTAGTTCATGGCAATGATCCTCTGCATTGACGGCAATCAGTCGGCCGTCTTCGGAGTAGTGCGCAACGCCGCCACACGGACCATCGCGGCGAGGATCGCGCGCGGCAGTGCAGGTCCCCGGCCGATCCCGATCAGAAGGTCATCGTCCAGCGTGTCCGACCGGCGCAGCGTGCAGGTCCAGTGCCCGTCAGTGTCATTGGTGCGGCCCTTCAGGCTGATCGACCAGTCCGGCAAGGCGAGGTCGACAAGGTGGATCACTTCGTCGCTGGACTGGATCGCCGGCATCCGGTCGGCGGGCCACCTGTCCTTCACCGGAACAAGCGGCCGGATCAGCGCAAGCACGGCTGCGGCGGTTTCGGGGCTGAGATCGGCCGGGCCTTCCAGCGCGGCGGCCAGCGGTTCGAAATCTGCTCTGGTCATCATTCCCTCCGGGTCTTCGGTGAAGTTTAGCGGGGCCGGGGCAGGACCGACTGAGCAGGATCAATTCGTATGGGCTTTGTTGCGGGATACTTGGCCAGAAGAAGATGAGGACGACATGGCCAAGACGCTCGGACCGGAACCTCTGCCCGCCGCGAAGCTCTCGGCACAGGTCAAGGCCGAGGATTTCACATTCACAACCAGCGCCGAACTGCGCGAAAGCGGCTGGATCGGACAGGACCGGGCGCTGGGTGCGATCCGCATGGCGGCAGAGATGCGGCATGGTGATTTCAACGCGTTTGTACTTGGAAATCCCGGCAGCGGGCGGCGCAGAATGACGAGGGCGATCCTGTCCGAAGCAGCAATGAACCGGCCCCGCCCCGCCGACTGGGTCTATGTCAACAACTTCGGCGCCCCTCACAAGCCGGTGGCGATCAAGCTTCCCGCGGGGATGGGAACGGCATTCCGCAAGGCGATGGAGGATCTGATCGACGAACTGGCGAACGACATTCCGGCCTTGTTCGACTCCGAAGACTACCAGACCCGCAGGCGCGGTATCGAGCAAAGCTATTCCGAAGAGCACGAAGCAGAGATGAGCAAGGTCTTCGAGCAGGCCCGCGCCCGCGACGTTGCCATTCTGCGCACACCGATGGGGTTCACCGTCGTCGGCACCCGTGATGGCGAAGTAATGACGCCCGAGAAGCGCCGGAGCCTGAGCGACGACGAACAGGCCGCGATCGACGCGGCGGTCGATGAGACCGAGCAGGAGCTGGCGGCAGCGCTGAAGGCGGTGCCGGGCCGTGAAAAGCAGCACCGCCGCGAGGTTGAGGACCTGAACTACGCGATGGCGACCGGCGGTGTTGATGTTGCCATCCGCACGCTGCGCGAGGCATTTTCCGGCATCCGAGCGGTGCAGGATTACCTCGACGCGGTGCGCGGCGACCTGATCGAGAATGCCGAGATCTTCCTGGTCCGCGAGGATGGCGCCGAGGCAGGACCGTTCCCCGTCGCAACCACCCGCCACTACGCCAAGCCGCGGTTCCAACGGTACACGGTCAATGTCATCGTCGCGCAGGACGGGGATGGCGCGACGGGCGCGCCCGTGATCGAGGAAGAGCTGCCGACGCTCGCCAATCTGATAGGACGGATCGAATTTGCTTCGGAAATGGGCGCGTTGGTGACCAACTTCACCATGATCAAACCCGGTGCCCTGCACCGCGCCAATGGTGGATTTCTCATTCTGGACGCGCGTCAGGTCCTGTCCGAACCTCTGGCCTGGGACGCGCTGAAACGCTGCCTCAGAACCCGCGAGATCGCGATCTATTCCCCCGCCGAACGGTTCAGTCTTATTTCCACCGTCTCGCTGGCGCCTGATCCGGTACCACTCGACCTGCGGGTGATCATGGTGGGCGAACGGATTTTCTACTATCTGCTTGCCGCGCTCGATCCCGACTTTACCCAGCTTTTCAAGCTTGAGGCTGATTTCAACGACCACATCGCGGTGAGTGCGGATGGTCCTGCGGCCTATGCGGCAATGATCGCGGGGATCGCGCGGGATGGTGGTCTGAGGCCACTCGACCCCCCGGCGATGGCATGGGTCTTTCACGAAAGCCACCGCATGACGGATGATGCCGGGCGGTTGTCGCTGGGTCTTGACCATCTTTCCGATCTCCTGCGCGAAGCGGATTTCTGGGCCGGTGCCGAAGGGCGCGACGTGATCGGGGCCGGGGCGGTCGAAAAAGCGGTGAGTGAGCGTGAGTTCCGCGCCGGGCGGCTGCGTGAGCTTGGCGCGGATGCGATCCTGCGCGAAACGCTGATGATCGACACAGATGGCGCTCGGGTCGGTCAGATCAACGCCCTTTCGGTGCTGGAGATCGGCGGCACCCGCTTTGGCCGGCCGTCCCGGCTGACCGCGCGGACCCGGCTCGGCACCGGCAAGGTTGTCGATATTGAGCGCGAGACCGAACTTGGCGGCCCCATTCATTCCAAGGGTATGCTGATCCTTCAGGGCTATCTCGCGGCGGCCTATGCCACCGATGCGCCGATGTCCCTTTGGGCCAGTCTTGTATTCGAACAGAGTTACGGCGGCGTCGATGGCGACAGCGCCTCTGCTGCCGAACTGCTCGCGTTAATCTCGTCGCTTTCGGATACACCCATCGACCAGTCGCTGGCGATCACCGGGTCGGTCAACCAGTTCGGCGACATCCAGGCGATCGGCGGGGTGAACGAAAAGATCGAAGGGTTCTTTGATATCTGCGCGGCGCGCGGCCTGACCGGGCGGCAGGGCGTGCTGATCCCCGCAGCCAATGTCAAGCATCTGTCGCTGCGCCTCCGTGTGATCGAGGCGGTGGAGGCGGGACAATTCCGCATCCTGCCGATGCGAAGCATCGCCGACGGGATCGAGGCCCTGACCGGCTTCGTTGCGGGCGAGCGCGGAGAGGACGGCGTCTATCCCGAAGGCAGCGTGAACCGTCGCACCGAAGACCGGCTTCGCGCCTTCGCCGAAAAGCGTAAGGCCTTTGGCCGGTTGGGAAAGGAGGCGAAGGCGGATGTCTGAGACCGCTTCACCTCATGCCCGCGTGATCCTGAGTGCCACCTGTTATGCCGATGCCGAGGCGGCACTGCATCTGGCCGTTCTTCTGGCGCGGACGGCGGGCGCCGGTCTGCACGGGATTCTGGTAAGCGATGAAACGATCCTTTCCGCCGCCGCGCATCCCCATGCGCGGGCGGTTTCGTTCTCCGGGCAGGCGGTGACACAGGTGACGGTCGAGACGATGCACGCCGCCTTCCGCGCCGATGCGCGGCTGTTCCAAAAGCGGCTGACCGAGGCGGCGCAGAAGGCGGTGCTGGAGACCAGCTTCAGTGCCATCCGCGGTCGGATGATGGCGGTTCTGGCGCGGTCCGCGGAGGCCCGGGATATCATTGTTATTGGGTTCCGCCGGTCGATCAAGGATGGCGACGCCTTGGTGCTGGTCCTTGGCGACCGTGATGCCGGGCACGATCAACTGGCGTTCGCGCTGCAACTTTCGGCACTCACCCGCAAACGTCTTATCGTCTTCGCCACGCCACGGCGGGAAGGAGAGGTGGTGGCCATCCTCGCCCGCCAACGAGGCAACTTGCACGAATACCGCCCCTATCTCGGGACCGCCAACCTGCTGCGGGAGCTTGAGCGGATGAGCCCTGCCGCCGTGATCATCGCGACAGGGCAGGAGGAGGTGCCCCCCGTCGGAGCCCTGATCAACGCCGCGCGCTGTCCAGTGGTTCTCACCGGTCCTGCGGCGGATGGGGTGTGAAGATGTGGCATAAGTCGGGATTATGAGATCAATAGGGGGTGGTCGAGTCATGCGCTACCGCGATCGCAGGGAAGCAGGAGAGAGGCTGGCAAGGGAATTTGCGGGCCTCCATCTGGCCAATCCCGTGGTTCTCGCCCTTCCCCGGGGAGGCGTTCCCGTCGCCTATGAGGTTGCACGGGCGTTGGCTGCTCCGCTCGATTTGGTGATGGTCCGCAAGATCGGCGTGCCATCCCAACCGGAACTCGCGGCTGGGGCCGTGGTCAACGGCGCCAATCCCGAGATCGTGGTGAATGAGGACATCGCCCGCCAGACAAGACTGTCTCATGCAGATATCGAACGCCTGGCCGAAGCGCAGCTGGACCTGATCCGTGATCGCAGACGGCTTTATCTGAGGGGGCGTGCGCAGATACCGCTGAAGGATCGCACCGTCATCATCGTTGACGATGGCATCGCCACCGGCGCCACGATGCGGGCTGCGGTCAAAGCGGTGCGGCGGCATGGGCCTGCGCGGATCGTCCTTGCGGTACCGGTCGCGGCCCCCGATACGCTTGAAGAGATGCGCAGTGAGGTCGATCTGGTGATCTGTCCGAACGTGCCAGCCTATCTTGGTGCCATCGGGGCCTTCTATGCGGTGTTCGATCAGACGTCGGATGATGAGGTCATCCGGCTTCTCGATGCGACCGCCGGGCCGCCTGCTTCAGCGCGATAACGGTGATCAGGGGGCCGATCACCTCGAAGACGACGGTGCTGGCGATGGTGACCGCGAGGATCGTCTCGGCCTTGTCCGGAAAGTGTTCGCCCGCGATCAGCGCCATGCCGATGGCGACACCCGCCTGCGGCATCAGCGCAAGGCCGACAAGCCGCCCCTCACGCCCGGGTAGACCGGCAATCGCACCGCCGATCCAGCCGCCCAGGATACGGGAACCAGCACGCAACGAAATATACGCCGCCCCGGCCAGGCCCAGACCCCCAAGCGATCCGGGGTCGAGCGACGCGCCCGCCATCACGAAAAGAAGCAGCATGAACGGCCATTCGATCCGCTCGATTTCGTGAAAGGGCCGGTCGTGATGACGGGCGAAGTGGACGATGACGATGCCGCAGACCATGCCGGTCAGCAGGAAGGGCAGGCCCAGATAGATCGACAATCCGGTGCAAAGAAAGACAAGGCCAAGCGCCTCCATCAGCGTCGGCTCCCCGGGTTTGAGGCGGCCGGTCAGATAGGCGGCGGGCAGGCCGATTGCCGCGCCAAGCGCGACGGAGCCGCCAAGCTCCACCAGCGCCCGGAAGAAGGGTTCGGGCGTCGACCCGCCCATGACCACTTCGGCAAGCAGCATGAGAAGGCTGAACAACAGGATGCCCCAGGCATCGTCGATGGCCACGATGCCAAGAAGGTTGGTCGCGAACCGCCCCTTCGCGCCGACGGACCGGATCACCTCATGCGTTGCCGCCGGATCCGTCGCCGCCGCGAGACCCGCGAGCATCAGCGCCAGAACGCTGTCTCCGGTCAGAAGCCAGATCCCCGCCCCGACGCTGACCGCCGAGGTCAGGACCACAGCCACCGACAGCGCCATGATCTCGCGCCCGTGGGCACGCAGCGTGTCGGGCTTGAGCCTGCCGCCCAGTAGGAACGCGACCATGGTCAGCGCGGTCGGCGCGACCGCGTCGTCGGTGCCCGCCAGAGCGGTCGGCAAAAGGTCAAGTCCGGGTGGACCGATCGCCACGCCGAAGAGGACCAGAAGCGTGACCCGCGGTACATGGACCCGGCGGCCAAGCGCATCGATGGCGATACTGGCGAGGAACAAGGCGCCGATGGCCAGAAGGGTAAGCGCCTCGTCCATCACCTCAACCCCATTGGTCTGCAAGTGCGCGCAGCACGTCGGCCCGGCTGATCTGCCCGACAAGCCGCCCTTCCTGCATCACCGGAAACCGCCGGTAGTTGCTTTGCAGGAACGACTCGGCCGCCGCGACAATATCGAGACCGGCATCGAGTGTGTGGACATCCGTGCTCATGTAACTGGCGACGCTGTCACCCCAGTTCTGATAGTAGCTCGCGTTGAGCGCGGCGCGCAGGCAATCCTTTTTCGACAGAACGCCGACCAATTGGGCATCGTCGTCCAACACAGGTGCGCCGGAGATTTTGTGGTTGAGCAGCAGATGCAGCGCGCGGTTGATCTCCATGTCCGGGGTCAAGGTCACAAGATCGCGGGCCATGTAATCGGCGATGTTCGGGCGGTCAGTCATGATCCTTCCCTTCCATCTTCTGACGGCGGCAGGCCGTGCAGGAAGCGCCCGGAATACAAGTGAGGCCGACGCAGGAACCGGCCGGAGGGCGACGCCCGAAGACTGGACCGATGCCGAGCCCCGCAAGGGCGAGAAGAAGAATGCCAAGCGTGGCGAGGAAGGTGGTCATCGGATGCTCCTACCTGACGATATGGCGCGCGAAGGTGCCGGTCATGGCTTCCTGAACTGCCGGGCCTGTCCCGGTCAGGAACAGCGCGTCGATGCCCCGCGCCCGGGCAAGGTCCGGTCCGGCCTCTGACCCAAGCACCAGAAGCGCGGTCGCAAGCGCGTCGGCCCGTTCCGCCGTTTCGGCCAGGACTGAGGCCGAGGCGAGGTTCGGCGCGGCGGGCCGTGCGGTTCCGGGATCGATGACATGGCTCAATCCCAGACGGGGGAAGCCGTTCGCCGCATGGCCCGAGGTGGCCAGCGCTTTACTGCCGAGTTTCAGGACGCGCTGCGCTGCACCGCCGCCGGGGGCTTCCACCGCGACCAGCCAGTCGCGGCCTTCGGGATGGTGGCCCCGGCAGGCGATCTCTCCGCCAAGCTCGATCAGGAAATCGGTGTGCCCAAGCGTCGTGAGTGCCGCGACCATGCGATCGAGCGCATAGCCCTTGGCGATGCCGCACAGGTCGATCGTCAGATCCGGCACGGCCTTGCGGATGGCATCCGGGCTGGTATGCAGACCCGCAGGATTGCCCGCCCCCGGCCCCACAATCGGGCCGAAACCGTAGCGCCGGACCAGCGGTCCGATAGTCGGGTCGAAAGCGCCGCCACTCAACCGTGTGATGTCCAGCGCGACGCTGAGCGTATGGGCCAGCATCGGCTCAACCTGCTGCCAGCCCGTGTCGCGCGACCGGTTGAACCGGGTCAGGCCAGAATCCGTGCGATAGGGCGACATCGCCGCATCGACCGCCGCGATTTCTTCCATCAGAGTACGCCGCGCCGTGATGGCGTCGATCCCGCCCGGCAGAACCGCATGCCAGCTGCTGCCGAAGGCAGGCCCGGCGATCTTTGTTGCCGCTTGTGCGGCCCGGGCGGGCAGGACCGCGCCGGCGAGCGCCGATATGAGGAACAGGCGACGGGTCAGGTCCATGGCTCAACCTCCAAAATCGTCGTTGAAGATCGCATCAGGCTCCACCCCGGCATCGGTGAGTATGGCCAGAACGGCCTTGATCATCAGGGGCGGTCCGCAGAGGTAGTATTCGCAGTCCTCGGGCGCGGGGTGCGAGGCAAGGAAGTGTTCGGCCACAATCGCGTGGACAAACCCCGTTGCTCCTTGCCAGCCGTCCCCCGGCCTTGGGTCCGACAATGCGACGGTCCAGTGGAAATTCGGATGGGCGGCCGCCAATGCGTCGAATTCGTCGGTGTAGAACAATTCATCGCGGTTCCGCGCGCCGTACCAGAAGCTCATCCGCCGCGTCGTGCCTGCCCGCTGCAACTGGTCGAGGATAATGGCGCGCAGGGGGGCCATGCCGACGCCGCCGCCGATGAAGACCATTTCGCGCCCCGTCTCCTGTGCGCGGAAGCTGCCGAAGGGGCCGGACAGTCTCAGCGTGTCGCCGGGCTTCACGCTGAAGAGGTAGGACGACACCTTGCCCGGCGGCGCGTCGGAAAGCTGCGGTGGTGGTAAAGCGAGGCGAATGTTGAAGACGACCCGCCCGGCATCGCTGTCCTCAAGCCGGTTGGAAATCGAATAGGCGCGGGTTTCCGGCTTCGGACAGTCGGAACGCAGCGCACGGATCGGCGCCCAGACTTTCGCATGGGTATCAGGAACCTCAAGCGTTGCGAAATCCAGCCGGTAGGGCGGCGCGGTGATCTGGAAAAACGATCCGGCGGGCAAAGCGGGCCGGGCGCCTTCGGGCAGGTCCACCACAACCTCGCGGATCAGGGGGGTGAGGAACCGTGCGGCGCTAACCGTGCAATCGTAGGACTTTGCGCTTGTCAGATTCTCGGGCAGCTCGACCGCCATATCGCTGCGCAAAGTCACCTGGCAGGCCAGCCGCAGTCCCGCCGCGATGTCGGCCCGGCTCAGCTGCCCTCGCTCGGTCGGCAGCGGCGCGCCGCCGCCCTGCGTGACCCGGACCCGGCACAGACCGCAGGTTCCCGCCCCGGCGCAGGCCGAGGGAATAAGGATGCCGCCGTCGCCAAGCGCGGTCAGCAGCCGCTGGCCGGTGCGGGCGGCGATGTTTTCCGTCCCGTTGATCGTCACCGCGACGGGCCGTTCGGGCAGAAGCACGCGCCGCGCGCCCATGACGGCAAGCGCCAGCAGCAGAAGAAGGGCGGTCAGAAGCGCGGTGCCAAGGAGGATCGCGGTCATGGCGCCCCCAGTCCCGCAGCGGCGGAGAGGCCGAGCGACATCAGCCCGGTAATCAGAAAGGCCGAGCCGAGGCCCTGCAATCCCGCCGGGATCAGGCTGTATCTCAGCCTTTCGCGGATCGCGGCGAAAGTGACGATGGCCAACGCCCAGCCGATGCCGGTGCCGAGCCCGTAAACCACGGATTCGGCGAACGTGTACCGGCGTTCAACCATGAAAAGGCTCGCGCCTAGTATCGCGCAGTTCACGGTGATGAGTGGCAGGAAGATACCAAGCGCCCGGTAGAGCCAGGGCGCGAAACGGTCGAGACCCATTTCAAGAATCTGCACCATCGCGGCGATAACGCCGATGAAGGCGATGAGCCTGAGATGGGTCAGGTCGAGTTCGGGCATCCCCGCCCAGGCCCAGGCGCCTTCGCTAAGCAGGTATGTATGAATGAGGTTGTTCGCGGGCACCGTGATCACCTGAACAACGATCAGTGCTAGCCCAAGCCCCGCCGCCGTTTCGACCCGCTGCGACACGGCAAGGAAGGTGCACATGCCGAGAAAGAACGATAGTGCGAGGTTCTCGCCGATCATCGCGGTGAGGAAGACGTCGATCATGCGTCCTCCTCGTGGCCGGTGACCCGGAATTCCGGTGTTTCGACCTGCGTGGGGCGCCATGCGCGGAGCGCCCAGATCAGAAGGCCGAGGATGAAGAAGGCCGCCGGTGCACGCTGCATCAGGGCAATCGGCGTGAAGCCCTCAAGCCCGAGCATCGGTGCCAATGGCACAGCGAGGATCGTCCCAAGCCCGAGACCCTCGCGCAGGGTGCCGACGACAATCAGGATCAGGCTGTAGCCAAGCCCGTTGCCAAGCGCATCGGCGAAACTCGCCCCGGGCGGATGGCGCATGGCAAATGCCTCCGCCCGACCCATGACGAGGCAGTTGGTGACGATGAGGCCGACGAAGACCGAGAGGCGCTGGCTCATCTCATAGGCGAAGGCGCGCAGAAGCCCGTCCATGACGATGACGAGGGCCGAGATGATGGTGATCTGGATGATGAGCCGCACGGACTGGGGAATATGGTTGCGGATCAGGCTGATGAGCGTTGCCGAGAGGCAGATCACCACGGTCAGCGCCAGCGACATCGTTAGCGCGGTGGCGAGCGTCGTTGTCACGGCAAGCGCCGAGCAGATGCCGAGGATCTGCAATGTGACCGGGTTTTCGTCGATCAGCGGGCGAGTCAGGCGGTCGAGAAGGCGTGTCATGTCACGCGCCTCCGTCCCGAAGCCGGTCAAGGAACGGTCCGAAGCCATGATCGCCGAGCCAGAAGGTCAGCATCGCGGTGATGCCGTTGCCAGTACGGGTGGCGCCGGAAATGCCGTCGACCTCATAAGGCCCCTCGGCCCCTCGGGCGACGCGGATCATGATCCGGCCGTCTTCGTCGGCGATCCGGTGCCCGGGCCAGAGCGCCTGCCAGTCCGGTTCGGCGATGCGCGCGCCGATGCCGGGAGTTTCCGCGTGTTCGACGATGGTCAGCGCGGCGACGGTCGTCAGGTCGGGTTCCAGCGCCAGATAGGCACGGATCAGCGACTGATAGCCAATGCCAGAGACGGGAAGGACGATGAGATGCAGCCTGCCGTCCCGTTCCAGCAGATAGACCGGCGCATGGGTGGCGATGCGTTTCAGACCGGCGGGGTCGGCGTCGGGCGGCAGGTCCCGGCTCGTGGCCGGATCCTTTGCCGCCGCAACGGGATCAAAGGCGGCCGGGTCTATGGTGGGGTCGTACTGCCCCGATTGCAGATCGACGATGCGGGTTTCCAGCGCGTCGATCCCGGCCTCGACCATCAGGTCGCGCAGACCCGGCAATGTATTCAGCATCGCGTCAAGCCGGGCCTGACGTTCGCGCTCTACATGGACTTGTTGATAGGGTTTCAGCACCGTCGCGGCGGTGGAAACGCCGAGTGCGGCAACGAAGGCCACCAGAACGGTCATGCCCAATGCTTTACGTGGGTCGTCGTTTTGCATGGCAAAAAGGCGCCACCAGGAAACGGAGTTGTCAGCCACGGGCAGACCTCCTGCCGACTTGCGCGCGGATCACGATGTCGTCGATCAGCGGCGCGGCCAGTCCCGCGAGAAGGGCGGCGAAGACAAGCGCCTCGGCCATGCCAAGCGGGGTGAAAAGCGCGGCAAGCAGCCCGGCGGCAAACCCATAGAGCCAGCGTCCGGCCTGTGTCGCCGCCGAGGCCACCGGATCGGCGACAAGGAAGGTGACCGCGAAGATCGCGGGCAGGACAAGCCCGACCCCGGGTGGTGTTCCGGCGTTCATCGCAAGCCCGACCAGCAGGCCAAGGGCCAGCGCGACAACCACCCGCCAGAACACAAGCCCGGCGGCCAGCAACAGTGCGAGCCCCGGCAGCGTCGCATAGCCCAGGGCGGGGCTTGCCTCTTGCAGGGCCGTGCCCGGGAAGGCGAAGACAAGGAAGGCCAGCGTCACTGCAGCGGCATTCAGAAAACCGAAGCCACGTCCACCAAAGACCTGTTCGCCGATGACAAGACCGAAGCTGAGCGCCAGGGCGAGTTGCCAAAGCGACAAAGTGGGCAGGGTCATGACGGTGACGATCAAGGCGGCCGGGAGACTGTGCCACGACGGCTGCTGCCACCGAGCGCGGGTAAAGATGAGGTCCCAGATCAGGCTGACAGCCAGCGCGGCGGCAAGCAGCTTCAGCCCTGCGGCGCCACGTTCGGTCAGCGTCACGGCAAGGGGCGGGATCAAGGCGCCGATCAGGACCAGCGTAATCTGCCAGGGGTGGCGGAGCGTGATCATTCCGCGGCCTCCATCATCTCCAGCATGCGGCGCAGTCTTGCCCCGTAATCGGTGCCGCTGGTGCAAAGGTATTGGGCATGCAGAAGGTCTTCCTCGATCAGATCCCGACCGCCGAGCCGTTCGACCCCGTCAAGATCGCCCGCAGACAGCGCCCTCAGGAAGGGGACGGCCGGAACGCCGGGCGGCAGACTGGCATCGAGCGCCGCATGCGGCAGGATCGGGCGGGGCGTGCCGCCCGGCGTTCCGAACATCCGGTGCATGAGCGAATGGCCGGGCGCAGCGATACGCGCAGCCTGGGTATCGTAGCGGCCAAGCCAATGCGCCTGCTTTTCGCGCATGACGGGGCCGGAAACCGGAATCGCAGGCCCCGCTGGATGCCCTTCGAAAAGATCAGGCAGGCTCGCGCCCAGGATTGTCCGCGCAAGTCTGGGCGCGGCGGCGGGTGACGGGTGCAAGGCGACAATCCGGTCACCCGCATAAAGCCCTGTTGTCAGCAAGCGACCGATGGCGATGACATCCTGCCAGTCGATGGTCCAGACCGGCCGGTCGCGTGTGGGCCCATGGAGGAGGGTTATGTGATGGGCCGCCATGGAGGATTGCCGTCGCGGTGGGAAATGGGCGATCCGGACACGCTCCACCCCAGGCATGGACAGGGTCAGACCGACGGGAAGGCAGGCATGAACCGGCCCATGTGTCAGATGCGCCAGCAGGCGCAGACCTTCTGCGAACTCTCGCACAAACTGCGGAAGAAGGGCGGCCGGATCGGGGGCGCCGTCATATCCGGCCATCGCGTGAACGAAGATGGCTGCGGCCTGCGCGTCCGGTGCGGGAATTTGGCCGAAGGGGCGGCGCCGGAAGGCGGGCCAAAGGCCCCGCGCCAGCAGCAGTTGGCGGGCGTCGTCGCCGGTTTTCAAGGTCAGGGGGGCGGCTTCGACGGGTGTATCGTCCCGCACAAGGTCAAGGACCAGCGCCGACAGGCGCCTTCCGGGTCCAAGCTCGATCTTCGCAACTCGCGCCTTGGCCGGGGCTACGAACGCGACCTCAGCGTGTTTCCGGTCGCAAAACAGCGCCCCGCCGGCCGCGACCTTATCACCCTCGCGCACCCGCAGCTCCACGCGCAGGCCGGGATAATCGGTTCCAAGCAGGGCGACCGAGCGTGGCAGGATCAGTGGTCCAACCGGACCGCCCACGGCCCGGATACGCGGGCCAAGTCTGAAGTCGGCAAGAGGCATCTGAGACATCCGGAACACGTGCCTGGCCGAGAATGAACGGGCCCGGCCGACGGCGCCTTGATGCGTGTCAACGACCGGCATCGAGGATGCGCCAGAATGGCCACGCATCCGTTCCATGGTCGCACCCGGCCAGTTCAGACAGGAGTTTCGACTCATGACCGCCATTCGTATTCTGGCCACATCCTGCATTCTCGTCGCGGGATCCTTCTCTCTGGCTTTGGCGCAGGAAACAGCAGGTCCCCTGGTCAGCGCAGTCGAGGCGTGGCTCGCCTCGCCCCATGCGCGGCGCGGATCGGAATCCTTCACCCACTGGAACGAAGACGGCGAAATCCCTGCGCAATGCGCCACCTGCCATTCAAGTATCGGGATCAGGGATTTCCTTGGTGGCGATGGCAGTGCGGCGGGTCTGGTCGATCAGCCCGTGGCGCTCGGGGCACTGATCGACTGCACCGCCTGCCATTCGGCGGCGGCCAGCGTGCTGGATCAGGTGACCTTCCCCAGCGGGGTCAGCATCGGCGATCTCGGTTCCTCGGCTGTCTGCATGGTCTGCCATCAGGGGCGGCAATCGTCCGATGGGGTCGAGGCAGCGCTGGTGGGCCTTGATGATGCGGTGTCCCCGGAGCTTGGCTTCGTCAACATCCATTACCGCGCGGCGGCGGCAAGTCTCATGGGAACCGAAGCGCGCGGCGGGTTTGAATATCCCGGCAAAACCTATGCAGGGCGTTTTGCCCATGTGCCGGACTTCAATACTTGCACCACATGTCACGACCCGCACGGGCTTCAGGTCAGGCCCGAACCCTGCGCAGAATGCCACAAGACAGCGGATCTGACCGCGATCCGGACCCGGCCCGCTGATGTGGACGGCGATGGCGATACGGGCGAAGGCGTGGCAGGTGAGATCGCGAGCTTGCACGACGCGTTGGGCCGGGCGATATCGGCTTATGCGGCCCAGATAGCGGACGCGTCGCTCGTCTACGCGCCTGACGCCTATCCCTATTTCTTTGGTGACCTGAACGGAAACGGGGCGCTGGACGCAGAAGAAGCCGCCTATCCCAACCGCTACCAAAGCTGGACACCGCGCCTGCTGCGGGCAGCCTACAACTACCAGTTCATCGCCAAGGATCCGGGGATCTACGCCCACAATCCGACCTATGCGATCCAGCTTCTGATCGACAGCATCGACGATCTTGGAGAGTCGACCGGTGTCGTCGCAGGCAACAGTATCAGACCGTAAACCGCAGGGGACAGGGCCAGCCCGTCCCCGGCACGGTCACACAACGATGATGGTCAGTACCGCTGCAACGGGATTCGGACCCCAAGCGAGACAACGCTGTCGCGCCGATCAAAACTGAGGGCTTCTCGTGGAGTGCCGCCGGTGCCGGTGACAGAGATTGTACTGCCTTTGGCGGTGCCGAAATCATAGTATCTGTAAGAGAAATCGACCAGAATTGGACGTTGACCTGCGCGCGTCACTTGAACGGATATGCCGACACCGAGGGAATAGGCGAGATCCACATTGGAATCGCCCTCGAATGTGCGGACCGGATTGGTCGAGGCGGGGTTGGTTCGCGTCCAGGCACTCATCGAATTCCGGGCCAGACCCAAACCAAGTACGAAGTACGGCTGCACACGCGAATTCACGCCACGCTGCTCCAGCGGAGAATAGAACACGTTGCCCATCAGCGCCGTGGTCCGGACCGTTGCGTCTGAGATGGTTGCATGTGGGCCAGAGGTGGTTGGCACCGTATAGCTCCATGGTCCGGTAGCGTCGATCTTACCGGCGGACAGCAGACCGATATCGGCGCGAAACCCGTTCATCCAGTCGAAACCGACAGCGGCGCCGACAAATGTGCTGTCCTGATTGGCGAAGTCGAAAAAGACCCTTGGATCGGACTGTCCCGGCGGCAGCCAGTTCGGGTCTGTCAAACTGCTACTGCTCGGTCCGACCTCAAACCGCAGATAGGGACCGTAGGTGACGCTTGCTGAGGTCTTTCCGAAAAGGGTCGCGCCTTGATTGACCATGGTATCGGCCGCGTTACCCGTCGCAGCGGCGAGGGCGGTTGCACACAAACTGATGATTGCGAATCCTGTTTTCATTACCTGTCACTCCTCATCGGTGGATAGTCGCTCCGACCTGTTTGCATGTTGGGCACTTTTGATCTTCTCAGGGGAGAGCGCTAGGAGTGCGCCACCCGGCAGAACACCTCAACCGTGTCCGGCGAGCACTGCAATCCGCACCGCCTCGGCATCCGCGGCAAGCGCCTTCGCCGCAACTCCTGTCACCGGCGTGCCGAGAATCGTCGAGACCGCTGTCACGGTGTCGGGCGTGATCGGCATCGTCTTGTCCGACGCGACCCCGAGGAAAGCGGCCATCAGTGTATCGGTGCTGTTGACGATCTCTCCGGTGCTGGTCAGGACTGATGCCCCGTCGAGCGCCTCCTGAAAAAGGGCGAGGTTCTGCAATGGCGAGTCGATGAAGCTCAGATCGTCGAAGTTGGTCGACAGCTCGACGATCATCTCGTTGAGATTCATCGAGTAGAATTCAGCCATCTCGGGCGAAAGACTTGCCAGTGCCTCCTCCAATGCGCGTTGAAGCACCTGACCGGGTGATCGCGCGACATTGAGGCGGCCAAGCTCAACCGCCGGAATACCTTCCCGCGCCCAAACCGGCCTGCCGCCGGTCCCGGCCGAGCCGCCCTGACCTTGCCCTGCACCTTGCCCGGCGCCGGGGGTTGGATTGCCTGCACCCTGATGGCCACCCTGTCCACCGGTATGGCCGCCGTCGTCGTCATGGGCATGGTCGTCTTCATGACCGCCACTGCCGCCTTGACCGCCACTGCCGCCCTGGCCGCCGGTATGGGTCTGAGCCAGGACGGCGGTTCCGGCACCGTAGCTGCCCGGATGGTCTCCGGGCCAAAACGCGAACGCTGCTGCGCAAAGAGCCAAGACGGAAATCCCGCGCATGCCCGCGGAGCGCCCAGCCTGAGAGTAACGTGTCATTCTGGCAGATTCCATTTTCGCCCTTTCGATGTACGGAGTGATGAAAAACGGCCCGGCGCACCCAATCGCGCGCCGGGAGGGGGTAGTCTTCCGCCCCGCTGATCACCGATCAGCCATGGCCAGCCAAAACCGCGATCCGGATCGCTTCGGCATCTGCTGCAAGTGCGTCCGCTGCGGCACCCGTAATCGGCGTCCCGAGGATGGTTGATACCGCGACCACCGTGTCGGAAGAGATAGGCACCGCCTTGTCCGAGGCGACTCCAAGGAACGTTGCCAGCAATGTATCGGTGCTGTTGGTAACGCCGAGCGTTGTCAGCACCGACGTGCCGTCAAGCGCGTCCTGGAAGAGCGCGAGGTTCTGCAAGGGCGAGTCGAGCAGGGAAACGTTGTCCCAGTTTGTCGACAGTTCGTAGATCATCTCGTCGAGCGACAGCGAGTAGAAGTCGATCATCTCAGGCGAGAGGCCGGCCAGCGCCTCTTCAAAAGCACGCTGCAATACCTGATCGGGCGACCGTGCCACGCTTAGCCGGCCAAGCTCCACTTCCGGGATGCCTTCCTGCGCCCAGACGGGCTTTCCGCCACCGCTGCCGGTGTTGGCCGGTTCACCAGCCTGCGGCCCCTTTGAATCGGAATCCGGGTCCGGCCCGCCCTGGCCAGCGCCTGATCCGCCCTGATTGCCTTGGCCTGACTGCGATCCCTTGCTGCCTTGACCTTGACCGCCCTGGTTGCCGCTTCCCTGACCTTGTCCGCCGCTGCCGGTGTCGGCGGCATAGGCAGCCCCACCAAACGCTTCCGGCGTACCACTCCAAATTGGGAGATTCAGAATCGCCGCAAGTGCAAGCGCCGAGACCGCAATTCCCGCTACCTTTCTTCCCATTTTTGTCCGACCTTTCCTAAGCAGCTTGTTTCGATGGAAAGACCATGCATGATCAATAAATTCACCAATTGATATGTATCAGTCCGGACAACAAAAAACCGGCCGCGAAACAACATCCGCGACCGGTCGCGGCACAAGCTTTGGCGTCGGGGACAGACGCGGTCAGCTTTTGCCAATCTTGATCTTGCGCGTCTTGGAGGCTGAGCCTTCGGGTTTTTCGATATGCAGCTTCAGTACACCGTCCTTGAAGCTTGCCTGAACCTTGTCGTCGTCTGGTGTGAAGCCAAGCGAGATCGACCGGCGGAAGCTGCCATAGCGGCGCTCGACAAGATGATAGTTCTCTTCCTTCTCTTCGTGATCACTGGATTTTTCGCCCTTCAGCGTCAGAACGCCGTCGGTGATCGACACGTCGATATCATTTTCCGCGACACCGGGAATTTCGGCCGAGATGTCGATGCTCGTGTCGGTTTCGGCAACGTCTAGTGCCGGCATCAGGCTGTCTTCGCTGCGCTCCCAGAAGTCTCGGGCGGATATCGGAAATCCGCTGCCAAAACGGTCGAAAACACGTTCAACCTCATCATGCAGGGATCTGAAGAACGGGTTGCCGTGCGTGGCTTCGACACGGCTGGGAAGGGTTCGCTGTTTCATACTGACTCTCCTGACGGAAATCTTGACCGCCCTGATTCCGACGGCACGCTCAATCTTAGAGAGGGTGAGGGGGGGCAGGCCTGATCTCGATCAGTCGGGCAGGTGTCTGGGCGGCCTATTCTTCCAGCCGCAAAGCCCGGAGGACCGATCATGACGTTTCGCGCTGCAGTCTTTGCCGTTTTGGCAGCCTTGGCCTCACCCGCCGGGGCCGGGCCCGAGATCGACAGCCATGGTGGCGATCTTTTCATCGGTGGTTCGGGGACGGCGCGATCGCTGGATGCGGCGCGTGATGTCTTTGCGGGCGGGGCCTCGCTGACCATCGACGGAGAGGTTGCCGAAGACCTGCATGTGAGCGGTTTCGATGTCGATGTCGACGCACGAACTCACGGTGACCTTTATGCGGCGGGCGGAGCGGTGAAGATCCGCGCCGCGACGGGCGGCGATCTTAGCGCTGCCGGCTTTTCGCTGCGCACGACGCCCGACGCCGAAACCGGCGGTAATGCGCGGATGGCGGGTGGAACACTGACGATCGAGGGGCCGGTCCGGGGCGCCTTGATTGCGACGGGTGGCGAGATCATCATGGATGCGCCGGTCACGGGCGATGTGCGCTTGACCGGTCACACCATCAGCTTCGGTGATGCCGCGAAGATCGGCGGTACGCTGATTTATTCCGCACCTTCCGAAATCATCATTCCCCCGGATGTGATCGATGCCGACCGCGTCACCTACCGGCCGCTGGAGCGGATGAAGATGTTCGACGAAGCTCGCGAGGCCTGGAAGGGGCGCGAATATCCGACCCTGTCGGGTTTCATGTCGCTGTTTGCAGGCTTTCTTCTGATGCTCGCCTTCTTTGTCGGGCTTGGCGCGATCTGCCTGGCCTTCCTGCCCCGGCAGGTCGCGCATCTGAAGCTGATCGCCGATGACCGACCGGGCACGACGCTTCTGACCGGCGTTGTCGGATTGGCGATTCTGTTCGGCATGGTCCCGGTCAGCGCAATGACCGTGATCGGTTTGCCGCTGGTGCCGATCGTCATCCTGACCATCATCGCACTCTGGGTGCTGGGGTACGTCCTTGGCACCTATGCGGTGGCGATGCGACTGGCCGGGGCCTTCGGGCCAGGGGATGCACCGGAGCGGATTGGCGAGCTTGGCCTGCTCGCGCTGACGCTGACCGTTGCCGCGGTCCTCAACTTCATCCCGGTGCTCGGCTGGGTCCTCAATTTCGGGCTCGTGCTTTTCGGCATCGGCGCGATGGCAAGTGCGGTTTTTGAACGATTGATCGGCCCGGTCGGGCCAGTGCGCGACGCGGCACTAACGCCGTTGCCAGACGAAAACGCGTGATCCAGCTTGGAAGGAGAAAACACAGATGTCTGCCAAGGGACTTGAGGTCATCGACCACACGGTGCAGCTGACCCATGAATGGATCAATGAGCTGCGCGAGCGGCTGAGCTGGGCCAGCGCGCGGGACGCGCTGCGGCTTCTGCGGGTGACGATTTCGGCGATCCGCGACCATCTGAGCCATGATGAGGCGGCCGAGTTCGCGGCGCAGATGCCGATCCTGATCCGCGGCATGTGTTACGAGGGTTGGAAACCCTCTTCGACTCCCATAGCGGATCGCAGTATCGGGAATTTCCTTGGGCGGATCGAACGCGAGATTTCCGGCGTGGCGGACTATGAAGGACACGAGGACATCCGCGCGGTTTTCCACCTCTTGAACGGTCGGATTTCTGCCGGCGAGGTCGCGGATATCCGCGGCGGGCTTCCCAGGACCATCCGCGAATTCTGGCCGGAACCCTAGCCGCTGCGGTTGGAGCGCCTGATGTTCCGGCCGCTTTCCGGCGTTCCGCTCAGGATCCTTCCGCCATGTCCCGCAGTCGCGACACATCAAGGACTATCATCGTATGGGCATCTTCCAGTGCGACGATCTTCGCTTCGCGAAACTGGGTGATTGAACGGCTGATCGTTTCTGGTGTCAGGCCGAGGTAATCAGCGATGTCGGAACGGTTCATCGGCAGGCGGATCATCCGATAAGTACCAACAGCCTCACCGATCCGGTCGAGCAGCAGACAGAGGAACGCTGCGACTTTCTCACTGGCGAGCCGCCGGCCGAGCATCAGGAAATGATCCTGAAGCATGCTGATCTCGTCCAGTGCGGCCGCCATGACCACAGAATGAAGCGAAGGGTCGCGGTCGGGCCGCCCGAGGGGGTCACAGCGATGCGCAACGACCTCGGCCGCGGTCACGGCGTCGCATTCCGTCGAATGCCGGCCATTGCTTGGCAGGCCGACCAGATCGCCGGGAAATCCAAAGGCAATCACCTGCCGCCGACCGTCCTTGTGCAGGCGGGTCAGGCGGACGACACCGGAGACGACTTCGTAAACAAACCGAGCGGGGTCCGATTCAAAGAAAAGATGCTGGCCTTCGCCCAGCCGCCGCGGCAATCTTTCTGCCTCTGGTTTTAGAACCGCGGGAATGTGGCGCAGGGTTTGCTGAACGGAATGAATGTTGCGTGCTGGTGCTGTCATTTTGATGGCCCCCATAATATGCCGGAGCAGGTTGAAACCACCATGTCGCAGCCGTGTCGGCGGTTTTGTATCAAAATGTATCCGGGGCGAAGAACCGCCTAAGTTTGAATTCATAATGCTGAATGTTATATGTACCGCAGCGGGTCGTGATAGTCGTAGCAGGGGTGATAGGGGGATCGCGTGGTCAGCCGTCGAATTCTCGTCGTTGATGATGATGATGCTGTACGGACTCTGCTGCGGCGGTGCCTGGAAAGCGACGGATATGACGTGACCGAAGCCACTGGTGGCAAGGATGCCATGGAGGCTATCCAGGGCGGCGGCGTCGACCTCATGACACTCGACATCAATCTTGAGGGTCAGAGCGGCCTTGATGTGGCGCAGGCAGTCCGAAAACACTCGGACGTGCCGATCGTCATGGTGACCGGACGCGGCGACGTAATTGACCGGATCGTCGGGCTGGAGATCGGAGCGGACGACTATATCACCAAGCCGTTCCATGTGCGCGAGGTTCTGGCCCGCGTCCACAGTGTGCTGAGGCGGAGCGGTGGTGATGCGCCGCATATGGCAGGCAAGAGCAGTCATGAGGCCTGCCCCGAATATGCCTTCGCCGGGTTCCGAGCCGTCCCGGACCGGCTGGAGCTGTTCGACCCAAAGGGCGCTCCGATCGAACTGACGGGCGGCGATTTCCGCCTGCTCAAGGTCTTTCTCGAAAGACCCCGGCGAGTCCTCTCGCGCGAACAGATCATGGATCTTGTTAACGGCGCCGACTGGTCGCCCTTGGACCGCACCATCGACAATCAGGTAGCCCGCCTGCGCAAGAAGATCGAGCTCGAGCCGGGGACGCCGAAACTGATCAAGACGGTGCGCGGGGTTGGCTATACATTCGCCGCCGAGGTGACCGTATCGGGACGACTATGAAACGCGGCCTGACAAAAGGATGCGCAGACGGGTCGCGAGCTCTTCCTGACGGTAGGGTTTGGACAGCAACTGAAAATTCGTCGAAAAGCCATTGCCAGGATGGATCAGGTCGCCGGAAAAGCCTGAGGTCAGCAGGATTGCGATGCCTGGCCGGTCCGCCCGGACTTTGCGGGCAAGGTCAAGCCCGTTCATTCCGCCCGGCATCACGATATCGGTAAAGAGCGCGTCGATCTCGGGGTTCGATGCGAGAATGTCCATGGCTTCGTTTGAGTCCGCAGCAGGCAGTGCGCGATACCCGAGCGCCTCGATCCGGCTAACCGAAAGGCGCAGAATGGCCTCGTCATCCTCGACGACCAGAATGGTTTGGCCGGTATCCTGCGCCCCGACGGTTTCGGGACGGTCATCATCCGGTGCAACCGGGCTGCCAGTGGCCGCCGGAAAGTGCAGGCTGATGGTCGTACCCAGTCCAACCTCGCTATAGAGTGTCACATGCCCTCCCGACTGGCGGACAAAGCCGTAGACCGTTGCAAGTCCAAGACCGGTTCCTTTTCCGGCGGCCTTTGTCGTGAAGAACGGCTCGAAAGCTCGCTGTTTTACGTCTGACGTCATGCCCTGACCGTTGTCCGTGATCGAAACGCGCGCGTAGCGGCCCGGTGTCGCGCCGGTTTCTGCTGCGATGAATTCATCCGTTTCAACATTCGATGAACTGATGACGATCTCACCACCGTCAGGCATCGCATCCCGCGCATTGACAACAAGGTTTATCAGTGCGTTCTGCAACTGTGCCGGATCGGCATCAATTGGCCAGATACCAGCCCCAAGCGCCGTGCTGAGCTTGATGCGAGGCGAGAGGGTGCGGGACAGGAGCCCAGTCACTTCGCCGATGACGGCATTCACATCAAGCCGTATGGGTTGAAGTGGGCCCCGACGGCCATGAACCAGCAACTTTTCGATGACCTTTGTGCCAATTTCGGCCGCGGACAGTGCTTCGTTCAGCAGTGACTTTTGGCTGTCATCCGCAAGCTTCGCCTCGAGCAGTTCGAGATTGCCGATGATGATCGTGAGCAGATTGTTGAAATCATGTGCAATACCGCCCGTCAGCCGGGCGAGCGCCTCCATGCGCTGCGCGGCCTCGACGGCCTGCTGCGCCTGCTGTCGGGCAGTCAGGTCGTGTAGGGAACCAACGAAGACCGGCTGATCGCCGATAGTACCGCGGCCAACCGTCAAATGGGCCGGAAAGATGCTGCCGTCCTTTCGGACCGCCTCAACATCCCGGCCGATACCGATGATGCGGGCCTGCCCGGTGGCCAGATAGTCGGCGATCTTTTGACCGTGATCGACACGCTCAGTGTCAGGCACCAGCATGTCTATTGACCGGCCCGTCATGTCATCCGGGCCATAGCCGAACATGGTCGCGGCTGCCGGATTGACCCGGATCATCCGTCCATCAGCATCGGCCACGATGATCGCATCGACCGCCGCGTTAAGAAGTGTTTCGAGCAGGACGGAATCGTCGGTTTCACGCGTCATGGCCGGGTGGTATCCCTTGTCGCCCGGCCCCAGCTTGTCCGCCGGAGCGCCCGCCGTCAATCCAGAGAACCGGCCCGCCGGGACAGTTGCCCGGCAGTTCCTGTCGAGCGGACCTGACCAAGATCCTGCAACACTGCGAGATAGGCCATGAGGTCGGCAAGCGTGATGACTCCCATAAACCGCCCGCCCTCGGCAACCAGAAATTTGCGCCGCCCACCCGACGCCATGCGTGCCATCAGCGCATCTGTCGCAACGTCAGGCGTGATCGTATTCGTGGGATCGCTGCCCACGTAGATATCGGCGATATGGGTGTCGCCCCAGTTGTCCCGGTCGATCTTTTGCAACAAAGCAGTATCGACAAATCCCAAAAGATGCTCGCCCTCGGTCACTGGCACGAAACTCACCGAATGGCGTAGCATGATGCGGTCGACCACATCGGTGAGCGTGTCCTCAGGCGATGCGGTATGGATGTTCCGGCTCATCATCGATGCGACGGTCTTGTCCCTGAGCGCTGTCTTGATCATCAGTTGCTGATAGGTCCCGCGCGCGGCTGACAGCAGGAAAAGCCCGATCAGCGCCTGCCAGAAACCGCCGATGATCGCCCCCGAAAAGAGCGAGACGAAACCAACGGCGATCAACGCATAGGCCAGGATCGCTGAAGCGCCCGTCGCGCTGCGCGTGGCGCGAACGAGGTCGCCCGACCAGTGCCAGAGCGCCGCCCGCAGCACCCGCCCGCCATCCAGCGGGAAGGCCGGAAGCAGGTTAAAGAGCGCCAGGACGAGGTTGATGAATGCAAGGTATTCCAGCACCGCCTGCAAGGGTTCGGAGATGCCGGCAGCTTGCGACAGTTTGAGTAAGAGATAGGCGATACCAGCAAGCGCGAAGGACATCGCCGGCCCGGCAATCGCGATCCAGAATTCTGAGCGCGGATCGACCGGTTCCTCGTCCAGCTCGGCCACGCCACCGAAGATGAACAGCGTGATGCCGCCAATGCCCAGCCCGAACCGGCGCGCCACCAGCGAATGCGCCAGTTCATGCAGGATCAGACCGGCAAAGAGCGCGACCATCGCGATGATGGCAAGGACGAGGTAGTCACCCGGCCTCAGCCCGGGCACCTGCGCCGGAAAGTAGCCGGACATCAGTGACCAGACGACCAGAAAGGCGATAAATAGCCAGCTGGCGTCGATCTTGACCTGAAAGCCGAAAATCTCGATCAACCGAACCGTACGCGAAAACATCCGACTGCCTCCAGCTCGTGGATAGCCGTAAGTCTAATCCAATGCAGTGGGCACAGGCTGATCCGGATCACTTCCATGCGGGTTTTTCATAGGAATGCGTCCTCCCTCTCCGCAACAGAGATCATCCACGATGTTTCGCTGAATCGTACAATCCTATACTTCGCGGCCTCTTTCTTTTTGGCCCTCTTTGAACGCAGCGAATGCGGCATTAGGGGCGTGCAATGCCCGGATAGACCAACAGCGCTTCCGCTGTGTGCATCCCGATCACGTGGGCATTTTTTCTGCGCGCCTCGGATGCGCCCTGCTTCAATAGATCGTCGGCGCTTTCAACTGTCGTGAGGCATACGAGCTAGGCTTTCCGGCCCATCGTCGTCTTTATTGCAAAAGGGAGGGACTTTGGAGCGCCTACTCCCCATCTGCCAGCACGCAGAAGATCAATGGGATTGACGCCAATCAATCGAATTGCCGCGCGTTACGCGAGTAAAGGGAATGAATATTCCGTCGACGTCTCTGATTGAAAGCATCCTGCTCTTTCTCTTCGCTGCCGGCGTCGTGTGGGTGGCGGGCGCGCGGCTTGCGTATCTGGTCGATACGCTGGCCGACCGGTTCGCGCTTGCCAAGTCGCTGATGGGCCTTTTGGTGTTGTCGCTGGCAACGTCGCTTCCGGAAGTCGCAACGACACTGACGGCCGCCGTTCAGCAAGCCCGCGATCTGGTCCTGAACAACCTCTTTGGCGGCATAGCCTTGCAGACAGCTATTCTCGCGATGTCCGATTTCTGGGCTCGAGGGCCAATTACCAACTATCCGCGCAAGGCCAATCATGCACTTGAGGCGACGTTGCTTGTGTTTCTGCTCTCGACTGCGCTGGTCATCACGAACCTTGGTGAGACGGTCGCGGTATTCGGAGTTGGACTCGGCAGCGTTTTCATCGCCTTCGCCTATTCCGGTGCGATCTGGGTTCTGCGTCGTTACGACGGCACTAGCGATTGGGTTCCCGTGGACCTGCCGGATCCCGAACCGTTGCCCTTCCCGGCGCCCTACGGGCTTCAGGACAAAAGTAACAGCAACCTCGTCTGGTGGGCCGTTGCGGCGAGCCTGGCAATCTTGGTCTTCGGACTTCTTCTCGTGGTCTTCGCAGAGCGGATTGCAGAGCAATCCGGCCTCGGCTCTGGCTTTGTGGGCGTGACCTTCCTTGCGGCGGCGACATCGTTACCGGAGCTTACGACCAGCATCACTGCCGTCCGGATCGGGGCCTATACAATGGCGATCTCGAATATCTTTGGCAGCAACCTGATAATGCTGGTTCTGGTCTTTCCTGCGGACATCCTGTTTCGATCCGGACCCATCCTTAAGGACGCATCGCGCACAGTCAGTCTGGCGTTGGCCTTCGGCATTGTCGTAACGGCTATCTATCTGACCGGTTTGATTATCCGGAGAAAGCCGAAGGTAGGGACGGTCGGTTTGGACTCGATACTCGTTCTTATCACGTTTATCGGGAGCCTCGTCGCCTATTACTTGGCCCGTTAAGAGTGATGATCGCGAGGGAGAACCGATCGAGAAACGAGGCCACTGTCCGTCGTCGGAGTTCCCCAGAACGCGCTGGTCCTTTCGTCACGTTGGTTCTGTTTCAGGTTAGGCGGCCGCGACCTAGTGCTGCAACCGATACCTGCGCTGGGCAAAGGATTGCATCGATCGCAACGCGGCGGTTCCTTGACGACGTGTTCTTTGGCCGAGTCAGCAGCGATACGGTGGGTTCTGTCGCAAGCCTTGGTTCTTGATGGATTTGTGCTGGAAGATCGACGATCCCGGTGGGTTGGGGCACCGTCTGGAGGGCGTAACATGGTATCGTTCAAAGGCGCTCAGTTCCCGAAGGACGTGATCCTGTTCGCAGTCTTCTTCGACGTGCGCTACACAGTTTCGTGCCGTGATCTGGAAGCGATCGTGGCCGAGCGCGGCGTTAGGGTTGATCATGCGACGCTCAACCGTTGGGTAAAAAGGGTTATTCTCCGCTGATTGCTGCCAACGCGCGCCGCAGGAAAGTGGCCGCCGACCGGTCCTGGCGCATGGATGCGACCTACATCAACGTGACTGGCGAATGGGTCTACCTTTATCGGGCGGTCGACAAGCTCGGGAAGACCCTTGATTTCATGCTTTCGAAGCGTCGCATCAAGACTGCGGCCACTGGATTCTTCGCCAGAGCCTTTGAGGTAAACGGCCTGCCGCGAAAATCGTGATCGACCTAAGCGCGGCCAACACTGCAGGGATCAACGCCATCAACCGCATGCTGAAGTCCTTCGGTTGCAGGATCCCGATTGAGACGGTGAGGATCAAATATTTCAACAATATGGTCGAGCAAGTTCACCGCTCGATCAAAAAGCGGATCCTGCCGATGCTTAGTTTCAAGTCCTTCACAACAGCCTCGGCCAAACTCGAGGGCATCGAGGTGACGAATATGATCCGCAAGGGTCAGCTGACGCCAGGACTGTGCCCATTTACCCAATTCGCGGTGTTGGCTGCTTAATCGGCCCAAAACAGAGGCATCATCCAATCGGCACAAGCGTTAACCACAAAGCCAGCTGTGTTCCCGCTGTGCAACAGGGACATTGCCTGTCTTTTGCTCAAATGTGGGGCAATGCCCCAAGGAAAAGGGATATAGCTTGACGCGGACTAGCGCACTTTGTGGCTTTCCAAGGCCCGGTTGACCTCACGGCGGACAAGCATCCGAATATTGCGCGTCATGCGCTCTCCCATCGGACCTTTGAATTCCTGCCGGACAATCTCGGTCACAAGTTCGCGCAGTATCTCCATTTCGAGATCATCGGTATACGCAGATTCGCCGCTGCTCGCGGCGGCCGGTCCTGCGTGTGTCGTGCCCTCGGCGTCCGGCTCACGTGCTGTAGCATCGGCCCGGTCCCATGGGGCGGCGTCCGTGACCATGTCCTGAGCAGTCAGGTTCAGTCGACGTCGAATGCGTCGGCCTGTTGTGCCGACAGCCGTAGATCGCGTCGTGTCCGACGGCAACGGATTCGAGTCGGATAGGTCGTAGTCCAGTTCAGCGGCCTCTGTCGACGCGTTTGCGGCTTCGGCTAAAATCGCGGGGTTCTCAGGCTTCGGGTCACTGCCGGCCGCTGACCGTTCGGAATCTTGTGTCTGCGCCTCTTCGGTCTGATTGGCCGGTTCATCGGAGTCTACCGCCTCCGGCTCGTCCTGGACCTGGGGCGCCGTTTGCCCTTCGTCATCGGCGGCCACTGGGGGTGAGGACATCCGGGCAGTAGGTCCTGAAGCGCCGGCTTCCGCGCCGATATCGACCTCGAATCCATCTTCGAAAGCCTTTTCGAGTTCGGCATCCGCGGCATCGGAATACTCGCGGACGACCTCGCTTCCGTCGGGCTCAAAATCCCCGCCGATACCTGCAACGGCAGCCTCCAGTTCGGCGATCGTGTCTTCGAGGGCGGCGCCGCCAGATCCACTCGGTGCTGGTATCTTGCGTTCTGCGCTGTCAATCCGTTGAGCTGACGTAAGTATCAGCTTGTCGTCCGGTTGCTTTTCCAAGCCTTCGGTACCGCCGGGAGACGTATGGGAAGTGTTGGGGCGACCGGGGTCACGCTTGTCCTCGGAGATCAGCCGTCGAATTGAAGAAAGCACATCCTGGATTTCCAAATTCGTCAACGGTTCTGACATGTTGTTTCCTTCTCGCCCCCGAACGCAACTTTAGGCCTGTCGGCCCGCTCGGACAACCGTTGTCATGCCATCAGTTCTTCCCGATTGCCTTCAGGACGCGATCCAGGCTTTCGCCCTGCACCGAGGTGGCCGGTGCGGATTTGACCGCATTGTAATAGGCTTCGGGGTCGTAGATCGGCACGCCCAGGTTCAGATACTCTGCCGTCAGAAGACCCATAGAAGACAAAAGCGAATAAATCGCTACCTGCAGATTGGCCTCGGCCGTGATCCTGTTGGACCGGGCATCGAGAAGCGCCTGTTCGGCATCCAGAACGTCGAGCGTCGTGCGCGCGCCCAGCTTGGCCTCTTCGCGCACCCCATCATAGGCAATCGTCGCCGCGGCGATCTGGCGCTCGGTCGCTGTAATCTGCGCACGGGCGACTTCAATATCGGCCCAACTGCTGCCGACATTCTGCGTGACGATCACGCTTGTTTGCAAAAGTGCCGAGCGTGCGGCATCGCGGTTGGCAATCGCCTTCCGGTGAACAGCCGATAGCGCGCCACCTGAAAAAATCGTTTGCCGCATCTCGATGCCGATTGCGGTCGTATTCGCCGATTTCTCGTTCAGGTCTATTCCGGCGGTTCCGTTGACCACGGGCAGACGCTGGGCAGCGGCGAAGGCGACACCCAGATCGGCGCCGGCGGCCTGATGCTGCGCCTGCCGGATCGCCGGATGCGAGCGCTGCGCGATTGAGCGCGCATCATCAAGCGCGCGCGGCAAAGCCGGCGGGGTCGGGGCGATGGCAAGCGCGCCCGGATAATTGCCCGTCGTCGCCTTGTACGCTTCGCGCGCCGCCGCAAGCTGACCTTCCGCCGCCGCCAGCGAGGCCCGTGCCGCTGCCAGCCTTGCCTCGGCCTGCGCGACATCGGTACGCGTCACCTCGCCCACGTCGAACTGGTCTTGCGTGGCCCGCAGCGTCTCATCAAGGACGCGGACCGAGTTCTGATTGATCGCGACGTTCTCCATCGCGCTGCGAACGCCGAAGTAGGATGAAACAGCCGCGAGAAGCACGTCCTGCTCGACATTGACCAGCGCCTGGCGCGTGGCGAGAACTGCCTGTTCAGCGATGTCGATGTTAATGTTTGAGCGGCCGAAATCCGTCAGCAGGACGCGGCCCTGAATGGCGAGCGAAGAGGAGATGCCCTGAAACTGCGGCGTATCCACAAGCGAAGTGCTGGCGACCCATTCAAGAACCGGACGCAAAGCGGCAACTGCCGAGGCGACGTCTTCATCGGCGGCGCGCAGGACCGCGCGGTTCTGTTCGATCAGGTTAGAGTTCTTGTAGGCCGAGACCAGCGCATCGGCCAATGTCTCGGAACGGGCCGGGCCGGAAAGTCCGAATGCGCATATGCAAGCAACGATCAGCGCCCTGGATGACGGAAGTTTCATCTTGTTTCAACTTTCGGTTCGTTTCCCGAACCCGTCGACATGGTCTGGCCGGGTCGGGTCACAAGGTGAATGCGCGTTCGGTTTCGAAGCCCGGCAGAATCGGGGCGGAGGCGTTGAAGGCAAAGCGCCAGGTAACACGGCCTTCGTTCTTGTGGCCGATCCGGCACAGCCCGAGCGCCCCGTCCATGAAGAGGCAGGCAATGCGGCCGCCTTCCTTCAGCTGGTCAAGAATTGCCGCAGGCACGGTCTCTGCCGCACCCTGAATGGTAATGACGTCGTAGGGGCCATGCTTGGCCGATCCGGCGGCCAGCGGTCCGGATATCACCGCGGCATTGTCCGCCCCCGCATCAGCGAGGCGCTGTTCAGCCTGCTGTGCAAGGCCGGTATCCTCCTCGACCGCAACGACGGCTTCGGCCATATGCGCGATCACCGCGGCCGAATAGCCAAGCCCGCAGCCGATATCGAGAACCAGATCATCCGACTGGATATCGAGCGCGTCCAGCATTTTGGCCAGAGTGCGCGGTTCAAGCATCACCCGGCCGCCGCCGAGTTCGACATTATTGCCGACATAGGCCGCCTCGCGCCGGGCGGAGGGCACGAATGTCTCGCGCGGCACCGCCAGCATCGCCTCGATGATCGGGAATTTGGTTACGTCATTGGGGCGCACCTGAGTGTCCACCATCATCGTTCGACGTGCAGCGAAATCGGCCATCTACTGAACTCTTCGGTCTGGTATGTGACTGGCCTGTCTTGCCACAGAACGAGAGGGGGGGCAACGGGGCAGGACGCCGCGTCGTGAAGTACGGCAACGTTGCGTTGTGGTGGGGTTCCGAGTGCCATCGTGACGGTTCCGGACGGCGACTTCCAGCCCGATAAGCCGAGTACTCGGGCGTATGGAAGGAAGGGTCACGAGGAGCGATTCTGATCTGAATCCCAGAGGAATCCTTCCGCGCGAAAGCTCATCTCCCGCGATTTTCCGATGATCAGGTGATCGTGCAGCACGATCCCCATTATTCCGGCCGCATCCTGGATTTGTCCGGTCACCGCTATGTCCTGCTCGGACGGGGTCGGATCGCCTGACGGGTGGTTATGGACAAGGATCAGCGCGCTGGCGTTCAGTTCCAGCGCCCGCTTGACGACTTCACGCGGATAAACCGGGACATGATCGACGGTGCCGCGGGCCTGTTCCTCATCGGCGATCAGCACGTTCTTGCGGTCTAGAAAGAGAATGCGGAACTGCTCGGTTTCCCGATGCGCCATCGAGGTGCGGCAATAATCAAGAAGCGCATCCCAGGACGATAGCACCGCCCGGTTCATCACCTTCGCCCTGGCCAGCCGGTGCGCAGCAGCCTCCACGATCTTGAGTTCCTGCACGACCGTGTCGCCGACGCCGTCGACCTCGGACAGCCGGTGCGGCGGGGCGGAGAGGACCCGGTTGAAGTCGCCGAACTGGTCCAGCAGCTGCCGGGCCAGCGGCTTTACATCCTGCCGCGGAATGGCGCGGAAAAGAACGAGTTCGAGTAGCTCGTAATCGGGCAGGGCCTGCGCACCGGCCTCCATGAAACGGGCGCGCAAACGTTGCCGGTGATCCTTGATGTAAGAGGGCAGTCGCCCCTGCGGCAGCGCAATTTCAGGCGCCTCGTCGCCCGGAAAGAGCGGCAGCGGGGCTTCGTGAAAGGCGCGACTCGGGCACATAACTCAAGAGTCGCGCGGCATGGTGAAGGAAAGGTTAACGGTCGTTGTAAGGTGGGCTTTGCCCACCTTACCCTTTCATTCCGTCCCAGAAGTTCTTCACCTTGGAGAAGAAGGACGACCCTTCGGGGTTGTTGTCCTTGCTGAGCTGTTCGAATTCGCGCAGCAATTCCTTTTGCCGGCCGGTCAGGTTCACCGGCGTTTCCACCGCAACCTCGATCAGCATGTCGCCGATACCGCCGCCGCGCAGCGCGGGCATGCCCTTGCCGCGCAGGCGCATCTGCTTGCCGGTCTGGGTGCCGGACGGAACCTTCACCTTGGACCGTCCACCGTCAATTGTCGGCACCTCGACATCACCGCCAAGGGCGGCCGCCGTCATCGACACAGGGACACGGCAGTAGAGATTCACCCCGTCGCGCTGGAAAAGCGCGTGTTCGCGGACCTCGATGAAGATGTAAAGATCGCCCGACGGCCCGCCGCGCATCCCTGCCTCGCCCTCGCCGGCGAGGCGAATGCGGGTGCCGGTCTCCACCCCTGCCGGGATGTTGACCGAAAGCTGGCGTTCCTTTTCGGTCCGCCCCGCGCCGTGACACGACTTGCAGGGGTTCTTGATCGTCTGACCAAGCCCGCCGCAGGTCGGGCAGGTGCGTTCGACGGTGAAGAAGCCCTGCTGCGCGCGGACCTTGCCCATGCCGGAACAGGTCGGACAGGTCTGCGGTTCCGCACCGCCCTCAGCACCGGTCCCGTTGCACGACCCGCAGGCAACCGAAGTCGGCACGGTGATCGATTTCTGAACGCCTTTGTACGCCTCTTCCAGGGTCACCCGCATGTTGTAGCGCAGGTCGGAACCGCGCTGCGCACGCTGCCGCCCGCCACCGCCACGACCGCCCATGAAATCGCCGAAAAGGTCTTCGAACACGTCCGAGAAGGCCGACGCGAAATCGCCCTGCTGGCCATACCCCTGACCGCCGCCACCGCGCGGACCGCCGCCTTCGAAGGCCGCGTGACCGAAGCGGTCATAGGCCGCCTTGCGGGTGTCGTCCTTCAGGACGTCATAGGCCTCGTTCACTTCCTTGAACTGGGCCTCGGATTCGGGTTTGTCCTTGTTGCGGTCGGGATGGAGTTCCTTGGCCTTCGTGCGATAGGCCTTCTTGATCTCGTCGGCGGATGCACCGCGCGCGACGCCCAGAACCTCATAATAATCGCGTTTCGCCATTCTTCGCCCTTTCGGGGAACGCGCGGACCGGCCCGACCGTAAAGGTCAGGCCGGTCCTATGGTTCCGGTCGCGTTACTTGCGCTTCTTGTCGTCGCCGAGGTCTTCGAAGTCGGCATCCACGATGTCGTCATCGACGCCGCGCGGGCCGTCTTCGTCGACTTCAGCCTCACCGCCTTCGGCCTGCTGCGCCTTGTAGATCGCCTCACCCAGCTTCATCGCCGCATCGGTGACGTTCTGGATGCCGCCCTTGATCTTGCCGGCATCTTCAGACTTCAGCGTTTCCTCAAGTGCGCCGATTGCGAGTTCGATCGCCTCGACGGTCGAGGCATCGACCTTGTCGCCATGCTCTTCAAGCGCCTTCTTGGTCGAGTGGATCAGGCTTTCGGCCTGGTTCTTGGCTTCCACCAGATCCTTGCGGGCCTTGTCGCCTTCGGCATTCGCCTCGGCATCCTTGACCATCTTCTCGATCTCTTCATCCGACAGACCGCCCGAGGCCTGAATGGTGATCGCCTGTTCGCGGCCTGTGCCCTTGTCCTTGGCCTTGACCGAGACGATGCCGTTCGCGTCGATGTCGAAGGTGACCTCGATCTGCGGCAGACCGCGCGGCGCGGGCGGGATTTCCTCAAGGTTGAATTGGCCGAGAAGCTTGTTGTCGGCGGCCATTTCACGCTCGCCCTGGAAGACCCGCAAGGTCACGGCGTTCTGGTTGTCCTCGGCCGTCGAGAAGATCTGGCTTTTCTTCGTCGGGATCGTGGTGTTGCGGTCGATCAGGCGGGTGAAGACACCGCCCAGCGTCTCGATGCCGAGCGAGAGCGGCGTCACGTCGAGGAGGACGACGTCCTTCACGTCCCCTTGCAGAACGCCGGCCTGGATGGCGGCACCCAAGGCCACGACCTCATCGGGGTTCACACCCTTGTGCGGCTCCTTGCCGAAGAAGTTCGTCACTTCCTCGATCACTTTGGGCATACGAGTCATGCCGCCGACCAGAACGACCTCGTCGATATCGCCTTTCGACAGACCCGCATCCTTCAGCGCGTCCTGACAGGGCTTCATCGACTTCTTGATCAGGTCGGAAACCAGCGATTCCAGCTTTGCGCGGGTCAGTTTCATGACCATGTGCAGCGGCGTACCGGTGTTCTTGTCCATCGAGATGAACGGCTGGTTGATCTCGGTCTGCTGGCTGGAGGAAAGCTCGATCTTCGCCTTCTCGGCCGCTTCCTTCAGGCGCTGAAGCGCCATCTTGTCGCCGGTCAGATCGACGCCATGCTCTTTTTTGAACTCCTCGGCGAGGTAGTTCACGATGCGCATGTCGAAGTCTTCACCGCCAAGGAACGTGTCGCCGTTCGTCGACTTCACTTCGAAGAGGCCGTCGTCGATTTCAAGGATCGTGATGTCGAACGTACCGCCGCCAAGGTCATAGACCGCGATGGTCTTCGTCTCTTTCTTGTCGAGGCCGTAGGCGAGTGCTGCCGCCGTCGGTTCGTTGATGATGCGCAGCACCTCAAGACCGGCGATCTTGCCCGCGTCTTTCGTGGCCTGACGCTGGGCGTCGTTGAAATAGGCCGGAACCGTGATGACGGCCTGGGTGACGCTTTCGCCCAGATAGCTCTCGGCGGTTTCCTTCATCTTCTGAAGGATCACGGCGCTGATCTGCGCGGGGGAATATTTCTCGCCCTTCACCTCAACCCAGGCGTCGCCATTGCCACCGTTGACGATGGAATAGGGGACAAGTTTCTTGTCCTTCTCCACCTCGGCATCGCCCATGCGGCGGCCGATCAGGCGCTTGACGGCATAGACGGTGTTGGAGGGGTTCGTGACCGCCTGGCGCTTGGCCGGCTGGCCGACGAGGCGTTCGCTGTCGGTGAATCCGACGACAGACGGGGTGGTGCGCGCACCTTCCGAGTTTTCGATGACGCGCGGCTGCGACCCATCCATGATGGCGACGCAGGAGTTGGTGGTCCCGAGGTCGATCCCGATGACTTTGGCCATATGTATACCTTTCCTTCGGCGATTAAGTGGCGCCAGATCCGATTGCGGCCTCTGGCCCCGATCCCAAGATTTCGGTCGGGTATGGCACCCTGACCGGCTTCGCAGGGTATATAAGGAGGGGCATGGGGCGCTGCAAGCGCTCTGGCCGAAGGAAAAACAGGGAAAATTTGTGGAAAACCAATCCGCACAATCGAAGCCTGCCAGCGCGTCCGTTCCGACTGCCGTTGTCAACGGCGCAACCCTATTTGCCGGCCTGCTCGACACGGCCGAGCAGGTGCGGATTGTCGAAGATATCCGCAGGGTGGTTGCGGCCGCACCGCTTTTCTCGCCATTGACGCCATGGGGTAAGCCGATGTCGGTTCGGATGACTTCGGCTGGGAAGTATGGCTGGTACACGGACCGCAAAGGATACCGTTACTCAGACGTGCATCCAGAAGGCAGCGACTGGCCGCCGATCCCCGCCAATGTGCTGGACATCTGGCGCCGTCTCGTCGGATCGGAACGTATGCCCGATTGCTGTCTGGTCAATTTCTACGCCGAAGGCGCACGGATGGGTTTGCATCAGGATCGGGACGAGGCGGACTTTCGCTGGCCGGTTCTGTCGGTCAGCCTTGGCGATGATGCCCGGTTCCGCATCGGTGGCACCACACGCGGCGGGCCGACCGAAAGTGTCTTGCTGCGTTCGGGCGACGTGTTGCTCCTGACGGGTGAGTCACGGCTCGCCTATCACGGCATAGACCGGATCATGCCAGGCACCTCAACGCTCCTGCCGAAAGGAGGGCGGATCAATCTGACGCTGAGGGTTGTCGACTAGCGCCCAGCCATCCAGCTGAAAGAAACCTTACGACGGGTATAGAACTCTCCCATCAGGCCAAGAACAAAAAGCGCGAGGGTCACGTAAAGCGGATAGGCCAGAGACGTTTTTTGCGGGTAATAGTTGATGAACGCATATCCCCGCGCCTGATCGATGAGATGGAAGAGCGGGTTCCAGTCGAACATCTTCAACATCGAAAAGCTCAGCGTGTTTGCAACGAACATCTTGCCCGATGCGAACATATTGACACGCATGTAGAGTGTACGTGCGATGTTGACAAAACCCGGCCACCACGGTCGGAGCGCCAGAACGACCATCCCCACCGATACACCGTTCAGCCATGCCAGAAGCAATATGCCAAGGCAGGAAACCGGATCGTGAATTTCAATCGGTCCGAACGCCATATGATAGACGCCGAGCACGACCGTTATGGACAAGACCTGAATGTAGAGCGACGCGAGGGCTGATGAACAGATTGCCACGGCGGAATTCATCGGCGCGTGCAGCATCATCGCCGATGTCGGCCCGTCGGCAGAAAGCACGGCCCCCATCGCCTTTGCGTTCGCCATAAAAACAAGGATTCCCGACATCAGGTAGACGACAAAATCACCCCGGATGGCGTTTCCACGCATGCCCAGAAAAGTAAACATCACATAGAAGACGGCGATGAGCAGGACGGTCTGAAATAAATTCATGATCAGGCCGACCATCGCATTGCGGTGGGTTCGACGGACCGATTGAACTGTGCTGTGATAGATCAGCTCAAGAATCGTGAGGGCGGCGTTCAGCCCCGATTTCTCTGTCTCGACCCTGAACATCGCTTGCGCCGTTTCCGCTTGTGATACCCTGCCTCAAGGTTTTTCGCATAGGAATCTTGCTGTTCCTTTAGCGCGCGATCATAAGGTTAACCGCATTCGCGATCAACTGAGCGTATCAGGAGAAACCATTGGATCATGAACACCTCACCCGCGTGATGCGCCGTCTAGCGCTCGAAGCAGGCGACCGGATCATGGCGGTCTACAGTGCCGAGGATTTCGAGGTGCGCTCCAAGTCCGATGCAAGCCCTGTGACAGAGGCGGATGAGGCCGCCGACGCGCTGATTTCCGAAGGGCTGGCCGAAGCATTCCCCTCCATCGCGATCGTCACCGAAGAACAGGCGGCGAGCCATGGGCAGGCGGTTTCGACCTTCCTCATCGTCGATCCGCTCGACGGAACCAAGGAATTCATCCAGCGGCGTGGCGATTTCACGGTGAACATCGCCTATGTCGAAGATGGTGTGCCCCTGCGCGGCGTTGTCTATGCGCCGGCAAAGGGCAGGCTGTTCTACACGCTCCCCGACGGCCGTTCGGTCGAAGAAAAGGGAGATTTCGACAAGGAAGTGCCGGGCGAGCAGGTTCCGCTCAGCGTTTCGGTGCCCGACAATCGGGCATTGATGGTCGTCGCTTCCAAATCCCATCGCGATCAGGCGACCGACGACTATATCGGCCGCTATGCCGTGCGTGACATGACCAGCGCCGGGTCGAGCCTCAAATTCTGCCTTGTCGCAACCGGTGAAGCGGACCTCTACCCGCGTCTGGGGCGCACGATGGAATGGGATACGGCCGCGGGTGACGCCGTCCTACGTGGCGCGGGCGGAGAGATGGTGCGGTTCGAAGATCATTTGCCGTTCACCTATGGCAAACCGAGTTTCGAGAATCCCTTTTTCATAGCCTATGCTCCGGGCGTTCTTCTGGTGAAGGAATGAGCGTCCTTATCGCCATACCGGCGCGCTATGCGTCCACCCGCTATCCGGGAAAACCACTTGTTGCTTTGACAGGCGCCGATGGGCAGGCCCGCACCCTGATCCAGCGCAGCTGGGAAGCCGCGATGCAGGTTTCCGGCGTCGATCGCGTCGTGGTCGCAACGGACGACGACCGCATCCGATCCGCCGCGGAGGGTTTCGGCGCCGAGGTCGTGATGACATCAGAGACCTGCCGTAACGGGACCGAACGCTGCGCCGAGGCACATGACCTTCTGGGAAGTGGATACGATATTGTCGTTAATCTTCAAGGAGATGCCCCGTTGACGCCGCATTGGTTCGTCGAGTCGCTGATCGACGGACTGCGCGCAGATCTCGAAGCCGATATAGCGACCCCGGTGCTGCGTTGCGACGGACAGGCGCTGAGCGGTTTCATCGAGGATCGCCGCCACGGTCGTGTTGGGGGCACCACTGCGGTTTTCGGCGAGGGCAACCGGGCGCTCTATTTCTCGAAAGAAGTGATCCCCTTTACCGGCAGGCAATATCGGGACGATGAACCGACGCCGGTCTTTCACCATGTCGGTGTCTATGCCTACCGGCCCGCGGCGCTCGCCGCCTATCCCGGCTGGCCGACCGGCCCGCTTGAAACCCTCGAAGGTCTGGAACAACTTCGCTTTCTGGAGCAGGGCCGTCCGGTTCTCTGCGTCGAGGTGGAGGCGCGTGGCCGTCATTTCTGGGAACTCAATAATCCCGAAGACGTGCCACGAATCGAAGCGATGCTGAAACACATGAACATGAACTGAATTACCCGTGCGGGTTGCATGGAGATTCGTGAGTGGCTAGGGAAAACCTGACTACAATCTAGGCATACGAAGGCCTACCGTTGCCAAATCAGCCCGCTGTTAGCCAAATTTAGTCACCGCGGGTCGTACAAATGTCGTATCCTTGCTCTATTACCAAAAGCAGGGCATGAATCAGCAGCGCTTTAGGGGACAGCCGACAGGCTGAGCGCTGTGAAAAATTGGATGGTGTGTGATGAAGCGTAGGGTCACGAAGGCGATTTTCCCCGTTGCCGGTCTTGGAACTCGATTTCTACCGGCAACAAAGTCGATTCCGAAAGAAATCATGACGCTCGTCGACCGTCCGTTGATCCAATATGCGATTGACGAAGCCCGCGCTGCCGGGATCAAGGAATTCATCTTTGTAACCTCGCGCGGCAAGGGCGCGCTTGAGGATTACTTCGATCACGCGAACGAGCTTGAGGCGCATCTGCGGAAATCCGGCAAGGATGACCTTCTGGAAGTCCTGCGCACGACCAACATGGAATCGGGTGCGATCGCCTATATCCGCCAGCACAAGGCGCTGGGCCTTGGTCACGCAGTCTGGTGCGCGCGCCGTCTTGTTGGCAACGAACCCTTTGCGGTGATCCTGCCGGATGATGTGATTGCGGCTGAAAAGCCCTGCCTTCAGCAAATGGTCGAGGCACATGCCGAGGTTGGCGGCAACATGGTTGCGGCGATGGAGGTCGCGCCGGAAAAGGCGTCCTCCTATGGCGTGCTCGATGTGCGCGATGACATGGGGTCCATGGTTTCGGTCAAGGGCATGGTCGAAAAACCCAAGGCCAAGGAAGCGCCGTCGAACCTCGCTGTGATCGGTCGCTATATCCTGACACCCAAGATCATGCAGAACCTGAACAAACTGAAAACCGGTGCCGGGGGCGAAGTCCAACTGACTGATGCGATCGCCGAAGAAATCCGGAAATCGAACAATGTTTACGGCTTCCGCTTCCGCGGCCAGCGCTTCGACTGCGGGTCCAAGGCCGGTTTCCTTCAGGCCACGGTGGCATTCGGCCTTGCGCGCGACGAATTGCGCGACGAATTCCAGCAGTTCCTCATCTCGATGACGGCGGTTCGGAAGGCTGCCGAGTAAGGACGCATGACCCGTTATATTCTGGTCACTGGAGGCGCCGGTTATATCGGGTCTCATGCCTGCAAGGCACTGAAACTTGCAGGGTATACGCCTGTCACATTCGACAATCTTGCGACCGGATGGCGCGACGCCGTGAAATTCGGCCCGCTGGAGGAAGGCGATCTTGCTGACCGGGCGCGGCTTGACGAGGTCTTTGCCCGCTGGAAGCCCGAGGCCGTCCTGCATTTCGCCGCGATCAGCCTTGTCGGCGATGCGATGCGCGATCCCGGCACCTACTGGCGCGTCAATGTTCTCGGCGCGCTCAACCTTATTGAGGCGTCTCTGGCCGCCGGGTGCCGGAACTTCGTCTTTTCCTCGACCTGTGCCACGTATGGCGATCAGGACGGCGTGATCCTGGACGAAGAGACGACACAGAATCCGCTGAATGCCTACGGAAAATCCAAACTCGCCATCGAGCAGATGCTCGATGATTTCGGTGCGTCGCACGGCCTGAACTCGGTGATTTTCCGGTATTTCAATGTTGCCGGCGCCGACCCCGATGGCGAACTGGGCGAGTTCCACAGACCGGAAACCCACCTCATTCCGCTGATGCTGGACGCGATCGACGGACGGCGCCCGGCGCTGACCGTTTTCGGAACCGACTACCCGACCCGGGACGGCACTTGCGTGCGCGACTATGTCCATGTTGCCGATCTCGTCGATGCGCATGTGGCTGGATTGAAATGGCTGGAGGCCGGACACGGTTCGCGCGCCTTTTGTCTCGGCACTGGCGTGGGGTTCACGGTACGCGAAGTTATCGCTCAGTCGCGCGCCGTCACGAACCGCGAAGTGCCCGTAATCTATGGTGAGCGCCGCGCGGGCGACGCTGTCAGCCTCGTTTGCGGAAGCGAGCGGGCAGTGCGGGAGCTTGGCTGGATGCCGTCCCGTTCGGACCTGACCACGATGATTACCGATGCGTGGCGCTGGCACCAGTCCGGCGACTACAAGGAATAAGACAACCTGGCTCTTGATCAGGTTTCCGACAACCTTTTGGAGTCACTCGCCAATCTTATCGCGGAAACGATGAATCCGCAGTTTACCGGCGCCAAGCTGATCTGTATTCTTTTCCGACAGGACATGGGGAAAAGGCAGCACAGCAGAAACTGGGACAGCCGTGCGTGGCGCGGTTGCGCGAAACTCAGTCTTAAGCAGCTTGCATTTATCAGTTAACCCGCCTGCGGGGGCGCGGCGTCGAGAGGATCGGATTGGGCATCTGGGAACGATACCGGTTGCGGCTGAAACGCAGGCAATTGCGTTTTCGGGCCTTCCGCAAGCGCCGTGAGTTGTTGGCGCTGAAGGATCGGACGTCGTCCATCGGTGCCCGCGACGTGATCGCCGTCGCGGTCCTGCGCAACGAATGTGTTCGCCTGCCGTATTTCCTGCGCTATTACCGTGACCTCGGGGTCCGGCATTTTTTCATGATCGACAACGGCTCAAACGACGGTTCGCGCGAATATCTCGCCGAGCAGGAGGATGTGTCGCTCTGGTCGACCAATGCCAGTTATAAGGCCGCGCGGTTCGGCGCGGACTGGCTAAACTGGCTATTGTTCCGCTATGCGCGCGGGCACTGGATCCTCGCGCTCGATGTTGATGAGTTCTTGGTCTATCCGTTCTGCGATACCAGACCGGTTCAGGCGCTGACCGACTGGCTCGACACCTACAATGTTCGCAGTTTCCCGGCCATGGTGCTGGACATGTATCCCAAGGGACCGGTCGGTGCGGAACGATACCGCGAAGGCCAGAACCCATTCGAGATCGCTGCCTATTTCGATGCGGGGAACTACACGATTTCCAAGAATCCGAGCTTCCAGAACCTCTGGATACAGGGCGGCCCGAGAGCACGGACCATGTTCGCCGATGCGCCTGAGGACGCACCATCGCTGAACAAGATCCCGCTGGTGAAGTGGCACTGGTCCTATTGTTTTGCCAGTTCCACCCACATGCTCTTGCCGCGCGGCCTGAACCAGATCTATGACGAATGGGGGGGCGAGAAAGCCTCTGGCTGCCTTCTCCACGCCAAGTTCCTTTCGACCTTCGAAGCAAAGGTGGAGGAGGAGCTTGAGCGGCGGGAACATTTCGCCGGCAGCCGTGAATACCTCGCCTATGCCGAGTCACTGAAGGGTGAGACCAATCTCTGGTGCAAATGGTCCGAGAAATACGTGAACTGGCGGCAGCTTGAGATCCTCGGACTGATGTCGAAGGGCAACTGGGCATGAGGATCGGCGCGTGACGGTTGGCTTCATCATGATGTGCCACACAGCGCTGGATCGTGCCGCGCAGGTCGCGCGGTTTATGGCCGAGGCCGGCTGCCCGGTCGTGATCCATGTCGACAAGCGGGTGCGCCACCGGTCTTATGACAAGTTGGTCGCGGCACTCTCGGATATCGATACGATCAGTTTCTCGGAACGGTTCGCCTGTGACTGGGGAACCTGGTCGCTCGTCGCCGCAACACAGGCGGCATCCGAACAGATGCTGGCCCGGAACAAGGCGGTTCGGCATGTTTTTCTAGCCTCCGGCGCCTGTCTGCCGCTGCGCCCGCTGCCCGAACTGATCGCCTATCTCGATGCGCGGCCGACGACGGATTTCATCGAAAGCGTAACCACCGCTGATGTTGGCTGGACCATTGGCGGGCTCGATGTGGAACGGTTCACCCTGCGCTTTCCGTTTTCCTGGCGAAAGCAGAGGATGGCCTTCGATTTCTATGTCAGGCTACAGCGCCGGTTCCGGTTCAAGCGTCGCATTCCCGAAGGTCTCGACCCTCATCTCGGATCGCAATGGTGGTGTCTGACCCGTCAGACATTGTCGGCCATTCTCGAAGACCCGAAGCGCAGGGCATATGACCGGTATTTCCGCCGCGTGTGGATCCCGGACGAAAGCTATTTCCAGACGCTGGCGCGGATTTATTCGACACAGATAGAAAGCAGGTCGCTGACGCTGTCGAAATTCGACTATCAGGGTAAGCCGCATACGTTCTACGACGATCACCTGCAGCTTCTGCGCCGGTCGGACTGCTTCATGGCGCGGAAGATCTGGCCGAAGGCCGACCGGCTCTATCGCGCGTTCCTGTCGCCGTCCTCCGAACAGGCGGCCCGGGCCGAACCCAATCCCGGCAAGATCGACCGGCTTTTCGCCAAGGCGGCCGAGCGGCGCGTCCGCGGCCGGGCAGGGCTTTACATGCAAAGCCGGTATCCCGTGCAGGACCACGAAAACGGCAAGACCTGCGCCCGCTATTCGGTATTTCACGGCTTTTCCGATTTGTTCGAAAACTTCGATATTTGGCTGTCGAAGGCCATCGGCGGTCGCGTCCATGGACACATCTTCGACCCGGAGCGGGTTGAGTTCTCGGGCGGCGAGAAGATCTACAACGGCGCGCTGACCGACAGCGCGGCGCTCCGCGACTACAATCCGAAGTCCTTCCTGACCAACCTGATCTGGAACACCCGCGGCGAACACCAGTGTTTTCAGTTCGGCCCCCGGGACAATCAGGACTGCAACTGGTTCATGGCGACCGATCCCAACGCGCAAATTTCGGTCGTCTCGGGGACGTGGGCCATTCCGTTGATGCGCCAGAACAGCAACTTCTCCGAAATCCGGCGCGAGGCGGCGCGGCTTCAGAAGATCGAGAAAGAACATCTGGATATCCTGGGCACGATGTATGTGAAGGCCCGTGTCAGGGTCTGGACGATGGCGGAGTTCATCGAAAATCCCATGGAACCCCTGCAAGCCATCATTGACGAGATACGCCCCCGTGCTACCCGCCGCCTGACGGAAGCACCACGCATGGTCGATCTGACCGGGTTCGGCCAGTTCCTGCAGAACCTCAAGAACCAGGGCATGCAGCCGACCGTGATGGGCGACTTCGCCAATGTCGGCGAACCGCAACCAGCAGACCGGGATCGTGGTCGCCCCTATATCGTGCGATAAGGTGGGTATGTGACCAAGGCATTCGACTATTTCGTGATCCTCGCAGAGATGCGGACGGGATCGAACCTGCTTGAGGCGACGCTGACCCAGGTGGATGGCCTCCATTGCCACGGCGAGGCGTTCAACCCCGACTATGTCGGTTCGCCAAAGCTCAATGCGCTTTTCGGCATGTCCATGGCCGACCGGCTGAAGGACCCTCTGGCGCTGCTCCATCGCATACGCAGTGCCGACGGCTTCAATGGCTTCCGCTTCTTCTTCGATCACGAGCCGCGCGTGGTCGATGCGATCCTGAACGACCCGCGCTGCGCCAAGATCGTGCTGACCCGCAATCCGGTCGATTGCTACATCAGCCTCAAGATCGCCTATAATACCAAGCGCTGGCAGCTGACCGATGTGAAGGACAAGATCGCCTGGAAGCCGCCCTTCAAACCGGCGGAGTTCGAGGCCTTTCTGCAAGATCGCCAAGAGTTCCAGATCCGCATCCAGAACGCGCTTCAGATCACCGGTCAGACCGCGTTTTATATGGACTATGAGGATTCACTGCGCCCCGAGGTGATCAACGGGCTTCTCAAGCATCTGGGGTTTGAAGCAATGATCGACAGCGTCGCGGACACGCTCGTGCGCCAGAACCCGGAAGAGATGGCCGACAAGGTTCGCAATTTCCCCGAAATGGAAGCGGCTTTGCAGCGGATCGACTGGTCGAACCTAGCCCGGACACCGAATTTCGAACCGCGCCGCGGCCCCGGCGTGCCGCGCTTTATCGCGGCGGCAGGCGCGCCGCTTCTTTACATGCCGATCCAGCCCTTGGGTGATGGGCCGATACGCGACTGGCTGTCACGCCTCGGCAAGGGCGGTCTGGCCGAGGACTTCACGCAAAAGACGCTTCGCGCGTGGATGCGAAAGGCGCCGGCTCATCGCAGCTTCACCGTGATCCGGCATCCGTTGACCCGCGCCCACGACATCTTCGCCGCCGTGCTCGATCGCGACGGACAGGCTGATCTGCGCCGGGCGTTGCGGGCGCAATACGATGTGGCCCTGCCGCCAGACGAGGAACTGGCGGGGATGAGTGCCAGCGACTACCGCGCTGCCCTGCTTGGCTTCCTGCGGTTCCTGAAGGTCAATCTGAACGGGCAGATGCCGCACCGGCAAGACATGCTCTGGGCCAGCCAATGGACGATCATTCAGGGATTTGCCCAGTTCGCGCCGCCCGACCTTCTCTGCCGCGAGGACCGGCTGGAGCAGGATCTGGCGTTCCTGTGTCGCGGCGCCGGGGTCAAATCGCCGCCGCAGGCGCCACGGACAGAGCCGCTGGCACCGGTGCCGCTCGCCGCGATCCATGACGATGAATTGGAGGACGCAGCACGGGATGCCTATCCGCGCGACTACGTCACTTTCGGGTTCTCCCGCTGGAAACCGCTCGACTGAACGTCAGGCCGCTTGGTTCGACCGTGCCTCGGTCAGGACGGCGTGCAGGGCCGCTGGGTCGGCGTTTGCGCGCAGTTTCGCGCAAATCGAGGACTCGCGCATCGTCCGAGAGACGAGCGCGAGTGCCTTCAGATGTTCGACGCCGGCATCCTTCGGCGCAAAGAGGGCAAAGACCAGATCGACCGGCTGGCGGTCGACAGCGTCGAAATCCAGCGGCTTTTCCAGCCGCAGGAAGACGCCAACGACATGATCGAGCCCTTCGAGCCGGGCATGCGGCAGCGCAACGCCATGACCGACACCGGTCGGGCCCAGGCTCTCACGCTCCTGAAGCGCGTCTACGGTGGCGGTTGCATCCAGCCCGTAGATGGACTGGGTGATGTCACCCAGATCCTGAAACAGACGCTTCTTGCTGGTGGCGTGTCCGAGGACCCGGACCGCCGCCGGCTTCAAAAGGCTCGATAGTTCCATGTGCCCTAACTGTTCCTGCGCTGTCGCTGCGCCTTGTCTAGCCAGTCGACGTGTCGATCCAGCCTACATTCCCATCGTCCCGGCGATGGACCACACTGACCCCGCCGTTCTTTTCGTTTCGAAACACCAACAACGGCGCCCCGGCAAGTTCCATCTGCATGACCGCCTCACCAACCGAAAGGGACGGGATCTGAGTCTCCATCTCGGCGATGATCATCGGTTGCAGGCTTTCCGGCTCAGAATCCGCCGCTTCACCATTCGCGGCGAGCACATACATGGGTGCGCCCGCAAATTCAACCGGGGCCGTACGGTCACGATGGTGATCCCGCAGACGCCGCTTATAACGCCGAAGCTGCTTGTCCATCTTTTCACGGCATGCTTCGAACGCCGAATAGATCTCCGTCGCCTGTCCCTTCGCGGACGCGGTCAGGCCGGTCGAAAGGTGCACCGTGGCTTCGCAGGAATACTCATGTGCATCGCGGGCGAAGATCACCGTCGCGTCGGTCGGGCGCTGAGAATATTTTTCGACCGTTTCTGCAAGTTCCGACCGCACATGGGTCTGAAGCGCATCGCCGACGTCGATCTGCCTGCCACTGATTCTGTATCTCATGACACCTCCTTTTTTGGGTGAGTTGATTCTCTGCCTCTCGCCCTGAATGCTCAGGACGACTGAATTGGATACATTTTTTGCGATTTTGCCTTGTGCACGCCTGGCGGCTGGTTCTGTCTGAAAACCTTCCGACGCTATCGCCCGATCAATGAGGGTACGCGCATGCATTTGATATATTTGGCGACAATTCGGCACGGGATGTCAACGCCCTCTTTGACCTATCTGGCCGATATCGGTTCATGGTGAGGCGAGGTAGAAGCTGTTTTTTGCGCGCATGCCCAGATCGTGAAACGCCGCCTTCTGAAGTGCCGGAACGGCGAGCGCGGGGGCTCAGGTCAGGAGATGCGGAAACTCTGCCCCAGATATACACGACGAACGTTTTCATCGCGCACGACTTCGTCGGCCGTGCCGCTCATCAGAACGGTCCCGTCATGCAGGATATAGGCGCGGTCAACGATCTCCAGTGTCTCGCGGACATTGTGATCGGTGATCAGCACACCGATTCCGCGCGACTTCAGATCGTGAACCAGGGTGCGGATATCACCGACCGAGATCGGATCGACGCCTGCGAACGGCTCGTCCAGAAGCAGGTATTTCGGGTTGGCCGCCAGACAACGCGCGATCTCCACCCGCCGCCGCTCGCCGCCTGACAGGGCCAGCGCCGGCGCGCGGCGCAGATGGGTGATCGAAAACTCCGACAGCAGTTCCTCAAGCCGTTCGCGGCGCTTGTGGATGTCGCTTTCGGTGATCTCCAGAACAGCGAGGATATTGTCCTCCACCGACAGGCCGCGGAAGATCGAGACCTCCTGCGGCAGATAGCCGATGCCCAGCCGCGCGCGGCGATACATCGGCAGGCCGGTCACGTCGCGCCCGTCGATCAGCACCTGACCGCTGTCCGGCGCGATCAGCCCCGCAATATTGTAAAAGCAGGTTGTCTTGCCCGAACCGTTAGGGCCGAGCAGTGCTACTACTTCGCCCCGCGCGAGCTCGATCGACACGTCGCGGATCACCGGGCGGCGGCGATAGCTTTTGCGCAGATGCACGACGCGCAGGCCTGCGCTGCCCTCCGCGACTTTCAGGTCTGGGCGTCGGGACATCAGTTGGCCCCCGGTTGCAGCACGGTCTTGACCCGGCCTTCCATCCGGCCGGTGCCCGACGCAAGATCAACGACCAGCCTTTCGCCTGCAATCGTGCTACCGTTCTGGGTCAGAAGGACACTGCCGGTCATGACGACCTCTCCGGCCGTGACGGAATAAACCGCTTCCTGGGCCTCGGCTGCTTCCGCGCCGTTGACCAGCGTCACGCCGCCCTTGGCATGAAGCCGCTCGATCCGGGTCCGGTCCTGTCCGCCGTATTCGACCAGCACCTCATCCGCCGACAACCGCATGTCGCCCTGTCCGATCAGGACATTGCCGGTAAAGGTCGCGGTCCCGTCGGTCTGGCTGACATTGAGCTGATCTGCCGTTACTTCCACCGGCAGGCTGGTATCGGCGCGAATGCCGCCAAACGTAATCGCCGCCCCCTGCGCAAACGCGGAAAACGGCATGAGTGCCGCCATGGCCAATATGGCCGTCAGGGCGCGGAAGTTGGTCGGCATTTTCGGTCCTTCAGTTCACCGGCTCGTATATCAGCTTCACGCCCTTGTTGAAAACCAGATCATAGCCAGGCATCCCGGCATCACTATGGCTGATTTCCATACCCCCGGCCTCAATCCTGCCAAAAGGGGCGTCCGCCTCCACCTCACCGTCCGACACAAGTTCGGTCCGGTCCAGTGCGCCGTCAAGTCCGGCGGTGATCATCCGGTAACCTTCCGACGTCACAATCACGACACCGCCTGACAACAGCAGTCTTCCTGCCGCGCGGTCCAGTTCGCCGGCAGCCGCCGTCAGGTCGATGCGAAGGCCGTCGCGGGTCTCATAGGCCGCGACCAGCTGTTCGGCGCTGGCCGATCCCTCGCCCTGCGACGGTCGGGCAATGTCCGCACTGACGCTCAGCGCCGCGCCATCGGTGGTGACGGCGGTATATTCCGGCGCGGTGAGCCTTTGGTCGCGCGCCAGCGTGTCGATATCGACCTCGGCATAGGGCAGGCTGGCTTCGGTATCGATCCTGCGCGAGAACAGGAAGAGGGTGGATAGGATCACCAACGCCAGAAGCGGCAGCGCAATCTTCAGCCAGAAGATCACGCTGGAATAGACATTGTCCCGCGTCGCCATGGTGTCAGGCCACGCCGGCGCGCAGGCAGTCGTGGATATTTAGGATACCAGCCGCGCGTCCGTCGCCATCAGGGGCAACGACAAAAAGGCAGGTGATCTTACGGTCGCGCATGATCGCTACCGCCTTTTCGGCGACCGAGCCGGGGTCGACCGTTTGGGGATCGCGGGTCATCACCTCGCCCGCATTGTGGTCCAGAAGTCCCGCCATATGGCGGCGCAGGTCGCCATCGGTAACGATGCCGGTCAGCCGCCCGGTCGCATCGGTCACGCCGACCACGCCAAAGCCCTTCTGGCTCATCACCAGGAGCGCATCGCTCATCGGTGTCGTCTCGGCCACCAGCGGCAACGCGTCGTCGCCATGCATCAGATCGGCGACTTTCAGCAGCCGCGCGCCCAGCTTGCCGCCGGGATGGAAGGTCTTGAAATGCTCGGGCGTGAAGCGGCGATGCTCCATCAGCGCCACGGCCAATGCATCCCCCAGCGCCAGCGTCATCGTGGTCGAGGTCGTGGGCACGATCCCTGTGCCGCAGGCCTCTTCGGCGGCGGGCAGCAGGATCGCCACATCGGCCTGAATAAGCAGGGTCGAACCTGCCCGGCCTGCCACCCCGATCAGCGGAATGCCAAACCGCCGTGTATGGGCGATGATATCGGAAAGCTCCGGCGTTTCCCCGGAATTGGACAGGACAAGCGCCACGTCGCCTTCCGTCACCATGCCCAGATCGCCATGGCTTGCCTCGGCGGGGTGGACATATTGCGCGGGCGTGCCGGTCGAAGCCAGCGTCGCCGCGATTTTGCGCCCGACATGGCCCGACTTGCCCATGCCCGAGACGATGATGCGGCCCTTCGCCTTCAGGATCAGGTCGACGGCGGCCGAGAAACTGTCGCCCAATGCTGCCGACAACGCGGTCAGGCCCCGCGCCTCGATCTCGATGACGCGGCGGGCGGTGGCAAGAAAGGTCTCGGCGTCGGTCATGGGTCAGTGCCTGTAAATGTCGGCTTCGTCGCCCCAGCCCATCAGGTCCAGAATGGCGCGGGTGGGCAGGAAGTCGAAACAGGCCTGGGCCAGCTCGGTGCGGCCCTCGCGGGCAAGGCGGGTGTCCAGTTCCGCCTTAAGCCGGTGCAGATAGAGCACGTCCGAGGCCGCGTAATCCTGTTGTGCTTCGGTCAGCGTCTGCGCGCCCCAATCCGAGGTCTGCTGTTGTTTCGACACATCGACCCCCAGAAGCTCCTGCAACAGGTATTTCAGCCCGTGACGGTCGGTGAAGGTGCGCACCATCTTCGAGGCGATCTTGGTGCAGTAGACCGGCGAGGTGGTGACGCCGAAGGCGTTCTTCAAGGCGGCGATGTCGAAGCGCCCGAAATGAAAGAGCTTCAGCGTGGCGGGATCGGCCAGCATCTGCTCCAGATTGGGCGCGCTTTTCTGCCCCTTGGCGATCTGCACCAGATGCGCGTCGCCGTCGCCCGACGACAACTGCACGACGCAGAGCCGGTCGCGGCGCGGGTCAAGGCCCATCGTCTCGGTATCGATCGCGACAACGGGGCCAAGGTCCAGCCCGTCGGGCAGGTCGCCCTGATAAAGATGATAGGCCATGCGGAAACCCTTTTGCTGATCCTCCCGGCAATAAGGCCTGCCGGGCGCGGACGCAACAAGGGTGCGGGCCGTCAGGCGGGGCAATGCGCATCGACGATGCGCTGGACCATCGGGGCGAAATGCCAGAAGTCGGGCGTTTCCATGTCCGGCCGCTTGCCCGCCTCGTCGAGATAGCGCACCTGAACGATCTTCTTCAGGTTCGGGTTTTTCTCGAATTCGGCCACTTCCGCGGCATTCATCGGCCCGCCCTGAAGGTTCAGGGAATGCACGGAGGCCTCCGAGAGCCGCCCGAAATAGTCGGGCTTCGTGGCGCAAAGATAGCGTTTGGCCGCGACGTGGTAGCGGACGCAATCGGTGATGACCGAGGGGAAGAACTCGGCGAGCACCTCTGCCCCCGCCTCCTCATGAAAGCGGTCCTCGGTATCCTCCATGCTGAATGTCCCGAACTCGGACGTGAAATGGCCGATATCGTGCAGAAGCGCGCCGACGATGATTTCCTCATCCAGCCCGTTCTGTTCGGCAATGGTCGCGCCCTGCAGCATGTGCTGGGCCATCGTCACCGGTTCGCCCAGATATTCCTCATCGCCGCAGCGTTCGAAGATGTCGCCGATGAAGGCGACGATGTTGTCGCGGGTGAGCGTCGTGAAATCCGGCTTCATTCCGCCGCCTCCGGCATCTGGTGTTCCAACGCGGCGAGGGTCGAGAGAAGCCCGTCCTTGTCCGCGTAGCAGCCCTGCAGCCAGCGCGTGCCGGCGCCGGAATAGCCCTTGCGGGCGTGCAGCACGCGGGTGTTGTCGACGATGAAGCATTCGCCCGGATTCAGTCTGAAAGTCACCTCCATCGCCGGGTCGTCGATGATCTCGCCCAGACGGCGATAGGCGGTGTAATAGGTCGCCATGTCGTCGAAGGGAACGTCCGTGATCGCGGCGGCGGAGCGGTTGTTGAACCGCACGGCGATCAGTTCGCCGTCGGGGGAAAGCTCGATCATGGGGCGGCGTGCGCGCAGGCGCACGCCCGCCTCACCGGCATATTCAAACCGCGCGCAGTATTTCGTGAGCACGTCGAACCAGTCGGGGTTTTCCTCGCGCAGGCGCAAAGCGGCCGCGAACCCGTCCACCACCATGTTCTCGCCCCCCGCAGCCGAACTTTCGAGGCAATAGAGCACCTGCACCGTCGGCACCGGATCGCGGTAGGGATTGTCGGTATGGGCCTGAAGGCCAAGGCCGGTATAGGCGAGGTTCGTCGGGTTGACCTCGGTCCTGACCTCGAAATGGCGGCCGTAATTCGTTTCGCGCACATAGCCGAAAAGGTCCACGACCTTGAAAAGCGCGCCGGGCTCCACCGGTCCGCCGGTCAGCTTGCCAAAGCCATAGCGTGCGACCTTGGCCAGCCAGTTCCGCTTGGCTTCGGTATTGCGACTGACCGCAGCGAAATCGGCGACCGGCACATTCGCCATCAACCGCCCGTCCCAGACCTCGATCCCCGGCGCGGTCCAGCCGGTTTCAGTCAGCGTGGGCCGGTCATAGGCATGCGCCTCCAGCCAGTGAAGGTCATAGCTCACGGTCTTGCCTTCGGGCGCGAAGGTGACGTTCAGCACGGTCCCCGCGACCTCTGCCACCTCGATCCGGATATCGGGGCTGATATCACGCAGCGCGATCAGGCGCTGGCCATTGCCGGGCGCGCGGGTTTCCGCATCCCAGGCATTGTCCCTGAGCCAGACCGCATGGAACCGCTGCCGCCCCATCCCCGTCTCAAGCGCCAGATGAGCGCCGCCAGCCTCGATCGTCACGTTTCCCATCCCGGTCGTCCTTTCGCGCGTAGAGAACCGGCGACAGTCTCCGGTCATTGAGCTATAAACTCAAATTAGGCGTTTATGATCTAAGGTATCGTTTTCCTAATGGATGATCGAAGCTTCGACAATCTGCCGCTGGAATGGGTCCGCGCCTTCGAAGCTGCGGCACGCACGGGCAGTTTCACGGGCGCGGCGGCAGAAACCGGGTTGACGCAGTCGGCAATCAGCCAGCGCATCGGCCATCTTGAACGCCGCCTCAGTACGCGGCTCTTTGTCCGGCAGGCACGCTCCATCGCGTTAACGGTCGAGGGCGAGGCGTGGCTGCCCCATGTTCGAACGGCGCTGGAAAGCCTGCGCGAAAGCTCCGAAGCGCTCTTCGGTGTCGCCCGCGACAGGTTGACGATTTCGGCCAGCACCTCGGTCATCGACCTCTGGATCGCGCCGCGCCTTGGCCGGCTGCGGGCCGCGACGGGCGGGCAGATCACATTCCGCACCATGGTACTCAGCGCCGAGACCGCGCATGACGACGATACGGTCCGTATCCGCTATGGCGCGGGCGACTGGCCACATGCCCTGAAGGTGCCGCTTTACCCCGAAGTCATGGCGCCGCTTGCCGCGCCGGGGCTGCTGAGCGCCGGGACATCGTGGCATGACCTGCCCCGCATCGCGGTCTCCGGCCCGCGCCCCGGTTGGACCGACTGGGCCGCCCGCACCGGCACGCCGACCACCCCGGTGCCGTTGCTGCGCTTCGACACGTTTTCGTCCGCGCTGGCGGCGGCGCGGGCGGGGCAGGGGGTGGTTCTGGGGTCGCTACCGCTCTGTCAGGCCGATCTGCAATCCGGGCGTCTGGTACCGGTCAGCGAAGACCGCCTGGCCCATCACGAAACCTACTGGCTGCTCGCCGCGAAGGAACGGATCAGCCGGTCCCAGTGGGATGCGCTCTGCGACAGCCTCGCCGCTGGACCCGCCTGATTTTCCCTGTGTCGCGACAGGAACAAACCATGGCCGAATCTTTCGGCCCATGCTAATTCTTGTAGGATGAACGCCGAGAGCCCCAAAATAACGCCTGAACGGTCCGTAATCCGCCAGCTTGACGAAGCGGCTGTGAACCGGATTGCGGCCGGCGAAGTGGTCGAGCGCCCGGCCTCCGCAGTGAAGGAACTGGTGGAAAACGCGCTCGATGCAGGCGCGGCGCGCATCGAGGTTGCCTATGCCGATGGCGGCAAGACTCTGATCCGCGTCACGGATGACGGCTGCGGCATGACCGCCGAAGACCTTCCGCTGGCGCTCGCGCGCCACGCGACATCCAAGATCGACGGATCGGACCTCCTGAACATCCGCTCCTTCGGGTTCCGGGGCGAGGCTCTGCCGTCGCTCGGCGCCGTGGCGCGGCTGAAGATCACCTCGCGTGCAGAAGGCGCGGAGGCCGCCGCCATTGCGGTCGCCGGCGGCCGCATAGCCCCCGTGCGCCCCGCCGCGCTGACGAAGGGCACGGTCGTGGAGTTGCGCGACCTCTTCTACGCGACGCCCGCGCGGCTGAAGTTCCTGCGCTCCGACCGGGCCGAGGCGCAGGCGATCAAGGATGTCATCCAGCGGCTGGCGATGGCCGAACCCGGCGTCGGCTTCGTCCTGCGGGACGTGACGGGCGGTGGCGAGGGTCGCGTCGTGCTGCGTGCCGATGCCGAACAGGGCGACCTCTTCGAAGCCCTGAGCCAAAGGCTCAGGGCACTCATCGGTTCGGATTTCGCCGACAATGCCCTGTCCATTGATGCCGAACGCGAAGGCATTCGCCTGACCGGCCTTGCCGCTTTGCCCACCTATTCGCGCGGCGCCGCGGTGGAGCAGTTCCTTTTCGTCAATGGCCGCCCGGTCCGCGACAAGCTGCTGATCGGCGCGCTTCGGGCGGGTTACATGGACGTACTGTCGCGTGACCGGCATCCGGCTGCGGTCCTCAACCTCATCTGCGATCCCGAGCGTGTGGATGTGAACGTGCATCCCGCCAAGGCCGAGGTGCGTTTCCGCGAACCGGGTGTGGCGCGCGGGCTTATCGTCTCAGCGCTCAGGCACGCTCTGGCCGAGGCCGGATACCGCGCGTCTTCGACCGTCTCCAGCCTCACCCTTGGCGCGATGCGGCCCGAACCCGCTGGCCCACGCATCTATCAGATGGACCGGCCGTCGCAGACCGCGCTTCGCGCCGCCTATACCGCGCAGGCCCAGCTTGCCCCAGGCTTTGCCGAAGCCTCTGCCCGTTTCGATCCTCCCGCCGACGAGAAGCCGCAGGCGCACGAGGAGGCCATCGAAGCCTGCCCGCTGGGCGCGGCGCGGGCACAGCTGCATGAAAACTACATCATTGCCCAGACCGAAACCGGTCTTGTCATCGTCGACCAGCACGCCGCCCATGAACGCCTCGTCTACGAACGTCTCAAACGCCAGCGCGCGGAAAACGGCGTCGCCGCACAGGCGCTTCTGATCCCCGAGATCGTTGACTTGTCCGAAGGCGACGCAAGACTTCTGCTCGACCATGCAGAGGCGCTCTCGCAGTTGGGCCTCACCATCGAGCCCTTCGGCGGCGGTGCCATTGCGGTGCGCGAAACCCCGGCCGTTCTGGGCGAGGTCAACGCAACAGCGCTTCTGAAGGACATCCTCGACGAGTTGCACGATCTCGGCGACAGCCAGCGCCTGCAAAGTCGGATCGACGCCGTCCTGTCCCGCATGTCCTGCCACGGCTCCATCCGTTCCGGCCGTCGCATGCGGCCTGATGAGATGAACGCCCTGCTGCGCGAGATGGAGAAGACACCGCTTTCCGGCCAGTGCAATCACGGCCGACCCACCTATGTCGAACTGAAACTCAGCGATATCGAACGGCTATTCGGACGCACATGATCACGCTCAATGGCCAGACCTACACGCTTGACGATCCCGTCGTCCTCGCCGCGCTCGGCGGCGCGGCGCTGGTGCTTTTGCTCTTCATCCTGCTGATCGTCACGCTCCGTGCCGCCGCACGCTCGGCACGGATGACCGAACCCCTTGGCTATCACCTGACCCAACTTGGCAACCGGGTCGAAAACCTGAGTGCCGGGCAGGAACGGCTGACGGGGGGTCTCACCCATGTCTCCGAGGCGCAGGCTGCATCGCAGACACGGGTGCTTCAACTGATGGAGCAGCGCCTCGCCGAAGTCTCACGCGGCATGACCGAAAGCCTGCAGGGCACGGCGACCCGCACCGCCCGGTCGCTCGGGGAATTGCAGCAACGGCTGGAGACCATCGACAAGGCGCAGTCGAATATCGAGAAACTGTCGGGCGATGTGCTGTCGCTGCAGGACATCCTGTCGAACAAGCAGACACGCGGCGCTTTCGGGGAAATTCAACTGAACGACATCGTCAGAAAGGCGATGCCGCCGGACGCCGTGACCATGCAGGCGACGCTCTCGAACGGCAAACGCGCCGACTGCCTGATCCACCTGCCGAACCCGCCTGGCCCCATAGTCATCGACTCGAAATTCCCGCTGGAAGCTTATGAGGCGCTGCGCCGGGCCGAACACCAGTCGCAGTTGATCGAGGCGCAAAGGATGTTGCGGATCGCCGTCCGCAATCACATCAAGGCGATTGCCGAGAAATACATCCTCGACGGCGAAACCGCCGACGGCGCGCTGATGTTCCTGCCCTCCGAGGCGGTCTATGCCGAGCTGCATGCGAACTTCCCCGAACTAGTGCGCGAGGGCTTCAATGCCAAGGTCTGGATCGTTTCGCCCACGACCTGCATGGCGACCCTGAACACGATGCGCGCGGTCTTGAAGGACGCCCGCATGCGCGAACAGGCGGGCGCGATCCGCACGACGCTCCGCCAATTGCACCGCGACGTTGAACTTGTGGTGGAGAGGGTCGACAAGCTCTCCACCCATTTCCATCAGGCCCGCAGCGATCTCGAAGGGATTACGATGGCCGCCGAGCGGGCCGGCAAGCGCGCCGCCAAACTGGACAATTTCGATTTCGAGGAAATCGCCCCGGAGGCCGATACCCCCCGTATCGTTCCCCTCGCGAATACACCCTGAGCATATCGCCGCCGGAGATTCCTTTGCGGTGAAAAAAGCGAGTGCCACTCCCGCAGTTCGTGTTAGCTTCCGCGCACCGACGCGCAGAACTGGAAACGCGCGGTCATGAGTATCGTCAATGTGGGGACAATGAAATGATCCAGGAATTCAAGGATTTCATCGCCAAGGGCAATGTCATGGACATGGCCGTCGGCATCATCATCGGCGCGGCGTTTACCGCCATCGTGACCTCGCTGGTGGATGACCTGATCAACCCGATCATCTCGCTGGTCACCGGCGGGATCGACTTTTCGGGGCTGAAGATCGCTCTCGGTGACGGCGCAGACGCGGCATCGTTCAATTACGGCAGCTTCATCACCGCGATCATCAATTTCCTGATCATCGCATGGGTCGTGTTCATGCTGGTGAAGATGGTCAACAAGGTGAAGGACGCGGCCACGGCCAAGGAAGAGGCCGCCCCGGCTGCCGATCCCGGTCCGTCGGAGAAGGACCTGCTGATGGAAATCCGCGACGCTCTCGTCAAGAAATAATCCGCAACACAAGCTGACCCAGAAGGCCCGCCATAAGGCGGGCCTTTTGCTATTTGGGCGCCGGTTCGGGGCCTTTGCGCAGATTTTCACGCTGAAATCACGGAAATCGGCTATTCTGAGCGGATTAACCAAGACATTTTTTGAAAGGGATACAGCAATGACCAGTTTGAATGATGTTATGGGCAAGGTTGCCGCAGTGGCTCAGTCCGAGGGGATCGAACCAGCCGCCCTTCAGACCGTCGTGGATGTCGAAAGCGGGGGCAGGGCGTTCACCACAATCGACGGCAAGGATATGCCGCTGATACTTTACGAGTATCACGTTTTCTACCGCTATCCCGGGCTTACCGATGCGCAACGGAGCGAAGCGGTCAACCGCAAGCTCGCGGCCCGACGCTGGGGCGATCTGCCTTATGCAAAAACCCAGCAAGCCCGCTACAACCAACTGGCCCGCGCCGCCACGATCAACGAACAGGCCGCCCATGCCGCCTGCTCCTGGGGTGTCGGGCAGGTTCTCGGTGAAAACGCCGATTGGCTTGGGTTCGGAACTCCAAAAGCCCTTGCGACGAAAGCAATGGAAGGAATTGAGGGGCAGCTCGCAGTCATGCTGGCCTTCATACAAAAGAAAAAGCTGCGCGATGAGCTTGCCGCCCATGACTGGCGCGGGTTCGCGCGGGTCTACAACGGACCCGGGCAGGTCGAGCATTATTCAAAGCTCATGCGCAGAGCATACAAGAAGTACTCGGGCCAGAATTCGGTTTCGCCAGAGGATGTCGATCCGGTTTCGCTGCGCGTCGGCATGAAGAACGACCTTGTCGCTGATCTGCAGCGGATGCTGCGGGGGCAGGGTTTTCACCTGCTGGTGGACGGTGATTTCGGTCCCGCGACTCTGCGCGTTGTGAAGGAGTTTCAGGCGGAACAGGGGCTGACCGTGGACGGCATTGCGGGCCCGGCAACCCTTGCGCGGCTTGAGGCCCTGTCAGGGGTCGGCGCAGCTGCCTGACCGACCTAGGTCTGATTGCAGACCCCCCTTGGTCCGGGACCATTGTCGCGGAATTTGCGACAATTTGGGCGACTAGCGTCCGTAGGCGAACCGCCGTTGTCGGGCATAGCGTGATCCCGTTCACTTCAACAGGGAATGATACAATGCACAGGATCACCACACTCGCAGTCATCGCAGGACTCTTGGTTTCGGCCGTTACCCCCACCTTCGCAGCCTCGCACGACATGGCCGGGCTCTATACCAGCGACCAGCAGGCGACCATCGACAAGCGCCGTAAGCCGCGCGTTCCGGGCGGGTCTGGTTGCGACGATCCCCGCGACCTCATCGAACACCCTGAGTGTCAAGGCTGATCGCGCCACCGCCACCACTCACAAAAAAAGCCGGGCCAGTCAAACTGGCCCGGCTTTCTCTTTGCCGAAAGGGCGAATGTCAGGCGGCGAGCGCGGCCTTCGGGTCGATCGTGTCGAGACCGAGCGCCTCGCCGACGGCGGCATAGGTCAGCTTGCCCGCATGGACGTTGAGCCCGTTCAAGAGATGCACATCGTCGGCGCAGGCCTGTTTCCAGCCCTTGTTCGCCAGCGCGATCATGAACGGCATCGTGGCGTTACCCAGCGCGATGGTCGAAGTGCGGGCAACTGCGCCCGGCATGTTGGCCACGCAGTAATGCATGATGCCATCGACCTCATAGATTGGGTCCTGATGTGTCGTGGCGCGCGAGGTCTCGAAGCAGCCGCCCTGATCGATGGCGACATCGACAAGCGCCGCGCCGGGCTTCAGTTCCGCCAGTTGCGCGCGGCTGATCAGTTTCGGCGCGGCGGCGCCCGGGATCAGCACGGCGCCGATGATCATGTCGGCCTGACGGGCCAGTTCGATCGTGTTCGCGGCCGAGGCGTAGGAGTTCTTGAACGTGCCGCCGAAGACATCGTCCAGATAGCGCAGGCGCGGGATCGAACGGTCGAGCACGGTCACATCCGCGCCCATGCCTGCCGCGATCTTGGCCGCATGGGTGCCGACGACGCCGCCGCCGATCACCAGAACCTTTGCCGGGCCCACGCCCGGAACGCCGCCCATCAACACGCCGCGGCCGCCATTGGCCTTCTGCAGCGTCCAGGCGCCGACCTGCGGCGCAAGACGGCCCGCGACCTCGGACATCGGGGCGAGAAGCGGCAGGCCGCCATTGCGGTCGGTCACGGTCTCATAGGCAATCGCGGTGCAGCCCGAGGCCAGAAGGTCCTTGGTTTGCTCCGGATCGGGTGCCAGGTGGAGATAGGTGAAAAGCGTCTGGCCTTCGCGCAGCATCTTGCGCTCCACTGCCTGCGGTTCCTTGACCTTGACGATCATGTCAGCGGTGTCGAACACCTCTTTCGCGGTGCCGAGGATCTTGGCGCCGACGGCGGTATAGTCGGCATCGGCGAAACCGGCGCCAGCGCCGGCATTGGTCTCGATCACAACGCTATGGCCGTTGTTGATGGCTTCCTGAGCGGCGGCCGGGGTCATGCCGACGCGGAATTCCTGCGGCTTGATCTCCTTGGGGCATCCGATTTTCATGGGGGTCCTCCCGAAATAATACTGCGCAGATTATCGCCCGTCGGGTATGAAATTGCTTTGAGATTCGGCTGGCCTTTTTCGGGGAAACGCGCGACATATTCGAGGAACTGACAGTTTATTCGAAGAAGATTGCACGGATATGGAACTCGACGCGACAGACCGGCGCATACTTGGGGTCCTGCAGAAGCAGGGCCGGATCACCAATGCGGAATTATCAGAGCGGGTGAATCTCTCGCCTTCGGCCTGTCATCGCCGTGTGCAAAGGCTGGAGGAAGAGGGTTACATCGACGGGTTCGTGGCCCTGCTGAACGCCCGCAAGATGCGGCGGCCGACGACGGTTTTTGTCGAGATCACGCTGTCGGGGCAGGCCGACGAGGTGCTGGAGGCATTTGAAAAGGCGGTCACGCTGGTGCCCGATATCCTCGAATGCCATCTGATGGCGGGCTCGGCAGACTATCTACTGAAAGTGATCGCCGAGGATACCGAGGATTTCGCCCGCATCCACCGCCAATACCTCGCCCGGCTGCCCGGAGTGGCGCAGATGCATTCCTCCTTCGCACTGAGGACGGTCAGGCAGACGACAGCGATCCCGGTCTAGCAGCTCCGACCCAACCGTCTGCCGCGCCGGGTACTTACCTGGCGTGCCGACGCTTCAGAACCGCAACGACAGGCAGGACATACCGCCATCCAGCTTGGCGCATTCGCTGTTGCCGATCTCGCGCACCGTGTATCCCGCATCGCGCAGGCTCTTTGCCGTTCCGGGAAACCCCGCGGCCATCAGCACCAGATCATTGAACCGGATGGCGTTGGCGGCAGCCTCCTCGCCCGGTGCCGTCAGAATGACCTTGTAACCTTCGAAACACCCCGACCGCGCCAGCCGTTCGGTCGCGAGGATGGTTTCGCCATCGAGAAGCGAGCAATCGGTTTTGAAATGCAGAACGCCCTCGGGAACGCGGACCTCGCGCAGAGGCCGACCCCAACCGGCAAGGATTTCGGCCAACTCGGCGATGCCATCCGCATTGGTCCGCGCCGACTGACCCACCAGCACCTCGCGCCCGGTTGTCAGGATATCGCCGCCCTCAATCGTGCCGGGGCCTTCAATCTGGCGAATGTCGTCGAACATCGGTCGAAGCGACGGGGCCATCGCGGCCACCTCGCCAAGGCGCGATGGCGCACCGGGGCGCATCAGGACCGCCCCCTCGGGCAGACAGAGCGCCGTATCCTCGACGAAAACCGCATCAGGGTAATCCTCAAGCGGGGGAAGAACGGTCACATCGGCGCCGGTCTCCCGCAGCGCAGCGACGTAATCGGCATGGTGCTGCAGCATCAGCGAAAGATCCGGCGCGCCGGTATCGACCGCACGCAATCCGGCCACGATGCTTTTGCCGGGTTGGCGGGTAATGGCCCGGCTGAATTGCCAGGACGTGTCCTTGATGCTCATCTCTGTCTCTCGTTTGTTGGGTATCTCAACCGTGTTCATGCCCGCTCGCCCGTCAGGGACAGGCCGATGATCGCCTCGACCGAGCGCAGACCGATCTGGCTCAGTTCGTCACTGTCGAAAGCATCGGGCAAGGCACCGCCCTCCAGCCATAGCCCGTCGATCACGGCATTGCATGCGATCGCAAGGCTGCGCGCTTCGTCAGTGGAGACCTTGCGCCCGGTTTCTGCAATGGCGGCGGTGATCATCACCTGCAACAGATCGCGGTAGTGCAGGTAGGTTTTTTCATGGGTGACGCGCATGGCCGAATCGCGACGCACCATATGGATGAAACCGGCCCAGAGCGACAGCGCCATCGGCTCGGCGACGGGCGGTGTGACCGAGGCATGGATCAGGCGCGCCAGACGCTGCCGGGCAGTGCCGCCACCGCTGTCGTGGGTCGCCTGCGACATCTCGGTCTGGGTCTGCATATGGGCCTGATAGGCCGCGTTCATCAGATCCTGCTTGGACGAAAAGTAGTGCCGGATCATGCCTTGCGTCACCCCCGCTTCCTCGGCGATAGCCCGGACCGTCACGGCCGAAGGCCCGCGCGCGGCCATTAGCGACAGGGTGGCGCGGATCAGCGCATCCTTGCGGCTGTCGGGGTCTTCTCGGGTGAAGCGGCGGCGGTCTTTGGGCACGAATTTCCGGCCTCTGTAATTATACGCTTGCAGAATTACTCGTTTTGACCGTTACTACAACAAGATTCTCGGAGCATGGAATGACCGAAGCGATCGCAACAGACAGGAATGACCCCGCCGCCGCGTCGGCCGAGGAAGCAATCCGTGTCGAAGACCTCCACAAATCCTTCGGCAATCTCGAGGTTCTGAAGGGCGTGAACATGTCCGCGAAGAAAGGTGATGTCGTCGCGATCATCGGCGGCTCGGGCTCGGGCAAGTCGACCATGCTGCGCTGCATCAACTTCCTTGAAACCCCGACCTCCGGCCGCATTGTGATCGGCGGCGAGGAAATCGCCATGCGCGCCGACGGCTCGCCCGCAAGCCGCAAGCAGATCGAACGGGTGCGCTCCCGCCTTGGCATGGTGTTTCAAGCCTTCAACCTCTGGACCCACCGCACGCTGATCGAGAACGTGACCGAAGTGCCAGTCCATGTCCTTGGCGTGCCGAAGGCCGAGGCCCATGACCGGGCCATGGCGCTGCTGGAGCGGGTTGGCCTTGCCGAAAAGGCTGCGACTTATCCGGCTTTTCTTTCGGGCGGTCAGCAGCAGCGGGCGGCGATTGCCCGTGCGCTGGCCATCGATCCGTCTGTGATGCTCTTCGATGAACCGACGAGTGCGCTTGACCCTGAACTGGTGGGCGAGGTTCTGACCGTTATCCGCGATCTGGCGGCCGAGGGGCGCACGATGCTTCTGGTCACGCACGAGATGAAATTCGCGCGCGAAGTTTCCGATCATGTGATCTATCTTTTCGAAGGCCGGATTGAGGAGCAGGGCCCACCCGAAGCAGTGTTCGGCGCGCCAAAATCCGAGCGGCTGAAGCAATTCCTGAAATCTGTCGCCTGACGGCAGAAACAACCAACCAGTACGGGGAGAATACAATGAAACTGAAATCCACAGTCGCGGCGGGCATCGCCGCCCTTGCACTGCTCACCGGCGCCGCAGCGGCGCAGGAGGTCAAGATCGGCATCGCGGCCGAACCCTATCCGCCCTTCGCCTCGCTCGATGCCTCTGGCAACTGGGTCGGCTGGGAGGTCGAGATCATCAATGCTGTCTGCGCCGCGGCAGAACTAAACTGCGTCATCACGCCGGTCGCGTGGGACGGTATCATTCCGTCCCTGACTGGCCAGCAGATCGACGCGATCATGGCGTCGATGTCGATCACCGAAGAGCGGATGCAGACCATCGACTTCTCGGACAAGTACTACAACACGCCGACCGTGATCGTGGCCGACAAATCCGCCGATATCGCACCGACGCCGGAAGGTCTTGCCGGCAAGATCCTTGGCGTACAGGCATCGACCATCCACCAGACCTATGCCCAGCAGTACTTCACCGACGCTGCCGAGATCCGCGTCTACCAGACCCAGGACGAGATCAACCAGGACCTCGCCTCGGGGCGGATCGACGCCACGCAGGCTGACAGCATCGCGATGGACGACTTCATCAATTCCGATGCGGGCGCCTGCTGCGAAATCAAGGGCGCTGTCGCCGATGATCCGTCCATCCTCGGATCGGGCGTGGGCGCCGGCGTCCGCAAGGGCGATGACGCGCTGCGCGAGAAGCTGAACGCGGGCATCGCCGCGATCCGCGCCGACGGCACCTATGACAAGATCACCGAAGGCTACTTCTCATCCTCCATCTATGGCGGCTGATAGCCTGTGGAACAGGTCATAGAGTTACTGTCTCTTTCCCCCCCGGGCTGGGGGGGAAACCTGCTGCGCGGACTTCTCCACTCACTGGAAATCGCGTTAGGTGCCTTCGGGTTCGGCCTTTTGATCGGGCTCGGGGGCGCCATAGGGAAACTCTATGGCGGGCCGGTTCTGCGTGACATCCTTGCGGTCTACACGACCGTGGTGCGGGCGGTGCCCGAACTGGTCCTGATCCTGATTCTCTATTACGTCGGCACCGACCTGATCAACAAAGCGGCCGGAGCCATGGGTTATGGCCGGGTCGAGATCAGCGGCGTTGCTGCCGGGATCTGGGTGCTGGGCATCGTGCAGGGCGCCTATGCGACCGAAATACTTCGGGGCGCGATCAAGGCCATTCCGATCGGTCAGATCGAAGCCGCCCGCGCTTTCGGCATGCCGCCCCTGAAGATGCTGCGCCGGGTGACAATCCCGGCGATGATGTCCTTCGCCATTCCGGGTCTCGCCAATCTCTGGCTCATTGCGACCAAGGATACCGCGCTTCTCGCCGTGGTCGGCTTCAACGAACTGACGCTGGAAACGCGGCAGGCCGCCGCTTCGACGCGGGCCTATTTCACCTTCTTCCTCGCCGCAGGGGCGCTTTACCTGATGGTCACGCTCTTGTCGGGTCGGGTCTTCGCCCGGATCGAGAAATGGGCGCGCAAGGGTCAGCCGGGTCATCGGAGGGCAGGGGCATGATCACACTGCGCTCTCTTCTCGTGCCGCACCGGATCGCGATGATGGCGGTCTTCGCCGCACTCGTCCTCTGGTGCGCCTACGCCCTGCGCTGGGACTGGATCCCGAAATACGCGCCGCTTGCGGCCGAAGGCATCTGGCGCACGATCTGGATTCTGGCCGTCACTTCCGTCCTCGGCTTTCTTCTGGCGATACCCCTTGGCCTCGCTCAGGCAATCGGGCCATGGTACCTCGCCGCGCCCGCCCGCACCTTCTGCACGATCATTCGCGGCACGCCGCTCCTGCTGCAAATATGGCTCCTCTATTACGGGCTCGGCTCGCTCTTCCCGCAATATCCGTGGATCCGGGAAAGCGAGCTTTGGCCCTATCTCAGGCAGGCATGGCCCTATGCCGTCCTTGCGCTGACATTGTCCTATGCGGGCTATGAAGGCGAGGTGATGCGTGGCGCTTTCTCCGGCGTGGCGCGTGGCCAGATCGAGGCGGCACAGGCCTTCGGTATGCCCCGGTTCACCATGTTCCGGCGCATCTGGCTGCCGCAGGCGATCCAGAATGCGCTGCCGACGCTTGGAGGCGAGACGATCCTGCAGCTCAAGGCAACCCCGCTGGTCGCGACCATTGCCATCGTTGAAAGTTACGCGGTCGCGTCTCGGGTCCGGCAGGATACGTTCATCGTCTATGAACCTCTCCTGCTGCTCGCCGTTGTCTACATGGTCATCGCGGGTATCCTCGCATACGGATTCCGCAAGCTTGAACAACGGGTGCCGGTTAAGGGACACTGAGCGTCGGGCAAACCACCGCCGTCAGGGCGACCGGCAGAAGAGCGCGCCGGACGGCGTGTCCGGCACGCAACCAACCGGCAGAGGCGTCTTCAGCGCCTCCACCACCGCCGCCATCGACGCCGCGTTGTCATTCTCGCCGCAGCGCCCGCCGATCATCTCCTCCAGATCCTTCCGGGTGCGCTGCGACATCGCCCAGCCAAGTGGCGGCTTGCGGCCATCGGTCCAGGCGCACATGGAGAAATGCACGAAAACCGGGTCCATCGCGGCCGGGAAGCGGTGCGGTTCGGATTTCAGACTGTCGACGACATCGGCGATAGTCTTGTTCGCCAGAACGCCTCGCGCCGTGCGGGTGTTGAGAATGCCCCAGAGCGGGCCAAGCACCTCGTTGGCAATACCGCCGGGTTTTTCAGATGCGAGATCCGCGCGATAACCGAGAAACTCAATATCAGCCGCGGCACCACCCGGCTGGTCGCGCGCCGGCAGGTCGGGATCGCTTGAAATCTGGATCAGGATCGGCCGGATCGCCACGCCGCGCTTTTCAAAGGCCTTGACCGCTGCGCGCGCAATTTCGGCGCTGGTCACCGCGCCGTAATTCTCAAAATAGCCGCCATCGAGCACATGACCCATCCCTTCCCCATCACCAGCGCGGACCAGACGACCTGCCGGGCTGACATAGGTGAACCGCGCGCTGTTGAGCGCGGCCATCCCCATCGACACATCGTGCTGCACCATCGCATGCAGGTCGAACGCGTCGAGGAAGACATCCGACGTCACCTTGATATTGCTTGCGATCAGCCGTTTGCCGGTTTCCTGATGCGTGCCGTTCAAGAGGAGGATGGGCTGCCAGCCCCCGCCCGCGCCGGGCGTACCCGCCACCTTCAGGAACGGCGCGTCGAGGTCACTAGCACTACAGCTCGCACCTGACCCGCAGGCCTTGTGCCAGGCCACGTTCCAGGCATCGGCTAGCGCGCCACCCCGGTCGGGCAGGAACCCCCAGGGAATGAACCTTTGCACCAGATCGGGATAGAACATCGCCGCCACGGTGGGGCCAAGGAACTCATCCGACAGCGTGCCGAGGATCTGGCCGCGAATGTCCCCGGCCGAGGCGTCAGCCGCGCCGCATAGCTCGGATACCGGTGGGGCCATGCCGTTGTGCAGGGCAGTCGCGTAGACCGCCGCGCCAACGCTGCCGCCCGACACGCCGCTGATCGAGAAAACGTGCCGTTCCACGCCCGGGCACGTCTTTTGCAACTCTCCCATCACCACAGCTGTCCAGTAGGCGGCCCGCAAGCCACCGCCCGCCGTTGCAACGAAGATCACCGGCCGCGCGGTATCCCCCGCGCCCGGCGCGCCGGTCGGCCCCGTCCCGCCATTCACCGCCAACCAGGCATCGACCGCGTCGTCTACGCTGAGCCGATCCTCGAATCCCGGTGCGCCGTCATCTTTTGCGACCGCAACCGCATGGTTGTCCGACCACGCGCTGATCGCCCCGGCGAACACAAGAAAACTTACGATGATCGGCGCACCGGTTTCCCGCGACCGGATGATCAATGCACTGCCCACAGGCACGATATGACCAAAGGCGAGGAAGGCGATGGAGGCCGCGCCGAACCACTGGCCAATACCGACCGGGTTCCAGATGATGAGGCCCAGCATGACCAGCGAAAAGAGTATCGAGCCGGTCAGCCAGGCTTTCGACACGGGCGAAAGATCGGCGAAGGTCGTCGGCTGGCCGTCGCCCGGATCCGACTTCAGAGATCCGCCAAGGCCGAGCCTTTCCGCCAAAGGCACCCGGATCACGAGAAACACCACGAAGGCAAGCCCCACCGCCACCGTGATCAGTGCGAGGGTGGTGGCGTTTTCCAGCCCGCCGCGGCCGGCTATGTAAAGCGACCACGCGGCAAAGCCAAACGCCGCACCGGCATAAAAACGCGGTGCCCATTTCCGCCCCTTGTCGCCCTGCCGGTGGCCATAACCCTGCTCAAAATAAAACGCGATGCGCGCCCAGTACCAGGCTTGAAAGGCGAACCAGCCGACGCAGGCAAGAAAGACCGCCATCGCCTGAACCGTCGAAACATCGTCATCGTCGAACCGCATCGCAAGTTCGCGCCCCTGCGGCGTGGCCACGAGCAGTGCGCCCCCGGCCAGAAGAGTGAACGCGCTGAACCGGCTTGGCTTGATGATGGACCAAAGGTAGCGAAGCGGCCGCCAGATCGGCCCGAGTACACGATCAATGAAGACGTCGATGCGTACGAGAACAGACCAAAGGAAATCCCGGATCACCGCGATGAAAGACATGGTTCAAATACTCCGTCACAATATGCGGAGCCCGCCCGTCTGAAAATCGACACCAACAATGCAAATACGGCAGGCTGCTATCTACCGGGAAGGATAGCACAACTTAACCGATTATCGGGAATGTTCATTCTGCCAGAGGAGAACCGGTTCAGGTCCGACCGTATTTCGCCAGCAGCGCGTCGCGCACTGGCGGGGTCACGAACTTCGCGACATCGCCGCCCAGCCGCGCAATTTCCTTCACCAGCTTCGAGGCAATCGCCTGACGCCGCGCATCGGCCATCAGGAACACGGTTTCGACCGAGGCATCCATTGCCCGGTTCATGCCAACCATCTGAAACTCGTACTCGAAATCCGCGACCGCGCGCAGGCCCCGGACGATGACCGTCGCGCCCACATCGCGGGCGCAGTCGATCAGGAGGTTCTCGAACGGATGCACGACGATCTCGCCGCCCGTTTTCGCGACGATTTCTGCGCATTCCGCCTCGACCATGGCGACGCGTTCTTCCAGCGAAAACAGGGGCCCCTTGTCGCGGTTGATCGCGACGCCGATCACCAGCCGGTCAACAAGCGCCATGGCGCGCTGGATGATATCGGTATGGCCCAGAGTGATAGGGTCGAACGTGCCGGGATAAAGGCCGATGCGCATGGGTCCGTCCCTTTCTGACACGCTCCATCCGCGCGCACGCAACAATATTGCGCGTCAGAATGCAAGCCTCTCGGCGTTCAGTTCCCCATGATCATGCCTTCAAGGGCATCCTTTTCCATCGCCAGTTCAGACATGCGGGCCGCGACCACATCGCCGATGGAAATAATACCGGTCATCTCCGAACCCTCCATCACCGGCATATGGCGGAAGCGCCCGGCGGTCATCTTCTCCAGCACGCTGTCAGCGCTGTCCGTGGGTCCACAGGAAATAAGGTTGCGGGTCATCAGCGCATCGACTGTATCGGTCAGGCAGCCCGACCCGCGCCGCCCAAGGTCGCGCACGATGTCGCGTTCCGACAGGATGCCCATCGGCGTCTTGCCGTCCTCCGACACCACGACCGCGCCGATCCTTCGTTCGGCCAGAAGCCGTGCCGCGTCTGCGATACTCGTCCCCGGTTTCACCGTGATGATGCTCTGCTTTGGCTTGGACCGCAGAATCTGGTGAACCTGCATGGGCAACCTCCTGATCAAAAGCGACTTTCCCCCAGCGTCCCCCTGATCTGCGTTTCTGTCAAGCCAAGGCTTCAAGCCGCGACACTTCGCGTCGTACGCCCTGGGCCAGAAGCTCGGCAAATCGGTTCAGCCGCTCGACGCGGCGGTCATCGGGATGGCGGATCAGATAAAATGTCCGGGTGAGCGAGACCTGATCCGGCAAAATCTTCACCAGACCGGGCGCGGCGGACATTGCGAAATCATGGACAACGGCAATCCCGGCCCCCGTCCGGACCCAGTTGAACTGCACCGAGACGGAGTTGGAGGCGAGCGTCACCGCCTCCATCCCCGCCTCGGACTGGTAGTCCAACTCCTTGTCGAAGACGAGGTCCTGGATATAGCCGATGGTGCGGTGTTGTTTCAGATCGTCAAGCGAGCGGATCGGCGGGTGGCGATCAAGGTAGTCGCGCGACGCGGCCAGATGCAGCTTGTAATCGGTCAGCTTCTGCACCGTGAGGTGGCCCGAGGCCGGGGGGCTGACGGCGATGGCCATGTCGGCCTCGCGTTTCGACAGGTTGAAGACGCGCGGCTGGGCGACGATCTGCACCTCCAGACCCGGATGATCGGCGCAGATGCCCGCGACGATCTGCGGCAAGAGGTAGTTGGCACTGCCATCGGGCGCGCCGATGCGGACCTGCCCGGTCAGGCCGCTGCCCTCGCTGCCCACCTCCTCCATCGCCTCGGCCACAGCCTGTTCGGCGCGGGCGGCGTGGGCCAGCAGACGCTGCCCCTCGACCGTCAGCGTATAGCCCTGCGCGGAACGGGTAAAAAGTCGGACCGCCATTCCCTCTTCCAGCCGACCGATACGGCGGCCGACCGTGGCCGGGTCCAGCTTCAACAGTTTCCCGGCGCCAGAAAGGCTTTCAGCCCGTGCCACGGCAAGGAATATCCTCAGATCGTCCCAGTCGGCCATGCGTTCGCCTTTGCAATAATGCAAAACACCTTTGGGAAACTGCCCCTTTATCCAGCAAAATTGCAAGGGTATTGTGCGCAGGAAATTTTCGGGAGGCTTGTCATGAAAGAACTGTCACACTGGATAAACGGCGAACACGTCAAGGGCACGTCTGGCCGTTTCGCCGATGTCTTCAACCCCGCCACCGGCGAGGTTCAATCCAAATGCCCGATGGCCTCGGCTGCCGAGACTGAAGCGGCCATCGCCAATGCCGCCGCCGCCCAGATCGCCTGGGGCGCCACCAACCCGCAGAAACGCGGCCGGGTGATGATGGCCATGGTCGGCCTGATGAACCGCGACATGGACAAGCTGGCCGAGGCGCTGAGCCGCGAACACGGCAAGACCATTCCCGACGCCAAGGGCGACCTGCAGCGCGGTCTGGAAGTGATCGAATACTGCATCGGCGCGCCGCAGATGCTGAAGGGCGACTATACCGATGACGCGGGCCCCGGCATCGACATGTATTCGATGCGCCAGCCCCTTGGCGTCGTCGCCGCGATTATGCCGTTCAACTTCCCCGCGATGATGCCCCTGTGGCACGTCGGCCCCGCGCTGGCCTGCGGCAACGCCGTCGTGCTGAAACCGTCCGAGCGTGACCCCTCGGTTCCGCTGATGCTGGCCGAGCTGTTCGTTGAGGCAGGCCTGCCGAAGGGCGTCTTCCAGGTCGTCAACGGCGACAAGGAGGCGGTCGATACGCTGCTCGACAGCGAGACCATTCAGGGCGTCAGCTTCGTCGGCTCTACCCCCATCGCGCACTACATCTACAGCCGCGCCACCGCGAACGGCAAACGCGCCCAGTGCTTCGGCGGCGCCAAGAACCACATGATCGTCATGCCGGATGCCGACATGGATCAGGCTGCCGACGCGCTGGTCGGTGCGGGCTTCGGCGCCGCAGGCGAACGCTGCATGGCGGTGTCCGTCGCGGTGCCCGTCGGTGATGCCACCGCCGACAAGCTGATCGAAAAGCTGGTTCCCCGGATCGAAAAGCTGCGCGTTGCGCCCTATACCGACGGCAATGACGTGGACTTCGGCCCGGTCGTCACCGGCGAGGCGAAGAAGCGTATCCTCGGCCTGATCAATTCCGGCGTCGAACAGGGCGCGGAACTGGTTGTCGATAATCGCGACTTCTCGCTTCAGGGCTATGAAAACGGCTTCTTCGTCGGCCCGCACCTCTTCGACAAGGTCACGACCGACATGGACATCTACAAGACCGAGATCTTCGGACCGGTTCTGTCGGTGGTCCGCGCCAAGACCTATGAAGAGGCCATCGGCATGGCGATGGACCATGAATACGGCAACGGCACCGCGATCTTCACCCGCGACGGCGACACGGCGCGCGACTTTGCGCACCGCATCAATATCGGCATGGTTGGCATCAACGTGCCGATCCCGGTGCCGCTGGCCTACCACACCTTCGGCGGCTGGAAGAAGTCGATGTTCGGCGACCTGAACCAGCACGGGCCGGACAGCTTCAAGTTCTACACCCGCACCAAGACCGTGACGGCCCGTTGGCCGTCCGGCATCAAGGAAGGCGGCGAGTTCAACTTCAAGGCAATGGACTGACCGTCAGGCCGGGGGCTTCATCCGCCCCTTAGGCAGTATTGCGATCACATGGGCCGGGGGCAGTTCTGTCTCCGGCCCGATTATTTTCGGGCGGATCGGCGCGGGGTTGCGCACCGCCTCGGCCAAGGCACCGCGATGCTGGCGCGCCTTCATGCATTCAAAGCTACCTGCCCGAAAGGCGCGGCAGGCTTCGGGGCGGATATCGTAGATGCCACAGACAAGGCGCGCGTCATCTGTGCGCGCAAGCTGGGCACAGTGCCCTTCGCACATCTTCATGAAACGGCGGCTGTCACTGTCATTGGTGAGGTTTTCGGGGATCGCCCGTGCCCGGTCTTCGGGCATCAGGGCGATATAGCGGTCATGGGTGCCGAAACAGCAGGCGCCGCAGGTCGTGCAGTCGATATCTGAGGGGGACAATCATTGGGCTCATGGCAGGCGCCGGTCCGGTCGGCCCTTTGCCACCGGGCGATGCGCCGGCGCGGCATTTAGGTTGGGGCCATGAAAACCGCAAGCCCTGAAAACTTGCCCAAAGCGGCGACCTCTGCTCAACTGACAAAAACAATGGGGGGCGCGGCGATGTCAGAGCCTGATTTCACCATCGGGGTCGAAGAGGAATACCTGCTCGTCGACCGGGATACGCTGGCGCTCGCCGTCGCGCCCGAGGCGCTGATGGACGCCTGCAAGGCCGAGATGGCGGACCAGGTCAGCCCGGAGTTTCTGCAATGCCAGATCGAGGTCGGGACCCGGGTCTGCAAGGATGTCGGACAGGCGCGGGACGAGTTGCGCAAGCTCCGCGCCTGTGTCTCGCGCCATGCCGCCAAGCACGGGCTTGCGCCCATCGCGGCCTCCTGCCACCCGTTCTCGGACTGGAAGGACCAGCACCATACCGACAAGGAGCGTTACAACGACCTGCGCCGCGACCTTGGCGGTGTGGCGCGGCGGATGCTGATCTGTGGCATGCATGTCCATGTCGGCATCCCGGCCGAGGATATGCGAATCGACCTCGTCAATCAGCTTTCCTATTTCCTGCCGCATCTTCTGGCGATGTCGGCCTCTTCCCCCTTCTGGCAGGGCGACGATACCGGGCTTGCCAGCTACCGGCTGACCGTCTTCGACAACCTGCCCCGCACCGGCCTGCCGCCCAAATTTTCAAGCTGGGCGGAATACAAGCGTACGGTCGATGCGCTGGTGCGCATGAAGCTGATCGAGGATTCCTCAAAAATCTGGTGGGACCTGCGCCCGTCGGCACGTTTCCCGACCATCGAAAGCCGCATCTGCGACGTGCAGCCCCGGCTTGAGATGACTCTGTCATTGGCAGCACTGACGCAATGCCTGACGCGGATGCTCTGGCGACTGATGCGAAGGAACCAGCGCTGGCGTCACTACGACAACTTCCTTCTGGAGGAAAACCGGTGGCGCGCCCAGAGATACGGGATAACCGGTGGCCTGATCGATTTCGGGCGGCTGGAAGTGGTCGGCTTCCCGACCCTAATGGACGAGTTGATCGAGGTTGTTGCCGAGGATGCCGGGGTACTGGGTTGCACAGCCGAGATCGAGGCCCTGCGCGACCTCCTCGACACCGGCACCAGCGCCGACCGACAGCGCATCGTTCACGCCGATGCGGTTGAGGCCGGGGATGACGGGCCCGCCGCCATGCGGGCGGTCGTTCACAGCCTGATCGAAGAGTTTCACCACGACCTCTGATCTCTGCCCTTAGCCGCTCCGGACGCTGGTCAAGACGCAGCGCGGGCGCTACCGTCAACCCATCAATTCGGGAGGCACGAATGGCGGAATGGAGGGAGATGAGCGCGGGCGATCTGGGGCGCGCGATCGGGCGGGGCGAGATCGACCCCGAGGAACTCACCGCCGCCCATCTCGACGCGATCCGCGCCAACGAATACCGCGACCGCATCTATGCAAGGCTGACAGAGGCCCGCGCGCTGGAAGAGGCCGCCGCCGCATCAAAACGCGCCAAGGCAGGGCAGCGCCTGTCGCTGCTCGACGGCGTTCCGATATCGTGGAAGGACCTCTTCGACACGGCCGGGGTGGCGACCGAATCCGGGTCGCGGCTTCTGGAGGGCCGCATCCCCGGCGCCGATGCCGAAGTGCTGGCCAACGCCACCCATCAGGGCCTCGTCTGCCTCGGCAAGACCCATATGACTGAACTCGCCTTCTCCGGCCTCGGCCTCAACCCGATGACCGCGACCCCGCCCAACGCCAACGATCCCGCACTGGCACCCGGCGGCTCCTCCTCCGGTGCCGCTGCCTCCGTCGCCTTCGGGCTGGCGGCGGCCGGGATCGGGTCTGATACAGGCGGATCAGTCCGGGTGCCTTCGGTCTGGAACGATCTCGTCGGGCTCAAGACCACTTCGGGCCGCCTCTCGCTGAAAGGCGTCGTGCCGCTCTGTGCGCGGTTCGACACCGTCGGGCCGCTTTGCCGAACCGTCGAGGATGCCGCCCTTCTGCTCGCAGCGATGGCAGGCACCAAACCGGCCGACCTGCGCGGCGCCAGCCTCAGGGGCACCCGCTTCCTGATCCTCGAAACCCTTGCCTTCGACGATATCCGCCCCGAACCGCTCGCCGGGTTCAAACATGCCATTGAACGGCTGACCGATGCGGGCGCCACCGTCACGCGCGGCACGATCCCGGAACTGACCGAGGCCATGGCGCTTTCGGGCATCCTCTTCACGACCGAGGCCTACGGCACCTGGAAACATGCGATCGAGGCGCATCCCGAAAAGATGTTCGGACCCATCCGAGACCGCTTCCGTCTTGGTGCCGAGTTCTCCGGCGCGGACTATGTCGCCGCCTGGCAAAAACTCGACCGGATACGGGCGATCTGGGCCGAAGCGACCGCGCCTTACGACGCGGTGCTGGTCCCGACCGCCCCGAACCTGCCGCCGAATGTCGAACGTCTGACAACGGACGAGAAATATTTCGTCACCGAAAACCTGCTGACGCTCCGCAATACCCGCATGGGCAACCTTATGGGGCTTTCGGCGCTGACCCTGCCGACGGGTCTGCCCTCCACGGGGATCATGCTGATGGGCCGGCCCTTCGGCGAAGAAAGGCTCCTGCGCATCGGTGCGGCAGCCGAATCTGCCCTGAGATAGCCAGCGATGAGTGGCACAGGGCAACCGGATCTGGCGACCCTGCTGGCCATGGTCACGGGCGGCTTGGAGGGGTCAGTGACGCCGCCGATCGTGCAGACCTCGCTCTTTGCATTCGATACCTATCAGGACTTTGCCGACCGGATGTCCGGTGCGACGTCGCAACCGATCTACACACGGATTCAGAACCCGACAGTTTCCGTGTTCGAGGACCTGATGACAAAGGCCGAAGGCGGCGACGCGGCGGTCGGCTTCGCCTCGGGCATGGCGGCGATTTCATCGACCGTTCTGGCCTTTGTTCGACCCGGGGATCGCATCGCCTGCGTCGAGCATGTCTATCCCGATGCCTACCGCCTGTTTGAACGCCTCCTTCGCCCCTTCGGCGTCGAGATCACCTATCATTCCACCGATGCGTTCGAACATGACCCCGACCTGCTGAAGGGCGCGCGGCTAGCCTATCTCGAAAGCCCTTCATCGGTCGTGTTCCGCCCGATGAACCTGCCCTTGGTGGCTAAACATGCAAAACGCCACGGCGTCCTTACCGTCACCGACAATTCCTGGGCGACGCCGGTATTCCAGCGCCCCCTGACGCAGGGCATCGACATCGTCCTGCATTCGGCGTCGAAATACATATCGGGCCATTCCGATACGGTCGCCGGGGTCGTGGTCGGATCGTCCGATCTGATCGCCCAGATCCGCGACCTGAGCCTTTCCCTTCTGGGCGGTAAGCTCGCACCCTTCGAGGCGTGGCTGCTGACACGCGGGCTTCGCACGCTGGAAGTCCGAATGCTTCGCCACCAGTCGACGGCGAATACTTTCCTCGAACGACTGACCGGGCTGCGCTGTGTGACAGCGGTGCATTCGCCGGGGCCGAATTCCGTGCCGGGCCTGACCGGGCGCTCGGGCCTTCTGTCGGTCGAATTCGATGACAGCGTCGACATCCCACGTCTCGTGGATGCCCTGAAACATTTCCGCATTGGCGTGTCCTGGGGCGGCTTCGAAAGCCTCGTGATGCCCGCACAGGCCGCCCTGTCGCAGAAGGGCGATCAGAATTCTCTCCAGCGCTTCGGCGTCTCGCCGCGGCTGGTGCGCTTTAGCCTGGGGCTGGAAAGCCCCGATGATCTTTGGGCCGATCTGGAGGAGGCCCTGAGCAAGAGCGGCGCATAGGCAAGGAGTATCAATGTCTTCACAGCATAAGGCACCGCGCTCTGACCTGCCGTCATGCCATCATGAATTCGCGAATGATAAGCCAACCGACACCCGAGATACGCTCGATTTCGATGGGCGCGTCGACAATCCGGCTCGCTACTGGTGGCCGGTGACCGAGGCGATCGGTGCAATGGCGCCACTGATCAAGCTCGACCGCCGCTCCGAGGACGAAGTCTGGTACCACAGGCTCTGGATCTTTGCGAACCGTCACCTGATCGACCATGAACGCGGCGGCTGATAGCCGCAGCTTGGTGCCGGAAACCGGCTGGCCGAGACTCAGTTTCTCGGCAAACCGGACATCTACCATTTGGTTCAGGCGCCACTCTTTCTCCTGTCCGGCGGCCTGTCCCGGTTAAACGAGGGTCTCCTGGGATCCGGGACGGACCGCTCGATCCTCGCAACGTGAACCTGTCTTCAGACCGGAACGGCCGCTTCACAGCGGGCACCCGCGAAAGCACCAGCGAAGGCGTCGATCTCAGCACGGCTTCCTGCCAGACAGGCGGCTGTCGAAAGCGCGTCCGCCAAAGCCGCCGATGGGGCCGAGATCGACACCGAGCGCCAGCGCGTCTCTGCGGGTTCACCGGTTGCCGGATGCAGGATGTGGCCCTTCGCACCCGCGGCGTCGAACACCGTGCCAAGCGGCGCGGAGGTGGCAAGGGCGCGGGACCGCAGCCCGACCTGACCGCCCTCAGCCAGCCTGACCAGCCAATCGCCACCGTCAGGATGACCGCCGAGGGCGTGGTGCTCTCCCGTGTCGATCAGGATATCGGTCAATCCCTCTGCCGCAAGCAGCGCGGCGACCCGGTCGGCGATATAGCCCTGCGCGATCCCGTTCAGGGTCAGCGCGCCACCCGAAGGCAGAGATATGGCCGATGCGGAAAGTCGCAGGTCGGGCCAGCCACCGCGCGCGCGCAGCGTCGCCAGTTCGGCGGTACTTGGCCGCGCGCCCGCCGCCGCGCGTTTGGCCCAGATCGACCAGAGCGGCTGTACCGTCGGGTCGAAGAGCCCGCCTGTGGCCTGATGCACAGCGCCTGCCAGCGTCAGGCATTCCAAAAGTTCCGGCGACGGCAGATCAAGCCGACCGGCCACGTTCAGGCGCATCAGGCTACTGTCGGTCCGATAAAGGCTGAACACATCCTCCAGCCGGTCGATCTCGGCAGCGATGCGTTCGGTAATTGCCGCCGCATCCGGGTGCGAGAGGCGGATCGTCGCCCGCGCGCCCAGCGCGATGCCGGACCAGAGATATACCGGTGCTTCACCGGCGCGCGCAATGGGCGCAACCCCCAACGCGGCGGCGGAGATGGACAGGAAGCGGCGGCGGTTCAGCATGGGGCTCATCCCTCGATCCTTTCGGACAACGCCTTCAGTCGGGCATTGAAATCGGCGTCGTCATCGTCGCTTTCGCCGACAAGATCGGCCGGGGCGATAACGGCGCTATCGGGCACTTCGGACAAGAGAAGGACGGTACCCCCGCTTTCAGCCGCAAAGGCTGCGGCCTTGTCCGGATCGGCGAAGGGTACAAGCTCCGGCGCGCCCATACCGCCTTCGACGCTGGAACCGACGACATAGTGGGCCGTCGCCGCATCGATCCAGTTGACCCTGCCCGGATCCTGCCATGTCGCGCCAGGGGCCCCCATGTCGTTGACATAGATCGCAAGGATCACACCGTCCTGCTCGGGCAGACGGGCATAGGCCACGGCGTCGCGGACCTGGCTGAAGAAGAGCGGCATGCCCGGCTGCCCGTCCAGATGCACCTGCGCCTTGGGCCCGGGATGTTCCAGAATATCCATCTGGCAATAATGGCCGACCGCGCTTTCGGTCAGGGCCACGGGCGAGATATCCTGTGCCTCTTCCTGGCAAGCGGCAAGGAGAAGGGCGAAAACCAGTGCGCGTTTCATGGCGTCACCCGGCGAAAAGCAGCGGTTGCCAAAGCCAGCGCCAAGGCCGGCCAAAGGGCTACGGACAACGCCGATTGCCAAAGCGGGACCGAACCGGCGGCACCGGCGACACCGGCAGCGGCAGCCGCCGCATCAGAGGCGGCGAGGTTAAAGAGCCGGAGCGCATCGGCGGGGTTGGCCAGAAGCGCGATCGGGAAGAACTCCGTGGTGAACCGGCCGCCGCCATCGGCAACGACCGCCGCGAGCAGGCCGAGATCATAAAGCACGACCGCACCCAGCCAGAGCCCCATCGCCAGCCCCGCCGCGCCGGACGGACGCCGGGCCAGTGACGACAGGGCATAGCCCGCGCCCAGGAAGGTGGCGCCGAGCAGGATCGAGGTCCAGGTCAGCCGCAAAAGCGCAGGCAAGCCCGCAGCCGACGCCGGATCGGCCCAGAACGCGACCGCACCGGCAATTCCGTACCCCACGACTACAGCGAGCGAGAGCACGGCAAGATGGGCCAGAAGCTTGCCGAAGAGGATCTCTGCCCGCGCGCCGGGATAGGTCAGCAACAAGGGCAGGGTGCCGCGCTCGACCTCACCGGCGACGGCGTCAAAGGACATCAGAAGCGCGATCAGCGGCACCAGATAGACCGAAAGCGAGGTCAGCGACGCGACGGTGACCGACAGCCGGTCGACACCCAGCCCGCCCGTCGGCGCGGAGCCCGCCGCCGACAGAACCAGCGCGAAAAGCGCCATCAGGCCGATGGCGATGGCCACCCACCGGTTGCGCAGCGCGATGCGAAACTCGGTCTTGGCGGTGGCGAGGATGCGGTTCATTGCCCGTCCCTCCGGCTGAAGTGGCTGTAGATGTCCTCAAGGCTGGGCGGCATCATCTCGATATCGGCGACCTTGTCGCCGAGACCCGTGACACAGGCCAGAATGTCCAGTTTCTCGTCCTGCCCGCAGGACAGGTGCAGGTCGGCTCCGACGCGGATCGCGCCGGGCAGGGCATCGGCAATTTCCGACCCGTAGCCGTTCCGCGCCGTGACATGCATCGTCACCGGAAGTGCTGCGGCGCGGCGCAGTTCGGAAAGCGTTCCGCTTGCAGCCATGCGACCGTTCGAAAGGATGACGATCTGGTCGGTCCGGGCCTCCACCTCGGTCAGCGCGTGGGACGACAGCAGAACCGCCGCCCCCTCTGCCGCGAGCCCGTCAAGCAGCGCGTAGAAATCGCGGCGCGACACCGGGTCCAACCCCGATGTCGGCTCGTCCAGAACCAGAAGTTTCGGTTTGCCGATCAGCGCCTGCGCAAGGCCGACACGCTGGCGCATGCCTTTCGAATATGTGCCGATCCGGCGGCGCGCCGCATCATGCAGGCCAACGCGCTCAAGCAGCGCGCGCGCCGTCTTCGGGCTCTCACCGCGCAACGCCAGGTAATGGCCGATCTGCTCCTCTCCGGTCAGCGCAGGGTGAAAGGCGGCGTTCTCGGGCAGATAGGCCACCTGCCGCCGTGCCTCGGCAGAGCCCGGCGCGGCACCGCAGACCGTCACCGTTCCGGCATCGAAGGGCAAAAGCCCGAGGATGATCTTCATCATCGTCGACTTGCCAGCGCCATTATGGCCGAGCAGAGCCACGCGGCTGCCGGGCGCGACCGTCAGCGACACGGCGTCGAGCGCCTTGACCCCGGTAAAGGTCTTAGTGAGATCCGAGATGTTCAGTGTCGATGTCATCATAATTTCCTTCCGCCCAGCGTCCGGCGACCGCTTCTTCCATGGCCGCGATTGCTGGCGGGACGGCGATGGCCCTCGCGGCCATCATTGGGTGGGAATCAAGCACGCCGCCGGGCAGCGTGGCGGGAAAGCTCTTCTGGCTCCACCGGACAAGCTGCACGGCGGGCGAACCGGTCAGCAGCGCCGCTGCGGGCTGCGACCAGAGTATATGGTCCATCAGGTCGTTCGGACGGAACACACCATCGGCGATACCATCGCCGTTCAGGTCAAAGCCGGGATGGTCCGACCAATGGTTGCCACGCCCCTCGAAACTCCATTCGACGTGTTTCGTGCCAACGTATTTCACCTGCTCACGGTTGGTGATGAAGGCATTTCCGGTCAGCACATTGCGTTCCGACCCGGCGGTAAAGTGGATACCGATACCGCAGCCCTCGAAACGGTTGTCGTAGATCAGGTTCTTGTGGGCATTGTAGATGAAGAGGCACTTGTTCGTGCCGCCACGCACAAGGTTGCCACTGACATCAGCGTTGTTCGCATAATTCAGCATCACGCCATGTTCGCGGTCGCCCAAAGACAGGTTGTCTTTCACCACGACCCGGTTCGAGAACATGATCGCATATCCAAGGTGATTGCCGACCGAGACATTGCCGGTCACCTCGCTGTCATTGGTGTACATGTAGTGCACCGCGAACCGCAGATCGCGGAACAGGTTGTTGCGGTAGATGCCCTTGCGTGACGCGTTGGAAAAGATGCCATCGCGACCGTCGCTTATGTCGTTGTCCTCGACCACCGTGCCCGGCGCATTCCAGACATAGACACCGTTGCCACGGTCGTTCATCCGCTCCAGCCGCAGCCCGACGATCGTATTGCCGCGCACCACGCTGTCGAGACCGCCATGCACGTCGACGCCATGCAGGTTCCCGACGATCTGATTGCCTTCGATCACCGCTCGGTCAGCGCCCTTGACGATCTTGATGCCGGAATCAATCTCGGCGTTCAGTAGCCCCGACCCGGTAACCGTCACGCCCCGGATCACGACATCATCTGCGGTGACGGTGATCACCGAGCCCTGACCCTCTCCGTCGATCACGGCCCCGGCGGGACCGGTCAGCGTCAGGGACTTGTCGATCACCAAGGCCCCGGCATAGGTGCCATCGCTCAGGCGCAGCACATCGCCGGGGGATGCCCCGGCGATAGCGTTTTGCAATGTGCCCTGCCCCGGCATGACCTGCACCTCCGCGGCCCAGAGGGGCGCGGCAAGCAGCATCAGGATCGGGACAAGGCGATTCAGCATGATCAGGTCGCCCGCGGCTCGACGAACATCCGGCCCCGCATCTCCATATGGAGCGCGTGGCAGAACCACTGGCAATAGTACCAGTAGACACCCGGCTGCCCCGCGACGAAGGTGACGGAGGCGGTTGCCTGCGGCGCGACCTCCATCGCGACACCGTGGTTGCCCATGGTGAAGCCGTGGGTCAGATCGTCGATGTCGTCGAGGTTGGTGACATAGACCGTCACCTCGTCGCCTTCCTTCACGGTGAAGCTCTGCAACGCGAATTCGGGCGCCTGGCTCGACATGTAGACCCGGACCTTGTCGCCGTCGCGGATGACCGTGTCCTGCCAGTCATCGAGATCGACGCCATCCGCCTCGGCCTGCATGCGGGCATCCGCCCACATCGGATCCTGCCGGTTCCACGCATTCAGCGGGTTGACCTTGCTCGCATGGACGAGGATCGAGTCATGCGGTTCGGCGAAGGTCGGACCGTCATGGGCAAGTGTCAGCGTATCGCCGTCGATGACGAAGAGCTGCTCGTTCTCGGGCTTCAGCGGACCGACGTTCAGGAACCGGTCCTTCGAGAACTTGTTCATCGAGATGTAGTATTTCGCCGCCGCGTCGAGCGTCTCGCCCTCGGCGGTGGAGTTGTGGCCCGGCTGGTAATGAACATCGGTCTTCGACAGGATCGGGTCCTCGCCCGCAACCGCCTTGTCGAGGTTCCACTTCACAACCTGGCTGTCGAGGAAGAGCGTGGTGTAGCAATTGCCCTGACCGTCAAAGCAGGTGTGTAGGGGCCCGAGACCCAGTTCCGGCTCGGCCACGACGGCCGACCGCGGCTCGGCGCCGTTGTAGAACACGTCGTCCAGCTTGCGCACGTCGATCACCGAAACCGTCGGCGACAGCTTGCCGCCGATGCAGAGGTGGATCTTGTCGGGCGCCATGTTGCAGCCATGCGGGTTGTTCGGGATCGGAATGTAGCGGGTGTAGTTTTTCTCCGACCCCTTGCGGCCGTCGATCACCTTGACGCCGTTCAGTTCCTGATAGTCTCCTGCCTCGATCCCTTTCTCGATCTCGGCGATGTTGAAGACCACGACATGGTCCATCTCGGCCGCGGTCATGTCGGCAAGGGTCATCCCCATTTCCGAGTTGTACGACGTCGAGAAGGCATATTTGCCGTCATAGTCCGCGTCGGTGTTGTCGAGGTTGCCCGTCACCATCACCTGCCAGGCGATGGTCATGTCGTCGGCGTTGATCGCGGTGTAGAAGTTCACGTACTGCGCCGGATCGTCCAGAACCTGACCATCATTGACCATCGGCACCTCATCCTCGCCATTCGCGAAGACATAGTTGGTGCGCGGCCATTTCTGCGGGCGCAGACCGTGGATGCCCTTGGCATTCGGGATCTCGATGATCTTGTCGCATTTCATGACGTCGCCACGCACACGGGCGACCCGCGTGTTGGCCTTGTCGTTCATGAACAGGAACCGCCCGTCATATTTGCCTTCGGTGAAGGACATGTGGACGTGGTGCAGGTCGCCGTTTCGCGGGAATTCCAGCCCGTTCGCGGCGAGGTACTTCTTGGTCTTCTCGGTCAGGCCCTCGGTCAGGATCTTCTTCGATTCATTGGTGATCCCCCAGCCGGTGGCCGAGCAGATGTTGAAGACCGGAACCCGCATCAGTTCACGCATCGACGGAATGCCGAGAATGCGCATCTCGCCGGTCTGGCCCGACGACCAGAAACCGTAATATTCGTCAAGCTGGCCCGGTGCGACATTGGCCGCCTCGGCCGCGTTCGCGGTTTTGGTGCCGGCCAGCGTGGCCGCGCCAATGGCGCCGCCGGTCAGCGCGAGACGTCCGCCAAGCCCTCCGGCGATTGCCGCGCCGCCCGCTGTTGCGCCAAGCAATGCCCGGCGGCTGAAGCCTGATTTCAGTTGTTCTGTCATGGTATGGACTCCTTTCAACTGGAAGCCTGTGGTTTGGGTGAGTTGGGGTGATGCCCGAGATCAGGGGCAGGCGAGGCGGCAACGCTGTCGCGCCGCTTCGCTTTCCTGATGACGACCGGGCACTTGGTCGTGGACTGGTACAAAAGCTGGCAATGCAGGCAGTTCACGCATTCGTTCGGATTGATCTCGCCGGTCGGGTGAATGGCCTGCACCGGGCATTCATTGGCGCAGGTCTGACAGGGGTGACCGCATTCGTGATACCGCTTGAGCCAGTCGAACATCCTCAGCCGCGCCGGAATTGCCAAAGCCGCGCCGAGCGGGCAGAGATAGCGGCAATAGAACCGCTCGACGAAAAGCCCCGCGATCAAGAGCGCCGCCGCATAGGCGACAAAGGGCCAGGCGCGGACGAATTTCAGAATGATCGCGGTCTTGAAGGGCTCCACCTCGGCCAGATGCTCGGCCTGTTCGATGCTCATCAGCGATACGCCGAAAAGACCAAGGAAAATCATGTATTTAAGCGGCCATAGCCGTTCGTGTAGACCCCAGGGCAGGGTCCATTGCGGGATGTGCAGGGCCTTGGCCGCGCGGTTCATGAGCTCTTGCAGCGCGCCGAAGGGACAAAGCCAGCCGCAATAGGCGCCCCGCCCCCAGAAAAGCAGCGCCGCAGCGACCGAGAACCACAGGATGAAGGTCAGCGGGTCGAGCAGGAAGGCCTGCCAGCTGAACCCCGATACCAGCGCGCCGAACAGGGCCATCAGGTTTACGACCGACAGTTGCGCGTTGGCGTACCAGCCGAGGAAGACGAGGGTAGCCGTCAGATAGGCGATGCGGAACCAGAAGAAGGCCCGCGCATTCCGTGTGGCCCAGGTCTGGAAGAAGAAAACCGCCGTCAGGACGAAAAGCATCGCGCCGAGAACCGCGATCTCGGTCTGCGATCCCAGCCAGATCCTCTTCCACAATTCGGCCTGCGCCGCGCTTTCCTCCTGCCCGGCAATCCCCTCGGCGGCAGAGGGTTCGGCCACCGGCGCAACCGCAACAGGGCGCAGGTAGGATTGCGGCAGTTGGTAGCCGAGGTCGAACGTCGTGAAGAGCTTTTCGATCGCCCCAACCTCGCGCTGCACCAGAAGCTGGATGCGGAAGGGTTGCGTCGGATCGAAGCCCGCATCGGCGGGGATCTTGAAGATGTCGGTCTCAGCAAAGACCGGTGCGCCATCCGCCGCCACCGCCATCAGGCGTTTGTGCATGCGGTCACGGAACCGGACGGAGATATCGCCTTGGATCAGCACGATCCGGTCGAAGATCCCGCCGCGCACATAACCCGAACCCTTGAAGCTATAAAGGCCCCGACCGACGATCACGATCGCATGCTCGCCCGGCTTCAGCCACCCGGTGAGGTTGGCGTATTCCGCCTCGCCGAGGATCGCTTTGCCGATCGCGGGCACCGATACCAGCGCCGTCTGCATCTCGATGAATGTCGTCTCGTCGGGTACGGTCAGCGGGCGTTCGGCTGCGCGCTGGTCTGCAAGCGCGGCAAAGGCCCCGTTGACCTGCCCCGCATCCAGGGACAACCGGCGGAGCGTGCCGTCGCCCTCCATCTCCATCCAGCCCTGCGGGGCAGTGGCCTCGGGGTTGAGCTCATAGACGGGACCGCTGGCCTTTTCCTCAGGCCTAAGGCCGCCAAGACCAAGCGCTCGGGCCACCTTCAGGCCCGACCGCACGATGGAATCGTCGATCACCATCACCGTGACCGTCGCGCCTGAGATGATGTCGACATCGTGGGCAGTGCCGCCCGATTCCGCCTCTTCGACGAGATCAAGGCCGACATAACCGGCGGCCATCTCCTTCATCTTCGAATCCGGAATGCCGATCAGGACGATGGGTTCGGAATGCTTCACCAACTGGACGCCGATGATCCGCGCATCCTTGTCGACGGCCACCATCGTGTGGATCGGCTTGCCGGAATATCCCGTCGTGCCGACGAAATCGCTGGTGACGAAGGCCCAGCCGATGGTCTCGCCGCCCTTCAGCACGGGGGCCACCGCAACATCTTCCCGCGGCGCGCCGAACCCATCGGCCCCCTGCACGAGCGCACCGGCTGAAATCTCGGGCAGGAACTTGGAAAGCACCGTTTCCGCTGCCGCCGGAAGCGCGGCAAACCAGAAAACGGTCAGGCTGAGGAGAACTCGGAACCAATTCATTGACGGGCATCCTTGAAATGTTGCCCGCAAGTCCGGCGCGGTCCAAGATCGGTCGAACCGGCTTCGATGAAGCCCGTTCCGGCTACCGAAAGATGCATACACACCGGGGCAGCCTGTGCCGGATCAAGTCGCTGTGGTTTGTCGGACGGGGGCCCCCGCGATTGCCGACGCATGTAGCGGGGTGTGCGCAAGGCAATTGTCGCAGGGCGAACGCCTCGATAGCGGCGCGATAGCCGGGCATGTCCCGAGGCTTCGGACCCGATCAGGCCGGGAACGGAAAGCGCGATGCACAAAGGGCACTTGGCGCAGTCCGATCCACGCGGCACGGGGGTTCCGTCGGCGCTCACATAAATCGTCTGCGCACCGTCTTCCGAACAGATCACCATTGCCACGGCGTCTCCAGCGACACCCATGGCATGCACGCGCGGGCCACCGGCAAACCCGACAGCCAGCGCGATTGCCAGCACGATCAAAAGGCGGACACTACAGAACATGCCGCTGCGACCCATTGGCCGTCTCGTCAGGTCTCTGATCTGGTTCCATGCGGTGCGGTGCATATCGTCTTGCTGCGGCATGTTCTGTGCCGGGATCGGCACGACCGGGACACTTTCACCTGCAACCGCCGGATGCCTTGACTTTCGTCACGGGCGTTGCGGTATATTCGCATCCGCAGAAAATTGCCGCTCCGCAGCAAGTGCGCACCATCACAGGCCGCCACCCGAACCTGGCCACCCTGCCGCTCCTCCCACCGCAAACGACGCAAAAGCCACAATCCGCACCCGCCGCCCCTGTCAAGGCGTTGGTTTTTCTGGACCAGCCCTGTCCAGCCCGCTAATCTGCCATCAAAACGGGGCGTTACGACCCCGCGAATTGAGGCAGAAATGGCGTTTCCCGAGCGGTTTTCGAACCTGCCAGATTACGCGTTTCCGCGATTGCGGACGTTGCTCGACCACCACGAACCGGGGGGCGAGCCCATTGTCATGACCATCGGCGAGCCGCGCCATGCCGTTCCCGATTTCGTCGGACCGATCCTGCAAGCCCATCTGAACGAATTCGGCAAATACCCCCCGAACGATGGCACGCCGGGGCTTCTGGCCGCCATCGCGGGCTGGCTCCGCCTGCGCTACGGCGTCGACCTGCCACCGGACCGGATCATGCCGCTGAACGGTACGCGCGAAGGGCTGTTCGATGCCTGCATGGCGCTTTGCCCCGAGGTGAAGAACGGTCAGCAGCCGGTCGTCCTCATGCCGAACCCGTTCTATCAACCCTATTCCGCCGCTGCGCTCAGCGTGGGTGCCGAACCCGTCTATGTACCCGCAGGCCCCGCCACCGGCTTCCTGCCGGATTACACAAGCCTGCCCAAGGACATCCTCGACCGCACCGCGCTCGCCTATCTCTGCTCGCCCGCGAACCCGCAGGGTGCTGTCGCGCATCGCGACTACATCGCCGAGGTGCTGCACCTGGCCGAGAAACACGATTTCATCCTTCTGTCCGATGAATGTTATTCCGAGATCTGGCGCGACCAGCCACCTGTTGGCGCCCTTCAGGTCGCGGATGAGATTGGCGCCGATCCCGAACGGGTCGTGGTCATGAATTCGCTTTCGAAACGCTCGAACCTTGCGGGTCTCCGTTCGGGTTTCGTCGCCGGCGGGGCCGAAGCGATCAGACGCTTCCGCCAGTTGCGCGCCTATGGCGGATCGCCCCTGCCGCTACCCGTCCAGCATGTCTCGGAAAAGGCATGGGGCGACGAGGCGCATGTGGACGCCAGCCGCGCGCTCTATCAGGAAAAATTCACCATCGCGGACAAGGTGTTCGCGAATGTGCAGGGCTATCAGGGCCCCGAAGGCGGCTTCTTCCTCTGGCTGCCCGTCGATGACGGAGAGGAAGCGGCGCTGAAATCATGGTGCGAGACGGGGGTCAGGGTGCTCCCCGGCGCGTATCTGGCCCGCGAGGTTGGCGGGCATAATCCGGGTAAGGGCTACATTCGCGTGGCGATGGTAGCTCCAAAAGAAGAAATGCGGCGCGGGCTGACGATGCTCCGCGACTGCCTCTACGGTTGAGGGATAAGGGTATGGCATCTTACCAGGCACGACAGCGCGATCCGCTTCTGGACCAGAACATTCAGGCTGCGCTGGAACGGCGGGGCAAGGAACTTCTGGGTATCGTGTTCTGCGTGGCCGCCCTTCTGGTTGTGCTGATGCTGGCAAGCTACTCGCCCGATGATCCAAGCTGGTTCGCCTCGACCGATGAACCTGCACAGAATCTGCTCGGCCGGTTCGGTGCCGCCATCGCCCTGCCGCTCGTCGTCATTGCCGGACACGGGGCCTGGGGGATCGCCGCGATCCTTGCCGCCTGGGGCGTGCGTTTCGTCACCCATCGCGGCGAAGACCGGGCACTTTCGCGCGTCATCTTCGCACCGATCGCTGTTGCGCTGATGTCGGTCTATGCCTCGACCCATGCGGGCGGGCCCGACTGGCAGCACAGTTTCGGCCTTGGCGGGCTTTTCGGCGATACGGTCCTTGGTGCGGTCCTTGGCATCGTGCCGGTCAGCGCCACGTTCGGCCTCAAGGTCATGTCGCTGCTCTTTGCCATCGGCACACTGGCCATGACGCTTTTCGTCATGGGGTTTGAGCGGCGCGAGGTGAACGCCATCGGGCGCTTCCTGCTGGTGGGCACCATCGTCGGATATGACTGGGTCATGCGCATGCTGGGGCAGGGGGCCGTCGCTTCGGTCAAGGGGGCGCAGGCCCTTCAGGAACGCAGCCGAAACCGCCGCGATGCCGTCTTGGAGGATGACGAAGACTGGCGTGAAGACCGCAACGACGCCTCCGCAGTTTCCCCGGCCGTCCGCGCCGCCGTCCTGCGCGCCGACGCGCGTTATGCCGAACCCGTTGCCGAGGCCCCCGTGAAACGCGGCCTTCTGGCCCGCGTGGCAGGTCTCGCGCTGGGCCGGTCGGATGAGGCCCATGCCGATCCCGAACCCGAACTCATCGAACCCCGCCTCTCGCGCTGGGCGCAGACGGCAGAGGCCCCGCCCGAGGATCGCATCCGCGCCCGCATCGCCGACGCGGTCAAGACCCGCACCGTCCATGTCGCCGATGGCGAGCCGCGCCAGCGGGTGGAGCCGCCCCTGACAACCGCCCGCACGGCCGGGGAACCGCCGCTCAGCGCCGCACCCCGCTTCATGCCGGGCCAGCGCGCCAGCGCACCGATGGTCGAGGCCGATATGCCGGGCCCTCTGACCGCCGAGCCGCTCTTCGATCCCGACGGCAATGACGACTACGCCTTCGACGACGACGCCTACAGCGCCCCGCCCTCCGCGGGCCAGCGCAGCATCGTCCAGCACACGACCCGCAAGGCCCCCGCCCCCTCGCGCCAGGCACTGGCCGAAGCCCAGCCGCGCCTGAACTTCGAGGATTCCGCAGGCCCCGAATACGAAATGCCGCCGCTCTCGCTTCTCGCGAACCCCTCCTCGGTCCAGCGCCGCCCGCTCTCCGACGAGGCCTTGCAGGAAAACGCCCGCATGCTCGAAAGCGTGCTCGACGATTACGGCGTGAAGGGCGAAATCGTCTCCGTCCGCCCCGGTCCCGTCGTCACCATGTACGAACTGGAACCCGCGCCGGGCCTCAAGGCCAGCCGCGTCATCGGGCTCTCCGACGACATCGCGCGGTCCATGTCCGCCCTTTCCGCCCGCGTCTCCACCGTCCCCGGCCGCACCGTCATCGGCATCGAACTCCCCAACGCCTTCCGCGAAAAGGTCGTCCTGCGCGAGATCCTCTCCGCCCGCGACTTCGGCGACAGCGGCCTCCGCCTCCCCCTCGCCCTCGGCAAGGACATCGCCGGCGAGCCGATCATCGCCAACCTGGCGAAAATGCCCCACCTGCTGATCGCCGGCACCACCGGCTCGGGCAAGTCCGTCGCCATCAACACCATGATCCTCTCGCTCCTCTACAAGCTCACGCCCGAGGAATGCCGGCTGATCATGATCGACCCCAAGATGCTCGAACTTTCCGTCTATGACGGCATCCCGCATCTCCTCTCCCCCGTCGTCACCGACCCCAAGAAGGCCGTCGTGGCCCTCAAATGGACCGTGGGCGAGATGGAGGAGCGCTACCGCAAGATGTCCAAGATGGGCGTCCGCAATATCGAGGGCTATAACGGCCGCGTGCGTGAGGCGCTCGCCAAGGGCGAGATGTTCAAGCGCACCGTCCAGACCGGCTTTGACGAGGAAACCGGCGACCCGATCTTCGAGACCGACGAATTCAAGCCCGAGGCCCTGCCCTACATCGTCGTCATCGTCGATGAGATGGCCGACCTGATGATGGTGGCCGGGAAAGAGATCGAGGCCTGCATCCAGCGCCTCGCCCAGATGGCCCGCGCCTCCGGCATCCACCTGATCATGGCGACGCAGCGTCCTTCCGTCGATGTCATCACCGGCACGATCAAGGCCAACTTCCCGACCCGGATCAGCTTCCAGGTCACGTCGAAGATCGACAGCCGCACCATCCTCGGCGAAATGGGCGCCGAACAGCTCCTCGGCATGGGCGACATGCTCTACATGGCCGGGGGATCGAAGATCACCCGCATCCACGGGCCCTTCGTCTCGGATGAGGAGGTGGAGGAGATCGTGACCCACCTCAAGTCCTTCGGCCCCCCCGAATACATGTCCGGCGTGGTCGAGGGCCCGGATGATGAGAAAGAGGCCGACATCGACCTCGTCCTCGGCCTCGGAGGCGACGGCAGCGAGGACGCGCTCTACGATCAGGCCGTGCAGGTCGTCCTCCGCGACCGCAAGGTCAGCACGAGCTACATTCAGCGCAAGCTCGGCATCGGCTACAACAAGGCCGCGCGTCTGGTGGAGCAGATGGAGGAAGAAGGCCTCGTGTCGGCGGCCAACCATGTCGGCAAGCGGGAAATCCTCGTCCCCGAACAGTAGGGCGGGGTTCTACCCCGCACCGTAGGGTGCGCATTGATTGCGCACCTTTCACACCGCCCCGCCACATCTATGCGCAATGAATGCTCATCCGATGGCTTACTGGTGCCGGAGCAGTAGGGGCGACAGAAGTTCGGTATCTCTAAGAGGGTTTTCTATCTGACAGCTTCCAGTATCCCCGCCTCGGAGACTCAATCATCCCACGTTCCTTCAGCCGATGGAGGTGCGTACGAAAGGTGTTCGCTTTTAGTTCGAAGTTTGCTAGAACGGCGACCTTGTACAAGGCTGATGTGGAAAGCGATTTGCTGGCCTCACCTAATTCATCCAAGATGCGCTGCTCAACCATCACACGGTTGGCGCTGTTCTTGCGAGTGACGTCCCTTAGTGCGTTGTTCTCCCACCTAGCCTTCATGAGCTGCCGTTTGAGGGCGTCTTGTTCTCGGCGTAGCTCCATGATCCTTGCGTCGATCTCTTCGATCTCGCGGATCAGTCGCGTCTCGTAGTAGCTGCGTTCGTCGTCAGACAATGTTGCACTTTCTGTTATGAAACAAAGGTATGCGTAGTGATACGAAAGATATGCAGCATTTTCAATACAATATGAACTTGACAAATTGCTCAGGAGACTGTAGCAACAACGCTTAAGCGTTGTTGCTACAGTCTCCTGACGTTCGAAACAACTAACGTTGCGAACGCTATTGATTCTTTACGAATCAACGATATGTATGGTCTCGACATGGCCGGCCCCTCTGCAACCTGAAAGGGTAGTAAGGGTCGGTTTTATTTTGTAATGTTGACTTGTGGCTCCCGGCTTAAAACCCTTCAAGACTTTGGACGAGCAGATAGCAATCCTGCGGGCTCGCGGGATGGCAATTGGCGATGTTTCAAAAGCTAAGCAGTGTCTGGCAAGGGTCGGATACTATCGCCTAAGCGCCTATTGGTATCCCTTCCGTCGGTTTCTTATTCTGCCAAACGTCGGACGCGGCAGACCACTGTTTCACACATTCGACGAGTTCGTGCCAGGAACGAAATTCGAGGAGGTGATCGACTTCTACGTATATGACAAAGAGCTACGTCTTCTTGTCAGCGACGCGTTGGAGCGGATTGAGATTTGCCTCCGGGCTCAAGTCGCCAACCTCCTTGGGGCACGTGACATGCACGCTCATCGAAGCGCCGCGCAGCTACACGGAGACTTCACTACAAAACGAAGCCGTAGAAATAACAGGTTTACTCGGCATCAGGACTGGCTTCACAGTCAAGATGACAAATTCAACAAGTCGAAAGAGGACTTTGCAGACCATTTTCGTAAGAAATACAACGGCCTCCAACCCCCTATATGGGTTGCTACTGAAGTGTGGGATTGGGGAATGCTTTCCCATTTCGTTGACGGTATGCGCCATTCGGACACGAATGCTGTCGCATCTCACTATGGAAAACTTACCGGAAAAGAATTGGTCACTTGGGTTCACGCTTTGAATGACGTGCGAAATATATGCGCACACCATTCGAGGCTTTGGAACCGCGGTCTAAAAGTTCAGCCCAAGTTTCCGCCCATGGGAGATCTGCCAGAGCTGGACCATATTCAGGGCAATACTCACAGCCAGACGCGTCTCTACTGTGCCCTTCTCATTATGTGCATCATGATGCGGAATATCCATCCTGCGACTGAGTGGCACAAACGGGTCGTTGACCTTGTAACACGCGCTCCTACAAATCCAATCATTGATTTGAATGCGGCTGGCTTTCCGATGAACTGGGAACAAGAAGCTATCTGGAAATAGCGAGCGTAGGGTGGGGTTCCACCCCACCATCCGCCCAGCGGCGGGGTAGAACCCCGCCCTACGACTCCCCCCCCCTCACTTCCCCAACCGGTAATCCCGGAACTTCCGCATCCCCTCCAGTTCCTTCTTCTCCTCCGCCGCCTTCTCCCGCGCCTCGCGGGCGTCGGTCTCGGCGATGGCGTGGTCGAGGATTTCGCGGGTCAGCGCCTTCATCTCCTCCGCATGGGTGGGCGCGTAGCGTACATCCTCCGGCCCCGTCACCAGACCCGCCAGCCGGGCGAGCATGAAGGTCCGCAAGACCGCGTTCATCCGCGTCAGGTGCCCCGCCCCCATCGCCCGGAAGAAGGCGACGACATCCTCATCCAGCCGCAGCGTCACCTTGACCTTCCCCGGCACCGCCGGCCCCTCGGCAATCGCCCGCCACGCATGGGGCAGGCGCAACGAGTCGTTCAGCCCCCAGCGCAGGTCAGCCTCCAGCCCCCGCATGGTCTCGGCCAGTTCGTGATAGGCGGCGATCCTCTCCTTCTCGGCTTTGGTCTGTCGGGTCATAACGGCCTCCGAACGCGGGGCCCCATTCATCGCAGAGGGAGGTGAATCCCCGGTTCCCCCACCGCGCGCCCTGTCGGGACGGATGCCAGACGGATACCCGACGCGAAGCGGACGGATGTGGGCCTATTTCGACCGGCGAAAGAACCGGGCCCGGGAATACAGCTCCTCCAGCCGTTTCATCCGCGCCTGCGTGTCTTCCCATGTCAGGCTCTGCACCGCCGCCATCAGCGTTTCGACCAGCACCTGAATGGCCACCGTCGAGTCCCAGGCCGACGGCACCTCGATATGCGCCGACAGCCGGTACCGCGCCCGTTCAGCGGCGGGCGAGACCCATTGGTCGGTGATCAGCACCACCTCCGCCCCCTGATCGGCGGCCATCTCGACCAGAGATAACACGTTGTTTTCATAGCGTCTTATGTCAAAAGCCAGCACCACATCGCCCTTGCCCATGTCGATCAGCGCAGGGGGCCAGGCGTTGGACATGTCGGAAATCAGCGTCACATTCGGGCGAATGACCTTCATATGGGTGACGAAATAATCCGCCATCGCATGGGTGATCCGACCGCCCATGGCAAAGATCTTGCGTTCCTTGTCGGCCATCAGCCGCGCCACGGCGTCGAATTCGGCATGGTCGATCTGGCCCAAAGTGGCCTGCAGATTCCCCACCACCGCATCCGCAAACCGGTTGAGAATATGCGTATCCGGCACCCCCCCCGCCCAGCGGTCATGCTTCGTGATGGGGGAAATCAGGCGCTCCTCAACCTCGGACCTGACCACGATCTGAAAATCCGGATAGCCCTTGTAGCCAAGCTTCTGCACCAGCCGCACGACTGTTGGCGTTGACACGTCCGCAGCCTTTGCCAGTGCTGTTATGGAGCCGAGAACCGCCACCGGATAGTGCCGGGTGATGTGCGAGGCAAGCTGCCGTTCGGCCCGAGTCAGCGCATCAAAATGCGCCTTGATCTGCTGTTCGATGGTTCGTGTGGCACCGGGCATCGCGTCCTCCCCCTCAGCCCGGCGACCATCCGGTACTGCTTGCGTAACGATTGTAACAGAATTTCCAAACAAGAAAACATCTTGACAGAAACGCGGCTGACGGAGGAGCCTTGTGACAGTGAATCGGGGAGGATTTCGGGCGAATGGCGGGGGCCAGTGACAAGACCCTTCCGGTCGTGACGACCGAGAACCGCGAGGGAGGCGGGCCGTTTCTGATCGTCTGCGAACATGCCTCGAACCATTTCCCGCCTGCCTTCGGCACCCTCGGGCTCGATGCGGAAACCCGCAAGGCGCATATCGCCTGGGACCCGGGCGCGCTGGGCCTGGCGCGCGGGCTGGCGCAGGCGCTCGACGCGCCGCTGGTTTCCGCGGGCATCTCGCGCCTCGTCTACGATCTGAACCGCCCGCCCCATGCCCCCGGCGCGATGGCCGCGAAAAGCGAAGTCTTCGAAGTGCCCGGCAATGTGGGCCTGGCACCAGAGGATCGCCAGCAGCGCACCGAACTGATCTATCTGCCCTTCCACGCCGCCCTTCACGCCGAAATCGCCCGGCTTCTGGCGAAGGGCAGTCCGCCGGTCATCGTGACCGTGCACAGTTTCACGCCGGTCTATTACGGCCAACACCGCGAGGTGGAACTCGGCATCATCCACGATGCCGACCCGACTTTCGCAGAAGCGGTTCTGGCCGAGGCGCAATCCCTCACCGGCCTAACCTGCCGCCTGAACGAGCCCTACTCGGCCGCCGATGGTGTCACCCATACGCTCCGCCTTCAGGCCACGCCCTACGGGCTGCACCACGTCATGCTTGAGATCCGTAACGACCTTCTGGCCGACGATCTTGCCATCGCGTCCATGGCCGACGGGCTTGCCCCCGTCTTGACCGCCGCCCTGACCCGGATCGGAACAACCGAAAGAAAGGCAACCGCCTGAAATGCCGAACTGGACCCGAACCTTCGTGCAGTATATCGATGCCGTGAATTACCGCATCGGGCGCTTTGCCATGTACCTTCTCTTCGTGCTGATGGGGGTCATGCTCTGGTCGTCCTTCGCACGCTCGGCGCTGACCCCGGCGATCTGGACGGATGAGACCGGCCAGTTCCTGCTTCTGGGCTATTTCATGCTGGGCGGTGCCTATTCGCTGCAACTCGACAGTGCGGTCAGGATGGACCTCTTCTACAGCCGCTGGAGCGACCGCACCAAGGCGCTCGTGGATGTCATCACCATTATCGCGCTGATCTTCTATCTCGGCGTCCTTCTCTACGGTGCGGTCGAAAGCACCGCCTATGCGATCGAATACGGCGAAAAGCGCCGCGGGCTCTGGCAGCCCTATATGTGGCCGGTCAAGGTCGTGATGTGCGTGGGCATCGTGATGATGATCCTGCAATGCACCTCGATCTTCTTCAAAGACCTTGCGAAACTCCGCGGTGAGGACCTGTCATGACCCCCAACCTCATCGCCATGTCGATGTTCGGCGCGATGCTGGTCCTCCTTTTCTCGGGCCAGCGGATGTTCGGCATGATCGGCTTTGTCGCCGTGGTCGCCGCACTTTGGCTCTGGGGCGATCGCGGCGGTTATGACATCGCCTTCGCCCAGTCCATCAAGCTGATGAGCTGGTTCCCCCTGATGACGCTGCCGATGTTCATCTTCATGGGCTACGTCCTCAGCGAAAGCAGGCTGGCCGACGACTTGTACCGGATGTTCCATGTGTGGTTCGGCCCGGTGCCCGGGGGCCTCGCCATCGGTACGATCTTCCTCATGGTGCTGATCTCGGCGATGAACGGGCTTTCGGTCGCGGGCATGGCCATCGGGGCCACGATCGCGCTGCCCGAGCTTCTGCGCCGCAACTACGACAAGCTGATGGTGACGGGCGTCATTCAGGCCGGATCGTCGCTCGGCATCCTGATCCCGCCCTCGGTCGTTCTGGTGCTTTACGCGATGATCGCGCGCCAGCCGGTGGGCAAGCTCTGGCTCGCCGGTGTGCTGCCCGGCCTGATGATGGCGGCGATGTTCATCATCTACATCTGGATCCGCTGCAAGATCACGCCCTCGCTTGGCCCGGTCCTGTCGGCCGAGGAGCGCGCGCAGGTCAGCCGCGCCGAAAAAATCCGCCTCTTGCGCGCCGGGCTACTGCCCTTTGGCATCTTCCTTGCGATGATGGTGCCCTTCGTTACCGGCTATGTCCGCCTCGTCGAAAGCTCGGTCATCGGTGCGCTGGCCGCGGTTCTTGCCGCCGTCGTCAAGGGCCGCATGACCTGGACGGTGTTCGAAACTTCGGCCCGTCACACACTGGCCATCTCCTGCATGTTCCTCTGGATCATCCTTGCCGCCCTCGCCTTCGGCGCGATCTTCGACGGGCTCCGCGCGGTCGATGCGCTGAAGGGGCTGTTCCTTGAGGACCTGCACCTGAACCGCTGGACCGTGCTGATCATCATGCAGCTGACGTTCCTTCTGATGGGCACGTTCCTTGACGACACCGCGATGCTGGTGATCGTGGCACCGCTCTATGTGCCGCTCGTCGACGCGCTGGGCTTCGACCTGATCTGGTATGGTGTTCTCTACACCATCACGACGCAGGTCGCCTACATGACGCCGCCCTTCGGCTATAACCTCTTCCTGATGCGGGCCATGGCCCCGCCTGAAATTTCACTGGCCGACATCTACCGCTCCATCATTCCCTTCGTGGCCGTGATGATCCTCGCCTTGGCGCTTGTAATCATGTTCCCTGAGATCGCGCTCTGGCTGCCCGAAACACTTTACAAACAATAAGGCGGGTCAACCGCCGATGAACCCGAACTGCAACAAGGAGGAAAGACCGATGACCACGAGACGCAAGTTCCTGACCACTGGCGCCGCAGTGGGGGCCGCTGGCCTCGCCGCGCCCGCTGTACACGGCCAGTCCGTCATCAAATGGCGGCTTCAGACCTATGCTGGCGCTGCGCTGGGTGAACACGTGATCAAGCCCGCCATCGACAGCTTCAACAAGATCGCTGAAGGCCAGATGGAGATCGAGCTTTACTTCGCTGACCAGCTCGTACCGACAGGCGAGCTCTTTCAGGCGATGCAGCGCGGCACGATCGACGCGGTGCAGTCGGATGACGACTCGATGGCCTCACCGACCGAGGTGACCGTCTTCGGCGGCTACTTCCCCTTCGGCTCGCGCTATTCGCTCGACGTGCCCGCGCTCTTCCACAACTGGGGGCTCAACGAAATCTGGGCCTCGGAATACGAAAAAGTCGGCGTCAAGCATATCTCGGCCGGATCGTGGGACCCCTGCAACTTTGCAACCAAGGACCCGATCAACAGCCTTGCCGATCTTCAGGGCAAGCGCGTCTTCACCTTCCCGACCGCTGGCCGGTTCCTGTCCAAGTTCGGCGTCGTGCCCGTCACGCTGCCGTGGGAAGACATCGAGGTTGCCGTGCAGACGGGCGAACTGGACGGCGTCGCATGGTCGGGCATCACCGAGGATTACACGGTTGGCTGGGCTGATGTGACCAACTACTTCCTGACCAACAACATCTCGGGCGCATGGGTCGGCCATTTCTTCTCGAACATGGACCGCTGGAACGAACTGCCCGCGAACCTTCAGGAACTGGTGCGCGTCTGCTTCGACTCGAGCCATTACTACCGCCAGCACTGGTACTGGGCGGGCGAGGCGCGGCTGCGCGTCGAAGGCACCAAGATGCAGCTGACCTCCATTCCCGACGAGGAATGGGCACAGGTCGAAGCCGCCGCCCGCGATTTCTGGGAAGAGATCGCAGCGGAAAGCGAGACCAAGGCCAAGATCGTCGGCATCTTCAAGGCCTATAATGAGGCGATGGACAAGGCCGGACGGCCCTATCGTTACGGCTGATCACAACAATCGGGCGGCGGCCAGCCCGCCGCCCGGCACCTTATGAAACTGTACGAATCCCGCTGTTCAATAATTTGATCAAATGATATCTGCAGGGGCCAGGCGGATAAGAAATCCGCGCGACAGAGACTGATACAAGGGAGTGGCTCAATGCCCGCCAATCTGACATTCGACGCGCTGAAGAAAGCCGTCGCCGCCGGTGAGATCGACACCGTCCTCGCCTGTTTCCCCGACATGCAGGGGCGGCTGATGGGCAAGCGCTTTGTCGCGAAGCATTTCGTCGACGGCGCATGGGAAGAGACGCATTGCTGCAACTACCTCTTGGCCGTTGATGTCGAGATGTACACGGTGCCCGGCTACAAGTCGGCAAGCTGGTCGAAGGGTTACGGCGACTACGTGCTGAAGCCCGACCTCTCGACCCTTCGTCATGTCCCGTGGCTCGAAGGCACCGCGATGGTGCTTTGTGACCTCTTGGACCATCACACGCATGAGGAAGTCGCCGTTTCCCCCCGCGCGATCCTGAAACGGCAGATCGCCCGCGCCAAGAAGATGGGCTTTGACGCGATGATGGCGACGGAGCTGGAGTTCTTCCTTTTTCAGGACAGCTTCGACGACCTGAATGACCGGGGCTACCAGAACCTTCAGGCCCTTGGCCGCCACAATATCGACTATTCGATCTTTGGCACGACCAAGGAAGAAAGCGTGATGCGGGCGATCCGCAACGGGCTTTGGGGTGCAGGCATTCCGATCGAAAACTCCAAGGGAGAGGCGGAAGTCGGGCAGGAAGAGATCAACGCGAAGTATTCCGACGCGATGGACACCGCCGACATGCACGCCATCATCAAGAATGGCGTAAAGGAAATCGCCTTCCAGAAGGGCCGCGCGGTGACTTTCATGGCCAAATACAGCCATGAAAAGGCGGGCTCGTCGAGCCATGTGCACCAGTCCCTGTGGAAGAACGGCAAGCCCGCTTTCCGGGATGAGAAGGACCCGCATGGCATGTCGGACCTGATGCGCCATTACGTGGCCGGGCAACTGACCTATGCCCGCGAATTCACCCTCTGCCTCGCGCCCTATATCAACAGCTACAAGCGCTTCGTCGTCGGCATGTTTGCCCCCACCAAGGCGGTCTGGAGCTTCGACAACCGCACGGCGGGCTTCCGCGTCTGTGGCGAGAACACCAAGGCGATCCGTGTCGAATGCCGGATCGGCGGGGCCGACCTCAACCCCTACCTCGCCTGCGCCGGTCTGCTGGCGGCGGGTCTGGCCGGGATCGAACAGAAACTGGAACTGGAACCCGCGATCACCGGCGACATCTACCACGCCAAGCGCGTGCGCGAGATTCCGCACACTCTGGGCGAGGCGGCGAGCCTGATGAACAAGTCCGAGATGCTGCGCGCTGCGTTCGGCGACGACGTGGTGGATCACTACGTCCATGCGGCGGAGTGGGAGATTCACGAACAGAACCGCGTCGTGACCGACTGGGAATTGAAACGGGGCTTTGAACGGCTCTGAGGATAACGGGCGCCACCGGGCGCCGAGTGAGGACCAAATGACCAAGATGATCCAATGTATCTCGCCCGTGGACGGGCGGGTCTATGCCGAACGCGCGCCCCTGTCGCCGGAGGCGGCGGCAGCCTCAGTGGCGCGGGCCAAGGCGGCGCAGGGCGCATGGGCCGCCCGCCCCCTTGAGGACCGCATAAAGATGGTGCAGGCGGGGGTCGCCAACCTGAACGCCGACAAGGACCGGATTGTCGAGGAACTGGCCTGGCAGATGGGCCGCCCGACGCGCTTCGGCGGTGAGTTCGGCGGTCTCAATGAACGCTCGAACTTCATGGCCGGGATCGCGGCTGAGGCGCTTGCGCCAATGGTGGTTGAGGACAGTGGCACCTTCGCCCGCCGCATCGAATTCGCGCCCCATGGCGTTGTCTTCGTCGTGGCACCCTGGAACTACCCCTACATGACCGCGATGAACACCATCGTCCCGGCGCTCATCGCCGGGAATTCGGTCATCCTGAAACATGCCAGCCAGACCCTCGTCGTCGGCGACCGCATCGCCGAGGCGCTGCACAAGGCGGGCGTGCCCGAGGATGTGTTCCAGAACATCGTCCTCGACCATTCAGGGACCGAGAAACTCATCGCCGACCGCTCCTTCGGCTTCGTGAACTTCACCGGCTCCGTCGGCGGCGGGCAGGCCATCGAACGGGCCGCAGCGGGCACCTTCACCGCGCTCGGGCTCGAACTCGGCGGCAAGGACCCCGGCTACGTGATGGAGGATGCCGATCTCGACTGGGCCGTCGATACGCTGATGGATGGCGCGATGTACAATGCAGGCCAGTGCTGCTGCGGGATCGAACGCATCTACGTAAACCACAGGCTTTTTGACGACTTCGTCGAAAAGGCGGTGAACTGGGTCAATACGCTGAAACTCGGCAACCCGTTCGATGCCGAAACCACGCTCGGGCCGATGGCCAACAAGCGTTTCGCCGCCACTGTCCGCGCCCAGACCGAAGAGGCCGTGGCCGCAGGCGCCAAGACCCTGATCGAACGGCAGAACTTCCCGGCAGATGATGGCGGGGCGTATCTGATGCCGCAGGTTCTGGTCAACGTCGATCACTCCATGCGGGTGATGACCGAGGAGAGCTTCGGTCCCGTCGTCGGCATCATGCCGGTGAAGTCCGACGAGGAAGCGCTCGCCCTCATGAACGACAGCCCCTATGGCCTGACCGCCAGCCTCTGGACTCAGGATCAGGACCGCGCCTGGAACATTGCGCGCAAGATCGACACGGGCACCGTCTTCATGAACCGCGCCGACTACCTTGATCCGGCGATCTGCTGGACCGGCTGTAAGGATACCGGCCGTGGCATCGGTCTTTCCAAGCTCGGCTACCAATCCGTCACCCGTCCCCGTTCCTATCACTTCCGCAAGGTGAAAACATGACCGCGCCCACCGCCAACTGGTCCTATCCGACCGCCGTCAAATTCGGCCCCGGCCGCATCAGGGAACTTGCCGATCACTGCAAGGCCGTGGGCATGAAGAAGCCCCTGCTCGTCACCGACAAGGCGCTTGCCGCTCTGCCGATCACGGCGCAGGCGCTCGATATCCTCGACGCTGCCGGCCTCGGCCGCGCGGTCTTTTCCGAGGTTGATCCGAACCCCAATGAGATGAACATGGAGGCCGGGCTGAAGGTCTACCGCGCCGGGGGCCATGACGGCGTCGTCTGTTTCGGCGGTGGCTCGGCGCTCGATCTTGGCAAGATGGTCGCGCTGATGGTCGACCAGAAAGTGTCCGTGTGGGAGCTTGAGGATATCGGCGACTGGTGGACCCGCGCCAACCCCGCGACCATCGCCCCGATCATCGCCGTGCCGACCACGGCGGGCACCGGATCGGAAGTCGGCCGCGCGGGCGTTCTGACCAATTCCGCGACCCATAAGAAGAAGATCATCTTCCACCCGAAACTCCTGCCCGCCGTCACGATCTGCGACCCCGAACTAACCGTGGGGATGCCGCGCTTCATCACCGCAGGTACCGGCATGGACGCGCTCGCCCACTGCCTTGAGGCCTATTCTTCACCCTTCTACCACCCGATGTCGCAGGGCATCGCGCTGGAAGGCATGCGGCTCGTGTTCGAGAACCTGCCGAAGGTCTATGCCAACCCGACCGATTTGGAGGCACGCGCCCATATGATGAGCGCCGCCGCCATGGGTGCGGTGGCCTTCCAGAAGGGGCTGGGGGCGATCCACTCGCTCTCCCACCCGGTCGGCGCAGTCTACGGCACCCATCACGGCACCACAAACGCTGTGGTGATGCCGATGGTTCTGGACTTCAACCGCCACGCCATCGAAGGCCGCATCGAACAAGCCGCCGCCTATCTTGGCATCAAGGGCGGCTTTGACGGCTTCCGGGCACGGGTCATGGACCTTCGGGCCGAACTGTCCATCCCCGAAAACCTCACAGCGATGGGGGTCGAGGCATCGCGGCTCGACGAACTGACCGAAATGGCGCTCGAAGACCCGTCCTGCAGCGGCAACCCGGTCGAGATGACGCGCGACAATACCCGCGCGCTCTATCAGGCCTGCATGTAAGCACCACCTCCGTCCCGACACCTGTCGGGACGGAGGCTGTACGCATGCCATACGAAAGCCGCCCGCCCGCCATACGGGGCTTTCGTTGCATTTTTGCAAAAGCACTGGCGGCAGACCGTCCGAAAGACACGTTGGGGTAAGCTTGCCTCTGGAGGCGCACCGCCAAGCATGTATAGTGCCCCCAAACCAAGAATGGAGAGCAGGTTGCGGGGGCAGCATAGCGCAAGACTGGCACTGGCGGGGGCCGCGACATTCGGCGCGGTGATGGCCTATGCCGATCCGATCTTGCAGCAGACACCGGGCACGTTCGGCCTTCCGGGCCTGATTGACATGCCGACCGCCGAAAGCGCGCCGGAAGGCACGCTTGGCGCGACGTTGTTCCGGTTTGAGGGCGGTCTCAGGATGACGGCGACCTTCCAGGTCACCGACCGTCTGTCGGGGGCCTTCCGCTATTCCCGGGTGCCGGACGTCTTCACGGGCGGATCGGACCTTTACGACCGTTCTTTCGATCTTCACTACCGGATTCTCGACGAAAAGGGCTGGCGCCCCGCAGTCGCCGTCGGTCTGCGCGACTTCGTGGGAACCGGCATCTATTCCGGCGAATACCTCGTTGCCACCAAGACCATCACCCCGCGCTTCAAGGCGACGGCGGGCCTTGGCTGGGGCCGGCTCGGCAGCAATGGCGATATCGGCAGCCCGTTCGGCGACCGCCCGCCGCTGGATTTCGGTGAGGGTGGCAAGGCCAATACCGACCAGTGGTTCCGCGGACCGGCAGCACCCTTCTTTGGCCTTGCGTGGCAAGCCACCGACAAGCTGAGCCTCAAGGCGGAATACTCGTCTGACGCCTATGATACGGAAACCGCCGCCGGAACATTCAACCGCGACAGTTCAGTCAATCTCGGCTTCAACTACGCGATCAACCGGACGGCCAGCCTGTCGGGTTACTATCTTTACGGGTCCGAGGTCGGGCTTCAGTTCAACCTCGCCATCGACCCGCGTCGGCCGGTGGCGCCGAGCGGTCTGGAAACCGCACCGCTCCCGGTTCGGCCACGGCCCACCCGTGCCGCCGATCCGGAGGGCTGGGGGTCCGACTGGGTCAACGACCCCGAGGTGCAGCCGGGCGTTCAGGCAGCGATTGCCAAGGCGCTTGAGAATGACGGTCAGATCCTCGAAAGCATGTCGCTCTCGACGACAAGGGCCGAAGTGCGCGTGCGCAACGAACGCCACCTGACCCAGCCGCAGGCAGTGGGCCGCACCGCCCGCATTCTGACCCGCGCCGTGCCGTCCTCGGTCGAAACCTTTGTCATCACCTCGGTCGCGAACGGCATCCCAACCTCGTCGGTCACGCTCCAGCGCAGTGATATCGAAGCACTGGAAAGCGACGCCGCCTTTAAGATGCTGCGCACGGCAGAGTTCAGCGACCCCCTGAATGGCCCGGACGAGGGCCTCGTCCAGACGCCGGGCGTCTATCCCCGGTTCAGCTGGGCGCTGACGCCCTATGCCGAAATGTCGGTCTTCGACCCCGACGATCCGGTACGCGCCGATGCCGGGCTTCAGCTCAAGGGCCGCTATGAATTCGCACCCGGCCTGGTCCTGTCGGGCAAGGTTCGCAAGAAACTGATCGGCAATCTCGACCAGTCGACCCGGGTGTCGGATTCGATCGTGCACCACGTCCGGTCTGACCTTGTCGAGTACCAGAAAGAGGGCGACCCCGCGCTCCACAACCTGACCTTCGCCTGGTATTCACGGCCCGCCCCCAACCTTTACGGGCGCGTCACCGTCGGTCTTCTGGAACGCATGTATGGCGGCATTTCGGGCGAGCTTCTGTGGAAGCGCGTCGACAGCCCCTTTGCCCTCGGCGTCGAGGTAAACCGGGTCAAGCAGCGTGACTTCGACACGCTGTTTTCGTTCCGGGACTATGAGACGACGACTGGCCATGTGTCGGCTTATTACGATTTCGGCAATGGCTTCCACGGCCAGATCGACGCCGGGCGCTATCTGGTCGGTGATTGGGGCGCGACCTTCACGCTGGACCGCGAATTTGCCAATGGCTGGAAGGTCGGCGCCTATGCGACCGTCACCGACCTCTCTTCGGCTGAGTTTGGTGAGGGCTCGTTCGACAAGGGTATCCGGCTGACGATCCCCGTTGCCTGGGTCACAGGCCAGTCCACGCGCACCAAGGTGTCGACCGTGATCAAGCCCCTGAACCGCGATGGTGGTGCACGGCTCGACGTTGAAGGCCGGTTGTACCAGACGATCCGCGACACCCACCAGGGCGACATGCAAATCCAGTGGGGGAGGTTCTGGCGGTGATCGGGCGTTTTCCGGCAAGGTCGGCCTTGCTCGTCTCTCTTTCTGTGCTTCTGGCGGCCTGCGGCAGCGACCGGTCACAGACCGAAGGCGGCCGCGCCGCTTTGGGCGCGGCAAAGACCATCGCCGCCAAGATGCGCGCGGGCAAGACGCCCGCCCAAACGCCCGATCCCGAACAGATGGCCGCCGCGGCAAAGGCCTCGTTCGACGGACCGCTGATCCTCGCCCAGATCGAGAACACCGGGCTGATGACCGTCCTTGGCGAATACGGCCGCAACGGGCCGGTGCGCACCTATTCCACACCGAACAAGCAGACCCTGTCGTTACGAGGCGGCGTGCTGATCGCCTCACGCGGGCTTGGGTTTGACCTGATGTCGTCTGACACCGGGAACTCTGTCGCGCTGATCACCGGACGGCGGTCGGGGACCAGCGACCGCTCGTATCGCTATCTCGACGGCGAGTGGCGCGAACGGCCCTTGCCGATGACCTGCACTTATCAGCCCGGTGCGGCAAAGACGCTCAGCTTTGCCGGGACGAGCTATGCCACGGTTCAGATCGACGAAACCTGTCTGGCGAAGGGTCAGTCGCTGACGGTGACGAACAGCTACTGGGTGACCGGCAACGGCACGATCGCACTCTCGCGGCAATGGATCGGCCCGGCGCTGGGCCATGTCACAGTGCAGCTTGTCCGCCCTTGACGGGGGGCGATACCGGGACTGGAACACAGGATCCGCAGAACGGGGTCGTCGTCCAAGATCAACCGCACGAATGCTGCGGTTCTCCCGTTTCCTCAATGGCGTCCGGCTCTCGGGCCTTGAAAGCCGGACGCAGCTCTTGTCGCCAGTGAATTAACCAAGATCAATAATCGTGACGTCGTTCGCCCCACGGACGCAGCACTTGGATGCAACGATGTCGGAGTTTTTGGATTGACCCGGGAAGAATGGTGCGCTGAAGGGACTGTGATTTCAACCCTATGGTATTGATTTGGTGCATGTAAAAAATGCGGTCAGACAAAAAGACCCCCAATAATGCCCCCAATCGTTGCGTTGGCTCGAAATTCTCCCACCATCCGATCTGGTTTAAGATCCGGCGTATCTAGGCTCCGCGTAGACCTTTGCACTGATGCGTCCGGCCCTTTCCGGACCTTCCCGGCGCACAGATGGTGCGGTGCAGCATTCTTTAGAGCGGCCATTCGAGCGCCGCGCAGCATACTTGCTGCGGACCCGTGGGGGTGGCTCGGCAGTGCCATCTGATCTCGGCACTGACAGCGGAGAACCCGACTCGAACCAACGCGCTCGTTCGAAGCTCTTTGACGTCAGTTGCCGCGCAACGCGTCATCTCGGGAGGTGGTGAGACATTCACTTGTCGACCAAGTGCGCGCAACGTTCCTGTTGGGATTCAATGCATTAAACTGATTCTTCCTGATTATATTTAATCTCTCTTGTCAAATAGATAATGCGGAATCTAACCTGATACCAATTTACGTCTTCAAAAGGCGCCTTGCGCGCGAAAACAGGGAGTTGGAAATGGGACTTGCCTTGAACTCACTAATGCCTCGACTGCGGGTGGTCGCAGCGGCGGTTCTGCTGACGCCGGTCGCCGTTACAGGGGCAAACGCCCAGGACCTGAACGATACCGCGGCATCGGATGGTGTGCGCGTCGCCTATTTCAACTAAGCGCCCTTCGCCTACGTGAACGACTCCGGCGACGTGATTGGCACCGATGTCGAGATACTGAAATCGGTTCTGTCCGAGATGGGTCTCGAAGTGTCCGAGGAAGTGGCAACCGATTGGGGCAATCTCATACCCGGGCTCAAGGCGGGCCGCTACGATGTCGTTGCGGCGGGAATGTTCGTCAATCCCGGCCGCTGCGCCGAAGTAGCGTTCTCCGAACCGACCTTCGGCATCAAGGCGACGTTGATCACCCCGAAAGGAAATCCGAAAGGGTTGAACCGGTACGAGGACATTCTTTCGCAGGGTGCCGTGCTCGCGGCTGTATCCGGCACGGCTCAGGTTGCGGCGGCGCTTGATCTTGGCATTGCCCGCGAAAACGTGCAGGAGTTTCCGGATGCGCCGACTGCGCTTGCGGCGCTTCGCGCGGGGCGTGCAGATGCATTCGGCGTGGATGCGCCGAGCGCGCGCCAGATCATTGCCAACCTGCCTGAGGCAGACATGGATATGGTCGAGCCCTTCGATGAGATCGGCGGCAAATCGGCGGTGGACCACGGAGCGTTTGCCTTCCGCAAGGAAGATCAGGCCTTTGTCGACCGGTTCAACGAGGCCATGCGTGGCTTCATCGGAACGGACGCCTATATTGCGATCAACGAGGCGCACGGGATGACGGCTGACGAAGCGCCAGTCAAATCCGTTTCGGAACTCTGCGGGCAATAGGTGAATCTGGCTCCGGCGACTATGGTTCGCCGGAGCCTTCCAATCTGGACACTGGATCATGACCCCGCGCCCGACTGCCATGCTCATACCGATCGCCTTCCTCGGCGGTCTGTATTTTGCGGTCTTCTCGAATGTCGCGTCTTTCCTGCCGGCGCTCCTGAACGGGCTTACGGTGACGATCCAGGTTGCCATTCCGTCCGCGATCCTGGCCTATGCCATCTCGGTTGCGGCCGGCCTCGGACGCCTGTCGCGGAACGCAGCGGTCCGCCTGATGTCCGGAGCTTATGTGGAGATTTTCCGGGGCGTCAGCCTGCTGGTCATTCTCTTCTGGCTGTTCTTCGTGCTGCCCGAATTCGGGCTGACTCTGTCGCCCTATGTCGCTGCGCTGCTCGGCATCAGCCTCAATGCCGGCGCCTATGGCGCCGAAATCATCCGGGGGGCGGTTCAGGCGGTTCCACGTGGGCAGTATGAGGCCTGTGTGACGCTCAATATGCCTGGGTGGCGCAAATACAGTCGCATCATCCTTCCGCAGGCTCTCATCATCGCGGTTCCGGCGTTGACCAACATGACGATTGAGCTTCTCAAGGGCACGGCCCTCGTCTCTGCCGTGACGCTTGTCGACGTGACTGCCGCAGGAGTGCGTCAGAACCAGTTAACCTACCGCACGATCGAGATCTTCTCGGTTCTTGCCCTGATTTATTTCTGCCTGTCGCAAGTCGTCAGGTTCGCCGGAGCCTTGCTGGAGACCGGCTTCAATCGTCATCTGCGGACGGGGCGTTCCTGATGGACTGGCGGTGGGACTTCACGTTCGAAACGGTGATCCCGCGGATCCTTCCGGGATTGTGGGTCACTGTAGAAGTCACGGTCCTGTCGTTCTTCCTTGCGCTGTTCCTTGGCCTTTTCCTCATGTTGGCCAAGCGGTCAAAGATCAGTTTTTTGGCCTTCCTGGCCGCGGAATTCATTGAATTCATGCGTGGGATGCCTCTTGTCGTCGTGATCTTCTTTCTCTTCTTCGTCCTGCCGATGGCCGGGATCTACCTTCCACCCATCTGGACGGGAGTGCTGGCCATGGGCGTTTACAATTCTGCCCCGGCGGCGGAAATTCTCCGTGGCGGTTTGCAGGCCGTTCCGAAGGGCCAGTGGGAAGCGGCCTATGTCCTGAACTACCCGCCCCATCAGGCCTTCAGGCGCATCATCCTGCCGCAGGCGGTCGGGCCGGTGATCCCGGGGCTCGGCAACCTCTTGATTCTGGCCTTCAAGGAAACGCCGCTTCTGTCCTTCGTCGCGATTCCCGAAATGTTGGATACCGCGAAACGTATTGCCTCCGAGACGTACCGCTTCACCGAACCCTTGACGGTCGTTGGCGTCCTGTTCCTGATCCTCAGCCTTGTGTCCGCCGTTTTTATCAAGATCGTGGAACGCCACATGATCCCGGAGATGCGCCATGGCAGATGAGAAGATCCGGTTTGAAGCGGTCAGCAAGCGCTACGGGTCTCTCACGGTCCTGGACCAGCTCGACCTGTCCATCGGCGCGGGGGAGGTGGTGTCAATCATCGGCCCCTCGGGGTCTGGCAAGACCACCGTCCTGCGGTGCCTGATGACATTGGAGCCGGTTGACGACGGGGTCATCTGGATCGACGGCATCCCGCTTAACAAGGAACTCCGCAGCGGTGCGCTGATCGAAGCCTCGCCCGCGCATTTGCGCCGGATGCGGACCAAGCTTGGAATGGTGTTCCAGAACTTCAACCTGTTTCCGCACATGACCATTCTGCAGAATTGCAGCGAACCGCCAGTCTATGCACTTGGGGCGAAACCTACCGAGGCCCGCAGCCGGGCCGTCGATCTATTGAAAATGGTCGGCATGGAGTCCAAGCAGGACCATTATCCGGCCCAGCTGTCCGGCGGCCAGCAGCAACGGGCCGCCATCGCGCGCACGCTTGCCATGCAGCCGGAAATCCTCGTCTTCGATGAACCAACATCGGCACTCGACCCCGAAACGATCGGGGAGGTGACCGAGGTGATACGTGCGCTGGCGACGAAACACAGCTACACGATGCTGCTCGTTACCCATCAGATCGACTTCGCCCGCGATATCTCCGACAGGATCTGCTTTTTCGACAAAGGCAGGATCGTGGAGCAGGGCCCGCCCGACGCAGTCATTGATTCCCCGAAAGAGACCAGGACACAGCAGTTCCTGCGCAAGGTCGCCAAAGCCAGATAAGGATCAAAGCGTGAAGAAACAAATGGCCAAGGCCCCCGTCAACAGAGAAGCCAGCAAATCAGAAGTCGCCTATCTTCGCGTCAAGCGCGATATCGTTAACGGGCGCATTTCAGGTGATGAGCCGTTGCGTGTCGAGGCACTGAAATCCAGCTACGATCTGGGCATCACGCCGATCCGCGAGGCACTTGCGCGGCTGGAGGCGGAAGGGTTCGTCCAGCTTCGGCACAATCGCGGCTACTATACGACACGCCTGAGCGCGGAAGATTTCGAAGACCTCGTCTTCTCGCGGGCGACGGTTGAAACCGAACTGCTAAAACGTGCAATTGAACGCGGCGGCGAGGAATGGGAAGTCGGCATTCTGTCTGCCCACCATCTGCTCAGGAACTGTGCGCTTGATCTGCGCGATCCGAACCTGAGCGATCTGGAGCGCTGGGAAGAGCGGCACATCGATTTTCATATGGCACTGGTAAGTGCCGCCGGTGCCAAACACCTGCTGGCCTTCTACCGCAGCATCTATGACCACTTCAGACGCCATCAGAAGGCCTTCGTCCTGCTTCCTTCTGCCAACCGTGCCGGACAGGGCGATGCCGACGCGCTTCGTGCGATCGAACACATGGAAAAGCGCATGTCCATCGACGCGCATACAGGGCTCATGAACGCTGCGCTCGCGCGTGACGTTGATCTCGCGGTCGAACTGATCCGGGATCATTCCAGCCTGACGCCGTCCCAGATGGGAGTGCCGTATTTCGTGGGGCCGGCATGATGGTGCGACCGTCGACCAAGTCACCTGTCCGAATTCCGACGCTTGAAGAGATCGAGGTAGCCGCACGGCGGATTGCGCCCTATCTTTCCGAAAGCCCGATTGTGGAGCTTCCGCTGGATCTGCCGGGCAAGCACCTCTTTGTGAAGGACGAGGGCGGAAACCAGGCCGGATCGTTCAAGCTCCGTGGCGCGCTGAATGCAGTGCTGAGCCGCCCGAAAGAACGCATCGCAAAGGGGGTCTGCACCGTCAGTTCGGGCAATATGGCGTACGCGGTTGCGGTGGCGGCGCGGATCGCGGGCGTGCCGATGGCGGCCTATATGTATCGCCATGCACCCCAGTCGAAGATCGAAGGGGTGCAGCGAAACGGTGGAAGCGTCCGCTTTGTTGAGGACGCACAATACTGGTCCTACGCCCTTGGGCAGGATGAGCCGGATACGCCGGAGGAATACATCTACCCGGTGACCGATCAGGCTGTCATAACCGGGCACGCCTCCATCGGGTTAGAAATCGCCGACAAGCTGCCCGATGTGGACGTTGTGCTTACTCCGTATGGCGCCGGGGGCCTGACGACGGGAACGGCGAGTGCCCTGCACCGGCTGGGCAGCAAAGCCGAAGTCGTCGCCGTAGAGGCCGAAACTGCTACCCCGGTGACTGCCGCCCTGCGCACTGGATGTCCAACCGAAGTCCCGATGAAATCTACCTTCGTCAAGGCGATTGGGGCGCCAACCGTCATTGACGGGGTATGGCAGGCGACCCGCCAGCTTGTCCGGCGGACATCCGTCGTCACCCTGGAACAGACCGTGGACGCGATGCGCATTCTGTTCGATGTAGCAAAGCTCGTCACCGAAGGCGCGGCGGCCACCTCACTCGCAGCGGCGATCAACGACCCGACCCTGACCGGCAACGTCCTGTGCGTTCTCAGCGGGCGCAACATCGACACGGAAAGCTACGGGACTGCGCTTCTGGGCAGGGTGCCAGACTGAGACAACGAGCGACAAGGCAGGTAGAACATGACGCGATTCCTCATCGACCCGACCCTTGCCGACCAGACGGCATTAGTCACCGGCGGTCTGGGTGGCGTGGGGCGGGAAACCGTCCGGCTTTTCGTCGACCATGGTGTCAAGGTCGTCTTTACCTATGCCGACGGCTTTGAAGACCCGCCAGCAGCCCAAGCCTTTGCGGATGGCTTCGACGGCATGGCCGTTGCGCTGCCCTTGAACCTGATGGAAAGAAGTTCCGTCGAAACCTGCCTCCGGAGGGCATTTGAGGTTTGGGGGCAAATTGACATCCTCGTCAACAATGCCGCGGTCGGCTCAGCCACGGTTGCTGCTTATGGCGCGACGCCCGGCGAGCAGGATCGCGCGATGCTACAGATCAACGCGGACGGGACATTGGCCATGACCCAGGCGTTTCTGACCGAACGCGAGGCACGGGGAGGCAATGCGCCCTGCAAGATCATAAACCTGAGTTCGGTTGGTGGCGGCGTCACACAGATTCCGGGTTTCCGTCTCTCCGATGGCATGAGCAAGTCGGCGATTGCCTTCCTGACCCGGGCGCTGGCGGCAGAGCATGTCCATGACGGCGTGGACGTCTTTGCCGTCTGTCCGGGCGCGGTGAATACGGGAATGTTGCGGGCTAGCACACTCGACAGGATGGCGCCCGACGCCCGTGGTGCCTTCGTCGCTCGGATGCCCAAGGGGCGGTTGATCGAACCGGCCGAAATCGCGGCGCTGATCCTCTTTCTTGCGAGCAGCTACTCGGCCCCGCTTCATGGCAGCGTCATCGACGCATCCATGGGGCTCGGCGTCCGGCCGGGGCTGGCCTCGGAACCTCTTCCGGCCGCGTGAAACCGGGATCATCTGAAATGTATTGTGAAAGACTGGAAAAGGCCAAGGCGCTCATCGAGGTTCTCGACCTAGACGCGGCAATCCTCTTTTCACCCGAAGCGCAGTTCTACTTTCTCGGGCATGATTCCTTTGCCGGGGTAAACACGCCGCAAGCGCTTATCCTGGCGCCAAGGCTTGAGAAACCTGTCATGGTCATCTGGCGCTCGGACGCCCCGATGCTGCCCCATGGCGGCGCCGACATGGACGTCCGGGCTTATGATTTCGGCATCGAAAGCCCGGCACAAGCCATCGCCGAAGCGCTCGGGTCCAATATCGGCACGAACGGCAGATATGGCTGGGATGCCCAATCGGCGGCGCTGAACCACGCCCTTGCAATTGCAATCATCGAGGCATCGGGGATGATGGCCCCGATCGATATCTCCGTTCCAATTGCCCGTCTGCGGGCCTTCAAGACGCAGGATGAATTCGAGGCGATGCGGATTGCGGGGACCTATGCTGAGAAAGGTTTGGCCGCCTTACGAAGGGCGGCAGTTCCTGGGGCTACGGAAATGGCGGTCGCGGCCGGCATCGAAGCCGCATTGCGCGACGCTGGCTCAGATTACTGGGCCGTTCCGGTCGAACTGGCCTCGGGCGATCGGTCCCATCATGTTCACGGCACGCCGACCGAACGTGTTCTCGAACCCGGCGATCTTTTGCACGCAGAGTTTGGTGCAGTCCACAATCGCTATCACGCTGTCGGCATTCAGACGGTCGCGGTCGGCGCGCCCCCTACGTCCGAGGCCCGCCACTTCTACAACACGGCCCGCAGGTGCCTCGCCGCCGGCATCGCGGTGGCGCGTCCCGGGATTCCGGCTGCCGAAATCGAGGCGCCCGCTCTCGACATCCTGTCCGGCGAAGGCTTGGGCGATGTCTTCGCCATGCGGTTCGGATACAGCGTAGGGATCGGGTATCCGCCGACATGGCTGGAACCGTTCGGCATCACCCGGACGAACGCTGAGCCGATCCATCGTGGAATGACCTTCGTCATGCACACGTGCATCCTGAATGCCGACAAGAAGATCGGGGCGCTGGTTGGCGGCACGTTCGGAATGAATGATACGTCACTCGTCCGCCTTGCTGGCGCGGGAGATTTGAGCCTACATATTACCGGACAGAGTTGAACTGGCCACTGGGAGCGGGCGGGTTTTGTCGCATATTTTCTAGGAATCATGAAACGAAAAGCCCCGGATCGCTGCTTTGGGCTGCCTCTCTGGCCTCGAGGTCAGATCCTGGTTGGCATGTTTCGGAGGCGATCCCACGGTCCTCAGGTTGGCTCCGAACGGACTCTTTCCTCAGCTTTATCTGACCATGCTATTCTAAATTGCCAACGTTTGGTTGGTGATGGGCGGTATGTGGCGGATCGGAGGAGATGCCATGACCATTGCCAATCTTCCCGCCATCCGCGCCTGCCGCCCCGCTTGGAACAAGGGCCGTGTCGTCGGCCAGAAGCGGCCTCTGCTGCCGAAACATGTCTGGGCCATCCGGGTCCGGCTCGAACTGGCCGGGAACATCCGCGACCTCGCGATCTTCAACACCGCGATCGACAGCAAGCTCAGGGGCTGCGACCTTGTGAAACTCAAGGTCGCCGACGTCTATGCCGCCGGACAGGTGAAGGAACGCGCCTCGATCATTCAGAGCAAGACACAGAAGCCGGTGCGCTTCGAACTCTCCGAGGGAACGCGAAAGTCGCTGGAGGACTGGTTCAGAAACCCGCTGATGATCGGGTCAGAATACCTTTGGCCCGGACGCTTTCATGAGCGGCTTCATATCTCAACCCGCCAATATGCCCGCCTTGTGCGCGACTGGGTGACGTCGATCGGGCTTGAGCCAAGTTCCTACGGGACGCATTCGATGCGCCGGACGAAGGTCGCCGAGATCTATCGCAAGACCGGCAATCTGCGTGCCGTGCAGCTTCTCCTGGGACATACCAAGATGGACAGCACCGTCCGATATCTCGGCGTCGAACTCGAAGACGCGCTGGCCATCGCTGAAGCCGTCGAAATCTGAGCCAAAGGGCAGTCCGACGCGGGCGGCCCAGAGCCGACATCAAGCAGCTACCTGCGATGCTGCCGTCGCAACCCGCATTGCTGCCATTCGTGTGGATCGCGGCGGTAAAACATCTGACGATGGCACGGGATGCAATGCTGGGTTTGGTCTTCATTCAGCCCTTTGCGGTCACTGATCTACGTCCCTGACGCTGCAGTGCAGCCTTCCCGAAGCAGACCTCGATCCATATTGCCGAATTGACTGGTGGGAGGAACATCGCGGCCATGCGCTGTGACTACGCCAATGTCGCTTCGAAGCGAGCGAAGAACTGGGAGGTCTGCCTCGGCCGCATACGCACATTTCAATCACTTTTGCATGAGCTAAATGATGACTCACCGGTCGGTAGTATGCTGAAGAAATACGAGCCTTGGATGCTCATTTCTAGGCAACCGACTCGTTTTGGATAAACCCGTCTTCACTAGCCGAATACGTCAAGTTCCTCATTGATATCGTCGATCAAGCCTGTGCGCTGCACGGCGGTTTCGCCGACATGTCCGACATATGACACCGCCAGCAGACGCAGCAGGCTGACCATGGTGGTATAGGTGGCGATGAGACCGTAATTCGCGATATGGCAGCGCAGGACGAGATCGGAGAAGCGCTTGGCCTGCGCCAGATTGCTGTGATCTGTGATCGCTATGATATTCACACGGGTCGTCCGCGCGAAGGACAGGATCGCCTTCAGTTCCCTGGATTGCGGTCCCTGAACCATAGTGACCAGTACGTCGCGCGGCCCCATCATCGCGAGATCTTCGGCCAAGGCACCTTCCCCCGTGCCGAGTACGTTCACGTTGTGGCGCAGGCGGGAGAAAGTGACGCGTGCGTAACGCGCCAGCCAGGCGTCGGCGCCAAGCCCAAGAAACCAGACCCGCGGCGCGTCCGCGATCATGCGTGATGCCTGCCGAAGGGATTCCGGCCCCATCTCCTCGAAGGTGCGTGTGATGTTCGTCAGCTCAAGCTCGAGGTGTTCACTGATCTTCCGTCCCAGTACCGTGCTGCCTTGAGGCGACTCTGAATAGCTGTAGGGCTGGGTACGGTTCCGCTCTTCCCGCGCCTGAAGTTTCACCTCGTCGAAATCGGCATAACCGAGTGCCCGAAAGAAGCGCGCGGCGGTCGCCTTGGATACATCGGCAATGCTCGCGAGCTCAGTTGCAGTATGCGTTTCAATAAGCGTCGGTGACTCGAGAATCACCCGAGCCAGTTTTTGCTCGCTTTTCGTCAGTCGGTTGATCCGTTCCTGGATTCTCAGGGACAGTCTTGTCGACATACATTAGCCTTTTCATATACTTATTTTTTTCTTTGACTGAGTGAAACTCGTGTTTCACAATTCTGGAACGCTGGAACATTGATTGAAACAATGAAACAGCTATCTGAAACAGTAGGGGCGCCGCGTGTCAAAATCAAACATCATTCGCCAGCAGATCTGGAGCAAGCTGAAGGACGTCGCCAAACCGGATACGAGGTTCGACAAGAATTTCGCAGAGGTCATACCGGACTTCGAAGGATCAGAGATCGCGACGAGCCGCATCCTCGACATGCCGGCCTGCAAGGAGGCCGAGTTTCTGTTCATCACGCCCGATAACTGCTTGGTGGACCTGCGTCGGCAACTGATCGAGATGGGTAAGCCTTTCTTCATGTCGACCTATGGCATCTATCGCGGTTTTCTTTATATCGAGCCGGGAAGCGTCCCGAAGGGTCATGAGCTCTATGCCGCCTGGCTGGACGGTATGGAGCATTTCGGCGTACCGATTTCGCTGGAGGAGGTCGCGCGGCACGGCAGAATTGACTTCCTGGTCACAGGCGCCTCAGCCGTCTCTGTCGATGGTGTCCGCTTCGGCAAGGGGCATGGGTTTTTCGACCTTGAATGGGGCATGTTCACCGATCTCGGGTTGGTGGGCGAAGACACGCCGGTCGTCGCAGCCGTCCATGACTGTCAAGTCGTTCAAGAAAAACTCCACCCGAGCCCGACAGATATTCTTGTCGATTACATCGCCACGCCGAGCAAGCTGCACAAGGTTGAACGGCGGGCCAAGCGCCCGCGCGGAGTCATCTGGGATCTTCTTGATCCCAAACAGATCGAACAGACCCCGCCATTGCAGGAACTGCGCGCCATGCAGGGGCTGGCGCCGTCAACTTAGGAAAGTGCAGCCGCGTGCTGCCGGTCAAGGGAGGTAATAATGACACTGACACTCAATCGCCGGACATTCCTTCAGGCGACGGCCGCGACCGCCGCCATCGGGCTGCCCCGTCGCGCATTTGCCGCCACGCCGCTCACGATGCAGGCGGCCTGGATCAACGACGCCGAATTCGCCGGATATTTCCTTGCGATGGACAAGGGGTACTACGCCGAAGAGGGCCTGGACCTGACCTATCTGTCGGGCGGGCCGGACGTGATACCGGAAAGCACAATCATCGCCCGGCGTGCGGACCTGGCGCTGACCACGCCAGATACGACGATCCGCGCCATTTCGGAACAGGGCGCCAAGTTCAAGATCATTGGCGCGCAATATCAGAAGAACCCGATCGGGATCGTTTCGCTGAAAAAGAACCCGATCAACACGCCGTCGGACCTGGTCGGCAAGACCGTTGCCGTGCCGCCGGTGAACACCGTCACCGTCGAGGCACTGCTCAGCCTGAACGGCATTGATCGAAGCGCGGTCAACATCGTGCCCTATGCTTATGATCCCACCCCGCTTGTCAGCGGCGAAATCGACGCCTCGCTCGATTTCACCACCAACGTTCCCTACACCATCAGCCGGCTTGGCGAAGAGGCACAGTCCTTCCTGCTTTACGATCATGGTGTCACGCTGTTCAACGACACCGTCGTCGTCACCGAAGAAACGCTCGCCTCGAAGCGGGCAGAGCTGGTGGCCTGGTTGCGGGCCAGCCGCAGGGGCTGGGACGAAAACCTTGCCGATCCGTCCGTCTACCCGCCGCAATGGGAAGAAACCTGGTTCAAGGGGACGGGCCGAACCATCGACAACGAGGTCTTCTTCAACACCGCACAGAAGGACCTGATCGTCGCGCCCGATGGGATCTTTTCAATGTCCGAGGACGCGATTGCAAAAAGCCTCGAGGCGCTTAGGGCCGTCGGCATCAACGGCACGCGCGAGATGTTCGACACCACGCTGCTTGAGGAGATCTGATGCACCACGATCAGGGCATCCATCTGCGCGCCGTCTGCAAGACCTATCGTGGGCGGGGCGCGGATGTCGAAGCGCTGCGGGATATGGACCTGGACTGCGCGCCCGGGTCATTCACTGCGCTTATCGGGCCGTCTGGCTGCGGCAAGTCGACGGCGATGCGGATTGCACTGGGGCTTGAGGACTATGACAGCGGCGATGTCCGGATCGCGGGTCAGCCACCCGCGGCGGCAACGGCGGCCGGAGTTACGGGGGTGGCGTTTCAGGACGCCGCCCTCCTTCCCTGGCGGAGCGTTGCGCGCAACGTCTCGCTCCCCCTCGAGGTTCTGGGACGGGACCCTGCCAAATACAGCCATGAGATCGCGAAATTGATCGAACTGGTCGGGTTGAAAGGCTACGAGAATTCGCTGCCCGGCCAGCTGTCCGGCGGTATGCGCCAGCGTGTCTCGATCGCCCGTTCGCTGATCACGGCGCCCGAGGTCTTGTTCATGGACGAACCCTTCGGCGCGCTCGACCAGATCCGTCGGCGTCAGATGAACATAGAATTGCAGCGCATCTGGCTGGAATCGAAATCGACGGCGCTTCTGGTCACCCATGGCATAGACGAGGCCGTCTTCCTCGCCGACTATGTGGTGGTCATGCATGCCAACCCGGGGCGTGTCGTCGACATCATTCTAGTCCCGTTTGAACGTCCGCGCAGAAATGAACTCTACTCCGCGCCGGAGTTCCATACGCTCTGCGACAAGATCGCGACGGTGCTTCATGACGGGTAGGACGGGATTTCTTCGCAGCCGGACTCTTCTCAATCTCGCGATACTGCTCCTCGTCTGGGAAATCGTGGGGCGCATGGACTGGATCGCTGGGGGAGCGTTACCGGGCCTGAGCGAGATTCTCGTCCGGCTCTGGATAGACCGTGCCGATTATCCCGGCCATGTCGGGGCGACGGTCTATGCCTCGGTCATGGGGTTCCTGATCGGCAATGTCGTCGCGGTCGGCGCGGGGATACTCTTCGTTCTTTTCCCGACCTTGCTGCGGCTGACGCGGGGCTTCAATATTGCGGTCTTTGCCCTGCCACCCATCGCCATCGCACCGATCCTGGTACTGACCCTGTCGGGCATGGCTCCGCGGGTCACGCTCGCCGCGCTCGGCGTCTACTTCGTAACGATGAGTGCAACGGTCGTAGGCCTGTCTCAATTCGATACCCGTGCGGCAGACGTCGTACGGGCCTATGGCGGCAAGGATTGGCTGGTGATGAAGCTAGTGCGCCTGCGCGGTGCCGTGCCCGACATCCTCAGCGGTCTTCGCATCGCAGCGCCCAACGCGGTCCTAGGCGCTATCCTTGCGGAATTTGGCGGCGGTGGACGCTGGGGGCTCGGCACCTACCTGCTCGGCTCCCTTGGCCGGGGAGAACCTGCCCGGCTTTGGGGTATCGGGTTGGTTGCGACGCTGATTGCCGGACTGAGCTATCTTGTGTTCGCAGTCATCTCCGCCCGCACCCTGGGCAGCACCCGATCCGTGACGCTGAACACCGCAATCCCCGGTGTCGGCGACGGCACGGCAAAGCCGCTGCCCCTGCGAATGGCGATCTTCGCCGGGGCGGCGCTTCTGCCCTTTGTCCTGTGGTGGGCGTTCATCAAGCTGACGGGCGTGCCGGACCTGATCGCGAAGACCCCGTTTGGCGTCGTGGACTACCTCTTTCTGTCCGACACATCGCCTGCCGCACGGGAAAAACTTCTGGCTGCGTTGGCCCAAACCCTGCCGATCACGGCGGTCGGCATGATCGCGGGGCTGAGCTTCGCCTTCCTGCTTGCAATCTCGGCCCGCATGTTTCCCGGATTCATCAAGACGTTCATGCCGGTCGCGCTGGTGACCCAGACGATGCCGCTTGTCGCTCTGACGCCACTTCTGGTCCTGATCCTCGGACGCGGCACATCGGTCACGCTCTGGATCACGATTTCGGTGACGTTCTTTCCGGCCTTCGTTTTGCTCGTGCAGGGAATCCAGCGCGTACCGCAATCCGTGCTTGACCTGCCGCGCGCATATGGCGCGTCTGCCTGGCAGGAGCTTCGGATGGTCTCGATCCCGGCCGCGCTGCCATATCTCTTCGCGGCGACCCGCCTGACGGTGCCGCGCGCGCTGCTGGGCGTGATGATCGCCGAATGGCTGGCCACAGGCACGGGGCTGGGCAACCTCCTGAACCAGTCGAGGGGTTATCTCGACTACGGCATGATCTGGACGGTCGCCGCGGTATCGGTCTGCCTGTCCGTCGCCTTCTACTACGCGATCCTGTTCGTTGAGCGGCGGACACTGACGCATCTCGGCATGCAGACGGTGGAGTGATGATGAAAGGAACAAGGTCACTTCACGACATGATCGATCAGGCCCGTGGGCTTGTCCCGGCGGATCTGGTGCTGCGCGGCGGCACCGTTCTTGATACCGTGACCGGAACGTTCCTGACCGGAGACGTGGCGGTCTGTGGCGATGCGATCATTGGCATCTGCGAAAGCTACGAGGCCCGTGAGGTCTTCGACGTGACGGGCAATTACCTGGTCCCAGGCTTCATCGATACCCATCTTCACATCGAAAGTTCCTGTGTCACGCCTTTCGAGTTCGACCGCTGCGTATGCCCCAAGGGTGTTACGACCGCGATCTGCGACCCGCACGAAATCGCAAATGTCGCCGGTATCGACGGCATCCGGTATTTCCTTGAAGCAAGCACCCATACGCTGATGGATATCCGCGTACAGTTGTCGTCCTGCGTCCCGTCAACCGAGATGGAAACCGCCGGCGCGCGACTGGAGGTCGCTGACCTGATCGCTCTGCGGGATCATCCTGCAGTGATCGGATTGGCCGAGTTCATGAACTACCCAGGCGTCATCAACAAGGCACCAGACGCCATGGCGAAACTCGAGGCTTTCCGTGGCCTTCACATCGACGGCCACGCTCCGCTCCTTAAGGGAAAGGATCTCAATGCCTATCTCAGCCCCGGGATCCGGACCGAACATGAGGCAACCTCGACCGAGGAGGCTTTGGAGAAGCTTCGCAAGGGTATGAGGATTCTGATACGCGAAGGTTCTGTCTCGAAGGATCTGGAGGCGCTGATGCCGCTGATCACCGAACGGAACTCTCCCTACATCTGCCTATGCACCGACGACCGCAATCCGCTCGACATCGCCGAGCATGGCCACCTCGACTACATGATCCGCTCCGCAATCGCACGCGGCGCCGACACGCTCGCGGTCTACCGCGCCGCCAGTCTGTCGGCCGCAGAGGCCTTTGGTCTGAAAGATCGCGGCCAGATTGCCCCAGGAAAGCGCGCGGATATCGTCGTGATGAACAATCTTGCCGCATGTCGGCCGCAGATGGTGATTTGCGGTGGAATTGTCGTCAACGATGCGGCTTTCGCCTCACGAAAGACGATCCCGCCCGTCGCGCGCAATTCGGTCAAGCCACCGCCAATCACCGCCGGTTCATTCCGTTGCGCAGAAAATCGCGCCGAAACTTCGGTCATTGGCATTTTACCGGGCAAGATCATAACCGAGCACGTGACCGAAGACATCCATCCCGATGGGGGCGACAAGCGGCCCGACCCCGCGCGAGACCTGGCCAGAATTGCCGTGATCGAGCGGCATGGAAAGAACGGCAATATCGCCACCGGCTTCGTGCGCGGTTTTGATTTCCAAAGAGGTGCGATTGCCGCAACCGTCTGCCATGATCATCACAACATTGTCGTCGTCGGCATCGACTACGAGGACATGGCACTGGCAGCGAACCGGCTGAAGGACATTGAGGGCGGATTTGTCGTCGCGCGTGGCGGAGCCGTGCTTGCCGAACTCGCGCTGCCCATTGCCGGCCTCATGAGCTTGGACCGGTTCGAAGTGGTCGAAGAAAAGTTGAGGGCTCTGCGAACAGCGGCCCGATCTCTTGGAGTGACCCTGGAGGAGCCCTTCCTGCAGATGGCGTTCCTGGCTCTTCCGGTCATTCCGCATCTGAAAATCACCGACCGCGGAATGATCGACGTCGATCGCTTCGAAGTGATGTCATAGGCTTAACATGTCAACGGCACGTTGCTGACGGCCCGTTCCTGCCGTTCATCGAGGCGCCTCGCGTTGCAGTGCAACTTCCCCGAACCTGCCGTTCGTTCCCTGGCGCAGCATTTCCGACCGGCCAAGGCCCGGATCGCGAACCCTTGCGCCATTTCGCTGCACCGACCCCGAATGTCGGCTTAAGTCGTTTCGTGACAGTATCGAGAAGTACCGCCAGCTAAGGGCGGATGTTACTCTGCGGGATCGAAGCAAAACTCAGGCATTCCGGTGAGGCAGCACTCAGTTCGAATCGATCGGGCTTCAGCACAATGGCTAAGGTTTCCGGCAGAACGCCAATTACCCGTGCTCAATCTCAACTTGGAGATAGTTGGCAGTACGCGCCGAAGGTGGTCGCCTTCGGCGCATAAGTCTTTCAAGCCTTATTTCCTCAGTTCCGTCCAGATCGCCGTGTAATATTCCAGCGCCTTGGGCGAGCAAGTCGGCAGGAATTTACCCGCAGATTTGTATTCATCCGGGATAACGATCTCGGGGGCGGTTTCCATGTCAGCCGGCATGAACTCCTCGGAGCCCTCGATGCCATTGGCATAGCGCGCAAATGCCGAGATGAGCCCCGCATTTTCAGGTTCCATGATGAAGTTCAGGAACGCGTAGGCCTCGTCGACATTCTTTGCATCACTTAACATGGCCACCGAATCCATCCACAAGGGGAAACCCTCCTTAGGATAGCCGAACTTCACCTTGTCGTTCTCCAACCGGGCCCGGAAGACGGCTCCGTTCCAGTAGACCGACGCCAGCATGTCATTGGAGGCAAGCTTCGGAGTGGCGCCGTAATCCATCGACTGCCACTTGGGCTTGGCCGCCATCAGGACATCGCGTGCCTTCTTCAGCACCTCGGTATCTTCGCTGCACGCCTCGCCTCCGACATACATAAGCGCCAGGGACATGACGTCATTCATCTCAGGCGCGACATTGATCTTGCCTACCAGCTCTTCCGGCGGGTCAAGGAACATCGCCGAGGTGTTGATATCGCCGGAATAGGTGTCGGAATTGACGGCGATGCCGACCGATCCCCACTGCCACGGAATGGTATATTTGCGGCCCGGATCCCACGGCACATCCAGCCATTCTGCCGCGATGTTGGAATGGTTGGGCAGCCGGCTAAGGTCGAGTTCCTGGATCAGACCTTTTTCAACGTAGATCTGCACGTAGTTGGCCGACGGCACGACGAGATCGTAGCCGCCACCGCCAGCCTCGACCTTGGCCAGAGCGGTATCGTTGCTGTCATAGTCCGAGACCGTGACCTTGATGCCGGTTTCGTTCTCGAATTTCTCCAGCAGTTCAGGGCTGGTATAGTCGCCCCAGTTGAACAGTTGCAGTTCACCTTCGGCATTGGCAGCAACCGCGCCTGCCAGCAGCGCGGCGGCTGCAGACATCAGTATTTTCATGGTTTCCTCCTTGTTGTGTTTATTTTTGTGGTCGGTTTCTTTCACGGGTCAGCAGAAAAAAGGCGGTCAACAGGATGACAGTCAGGCCAATAAGCAGCGTCGAGATGGCGTTGACCTCGACCGTCATGTTCCGGCGAATCTGACCCAGCATGTAGGTTGGAAGCGTATCTTGGCCGGCGGACTTTACAAACAGCGAGATGATGACGTCATCTAGCGAAGTGATGAACGCCAGCATGAAACCGGCGGCTACGGCAGGCATCAGCATCGGCAGAGTGACATGACGGAAGGCCTGCCAAGGGGTCGCATAAAGATCTGCAGCGGCGATCTCGAGGGTAATATCCATGCCTTCCAGCCGGGCCCGGATCGGCAGGTAGGCAAAGGGTATGCAGAAGGCTGAATGGGCCAGGATCAGGTAGCCCAGCCCCTGATACCCGGTTGCGACTTTGATGAACCCAAACAGAATGAGCAGCGCCACGGCAGTGACGATTTCGGGCACCATCAGCGGTTGGTTGATCATGAGGTAGACGAATGTTTGCCCCGGCGACTTTCTGCGCCGAGTTGTTCCAAGGGCCGCGAGGACTGCGACCGAGGTCGAAATGATCGCGGCCGAAGTAGCGATGACCAGAGAGCGTATCGTGGCCTCCTTGACCTGCTCATTGGCCCATGCGCGCGGAAACCAGTGCAGTGAAAATCCTTCCCAGATTGCGGGAGAGGGGCCTGCATTGAACGCGAACAGCACCAGCAGCACGATCGGCAGGTAAAGCATGACAAGAACCGTCACGGCGATGGTCGCGAAACCCGGCAAGCGTGAAACTGAGAAGGCCCGGTCAGACACGATTGTCATCCCGGGTCGCGTATCGGACATAAACGAAAAGCGCCACTGCGACGGCCAGCAACAGCGTAACCGACAGCGCCGCCCCCAATGGCCAGTTTCGCCCTGCACCGAACTGCAGATCGATGAAATTGCCAATCATCATGTTGCGCCCGCCGCCCAGGATGCGCGGCGTGACATAGGCCCCGAGCGAGGGAATGAAGACCAGGATCGATCCCGCAATAATTCCCGGTTTTACGACGGGTACAATCACATGGCGAAGCACCTGCCAGCGGCTGGCATAGAGGTCGCAACCTGCCTCAAGCAGGCGCATGTCGAACCGGTCGATTGTCGCATAAAGCGGCAGCACCATCAGCGGCAGATAGACGTAGGTCATACCCAGAAACACCGCGAAATCCGTATAGACGATCTGAATCGGCGTATCGATGACTCCGGTCCAGATCAGAAACGTGTTCACAACGCCCTCGTTGCGGATGAGCTGGTTTATCGCGAAGGTACGCACAAGCAGGTTGGTCCAGAACGGTATCGTTATGAGGAACAGAAGTACCGCCCGCATTTGCGCACTGCGGGTTGCGATGAACCATGCGGTCGGAAAGCCCACCAGGAATGTGAAAAGCGTCGTGTAAAGTGACAGCTTAAGCGAACGCCAGAAAATCGTAAGATGTGCATCCGCCAGCTTGTAGGTGCCGTCGAAGATGTCGCGCGAATAGAGGATGCCGACCCAGGCATCGAGTGAAAAACCCCATTCGACATTGCCGTATTTTCCCGGGGGCAGGAAGGAATAGACAAGGATGATCAAGAGCGGCCCTGATGCGGCGAATAACAGAACGAAAAGCGCGGGTGCGGAGAGCAGCCAGGACCTCCGCCTTTCCTTGCGTTCCGCCGCGATTTCTGCCGCGCTGCTCATTCGTTCAACACCTGAACCGCGCCCGGGTTGAATTTGATTCCCACCTTTTCGCCGCGGCTCAGGCCAATATTGCCGGATGGCGGGCTTTGCAGCCGCGCCACGAGTTCCGTCTCGTCCGCGAGCGACAGATGACAATGGGTGTCGGTGCCGAAATAGACGGTGTCGACGATTTCGGCGGTCAGGCTGTCCGACGTGCCCGCCGGACAGATGCCGACCTGTTCAGGGCGTACTGCCAATGTCACGCTGCCGGAATGGCCTTCGGTTTCTGCCGCCACCAGTTCGCCCGATGACAGGCGTATCTTGTCGCCCTCGACACGTCCGGAAAGGAAATTGGTCTCGCCAATGAAGTCGGCAACAAACCGGTCCACTGGATGGTTGTAGATCTCACGTGGCGCACCGACCTGAAGGATTTTGCCGGACCGCATCACGGCTATGCGGTCGGACATCGTCAATGCCTCCTCCTGATCATGAGTCACAAAGATGAAGGTAATGCCCGTCTCGGTCTGCAGACGTTTGAGCTCGCGTTGCATTTCCTTGCGCAGTTTCAGGTCGAGCGCCGACAGCGGCTCGTCGAGCAGCAACACCTTAGGCTCCGGCGCCAGCGCTCGCGCCAAGGCAACGCGCTGCTGCTGGCCACCGGACAACTGCTGCGGTTTGCGGGAGGCGAAACTCTCGAGGCGCACCAGGGAAAGCATTCTTTCTACCGTTTGAAGGACGTCAGAGCGGGAGCGTCCCAGCATGCGTAGGCTAAAGGCAATGTTGTCCGCGACGGTTAAGTGCGGAAACAGAGCGTAGCTTTGAAAGACGGTGTTTACCGGCCGCAGATTGGGCGGGACTGTCGTGATGTTCTTGCCGTGAAGCAGGATCTGACCGGAAGTCGGTGTCTCGAAGCCGGCAATGAGACGCAGAAGCGTGGTCTTGCCGCATCCCGATGGACCAAGCAGTGTGAAGAATTCACCCTTGTCAATGCGAACGCAAACCCCGTCAAGAGCTCGTACGGCATGCGAACCTGTCCCGTATTCCTTAAGCGCACGGCGTGTCTCAATCGCAATCGCAGAACTCAAAACCGCCCCTCCACTGGCCCGCTCAGTTGATCCGATAGGGGCTGGAATGACAAGCGGATGTTGGGTGTGGAGTTAAAGGGTCAACGTGGCCGTGAATGACATGTCCAGGGATCTCCGCTGCGACGTCGAACTCATATCGCCCGAATTCTGAGCGTTGCATCGTATTCTCTGCGCTTACACCTTGTGCGCTCAAATACTCAAATTGTCCGCCCTCCGAACCTGCACCCGTATCTTGGTCATCGTTCTGCAGCCAACGTCAGGTCAGAATGGCCGCTCTGCAGCGTGTTTGCCGCAGAGCGTATGGCAGGATTGGGCTCGCCTTAAGATCGCGAACGGCAGCCTCGCGCGGTTCACACCCGTTCGTATCGCGCGCAGCTTTAGTCAATACGGACTCTGAAGCCGTCATTGTGTCTGCCGCAGCATGTTCGCCTACTAGGCTGCACCGCCCCGGCAAGGACGGCCCAATCCGGACTTTGACCTTCATGGCAATCGCTGCAGTGCAGCTTCCCCGAAGCTGCCATTCAATATTTGGCGCAGCATTTTCGGCTCGCCAAGGCCCGGCTGCGGGACAAACTGGGCTTTCGCCGCGGTTGCGTAGATGGCTGCATTTGTTGAGCATTTGATTCTCCCTAAACAAAACGCAAACACGATGGCCCGACATTCAAGTTGTAGTTCTTTCAGGATAACCAAGAAGAATAAGTGGACAGTCTGTCAGCCAGAAAAGGTTGTTCATCGGTCAGTCACCTTGCAGAGGCTGAGTCATGCCGCAAGCGCAAGATCAATGGGTTCTGGCCCTAACTCCTTGGATTAATTTGATTTCAGGGCGGCGCGCTTGCGGAGATCAGTCGGGGAGGCAGGCCCGTCCAAAACCCAGCCGACGGATGCAACGCTAATGATATTGTCAGACTTTGGCCCGTGCCCATGGGTTTGTCCATTTGGCTCGGGACAGTCGGCCTACCAAGCGACCATCGACATAAAGCAGGCCTACGAACACGAAAATCACCCCGACTATGTTTGCACCGGTCAATGCTTCGTCAAACAAGAAAACCCCAATGGCTAGGGCCGATACTGGTGCGACAAAGGTAACAAGTGAGACGTTGATTGCACCGACCCTTTGCATCAGGGCGTAAAGGACCATGAACGGAACTGCCGTCAGGCCCAGCCCAAGCACCGAGATCGAAGCGATTGTATTCGGACTGATCGATCCTGGGACGCCTTCGACCAGCAATGCCACCGGTGCGATGAACGCGAAGCCAAAAGTAAGCGACCAGGTAATTGCGACGGTCGCAGAGACGCCCCCCAACCCTTTGGCGATGTTGAGCGCGAGCGCATAACTGAACGTCGCGAGCACCGCCACCAGCACATAAAGGGGATCTGAACCTGTCTCGTGACCATTACCCGAGACCAGCACAAAGGCACCCAGTGCACCGAAGCCGAGACCCGATAACTTGGCGGCACCCACACGTTCGCCGGTGACCAGCACAAGAGAAACGACCAGCGTGGCAACAGGTGTCAGGGCATTGGCAATTCCCGCGACAGAAGACGTGATATGCATCTGGGCAAAAGGCAAAAGTGCGAATGGCAGGGCAAACTGGAACACGCCCAGAAGTGTCAGCCTCGACGTCACTACCGCCTGCGCCAGCCCATGTCTTTCGCGGGCGAGTAACCAGACCCAGCATCCAACTGCGGCGATGCCCACCCTTAGTGCGGAAATCGTAAGCGGGCCAAGCTCACCCAGCAAAAGTTCATTAAGGCCGAATGAGGCGCCAAAGGCGCATCCGGCGATGAGGATGACAAGCCAATCCGTTGGTTTCATGTTTATCGTCCTTGTCTCAGGCGGCATCGGGTTTGGCGCGCGACAGCCTTTTGAGGCTGGAAGGCGACCAAACCTTTGCCAGGTCATAGAACTTCGGGAATTGCGGGATGTCCGGTGATACCAGAAAATGATCCTGCATCGTCTCGGCATAGATATGGACGTCAGGCGGGAAGCGATCCGGGCGGTCCAGAGTGCCCGCGCGGATGAAGCGAACGGCGACGCCGCGCCTTGCGGTAAAGATCAGGTATTCGCTCCACACCGCCACCTGACAATCGGCGCATCTGGTGATCAGTTGCCCACGACCTGAGGGCGTGAAGGCCAGTTTCTGGGTGACTTCGCCGCTTTCAAGCTCGACCTTGCTGGCCTCGATCAGCACATTGACCGCATTGGTTGACCCGCTCAGGCGCTGACACATGCGGCAATGGCAGGCGTGCACGATAAGGGGGGTGTCGCGCAGCCGGTACCTGACCCGGCCGCAGGAACATCCGCCCATTTGCAGATCATCGGGCATTGGTCATCTCGTTTTCAGGGGTGGAATGAAAACGGCTGTCGAAATGACGCGCACGGTCCTCGAACCGTTTCAGCACCTTGCGTGCGATATCGGGAACAAAGGCCGCTTCGGCATCGGCACCGGCCATTTCACGGATGCCGTCCAGATCGGTGAAGCGGAACAGGACCACAAATTCAACTTCCTGCCCGGCCTCCCGGCGAAGAAGCTCCATGGTTTTCAGGCCGTCGATGCGCTTGGCGCGAATGGCCGGGAAAATCGTGCCGATCAGAAGAGTTTCGTATGGATCCGCATTTTCGGGCGTGGTCCATGCTTGCCAAATTCTGGTGATCATAGCGGGTTCCTTCCTTTCTGGGCTAGGCTGCAAGCGTTCTGGTTGCGATTGGTTGGGGAGAGTTTGACGCCATGTGCGGCAAGGGATTGGCACAGGCGTTTGTTCACAACGTCGGGATGGGTCGCCCGGCTTGCAGAGCCGTGGATCGCCATGACGATGGATTTTGAACTTGGATCGGACGACATGGGGTTGTTCATTTCGAAGGAGGCGGCCAAGTACGCTGGTCATCCCCGTATGCGCAGACGAGATATTTGGCGCTTGAGTACCGTCTGAGTTTTTCATGATGATTTGGCAGCTCCCTTTGCATAGGAACTGAAGTTCCGATTAATGTCGGCCGCATGATCTATGAGTTCGGGGAATTTTGTCTGGACAAGCAGCGCCATGAGCTTTGTGGCGCCAACGGGACGATTGCCTTGGAACCAAAGGCGATGGCGCTATTGAACTTTCTGGTCGCTGAACGCCATCGCGCGGTGACAAAGCAGGACATTTTCGAGGCAATCTGGCCCGGCATATTCGTCACGGACGCCTCGCTTTCGACGCTGGTCAAGCAAATCCGCAAAGTGCTTGGGGATGACGGAGAACGGCAAGCGTTCATCAAGACGGTGCGAGGGCACGGGTTCCACTTTGTTGCGGAAGTCCGCGAGATACGCTCCGCCCAAGCGGCGGCACCCGTTGAGACCCTGGCTCCCGCAACCAAGCCGACAATTGCGATCCGGCCATTTCAATTGCTCGGTCATAATCCAACCCAACAAGCGGTGGCCGAAGCCATCCCGGCAGAACTGATTGCCACGCTGTCGCGCCTGCGCTGGATCAACGTTATTGCCCGAGGGTCGAGTTTTCGTTTTGGTCCCGGTGATGCAGATACCGCCGATATGGCTGAACAACTCGGCGCACAATATGTCGTCTCGGGTTTGGTCGAGTGGCACGCAGATGGGCTGGCGATATTCACCGAACTCTCGGATACACGCACCGGGCAGGTGATCTGGACGGAACGCATCTCGGGGAAGATCGATGACGTCTATGATATGCGCGCCCGTGTGGCACGCGAACTGGTTATAGCCCTGGAATTACGCCTGCCGATGCACGAAGCCGACAGGTTGACGCATGTGCCATCGGAAAATCTGGATGCCTGGGGGCACTATCATTTGGGCATCCGCCATTTGTATCGCTACAACCGCGCCGACAATCAGATTGCGGCGGGACATTTCGGCCGGGCCATCGAACTGGACAAGGGCTTTGCGCGTGCCTATGGCGGGCTGTCCTACACCGAATTCCAGAACGCGTTTCAGCATTTCGGCATGGATGTGGACCACCATCGCCGCCTGACGCTGAACCATGCTGAAGAGGCGCTGAAACTCGATCCTCTCGATCCCTTTTGCAACCTGATCTACGGACGAGCCAAGTGGCTTTCCGGGGATGCAGAGGATGGATTGATCTGGGTGGATCGCTCGCTGGAACTGAACCCCAATTATGCGTTCGGCTATTACAATAACGCGACCTTGAACACGGTCCTATGCAACAGCGAATTGGCCGATCAGAACGTCGATCATGCGCTGATACTCAGCCCCCTTGATCCGCATTTGCAATCGATGTTCGGCACCCGGGCGCTGGCTGCCTGGATCGGCGATGATCCGGCGGCCGCACGTCGATATGCCGAGCGCGCGTTGAAATCCCCCAATCCGCACCTTTACGTCTTCATAATTGCCGCTGCCATCTATGCGCAACGCGGAGAGGCGCTTAAGGCGCAGGATTGTGTTGATGCAATCCGAGCCAAACAAGTCCCATTTGGAACCAAGGAATTCCTGACCCACTTTAACCTGCGTCGGACGGATAAGTTGTCCGACCTGGTTTCCACTCTGGCGGGGCTGGGCATTTGAGCGCCGGTTTCAAAGCAACGCCGCGTGGATAAAGCTGGAATCCCTTGGGATGCCGGGAACTGATATTGGAGTGTCTTCGCGACCGGCCCTGAACGGATATCCACAGCTGGATCTTTTACCTTAGTGCAGCTTCCTCAAACCGGACGTTATGGCGAGGCGCAGCATTTCGGGAAATTGCAAGACCACAGTGCGGACGAAACGAGCCTCGGAGGCGATACATTCGATGTCAACGAGAAGTCACGTGCAAAATCGGTTTTCCATTACGGATACATGGGGCGTAGTTTACGCCGAGAGCTTCTTCCAACTGCTGAAACGACAGCGGAGCAGGCCCGGAACATATTGAGTTGATGCGGTGAATGTCCCACCAACGGCATCTTGAATGCCATGATCGTTCTATTGGATTTAAGCGGATGACGCATGCATGATGAAGAGGATCGGACCGCCTCGGTATATGACCGACATATCGGGCCGCGAGGGTTTCCGCGGCCCGACCTACCTCACCGGAGATGGATCACAGATCGCCCACCGGGGTCGCCATTATCTCCGGCCACTTGGCGAAAGCGCCGGAGATGATCGTGGCTCGGTCCTCGAGATACTTCTCGAAGATCGACTGGTTCACGAACAGGTAGAGCTTGCCTTCGACGATGTCGGCATAACGCACGTCGCCGTCCAGCTTCTTGCCGACGTAGACGCCGAAGGCGCAGAACCCGCCGAACTGGGGCAGCATGGCAGCCGGGTCAGCGTCGAAGACGGCCTTGGTCTCGGCGCTGGCGAAATAGTAGTCTACCCCGTCATGTTCCGAGGTGAATTGCGCGTCGCCGATCTGGGGTGCGTCCGCCTCGAACATCGAGACGGGATCGAAACCGTGCATGCCCAGCGGGTGGCCGGTCAGGGTCAGCCCGTTGTTCACGTTGATCTCATCGGCGGCAAAGACAGCCGGGGCATACGCGATCAGGGTAGCCGACAGGGCGGCGGTAAGGATGAGTTTTGTCATGGTCTTTGTTCTTCTCTTTGTGAGGGGATCGTTTGAGGAGGGTGTCCGCGGCGCTCAGGCGCCACGGGCAATGCGGGTCACCGCGTCGTCTGTCCACCAGACAGCGTTGGCAACCATTCGGAAATTGATGATGGCGGCTAGGTATCCGTCGCCTTCGGGCACCTTGGCCCCGGCGGTGGCGTCCCGCACCACGGCGACCTCGTAACCGAGCTCGAGCAGCTCGTAGAGATGCGCCTGGGTGCAGAGGTTCGCCGACATCCCGGCAAGGATCACCTTGTCGATCCCACGCTTGCGCAGCTGCAGGTTCAGGTCGTTCTGCGCCGGGCTGTAGACCTTGTGGGGCGAGCAGATGATGGTCTCGCCATCCTCGATGTATTTCTTGTACTGCGGCATCCAGTCGGCGCCGGAGCCGTCGAAACCGTTCAGGTCAAGCGGACCGGGTCGGTCGAACATGCCGATGGAGTGCATGGTCTTTTCCAACACGCCCTCGAAATGCCATTCGTGGTCGTGTGGATAATAGTAGTGCGGCGAGATGAAGACCGGCATGCCCGCGGATTTGGCGGCGGCGAACAGGCGCTCGATATTGTCGACAGTGCCTTGCTCGGTCACGCTCTCTCCGACGACACCCCAGGTGACACCGTCCTCGGACAGGAAGTCTACCTGCGGGTCGGTCACGACCAGAGCGGTGCGGCCAGGCACGATCTCCATGTCGAGTTGTGGCAGCCCAGGGGTTTCAGGGTCGGCATATTCCGCACGCGCCTCGGGTGTGGCCGCGTTGACCGCCGTTCCGGCCAGACCCGCAACCCCGGTGGCAGCGGCACCGGCCAGCAGGCGGCGGCGGGCCATATCAACATGCTCTCGCGTGACGTTGCAGCCGCAATTTTCATGATCGTCGTGTTTCATCGTCGTTCTCCTTGATGAGGGTTGGGTGGTGCTAGGGGACAGCGCGAAGGCGCTGTCAGGTCGGCGGAACGCCCTTATTGCCGCATGGCGGTACCGGTCGCGGACGCAGGGACGCCGCGGAAAAAGGGGTTCGCTTTCCTGGGTTGACCCGAGCCGCCGTCAGGCAGCGCAGGGAATGGCGTCAATCTGGAATGATTTGCGGCAGGATGCAGGTGCAGACCGGCGGAAGGTCGACACCGCGCGAGCTGCGGAAGGGGATAGGTGCGAGATCATCATTGGGAGAAACGTGCGCCGGATACAGCCGTTCCGGGGCATCGCTCTCTTCGCTAGCCAAGTTCATAGCGCCATGCGTGCCTTCCGTCTCGGCATAGGCTGGCGCCGACATGATGATCAGCGTCGCAATCGCACCAGTAGCCAGCGCGCCGGCGACGGCCGAAATCAGCAACGAAATCATATCCTTGGTGTCACGGCTGATGAAAGTGGGCGTGCGTGTTGGGCGAACGCGGCCGGGTGTCGGCAAGTCGCGGCTCGGGCGGTCGGGTGAGATGCGAAGTACCATATCGTGGGCCTTTCGGTTTCAGGGTGCGGGACGTTTGCACCGGGGGCTGTCGCGAGGGTTTGCCTCGTCCTGATGACATCAGGTTAGACGACCACCGCACGGATCGTATCGGTCCTGCCTGCCAGCTTTTGGGCCGTGCCTGCCAAGATGGCCGCTTTGGACGGGCGTGGTTGGGCTGAAGCGCCGTTGCGAAACTCTGCCGGGGCCTGCCCAATCCAGCGCTTGAAGGCGCGGCCAAAGGTGCTCTGTTCCGCGAAACCGGTCAGAAAGGCGACCTCGGCAATGCTGCAGTCACCGCGTTCCAGCAACTCGCGCGCCAGACGGATCTGGACGTCGCGCACCACGTCACGATAGGTTGTGCCCTCCTCGGCGAGACGGCGGAAGAAGGTTCGCTCGCTCATGCCCATTTCGCATGCCAGGGCGGCGGCGTGTGGTACACCGGTGCTAAGCGCGCTGGACAGGCGGCGGGACAGCTCGACCCGCATCGGCGGTTGGCCAGACGAGGCGTTCAATTCACGATCGAGATGGCAAGTGAGGAAGTCCGAGATCGCCTTGTCGCCGATGCGGTTGGGCAGGTCCAGCGCTCGCACGGGCATGGCGATGGCATCACGGGGGGCACCGAATATCACACGGCAGCCAAAATGCGCCGCATATCGCATGGGATCGTCGGGACAGGCATGGCGGAAGGTTACATAATCCAGTGTCAGCCCATCGCGGACGAAGGCGTGCATGTTGCGGACGACGGCGGCCAGCGCGCACTCATTGCGCAGGGTCAATGCCGCATGATCGGGGGTGCAGCCCTCGATACCCAGCGAAGCCCGGTTGCCATCCCTGTCCAGCCAATAGACCGCCGTATCGGTCAGAAGTCGGAAATAGCGTTCGAGCCGCGCCAGGGAGTCGCCCAGTGTCGGGGCGCTCTTCAGCGCAAGCCCGAGCGCTCCGAGGTCTTCCGTGCCGATCGCATCGGCATATGCGGCGATCAGCGCCATACGGTCGGGCTGATGCGACGCGGCGAGGTCGATCAGGGTGAAATGGCTCTGGTCGTCGATTTGGTCCCCCGTCATGGGCGGTAGTTGGTGGATGACTTTGGTGCCAGACATCACCTGACCTTCCGGCGTAAGGGTCAATCTGGCGGCCGAGGCCATAGCGTGGGCAAAGGCGGAAGTGACGGTGGGCATGGCCGGCTCCATATCGATGCGGCTGACTGAACGGCGCCGCCTCCATGTTGTCTGGACGTGGCGCCGGAGAGGTTCAGTCGGATGGGAAGTTCTGGTGTTCCAGTTCCGCAATCCGGTTGTGCAGGCGGGCGACTTCGGCGTCATGCTCGGCATCAGTGCGGCGCTGCGGGATATGACGGGGGCAGTTCCAGTCAAAGGCGGCGATTCGGATGACCACGCCGCGCTCGACCACCGCATCGGACTCTTCCGTCAGTGCTGAAATGATCTCGGCATCCTCGGTCAGCGTGGCGTGACCCCAGAGTTTCAGGCGCCGCTGGTTCGGGTAATCGACTGCAATGATAGACACGCGGTCGTTTGAGGTAAGATTGCCGACGCTCAGATACTGCCGGTTGCCGCGATAGTCGGCATAGGCAATGGTCCGGGCGTCGATGACCTTCAGGAACCCAGGCCTACCGCCACGGAACTGGACATAAGGCCAGCCGGTTTCAGACACGGTTGCCTGAAAGAAGCCGTCGCGGGCAGTCAGGAACGTGGCTTCCGCCGCCGTCAGTTCGTGCCCGCCGTCACGGTCGGGGGCGAGGAACTTGGCATAGGTCGCGGCAGAACCGTGGCGTTCCTGCGCGGCCCGGACCGAAGGGGTAAAAGCAATGTCGGCAAAGGCAAGGGGCATGGTCGTCTCCGTCAGAGGCCAAGGTCGGACAGGCCGGGATGATCGTCGGGGCGACGACCGAGGGGCCAATGGAACAGGCGGTCTGCCCCGGTAATCGGCAGATCGTTGATTGACGCGATACGGTGACACATCAGGCCGTCATCCGTGAACTGCCAGTTCTCATTCCCGAAAGAGCGGAACCATGACCCGCTGTCATCACGCCATTCATAGGCAAAGCGCACGGCAATGCGGTTCCCGGCGGCGGCCCACAACTCCTTGATCAGCCGGTAATCCAGTTCGCGCGCCCATTTCCGGGTCAGGAAGTCGATGATCTGGTCGCGGCCCTCGACGAATTCAGCCCGGTTGCGCCAGCGGCTGCCGGGCGTGTAGGCGCCCGCGACCTTTTCCGGGTCGCGGCTGTTCCAAGCATCTTCGGCCAGCCGCGCCTTGAGCTTGGCGGCGTCGGTGTCGAACGGGGGAAATGGGGGGCGGGTCATGGTCTGGTCCTCGGAGTTTTGGGGCGCCCCGGCCCTTCAGGGGACGGGGAGGGAGCGATTGGCCGGGGCGCCGGACGCCGCATTAATGCGCGGCGGGGGTCTGCATCGCGGCGGTAATGACCATCGCAGCCAGCGCAGCGGCGGCGGCGGCAAGGGCAAGGGTTTTCGGGCGGGGAATGGTCATGGGGCCGACTCTTCTCTGACTTATGGTGTACCGATCTGTCAACTTATGGCTTGAATGTGTACAGATCAGTAATTTTTGTCAACCTGATCATGAGCAGTCGAAGAACACCTTTCGGCGGCTCTACATCTAAATAACTGTAAAAGATAAAAACTTTCTGCAAGGTTTGCGCCCGCCGCCAATCCCATATATGTACTGATCAGTAACCTTAAGGCGCGAATCATGCGACAGACAAAACGCGACGAACTGGTGCGCAAGGCGCTCGACATCTTCTATCGGAACGGCTTTCACGCCACCGGCATGGACATGCTCGTGGCCGAGACCGGAATATCCAAGACATCAATGTACAAGCATTTCCGCACCAAGGAGGATCTGATCCTCGCGGTGCTGCGGCTCAGGGATGAGAATTTCCGCAACTGGCTCTACCGCCGGGTCGATGAATTGGCCGACACCCCGCGCGGTCAGCTTCTGGCGCTGTTCGACGCACTCGGCGAATGGTTCGGCAAACGCGAGTTCCGCGGCTGCATGTTCATTAAGGCAAGCGCGGAGTTTCAGGACAGGGATCACCCGATCCACGTCCAGGCGGCCGAGCACAAACGGCTTCTGCTGGATCACTTCACACGGCTGGCCGAAAAGGCCGGAGCAAAGGATGCTACTGCTCTCGCCTGCCAGCTGTTGTTGCTGAAGGAAGGGGCGATCGTCACAGCCGTCCTGTCGCAAAACTGCGATCCCGCGCGGGATGCCGGATTGGCGGCAAGGGTTTTGATCGATCAGATGCTTGCCGTCTAGAGAACCACCTTCCGGACGCCCTACGGCCCTATGCGGACTCTCGACGTAGTGGCTTTATGCTGCGGTCGCAGCCCGCTTTCCGGACATTCACCGCGACCGCGAAATCTCGACATTTGCCTTCTGGTCAGGCCCGGCAACTGGTGGATCGGATCGACGATGCAACTGTCCGGCTCTAGACGACTAAGTTATCCTGGCGAGAAAGCTTTCAAGGACTTCCATGCTGTCAGGTTTCCCGCGCCGACACGCGACTGCAAAGTCGATGAACGCCACTTCATGGTCGATTAGGAGTTTGGCATCGGCAGCGTCACAAGGCGGCGCGAGTTGGGCGACCTGTTCGAATTCGTCCAGAAATGCGGGATAATCTGTGACAACATGCTCAAAAAAGTCGGGCCAGCTCATGGTCCGCATCGTCTCGGCCTCGTCGCGCCCCTCGGCGCGTAAACTTTCGGGGTCGCGAATTTGCAAACCGTTCCGGTGGATTGCGGGTTCGGTGACGGCGATCATGGCACGTTCGATCTTGGCCATGAGGAGAAACGCCGGCCGCGCCACGCCGTCGTGGTAGCCGGCGAGCGTTTCGAAGAGGCCTTCACCCACGTATTCCTCTTCGAACATGGTCCGCAGTCCCGTCAAATAGTCGGCGAAGTGCCGTGTGGATTGGGCCATGGCTGGCTCTCCAATTGGCTGCAAGGGTGGTGTCGCGCCCGCCGGTTTAAGGCGGGCGCGGGAAGGTCACTTAAGGACGTCGGTCCAGATCTTGGTGTAGATGTCCTGCACTTCAGGATCGCAGATCCGCATGTTTACGGTGTTGGCCCGCGCATGTTCGGCGATCGTCAGTTCCGGCGCGCCTTTCATATCTTCCGGCATGAACTCTTCCGAACCGGCGATCCCGTTCGCATAGCGCGCGAAGGCCGAGATCAGCGCCGCATTCTCGGGATCCATGATGAAGTTCTGGAAAAGTTTGGCGTTCTCGACATTCTGCGCCTCTTTCAGAACGACCACGTTATCCGACCAGGTCGCGACGCCTTCCTTCGGATAAACGTAGGCGATGGCTGGGTTTTCCAGACGCTGGCGCATGGCCGAGCCGTTCCAGTCGATGGTCGCGGCGAAATCGCCGGCCAGCATGTACTCAATGGTGCCGTATTCCATCGCCGCCCAGTGCTGCTTGGCATTGACCAGCGTCGCATGAGCTTTTTTAAGGACTTCCTCGTCGGCGCTGCACAACTCGCCACCGTTGTAGGCGATGGCGCCGAAGATGATGTCGCTCATCTCGGGCACGACATTGACCTTGCCCTGAAGCTCCGCAGGCGGATCGAAGGCGATGGCCCAGGTGTCGAGCGGCCCCTTGTAGACGTCGGTATTGACCGCGATGCCGATTGTGCCGTGCTGCCAGGGCGCGGAATACTTTCGGCCCGGATCGAAATCGGGATCGGCCCAATCCGGCGCGATGTTCTTGCCGTTTTCCATCTGGCCAGGGTTGGTCTCCAGAAGCAGCCCCTCGGCAATCCAGATCGGCAGGTGGCTTTGCGAGGGCACGGCAATGTCGAAGCCGGTATTGCCGAGCCGAGCCTTGGCCAGTGCGGTTTCGTTCGAGTCGTAGTCCGTCATGGTTACCTTGACATCATAAGTCTTCTCGAACTTCTCGATCAGTTCGGGGTTGGTATAGTCGCCCCAGTTGTAGATGTTCAGCACACCTTCGGCATGCGCGGCGGTGGTTGTGGCAAAAAGCGCCACCATCAATCCTGACAGTTTCATGGGTCCTCCCTGGTTCATGTGTCAGTTCCCTCAGTTCCTTTTCTTGCTTGCGAAGAAAAACAGCGTCACGACCAGCACCGAGAACGTCAGGAACACGGCCGAGATGGCATTCACCTCGGGCGTGATCGAACGGCGGAGCTGGCCGAGCATGTAGGTGGGCAGCGTGTCCTGCCCGGCGGATTTCACGAATTCGGTAATGACGACGTCATCGAGCGAGATGACGAAGGCGAGCATCAGGCCGGCGAGGATGCCCGGCCAGAGAAGCGGCAGCGTCACGTACCGGAATGTATTCCAACGGGTGGCGTAAAGATCGGCTGCCGCCGTTTCCAGCGTCAGGTCCATGTTCTCCAGCCGGGCGCGGATCGGCAGATAGGCGAAGGGTACGCAGAACGCGGTATGGGCCGCGATCAGATAGCCGATGCCGGTATAGCCGATCCAGCCCTTGACCTGCGAAAAGACGATCAGGAGCGCGACGGCCGTCACGATCTCGGGGATCATCAGGGGTGCGTTCAGAAGCGCATATTTGAAGGTCAGGCCGGGATAGGGCCGGGTGCGTGTCGTCGCCAGTGCTGCCATGGTTGCAACCAGCGTCGCTATGACGGCGGAGGCGGAGGCGACATGGAACGACCGAAGCGTCGCATCGACGACCTGCTTGTTCTGCGCTGCCTGGTGGAACCAACGCAGCGAGACGCCTTCGAAGTGGCTGAGGCTAGAGGCAGAGTTGAACGCGAAGATGACCAGAACGAAGATAGGCAGGTAAAGCGCTGCGAAACAGGTGATTGCCATGGCGGTAAAGCCGCGCTGGCGCTTGACGGAAAACGGCTTAGCCATGGTGCCCCCCCGTCTTATCGGCGTTTCGGACGTAGACGATCAGCGCGGCCATCACCACGGCCATGAGCGAGATCGACAGCGCCGAGCCGAGCGGCCAGTTCCGACCCTGCCCGAACTGCAGTTCGATCAGGTTGCCGATCATCAGGTTCTTGCCGCCGCCCAGCACGTTCGGCGTCACATAGGCGCCGAGCGAGGGGATGAAGACGAGGATGCAGCCAGCGACGATGCCCGGCTTGACCAGCGGGACGATGATCAGCCGGAGCACGCGGAAAGGCGTCGCGTAAAGGTCGTAGCCCGCCTCGACGGTGCGGAAGTCGAGCTTTTCCATGCTGGCGTAAAGCGGCAACACCATCAGCGGCAGATAGACATAGACCATGCCGGCCAGGATCGCGCCGTCGGTATAGAGCATCCGGATTGGGTCTCCGATCAGCCCGAGCTTGAGCAGGATCGTGTTGATCGTGCCGTCGTTCCGGATGATCTGCAGGATCGCGAAGGTGCGGATCAGAAGGTTCGTCCAGAACGGGATTGTGATCAGGAACAGCCAAAGCTCGCGCCTGTTCGGTGCCCTTGTGGCAATGAATTAGGCGGTCGGGAAACCGAAGATCAGCGTCAGGAGGGTGGTTTCCAGCGACAGCCGTATCGAACGCCAGAAGATCGCGAGATGGGCGTCGGCGATCGACAGCGTATCGTTGAACAGCCCGCGTTCCATGACCACGCCGATCCAGGCCTCGGGCGAAAACTCCGGCAGGACACCGCCATAGGGGCCCGCCTTTAGGAAGGAATAGAGCAGAACCACCAGAAGCGGGCCGGTTGCCGCGAGAAGAACGATGAGAAGTGCGGGCGACGAAAGTAGCCAGCGGCGCGTGAGCATACGGCGATAGTCCGCCCTGATCGCGGACTGGCTCATGCCCCGGCCCTCAGGATGCGCGCGGCGTCGGCGGCTACGGCGATACTCACCTCGCTGCCGATGGCAAGCTCGCTGCTCAGCTTGGGTTTGTTCTGCTGACGGGTCACGAAAACCGACCCGTCAGCAAGGCGGACATGAAAATGCGTATCCGTGCCGAAATAGACGACGTTCTCCAGTGTGTCATTGGTCACGGCGCCGCCTGGGGCGGAGGCGGCGACAACCTCCGCATGTTCGGGGCGCACAACAATGGTTACTTCGTCGCCGACACCCACGCCGGCTGCGGCTGCAGAAATCGCGGTGCCGCCTTCCAGCATGACCTCGGCGGTTTTGTCCGCGATCGTGCGCACGCGGCCGGTCAGGAAATTCGTCTCGCCGATGAACTAGGCAACAAACCGGTCGGACGGCGCATCGTAGATGTCGCGTGGGCTGCCGACCTGTAGCACCTGGCCTTTCGACATCACCGCGATACGGTCCGACATCGTCAGCGCCTCTTCCTGGTCATGGGTCACGAAAATGAAGGTGATGCCCGTCTCGTGCTGCATCCGCTTCAGTTCCAGCTGCATTTCCTTTCGCAGCTTGTAGTCGAGCGCCGAGAGCGGCTCGTCGAGCAACAGGACCTTGGGTTGCGGTGCGAGAGCGCGGGCCAAGGCCACGCGCTGTTGCTGACCGCCCGAGATTTCGCTTGTGCGGCGCCCGGCCATCGGCTCCATCTTCACCAGCCGCAGCATCGCGTTCACCCGCTCGGACACCTCAGCCTTCGACTTTCCGAGCATGCGCAAGCCAAAGCCGATGTTGTCGGCCACCGTCATATGCGGGAAGAGCGCGTAATTCTGGAAGACCGTGTTGATCGGGCGGCGGAAGGGCGGCATGTCGGCGATGTTCTCGCCGTGCAGCAGAATCTCGCCATCGGTCGGAAACTCGAACCCCGCGATCATCCGCAGAAGCGTGGTCTTGCCACAGCCCGATGGCCCGAGAAGCGTGAAGAGCTCGTTTTCACGAATGTTGATGTTGACCCTGGCAACGGCGGTGAAGGCGGAATCGCCCTGGCCGAACACCTTGCTGACATCCTTGATGCCGATTGCTTCCTTCATGTGGTCAGGCCCTCCCCCTCGGCCTTTGTGCCGCTTTGACAACAGTTCATGCGCGCACGCGTTCACTTTTCGGATCGTAGAAGGGCGCGATTGAGAGCGTCGCCTTGACGCGCCGGTCGTTGACCTCGACCTCGAATGATTTCGTTTTCAGGTAGTCGGACGTTACGCCGTCTGCATTCTCGACAATGGCGAGCCCGACCGAGGCGCCCAATGTGTGGCCAAAGGTTCCGGCGCGGACATAGCCCACCGGAACACCATCCGCGAAAAGCGGCTCTGACCCCAGCAGCAGCGGCTCCGGGTCGTCGAGCTTCAGCGCAACCAGCCGTTTCGGCAAAGCGCCGGCAGCCTTCTGTTCGGCCAGCCGGTCGCGGCCGATGAAATCCTTGCCCATATCAACGACAAAGCCGAGGCCCATTTCCAGCGGCGTATCGGTATTGTCGATATCGACGCCAAAATCACGGTATCCCTTTTCCAACCGCAGGCTTTCCAGCGCCATCAACCCGCAAAGGGTGCAGGGCACTCCTTGCGCCTCTATTCCCGCCACCAACGCATCAAAAACGTTCAGGCTCTGCTCTGACGGGATGTAAAGTTCGTAACCGAGTTCACCCATATAGGTGACGCGGACGATGCGGATGCGGGCATAACCGATCTCGACGAAGGCCGAGCTGCGGAAGGGCAGCGCCTCGGTCGAAAGGTCCGCACCGGTGATTGCTGCCAATACCTCACGCGACCGGGGGCCCTGCAACGATAGAATCATATAGGCCGAAGTCACGTCGGTGACGGCGCAGAACTCGTCCGGCCCGGCATGACGTTTCAGCCAGGACGGCGTAATACGCTGCAGCACGTCGCCGGTAACCAGCAGGAACTCATCCTCGCCGGTGCGGGTGATCGTCAGGTCCGAGATGATGCCGCCCTGCGGGTTCAGCCACTGAGTATAAATGTTTGCACCGACGGGAACCGAGACCGAATTGGCACTCACCCGGTTCAGCACCTTCTCGGCGTCGCGGCCTTGGACCACGAACTTTCCCATGAAGGTTTTATCGAACAGTCCGACGCTTTCGCGCGTCGCCCGGTGTTCGGCAGCAGAGAGGTGGAACCAGTCCTGTCGGCCGAATTCGTATCTCACGTCTGGCTTCGGTCCGTCAGGCGCAAACCAGAAGGGCATCTCCCAGCCCGAGAGCGCGACGAAATAGGCGCCCTTTTCAGCATACCGGTCATGCAGCGGCAACCGCCGCGCGGCCCGGGCCCGCTTGTGCTTGAAGTTTGGCAGCGAAGCGTTGGTGAAACTGTAAGCCAGCGCGTCCGGCAGCCTGTCGAGCAGATAGTGGCGCACCGCCTCATGTGCCCCCATGCGCGCAGGCGTCAGTCCGGTCATATCCTGGCTGGCATTGCCCTGGACGATCTCTTCGGCCAAGAGCGCACCGACCCCGCCACCCGACAGGATGCCAAGCGAGTTCAGGCCGGTACCGAGGTAGAGCCCCTGAACCTCGGGGCATTCGCCGACCAGGAACTTGCCGTCCGGTGTAAAACTTTCCGGGCCGCAGAAGAAGGTCTTGAGCCCCGCTGTCTGCATCGCCGGAAAGCGGCGAAAGGCATGTTCCAGATGTGGCGTCATCCGGTCCCAGTCAGGCGCCAGCGTGGAAAAGCTCGCATCCCCCGGAATCCCCGTAGTGGCCCAGGGCGCGCCATCGGGCTCAAACAGGCCGAAAAGCAGCCCACCACCCTCTTCGCGGACATAGGCGTAACTTTCGGGGTCTTCAACGACCGGCAAGTCGCGGTGCACGCCATTCATCGGCTCGGTCAACAGATAATAGTGTTCCATCGCCTGCAGGGGCACCGGCACACCAATCTTCGCGCCGATCTGGCGCGACCACATCCCGGCGGCCAGAACAACAGCATCCGCTCTGATCGTTCCCTGCGGCGTGACCACGCCGCGCACCCGCCCGCGTTCGACGAGGATGTCGTCCACCGGGCAGCCTTCGACGATCCGAACGCCGCGCTTTCGCGCCCCGGCGGCCATCGCCATGGTCACGTCGACCGGATTGGCGCGGCCATCCTCGGGCGACCAGATCGCCGAGAGCATCCCCTCGGTCTCGATCAGCGGAAACATTGCCTCGACCTCGGCCGGCGAGACCTCGTGCTTGTCGTGCCCCATCAGGCGCATGAAGTTCATCTCGCGCCGCTGCGCCTCGCGTCGGGCACTCGTCGTGGCGATATGCAGATGACCGCATTGATGGAAGCCGGTGGAGACACCTGTTTCCGCCTCAAGCCGCCGATAGAGGTCGTGCGAATGGCGAAAGATCCAGCTGAGCGTCTCGGTTGACATGCCTGCCGAGGCGATCAGGCCCGCTGCATGCCAGGTTGTGCCTGATGTGAGTTTGTCACGTTCGAGGACGACGATATCGGTCCAGCCCTGTTCGGCAAGGTGGTAGGCTGTGGATGTACCAATGACACCACCGCCGATCACAACGGCCCGGGCATGGGAAGGAAGAGTCTGCTGCATCGTCTGTCCGCGAATCAAGGTTTGATCAAAAGCATCGATTGACTCGGCGACAAAAGCAAGCAATGATTGAATACACATTCAATGGGCGTAAATTAATGAATAAATCAGAGAGTGTTAGGAGGAGAAGAACTGCTCCTCCGGAAGAGCGGAGAAAGCAATTGATTGAGGCGACGATCACCTCGATCAGCCGCTATGGGATCTCGGGCACGACACTGACGACCGTGACGGGGATCGCGGAGTTGTCGCTTGGCCTGGTGAATTTTCACTTCAAGTCCAAGGACGCGCTGTTGGTCGAAACTCTGAACTACCTCGCCGCCGAACTGCGCGACCGTTGGCAGGAAACGGCGCGGCGGCCAGATCTTGCACCGCATGAGAAACTCTCCGCGATCGTCGAAGCACATTTCGAGGGCGGCATCAGCAATCGTCGCAAACTCGCCGTCTGGTTCGCCTTTTTCGGGGAGACCAAGCAGCGCAAATCCTACCGCGAATGTACGGCCGCACTCGACATGGAACGGCTGGACACGTCGACCGAATTGTGCCGCGCCCTCATCAGCCAGGGTGGGTACGAAGATGTAAATCCCGAAGGCATAGGCGAAGCGCTGGAAGCGCTCTTCGATGGATTCTGGCTGAACATCCTGATGTATCCGGCGCGTTTCTCAAATGACGACGCCAAGGCTCAGATCTACGCCTATCTTGCGGGTCAGTTCCCGCGTCACTTCACCACCGCAGGGCCGCGACAGGAAGACTGAGCCATGGCCCGCGACCCGCGTTTCGATATCCTGTTCCAGCCCTTGAAGATCGGCCCCGTCACCACGCCGAACCGCTTCTGGCAGGTGCCGCATTGCACCGGCATGGGGTTTGCGCTCCCCGCTACTCTTGCTGCCATGCGAGGGGTCAAGGCCGAGGGCGGCTGGGGCGTGGTCAACACCGAATATTGCTCGATTCATCCTACTTCGGATGACACACCCGCGCCCTTTGCCACGCTATGGGACGAGGGCGATATCGCCAACATGGCGGCGATGACCGAGGCCGTGCATGCCCATGGCGCGCTGGCCGGGGTGGAACTGTGGCACGGCGGCTGGCGGGCGGGGAACGTCCTTTCCCGCGAGGCGCCTCTCGGCCCCGAAAGCATGCTGGCCGAGAATGTGCCATGGCAGAGCCAGCGCATGGACCGGCAAGATATCCGCGACCTGCGAGCCTGGCATCGGACGGCCGCGCTCCGTGCCAAGCAGGCCGGGTTCGACGTGATCTATGTCTATGCCGCGCATACATATCTTCTGACCCAGTTTCTCGACCCCTCGACCAATCCGCGCGCCGATGAATATGGTGGCGAGTTCGCCGCCCGCACCCGGCTGGTCCGGGAACTGGTCGAGGAGACGCGTGAAGCGGTGGGCGACCGCTGTGCCGTGGCGATCCGCATCGAGGTGACGGACGAGGATGGATCGGGCGGTGAGGAACGCGCGCGGCTCTTGTCGGACCTCGCACCTTTCGTCGATGTCTTCGACGTGACGATCCCCGACTACGCCACCGAGATGGGGCCATCCCGCTTCGTCAAGGAGGCGGTGTTAGAGGACCATATCGCACACGTGAAGACCATTACGGGCAAGCCCGTCGTCGCCGTCGGACGCTTTACCAGCCCCGAGACGATGCTGTCGCAGGTCCGGCGCGGTGTCCTGGATTTCATCGGTGCCGCCCGCCCCTCGATCGCCGATCCCTTCCTGCCCGCGAAGATCCGCGAGGGGCGGCTTGAAGACATCCGCGAATGTATCGGTTGCAACATCTGCTACGCCCATGATGGTTTGGGCGCGCCGATCCGCTGTACCCAGAACCCGACGATGGGCGAGGAATGGCGGCGCGGATGGCACCCCGAACGCGTGCCCGCGCTGAAACGGACAGATGAGCCGGTGCTGATCGTCGGTGCGGGTCCGGCGGGACTGGAGGCCGCGCTCACGCTTGGGCGGCGCGGCGCACATGTGATGCTGGCCGAGGCGGGTGACGAGCCGGGCGGGCGGGTGACGCTGGAATCGCGCCTCCCGGGCCTGTCGGAATGGGCGCGAGTGCGCGACTGGCGGCTGCACCAGATCAGCCAGATGCCGAATGTGGAACTCTACCTAGCCTCCGCGATGGACCGGGCGTCGGTCCTGGAAACCGAAGCGCGCCATGTCTACGTGGCGACCGGCAGCCTCTGGCGTGCCGACGGGCGCGGCCGCAGCCATCCCCGCGGCGTCGCCAGCTTCTCTGACCCGCGCACGATGACACCGGAGGCGATTCTGAACGGCATGCGGCCCAAAGGTCCGGCCGTGATCTTCGACGACGAAGGGTATCATGTTGCGGCGGGCATCGCTGACCTTCTTGCCTCCGAGGGGCTGGAGGTCACCTATGTCACACCCGCAGGCCGCGTCGCCGAATGGTCCGCCTATACGGTCGAACAATCCCGCCTTCAGGCCCGGTTGATCGAGCGCGGCGTGACGATCCTGACCGGCACGATCATGACCGGGCTGAGCGCGGGCGCGGCGGATCTGGCCTGTGCCTACACCGGACGGCGCAGCCAGATTGCCTGCGATGGGTTCGTCCCCGTCACGTCGCGCGAGCCGCAGGACGGGCTTTGGTTGGCGTTGAAGAACGCCGGCCTTGCCACGCTCCACCGTATCGGCGACGCCCGCGCCCCCGGTCTCATTGCCCACGCCGTCCATGACGGACACAGGTTTGCGTGTCAGCATCTGGTGCATCCGGTTGACGTGCGCAGGGAAAGAGCCATGGTACGAAGGGACGGGTTCCAGCCGGAGCAACAGAGCTGACCGGTGGTCGCTCGCCCGCCAAATACTCTTGCATCAATGTCCGTTCCGGCAACTGCTTCCTGATAATCTTGCACTCGCGGCCCAAAAGAGACATTCATCGGCTTGGTTCGCGCCGCATTGCAGCTTCTCCGAAGCCGAACTTGGAGGACTGGCGCAGCATTTCCGCAGGTCGAGTGACAGCAGTGCGGACTTTGTGGTCGTTCGGCGCGGGTCTGATAAGGCTACCCCACCGTGACCCCGAACAACGCCCCGACCGCAGCTGTCGCGCCCATGGCCAGTGCGCCCCAGAACGTTACCCTTGCGGCCCCACGTAGCACGCCTGCTCCGCCGGCTGACGCGCCAAGCCCACCGAGCACCGCCAGCCCAACGATCGACGATGCCGCCACTAGAAGCCCGATCCGCGTTTCCGGCACAAGCAGCGCGAGGATCAACGGAAGCACGGCGCCAACGGCAAAGGTGAGAGCCGACACCAGGGCAGCCTGGATTGGGCGGGCCGTCACTCTCTCGGAGATGCCAAGCTCATCGCGGGCATGCGATCCGAGGGCGTCGCGTTGGGTCAACTGGATGGCCACCTTCTCGGCCAGGTCGCGCTCCAGCCCCCGATCCACGTAGATCCGGGTCAGTTCCTCGAGTTCAGTTTCAGATGTCTCCGCCAGTTCGCGGGTCTCGCGTGCGAGGTCGGCCTGTTCGGCGTCTGTTTGTGAGCTGACCGATACGTATTCTCCAGCGGCCATGGACATCGCACCCGCCACTAGCCCGGCTAGGCCCGCGATCAGAACCTCGGGCTTTCCAGAGCCGGCCGCGGCCACGCCGACGACGAGGCTTGCGGTCGATACGAGGCCGTCGTTGGCCCCGAGAACGGCCGCCCGGAGCCAGCCGATGCGATGCACCATGTGGATTTCAGAATGCGAGAGGCGGCTCATGGCGTGGCTCCTTGAGCGATGTCGGCGTGCCCAGAGGAGACAGCCTTTGGTTTCGTAGCGGGCTCGTGCGGCGCGATGCGCAGAGCGCGGAGCGCGTTCAGGATCACGGCGACGTCGATCGCCTCCTGCAGGAGTGCCCCCTGCACGGGCGTGAGATAGCCATAGGCGGCGGCGATCATGCCCGCGACCGACAGCCCGATCCCTGCCACGACGCTTTCGAGAGCGATCCGCCGCGCGCCGCGCGCGATCTCAATCCCCGGCCCAAGCCGGTCGATCAGGTCGACAAGGAGCACCACGTCGGCCGCTTCCGCCGAAGCGGCAGCGCCCCGCGCGCCCATCGCAACGCCCACGTCCGCTGCTGCGAGCGCGGGTGCATCGTTCACGCCGTCGCCCACCATCATCACCGGGCCATTCTTACGCTCGGTCAGCACAAGCAGAACTTTCTGGTCCGGCGTCAGCCCGGCCCGCAGCCCGTCGAGGCCAAGCCCCTCGGTCACGCGCTCAGCCACGTCCGCGCGGTCGCCAGTAGCGAGCAGGATGCGTGCGATCCCCTCCCGCCGCAGCCCGTCGAGCATGCCGCCCGCGCCTTCGCGCAGCGGATCGGACATCACGAGGTGCCCGGCCATATGCCCGTCGACGGCGACGGCAACGAGGACCGAGCCGGCGGCGATGACGGATTGATCGCCGGGCCGCCGACCTACGCGGGACGCGACGAAGGCATCCCCACCGACGATGACCTTTCGGCCTTCGACATGGCCCACGACGCCTTCACCCGGGATCTCCGCCACGTCTGACGGAACGGGCAGAGAGAAGCCCCGCTCCTTCGCGGTCGCGACGATTGCCTGCGCCACGGGGTGCTTGGAGGCCTGGTCGAGCGCAGCGGCAACGCACAGGATGTCGTCCTCCGCCATGCCGTCGTGGCTGTCGATCGACACGATTTG
>NZ_JASBQQ010000007.1:127500-232513 GCF_029961185.1 Albidovulum aestuarii | reverse complement strand
TGCTGTCGCCCGTTGATTTCGAGATCAGGCAGCAGAAACTGACCAAGGCGGGTGTCTAGAAAACTAGGGGCACCTCAGTCGGGTTGATCCACCAAGGCCTGCCACTCGTTGACATAGGCAGCAATGCGGTCCTCTCGGCGCCCTAGGTTTCGCTCTTCGGGAACCCAAACTGCGGCACGTTGAGTTCTGCCATCGAGACGGGAAAAGAGGAGCCAGGGGCCGAGGTCGGTTTCTAGGAAATCAGAAAGATCGATATCCGAAACTGTAAACCTCGCGGAGACCGGAGCAGCATCTGATGTGAGGCTGATGGCTACGATTTCGGCGCGATCTTCTTCGCTCTCAATTACGATTTGCGGTAGATCACCCGGCCGCTGAGGATCACGCTCTTGCCCGAGCCTCAGGATAGAACCTCTAACGGCGGCGTGATTTTCATACCTCCGAATTTCCAGTCGTCTGCTCTCGTTGCCTCCAACAATCAGACGTAAGTCAACCTGAGCGTCAGGCCCGCCGTGGGCGAGCATGAGCCACACCAGTTGAGACATTGCACCCAGCGACGCTTCCCCCTGAATTCGGAGCGCAATCGGCGGTTCATTGTTGAGTTTCAGCTGGATATCGCCGGCTGATCCAGAAGGGACTACCGCTCGCCATCCGCGCAGGGCGTCGGGGAAGATTGGCCTATTGTCTTGAAGCCGATTTCCGTTCGGATCCAGAAGCATTCCCTCGCGCGATGGCCAGGCAGCAAGAAGTTCCAAGTTTCGACCTGATCCTGGATCTGAGAGCCTTAGCGTGATCAGCCCGATTGGAGACCCCGGCGCGGTTAGGCTAAGTCTGCCTGGTGCAGAGCCAACTTCCTGGCGAACCACTTGTTCTCCCAAAGACAATACAAGCGTCCAATTATCGGGGAACCCATTCGCGGACAGCTCTACCGTTCCCGCAGATATTTCTCTCAGAACGAGGCTCGCTGCTGAGGGAAGACTGACAATCCTCATTTGGGCGATGCCAAAAGCGTCGCCGCTCCAAGAGATTACTTTTGCCCCCAAGCGCCGACCTTCTTGTACAATTACTGAAGATTGATCAGGAGCGCGCAAGGGAGCGTCACCAATCCCAGCAAGAACTGTTGGCTCTCCCAAAAAGATCGGGCTTCCGTCCTTCAAGCGCCACCCGGTCAGAGTGTCGCCGATCGGAATGATACGGGCACGATCCTCGGCGTTTCCGACACCCGTACCAATGCGAAGTTGTAGGCCCTGCACGGCAACAATTCCGTTTCCATACACTGGCCAAAGTCGTCCGTTTTCCGCTTCTTGGGAGTCTCCGATATGAAGCCCGTCACTCACGGCAGGTTGGCAGTCAGCATTTGTGAGGATCCAAAGCGCCTCTGATTGCGTACGTCCTGAAGATGGAAGCAACGTATCGGCCGCCAAGCCTTCAACCTGATCAGTGGCCCTCCAGATGCTCGGAGCCTCCAGAGGGTGAGGTAGACCGGGGTCCATAACAACCGAGCCCAGAGTACGTCCGTCCGCATACGCCTCGAAAACGATCGTTTCTGAAATATTCAATAGAGAAGACGTCGTTTGCTGCGTCCCAAATCGACGTAGGCTCCATGCTCTTTCTTCGGGCGACGCACTGTAGCTGACAGATGCGCCTCCTCGATCGGACGTGGCGACCAGCCTCAACCTCTGCCCCACCGCCTCCGGAAGCAAGTCTCCAGGGATGGTTCCACTCGGTGCGTACTTAACATAGCCCCTCCAGACACCGTCACTGCCTCGGCGCAATTGTCGTGCTATTGGGATGTCCGTCCTGACGAGACGAGCTCGTTCAGACTTTAGAGCTGGCCTGATTAGAGCCTCATACGCCTCAGATGAGAGACGCAACGGCAGAGTTTTTTTCCAATCACGGACATTGTTGTCGAGCCAGTTCTCGATCAGTCCCGGCTCGATTCCTTCAGGAACTCGCTCGCGAAGCTCGACGAGCGACATACCGAATTCCGAGAGCGCTTTAACCCAATCCGCATTGTGAAAGGCCTGCGGAAGAGTGACGATATATCTGCCCGCAATCGTTGGCGCGATAGCTCGTGCGTGAGTTCCGCCCTCCGCTTCAATCTCTCTCAACAACCCTACAACAACTCTGTTGTACAGACCCTGCTGCTGCAGAAGTGCCTGGGGCAGCCCGCCTTCCGACATCAGAGAGTACAGATATTGGTGGATTCCAGTTTCAGTTGTGCGGACTCTTCTGTACCACCACTTCAATCCCTGATCGACCAGACTCACAGCTAGTTGACGATCCTCGGCAATCCCCAGTCCGGCAAATACGAAGCTCCAAGTTAGCTGTCCTCCGCGAAAGTTCGCTCGTATGTGTTCTGAAGCCCAGAGAACAAAGGCGGCGGAAGTCTCCGGCAATGTCTGTCCAATGGACAATCGGGCAGGTAGAATTGACCCCAAACGGGAATGAGCTTCAGATGAGTAATTGTAAGAAAATAGTGGCCTGCCGTCGGGCGAGGCTAAGCATCCACTATCGTCCAGGATTTCATTAAGTATCTTCATGCGATAGCTGCTCGATGTATTCTTTTGCGCCGGCGCCTCCTGCCCTCTCTTGCAATTGATTTTTTGTCTTTTTTAGAGAACAGGAAAATTGATTTTGATTGAGCATTCAAGATACCTACAAAATGCATTGGCCATTTGCATCTGTCGCGGTGTCCGACATTCCGCCTCGAACACTTTAGGCGATGCCACCAGGACCGCAACGCACTTCGCTCGTGAGATTGCAACGTTGAAGCGGTTTGCACTGTACAGGAACTCCATGCCCCGCGGCGCGTCAGCATGGCTTGATGTCGCCATCGAGTAGATCGCTATGGGTGCCTCCTGGCCCTGGAACTTGTCGACAGTCCCAACGCGCGCGCCGGGCAGACGCTGCTGAATCTCAAAGACCTGCGCATTGTACGGCGCGATGATCAGGATGTCCTCGAGGGTGAGAGGTCTCTCCTGACCCTCTCGATCAATCCATGTCGGCTGACCGGACAAGATCTCTTCAACAAGTCCGGCAACGGCATCGGCCTCCTCAATCGAAGAGCTTTGATTCCCTGAGTGCTCCACCGGCAAATAACGAAGACCTGTTCCTGTAAGGGGCCCGGCACGGCGGATTTCCTGCAGCTCGCATCCCTCCACGGAATGCAGCTTGTCGTCATAGAAAAGCTCGGAATTGAACTGGCAGATATCGGGGTGCAAGCGCCAGGTTTCCTCCAGGAAAAGGCCCTCGTCTTGGGCAATCGTATGTGCGCCACCAAGAACATGCTCGAGCGCGGATACGCCTGTGCCGTCCGGATGCGTGCCCTGCGTGGGCTGGTCCAGCTGCTGCGGATCTCCAAGCAAGATCAGGATCTTCGCGCTCTGAGCGACTGCCAGGACATTGGCCAGTGACATCTGCGCGGCTTCATCAATCACGAGCACATCGAGAACTTCATGTGCGTCAGCGCGTGACCAGAGGAAGTGCGTCGCACCGGCAACCTGCGCGGAACCCGAGCCCAATGCGGCATAAACGCCGGTATTGTCGGACACGAACTTCAACCTGTCCTGATCAGGTTCCATCTCGCCGGACTTCGGTTTCTGAACGCAGCAGAGATCGACCTTCATCTCCGGGGCGGCTTCGACGACCTTGTCCAGCAGGTTGCGGATCACCTTGTGACTGTTTGCCGTGATCCCGACCTTCTTTCCACGCTTGACGAGTTCACAGATCATGCGCGCGCCCGTGTACGACTTTCCCGTTCCCGGAGGGCCCTGGATCGGGAAGACGCCTTCACTAAGCTCGCGAGCGACGCGAAGCACAGCCTGCAGGGTCGTTTCTCCCGGCTGTCGGATCGGTCCATCGCCAAGTTGCGGTTTGAGACGCAGCAAGAGTGCCCGGGCGCTCTGATAGGGCCCTTCCCCTTCGATGCCATGGTCGGCGACGTACTCCCCAAGCCGCATCAGGCTGTCGGCCTGTTCCTTGGTATTGAACATCTGATGCGCGAAGACGCCCTCGGGGTGGATGTCGGCCGTCTTCCCCATCTTCTTGATGTCGACCGTGCGATCATCCGCAGAAACCGCGACAACGCTGCCGATCTTGTCGCCGCCATTCATCCGCAGATCTTCGTCACCGCGGAGATCCGTGTCCTGCTGTGGGAACGCATACCGGTGAACCGGCGTCCGCGCGCCCGGTGGCGAGACGTCCCCGACAAACGTCAGCTGCGACAGCGCGGCGCGCTCGTCGACGAGTTCTTCTGGCGTGAGCGCGGAGAGCCGGAAGTATTCCCACCACGCGGCCTTGTCCTCACGGCGATGCCAGTCGAGGATATTCGCGAGGATCCACCGGGCGTGCTGTACTTCGCTCCGTTCTTCGATATCCGCGGGCACGTCGGCCGTGAGGCGCGCGATCAATGCCTGAACGGCCTCCTGACGCTCAGTGAGCGCCTCGCTGGGCTCCTGATCGGACGGCAAGGGACGCGGAACATCGGTTCCGGCATCGACAACCTCCTGGCGGCGATCTTCAAGCCAGTCGCGGAGGGCAATGGTCGAGGTGCAGTCCTCGTAATTGTAAGACTTCACGGTCGCGCGCACCTCGCCGTCAATGGCATCGATGTCGCCCAGTTCAAGCCCGGCCTGCAGGCGCGCAAGAGCCACGTTCGCATCTGGCAGGCTGGTATCCCGCACAAAGCCGTAGATCGGCTCCAGCTTCTTGATCGAGTAGCTCTCGACCCCGGCGCGCAGCCCATTGCGCACGACGCTGTAGAGATCGACCAGCAGATTGCTGCGCAGGAAGTCGTCGATCTCGCCTTCGCGGGTCGCGTACCGGCCCATCAGGCGTTTCAGCGCCCCGGGTTCATAGGGTGCGTAATGAAAGACATGCAGGTCCGGATACTGCTCTCTGCGCGCATTCACGAAGTCCACGAAGCGCTCGAAGATCGCCTTCTCGCCTTCCCGATCAAACGCCCAGTCTGCCGTGTAGGTCCAGGCGCCGTTTTCATCGCGATAGATATAGCCGAAGAGATACTCGAGGCCGTGTTCCCCAACGAACGCATCGCTTTCGATGTCGAAGAAGATATCTCCGTCAGAAGGTTCAGGCAGCAGACACAGGCCGATATCCTCGACGATCGGCAGGAGTTCGTATCGGACTTCTCCGGCTTCGCGAGACTCGATCTGAATACGGGCCTGTTCACGTGCCTTCTCGTAGGAGAACGCAGATCCCTTCTTCGGCTTCCAGGGCATCGGCGTGGGCATCGCCGCGAGCGCGGCTGCGGTCGTGATCCCGTTGTCCTGAAGCTCGGATGTCTGGTTCTTGCTGATCCCGGCGACCAGGCAGAGATGGTCATCTGCGCGCCGCCTCGCGTCGCACCGGGTCCGCCATCGGCAGATGTCGCAGTGCTCCTTCGGCTCAGGATACTGACCGCCCAGCACTCCGTCGGCAGTCGCCGCTTCAGCGGCGGCCTTGGCTTTCCGGAAATACGCGGCGTAGTCCGCATATCGAAACACTTGAGGTTCGAAGTCGGACCAGGGCGCCACGACGTAGACATATTCAGGCGCGATCCCCTGCACCTGTTCCAACAGGTCGGCGTAGAGACAAAGCTGAAGCACCGAGCCAGCCTTGGTCTCGCGGGCAAGTTTCGTGTCGATGATCTCGTAGGACCAAGACCCGAGATGGCTGGGTTTCTCGACCCGCCGCAGGATATCGGCCCGCCCGACCCACCTGCCATGTGCAAGCGCCGCCTGGACGATGATCTGAGCGCCAGACTCCATCGCAGTTAGGGTCTCGGTGACGGCTGCTGGCGTGTTGTCGACTCCGTCGATCCGGATGGACGTCAGGCCCTGAGCCTCAAGGTGCGCGATGAAGGCCTTTTCATGCTGGTCACCCCGCTCTCGAAGAACCTCGAGAAGCGGATCCCAATGCTTCGGCTTCGCAAGCGCTCCTTCAGCGACCTGCAGATCCAGCACGGTCAGATGGCCGCAGTTCAGATGGCCAACGAGGTCGGAAGCGCTCAGGACGATCTGATCGACATGCTTTTTCATGGCTGCGCTTCCCAGAGACGCTCCGAGAAGCGGTTAAGGGCCGTGACCTTGTGTGTCGGCACATTGGCGTCCCGGCCGTAGATTTCAGCCCGGAGCCAGGCGATCTCCGACGCGGGGTCGGAGGTGATCGTCCACCAGACCCTTCCCAGCGGAAGCTCCGCCGGCCGCCAGCGATACCCGCGCTCCTTGAGTTTCTGGCGTTCGTCGAAGGGGGCATCGACCGCCCGAACGAGGTAGTCGTCCCGAAGCGCGGCATCCCGGACCGCGGACATGACACGCTTGCCCGACTGGGGGAGCTCCTGTGCGAGCAGAGCGAGGCAGGCTTCGCAATCCGCAAGCGCCCGGTGACCGTCGTAGAACCAGCCGAACTGCATGCCGAGATAGTCGAGTTTTCCCGCGGAGAAGCCCTCGCGCAGCCAGTCGATACTCGTGAGAGAGCACCCCCAGGGCTTCCCGGCAAAGCAGGGCCAGAGCGTCTCGACCATGACTCGGTCAAAACTGGCGTTGTGGGCGATGATCAGATCCGCATCGGCTACTAGCGCCTCCACGGCAGAACCGTTGATCGTCCGACCCGCGACGGCTTCAGCCGTCAGGCCGGTGACCAGACTGGCCTCCTCCGAGATCGGGACGCCTGGCTCGCGCAGTCCTTCAAAGGCCCGGTCGTGCTCGATCTCGATAATCCTTCCGGTCTCGAGCTCATAGGAGAACGGCAGCATGGCCAGCTGGATCACTTCGTCACCCTCGAGCGAAAGGCCGGTGGTCTCGACATCGATGACCAGGGCGCGCTTGACCGTACCGCCACGTGGATCATTCAGGCGGCGCGGCAGAGCAAGCCGGCGAAGGAGCCGCCAATCATCCGCATGGGCTTGCGCCCCGCTCTGAATGACGTGCTCTGCACCGATCGCAAAGAAACTGTGATCGTTCATCGCGTCACCTGCTTCCTGTCAAACGCAACGCGCATCACTTGTTCTCCTCGAACATGCGGGCGAGGCGTCCATAGCTTTCCTCGGGTAGGAGCTTGAGGATTTTGATCAGCTGGTCATCCCCGCTGCTCAGAACGCCCTTCCGGAAGACATCGCGGATGGCTTCCCCCTCCTGAACCTCCTCTTCCTCGAGATCCATGCCCCGGATGATGGCCCCAACCCGCAAGGCCTCATTCAGAGAGATCTCGAAGGCATGTGCGAACGTCGCGCCGCAAGACTGACAGTCCTTGGCGCTGAGAGGATTGAGCGCCCCGCAAGCGTCGCAGGTCTTCATCCTGGGCTGACGGACAGGAAACTCCGCATCGCAGACATGGCAGGCAGTCGCGTCCTTCGCGCACTCTGCGCCACAGTCCGGGCAGACCTTGGTGTCTGGCGTATCCGACGGGCGCAGTTTGGCCGGCGACATTTCGGCCTCTACCCGGCGCGCGTACTCCTCGAAGATGCGATGCGTCGGCATCACCACATAGGCACGCGAGTCGTCCTGCGGCCCGAAGTTCCGTACAACCCGGCCCATAGCCTGCCGGAATGAGAGCTCCGTCTGCGCATTCGGCAGATAGGCAAGGATGCGCAAGCGCTGGATATCGACGCCCTCGGAGATCATGGCAACAGACACGATCCAACGCTTCTTGCTGTTGCGAAACGCCGTGATCTTGCCTTCAGGGTTGGCGACCTGGTTATGGACGACCACGGGCTTCTCACCATCGAGCAGCTCGAGCAGCTCCGCCATGTACTCTGCAACCGGAATGTTGGGCGCAATCACGAGGCCGCCGGCCTCGGGCATGCGAAGCCGAAGGTCATTCAGCTTGTCGATGCACCACTGAAGAATGCTGGCCTGATAGGAATCAGGGTCTGCCGCGCCCGAGGCCAGATACTTCGGTGTGCAGGCGAGCTTGTAGTAGTCCAAGGCTTGCTGAAGCCCCCGGATCCGCTTCAGCGCGGGCGAGAACTGGGTGTCCTCCATGCCGGACACGGAAATGTTTTCCCCGTCATCCAGCTTCACAGAGAACTTTCCTTCGTGCCGGTGGAACGTGATCGGCCGGCAATACTCGAGGTCGACGGCCTCACCATAGGTGAGTGTGTAGGACCCTCCCGCGGGGTGATCGATCAGCCCCTGATCATCATAGGCCAGCCAGACGGATTCCTTTCCGTCGGACCGGATCGGGGTTCCGGTGAGGATCAACGCATACCTAGCGTCCGCGAAGGCACCGTTTGCGCCATCTCCCCATGCCGCCGCGACGGCAGCATGGTGATGCTCATCACAGATGACGAGCGTCCGGTCCTTCCGGCACACGGCCTGAAGTCCATCGAGCGAGCTCTGGATCGCCGACCATGTCGCGCACAGGTCGACGCCATATTCTTCGGGTTCTTCGTCGGCCCCGGTGATCTGAAGGATCGGACGCCCGGTCACGAGCTTGAATTCCGTCGCCCACTGCTTCACGACCGCTTTGCGCGGGGCGATCACGATCACCCGATCGATCAGGTCCGCATCAAGCAAACGCTGCGCGATGACGGAGGCGCAGATGGTCTTGCCGGCGCCCGGTGCCGCATTGATCAGGAAATGCCGATCTTCGCCGGCCTTGAGCCAGTCCATTGCTTTGTTGGCGCAGGCGGCCTGCCAGGGTCTCAGATTAATCGTCGTCATGGCTCGCACCTTTCTTCAGGTTGCAGCTGGCACAGAGCGCCTGCCCGTTCTCCAGTATCGTGGGTCCACCCCTCGAGTGGGCGCGCACATGATCCGCATGGAAATCCGCATCAAGCACCGCTCCGCATTTCTGGCAGAGGTTGCCGGCGAGCATCCGCAGGACGCGCCTTTGCCGAGGTGTGAACGCACGCCTCATTTCTTGATCCAGTACTCGGTCAGCTGAATTTCCTTGTAGGGAAGGCCCTCAGGAACCTTGCAGACCGTGTATTCGTTGATCCGGCGGATCACCTTCGCCATCGGGACCTGCCTTGATGCGACCAGAAATCCGTCCTTCTTCATGCGACCGAACTCTGCGTTCGGGCCCTGAACTCCGAAGAGCAAGATCGCTTCCAAAAGTGTGACCGGATGCCCCTCGAGCATGTGCTCTCGCAGGGCGGATGCCGCTTTGTACTCAGCCATAGATTTCCTCCAGAACCATATCTTCACGGCTGCCATTCAGCAGCTCCTTCAAACCATCAAGCCGACCGCAACCGGCGATCCGGTCGTACTGTAAGCCCGTCTCTGTCTCCAGAATTCGCCCCTGGAATTTGTCGAATGCGGTGCAGAGATCATAGGAATAGTATCCCTGATGACGCCGCCCCTCAGGATGCCCGTCGGTGATGTACTCTCGTTTCGAGAGCTTAATCAGTTTCTGGGCTGCCCCAAGCAACTCCTCGGTCGAGATGATGCCCTCAGGCAGCTGCTGAGACAGCTCGGCAAAGACCGCCGAAAGTAGGGACACGCCCCGGAGCTTTTGCCTGGTCTTCATCTCGCCTCTCCCTTCTCTCAGATCCACACCCTCACCAACTCAGTGGACAGTCACACCAAGCGGGACAGACGCCGGCTCTTCGGCGTCCTTCTCGGCAGCACCCCCTGCGCGCATGTGCGCTTGCTGAGAGATTGCGCCGAGCAGCACCGGGATGACCCGCATCGGGTCGCCACAGATCTGCAGCCCCATGTCGGCCGCTACCGACGTCAGTGCGAAGGCGACCATCGAGGGATCGTTGCCCTCATCGAGAAGCGCCTTGGTGAGCGCACTCACTTTGGAGGTGACCTCCTCCAGCTCGTCTCTCTCTCGCTGCGCCATCTTGCGACATCCCCAAAAATTGCGGCCTCGCCGCTGCTGACCCCGAGATAAGAAACCTTACGTCATGTTGCAAGATATTTTTTGTGTTTCAGCGCAAATTTTCTTATGCCATCGGGATGATCTCCGCCCGAGTTATCCATAAATATATGTTTTTACTATGTTATATTCTCCAATAAGGATCCCGGGCATCCTGATGGGAAAACATAAAGGGTCTTGCGTCAGCGCAAGATTCCTTCTATTTGGGTCCACATGAAGATTCTGATGGCATGGATAGGCACGCAGGACCTCGCCGCCCCGACCCACCCTGAGGGGCAGACGGGCCCGATCTGCAGTGCGGTAGAGGAGCGGCGCTTTGACCGCCTGGTTCTCATCGCGAACCAGGACGGCTCGAGGGTAGCAGCCTACACGGATTGGTTGAGCCAGCGGACTCCGGCGGAAATCGTCGTCGAGAGCGTCCGGCTGAGCGATCCAACCGATATCGCGGCGATCCACGAGATCACGGTGGATGTTGTGGACCGCTGCCGGCGGGCCGCTGCCCCTGACATCCCTGAACTCACGTTTCATCTGAGCCCAGGCACCTGGGCCATGGCGCTCGTCTGGGCCATACTGGGCGCAACGCGCTTTCCGGCTGAATTGCTGCAGTCGTCGCGGGAAGGCGGCGTTCAGACGATAGAAGTCCCGTTCGACGTCTCAGCCGAACTCCTTCCAAAGATCATTGAGTCAGCGGATGCGAGGCTGGCAAAGCTGAGCGGCGGTCTAGACACCAAAACGTTCGGCGATCTCATCTTCAGAAGTCCGGCCATGGACCGCATGGCGAGCAAAGCGAAGAAGGCCGCTTTGCGCAATGTGCCTATTCTGATCGAGGGGGAAGCCGGCACAGAGAAAGAAGTCCTGGCGCGAGCCATCCACGAATTCGGCCCAAGGCGCACCGAGCCTTTCGTCTCGCTAAACTGCGGCGCCCTCAAGCCGGACCAGATCGACGCAGAGATATTTGGATCAGACAATGGCACCGGCGCGCTAGCGGAAGCTTCCGGCGGCACCCTCTATCTCGATGAAGTCGAGCTCTTGCCGCCGCAAGCGCAGGTCCGACTTCAGGTTCTCCTTGATGAGATGACAGGTGATGAGGTTGCAGCTTCACAAGTTGGAAAAGCGGATGTGCGGATCATTGCAGCCACACGAAAGCAGTTGATCGACGCTGTGGCCGCCGGCGACTTCCGCGAAGAACTCTTTTTCGGGCTGGCTGTGCTTGTCCTCAAGATCCCTCCCCTCCGAGAGCGAAAGGGAGATCTCGGCCCGCTCATCGAAATGCTGCTCGACCGGATCAATGAACAGAGCGCTGGCGAACCCGGCTTTGAGAAGAAGACGCTTTCGCCAGGCGCGAAAAATGTGCTCCTTCAGCGCACCTGGCCCGGAAACCTCCGCGAACTTGAAAACTCGCTACGTCGCGCGGCGATCTGGAGCGAAGGACCTCAGATCACGGAGGACGATATCTGGGATGCCGTCTTTACGGCGCCAGCGCCGGCCGGGGCGCAGAATAGTATTCTGGATAAACCGATCGACGAAGGCGTGAACCTGCAGGAAATCATGGCGGAGGTTGCTCGGCATTACATCACACGCGCGATTGCGCATGCCGAGGGGAATAAGACAAATGCCGCAAGACTCGTTGGATTGCCCAGCTACCAGACGCTAACAAACTGGATGTCGAAATACGAAGTGCAGATACCCTGAGACAGACCGAACGATGAAGCCGTCAAATTTCGATATCCTTGAGCCGCAGTGGCCTGATCTCGCAGAGCTCGGACGCTTTGCGGAGTCGTATGCCCATTCGGACCCCGACTCTTCGCTCACGAAAATGCGGATCTTTGTCGAGCGATTGGTCAAAGACCTCTACAGAAGGCTTCGTATCGGTCACGAACCGAATCCACGTCTCGTGGAACTGATCGACGGCGATGAGTTCAAGGCGGTAATGCCTAGGGCTATATTGCTCAAGCTTGACGCGATCCGTGTGCACGGCAATCGCGCTGCGCATGGTGAGAATTCAAAGGCGGCAAACGCGCTAGTGCTCCTTAAAGAGCTTTATCATGTTGCCTGCTGGCTTGCGATATCTGCCAAGAAAGTCAGCGCAGATCAGCTTCCGAAGTACTCCGAACCGCCTAGCCCCGATGTTGCCGCAACGGCCGCTTCGACCCTAAAGCGCCAGATAGCTGAACAAGAACTCCAGTTGTCCGAACTTCTCAAGCGTATTGAGGAGGAAAAGGAGGCGCGGCAAGCGACTGAGGCAGAAGCCGCCAATCTAAAGGAACAGTTAGAGGCTGCAGGACAGTCAGCCGCAAAGGAACTTGGTTTTAACGAACAGGAAACACGCCACTGGCTTGTTGACCGCCAGCTGATCGATGCCGGCTGGACTGTTGGAGATAGCGGAACTTCGACAGACGAAGTCGCGCAAGAGCAGAAAGTACTGCATCAAACCACGCAGACTGGCGAGGGAAGCGCCGATTACGTTCTTTGGAATGATGACGGCAAACCGCTTGCTGTGGTGGAAGTGAAGCGAACCGCAGAAGACCCCGCAAAGGGCAAAATGCAAGCGAAGTACTACGCCGATGGGCTTCAAAAAGAGTACGGACAACGGCCGGTCATTTTCTACACCAATGGCTTCGAAATCTGGGTTTGGGACGATGCACAAGGTTACCCATCTCGGAAAGTCTACGGCTTCTACTCGAAGGACAGCCTTCAACAGCTAGTCTTTCAGCGAACGAATAAGACGCCACTGACCGAGCTTTCACCCGATAAAGCGATTGTCGACCGTTTCTACCAGATTCAGGCAATCAAAAACGTCACTGAAAAATTCGATTCCAAGCGGCGCAAGGCGCTTGTTGTTCAGGCAACTGGTACCGGCAAGACGCGCGTTGCAATTGCGCTCGCGGATGTCTTGATGCGCGCGAATTGGGTGAAGCGGGTACTTTTCCTTTGCGATCGTCGCGAGCTTCGCAAACAGGCCAGGGATGCCTTCACTTCTCACACAAGCCACTCTCCAGTGATCGTCTCTGCTGCGACGGCCGCCGAACGCCAGCATCGTGTGTATCTGGCGACCTATCCAGCCATGATGAAGATCCACCAGACATTCGATCCTGGCTTTTTCGACCTCATCATCGCCGACGAGTCACACCGCAGCATATACAACATCTATCGCGACATCTTTGATTGGTTCGACAGCTTGCAGGTCGGCCTTACGGCTACTCCGGTTGAAATGGTTAGCCGTAGTACTTGTCGCCTCTTTGACTGCTCTTTCCAACAACCGGATTTCAATTACACCTATGAAGAGGCGATTGAGAATGAACCGCCGTTCCTGGTGCCTTTTGAACTCTACACCCACACGACGAAGTTTCTACGTGAAGGCATTCAAGGGTCGTCGCTGACGGATGAACAAATCCGTCAGCTCGAGGATGAAGGCGTCGATCCGAATACGCTCGATTTCGATGCAAGCGCGATTGATCGCGCCGTGTACGTCACTGGTACGAACGACGAGGTGCTGAAGAACCTCATGGAGAACGGCGTTCGAGCGGCCGATGGACAGACCCTCGGGAAGACAATCATTTTTGCCCGAAACCATCGTCACGCAACTCTTCTCCAAGAGCGGTTCGACAAACTCTACCCCCAGTACGGGGGGAAGTTCTGCGCCGTTATCGACAATTATGAACCTCGTGCTGAAGCTCTGATTGATGACTTCAAGGATCCAAAAAGTGAACTAGTCATCGCGATTTCCGTCGACATGCTCGACACGGGTATCGACGTGCCGGAAGTCGTTAATCTTGTCTTCGCCAAACCAGTAAAGTCGAAGGTGAAGTTCTGGCAGATGATTGGGCGTGGAACTCGTCTTTGCCCAAAGCTGTTTGGTGAGGGGAAACCCAAAACTTCGTTCCGCATCTTCGACCATTGGGGAAACTTCGAATACTTCGGGACGCGCTATAAGCCTGCGGAAATCACTGAACAGCTGAGCCTCGCGAGACAAATGTTCGAAGCCCGGATCAGGCTGGCAGAGCAGGCGCAGCTTGAAGCCGAAGACGAGATCTTCAAAGCGGCAATGGATTTGCTTGCAGAGGATATGAATGCTCTTCCGGACGATAGCATTCGCGTCCGAGACAAGTGGCAAGAACTTCGTCGAGCAAAGGTAGACGTGGCGAACAAGATTCTTTCGCCTTCTGTTTCATCTTCGCTCAGAAACGAGATCTCGCCGCTTATGCAATGGCGAAACATTCGTGGGGACTCGCCTGCGATCGAATTCGATCTGCTCATCGCTCAACTGCAGTTTTCCGCTCTTACGGGTGCCGCTACCTTCGTCGACGTCGCCGACGAGGTCAGAAACAAAATCGCGCAACTGCCCATGCACCTAAATCAGGTGAAGGAAAAATCGCAAACCATCAAAGAAACAAAGGCGGCAGACTTTTGGGCGCCAGATAAGCCTAGCTTCGATCAGCTTGAGAAGGTCCGCAAAGATCTGCGCGGGCTCATGCGGTTCATCCAAAGCGACGGGGGCAGCCAGGTAAAGCCGCAGACGATTGATGTCGAGGATACAGACGCGGTTCTTAACCGCGAAAAAACGCGGATATCAGAGATCGATCTCGCCGCCTATCGCGCCAATGTACTTGATGCGCTGAAGGTCCACTTCGACTCGAATCCCACGCTTCAGAAGATTCGTCGCGGCGAATCCGTCTCTGAGACAGAGCTCACCACTTTGATCTCACTCGTTCTGACACAAAACCCCTCTGTCGATCTCAAGACGCTGAAGGAGTTTTATGTTGTGGCCGAGCCGCTCGAGAAGATCATTCGTTCTGTCGTAGGCATGGAGAAAGAAGCCGTGAGCGACAGCTTCCGGGACTTCGTTCACGAGCATCCACAGCTGTCGGCCAAGCAAATGCAATTTTTGAAGCTCCTGCAGAACCACATCGCGAAGCACGGCGGTATCTCTGTCGAACAGCTCTACGAGAAACCCTTTACAACGCTTGCTGCAGATGGCGTAGACGGCGTCTTCAGTGACGCACTGGTTGACGAACTGATCGAACTTCTGGCGAAGTTTGAAAGCGCGCCCGAGCCCAAGCCCGAAATACAAGAATAAGGCAATAAGAATGATAACAGGCACCATCAAACGTGACATCGATCGCCTTTGGACAGAATTCTGGACCGGCGGGATCACCAATCCGCTGACAGTGATCGAACAGATTACCTACCTGATGTTCGCTCGGCTTCTCGACATACAAGAGGCCGCTGACGAGCGCCGCTCCAGCCGCACTGGCCGCCCGTTCCGGCGGCGCTTCTCGGAGAAGGAACAGCACATCCGTTGGCGCAACCTCCGCCAAATCGGAGATCCACAAGAGCTGCTCGTAATTGTCCGCGACGAGGTTTTCCCGCACTTCAAAAAGCTTGCGACGGCCCAGGCCGATGAGATTGCAAACGAGCGCGCACTGGCCAACCTGATGCGCGATGCGCAGCTGATGATCGTCAAGCCATCGCTACTGGCAAAGGCGATCGAGATGGTAGAGCTCTTGCCGCTGACGGAAGGCGACAAGAAGGGTGACATCTACGAGTACCTGCTGATGAAGCTGACGACGGCCGGCATCAACGGCCAGTTCCGCACACCACGGCACATTATCGACCTTATGGTCGCAATTGTTGATCCCAAGCCTACAGATCGGATCGCAGACCCTTCTTGCGGGACCGGCGGCTTCCTCGTGCAAACCGTCGAATACCTCCGCAAGAAGTATACTTCCGAAGACGGAATTCTTCGAGAAACGGATCCCGAAACTGGCGAGGAGTTGGTCACCTATACTGGCGACAAGCTAACCCCAGAGGAGTGGAATAGAATCGAAACCGAAATGTTTCATGGTTTCGACTTCGACGCGACCATGCTCCGACTGGCCGCTATGAATATGATGCTGCACGGCGTTAACGATGCCGGGATCGCGTATAAGGACACTCTTTCTTCTAACTACGAAGAGCGCGACGCATACGACGTCATTCTAGCGAACCCGCCCTTCAAGGGTGCGCTCGACTTCGAAGATATTGACCGATCGCTGACGCGGATTGTGAAAACGAAGAAGACCGAGCTTTTATTCATTGGCTTGATCCTGCGGATGTTAAAGGATGGTGGTCGGGCGGCCGTTATTGTTCCCGATGGAGTACTCTTTGGCGCATCCACAGCGCATCGCGACCTGCGACAGAAGCTGCTCGACGAAAACCAGCTAGAAGCAGTGATCTCGCTGCCAAGCGGGGTGTTCAAGCCCTATGCCGGTGTTTCCACAGCTATAATGGTCTTCACAAAGGGCGGACGGACCGACGACGTTTTCTATTACGATGTAGAAGCAGACGGCTATTCATTGGACGACAAGCGCGACAAGATAAAAGCTGATGACCTGCCCGATTGCCTTAAAGCGTGGACGAACCGGAATTCTGATCGCGATACCGACAGGACGCAAAAGGCATTTCTTGTATCTGCGCAAGACATTCGCGACGCAAACTATGATCTCTCGCTCAGCCGCTATAGGGAGCGTGTCTACGAAGAAGAAGAATACGACAAGCCGACGGTCATCCTCGACCGAATTGTAAGTCTAAATACCGACATCGCCAAAGATCTCTCCGATCTGAAGGAGATGCTTACATGACGATAGTAGCATTGAGTGATGTCGCGCATGCGGTTATGGGGCAGGCGCCGCCCGGACGGGAATGTAACAAAGATGGAATTGGAACAGTATTCGTCAAAGCCGGTGAGTTCAGCGATCGCTATCCTGTTGTGCGAGAGTGGACGACTAAGCCATTGAAAATGGCTCAAACTGGTGACTCGCTGGTATGCGTCGTGGGCGCTACGGCTGGAAAGGTCAACCAAGCTATAGATTGTGCCATTGGCCGGTCGGTTGCCGCTGTCAGACCTTCAGATCAAATTGACAGCGACTACCTCTATCGCTTCTTGGATAGCCAAGTCCTTCGGTTGCGGGAAAACTCTCAGGGGGCCGCCCAAGGCGTGATTACGCGTGACATGCTTCACAACCTGTCGCTACCGCTCCCATCGATCGAAGAGCAGCGCCGAATTGCCACGATCCTCGACAAAGCCGATGCGGTTCGCCGTAATCACGAGGAAGCCCTTGGCCTTGCAGGTGAGTTTCTCAAGTCGGTATTCTTGGAAATTTTTGGGGACCCTGTGCTCAATACTAACCGGTATCCAGCCGTTCCACTTTCCGAGTTTGAGAAGTTCATCACTAGTGGCTCTCGTGGTTGGGCAAAGTATTATTCTGAAGAGGGCCAGATTTTTCTTCGCATCGGAAATGTCGGAAGAGGAGATCTCAAGCTTGATGACCTTGTCTACGTAGCAGCACCAAACACAGCCGAGGCAAAGCGAACGCGGGTCAGAAAAAATGATATATTGCTAAGTATCACCGCCGACCTCGGACGAACGGCTGTGGTGCCTGAAGCACTTACGGGCGCTCACATCAATCAACACTTAGCAATTATCCGACTCGCGGGAATTTCGGCGCACTACGTGAACGCGTATCTGTCGTCGGCCGGTGGCCAAATGCAATTCCGGAGCCTCGACAAAGTGGGTGTAAAATCGGGTCTCAACTTCAGTGATATTCGGTCCTTGAGAATCCTGGTCCCTCCAAAGTCCGATCAATCCAAATTTGAAAAAGTCTTGGAACAAAACTCCCGGACAGTGGAGTTGCTGAAAAAGGCTAAGGCAGAAGCTGATGATTTGTGCGCCTCAGTCGCGCAGCGCGCTTTTCGCGGTGAACTATAGGTAAATGAGATGCGGCTAACACGAATTGAGATTGAAAACTTCAAGGGTATCGGACGGCGCCAAGCGATTGACTTGCGCCCAATCACGCTCCTGTTTGGTCCAAACAGCGCAGGGAAGAGCACTGTCCTCCACGCGCTCCACTACGCCCGCGAGATCATAGAGCGGCGCAACGCAAACGCTGACTCAACTATCGCCGGAGGCGCTCTAAACCTCGGCGGCTTCCAGAACATTGTGCATGGCAGGGATCTTGATCGACCAATTCGAATTCGGTTGGTTTCGACTGTTCCGCATTCTGACGCAGATGCCTTCAAAGTTAACCGGATGGGACTGTCTGGAAGACCCGTGGGCCGGCGAAGGGTCGTTGAAGTCCGTTCGGATGACGAAAATGCTAATAACCTCAGTCCCGCGTTCTTCGATACTATGATAGGCCATATCGCCTATTTCACTCGAGCTGATGAGATTACCGGTAATTCAGATGATGAGGGTATATTCTTTAACGTAACCGCTGAAGAGGTTGTAGTTCAGAAGGTCGCGATTGAGCTTGAAGTTCGATGGGATCACAGGCGTAACGAGGCATTTGTGTCAAAATATTCCGTGGATCTGAATGATGATTCAGTATTCGAAGTTGTGGCCCCTGACCTCTCGAACGAAGCACGAATTCAAAGCTTTAATTTTGATCACCCTCTCTTCCGAGTTGTGTTATCGGGCTCAAAGTCACAGGTATCTTTCGGGGAGTTTGAAATCTCTCCTGTATTGGAACTTGTCGCTACGCTCTCAATTTCTTCTCTTTCAGAAGCGAGATCTGGAGAACTTGAACCGAAAGACCTAAGCGTCAACGTACTCGGCACGTTGGGAGCATTACCGTCCTTAGATTCGGCGCCTGATTTTCATCTTAAAGACTTAGCCATGAGCGACGGAGATGAACCAAGTTCTTTTCTTGATAAGTCGATGCTCGAGATACTGCTCTCAGAGCTCATGCAAGCGCCTCTCAAGACAACCAAAGAGCTACTTCAAAACAGCGTTTACATAGGACCTTTGCGGGATATTCCTCCACGCGGATTTCAACCTCAACTCATAACTTCGGAAGAGCGCTGGGCGAATGGCCTTGGAGCATGGGACGCACTTCTATCCGCGAATGAGAGAGAGACCAGACTACTCGATCGAGTTAACTTCTGGCTTGGAGACAGCGACCGACTCGACACTGGTTATCGCTTCGAACAAAGAAAATTCCGACGTATCGAATATGGTGATGATATTGCCGCCCTAGAGGCACGCGCCGAATACGAAGGAACGGCCGACGAGTTCTTGGACGCGCTGAAGCGTTTGCCTTGGAAGCATGAGGTAGTGCTGCGCGACGAACGAACCGGAATCGATGTGCTGCCAAGCGACATCGGGGTCGGCCTCTCTCAGCTAATCCCGATCATAACGATGCCGTACAAGCGAACGGGCCTTTTCTCAATCGAGCAACCAGAGCTTCACGTACATCCGCGAGTTCAAGTTCGACTGGCCGATCTATTTATTTCGACCATGACATCTAGCAGCGAAGACGATCCAATTTGCGATACGTGGCTTGTTGAGACGCATAGTGAGCATGTGATGCTACGACTAAAGCGTCGCTTGCGACAAACTGACGAAAGCGAGCTTCCAGACTGGCTGCCACCGCTGCACCCGGAAGACCTCGCAATATACTTTGTCGAGATGGAGGAGAGCGGCGCCCGTTTCTATGAAATCGGAATCGACGAAGAGGGCGAGTTCACTACCGTGTGGCCTAAGGGATTCTTTGCGGAACGACGCGAGGAACTGCTCTAGCCATGATGTTCGAATATGCGCTTGACCCTTTGGAAGTTGCTACCTGGGGGTCGAAGGAGAAATACTCTGTCGTCGTGGAGGCCTTTGGGGTTGGAACACCCAGAGTATCCGTCCGGCTTCCCAAGGCTTGGAAGCGCCTGGTTTGGCAAGCGTTTGCAGGCGGAAGTCCCGAAGATCAGATACGTCTCGAAGAAGTCGTGAACGCAATTTCAGAGGTTCAGGCAAGGCGCGCCTACGAAAATCGTTCATGGGATTCCGACTGGCTCGGCTCCGCGCATGAGGAGCACAAGTCTAATCCATTTCATGCGATTATCTCGAACAGAAAGTTAGATGAGACGGATGCTTGTGAACTCACATTTCAAGATCTTCATCCACGAAATCCAACTTGGCATTTGGAAGATAGAGCAAACTTTACACGCGAGGCCGAAGGATTCTTTAATTGTTTCGCTCCACTTCTGACACTAGGGAAGCAATTTAAGCTCATTGATGCCAACCTCAGGCCAGCAGAGGCTCGTTTTAAGAACGTGTGGCAGCGGTTGCTTGCAGCGGCGGCTTCACGTCATGGTCCGGAGAACGTAAAAGTTCAGATCTTCTCTGAAAACTCTCAGATCCATCCTTCGTGGGAACTATTCGAGAGGAATCTTCGAAACTGGCCCCGGCAGGTCATACCGGCTGGGATGGTCGTCGAATTTATTCGCTTGGAACAAATAGGAAGGGAAAGATTCCACGACCGCTTGGTTCTTACTGAACTCGGCGGCGCCTACCTACCGGATGGACTGGACGAAGAGGACCAACCCACCCCAGGGCGCGGCAGGGCAGCGCTACTTCGACGAACTGACTACGCACGATGCTGGGACATCTATCGCAAGGATGGTTCAGACTTCAGAATGGAGAACTCGTTGACACTCGTCGGCGAGTAACAAGGAGGCGATACCGATGCAGGTGGCTGCAGCCGCACAGCGCCGAAGGCAAATCTTAAGTCGAATTCTACTAGGTGTTTGATCCCAGGGTTTGATGGTGCGATCTTTTCCTTGGAATGGAAGGAGGCACTATGGGCCAGGTTCTTCACGGGAGCGCCACCACGACAGAGGCAATCCGTCGAGCAATACAGAATAGTGAAGAGAGCCTGAGGGTTCTGGCCAAGCGGCACGGGATCAACCAAAAGACCGTTGCCAAGTGGAAGAAGCGGACCTCGGTCGCCGATCTTCCGGCTGGGCCGAAGGATGCCAAGTCGACGGTTCTGAGCCTGGACGAGGAAGCGATGATCGTCGCTTTCCGTCGGCACACGCTTCTGCCGCTGGACGATTGCCTCTATGCCTTGCAGCCCTCGATCCCGCATCTGACGAGATCATCACTACACCGCTGCCTTCAGCGCCATGACATCAGCCGCCTGCCTGACGTCGAGGGCGACAAGCCCGCGAAGCGGAAGTTCAAGGCCTACCCGATCGGCTACTTCCACATCGACATCGCCGAAGTGCAAACCGCTGAAGGCAAGCTCTACATGTTCGTCGCGATCGACCGGACATCGAAGTTCGCTTTTGTGGAACTTCACCCGAAGACCGGGAAGATGGTCGCCGCCGCTTTTCTGCGCAACCTGATCGCTGCTGTGCCCTACAGGATCCATACCCTGCTCACGGACAACGGCATCCAGTTCACCAATCACGAACGGCATGTCCATGCTTTCGAGCACATCTTCGACCGGGTCTGCCGTGAGCATCAAATCGACCACAGGCTGACCAAGGTCAAACACCCTTGGACCAACGGTCAGGTCGAGCGGATGAACCGCACGATCAAGGATGCGACCGTCAAACGCTTCCACTACGACGACCACGATCAGCTGCGCCAGCATCTCGACAACTTGATTGACGCCTACAACTTCGGACGGCGGCTGAAAACTCTCAAAGGCCTCACGCCCTACGAGTTCATCTGCAAATGCTGGACTTCACAGCCAGAACGATTCACCCTTAAGCCGATCCACCACATGCCGGGACTGAACACCTAACTTGTTGAGATTGTTCGTAAAGTATGGTTGCGGGGACAGGATTTGAACCTGTGACCTTCAGGTTATGAGCCTGATTGCCGGGGCGCTGGTCCGGAAGCCTGCACTCGGATTGAACTGATCAACGCGGTCAGTCTTCGGTCACGTCGCCAACCGGAACGACCCATATCCCTTCATCGGCATTCCAGACGGGCGGCTTGACGTCCCGCATGTCTGTTGGAATGCCACCGGTTGTCGCGACGACGTCTCCCTCGATCCGAAGGATGTGACCGGACCTTTCGTCACCGTCGCTCCAGATGAAGCGGTCGGATCTGAAGCTGATAAAATCTCCCACTTTCGGTTTCATCGGACTGGTCACAAGCTGTTCGCGTGACTGGACACACGCTCTCTTGGGCCACGCAGTCAAGTCGATGCATTCGCCCGGAGGCCCCACTCACCTCTTGTACCCGGCGGCAAGGGATTCGAACCCTTGAGACGGCAGGCCTACGTCACCAACATCACCCCTTGAACCTTGAACAATGCCTGAGTTCGTGCAACCGGCAGTCGAGCGCGTATAGAGCCTGGGACATACTGTCGACCTGGTCATCGTATTTGCCATTAGGAAAAGCGGCAGCCTCGGCGATGAAGCTCTCGCACCATGGCGTGTCGTTTCGGATCCGAACCTCCCCCGCCTCGATTTTGGCCGACTGAATGGACATGCGTTCGACTTTGCTCTTGCGGGGGGTCGATCCGCGAATGCCGGCAGGCTGGGCCCGCCGCAGATCACCATAGAGGCTGTGTCCCACACCGACGGCCTCGACCACGATGAGATCGGGCTGCCACTTCGAGCGGAGCGTCATAGCGGCCTTTTTCAGGTCTGGATACAGGTATTGCCGCCGGTGCACGTCGAGCAGGTCGACATGTTTGCCGACAAGACCCCACGTGGTGCAGACTGAAAAGTCATTGGATTCTCCCGGCACGGCTGCCGGGTCCCAGCTCTGGATCACCGCCTCGTAGTCGCAGCGTCGCAGCAAGGTCGGAATGGCGCCGAACCATTCCGGCTTGATAATGCCGCCGCCTTCGGGAACCGGCGCCTGCTGGTACTGGGTCTCGAAGGCCCGGCTGCCCATACTGCGCCGGTATTGGTCCAGCTCTGCCCGCCCCATATGGTCCGGCAGCAATATTTCTCCCGGCTTGCGGGTCCAGATGAGATCGCCCGTCAGGTGGATCTCGCGTTTACGGGTCTCGATCGCGGGCAGTTCCAGGACATCCCAGTCTCCGGTTGCGATGAGCCGCCCGGCCAGGTCGTCCTCGTGGAGGCGCTGTGCCACCACGATGATGGCACCCTCATTAGGTGAGTTGAGCCGTGTCACGGCGGTGGAGTTGAACCAATCCCATACCGCCTCGCGCCGCGTTTCCGACGCGACCTCGTCGGCCTTCATCGGGTCATCGATGATCAGCATGTCACCGCCCTTGCCAGTCAGCGCACCGCCGATTGACGTGCTCAAACGCAAGCCGGCCTTGGTCGTGAGCAGTTCCTCGACCGACGCCTTGGCGGGGTCGATCTGGAGGTCCGGGAAGACTGCACGATACCATTCGGTCAGCATCAGATGGCGGCTCTGCCGGCTGAATGTCTCCGAGAGGCTCGCCCCGTAACTGATCGTCACGATCCGCTTGGTCGGGTCGCGCCCGAGGACCCAGGCCGGGAAGGCGACCGTGACGCAATGCGACTTCAGGTGCCGCGGCGGCATCAGGATCAGGAGGCGCCGGGTCTCACCCCGGAGAACCCGCTCCAGCTGGTAGCAAATTGCGCGGATATGGTGACCATAGTGATACGCGGCCCCCGGGTTAAGTTCGTAAAACGCCCGCTCGACGAAGGCACAAGGGTTGTAGAAGTAGAGCGCGGCAAGGGTGTCAGAAGGCGTCATAGTCGGTCTCCCCGGTGACTGTTGTGTCACCCTCGTCTTCGGCCAATTGCGCCTTTGCCTCCTCCAGGATGCCGATCCAGTCGGCACGATGTTCCAGGACCTTGAGGTCGGCGGCGGTCACTTTCAGAGCGGGGGGCTCAGTGACACTTGCGTCGCCCGAACCCAGCTTGTCGGCCACGAACTTGACCGCGGCCATGTCGCCCTTCATCGCTTTCATCAGGACGGCCACCAGCATCGCCTCGTCCTGGGTCATCGACACCGGCGTGCCGTTCTGGATGACGACGATCTCCTTGCCCGCAAGCTTCTTCAGCTTTGCCTCCAGCGACTCCGATTTCGTCGGCTTTCCACTTGGGTGGCCCGACTGACCCTTCTTCCACTGGGTATGTTTGGGAGGGTTCTTGTAGCCTACCCCCTTGCTGCCCTCGGTTGTGGTTTTCTTCGCCATCAGAAGCCCTCCTTGTCGTCGCAGTCATTTTGCCCACCTTCAGCAGCAAGGCCGTCGAACGTCGCGCCACTTTCGGCATGGATGGCCTGCCCGCCCGTCATCGCCTGCCAGCGCCGGATCGCGAGATCGACGTAACGCGGCTCGATCTCGACCCCGCTGCAGCGCCGCCGTGTCCGCTCTGCGGCAAGCAGCGTCGTGCCGGACCCGAGGAAGGGATCCACCACCAGATGGCCGGGTTCGGTCACGTCAAGGAGCGCGTCCATGACGAGCCGGATCGGCTTGACGGTCGGATGAGCGTGGAAGTCGTCGTCTGCATCTGTCTGCCCACCGGTCGCGCCGGCATACGTCCAGACGTTCGAGCGGTTGCGGCCAAACTTGCCAAGCTGGACGTTGTTCTGGTGCCCGGCCCCCGACCGACGCGCCACGAAGACCAGTTCATGCTGGCTCCGGTAGAGGCTGCCCATACCGGGGTTCGTTTTTACCCAGACGCAGATATTGAGCAGGTCGAGTCCCAGTGCATCAAGCGCTTCGGTCATCTCGCCGACATGACGCCAGTCCATGCAGGCGAAGAGCACGCCACCGGGCTTGAGCACGGCAGCGGCATTGCCCAAGGTTTCAATCAGGAACCTCACGAAGTCGGGCCGGGACATCTCGCCCGAGGCTTCCGCGAACTCGGCAAATCCAGCCGCCGCGCTGCGCAGAAAGCCATTCACCTTCAGGTTGTAAGGAGCGTCGCTGAAAACCGCATCGACAACCTGCCCGTCGAGCAGGGCGGCGATCGCCGTCGTATCCCTTGCCGAGCCGCACAGGATCCTGTGGTCACCCAGGCCCCAGACATCCCCCGCCCGGGACACGACCGGCGTGTCAGGTTTCACAAGCCCCGAGAGATCATCCGCGGGGTCGGGTTCTTCGGCATCGCCCGCGCCGAACCGGATCGCCTCAAGCTCCGGCAGAACGAATCCCGGGATCTCGAGCACACCGCCGATCTCGATGATCTCGTTGATTTCCAGACGGAGCGCCTCATTGTCCCATTCGGCCGTCTCCTGCAGCTTGTTGAGAGAGAGCGCCAACCTGCGGATTTCGACGTCGGGAAGATCGTCGACCAGGATGCAGGGCAGTTTCTCGGCGCCGAGACGCAGGGCGGCCGCGAGCCGGGTATGCCCGTCGACCACCTCGTAGCGCTCACCGCCCGGCTTGCTGCGCACGAGGATCGGGATCCGGAAGCCGAAGGTCTCGATCGACCGCATCACCGCTTCGGTCTGGCTCTTCACTGCGCGCCGAACCCGGCGCGGCGCCTGGTCGATCAGTTTGACCAAAAGCCAGACCAGTGTGACCTCCGCGAACAGGTCGTTCTTGCCATGCGCTGCGGAAGTCTCAAGCTGGACACAAGTTGATGCCAGCACGTTCTCTGCGGCCGCATCGTTCAGGTCCGTTCCCGGGGGATCCGGAATCGCCGGGTCAGTGTTGGGATGTTCAGTCATAGTTGCCTCCTTCGGTTTGAAGGGGAGGCGGAGGTGGGGCTGGGAGCAATCGACGCAGCGGTGACAACCAGCCGATACTCTCCACATCCCCAATGGGTTGCGTGATCGGTGGTCGCGAGCATCCTGCTGCGACAATTTCATGACACATACACCAACAGAAAAGGTCGAGCAACAGGAAAATACCGTAACCAATTGATTTTGGTTGACAAACGCGTCTCGGGGCAATGGCGTTCCCAATCGAAACAACGGACTGGACTTCGCCGTTGAAGAGAGCGTCATTGGTCCCAGGCCCGGTTTTAAACCCGGGCGTGCCTCGGTAGGGCTGGCAAGATGCCAGACCCCGCAAACCCGAGGAGAAGACAATGTCCCAGACAACCAAGACCCCGACCCGCGAGACCAAGTCCGCCCTCGTCAGGCGACTGCTCGCGCGCAAATCCGGCGCCGATCTCGCCGCTCTGCAGGACGCCACCGGCTGGCAGCCGCATTCGGTGCGGGCCGCCCTCAGCACGCTGCGCAAGGCCGGCTATACCATCGACCGCCTCCCGCCGAAGAAGGAGGGTGGTGCGGTCGCCTACCGCATTGCCGCCACGCCGGAGGCCGCATGAAGCTCTCCGTCGCCGAGATCGAGACCATGGACCGGGCGGCGCTCGTCGCCGCCTGGGACCATCTCTTCGGCGTGTCGGTGCCGAAGAGCCTGAGCCAGGCCTTCCTGCGTCGGTTCCTCGCCTTCGAGATCCAGGCGCGTCGCTCTGGCGGGCTGCCGAAGGGGTTCGTGGCGGAGTTGGAGCGCCGGGCCAGTGGCCGCGGACCGGCCTCCACTTCCGCCCTCAAACCCGGTGGCCGCCTTCTTCGGGAATGGAACGGGGTGACCCACGAGGTCGAGGTCAGCGAGGCCGGCTACCTCTGGAACCGGGAGACCTATCTCTCGCTCTCCGCGGTGGCCCGCGCCATCACCGGCGCGCATTGGTCCGGGCCCCGGTTCTTCGGCCTGAAGGAGGGAAGCTGATGACGGCGCCGAAGATCCGCTGCGCGATCTATACCCGCAAGTCCTCGGAGGAAGGACTGGACCAGAGCTTCAACTCGCTCGACGCCCAGGCCGAGGCCTGCGCGGCTTTCATCGCCAGCCAGAAGCATGAAGGTTGGGTTTTGGCCCGCGACCGCTTCGATGATGGCGGGGTCTCGGGCGGGACGCTCGAGCGTCCGGCCCTTGCCCGCCTCCTCGCCGAGATCGATGCCCGCCGCATCGGCATGGTCGTGGTCTACAAGATCGATCGTCTCACCCGGTCGCTGACCGACTTCGCCAAGCTCGTCGAGCGGTTCGACGCCGCCGGCTGTTCCTTCGTCTCCGTTACCCAGGCCTTCAACACCGCGACCTCCATGGGACGCCTCACCCTCAACGTTCTCCTGTCCTTCGCCCAGTTCGAACGCGAGGTCACCGCCGAGCGTATCCGCGACAAGATCGCCGCCTCGAAGAAGCAGGGGATGTGGATGGGCGGTCTGCCGCCCCTGGGATACGATCCGCATCCCGACCCGATGGTGCGGGAACTCGTGGTCAATGCACCCGAGGCGGAGACGGTCCGCACCCTCTTCTCCCTCTACGACCAGCACGGCAAGATCACCGATGTCGAACGCGCCGCCTCTGAACTCGGGCTGCGTTCCAAGCTGCATCGGTTCCGATCGGGCCGCGAACAAGGGGGCGGACATCTCTCCACCGGCCAGATCCACAAGATCCTCACCAACCCGGTCTACCGCGGCCAGATCCGCCATAGGACCCTCGTCTGGCCCGGGCGTCATCCAGCCATCGTCGACGAGAATCTCTGGGCACGGGTCCAGGAGAAGTTGCAGGCGGCCTCACGGCGCAGGCGCGGCCGCAGGTCGGACACCGAGACCCCGCCGCTCACTGGAAAGTTCCGCGACGAGACCGGCGACCGTCTGACCCCGACCCACAGCCGCAAGGACGGCAAGCGCCATCCCTACTATGTCTCGAACCGGCTGATTTCGGGTGGGCCCGATCCCACCGGATGGCGCCTGCCCGGCCGGAAGCTCGAGGTCCTCGTCGCCAATGCCATCGCCGATCACATCGTGCAGGCGACGAACGGGCATCGACTGCTCGCAAAGCCCGATCTCCGGGCGGACCCAGGCCATCTCGATGCAGCCCGCGACCTCGTCCAAGTACTCCGCGCACCAAACCCTGACCTGTTGCGCCGACTTCTCGTCGGCGGCACCATCGGGCCGCAGAAGATCGTGCTCGCGCTCGATCCCGACACCCTGTCCGACGCACTCCATCTCCCGGCCGACGATCTTTCGCCGAACCTCCTCGATCTCTCGGCACCGGTTCATCTCCGCCGCCGCGGCGTCGAGGCAAAGCTGGTGACGGGCGAGACGGAGCCCGATCCTGACCCGGTGCTGCTCCGCACGCTCTCCGACGCGCATCGCTGGATCGCGGCCTTGCGCAGCGGTACCCCGCTCGCCGCGATCGCGCGCAAGGCCGGACACCATGACGCCTTCATCCGGACCCGCGCGCCCCTCGCCCTTCTCTCCCCGAAGCTCCAGCGCGCCATCTGCGAAGGCACGCTGCCGCCGGAGCTTACCCTGCACCGGATCCTGCAACGCCCGATCCCTCACGACTGGCAGGAGCAGGAGCGCCTCTACGGCGTCTGAGCAGCGGTCCGGGCGGCGGCCTTCTCCAGGCGCCTCGTCCCGGATCGCCCGGTGTCGGAAATTCCCTGCATATTCCCTGCTGCAGCCGGCAGGGAATTCCTCTGTAAACCACTGAATCCTATCACCGAATCTGGCTCGGCAGCGCGGCTCCGAGGCAAGATCCGGAAAATTCCCTGCAAATTCCCTGCTGGCAGGGAATTCTTCGCCAAAACCGAACCGGCTGATGGGCCCGTCAGAGACCCATCGCGGCGCTCACGGCGAAACGGTCTCTCAGCCAAGTCTCTGTAGGGGAGGAGGAGGCGCAAGGCACGGAAAAAACGACCGAAAATCCGGCGCGTTTCACAGCAATATCAATGACTTATGTCGATGGCGGAGACGAAGTCCGCATATATAATTTAGTAATGCATTGAAAATAATTATAAAAATATAGTTGTATAATGATCATACCACATATCATACCACTACACGGCCGTGGGCCCTGCACTTGTCGCCGTATCACGGAACGGCAACCGCGACATTAGGGTATCACAGTTCGCGCTGTCTTAATTTTACATCAACCAGACTCACACGAAGATAAAATCGCTCTGATCGATATCGCCGATACTGACACCATCCAGCGTGATGACGTGGCCGTTATAGTCGATCTCGACCCCGCCCGTCACGGCCGTCACGCCCAGCGCCGCGAACTTGCCCGCCTGACCGGCGCCTGCCACACCATGCAGACGGATCAGATCAATGCCGTTCTCGAAATCGGTGATCAGGTCGGCCTCGCCATTGGTCAGTGCTGCAAAGACAAAGACATCCGCGCCAGCCCCGCCTTCAAGCGTGTCGTTGCCCGACCCGCCGTTCAGCGTGTCGTTATCGTTCCCGCCAAAGAGCTGATCATTGCCGGTACTCGCGGCCAGAAAATCATTGCCGTCGTCGCCGAAGACCATATCGTCCTCTTCACCCGAGCCGATCTGGTCGTCGCCAGCCCCACCATGGATCGTGTCCTTGCCGCGGCCGCCGCCGATCTGGTCATTGCCATCGTCGCCATTGACGATGTCATTGCCGAAACTGCCGGCCAAAGTGTCGTCACCGAACCCGCCATGAATGGTGTCGGCGCCGTAACCGCCCGAGGCCACGTCCTTGCCGTTACCCGCATCGATCAGGTCGTCATCGTTGCCAGAACCGATGACGTCGTTGCCGTCCTCGCCGTAAATCGAGTCAAAGCCGTTGCCGCCGCCGATGGAATCGGAACCGGTGCCGCCATAGACCGTGTCATTGCCGTCCGAGGCCGCGATGTTGTCATTGCCGTTCTCGCCGTAAAGCAGATCGTTGCCGAACCGACCGAGGATCGCGTCATTGCCCACGCCGCCATAGATCGTATCGTTGCCAGCCTCACCATCCAGGCGGTCGTTGCCAGCATCACCATGTAATTCGTCATTGCCGATCCCGCCGACTAGCGAGTCCACACCATCTGCACCGACCAAAAAGTCGTCGGCCGAACCGCCCAATATGGTGTCGTTCCCAGTGCCACCATTGATAACCATTCTACGATCGGAAAAGGTTCCATCAACCAAATCGTCACCGTCATAGGCCGAGACCCGGATTGTGTTGTTTGATATTGAAGTGCCAAAGAGGCTCCCGATATTCAATACGTCGGCAATGTTGCCGAGAAGAAACTGCAGCTCCTCAATGGCGGAGAGCACATAGGATTGCCCGGTCTGAAGGACCGAAATGACAGCATTGCCGTTTTGGGCCCCGACTGAGACAGTGCTGTTTGCCGTCGAAAAGGTCGAGAAGGCGAACGTGTCCAACCCGGCACTGCCGATGTAAGTTCGCCCCGGATTGGCCGCTGTGGCCGCAATCCCGATCCCAATGCCGTTCTCGTCGTTCAGAAGTTCCAACGGGTCGCGCCAATGGGTCGACAGGACAGGATCGTCGCTAAGGTTACCGCCGCCATAGATGTTTCCGCTACCGTTGATGCCCCATTCGACGCCATTCGGATAGAACCATGTCCCGAAGTCACGGACCTCGAAATGTAGGTGAGTACCACCGGTGCCCGTGTTGCCCTGATAACCGAGCACCGTCGTTCCAGCGACCACGGGATCGTTAACAGCCACCGATGGAGCTTGGGACATGTGAAAATAGGTTGTGTAAAAAGTACCGGTGCCAGAGCCGAACACATGCGGATAGTCACTCATCTGATGCTCTACAATGACCGCATATCCGACACCGCCGACCTGATTCACTGCCGTGGTGACAGCGTGCACTGTACCATCGTACATTGCCCAAATCGCGACATTACCATCGCCATCTAGATCGTGTCCGCCAAGGTCCACGCCCGAATGCGTGACAAGGCTAGGGGCGGACGTATTCCCACTGACATTCACACGGAAATCAACCTCGCCAAATAGATACCCACTAACGCTTCCACCTTCCAGGATGTTGCCAAGAATACTGGCATTTGGGATTGCCTGAACTTCGACCTCGTAGCTGCCGGTAGCGCCGCTAAACCCTTCTGCCGAAATATAATAATACCCTGAATATTGTGGATTGAAATCGATCCTAGCATTGTTCACTGGAGATGTAGCCCATGGATAGACGTCGTCGTTAACGTCTAATTGGGTTTGATTGCTATCGAGAATACGCAGGTATGGATCGGTGAGCGTCCCGTCTCCTGTCGCGGCACCTAGCAGGTCGACGCGGTAGGTTGTTCCTGCTTCAAGATATACGCGAAACAGATCGGCCTCACCTGCGGCAGAAATTGTTCCGGTTGCTTCGAAACTGCCACCAGTTGCAGATGTGCTTGCCCCAAGCACTTGAGCACCAAGCGGATCGGGGCCAGCAGGCGGGATTGCTGCATTTAAGTCAGTGAGAGAACTTACTGAGATCGTCTGATCCGAAAACTGTATTTGCTCGACATCAATAAGATTGCTTATCCCCAATCCCGAAGCCGACCCGTCTACGATGACTTCGTTACCGTAGCGAAGGATTTGAAACTCCGATGCGGAGTGAAAGGACACAAATGTGTCCAAGCCCAAACCTCCATCAACGTAGTTTATACCGTGATCATCGTAAAGAATGTCATCGCCAGACCCACCTGTCAGTGCATCGTTTCCGCCGCCGCCGAACAGCTCGTCGTTGCCGTGACCACCATCAATTGTATCGTCGCCATTGCTGCCTTGCAGCAGGTCGCTAAAATCGCTCCCAAGAGCATCGACGTTTCCAGTATCACGAAGACTTGGTGATTTAACTTGGCCATTTGCGGACGAAGCATCGTAAACAAAATCGTAACCGGCGAAAACCGCGTCGAAAGTGTTAGTGAACGTTGCATTCGAAAAGCCGTCCACTACGCTGTCGGCAAAGACGGCGTCAAGACTCAAGTTTGAGATCGAAGCCAGCAAAACACCGTTGTCGTAGAAATCGATACCAGTGATTGTGCCAGACGTTGGGCCGGCAGCGTTAAAGGTAAATCCGCTTCCTGAGAGTACAGTTGTTCGGTTAGGTAGATCAGTGTTCTGAATAGTGTATTGCGTCGCGGATTGTAAGATCCTGACGGTGCTTTCAAAGCCGCTGGCGCCGATAAAGGCATCGCCAATGATCACGCCGGTAAAATCCCCGTAGTTGTTTGCGTCGTAACTGCCCTTATAATGGGTAATTGTTGCTGTTTGCTGTGTTATCGACTGCCCTAAAATGCCCAGCGAGATCCGACCGTCTGCAAAACCATCGGCAGCGTCGAGAGCAGACAGGTTGCCATGGCCGCCATAGACGGCATAACTCTGACCCGCATCAATGTACCCGAAAAGATCGGCAGTGGGATTACCGAAGACTAAATCGCCGAACCCATCGTTGTTTAAATCCCCAGCATAGCTGACCGGGTAGGCGGACGAGAAATTGTTATAATAGCTATCGAAAGCGAAGCCATTTGTGCCGTCGATTGATGAAACGTCTAAACTAGACGGAAGGTTCGCACCGCCGTAGATCAAATAGCTCGCAGCATAGCCACTACTTTGGTCAAAAACACAACTGAACAGCATGTCATCGTACCCGTCGCCGTTGACATCCCCGGCATTGGAAACGTGATCGCCGAATTGATAAGAAGCAGAGCTGTTGATCACGAATCCATTGCTGCCGTCGAGCGACGATAGATCGAGGCTCGCGGTCAGGTTCGCACCGCCATAAACGACATAGCTCGCGCCTGAACCATAGCCGCTACTGCCGACATCGCTGTAGGGCGCACCGATCAAGACATCGTCGAAACCGTCGCCGTTTACATCCCCGGCGGAGGAAACCGAAAAGCCGCTATGGTCACCGGAATCGATGCCGTTGATTATGAAGCCGTTTGTACCGTCGAGCGACGAAAGATCGAGGCTCGCCGGCAGTGACGCCCCGCCAAAGACAACATAACTTTCGCCCGCCAACGACTGGCTGTTAGGGTTAGCGAGGTAAGCTCCGATCAGCACATCGTCGAAGCCGTCGCCATTCACGTCTCCAGCAGAGGAAACCGAGAAACCGCTATAATCACCCGCATCGATGCCGTTGATCACGAAGCCGTTCGTACCGTCAAGCGACGAAAGATCAAGGCTCGCCGGCAGTGACGCCCCACCATAGACGACGTAGCTCTCGCCAGCGTTCGCTTGGCCGTTCGGGTCGCCTCCCAACGCGCCGATAAGGAGATCGTCGAACCCGTCGCCGTTCACATCCCCGGCGGAGGACACCGAATAGCCGCTATCGTCACCGGAATCGATGCCGTTGATCACGAAGCCGTTCGTGCCGTTGAGCGACGAAAGATCAAGGCTCGCTGGCAGTGACGCCCCGCCAAACACCACGTAACTCTCGCCAGCACTCGACTGACCGTTCGGGTCAGCAGACGAGGCACCGATCAGGAGATCGTCGAAACCGTCGCCGTTCACGTCCCCGGCGGAGGAAACCGAAGCGCCGCTAGATCCACCGGCATCGATGCCGTTGATTATGAAGCCGTTTGTACCGTCGAGCGACGAAAGATCCAGGCTCGCCGGCAGTGACGCCCCGCCAAAGACGACATAGCTCTCGCCAGCATTAAATCCGGTCGTGTCGCCTCCCGGCGCGCCGATTAACAGATCGTCGAACCCATCGCCGTTCACGTCCCCAGCTGAGGACACGGCATAGCCACTAATATCACCTGCATCGATTCCGTTGATCGTTAGGCCGTAATAGGCAGGTGCTGTGTTCCCTGCGGTCAAAGTGGAAAAGGTGTTCACAAACGCCACGGGATCGACCCAGGCTGTTGGCGCGCCCGACGGGTTGTAACCGTCGTCGGCCGTTGGCAGCGTGTTGCCGATCGTCATCTCGAAATGCAGATGCGCGACCCCGCCGCTTGCGCCCGACAGGCCGAGCGTGCCGATTTGCGTCCCGATGCTTATCTGATCTCCGAGCGAAACGCCCGCCACGGTGTCGAGATGGGCATAAAGGCTATATACCGTGGTGACACTCTGACCGTTCACGCTGATCACCGTCGGCAAATCATGCCGCAGCACGAGGTAATTGCCAAAGCCGGTCGTCGAACCGCCCTGATTTGAAACAACCTCAACCACCGTGCCGTTGCCGATCGCATACACCGGATCGCCCAAGTCGGTGTTCCCGCCTCCCTCACCGTTCCAGTCCACGCCGAGGTGATAGGAACTGAGAGTTGTGTTCAAATCATTGAAGTTTTGGGCGACGTAATACCCATCCCCGTCAATCCCTGGCGTGATAGTGCCCGAACCGAGGGGCTGACGAAACGTATCTGCAAAAAAGTTGGAAATCGGCACGTGCCAAGACCTTTGATCTGAAATGTCACGGATATATTGCTGCCCCTTCGGCTCGATGGCCGACAGTCACGATCATCGTCGTCGTCGACTCAGAGAAGAAGCAATTACATTTCCAGAAAAAAGTGCCGCAAACCGACACCACCCGATCAATCCACCCATTACAAGCCTCCCCCAAGGCTACCGCAGTCGAAAACAGACATACGATAAGGGTAGGCTGGCCCGCGTAATGCGTTGAGTCAAACTGAATTTGCCGGCCGAGTGTTTGAAAGTTTGCCGACGGTCGCTCCAACACGGCTAGAGATGAACCGCATTTTCTGTTTGCACGCCGTTTTTCGCCTGACATGTGGTATACTCTGCGAAATATATGGAGCGCCACTTACCCGGAGCGCTTCACATGCTGTCAATTCCCCGCAGCAAGTCCCTCTGCCGCTCACGGGAAACAGGCATATATGCCGAATAAGTCGTCGTCAGTCGCTCGTGGCCAAGATTCTGCGACCACGCCTTTCGTGCTTCGAGAGTTCTGCAGACCTTGTCGCCGTAAAGCGACAGCATGGTGCGAAAGCTGTGCGGACCATACTCAGTCATGGAGACATTGCGGAACGCGGCTTTAATCGCGTCCCGAACGCGCTGGGCGTTGCTGTAGGGTTCACGGGAGAGACCCTGAGCGGCAAAGCCTTCCTTTCCCGCCGCAATCGTCTGTTTCGGGAACAGCGCATCTGCCGGACCATAGAGGTTGTCCTGAAGATGTCTGACCCAGCTTTCGAAGAAAGCGCGGTACATAGGATCGACCGGGAAAAACCATGTCTCGATGGTCTTGCTGTTTTTCGTGCGGACCTCTCGCCCGTCCTGAAAGACCATGTTCTCAATCAGATCGACATGCTTCAGGCAGAGCGAGGCAAGCGCGGAGTCGCGTGCGCCGGTCAACATCAGGAGCGCAAAAATTGCCTTGTCCCGCCATTCGACCTCGCTGTCCTCCGGCATGTTGCGGAAGGCGTGGTTGCATTGCTCCATCGACGGATAGATTTTCGGCCGCACGGAGTGGGCTGCACGGGCGTCCTTGGCGTTATTGTTGAAGTAATCGACATCGGAATAGGTCACGCGGGACTTGTAGCCGGGTTGGGAGGCGAGCCAGTGGAAGAACCCCTTCACCAGCCGCAAGGTCGCGTCGCGTGTCGTAAGAGATAGCGGATTGCCCGTCGCGGTGCGCCGCTTCTCCAGATACCGCTTGAATCGCTCGCACCAGTCGCGGTGAAATGTCTTGAAGGGCTTGTAACCCAAGACCTGCTCAAACTCGGCAAGGGCCGCATCGACCTTGTCGATGGTCTTTTCGTCCCGGCCCTTGGCCAGTGCGAGATAGCGTCGGTATTCGCGCTTCATGCGCTCGTTGTCTTCGTTGAATTTCCGGGCAGTCATGCTCGGCCTCCGTAGTGCTGTTTACAATATCGTTTGAGAGGTTCCATTAGTCGTTCCCCTCGTAACTGCCGCCGATCTCGCAGAATGCGTGCCAATTAGGCAGATTGCGGATGCTGACCATCCGGCTGCATTCCCGCTCGCAGGTATCGCAGAGCGCCACCAACCGCCCGTGTGAGCGGCTAAGAGGCACGTAGTCGGCGATACCCAAGGCAGGCTTCCGGGACTCCTTGCAGCGGAAGCAAAAGAACTCGCCAAGCTGGATGGGTCGTCTGCGCCGATTTGTCTCTGCGTTCATGAATGCCAGCACGTCGCGGCCGAGGATCAGCATCGGGCGCTGGGCGGTCAGCGCAGGCAGGCCGCGCTTTACCCAAGTTCGCACCGTTGCCTCTACAGCACCCGTCGTTTCGGCCAGTTCCTCGACCGTGTACGCCCGATGCTTCTTGACGCGGGCGGCACTGATCTTGCGACGTCGCATCAGGATTGCCCCGGTTCACGGGGCTCAACCCGGTTCGCCTCAGCCCAAGCGTTCAGGTCAGCGCCCCGATAGACGATCTTTCGGCCAAGCCGGTAGAAGGCCGGGCCGATCTTCTTGTGACGCCATTGCGCGAGCTTTTCTCGGTCGCCGATCAGTTCAAGCTCGGGGTCGCCGAGTACGTAGTTGCGGTTCGGCTCGAAGAGGTTTGCCATGTTCCAGTCCTTTTCGCTTTGACTGGAATGGACTTAATCGTGCGAACTAGACTTGAGAACAAATCATGAAAGTCCGGAACTGTCGGTTAAAATCACCTATTCGGTAGGATCTTTTTTTGTCGTTCCGAACCGACCGCTATCATTCGCCATCTTGAGCGCATTTCCGAGTATTCCTGGGCCTGCAGAAAAGCCCGCAAGGGCGTTGTGCGGGGGTTGAAGGTCGTCGTCGGTTAGTTGGGAGATCGCCCATCTCCCCGCATTTCGAACGTTGGCCACAATCCCAAGTATGGCAAACACCTCTTCCAGCGCGCGCCCATATTCAGTCGATGGGTGACCGCCGTCCCGAGCAACTCCTATTGTTGGCCGCTTTCCCGTCTGTCGCGCGACGAAGCGAGCAAACCTTAGCGCGATGGTCCGTGCCCAGTGGTTTGGGGGGCGATGACCTCCACTCCAGAATTCGGTTTCTTGATCGTGCAATTCCCGCTTTCTGTCCCAAAGCTCTTGAATCATATCAACAAGTAGTAACGCGATGAGGCTGCTAGCGCTGATTTCAGAAGCACCTTTACGAAGAAACGTGATGATGGAGTCTGGCGCGGTTCTGGAGTTGCGTCGCCTCACCTTGTCGTCAAGAAGCAGCACGAGATTTTTTCGAGCCTGCTCTGCCTCCATACTTTCGTCTTCTCGCCCCAGCAGTTGGTGCAACAAACCTCGACAATGTTCGTTAATCGCATCAACGGCAGCTTCCTCAGCTAGGAACTCGCCCTTGCTATCGTGCTGATTTGGCTTTGAGATGTCGAATGGTGCGGCAGCTTGGCCTAGCAGTGTGTAACTTGATCGTTTCACGCCAAAGCGGGCTGCGACCTCCCATAGGCGGTCAATCTGTTCGAATTCGTCCATAGAAAGGCAACATGCTGGATACCTTTTTGTCTTTCAAGCGCTGTCTATGAGACCCAACTTCTTGGATGATTACAAAAAAAGGGTATGAGGCCGGATACCTTCATTGCTTTCCTTTGCCCCCAACGGGGAACTGAAATACCTGCTCGCAACTACCGGTCGTAAACTTTGACCACCGTTCCAGTAGCATCCGCCGCCGATCCAGAAGGTCGGAACGCGCATACGCGTTCTCAACTGCCGAACCGATTCGGTGCGCGAGGCACATTTCCGCAACCTCACGAGGAGCCTTTGCCACTTCCGCCGCCCAATCCCGGAACGAGCTTCTGAGCCCGTGAACGGTTGCGCCTTCGACCTTCATTCGGCGCAAGAGCATCAGCATCGACATGTTGGACAATGGCGTGTGCCGTTTCTGCCCTTCGAATACGACTTCGGATTCCAGTGCTTTCAAGGGCTCAAGGATCGCCGCCATTTCCGCTGTTAGCGGCACACGATGCACCTCGCCCCCCTTCATTCGGCTGGCCGGGACAGACCAGAGCATTGCGTCTAAGTCGAACTCTTCCCAGCGCGCGCCCAGCGCCTCGCTCGTGCGGGATGCGGTCAGGCAGGTGAACATCAACGCTTTGGCGGCCATCGCATCGCGTGATTTCAGGTCAGCATAGAAGGCAGGCACGTCGCGCCAATCCATCGCCTTGTGATGCTCTGCCTTAGCCTTGATCTTCGGCAGGACGCGAGCGTCTCGGATCGCCACCACGGGGTTCTCACCCGAGCGATAGCCCTTCGACCGCGCCACATCAAGAACCGCCTTGATGCGCTGTGCCACGCGACGCGCGGTTTCAGGCTTGAGCGTCCAGATTGGTGTCAGGCAGGAAAGCACTTCCGGCTGGTCAATGTCAGAGACGGGCAAACGGCCGATGAGAGGAAACGCATAGTCGGTCAGCGTATTGATCCACTGCGCCCCGTGCTTTTCATTCTTCCATGTCGGTAAGCGTTCCAGATGAACCTGCCGGGCGACTTCCTCGAAGGTCGGAATTTCCTTCTTGGCATTGAAGCGGGGATTGAGCCCTGACTTGGCGAGCCTGCGATACTCCAGCGCCTTCGCGCGCGCTTCCTGAAGCGTGACGACATCAGCACCACCAAGGCCGAAATCCGTCCGAAGTGGCCCGCCCTGCCGGTTCCGCTGGCCTTTGACGACCACCCGCACTACCCAGCGCCGCGCGCCCGATGGATCGACCACTAGGTAGAGCCCGTTCCCGTCGCCATGCCGACCCGGCCCAAGTGCCTCGACCTTTGCCTTTGTCAGCTTGCCGGAAATCATGATCGCCCTCCGTTTTGTACCACATAAGATACCACAAAACAGAACAAATGGAAGTAAATCGAAGAAAGTTTGGCGCAACTCTCCAGAGAATGGATTCGCACGAAACCCATGAAAAATAGGGGCTTCGAAGTACCGAGCAGTATTGAGGAAAATGATGGGCTGGCGGAGACGAAGGGATTCGAACCCTCGAGACGGTTTCCCGTCTGCACCCTTAGCAGGGGTGTGCCTTCGACCACTCGGCCACGTCTCCGCCGCGAGGAATAGCCCGCAAAGACAAAGAAGCACAAGGCTTATTTGCCGTCTTTGGGTCGGAAGTCAGTTCAATCAATTGCCGTCGGCGTTCAATGCATTTCGTTGATCAAACGACATCCCGCATGGAAAACGCGTCCAAAGTCTGTGCAGGGTGTTCCTGAGACGTTCCGGCGTGCAAGCTGACGGGTATGGGCCAGTTTGATGGATATCGGCGCACCGGTGTCGCGTACCAAAAGCCGAACCCGGAAACACCTCCGTCCGAAGAGCCGTACAGACGCGGAAACGGGTACAGTGTTTCCGCAACTCTGCCGTCAGGACCCTTCTTGGATTTTCGACACGCGGAGGGTTCAAGCGATCGCAGCCACCGCCTTCTCGATGGCACCCTCGGTCACGCTGAAATCAGAGTCAGTCAAGGCTAGACATGGGTAAATCTTGCCTGGGGACTTGAAGATGCCGTTCGCACGCAGAACCGCATTAAAGGCCGAACTTTTCTTCGCATCCGCCGCCAGCACATCGCGATAGGTCCGGACATCTTGCTCGGTGAAAACCACATCGAAAAGCGTCGGATGGCCCACGATCCGATGCGCAACACCGGCGGCATCAAGGTGGCGGGCGAGCATCGCCTGCAACCGTTCACCGTGGGCGCATAGAGTGTCAAAAGCACCATCTCGGCGCAGGATCTCCATCGTTTTCAGCCCGGCAACGGCGGCGACCGGATTTCCCGAGAGCGTACCGAGCATCATCAGCCATCGGTTCGCCCCGACTATCGCCTTATCAAAATGGTCCATGATGTCCTTGCGGCCCGCCACCGCCGCCAGGGGGAAACCGCCGCCGATGATCTTGCCGAGCGTGCAGAGGTCGGGCGTCACGCCGTAGGCTTCCTGCGCGCCGCCATAGGCGAAGCGGAAGCCGGTCACGACCTCGTCGAAGATCAGAACGATGCCGTAGCGGTCACAGAGATCCCGCACCGCCTGCAGGAATCCAGGCGCGGGCGGGATGATCCGCTGCAGCGGTTCGACGATGATGCCCGCCACGTCGGTCCCGTGTTCTTTCAGCAGGCTTTCGAGATAGTCGGGATCGTTGAAGGGCGCGATCAGCATCTCGGCCCTGACCGCCTCGGGAATCCCGGCGCTGTCGGGCACCGCCTGTGGGAAGTTCACCAGCCGCGTCGGAGCGAGGCTCATCTGCGCCTCCGCAGACATGCCGTGATAACCGCCTTCGAACTTCAGGATCTTGTCGCGGCCGGTGTAGGCGCGGGCGAGCCGCATCGCGTACATGTCGGCCTCGCCGCCCGAGGACAGGAACCGCACTTGCTCGGCACATTCGACGGCGCGGCAGATCTCCTCGGCCAGTTCCACGGCCGGCGCATTGTTGGCGAAGAAGGTCATGCCCTTCGGCAGTTGCTCGGCCACCGCCTCCAGCACTTCCGGGTGGCCGTGGCCGAGAAGCATCGGGCCGGAGCCGATCAGGTAGTCGACATATTCGTTTCCGTCCTCGTCCCAGACCCGCGCGCCCTTGCCCTCGCGGATGAAGACGGAAGGGTCGAAATTGCCGAACCCTCCGGCGGGCAGCACGGCGCGGGCGCGGTCGGCCCAATTCTGCATCACGGTCTTGTCGAGCACGGGGTCTCTCCTAGTCTATGACGGCCATGGGTTGGCCGAGTGTATCCCGGTCTGGTGCGACCCCCAAACCCGGCCCTTCGGGTGGCGCGATGCGACCCGCCTTGCGGAACGGTGCATTCGGGTCGAGGCGCGGGCCGACATAGCCCGAGAGGTCGCAGGTATTCAGCAGCATCCGCTCCGGCGTCGCGGCCGCGAGATGGAGGAGCGCCGAGGTGGTGACGTCCGAGCCCCAGGTATCCTCGACGCACATCTTCGCGCCGAGATGCAGGCAAAGGTCGCGCGCGCGCCGCATCGGGCTGAGCCCGCCGAATTTCGAGAGTTTCAGCGCGACGGCATCCATGCAGCCAAGCTCGTACGCCTTCAGGAGCGAGGCCGTATCATACCCGTTCTCGTCGATCTTCATCGGCAGACCCGTGGCGGCGCGGACGGCGGCGCATTCCTCCAGCGTGGCGCAGGGTTGCTCCAGCATCACGTCCATGTCCGCGACCGCCTTGCCGACCCGCGTCGCGTCGAGCCGTGTGGCACCGCAGTTCCAATCTCCGTAAACGAGCGGGCCATGGCCCACGGCCTCGCGGACCAATCGCAGACGCGCAACATCGGCCTGCCAATCACCATCGGCACCGAGCTTGACCTGAAACTGGGTAATTCCCTCCCGCTGCGCTTCCTTCGCGATCCGCGCCATCTCTTCAGGCGCGATGCAGGTGATCGAATGGTAGAGCGGCATGTCCGTCATCTGCCGCCCGCCCAAGAGGGCGTGAAGCGGCAGACCTGCCACCTTCCCGGTGATGTCCCAAAGCGCGATGTCGAGTGCCGATTTGGCATAGGGATGGCCTTGCAGCCACGCATCGGCACGGCTCATCAGCGCCTCCGACCCCACCGGATCGGCGCCGATCACCACCGGTGCGAGGTATTCGAGCGCGGGGCGTACGCCCTCTGCATAGGCCGGCAGGTAATGCGGGATCGGACAGACCTCGCCCCAGCCTTCAACGCCTGAATCGGTGTCAACACGCAGAACGACCGAGGTGACGGTGTCGCAGGTCTTGCCGCCCGCCATGTGATAGGCGATGTGGCTCGTCAACGGAACGTCCCAGAGCGTAAGCCGCGTGATCTTCATACCGGAACCGCCTGCAAGGCTGCACCACGCGGAACGCGGCCCTCTGGATCGTAGGCCGGTTCGCTCAGAACCTTGGCGTGGCGCGGCTCGCCCATGATGACGACCTCAAGCTCAGTAGCCGGTTTGGCGTGGTCCGCCTTCACATATGCAAAGGCGAGGAGCTTTCCGACAGAGTGACCAAAGGCGATGGAACTGACGGTACCCACCTGTTTGCCGCCCGCGAGCACCGCCTCGCCGCCATTGCCGTCGGATCGGCCATCGCCCGCAACCTCCAGATAGGCGCAGACCCAGCGTAACGGACTTGCCGCCGCTGCTTCAGTCGCGGCCTTGCCACGGAACGCCTTGTCCATCCGCACAAAACGCATCACGTCTGCTTCGGGCAGGGTAACCTCGTTCGTTAGTTCGCCCGCGCCTTTGAACGCCTTCTCCATCCGCAATGCGTTCATCGCGAAGGAGCCGTAGTCGGCCAGCCCGTGCCGCTTGCCCGCCGCCTTCAATGCCCGGAAGGCGCCTTGGATCGCCGCGCGAGGCCCGTGGAACTCCCAGCCAAGCTCGCCCGCATAGGACATGCGGAAGGCCCAGAGCCTGTGGCCGCCGACCGCGATCTCCTGCCCCGTCATCCACTTGAAGTCGGCATTGCTGAGGTCCGAGCTGGTGCAGGCCCCGAGGATATCGCGCGCCTTCGGGCCGTTCAGCGCCAAGGCACCCCAGTCGGTAGAGCGGTTGGTGATGGTGACGTCCTCACCGGCCTTCGCGAAGGTCAGGTAATCGACCAGCCGCTGTTCGAAGAAGGCCGCACAGACGAGGTAAAGACGGTCTTCAGCCAGCCGGACGACGGTGTTTTCCAGCTCGATCCGACCCTGATCGTTCAGAAGATGCGTGAGGCCGATCCGGCCCACGGCGGGCAGCCTGTTCGGCACCAGCCGGTCGAGGAAGGAAGCCGCGTCCGGGCCCGAGATCTCGACCTTTGAGAAGGCCGAGATGTCCATGATGCCCGCCTTCTCCCGCACCGCGCGGACTTCGGCGCCGACGATGTCGTGCAGTTTCGTGCGGCGGAAGCCGTAGATGTCCTTGGCCTCGACGCCTTCCGGCGCGAACCAGCGCGGGCGCTCGTGGCCGTAAACTTCCTCGAAGACCGCGCCCGCGGCTTTCAGGTCATCATAGAGCGCGGAGGGCTTCACCGGCCGCGCGTCGAGACGGTTGAAGAACGGGAACGGGATCTCGTGGCGCAGGAGGTAATCCTCCTTCGCCTTGGTGATCTGGAACGACTTGTCCGCGTAGGGCCCGAACCGGCGTGGGTCGAACTCGCGCATGTTGATGTCGGCCGCGCCATGCACCATCCATCGCGCGAGTTCCCGCGTCAGGCCGGGGCCCCAGCCGATACCGATCTGGGTGCCACAGCAGCACCAGTAGTTCTTCAGCCCCGGCGCCGGGCCGATCAGGGGATTACCGTCGGGCGGATGCGAAATCGCACCGTGTACTTCGCGGGTGATGCCAAGATCGGCAAGGATCGGCATCCGGTCCATCGCGTTTTCAAGCCACGGCATGATCCGGTCGTAGTCCGGCTCAAAGAGCTCGTTCTCCGCTTCCCAGGGGCAGTGATTCTCCCAGACGGTGTTGGGATTGGCCTTTTCGTAGATGCCGATCAGGCCCTTCTTCTGCTCCATCCTTATGTAACCCGACACCAGCCGGTCATCGCGGACCACCGGCAGTTCCTTGTCGAGCGCCTGAAACTCAGGGACCGTGTCAGTGATCAGATAGTGATGTGTCATCGAGGTGGTCGGCAAATCGTAACCCGACCAAAGCGCGACCTGACGCGCATAGGTGCCGCCGGCGTTCACGACATGCTCGCAGGCGATGTTGCCCTGCTCGGTCTCGACCAGCCATTCACCGTTCGGCTGTTGGGTTACATTTGTCGCGCGGCAGCGGCGGATCACCTTCACGCCGAGTTGCCGCGCCCCCTTGGCGAGCGCAAAGGCCGCGCCCGCCGGGTCGACATGGCCGTCGTCGGGTGTGTGCAATGCCGCCTTCACCCCATCTAGATTGTAAAACGGATGCAGCTCGCGGATGCGCTCGGGCCCGACGATCTCCATCGGGAAGCCGAGCCCCTTGCCGACCGAAATCGTCTGGTGCAGCCAGTCGAGCTCATCATCGGTATAGGCAAGGCGCAGTGAGCCGCAGCCATGCCATGTCACCGACTGTCCAGTCTCGGCCTCCAGTACCTTGGAATAGAGGTCGATGTTGTAGCCCACGCATTTGCCTAAGGCGAAGCTCGACGTCGAATGCGTGATCTGCCCCGCCGCATGCCAGGTGGAGCCCGACGTCAGCTCCGCCTTTTCCAGAAGGACAACATCCGTCCAGCCCTCATGTGCGAGGTGGTAGGCAAGGCCACAGCCCATGATCCCGCCACCGATAATCACGACACGGGCGGTGGAGGGAAGTGCGCGTTCCGACATTCTAGAATTTCCCGAGATGAGTCGTGTTTTCACTCGACAGGCTAATGGGACAGATATACCATCGTCAATCATGAATGGCACAAACGTATCATCAGTCGTCCTAGACCGTCTCTCCGAGGAGTTCGAGACGCTGACCCCCGAGGCGCAAAAGGCTGCGCGTTACGTCCTTGAGAACCCGCATTGCGTCGGTGTCTCGACCGTGCGCGAGATCGCCGAATCTGCCAATGTGAAGCCCAACACCTTGGTGCGCATGGCGCGCCAGGTTGGCTTTGAGGGGTACGAGGATTTCCGCGCCGCCTTCCGCGAGGCGATCCGCAGCGGATCGGCGGGTTATCCCGACCGCGCCCGCTGGCTGCAAGATGTCTCCAGGAAAGGCGCGCTCGGCGCGCTTTATGCCGAAATGGTCGGCTCTGCGATCCGGAACATAGAGGATACGTTCGCTGGCATCGACGAAGTGGCGCTGAAGGCGGCGGCCGAAGCGATCTGGTCCTCACGCCGGGTCTACACGGTCGGCGTCGGCGTCATGAACGCCAATGCCCGGAACTTCACCTACCTCGCCTCCACCGGCATGGTGGAGTTCCACGCAATCCCGCAGGCGGGCTCAAATCCCGCAGACGACATCGCCTGGGCTGACGGGCGCGACGTGCTGATCGCGATGACCTGTCGCCCCTATCGTCGCGAAGTCGTTGAGACGGTCAGAATCGCCCGCGAACAGGGCATGACCGTGATTGCCATTTCCGACAGCCCCGCCAGCCCGATCGTGATGGCCGCACAGCATCGCTTCACTGTCTCGGTCGATACGCCGCAATTCTTCCCCTCGTCGGTTTCGATCATCGCACTACTGGAGACACTCCTGAGTTTTGTCATCGCGGTGGCAAGCCCGGAGATCGTCGAGCGGGTCGAGAAGTTCCACAAACGCCGACACCAGCTCGGTCTCTATCTGGAGGATCCCGAATGAACGCCCCGCTCGTCCATTCGCTCGACGCCCGCTACTACACCGACCCCGCGATATTCGAGAACGAGATGCGCGGCCTTCTCGCCCGCACATGGCAGTTCGCCGGGCATGAGGCCCAGGTCCGCAATCCCGGCGACTACTTCACCTTCGAGATTGCGGGCGAAAGCCTCTTCTGCATCCGCGGCCGCAACGGTGAGCTCCGGACCTTTTACAACGTCTGCCAGCACCGCGCCCACCAGATGGTCGAGGGCTCCGGCACAACCCGTGTCGTCGTCTGCCCCTACCACGCCTGGACCTACGAGTTGTCGGGCGAGTTGCGCGCCGGACCGAACGTCAATTCGGTGCCGGGCTTCGACCGCAAGAAGATCTGCCTGACCTCGGTCCGCACGGAAGGCTTCCACGGCTACATCTTCGTCAACCTCGACGAAAACGCGGCGCCGATGGACGACTGGTATCCGGGCGTGCGCGAAGAGCTTGGCGAATATGTCCCGCATATCGCCGAACTCGAACCCCTAGAATGGGTCGAAATTCCCGAGAAGTGCAATTGGAAGGTCTCGGTCGAGAACTATTCCGAATGCTACCACTGCTCGATCAACCACCCGACTTTCGCGACCGGTGTGATCCGGCCAGAAACCTACGACATCCAGCCGATGAACAGGGGCTACGTCCTGCGGCACACGACCGAATGTCAGGACCTGTCCAAGATGACATATCCGATCGACACCTCGGTGCCGCACGGCGGTGAATACAGGTCGTTCTTCCTCTGGCCGATGTTCTCGTTCCAGGTCTATCCGGGCAACGTGCTGAACACATACCACTGGCGGGCGCATAACGTGGATCACTGCACCGTCTGGCGCGGCTGGTACACGCCCGGAGGCGAGGACAGCGAGGTGATCCGCCGACTGGCGATCCAGGACCGCGCGACGACGGTTGAGGAGGACATCCGGTTGGTGGAAAGCGTGGCAAAAGGGTTGAAAAGTCGAGGCTACCGGCCGGGCCCGCTGGTACTTGATCCCGATTGCGGGTTGAATTCCGAGCACTCGATCCAGACCCTGCAGCAATGGATGCGCGAGGCGGTCGATGCGTGACACTGCACCCTGCCTGCGGAACCGGATCGGGGGCGATTGGATAGACAAACGGCGTTTGGGGTCCTTGTAGCGCTGCAGCGCCAATCTGTGAGCCCGGCCCCCTGCACCGCCCCTACAAAACACGGAGTGCCGGGGCCGCAAGCGCAGCCGGACATTCGGTATCCTTTTCGGGGCAATGCTACGCCGCGAACCGGGACCGCCGTCCTGAGATCCGGCCATCGGAGCATCTGAGCAATCGGACAGGAATCGTCGCGCTGCATATCGGAGCGCGTAGCAGAGACAGTGCCGCTATATCCGTAATACTTTCCACGATTTTGCTGTATTTCCTACAAACAAAGAGCGTTTTTCGCACATACTCTCAAAATCAGATAAGTGTGTTTCGTGGTAGTGAGGTCGTAATGTTAATGGTTGCAAGTGAAAGCTTCGAACGCGAGTTCGGCGAAGAGAATGCTCGGTACACTGATGAGCTGAGTCCCGGCACTATTCTGCTCAGTGGACAATATTCGATAACCGAATATCTGAACAATGGCGGTTTCGGGATTACCTATCTGGCCAAGGACAGCCTTGACCGGAATGTGGTCATCAAGGAGTGCTTCCCAAGCGCGATGTGTCGTCGTACCGGGAACAAGGTGCAAACACGCTCCCGGGCTCATACCGCGTCCTTTGCCGGAGTCGTGAAGCTGTTCCAGCAGGAAGCGCGCAACCAGGCGAAGCTTTCGCATCGCAATATCGCGGCCGTTCATCAGGTCTTCAGCGACAACAACACAGCGTACATGGCGGTCGATTATATCGACGGTTCCGACATGATGGAAATCATCGAAGACGGAATGCCTATCGCCCCCGAGGTCTTCGAAAGCTGGCTGCGCAAGTCACTGGTTGCCGTTCAGTACATCCATGATCGCGGCATTCTTCACCGGGATATTTCGCCTGACAACATCCTGATCGACACTGAGAACGAACCGGTTTTCATCGACTTCGGCTCTGCGCGGGATCTGGCCGTCAGAAAAACCAGGGTTTTGTCCACGTTGAGGGTCGTGAAATCCGGATATTCCCCGCACGAACTCTACGTCGCCGGTTGTGCGCAAACGCCTTCGAGCGATCTGTATTCACTTGCAGCAACATTCTATCACCTGATCTCGGGCGAACCGCCCGTGGACAGCCAGATGCGCCTTTCGGCATTGGCGCTCGATCAGGGCGACCCTTACACCCCCTTGACTGGCCGGTTCGGCGAGTATCCCGAGGTCGTACTGAAATCCATTGATGCAGCGCTCAACGTCTTTCCGGACAAGCGCATTCAATCGGCGACCGAGTGGTTGGAGTTGCTGGACGCGTCGTCGGCGCCGACATCTTCGGCCGAACGCTCGGAGACGACGGATGTCGAACACGACAATTTTGACGCCGATGAAACGGCTTCGAACCGTGGATTCTTGCGTACCAATGGATTGCGGGTGGCCGCCGTTTTCGTCGCGGCACTTGCATGTGCATTGGCGCTGGCGTCGTTCGCATAGGATATGTCGGCAAACAATCGCCCGGATGTCATGTGCCTGACACCCCCCCTTGTAGACGGCTGTCGCAGTCTCTAAGTCTTCCAGTAACGTTATTCCCCGACCCGGCGGATCCATCCGCCGGGTCGAACTTTGTAAGGGAATGCGGCCCCAGGTTCGCAAAGGAGACAGCCTGCATGAGCGAGCTTCAGTATCAAGTTCCGCCAGTTTCTTACTATGTCCCGCCGGTTCCGCCCGTGGCAGAACCGATTGTGGCAGAAGACGCGGCAATCCGTCACGACCCGGTACCAGTGCGTTTCGCGCGGTATCCGAAGTAAAGCGACGGAAAACCAGGATTTGAGAGCCCGGCTGATATCAGCCGGGCTTTTTCGTTGCAGGCGCACCGCCTTCGAACCAGTTCGGGCGTGAATAATCGCAGGGCGCTTCCTGCATCTGCAGGTGCAGCCCCGTTCCGGTGAAGGGATGGGCGCGGGCGAGGTCTTCGTCGAACTCGATGCCGAGACCGGGCGCGTCCGGGACGATGACGTAACCCTCTTCCCACTTGATCGAATTCCTGATCAGTTTCAGGTGGAAGGCCCCGCCGGTTTCGATCGTCTCGACCATCAGGAGGTTGGGGATCGAAGCGGCAAGCTGGATGTTCGCGGCCCATTCGACGGGGCCCGCATAGAGATGCGGGGCCATCTGGGCGGTGAAGACCTCGGCAATCGCGGCGATCTTCTTGCATTCGAGGATGCCGCCCGCCCGGCCAAGCGCCGGTTGCAGGATGCGTGCGCCGCCGGTTCTGAGGACGGTGGCGAATTCCGCCTTAGTGGTGAAGCGTTCGCCCGTGGCGACGGGGATGCGCACGGCCTTTTGCACCTCAGCGAAATCGAGAAGGTTGTCGGGAGGGATCGGTTCTTCGTACCAGAGGGGCCCGTATGGTTCGATCGCCTGCGCCAGGCGTACGGCGCCTGCGATGTTGAACTGGCCATGGGTGCCGAAGAGAAGGTCGGCGCGGTCGCCGACCGCCTCGCGGATCGCCTTGCAGAAGGCTGCGGAGCGGGTGATGTCGCTTTGGCTTGGGTCATGTCCGCCACGGATTGTGTAGGGGCCGGCAGGGTCGAACTTAACCGCCGTGAAGCCCATATCGGCGAAGCGCGCAGCAGCCTCGGCAGCCATGTCCGGGTTGACCCAGAACTCCGCCGTCTCTTTCCCGGCCTCAGGGTAAAGGTAGGTGTAGCTGCGCAGCCGTTCATTGATCCTGCCTCCTAGAAGGGCGTGAACCGGGCGGTTCAGCGCCTTGCCGATGATGTCCCAGCAGGCGATCTCAAGCCCCGACCAGGCGCCCATGACCGTGAGGTCGGGCCGCTGCGTGAAACCCGATGAATAGGCGCGGCGGAACATCAGTTCGATGTTTTCGGGGTTCTCGCCAGCCATGTGGCGGTTGAAGACATCCTCAATCACCGCCTCCATCGCCTTCGGCCCCACCGAAGAGGCGTAACATTCGCCGTAGCCGGTGATACCGTTGTCCGTGGTCAGCTTGGTGAAAATCCAGTAGCGCCCGCCCCAGCCGGGGGAAGGGGGCGCGACGGTGAATATCTCGAGGTCCTTTAGGCGCATGATGTGGTCCCTGTTTCTGGCGGCGGTGGGGGGCTTCGCGCCCCCCGAGCCCGGATGTCATCCGGGCCTCCCCCCGCGGAGTATTGTTCGACAGAAAGTGTATTCAGAAGAGGATGACGTTACGGCGGGCGGCTCCTGATCTGGTGTCGGCGATGGCCTCGTTGATCTGGTCGAGTGTCCAACGGCCAGAGATAAGCTCATCAAGCTTCAGGCGACCCTGGAGGTAAAGGTCGGTAATCCACGGGATGTCGCGGGGCAGGACCGTGTCGCCCATGTTGGAGCCGATCATTGCGTTGCCGGTATAGGTGAAGATCACAGGTTCCCACTGCGATTTCGCGCCGGAATGCGGCATGCCGACCGCAACCATGCGGCCGCCATTGGCGAGGTAGCGGGTGGCGGTGTCATAGGCGGGGATGGCGCCGACAGTGACGAGGACGGCATCGGCGCCGCGACCGGCAAGGCGCTTGACCTCGGCCCAGGGTTTTTCCGCCGTCGCCAGTACGCCGTCGGTCGCACCGAACTCCTTGGCAACGTCGAGTTTGGCCGGGTTCGTATCGACCGCAATGATCCGGGCAGCGCCGGAGAGCCGTGCGCCCTGAATGGCGTTGAGCCCGACGCCGCCCGCGCCGATCACCACGACGACCTCGCCCGGCCGGATGCGGGCGGTGTTGACCGCTGCCCCCAGCCCGGTGATCACGCCGCAGGAGATGAGCGCCGCCGCCTCCATCGGGATACCATCGGGCAAGGGGGCAAGCTGACTGTCATGCACCACGACCCGTTCGGCAAAGGCGCCGCAATCAAGCCCGTGGGTGACTGGGCCGCCATTGAGCGTGAGCGGGCTGCCAGGCTGCGGCTGGGCCGGGCAGAGCGTGGGGCGGCCCGAGGCGCAGGTCGGGCAGGTTCCACAGGAGCGGATGAGCGTGACCAGAACCTTGTCGCCCACCCGGTACCGCGCGCTAGGACCGACAGCGCTGACCCGGCCCGCCGCCTCATGGCCATAGACCGCCGGCAGATCGCCGCCCCAGCCGCCATCCATGAAGGAGATGTCTGAAAAGCAGATGGCGCAGGCGTCAATGGTGACCTCGACCTCGTCCGGCCCGGGCGCGCGCATGTCGACCGTTTCGATGGCAAGGGGTTTGCCGAATTCATGGCAGATGGCGGCGCGGATCTTCGTCAACGGCTTCTCCTCTCATGGTCAGGCTAGCGGCCCTGACGGGGCGGATTCGCGCGGTCGGGCGACAAGGATTGCGACACAAGCGACCAACAGGATGGCGGCGAGCAGGAAGGGCGCGCCGGGCGCGTGGATCGGGGCATCGGGCCGGGTGAAGGCCGAAAACGTGCCGGTCATCACCATCGGCGACAAGATCATACCGATAGCGGTGATCGAGGCGACGACGCCCTGCAACTCTCCCTGCTGATCATCGGGCGTGCCGTTCGACATCAACCCCTGCATGGCTGGACCGGCGATGGAGCCGAGGGCGGCGAAGGCTGTGAAGGCAATGGCGGCCGTGCCCGAGGTGAGAAAGCCAAAGATCACGCAGGCCACGAATTCGATGGCGAGCCCCCAGAACGCCGCCCGGTATTCGCCGACCGCCTTGATGATCGGCCCGATGGCGAAGGCCTGCGTGAGTGTGAAGAACAGTCCGTAGGTTGCAAGCGAAACGCCGATCATGAATGGATCCCAGCCGAACTGCGCTTTGCCGTAAAATGCCCAGACCGCCTCGTAGACATGCAGCGCCACGTTATAGACGAGATAAAGCGTAAGTAACCGCCCAAGCCCCGGCAGGTGCCCGATCGCCCGGAAGGCGGCGAGAGGATTGGCGCGCGCCCATGAGAACGGCCGGCGGATGGCGTCGGTCACGGATTCAGGCAAGATCAGGAAGCCGAAGATGAGGTTGGCGGCCGAGATCGCAGCGGCCCCCCAGAAGGGCGCTCGGATACCAAGGGTGGAGAGCAGGCTGCCGAGGAAAGGTCCCGCAATGAATCCGAGCCCGAAGGCTGCGCCGATCAGGCCGAACCGTTTGGCCCGATCTTCCTTGGCGGAAATATCGGCCATATAGGCCATCGCGGTCGTATAAGTCGCTGCCGTAATCCCAGCGACGATGCGGCCCGCGACCAGAAGCCAGATCGTGCTGGCCAAAGCCATGATCGTGTAATCGATCGCCATGACGCCGAGCGCCGTCAGCATCACCGGCCGCCGTCCGAAGCGATCCGAAAGGTTGCCGACGATGGGGCCGCAAAGGAACTGCATCACGGCGAAGGAGGTCGCCAGAACCCCGCCCCAAAGCGCGGCATCGGAAAGATCGCCTCCGGTCACCTCACCGATCAGATCGGGCATGACCGGAAAGATGATGCCGATGCCGATGGCATCGATCACCACGGTCATTAGTACGAAGATCAGGGCAAGGCGGTTTTGCATTCGTGCTTCCGGTCAGTCACGGAACGTTAAGGGGTTTTGGGGCGGGATAGAATCTGAATTCGTGCGGATCGCGGTCGAGATTGGGCGGCTCGCGCTATGCAAGCAGTTCAAAGAGGTTTGAAAACGCGCAGCGTTGTGGTGACTGAGGGGGTCATCCCGAAGACATCTCCGAGAGCCGCCGGGCCAACAGTTCTGGGTCGGCGAAGAAGGGTGAATGCCCGGTTGGAAGGGTGGTGACCGCACCGGATGGAAAGGACGCGCTCATCGTTCTTTGGTATTCGGGCGGGATCGTGCGGTCATCTTCGCAGATAAGGTAGTGTCGTTCGACATCGTGCCAGGCGACAAGTGGCGCCAGCGGGGTCGATTGCGGCCGGATCGGTTCGGGGCAGAGGCGGGGCATTGCATAAGCGACCGCATCGTCCGGGCAATCGTGGTAAAAACAATCGTGCGCTCGGTCCGGGTCGATATTGTAGGTCACGCCTTCCGCATCGGCATGAACGGCGCCAGTCAGCGTCTGCCTTGGCCCGGCCCGCCGCATGTCGATCATCGACAGGCCGGGTGCAGGCACATAAGCGCAGAGATAGACCAGCCGCGCGATCTTCTCCGGCGCCCGTTCAGCCGCGAGCGTGATCGGATAGCCGGCCGCCGAATGACCCACCAGCGTGACCGGCCGGTCGATGGCTGTAAGGATCGCCCTGACGTAAAGGTCCAGCGTCGCCTCCGCTGCCGGGGTCCCATCGTCGCCATGGGCGGGCAGGTCGATGGCCCTTGCCTCATGCCCCAATGCGATCAGTGCCGGAATCACGTCGCGCCAGCACCAGGCGCCGTGACAAGATCCGTGGACCAGAAGGAACCGGCCCATGTCAGACATGGCCGATGGAGGTCAGGAACTCTGTCAGAACGCGCGCATATTCCTCGGGTTTCTCGACCGGCGGCAAGTGACCCGCCCCCCGGATCAGATTGAACCGCGCACCCCGTATGAGGTCGGAGGTTTCGCGCACGAGGTCGGGCGGCGTCGCGCCATCTTCGGACCCGGCAATGACAAGTGTTGGCAGGGTCAGTCCCGAGGTCGGCGTGATGAAATCGGTGCCTGCGATGGCGGCGGCGACTCCGCAATAGCCCTCGACCGGCTGGCGGGTCAGCATTGCGCGCCAGCCCTGCATCTCCTCCGTCTGGCGGAACGGCTTGGAAAACCACCGTTCCATCATCGCGTCTGCGATAGACTCAAGCCCGCCCTCGCGGATCGCTGCGGTCCGATCGGTCCACATCTGCGCGGTACCGATCTTGGCGGCTGTGTTCGACAGAACCATGGCGCGGACAATGTCGAGACGTTTTACAGCCAATCCCTGCGCAATCAGCCCACCGACCGAGAGCCCTACAAAGACACAGTCCTTTACGTTCAGTGCGTCGCAAAGCCGTTCGGCATCACGGACCAGCGCGCCCATCGCATAGGGTCCCTGCGGGCAGGAGGACAGCCCATGCCCGCGCTTGTCGTAGCGGATCAGTCTCAGCCCCTGCGGCAGAAGCGGCACAAGCCGGTCCCACATCCTGAAATCTGTGCCGAGTGAATTCGCGAAGACCACCGGCGCGCCCGAGGGGTCACCATCCTCTCGCCAGTGCAGATTTATGTCGCCGATGTCGAGAATGTTCATACCTGCGCCTCCGTCCGCGCATCCTGTGCGCGCACTGTCCGAAGGGCAAGCGTGGGGTGGAAAAATCTTGATCCAAGATCTTCCGCAGGAAGAACTTTGTTCCAGAATCCTTCTGGTCACTCGCCGACAATGAAGATGCCAGCCAGGACGAAGACTGCACCGAACAATTGCTTTGTGGTCAGCCCCTCGCCCAGCATCGCCGCAAGGGTCAGGACCATCAGCGTTTCGGCCGTGATGATCGCGATGTAGATCACCCCGAGGCTGGCCTGACGCAACAGCACGACTTCGGCCAGCGTGGCGATCGTGAAGCCAATGGCGATCAGAACCAGCGCAGACGGAGATATTACGTTCGAGGCCATCTTGATGCCTGCTGTCGCGATGGCATAGGCAAGCGCTGCGGTGAAGATCAGAAAGATCGGTTTCGAGAGTAGATACGTCATCGTCGGCCCGCGCCGTATGGCGCGGCTCCAATAGAAATTGAACTTGATTGAACGCCATGATGATGCCCCGACGCATCTGTGCAGGCCAAGGCCGGAAAACCTTACCCGATAGCGTTTTGGGGTTTCATTGAATCAGATTTCGAACTTTTCTTTCGAAATCTAATGCTTATCATCTCTGGGGAATCCAGAAACGCTCTGACGTCAGGCGGTGCCGAAACGGTCGAGGGCCATGCAAAACACCTCCCGGTCTACATTGCCGCCCGAGGCAACCGCGATGGCGGCATCGCCTTCGACCGCTCCGGGATGGAAGAGGGCGGCAGCGAGCGCCACCGCGCCGCCGGGTTCCAGCACGACATGCAACCTGCTGAACGCCTGGGCCATCGCGGCCAGCGCCTCGTCCTCAGTCACCGCGATGCCTGGGCCGCAAAGCCGCGCCATGATCGGGAAGGTAATCTGCCCCGGCGAGGGCGTGACGATGGCATCGCAAAGAGAGCCGGAGGTGCGGTTGTTCCGCTCGATCCCGCCTGATATCAGCGAACGGCGCACGTCATCGAATTCCTCTGGCTCCACCGGCCGGGCGCGCAGGCCCGGCGCCTTCTCCTCCAGTGCCAGAGCGATACCCGAGGTGAGCCCCCCGCCGCCGCAGCAAACAAGGACATCGGCTTCGGTCACACCTGCCTCGGCGGCCTGTTCGGCGATCTCCAGCCCCGTCGTGCCCTGTCCGGCGATGACCTGCGGTTCGTCGAAGGGTTTGATCAGTGTCAGCCCGCGATCCTCAGCCAAAGCCGCGCCGATTGCGTCGCGGTCGCCGGTGGCGCGGTCGTAGAGCACCACCTCCGCGCCCAGCGCGCGGGTATTGTCAATCTTCACGCGTGGGGCATCGGCGGGCATCAGGATCACGCAGGGCGCGCCATGCCGCCGTGCAGCCAACGCCACGCCCTGCGCGTGGTTGCCCGAGGAAAAGGCGATGACACCTTGCGCGCGCGCCTCCGGCGACAGCGCCGATACGGCGGACCATCCGCCGCGGAACTTGAACGACCCGGTATGTTGCAGGCATTCGGGTTTCACAAAGACCCGCCGCCCGGCGATTTCGTCAAGGAACGGCGACGACAAAAGCGGGGTTCTAAGCGCGACGCCCTTCAGCCGCCCGGCGGCAGCTTCGATCATGTCGATATTCATAGTTTCTCCAGCCAGACTTCGAGAGCGGCGAGCGCCTCCGGTTCATCGAGAAAGGGAACATGCGCGCGGTCGGGCACATCGGCAAAGATCATGTCGGGCCGTCGGCGGCACATCTCTGCCGCCGTCTCTTGCGACAGAAGATCGGAATTGGCTCCGCGGATCAGCGCCAGCGGCAGGTCAGCGCAGGCATCGAAGAGCGGCCAGAGATCGGCGGGCGGGCCTTCGAATGCCTTCAGGAAACTCGTTCGCAATTCGGGATCGTAGCGGATATGCAACCCCTCCGCTGTCTCGGCATAGAGGCGCTCAGAGAAGGCACGCCAGCGCTCCGTCGGGATATTGTCAAAGCCGGGCATGTTGCGCGGCAGCCGGGTGACAAGGTCGTCCATTGTCTTCGCCGCCGGATTGCGACCTACATAGTCCTTGATCTTCTCCAGCCCCTCACGCGCGATCACCGGACCGATATCGTTGAGGCAAAGACCCGTCAGCCGGTCCTTCGCGACCGCCGCCAGCGCCATCCCGATCAACCCGCCACGCGAGGTGCCGAGAATGGCCGCGCGACCGATCCCGAGATGATCAAGAAGCTCCAGCGCGTCCCGTGCCTCCCTATCCACGGTATAGGTCGCGGCGCCGGTCCATTCCGACCCGCCGCGTCCGCGATAATCCATGCGGATGAGCCTGAGTGGCGCCAGATGCGGGGCGACGAAATCGAAATCCGTCCCGGCCCGGGTGAGCCCGGCGAGGCAAAGAAGCGGTTTGCCGTTCCCCTCGTCCCGATAAGCGATGCGGGCGCCGTCAGTCGCGGTGAAGTGTGGCAGGGTCATTGGGTGGCGATGTCCGGGATGGTTGAAAGATCGGAAAGCACATGTTGGGGACGGGCGGGCAGCCGGTCCATCGGTTGGCCCGCTCGGTTGACCCATGCCGTCAGGAAGCCGAAGCCTGAGGCAGCCGCTGCGTCCCAGCCGTTCGACGAAGTGAAGAGCACCCGGTCAGGTGTGCAGGCAAAACGTTCGGTCACAAGGCGATAGACGCTGGCATCGGGTTTGAAGATACCGGTGCTTTCCACCGACAGCGTGTCGTCCAGCAATTCGCCGATCCCAGCGGAGCGGACCGCACCCTCCAGCATATCGGGTGCGCCATTGGACAGGATCGCGGTTTGCAACCCGGCCTCTTTCAGCCGCCCCAGCATTACGGGCACTTCGGGATAGGCTTCCAGTTCCCAATAAAGCGCGAGCAGGCGTTCGCGCAGGTCGGGATCGTCCAATCCAGCCTTCTCCAGCGCCCAGTCGAGCCCGTCCTGCGTAACAGTCCAGAAGTCGGTGTGCTGGCGCATGACGGCCCTGAGCCATGTGTATTCCAGCTGCTTGCGCCGCCAGTCTTCGGCCAGCTTCGGCCAAATCGCAGCAAGCTCCTCGCGCCCCTTTTCGGTCGCTGCCTGCCGGGCGGCGGCGGCCACGTCGAACAGGGTTCCGTAGGCGTCGAAGATGCAGACGGTAATGGTCATGTCAGGCCCCCTTCGGGCCAGACTGGCGCGGGCGGACCTCAGGGGCAAGGGTGGAAATGTTCCCCTTACAATTGCCAGAGAGCGTGCAGGAACATCGATACTCCGCCGATCAGATGGTCCAGCGCCGTCAAGACATTGGCCGCTGCTGCAAGAAGTCCACGCGGGGACCTTATCGGGCACTGGACCTGAAGCTCGTTCTACGGCGCGTTCAGGCTTTGCGCGTCTACAAACGTGAAGGAGAAAAGCAGCAGCGATTGCAACCAGATCGCGGCAACGGTCATCGCCGCAGCCGTCGCTCCATCAGTGGACCGGTGGAGCCGGGCAAAGAACTCTGACTGCTCACCTGAAGGCACCAACCGGCATCTAGGAGCCTGAAAGGCAGGGTTTTGAGGAAATTGAGCGCGGCGTTGGCGACGGTAAACGTCCAGAGGAACTCCGAAACCGCCGGGGCTGTGTCCCTTGTCAGACCAGACAGCGCGCAGGTTGTGACCATCGGCGCCAGGCAGACCCCTGGCACCATCAGCGCAAAAAAAGGCTTCCTGGCTTTCTGGACATCTTCCATAGATCGCCACGCGACACGATTGCGGGATAGGCCGAGATCGGGCCTCGGAATGCCCCGCGATACGGTAGGCGGCAACATGAAACAGGCTGCTGCGCAGATCGCGACCAAGCCGAGCCCGACGTTTTGTGGATCGAACCCGGCGATTTCCGATCTGGACCCAGAGGTCTAGCCGCCAACAAGGAATACCAATGTGTCGGCACAAAAGGGCAAAAAACCTAAAGCCCAAGAATGCACCAATACCCACAGGCAGCAATCGGATGGTTGACCGCTAAAACGCAAATGCAGCCTTTTTGAGGGCAGTTGGCTGACTTGCGTTGTGTCAACCCGCGCATGTGCCGATCGGTGGTAGGGTGAAAAATGCGCGGAACAGGGCGAGGAGCGATACGATGTCAGCACTTGCAGATCGGCTGAAGCAGACGCTCGTAGAACTTGATCAGGAGCTCGACCGCGCAATTGCCGAGCAGGCAAGGGCATTCCGCTATGAGGTCAAGCGCCGCAAAGTCGTCTTTCAACGAGAAGTGCGCGCCCGGCACCTGGCGGCGCGGGTGCGGCTGGGCACATTCCTGAAGGCGGCCCGGCCGATGGTCATTTTGACCGCGCCGGTGATATATGGGCTTGTCGTTCCGTTCCTGCTGCTCGATCTTTGCGTGACGGTTTATCAGACGCTCTGTTTTCCGGTCTACCGGATCGACAAGGTACGCCGTGGTGACTACATCGCTTTCGATCACAGGCACTTGGCCTATCTGAATGCGTTGCAAAAACTGAACTGCCTCTACTGCAGCTATTGCAATGGTCTGATCTCCTACATCCGTGAGATTGCGGCGCGCACGGAGCAGTATTGGTGCCCAATCAAGCACGCGACGCGCCTGAAGGGGTCGCATGAACGCTATCCCGATTTCGTCGATTTCGGTGACGCTGAGGGTTTTCAAACGCGCTCATCCGACTTGCGGAGGGCGCTCCGAGCCGATGGACTTTCGCGCAGGCCAAAGAGATAGTCGTGAAGGATTTGGCGGAGGCTTCATGGACTGGCGGGACGAGGGTGCGCTGATCTCCGTCCGCCGCCATGGCGAGTCGGCGGCGATCATCGAGGTCTTTACCACCAGTCACGGTCGTCATGCCGGTGTCGTTCGCGGCGGCACATCGCGCAAGGTCGCGCCGGTTCTGCAACCGGGCGCCCAGCTCGATGTTACATGGCGCGGGCGGCTGGAGGAGCATATCGGCACCTTCACGGTGGAACCGCTCAGGTCACGGGCCGGGCTGATGTCCGACAGGCTCGCGCTCGCCGGCCTGAACTCGATTTGCGCGCTTTTGCATTTCGCCCTGCCCGAGCGCGAGTCGCATCCGGATCTTTACGCAACAACTGTCGATCTGCTGGATGGTCTGGGAGCGAAGCAAGATTGGGTTCTCGATTATCTGCGGTGGGAACTCATGCTTCTGGAGGAACTGGGTTACGGTCTGGATCTGACCCGTTGCGCGGTAACTGGCGGGCGCGAGGATCTTGCCTATGTCAGTCCTAAAACCGGCCGCGCCGTGGCGCGTGATGCGGCGGGGGACTGGGCTGACCGGCTGCTGCCACTCCCTGCCTGCCTGCTCGGTCAGGGTCCGGCCACGCCGGGCGAGGTAACCGCCGGGCTGTCGATGACCGGCCACTTTCTTGAACACCGCCTCGCCCATGATCTGCACCGGAAGCTGCCCGAGGCGCGCCGCCGTTTCATCGAGATGCTGTCCCGTCAGGGCTGAGCTTTCGCAAAGATCATTTCGCGCCCGTCAGGGTTGGACAGGATCAGCGTGTCGCCCGAGGTCTCTGACAGAGTCATCGCCGCAAGCCCGTCGAAGAAAGCGGTTTCTGCCGCAAGATCGGGGCAGGCGCGACGGGTGACGGCGAGGTCCTTTGCCTCGAACCACGGATAAGGCGCGTCCATACGGCCCATATAGGTGTTGCAGGGCGCCTCTCCCGCAATCCGTCCCGGTTCGGGAAAGCTGAGCGTGGCGTGCGAAGCGAAGGCAACGCCGTCAATCTCGGTAAGCTGCCAGATGCCATTGCCTGCACCATAGGCCGCAACGGTTTCATTGCCCTGACAAGCAGTGGCAATAAGAAGAGGAAGGATGAAGATCAGGCGCATGTTGCTATCAGGCACAATCCTGCCCGCGACCGCAAGTCCGTACTGGAACGGCTTCAATCCGACAGGTCTGAGTCGCAAAATGTCGAGACGCGGTATGGATTTGCAGGCTTCTGGATCACGGAGGCCCGATGATCAGTCGCTACATCCCCGAAAACCTGCGTCACGCCCCTGTGCCGGGCGTGAAGGGTTTTGCCGTGCTGACGGGCATCGAGGCTTCGTTGCGCGGGCTCTTGATCTCCATCTGGCCATTGGTGCTGTACCGCGCGATGGCCGAGGATGCCGCGGCTGTCAGCCTGATCTATCTTGCCGCCGGTATTGCCGCACTCGTCTGGGGGCTGCTGGTACCGGGTATCAGCCGGGTCATCCCCCGCCGCTGGGTCTATACCGGAGGGGTCGGTTTCTACCTTGTCGGCGGCACATGCGCGATTATCGGCGGACCAGTTCTGACGCCGCTTGCGCTCGTCGTTTCAAATCTCGCCACCGTGACAGTATTCATCTGCACCAACGCCTATGTGATGGACTACATCGCACGGCACGAACTGGGCCGCGGTGAGACGCTGAAGATGCTGTTCAGCGCGGCGTCGTGGTTCCTCGGACCGATGCTCGGGGTATTCCTGTGGAATGTCTGGGCGCCCCTGCCGTTCTTCATGGCGATGGGCTTTGCAGTCGCGCTTCTGTCCACCTTCTGGTTCATGCGTCTCGGCAACGGAAAGCTGATCACCCGCGCCCGTGGGCCCGCCCCTAACCCGCTGGCCTATCTTGGCCGCTTCTTCCGTCAGCCGCGCCTGATCGCAGGCTGGCTTTTCGCTGTGTTGAGATCCACCGGATGGTGGATCTATGTCGTCTATCTGCCGATCTTCTGTATCGAAACCGGGCTTGGCGACAAGGTGGCGAGCATAGCCTTCTCGCTTTCGAACCTGATGCTGTTCCTTTCACCCTTCATGCTGCGCTGGATGCAAAGACGCGGGCTGAGGCGGGCAATCCGCGCTACATTTGCCGCCTGTGCCGCCTGTTTCTTCATGGCCGCTTTCGGACAGGTCTGGCCGCCGATTGCAGTCGCTGCGCTATTTGCCGGGTCGCTCTTTCTGGTCATGCTCGACACGTTCGGCGGACTGCCCTTCCTGATGGCGGTGAGGCCGGCCGAACGCACCGAGATGTCGGCGGTTTATTCTAGCTTCCGCGACGTATCGGGCATCCTGTCACCCGCAGCTGCCTGGCTGGTTCTACTGGTTGCACCCATCACAGGGGTATTTGCCGCGGGTGCGGCGGGGCTTGCGACGATGGTTCTGGTCGCTGGGCGACTTCACCCCCGGCTGGGCGAACCGCGTCAAGCCGCGTCCGAAGCGACCTGAGCAAGCTTTTGACTTTGGGGCCTTTTGGCCCCGCACAGTCGCGAGGCCACGGTTTAAAAGGATCAGTCGAGCAACCTGCGCGCGATGACCTGTGCCTGAATCTCGGCAGCACCCTCGAAGATGTTGAGGATGCGGGCGTCGCAAAGGATGCGGCTAATCTGGTATTCCAGCGCAAAGCCGTTGCCGCCGTGGATCTGCAGCGCGTTGTCGGCGCATGCCCATGCGACGCGGGCACCCAGGAGCTTGGCCATCCCCGCCTCAAGGTCGCAGCGCTTGTCGTGGTCCTTCTGCCAGGCCGAATGATAGGTCAGCTGCCGCGCGATCATGATCTCCACCGCCATCATGGCAAGCTTGCCGGAGACACGAGGGAAATCAATCAGCGACTTGCCGAACTGCTTACGGTCCTCGGCATATTTCATGCCGACTTCCAGCGCCGATTGCGCCACGCCGATGGCGCGGGCGGCGGTCTGGATGCGGGCACTTTCGAAGGTCTGCATAAGCTGCTTGAAGCCCTGACCGGGCACGCCGCCCAGCAGATTCTCGCCCTTCACCTTGAAGCCGTCGAACCCAAGCTCGTATTCCTTCATGCCGCGGTAGCCCAGAACCTCGATCTCGCCGCCGGTCATGCCGGGCGTCGGGAAGGGTTCGGCATCGGTGCCCGGCGTCTTTTCGGCGAGGAACATGGACAGGCCGCGATAGTCGGTCGTCTCGGGATCGGTCCGCGCCAGCAGAGTCATCACATGGGTGCGGGCGGCATGGGTGATCCAGGTCTTGTTGCCGGTGACGGCCCAGTCGTCACCATCCTTCACTGCGCGGGTGCGCAAGCTGCCGAGGTCAGAGCCGGTATTGGGTTCAGTAAAGACGGCGGTCGGCAGGATCTCACCAGAGGCCAGTTTCGGCAGCCACTGCTCTTTTTGCTCAGGCGTGCCGCCGCAGAGAATGAGTTCGGCGGCGATTTCGGACCGCGTCCCGAGAGAGCCCACGCCAATATAGCCGCGCGAGAGTTCTTCGCTGACCACAACCATGGAGGCTTTGGACAGGCCCAGCCCGCCGAATTCCTCGGGGATCGTCAGGCCGAAGACACCCAGTTCGGCCAGCTCCTCGATGATCCCCATGGGGATCAACTCGTCGCGCAGATGCCAATCATGCGCGTTCGGCACCACGCGTTCCTCGGCATAGCGACGGAACTGGTCGCGGATCATTTCAAGGTCTTCGTCCAGACCCGTCGCGCCGACAGTCGCGCGGCCATGATTGTCGCGCATGAGCGCGACCAGCCGCGCCCGCACGGCAGATGTGTTGCCACCCGCGATCAGCGTGGCCGCAGCACCCTCCGGCGCCCAGCCAAGGCCAAGGTCGGAGAGCCGCGCCACCTCGCCCTGGCTCATCGGGATGCCGCCCGCGATTTGGGCGAGGTATTCGCCAAAGCCGATTTGAAGGATCAGTGCCTCCATTTCGCCAAGCGCGCCCGCCTCGGAAATCCGGCCCGCCCAGGCCCGCATCTGCCGAAGCGATTCGACGTAGGTGGCAAGCCAAGACAGGGCATGCGCAGCGAACTGATGTTCCTCCAGCGCCGCGCCTGACACTTTGCCGTCACGGCTGACGCGCTCCCGCAGACCCTTCGTTGCTCCTGCCAGAAGCGCCTCGACCGGCGGCAAAGCGGCTTCGGTCAGATCAAGAAGGTCGGGCAAGATGGCGTTCGGCATGTCAGCTCCGTCATGTGCCATGGGGCGGCTCCTTTTCTGCGACTGCATCGTCCTACCGATTTTGCAACTGCAGCGCAATATTAATTCATATGTAGCGCCCGGACTGCACGAAAGTGTCGCGTCCGAATTGCGGTGCGCCGATCCGCTGTTCCCGGTATAGCGAGTGCAGGAGGCCCCCGTATCGATGTTTGGACTGGACCTGACGATTTTCCTGATGGCGGTGGGGGTGACCGTCTTTGCCAGCATCGTCAAGGGCGCGGTCGGCTTTGCCATGCCGATGATCATGATCTCCGGCCTCGCGTCATTCCTTCCGGCGGAGCAGGCGCTGGCCGCACTGATCCTGCCGACATTCGCGACCAATCTTGCTCAGGCACTGCGGCAGGGCTGGCGGGCGGCGTTGGCGACGACGCGCGAATACTGGCGGCTCCTGATCACGCTTTGCGTCACCATTGCTCTTGCCGCGCAACTCGTGCCGGTGATGCCCCAGGCGGTGATGTTGATGACTCTGGGTTTACCCATAGTGGCCTTCGCCCTGACCCAGCTTGCAGGTTGGCAATTGCGTTTTCACGCGAAGAACCGGGGACGCGCCGAAATCACGACCGGTGTTGTCGGCGGCTTCTTTGGCGGCATTTCCGGGGTCTGGGGCCCACCAACGATTGCACTTCTTCTCTCACTCGATGTCGAGAAACGCGAAAACGTGCGCGTGCAGGGCGTCGTTTACATGATCGGCTCCGCGATGCTGTTGGTCGCGCATCTCGGCTCGGGTGTTGTCAACGGCGCAACGCTGCCCCTATCGGCTGCGCTCACAGTTCCGGCTATGGCCGGACTCTATGCAGGATTCGTAATACAGGACCGGCTTGACCAGCGGCGTTTCCGGCGTTGGACGCTGGTTGTGCTGGCCATCACCGGACTGAATCTCGTCCGGCGGGCGCTGGCGCTCTGATCCTCTTCTGTGCGAGAATGCTCCGGGGGGTCGCTATTGGTCGCGCCATTAGTCTTAGTCCAATAGACCAATAGCGACGGGCAGCGCCCCCACTCATACCAGATTTCAGCCGATCGCCGCAGCTTTCACTTCCGCGTCGATATAGGGCACGTATTGCGCGAAGTTGTCGGCGAACATGTCGACGAGCTTCTTGGCCTGCGCATCATAGGCTGCGCCATCCGCCCAGGTCTGGCGCGGGTCGAGCAGTTGGGCGTCCACGCCGGGAACACTGACCGGAACCTCAAAGCCGAAATTCGGATCCTTGCGGAACTGCGCATCGTTCAGCGACCCGTCGAGCGCGGCGGTAAGAAGCGCGCGTGTGGCCTTGATCGGCATCCGCTTGCCGGTGCCATAGGCGCCACCGGTCCAGCCGGTATTCACCAGCCAGCAAGTGGCACCGGTCCCGGCGATCTTTTCCTGCAGGAGCTTGCCGTAGACCTCGGGTCTGCGCGGCATGAAAGGCGCGCCGAAGCAGGTGGAGAAGGTCGGGATCGGCTCGGTCACGCCGACCTCGGTGCCCGGCGTCTTGGACGTGAAGCCCGACAGGAAGTGATACATCGCCTGCGCCGGTGTCAGCCGCGCGATGGGCGGCAGCACGCCGTAGGCGTCGCAGGTCAGCATGATCACGTTCTTCGGCTGTCCGCCCCGCGAGGTTGCCGAGGCGTTGGAGATTGCCTCTAGCGGATAGGCGCAGCGCATGTTGTCGGTGATCGAATTATCCTCAAAGTCGAGTTCGAAAGTCTCGGGGTCGAAGACCATGTTCTCGACGACCGTGCCGAAGCGCGACGTGGTGGCAAAGATCTCCGGCTCCGCCTCGGCGCTCAGGTTGATGGTCTTGGCATAACAGCCACCTTCGAAGTTGAACGTGCCGGTATCCGACCAGCCATGTTCGTCGTCGCCGATGAGCGTGCGCGAAGGATCGGCCGAAAGCGTGGTCTTGCCGGTCCCGGAAAGGCCGAAGAAGACGGCGGTGTCGTCCGGATCGCCGATCGCGTGGTTCGCAGAGCAATGCATCGCCATGATGCCCTTGCCCGGCAGGATGTAGTTCAGAAGCGTGAAGACCGACTTCTTATTCTCGCCCGCATAGGCGGTATTGCCGATCAGGATCAGCTTCTTGTCGAAGTTCATCGCGATCACGGTTTCAGAGCGGCAGCCATGCTTGGCCGGGTCCGCCTTGAAGGACGGGCAATTGATGATGGTGAATTCCGGAATGAAATCATCCAGTTCCGGCCGTTCGGGGCGGCGCAGCAAGTGGCGGATGAAGAGGCCATGCCAGGCCAGTTCAGTCACCACGCGCACATCCAGCCGGTGTTCGGGGTCGGCGCCGGCATAGAGGTCCTGCACGAAATAGTCGCGGCCCTTCATGTGGGCCAGCATGTCGGCGTGGAGCCGGTCGAAGGCTTCGGGCGCCATCGGTTTGTTGTTTTCCCACCAGATCGAATCCTCGACCGAGGGCGTACGGACGACGAATTTGTCCTTGGGCGAGCGGCCCGTATGCTTGCCGGTTGTGGCGAGAAGGGCCCCGCCTTTGCCCAGTGTGCCTTCCCCGCGATTCAGCGCGGCCTCGATCAATGCCGGCTCGAGGAAGTTGTAATAGACGTTGCCGATCCCCGCGATGCCCTGATCTTCCAAGCGTTGCGAGGGGTTCACCCGTCCATTTGTCATATGCATGCTCCCGATGCCGTTGCGCGGCGGTTCATGGGTCAAAGTACTGACACCCCAGCCTGCCAGGGGCGCCGGTCAGCCCCCGGACCGGCGCCGACAGAGCCCCTATATCATGCCCGAAAAAGTATGGAACAGAAGGCTTTGTTCCGGTTAGCGCCATCATTCGGAGTTTAGCGCAATCATGCCCGGCGGATCGGCGGCGAAATGGCAACGATGCCCGAAAGTGCGGCAAATTGGTCAACGTCGCAGTTTTTTCGGTGGGCCTGATTCGATGCAGGGGCCCGATTCGCACATATCGGTTGCTTCTGCGATGCGTAAGATGGAATATGACAGGAAAACAAAGACATTCGTGAGCAGTACAAGGATATGGACATGTCGAGGATCGCGCTGGTCGACGATGACAGGAACATCCTGACATCGGTCGCCATGACACTCGAAGCCGAAGGTTTCGAGGTTGAAACCTACAACGATGGTCAATCTGCGCTAGACGCGTTCAACAAGCGTCTGCCGGATATGGCCGTTCTGGACATCAAGATGCCCCGCATGGACGGCATGGATCTGCTGCAACGGCTCCGGCAAAAGACGTCGATGCCGGTCATCTTCCTGACCTCAAAGGACGATGAGATCGACGAGGTTCTGGGTCTGCGCATGGGCGCGGATGACTATGTGAAAAAACCGTTCTCGCAGCGCCTTCTGGTCGAACGCATCCGTGCGCTTCTGCGCCGTCAGGAAGCCATCGAGTCGGGCGAAGTCGCGACGACCGAGGAAACCAAGATCATGACGCGCGGGGCCCTGACGATGGACCCGCTGCGCCATTCGGTGACCTGGAAGGGCCGTGATGTGGCGTTGACCGTGACTGAGTTCCTGTTGCTGCAGGCTTTGGCCCAGCGGCCCGGCTTTGTGAAAAGCCGCGACCAGTTGATGGATGTGGCCTACGACGATCAGGTCTATGTCGATGACCGCACGATCGACAGCCATATCAAGCGGCTCAGAAAAAAGATGCGCACCGTGGATGACGATTTCAGCGCCATCGAAACGCTCTACGGAATCGGGTATCGCTACAACGAAGAATGACCCGGATGTCGAGGATCGGCTTGCGCGATCAACCTGAGTCACGTCGCGCGGATGTCGTCCTTGGAGAGGACTGGACCGCGCCCGACGGGATTGTCGAATCCGAACTCCGCGAAGGCAGGGAGCGGCGCGGTTTTATCTCGCTCAACCGCTCACCGCTGGCACGCAAGATCATCACCTTCAACCTGATGGCGATGATCGTTCTGGTGGCGGGCGTCCTCTATCTCAACCCGTTTCGCGACAGTCTGGTGTTGCAGCGCGAAAGCGGGCTCGTGGCCGAGGCGCAGCTTATCGCGAATGTGTTTGAAGCCCAGCTTCCGGATCGAGGGGAAGTAAGCCTTTCGGCCGGGGCCGGCATCGACCCTCTGCGCACCGTTCGCAGAATTGAATTGTCGGATGGTGCGGAACTGTTCGTCTTCGATCCGCTGGAGCATCTGGTCGTAACCTCGGTAGGAATGGAGCGACCCGACGCCGAGATCGTGGAAGGATTGCGCCGCGATCACCGTTCGACGCTGATTACAGATATCCTCAATTCGATCTGGGAAGGCATTGCCGGCATTCTCGCCCCCAAGCATGAGCTTGATCCGATTCGGGGCGGCGAAGAGTTGGCGAGGGAACTGGTACCGGCTGCCCTCGCGGGGCAGACCCAGATTCGTACCGGTCGCGACAAGGCAGGCGAGGCAATCTTTACCGCCGCCACCCCGATCCGTCATGACGGCAAGATCGTCGGTGTCGTCGCCATCACGTCCGTCGCGGGCGAGATCGACCAACTTGTCCGGGTGGAGCGCGAGCAGGTGCTGCAGATGTTCGTCATCGCGATCATCGTTTCTATCGGCCTTAGTCTGGTGCTTGCCTCGACCATCGCCAACCCCCTGTCCGACCTGGCAGCCGCCGCCGAGATTGGCCGCGACAAGAACGCCCGAAAAATGTCGCCGTCGCGCGTCCGCATCCCCGACCTGACGGCCCGGCCGGACGAGATTGGACGCTTGTCCGGGGCAATGCGCGGGATGGTGACCGCGCTTTACGAGCGCATTGAATCAAATGAACAGTTCGCCGCCGACGTTGCGCACGAGATCAAGAACCCACTCGCCTCGCTCCGCTCGGCCGTTGGAACGATGCGTGTCGCCAAGCGCGAGGATCAGCGCGGCAAACTTCTCGACGTGATCGACCACGATATCCGTCGGCTCGACCGTCTTGTCAGCGATATTTCCAACGCGTCGCGGCTCGACAGTGAACTGGTCAAGGAAGAAGAGGAAGAATTCAACCTCCTCAAGATGCTGGGCAGCATCACCGACTACCTTGGGAATGAGGCCCACGAAAAAGGTGTGGACTTTATTTCGGACCTGCCAAGCAAGCCCATCATGATCACCGGGCTTGAAGGTCGTCTTGCGCAGGTCTTCGTCAATCTTATCTCGAACGCGATTTCCTTCTGTCAGGAAGGGGACGCGGTGCGCGTCTGGACCCGCAAACGGGAGAACCGGGTGCTGATTGTCGTCGAGGATACCGGCCCCGGTATCCCCGATCAGGCGCTGACCAAAATCTTCAAGCGGTTCTATTCGGAACGTCCGCCGGGTCAGTTCGGAGAACATTCCGGGCTTGGCCTTGCTATCTCCAAACAGATCGTCGAGGCGCATGGCGGGGTGATCTGGGCTGAGAATATCCGGCCCACGGACGCCGATATCACCTCTGAACCGCTAGGCGCCCGTTTCGTCGTGGGCCTTCCGGTGTGAGCGACAAAGAGACCCGGGCGATGATCCTGCATGCAAGCTGCGTTGCCCTGGCCGGGCGTGGCGTGCTGATTTTTGGCCCTTCGGGCAGCGGGAAGTCAGGTCTTGCACTTCAACTGATGGCTCTGGGCTGCGAACTCGTGGCGGATGACCGGACTGCGGTCGCAACGCGCGACGGCGTCGCCGTCGCAACCGCGCCCGAGGTGATCCGCGGAAAGATCGAGGCACGCGGTGTCGGTCTATTGCGAGCCGAAACACTTGCCGTGGCCCGGCTCGCCCTTACCGTCGATCTTGCCCATCTGGAGAGTGAACGTCTGCCGCCGTTGCGCACCCATTCCGTGCTTGGTGTCGAGCTGCCCCTACTTCACAGGGTCGAGAGCCCCCATTTTCCCGCCGCAATCCTGCAATATCTTAAGGCAGGGCGCGCAGCATGACAGAGATGGCGGGATTGACGGACGGTACGGGTGCAAATGGTGGTCAGCGGATCGTGCTGGTCACGGGTCCTTCGGGGGCCGGTCGTTCGACCGCGATTCACGCGTTGGAGGATCTGGGCTACGAGGTGATCGATAACCTTCCTTTCAGCCTCATTCCCCGCCTCATGGACGGCCCGCCGCTCGGACGGCCAGTCGCGCTGGGCATTGACGTTCGCAACCGCGATTTTTCGGCAACCGCTTTGATCGAGTTGATCGACCGGCTGACCCGGTTGCCCGATGCCGCGCCGGAGGTTCTCTATCTCGACTGTCAGCCCGATGAACTCGTCCGCCGTTACGGCGAAACCCGGCGTCGCCATCCGTTAGCTGACGCCGAAACTCCCGCCGCAGGGGTGGCGCGTGAGATCGACCTATTGGTTCCGATCCGGGCACGGGCCGAGATTCTGATCGACACAACCGATCAATCACCCCACGACCTTAAGGCCGAGATCGCCCGGATCTTCGGGAAGGGGCAGACAAGCCAGATCGCTGTCTCTGTTCATTCCTTTTCGTACAAGCGCGGCGTGCCGCGCGGGCTCGACATGATGTTCGACTGCCGGTTTCTGAAGAACCCGCATTGGGAAGGCGCATTGCGCTCACTGGACGGTCGTGATCCAGCCGTTGTGCACTACGTCGAATCGGATCAACGCTTTTCGGCCTTTTTCGATCAGGTCCGTGACCTGCTCCTGCTGCTCCTGCCGGCGCAGGTCGATGAGGGCAAAAGCCACCTTGCGGTCGGTTTTGGATGTACCGGAGGGCAACACAGGTCGGTTGCCGTTGCGGAAAAAATGGCCAAAGCGCTTGCGGAGGCTGGTTGGCGGGTGTCTAAGAGGCACCGTGAATTGGAACGGCGGGGCGGTGGGGCTCCGGATTCTGTACAAGGTGAGAAGGCGTGATCGGGATCGTGATCGTCGCACATGGCGGCTTGGCGCGGGAATATCTTTCCGCGGTTGAGCATGTCGTGGGCAAGCAGCAGGGCATCCGCGCGATCTCGATCGAGGAAGATCATGACCGCGCCGCCAAACAGGCAGAGATCTGTTCCGCCGCCGACGCCGTTGATACCGGCGAGGGGGTTGTTGTCGTTACCGACATGTTCGGCGGCTCACCCTCCAATCTCAGCCTCTGCGCCTGCGTCAGTGATGACCGCCAGATTCTTTATGGCGCTAACCTGCCAATGCTGATCAAGCTTGCAAAGTCGCGCCACCTGACAGTGCCGCAGGCGGCCGCCTCGGCACTGGATGCCGGGCGCAAGTACATCAACTGCTATGTGGGTTCGGGACAGGCCAGCCAATGACAACAGGCACTGCGACGGCGAGAAATCTGAAGATCGTCAACGAAAAGGGCCTGCATGCCCGCGCCTCGGCCAAGTTCGTTGAGGTTGTTGAAGCGCATGATGCCAGCGCCGAGGTCAGCAAGGACGGGATGAGCGTTTCGGGCGATTCGATCATGGGGCTCTTGATGTTGGCAGCTTCAAGGGGCACGGTGATCGAAGTCCGGACAAGCGGCAATGACGCGGCGGAACTCGCCGAGGCGCTGGAAGCGCTGGTTGCCAACCGCTTCGGGGAAGATTACTGAGCCAACCGGGCCCGCAATCGGAGGACCCCGGAATACTGCACAAAACGCCCCAGCACGAACGCCGCGAAGCCGCCTCGAAGCCCTATGAGATGCGGCGTCTTTCCTATGCGGGCACGTTCACCAACCCGTACAAGGCGGGTGCCATCCGCGTGATAGAGTGGATGACGGGCAAACTGCACCTGATCCGCAAGATCCGGGAATTTGAGCGATCCGGCGTACCATTCGGTCAGCCCTTCTTCACCAAGGCGATGCAGGCCATGGGGATCGATGTTCTGACCCCCGAAGAACAGGTCGCGCTAATCCCCAAAGAGGGGCCGCTGGTCGTTGTCGCAAACCACCCCCACGGGCTGGTTGACGGGCTGATCATGGGCGAACTCGTCGGCAGGGTACGGACGGACTACAAGATCCTGACCCGCTCGCTTTTAACCGGCATTCCCGAGATCGAGGATTTCATGCTACCGGTGCCGTTCCCGCATGAGGAAAACGCCCGCGAGCAGAGCCTTGAAATGCGGAACACCTGCATGGCGCATCTGAAAAACGGTGGCGTTATCATCCTCTTCCCGGCGGGTAAGGTGGCGACCAGCAAGACCATGTTCGGCCCAGTGATAGAGCCTGAGTGGAACCCCTTCACCGCGAAGATGGTATTGCGTTCGGGCGCGACGGTGCTGCCTATCTTCTTTCCGGGCCGCAATACGCGGCTCTACCACGCGGCCGACAAGATCTCGGCGACCGTCCGTCAGGGACTTCTGCTGCACGAAATCCGCAAGGCGCTGTACAAGCCGCAAACGCCGGTCATTGGCCAGCCTATCACTCCGGAAGAGCTGAAGTCGCGCGCCAGTGACACACGCGGCCTGCTGGCCTGGCTCAGGGAAACCACACTCGCGCTTGGTGCACACCCACCGCGCTGAAGACCGCTGCACAGCGATTGCTCAGGGTCGGCCGTAGGAACTTGTGCGATGAAGCCGCGTCGATTGGGCACTGGTCGGGAAAACAATGGCTCTTGACGTGTTTGGGCTGCACGAAGTCCAGCACCCAACTCATCCAAAGCAACTGTGCATTATGACGCCATCACATCGGCGACGTTTTTCCGAATCGGCTACCTTTCGGGAAATTTCAGTGCGGCCAGAGCGTCTGACAATTCCTTTCGCTTGGCCGCGTGCCTGAAGGGAAACGCCGTAAAGAATGCCTCGACAGACACATCCTTGCGGCGCGCCTTCGCCTCCTGCGCCCAGTACCGTGCCTGATCGTGACGACCGGTGGCCTCATTGATCACAGCGGCGAATGCATTGATCAGGTAATGTGCCCCCGGGGTTCGGGCGCCCTGATCCGCCCAACGGGCCGCTTCGTCCATCTCATCCATATGAAAGTGCGCCATACCCTTTGCCGAAAGCATTGCATAGCGGAACGGGTCGAGCGGGCTGAGGCTGATCGACTTTTCGAGATTTTCAAGCGCAGCATGGCCGTCGCCCGCCATGATATCGGCCCAGCCATGCGCATAATATCCCTGCGCAAAGCTCGGGCTAAGACTGCAGGACCGTTCCAGCCAGGATTGCCCCGCCGCCGGATCGCCCCTGAGCCAGTGGGCGCGACCGAAGTTGAAATTCGCAAACGGGTCCATGGGATCAAGTTCTACGGCCCGCTCCGCATGGCGCCTGGCATCGTCGATTGCCGCGGCATGGTCCGCCGAGTAACGCAGGAATGCAGCCTGGAAGCTGACGAAGGACTGGGCCGCATGGGCGCGTGCGAAGTGTGGATCGAGTTCGTTCGCGCGCTGGAAATAGTCAGCGGCACGGGCATTGTCCCCCCGGTTGAACCGGAAAGCGTGCTGAAGGCCGATGTGATAGAGCGACCATGCATCGAGTCCCGATGGTGCCCTGAGCCGTGCAAGCTGCGCCTCGTGTTGCGGGATGTGCAGTTCCATTGCCGAAATGATCAGCGCAACGATCTGTTCGCGCATGTCATGTACATCGTGGATTTTACCTGAAAGCCGCTCGCCCCAGACGACCTGCGAGGTTCGCGCATCGACAAGCTCGACCGCGATGCCCAGCGCGGGTCCAAGGATCTCCACCTCACCCGACAAGACATAAGTCACGCCGAGCGCGGAGCGGATCGCGTCATAGTCCTGCAAGGGTGGGCGAAACCGGAAGCTCGACCCGCGCGCGACGACTTTTAGCCAGCGCAGGCGGGAGAGGGTGGAGATCAGTTCGCCCGGGATTGCGTCGGCGATGGCAGAATAGACCTCGGAACTGCCGATCAGAGTGAAGGGCAAGACCGCGATCGAGGGTTTTTGCTCCGCCGGAACCGTCTCGAACGGTTGCGCAGTTTCTTGCGGTTGCGGCTCGGCGACGGCCACAGGCGCAACGATCCGGACATCCGCGACAAAGCGGAATCCCCGGCCATGCACTGTACGGATGTATCGTTGCTGCTTGCCATCGTCCCCAAGAACCCGGCGCAGCGACTTGATCACTGTCGAGACGGCCGCGTCCGAGATGAATCGCCCGTCCCAGACCTTTTCGACCAATTCGTCCTTTGCAACCAGACGTTCGGCGTTCTGCACCAGATGGCTCAGCACCGCATAGGCCATCGGTTCGACCGGCTGAACCTCATCGCCACGGCGAAGATCGCCACGGTTCAGGTCTAGCGCGAAGCCGTCGAACGCGTAGTGCACAAAACCTTCCCCACCGAAACTCAGACTTTCCCCACAAATTACCCACCCCCTGCTCAAGACCACAAGCAAAAGCTGCCTGTATTACTTTCCCATCAGCCCGGAAGGGCACGGAACGACGAAGGAAAGTGAAATGGACGACATGATGAAGAAAGACCGCAGGCCCGGCTATGGCAGCGGCTTTGACGGGCTTTCGGGATTGATCCCGAACGACACATCCCGCCGCTGGTACGCAGAACGCAGCCAGCAATTTGCTAAGCCCCGACTGGGTGGACGGCATCACTGAATGCGTCGGGCCAGAAGGCCCGCCATCTCCGGCCGGAGCATCCGGCCATCCCCTCAACCTAAGAAGAACAGACACAAGACCCCCGAAAGGAACGAAAATGCAAACCTCCACGATGACCAAGCCCGTATCGAACGGCGTCAACACCGAAGCCCTGCTCGGCGCGCGCGGCGCGTTCGCCGAAATGCCCGAGGCCGCCGCTTTCACTTTCCGCAGCACCTGCGACTGGAAGGACGGCACCCACAGCACCAACGCGATCAACGGTTACTTCGGCCTCGGCCAGAACCATGAGCGCAAGGAAACCTTTCGCATCGACAGCGACCATCCGGAAGTCTTTGCCGCTGCAGACCGAGCTCCGACCCCACCGGAGATCGTTCTGGCCGCGCTGGCGAGCTGCCTGTCGGGTGGCGTTGCCGCCGTTGCCCAGCATCGTGGCATCCAGCTGCACCACATGCGGGCGATCGTCGAGGGCGACATCGACGTGCGCGGCATCCTCGGCATGGACCCGGACATCCGCAACGGCTTTTCCGCGATCCGCGTCAGCTTTGAGATCGACGCCGATGCGACTGCCGATGAAATCCGCGCACTCGTTGCCCAATCGCAGAAGCGCTCGGCCGTCTTCGACCTCATCACCAACCCGACTTCCGTCAACGTGACGGTAGCCTGACCCCGCCGGTCCGACAGGAGCAAGACCCATGAAACGCATTGGAACCCTCATCATCGGCGCCGGTCAGGCCGGCCTCGCGATGAGCCGCTGCCTGTCGGACCGCAACATTCCCCATGTCGTCTTGGAGCGTGGCGAGATCGCGAATTCATGGCGGCATGAGCGGTGGGATAGCCTGCGGCTCTTGACCCCCAACTGGCAAAGCCGCCTGCCCGGCTTCGCCTATCAGGGCGACGACCCGGACGGCTTCATGTCGATGCCTGAGGTTACTCGTTTCCTGAACGACTACGCCACCGCAAGCCGGGCAACGGTCGAGGACCGCACCCGTGTGCTCTCGGTCACGCGGCTCGACAACGGCTACCGTGTTGCGACCGACCGGGGCGACTGGAACTGTGGCACGCTCATATTGGCCACCGGGGCCTGCAACGTGGCTTCGGTGCCTGCACTGGCGGCGGATATCCCGTCGCGGGTCGACCAGATCACCGCGCTCGACTACCGCAACCCCGACCAACTCGCGCCGGGTGGCGTTCTGGTGGTCGGTGCCTCGGCAACCGGTGTCCAGCTTGCCGCCGAAATCCGCGCCGCCGGACATGAGGTCATTCTTTCCGCCGGTGAACATATCCGCATGCCGCGCCACTATCGCGGACGGGACATCCAGTGGTGGATGGATCGCGCAGGCATTCAAACCATGCAGGTCGACGAGGTCGATGACATCGACCGGGCCCGCCGGGTGCCATCCTTGCAACTCATCGGCTCTCATGCCCAGCGCTTTTGCGATCTGAGCAGCCTCGCAGCGCAAGGCGTCGAGATCGTCGGTCGTCTCAGCGCTGTCCGCGACGGCACTGCGCTCTTTTCCGGTGCGCTGCACAATCACTGCGCGCTCTCGGATCTGAAGATGAACCGGTTGCTCGACACGCTGGATGCCTGGGCCGAGGACACCGGCCTCAGTGGTGTCGGCCCCGTCGAACGCTTTGCCGCAACGCCCTGCCCCGCCTCATCGCGCCTTTCGCTTTATCTCGGCAGGGGCCACATCCGCACAATTCTTTGGGCGACCGGGTTCCGGCCTGACTACAGCTGGCTGCACCTGCCGGTCTTTGACCGCAAGGGCGCGCTGATGCACCGGGAAGGGTTGGTCGCTCCGGGACTCTACGTCCTCGGCCTGCCGTTCATGCGACAGCGCAACTCTGCCCTCATCGATGGCGTCGGCGCCGATGCGACCGCCCTTGCCGATCACATTCTTTGCACACGCGGCCGCTCTGCGGCCTGAAAGGAGATACCTATGACCATGATGAACCCCGATAACGATACGACACTGATGCCCGCGCGGGATGAGGTGATCCGGCAGGCGCAGACCGTCGTGATCGACCGGATGCGCAAAGACCTCGATGCCGCCTGCAATACCATCGTGACACGTGGGCGGGTCGAAGATGGCCTGACCTGCCACGCCGCGCAGGGCAAGTATCACGCGACCATGGATATGGGGCGGGCCATGGGTGGCGACGCTGCCGGGCCAAGCCCGGGATTTTTTGCCCGTGCCGGTGTCGTCGGTTGCGTCGCTATCGGCGTGAAGATGATGGCCGCGCGCGAAGGGCTCGTCTTCCGGTCGGTCGATGTAACGATCGAATGCGATTTCGACGATGCCGCGCTGATGGGGCTGAGCCCGCGCACCGCTGCACCGCTGGAATCTCGGATACGGATCGAAATCGACACCGACGAGGACCGCGCCACGGTCCAGAACCTCGTTGACCGTGCCTTGTCAGTAGACCCCTGGTACCTCGCGCTCCGCGACGCGCAGGTCGTTCACCACGAAATCCACATGGCCGCGGATGCGGGTGCGGCCCCGGCTGCATGACCGAACACGCTATATCAAAAGGATAAGAGAGATGCAGATGAAACCCGTTCTCCAAACCGCCCCGGCGCTTTACGGCTCCATCCTCGACACGATCGGGAATACGCCGATCGTCCGGATCAACCGGCTCGCACCCGAAGGTGTGGAGCTTTACGTCAAGGTCGAGGCTTTCAATCCCGGCGGATCGGTGAAGGACCGCTTCGCTTTGGCGGCCATCGAGGCGGCAGAGGCATCGGGCGCATTGAAACCCGGCCAAACTGTGGTCGAAGCGACGTCGGGAAATACCGGCATTGGCCTTGCGCTGGTCTGCGCAGCCAAGGGCTATCCGCTGGTCGTCACAATGGCAGAAAGCTTCAGCGTCGAGCGGCGCAAGCTGATGCGGTTTCTTGGCGCGAAGGTCGTGTTGACGCCCGCCGCGCAGAAGGGCACGGGCATGCTCGCCAAGGCCGAAGAACTGGCCCGCGAACACGGCTGGTTCCTTGCAAGGCAATTCGAGAACGAGGCCAATGCCGACATGCATTCCCGCACCACCGCGCGGGAAATCGTCGACGCCTTTGGCGGGCAGGGCCCGGATTACTGGGTGACGGGCTTCGGGACCGGCGGCACCCTGAAAGGCGTCTCTCGGGTCCTGCGCGCCGAATGCCCAAAGACGCGGATCGTCGTGGCAGAGCCGGACAACGTCCCGCTGATACAGAGCGGAATCGCGCAGGAGCGGGATGCAGACGGCCGCCCGGCCAGTCACCCGATGTTTCGCCCCCACCTTATGCAGGGCTGGTCGCCGGACTTCATCGCCAAACTCGCCGAAGACGCCGTCAGCGCGGGCGCGATTGACGCATTCCAGCCGGTCGCCGGCAATGCCGCGCTGCAAGCGGCACGCGATCTTGCAGCGCAGGAGGGCATCTTCTGCGGCATCAGCGCCGGTGCAACCTTCGCCGCCGCGCTGGAGGTGGCGAAGACCGCCCCCAAAGGCGCACGCATCGTTGCGATGCTGCCCGATACCGGCGAACGCTACATGTCCACGGTCCTGTTCGATGGCATCGAGGAGGAAATGAGCGACGATGAGATTGCGCTGTCGCGGTCCACACCCGGCGCCCGGTTCGACAACGCAGCCTCCGCGCCCGTGGCCTCTGCGGCCGCACCGACCTGCAAGCCTGAGGCCGCAGAGATGGTTGACGAGATCGTCGCGCAGCATCCTGTCGTGATGTTCGTCCTGGAATGGTGTGAATTCAGCTGGTCGGTGCGCAAGCTCTTTGCAGCAGCGGGTGTGCCCTATCACGCAGTAGAACTCGATGCCGCCGCGATGCAGACGGACAACTTGGGCGGCGATCTCAGGGCCGCGCTGGGGGTCAGGACCGGCGTACCAACCATTCCGCAAATTTTTGTGGGCGGTACGCATGTCGGCGGGGCGAAGGAAACCTTCGACGGGTTCAAGGATGGCTCTATGGCTAAAAGGCTGAACGCTATCGGCCTCAGTTTCGACGACAGCAAGACGGCTAATCCCTACGGGTTTCTGCCCGGATGGATGCATCCCCGGTAGATCGGAGACCGACATGGCACAGGCACTTGCCCATCTTATCCCGGCCGATGTTCTGATCCGCGCGGCGACTTACGCGCGGGACTATCGGAACGAAATCCACCCGATCAGCGCCTCCGCGTCAGCAACCGCACTCAGGGAACGCTTCTGCCTGCCCCTCGCCGATGACGGGTATCCCGGCGCCCGGGTGATCGACGAACTGATCGCGGCGGCGGAGCCGGGTCTGGTCGGCAATACTGACCCAAACTTCTATGCCTGGGTCATGGGCGGGTCGAACCTGGTCGGTGTTGCCGCCGACTGGATCACCGCCGCCTGGGGGCAGAATGCGGCGATCTACCAATCCTCACCTGCCGCTGCGATTGCAGAGGAAGCGGTTGAAGCGTGGCTGCTGGAATTGCTCGACCTGCCGCGCGACAGTTCGGTCGGCTTTGTCAGTGGCGCAACCACGGCCGCATTCGTCGGTCTCGCCGCTGCACGTGGCGAGGTACTCCGGCGTTGCGGTCATGATTTCGCGGCACTGGGACTTCAGGGCGCGCCGGTCGTGCACATCTTCCTCAGCGATGACGCGCATGTGACAAACTTCATGGCGCTACGCCAGCTCGGTTTTGGAGACACCAATATCCACAGGTTGCCGTCAAACGACGACGGGCTGATGCGACCGGAGGATCTGGCAGACGCTGTTGCCCGGTACGAAGGTCCGAAGATCATCGTAGCGCAGGCCGGGCACATAAACTCGGGCGGATTCGAGCCCCTGGAACGGATTGCGGCCATCGCTCGTATGCACGATGCATGGATGCACGTCGACGGAGCATTTGGTCTTTGGGCCAGGGCCACTGAAAGCAAGAAGGGGTTGACGGTAGGGGCAGAGCTTGCCGACAGCTGGTCCGTGGACGGACACAAATGGCTTCAGGTTCCGTATGGGTCCGGTTTCGCTATTGTCCGGAACCAGAACACCCACCGAGGAGCGATGCAGAAAACTGCAGGCTACTTGAACGTGGATGATGAGGACGGACGCAACCCTTCTGACTACACGCCAGGTTTGTCGCGCCGAGCAATGGGATTTGCGGTTTGGGCAGTGATACGAAGCCTTGGGCGCAAAGGTGTTGCCGCGCTGGTCGATCGTCATTGTGATGCAGCCGCATACCTGGCCGAACGCATCATTCGGGTCGAAGGACTTTCGATCCTGAACAAGGTCGAACTCAATCAAATCGTTATCGGTTGCCACGACCGAAAGAACGAGCACCGGAAAATCCTCGGGATTGCCGAACGATTGAACGCCCAGCAGTCCCAGTTCGTCAAAACGGCTGAGTGGAAGGGGCGGACCGTCCTGAGGCTGTCAGTGACGTCTCAGGACTCCGACATCTCACACGCCAAGCATCTCGCGGATATGATCGAGGAACTGTGGCCTTTGATAGACGCGCCGATTTAAAGCATCAATCCAAGCGTCCGAGCCGGATAACGGGTCCCACAGTGGATGAAGCATGGCCACTTGAACCGCCGGGGGCTTGTTCCACAAACTTAACATGGTGGAATTAGTGCACGCTGTTCTGCGTCCGTCACAATCCTGTAGCGCCGCCAGCATATCTTGGCGCAACAACGCCACAGGTTGGGGTGAATATGAAATTCCGTACCATATTTATTTCTGACACGCATCTAGGCACGCGGGGCTGCCAGGCGGAGCTTCTTTTCGACTTCCTGAAACAGAATGAAGCCGAAGCCTACTACCTTGTCGGTGACATCGTCGATGGCTGGCAATTGCGCCGTGGTTGGCACTGGCCACAGTCACACAACGACGTGGTACAATCTCTTTTGGCCAGAGCGCATGACGGTGCCTCGATCATCTTCATTCCGGGCAATCACGACGAGGTCATGCGATCTTATCTCGGTACGCACTTCGGCGGGGTGGAGGTTGTGGCAGAGGCCGAACACGTCACGGCCGATGGTCGGCGTTTCCTCGTAACACACGGGGACCAGTTCGACTCGATCGTCGTGAACGCCAGATGGCTCGCGCATGTGGGTGACCGCGCCTATGAATTCGCTCTGTGGCTGAATATCTGGTTCAATCGGGCGCGGCGGCTTTGGGGTGGGCAATACTGGTCATTGTCGAACTGGGCCAAGCAGCAGGTCAAGCGCGCGGTCAACTACATCAGCGAGTATGAACAGGTCCTGACGGACGAGGCCCGCCGGGGTGGCTATGACGGCATCATATGCGGGCATATCCACAGCGCAAATATGCGCCGGATCGGCGATCTGGACTATGTCAATACGGGCGATTGGGTCGAAAGCTGCACTGCCGTCGTCGAGCGGGACGACGGGACACTGCACCTGATCGACTGGGCCTCCGAGACGCGTGCTGGTACACAGTTCGCCCCCCGGAACATCCTCAATCCATCATTCGTCAATCGGCGCGCGCAGCGCCGGAAAAAACGCGAGGCCGCATGAGCGAGATTAGTTATTCCCCGGCATTCACCGACCAGATCGGTTCGGCCGTTCACCAGAATTCCGCGCTGAGCACGACCGGTTTGCTGGAGCGGATCTTTGCGCGGCTATTCGAGGGCCTCGTCTATCCCCAGATATGGGAAGACCCGGTCGCCGATATGGTCGCGCTGGATCTTTGCCCGGAAGACCGCATGGTCTGCATCGCGTCGGGCGGCTGCAACGTGATGTCTTATCTGACTGCGCATCCCCGTTCTATCACCGCCGTCGATCTCTCGCCCGCCCATGTCGCGCTCCTGAAGCTCAAGATCGCGGCTGCCTTCACACTGCCCGACCATTCCAGTTTCTATGCATTCTTTGGTCGGGCCGACTGCAAGGGCAACGCCGCCGTCTATGACCGCCTGATTGCGCCCGCACTCGATGCCGAAACCCGGCGCTATTGGGAGGCGCGCCCCTATGGGCGCCGCCGCATCGCGATGTTCGAACGCGGCTTTTATCGTTTCGGCCTGCTGGGCCGGTTCATCGCGGCGGTGCATCTGATCGCGCGTCTTGGCGGTGTCGATTTCCGACCGCTCTTGTCCGCGCGGACGCTGGACGAGCAGCGAACCTTTTTCGATACCCGCATCGCACCTTTGTACGACAAGCCGCTCATCCGTTTCCTCGCCCGCCGCCGGGCGTCGCTCTTTGGCCTCGGCATCCCTCCAGCGCAGTACGAAAAACTTGCCGCCGATGCCGGGGGCGATGTGATACCCGTCCTGCGCGAACGCACCCGCAAGCTCATCTGCGATTTTCCGATCTCGGACAACTACTTCGCCTGGCAGGCCTTCCACCGCGGCTATGCCGAGGCCGAAAACCGCGCCGTCCCTCCCTATCTCTCGCCTGAGAACTTCGCGGGACTTCGCGACGCTGCCTCTCGGGTGCGGGTAACGAACCGCTCGCTGACCGATCTGTTGGCCGCGGAAAAGGCGGCCTCACGGGATTGCTATGTCCTGCTCGATGCGCAGGACTGGATGACGGACGCCCAGTTGAACGCACTTTGGGAACAGATCACCCGGACAGCCGCGCCAGGTGCGCGGGTCCTGTTCAGGACTGGAGGAGCGGCCGACATCCTGCCCGGCCGGGTTTCAGCAGCGACCCTTGCCCGCTGGGACTACGACGTTGAACGGTCGAAGGCGGCGCTGGCGACCGACCGGTCGGCGATCTATGGCGGCGTTCACCTCTACCGGCTGAAGGCATGAACGGAATGGAGAACTCGCTTGCCCACGCAGCGCTAATGGATGCCACCTACCGGCACCAGAGGCTGTTTTATGATCTGACGCGCCGCTACTACCTTCTGGGCCGCGACCGCCTCATTGCCCGTCTCGCGCCACCACCCGGATCGCGGATACTGGAGATTGCCTGCGGTACCGGGCGCAACCTCGACCGGATCGGCCGGACCTATCCCGAATGCCGACTTTACGGGCTCGACATCTCGGAGGAGATGCTACGCTCGGCGCGAACGAAGCTCGATGGCACGGCGGCTCTGGCGCAAGCAGATGCCTGCCGGTTCGATTCAGCGCGGCTGTTCGGTGTCGCAGGTTTCGACCGCATCGTCCTGTCCTACAGCCTGTCGATGATACCTGACTGGCACGGCGCACTGGCTGAGGCGGCGCGGCATCTTGCGTCAGGAGGGGAGTTGCACATTGTCGATTTTGGCACACAGTCTGGCCTGCCCAACTGGTTCCGCACCGGCCTTCGGGCCTGGTTACGCAAGTTCCACGTCACGCCGCGAGATGATTTTGGCAGCGTATTGACCTGCGTCGCCGACGAAACCGGCAGCACGGCACAAACAGAAAGTCTCTATCGCGGTTATGCCCAGTCAGGGGTTCTTATGCGGCGGCGCGAAATCGGGGCTCAGTTCTGAGGTCCGCCCGGTTTACCCGACTCGTACACCCCACACCCAGACGCCATGTACCGCGCCAGATCCGGCTGTGCGCCGCACCCGGATCAAATCGGCGCGCGCACCGGGTTCCAGTCGCCCACGGTCACTCAGGCCGACGGCCTCGGCCGGATGGGCGGTAACGGTACGGATGCCGCGCGCTACGTCGCCCCAGAGGTCACCCAGGAACAAAGCCGAGCCCAGAAGCGACGAGGGAACGTAGTCGGATGAGACGATGTCGAGCAGGTTCGCCTCTGCCAGGACATGCGCTGCGACATTGCCGGAATGCGAACCGCCCCGGATCAGGTTGGGCGCGCCCATCATCACTGCGATACCCTGTTGGCGGCAGGCGTCCGCTGCCTCGACCGTGGTCGGGAATTCGGCAAAATGAACGCCATGCGCGGCCGAACAGGCAACCTGATCGGAGGTCGTGTCGTCGTGTGACGCGAGTACAGCGCCGTAACGGCGCGCAGCCGCGACAGCAGCCGCTTCGTGACGTGCGCCAACCTCTTCCTTCAAAGCGATCTGGCTGGCGACGTGGGCCGAGAACTCATCCGCCGACAGCCCGTGTTTGCCGCAGATATAGTCGCGCAGTTTTTCCACATCTCGGAACTGGCGCTCGCCCGGCGTATGGTCCATGAGACTGACGATACCAACCCGGTCATCCGGGCCAAACTTTTCCAGCTCGTCAATCAGCGTTTCGGAACAGACCTCAGCGCGCAGATGGATGAAGTGGCTGATCCTCAGCGCCTCGCGGTCGCGCAGGTCCAAAAGTTCACTGGCGACCTGCCGGGCATATTCCCCATAATGCGACCGGTCGTTGGAAAAGACAGAACCCACGCGAAGCGCGTCAAAGACCGTCGTGATGCCAACCGAGCAAAGCTCGGCATCGTGGGCAAGGATTGCCGTGGCATGCGGCCAGTCAACGCCCGGCCGGGGTTGGATGTGGCGTTCCAGGTTATCGGTATGCAGTTCGATCAGACCGGGCATCACCAGATCGCCTTCGCAATCGATCGCGCCGGGCAGGACCGTTGCGCCTTGGGCGATGTCGGTGATCACCCCGTCCCGCAGGGCAAGCGAACCGGAGATGACCTCCGTCGGAAGGACGATCTTGGCATTGGCAAGGACGGTTTCGGTCACTGCTGGCTCCGTTCGGTCTGGTCAGCGTTTCTGTGGCAGGAGAATGTCACATGGCGGTGACATGTCTGTGCGACTGGAGCTGAATGAGAGTGATGACACGCTATGCGATCTACTATGCGCCCAGGGACGGCGCCTTTGCCGATGCGGCGGCTTCCTGGCTGGGCCGGGACGCTTTGCAAGACCGGGCCGCGGCGCAACCGGCTTTCGTCGGCCTCGACTTGCCTGCGCTGACTGCAGAGCCGCGCCGTTACGGATTTCACGGCACGCTGAAGCCACCGTTCCGGTTGAAGGGGGCGGACGCGGATGCACTCAACACCGCAGTTTCGGATCTCGCCGCGACCCTCGCGCCGGTCACGGCGGGCGGGCTGTCGGTCGCCCGGATCGGCCGGTTTCTTGCGCTGGTTCCGGACGAGCCTGTCGAAGGTATCGCTGCGCTGGCCGCCCGGATCATCGATGCCTTCGAGCCCTTCCGCGCCCCCCTGACTGCGGCCGAGTATGCACGCCGCTGCCCGGACAGCCTGACGACACGGCAACGGGCCCTGCTCGACACCTATGGCTATCCCTACGTGCTGGAAGAATTTCGCTTTCATCTGACACTGACCGGACCCGTCACCGGAGATTTGGCGGAAATCGAATCCACCGCGCGCGCCTGGTTCGGCCCTCATCTGTCCGGGCCTTTCCGGATTGAGGATATCTGCCTTTTCGGTGAGGATGAGGCGGGGCAGTTCCATCTGATGTCCCGTCACGCGTTGACCGGCTGAAGCAATTCGACCAGCCGGGCGATGCCTTCCTCCGGCGTGCCGTCATTCCACACCACGCCCGAGGTGAGATGGCCCGCCAGTGCAAGGTCCGTGCGTTTCAGCCGCGCGGCGATCTCGTCGGCATCCTCGCGCCCGCGCGCGGCAAGGCGGGCCGCGAGAAGGTCGGGCGGCACGGTTACCGTGATGACCCGGACGTCGGGTTGATAGGCGATGATTCCGGGAAGCGCTCTGCGCGAGCCATTGAAAATGACGACCCGTCCATCCTGAAGCGGGACGAGTTCCCGGTGGCGGATTCCGTAGAAAAGCCCATGCGCCTGCCAGTGGAGCGCAAAGGCCCCGTCCGCGCGGAGGGCTGCGAATTGTTCGGGGATGACACTCTCATAGGGCTCGGTTTCCGCCGAGGCCGGGCGCGAGATGGTGCGGCGGGCGACATGGAGGTCGGGGCAGGCGCGGGCGAGACCGGCCAGCAACGTATCCTTGCCTGAGCCCGAGGGACCGACAAGAGCGACAAGCTGACCAAAGCGCGCCATCTCACGCAGCCTGCGCGGGGGTGAAGCGGGTCACATCGACCTCGCGGTCGCAGACCCGCGCCCGCGCGGCTTCGTCATGAAAGATGCCGATGATCGCGGCACCCTGCGCCTTTGCCTTTTGGATAAGCGTCAGCACGACCTCACGGTTATTCACGTCGAGCGAAGCAGTGGGTTCATCCAGCAGCATCGCCGGGTATTGATGGGCAAAGCCACGGGCGATGTTCACGCGCTGCTGCTCGCCGCCCGAAAAGGTCGTGGGTGAGAGCGACCAGAGTGGTTCGGGGATGTTGAGCATCGCTAGCAATTCCTCGGCGCGGGCATAGGCTGTAGCGGTATCAGTTCCGAGGGCCAGCAGGGGCTCAGCCACCACCGCGCGGGTCGGTACGCGGGGCACGACGCGCAGGAACTGGCTGACATAGCCGAGCGCCTCGCGCCTGAGCCGGATGATCTCGCGTGGAGTGGCGCGGGTGATGTCGGTCCCGTTCACCCGGATCGTCCCGCCCGCGGAAAGGTAGTTGCCATAGATCATCCGCATCAGTGTAGACTTGCCCGCCCCCGACTGGCCGGTCAGCGCAACACATTCGCCAGGGCTGACCTGGAGTTCCGCCCCCGCCATTACCGGTATGACTGCACCGCCCTGATTGTGCAGGGTGAAATGCTTCGACAGGTTCTCGATCTCGATCATGGGTCACACCTGCAGGACGGAGGAGACGAGGAGCTGGGTATAGGCGGCCTGCGGATCGTCGAGGACCTGATCGGTCAGCCCCTCTTCGATCACGCGGCCGTCCTTCATCACCATTAGCCGGTCGGCCAGAAGCCGGACGACGGCAAGGTCATGGGTGACGATGATCACCGACAGGCCCATATCGCGGACAAGGCCGCGCAGAAGGTCGAGAAGCCGGGCCTGCACGCTGACATCGAGCCCGCCCGTGGGTTCGTCCATGAAGACCAGCCGGGGGCCGGTCACCAGATTGCGCGCGATCTGGAGGCGCTGCTGCATGCCGCCGGAAAAGGCGCGCGGACGGTCATCGATGCGGTCGGCCGCGATCTCCACCCGTTCCAGCCAATCGGTCGCTGTCTCGCGGATCGCGCCGTAATTCCGGGCACCTACGGCCATCAGCCTTTCGCCGACATTGCCGCCCGCCGAAACCCCCATGCGCAGCCCGTCCCGGGGGTTCTGGTGTACAAACGTCCATTCTGTGCGCGACAGCCGCCGTCGATCCGGTTCCGCCATCGAGACAGTGTCACGGGCGTGACCATCAAGGTCGTAAACCACGCGGCCCGCATCGGGTCGTATGTGCCCGGCAAGGCAGCCAAGCAGCGTTGACTTGCCCGAACCGCTTTCGCCGACGATTCCCAGTACTTCACCGGGCCACAGGTCGAAGCTGACATTGGCGCAGCCGCGCCCGGAGCCGTAAGTCTTGGTCAGTCCGCCGACGCTCAACAATGGCATATCGATTGCGGCAGTCATCGCGCCGATGTGGGGATCATGCGCAGTCATGCGGCGTCTCCTTCCGGGACCAGACGCCCGCGATGACCCCCGGCCCGGCGGGCGGCGCAAAAATCGGTGTCGGAGCAGACAAACATCCGCCCGCCCGCATCGTCGGTGATGAGCTCGTCAAGGTAACTCTCCCCCGCACCGCAAAGGTCGCAGTCGTGATCGGCCTTCATCGGTTCGAACGGGTGGTCCTCGAAATCGAGACTCACCACCTCGGTATAGGGCGGCAGAGCATAGATGCGCTGTTCGCGTCCTGCGCCGAACAACTGGATCGCGGCCATGCCCGACAGTTTCGGATTGTCGAATTTCGGGATCGGGGAAGGGTCCATGACATATCGCTCCTCGACCTTCACCGGATAGGCGTAAGAAGTCGCGATCTCGCCATGCCGCGCGATATCTTCGTAAAGTTTCACATGCATCAGCCCGTATTCCTCCAGCGCATGCATGCGCCGGGTCTCGCTTTCGCGCGGTTCGAGAAAACGTAGCGGTTCGGGGATCGGCACCTGATAGACGAGGATCTGGCCTTCACTGAGCCTTTCCTCGGGTATGCGGTGCCGGGTCTGAATGACGCTCGCCTCCGCCGTCGCGGTCGTGGTTGCGACACGGGCAGTGCGTTCGAAGAACTTGCGGATCGACACAGCATTCGTGGCGTCATCCGCCCCCTGATCGATGACCTTCAGCGTATCGGAGGGCGTAAGGCAGGCGGCCGTTACCTGAACGCCGCCTGTACCCCAGCCGTAAGGCATCGGCATTTCGCGGCTGGCGAAGGGAACCTGATATCCGGGAATGGCAAGCCCCTTCAGGATTGCGCGGCGGATCATCTGTTTGGTCGCCTCATCAAGATAGGCGAAGTTGTAGGCGTGTTCGGTCATTCCGCGGCCTCCAGTCTTTCAGGAGCGACGGCGCGACGCAGTTTGCGGATAAGCTCCAGTTCCGACTGGAAATCGACGTAGTGGGGCAGCTTGATATGTTCGAGGAACCCGGTCGCCTGGATGTTGTCGGAGTGGTAGAGGACAAACTCCGTATCCTGCGCAGGCGCGCCGGTATTTTCCTCGCCCAGTTCCTCCCACCGCAATGCACGCTCGACGAGGCTCATGGAAATCGCCTTGCGCTCGGATTGCCCCATGACAAGGCCGTAGCCGCGCGTGAATTGCGGCGGCTCGGTCTTTGATCCGGTGAACTGGTTCACCGTCTCGCATTCTGTCAGTTCGATCTCGCCGATCTCGACCGCGAAGCCGAGTTCTGGGATCTCCATCTCGACCGCGCAGGTGCCAATGCGCAGCTCGCCGACGAAGGCATGCGTGCGCCCATAGCCGCGCTGGGTGGAATAAGCGAGCGAGAGGAGGAACCCCTCATCGCCGCGCGTCAGGGCCTGAAGGCGCAGAGGACGGTCGGCGGGCAGTTCCAGCGGCTCGCGCGTCAGGTCGCGCGGCGTGGCACCGTCGTGGGCCAGCGGCTCCATCAGCCCGTCACGGTCCAGTAAGGCGAGGATATGTGGCGCGGGCTCCGGATCGGCGGGCTTGCGGGCGGCTGTTGGGGCCTCGCCGTCGGCCATCAATTTGAAGTCGAGCAGGCGGTGCGTGTAGTCGAAGGTGGGGCCAAGAACCTGCCCACCCGGCACGTCCTTGAACGTGGCCGAGATGCGCCGGGTGATCGCCATGTCACAGGTTTCCACCGGGTGGGACGACCCGAAGCGCGGCAGCGTGGTACGGTAGGCCCGAACGAGAAAAATCGCCTCGATCAGATCGCCCCGCGCCTGCTTGATCGCCAATGCAGCAAGGTCGGGATCGTAGAGCGAGCCTTCCGCCATGACCCGGTTGACCGCGAGCCGCATCTGTTCGCGGATTTGCGCGATGGTGAGTTCGGGAACGGCGGGATCGCCCCGTCGTTCCTCGGCCAGCCAGTCATGTGCGGCGTCAATGGCGCGCTCGCCGCCTTTTGTCGCGACATACATCCTATAGCGCCGTCACATAGGTCGACCGCGGCAGGGCCGATACGCTGGTATCGCTGGTGAAAATACAGTCGAAGCCCAGCGGGAAGCGCGCGCGATTTTCACGGAATGCAGCGATTTCGGGCAATCGCGCCTCATGCAAGGTCTCAATGCCGGGGCCGGTCAGCCGGGCATTGGGCTCCGACAGCGCATCCATCTCGACGATCAGCGTGGCGGAACGGTCGGGGTAGTCCGAAGTGCCGATGTCGAACCGCGAGACCGGGTGCAGTGCCTCCCAGGTTCCCAGCGCGAAGGTTGCCCGCTCGGCGGGCACGATGGGCGCGCCGCAATGGAAGGCGATCCAGTCACGAATGGCGGCCGTATCGTGCGACGGCGCGAGGTAGATCGGCGTCGATGCATTGGCCAGCGTCAGGAGGAGCGTGCCCGATGCTACTGACAATGGGGCGGGTGGGATGGCCCCGCTGATAGTCTGGACCCGGCCGGGTCGCGCCATTGCCTCAAGACAGGCACGGAACGCAAAGGCGGCCTCTTCAGCAGGCTGCGCGAATGCGCCCATCAGGAAATCCTCCGGCATCGTCAATCCTCCCCTCTGACCATGGTGAAAAACTCGACCTTGGTTGCGGCGGCTTTCTCGGCCCGGACACGGCGGTGGCCCGCTTCATCCCGCCGAAGGGGTGAAAGAATATCGGCCTCGATCCGCTCGGCCGAAGGCCCCTGCATCAGCGCGTCGATGGCCGCCGCGCGCGCCGCATGATCGCGGTCCCGGCCCTGCACATAGGCATGACCCACCGCGCCGGATTTGAGCCGGAGCGCGCAGCGCGTGACCGACATCTCTCCGAGGTTGAAGGCCCCGCCGGTGGCACCAACCCGCCCCTGCACCATCACCGCGCCGGTTTCGGGCGCGCGCAGCCAGTCATGGGGCGGCAGGTCGGGCATCAGGGCAGCCAGCCGGGCCGGTTCGGCGCGGGCCAGAAGGCCCATGCGCGCCTGTCTGTCATTCGTCTTGGTCATCTGTGTCGACATCTTGCGAACTTGTCTAGTTTTCTATACAACTAGACAAATAATTGCCGATCCCGGTCGCGAAGACAAATGAAGTTTCTATGACAAAGTCCGCACCCGTCTGGCGCATGATCGCCGAAACACTCCGCTCCGAGATCGGTGCAGGGCTTTATCCGGAGGGTGCAAAACTCCCGACCGAGGCAGGGCTTTCCGCCCGTTTCGGGGTCAACCGCCATACGGTGCGCCATGCGCTGTCGGACCTCGCCGGGGCGGGGCTGACTGTGTCGCGCCGCGGCGCCGGGGTCTTTGTCGCTGCCGCGCCGCCTGCGGACTATGCGCTTGGCCGTAGGGTGCGGTTCCAGCAGAACGTGAGTGCAAGCGGTCGAACCCCCTCGCGCGAGGTGATCCGGATCGAAACGCGTCCTGCCACCAAGACGGAGGCGGGTGTTCTGGGAACCGACCAGGTGCATGTCTTCGAAGGCATCTCGCTTGGCGATGCGCTGCCGCTCAGCCTCTTCCGTTCGGTCTTTCCGGCCAAACGGTTTCCGGCCTTGCCCGAGGCGCTTGGCCGGTTGAAATCGGTCACCGCCGCCTTGGCCGAAATGGGGGTCGCAGACTATACCCGCGCATCCACGCGGATTGCCGCGAAGATCGCGCGCGGACCAAGGGCGGGACTTCTGAAGGTAGCCGAAGGCGCGCCGATCCTCAGGACCGAAGCGGTCAATGTGGATAGCGACGGGCAACCGGTAGAATACGGGATTAGCTGGTTCGCAGGGGACCGGGTGGCCCTGACGGTGGCACCGGACGAAAACTAGCACTCATATGCGTCCAGAAATGCCTCGGCGGGCAGACGGCGGAAGTCGTCAAGCGCCGAACGCAGCCTGGCATGGTCCCAATCCCACCAGGCAAGCGCCAGAAGGCGCTCGGCGATGCCGTCGGGGCACCGTTGGCGCAGAGGCCGGGCGGGTATTCCGGCGACGATCATGAACGGAGCGACATCCTTCGTCACAACCGCCCCGGCAGCGACCACGGCCCCGATGCCGACCGTCACCTCGGGCTTGACGATCGCGCCATGGCCGATCCAGCAATCGGCGCCAAGCACCGTCCGCCGTGATGCCCGGTGGGCGAAGAACTCCGCATCATCCTCGACATCGTCGAAATAGGACGCCGAGCGATAGAGGAAATGATGCTGTGCGGCGTTCCGCCAGGGATGGTCGGACGGGCCAATTCGGGTCATCGCCGCGATATTGGCAAAGCGGCCGACCTCGGCATTTGCGATATCGGCAAAGCGGTCGCAATAGGCGTAGTCGCCAAAGTTGGTGTTCTGGATGCGCGACCCCTGCCCGACCTCGGTATAGGCGCCAAAGGTCGCATTCACGACGGTGCAGTCGGGATGGATCAGGGGCGCATCCGCCCGTAGCCTCGCCATGCCTTCAGCCCTTGATGATCCGTCGCCGGACCCAACCGGAGAGGCTGTCGAGCAGCATAACCGTGAGGACGATCAACACCATGTAATAGCAGACCTCTTCCCAGTCCTTCTGCGTGATGATCGCCTGCGTCAGCAAGAGACCGATGCCGCCACCCACCAGCGCACCGATTACCGTGGCCGAGCGGGTGTTGGATTCGAGGTAGTAGAGCAGCTGCGACAGGATCACCGGCGCGATCTGGGGAATGACGCCAAAGCGCATCCGCTGCGGCGCATTCGCGCCTGTCGATTGCACGCCTTCCACCTGCTTGCCGTCGATATTCTCCAGGGCTTCCGAGAAGGTCTTTCCGAACGTCCCGGTATCGGTCATCAGGATCGCCAGAGCACCCGTCATCGGCCCGGGCCCGAAGGCGCGCGACAGGATCACCGTCCAGATCAGCCCGTCGATGCCCCGGAAAAGGTCGAAGACCCGGCGCAGGCCCAGCCTCAGCCAGCGCGCAGGGGTAAAGTTCGATGCGGCGAAAAAGGCAAGCGGCAGCGCGATCAGGCCCGCACCCATCGTGCCGAGGAATGCCATCAGCACGGTCTCGCCCATCGCCCAGAAGACATCCGAATGCCGCCACATCTTGTTGGTCCAGATGTCGTGGGCCATGGCGGACAGGTTGGAACGGTCCGGCACGACCCGCTCGCCACTGGCTACCAGGGCGATCAAATCGCCCACCGACTTGCCGTGAAACGGGCTGTCGAGGGTGAAGAAAAAAAGCTCCCACCCCGCCTGATAGCGGAAGGTTTCGGTCTTGGCGGGCGTCATGGCAAAACGCCAGTCACCACGGTTGAGGCTGATGCGGTTCTTCGACAGGCTCATCCAGTTGGGCTGATCCGTGTCATCTGGCAGAGTCACGGCAATCTTGCGGCCGTCAAGCGCGACGGACATTTCACCGAAATCGGGGATCGCAAGTTCGGCCCCGCCATCGGCCATGTAGCGCACTTCGGCCCCGCCTGGCAGGTCGATGCGGGTCACGTCGCCTAGGGTCAGCCAATCCGGCCCGGCGCCCGCCGGATACTCGCCCTTGCGCTCACCTTCGATGGCCGTCGTGACCACGCCGGACCGGTTGTCGCGCGTAACGTGAGTCTTGTAAGACCAGAAATCGCCCAGAAGGATCGCCGCGTTCTCCGGTTTGGCGCGAGAGGCGACACCGGGGATGTCGAAGGCGAAGAAGATATAGGCAAGATAAAGCAATATCAGCCCGGGCACCGCCAGCGACAGCCGCTTGCGTACCCGGAAACGCTGCACAACCCCGGTGCGCACGGCGTCGATATTGGTCGCGGCAAGGCTCATGCCTCCAGCCCCCCTTTGACAAGCCGCGCGCGGGCGCGGTCCGAGAAGTGGTCGACGACGATGATTGTCAGAAGCAGAAGCGCGAAGATCGCGACGACCTGATCGTATTTGCCCTGACCCCATTGCAAAGCGGTCTTCAGGTCATACCCGATCCCGCCCGAACCGACGAAACCAAGAATGGCGGAGGCTCGGATGTTGATCTCGAAGCGCAGGAGCGCATAGCTCGACCAGTTCGGTGCAACCTGCGGCAGAATACCAAGCCACATACGCTGAATCCAACCTGCACCGGTGGAAGCCAACCCCTCAACCGGCTTCAGATCAGCGTTTTCGGCTGCTTCGGAGAAAAGTTTACCCAGAGCGCCGGTTGTGTGGAAGGCAATGGCGATCATCGCCGGGACAGGCCCGCCGCCAAGAAGGAAGATCAGGACCAGCGCGATGACGATCTCTGGCACCGCGCGCATGATATCCATCATCCGCCGGAACACCGGCGTCATGCGCGGCCAAAGCGCGAGACCCCGCGTGGACAGAAACGCCAGAACCATCGCCAGAAGAGCGCCAAACATAGTCGAGACCGCAGCGATGTTCAGGGTTTCGATCAGCGAAGGGATGAACTGAACGAACAGACCGGGCAGGTTCTGCCAGTTCGCGAAGGCTTCAGTGAAGATTTCGGCCGGGAAATCGAGAACGCGGTGCAATCCGTCAAAAAAACCGCCCGCATTGCGGGCATCGGCGACGCGAAATCCGCTGACCATAAGGACGACAAACAGGACGAGCAGAACGCCCCCGTAAAGGCGCTTTCGGCGAACCATGGCGAGATAGTCCGCGGGATCGGGATGGGGGGCAAGGCTCATGGGAATTCCGGATTTGGAACGGCCGGGACCCGAAAGTCCCGGCCGAAGGGTCGCTTACGACCCGGATTCGATCTTCTGGCGGCGCACTTCGATGATGGTGTCGTAGTAGTCATGCGTGATCGGAACGAAGCCCGCGGTGTCGCCTGCGGCCACGCCATAGGCGCAATCGGCATCCTTCGCTTTCAGACCCGCTACCAGCGCGGTCATCTTTTCCTTTACATCCGTCGGCAGTGCCTTGCGCAGGACCACGGGGCCTTCCGGGATCGGCCTCGAGCGCCAGATCTCGACCATGTCGTTCATGTCGACCAAACCGGCATCGACCGCTTTGCGCAGCGCACCCGAATTGTAGCCGTCTTCCCAGTTGCCCTGACCATCGGCCCAGGTCACGCCCGCGTCGATATCGCCGTTGTTGACCGCGACGATGGTCTGTTCGTGCCCGCCGGTGAACTTCACTTCGCCGAAATAGTCGCCGGAATTCATGGAATGACCCGTAGCCATCGGGATTTCAACGGACGGAATCAGGTAACCAGAGGTCGAGTTCGGATCGCCGAAGCCGAAGGACTTGCCCTTCACGTCTTCCAGTTTGGCGATGCCGCTGTCCTTGCGTGCGAAGCCGATGGAATAGTAGGTGTAGGAGCCGTCGAGATTGGCCTTGACCAGAACCGGCTCAACCGCTTCGGGGTCGGTCAGATAGGTCTTGGCATAACCCGACGCGCCGAGCCAGGCCATGTCGATCGTGCCGCCGAGAAGGCCCTGGATCACGCCGTCGTAGTCGGCCGGGGCAAACAGCTTGACCGGCACGCCAAGCTCTTCCTCGGTGTACTTGCGAAGGCATTCGTTCGAATTCAGGCGGTCCTGCGCGTTTTCGCCGCCAAGGATGCCGATGTTGAAGCCGGTGATGTCCTGAGCGTTAACAGCGCCGGAAAGCGCGGTTGTGGCGGCCAGGATGGCAAGCAGATTTTTCATGGCAGTCTTCCTTATGATGGGCCTGCCCGAATGGCATAGGCCCGGTTCTACTCAGTCGCCGAGCATGGCGACGGCGTAATCCGTGTCGGGTTGAAGCGTTTCGATGGCTGTCGATGTCGCGGCCTCGGAAAACGTGCCATCCGCGCCGTAGATGTCGCGTGCGACGCCGGTGGTCAGTTTTTCAGGCGTGCCGTCAAAGACGACCCGCCCATCGCGCATCCCGATCACCCGGTCGCAATAGCGCCGCGCGGTGTCGAGCGTATGGAGGTTCGCGATCACCATCCGACCATCCTCGGTCTGGATGCGTTTCAGAGTATCCATGACGACCTGAGCGTTCATCGGGTCGAGCGAGGCGATGGGCTCATCGGCAAGAATGATCGCCGGGTCCTGCATCAGCGCGCGCGCGATAGCAACGCGCTGCTGCTGGCCGCCGGACAGGGCTTCAGCCCGTTTCGCCGCCTGTTCGGCAACGCCAAGCCGGTCGAGTATGTCGAGCGCCTGTCGGATATCGGCCTCGGACCAGAGGTTGAAGAGCGTGGTCAACGTCGAGCGGCGCCCCAGCAACCCATGCAGCACGTTTGATGCGACATCCATGCGCGGTACCAGATTGAACTGCTGGAAGACCATCGCGCAGCGGCTTTGCCAGGCACGTTTCTCTACGCCTTTGAGCGCCAGAATATCGGTGCCATCGACAAGAATCTGACCTTTGGTCGCATCCGACAAACGGTTGAGCATCCGCAGCAGCGTGGATTTGCCAGCGCCCGAGCGTCCGATAATGCCAACAAAGCCTGAACCGCCCAGCGACAGGCTCACATTGTCGACCGCGGCCTTGGTGCCGTAGATCTTGCTGACATTGACGATGTCGATTTTCATGCAGCCCCCAGTTCCATTGGGGGCCGTTTAGACCCGCTTTGTGACGGTCAGCCTTAGGAACTGTGAAGTTTGTGTATCGGCCCCGTAACCCCCGGATGACAGTCGCGGGCGCGGGCGCTGCGGGGTAACGATTGTCACATATTGTTCGTAACGGTGTCATTCGGCTGCGACAAACGACGCTCACGGGAAGGACGATTTCAACCCACCCCGGGAGACCCAGAGATGATCCTGACCCGCCTGTGCCTGACATCGGCCCTTGCGCTGTCCGCGCATGCCGCCGCAGCCGAGATGAACTTCAACCGCATCGCCAGTTTCGCCACCGTCCTCAACATGGCCGATGGCGAGGACCTGGTCCGCGAGAGCTCGGCTGAGATCATCGCGGCGTCGGGCGACGGCATGACGCTCGTCTATACTGACAGCCCCCTGGGTGTGATCGGGCGGATCGACATTTCCGATCCCCGTGCGCCGAAGCCCTTGGGCAATGTCGATATGGGTGGTGAGCCGACGGCGGTATCGGTCGTTGGTTCGAACGCGCTCGTCGCGGTAAACACATCGGAAAGCTACACAGCACCCTCCGGTAAGCTTGCGGCGGTTGATCTTGCATCAGGCATGATCAAGGGCGAATGCGACTTCGGCGGCCAACCGGATTCCACCGCCGCCGCGCCGGACGGCTCGTTCCTTGCCATTGCCATCGAGAATGAGCGTGACGAGGATGCAGGTGACGGACGCGTTGGTCAGGCCCCAGAAGGCTGGCTGGTGAAGATGCCACTCGTGGACGGTATGCCGGATTGCGGCGCGATGCAAAAGATCGCGATGACCGGCCTTGCGGAAATTGCGCCGGAAGACCCGGAACCGGAATTCGTCGATGTGAACGCTGCGGGCGAAATCGCCGTGACGCTTCAGGAGAACAACCACATCGTGGTTGTCGGCGCCGACGGCACCGTGTCCACGCATTTCTCCGCCGGAGCCGTCGACCTGACCGGAATCGACGCCACCGACGAACGCGGCGCGCTGATCTTCACCGAAACCCAGCAGGGCCGGTTGCGTGAACCCGACGGGCTCGGCTGGATCGACGCCGATCACTTCATCACTGCCAATGAAGGCGACATGGACGGCGGCTCGCGCGGTTTCACGGTCTTCGCCAAGGACGGCACGGTCGTCTACGAAAGCGGGACGTCGCTGGAATACGAAATCGTCCAGATCGGCCACTATCCCGACAAGCGCTCTGACGCCAAGGGCGCAGAACCGGAAGGGATGGAGGTCGCCCGTTTCGGCGACATGACCTATGCCTTCATCCTTTCCGAACGTGGCTCGGTCGCAGCGGTCTATGATGTCTCCAATCCGGCATCGCCGAAACTGAAGCAACTTCTGCCCTCGGGCATCGCACCGGAAGGCGTGGTGGCGATCCCGGCCCGCAACCTGCTTGTTACGGCGAACGAGGCCGACCTGATCGAGGACGGCGGCGCCCGCGCCCACGTCATGATCTACGAATATCAGGACGCACCTGCCGCCTATCCGCAGCTGACATCGGCCGGGTCGGATGGCCTGATCGGCTGGGGCGCGCTGTCCGGCCTGACGGAAGCAGATGGCAAGCTCTACGCTGTCAACGACGGCTTCTATGGTTACCAGCCGACGATCTTCGAGGTCGACCCGACCCAGACCCCGGCCCGCATCACCCGCGCAATCCCGGTCACCCGTGCCGGTCAGCCTGCGCAGAAACTCGATCTGGAAGGCATCGCTGCCGATGGTGACGGCGGCTTCTGGCTGGCTTCAGAAGGTCGCACCGACCGGCTTGTCCCCCATGCAATCTACCATGTGAACGGCGAGGGCGAGATCGAGGAAGAGATCGCTCCGCCTGCGGAACTGCTTGCCCAGGAACAGCGTTTTGGCTTCGAAGGCATCGCCAAGATCGGCAACCGCCTGTGGATGGCAGTACAGCGCGAGTGGGGCGACGACCCCAAAGGCATGGTCAAGCTCGTTTCCTACGATATCGAGAGCAAGGAATGGGGTGCCGTCCACTACCCGCTCGACACCGTGGAAACCGGCTGGATCGGCCTCTCGGAAATCGCGATCAAGGGCGACTCTGTTTACGTCATCGAACGCGATAATCAGATCGGCGCGGCGACAGCGATCAAAAAGATCGCACGGATCCCGCTGTCAGACCTCGAACCGGCCCCACTCGGAGCTGAACTCCCCGTTGTGAACAAGGAAGTCGTCCATGATTTCATCCCCGTTCTTACTGCACAGGGCGGCTACGTCACCGACAAGATCGAAGGCCTGACCTTTGATGCTGCGGGCGATGCCTGGGTTGTCACCGACAATGACGGCGTTGATGACAGTTCGGGCGAGACCTTCTTCTGGAAGATCGAAGGGCTCTGACATCCCGGTCGAAAAACCTTGATGCCGCACGTTGGAACGCATTCTTCTGAATGCGTTCCAATAATTTTAGCCAGAGACCGTATAGAAACGAGCGAATTCAAGCTCGCGTGGCGTTAGTTGGGCAGCCGTCCATTGAGGTTTTCCTTGCCCGGTCCAGTAAGCACTGACATTGGACAAGACGAAGGGCAGGGATAGGCCACGCCCGATCATATCGAATGCATCTGATCGGATTTGCAAGTTTGCGCGTTCAAAGATGCCCGGACCTTTTCGGCTATTTCTTGGGCAACGGTGTAGTTGCATGGGAGCGGGCTCGAATTTGAGCTTCAATCTGAACGACCATCCGAAGCGATTTTTGAAGCGCGACATGCGTGATGATGGCCGGGATGCGACGCGGCGAATCACCCTATGGCCCGGGTTTCATTGTCAGAATCCCGGTATTGGCGGTGAAGCAGCCCAAATTTCCCGCCAAAATGGACATTTTGGTAAAAATAATTTACCGATCTTTTGCTTTGTTTCGAGCGACTTGCGGCAGGCAGACGGGCGCTACACGGCCGCCGCAAAAACAAACAATTGAAATGAGGAGACGCGAATCTAAGCTGAAGCCACCTGCCAATACGAGACGCGCGGCGGGGGCAATACGGCCCCGGGGAAACCGTACAAGACCATTCAAGGTGGGGCATCAAGGGAGGAAAGAATGACAGACCAAAGGTTAAACCGCCGGTCCTTTCTGAGGAAGACGGCACTTGCAGGGGGCGCTTCGGCCGGAGTTCTTGCGGCCCCGGCTGTATTGGCGCAAGCGCCGCTTGTCCTGAAAATGCAGACCTCATGGGGGGCGTCGAACATATGGCAGGAATTTGCTCAGGACTATGCCGACCGGGTGGAGGCAATGTCGGGCGGGCGGCTCAAAGTTGACGTTCTGCCGGCCGGCGCGGTGGTGGCGGCATTCCAGGTTATGGACGCCGTACATGATGGCGTGCTCGACGCAGCGCATACTGTTTGTGCCTACTGGTATGGAAAGAGCAAGGCAGCGTCGCTCTTCGGCACGGGACCCGTCTTCGGCGCATCCTCGCCGGCGATGTTGGGCTGGTTCTACGAGGGTGGCGGCGCCGAGCTGTACCGCGAATTGACGCAGGATCAGCTTGGCCTCAACGTCGTGGGCTTCCTCGGCTTCCCGATGTTCGCCCAGCCGTTCGGCTGGTTCAAGGGCGAGGTCAACACCGTCGCCGATCTGCAGGGCTTCAAATACCGCACCGTCGGTCTTGCTGCCGACCTGCTGCAATCCATGGGCATGTCCGTGGCGCAGCTTCCGGGCGGAGAAATCGTGCCCGCCATGGAGCGCGGTGTTATCGACGCGTTTGAATTCAACAATCCCTCGTCAGATAAGGATTTCGGCGCGCAGGACGTGGCGAAGAATTACTACCTGTCGTCCTACCACCAAGCGTCTGAGCAGTTCGAATTCCTCTTCAACAAGGACTTCTACGACGACCTTGAGCCGGATCTTCAGGCGATCCTGAAATATGGTGTCGAAGCTTCGGCGACCGCCAACACGAACAAGGCCATGCGCCGATACTCGGCCGACCTGAAATGGCTTCAGGAAGAGGCCGGCGTCACCGTCCGTCGTACGCCAAGCGAGATCCTGGACGGTCAGATCAAGGCCTGGTCGGCGATCTTGCCGGAACTGGAAACCGATCCGATGTTCAAGAGGATCACCGACAGCCAAAGAGCCTGGGCAGAGCAGGTGGCATTCTACGAGTTGATGAATGCGCCGGACTACGCCCTGGCGTACGAGCATTTCTTCCCCGGCAAGCTCTCGCTCTGAGTTTCGAGGTCAATGGACACGAAACCCGGCGGCCGGAGCCGCCGGGTTTATCAACCAGGACAGGACGGGCCGCCAACAGATGCTTGCCTATATACGTATTGCCGACAGCCTGTCGGCCTGGTTCGGCAAGGCCTTTGCCTGGCTGATTGTAATGATGGCGGTAGGGACCGGCTATGAAGTCTTCGTCCGCTATGTGTTGAACGATCCCACATCGTGGGCGCTCGATGTGTCGTTCATCATGTATGGCACGCTCTTCATGATGGGTGGGGCCTATACATTGTCGCGCGGCGGCCATGTGCGCGGCGATTTCCTTTACCGGCTGTGGCAGCCGAGGACACAGGCCAAGGTCGATCTTGTCCTTTACCTCATCTTCTTTTTCCCCGGCGTGCTGGCCTTGATCTTCACCGGCTGGAAATACGCCTCGCGCAGCTGGGGATACGGCGAGGTGTCGATCAACAGCCCCGCTGGCGTGCCGATCTTCCAGTTCAAGACGGTGATGGTCGCGGCGGGCATTCTTCTGTTCATCCAGGGCATCGCGCAGGTCTTCCGCTGCGTTCACTGCATCCGGACCAATGAATGGATCCAGGCCGAAGAAGACGTGCTGGAAACCGAGGATATCCTTCTCAAAAAGGCGCATGAAGCCGAAACCGGGGGCCATGTATGACCGATCCGCAGGTGGCCCTGATGATGCTGGGCCTGTTTATCATGATCGTCTTCCTGGGCTTCCCGATCGCCTTCACGCTGATGGCGATGGGGATCGGCTTTGGCTATTACGCCTATTTCGACGCAGGCAGAATGTGGCGCAGCTTCAACCGTCTGGATGAGACAGCAAGCTGGTGGGACAGCACCTCTCTCTGGATCGAGGGGCTCTTCAACAACCGCATCTTCGATCTGTTCATCAACCAGACCTATACGGTGATGTCGAATGAGGTGCTGACGGCGGTGCCGCTGTTCCTGTTCATGGGCTATATCGTCGAACGCGCCAACATCGTCGACCGGCTCTTCTCGACGCTGAACATCGCGTCCAAGAACGTGCCCGGGTCGATGGGGGTCGCGGCGCTAATCACCTGCGCCCTGTTCGCCACCGCGACCGGGATCGTTGGCGCGGTCGTCACGTTGATGGGGCTTCTGGCGCTGCCCGCGATGCTGAAGGCGCGGTACGATACGGCCTTTGCGTCCGGCATCATCTGTGCGGGCGGCACGCTCGGCATCCTCATTCCGCCCTCGATCATGCTGATCGTCTATGCCGCCGCATCGGGTGTCTCGATCGTCCGGCTTTATGCCGGGGCCCTGCTGCCCGGCTTCACGCTGGTCGGGCTTTACCTGATCTATGTCGTCGGCCGGTCGATCCTTCAGCCCTCGATCGCCCCGCGCCCGACGGCAGAGGAGGTGCCTGACGTGCCCTTCGGACGGCTCGTCGTCATGATCATGACGTCGTTCTTCCCGCTTGCCTTCCTGATCCTCGCGGTTCTGGGTTCCATCCTCTTCGGCCTTGCCACTCCGACGGAAGCCGCCTCGATAGGTGCGCTTGGGGGCATCCTTCTGGCATTCGCCTACAGGGCGATGACTTGGCAACGGATGCGGGAAAGCGTCTATCTGACGGTCCGGACAACGGCGATGGTCTGCTGGCTTTTCGTCGGTTCCTACACCTTCTCGTCAGTCTTTTCCTATCTGGGTGGCGAGCAGGTGATCTCGGAATTCGTCACCGGGCTGAACATGTCGCCGCTGATGTTCCTCCTGTTGGCGCAGTTCATCATCTTCCTTCTGGGATGGCCGCTGGAATGGTCCGAGATCATCATCATCTTCGTGCCGATCTTCCTGCCGCTTCTGCCGCATTTCGGGATCGATCCCCTGTTCTTCGGTATTCTCGTGGCCTTGAACCTGCAAACCTCGTTCCTGACGCCACCGATGGCGATGTCGGCCTATTACCTGAAGGGCATCGCGCCGCCGGAAGTGCGGCTGACGCAGATCTTCTCGGGCGTGATGCCCTTCCTCTTCTGCGTCTTCATCGCGATGGCACTGATGTACATCTTCCCCGATATCGTCTTTGTCCTGCCGGAGCTGTTCTATGGCAACTGACGGGCGCATCCGGCCAAGCGATCTGTCGGCGGTGGCGCTGCGCGACCGGCTGGCGGCCGGATCGCTGAAGGCAGTAGACCTTGCGCGCGACTGTCTGGCGCGGACCAAGGCGCTGGAGCCAGAGATCGGCGCCTTCGTCTGGCTCGATCCTGACTTCGTGATGCATCAGGCCGAGGCGCTGGACCGGCACCGTGCGACGGGACGCCCCATCGGACGGCTGCATGGGCTGCCGGTTGCGCTGAAAGACATCATCGACACCGCCCGCATCCCGACGGAAAACGGCACCGGGATCGACAAGGGCAGGGTGCCCGAAAAGGACGCTTTCGTGGTTGAGCGGCTGAAGGCCGAGGGCGCGGTGATCATGGGTAAGACCGTGACGACAGAGCTGGCCTATATGAACCCGCCCGCCACGCGCAATCCGCACCGGACCAACCATACGCCGGGCGGCTCATCTTCCGGCTCGGCGGCGGCGGTAGCGGCGGGTATGGTGCCCTTGGCGATCGGCACCCAGACCGGCGGATCTGTGATCCGGCCTGCCGCCTTCTGCGGCGTGACCGGGTTCAAGCCCACCTTCGGGGCGATCCCGCGCACGGGTGTCCTGAGACAGTCACAGACGCTCGATACGGTCGGTGTCTTTGGCCGCGAGCCCCGCGATGCGGCTTTGCTGGCCGAGGTTCTCTTCGGCCATGATGAGGCCGACCCCGCGACCGCCCCGGCGCCGCACCCGCAGCTCTTCGTCACCGCATCAGAGGCGCCTCCGCTGCCGCCCGTCTTTGCGCTGGTCAAACCGCCGGGCTGGGACACGGCGGACGCCGAAACCCGCGAAGCGTTCGAAGAACTCGCGACTGCCTTGGGCGAGGCGCAGTGTTTCGAACTGCCGCTGCCCGCGCCCTTTGCAGACGCCGGCGACCTGCGCCGACGTATCAACTTCGCCGAGATGGCGCGGAACTATCACCGCTTTGCCAAGGCAGGTCCCGATCACCTGTCTCCGGTCCTGCGGGAGGCGTTGCAGGAGGGCAGCTCAACTCTGGCCAAAGACTATCTTGCGGCTCTGGACTGGCGCGAGGTGCTATATGCCGGGCTGGCCGAGATTTTCTCGCATGCCGATGCTATTCTGACCCCGGCTGCACCGGGACCCGCGCCTGCGGACCTGACGACCACGGGCGATCCGATCTTCAACGGACTCTGGACCTTTACCGGCACGCCTGCGGTGACGGTGCCGGTATTCACCGCGGGAAACGGGATGCCAATGGGCGCACAACTTGTCGGACCGCGCGGAAGCGACGGACGGTTGCTGAGGACGGCCGCCTGGCTGATGGACAGGCTCGATCCGGTGGCGGATTAGGAAGGGAATACGAAATGGATAAGGCAATGGCACTTTTGGCCTTTCTCGTCGTCGCGGCCTTCCTCGGCATCCTTGCGTGGTATGTGGCAGAGATCGACCTCGCGCTGGTCATTAGCCTGACGGTAGTGCTGCTTGGCTATGATTTTCTGACATCTGCACGGGACGGACGGAATGGCGACTGATCGCCTGCCCGGATCTGGTTGACCTGCCACGGAACTTTCATTGAGCCGCGACCACAGTCCTGTTTTCTTATGGCCCGATCCCCAGAAATTGTACCGTTCGTCGTTGAAGTCTTCGTCTATGGTTTTTGTTGACCAGCGCCGCGAGTCGCTGTGCAGCGGCTGCTTTGGTGCTGTTTCAGCAGCCGCAAAGCAAAACAGCCCCTCGGAGGGGCCGCTTAACTAGCTGTTATTGCTGGTATTTTTGGTTGCGGGGGTAGGATTTGAACCTACGACCTTCAGGTTATGAGCCTGACGAGCTACCGGGCTGCTCCACCCCGCGCCAATTCGGGGTCTATGTAGTTCCCACCGGCGGCGGGCGCAATGGCAAAATGATGAATTCTTTTGAAATTTCCTCCCACCTCGGTGAAGCGTTCAGCGTTGTCGCAACACGCCAAGACCCCGTCGGCGGACGATCCTTCGGCCGCGTACGACTTCACGAAATACGATGAGCAGTCCGGCGCCGACGATCAGGAAGAGCCCGGCCCAGGTCGAGAATGCGGGCAGCGTGCCAAAGAACACCCATCCCCAAAGCACTGCCCACAGCATGTAAGTGTATTCAAAGGGTGTAACGACGCTCGCCTCGGCCAAACGATAGGCTTGCGACAGGGCAAAAAAGCCAAGTGCGGAAGTCACGCCAATTGCCAGCAATAACAACCAATCGCCGGGGTCGGGCCATTTCCATTCGCGAAACAGGAATGCAAAGCTTGGATGCGGCGATTGTATATCGACAAAAGAAAACGCCAAACCCAGTCCGCCACCCGCCGCGAGGTAGATCAACAATGTGACTACGGTCATGGTTCCGCCGTTTGTCCGGTGCCCGAGCTTCCGCGTGGCAATGATTGAAGCCGCGTAAGTAACCGCTGCAAGAAGCGCAAGGACCGCTGCGGGTTCAAACACTCCGCGCCCGGGCTGAACGATTATAGCAACCCCTATGAGGCCTGTGACGACCGCCAGCCAGCGGAACAATCCGATCCGTTCACCCAGAAACGCTACTGCCAGAAGTGTTACAAAAATCGGTGTCGTGAACGTAATGGCGGCGGTCTCTGCGAGCCCAATTGTTGCCAACGCCATGTAGTAAACCATGTAGGACGCAAATGCTGAGAGGCCCCGCAACAGTTGCAACCGCCAGGAACCGATCTTGAGTGGCCATAACTGACCTTCGAACCGCGAGATCACCAGCACGATCGGAAGCGCGAAGGCGCTGCGCAGAAACACCACCTGATGCACGGCGTATTCGCCGCTCAGCATCTTGATGATGACATCCTGAACCGGAAAAATCGTCGTGGCGCCAAGAAGATAGAGAATGCCCGCCAAGGGTCGTTCGACCGAGACCTCAGGCTCGCCGGATTTCACTTCCGCTGTGGATGACACGCACGTTTCCTCGCTGCCTTTCTCCCAATGCAGGCGATATTGGCTTTGGCGTCTGTGCGGTCCACGACACCCGCGGGTCGCAAGCAGGAATTCTGCAGTGCAAATGAAAAAACCGCCCATCGGGCGGCTGAAGGCATTCTGGAAATCGCATCGTAGAGAGATATGTTTGTGCTTCTTACTAGGTTTGGCGGTGACCTACTCTCCCACGTCTTAAGACGCAGTACCATTGGCGCAACGGCACTTAACGGCCGAGTTCGGGATGGGATCGGGTGTTTTGCTCGTGCTATGACCACCAAACCGAGAAAGAAGCACAACAATCAACGCGTTGTCCAAGATCGCTTTGACCAGTGAAGTCTGACTTCTGCTGGATCAAATCAAGCCTATCGAGCAATTAGTACCGGTCAACTGAACGCCTCACAGCGCTTACATCTCCGGCCTATCGACGTGGTGGTCTTCCACGGCTCTCAAGGGATACCTGGTTTTGAGGGGGGCTTCCCGCTTAGATGCCTTCAGCGGTTATCCTGTCCGTTCATAGCTACCCAGCACTGCCGTTGGCACGACAACTGGTCCACCAGTGGAACGTTCACCCCGGTCCTCTCGTACTAGGGGCAACTCCTCTCAAGTATCCTACACCCACGGCAGATAGGGACCGAACTGTCTCACGACGTTCTAAACCCAGCTCACGTACCTCTTTAAATGGCGAACAGCCATACCCTTGGGACCTGCTCCAGCCCCAGGATGAGATGAGCCGACATCGAGGTGCCAAACGATGCCGTCGATATGGACTCTTGGGCATCATCAGCCTGTTATCCCCAGCGTACCTTTTATCCGTTGAGCGATGGCCCTCCCACTTGGGACCACCGGATCACTATGGCCGTCTTTCGACTCTGCTCGACTTGTCAGTCTCGCAGTCAGGCTGGCTTCTGCCATTGCACTCAACGAGCGATTTCCGACCGCTCTGAGCCAACCTTCGCGCGCCTCCGTTACTCTTTAGGAGGCGACCGCCCCAGTCAAACTACCCACCACGCAGGGTCCCGGACCCGGATAACGGGCCGCGGTTAGACATCAAGAGTGCGAAGGGTGGTATCTCAAGGGAGGCTCCACGGAAACTGGCGTTCCCGCTTCAAAGCCTACCACCTATCCTGCACATCACAATCCTGATGCCAGTGCGAAGCTATAGTAAAGGTGCATGGGGTCTTTCCGTCTAACCGCGGGAAGTGTGCATCTTGACACACAGTTCAATTTCGCTGAGTCCACATTTGAGACAGCGGGGAGATCGTTACGCCATTCGTGCAGGTCGGAACTTACCCGACAAGGAATTTCGCTACCTTAGGACCGTTATAGTTACGGCCGCCGTTTACTGGGGCTTCAATTCGGAGCTTGCACCCCTCCTTTTAACCTTCCAGCACCGGGCAGGCGTCAGACTGTATACGTCGCCTTACGGCTTCGCACAGCCCTGTGTTTTAAGTAAACAGTCGCCACCCCCTGGTTTGTGCCCCCCGCCCATAGTTGCCTACAGACGGGGCTCCCTTCTCGCGAACTTACGGGAGCATTTTGCCGAGTTCCTTAAATGTGGTTCTCTCAAGCGCCTTGGTATTCTCTACCAGTCCACCTGTGTCGGTTTAGGGTACGATCTAATGGAGGGCTATTTCCAGGAACCTCTAAGCAGCCTCTTCAATCCGATAAGAAGAAACTACCCTCGAGATCCGTCACATCCTCCTGGCCCAGGAATATTAACCTGGTTCCCATCGACTACGCCTTTCGGCCTCGCCTTAGGGGTCGGCTTACCCTGCTCAGATTAGCTTTAAGCAGGAACCCTTGGACTTTCGGCGACAGGGTCTCTCACCCTGTTTGTCGCTACTCATGTCAACATTCTCGCTTCTGATCACTCCACCGGATGCCTTACAGCCCGGCTTCACAGTAAGCACCTTTCCGATCGGAACCTTCCCGAGAGAAGGCTAAAATCGGACGGTGCTATATCACAGAACGCTCCGCTACCACGCATATTGCTATGCATCCTAAGCTTCGGCTCGTGGCTTGAGCCCCGTTACATCTTCGCCGCAAGACAACTTATTTAGACCAGTGAGCTGTTACGCTATCTTTAAAGGATGGCTGCTTCTAAGCCAACCTCCTGGTTGTTTTGGTCGTCTCACATGCTTTCCCACTTAGCCACGAATTGGGGGCCTTAGCTGTAGGTCAGGGTTGTTTCCCTCTTCACGACGGACGTTAGCACCCGCCGTGTGTCTCCCGGATAGTACTCATCGGTATTCGGAGTTTACTTAGACTCAGTAAGGCTGTGGGCCCCCATCATCCATGTAGTGCTCTACCCCCGATGGTATTCGTCCGAGGCGCTACCTAAATAGCTTTCGCGGAGAACCAGCTATCTCCAGATTTGATTGGCCTTTCACCCCTAGCCACACGTCATCCGGACCCTTTTCAACGGGTGTCGGTTCGGACCTCCAGTAAGTGTTACCTTACCTTCATCCTGCACATGGCTAGATCATCTGGTTTCGGGTCTGATCCCACGAACTAATTCGCCCATTTAAGACTCGCTTTCGCTGCGCCTACACCTATCGGCTTAAGCTTGCTCGTAAGACCAAGTCGTTGACCCATTATACAAAAGGTACGCCGTCAGGGCTCAAGGCCCCTCCGACTGCTTGTAGGCGTCCGGTTTCAGAAACTGTTTCACTCCCCTCGTCGGGGTGCTTTTCACCTTTCCCTCACGGTACTGGTTCGCTATCGGTCAGTAAGGAGTACTTAGCCTTCGGGGGTGGTCCCCCGATCTTCAGACAGGATTTCACGTGTCCCGCCCTACTTAATACGTCCAATTGAACTTCCCATACGGGGCTGTCACCCACTATGGCGGATCTTTCCAGATCCTTCTGGTCATTCTCATGGCTCGGCTGGTCCGCGTTCGCTCGCCACTACTAGCGGAGTCTCTATTGATTTCCTTTCCTCCGGGTACTTAGATGTTTCAGTTCCCCGGGTTCGCTCTTAAAACCCTATGTATTCAGGTTAAAAGTACCTGTTTCAGCCCGTTATTGATTGCCGAAGCAACAATAACAAACTGTCAGGTGGGTTTCCCCATTCGGAGATCCATGGATCAAAGCTTATTCTCAGCTCCCCATGGCTTATCGCAGAGTATCACGT
>NZ_JASBQQ010000007.1:0-122500 GCF_029961185.1 Albidovulum aestuarii | reverse complement strand
CCTTCCTCGGCCAGCCACTTCTTCGCTGCCTCGTCCATATCGAGTGCGATCTTGCGGGCGGCAAGTCGCTTGACCAAACGGCGAAGCTGGATCTCCACGATGCCGTCCATGTCGTCCCGCGTCAGCCGGTGGAAGATGATCTGGTCATCGAGCCGGTTGAGGAATTCGGGCCGGAAATGGGCGCGCACGGCATCCATCACGTCGCGCCGCGCCTGACCGCTGTCGGCACCTTCAGGCAACTGGCTGAGCGCCTGAGATCCGAGGTTGGAAGTCAGCACGATCAGCGTTTGCTTGAAGTCGACATGGTGGCCCTGCCCGTCGGTCAGCCGCCCGTCATCGAGCACCTGTAAGAGCACGTTGAACACATCCGAATGCGCCTTTTCGACTTCATCGAACAGCACGACCTGATAGGGCCTGCGCCGCACGGCTTCGGTCAGCACACCGCCTTCGTCATAGCCGACATAACCCGGAGGGGCACCGATCAGCCGGGCGACCGAATGCTTCTCCATGAATTCCGACATGTCGATGCGGACCATCGCGTGTTCGTCGTCAAAGAGATATTCGGCGAGTGCCTTGGTGAGTTCGGTTTTGCCAACACCGGTCGGGCCAAGGAAGAGGAACGAACCAAGCGGCCGGTTTTCGTCCTGAAGACCCGCGCGGGCCCGGCGAACCGCTTTCGACACGGCTTCGACGGCCTCGCGCTGACCGACGACGCGTTTGCCCAGCTCATCTTCCATTTTGAGAAGCTTCTCGCGCTCGCCCTCCAGCATCTTGGAGGTCGGGATGCCGGTCCAGCGCTCCACGACTTCGGCGATCTGTTCCGGGCGCACGGCCTCTTCGACCATCAGTGCGTCGTCGCGCGCCTCGGCCTCGGCAAGCTGTTTCTCCAATCCGGGAATGACGCCATAAGATAGCTCGCCCGCGCGCGCGAGGTTGCCTTCGCGCTTGGCGTGGTCAAGCTCGATCCGCGCCCGGTCGAGCTGTTCCTTCAGCCCGCGCGCCGATTCCAGCTTGTCCCGCTCAGCCTGCCATTTCGCGGTCATCTCGGCAGAGCGCTGCTGAAGGTTCGACAGCTCCTTCTCCAGTTTCTCCAGCCGGTCCTTGGACGCGGCATCGTCTTCCTTCTTCAGCGCCTCGGCCTCAATCTGCTTTTGCAGGATTTCGCGGTCGAGCGCGTCGAGTTCCTCGGGCTTCGAATCCACTTCCATGCGCAGACGCGAAGCGGCCTCATCAACAAGGTCGATGGCCTTGTCGGGCAGGAAACGGTCGGTGATGTAGCGCTGCGACAGGGTTGCCGCCGCCACGAGCGCCGCGTCGGCGATCCGGACGCCGTGGTGAAGCTCATACTTTTCCTTGATGCCGCGCAGGATGGAGATCGTATCTTCAACCGTCGGCTCATCGACCAATACCGGCTGGAAGCGCCGGGCAAGGGCCGCGTCCTTCTCGACATATTTGCGGTATTCATCCAGCGTCGTGGCGCCGATGCAGTGCAACTCACCCCGCGCCAGCGCCGGCTTGATCAGGTTGGCCGCATCCATCGCGCCATCGGTCTTGCCCGCACCAACGAGCGTGTGCATCTCGTCAATGAAAAGGACAACCTCACCGGCCGCCGCCTCGATTTCCTTCAGGACGGCCTTCAGCCTTTCCTCGAACTCGCCGCGATATTTCGCGCCCGCAATCAGCGCGCCCATATCGAGCGCCATCAGGCGTTTGTTCTTGAGCGATTCAGGTACATCGCCATCGACGATTCGTAGGGCAAGGCCCTCGGCAATCGCCGTCTTGCCGACGCCGGGGTCACCGATAAGAACCGGGTTGTTCTTGGTGCGGCGCGACAGCACCTGCATGGCGCGGCGAATTTCCTCATCCCGGCCGATGATCGGGTCGATCTTGCCTTCCTCGGCGGCCTCGGTCAGATCGCGCGCGTATTTCTTCAGCGCGTCGTAGCCTTCTTCGGCCGAAGCGCTGTCGGCCGTGCGGCCCTTGCGGATATCATTGATTGCGGCGTTCAGCGCCTGAGCGGTTACAGCCCCAGCGGACAGCGCATCCTTGGCCTTGGTGTTGACCATGGCCAGTGCCATAAGCATGCGTTCGACCGGCACGAAACTGTCGCCTGCCTTCTTCGCAATCTTCTCGGCTTCGTCCAGAACGCGGACCAGCGAGGTATCGACATAGACCTGCCCGTCGCCGCCCGAAACCTTGGGCATCTTGGCGATCATCTGGTCAACCGATTCCTGAACGCGCTTCGGCTCACCGCCCGCGCGCTTGATCAGGTTTGCAGAAAGGCCCTGATCGTCATCCATGAGTGCCTTCAGAAGATGCTCCGGAACCACTCTCTGGTGCACCTCGCGCATCGCGATGGTCTGTGCGGACTGAAGGAAACCGCGCGACCGTTCCGTGAACTTTTCCATGTTCATCGGTTCTCTCCTTCCTTGAAGCCCCCGGCAGATTCGACCGCCCATTCTGGCACGGCGCTTTCCGGGTCTTGTCAGTGACTTGGATATTGGCGACCGGGATTTCAAGCCGCCGGGGATTCCGAATCGCGGAAACGAATTGGAAAGGAGATTCGGCGTTAATGACCCTTAAGGTTAACGGAGGACCAGCATGACCCGTATCGCAAACGCCATCCGCATCGCCACCGGCCATTTCATCGAAAACCTCTCACCGATGCCGCCGCAGCTTATCGCCCTTGCCTCAGCGACACGGGATTGCGCACCCGGTTTGCCAAACCCCTTTGCAGTGCGTCGTCAGGGGTAGTGCGGTGCGTATTCTGTCGGCCAGAATAACGCGGGCGCGACGGGACCGCGTTGCCTGCCGGGTCGAGGCTATCGTGGCGCTGACCGTTTTATGGGATGGTGAGCCGGTTCAGGCCTTCATCCGCACATCCGCCCCGGCGCGCGCGCCAGGCGCGGCGACACTCCGGGCCCGGCTACTTGGGGCCGCCAAGCTCAACTTTGCGGCTGACCCTGTGCGATGCGCCCCACGCCGCGCAGCGTGATTTCGCGGGACCTCGGCCCGGGCAGGGCGGTGATCCTTCGCGCCGGAGTGGCGTTCCTGCAACACAACCGCTCAGCACTTGATCCGGACTGGCGGCACCTGTCACGGCCCCGGGTGCGGCTTTTACCGGATGCGGGAACGTGATGTGGGTGCTACGGTAAAGCACAAGCGCACTTTCTAGCGGAATAGCGCCACAACGGCATGTCAGCCCGCCAATGCTTGCCCTGTCCTTGACCTCAAACCTTGACAGACACTTCACCCGCAATCATGAGGGCGCGACCCCGACCGGAAGGAGTGCCCTGATGATCGCCGATGACCGTCTCATCGTCGCCCTTGATGTCCCGAACGCCGTTGCGGGGCTGGAACTGGCCGAAAAGCTCGGGCACCGGGTGAGCTTTTACAAGATCGGGCTTGGCATGCTGACGGGCGGCGGGCTGGCGCTGGCGAATGAACTGAAGCAGGAACATGGCAAGCGCATTTTCCTAGATATGAAGCTTTTCGACATCGGCGCAACGGTGGAAGCGGCGGTCAGGGGGCTGGCGCAGTTCGATCTCGATTTTCTAACGGTGCATGGTGACCCGAATGTCGTGCGCGCGGCAAAAGAGGGTGCCGCCGGAAAGGATTTGAAAATCCTTGCGGTCACGGTTCTCACCTCGCTTGACCGAACCGACCTTGATGCCGCGCTTATCCAACCGGGCGACATCCCTGACATCGTGTCTGAACGCGCCACCCGGGCTTTTGAGGCAGGGGCCGACGGCGTCATTTCCTCGGCACAGGAAGCCGCGATGATCCGTGCGCTGCCGGAGACAAAGGGTAAGCTGATCGTGACTCCGGGTATCCGGCCCGCCGGAAGCGAACTCGGCGATCAGAAGCGCATTGCGACACCCGCCCGCGCGGTCGCCGACGGCGCCGATCACATCGTCGTCGGTCGCCCGATCTGGGCCGCACCCGATCCCGCGGCTGCCGCTGAGGCAGTTCTCGCGGAACTCGCCTCACCTCAAGCGCAGCGGCCGAACGCCTGAGCATCCGGCCGCCGCTGTTTCCGGCATAGTCACGGGGCGCGTACGCCCCGTCCATGAGTGGTCGGTCACTCGGCCGCTGATGGCACTGCGGCCGGATCTGCCGGTGCTGTTTCGTCAGCGGGCGCGAGCGCGGCCGGATCGGCAAGGCCAGCGGCCGGTGCGGTCTGGCTGGCGGTATTGGAACCGGCCATCCAGATGACAAGCGCCAGAGCCGCTACGACGATGCCCAGTAGAATGATGACGCCGCCGATTCCGCCTTCGCCATGGGTCCGCATATAGGCCCGCGACGGATCGTAGGAGGAGCGCCCTGGCATGTGCTGCTCATAGTCCATGTAATGCTCCTTTCCGTAGGTTACCCCCACAGGATCGGAGCTTTGCCGGGCCAAGGCTATAAGCGGATATTCACTCAGCCATACGCCGCCGGAACGGCCAAAACGCCTCGCGAATTTTCGCCGAAACCGGCCTGTAACCGTTCAGAAGGTGGGTGGCGTGCAGGCCGAGACGATCACGCAATCCTCGGGTCCCGGGTTGTGGAACCGGTGCGGCGTGCGGCTGTTGAACAGGTAGCCGTCACCGGCGGTCAGAAGTTGTGTGTCCTCACCGACGGTCACCTGAACCTGACCTGAAATTACGATCCCGGCCTCTTCGGCATCGTGGCTGTAAAGCTCCGGACCCGTGTCAGCGCCCGGTGCATAGGTTTCGTGCAGCATCTGCACCGCGCTCGATCCCGGTCGCCCGACCTGACGAAAGATCACCCGGGCCCCGGCATCGCCGAGCTTTGCCTCGGGCGTGATTTCGCGCAGTTCCTCATGACGGAAATGCCATTTCGTCCCCGCATCGGCGCTGCCCGCAAAGAAGTCGCCGAGCGAGATGCCAAGACCGGCAAGGATCTTTTTCAGCGTCGCGACAGAGGGGCTGGTGCGGTTCTGTTCGATCATCGAGATCATACCGCCGGTGACACCCGTCATCGCGGCGAGTTGGCGCTGCGACAGACGCAGCCTTTCGCGCTCTTCCTTCAGGCGTGATCCGGTGTCGAAATCCATCGCGCTCGATCCAATCTCTCGGGACCTCTTCTTTAGTGATAAATTTATTGTGCATCAATCTGCAATATTGATCATTTCCTGCCGAAGGATTATTGGGGGCAGGACCACGTTCCGAGGAGAGCATCATGCTGAACGCCGAGATTGAAACCCGCCGCCAGTCCGCCATGTCGCGCGGCGTCGGCGTCATGACCCAGATTTACGTCGACAAGGCCGAGAATGCCGAGCTTTGGGACAAGGAAGGCAACCGCTATATCGACTTCGCCGCCGGCATCGCTGTGGTCAATACCGGCCACCGCCACCCCAAGGTGATCGCGGCTGTGAAAGACCAGCTCGACCATTTCACCCATACCTGCCATCAGGTGGTCCCTTACGAAAACTACGTGCGCCTTGCCGAGCGCATCACCGCGATTGCACCGATCAAGGGCGACAAGAAAGCGGTCTTCGTGACGACCGGCGCGGAAGCGGTGGAAAACGCCGTTAAGATCGCCCGCGCCGCCACAGGTCGTCAGGCCGTCGTCGCCTTTTCCGGCGCCTTCCACGGCCGCACCTTCATGGGCATGGCGCTGACCGGCAAGGTCGTACCCTACAAGGTCGGTTTTGGCGCCATGCCGAACGACGTCTTCCACGTGCCATTCCCGGTGCCGCTGCACGGCGTCTCGGTCGAACAGTCGCTCGATACGCTGAACTACCTCTTCAAGTCCGATGTCGACCCCAAGCGCGTCGCCGCGATTATCCTTGAACCGGTTCAGGGCGAAGGCGGCTTTTACGAAGCGCCGCGCGAGTTTTTCAAGGCGCTCCGCGCGATCTGCGATGAGCACGGTATCCTCCTGATCGCCGACGAGGTGCAGACCGGCTTTGCCCGCACCGGCAAGATGTTTGCGATGGAACATCACGACGTTCAGCCCGATCTGATGACCATGGCCAAGGCTCTGGCCGGTGGCTTCCCGCTTGCGGCCGTCGTTGGCCGGGCCGAGGTGATGGACGCACCGGCCCCCGGTGGGCTTGGCGGTACCTATGGCGGTTCGCCCATGGGAATCGCGGCGGCCAATGCGGTGCTTGACGTGATTGAGGAAGAGGGGCTTTGCGACCGCGCCAACCAGCTTGGCTCGCGGCTGAAACAGCGCCTCGAATCGCTTCGGCCCGACGTGCCGGAGATCGTCGACATCCGCGGACCCGGCTTCATGAACGCCGTGGAGTTCAACGACGCCAAAACCGGCAAACCCTCGGCCGATTTCGCCAACCGGGTGCGCGCCGAGGCGCTGAAGCGCGGGCTGATCCTTCTGACCTGCGGCGTCCATGGCAACGTGATCCGCTTCCTGTCGCCGATCACGATTCAGGATGAGGTCTTCACCGAGGCGCTTGGCAAGCTCGAAGACGCGATCCGCGCCGCCCGTTAATCCCGTGTACAGACGATTCGTGAAACGGCCGCCCCGCGCGGCCGTTTTTCATTCTGATACCCTGCCATGATCCCGCGGAGACGCCTGCGGTGTCACGCGATATGCGCTTCGCGCGGTCAGGGGGCGTTCCGCCCCCTCGCCCCGGATATATCCGGGGCTCACCCCCTGAGAGTATTTCCGGACAGAAAGTGAATGGATGACGGCACTTTCTGTCCAAAAATACTTCTCTGGACGCGGATCTTCTTCTCTGACTCGCCACGAGAACAAAACATGAATATACTGGCTCGGCTGTCTGGGTCGCCACATGTTCATTGAGCTTTCCGCCACATCGAATTTCACCTTCCTCACCGGGGCTTCGCATCCCGAGGAGTTGATGGAGGGGGTGGCGGAGCTTGGTCAGACGGCGCTCGCCATCGCCGATATGAATTCGGTGGCGGGGATCGTCCGGGCGCATGTCCAGGCACGCGAGATCCGACGGAAGACGGGCACCGCCCCGCGCCTTATCCCCGCAGCGCTGATCCGGCTCATGGACGGGTTCACGGTCACCGCGCTGCCGCAGGATCGCACCGGATGGGGACGGCTCTGCCGGTTGATTTCGGCAGGGCGTCTTCGGGCGCCAAAAGGCGAATGCCATCTGGAGTTTGATGATCTCGCAAACTGGGGCACGGGGATGGACCTGCTCCTCCATCCGCCACCTGAAGCGGTGAGACAGGCGACCACGCCGGGGCGCGGCGCGGGTGGGTGGGTGAGGCAGGCGGAACGGCTGGCGCGCCGCCTTGGCCGGGATCATCTCTCACTTATGATGGCGCCTTGTTATGACGGTGGCGATTCTGTCCGGTTCGACCGGTCGGCGGCGCTGGCCGAACGGCTCGGCCTGCCGACCATCGCTTCGGCCCGGCCCATCATGCACCGCGCCGCACGCCGCCCGTTGGCCGACGTGCTGACCGCGATTCGCAGCGGGGTGCGGGTCGACGACCTTGGCCGGGGGTCGCTTGTTCATGCCGAACAGCGCCTAAGATCCGAAGCCGAGATGTTGAAAATCTTCAGGGGTCACGAGGCGGCTGTCCATCGAACGGGCGAGATCGCCCGCCGTCTGACCTTCTCGCTTGATGAACTGCGTTACGAATATCCCTCGGAAATCTCTGCGGGAGAAGAGCCTTCGGCGCGCCTTGCCCGTCTGACCGGGGAGGGTCTGAACTGGCGCTATCCACAGGGCGTGCCGGACAAGGTTCGCAAGATGGCCGCTCACGAACTCGCGCTTATCGCCAGACTGAAATATGAGCCCTATTTCCTTACCGTCCGCGATGTCGTCGCCTTCGCCCGCGATAAGGGCATCCTCTGTCAAGGGCGCGGTTCGGCCGCCAATTCGGTGGTCTGCTACGCTCTTGGCGTCACCTCGGTCAGCCCCGAGGTCGGCACGATGGTCTTCGAACGTTTCGTCAGCGAGGCGCGCGACGAGCCCCCCGATATCGACGTCGATTTCGAACATGAGCGACGTGAGGAGGTGATTCAGCATATCTACGAAAAATATGGCCGCCACCGGGCAGGGCTTTGCGCGACGGTGATCCACTACCGTGGCAAACGCGCGGCGCGCGAAGTCGGCAAGGCGATGGGCCTGTCCGAAGATACGCTTTCGGCCATGTCGAGCCAGATCTGGGGCTGGGGCGGCGGCGAGGTTTCGGCGGACCGCCTGCGTGAGATCGGCCTCGACCCTGCAGACCGGCGGATCAGAAAGACACTGTCCCTCATCGCCGAAATTCAGGGCTTTCCCCGCCATCTCTCGCAGCATGTCGGTGGTTTCATCATGACCGAAGGGCGGCTTGACGAGCTGGTGCCGGTCGAGAACGCGACGATGGAGAACCGCACCGTCATCCCCTGGGACAAGGACGATATCGACGCGCTCGGCATCCTCAAGGTCGATGTGCTGGGGCTGGGGATGCTGTCCTGTATCCGCAAGGCCTTCGACCTGCTTCAGACCCATCACAAGACCCGCTTCACGCTCGCCACCCTGCCGCCCGAGGACCCGGCGGTCTACGACATGCTGTGCGAGGCCGATTCCATCGGCATCTTCCAGGTCGAAAGCCGGGCCCAGATGAACTTCCTGCCCCGGATGAAGCCGAGAAAATTCTACGACCTCGTCATTCAGGTCGCGATCATCCGGCCGGGGCCTATACAGGGCGACATGGTCCATCCCTTCATCCGGCGTCGGAATGGGCAGGAAAGCGTCACTTTCCCGTCGGACGCGCTGGGTGAGGTTCTGGGCAAGACGCTGGGCGTGCCTTTGTTTCAGGAACAGGCGATGCAGATTGCCATCATCGGCGCGGGCTTTTCGCCAGAGGAGGCCGACCGCCTGCGCCGCTCGCTCGCCACTTTCAAGAAGCATGGCAATGTCAGCGAGTTTCACGATCGCTTCATGCAAGGCATGCGCGCGAACGGCTATGATGACGACTTCTCCGCCCGCTGCTTTTCCCAGATCGAGGGCTTCGGCAGCTACGGCTTTCCCGAAAGCCATGCGGCGAGTTTCGCGCTTCTCGTTTATGCCTCGGCCTGGCTGAAACACCACCATCCCGGCATCTTTGCCTGCGCGCTCCTGAATTCCCAGCCGATGGGGTTCTACGCCCCCGCCCAGATCGTGCGCGACGCCCGCGATCACAGCGTCACCGTGCTGCCGGTTTGCATCAATGCCAGCGAATGGGACAACCGGATGGAAAAACTGGGCGATGGCAGGCTCGCGCTCCGGCTCGGTTTCCGCCAGATCCGGGGCATATCCGAAGAAGAGGGCGAATGGATCGAACAGGCGCGCGGCAACGGCTATCGCGCGGTCGAGGATGTCTGGCGCCGCGCCGGGATAAGTACCGGCATCCTGACTCTCTTGGCCGAGGCGGACGCCTTCGCCGCGCTCGGTCTTGCCCGCCGCGACGCGCTCTGGGCCGCCCGCGCGGTGTCACCCGCAAAACCGTTGCCGCTTTTTGCTGGCGATATGGATGGAGAGGGGATCGTCGAGCCGACCGTCATCTTCGCCGGGATGAGCGAGGGCGAACATGTAGTCGAGGACTACGCCGCCATGCGCCTTACTCTGCGGAGCCATCCTATGGCGCTTTTGCGCGCGAAACTCACACCGCCGAACGGCACCACCCCTGCATATCTGTGATCTGGCGCTGCGCCGCCTGACGACAGCAGGATCTGTTCGAAGTGCGGTATCCCAAGAGGTTAATTTCCCCGGCTTTCAGGGACAGTGTACGCACCGCATTTCCGGTTCGTTCGTTCCTTCGCACCAACCACCAAATCTTGTGCCATCGGCGTGACAAGACTGCCCGAACCCCCTATAAGATGGACAGCAAGAAACGGGGCGAACGGGCATGACCGAAGACGCACAGAAACCGGCCGAATACGGCGCGGATTCCATCAAGGTTCTCAAGGGCTTGGAGGCCGTGCGCAAGCGGCCCGGCATGTATATCGGCGATACCGATGACGGCTCGGGCCTGCACCACATGGTCTACGAGGTTGTCGACAACGGCATCGACGAGGCTTTGGCGGGCCATGCCGACTTTGTCCGCGTCCGCATACATGCCGACAATTCGGTTTCAGTCCGCGACAATGGGCGCGGGATTCCGACCGACATTCACGCTGAGGAAGGCGTTTCGGCAGCCGAGGTCATCATGACCCAGCTTCATGCCGGGGGCAAATTCGACCAGAACAGCTACAAGGTTTCGGGCGGGTTGCACGGCGTCGGTGTTTCGGTCGTGAACGCGCTGTCGGACTGGCTGGAACTCAGGGTCTGGCGCAACGGCAAGGAACATTACGCCCGCTTCGAACGTGGCGAGACGGTCGAACACCTAAGAGTGGTCGGCGATGCTGAACCCGGCGACAAGGGCACCGAAGTACGGTTTCTCGCCTCAACCACGACCTTTTCCAACCTCGACTATGTCTTCAAGACCCTTGAGACCCGCCTGCGCGAACTGGCTTTCCTGAATTCCGGTGTCAGGATCATCCTCGAAGACAATCGCGGCGCCGAATTGCAGCGGACCGAGTTGTTCTATGACGGCGGCGTGCGGGAATTCGTGAAATATCTCGACCGGCACAAAACCTCGGCCCTGCAAGAGCCGATCTTCATCACCGGCGAACGCGGCGGCATCGGGGTCGAGGTCGCGATGTGGTGGAATGACAGCTACAACGAAATGGTGCTGCCCTTCACCAACAACATCCCCCAGCGTGATGGCGGCACCCATTTGGCGGGCTTTCGCGGGGCGCTAACGCGAACGATCAATACCTATGCCCAGACTTCGGGTATCGCGAAGAAGGAAAAGGTCGATTTCACCGGCGATGATGCACGCGAAGGGCTGACATGTGTATTGTCGGTCAAGGTGCCGGACCCGAAATTCTCCTCCCAGACCAAGGACAAGCTGGTCAGTTCCGAGGTGCGGCCCGCAGTCGAGAACCTCGTGAACGAAAAGCTCGGCGAATGGTTCGAGGAACATCCGAACGAGGCAAAGGTGATCGTCGGCAAGATCGTCGAGGCAGCCCTGGCGCGGGAGGCGGCGCGCAAAGCGCGCGAACTGACGCGGCGCAAGACGGCGATGGATGTCGCCTCTCTTCCCGGCAAGCTGGCCGATTGTCAGGAAAAGGACCCGGCACTTTCGGAACTCTTCCTTGTCGAGGGTGACAGCGCGGGCGGGTCAGCAAAGCAAGGGCGTGAGCGTAAGAATCAGGCGGTACTGCCCTTGCGGGGCAAGATCCTGAACGTCGAACGCGCACGCTTCGACCGCATGCTCGGTTCGGATCAGATCGGCACGCTGATCACGGCACTCGGTACCGGGATCGGACGGGATGAGTTTAATCTCGACAAGCTACGCTATCACAAGATCATCATCATGACGGATGCGGATGTCGACGGCGCCCATATCCGCACACTTCTTCTGACCTTCTTCTTCCGCCAGATGCCGGAACTGATCGAACAAGGGCATCTCTTCATCGCCGAACCGCCGCTCTACAAAGTCGCGCGCGGAAAGTCAGAGGTTTACCTGAAGGATCAGGCCGCGCTCGAGGACTACCTGATCCAGCAGGGTGTCGAAGGCGCGATCCTGCGTCTTGGATCTGGCGAAGAGATCGTGGGCGCAGACCTGAACCGCGTCGTGGAAGAGGCTCGCGTGGTGCGCAAGAGCCTGATGGCATTCCCGACGCATTACCCCATGCATATCCTCGAACAGGCGACGATTGCCGGGGCACTGGTGCCTGGCCGGGTCGATGCCGACGCGCAGGGCGTGGCGAACGAGGTTGCGCGCCGCCTCGACGAGGTCGCGGTTGAATACGAACGCGGCTGGCTGGGCCGTCCGACACAGGACCATGGGCTGCGTTTCACACGCTCGCTCAGGGGGGTTGAAGAGGTCCGTACACTCGATGGCCAGATCCTTCGGTCGGGTGAGGCGCGGCGACTTGCCACCCATACGCAAGCACTGCAGGAAGTCTATGGCGGCATCGCCAAGCTCGTTCGCAAGGATCGCGAGCAACTGATTCACGGTCCGACCGAATTGCTGGCCGCGATTCTGAGTGAAGGAGAGAAGGGCCTGTCCCTGCAACGTTACAAGGGATTGGGCGAAATGAATCCCGACCAGCTTTGGGAAACCACACTCGATCCTGCGGCACGGGTGCTGAACCAAGTGAAGGTCGACGATCTGGCCGAGGCCGACGACATCTTCACCAAGCTGATGGGCGATGTGGTAGAGCCGCGCCGCGAGTTCATCCAACAGAACGCGTTGAGCGTTGAGAATCTGGATTTCTGATTGCTTTTAGGGATGCGCATTGCTTTGCGCGGAGAGCACCCCCGGAGTCGATGAGGCCAACAGACGACTTGTGATTTTGGGCGAAGTTGTAAGGTTCTACGCTGAAGCGCCGTCGGTCTTTTGGCGCGAACACAGTGATGCAATGGCGGCCCCGATAGGATTCGAACCTATGACCTACCGCTTAGGAGGCGGTCGCTCTATCCCCTGAGCTACGGGGCCGGACTTGCGTCCCTGCTTTCGATAGAGACGGTTGGGCGCTTTGACAAGTATCGGGCCCAGCAGCGACCCATCAGGAGCCGAGGAAGCAGGCAACGCTGTTTGCCATATCCTCGGCCGTCATCTCGCGATTGAAGAATTCGACGAAGCCCGTTTCGGGCAACATCAGGTAGGTCTGGGTCATGTGATCGACGAGGTAATATTCGTCACTCTTGTCCTCGGGCACTTTATAGTAGGTGCGGTACTGTTTTGCAGCCGCAGCGATCTGTTCGGCCGAGCCGGTCAGCCCGATCATCCGGGGATGCAGGTAGTCGGTCCATTCCTTAAGAACTTCGGGCGTGTCGCGATCGGGATCAACCGATATGAAGACCGGCGTCACCTCATAACCCTGCTCTTCAAGCGCATCGACCGCCTCGGCGTTGCGCGCGGTGTCCGTAGGACAGATATCGGGACAGAACGTATAACCGAAATAGACGAGGCTGGGCTTGGACAGAACATCCTTGTCGGTGACAGTCCGCCCATCTTCGTCGACAAGCGTGAAGGGCCCGCCGATCGTGGCGGCCCCGGAGATATTGCTGGCCCGGCAGGCTGCGTAGCGGTCAGACGTGCTGTTACGCGTGACGGCATAGGTGGCGACCAGGCCGATCGCCACTACGGAAATGGCGGCGATAGCATAGGTTCTTGTCGATACCGGCATTCGAATCCTCCGGGGGGTTGCGGCGGCATTGATCGCGCATTGCGGGCCGACTATCAATTCACAAGCGTCGGATGCGACAACAGGACCCGCCATGAGCCAACCGGCTGCAGATCACCCAGGACACGGATCGGACGATACCTTCGCGGTGCGGATCGCCCACAGCGACTGGGTCAGGCTGCGGACCCTGATCCTGCTCAGATGGATGGCCGTGATAGGTCAGTCTGCCGCCATCGTGGTGGCGTGGAAATACTATCACGTAGATCTGAACGTGACGCTGTGCCTTGCTGTTGTCGGCGCTGCCGTCGCAGCCAATCTGATTGCGATCTTCATTTATCCCGAGAACAAGCGCCTGACTGAAGTCGAGGCGATGCTGACCCTGCTATTCGATACAACCCAGCTTGCATTGCTGCTGTATCTGACGGGAGGCCTCAATAACCCGTTCGCGTTGCTTATCCTGGCGCCCGCAACGATTGCCGCGACGGCACTGCAAACCCGCGCAACAGCCTTTGTCGGAATCGTCACCATCGCTTGGGTATCAGTCGTGGCGTTCTATCATATTCCCTTGAGGATGCAGGACGGCAGCACCGTTGTGGTTCCAAACGTGTTTGGGTTCGGTTTCTGGCTGGCGATCGTGATCGGGGTTGTCTTTCTTGGTTTGTACGCGCGGCGTGTTTCCTCCGAGATTCACTCGATGGGCGATGCGTTGCTTGCAACACAGATGGCACTCGCCCGCGAGCAGAAACTGACCGATCTTGGCGGCGTGGTAGCTGCTGCCGCACATGAGCTGGGAACTCCACTCGCTACGATCAAACTGGCAAGTGCCGAACTGGCAGACGAACTTGCTGATCGGCCATCTCTGCGTGAGGACGCCGAACTCATCCGCCAACAGGCTGACCGCTGCCGTGATATTCTGAGGTCCATGGGGCGCGCGGGTAAGGACGATTTGCACCTTCGTTCCGCGCCGTTGTCGGCAGTTGTTCGGGAGGCGGCGGAGCCTCATCTCAACCGCGGCAAGTCGATCAGTTTTGATCTGTCAGACGCACCGGGGTCAGACACGATGCCCGAAATACTGCGCCGGCCGGAGATTATCCACGGCCTGCGAAACCTAGTGCAGAATGCTGTCGATTTTGCGTCAGAGAACATCTGGGTCGATGCCGGCTGGTCGAACAACGAGGTGTTTGTTCGTATCGCTGACGACGGACAGGGCTTTCCCCCTCAGTTGATCGGACGCATCGGGGATCCGATCTTGCGACGTCGCCGTGACGACGGGGGCGCACGGCCTGGATATGAAGGTATGGGACTGGGTTTGTTTATCGCCAAAACGCTTCTGGAACGTACAGGCGCACGGCTGGATTTCAAAAACGGTACCGATCCTTTTCTTTCTGAAGATGAACACCCCGCCCGATCCGGCGCACTTGTGGACGTGGTTTGGCCAAGGTCCGCAATAGAAACGCAAGCTCGAAGTGAGCTTGGAGAGAACAGGCAAATACAAATTTGAACGCTTTCTGCTAAAAGTTGTTTTATTAACCAGTTGTTAATCCTGAAGAAGAACTCTGTTCGCCAGGGAGCGCAGACTCCTTCTGGGAAACGGGTTCGATATGCTTGTTCCAATCACGCTCGCGCTGGGCATTGTCGCGACTTCCTTTGTGGCGGCGGTAACGGCACTCCTGATGCTCTCGGCATTTCCGCCATCGACGGCGCGCAAAAGAACGGCTCAGCTTGTGCCGAGCCATCTGGAACAAGCAATCTTTTTATTTGACGATCGTGAGCTTCTGGACGCGACAGGTCCTGCCAAGACGCTTTTGAAAACGATCCCGGGCACAGGATCACCGTGGAACCGCATTACCAACTACCTGTCAGAACGCATAAGCGGTTTTGAGGCGGAAATCGCCCTCCTGCAGGAACGAGGGGAAATCACCCTTACTGGAAAGGCGGGTCGCGACATTCAACTACACGCGGAACTCGTCGGAGATATGGTTCGTTTGACCATCACCGACCTTCAGGCCGAAGGCCAGGCCGTCTTGATAGACACGTTAAGTCAGCGTTCTCAGGAGGAAGAAATCACGGCATTGCGCGAAACAATCGAGGCTGCACCAATTGTCGCGTGGCGGCAAGACAACGAGGGCACGATCACTTGGGCCAACAGTGCTTATCTGAACTGCGCATCCGACCAAACTGATATCGACCCGGACGACCTGACCTGGCCAATCCCCGCAATCTTTCCCAGCAGACCCGCCGGCACCGGAGCCGATGTCCGACGGCAGGTGCTGCACAGGTCCGCCAACGGTCCTGCCCGGTGGTATGAATGTCATCGCCTTCCGGCCCGTTCAGGCAGCCTGCACTTTGCCATCCCGGCCGATGCTGTGGTCAAGGCGGAGACATCGCTTCGTGATTTTGTCCAAACACTCACCAAGACCTTCGCGCACCTGCCCATCGGCCTGGCGATATTCGATCGGCAGCGGCAACTTGCACTCTTCAATCCGGCTTTGGTCGATCTGACGTCGGTCGGGGCTGACTTTTTGTCGGCACGGCCAACGCTATTTTCGTTTCTCGACCGGCTTCGCGAGACGCAGGTCATTCCTGAACCCAAAGACTACAGATCCTGGCGGGCAGCGATGTCCGAGCTTGAGAAAGCCGCAGCGTCAGACCTCTATCAGGAAACCTGGACGCTAACCTCTGGTCAAACCTACCGGGTCACCGGAAGGCCACATCCCGACGGTGCAGTTGCGTTTCTGTTTGAGGACATCAGCGCTGAGATCTCGTTGGCCCGGCATTTCCGCTCAGAGATCGAGCTTGGGCAATCGGTTGTCGATACACTCAACGAAGCCATCGCGGTGTTTTCGCCTGCAGGTGAACTGATCCTGTCAAATGCCCGGTATGACCAGCTATGGGGCGTGGAACCCAGTGTGACGCTTGGAACCGTTACAATTCTGGATTCCATTCGGGTCTGGCAAACCGCAACAAATGCAACGCCAATTTGGGGCGATATCCGAGATTTCGTTGGCAGCTTCGGCGAGCGTGTCGAATGGAGTAGTGATGTAATCTTACATACCGGCGAGACACTTAGTTGTCGAATTGCACCCTTGCCCGGAGGTACGACGCTGATCGGCTTCGAGCGTCTGACGGACGCAAGCAACCCGGCCGCGCAGCGTGATGGTTGTTCTTCCGTGTCGCAGTCTCAGGTTCGTGCTTGATGACGCAATAGTCTTGCGAACCGCCATCCTGAGGATAAAAGTCGCTGCATGACTCATGCCGCGCAGCACAGCTACAAAATCCAGCTAACTCTGCCTACCGAAGAGGCAACGACGCACATAGCATCCCGGATCTCTGAGATGCTTACGATCGGCGACACCTTATTGATCAGTGGCCCGATTGGTGCGGGGAAAACGCATTTTTGTCGTACTCTGATCCAAAGCCGTCTGAGATCAGAAGGCAGGATGGAGGAAGTCCCTTCACCGACCTTCACGCTCGTTCAGATTTACGATCTGAACAACGTCGAAATCTGGCATGCCGATCTCTATCGCGTAACGAACCCAGACGGTGTGATGGAGCTTGGATTGGGTGACGCGTTCGAAACCGCAATTTGCCTGGTTGAATGGCCTGATAGACTGGGCCCCGAGCAGCCAAGGAGCGCGTTGTCGCTGGAGATTGCAGCGGGCAAAGGAGAGAATAGCCGAGTGGCGACTTTTTCCGCTTCCAGCCCCCGATGGGCCCCGGTTTTCGCCCTGCTCACAACAATTCAGGCCAATCTGGAATGAACGACCGATCCGAGCTGATCAAAGGCTTTCTCGAAAGCGCCGGATGGGGGGATGCACAAAGAACCGTTCTGGCCGGGGACGCCTCCGAACGACGCTATGAACGGCTGGTCCTGAATGGTGAACGCGCGGTCCTTATGGACGCGCCACCAGACCGTGGCGAGGACACGCAACGGTTCACGCGTATGGCGAGCTGGTTACGCTCGAACGGTTATTCGGCACCCGACATCTTAGACAAAAACCATGCCGCTGGCCTGGTACTCCTCGAAGATCTCGGCGATGACCTGTTCGCCCGGCTCATGTTGCAATCACATGATCTGGAAATCCCGCTCTACCGGGCAGCCGTCGATTTTCTCGCCGACCTTCACAATCAGTCTCCCCCATCCTTTCTGACGCCGCTTGGCGCCACCGGTCTTTCCGAGCTCGTCTCGCTGACTCCGCGGTGGTATTTGCCCGGGATCGGTATGGAATCCGTCGGTTGCGCAGATATGCTGCCGGACATCATCGCGGAGCTTTACGGCACCTTAGCAAGCGAGCGAATGGTCACCAGCCTGCGCGACTTTCATGCCGAGAATCTGATATGGTTGCCAACCCGGACAGGCACTGCACGTGTCGGCCTTCTGGATTTTCAGGACGCCGTTACAGCTCATCCGGCCTATGATCTGGTCTCACTTCTGCAAGACGCCCGGCGCGACGTGTCAGAAGCGACCGAAGCGGAAGCAATCCAATGCTACCTTGACCATACCGGAACAGATGCAGCAGATTTCGGGCCGATCTATGCCCTTCTCGGCGCCCAACGCGCCCTGCGCATCGTCGGCATCTTTGCCCGCCTCTGCCTGCATTTCGGCAAAGCACACTATCTGGACTATCTGCCCCGGGTTTGGCGCTATCTGGAACGCAACCTCGCCCATCCCGCCCTGCAGCCCCTTCGCGTGGCCGTTCAGGACGGATTGCCGGAACCAACACCAGACCGGATCAGAAGGATAAAGGACCAATGCGGCCAGTACCCGACGCCCTGATGCTCTTTGCCGCAGGACTCGGTACCCGGATGGGGGTACTTACGTCCCAGAGGCCGAAACCGTTGATTGAGGTCGGCGACAAGGCCCTTATTGACCATGCGCTGACCCTGGCCGACCAGGCAGGAATCAGACATGTCACCGCAAATCTTCACTACTACCCCGAACAGATACGATCGCACCTTTCAGATCGGCAAAATATCTCGTTCTCGGACGAAACGGACGCGCTGCTTGAAACCGGCGGAGGGTTGAGAAAGGCCCTCAACCTGCTTGGGCCGGGACCGGTTTATACCCTCAATACCGACGCCGTCTGGACCGGAACTAACGCGCTTTCCGAGTTGCGATCACGGTGGGACCCAAACACCATGAGTGCGCTGTTGCTTCTCGTTCCCAAGGCCCGCGCAACAGGCCATTCCGGGAGCGGCGATTTCGATCTGGATCAGTCCGGCCGGATCAGGAGAGGTAAGGACTATGTCTATACCGGCGCACAGATTATCAATCCTGAAGGGATCGAGAACGTGTCCGACCGTGCGTTTTCTCTAAACGTCCTTTGGGATCGCATCCTTGCCGACGGGCGGCTTTTTGGTTGCGTACATAGCGGGGGCTGGTGCGATGTCGGACGGTCGGACTCTATTCCGCTGGCGGAGGCGCTGATCGCCGGGGCTGCCGATGTTTGAAGCACTCCAGAAGCCGCGCGTTTTTGCTCTGCCGCCCGGGGCCGACGTTCCCGGTGCGCTCGTGTCCGGCCTGATGGACCGCCTTGCCGGATACCCGCCCGAGACCTTGCCCAGGGTGACGCTATATCTCAACACCTCCCGTATGCTGCGATCCGTCCGGCAAGCTTTTGACGCGCATGGCGCGTGCCTGTTGCCACGCCTTCGGCTTATCACCGATCTCGGGCAGGATCCGTTGGCTGGCCTTCCGCCTTCAGTGCCGCCACTGCGTAGACGCCTGGAGCTTGCACAGCTTGTCGGGGGTCTCGTTGCCCAGCAAGGCGACTTTGCGCCGGGTACTGCCATCTATGATCTGGCGGACAGTCTGGCCCGCCTTATGGACGAGATGCAGAGCGAAGGCGTCGCGCCAAAAGCGCTTGAGGCTTCGGATCTGGCCGAAAATCACGCGGCACACTGGGAACGCAGCCTCGCGTTTATCCGTATCGTTGCCCGCTATTTCGAAGCGGATGCTGCTCCGGATTCGTCCGCGCGCCAGCGCAAGGTAATAGAGGCTTTGGTCAAGCATTGGCATGACGCGCCGCCCGCCGACCCCGTGATCGTCGCGGGCTCCACCGGTTCACGTGGCGCAACCCAGATATTTCTTCAAGCGGTCGCCCGATTGCCACAAGGGGCCGTCGTGCTGCCGGGTTTCGATTTCGGAATGCCAGAATTTGCCTGGAACAGTCTCTGTTCCGGTCAATTTCCGGCAGAGGACCACCCTCAGTATCGTTTCTGGCCCCTGATGCAGTCTTTGCAGCTGAAGCCCGCTGACATTCCTGCCTGGCAGGAAAACAAGGCACCGGATCCCTCGCGCAATCGCCTGCTGTCACTGGCGCTGCGCCCTGCTCCGGTGACAGACCAATGGATGACGGAAGGGGCAACTCTTGGACTACTTTCTCCGGCAACTGATCACCTGACACTTATCGAAGCGCCCAGTGAAAGGGCCGAAGCCACTGCGATCGCCCTCTGCCTGCGTAAAGCGGCCGAAGACGGGCGGCGTGCAGCGCTCATCACACCGGATCGCAATCTGACCAGACGTGTTTCAGCGGCGCTAGACCGATGGGGAATCCGGCCGGACGACAGCGCGGGTCAGCCATTGGTCCAGACTGCACCCGGGCGACTTTTGCGGCATACCGCTGCGTTACTTGGACGGAAGCTGACGTCCGAGGCGCTGCTGATCCTTCTCAAACACCCGCTGGCGGCCACTGGCGCCGGGGATCGCGGAAACCACCTGCGCTTCACACGCGACCTGGAGCTGAAACTGCGGCGCAAGGGTCCCCCTTTTCCTACCGGCGAGGACCTGACGGCTTGGGCAAGGACCGGTGGTGATGCTGAGCGCGCTGTTTGGGCCCAATGGGTTGCGGCAGTTATCGCCGGGGTAGAGGCCGTTCAGGAAGATACCGTATCGACGTTGCTGGAGATGCATCTTGCAACAACCTGTACGCTCGCCGCAGGTCCCGGTGGCGATGTTAACGACAGTGAGATGTGGCGTCAGGAGGCCGGCGAGCTTTGTCTGCGGACGATGGAAGACCTTCGCCGTGAGGCCGATCATGGCGGTAAGCTGCGTCCTGTCGACTATGCCAATCTCGTGTCTACACTTCTGGCCAATGGCAGCGTCCGTCGTTCAGAGGCAGCCCATCCGCTGATCGCAATCTGGGGTACGCTTGAAGCGCGCGTGCAGGGTGCCGACCTCGTTATCCTCTCGGGTCTGAACGATGGTGTCTGGCCCGCCACGCCTGCACCTGATCCATGGCTCTCGCGTCAGATGCGATTCAAGACCGGATTGCTGCTGCCCGAACGTCAGATAGGACTGTCCGCACATGACTTCCAACAAGCGGCCGCCGCCCCCGAAGTCATCTTTACCCGCGCGATCCGGGATTCCGAGGCCGAAACCGTTCCGTCCCGCTGGCTTGCTCGGCTGACGAACTTGTTGGAGGGTCTGCCCGACCAGCAGGGCCCGACGGCTCTGCGTTTGATGCGGGATCGCGGGAAATCCTGGCTGGACCTTGCCGCGGCTGCGGAGTTGGTGGACCGAACGGCGCCCGCGCAACGTCCTGCGCCGCGACCGCCGGTTGCAGCCCGACCGCGCGAACTGCCGGTCACTGGCATCGAGCGTTTGATCCGGGATCCCTACGCGATCTACGCCCGCTCCATTCTGCGTTTAAGGCCGCTTGAGCCCTTGCGACCGACACCGGATGCCCGACTTCGGGGAAAGGTGCTGCACAAACTGGTCGAGACCTTCATCAAAACGCGACCCCAAGGCGAAAGCGAAAACTCCGCGCACAAACGACTTCTGGAACTGGCGGAATCGGTGCTGGATGCTGAAATCGCCTGGCCAAGTGCCCGGCGATTGTGGCTCGCCAGACTGACCCGCATTGCCGACAGCTTTGTTGCGACGGAAAACAGCCGGCAAGCGGTGGGTGATCCGTTTATAATCGAAAAAACAGGGTCTGTTACGCTGGAAAACGGCTTGTTCACGGTTACGGCCCGGCCGGATAGGATCGACCTTCTGAACGACGGTCGCGTGCATATTTACGACTACAAGACAGGGATTCCGCCAAGCGACAAAAAACAGAAAGCATTCGAAAAGCAGTTGATCCTCGAAGCGGCAATGGCAGAGCGCGGCGGCTTTGCTGAACTTGGGCCCCGCGAAGTCGCTGGTACGACCTATATCCACCTCGGCGGAGAAGGCGGCGAACGGCCCGGTCTGATGGAGGAGGGATTGATGGAGGCCGAATGGGATCGCCTCGGCAAACTCATTGCCGCTTACCTGAAACGCGAAACCGGTTTCATCTCCCGCCGAGCGGTATTTGAATCGAGGCGCCCGGGCGACTATGACCATCTCGCCCGTTTCGGTGAATGGCAGATGAGCGATGCGCCCGTCCCGGAGAATGTGGGATGATGCGGAACGATGCCACCGAGGCGCAGGTCCGCGCCGCTGATCCCAGCCAGTCAACATGGCTTTCGGCCAATGCCGGGTCCGGCAAGACCCGGGTGCTCGTTGATCGGGTGGCGCGCCTGCTGATGGGTGGTACTGAACCACAAAAGATACTTTGCCTCACCTATACCAAGGCGGCCGCCAGCGAAATGCAGAACCGGCTCTTTGACCGGCTTGGCAAATGGGCGATGCTGCCCGAGGCGCGTCTGCGCGACGCTCTGCTGGAGTTGGGGGTGGAAACCGTAGACCGCCCCACCCTGGCGCGCGCGCGCCGCCTTTTCGCACGCGCGATCGAAACGCCCGGCGGGCTGAAGATCCAGACCATTCACTCCTTCTGCGCGTCGCTCCTGCGCCGCTTCCCACTGGAGGCCCGCGTCTCGCCAGATTTCCGCGAAATGGACGACCGAGCGGCGCGGCTCATGCGAGAGGAGATCGTCGAAGAATTGGCGGCGGGCACGGATACTGCGGCGTTCGACGCCATCGCTGGCTTCGTCTCTGGCGAGGATCTGTCGCGGTTCTTGGGCGATTTGTGCCGGAATAGTCTCGATTTTCCCCGCGATCCGAATCGCAACACGGTGCTTGCCATGTTCGACCTTGCGGAGGGATACGAGGCCGCAGACCTTGTGGCGTCCACGTTCATGGGTGGCGAAGCGGAGCTTATCGCGGACCTCATCCCGCTGCTTCTCGGCAGCGGCACGCGGGATTCGGAGGCTGCGGAAAAGCTGCGGGCCCTTTCGCTCGATTCGCCCGATGTCCCGGCGATCGAAGGGCTTGAGCGGGTTCTTCTGCACGGGAAAGGAGCCGCGAAGGCGGGACCGTTTACCGCCAAGACCGGCGCGTTCCCGACCAAGAGCCTGCGAGAAGGCTCGGCCGCGCCGCTCATGCCCGCGCTAGAGGCGCTGATGCTGCGGGTCGAGGCGGCGCGCAACAGACGGATCGCTCTCGCCGCCGCCGAAAGAACGCATGCCTTGCACCGCTTTGCTGCTGCCTTCCTGCCGCGTTACGTGCAACGCAAGGCACAAGGTGGCTGGCTTGACTTCGATGACCTGATCGCGCGGGCCGCCACGCTTCTGTCAGATCGTTCCGTCGCGGCTTGGGTGCTGTTCCGACTCGATGGCGGCATTGACCACATCCTTGTCGATGAAGCCCAGGACACCAGCCCTAGCCAATGGCAGGTGATCGAACGTCTGGCTGAGGAATTTACGTCAGGCGAGGGCGCGCGGGACGCAGTCAGGACGATCTTTGTCGTCGGCGACAAGAAGCAGTCGATCTATTCCTTCCAGGGTGCAGATCTGACGGCCTTTGACGACATGAAACGCCACTTCACCGAAAAACACAAAGCCGCTTCGATTTCGTTCCACGAACTGGAACTGCTGCATTCTTTCCGGTCGTCAACTGCGATCCTGAACATTGTTGATCTGACCTTTGATGAACGCATCAATCGCGGCCTTGGCGGCGCGTTCAAACACATCGCCTTCAAAAATGACCTGCCCGGCCGTGTCGATCTCTGGCCGGTGGTGGCGCCCGTGTCCAAGCCCGATGAAAAGGAATGGTTCGATCCTACAGACATCCTTCCGGACGACCACCATACGGTTGTCCTCGCCCGTCAGATTGCAGGCGAAATCCGCAGGCTCATCGATACAGGCACGCAAATCGATACGAAAGACGGACCGCGCCGGGTGCATGAAGGCGACTTCCTGATCCTGGTCCAGCGGCGGTCCGAGCTATTCCATGAAATCATCCGTGCCTGCAAAGCGGCCGGGCTGGATATCGCCGGAGCGGATCGGCTGAAAATCGGTGGGGAGCTTGCGGTCAAGGACCTTGCGGCGCTTCTTGGTTTTCTGGCCACACCCGAAGACGATCTGGCGCTTGCCGCCGCGCTCCGCTCGCCGCTTTTCGGGTGGAGTGAGAGCCAGCTATTCGATCTGGCGTACGGGCGCGGCGATGCCTACCTATGGTCGGCGCTGCGCGAGCGGGCCGGAGACTTTCCTGAAACTGCGGCCGTTCTTAGCGACCTGCGTGATCAGGCTGACTTTCTGCGCCCCTTCGACCTTATCGAACGCATGCTCACGCGACATGATGGACGACGAAAGCTGCTTGCGCGGCTGGGACCGGAGGCCGAGGACGGCATAGATGCGCTTTTGGCCCAGGCGCTCGCTTTCGAACAAGTCGAGGTACCCAGCCTGACGGGATTTCTCGTCTGGATGGAAACTGAAGACGTCGAAGTAAAGCGCCAGCTCGATACCGCGTCGAAAGCAATCCGGGTCATGACCGTACATGGGGCAAAGGGGCTTGAGTCACCAATCGTCATCTTGCCCGACACCGCCAAGCCGACCGAGAGAATCCGGGACGAGATCCTGCAGATCGATGGCATCCCGGTCTGGAGGACAAAGACCGACGAAAGCCCTCCGCCGATAGCACGCGAAATTGCCGCCGCACTGGAGCGTCAAAGGGAAGAGCGGATGCGTCTTCTCTATGTCGCAATGACGCGCGCCGAAGTGTGGCTGATCGTCTGCGCGGCAGGCGATGTCGGGCAGGGCGCGGACAGTTGGTATGGTCTTGTCGCCGATGCGATGAAGAAATCCGGGGCTGTGAAACCTGACGGTGTTGACGCGCCGTCCGGATCGGTGCTCCGACATTCCTTCGGGGTTTGGCCGGAGGCGAGCGCCGCCCGGACCGTGTCGCGGCCCGGTCTGCCAACATTGCCAGCCTGGGTGACGGAACGCGCACCTGCCATTCAGGGCACACGCGAAACGCTTTCGCCTTCCGGACTTGGCGGGGCAAAGGCCCTGCCCGGCGAGGCAGGCCTGGACGAAGACGTCGCCAAGCAACGCGGGGTCTGGCTGCATCGGTTGCTGGAGCACCTGCCGCTTTGGCCCGAGCAGGAATGGTCGGCGATTGCCCATGCACTCATTAACTCTGGCGACGAAACACCTCTTTCAGGTGAAATTGAGTCTATTCTTGCCGAGGCGCGATCGGTCATCGCGTCTCCGGAAATGGACCGCATATTCGCCGAAGGGACGCTTGCCGAAGCAGAGCTGACGGCCTGTGTTCCGGCCCTTGGCGGGCGCAGACTGCGTGGAACAATCGACCGTCTCATGGTTAGGCCGGACATGGTGCTGGCCATTGACTACAAATCCAACGCTATCGTGCCGGATGGTCCGCAGGATGTACCGGAAGGCATCCTGCGTCAGATGGGGGCCTATGCCGCGATGCTGGCCGAGATTTATCCGGACCGACGGATAGAAACCGCGATCCTTTGGACACGAACGGGCCAACTCATGTCGCTCGATCCCGATATCGTGAGGGGAGCCCTTGCCCGGACCACCATCCCTTGACGCGCCCCATAGCCGGGCCTACCTTCTGCCCAACGCATTCCCGAATTGGAGAACCACCATGGCCACCGTCGCCGTCACCGACGCCACCTTTGACACCGAAGTCCGTCAGTCCGCTATCCCCGTCGTCGTAGATTTCTGGGCCGAATGGTGCGGCCCCTGCAAGCAGATCGGCCCAGCTCTGGAGGAACTGTCCGAGGCCTATGAAGGCAAGGTCAAGATCGTGAAGGTGAACGTGGACGAAAACCCCGATTCGCCCGCCCAGATGGGCGTGCGCGGCATCCCGGCGCTGTTCATGTTCAAGGACGGGCAGATCGTGTCGAACAAGGTCGGCGCCGCGCCCAAGGCCGCGCTGCAAAGCTGGATTGAATCGGCGATCTGAACTGGACAACCGCAAGTAGGAGAGGGCGCCTTCGGGCGCTCTTTTTCTTTCGTACGGTGGGTTTAAACCCACCTTACTTTTAAAGGACCGTCACCTCAAACCGGCAATCGCCCCCTCCGTCGCCGGGATCACGCCTTTCTCGGTGATCAGCGCCGTGACCAGCCGGGCGGGCGTCACGTCGAAGCTCGGATTGGCGACAGCAGAGGCGGGGGGCAGCAGATCGACCTGCGTGATCCCACCCCCCGAACGGCCCGATATGAAGCGGACCTCATCGCCCGAACGGTCCTCGATCGGGATCTCGGCGACGCCGTCCGACACCCGGTGGTCGATGGTGGGTGTGGGCAGCGCCACATAGAACGGCACGCCGTTATCCTGCGCCGCCAAAGCCTTCAGATAGGTGCCGATCTTGTTGCAGACATCGCCCCGCGCGGTGGTCCGGTCGGTCCCGGTGATCACCATATCGACCTGCCCGTGCTGCATCAGATGCCCGCCCGCATTGTCGACGATAACCGTGTGCGGCACGCCGTGACGGCCCAGTTCCCAGGCGGTCAGAAATGCGCCCTGATTGCGGGGGCGGGTTTCATCGACCCAGACATGGACCGGGATACCGGCATCATGCGCCTTGTAGATCGGCGCGGTGGCGGTGCCCCAATCGACGGTCGCCAGCCAGCCAGCATTGCAATGGGTGAGGATGTTGACCGGTGAGCCACCCTTCTTCGCGGCGACATCGCGGATGATCGCAAGGCCGTTATCACCGATGGCCGAGTTGATCCCGACATCCTCATCGCAGACCCGCGCGGCCTCCTCCCACGCCGCCCCGGCGCGGTCGCCATGCGGCAGCGGGCGCAAAACCGCCTCCATACGGTCAAGCGCCCAGCGCAGGTTGATCGCGGTGGGGCGGGTGGCGTGCAGTTGCTCATAGGCCGCACGAAGCGCCGCATCGGAGGCATCGGACCGCATCGCCAGTACCATCCCATAGGCCGCAGTGGCGCCGATGAGTGGCGCGCCGCGCACGAGCATATCGGAAATCGCACGGGCCGCATCCTCGACCACCGTCAGCCGCGCCGTCTCAAACCGGTGCGGAAAGAGCGTCTGGTCGAGGATGATGACCGATTCTCCGTCGGAATCGGGCCAGATCGTGCGATAGGCTTTGCCGTCAACTTTCATGTTCTTTCTCCTGATCCGGCCAGTACTTAGGATAGGCGCAGGTGCGCGGCCTGCAAGTGAAAGCACGCGGACTGGGTTGCGCGGCAGCGAATGCCGCCATATCTCGGGTCGCGACGAGTTGGAGGTTTCCATGGCAGACGACAGTTTCCCCGGCTGGCACGGCACGACGATCATCGGCGTGCGGCGTGGCGGTGAGGTCGTGGTGGCGGGCGACGGGCAGGTCAGCCTTGGCCAAACCGTGATCAAGGGCACTGCCCGCAAGGTGCGGCGGCTTTCGCCCGGCGGGCGTGACGTGGTCTGCGGCTTTGCCGGATCGACAGCGGATGCCTTTACATTGCTGGAACGGCTGGAGAAAAAGCTGGAAGCCGCGCCTGGCCAACTGACCCGCGCCTGCGTGGAGCTTGCCAAGGACTGGCGGACCGACAAATACCTGCAAAAGCTGGAGGCGATGCTGATCGTCACCGATGGCACCACACTGCTGGTCGTGACCGGCGCGGGTGACGTGCTGGAACCCGAACATGACGTCGCCGCCATTGGTTCGGGCGGAAATTTCGCGCTCGCCGCCGCGCGGGGGCTGATGGAAACTGATCTGTCCGCCGAGGATGTCGCCCGCAAGGCCATGGCCATCGCCGCCGATATCTGCGTCTACACCAACGGCAACCTGACGGTGGAGACGGTCCGTGGTTGATGAGGCCAAGACCTTCGGCCCGGCCGACCTACGCGCTGCGGTCGCTGCTGGTCTTGTGACCGAGGCGCAGGCGGCCGGGCTGACCGCGCTGGTGCATGGCCGGGCAGGTAAACGCGCCACCCTTCCGGCCGAGGATGAGCCCTTTGAGTTCTTCCGGGGCTTTGCCGAGATCTTCATCGCCACCGGTCTTGCGATCCTTTTGGCGGGTCTCGCGATCCTTCTGGGCGTTCTCGGCGGCGTGTTCATCCTGATCCTGATCCCCGCGATCATTGCCATCACGGCATGGGCGCTCGCGGGCTATTTCACGCTGAAACGGCGGATGAACCTGCCGTCCATGGTGCTGGTCAGCGCCTATGCTACTGGGCTTTACGTCTCGTTCTTCACCGTAATCAGCCAGATGGATATGGGGCTGAAGGGCATCGCTTTCCTCTCAGCCGCGCTGACGGCGGGGGCGGTTCTGGTCTGGTTCAAACAGTTCCGGCTGCCGTTTTCGATGTTCGTCTTCGGCATCTTCGCGCTTCTGGCGACCTATGCGCTGTTCACCCGCTACAATCCGGGCGGCACAATCGACGATATCGACAGCTGGGCCCGCAGTTTCGCGCCACGCGCCAATCTGACGCTGGCATCCCTCGTCTTCGGCATCGGCGCCTTTGCCGGGGCGATGTGGTTCGACATGCAGGACCCGCACCGGATCGGGCGGCATTCGGCAACCGCCTTCTGGCTGCACCTTCTGGCCGGGGCCGCGCTTGTGAATTCCATCGCGGGCAACCTTTACGGCGGGGGTGGTTCTGCGGCGATCCTGCCGACGACCGTGGCCCTTATGATCTTCGCCCTGATCGCTTTGATCATCGACCGCCGGTCGATGCTGACCGCCGGTATCGCCTATATCGGCGCGGTGATCTACTGGGCCGTTACCGGCGACGGCTATGCTGGGGCGATGGACTGGGCCAAGATCCTGATCATCCTCGGCACGTTTTTCACCGTCCTTGGCACCTGGTGGGTGCAGATGCGCGCAGGCCTCATGCGCGCTTTGCCAAACTTCCCCGGCAAGGACCGGCTTCCGCCCTATTCGGAGAGCAAATGACCAATCTGACCCCCCGCGAAATCGTATCCGAGCTTGACCGGTTCATCATCGGCCAGAAGGACGCCAAGCGCGCCGTCGCCGTGGCCCTGCGCAACCGTTGGCGCAGGAAGCAACTGCCGGATGACCTGCGCGAAGAGGTCTATCCAAAGAACATCCTGATGATCGGCCCCACGGGGGTCGGCAAGACCGAGATATCGCGGCGCCTGGCGAAGCTGGCCAAGGCGCCGTTCCTGAAAGTCGAGGCCACGAAATTCACCGAGGTTGGCTATGTCGGCCGCGATGTCGAACAGATCATCCGCGACCTGATGGACACGGCGATGATCGAGACCCGCGAACGGATGCGGGAAGAGGTCAAGGCGCGCGCCCATCAGGCAGCCGAGGATCGCGTGATCGAGGCCATCGCCGGCACTGACGCCCGCGAGCAGACCCGCGAGATGTTCCGGACCCGTCTGAAGAAGGGCGAACTCGACAATACGGTCATCGAGCTGGAAGTGGCCGAAGCCGCGCCGCAGATGCCGATGATGGACCTGCCGGGACAACAGGGCATGGGGATGATGAATCTCGGCGAGATATTCGGCAAAGCCTTTGGCGGGCGCAAGGTCCGCAAGAAGATGACGGTCGCCGAAAGTTATGACGCGCTGATTTCGGAAGAGGCCGACAAGCTGCTGGATGACGAGGCGGTCAAAGCTGCGGCGCTGGATTCGGTGCAGGAAAATGGCATCGTCTTTCTCGATGAGATCGACAAGGTTTGCGCACGGGCTGAGACGCGCGGCGCCGATGTCAGCCGCGAAGGCGTTCAACGCGACCTGCTGCCGCTGATCGAGGGCACCACGGTTTCGACGAAATATGGGGCGGTGAAGACCGACCACATCCTCTTCATCGCCTCGGGCGCGTTCCACATCGCCAAACCGTCGGACCTTTTGCCCGAATTGCAGGGCCGTCTGCCGATCCGGGTGGAGTTGCGCGCGCTGACCGAAGAGGATTTCGTCCGCATCCTGACCGAGACGGACAATGCGCTGACGCTGCAATACACCGCGCTGATGGGCACGGAAGAGGTCAATGTTTCCTTCACCGAGGACGGCATTGCCGCGCTCGCCCATATCGCCGCCGAAGTCAATCGCAGCGTTGAGAATATTGGGGCCCGGCGGCTGTACACGGTGATGGAGAGGGTGTTTGAGGAGCTTAGCTTCACCGCGCCCGACCGGGCGGGTGAAGCCGTGATCGTCGATGGCGCTTTCGTTGAAAAGAACCTCGGCGATCTGTCCCGTTCGACCGATCTCAGCCGGTACGTCCTCTGATCCTCTGGTACGGCCGACCCCCGTGCTGTATTGCGAAGGCAAGAGGCAGGGGCTTGGCATGTCGCGGATACTCACCGGATTTCTGATCGTCCTGACGCTGGCAGCCTGCGAAACGCGTGGGCGGGTCATTCTGGTGCCCGATGCCGCAAAAACCGGTGAAATAGAGACTGTTTTTGTCGGCACGACGCGGGGACCAAACCCAGAAACCGGCGCGGAGTTCGACCGCGGGCGCAGCGGCACCACGCGCTTCGTCCGGCTCGATGTGGCAATACCACCGGACCGGACGGCCGGCCAGATCCACTGGACGCCGGAGCGGGCCGCGCCCGACCCGAAGATAGACTTCCTTGCGACCAATTTTCAAAAGTACGCCGACAATACGGATTTCCGCACCGATCTTGCGCGCACTTTAAAGCAGGAGCGGCGTGGTGAGCGTGAGGTGACGCTCTTTGTGCACGGTTTCAACAACACCTTTGCCGAAGGCGCATATCGGCTGGCTCAGCTTGGACATGATCTCGATCTCGGCGGAGTTCTCGTCAACTATTCCTGGCCCTCCCGCGCCCATCCGCTTGGCTATGCCTACGACCGCGACAGCGCGCTATTCGCGCGTGACGGGTTGGAGGATCTGCTGAACGAGGTCGTGGCGGCGGGGGCGGAACGCGTACTGATCGTCGCCCATTCGATGGGCTCCGCCCTGACGATGGAAACGCTTCGACAGATTGCCATCGGCGGCAATGAAAAAGTCCGCAAACGGATTGAGGGCGTGGTTCTTGTATCACCTGACATAGATGTCGAAGTGTTTCGCGCACAGGCGACCCGGATGGGAGGGCTGCCACAGCCCTTCCTGATCTTCACCTCGAAGAAGGATCGGGCGCTGGCGCTATCCGCGCGACTGACGGGTCAGCAGGACCGGCTGGGGAATGTCACCGATGTCAGCGAAGTGGCCGACCTCGATGTCACGCTCCTGGACACAACAGCGTTTTCCGAAGGCGGCGGACACTTCAATCCCGGCAACTCGCCGGCGCTTCTGGCAATCCTAAGCCGGATCGCCGATGTCGATACTGCATTGGCGACCGACCGCACCGGTCGACCAGGTCTGTTGCCGGGTGCGGTGTTGACCGTGCAAAACGCGACACAGATCATCTTGCTGCCAGTCACCGCGATCTCGGGCGCACAGCCCTAGCCGCGCCTAAGATAGACATAGAACGCGCCGCCGCCACCGTGTTTCAGATGGGCCGGTGCCACCTGCAGGACCACGGCGCCAAGGGGCGGCTGGCTTAGCCAGTTGGGCAATTGGTGGCGCAATACGCCCATCCGCTGCGGAATCGGCCCATGATCGTCCTTTACCTTGCCCTTGCCGGTGATCACCAAGACCATCCGCTTACCCGAACCCTGAGCGTTCAGGATGAACCGGATCAGCTCAGGATGCGCCTCGGCCACTGTCATGCCGTGCAGGTCGATCCGCGCCTCAGGCTTTACCTTGCCGCGCAACATCTGCTGATGAGTGCGCCTGTCCATGCGCAAGGGCTGGGCGGCAAGCCGCTCCTCCAGTGCGGGAACAAGGTCATGCGCCGCCGTCAGCGGCCTTGCGGTCTCGCCAATATCAAAGTCCGCTGGAGTGGGACGCGGCTTTTTAGGTGGGGCCTTGGATGCTGCCTCGGTCGGTTTGACTGGGATCGAACGCATCGGCCGCGCCGATGCGGCGACGCGGCCCCAAAGTTCCTTTTCCTCTGGGCTGAGCGGACGGCGGCGGCGCGTCATTTCGCGATCCGTTCGGCAAGACTACGCGGAAAAAGCGTCACTAACCTGCCTGAAATCCGCATATCGCCCGCACGGTGCCCGGCATCCTTCCCCGTCCCGCAAAAGACGTCGCCTCGCTGCGCGCCCTTGATAGCGCTGCCCGTATCCTGCGCGATCATCAGGGTTGCAAGCGGCCCGCCCTCGACCCAGACAGGTGCGCCAAGCGGGATCACATCGGGATCGACCGCAACGCTGCGCATCGGCGTGACTGGACAGCCAGCTGTCCCGATCGGGCCGGTGTCAGCATCAAGGTCAAGATGCCGGAAGAAGACAAAGGAAGGATTGTGACGCAGCAGATCTGGCACGGCCTCGGGATTGGCCCGGCACCAGCCGCGGATTCCGTCTGCGGTGATCCCGGCTGGTTCACCGACGCCCCGCCGGGTCAGTTCCTTGCCGATGGAGCGGTATTCGTGACCGTTCTTGGCGACATATCCGTATCGCCGGATGCTGCCATCGTCCAATCGCACTCGGACCGAGCCTTGGACCTGCGCAAAGAATGCTTCGACCGGGTCGGCAAGCCAGACAAGCTCGTTTCCCGTCAAAAGGTTGCCATCCTCGATTTCCGCCCGACTGAACCACGGGCGATCAGCGGGCAGATCGCGTGGGGGAGCATAGAGTGGATGCTCATAACCCAGCGTAAGTATCCCGCTGCCTTCGACTTCAGGTTCGTAGTAACCAGTTATCAGACCGGGTGGCGCACCGGTTTCGATTGGAACAAAATGCTCTTCAAAGAAACTTCGTGCCTGTGCCCGGTCAGGGCGGGGCCAATCCGGTCCAAGCAATTCGACGGTCGCCCTGTATGCAGAAAGGGCCGCGACGTGATCGTCCGCGGCCCAACCGGCAAGATCGCCGAAATCAAGAAGACGCGCCGCCGGCATTACTCGCCGGTGGCGACAAGCTGCCAGTTGGGATCGTTCGACCCCATCTTGCGGGCAAACGTCCAGACGTCACGTTGGCGACGCACTTCGTTCGGATTACCCTCTACGACCTCACCGGCGGCATCTCGCGCGGCGGAAATCAGCTCACTCGCAAAGCGCACGGTGACCTCACCCTCCGTAGAGGACCGGTCAAACTCGGCACCCTGAAGACTGACTTCGCGGATGCCCATGAATTCCGCCGTAACCGTCAGGCCACGCGCGTTGCGGGCTTCGACCACCTCTTCAAGGGTCTCGTAAACATCTGACGACATGAAGGGTTTCACGCTACCCAGATCGCCCTTTTCAAAGGCCATCAGGATCATCTCGTAAGCGCCGCGCGCGCCGGACAGGAATTCTGACACGGAAAAGCTGGGTTCTGCCTGCTTCATCGCGGCAAGCGCCCGTGCAGCATCGCTGTCTTCCGGCACATGGTCGGCAATATCGCGGTCCACACCACCCTCGATCACCTCGAACTTGCCCTTGCGGGTGGCCGTTTGTGGTGCTGGAAGGGGTGGCTTTTCAAACCCCTCGCGCGTACCGAGAACGCTTTTCAGCCGGAGAATGAGGAAGATCGCGATCCCGGCCAGAACCAGGAGAGAAATCACATTGTTATTCATCGGCCGGACCTTTCTTGCCGAGGCGCTTTCACGGCAGGGTTGGTAACTTTGTTGTTCTCCACTTATGTAAGTCACGGGTTGGGTCAAGTCCACTCTGCGCCAGAAAAGGAAAAGGACACGCCATGTGGCTTCTGATCGCGTTCATCGCGGTACCGATGATCGAAATTGCGCTCTTCATTCAGGTCGGAGGTTTTATCGGTCTGTGGTGGACGCTCGCCATCGTCCTGGCCACTGCGGTAGCGGGCAGTCTGCTGGTCCGGATGCAGGGCGCGCTGGCGCTTGCGCAGTTGCGCGGGTCATTGCAGGAGTTGCGGGATCCGACCGAACCGATCGCCCATGGTGCACTGATCCTCTTTGCCGGGGCGCTTTTGCTGACGCCCGGGTTCTTTACCGATACGGTCGGCCTTCTGCTGCTGGTTCCGGCAGTTCGGTCATCGGTCCTGCGCTATCTCGCGAGCCGCGTAAGGGTCGAGCGCTTTAACGTCGGTGGTATGCCGCCCCGGCGGGAGCAGCACCGACCGGATGTCATAGACGGAGATTTCGTGGAAATCGATCCCGACAACGACCCGCGCCCGCCTTCGGGTTGGACCCGGCATTGAGCCTGTCCCTGCAAGGTGCTACACCCGCGCCGACTTGATTTCCTTGGGAGAGACCAGATGGCCGAGAACGGCAACGGGGCTGCACCGGAGCAGCCGCAGGCAGCGCAGGCGCCGCAGGTGAAGATGAACGTGCTGGGGCAGTTCATCCGCGATATGTCATTCGAGAATATCGTGGCGCAGAAAGGCGTCTCCAGCGCCGATATCCAGCCCGATATCCAGGTTCAGGTCAGCCTCGATGCCCGCAAACGTGGCGTTGAGCACCAGTACGAGGTCATCTCGAAGTTCAAGGTGACCTCGGCCAACAAGGCCGACAAGTCGCCGCTCTTTCTCCTGGAGCTGGACTATGGCGCGATCTTCCATGTCGAAGGCGTACCGGAAGAACAGCTGCATCCATTCCTGCTGATCGAATGCCCGCGCATGGTGTTTCCATTCGTGCGGCGCATCATCTCGGATGTGACCCGTGACGGCGGTTTCGCGCCGCTGAACATCGATACGGTCGATTTCCTGGCGCTTTACCGGCAGGAGCTTGCCCGTCGGGCAGCCGAGCAGAAGCCGGCCGAACAGGTTTCGTGACAGCGTCGGCCGATCTGATCCCTGCCTGGGTCGAGGGGCGTCTTGCGCCCTTCGACAAGATCGGCGCGCATCTCGAGGGCCTGCGCCACAAGGCGGTGTCGGTCTTTCTTATGGATGGCGACAGGGTGCTGATCCAACGCCGGGCCATGGGCAAATATCATACACCCGGCCTTTGGGCGAATACTTGCTGCACCCACCCCCATTGGGATGAAACGGCCGAGGATTGCGCCCGGCGGCGTCTGGCCGAGGAGCTTGGCATTACAAATGTCGATCCCGTCTTCGCCGATCAGGTCGAATACCGCGCTGATGTAGGCGGCGGCATGATCGAGCATGAAGTGGTGGATATCTTCACCGCTTACGCACCCGGGGGGCTATCGGTTGTCCCGAACCCCGATGAGGTGATGGACGTGCGCTGGGTGACGCTGTCGGATCTGATTTCGGAGGTTGTGGCGGAGCCCGCGCGGTTTACCCCATGGCTGCGCATCTATCTGGCCGAGCATCGCGCCCGGATATTCGGCGTCTGATTTCAGGGCAGACGCCGGGGGACTTCGCGTCCCCCGGACCCCCTGCGGAGTATTTCCCGACAGAAAGTGGGATCAGGCGATCTCCATTTCCTCCAACAGCACAGCCCAAGCCGCGCCGTGCATGTCGCGGTCAGAGCGCGTGCCCTGTATGGCCGGGCGGGGCAGCGAGAATTTTACTACGTTAAGGTCGGCGATATCGAAACGTTTGACCTGCGCAGGATCGATGCGGAAGAGGGCCGCGACCATTTCGGTGTCCAGCGCAGAGGAGATTCGTTCAAAATCGACTCTGTTCCGGCAGAAAATGTCGATTGTCAGCCAGAAGGGTCCGGCGTTCTTAGAGCGTACCTTCTGCGCGATCTGGCCAAGCTCAATCATCACCGACCTCATTCGTGACAAGGCGGAAGGCCGACATCGGGTCGTCGAGGGTCAACACATGATGCAGGCAGAATTCGTAGAGCGCACCGCGTGGCATTTCGGCGGGAGAGAACGGGAAGGCGAAGGTCGGCATCGGTTCGTCTTCAGTTAGCGCATGGTGAAGGAGGTAAGGGTTCAGGATCTTGCCGATCTCGGCTGCCTGCGCTTCGGTCGGCGCGGTGGCTATGGCGAGGACGCCGACCTCTGACGGCAGAGGGCCCGACTTTTCGAGAGGGCCAAGCGTGGCATCGAGGCCGATGAGGCGCAGTTCGATGTCGAACTGATCCTCGGCCAGTCCCATCCGGTCGGCGGCTTCACCCCGCGCCCGCGCCGCGACCTCTGCCACCCAGCCGCGCGCATTGGCAACATAACTGCGGTCACGCAGGAGGGTCAGGCTGACCGACTGGTAACCCGCAATGCGCGCGCCTTCGAGTTTCACCGTGTAGGTGCCGGGCCGCCAGACCGAGCCCTCGACCCGGACGCGCCGGTCATCAAGCGCGGTGTATGTGGCGGCGGCCACATCAAGCACCCCGCCCGGTTCGTGCAGCAGGAACGGGTCAGTGTTTTCATAGAGCATGTGGGCGGAAACGGTGTAGGGCGTGGCACGGGCGGAGGGGGTGAGGGGTTCCATCGTGAACCCCGTCTCATCGAAATCGATCTGGATCACGCCCGAGGCCGGGTTCGTCGTCGCCAGTGCGCCGCATTCGCCAATCTTGGCGCCGTGCCAGGCACCGCCCGGATTGGCGCCGCGCAGGATTGGCAGGGCGGCGATAATGGCGGTGTCAGTGGTGCGGCCCGCGATGGCGATATCGGCGCCGGTCTTCAGCGCGGCGGCGATCTGTTCGGCCCCGGCAAGGGCCACGATATTGGAGCAAGATTGGATCAGGTCCGCGTCGATCTCTGGCGCGGCGGGCAGAGCGGTGATCTGGCCTGCGGTGAACGCCTCTGCGGTTTCAGGCGGATTTTGGCTGGAATAGAGTCTGGTTACGGTCAGTTTTTGGCCCAGTTCCTGCGCCAGTTCGCAGGTAATGTCATAGAACCAGTCGACCGTCGCATCCGCTCCGCAGGTGCCTGCGGTGCCGATCACCAGCGGCACGCCTGCCTGTTCCCGCGCCAGCATCAGGTCGCGCCATTCGGCCTTGGTCGTGGCGCGCGAGTACTTGGAAACGCCCCGCCCGAGATAGGCGGGGCCGCTGTCGGTCGATCCGCCATCGACGGCGATGATATCCGGCCGGGCAGCCACCCCGCGCGCCAGCGCGTCGCGGTCATAGGCAAGGCCCAGCGCCCCGGTCGGGATCAGGACGCGGGTCCGGGCCATCAGTCGGTGACCTTGTCAGCCTCGGCCACCTGCGGCCTCCGCAGCATACCGCGCAGGAAGATCGGCGCGATGAAGCCTGCGGCGGCAAAGATCCAGAGGCCGACAGCAATGGGCGAGGAGAAGAGATAGGTCCATTCACCGCCCGACAGCGTCATCGCATGGCGCAGGTTGTTTTCCATCTGATAGCCCAGAAGGATGCCGAGGATCACCGGCACGGTCGGGATATCCATCTTGCGGAAAGCGTAGCCCATGACCCCGAAGAGGATCATCAAGACGAGGTCAAAATAGCTGCCCGACAGCGAGTAGATGCCGACGAAAGAGATCATCGTGACCCCGGGCAGAAGCACGGCGGGCGGCACCATCAGGACCTTCACGAAGACCCGGACCAGCGGCACGTTCATCAGGAGGAGGACAAAGTTCGCGATCAGGAGCGACGCGATCAGACCCCAGACCACCTCTGGCCGGTCGGCGAAAAGCGTCGGACCGGGGGTGATGTTGAGCGTCATCAAGACCGCAAGCAGAACCGCCGTCGTGCCAGATCCCGGCACGCCGAGCGTCAGCATCGGCACCAGCGCACCGCCGGCCGCGGCGTTGTTTCCGGCCTCAGGCGCAGCAACACCCTTGGCGACACCGGTTCCGAACCCGCCCTTTTCACCCGCGATACCCTTTTCCATCATGTAGGTCAGGAAGGAGCCAAGCGAGGCACCGGCGCCGGGCAGAACCCCCGCGATGAAACCCACGGCGGAAGAGCGCAGCATGGTCCAGCGTGTGGACCACATCTCGGCCCAGGGCACGATGACGCGTTCCAGCTTCACCCCGACCGCGCTGTCGCGGCCGTGGGTTTCGATAAAGAAGAACACTTCGGCCACGGCGAACAGGCCGACAATCGCGACAAGGAAATCGACCCCGTCGCTCAGATGCAGGTTGCCACCGGTGAAGCGGTCGAAACCGGCATTATTGTCGAGCCCGATGGTCGCGATGGCAAGGCCGATCAGCGCGGCCAGCCCCGCTTTGGCCTGATTGCGGGAGGCCATGCCGCCGAGCGTAGCGAAGGCCAGAACATAGAGCGCGAAGTACTCGGCCGGGCCAAACTTGTAGGCGATGCGCGCAAGGTAGGGTGCAACCAGTGCCAGCGCGATGGTGGCAAGAAGGGCGCCGACGAAGGAAGCAACGCCTGAGATTACAAGCGCCTCGCCCGCGCGGCCCTGTTTAGCCATCGGGTAGCCGTCAAGCGTTGTCATCATCGCCGGTTCATCGCCGGGGATGTTCAGAAGGATCGAGGAAATCCGCCCACCATACATCGCGCCGTAATAGACCGAAGTCAGCAGGACGAGCGCCGCCGTGGCATCAAGCCCAAGCGTAAAGGTGATCGGAATGAGGATCGCGACCCCGTTCGAGGGTCCGAGCCCCGGCAGCGCGCCGATGATGGTGCCCAGAAAGCAGCCGATCACGGCAAGCGTCAGCGTCCAGGGCGACAGCGCGACGGAAAACCCGAGCGCGAGATTGGCGAAGATATCCATGAAAGGCTCCTGTCAGCCCGTAAGCGACCGGGGGAAAGCGAAGAGCGAAAGGCCAAGCGCGTATTTGAAGATCACGAAAAGCCCGATCGAGAGGCCGATTCCGACCAGAACGGCGTTTCGTCGGTGCGGCGTGATTTGATAAGAAAGCACCCCGGCGGCGATGGCCGTAGGCACCAGAAAGCCCATCGGTTTCAGCGCATAGGCATAGGCGACAAGCACCACCGTCGCGAAGCCCAGTGCCATCAGGGTCGGACGGGCGGGCCATTCAGGCTCTTCATCCGGGCGCAGCACCAGGACGGCGGCCGAGATGATCATGCCGACGCCGATGATGGTCGGAAAGGCCTTGGGCCCCAGCTTGTCAAAGAGGTTGCCGGGCGGCAGGTTGTAGGCGCTCACGATATACGTGAGCGCCACAAGAATCACGACCAGCCCGAAGACGCGGTCGGTACGGATCACTGGATCACACCGATTTCGCGGCTGAGTTCTTCGGTCTGGGCGACAACGCCGTCGATCCAGGACTGGAAGTCACCGCCAACCTTGGTGAAGGGGGCAAGGCCGTTATCGGTCATCGCCTGCTTCCACTCGGCACTGTCGGCCACGGCCTGCAGACGGTCGGCCCATTTCTGGAAGTCTTCGTCCGAAATACCGCCCGGCACATAGAGGCCACGCCAGTTCACCGCGACAACGTCAAATCCCTGTTCCTTGGCGGTCGGGATATCCTCGAAGCCCGGCACACGCTCTTCGGTCAGGACGGCCAGCGCGCGCACTTCGCCCGACTTGATGAAGCCCACGATTTCTGACATGTCGCCGGTCATCGCCTGGGTGAAGCCACCCACAGTCTGGGTGATCGCATCCGCACCGCCATCGACGCCGATATATTTGACCGAGGTGATGTCGTCGAAGCCTGCAGCTTTCAGGACCTGCAGGGGCTTCATATGGTCAAAACCACCTGCTGCAGACCCGCCCGCGAAGGCGACGGATGCCGGGTCAGCCTTGATCGCCTCGACCATGTCGCTGAGATTCTGGAATGGGCTGTCGGCAGCCACGACGATCACGCCGGGATCAGCGCCGATAGCGCCGACGAAACGGACTTGATCTGCGGTCGCGTCGCCATAGGCCTTCTGCGCGAGGCGCGTCGTAGTGGCCGAGGAGGCTGCAACGATCAGTTCCGGGTCGGTGTTCCGCTCAGCCACAACTGTGGAATAGGCAAGGCCACCCCCGGCACCAGCCATGTTGGTGACCTGGACCGGCGCGTCGACCTGACCGATATCGTAAAGGATCTTGCCGATCTGGCGGCAGGTGAAGTCCCAGCCGCCGCCGGGATTGGCTGGCGCAATGCATTCCGCCGCCCAGACCGAAGAGGCCGCCAAAAGGCTGATCGCGGCGCTGGTGCCCAGCGCCTTCAAGGTCGTGAATTTCATTCTGTCCTCCCAGACGTTTTTCTGCCGGGCAGGCGTGCGAAAGCCGCTGCACCCATCCCCTTGCAAAACCCACGATTCGCCGGGAAGCTGACAGGAACCTGTCATGCGGAGTAAGTGGTGTGCGATTCCTATTGGTTGAGGACAATCCCGATCTGGCTCAATCGGTGGCCGAACGGCTGCGGCTGGATGGCCATGCCGTCGATCCTGCCGGATCTCTCGCCGATGCGGAGGATTGCCTTGGGGCTGCGCAATACGATTTGATCCTTTTGGACATTTCGCTGCCCGATGGCGACGGGCGCGACTTTCTCAGGCAGGAACGCCGAAGCGGCCGCGATACGCCGATCATTGTTATGACCGCGCGGGCTGAGGTGTCGGACCGCGTTGATGTGCTGGACCTTGGCGCAGACGATTATGTCACGAAGCCTTTTGACTTTGCCGAGCTGGAGGCGCGTTGCCGTGCCGTATTGCGGCGGCGCGGCAGCGCCCTGCAAACGGTTCAGCATTTCGCGGGCATGACCTTCAACCCGCTGAACGCCAGCGTTTCCATTGGGGGTGAGATGCGCGAATTGCGGAATCGCGAATTGCGCCTTCTGGAGATTCTGCTCGCCGCGCCCGAACGCATCTTTTCCAAGGCGCAAATCTGCGACCGCCTCTTTTCCTATGCCGAAAGCGTCACCGACAATGCAATCGAGGTCTATGTGGCGCGGTTGCGCAAGAAGCTGGAAGGCTCCGGAGCAAAGATCGAGACGGTGCGGGGCATCGGCTACAGGTTGACGGCGGAATGATCCGCAGGCCGATATCGCTCCGGCTTCGGCTGGTGCTGATGCTTCTCGGCATCGCGGCGGTTCTGGCCATCGTGCTCTATTTCACTGTCCGCACAGTTGCCGATCAGGCGGCCGAGGCGACGCAGGATGGCGTATTGGGGGCGGCGACACTTGCCATTGCCGAAAGTCTTCAGGGCGGGGACGAGGGCGTCAGCGTCGATCTGCCCTATGAAGCGTTTTCCATCCTCGGCTCGATCAGTGCCGACCGGGTCTTTTACCGGATCGACGCCGGGCAGGAAACGCTGACCGGATACGCCGATCTGCCCCCGCCGCCCGAGGCCGGAGCGGCCGTGACGCCGGTCTTTTACACCTCCGCCTATCGCGACACCGAGGTCCGCATTGCCGCCGTGGCCCGCATGGTGTTGGTGGCGCGCAAACCTGTACCGGTTCTGGTGATGGTCGCGCAGACCAGGCAGGGTCAGGAGGCCATCGCCCAGCGCGTCGCCCAGCGCGCGGCAGTGGTCGGTCTTGGCTCGTTCGCCCTTGCCGCGGCCCTGTCGCTTCTGACCGCCGGTGGCGTCATCCGCCCGATCAACCGGCTTGCCGATGCGGTCGGGCGACGCGGACCGCAGGATTTGCGGGCGGTGGATCACCCGACACCGGTCGAACTGAAGCCGCTGATCACGGCGCTGAACGGTTTTATTGCCAGGTTGCGTGGCGCGATTTCGCGTACCGAAACCTTTATCGCCGAGGCCGCCCACCATATCCGCACGCCCTTGGCGACAGTTCGGGCGCGGGCCGAGATCGCCATGCGCCAAAGCAAATCCGAGGAGATGCGCGAAACCCTGCGGGCAGTGATCCGGGCCGTTGAGGAAAGCAGCCGCTCGGCCGGTCAGCTGCTGGACCATGCGACTGTTGTGGCGCGGTCCGACCGGCTCGCAGATGAGCCGGTGGACCTTTCGAAATTGGTCATCGCACAGGCCGAGGCATTTTGCCCGACGGCCGATCTCAAGGACCTGACCATCGCGGTGGAAACGGAACCCGTCACCGTTCAGGGCGACCGCGCGCTGATCGAGGCGGCTTTGCGGAACCTCATCGACAATGCGATCAAATATTCGCCTCCGGACTCCACCGTTGAACTGACGCTGGTCAACGGCGCTTCCGCACGGATAGAGGTGGCCGACCGGGGACGAGGCCTGTCGGGGCAGGAGCAGACCCGCCTGACCAAGCGGTTTGCAAGGGGAGAGAATGCGGGCGACGTGATCGGCTCGGGCCTTGGCCTGACCATCGTCGCCGAGGTCGCCGCCGCTCATGGCGGGCGGTTCGAACTCACGGAACGGGAAGGAGGCGGCACATGCGCGCGGCTCTACTTGCCCTCGGCCTGATCCTCGGGCTGACACGGGTTGCTGTCGGATTCACCGTGGAAGAGGAGGTCACCTTTCCCGCCACGGGTGCTGAGGCACGGGAGCTGACGATCCTGTCGACCACCGACACTGCCGTTATGCGTCCTCTGATCGAGGCATTCCAATCCCGCAATCCGGATGTCACGATCCATTACACCGTCGCCAATTCGCAAGAGGTCTTTGCCGCCATCAACGATGAAGGAGCGAAATTCGATCTGGTGATCTCGTCGGCGATGGACCTGCAGATGAAACTGGCCAATGACGGCTTTGCCTCCGCCTGGCGGTCCGGCCCGACCGCAGCCCTGCCTGATTGGGCCCGTTGGCAGGACCGGCTTTTTGCATTTGCTCAGGAAAACGTCGTGCTGATCACCTCGCGGCGCGGTCTCGAAGGCCTCAGCCTGCCTCAGACCCGCCGCGACTTGATCGAGATGCTGCGGGACCATCCGGAGATGTTCGAAGGACGTATCGGTACCTATGACCCGGAGCTTTCCGGCGCTGGATATCTGTTCGCAACTCAGGACGCCCGGCAATCGGACAGTTTCTGGCGGCTGGCGGAGGTGATGGGCGGGCTGGCGCCACGGCTTTACACCTCATCGAACGAGATGATTACCGACTTGAAACAGGGACGACTGGTGCTGGCCTACAATGTGCTCGGCTCCTATGCCGGACCACGATTGGCCGGGGATGCGGATGCGACGGTGATTGAGCTGGAGGATCACACGTTAACATTGCTGAGGACCGGGCTCGTGCCGGAGAATGCAGGCAATCCATTACTGGGCGGTGCATTTCTGGACTTTCTGCTGGGGTCCGAGGGTCGCGGGCTGCTTCGCGATAAAGCGGGACTGCCGCCTATCGACGAAGCCGCCCTTGCCAGCGGGCCGCATCTGAGGCCCATGCGGCTCGACCCCGGTCTTCTGGTTTTCCTCGACGCGATCAAGCGTCGGGGGTTTCTGGAGGAGTGGTCCTCGGCTCTGAACCGCGACTGAGTTCACGTTTTCGCTGATCTTGCGCCAAAACACGCCCGACGACCTGCGGGGGCGCTGGAACTCGCTGAAGAATGCTGCGAGGAATGGGGCTGAACTGAAAGGTCGGCCGGGGGGCGCGGGTGAAGAGTAGACCGACAGGATGGGCGAAGGCGGCCGGGCTGGCGCTTTGCTATGCGGCGGCTGTTTGGACGCCGATGCCTGTCGTTGCTCTGAACTCCCTCACCATCGCCGTTCCAGGCGCTTCGAAGGACCTCGCTTCCACACTCGAGAATGCCTCGCTGCTGAAGCAGGCCGAGCGTGAAAAACTGACCGACGCGCAGTCACTCTTTGCCGCCGCGCGGGCCGATTACGGTCGGCTTTTGGGTGCGCTCTATGGCGAAGGCTACTATTCCGGCGTGATCCGGATCGAGATCGACGGGCGCGAAGCAGCAACCATCGCGCCGCTTGACGCGCCACGGACGATCAACACGGTCCGCGTGACGGTTCAGCCCGGGCCTCGCTTCACCTTCGCCAAGGCACGGATGAAGCCCTATGCGAAGGGCACAAAGTTGCCACCCGCCTATGGCGATACCAAACCCGCCTTTTCCACAGCCATCGTCGATGCGGCGACGGCTGGCGTCGAAGGCTGGCGGAATATAGGCCACGCAAAGGCACAGGTGTCGGGGCAGAAAATCGTCGCCGATCACCGCTCGGCCACGCTTGATGCCGAGATACTTCTCTCCCCCGGTCCGCGTGTGCGCTTTGGGCAGATGCATGTTTCCGGGCAGGAGCGTATGCGGCTTGACCGGATCGAGAAAATTGCAGGCTTCCCAACCGGCGAGGTCTTTGATCCTGAAGAGCTTGAAGCAGTTGCCAAGCGGTTGCGAAGAACGGGTGTTTTCCGCTCAGTCGCGCTGACCGAGGCGGAAAGGCTCGGCCCCGGCGATACACTGGATGTCGATCTGTCGCTTGCCGAAGAGGCGCTGCGTCGCTTTGGATTCGGGATCGAGGCCTCGACCTCGGACGGAATAAACCTGTCTGGGTACTGGTTGCACCGCAACCTACTGGGCGGGGCAGAGCGACTGCGTGTCGATGGCGCGGTCGAGCGGATCGGCGCAACCGATACCGATCTGGGCTACAGCCTCGGCGTACGAATCGATCGCCCGGCAACGCCGGTCACCGACGCCGATGCCTTCGTTGCGGCACGGGCCGAGCGGACCGAGATTGTCGATCTATCCGTCGACAGCTTTTCGCTAAGTTTCGGCCTGACCCGCTACCTTAACGACCGCCTCTTTGCCGAAGCCGGGCTGTCATACATCCATGCGACGGCAAAAGATGCGGCAGGATCAACAGACTTCGATGTCCTCGCTTTCCCGACCGCACTGACATGGGACAGTCGCGACAACCCGACGGATGCCCGCGACGGCTATTACCTCCGTGCCGACATCACACCGTTTCTTGGGTTCAACGGAACCGGGTCGGGCGGCCAGTTCAAAACTGACGCGCGCGCCTATCGTGGCTTTGGGGCCGAGGATCGCTTCGTTCTGGCCGGGCGGTTTCAGCTTGGCACCCTGGCCGGGCCCGATCTGGCCGACACCGCGCCGGAATTTCTGTTCTTTTCGGGCGGTGGTGGCTCGGTACGCGGTCAGCCCTACCAGTCGCTGGGTGTGCCGGTCGTGAAATCACCCACTGTTACAGTGCAATCCGGTGGTCTGAGCTTCATCGGGCTTTCCGGCGAATTGCGGGCCGACATTACGGAAAAAATCGGTGCCGTGGCTTTCTACGATGCCGGTTTTGTCAGCGATGAGGGCCTTTGGGGTGGCAATGGTAACTGGCATTCCGGCGCGGGCCTTGGCCTGCGCTACGATACCGGGATCGGGCCCATTCGCTTTGACGTCGGTTTGCCGGTTTCCGGTGATACCGGCGATGGCGTACAGCTTTATGTCGGCATCGGGCAGGCTTTCTGATGCGGCGGCTTCTCCTCCTTGTAATTCTTTGCCTGATGCCAATCATTGCCGTTGCTCAGGACACCTCCACCGAGGATCGCGATTTCCTGACCGGGCTATTGGAAGACAATCTTTCCGGCGCGGGGCGGTCCGTGCGCATCACGGGCTTTGCGGGGGCGCTGTCGTCGCGGGCCACATTCAGTGAGATGACAATTGCCGACAAAGACGGCGTCTGGCTGACCATCCGCGATGGTGCGCTTAGCTGGAACCGGCGCGCGCTTCTGGGCGGCCGGATCGAGATTGCCGAACTGACGGCGGAAGAGATTGACTTGCCGCGCCGCCCGGTGGCCGAGGGCCCGGCGGCCGAGGCCAAGGGCTTCAGCCTGCCCGATCTGACTGTCTCGGTGTCAATCGGCACGCTGCGCGTGAACCGGGTGGTTATGGGTGAGCCGCTCTTCGGAGCGGAGGCCGAAGTTTCCCTGAACGGAACGGCCGCGCTGGAGAGCGGTGAAGGTTCGGCCGAACTGGCCGTGGCGCGGATCGACGGGCGCAGGGGCACTGTGTCACTGACCGGCAGCTATTCCAATACGACGCGCAAGGCGACGCTCGACCTTCTGGTGGCCGAGGGCGCCGACGGGATCGCCGCAAATCTGATCAACCTGCCCGGTGTGCCGTCTATTGAACTGGCGATCCACGGATCCGGCGTCCTCGACGATTTCAGAACCGATATCGCCCTGACCACTGACGGCACTCCACGCCTGAATGGCCGGATTACCTTTCTGTCCGAAGAAAACGAAAACGATCGCATTGAGCGCCGGTTTGCCGCCAACATCTCGGGCGACATCGCACCGCTTTTCCTGCCGGAGTATCAGGAGTTCTTCGGTACCGACATTTCGCTTGAGGCGGAGGGTCAGCGGCTTCCCTCCGGTCAGCTTGACCTCACACGGCTGGTACTGGATTCGCGTGGTGTCGACCTGACCGGTAGTCTAAGTCTCGCGCCCGACAATCTTCCGATCCGGGTCGCGATGACGGCCCGGATCGGTCTGGCGGATGGATCGCACGTTCTGTTGCCGCTGCCCGGGGAAAAGACCCTTGTCAGAACGGCCGATCTGACTTTCCGCTATGCCTCCGCGCGGGGCGATGGATGGAAACTCGCCGGGGTCGTATCGGGGCTTAAACGCGTCGACCTGACAATCGACACCTTGAAGCTCGACGGGTCGGGTCGAATCGCGCGCGGTGGTCAGGCCGGGGTGGTGGCAGCGCGCGCAGGCGGGACGGTCAGTTTCGATGCGGAAGGGGTCCGCCCGGCTGATCAGGCCATCGCAAAAGCGCTTGGGTCCCGCCTTTCCGGCCAGGCGGTCTTTCATTGGCTGAAGGGCACGCCGCTGCGTATCCCCGTGCTCGACCTCACGGGGGATGGTTACGGTGCCAGGGGCGGATTGTCGGTCACCGGCCCGGATGACGGCATGACCGTCAGCGGCGATCTCGCCGCCGATGTCGAGGATATGGGGCGGTTTTCCGATCTCGCCAATCGCCCGCTTGGCGGATCGGCCGCTTTGAATGTCAGTGGCTCTGCCGGGATACTTTCTGGCCTGCTTGATCTCGAAAGCAATATCGAGAGTCGCGATCTCAGCGCCGGACAGGCGGAACTCGACCGGCTTCTGGCAGGGCTGGCGCGGGTCACAGCCTCTGTCCGGCGCGATACCGAGGGCACCGAAATCCGGCGTCTCGATATCAGGGCCGCGACACTTAAGGCCGAAGCCTCGGGCTGGCTCCGCACCGGGGGCAGCGATCTGATTGCGACGCTTGATTTCTCCGATCTGAGCGTCCTTGGCGACAAATATCGCGGAGCACTGGCGGCGAAGGCGACGCTGAACCAGACCGGCGACCTCAGGCATATCACGCTGGAGGGCACCGGCGCCGAACTGGGCATCGGGCAGGAAATGGCCGACAAACTGCTGCGCGGCAAATCGGAACTGAGCCTAGTCGTCGACGAAGAAACCGGAAAGGTGCGGCTTGATCGCTTCCTCCTTTCCAATCCGCAGCTTTCGCTGGACGCCGAGGGGCTGATCGAGGACGAGGAGCGTCGGATCGACGTCGCAGCTCGGCTGAACGACATGGCGCTGATCGCACCAGGCTTTCCGGGTCCGTTGACGGCCGAGGGTCGGATCGCTGAAACCACGTCGGGGTATGATGTCGATATCGAGGCGACCGGCCCGGGGGCGACATCGGCCCGGATCGACGGCGCGATAGCGGGTGATTTTACCAGCAGCGATCTGGCGATAACCGGCGGTGCGCAATCGGCGATCCTCAACCCCTTCCTCGCACCGCGCAATATCACAGGCCCGATCTCTTTCGACTTACGCCTTGCAGGTCCGCCCCGGTTGTCGTCGCTGTCCGGCCGGGTGGGCATCGCCGGTGGACGCCTCGTAGCGCCGACCTTCGGGATAGAGTTTGAGAACCTCGACCTGAGTGCCGATCTCGCCAATGCGAGTGCAAATCTGGTCGGCGCCGCGACAGTGCGTGGCGGCGGACGGGTTGAGTTGTCGGGGCCGGTCGCACTAACCGCGCCCTTTGATGGCGATCTGGCGATCCGCCTTGCCGACGTCAGCCTGCGCGATCCCGACCTCTATGAAACAACCGTGAACGGCAACGTCACCATTCGCGGTCCGTTTAGAGGCGGCGCGGATATTGCCGGCGCGGTAGTCTTGGGTCGAACGGAAATCCGGGTACCCTCAACCGGTCTCGGCACGGCCACAGCAATCAGCGGCATCACCCATGTCAACGAACCCTCTGCCGTCCGGGTGACGCGCCAGCGCGCCGGGATTGACGGAGAAGGCGCAACGAAGCGCGACCGTGGGCCGGTTTACGGTATTGATCTGACAATCTCGGCCCCGGGCCGAATATTCGTGCGAGGTCGAGGGCTCGATGCCGAGATGGACGGCGATCTCAGCCTTGGCGGGACCACCGCGAACATCATTCCGGCGGGTCAGTTCAACCTCGTGCGCGGGCGGCTCGATATTCTCGGCAAGCGGTTCACCATAGATGAGGGCCTTGTTCAGCTTCAGGGTGAGCTTACGCCCTATATACGCTTCGCCGCCTCATCCAAGAGCGATGGCATCACCGCGACAATCGTGATCGAGGGCGAGGCATCGGAACCGGAAATCCGTTTCCTCTCGGCGCCGGAACTGCCCGAAGAAGAAGTCGTCGCGCATCTTCTCTTCGGTCGCAGCCTAACCAACCTGTCGCCCTTTCAGGCTGCCCAGCTTGCCTCGGCTATAGCGACCCTTGCCGGCAAGGGTGGCGAGGGCGTCGTGTCAAAACTGAGAAACTCGGTTGGTCTCGACGATCTGGATGTGACGACGGATGCCGATGGAACGGCGGCTTTGCGGGCAGGCAAATATATCTCGGAGAAGGTCTATACCGATGTCACCATTGGCGGCGAAGGCAAGACCGAACTGAATCTCAACCTCGATGTACGTCCGGGCGTGACCCTTCGCGGTACGCTTGAATCCGATGGGGGCACCGGGGTCGGGCTGTTCTATGAAAAAGACTACTGATCGCGGATCAGACGGGCGCGTTCTGCATTAATCGCCGCCCCAAGCAGCACAATGTATGCCGAGATATAGAGCCACATCAGAAGTGCAATCACCGCACCGATAGAGCCGTAGACGCGATTATAGGCACCGAAGTTTGCAAGATAGACCGAAAATGCCATCGACGCCGCAGCCCAGAGAAGGGCGGCAAGCACGGCTCCGGTCGTGATCCAGGGATGACGCGAATCCATGTTCGGGCCCCAGCGGTAGAAAAGGCCGAGCACAACCAGAACCACGACGAACATCACCGCCCATGGAAAAATCGCAAGGATGTAACCGGCGAGTGGACCGAGTGGCAGCAAGTTCAGAGCAATGGGCAGGATCACAACCGTTGCCAAAGCTGTCAGGAAAAGACCCATCAACGCCACCGTCAGTAGGACTGAACCGACAAGTCGCATGATTCCGCTGCGACTTCGGCTGGCGTGGATCGCGTTCAGCCCAGAAATCAGCGCAGATACGCCAGAGTGTACGGAATACAGGGCTACCGAAAGTGAAACAGCGGTCGTCCACCCAAGCGTAGAGGAGTTTGCGGCCAAAAGAGCATTCAACTGGGCTTCAATGACACCGTAAGCTGCATCCGGTATCACGTCATGGATCTGCGAAAGGTAGTCGCGCATCACCACGGGGTCGGCAAAAAAACCCCAGATCGCAATCGTCGCGGCCATGCCCGGAAAGATTGCGAGCATCGTGTAAAACGCAACCCCCGCCGCGATCAACCCCAGATGCCGGTCGTCAGAGGCATGCCAGACGGATCGTGCGAGGCTGGCCAGAAATTTCGGCTCCAACATCCGCCGCATTCAATCTCCACTTCATCAATCCCATGTTCGCGCGTTGCCGGGTTGCCTGCAATGGCCGATCCCTTCGCGACTGGCTGGGCAGCGAGCATTTCTCACGATAGAGGTTGCTCAATCGGAGAATAGAAATGCGCCTGTCCTTTGTCCTCGCCATTGTCGTCAGCCCCGTCCTGGCAGACGTGCCCGAGCCAGTTTCGGATTCGGATTATCTGCCCGTGAACGAAGCCGAGGCCGGGCTCGGTCAACTTCTGTTTTACGATCCTATCCTATCGGGAAACCGCAATATTTCTTGTGCGACATGTCATCATCCCCGCTTTGCCACCTCTGACGGGCTATCGCTGGGCCTCGGTGAAGGCGGGATTGGGCTTGGTCCCGATCGGCGAGCAGATCCGGCGAACCTGCCTGAACAGCGTATTCCCCGGAATGCGCCCGCCTTGTTCAATCTGGGTGCGCGCGAGTTTACCGTAATGTTCCATGACGGTCGCATAGAGACCGACCCGACGCGCCCGTCAGGTCTCAGGACACCGCTGGAAGATGAGATGGTGATGGGCTTTGCCTCCGTCCTTTCGGCGCAAACGATGTTTCCTGTTCTGTCCCCGGATGAAATGGCCGGGCACTATCAGGAGAACGACGTCGCCAAGGCGGTGCGCAGCGGTCGCATCACGGGATCGGGTGGGGCCTGGGACATCATTTCGCAAAGGGTCGGCGCGATCCCGGCTTATCGGGAAATGTTCAACAGTTCCTACCCGGAAATCGCAGCCGGACGAAGCATCGCCTTCACGGATATCTCCAACGCGATCGCGGCCTTTATTGAATTTGAATGGCGGGCGGACAATTCGGCTTTCGACGGGTTGCTTCGTGGCGTTGAAACGCTTTCGCCTGAGGCGGATAAGGGCATGGCGCTTTTTTATGGCGATGCCGGTTGTGCAAGCTGCCATTCTGGCCCGTTCCAGACGGATCAGGGATTCCATGCGATGGGAGAGCCGCAGATGGGGCCCGGCAAGGCCGAGCGGTTTGAAAGTCATTCAAGGGATATTGGCCGTATGCGGGTGACGAACCGCAGTGAGGATGCCTATGCCTTCCGCACCCCGTCGCTGAGAAATGTGATGCGCACCGGGCCATGGGGTCATGCCGGAGCCTGGTCCGATATCCGCGCGTTTCTTGCCCACCACTCTAATCCGGCTGCCGGGTTGGGTGGATACTCCCGTGATCAGGCCGTCTTGCCGGTGCTCAACGGAACAAAGCCGGACTGGGTGATCCTCGATACCGCCGAGGAGGCTGCGGCAATAGTGGCTGTTGCCCAGAAGGGCCAAGGGCTATCGAACGCGGATATCGACGCCCTTGTCGCCTTCCTTCACGCACTCACCGACGAGGGTGCTATCACAGGGCGGCTTGGTGTGCCGGAAACTGTGCCGAGTGGTTTGCCGGTCGATCGCTAGAGATCCAGCTTCAATGTGGGTCCGGCCGGTGACACGCGTGTCACCCGGTCGATCTGCACAGGCACCCAATCCGACACGATTCCGTCGGGCCAGATTACGCGCGTTTCGGCCTTCGTTTCGGTCCCCAATCCGAAATGAACTGGACCCGCCTGCCCACCTGCATGTCCGCCACCGACAGTGATTTCATGCGTGTATGTCCTGCCGCCGGAACGCAGCTCCACCCAAGCGCCGATAGCCTGCGTGTTTCCTGCAAGTACAGGCTCTATGCCAGCCCAATGGCCCGTATCGGGCGTTTCATTCTGCCAAATTTCCATCGGTGCCCGGCGGTTGACCACGACGATATCGAGCCGCCCGTCACCATCGAGATCGGAAAGCGCCGCGCCGCGCGATCGGTCGGTCGTGGCGATGCCGGCAATGTCTGCCTTCTCGACGAATTTTCCGTCCGGTCCCTGCATGAGCAGGTTGTTAGGATCATGGATGGCGTTCGATGGCATCTGGTCGACATTGCCCTTGGCGATGAACAGGTCCGGCCTGCCGTCATTGTCGATATCACCGAACTCCGCGTGCCAGCCGGTCGATGGGCGGCCATCGTCGCCGACGAAGGGTACATGGGCGTAGGTTCCAATCTCATAGGGTGCGTTGACAAAGCCTGTGCCCGTGTTGATCTGCAGAAGCTGATCGCCCATCGAGGTCATCATCACCTCCGGCAGCCCGTCACCGGTGATGTCCTGACTGGCGATGCCCATGCCCCAGAGCGAGATATGTGGCCAATCCTCTGTGCGTTCCAACAGGGGGTTCAGGCGGAACATCTGTTCATAGCCACCGCGCACGTAGTAGTGGCGGTCGTTAGAGATTCGCAATTCGGGCTCGCCATTGCGTTGCCAATCGGAAATCAGCATCGAAAGTGCGCAATAGCCGGGCTCGATCACTTCGGGCGCACTGTAACCACGGCCATCTGGGCGATACAGGTCGGATGTATCGCAGGCCTCGAAAGGACCATCTGGATTGGAGCGGTCAACATAGTGGCCGAAAGCAAGCGTTGGCAGGTTCTGCCCGTTCTCCCACGCCGCAGAAAAGGCTGTTGTCCAGGCGTCGCGCGGACGAAAACCCCAATCAGCGGAAGCATCCGTGAACGTGCAGTCGCCGCCGCCGCGTAGCAACATATCGGGGCCGACCCTTAGCACCGCTAGGTCGAGGATGCCGTCGCCGTCGATATCTAGTGGATAGGCGCCTGTCGTGCCTGGGATATTCAGCACTTTTCCTTCGGCGAACGTGATCGCCTCGCCCGGCTTGGCGGTAGTGTTGATGAATAGGCGGGCCGGGTTTTCGCCACCCGCAGCAAAGAGATCGGGTCGCGTATCGCGATTGCAATCCAGAACAGCCACACCCCCGCCGACGAAGTGTTCCCACCCCCCGTCATAAACGTGCGGCACGGGCAACCCTGCTGCGCGATCAACAAAAACAGGCTCTGCACATGCCGGAATGGCAAAGACCAGTGCGGGAATGAGTATTCTCATTGTGCGGCAATCTCACGCGCAGGGGCGAGCAGCCCTTCGGTCACAGCGGACAAGGCAAGTGCCGCCGCCCCGTGTGCCCAGAGCAGATCACCCCAGGCGTGAATCTCGATCTTCGGTGCTGGACGGCCGGTATTCAGGGCCAGTGCCTTGATTTCGGCGAGCGTCTCATTGGCATAGAGGTAGTCGTACCGCATCCGTTCACCGGACAGGATTATCAATTCCGGGTCGAAGAGATTTACGACATTGGCAAGACCAAGGGCCAGGAAGCGACCGGCCCGGTGGAAGATCGACCGCGCTGCCTGATTTCCTGCCTTCGCGTGGTCGTAAAGGCTTTCGAGAAGAATGTTCAGCGAACGGTTTTCGCGGTTGGTCCAGTTGAGAGCAGTCGTCGCCTCCCGCGCCAATGCATAATCGGCGACATAAGCCTCAAGGCAACCGCGCTGGCCACAGCGGCAGAGCGCGCCATCAAGCTGAACCTTGGTATGTCCCAGTTCCATCCCCAAGCCTTGGGCCCCGCGGTATATCCTGTGATTCAGGACAAATCCCATGCCAACGCCGTGTTCGATCGTGACGACAGCAAAATCGGAAAGGCGCCGACCTGCGCCAAACCAAAGTTCCGCCAGAGTCACGAGATTGGCGTCGTTATCGATATGGACTGGCAGGCAGATCCGGGCGGAAAGAGCCTGTGCGAGCGGGATATGTCGACCGGCAAGGATCGGTGACCAATGCGCGATGCCAGCCGCCGCATCAACAAAACCCGGTACGCCAAGTCCTATTGCGCTAAGGTTTGACCTTTCGATACCAGCCTTCTGGCAAACCCGGTCAACGAGTTCGGCGGTTAGGTTCAGCAGGTCGGCAAGCTCCATCGCGCCCGGCTGATGCGGCATGGCAAGGTCAGCTATGAGATTCCCTGCAAAGTCGACAATGACGGCCGTGTTTTCCCGATCCGACAGCTTGATCCCGGCAACCATATGCGCGCCCGGCCTTACACCCAGCGCCACGGCGGGGCGACCTCGTCCGCTTTCTACGTCGCGCGGGGTGGCAATTTCCTCAACCAATCCCATTTCGATCAGCTCAGAAGTAAGCGTTGTGACGGTTGCGGGACTGATAGCGAGCTCTTTGGCGACCTGAACACGCGGAATAAAGCCTGCGGCACGGACTCGTTCAAAGATCTGTTGACGGAGTGGACGCGCCGTTTCCGACAATGCTGGGATCAATGGACCGCACCCATGTGTGTCCGGACCCATACGTTGATCATTTCGCGTGTCTTGCTCAGGCATTTGTTAATCCGCCAAACAAAAAATCCACGATTCCGCCCGTGAGATCTCCACATATGGGCTCTCGCGGCATAAATATCGTAGATTTCCTTCCATATCGCAGTTTGGATCAGCGTTTTTAATTTGACAAGCGAATTTATTATCGGCAGCCTAGGGAAAGTTCGGCGAATCCGCCGATCCGGGCGTCTTGGCCCGTCAACGGGAGGAACATATGCATAAAGCCATTCTCGCGGCCGTCGCCCTGACGGCCGGTTTCGCCACATCCGCGCTTGCCCAAACCGTGGGCGTAAGCTGGTCGAACTTTCAGGAAGAGCGCTGGAAGACCGATGAAGCCGCGATGAAGGCCGCGCTGGAAGCGGCAGGCGCCACCTATATCTCATCCGACGCGCAAAACTCGGCCGCCAAGCAGCTGACCGATATCGAAGCGCTGATCGCGCAGGGTGCCGAAGCGCTGGTGATCCTGTCGGTCGACAAGGACGCCATCGGCCCCGCCATCGACAAGGCCGCGGCCGAAGGCATCCCGGTTGTCGGCTATGACCGTCTGATCGAGGATGACCGCGCCTTTTATCTGACCTTCGACAACAAGGGCGTTGGCCGCATCATCGCCGAAACCGTCAAGGCCGCGCAGCCCGAAGGCAACTACGCCATTATCAAGGGTGACAAGGGTGACCCGAATGCGCTCTTCCTGCTGGAAGGCATGATGGAAGTGATCGGCGCCGATGTTGAGGCCGGGACGATCAAGATCGTCGGCGAAAGCTTCACGGATGGCTGGAAGCCGGACAATGCCCAGAAGAACATGGAGCAAATCCTGACCGCGGCCAATAACGAGGTCGATGCGGTTCTGTCCGAAAACGACGGCATGGCCGGTGGCGTGATTGCCGCGCTTTCGGCGCAGGGCCTGAACATTCCGGTCGGCGGGCAGGACGGTGACCTTGCCGCGTTGAACCGCGTGGCGCGCGGCACCCAGACCGTGTCGGTCTGGAAAGACTCGCGCCAGCTGGGCAAAGCGGCCGCCGATATCGCCGTGGCCCTGGCGGGCGGGACCGCGATGGACGCCATCGACGGCGCTGTGAAGTGGTCCGGCGGCGAGAAGGGCGTGGAAATGAACGCGATCTTCCTCGCCCCGACGCCGGTCACGAAGGACAACCTGAACGTTGCTATCGATGCGGGCCATATCTCGAAAGAGCAGGCCTGCGAAGGCGCGATGGACGGCGTCGCAGGCTGCTGATCCTGAGACCGAAGCCCGGCGCTTATGCGCCGGGTTTCACCTGCGCGTCAAATGCCGCGCCACTTTCGTACATTCCGCCAGAGTATGAACGCCAGTTTCATGGCGGGTGTTTTCCCGCATCCTTTCGCATAGTCGGATGAGGACATGACCCAGACAACTTCCACCACCCCGAACACCGGAGCCCAGGCCGCTCAGGAAGGACCCGTTTCCCGTTTCCTGCGCGCGACCGAGCTCGATACCCGCCTTCTTGGCATGGTCGGCGCATTGCTGCTGATCTGGATCGGCTTTCACTTCTATGGATATCTGAAAAACGGCTTCGGTTCGTTCCTGACGCCAAGAAACCTGTGGAACCTGTCGGTTCAGACGGCCTCCATCGGGATCATGGCCACGGGGATGGTTCTGGTGATCGTGACCCGGCATATCGACCTGTCGGTCGGCTCGGTCCTTGGTTTCTGCGCCATCGTCATGGGTGTGATGCAGGTGCAGGTCCTGCCGCAATTTCTTGGCCTCGGCCATCCGCTGATCTGGATCATCGCGATCCTGTGCGGGTTGGCGCTGGGCTCAGCCATCGGGGCGTTCCACGGCTGGCTGATTGCCTATCGCGGTATCCCGGCCTTTATTGTCACGCTTGGCGGACTTCTGGTCTGGCGCGGCGCGGCCTTCCTTGTCGCGCGGGGCGAGACGATTTCGCCGGTCGATTCCACCTTTGCGCTGCTTGGTGGCGGGCCCTACGGCGCGGTCGGCGCGATGGGCAGCTGGATTGTCGGTCTGCTGGCCTGTGCCGGGATCATCTACCTGATCCTGCATGGCCGTTCGCAGCGGCGAAAGTTTGAATTTCCCTTGCGCCCGGTCTGGGCGGAAACCTTCCTTGGCGTTATCGGTTGTGGCATCGTTCTGGGCGCGGTCCTGCTGGTCAACGCCTATCCCTGGCCCAAGGGCATCGTGAAGCAATATGCCGAGCGCAATGCCATCGAAGTGCCGGAGGGCGGTCTTTTCATCAGCCACGGATTCGCCATTCCGGTCCTGATCTTGATCGCGGTCGGCATCGTGATGACCTTCCTGATGACCCGCACCCGGTTCGGCCGCTATGTCTTTGCCATCGGCGGCAACCCGGAGGCGGCAGAACTTGCCGGCATCAACACCCGCTGGATGACGGTGAAGATCTTCGCCCTGATGGGCTTTCTCGCCGGGCTTTCCTCGGTCGTCGCCTCGGCGCGGCTCAATTCGGCGACCAACGCGCTGGGTACCCTGGACGAACTTTATGTCATCGCCTCGGCGGTTATCGGCGGTACATCTCTCGGCGGCGGGATCGGCACGATCTATGGCGCGATCATCGGCGCACTGGTGATGCAGAGCCTTCAGACCGGCATGGTGTTGATCGGGTTCGATGCGGCGATCCAGCAGGTTGTCGTCGGCTCGGTCCTCGTCTTCGCCGTCTATCTCGACAAACTTTACCGCAGCAAATCGAAGTGAGGGGAACAGACATGACCGATCGTGGAACACCCCTTGTCGAGCTTCGCGACATCTCCATCGCTTTTGGCGGCATCAAGGCTGTCGATCACGTCACCGTCGATCTTTACCCGGGTGAGGTTGTCGGCCTTCTCGGCCACAATGGCGCCGGTAAGTCGACGCTGATCAAATGCCTGTCGGGCGCCTATCAGGCCGATAGCGGCGAGGTGTACATCAACGGCGAAAGGGCGGTGATCGAAAATCCCCGCGATGCGCGGCGGTACAACATCGAGACGATCTACCAGACGCTGGCCTTGGCCGACAATCTCGATGCGGCATCGAACCTTTTCCTCGGGCGCGAGCTTGTGTCGCCCCGGGGGCTGGTGGACGACGTGCGGATGGAAGCCGAAACGCGCAAGATCATGGCGCGGCTCAATCCGAACTTCCGAAAGTTCAACGTGCCGGTCTCGGCGCTTTCCGGCGGTCAGCGCCAGTCGGTCGCCATTGCCCGTGCGGTCTATTTCAACGCCCGCATCCTGATCATGGACGAGCCGACCGCCGCCCTTGGTCCTCATGAAACGCAAATGGTGGCGGAGCTGATCGAGGAACTGAAGGCGCAGGGTTTGGGTATCTTCCTGATCGAACATGACATCCACAACGTCATGAAGCTCTGCGACCGCGCGAGTGTCATGAAAAACGGTCAGCTCGTGGGAACGGTGAACGTAAACGAGGTCACGGATGAGGATATTCTCGGGATGATCATCCTCGGCAAACAGCCGGAAAAGACCGCCTGATGTATCTCGGCCTTGACCTCGGCACATCGGGTTTGAAGGGCGTCGTCATCGACGACGCCCAGAAGATCGTGGCCGAGGCAACCGCGCCGCTGACAGTCTCGCGGCCGCATGAGGGTTGGTCGGAACAGTCGCCCGCCGACTGGATCGTCGCAGCAGAAACGGTATTGAACGCAATTCCCGCGAGGATCCGAGCTGCGATCAGGGGCATCGGGCTCTCCGGCCAGATGCATGGCGCGGTGTTGTTGGACCGTGCCGATGATGTGCTGCGTCCCTGTATCCTGTGGAACGACACCCGCGCGCATGAAGAGGCGGCAGCGCTGGATGCGAACCCGGTTTTCAGGCGGCTTACCGGCAATATCGTGTTTCCCGGCTTCACCGCGCCGAAGCTTCTATGGGTGAAAAGCCATGAGCCCGCACAGTTCAACAGGGTGGCGCGGGTGCTTTTGCCGAAGGACTATCTGCGTCTTTGGCTGACCGGAGAACATGTGGCGGAGATGTCGGATGCGGCTGGCACAAGCTGGCTCGATACCAGCAAGCGTGACTGGTCAGACGAACTGCTTGCTGCGACCGGGCTGGACCGTGGTGCTATGCCCCGGCTGGTCGAAGGCTCTGATCGATCCGGAATATTACGCCCCGAACTCGCGGATCGTTTCGGTCTACCGAAAGGTGTCGTAGTCGCTGGCGGGGCAGGCGACAACGCCGCTGCGGGTATTGGAGTTGGCGTTGTAAAAGCCGGACAGGCCTTCGTCTCGCTCGGGACGTCCGGCGTGTTGTTTGCCGCAAATGAAGGCTATCGGCCCGCCCCGGCGACGGTAGTACACACCTTTTGCCACGCCCTGCCGGGCAAGTGGCATCAGATGGGCGTGATACTTGCCGCGACAGATGCACTGAATTGGTTTGCCCGGATCGCGGGGTCGGCTTCCGCAGACTTAACTGAAGGCTTGGGGGGCCTTAAGCCACCGGGAAAGGCCCGGTTCCTGCCCTATCTTGGTGGTGAACGGACGCCGCTAAACGATGCTTCGATTCGTGGCGCATTCATTGGCTTGGAACATGATACTGACCGGAATGCTGCAACCCGGGCTGTACTGGAGGGTGTGACCTTCGCGATCCGCGATTGCCGTGATGCGCTGGCCGCGACCGGCACGAAGATTGAGCGCCTGCTGGCCGTCGGCGGAGGGTCGAGGTCCGACTACTGGCTGTCGGCTATCGCTACCGCGCTCGGCACGCCAGTCGCAGTTCCTGTTGCCGGTGACTATGGCGGGGCATTCGGCGCGGCCCGCCTCGCGATCATGGCAACCACGGGAACTGGCGCTGAAATCACCGCGCTGCCGACCATTGCCAAAACCATCGACCCGGTAGCCGCGCTGACAGAGGCTTTCGATGAAGGCCATGCACGCTACCGCGCCGCCGCAACTGCCATCAAGGGGCTGACATGACTGATTTTTTCAAGGGTATTCCCGAAATCCGCTACGAAGGCCCCGACAGCGGCAACGAATTCGCCTTCCGCCACTACAACCCGGACGAGATGGTCATGGGCAAACGGATGGAGGACCATCTGCGCTTTGCTGTGGCCTACTGGCACAGCTTCGCCTGGCCCGGCGGCGATCCGTTTGGTGGACAGACTTTCGAACGGCCCTGGTTCGGCGATACGATGGATCTGGCAAAGATGAAGGCCGATGTTGCTTTCGAGATGTTCGATATCCTCGGCGCGCCCTTCTTCTGCTTCCATGACGCGGACGTCCGTCCAGAAGGTGCGACTTTCGCCGAAAGTCTGCGCAATCTGGAAGAGATCGTCGATTATTTCGCCGCGAAGATGGAAACCCATAGCACCCGTCTGCTCTGGGGTACCGCGAACCTCTTTTCCCACCGCCGCTTCATGTCGGGGGCCGCGACCAATCCCGATCCGGAGGTTTTTGCCTATGCCGCGGCGACGGTGAAAAGTTGTATGGATGCGACCCATAAGCTGGGCGGTCAGAACTATGTGCTTTGGGGTGGACGTGAAGGTTATGAGACACTTCTGAACACTGATTTGAAGCGTGAGGCCGAGCAGGCCGGCCGGTTCCTGGAGATGGTCGTTGAGTACAAGCATAAGATCGGCTTCAAGGGTGCGATCCTGATCGAACCGAAACCTCAGGAACCGTCAAAGCATCAATACGACTACGACGTCGCGACGGTCTATGGGTTCCTCAAACGGTTTGGGCTGGAAGGTGAGGTGAAGGTCAACATCGAACAAGGCCATGCGATCCTTGCGGGGCATTCGTTCGAACATGAGATCGCGCTGGCCGCGTCGCTCGATCTCTTCGGGTCGATCGACATGAACCGGAACGATTACCAGTCAGGCTGGGACACCGATCAGTTCCCCGACAATGTCCCCGAAATGGCGCGGGCCTATTATGAGATTCTGCGGGCGGGCGGTTTCACCACTGGCGGCACGAACTTCGACGCCAAACTCAGGCGCCAGAGCCTCGACCCCGACGACCTGATCCTTGCACATGTCGGCGCAATGGATGTCTGCGCGCGGGCATTGAAAGCAGCTGTTGCGCTTCTGGAAGACGGTGCGCTCGAACGCGCCCGCGAGGCACGTTATGCAGGTTGGGACACGACTGACAGCAAGGCGATGCTGGGCAGCGGATTGGCTGAAATTGCCGGACAGGTCCTGTCGAAAGGAATCAATCCGCAGCCCCGGTCGGGACGTCAGGAAAGGTTGGAAAACCTCTGGAACCAGTTTGTGTGACACCGGGCGCGTCGTGTCGCATTAACTTTTCCGCTTTAACAAGCTATTGATATTGCGTGAATAGTCCGCGAGCGTTCGCGTTCGCGGACGTCAAAATTAAGCTTAACAGATCCGTAACCATTCACTCTCTACCTTGGCGGCAAGATCGGGCTTGGGGTGGCCCGGCGCAACCTGGGAAGGGAGTTTGCCTGATGGCCGCCCCACTGTTTGAATTTCGCGACGACGCCGTCCTGAACACTCAGCCGAGCGTCTATGTCACTCATGGAAAGCGTGTTCTGGACATAGGTCTGGTTTTTCTCGCGCTCCCCGTCATATTGCCTGTTCTGGGTATCATTCTGGGGATTACGGCGCTTTTCGGCGGTCAGCCGCTTTATTCGCAGTATCGCATTGGTAGGAATGGAGCCGCTTTTCGCTGCTGGAAGGTTCGCACGATGGTTCCGAATGCGGACCGGGCGCTTGCTGCCATTCTTCGTGATGATCCTGTGTTGGAACAGGAATGGCGGCAAAACCAGAAGCTGGCCCACGACCCCCGTGTCACAAGGGTGGGCGCGATCCTGCGAAAGACCAGTCTCGATGAATTACCGCAGCTTTGGAACGTTCTGGCGGGGGAGATGAGCTTGGTCGGCCCAAGGCCGTTTCTGCCGGAACAACAAGCGCTCTATGACTGCCGACCATGTAGGGCGAGTTACTATGCAATGCGCCCCGGCATTACCGGGTCATGGCAAGTGGGTCGCCGCAACCGGAGCTCTTTTGGTGAGCGCGCGCTGTTTGACGACGATTATTCAGAACAAATCAGTCTGCTGACCGACCTGTCTATCCTGTTTCGAACGGTGGGCGTCGTCCTGCGGGCGACGGGCGTCTAGCCGAACCGCTTCCAGATTGCCCCGTCACCGAGGCCGTCAACAAACGTCGCGTGAGCGGCCCGTTCGGCCTCGGTGATCCGAGGAGGCAGTGAGGATGGACGGGGCGCGGGGCGCCAGGCTGTCGCCTGCGTGGTTTCTTGCGTCGATTCAGCAGACGCGAGACCAAAATCCGGTTGCCGCCCGCCGATCAGCTCCAGATAGACCTCGGCCAGAAGCTCACTGTCGAGGAGAGCGCCGTGTTTTTCCCGCGCGGAGTTGTCGATCCCGAAGCGGCGGCAAAGTGCGTCGAGCGATGCGGGTGAACCGGGAAACTTGCGGCGGGCCACAGCGACAGTATCAAGCGCGCGGTCCATGGACAGGACCTGCAGGTTGGCCCAGCCAAGCTCCGCGTTCAGGAATTTCATATCGAAGCTGGCATTGTGGATCACCAACCGGGAGTCCTCACCGATGAAATCCAGGAACGCCTGACCCACTTGCGCGAAGAGCGGTTTGTCGCGCAAAAAATCGTCGCCAAGCCCATGCACCTCGAACGCCTCTTTCGGCATGGCACGTTCTGGGTTGATGTATTGGTGGTAGGTCCGCCCCGTGGGCATATGGTTCAGCAGTTCAATCGCGCCGATTTCAACAATGCGGTGTCCCTCGGCCGGCTCAAACCCGGTGGTTTCCGTATCGAGGACGATTTCACGCATGCTCTGCTCCGATCCTTGCGATCAGGTTTCGCACGGCAGCGCGGGTCTCATCAAGGGTGAGCGTTTCGATGACATAGGTCGCACGGGCGCGCTTTTCCGCATCCGGCATCTGCCGCGAAAGGATGCTTTTAAACTGGGCGTCGGTCATGCCGGGACGGGCGAGGACGCGGGAGCGCTGGATATCAGCCGGGGCGGTGACGACAAGGGTCGCGTCCATCATGGTGTCGGCCCCAGTTTCAAAGAGCAGCGGTATATCAAGCACAATAAGGGGTGCATTGCTGTCTGCAATGAAAGCTGCGCGGTCAGAGGCGACAAGCGGATGAACGACTGCTTCGATGCGGGTCATAGCGCCGGGGTCGCGGGCGATCCAGTCTTTAAGACGGGTCCGGTCCACCGCATCGCCGACAACCGCCTCCGGGCAGAGCGCCGCGATTTCTGAAACGGCCGCACCGCCCTTGGCATAAAGCCGGTGCACGGCGGCATCTGCATCCCATACAGGCACACCTTCGTCCGCAAACATCGCGGCAGTCGTCGATTTACCCATGCCAATGGAGCCCGTCAGGCCAAGCAGAAAGGCCCTGTTCATGCGCCGAGGACCACGTCCCTCGTGGCCTGATCGACCTCGGGTCGGGTTCCGAACCAGCGTTCAAAGGCGGGAGCTGCCTGATGCAGCAACATGCCGAGCCCATCGACGGTGACACACCCTATTGCCGCCGCCTGTTCGAGAAGAGTTGTGCGGAGAGGGGTGTAGACGAGATCGGTAACGACTGCCTTTGGTGATAGAGCGTCAAGCGGAATGCGAAATTCCGGCTTTCCCTCCATCCCGAGGGAGGAGGTATTCACCACCGTGGTCGCGTCTTCCATCATGTTTCCGGCCTGTACCCAGTCATGCACGATGACCTTGGCGCCAAATTCCGAACGCAGAGCCTCGGCCCGGTTGCGGGTACGGTTGGCAAGGCGGATTTCCGGCACGCCGACCTCGATCAGCGAGGCGATCACAGCCCGCGCACCGCCGCCCGCGCCGATCACTGCGGCGGGTCCGGCAGATGCAGTCCAGCCGGGCGCGTTTTGCTTCAGATTGGCAATGAAGCCGTAACCATCTGTATTGTCAGCGTGAATCCGGCCATCCTTGCGGAAGATCAATGTATTTGCGGCCCCGATCAATGCTGCGCGGTCAGTCACCACATCTGCCAAAGCCAGCACGGTCTCCTTATGGGGTATCGTCACATTAACACCCACAAAACCTGCTTTTGGCAGGGTGGTGATTACCTCTTTCAGATCGGATTGCGCGACATCCATTGGTATATAGTGTCCGCGAATGCCGTAGGTCTTCAGCCAATGGGTGTGCAACCGTGGCGACTTGGAGTGTGCCACGGGAGAGCCGATGACACCGGCCAATGGAATGCGTGGGTGGTCGATCATGTGGCGATGTCGCCCCGAATGCCGAGCCAGGTCAAGAGCTCGATCAAAGGCAGACCGAGAACATTGAAGTAATCACCTTCAATGCGGGAAAAAAGCCGCACCCCTTCCTCCTCCAGCTTGTAGCAGCCGACGGTTTCGCGAATGCTGTCCCAGTTGTGTGTGACATAATCGTCGAGATAGGCATCCGAGATATTGTGCATCGTCAGGCGAACTTCGCCAATATGGCGCCAAATCGGTTTGCCTCCCTCAACGATGACCGCCGCTGAAAGAAGGCGGTGGGTCTGACCGCGCAGGCGACGAAGCTGGTCATGGGCGTCATCGGGATGAGCGGGTTTGGCAAAAACCTCGCGCCGGCATTCCAGGATCTGATCGCAGCCGAGCACCAGTGCGTCGGGTTGCTTGTCGGAGATCTTGCGGGCTTTCATCTCGGCCAGAGTGTCGGCAAGATCGCGGGGGCTGGCATCTTCGGCGACGAGGGCCGCGCGTATCGCTTCTTCATCGATCCTTGCCGGTATGACCTCGACCCCAAGGCCCGCATTGAGCAATAGCTGTGCACGGACTTCGGAACCGGATGCGAGGATAAGTCGGCGGGGTGTTGGGAGAGTCATGGGGACGGGTCTGTGGACAAGAGCAGGTGCAAAGTTGTGGCTGATTGTGTTGAAAACACGGATCACGATGGTGCTGGGGGAAAATCGGGGTTTCTGTCAAGGTGCGGGTCGATTTCTCCCATTGTGCATGTATGAGGCAACATCATGTGGACGTCTCGATCAAAGGCCTGGCCGGGGATTGATTCATCCACACACCATCTAAAGTGTCTTTATCTATATGTTTGATTATAAATGCTAATTTTTTGGGATTGTTAGATCTTTAAGCTTTATACGGAGTTTTGCACAGAACTGTCCCGTTGTGGGAAAGTTGCCCGGATCTGTTGTAATCCCCATCATCCACAGGGCTTACATCAACCACATCTCTTTTCTTTATCTTTACTTTATTTAGGAAGGGCAGCGAAGACGGGTTGAAAACAGGCGAGGAACGATGACGGACTTACTGGCAACCATCTATCCTTGGACCAAGGCACTGCACATCATTTCTGTGATTGCCTGGATGGCAGGCATTTTCTACTTGCCTCGTCTTTTCGTCTATCATGTCGAGAAAGTTGAGAAGGGCAGTGAAACTGATCGCCTGTTTCAGGAGATGGAGCGAAAACTGCTCCGGGTGATCATGAACCCGGCGATGATCGGGGTGTGGGTCTTTGGTCTCGCACTTGTCTTTACGCCGGGGATTGTGGTCTGGAGTGAGGTCTGGCCCTGGACGAAGGCAGTGGCGATTCTGGGAATGACATGGTTTCACCACTGGCTTGGATACCGGCGCAAAGATTTTCTGGCAGGAACGAATATACGGACCGGCCGTACTTATCGGCTGATGAATGAAGTGCCGACGGTTCTGATGGTGGTCATCGTCTTCTCGGTCATTCTGAAGTTCTGAGCGAACATTGACTCACACGGATCGCAAGGTTATGTGCTTTTGAACCCCGCCGTCCGGACTGGGGACTTTCCCTTGATGATCCATCGCGCCGCCTGACGGGCCGCGCCATACTGATCGGTTTTCCCCATGACTCTTGAACGCCTGAACCTTGCCGACCTGAAGGCAAAAAGCCCCGCCGACCTGCTGTCGATGGCGGAAGAGCTGGAGATCGAGAACGCCTCGACCATGCGCAAGGGCGAGATGATGTTCTCGATCCTGAAGGAATATGCCGAGGAAGGCTGGGAGGTCGGCGGCGACGGGGTGCTGGAAGTGCTGCAGGACGGGTTCGGATTTCTGCGCTCGCCGGAAGCGAACTATCTGCCGGGTCCGGACGATATATATGTTAGCCCGGATATGATCCGGCAGTATTCACTGCGCACCGGCGATACAATCGAAGGCGTGATCCGTGCGCCCGGTGAAAGCGAGCGATACTTCGCACTGACAAAGGTGCGAGAGATCAATTTCGAAGATCCGGAGAAAGCACGTCACAAGGTGGCGTTCGACAACCTGACCCCGCTTTATCCGGACGAGCGGCTGAAGATGGAGATCGAGGACCCGACGATCAAGGACCGCTCGGCCCGGATCATCGATCTTGTCGCGCCGATCGGGAAAGGGCAGCGGGGCCTGATCGTGGCGCCGCCGCGAACCGGTAAGACGGTGCTGTTGCAGAATATTGCCCACTCGATCGAGAAGAACCACCCGGAATGCTATCTGATTGTACTGCTGATCGACGAGCGGCCGGAAGAAGTTACGGACATGCAGCGCAGCGTGAAGGGTGAGGTTATCTCCTCCACCTTCGACGAACCGGCGACGCGTCACGTGGCGGTCAGCGATATGGTGATCGAGAAGGCCAAGCGGTTGGTGGAGCACAAGCGGGATGTGGTGATCCTGCTCGATTCCATTACTCGCCTGGGTCGGGCGTTTAACACGGTCGTCCCCTCATCCGGGAAGGTTCTGACCGGCGGTGTGGATGCGAATGCACTCCAGCGGCCGAAGCGGTTCTTCGGTGCTGCGCGGAATATCGAAGAAGGCGGATCTCTGACGATCATTGCGACGGCCCTGATCGATACCGGCAGCCGGATGGACGAGGTGATCTTTGAGGAATTCAAGGGCACGGGTAACTCGGAAATCGTGCTCGACCGCAAGGTCGCGGATAAGCGGGTTTATCCGGCAATGGATATCCTCAAGTCCGGTACCCGGAAAGAGGACCTGCTGGTCGACAAGAACGATCTGCAGAAGACCTATGTCCTACGCCGCATTCTGAACCCGATGGGCACGACGGATGCGATCGAATTCCTGATCTCAAAGCTCAAGCAGACGAAGACGAACTCCGAGTTCTTCGATTCGATGAACGCCTGACTTGTTGTTATAAAACAATAGGTTAATGTTATGGACACGATCTATGCCTTGGCATCGGCTCGGGGTAAGGCCGGCGTTGCCGTAATCCGGATTTCCGGCCCTTCGGCTTGGTCAGCTGTTGAGGCTCTCGCAGGCAGCTTGCCGGAGCCACGACAGGCGGGGTTGCGCCGGTTGGCGGTTGATGGCGATGTACTGGACGAGGCGCTTGTACTGACATTCGCGGAAGGTGCGAGCTTTACCGGTGAACAGTCGGCAGAGCTGCAGCTTCATGGTGCGACTGCGACCGTAGCGGCAGTTCTGGCGGCTCTTGGTCAGCTACCGGGGCTGCGGATGGCAGAGGCGGGAGAGTTTACGCGCCGGGCGCTTGAGAACGGCCGATTGGACCTCGCCCAGGTCGAAGGCCTTGCGGACCTTATCGAAGCGGAAACCGAGGCCCAGCGGAAACAGGCTTTGCGGGTTCTGTCGGGTGCGGTTGGGGACCGGGCAGAAATCTGGCGGCGGGATCTGATCCGGGCCGCAGCATTGATCGAAGCAACAATTGATTTTGCTGATGAGGACGTACCTGTTGATGTAACGCCCGAGGTATTGGGGTTGGTCGATAAGGTTGCACAATATCTGGTGAAGGAACTTGCCGGATTTGGTGCATCGGAGCGCATTCGTGACGGGTTTGAAGTAGCAATTGTCGGACGGCCCAATGCAGGCAAGTCCACGTTGTTAAACGCACTGGCCGGTCGGGACGCTGCGATCACGTCGGAGGTAGCGGGAACCACGCGCGATGTGATCGAGGTTCGGATGGACATCGCCGGTCTTTCGGTGACGTTGCTGGACACGGCCGGATTGCGGGATACCACGGATGTGGTGGAGGGGATCGGCGTTGAGCGGGCCTTGCAGCGCGCGCGTCAGGCGGACCTGCGGGTGTTTCTGACGGATGGCGATTCCATGAGCCTGCTCGACCCCTTGCCAGAAGATATCGTCGTGATTGCCAAGGCTGATCTCATGTCGGACAGATCGCAGAATGGATTGGCCGTATCCGGTAAAACAGGACTAGGGCTGGGCGAACTGATCTCGCTGATTGCGGAACGTCTTGGTGACTGTGCGGCCGGTGCTGGCGTTATTACGCGGGACCGCCACAAGGTTGCGATTCAGAATGCGATCAGGGCTATGGAATCGGCGCGAAATGAGATAGTGCAGGGGCCCGAACGGATCGAGCTCGCGGCTGAGAATCTGCGGCAGGCGATACGGGCGCTCGATTCTCTTGTCGGCCGGGTCGATGTGGAGCATCTGCTTGATGAGATCTTTGCCAGCTTTTGCATCGGCAAATAGGGAGTGTTTCACGTGAAACATTTTGACGTCGTGGTTGTTGGCGGAGGGCACGCCGGAACGGAAGCAGCGCATGCTTCCGCGCGCCTTGGCGCGGCAACGGCGCTGGTTACGCTGCGGCGGGATACAATTGGCGTCATGTCCTGCAATCCGGCAATAGGGGGTCTCGGTAAGGGTCACCTTGTTCGCGAAATAGATGCTATGGACGGTGTTATGGGCCGTGTGGCGGATATGGCTGGCATCCAGTTCCGGCTGCTTAACCGGCGCAAGGGGCCCGCCGTTCAGGGCCCACGGGCACAAGCGGACAGGCGGTTGTACCGGGAGGCAATGCTGTCGGTCACAGAAGCGCAGTCAGACTTAACAATCGTTGAGGGTGAAGTCGTCGACTTTCGGATGGAGGGCGGCAGGATTGTCGGAATCGTTCTTGCCGATGGCGCTGAAATCGCAGCGAAATCTGTGGTTCTGACGTCCGGCACATTTCTGCGCGGCGTAATCCATATTGGCAATGTCAGTCGTCCCGGTGGGCGCATGGGGGATCGCCCCTCCGTGCCGCTGGCCGAACGGATCGAGGCGCTTGGCCTGCCGCTAGGGCGCTTGAAAACCGGCACACCACCTAGGCTGGACGGCCGCACGATTGCGTGGGACAGGCTAGAGCGTCAACCCGGGGACAATGAGCCAACGCTGTTTTCATTCCTGCACCGCAAGCCGTTCGTCCGTCAGGTCGATTGCGGAATTGCCTATACGAATGAGCGGACGCACGAAATTATCCGGGAGAATCTCAGCAGGTCTGCTATGTATGGCGGCCATATAGAGGGCGTCGGTCCGCGGTATTGCCCGTCTATCGAGGACAAGATTGTCCGTTTCGCGGACAAGACATCGCATCAGGTTTTCTTAGAGCCGGAAGGCCTGGACGACCCGACCGTCTATCCGAACGGAATTTCCACTTCATTGCCGGAGGACGTGCAGGAGGCATATGTCCGTTCGATCGACGGGCTTGCGAATGTAACTATCCTTCAACCGGGCTACGCGATCGAATACGACTATGTCGACCCGCGGTCGCTCACATCGACGCTCGCCGTCAAGGCTGTTCCGGGGCTATATCTTGCAGGCCAGATCAATGGAACCACCGGATACGAGGAAGCTGCCGCTCAGGGATTGGTTGCTGGTCTGAACGCTGCGCGTGCGGCGAAAGGTGCGGAAGCGCTGACTTTTGCCCGATCGCAAAGCTATATTGGCGTGATGGTTGATGACCTTGTGACGCGTGGCGTAAGCGAACCCTACAGGATGTTTACCTCACGCGCAGAGTTTCGGTTGTCCTTGCGGGCTGACAATGCCGATCAGCGATTGACCCCGTTAGGAATCGAGATTGGGTGTGTGGGCGCGGATCGCAGAGAGCAATTCGACAGGAAGTTGGAAGCGTTGACATCAGGCAGGGCATCGCTGGAGGCATTGACGCTGACACCCCGCGAGGCGGCGACATATGGAATTGAAGTCGGCCAGGACGGCCGTCGTCGTTCAGGCTTTACGCTCTTGAGTTTCCCCGGCGTATCGTTCAGCGCTCTGGAGCAGGCAGATCCTGGCCTGTCGGCGCTGTCTGATGACATTAAGGAACAGCTGAAGCGTGACGCAACCTATGCGACCTATATTGAACGTCAGCAGGCGGATGTGGCGGCAGTCCGACGCGATGAAGGCCATGAAATTCCTAAGGATTTTGACTATTTTGCACTCCCGGGCCTGTCGAACGAACTCAAAGAAAAGCTTTCCCGGATCCGTCCCACAACACTGGCGCAAGCGGGCAGGGTCGATGGAATGACGCCGGCGGCTCTGACTTTGATCCTAGCGATGCTGCGGAGATTTGAACGGGTTCGCAGCGCAGGATGACGGCCGAACGTCATTTGATTGAAGGGCGTGATGTTTCACGTGAAACAATGACGCGACTTGCGCGGTATGAAGATCTGCTGCGCAAATGGAATCCGGCGATCAATTTGATTGCTCGATCTACCGTCGATTCAATCTGGGACCGCCACTTTCGTGATTCGATTCAAGTGTTCGATGTTGCCCCGGAATCCGCGAAGAGTTGGGCTGATCTTGGATCAGGTGGAGGGTTTCCCGGAATGATCGCCGCAATTCTTGCGGCAGAGGAACGACCGCACCAGCATGTGACTTTGGTCGAAAGCGATCAGCGAAAAGCCGCGTTCCTAGCCACAGTTGCGCGCGAAACAGGCGTAGATGTAACGATAATTTCCGAAAGAATTGAAGATGTTGAGCCTCTCGGGGCCGATATCTTATCAGCAAGGGCTCTGGCGCCCCTTTCACACCTTCTCGAATATGCCGAGCGGCATTTGGCCCCCGGTGGCATTGCGCTTTTCCTCAAGGGTGCTGCCTGGCGTGAAGAAGTGCAACAGGCCCTTGAATCCTGGCGCTTCAGCTATGAGAACAGGGTAAGCGTTACTGATCCAGCCGCTACCGTTCTGACAATCGGAGGAATTTCGCGTGTCTGATCCGACCCGTCCGCCAGGGCCGAAAATCATCGCCGTCGCCAACCAAAAGGGTGGGGTTGGCAAGACGACGACCGCGATCAACCTCGCCGCGGCGCTGACCGAAGAAAACATGAATGTTCTTCTTGTTGACCTCGATCCACAGGGCAATGCGTCTACAGGTCTCGGGGTGGAGCCGGCCAGCCGCGAACTCACAACATACGACTTGCTGCTTGAAGAAGCAGAACTGATGGATGTGATTCGCGCGACAAAGGTGGAGGGGCTCTGGATCTGCCCGGCCACGACGGACCTTTCTTCGGCGGATATCGAGCTTGTAGCCAATGAAAAGCGCAGTTTTCTTCTTCACGACGCGTTGCGGCAACCAGCTGTCGATTTCTTTGACTTCGATTACATCCTGATTGATTGCCCGCCCTCACTTAGCCTGCTGACCGTCAACGCCATGGTCGCGGCGCATTCCGTGCTGGTGCCGCTTCAGGCAGAGTTCTATGCGCTTGAGGGGCTGTCGCAGCTCATGCTCACAATCCGACAGGTGCGCCAGTCGGCCAATCGCGATCTTCGCATCGAAGGCGTAGTTCTGACCATGTATGATGGCCGCAACAACCTTTCCACTCAGGTGGAGGCGGATGCCCGCGCCAACTTGGGTGAACTTGTGTATAAGACCGTTGTGCCCCGCAATGTCCGCCTTTCCGAAGCGCCATCTTACGCGGTACCGGTTCTGACCTACGATACGATGTCAAAAGGCAGCATGGCCTATCGCGCGCTAGCGCAGGAAATGCTGGCCCAACACAAACTCCGGACGTAAGGGGGCAGAGATGGCGGACAAGAAACCGGAACGGCGCGGTCTCGGGCGGGGCCTGTCGGCACTTATGGCCGACGTCAATCTTGAAGAGCCAGCGAGCCGTGATCCCGACCGGCCGCGCCGCGCCGATACCCGTCTGCCGGTCGAAAAGCTGGAACCAAATCCGGACCAGCCCCGCCGTGATTTTTCTGCCGAGGCGTTGGAGGAGCTTGCCGCCTCGATCCGCACCAAAGGGGTAATCCAACCCCTTATTGTTAGAGTTAATCCAAGAAAATCAGATAGTTACGAAATTGTCGCAGGTGAGCGCCGCTGGCGTGCCGCGCAGATCGCCCAGCTTCATGACGTTCCGGTCCTGATCCGCGATTTCTCCGATACCGAGGTTCTGGAAGTCGCGATTATCGAGAACATTCAGCGCGCCGATCTGAACGCGGTGGAGGAAGCGATGGCCTATCGCCAGCTCATGGACAGGTTCGGGCACACGCAGGAGAAGCTGGCCGAGGGCCTGTCGAAAAGCAGAAGCCATATCGCAAACCTTCTGCGCCTTCTCACCTTGCCCGGCGAGGTTCAGGCCTGGCTTCGCGAAGGCAAGCTGACCGCAGGACATGCCCGCGCGCTTGTCACTACTGAAGATCCGACCTCGCTCGCGCGTCAGGTTATCGCCAAGGGCCTTTCGGTGCGCGAAACCGAACGGTTGGCCAAGGCGCCCGCGAAAAAGCCCGCCATTCACGCAGCCCGACCAGAGAAAGACGCCGATACCCGTGTGCTGGAACAGGATCTCTCTGCGCATCTGAAGATGAAGGTTGTGATCGACCACAAGGGGCATGACGGTGGCCAGCTTGTGATCACCTACAAAACGCTCGATCAGCTGGACGAACTCTGTCAGGTTCTGAGCACGACCCGATAGCCGGTTCAACCGTCGGGTCGTGTCCAGATGAATACAGAGACGCCCACCAATACGATCACCTGAACGAGAAGGGCGCTCATCGGCGCACCAAACAGCACGGCCAATAGGAAGGCGGTCAGGATGGAAATCGTCGCAGCCCATTTCGCTCGTCGCCCAATGGCCCCCCGGTCGCGCCAGTTTTCAATCGGTGGCCCAAATACAGGATGAGACAACAGCCAGTTGTGAAGCCGCTCTGATCCCCGGGCGAAGCAGAATGCCGCGAGCAGCAGGAACGGCACCGTCGGTAGAAGCGGAAGGAATATGCCTACCGTCCCGAAGGCCAGCGCCAGACTGCCCGCAACCAGCCAGACCGACCGGATCATGGCAGCAACTCGCGGATCAAAGCGTTCAGAACCGCACGCCCTGATGTGGTAGCCCTGATGCGGTTTCCCACCCGCTCAACCATCCCAAGTCCGGACAGCTTCTCAACGGCGCCGGAATCCAGTTCGCGACCGGACAACATACGGAAGCGCCCGGTATCAGTGCCCTCGGTTAATCGAAGCGACATCATCAGGTATTCGCCGGCCTGATCCGGGGGCGGAACAACCTGCCTTGCCGTTTCGCCGTGCCCGGCCCGCTCGACTTGCTCCAGCCACATGGTCGGGGAAAGCGGTGTTTCCGTTGCCCATCTCTGACCGCCGAGCGTCAACCGTCCATGCGCGCCGGGACCGATCCCGGCATAGTCGCCGTAGCGCCAGTAGATCAGGTTGTGTCGACTTTCGCAGCCCACTCGCGCATGGTTTGAAATCTCATAGGCGGGCATACCAAGATCTGATAAAATATCCTGTGTTTCCAAATACATATCTGCGGCCAGATCCTCATCCGGCAACCCTCGTAATCCGCCCGCTGCGTGGCGTGCGCCAAAAGCCGTTCCGTCCTCGATAGTCAGCTGGTACAGCGAGATATGATCGACTGCCATCGCAGCCGCATTTTGTAATTCCTCTCGCCAACTGGCCAGATTCTGACCCTGCCGTGCGTAGATCAGATCGAAGCTGACCCGCGCGAAGGCATCCCGCGCCACATCAAAGGCTGCGCGGGCCTCTGCCACAGAATGTAGCCGACCCAATCTCTTCAGATCGGCTTCGTTCAGTGCCTGAATGCCCATTGAAACGCGGTTGACCCCGGCCTCGGCATAGGCCCGAAATCTTCCTGCCTCGACCGAGCTGGGATTGGCCTCCAGCGTGATCTCGATATCATTGGCCAGCGGCCAACTTGCCCGGACCTTGCCGAGGATCGCGGCCACAAGCCCTGGGTCCATCAGCGACGGTGTACCCCCGCCGAAGAAGACCGTGTTCAACACTCGGCCGGACGTTTCCGCGCTGACGCGCTCGATTTCTGCCAGATAAGCATGGGCCCAGCGGGTCTGATCAATGTCGGCCGCGACGTGCGAATTGAAATCGCAATAGGGGCATTTTGAGGCGCAGAAGGGCCAGTGCAGATAGAGCCCGAACCCGCCATGCCGCCAATCCTCCATGGGCTCAGCCCTTAAAGGCTGTAACTTCGATTTCGACCAGCATCTCCGGCTTAATCAATCCTGCGATCACCATCGTTGCGGCGGGGCGGATCTCGGCGAAAGCCTCGCCAAGCGCAGGAACCAAGTCCTCCACCAGATTGGCATCAATGACGGTGTACTGAACCCGAACGATGTCCTCCATCGTAAAGCCGGCCTCATCCAGAACCTTACGGATCGTGGCAAAGCAGTTCCGCGCCTGATCGGCGACGTCATCGGGTAAGGCCATCGTCGCATAGTCATAGCCTGTCACGCCGGAAACGAAGCACCAGCCACCCTTAACGATTGCCCGGCTGTAACCCATTGTTTTTTCAAAGGGCGAACCCGTAGATATCCGCTTCATGCGCCGATCCTTTCAAAACAGGCGACCAGCTTTCCGAACGCATCCGCGCGGTGGCTGATCCGGTTTTTCTCTGCCGGGTCCATTTCGGCAAAGGTAATATCATACCCGTCCGGCTGGAACATCGGATCATAGCCATGGCCCTGCGCACCACGCATCGGCCAGACGACCTGACCATCAACCTTGCCTTCGAACACCTCGTCGTGCCCATCGGGCCAGGCCAGAACCATGGTTGCACGAAACCGGGCGCTGCGCGGGTAGGGCGCACCCGCAGCTTCCAGTTCATCCCAAGTCCGCGTCATGGCCTTGATGAAATCCCGGCCCTGCGGGGTTTCAGCCCAATCAGCGGTGTAAACACCCGGCGCACCGCTGAGACCGTCCACCTCGATGCCGCTGTCATCGGCCAAAGCAGGCAGGCCGGTCGCCGTCGCGGCCGCATGCGCCTTGATCCGGGCGTTACCAACGAAGGTCGTCTCGGTTTCGGCAGGCTCCGGCAGCCCCATTTCGGTCGCACTGACGCACACGATACCATAAGGCAAGAGCAGGGCCGCGATCTCCTCCAGCTTGCCCTTGTTGTGAGTCGCCACCAAAAGCTTCTTGCCGGAAAATTTCCGCATCAGATCGCCGCCCTTTGCGCCTCGACCATTTGCGAAATGCCCGCCTCGGCATGATCCAGAAGCTTCGACATCTCATCACGGGAAAACGTCGCGCCTTCAGCCGACATCTGCACTTCGATCAGCCGTCCCCGCCCGGTCAGGATGAAATTGCCGTCCGTCCCGGCCTCGCTGTCCTCGGCATAGTCGAGGTCGAGCACCGGCTGACCGGCATAGATGCCGCAAGAAACGGCAGCGACGTGATCGACGATCGGATCGCTGGTGACCGCGCCCGCCTTGATCAGCTTATTCACGGCCAGCCGCAGCGCGACCCAGCCCCCGGTGATGGAGGCGCAGCGGGTGCCGCCGTCGGCCTGGATCACATCACAGTCGACTACGATCTGGCGTTCACCCAAAGCCACCCGGTCCACACCGGCCCGCAGTGCGCGCCCGATAAGCCGCTGAATTTCCTGTGTTCTGCCGGACTGCTTGCCTGCCGCCGCCTCGCGCCGGTTGCGGGTATTGGTGGCCCGCGGAAGCATCCCGTATTCCGCCGTAACCCAACCGAGGCCAGTGCCCTTCAGGAAGGATGGCGCCTTGTCCTCCACCGACGCGGTGCACAGAACATGCGTGTCCCCACATTTGATCAGACACGACCCTTCGGCATGTTTCGTCACCCCTGTCTCGATGGAGACGGCGCGCATTTGATCGAGTTTTCGGCCGGAGGGTCGCATGAAAAGTCCTTTCTCGCTGTTGCCGCCAGTTACTAGCGGCGGACCCGGTGATGCAACCCCGATTGACGGCGACCGCGCTGAGCCATTTACTGTCGGCTGCCCTATATATGTGACCATGGACGACAAAGCGAAAATCCTGTCCGAGATGAACGACCGCTCGCGTGAAGTGTTTCGCCGGGTGGTTGAGGGCTATCTCGACAGCGGCGATCCGGTCGGCTCGCGCACCCTGACCCGCACGATGAGCGAAAAGGTCTCAGCCGCGACGATCCGCAATGTGATGCAGGATCTGGAATTCCTGGGCCTGCTCGACAGCCCCCATACCTCGGCGGGCCGCATCCCGACGCAATTGGGCCTGCGCATGTTCGTCGACGGGCTGATGGAGGTTTCGACGCTCTCCTTGCAGGATCGCGAGGCGATTGATGCGACCACCGGCGGCAATGAACCCGGTGTCGCCTCGCTGCTTGACCGGGTGGGGCAGGCCTTGTCGGGCATAACCCATGGGGCAAGTCTTGTGCTGACCCCGAAACACGAAGCGCCGATCCGCCATATCGAATTCGTCAGCCTCGGCCATGACCGGGCGCTGGTGGTTCTGGTCTTCGCCGATGGTCATGTCGAAAACCGCGTTTTTGCACCGCCACCTGGCCAGACCCCATCCTCCATGCGCGAAGCGGCGAACTTCCTCAACGCGTTGGCGGAAGGTCGGACCATGTCCGAACTTCGTGCACACATGACCCACGAAATCACCCGGCGTCGGCAGGAACTCGACGCGGCCGCCCGCGCGCTTGTCGAAAGCGGGCTCGCCGTCTGGGAGAATCCCGGCGAATCCCATGAACGCCTTATCGTGCGCGGCCGCGCTAATCTCATCGATCAGGCCGATGAGGCCGATCTGGAACGTATCCGGACACTCTTCGACGATCTGGAGCGCAAACGCGATATTGCCGATTTCCTCGAACTGGCCGAAGCGGGCGACGGTGTGCGCATTTTTATCGGTTCAGAGAACAAGTTATTCTCACTTTCGGGTTCCTCTCTGGTGGTGTCTCCCTATATGAACGCTGACCGTAAGATCATCGGCGCCGTGGGCGTGATCGGTCCGACGCGGCTCAATTACGGGCGCATCGTACCGATCGTTGACTACACGGCGCAGCTTGTCGGGCGACTTCTGTCGGGCGAGCGTAAGGGATAGACCATGAGTGAGATGAAGAAAGACGAGATTGCTGAGGATCAGGCGCTGATGGGCGATGAGGGGCTTGAAGCCGATATCGTTGCCGATGAGCTTGAGGCGCTGCGCGCCGAACGCGACGAAATGCGCGACCGCTTCATGCGGGCGCTGGCGGACGCCGAGAACATCCGCAAGCGCGGCGAACGTGACCGGCGCGAGGCGGAGCAATATGGGGGTTCGAAACTCGCCCGCGACTTGCTGCCGGTTTTCGACAACCTCAAGCGTGCTTTGGATGCAGCCGGTGATGAGACGCGCGAAGTCGCCAAGGGCCTTATTGAGGGCATCGAGCTGACGATGAAGGAACTGATCTCGGTTCTGGGCAAGCATGGGGTGGAACCGGTCGTGCCTGAGATCGGCGACCGGTTCGATCCGCAACTGCATCAGGCGATGTTCGAAGCGCCTGTGCCAGGAACCAAGGCGGGCGACATCATTCAGGTGATGACCGAAGGCTTTATGCTGCACGAAAGGCTTTTGCGTCCTGCACAGGTGGGCGTGAGCTCTACACCGAAGTCGTGATTTCTAATGGGTGAGGTGGGTTTAAACCCACCTTACTTGTCCAGAAACGCCCTCAATTCGTACAAGGCCGAAAGCGCATCAAGTGGGGTCATCTCGTCCGGATGAAGTGCGGCAAGACGCTCTTCCAGTTCTGACGGGTCTTTTACGGACCGAGGCGGCGCGACCGAGGCGGCGCTGAAGAGTGGAAGGTCGTCAATGAGGGTGTGCTTGCGCGTGCCGCCCTCGCGTTCGCCCTTTTCCAGCGCGTCCAGCACGACTTTCGCCCGTTCGACCACCGCCGTCGGCAGTCCGGCAAGGCGGGCCACCTGTACGCCATAGCTGCGGTCGGCGGCACCCTTGCGGACCTCGTGCAGGAAGATCACCTCACCTTCCCATTCCTTGACGGCGACCGTGGCGTTTTCCACTCCGTCGAGCTTTTGCGAAAGCGCGGTCATCTCATGGTAATGCGTGGCGAAAAGCGCGCGGGCGCGGTTCGCGTCATGCAGATGTTCCAGCGTCGCCCAGGCGATGGAGAGCCCGTCATAGGTCGCCGTGCCCCGCCCGATCTCGTCAAGGATTACCAGCGCGCGGTCGTCGGCCTGATTGAGGATGGCGGCGGTTTCCACCATCTCGACCATGAAGGTCGACCGCCCGCGCGCAAGGTCATCGGCGGCACCGACCCGGCTGAACAACTGGCTGACCAGCCCGATATGGGCGCGCCGCGCGGGAACGAAACTGCCTGCCTGTGCGAGAAGCGCGATCAGCGCGTTCTGGCGCAGGAAGGTCGATTTACCGGCCATGTTCGGACCGGTCAGCAGCCATATCGCCGGGGTATTACCATCGGTCAGCAGGCAATCGTTGGCGATGAAGGGTTCGCCTAAGCGCTTCAGCGCCCGTTCCACGACCGGATGGCGGCCGCCCTCGATCTCGAATGCGCGGCTTTCGTCCACCTGGGGTTCGCACCAGTCCTCTCCCTTCGCCAGGTCGGCGAAGGCGGCGGTCAGATCGATCTCTGCCAGCGCCCGCGCGGCCGCGGAAATCAGCGCCGAGGCATCCAGAATCATCGCTTTCAGGCCGTCATAGAGCCTTTTTTCGATCTCCAGCGCCAGATTTCCGGCGTTGAGGATCTTCGTCTCCATCTCCGAGAGCGGCACCGTGGTGAAGCGCACCTGATTGGCCGTGGTCTGCCGGTGGATGAAGGTTTCATTCAAGGGCGCCGACAGCATTTTCTCCGCATGGGTCGCGGTCGTCTCGATAAAATAGCCCAGCACATTGTTGTGCTTGATCTTCAGGCTCTGAATGCCGGTCCGCGCGGCGTAGTCCGCCTGCATTTTGGCAATCACGCCACGCCCCTGATCGCGCAGCTGGCGCGCCTCGTCCAGTTCGGCGTTGTGGCCGGGGGCGATGAAGCCACCGTCACGCACAAGCAAGGGCGGTTCGGCCACCAGGGCGTCATCGAGAAAGGCGACAAGGTCGTCAAAGCCCAGAAGGTCCGCCGCTGCCCGGGCGATCCGGTCGGGAACCTCGCCCGTCAACCGTCCGGCAATGCGCCCGGCCTCTGCAAGTCCGGCGCGGATCGCGGTCAGGTCGCGCGGCCCGCCCCGGTCAAGTGCAAGCCGCGACAGCGCCCGGTCCATGTCGGGTGTCTTGCGCAGGTCGGTGCGCAGGTTTTCGGCCAGCCGCGCTTCGCCAGCAAGGAATCGCACCGCCTCGAGCCGCGCATGGATTTCAGAAAGATCGCGCGACGGCGCCGACAATCGCCGCTCCAACAGACGTGCACCCGCAGCGGTGACGGTCCGGTCGATGGCGGCGATGAGCGAACCATCGCGCCCGCCGGATAGGGCCTGCGTGATCTCCAGATTCCGCCGGGTTGCTGCGTCAATCTGAACCGATCCACCGGGCGCTTCTTTCACCGGTGGGCGCAAAAGCGGTAGTTTGCCGCGCTGGGTCAGGTCGAGATATTCGACGATGGCCCCCATGGCCGAGGCCTCGGCCCGGTCGAAGGTGCCGAATGCGTCGAGCGTCGTCACATCATAAAGCGCACAAAGTCGCTTTTCGGCGCCGGTGCTGTCGAAGGACCCGCGTGACAGAGGCGTCATAGCGGCCCCGGAATCAGACACTATTCCGGCCAGATCGGCCTCTTTCACTTCGCTCACGACCACCTCGCGCGGGGCGAGGCGGGCAAGCTCGGGGGAAAGACGCGACAGAGGACAGGGGATCACCCGGAACTCACCGGTTGAGATATCGACCCAGGCCAAAGCCGCCTCATCCCGAACCTCGGCCCAGGCGGCCAGGAAGTTGTGTCGCCGCGCTTCGAGAAGCGTTTCCTCGGTCAGCGTGCCAGGGGTCACCAGCCGCACCACATCGCGGGCGACCACGGATTTCGAGCCGCGCTTCTTGGCTTCCGCCGGGTCCTCCATCTGTTCGGCAATGGCGACGCGGAACCCCTTGCGGATCAGCGCCAGCAGATAGCCTTCGGCGGAATGGACCGGCACGCCGCACATCGGGATATCCTTGCCCAGATGCTGGCCGCGTTTCGTCAGCGCGATGTCCAGCGCCGCCGCCGCCGCCTCGGCATCGTCAAAGAACATCTCATAAAAGTCGCCCATCCGGTAGAACAGGAGTGCATCGGCATAGCGCCCCTTGATCTCCAGATACTGCGCCATCATCGGCGTCACATTGCCGTCCTGAGCGTTCACGGCTCCTCCCTCGTACTTCCGCGCGACCCTACAAAACCGCGTCTCCGGGGAAAAGCGGCAAATCCTTTGCATTGTGGCCATCGGGCGGGAACGGTATGAGGGCGGAAACGTCAAAGGAACCGTCGCTAATGGCCCCCAAGAACCGCGTCACCCCGGAAGAGGCGCTTGCCTATCACCTGAACCCGACGCCCGGGAAGTACGAAATCAACGCCTCAAAGCCGATGGCAACGCAGCGCGATCTGTCGCTGGCCTATTCCCCCGGTGTCGCCGTACCCGTGGAGGCCATCGCCGCCGATCCCGGCACGGCATATGACTATACGGTCAAGGGCAACATGGTGGCGGTAGTCTCGAATGGCACGGCGATCCTCGGCCTTGGCAATCTAGGCGCACTGGCCTCAAAACCGGTGATGGAAGGCAAGGCGGTGCTCTTCAAGCGCTTCGCTGATGTGAACGCGATCGATATCGAACTCGATACCGAGGACCCGGAGGAGATCATTCAGGCTGTGAAGCTGATGGGCCCGACATTCGGCGGCATCAACCTTGAGGACATCAAGGCGCCCGAATGTTTCATCATCGAAAGCCGGCTGAAGGAAATCATGGATATCCCGGTTTTCCATGACGACCAGCATGGAACGGCGGTGATCTGCGCTGCGGGCCTGATCAACGCGCTGGAGATTTCGGGCAAGAGTCTCGCCGATTGCAAGATCGTGCTGAACGGGGCCGGGGCGGCGGGGATCGCCTGTCTGGAACTCATCAAGGCGATGGGCGCGAAGCATGACAATTGCATCATGTGCGATACCAAGGGCGTGATCTGGCAGGGCCGGACCGAAGGCATGAACCAGTGGAAATCGGCCCATGCCGCACGGACCGATGCGCGGACGCTGGAAGAGGCGATGCGGGGTGCGGATGTGTTTCTGGGCGTCTCGGCCAAGGGTGCTGTGACGCCCGAGATGGTCGCAAGCATGGCACCCAATCCGGTAATCTTCGCAATGGCCAATCCCGATCCCGAGATCACCCCGGAAGAGGCGCATGCGGTGCGCGAGGATGCCATCGTTGCGACGGGCCGGTCGGATTACCCCAATCAGGTCAACAATGTGCTGGGCTTTCCCTATCTCTTCCGGGGTGCCTTGGATATCCACGCCCGTGCGATCAATGATGAAATGAAGATCGCCTGCGCCGAGGCGTTGGCCAGCCTCGCCCGCCAGCCGGTGCCTGAAGAGGTGGCGATGGCCTATGGCCGCAAGTTGACCTTCGGACGCGACTACATCATCCCGACGCCGTTCGATCCGCGTCTGATCCACGTCATCCCGCCTGCGGTGGCGAAGGCCGGTATGGATACCGGAGTGGCCCGCAGGCCGATCATCGACATGGAGGCCTATGAGCTGAACCTGAAGACGCGGATGGACCCGACCGCATCGATCCTTCAAGGCATTCACGCCCGCGCGCGTCAGGCGCAGGCGCGGATGATCTTTGCTGAAGGCGATGACCCGCGCGTCCTGCATGCCGCCGTCGCCTATCAACGCGCCGGGCTGGGCAAGGCGCTGGTCGTGGGGCGCGAAGCCGACGTGAAGGAAAAACTGACCGCCGAGGGGCTGGCTGACGCAGTGTCAGAGCTGGAGGTGGTAAATGCCGCGAATACCGCCCATCTCGATGTCTATCGGGATTTCCTTTACGAGCGCCTTCAGCGAAAAGGTTTTGACCGGCACGATGTACACCGGCTTGCCGCGCGCGATCGGCATGTCTTTTCGGCGCTGATGCTGGCCCATGGTCATGGCGACGGGCTGGTGACCGGGGCGACAAGAAAGTCGGCGCATGTCCTGGGCCTGATCAACCACGCTTTTGACGTGCGGGCCGAGGATGGGGCGGTCGGCATAACTGCCGTTCTGCATCGTGGCCGGATCATCTTCATTGGCGATACGCTAGTGCATGAATGGCCCGATGAGAATGACCTTGCCGATATCGCCGAACGCGGTGCGGCTGTGGCCCGCGGGCTAGGGATCGAACCGCGTGTCGCGTTCCTCTCGTTCTCGACCTTCGGCTATCCGGTCAGCGAACGCGCGACCAAGATGCATCAGGCACCGAAGGTGCTGGATGCGCGGGGCGTCGACTTCGAGTACGAAGGCGAGATGACCGTCGATGTTGCGCTGAATATGGAGCAGATGGCGCACTATCCGTTCTGCCGTCTGTCAGGTCCCGCCAATGTTCTGGTCGTGCCCGCGCGGCATTCCGCCTCGATCTCGGTCAAGCTGTTGCAGGAAATGGCGGGCGCCACAGTGATCGGACCGATCCTGACCGGCGTCGACAAGCCGATTCAGATGTGTTCGATGGGATCGACCGTGAACGACATCCTCAACATGGCGGTGATCGCCGCCTGTCGGCTGGGGCACTAAGGCCGAGGTCCCGGGTCAGGCCCGGGACCTCGTTTCACGATCAATGCGTGAACGGCGCGGCATTGCCCCAAAGCTGTTTTACGCGTTGGTCGCGGCCGCAGGCGTTGCGGTAGAATTTGTAGGCTTCTGACTGCTTTTTCGGACCCCGACGGGTCAGGACAAGGCTGGAACCCTTGTAATAGTCCTGATGATAGTCCTCGGCCTTATAGAAGGTGCCGGCATTCTCAATCGGTGTGACGATTTTCTTGCCAAGCGCCGCCATCGCCGCCGCCTTTGCCTCTTCCGCCGCTGCGCGCTGGGCCGGGTTTTTCACGAAGATGGCGGTGCGGTAGCTGTCACCCCGGTCGCAGAACTGGCCGCCCGCATCGGTTGGGTCGACCGAGCGGAAGAAGAGGTCGATGATCTTCGCATAACTGATTTTTGCGGGGTCGAACTTTATCTCTACCGCCTCATAATGGCCGGTGCCACCTTTCGTCACCTGCTTGTAGGTCGGGTTCTTAACGGTGCCGCCGGTATAGCCCGAGACAACTGACTTCACCCCCGGCACGCTTTCGAAATCGGATTCGACGCACCAGAAACAACCGCCCGCCACGATGGCGGTTTCGGTCGCGGCCATTGCGGGGCCGGTCAGCAGGAAGAAGGCAAGGATCAATCGCAACATTCGTTCACTCCGTTTTGGCGGAGCAAACGGGGAATGACCCATCGGGGCAACTCATCTTCCCGTGAGGTCACGCGATCGTGGGCTATGTGTCAGCCAAGCAGCTTCGCAAGCCCCATGGCGACACTGAGATCGCCCGAGACTTTGAGCTTGCCCATCATGACCCCTGTCATCGGGTTGAGCTTTCCGGTGAGTAGCTTCACGAGGTTTTCTTCGCTGATCCTCAGTGTGCAATCCGTGTCGCGGTTGGTGGTGGAGGCGGTGCCATCGGCCAGAACGATAACACCCGCCTCGCCGCAATCGAACTTGAGCGAGCCGGTGAAACTTCTCGTCTCAAGCGTCTTGCCAATATCGGCGGCGATGGCGTCTAGCGGCATGAAATCCTCCCGTCGTTTACGGAAGGATTTACGGGCGTCAGCACATGCTCGGCAACCGGAGCGTTACGTCACGAATGACGTCAGCCCTTCACCCGCGAATTCCGCGTGGCGATCAGCTTCAGACGAAGCGCGTTCAGGCGGATGAAGCCCTCGGCGTCCTTCTGATCGTAGGCGCCGGCGTCTTCCTCGAATGTGACATGGGCTTCGCTGTAAAGCGAATGGTCCGACCACCGGGCCACGGTGCGGACCGAGCCTTTGTAGAGTTTGACGCGGACGGTACCCGATACATGTTCCTGTGATTTGTCGATCAACGCCTGAAGCATCTCGCGTTCGGGGCTGAACCAGAAGCCGTTATAGATCAGTTCCGCATAGCGCGGCATGATCGAATCCTTGAGGTGGCCCGCGCCAGCGTCGAGCGTGATCTGTTCGATCCCGCGATGGGCTTCCAGCAGGATCGTGCCGCCGGGCGTCTCATAGACGCCGCGTGACTTCATGCCGACAAAGCGGTTTTCGACAAGGTCCAGCCGCCCGACGCCATGCTTGCCGCCCAGCTCGTTCAATTTGGTCAGGATCGTTGCCGGGCTCATCGCTTCGCCATTGATCGCGACGGCGTCACCCTTTTCAAAGGTGATTTCCACCATCTCGGGCATATCGGGTGCGTCCTCCGGATGGACCGTGCGTTGATAGACGTAGTCGGGCGCCTCATCGCCGGGGTTCTCCAGAACCTTTCCCTCGGACGAAGTGTGCAGCAGGTTCGCATCGACCGAGAACGGCGCCTCACCGCGCTTGTCCTTGGCGATTGGGATCTGGTTCTGTTCGGCGAATTCCAGCAGGCGCGTGCGCGAGGTCAGATCCCATTCCCGCCAGGGGGCGATCACCTTGATATGAGGGTTGAGGGCATAGGCCGAGAGTTCGAATCGCACCTGATCGTTGCCCTTGCCGGTCGCGCCATGGGCTACGGCATCGGCCCCGGTCTCGGCCGCAATTTCGACCAGGCGCTTGGAAATCAGCGGTCGAGCGATGGAGGTGCCGAGCAGATAGAGCCCTTCGTAAAGCGCATTGGCCCGGAACATCGGGAAGACGAAGTCGCGCACGAATTCCTCGCGCACATCCTCGATATAGATGTTCTCGGGCTTGATCCCCAGAAGTTCCGCTTTCTTGCGCGCCGGGTCCAGTTCCTCGCCCTGACCGAGATCGGCGGTGAAGGTCACAACCTCACAACCATATTCGGTTTGCAGCCATTTCAGGATGATCGAGGTATCGAGACCGCCGGAATAGGCGAGGACGACTTTCTTGGGCGCGGACATGGGGCTTTCCTTCACGTCAGATAGGCCCGCGCGCGATAGCTGGTTTTCGGGCGCAGGGCAAGGTGAGGGGCGATCCCCTTTGACCGGCCCCCGCGCTTGGGATAACGACGGGGCAATCAACCTACCCGAGGACAACATGGCTTTCCGAATTCTTATGCACGCGTTCCGGATGGTGTTCGGAAACTTCGGCGCAGCTTTGCGGATCAGCATGCCGATGATCGTGGTTGGTATTCTTGCAGCCATCTTTGTAACACCGCACCAGATGTCAGATCTGGGCACACCGGCCGAACAGCTCCAGAACTATGTCACCGGTCCGTTTTTGATCTCGCTGCTCGCCTATTTGGTTGCAACCCTTTGGGTGGCCGTGGCCTGGCATCGATATTGTCTGCGTGAAGAATATCCCGGCGCGATGATGCCCGCCTTTCACGGCGATCGTATGCTTGGTTATCTTGGCTGGTCGATCCTGATCATGCTTGTTGCGATCCTGGTTTCCGTCGTGGCTGGCATCGTCATTTCGGCGGTTAGCGCAATTACCCAATCCCATGCTCTGGCTGCGCTGCTCTGGCTCGGGTGGTTCGGAACGCTTCTATGGTTCATCCAGCGGATTTCGCTGGTACTGCCTGCAAGCGCGGTGAACGAACAAAAAACCTTCCGGCAATCGTGGGAGGCGACGCGACCTCTGTCGGGAACGATCCTGGCGGTTGCTCTCATGTTCGCGCTTTTTAGTGTGCTTTTGGGTCAGGTTGCCCTGCCGTTCTTCAGTTTCTCAATCGTGCTTGGCGGTTTAATCAACGCGGTTACTCAGTGGATCAGCACGATGCTGGGGCTGTCGATTCTGACGACGATATACGGCGTCTGCATCGAAGGCCGGTCGATCGACTGAACCAAACATAAGGGACCGGGTATGAGCAGGTTCTCCAGACAGGTCCTTGAGACCACGCAGGCTTTGCGGGATCTTTTTCCACCGACGCCTTTGCAGCGTAACGATCATCTGTCGGCCCGTTACGGCGCCGAAATCTGGTTAAAACGCGAGGATCTGACCCCGGTGCGCAGTTACAAGCTGCGTGGTGCGTTTACCGCGATGCGGAAGGTTCTGACGGCCGATAAGGCGCATGGCCATTTCGTCTGCGCGAGCGCCGGTAACCACGCGCAGGGTGTTGCTTATGCCTGCCGTCATTTCGGTGTCCGCGGCACGATCTTCATGCCAGTGACGACGCCGCAGCAAAAGATCGACAAGACCCGTGTGTTCGGCGGCGACAACATCGCAATACGCCTGACTGGCGACTATTTCGACCAGACTCTGGCCGCCGCGCAGGCCTTCTGCGCCGAGGCGGGCGCGCATTTCCTGTCGCCCTTCGACGATCCCGATGTGATCGAGGGGCAGGCAAGTGTCGGAGTCGAGATCCTTGAACAGTTGGAGCGTGCGCCCGATCTCGTCGTGTTGCCCGTAGGCGGCGGTGGGCTTGCCTCTGGTGTGACCACGTATCTAGCCGAGGCCGCGCCAGAAACGCGATTTCGCTATGTTGAGCCGGCGGGCGGGGCCAGCCTTGCTGCGGCAATTGCGGCAGGTGAGCCGGTAACGCTGAAAAAGCTCAACAGCTTTGTCGATGGCGCCGCAGTTGCCCGGATCGGGGCAGAACCCTTCGCCCGGCTGAAAGCCGTTACAGAAGGTCACATTCTTGCTGCACCAGAGGACCGCATCTGCATTACCATGCTCGAAATGCTGAATGTCGAGGGGATCGTTCTGGAACCGGCGGGCGCGCTATCGGTCGATGTGCTGCCAGAAATGGCCGAGGACATTCGCGGCAAGACGGTCGTTTGCGTCACCTCAGGCGGAAATTTCGATTTTGAACGCCTGCCCGAGGTGAAGGAACGCGCGCAGCGATACGCGGGTCTGAAGAAGTATTTCATCCTGCGAATGCCACAGCGCCCGGGCGCATTGCGGGAGTTTCTGGCGATGCTCGGTCCGGACGACGATATCGCACGGTTCGAATATCTCAAGAAGTCCGCCCGCAACTTTGGGTCGGTCCTGATCGGGATCGAGACAAAGGATGCGGAGAATTTTGCAGCCCTGACGCGGAAGTTGGATGATGCCGCGTTTTCCTATCGCGACATCACCGAAGACGAAGCCCTGGCTGAGTTTCTCATCTGATCCGGTCAGACCACAGAATTTGACCTATCGGCGAGACCATCCACGAACGCCTGCTTTGATGCAAAGTAGCTGTCGATGACGCGACCGATATCGATCTCAGCGCCTTTGCCCGCCGCTGCCCGCCGCTCGCCATCCTGACAAAGCCCACCGAATTCCTTGAAGCCGAGATTCCAGGCCCCTCCCTTCAGAAAATGCAGGTCTGACTCAAGCGCCAAAGGATCCGGAGACGTCTTGAGGCGCATCACGACGCCTTCAACTTCGTCCAGAAACAACTCCACAACTTCGGCAAAGCCGTCCGGCCCGATTTCCCGGTTCAATTCATCGATGCGCCCCCAATCGATCATCGCATCCGCCGCCCCTTGCAACTGTTCCCATCGACGTTAGGCCCGAAACATTTCGGCGACGTTAAGCTCGAACCTGCTATCCGACGCCGTTCAGCGCATTTTAACCCGCGTTGGATTAGCTGATGCGCGAACCCGGACCAGACCGGGCGAGGGTAGTTGGGTGCAGGTAGCGGTTTCCAATTTTAATGACGACTCGACGGCGGGGCAGGACATCTCAAAGATGCGACGCGTCATGGTCGTCGATGACAGTCGGATGCAGCGGAAGATCCTGACATCTCAACTCGCCCGCGCCGGATATTCGGTGACGGAAGCCGGCTGCGCAGAAGAGGCGCTTTCGCTTAGCGAAACCGATCCACCCGATCTGGTAATCTCCGACTGGATGATGCCTGGCATGTCTGGCATCGAGTTCTGTCAGGCGCTGCGCGCGCAGGTAACCGGAAACTACGTCTATTTCATCCTGCTCACGTCTAAGACGGAATCGGCCGAAATCGCCCGCGGGCTGGACGGCGGCGCAGATGATTTTCTGACCAAGCCGGTCAACGGAGATGAACTGCGCGCCCGGATCGCCGCGGGCGAACGTATTCTGGGAATGGAGCGGGAACTGACCGACAAGAACAGGCTCCTGTCCTCGACACTCAGCGAATTGCAAGCGCTATACGATTCTGTCGATCGCGACCTGATGGAGGCCAAGAAGCTTCAGCAAAGCCTCGTAAGAGAGCGACACCGCGATTTCGGAAAGGCTGAGGTCAGCCTGCTCTTGCGCCCGTCCGGCCATGTCGGCGGCGATCTGGTCGGGTTTTTTCCGATCAACGCGCGGCGGGTCGGGCTCTTTTCCATTGATGTATCGGGCCATGGAATCACCTCTGCGCTGATGACTGCGCGGCTTGCTGGTTATCTGTCCGGCAACTCGCCGGAACAGAACATCGCGTTGGTACTGACCGAAATCGGCATTTACGACGCCCGCCCGCCCGAGGAGTTGGCCGAACAGTTCAACCGTGTAGTTGTCCAGGAGATGCAAACCGAAAGTTACTTTACGATGGCCTATGCCGATGTCGATCTGATCTCAGGCCGTGTTGTCATGGTGCAGGCGGGCCACCCGCACCCGGCGATTCAGCGAGCCGATGGCAGGGTTGAGTACCTTGGCAGCGGCGGACTGCCGATTGGCCTCGTTGAACCCGCCGCGTGGGAGGCATTTGAGGCGCAGCTTCAACCCGGAGACCGGCTGTTTCTGATGTCTGACGGGATAACCGAAGCCGAAGATGCGAAAGGAACGCAGCTTGGCGAGGAAGGACTTTCGCGTCTGTTGGCGTCGTGCCGCCATCTTGGTGGCGCAGACTTTATGGAATCCCTCATGTGGCACCTCAGCGACTACGCCGGGGATGAATTTGGCGACGATGTCTCAGGCGTCTTCTTCGAATTTCATGGTGCGAAGGATGTGTGAGGTCAAAGACCCTGCAGCGCCCGCTCCAGAAAATGCCTGTCGCCGTCGTTGCCAAGCATCCAAACTGCCTCTTTCCCCGGCATCCAGACCGCCTTGTGACCCGGCTCTGTCGGGGCGCCAAGACTTCTCGCGGGCCAGGCCAGGTAGATGGTGCAAAGCTTTTCTGCCCATTTGTCGTATTCCGGCATGTAAACGAACCGACGGAACGCACCGAGTCGACGGGGAGAGGTAATAGTCCAGCCTGTCTCTTCCCGCACCTCGCGATAGAGCGCCCGCAAAGGCGATTCTCCCGGATCGATACCACCGCCCGGAAGCTGGAACTCGGGTTCAGGCTCTGCTTGATGGGTAACCAGCACATCGTGTCCGCGTAAAAGCACCGCATAGACGCCATGCCGAATGCCGTATCTCTGGCTGCGCACCAGAGGTTCGCCGAATCGTCGGATCATGCCTGCCCCCTTTGCCATGTGGTTGTCGTCCCCATATTCAGGCGGTATGGCAGGACGCAAGCCTTGAAGGAATGATGAATGACCAGCCTTTCGCAGATTGCCTGGGACGATACGGTTCTACCGTTCCAGCTTGACCGATCCGATATCCGTGGCCGGGTGGCGCGGCTGGACGGGGTGCTTGACCGTATCCTGACACAGCACAATTACCCTCTGGTGGTTGAGGCGCTCGTGGCCGAGGCGGCGCTTCTGACCGCGCTTATCGGTCAGACGATCAAGCTGCGCTGGAAGCTGTCGCTGCAAATCCGGGGTGACGGACCGGTGCGGATCATCGCGACCGACTACTACGCCCCGGCCGAAGAGGGGGCCGCCGCTCAGATCCGCGCCTGGGCGTCTTACGATGCCGAGCGGCTGGACCATGACGGGTCGGGCTTTGCCCAGATCGGCCAGGGCTATTTCGCGATCCTGTTGGATCAGGGGGCGGGGAATGTGCCCTATCAGGGCATCACGCCGCTGTCAGGCGGGGCCCTTTCTGCCTGTGCAGAGACGTATTTTGCCCAGTCTGAGCAACTGCCGACCAGCTTTGCCCTGTCTTTCGGACGCTCGACCCTGCCGGGCGAGGCCGAGCGTTGGCGCGCCGGCGGCGTAATGCTTCAGGCGATGCCCAAGGCCTCGACCCCCACCGCATCCGAAGGCGGCAGCGGCGAGGGCGGGCTTCTGGCGGCTGAGGATATTCTTGAGGGCGAAGAGGGCGAGAACTGGTCCCGTGCCAATCACCTTCTGGCGACGGTCGAAGAGATGGAGCTGATCGGCCCCTCTGTAGCGCCGACCGATCTGCTGGTGCGGTTGTTCCATGAGGAAACACCGCGTGTCTTCGACGCGCAGGCAGTTAAGTTCGGCTGTTCCTGTTCGCCCGAAAAGGTGCGCGACAGCCTGTCGATCTATTCGGCCAAGGATATCGGTCACATGACGACCGATGAGGGCATCGTCACCGCCGATTGCCAGTTCTGCGGCGCGCATTACGAATTCGATCCCGCGACGTTGGGTTTCGAGGCCACGAAAGCGTCGGATGATGAAGGCTGATCCGATTGCCGCGATCCGTCAGGCCCTGACGCGGCCGGGGCGCGAAACCTCGGACTATGACCTGAACCCCGATACCGTCCTGCCTGAAGGCCGGGTTCTGAAACCCGCCGCCGTTCTGGTGCCTTTGACGACCGGCCCAAACGGGCCCCAGGTGATCCTGACCAAGCGGTCCTCACGGCTGAAGCATCACCCGGGTCAGATCGCTTTTCCCGGCGGCAAGATCGACGAAACCGATGCGGGACCCGTCGATGCTGCCCTACGTGAGGCCGAGGAAGAGATCGGATTGCCGCGCCAGAACGTCGATATACTCGGCACATGGTCAGCGCATGAAACCGTGACTGGATTCATGGTAACACCTGCTTTTGGCTTGATCAGAGACGGTTTTTCTCCGGCACCTGAAGCAGGCGAGGTCGATGAGGTCTTCTCGGTGCCGCTGTCTCATGTCACCGATCTGGTGCGATTCCGGATCGAAGGGCGGATCTGGCGCGGTGTAAGGCGGCGCTACTATGTTGTGCCCTACGGCCCCTATTACATCTGGGGCGCAACCGCGCGTATCCTGCGTGCGCTGGCGGACCGGATGGCGGAATGAAGATTGCCGATGATTGGATCTGGGGGGAGGGGGTGCAGACGGTCCTGCATCTTCTGACCGATTCCGGGCATCAGGGGTTGCTGGTCGGGGGTTGTGTCAGAAACGCCCTGATCGGTGCGCCCGTCGCCGATATCGACATTGCGACCGATGCGCTGCCCGAACGGGTTGTTGAACTGGCGAAGGCCGCCGGTCTGAAAGTCGTGCCCACCGGCATCGACCACGGCACTGTCACTATTGTGGTGAATGGCGAACCGCATGAAGTCACCACGTTCCGCCGCGATGTTTCGACCGATGGCCGCCGCGCCACCGTAGCCTTCGCGACGGGGATCGAGGAGGATGCGGGCCGCCGCGATTTTACAATGAATGCGCTTTATGCCGATGCGGCGGGCCGGATCGTCGATCCTCTGAATGGCCTGCCCGATCTTCAGGCGCGGCGCGTGCGCTTTGTCGGCGATGCCGATGCCCGCATCCGCGAGGATTATCTGCGCATCCTGCGGTTCTTCCGCTTCCATGCCTGGTACGGCGATGCGGAAGAGGGCATGGATGCCGATGCGATCGCCGCCTGCGCTGCGAATTCCGCTGGAATAGACACGCTTTCGCGCGAAAGAGTCGGGCATGAGATGCGCCGGTTGCTGGCCGCGCCCGACCCCGCACCTGCCATTGCCGCGATGCAGGCGACGGGCGTTCTGTCCCGCATCCTGCCGGGAGCGGATGCCAGGGCGCTTGCCCCGCTGATCCATCTTGAGTCCCCCTATGCGCCCGACTGGCTGCGCCGCCTTGCTGCGCTGGGCGGTCAGGATCATGCCGGGGCGCTGCGGCTGTCACGAGATGAGGTGCGGCGCTTCGATATCTTGCGCGAAGGGATCGGCAGTACGGCTGGTCCTGCTGAACTGGCCTATCGCCACAGCGCCGATCTTGCCCGCGACATCACCTTCCTGCGCGGCGCGACCCTTGAAACACCTCTGCCGCAGGGCTGGGAAGATGCAATCGCTCTGGGCGCGAGGGCCAGCTTCCCGCTGCACGCCGCCGATCTGATGCCCGGCCTTTCAGGTGCGGACCTCGGCGCGCGGCTGAAAGAGCTGGAGGCACGCTGGATCGCCTCGGGATTCAAATTGTCGCGGGAACAATTGCTGGCTTGAAGTTCCGCCTGTCGGCAAGGCAGGATGGGCGCGCCATCCGAACAGGACCATCAAATGCCTCTGGAAACCCTTCCGGCGCTTATAGCCCTTGCGATTGCCACGCTATTCACGCCCGGCCCGAACAACGCGATGCTGGCTGCCTCCGGCGCGAATTTCGGATTTCGCCGCACGATCCCGCATCTTCTGGGCGTGGCGGCGGGGTTTCCGCTGATGCTTCTGATCGTCGGGCTGGTGCTGGGCGGACTCTTCCAGACCAGTGCGCTGTTGCGTGAAACCCTGCGCTGGGGTGGCGCGATCCTGCTGTTGTGGATCGCCTGGAAAATCGCGAATTCAGGTGGAATACGGTCGAAATCTGCAGACGCGCGGCCGATGCATTTCGTCGAAGCGGTGGGATTTCAGTGGATCAATCCAAAGGCCTGGTCGATGGCCATCGCCGCGACCTCACAGTTCATTCTACCCTCCGCCCCCTTCACTACGGCCATCGTCGTCACCGCGATGTTCCTGACGCTCGGCCTCGGTTCGGCGGCGACCTGGACTTATGCGGGACAGGCCATCGCCCGCTGGCTGACAACGGCGAAACGGTTGCGGATCTTCAACCTGATCATGGCCGGGCTGATCGTACTTTCGACGGTCGAGATCCTTCGCCATTAGATTGTACCGATCAGCAGCGACCTGCCACCGGTACAATCCGTCGCGTGACAAACCGCGCGGTTTGAGCTATCCGAAGGGCGATCCAGATGGAGGGTGCACTATGAGAGACGGGATTTCAGTACAGCTCGCCTGAGCCAGACCGAACCCCGTAGCGGCGGTCCTGCGATGCACCGCCCTTTCCCATACTGTCACCTGATGGACGCCCTCCCATGTTTCGTTTCTTCGAAAACCTCGTCGACCCCTATGTCGCCTATGAAGAAAAGGACACGCCGCCCCAGCGGTTGCTGCCCTTCCTGATGGACTACGCCCGCCCATTCCGGCGCGTGTTTGTAGCCACCGCGATCTTCACCACACTTGTCGCGATGATCGAGATTGCGTTGATCTGGTATGTCGGCCGTCTCGTTGACCTTCTGAACGACGGGACTCCTGTTGACGTATGGGCCGCACATGGGACGGAATTCATTCTTGCGGCGCTTGCGGTTGTCATGATCCGACCGGTTCTGGGCGGGATCGACGTGGCGCTGCTGCACAATACGATTCTTCCCAATTTCGGCACACTGATCCGCTGGCGGTCGCACCGGCATGTCCTGCGTCAGCCGGTGGGGTGGTTTGAGAACGATTTTGCGGGTCGCATCGCCAATCGGATCATGCAGACTCCACCGGCGGCCGGCGATGCGGTGTTCCAGACTTTCGATGCGGTGGCCTTTGCTGTCACCACACTGATCGGATCGCTCGCGATCCTGTCGACCGCCGATGTGAGGCTGGCACTGCCGATGCTGGTCTGGATCGGGCTTTACTTTGCTCTGTTGCGTTGGACCGTGAAGCGAGTTGGCCCGGCCTCGACCGCGGCATCGGATGCACGTTCGGCGATCACAGGTCGGGTAGTGGACAGCTATACCAACATCCATTCGGTCAAGATGTTCGCCCATCACGACCGGGAGCTGGCCTATGCCGGGGAAGCAATCGAGACCGCCCGGAAAACCTTCCAGACAGAAATGCGTCTGATCACCAAGATGGATGTCCTGCTGACTGTTCTGAACGGTTGTCTTATCGTGTCGATGAGCGGACTCGCGCTGTGGCTTTGGTATCACGGGCAGGCGACGATCGGGCTCGTTGCGGCGGCGACAGCCTTGGTACTACGGCTTAACAACATGACCTACTGGATCATGTGGGCGACGTCGAACCTCGTGCAGGCACTGGGCGTGGTTCGGGAAGGGATGGAAACCATTGCCCAGCCGATTGCTCTGGTGGACAGCCACGACGCGAAGCCGCTGGAATTTCGGGCCGGAATGATCGAAATACAGGCTCTATCCCATCATTATGGGCGTGGATCGGGCGGTCTGGCAAAGGTCGATCTGACAGTTCAACCTGGCGAAAAGATCGGACTTGTCGGCCGCTCCGGGTCGGGCAAGACGACACTCGTAAAGCTTATGCTGCGGTTTTACGATGCAGAAGGCGGGCGCATCCTGATCGATGGTCAGGACATCGCCCATGTCACGCAGGACAGCCTGCGGCAGCAGATCGGCATGGTGCAACAGGATTCGTCGCTGCTGCATCGCTCGGTGCGCGACAATATCCTTTACGGCCGTCCCGATGCCAGCGAGGCAGAGATGATGGAAGCCGCGCGGCGGGCCGAGGCGCATGACTTCATAATGGATCTTACCGACCCCGAGGGCCGCAAGGGCTATGACGCGCAAGTTGGCGAACGAGGTGTAAAGCTGTCGGGCGGTCAGCGGCAGCGGGTGGCGCTCGCCCGGGTGATTTTGAAGGACGCGCCGGTACTGGTGCTGGATGAGGCGACGTCGGCCCTTGATAGTGAGGTCGAGGCTGCGATTCAGGAAACGCTATACGGCGTGATGGAGGGCAAGACCGTGATCGCCATAGCGCATCGCCTCTCCACCATTGCCCGGATGGACCGGATCGTGGTGCTGGATGATGGCAGGATCGCTGAAGAGGGCAGCCATGCCAGTCTTCTGAAGAAAGGCGGCCTTTACGCCCGCTTCTGGGAGAGGCAATCTGGCGGCTTCATAGGCACCGAGGATGAAAAGGAAGCGGCGGAATGAAGATGGGCGACATGATCGACGCCTTCCGCCCGGCCGATGGCCCACCGCCGCGAACGCTCGGGCGGTTCCTGCTCTGGTGTCTCTCAGGCGCATGGGGTCCGTTGGTCTTCGCTGGCGTGATCTCAGCCATCGCGGGAACGATGGAGGTGGTGACGGCCTGGTATCTGGGTGCCGTCGTCGATCTGGCGACCTCTGCAGCGCCCGCGACGGTCTTTTCTGATCACTGGCCTATGCTGGCCGGGTTTGTGCTGTTCCTGATCGTGGCGCGGCCCATCGCCTTTGGCCTGTCGGCCGCGTCAAACTCCATCGTCGTGCAGCCGAACGTGCTGCCGCTGGTGCTGTCGCGTCTGCATCGCTGGACGATGGGTCAGGCGGTCACCTTCTTTGACAACGACTTTGCAGGACGCATCGCGCAGAAACAGATGCAGGCGGCCCGCGCAGTCACGGATGTGGCAAGCGAGACGATCAACACGATCTGTTTTGCCCTGGCCTCGCTGGTGGGATCCGTCTTCTTTCTGCTGACAATCGATGCACGGATCGCAGCGGCTCTGGGTGTATGGATTATACTCTATCTTGCCCTGATCCGTGCGTTTTTGCCGCGTGTTCGTGGAAAATCCGCAGCGCGGGCCGGGGCGCGGGCAATGGTGACAGGGCAGGTCGTCGACACGATCACCAACATCAAGACCGTAAAGCTTTTTGCTCATGCCGATCATGAGGACAAAGCCGCCTTGCGGGCCATGTCAGGGTTCCGCGACACCGCACTGGATTTCGGGGTCCTTTCGGCGTGGTTTCGGCTTGCGCTGATGACCATTGCCGGGCTTTTGCCGGTCGTGCTGATTGGCGGCAGTCTCTGGCTTTGGTCACTCGGCGTTGCCTCGGCAGGCGACATTGCCGCCGCTGGTTCCGTCTCAATCCGCATCGCGCAGATGACCGGCTGGGTCAGTTTCACGCTGATGTCGATCTATGCGTCGATCGGCGAGGTGGAGGACGGTATCCGTACTCTGACCCCGCCGCATACGTTGACCGATGCGCCCGATGCCCGCAGTTTGACGCGGATCGCAGGAGAGGTGCGTTTCGACAATGTCAGCTTTGCCTATGGCCGCAAGAAGGGTGGGCTGGACGGCGTGAATCTGACGGTCCATCCGGGCGAAAAGATCGGCATCGTCGGGGCATCGGGCGCAGGGAAATCTACTCTGGTTGCCCTGCTCTTGCGGCTTTACGACTCCGAGAAAGGTCGGGTTCTTGTCGATGGGCAGGACGTGCGCGATGTGACCCAGGAAAGCCTGCGTCGACAAATTGCAATGGTTACCCAGGAAACGGCAATGTTTAACCGCACGGCGCGGGACAACATCCTTTACGGTCGCCCCGATGCAACCGAGGACGATGTTGTCGCTGCTGCCAAAGCCGCCGAGGCAGATGAGTTTATTCATGGGCTTCAGGATCACAAGGGTCGCAAGGGCTACGACGCCTATCTCGGCGAACGCGGCGTGAAGCTCTCTGGCGGCCAGCGCCAGCGCATCGCGCTTGCCCGGGCATTCCTCAAGGACGCGCCGATCCTGGTGCTGGATGAGGCGACATCGGCCCTCGACAGCGAGGTTGAGGCGCAGGTGCAGGGCGCACTTCACCGGGTGATGGAGGGCAAGACCGTGCTGGCCATCGCCCACCGCCTGTCGACCATCGCCGAGATGGACCGGATCGTGGTTCTGGATCAGGGCCGCATCGTCGAGGAAGGCAGCCATACCGAGCTTTTGGCCAAGCGCGGGCTCTATGCCCGTTACTGGGAACGGCAGTCGGGTGGCTTCATCTGCGTCGAAGAGGCAGCCGAGTGAAGCTGACCATCGAACGGCTCGGCCATCTTGGCGACGGTATTGCGCCGGGCCCGGTCTTCGTGCCGATGGCCCTGCCCGGTGAGGTGGTGGAGGGGGAGGTCGCCGACGGTCGCATGGCCGCCCCGAAGATCATCGAGACTTCGCCCGACCGAGTAAAACCCGCCTGCCTGCACTACCGCACCTGCGGCGGTTGCGCGCTGATGCATGCTGCCGACGGGTTCGTGGCCGACTGGAAGGTCGAGGTCGTTCGCACCGCTCTGGCGGCGCAGGGACTTGAGGCATCGTTTCGACCCGTAATCACCTCGGCCTCGCAATCGCGCCGCCGCGCCACTTTGGCTGGGCGGCGGACGAAGAAGGGCGCGCTTGTAGGATTCCACGGCCGCGCCTCGGGCGCGATTGTCGGCATACCGGGCTGTCGGCTTCTGCATCCCGATCTTATGGAAACCCTGCCACATCTGGCCGACGTCACAATGCTCGGCGCCTCGCGCAAGGGCGAACTGGCGCTGACGGTGACGCGGACGGAAGGCGGCGTCGATCTGGCGGTTTTCGGCGGAAAACTCCTGGAACAGAGCCTGTTCTCCGATCTCGCACAGCTCGCCGAACGCACCAATCTCGCCCGTCTGACATGGAACGGGGAAATAATCGCCAACCACCATCCCGCTGCGCAAAGGTTCGGGCAGGTTGTGGTCGTGCCCCCTGCCGGTGCGTTCCTTCAGGCAACTGCGGATGGAGAGGCAGCGCTCGTGACTGCTGTACGCGAGGCCGTGGGTACCGCAAGTCTGATCGCTGACCTGTTTGCAGGCTCGGGTACCTTCGCCCTGCCGCTCGCCGAACGGGCGGAGGTTCACGCGGTTGAAGGCGAGGCGGCGATGCTGAAAGCCCTCGATGCCGGATGGCGACAGGCGCAGGGCTTGCACAAGGTCACGACCGAGGCGCGCGATCTATTTCGCCGCCCGTTGATGCCGGATGAGTTGAAACGGTTCGAAGCGGCCGTTATCGACCCGCCGCGTGCGGGCGGAGTGGCGCAGACGCGGGAACTGGCCGCTGCAAACGTGCCGGTCATCGCAGCGGTGTCCTGCAATCCGATCACATTCGCCCGCGATGCCCGTATCCTGACCGAAGCCGGATATGGACTCGACTGGATTCAGGTTGTCGACCAGTTCCGCTGGTCGCCGCATGTCGAGCTTGTGGCTCGGTTCGCACTCTGACTCACCTTGCTGTGAGCGGAAATCTGCCTACTTCCGGCAAGCCTCGCTTCGGTGTAGAACAAAGAAAACCGGCGAAACGGGCAGGGACGGCAGGCATGTTCAATCGCAGAACCTTCATGGCACTGACAGCCCTGGCAGGACTCGTAGGGTGCGGCGGATCGAAATTCCGGACCTATAACGGCCCTGAAGTCACCCGGCTCGTGTTACTCAAATCCGAACGCAAGCTGCACCTTGTGAATGGGACCAAAGCGCTTAAGTCCTATAAGGTAGGGCTCGGCGGGAACCCGGTTGGCCCGAAGCAGTTCGAGGGCGATCAGAAAACGCCCGAGGGCGCCTACCTGATCGACCGCCAGAATCCCAACAGCAACTATCACCTGTCCATCGGCATCTCGTATCCCAATCAGCGTGATGTGGAATTTGCAGAATCGCAGGGCAAGAAACCCGGGGGCGACATTTTTATCCATGGCCGGGCCCGAAAGAACAAAGGCCGCGGCAAGGATTGGACCGCAGGATGCATCGCCGTGAAAGACGGCGAGATGGAAGAGATCTATTCGATGGTCCGCGTCGGGACGCCGATCTACATCTACCCATGAAAAAGGGCGACCGCTGGCCGCCCGTTATTCTTTTCGAATCAGTAGATTAGCCACCGGTGACCAACGTCCACCAGATCTTTCCACCCGGCTCCTGATACCATGAGAATCCCACATCCCGTGCTGCGGGGTCGAGAACTACGGCCCGCGTGTCAGGCATTTCCATCCATGCTGAGAGTGTCTCGACCTCGGTCTCGTAGGTCTCGGAAATGTTCTCACCCAGCATGCGGCCCGCGTAACCGGTCCGCTGAACACGAAGCAGCGGCGAGGATCCGTCAGAACCAAAGTGCCACGGCCGGTTCTGTATGGCCATGTCGCGCGAATGGGTCGCGGCGGCGGCGGTAAGTTGTGCGTTCAGCGTTACCGGCGGCGCCCCTGCGGCCGACCGCAGGGCGTTAATCCCGTCGACCATCGCGTAGGTGACGCGGCCTTCATCGTTTTTCCGGATCATGTAGGCTTGCGGCAGAGGCTTTCCGTCCGGCCCGAGGCGCACCGGTGCACCGGTGCATCCGGCAAGCACCACGGCAACAAGAAGAAGGCTGAAAAGACGTATCATGGCAGGTTATCCCCGTTTGTCCGGTCACGTCCTTTACAGGGTCCTGTACGGCTGTTCAAACGTGATCTTGAAGAATAGGCGGGATGTTACAGATGGCTCACACCGGCATCCGGCCATACGTCAGCGTGAATTGAGAATGCTGCGAAAGAGGCATATTGTCGGATCGATTCCGGAATGCTTCGGTACGGGGCGTGCCGATCAGACATAACAAAAGGTGACCCGAGGATGAGCTCTGACTCCAACCAATTCTCCCGCCGCTCGATACTTGGCGCCGCTGCTGCGCTCGGCGCCAGCATGGCGATGCCCGCAGTAGCACAGACCGGCGCCAATACCATCGAACTTGAAGCTGATCTTGGCAACAATATCCGGCGCAATATCTCCAGCTTCCGCTCGCTGCAGTGGCAGCCGTATTTCAGCTCGCTGAGAAATGGTGCGATCTTGGTCGACACCACCTCACGCGCGCTTCACTACTGGTCTGAGGACGAAAGCATCTACAAGCTTTACCCGACCAGCGTGCCACTGACCGAGGATCTGACCCGGCGTGGCCGCACAGAGGTCGTACGCAAGGTTGTCGGTCCGGAATGGCGTCCGACACCGGCCATGAAACTGCGCAATCCGGAATGGCCCGACTATGTCGGTCCGGGACCCGACAATCCGCTTGGAACCCACGCCCTTTACCTGTCGTGGCAATATTACCGGATTCACGGAACCCACGACACGCGGAAGATCGGCCGCCGCTCGTCGAACGGTTGCGTCGGATTGTATAATGAGCACATCTCAGAATTGTTTTCGTTCGCGCAAGTTGGCACGCAAGTGTTGCTTATTTGACGAAATAGCGGAAAGCTTGATCCCTTCAGCAGGTCTCAGGTTGCAAATTCCGAACCTGGTGAGTTAGTGGATGATACGAGGTGATCACTGTATGCTGCGGCGGACCTCACGAATAATTCGCTGCGGCAAAAATGGAGAATGTACATGAAAAAGCTCGCGCTTGCTGCTGTTCTTTCGATTTCCGCCACCACCGCCTTCGCTGGCGGCATGGCTGAGCCGGTCATGGAGCCGGAGCCGGTTGTTGAAGAGGCGTCGTCCTCGTCCTCCGCTGGCGTTGTTGTCGCGGTTCTCGCGCTGCTTCTGATCGCTGCTGCTGCCAGCAACTGATCCGTCGCACAGCCGACATGCAAAAAGGCGGTGGTTCTCCACCGCCTTTTTCATTTGCTACCCGGTTTTCAGTCGGCCCAGCCTGCCAGATTGTCTCCCAGTACCGCCATGAGCGCCGCGATATGGGCATCGTCATCATTTAGGCAGGGGATGTAGGTAAAGCTTTCACCCCCGGCATGTTCGAAGGCTTCACGAATTTCGCCCTGAATTTCCTCAAGCGTCTCGATGCAATCGGCCGAAAAGGCTGGTGAGACAACGGCGATACGTTTTTTTCCCGCTTTGGCCAATTCAGCAACGTGTTCGACCGTATAGGGTCGCAGCCATTCCTCGGGGCCAAACACCGACTGAAACGTGGTGTCGATCGCATCCACCGCCCAGCCCAATCGCTCGCGCAGAAGGCGCGAAGTCTTCTGGCACTGGCAGTGATAGGGATCACCCTCCATAAGATAGCGTTTCGGCATGCCGTGATAAGACGCCACAAGAACGTCCGGCTTCTGGTCGAGTGTCGCATAAACCCGTGCAACCGATTGAGCCAAAGCTTCGATATAAAGCGGGTGGTCGAAATATTCGGGTACGATCCGCGCGGCAGGCTGGCGCTTTTCCTTCATAAGCGCACGGAAGAACTGATCGTTGGCGGTGGCCGATGTGGCCCCGGCATATTGCGGGTAAAGCGGCAGAAAAACGATCTTTTCGCACCCGGCCTCGACCATTCGCCGCACGACCGAATCCGTCGATGGATTGCCGTAGCGCATACAGAATTCAACCATCACATCGGGGCCGTAGCGTTTCCCGACCGCCACGCGCAGCTTTTCGACCTGCGCCTTTGTGATCGTCATCAACGGGCTTTCGCCTTTGTCATGGTTCCAGATCGACTTGTAATTCGCGCCGGAACTGAAAGGTCGTTTCGACAGGATGATCAGCTGCAACAGCGGCTGCCATTTCCACGACGGATAGTCGATGACGCGTTTGTCTGACAAAAATTCGCTCAGATAGCGCCGCATCGGCCAATAGCTGTAATCGTCCGGCGTGCCGAGATTGGCAATCAGCACGCCGATGCGGGGCCGCGCGACCGGGGGATGGTCTGCGGGGGCATGAGTAAGGCGGCCGTCGCCTGGGCGGTCTAGCTGGTCGTTCATGGGATCCCCTTCCTGTCCAAGGTCCGAGATAGACAGAAATCGGCGCGCGTCAATCTTTCCTGGGGTCAAGCGGCGTTTCGGTCGCACCTAATGCGTCGGCCAGCCGTTGCGCGGCTGATCCGGGACGCAGCGGTTTCTGCTGGTGTTCGTCCGGTGCCCAGCCGGTCAGGAAGATCAGCTCGAACGTCGCGGCCACGCGGCCGTCTGGTGCGGGATAGCTTTCCGCATAAATCCGGGCGGCCTCCGGGAACAGGGCGCGCGGTGTGGCGCGGCGCGAGCGAGAATGAAGTGCATTGGCCTCCCCCATCGCCCTCAGGTCGGCGATCAGGTGAAAGGCGGTCGCATACGTCACGGTCTTTTTCGCGGCATCCGCCACCGGAAGGGCAAAGCCCGCGCGCTGGAGGAGTCCCCCAAGGTCACGAATCTCTCCCATCGGCAGGACCCGCGGCGAGAGGCCGCCAGTCAGGCGGCTTTCGGCCTCGGCAAGGCATGCGCGCAGTTCGGCAAGGGTTTGTCCGCCGAACATCGCACAGAGGAACAGCCCGTCGGGTTTTAGCGCGCGGCGGCATTGCACAAGCTGCCCCACGGGGTCATTCGCCCAGTGCAGTGCCAGCCCGTGGACGATCAGGTCATATGCGCCCGGCTCCAGAGCGAGAGTATCGGCATCTTCGATGACCCGCGCGGTGGGCAGAATTTTCGTCCATGGTCCGGGAAACCCAGTGACGACGGCGGGCGCCGTAAACCGTTTGTTAACCTCGCTCAGTCTCTCCTCAACCTCGGTTGCGCATTCTTCATGCAAGAACAGCTCCAACCCCTGCCTTGTTGCACGGGCACGGTTGCGGGTCAGGGCCGCGCGGTCGGTGAGTTTGGGCGGATGTGTCATGGTCGGCGAAGCTAGGCTGCTTAAGGCGGGAATGCAAAGCGTGCTCAGCACGCTTTTTCCAGCCCAATGCATTAATTGCGGTGAACCCGCCACCGAAGATTTCGGCCTCTGCGGACCCTGCTGGCGCGAAACACCTTTTATCGGTGGTCTCGTCTGCGACCGTTGCGGCACGCCACTACCGGGTGAGGATGAGGGCAGGCAGGAGTATTGCGACGATTGCCTGACATTGGCGCGGCCTTGGGACAGGGGTCGGGCGGCGCTCCTTTATAAGGACAACGGCCGCAAACTGGTGCTGGCGTTGAAACATGGCGACCGGCAGGACCTTGTCCGCCCCGCAACGGTCTGGCTGATGCGGGCGGCGGGACCGATCCTGAAGCCGGATATGCTGGTCGTGCCGGTACCGCTTCATTGGACTCGTCTTTTCCGCCGCCGTTACAACCAATCGGCCCTTTTGTCGCGCGCGGTCGCAAAGGCCGCGGGGTTAGATCATTGTCCCGACCTCCTCATCCGCCGCCGGAAAACAGCATCGCAGGATGGCCGCAACCGCGACGAAAGGTTTGCCAATGTTTCTGGCGCGATGCATATGCACCGGAGCCGTGCAGGTCGGGTCATGGGGCGTGACGTGCTTCTGATCGACGATGTGATGACCTCGGGCGCGACACTTGCAACTGCTGCCGATGCCTGTCTGGCAGGTGGTGCGAACACGGTTTCGACACTGGTGCTGGCGCGCGTTGCGAAGGATGCCTAAATCCCTATAGTCGCCACGACTTGAGGAACAGGTATCAATGCCGCGTATCGAGATCTACAGCACCCCGTGGTGCCCATTCTGTATTGCCGCCAAGCGGCTTCTGGACCGCAAGGGCGTGGCCTATGTGGATACCGACGTTTCGGGTAACGCGCAGCTACGGCAGGAAATGATGCAGCGCGCAAATGGCCGGTACACCGTGCCGCAGATTTTCATCGATGGCGCGCATGTTGGCGGCTGCGATGATCTGCACGCGCTCGATTGCGCGGGTAAGCTCGACCCGATGCTTGCGGCCTGACACATGCGGGCCGCTCTCCTCCAGCTTTCAGTAACGGACGATCCGCAGGTGAACCTGCCGGTGACTCTGTCGCTGGTGCGGGAGGCGGCGGCGAAGGGTGCGAATTTTGCGCTGACACCCGAAGTAACGAACTGCCTTTCCTCTGACCGGTCACATCAGAATAACGTGCTGCGACATGAGCAGGATGATCCTACCCTGACGGCCCTCAGGGAAGAGGCCGAGCGGCTTGGAATCTGGCTGCTGATCGGCTCTCTGGCACTCTTGACGCATGACTCGGACGGACGCTTTGCCAACCGCTCTTTCCTGATCCGTCCCGATGGCGGGATCGCCGCGCGATATGACAAGATCCACATGTTCGACGTGAACGTGTCCGAGACCGAGCAATATCGCGAATCGGCGGGTTACAGGCCGGGAAGCCGGGCTGTACTAACCGATACACCGTTCGGGAAGATTGGGCTGACGGTCTGTTATGACCTTCGCTTTCCACAACTCTATCGACGCCTGGCCAAAGCTGGGGCACAGTTCCTGACCGTACCCGCCGCTTTTAACGACACCACGGGTAAAGCGCACTGGGAACCGCTCTTGCGCGCGCGGGCAATCGAATGCGGCGCATTTGTACTGGCGCCTGCTCAGACGGGCGCCCATGCAGCCCATGCAGGTCGACCGCGACGAACCTACGGGCATTCGTTGGTCGTGTCGCCTTGGGGCGAGGTTCTGGCCGATGGTGGCAGCGAACCGGGATTATTGCTTGTCGATCTGGACCTTGACGCCGTAGACAAGGCGCGGAGCCGGGTTCCCTCGCTCTTCCATGACCGCGACTTCGAAGGGCCCTGATATGGCCGCTGAACATGATCCGCTGGCCGTCGCCCTCTTTTCCGAGGTCTTTATGGCTGACCAGCTCGCCCGCAACCGGATCAGCCGGGCGCTGCCGAAGGGGATGGAGATCAGCCATTTTTCGGTTCTGAATCACCTGGCCCATATCAACGACGAACGTTCACCGGCGCAGCTTGCCGATGCGTTTCACGTTACGCGGGGGGCGATGACCAATACACTCAGCAAGCTGGAATGGGCCGGTCACGTCCATATCCGCCCCGACTGGGACGATGCCCGGCGCAAGTTCGTTTCGATCAGTCCGGCAGGGCGTGCTGCATGCGATGCCGCGTTGGCCGCGATCACGCCCATCGTGGGCGAGGTGGTACGGTCTATCGGAGCCGACAAGGTGCGGGCAGTATTGCCGATCCTCAGAGAGCTGCGCCTTCGGCTTGGCTCCGAATAGAATCAGCGGCGAACGCCAGCGGTCACGTAGTTCACCGAAAGATCGCGATCCGATATCGACCATTGCCAGCTGACCGGGTTGAAGACAAAGCCCTTCTTGTCGACCGGCGTCAGACCTGCGCCTTCCAGGTGGCCGTACAACTCGTCCGGCGTAATGAACTTGGCCCAGTCATGTGTGCCCTTTGGCAGCCAGCGCATTACCCATTCGGCGCCGACGATAGCGGCCATGAAGCTTTTGGCGTTTCGGTTGATGGTCGAGGCAATCATCAAACCGCCGGGCTTTAGAAGGTCGCGGCACGTTGCGACAAAACTCGCCGGATTGGCCACATGCTCAACGATCTCCATGGCAAGCACCACGTCAAAGAGCTCGCCACCCGCAACCAGCGCCTCGGCGGTGGTGTGGCGGTAGTCGATGGCCAACCCCTGCTCTTCGGCATGGATCTGCGCCACCGGGATGTTGCGCGCTGCGGCGTCAGCACCGACGACCTCGGCGCCAAGCCGCGCCATTGGTTCCGACAGAAGCCCGCCGCCGCAGCCGATATCGAGCAGTCGCAGACCCGCGAAAGGTTTTGGCCCGGTCAGGTCGCGGCCGAACTCGGCGGCGATCTGGCGGGTGATGTAGTCGAGCCGCACCGGATTCATCATATGCAGTGGTTTGAACTTGCCATGCGGGTCCCACCATTCCGCCGCCATCGCTTCGAATTTCGCGACCTCGGCGGGATCGACCGTGCTGGTTTGGCGCGCCATTTTTCCTCTCCGGCAGTTCATATTCCACCCATGGCGGGCGGGGTGTTTCCCGGTATATAGTCAATCCATGGACCGGATCGCAGGGCAAAAGCGCACAGGCACCTTTCTTTATCCGCAGGTCGAACCGTTCGATCAGCGGTTTCTGGACGTGGGCGACGGGCACCGCATCTATGTCGAGCAATGCGGCCATCCTTCGGGCCAGCCGGTTATTGTGCTGCATGGCGGGCCGGGCGGTGGCTGTTCCCCCGCAATGCGACGCTATTTTGATCCCTCGACCTACCGGGTGATTCTGTTCGACCAGCGCGGCTGCGGCCGTTCGCGACCCCATGCGAGTGTAGAGGCCAACACGACCTGGCATCTGGTGGCCGATATCGAACGTATCCGGACTGAGCTTGGCATCGAGAACTGGATCGTCTTCGGCGGAAGCTGGGGCGCGACGCTTGCTTTGATCTATGCACAGACCCATCCCGAACGCGCCCGTCATCTGGTCCTGCGCGGCGTTTTCCTGATGACCGAAGGGGAACTGGCCTGGTTCTATGGCGGCGGCGCCGGGGCGTTCTACCCGGATCGCTGGCAGGATTTCGTCCGCCATATCCCGGCGGCCGAACAGGACGACATGATCGCCGCCTATCACAGCCGTCTTTTCTGTGAGGATATGGCCACTGAAATTCGGTTTGCCCGCGCCTGGACCGGTTGGGAAAATGCGTTGGCGAGCATCGATCATGACGGCGTTGCAGGCGAGGCACCTGGCGACTATGCCCGCGCCTTCGCACGGCTGGAAAACCACTACTTCCTAAACCGCGGCTTTCTGGAAGCCGATGGCCAGATCCTGCGTGACCTTCACCGTCTTAAAGACGTGCCGGCAACGATCGTTCAGGGCCGCTATGACATGATCTGTCCACCCGTGTCGGCATGGATGTTGGCGCAGCACTGGAAACGGTCAGAACTGCGAATGATCCCCGCCGCTGGTCACGCCCTGTCCGAACCCGGCATATCCACCGAACTGATCCGGGTCATGGACGGTCTGCGGGCCTGAGCGGCCCGCAGCGCCAAATTTAGGCGAGCTTTCCGTGGCAATGCTTGAACTTGTTGCCCGAACCACAGGGGCAGAGATCATTGCGGCCCGGGTTGCCCCAGGTTGATGGGTCGGTCTCATCAAATCCCGGAGCCGGTTGCGCGTCCGCAGCTTCGGTCTCTACGCTTTTTTCCGGGGCTTTCCCTGTGGTGCGTTGCTGCTCCATCTGGGCAAGCAGAGCGCGCTGTTCCTCTTCAGACATTGGCCGGACATGGGCCAGCTTTTGCGTCACTTCCTCGCGCAAACCGTCGAGAAGGTTTTCAAACAATGTGAAGGCTTCGGACTTGTATTCGTTCAGCGGATCGCGCTGCGCGTAGCCCCGGAATCCGACAACCGAGCGCAGGTGTTCCAGCGTTACCAGATGTTCGCGCCATTTCGCGTCGATGGTCTGAAGCAGAAACTGCTTTTCAATCTGGCGCATCGTATCCGGCCCGAAGGCAGAGGCCTTCTCGGCCATGAGGTCATCCGATGCTTTGTACAGCCGTTCGCGCATCTCGTCCTGATCGACACCGTCTTCCTTGGCCCAGTCAATGACCGGCAGATCCAGCGTCAGCTTCTCCATAATCGTGGCGTAGAGGCCTTCGGAGTTCCACTGTTCGGCGTAGGATTTCGGCGGCAGGTATTCGTCCACCAGATCGTCTATGACCTGATGGCGCATATCCTGGGCAATTTCTTCGATATCCTCGGCCTGCATGATCTCCAGCCTCTGGCCGAAGATCACTTTGCGCTGATCGTTCATGACGTCGTCGAACTTCAGGATCTGCTTGCGCATATCAAAGTTACGGCCTTCGACCTTGGCCTGCGCGCGTTCCAGTGACTTGTTCACCCATGGGTGAATGATCGCCTCGCCCTCGCCCATGCCAAGCTTTGACAGGACCGCGTCCAGCTTTTCAGACCCGAAGATCCTCATCAGGTCATCTTCCAGCGACAGGTAGAACGAGGACCGCCCCGGGTCGCCCTGACGGCCAGACCGGCCGCGCAGCTGGTTGTCGATGCGGCGGCTTTCGTGGCGTTCGGTGGCCAGAACGAACAACCCGCCCGCTTCCTTGACCGCATCTTCATCGGCCTTGTGCGCCTCCTCGATCCGCGCACGCACTTCGTCGGGATGGGCTTCGGGGTCAGCGGCGATGGCCTCCATCACCTTGAATTCGACATTTCCGCCAAGCTTGATGTCGGTGCCGCGCCCGGCCATGTTCGTGGCGATGGTCACGGCACCAAGCTTGCCGGCCTCCGCGACGATCATCGCCTCCTGCTCATGCTGGCGGGCGTTGAGGACGTTGTGCTTGATGCCTTCCTTCGTCAGCATCTCGCTCAGGAGTTCGGATTTCTCGATTGAGGTCGTGCCGACGAGAACCGGCTGGCCTTTTTCGTTGGCCTTGCGGATGCGCTTGATGATCGCCTCGTATTTCTCCCGTTGGGTGCGATAGACCTGATCGTGGTCGTCCTTGCGGGCGATGGGCTTGTTTGTGGGTACTTCGACCACGCCCAGCCCGTAGATATCCGCGAATTCCTCGGCCTCGGTTGCGGCCGTGCCGGTCATACCGGCGAGCTTGTTGTACAAACGGAAGTAGTTCTGGAATGTAACGGAGGCGAGCGTCACGTTCTCTGGCTGGATTGACACGCCTTCCTTGGCTTCGATCGCCTGATGCAGCCCATCCGATAGCCGACGTCCCGGCATCATCCGGCCGGTAAACTCGTCGATCAGCACGACCTCGCCATTGCGGACGATATAGTGCTGGTCCTTTTTGAACATCTTATGGGCACGAAGCGCCTGGTTCACATGGTGAACGATTGTTGTCGATTCCGGATCGTAAAGAGTCTGGCCTTCAGGCAGCAGGCCCGCAGCAGACAGCCGCTGCTCAAGAAAATCGTTGCCTGCTTCCGAGAAAGTCGCGTTGCGCTGTTTTTCGTCGAGCTTGTAGTGCTCTTCGGTCAGTTCCGGGATGAACTTGTCGAGCGTTATGTAAAGCTCCGACCGGTCCTGGCTTGGGCCGGAAATGATCAGAGGCGTCCTCGCTTCGTCGATGAGAATACTGTCCACCTCGTCGACGATGGCGAAGTTATGCCCGCGCTGCATCATCTCTTCGACGCTGCCGCGCATGTTGTCGCGTAGGTAGTCGAAGCCAAGTTCGTTGTTCGTGGCATAGGTTACGTCCGCCATGTAGGCGGCGCGCTTCTCCTCGGCCTCCTGGAAGGGATAGACGACGCCAGTGGTCATACCGAGCTGGGCATATACCTTGCCCATCCATTCCGCGTCACGTTTGGCCAGGTAGTCATTGACCGTGACGATATGCACACCCTTGCCCGAAAGCGCGTTCAGATAAGCCGGGAAGGTCGCGACGAGGGTCTTGCCCTCGCCCGTTTTCATTTCCGAAATATTGCCCTGATGCAGGAAGATGCCGCCCATGAGCTGCACATCGAATGCCCTGAGACCCAGCGCCCGCTTGGCCCCTTCGCGACAGTTCGCGAAGGCTTCAACAAGCACGTCGTCAAGGCTTTCGCCCTGCTCTACCCGGTTCGCGAGTTCTTTCGTCTTCTGCTTGATCTCCTCATCCGAAAACTTTTCGTATTCCGGTTCGAGGGAATTGATCTTTTCCACCAGCGGGCGGACCGATTTGACCTTGCGGTCGTTCGGCGTGCCGAAGACCTTCTTGGCGATAGTTCCGAGGCCCAGCATGTTTTCTCCGCTCGGGTTCGACTGAGTTCGCTCCGGTGAAACGCGGCCTTGCCGCCATCTCTCGCTACGCCTAGAACGACGGCGAACAAAGGCGCGGCAGGCCTTCACTGGACCATCGCGATGTAAGGGTCTGCCGTGCGATAGTCAACGCCGCCTCCATGAGCGGCCCTGAAGGAGACGTCACGATGTTGAAACCGGTCCACATTCTCGGCGCTTTTGCGGTGTCGCTGGCACTCACCGGCACGGCCCGCGCCGAAGACCCGACGGCCGATACTATCGTGGCGACTGTAAACGGGACGGAAATCACGCTTGGCCACATGATCGCGCTGCGCGACAATCTTCCCGCGCAATACCTGCAGCTTGACGACAAGACCCTGTTTGACGGCATTCTCGACCAGATTATCCAGCAGGTTTCCCTGTCGGCCGAGGCCGAGACCAATCTGCGCAAGCGCGATACGCTGGTGCTGGAAAACAATCGCCGTAGCTACCTTGCGGCTGTGACGCTTGATGAGACGGCAAAGGCCGCCGTTACGGAAGAGAAGATCGCAGCGCTCTTCGATGAGCGCTATGCCAGCCAGGAGCCGGGCAAGGAATATAGTGCGGCCCATATCCTCGTTGAGACCGAGGACGAAGCGAAGGCGCTAAAAGCCGAAATCGACGGCGGCGCGGACTTCGCGGCAAAGGCCACCGAAAAGTCGACGGATCGCGGATCGGCTGCTGCCGGCGGCGATCTTGGCTGGTTCGGTGTCGGCATGATGGTCAAGCCCTTCGAAGACGCCGTTATCGCGATGGAGCCGGGTCAGGTCTCTGACCCGGTTGAGTCTCAGTTCGGCTGGCACATAATTAAGCTGAACGAGATCCGCAGCGCCGCCGCCCCGACCATCGACGACGTGCGCGATGAGCTGGCGGGCGAATTGCAGGGTGCTGCGGTCGAGGAAAAGGTCAAGGCGGTGAGCGATGCGGCCGAGGTAGAGAAAATGGTCGAGGGCATCGATCCGGCCATCCTGAAAAACACGGAACTACTTGATAACTGAACACTCCAGCGAGGAGATTGGCGATGGCCAAGAAAGGCAATGACTGGAAGGCCGAAGCAAAAAAGCTGAAAGGCAAACTCAAAAAGCTGCGCAAACAGTTTAATGAGGACGTCCGCCCGCAACTGGAAGAGGCGGCGGGAGATGCCTACAAGGCGGTCAGCGATGCTGTTTCGGACATGGCTAATGCGGTTGCTGCCAAGACGAAGAAGGCCAATCCGGTCTCCCCGCTGGCACCCAAGGAAGGGTTTCCGGCCCTGCCTAGGATCGCGGGCGTCGAATTCGCCGCAGTTGAGGCCAACGTGCGCTACAAAAACCGCACCGATGTGATGCTTGCCCGTCTCGCGCCCGGAACGACTATCGCCGGCGCTTTCACTCGCTCCTCCACGCGCGCGGCCTGCATTCTGGACTGTCAGGCCAAGCTGAAGAAGGCGGCGGGGCCGAAAGACGGCGCTGCGATCATCGTCAATTCGGGCAATGCCAACGCTTTTACCGGCGCATTGGGACAAGAGGCGGTAGATGCGGTGACAGGTGGCGTGGCCAAGGCGCTCGGCATTCCGGTATCGCGTGTCCTCTCCTCGTCCACCGGTGTCATCGGCGAACCGCTGCCGCATGAGCGCATTACGGCGAAACTCGATGATCTGAAGTCTGCGCTCTCGGGCGATGCGATCGAACTGGCCGCGCGGGCGATTATGACGACTGACACCTTCCCCAAGGGCTCGATGGCCGAGGTAGAGGGTGAAGGCGGCAAGATCCGCATTGCCGGCATCGCCAAAGGCTCGGGCATGATCGCGCCGGACATGGCGACGATGTTGGTCTATATCTTCACCGACGCGAAAATCTCGGCCGCCAACCTGCAAAAGATGGTCTCGCGACAGACCGACCAGACCTTCAATGCGATTACCGTGGACAGCGACACTTCCACCTCGGACGCGCTTATCGTCGCGGCGACTGGCAAGTCGAAAGCGGCTGAGATCACCGACATGCGATCTAAAGCCGCCAAGGCCTTTGAAGCAGCCCTGCGCGGCGTGATGATGGACCTTGCTCACCAGGTGGTGAAGGACGGCGAAGGCGCGACCAAGTTCGTCGAGGTCCGCGTGACCGGCGCATCGGATGCCGCCAACGCCCACCGTATCGCAATTGCTATCGCCAACTCGCCTTTGGTCAAGACCGCGATTGCGGGTGAAGACGCCAATTGGGGCCGCATCGTCATGGCGGTCGGCAAGTCCGGCGGCAAGGCGGATCGCGACAAGCTGTCGATCCGGTTCGGCGATATCCTCGTCGCCGAGAATGGCTGGCGCAGTCCGGATTACTCCGAAGAACAGACCTCGGCTTATATGAAGGGTGAGGAACTGCTGATCCAGGTCGATCTCGGTTTGGGTAAGGCCGCCAAGAGCGTCTGGACCTGTGATCTGACCCACGGCTACATCGATATCAACGCCGATTACCGGTCGTGAAGCAGGGGGCGTCGGTGAAGGTCATACTGGTCTCTGCCGTCGCCCTGATCGACATGGACGGTCGCGTGCTGCTGGCCAAGCGACCCGAGGGGAAGTCCATGGCTGGCCTTTGGGAGTTTCCCGGCGGCAAGGTGGAGCCGGGTGAAACGCCCGAGGCCGCGTTGATTCGTGAACTGCACGAGGAACTGGGCATCGATACCTGGAAAAGCTGCCTCGCGCCGCTGACATTTGCCAGTCATGCCTATGACGATTTCCACCTGCTGATGCCGGTCTTTGCCTGCCGAAAGTGGCAAGGTACGCCGCAATCACGTGAGAATCAGGAACTGGCTTGGGTAAGGGCCAAGGATCTTCGCAACTATCCGATGCCACCGGCCGATCTGCCCCTGATTCCCGTATTGCGCGATTGGCTTTGACATTTTTGTAGTTTATGCAGCTATAGGTTGAGGAGATTTCCCGCCGATAGGCAGCGATGACTAATAATCGTTTCCAAATGCGGGAGAATAACGCTACAAATCCGGGCCAGTCATTAGTGCCCCGTTAACGAGTGATTGCTACGATATTAGCAGCCCGCCGTTGGGGAGTTTACGCGATGCTGCGCACCATCACTCTTGGGAGTTGCGTTTCCGTTCAGGGAGTTTTCGAGCGCCAGCTCGAAAATGGAAAGATTCTCGTCCGGGTCGGTCAACTCATCTTCGAAGGATACCCGGTTACGAAAAAGGCCGCCTGACCCAGGCGACCTTTTCAGTACCGTAAAATGGGGCCTCGCGGCCCCATTTTTATGTCAGCTTACGTTCGACTTCTTCGCGTTCGAAGATTTCGATCACATCGCCCGGACGGATGTCCTCGTAGTTCTCGAAGGCCATACCGCATTCCTGACCGGACTGGACTTCTTTGACTTCGTCTTTGAATCTCTTGAGAGTTTTCAGCGTGCCTTCGTGGATTACCACGTCGTCGCGCAAGAGGCGCACGCCAGCCGAACGGCGGGCGACGCCTTCGGTGACCAGACACCCTGCAACCTTGCCGACCCCGGAAACCTTGAACACCTCCTTGATCGACGCGTAGCCGATGAAGGTTTCGCGAATCTCGGCCGACAGAAGGCCTGATGCCGCCGCTTTTACATCATCCACAAGGTCGTAGATGACAGAGTAATAGCGGATCTCGACACCCTTTTGGTTCGCCGCCGCCCGTGCCGGAGCATTGGCCCGGACGTTGAAACCGATAACCGGAGACTGGCTTGCTTCGGCGAGACCGATGTCCGATTCCGTGATGGCACCGACACCGTAATGCAGCACCCGGACGCGGACTTCGTCGTTGCCGATTTTTTCCATAGCCTGAACAATCGCCTCGGCAGAGCCCTGCACGTCGGCTTTCACGACGATCGGCAGTTCCGAGATGTTCTTGTCTTCCTTGGCCTTCGCCATGAGCTGTTCAAGCGTCGTGGCGGCACCTGCCGCGGCACGTTTGTCCTTGGCGGCCTGTTCGCGATAACTTGCGATTTCGCGCGCCTGTGCCTCGGTTTCGACGACGTTCAGGACGTCACCGGCCTCGGGCGTGCCGTTCAGGCCGAGAACTTCGACCGGCACCGAAGGTCCGGCCTCGTTCACCCGATCGCCTTTGTCGTTGATAAGCGCGCGGACCTTGCCCCACTGCTCGCCGACAACAAAGATATCGCCCTGCTTGAGTGTGCCGTTCTGCACCAGAACGGTGGCGACCGGACCGCGGCCAACATCCAACTTGGCTTCGATAACGGCGCCCATTGCCGCGCGGTTCGGGTTGGCCTTCAGTTCCAGGATCTCGGCCTGCAGCGCGATGGCTTCCAGCAGCGCATCAAGACCCTTGCCGGTGGTGGCCGAAACTTCCACATCCTGCACATCGCCCGACATGGCCTCGACGACAACCTCGTGCTGGAGGAGGTCTGTGCGGACCTTCTGCGGATTGGCAGCGGGCTTGTCGCATTTGTTGATAGCGACAATCATCGGTACTTTAGCGGCCTTGGCGTGGTTGATCGCCTCGACCGTCTGCGGCATGACCGCATCGTCGGCGGCTACGACCAGAACGACGATATCCGTGACCTGCGCACCACGGGCCCGCATCGATGTAAAGGCCGCGTGGCCCGGCGTGTCGAGGAAGGACAGAACCGCGCCGGACTCCGTCTTCACCTGATAGGCGCCAATATGCTGGGTAATGCCGCCTGCCTCGCCCGAAACGACATTCGTCTTGCGGATCGCGTCGAGTAGCGAGGTCTTGCCATGGTCGACATGACCCATGATCGTAATGATCGGCGGGCGTGACTGCAGGTCTTCGTCCTTGTCCTCGACCGTGTCGATGACCTGTTCGACGTCTGCGTCGGATACGCGGACTGCGTTATGTCCAAACTCCTCGATCACCAGTTCAGCGGTGTCGGCGTCAATGGGCTGGTTCATATTGACCATCATGCCCATCTTCATCAGGGCCTTGACCACGTCGGCGGCGCGTTCAGCCATCCGGTTGGCCAGTTCCGAGACGATGATCGTCTCAGGCAGCTGTACATCGCGCACCTGCTTTTCAGGACGGACATTCATGCCCATCGCCTTCTGGCGGGCCTTTTCCTGCTTGCGCTTCATCGCGGCGAGTGAGCGTTGACGGCCGCCCTCGCCCGACAAAGCCTCGCTGAGCGTCAGTTTGCCCGAGCGACGGCCTTCGTCACGGCCGGCCTTGCCACGGCTGTCGCGATCGGCATTGCGGGTATCGCGTTCGCGGTCGGTTTTGCGCGGGCCGGACGTGCTGACGCCCTTGGTTTCTGCCCGGGCTGCTGCCGCCTCGGCTGCGGCCTGATCGACAGGCGCCGGCTTTGCAGCAGGCTTCTTGATCTCTTCCTTGCGGGCAGCGCGCGCTTCGGCTTCCTGAACCTTGCGGGCTTCTTCCTCGGCCTTGGCCTTCAGCGCTTCTTCGCGCTCACGGTCCTCGCGCTCCTTGGCCTCAGCCTCGGCGCGTCGACGCTCGCGCTCTTCCTCGCGCTGACGCTCGTCGGCGGCCCGCTGTTCAGCCTCTTCGGCCTCACGCGCCTTGGCGGCCTGAAGCGCCTTCAGACGGCGTTCCATCTCGGCATCGGAAATCCCGGCGGGACGGCGTGAAGGATCGCCCGCACTTGCCGCACTGCCACCAGAGGAGGCAGGTGCGCCCGGCTTCGGCACGACAACGCGCTTGCGCTTCGTCTCGACGACGACGCTCTTCGTGCGGCCATGGGAAAAGCTCTGCTTCACCTGACCGGAACGCCCGCCCCCGAGGCCGAGGGGTTTTTTACCGTCTGTTTCGCTCATGCCGACTTTGCATCCTTCCCGGCGGACGTCCCGCCGTAATTCTTTCTCAGACCAGAAAGCTTTGCCGCTTCCTCTACAACACGATTACTCAATCCGCCAGCGCCGAGCGCGCCATGTATCACACTATCGCGGCCAAAGGCCAGACCGAGCTCGGACGCTGTCAGGCAACCGAACCAGCGGCCGCCTTCGGGTGTCCAGAGTTTGCCCTTGCCGCGTTCCGAACCGTCGGAGGCCTGCAACAGCACCTTTGCCTTTCCATCGGCCAGCCAGCCCTTGACCTTCTCAAAACCGGCGACGGCGCGCCCTGCCTTGCGGGCCAGTGAAATATGGTCGACGACGCGCCTCGCAAGGCCCGCCTCGACCAGATCGGGCAGATTTTCGGCGGCCGTAACCTGTGCCTTGGCGGCGCGGGAAAAGAGGCCCTTCTTGATCGCCTTGGCAATGATTTCGCGGTCAGCTGTGACCCACATGCCCCGGCCCGGCAACTTTTCGCCAAGGTCGGGAAAGACCTGACCTTCGGGTGACACGACAAAACGGACAAGTCCCGCCTTGGGCTGCACGTCACCTGTCACGATGCAGCGCCGTTCGGGCAGGTCCCTATCCTTGTCGCGTCCCCCTCGGGTCATATGCGATCCTCCCGAGGCCCATATCAGGCCTCGGCCCCCTCTTCGGTTTCCTCGCCCTCGTCCGCTTCAGCCGCAAGTTCGGCCGGGTCGACCCAGCCAAGCTGGATGCGGGCGGTCATGACGAGGGTCTGCGCTTCTTCAAGGCTCACGTCGAACTTCTCAAGGATACCGTCATCCTTGACCCGCTCGCCGTTGACGGTGGTCCAGCCACCGGCCAGTTCCCAGTCGGCGCAGGTCGCGAAGTCCTCGATCGTTTTCACGCCGTCATTGGCAAGCGCTTCGATCATCTGGGGCGTCAGGCCCTCGAAGTTGATCAGGCTGTCCTCGACACCCAGTGCACGGGCGTTTTCCAGCGCCTTGCGGTTCTGTTCCTCGATCACGTCGCGGGCACGGGCCTGAAGCTCTTCGGCGGTGCCTTCGTCTACGCCCTCGATCGACAGAAGTTCGTCAAGCTCGATATAGGCAACCTCTTCGAGGCTGGTGAACCCTTCCGAGACCAGAAGCTGGGCGAAGAATTCGTCGAGATCGAGCGCCTCGACGAAGAGCTTCGTGCGTTCGGCAAACTCGGCCTGACGACGCTGGCTTTCTTCCTCTTCCGTCAGGATGTCGATATCCAGCCCGGTCAGCTGCGAAGCAAGCCGCACGTTCTGACCGCGACGGCCGATGGCGAGCGACAACTGCTCATCCGGAACGACGACCTCGATCTTGCCGGCCTCTTCGTCGATGACGACCTTGGCCACCTCGGCGGGCTGAAGCGCGTTCACAAGGAACGTCGCCTGATCTTCATTCCACGGAATGATGTCGATCTTTTCGCCCTGAAGCTCGTTCACCACCGCCTGAACGCGGCTGCCGCGCATACCGACGCAGGCGCCGACCGGGTCGATGGAGTTGTCATACGAGATAACGCCGATCTTGGCGCGCGAGCCCGGGTCGCGGGCCACGGCCTTGATTTCGATGATGCCGTCATAGATTTCCGGCACTTCCATCTTGAAAAGCTCGGCCATGAACTGCGGGTCGGTCCGCGACAGGAAGACCTGGGGCCCCCGCGCCTCGCGGCGAACATCCTTGATGTAGCAGCGGATACGGTCGTTCGGGCGATAGCTTTCGCGGCCAATCTTCTCGTTCCGGCGCAGGACGGCTTCGCCCCGGCCGATATCGACGATGATATTGCCGTATTCCTCGCGCTTGACGATGCCGTTGATGATCGTTCCGGCGCGGTCCTTGAATTCCTCGTACTGGCGGTCGCGCTCGGCTTCGCGCACCTTCTGCAGGATGACCTGCTTGGCCGACTGCGCGGCGATCCGGCCCAGATCGACCGGCGGAACCTCATCCACGATCTCGTCGCCGACCTTCGGGTCGTCGAGATACTGCTTGGCCTGCGCCACGGTCAGTTCGGCCTGATAGTTCTCGACCGCATCATCCTCAACCACGGTGCGGACGCGGGTGAAGGTCGCGCGGCCGGTTTTGCGGTCGATGGCGACGCGGATATCCATCTCGGCGCCGTAGCGCGACTTCGCCGCGCGGGCGAGGCTTTCTTCCATCGCTTCGATGACCAGACCGGGGTCGATCATCTTTTCACGTGCGACCGCCTCGGCGGTTTGCAACAGCTCAAGCTGGTTGGCAGAGGTAATCGCCATTCATTCCTCCTCGGAAGTCTCTTCTTCAATTGCGTCAAACGCGGCTTCGTCGACCGTCTCGGTCGCCTTCTTCTGCCGCAGCATTTCAGTGATCAGTTCGTCGGTCAGGACAAGCTTCGCGTCGGCCAGCCAGTCGAACTGAAGGCCGATCGTGCCTTCCTCGATTTCGACCAGAACTTCATCGCCCTCGGTTCCGGCGATAAGGCCCTTGAAGCGCTTGCGGCCGTCGATCAGTTCGCCGGTCTCAATCTTGGCCTCATAGCCTTTCCAGGCCTCGAAATCCTTCAGCCGGGTGAGCGGCCGGTCGATGCCGGGGGACGAAACCTCAAGGTTATACTGATCCTCGATCGGGTCCTCGACGTCGAGAACCGCCGAAACTGCGACCGATATCTTCCCGCAATCATCGACGTTGATCCCACCCTCGGGACGGTCTGCCATGATCTGCAGCGTCTTGGTATTCCCCCCCATCAGGCGAATGCGCACAAGCTCATAGCCCAGACCTTCGATGGTCGGGGTCACGATCTCGGCAAGGCGCCGGTCAATGGCGGTTTTCGCGATAAGGTCGGACATTACGCTCTTCAGACAACAAAAAAACGGGCCCAGCGGCCCGTCGATCTTTCCCGGTGGGCTGTGAGTTTGGACCCCGCAGCCGCGCTGTTGAGAGCGATATAGGGGAAGGCGGATGAGTCTGCAAGCGTTGATACACGGCGCACGGGACGCGATGCTACACCGCCGCAGAATTGTTCCGCCAAATCCAGAAATTGAGAGCCACAGCCAGCGACAGCCAGACGATGTAAGGGACAAGCATCAGTCCCGCGAGCCAATCAAGGCGCCAGAAGGCCGGTATCATTGCGGCGACCGTCAGCCACAGAACGCCAATGATCATCAGACCGGAGCGGATATGGTGGCCACCGAAAAACACGGGCGTCCAAAGTGTATTGAGTGCGATCTGAAGCGCCCATAACGCCAATGCGACTTCTGCGCCTGGCAGTCCAGACACGCGTGTCGCTGCGATGGCGATGAGGACATAGAGCGTAGTCCAGACCAGGGGAAATGCCCAGCGCGGCGGGGTCCAGTCCGGTTTCTTAAGGCTGTCATACCATGTTCCGGGCTGAAAGATCATGCCGGTAGCTGCGGCCGCTGCGCAGGCCGCTAGAAAGATCAGGAACAGCACTACGTTCATTCGTCCTCCACTTCAGATGGCTAAACGAACCCTGAGGCTTCCGGTTCCGAGTTCGATCGTCGCTTTATCATACAGCATTCGAGTGATTGGCTGCGTTGTTGTATTGCAGGACGAATTAACGCAGCCAGTCACATATCCAGAAACCCGATCACGACACCCACTGCGATCAGCATAACCCCTGCCCCTACGTTCAGCCGCCAGAGGGCTTTCGGCGATTTCAGCACACTCCGGGCCTCGCCGACCAGAAGCGCCAGCATCAGGTTCCCCGCAAGCGGGACCAACATCGAGGCAATCACGATTGCGACGATGTCAATATTGGTGACATGGCGCAGGTCAAAGAACCCCGGCAACACGCCCATGTAGAACAGAACGGCCTTCGGGTTGCCGAGGATCGCGGCGACCCCGGCCATGAACCCGGCCAATCGCCCCGGTCGGGTCAGACTTCGGTCGGTTGAAACCGGCGCCCCGGCCTGCCGGATCAGAAGCCAACCCATGATCACAAAAACCGCCACTGCGATGTAGCGCATGACGGCCATGAATTGGTCGAACTGGTCGACGATCCAGGCCAGCCCGAAGATCGCGACCAATGGCCAGATCAGATCGCCCAAGGTCACGCCGAAGGCCAGCGGCCAGGCACTTGCGAAACCGCCTGAAAGGGCTCGGGCGGTGATCGCGACCCAAACAGGGCCGGGAGTGAGCCACAACAGGCCCACGGCGCCAGCGTAAAGTAAAAGAGAGGCGAGACTGATGGTCATGGGTTCTGTTGGTACAGTGTCGGCTCGGCTGCAATACGTCCAATTCGCCCCATCTGCATGCGAAATTTTATTAAGGCAGTTGTCATCGGGCATGTCTGTCGATGTCATACCCAGTCCGGATACCAGGCCAAGCGTGTCTCGCGCGGCCAAACCGTCGCTTTGGATATGCCGATGTCCAGCGCCGTGCGGCCCACCGGACGAACTCATTCTATCCGATCGGCGTACGTTCAGCATACCGCCTACGCTCGGCACTGACGCTCATCAGCCACTCGGCGACTTCTTGTCTGCCCGGAAAAACAGCGCGGTTGCGCGGGGTGAGCAAATAGTAACCGTGATCGGTGCGAACATGCCGATTTTCCAAGGGCCGAACGAGCTTTCCCGATTCCAGCAATTGATCCACGAGATGGCCCCAGCCCAATGCCACGCCGACGCCATCGACAGCCGCGTGGATCGACAGCGGATAGGTATTGAACAGCATCGTTCGCTCAAGCCGCCGGAACGAAACGCCGATCTGGGTCAACCAGGTGCGCCAGTTCATCCATTCAGTGTGGCTGCTCGACACTTCGATCAACTGCGCGTCCGGAAGGGATGCGGCATCGCTGATTTCAGGATTTGCAGCAAGAAATTCAGGTGAGCAGACCGGGAAAATCGTTTCACCGAATACAAGTTGCGCCTCATAGCCCGGCCAATTCCCATCGCCACGAAGGATGGTCAGATCGACGGTATCCGCCAGGCATTCCTCGTCATCGTCAGACGCCACCAGCATGATGTTCAGATGTTTGTTCGCCTCGCGGAACTTGCGCAGGCGAGGGGTCAGCCAGAGGGCCGCAACAGAATTGGTGGCAGCGAGGACAACTGGACGGTTCTGGCCGGTCTTGAGGGTGTCGTCTGCGACTGCCCTCAGCGTATCGAGTGCAGGTCGGATACGTGCCAGAAACTCGCGCCCGTGTTGTGTGAGGGTGATCGATCTGTGTCCACGCTCAAAAAAATTGAGGCCAAAGTGCAGTTCCAGAAGCCGGACTTTGCGGCTGATTGCGGTTTCACTCAGGTTCAATACTTTCGAAGCACCGGCGAACCCCATCTGTTCGGCGGCGGCTTCGAATGCCAGCAAGTAATCCAACGGTGGCAGCGGCTTGGCGCGGTTCTGCGTGCTATCCTTTTTTGGCCGACGCTGTTCCATTTCGGAGTACAGTCCCCTGCTGCCGCGTACATTTCCTGCGCGATAGACCTTATGCCAGACTTCCGACCTTGCCATCAATTATTGGAGGCATAGGCAAATAAAATTCTTCGCAGAAAAAATGTCGGTGTTGGGCATGATTGCCGCCGGAACCCAGTCCACTGGGCCGGGCCCCAAAATGAGGGATATTCAGGGAGACGTCATGAGATTTGCAGCCACGGTATCGCTTGCCGCCTTAGTCGCAGCATCCGCAACGGTTTCGAACGCCGCTGACAGTTCGGACCCAATCATCATTCCGATCCACAACTGGTCCAGCCAGATCGTGATGAGCCACGTTGTCGGTCAGATCTTCGAATCGATGGGCAACAATGTGGAGTTCGTCACGACCGACAGTCAGGCGGTCTATGAATCCGTCCGCCTCGGTGATGTGACGCTTGAGCTTGAAGTCTGGGAAGGTGCCTTCGGCGCCTCGTTCCGCTCAGCGCTGGAAAAGGGTGGCCTCCACGATGCGGGCACCCACAACGCCGTCACGCGCGAGGACTGGTGGTACCCGATGTGGACCAAGGAAAGCTGCCCGGGCCTGCCCGACTGGCAGGCGCTCAATGAATGCGCGGCGCTTTTCGCCACACCCGAGACCGGCGACAAGGGCCGCTTCCTCGGCGGGCCCGTCGACTGGCTCAAGCACGATCAGGAACGGGTCGACGGGCTTGGTATGAATTTCGTCGTGGTCAATGCCGGTTCCGCCGCCGCCCTATGGGCCGAAATCGGTGCCGCCGAGGCCGACAAGAAGCCGGTCGTGGTCTTCAACTGGACCCCGAACTTTGCCGAAGCCGTCTGGCCGGGCGAGTTCGTGGAATTCCCCGCCTGGGAAGAGGGTTGCAACGAAGACCCGTCCAAGGGCCCGAACCCCGACGCGACCTATGATTGCGGCAATCCCGCCAACGGCTATCTGAAGATCGCCGCATGGGACGGGATGAAGGAAAAGTGGCCGGCCGCCTATGGCACGCTGACCCAGATTTCCTTCACCAATCCGCAGATCGCGGAAATGGCCAAACTTGTCGATATCGATGAGATGGAGCCGGAAGACGCGGCCGCGGCCTGGCTTGAGGCCAATGAGGATGTGTGGAAGCCCTGGACCGGTGGTTCCTGATCCGCATCAATGGGTTCCGGGGGTATACCCCCGGAGCCGACCTATGAGAGAACCGGGACGCACATGACTGATACCAACCCCGTCATTTCCTGCAAGAACGTCTGGAAGCTTTTCGGGCCAAAACCGGAGACCTATCTGGATACTGCCCGGTCAAGAAGCTTCGAAGAGATCCGGCAGGACGGCTATATCGCCGCCGTGCGCGATGTCTCGATCGAGGTCGGACGGGGCGAGATGCTGGTCATCATGGGTCTGTCCGGATCGGGCAAATCGACGCTGGTCCGTTGCATGTCGCGTCTGATCGACATCACCGGGGGCGAGGTGATCGTCGACGGTCAGGACGTGATGTCACTCAATGAAAAAGAGCTGATCGAACTGCGCCGGCGCAAGATGGGCATGGTGTTCCAAAGCTTCGGTCTGCTGCCGCACCGCACGGTTCTGGAAAATGTCGCCTTCCCGCTCGAGATGCGCGGTCAGGACCGTCACGACCGGCGTGAACGGGCGCTAGAGGTCATCAAGCTTGTCGGACTTGAGGGCCGCGAGGAGTATTTCCCGCGCGAACTCTCCGGTGGTCAGCAGCAACGTGTGGGCATTGCCCGCAGCTTGGCCATCGAGCCGGATATCTGGTTCCTCGATGAACCTTTCTCGGCGCTTGACCCGCTGATCCGGCGCGAGATGCAGGACGAATTTCTGCGCCTGCGCGGCATGCTGGGCAAGACCATCGTTTTCATCACTCATGACTTTGACGAGGCTTTGCGCCTCGCCGACCGGATCGCGATCATGAAGGACGGCGCGGTCGAACAATGCGACACGCCCGACAAGATCGTGCTGACGCCTGCCACCGAATATGTGGCGAAGTTCACCGAGGATGTAGAAAAGTCGCGCGTGGTCCACGCGCGCGGCCTGACCCGCCCGCTGAACGGCCATGCGGTCGAAGGGCCGTCCATTCCGGCCGATGCGACCGTCCTGCAACTGGCCCGCCAGTTGGTGAACGAAAGCCGCGACGATCTTCCGGTTGCCGACAAAGCCGGAAAGATTATTGGATCAATGCGCCGTCAGGACGCGCTCGACATTCTTCTGGGATCCGAGTGATGGCGGTTGCCGACATCCCCGCCCTGCCTGTGCGGCAGGCCCTGGACCGGCCAAAGGTCGCGACGATCCTCTTTGCGGTGGCGATTCTGCTGGCCGTCGTCAAACCCCTGCTGCCGGGCTTTCTGATCCGGGTGCCCGATGCAGCAGTGCTGCCCTATCAGGACTGGCTTCAGTGGTTCTTTGATTTCGTCAAGGACGACCTCGGTCTGATCCATGTGACGCGCGGCATCTCTGCAGGTCTGGAATGGCTCCTGGATATCACCGCGAACCTGCTCTACGGCAAACATCGCTGGCCTTATATCGGCCCGATCCCATGGACCGCCATCGCGGCTGTCGCGGCCGTGATCGGTTATGGGCTGTCGGGCTGGCGCATGGCGGCATTGGCGGGTGGCGCCTTCGTCTGGGTGGCGCTGATCGGCCAGTGGGAACTGACGATGGAAACCATGTCGGTCATCACTGTCGCAGCGCCAGTTGCCGTTTTACTCGGACTGGTCCTCGGCATCCTCGCCTGGAAATTCGCGCGATTCGAGGCAGTACTGAAGCCGATCCTCGCGATCTTTCAGACCCTGCCCTTCTTCACCTACCTTCTGCCCGCGGTGATCTTCTTCAAGGTCGGTCCGACGGCTGGCTGCGTCGCAACTATCGTCTATGCCATCCCGCCGATGGTGCTGATGACCTCGCTCGGGCTGAAGAAGGTGTCGAACGAGGTGGTCGAGGCCGGGCATATGAGCGGCTCGACCCGCTGGCAGATGCTGCGCCATGTCTATGTGCCCGCCGCACGGACCGAGATCCTTGTCGGCGTCAATCAGGTGATCATGCTCTCCTTGGCCATGGTGGTTCTGACCGCCTTCATCGGCATGCCGGGGTTGGGTGCGAAGCTGCTGTCGCTGATGAACTCGCTGAAGCTCGGCCGCAGCTTCGAGATCGGCGTGACCATCGTGCTTATCGCGGTGACGCTTGATCGTTGCTCCAAAGCCTGGGTGGTCAAGCAGCCGGAGCATTTTGAACGCGGAACGCCTTGGTGGCAGCGTAACAAGTTGCTGCTGATTGGCATCGCTGCCTTTGTCGGATGCATCATCCTTGCCCAGTTTGTACAGGTCGCCGATCACATCAAGCGCAATCAGGATCTGTCGATGGGCGGCGAGATTGACGACGTGATCCGCGCGATCCTTGCCAATGACGCGATCAATGCCGTCACCGGCTGGCTGCGCTGGTTCCTGATCACATGGGTGCTGATCCCGTTCCGCAACGCGATCCTGTGGCTGCCCTCGGCGACCGTGATCCTCGCCGTCGCGGCGGCGGGCTGGTATGTCGGCGGGCGCCGCTCGGCGCTGCTGGCGGGTTCGTTCTTCGCAGTCATCGCGCTCACTGGTTGGTGGGACCGGTCGATGATCACGGTCTATGCCGTCATCTCGGCCGTTATCCTTGCCACGATGATCGGCCTGCCGTTGGGTATTCTCGCCGCGCGCCGCAAGAAATGGTCCGAGCCGATCCTTCTGGTCTGCGATACGGCCCAAACCTTTCCGAGCTTTATTTACCTCATCCCGGCGATCATGCTGTTCGGCGTCAACGACGTCGCTGTGATCTTCGCCATCTTCATCTTCGCGACCGTGCCCCTGATGCGCTACACGATCGAGGGCATCCGCGCGGTGCCGGAAGAATTGATCGAAGCCGCCGACATGTCCGGCGCCACCCGCAGCCAGAAACTGTGGAAGGTGCAGATCCCGCTGGCCCTGCCGACAATGGCCGTGGGGTTCAATCAGGCGATCATGTTTGCCTTCTTCATGGTGATCATCGCCGCCTTCATCGGCACGCAGGACCTTGGGCAGGAACTGCAGAAGACGCTTGCGGGCAATGAGCTTGGCAAGAATTTCGTCCTTGGCATGTGTGTGGCGCTGATGGCTTTGGCCTTCGATCACATCATCATGCGCTGGTCGGCGGCACGCCGCAAAGCCCTTGGCGTGGGGTAGTGCAATGAACCGAACCGAAGCACAACGCACCCTTTCGCGTTTTGATCTGTCCGAGTTTGTACCAATGGCCGCGTTTGGCGGGACTGACGGGTCCCTATTGTGGCACAACATTTCGTTTGATGCGGAGAGCGGGACGGGGAGTTACCTGATGGTTATGGCGCCTGGGGCGAGCAGTGT
>NZ_JASBQQ010000006.1 GCF_029961185.1 Albidovulum aestuarii | reverse complement strand
TTCCAGAGCCCCATCGCCTTCGAGCGAAAGGCCCGGGAAGTGAGCTAAACGCTCTCCACCAAAGCCGGGCAAGTCCAGTATTTTTCTGAAGCTGTTCGTCTTCAGCCACCATCGGTGAAATCGCGCGATCGACTGCCTTACGAAAGGAAGCAGCAGATTGGTTCCAATGACCGGCGAGAAACGAGTTCTCCGCATCCTCAAACGCTCGCGCTACGGTTGCCGGAAGAAACTCTGGAATGATTGGTGACTTTCGCCCGGGAAGCTGTGAGATAAGGCGTGCCGAAATGTCATTTCGTAGTAGTATGTTGCCATCGCTCTGATCAATGGATGCGATGCTGGCTAACTTCCCGCCCTTGGTCACCCTAAGATAGAACAACGCCATCTGCTCGCACCCAACGCACGCTCCTACTGCTTGATGTGTGGGCGCTAAGCTCTGTGACCTTCTCGTGGAATGCGCCAAAGTTGTGATTTTGAAGATTTTGTATTGCGAGTTAGCAACTCCCTGGCAGGCAGCGCAATAACCCGAAATGGTGTGAGCTGGTCGACTATATTTTTCTGGCACCCTTGCCACGTTCATACCCTAAGCATCGTCATCATCTTCTAGAAGTAGTATGGACGGCGCGGAACGTCATCACCAATTGTCTTGTGCCACTACCTGTGCCAAAAGTGTGCCACTGTGCCAGAGCGGACTTGGCGGAATTGGTAGACGCCCGAGACTTAAAATCTTGTTTTCCTTACGGAAAGTGCGGGTTCGAGTCCCGCAGTCCGCACCACTAATTGGACTTAAAATCCCTAGGCCGAAAGGCCGTGCCGGTTCAAATCCGGCCGCGGGTACCAGAGATGCCTCAGCTCAACGCCTGAAACTCCACCCGGCGGTTTTCCGGGGCTTTCGGGTCGGCCTGATCGGCGAGGAAGCGTTCACCAAGGCCGACCGCCTCAAGCCGCGTGGCGGCGATGCCGCAATCGCGGACCAGATATCGCTGCACTTCTTCGGCGCGGAGTTGCGACAGGCGTTCGTTATAGGCATCCGACCCGGATGCGTCTGTATGGCCGGCAATGCGGAAAAGCTGGATGTCGCTTTCGCGCATGACGGAACACAGCTGCGCCAGCAGCGGTTTCTGATCCTCGGTCAGCGCCGCGGAATCGAAAGCGAACCGGATATTGACGTTGATTTGCAATTCGGGCGCCAACTGGCCGAATACCACCTGCTTCGGCGCCTCCTCCGGGGTTCCGGTCTGCGCCTGATCAGGAACATCGAGTGTGAGCGGCTCAAGTTCAACCGTCACGCCGCCGCCGGTATCTCCCGATGTGGTGGGCTCGGCGGCTTCCGTCGCCACCTCGACATCGTCAACGGTGACCAGCGTCAGCCCCCGGGTTTGCCCGACACCGCTTTCCGACGCCGCTCGGAACGCATCCCTCTGGTTGCGGAACACCTGCAGAAGTTCATCATCCGTAAAGGATTGCGCTGACGCCGGAACACCGGTCGCGACAAGGCAAAGCAGGGCCGGAACGAGCGGAAAGCGGAGCATGAAATCCATCCAAGAAATAGGCATTAAATCACCGCAGAGTTTACGCTATACTGGCCTTGTTTTCAATTCGCCCATTGTCCGGATGCATCCATAGTCATGAAACCCATACCTTATTGCGACCCGACCGCACCCTGCCGGTGACCCCGATGCACAGCGCCACAACTGTCATCCCTGTCACCCGGTCTCGCCTCCCGGTTGCGCGGGGCGCCGGTCTGACCCATCGCGGCCTCGTTCGCGATCGCAATGAGGACGTGATCCTGACCGATCCCGGCGGGCGGCTCTGGGCGGTTGCGGACGGGATGGGCGGCTATGGCCATGGCGATGTGGCGTCGGATATTGTGATCGACAGCCTTGAAACCATCGACGATGGCGATCCCCCTGCCGAGGCGCTGGCACATCGGCTCGCCGATGCCAATGCGATCATGCAAGCCCGCGCCGCAGAACCGGGGATGGGCCCGATGGGCTCCACCGTCGTGGCCGTGATAATCAGCGGGGCCCATGCCCAGATTGCCTGGGCCGGTGACAGCCGCGCCTACCTCTTGCGTGGAAACCGTCTGCGGCTTCTGACACGCGATCATTCGCTGGTGCAGGATCTTGTCGACAGAGGCGAGCTGAGCCCCGACGCGGCCGGGACCCATCCCGAGGCACATATCGTCACCCGCGCGATCGGTGGAGACGAGGGGTTCGAGGCGGAGCAGATGACCGTTCCGGTCACCTCCGGCGACCGGCTGCTGCTGTGTTCTGACGGCCTGACCTGCTGCGTCTTTGAACCGGCGATTGCCGGGCTCCTTTCCGCTGCCGCAACCCCGGACGAAGCCTGCCGCGACCTTGTCCGCGCCGCGCTGGAGGCCGGTGCGCCAGACAATGTCTCGGTCATCGTGATCGATATCGAGGAGGGGTAGAGGATGCAGCCCGGAAACATTGTCGGGCCCGTCATCGTTGCCATCGGCGTTGTCATCGCCGCCATCGCCTTCGCCGTCATCTCCACCCTTTTGCAGACTGCCGATGCGGGCGCGGACCTGCGCATGTCACGGCTGGAAGAAGCCCTTGCGACCGCCGAGGCCGACCGGGCCCGGCTGCGGGCGGACCTTGCGGGCCTGCGCACCGATCTGGCGCGGCTGCGCGAGGATATGAGCCTGATGGCGAACCGAACGGCCACCCCGGACCCGACCGGCTTCGACCTGCCCGACGAGGATTTCGAGAACCCGCCCGAGACCGAGGCACTGACCGAGGCGATGCTTCTTGCCAAGACCCGCTTCAACAAGGGCGTCACCCAGCCGAAGAACCGCGTGATGATGGAGGTGCTCGGAGCCCCTCGTGACAATTACTCGACCGATTGTCAGTCGGTCACCAATCCGCGCCTCAAGGCCCTGATGGAAACCCGTCAGATCGGCCCGATCCGGGTGACGATGCTGCGCCCTGCGCTTGACTCGCTTGAGCGCATCATGGACCGGCTGAACCAAAGCGACCCTGACATTCATGACAAGATTGGCACCGCCGGCGCGGTCTGCGCGCGGTTCATCCGCGGATCGACCACGTCAGTGTCGAACCATTCCTGGGGCACGGCCATCGACCTGACACTGGCCGGAGAACTTGACCCGTTCGCCGATGGCGGCACCCAGTTCGGCCTGCTGATCCTCGCCGAATATTTCAATGACGAGGGCTGGTTCTGGGGCGCGACCTACGGGCGGGAGGATTCCATGCATTTCGAGGTTGGTGAGGAAACCCTGCGCGCCTGGGCCGCCGACGGGAAGCTCTGAGCTGATGGCGGGGCGCGGTGCCGAACCGGTAACCCCCTACGACCGCGCCGCAGGGCCGGTCCTCGACTGGGCCGAAACCCTGCCGAGATTGCGCAATGCCGACCCCCGCACGGTGCTGGACGAGGCCGTCGCCCGATTGGATCGCTTCAGCGAAGCGCTGCGCCATGCAAGCGTGCCCGCGGCCTCGGTCGCACCGGCGCGGTATGCGCTCGCCCTGATCATCGACGCACAGCTCAGGGCCAATCGCCGGATCGATGCACGAAACTGGTCGGCAGCGGCCCATCGGCTTCTTTTCGACGGGCGCGAGATGTCGCCCGCCAAGATCCGCGACCTCATGGACCGGGCAAGGTCAGCGGGGGCAGAATTCGAGCCCGTCCTCAGGTTTCTCGAAAGCTGCCTCGCCCGGATCGAAGGCGCACGACGGCATTTCGACCGCAAAATCGGCCCGGGTTGGGCCGGGATAACGGCGGTACTGGTTCTAGGGTTCTGCTGCGCGATGCTGGCATGGATCGGTTGGGTCGAATACCGGTTCCACCGCGAACTTTCGCGTGTCTTCGCAGCCGAGCGGCTGACCATCGGGCTGGACCGCGAGGGCACCATACCCGATCTCGCCCCGCGGCTGGACCGTCTGAGCACCACCGTCCGAAGGGTCGCGTCCGAGGCTGAACACGCCCCGATCCGGCTCTTCGCGGGCCCGCTGGGCTTTGACGCCGTCGCCAGCGCCGGGAACGACTATGACGCGGCCGTGCAGCGCCACCTGCCGTTCCTTCTCGCGCAGCGGATCGACGCGGCCATCGCGACCGAGGGCGAACCGGTCCTGCTTTACGACGATCTGCGCGCCTGGTCGGTTCTTGCCGGGCAAAGCGACTGGTCGCCTGCCTATCTCGCAGGCTGGATCGAAGACCGCGAGGGGGCTGCGCTGTCCGAGCACGTCGCGTGGCTCCGTCCGCCCGAAACCCCGTTGCCCCGACCCGACGCGGACCTGATGGAACAAGCCCGGCATATCGCGACCGAGGCGGATGAGGTCGAACGCGCCTATCTGGAACTGCGCCGCTCGGCAGGTATCGCAGCTATTCCCGGATGGCAGGCCGACGCGGCTGTGCCGGGGCTCTCTAGCCTCCTGCACCGCCGCTCGGGCCTGTCCATGGATGCGCCCTTGCCTGCGCTCTTCACCGTGGCGGGCTGGGATCATGCCCGCGATATCGGTGCGGGCAGCGCGGTTCAGGTGGCACGGGCCGAGGCCGCCGCGCTGTTCCCGACGCCACCCGCCAACCACAACGACACGCCCGACCGGCTGCTCGATAGGCTTCAGCGCGATACGGTGGCAGCCTGGCGCAGCTATCTGACCGATCTTCAGGTTCAGCCGTTCTCCGATCCAGACCGGGCCGTGCTGATCTCGGGCCAGCTTTCCCGCGCCCCCTCGCCACTCGACGCGCTCCTGCGCGCGGTCTGGGCCGAGGCGGGCGGATTGGACCGACGCCGCAGCCATGATCAGCAACTGGCCGTAGCAACCGCGTTCGCGCCGATGATCCAGTATCTCGAACAGGGTCGGATGCGCGACATCTCCGACCTTTTCGCCGGTCTGAACGTGGCCCTTGGCGCGATGGACCTGGATGCCGAGACCGGATTGCAGCGGCTGATGAGTGCGCAGGACCGCGCCGCCTCCATTGCCGCGCTCCGGCAGGCGCCGCCGGTGGTGGTCGGGATCGTCGAGGACGTCCTGGCGCAGACCAGCGCGGCCCATGCCGATCTTCTGACCAACCCGCTGACCCGCGCCTGGCAGGCCGAAGTGCTGCCCGCCTGCCGCGACATGGAGGCGCGGTTTCCCTTCGCCGAGGGGCCGGATGCCGACCCGACAATGGTTACACGACTGCTGGCGCCGGGCGGCGCCATTGACCGCTATCTGCGCAGCCGCGCGGCACCCTATCTCGACATGACGGGACCGGAATGGCGTTGGAAGCCCGAAGCGCGGTTCTCCGGTCTCGCCCCGGAAAGCGCGATCTTTCTTCAGCGTGCCAGTGTGATCTCGGCAGCATTCTACGGGCCGGACGGCACGCTTGGCACCGATCTCGGCCTCGCCGCGCTGGCCGAACGCGGCAAGGCGTTCATGGCGATCGGCGGCACCGGCGGCGCGGTCGAGGCGACGGGCGAGGCGCTTGATCTGCACTGGCCCGGGCCCGAACCGGCGAAAGGGGCCGAGGTCAGCTTTCAGACCGCCGAGGGCGCGGCGCGGATCGCGGAACCGGGACCATGGGGTTTGCTGCGGCTACTCGCGCCCCTCAGATTGCGCGAACGCGACGGCGGGCAGCGGATACTCGTCGACCTGCGCGAAGGCGACGCGCGGCTGTTTCTCGAAATTACCTTCGACCGGCCCGGCAATCCGGTGTCGCGCCACTCGATCCTGAGCGGGTTCGTCTGCCCTCAGGTCCTCTGACGCCAGCGCAAGGCCGGTGAGGGAAATCCCGCCTCTGATTTCAGGGGCTGTTCGGCTATACTGACACTGTATTTCAGAACCGGCCCGCAAGGGCGATTTCATAAAGGACTGGACTTGTGCCCGACACCCGCGTGATTTCCGCCTCCGTGCCCGCTTTCGGCGAGGATGTCTCGTTCGCCCGGATGGAGGGGTTCGATGAGGTCAGCCGTCCCTTCCATTTCGACCTTTCACTCGTTTCAAAAAACCTCGACCTGAAGGCCGCGGATGTGCTTGGCACCCGCGCGACCATCGTCGTTTCGGGCGATCCTGAGCGGCATTTCGACGGATTCGTGTCCGAGTTCGCGCTGGCCGATATCCGCGACGATCTTGCCCATTACCGGCTCGCGCTCGTCCCGTGGCTCTGGTTTTTGTCGCTGAAGACCGACAACCGCATCTTCCAGAACCAAAGCGTGGTGGATATCGTCGAGGCCGTCTTCGGCGACTATCCCGATGCCGATTTCGAAAAGCGCCTGACGGGATCATATCCGCCGCGTGTTTACTGCGTGCAGTACGGTGAAAGCGACCTTGATTTCGTACAAAGGCTGCTGGAACACGAAGGCATCTTTTATTTCTTCGAACATGAGAATGGCGCCCACAGGCTGATCCTCGCCGATGACAGCACCACGCTGACACCGGCGGCTGGCGCCGAAACCCTGCCTTTCGAACCTGACAGCCGCATCAGCTTCGAGGACGGCGATTTCATCACCACCTGGCTACCCGTCAGCCGCGTCCAGCCGGGCGGCTTCGCACAAACCGACTATGATTTCATCAAACCGTCCTCCGACCTCATGTCGAAGACCGAAAACCCGGTCGGCCATGCGCAGGATGCGAGCGAGAACTACCACTATCCTGGCACCTATACCGAACTCGCCCGCGGCGACACGCTCTCCGCGCTCCGGCTGGAAGAGTTGCAGGCCTCACAGCGCCGCATCGCGGCGGCAGGCACCGCGCGGCCGCTCTGGTCGGGGCGGGCCTTCACGCTTGACCTCTTTCCGCGCGAGGCCGAGAACGACGACTACATCGTACTTCGCGTGGACTACGAGTTGTGGGACGCCCAGTTCCGCTCCGGTCAGGTTCCGGGCGATTTCGGGTATTCCGCGCGCTTCACGGTCGCGCCCAAGGCCATCGCCTACCGTCCGCCCCGGGTCACCCCGAAACCGGTGATGAAAGGGCCGCAGACGGCGGTCGTGGTCGGCCCGGCGGGCGAGGAGATTTTCACCGACGAATATGCCCGCGTGAAGGTTCAGTTCCACTGGGACCGTCTGGGCGCGAAGGACGAAAACACGACCTGCATGATCCGAGTCAGCCAGACCTGGGCGGGCGCTGGCTGGGGCTTCATCCAGATCCCGCGCATCGGGCAGGAGGTGATCGTCGATTTCCTCGAAGGCGACCCTGATCAGCCGATCATCACCGGCCGGGTCTACAACGCCGAACAGATGCCGCCCTACGCGCTGCCAGGCAGTGCCAGCCAATCGGGCTGGAAATCAAACTCGACCCCCGGTGGCGGCGGCTGGAACGAGCTTCGGTTCGAGGACAAGGCTGGGTCGGAAGAGGTCTATTTTCAGGCCCAGAAGGATCACAACGAACTGGTGAAGAACGACGAAAGCCGCAAGATCGGCCGTCACTTCAGCGAAGATGTCGGCGTCGATGCCACCCAGTCCGTCGGCAATGACCGCACCGAAAGCGTCGGCAATGACAAATCGACGAGCGTCGGCAATAACCGGACGGTCAGTATCGGCTCGAACGATACCGAGACGGTCGGCGCCAACCGCGCGCTCAGCGTCGGCGGGGATGAGACGATTTCCGTCGGCGGCAATTCGACCGAGACGATCGGGGCCAATCACAGCCAGACAGTGGGCGCGATCCAGACCATCACCGTCGCCGCCGCCCGCATCGATTCCGTCGGCGCGGCGGAAACCCGCACCGTCGGTGCGGCGCAGTCGCAGACCGTGGGCCTTGCCCGCTCGGTCAGCGTCGGCGCGGTGCAGTCGCACAGCATCGGGGCGTCGGACAGCTGGGATATCGGCGCGTCACAGAGCGTCAGTGTCGGGGCGGGTCAGACCGTCAGTATCGGCGCGGGCCAGACAGTCAGCGTCGGCGCCGATCAGGGCGTGTCGGTCGGCGGCGGTCAGACGACCAGCGTCGGCGGCGACCGGGGACTTTCGATTTCGGGCAATGATGGCACGGATGTGGGTGGCGACGGTTCCGTCAAGATTGGCGGCAAATATGTGCTCGATGTCGGGGCCGAGATCACTTTGAAATGCGGCGGTGCTTCCATCGTGATGAAAAGCGGAGGCGAGATTTCGATCAAAGGCACCGACGTCACCGTCGAGGGCAGCGGAAAGATCAACGTGAAGGCGGGCGGCGACGTCAAGATCAAGGGCTCGACAGTGCACAATAACTGAGGATCAGTGCTCCAGCATCCGGTCCAGCACCGCCCCGGGATTCTCGACCTCAACCTCTTCCGGCGGGTGACGGCGGGTCCAGACCAGCATCGGCGGCGTATCGCCATTCCCACCCTCGGGTGGTTCCAGCGCTTCCAGTGCGTCCTGAAGCGCGTCGGCTTCCATCCGCCGCGCCATCGCGGTTTCTGCGCAGCGCCGGGCCCCACTGAACCACGGGCAGAGGCCAGCCGGTCCGGGAAGTGTTTTACCGATCAGACAAAGGCTGAGCGGAAAGACCCGCCCGGCACTATCGACGCCCGGCACGATCACCATCGCCGCCACGCGCGAGCCTGAGACAAGCCGGACCCGTAACCCACCTTGCGGCCAACCGGTCCCCAGCCGCAGCCTTGGCGCGACATGGCGGGTGATCCATGCATCCCAGGACCTACGGAACGCATCGGGCAATCCGCGCGTCACAAAATCGCCAGTGGCGGGCAGCTTCCCGAAGAAGCCTGCACAGGGCGGTGTCAGAACCTCTCCGGACATCTGAAATTCCCGAACATGGTGAGGTCGAAAGGATTATCCACCGAATTCGCCCGAAGTTCAAACTCGGCGCGATACCCGCCGTGCGCCAGAGTCAGCCGGAACAATTCCGGCAGATCGGTCCGGCGCAGATTGCCGCCCCGGATCATCCTGAGCCAGGCCCAGGCACCGGCTTCCGAGGCGATGAGTTCGGCGCTGCCTTCGATGGGCGCAAAGGAAAGAGAAATCAGGTTGGTGCCATCCGGTCCCGGCCAGGTCATCGGCGTCGGGCGCGTCGCGGAGTTGAAATAGACAAGGGTTTGTCCGTCCACGTTCAGCGTCACGCGGCTGGCATTGGCGGAAAGATCCTTGGGCTCAAGCGTGAAGGCCATGATCGGCCCGGCCCCGCCGGGGAAGAGGCCATCACGGATCGCTCGGGCCTGTTCGAACGGCGTCAGCGTCGCGGCATCCAGCCCGAAATCGGCGCGCCAGGTCCAGGGCCGGCGTGTTGTGTCGATATAGGGCAGGAGAAGTTCATTGGTGAAGGCGTCGACAAGCCCACCCGGCCCGAACAGCCGCTGGAAGTCGGCGACATTCACGTCGATGGCGCTGCCCGCGACGAAAGGGTAACGCCCCGCCGTGGCCGAGGTGCAGAAGGGCAGCACATCGGCCCGCCAGCGGGCATTGAGCTGGGCAATCACCGCCTCGCGCGTGACCGCGATGGTTTCACCCGCGATGCCCCTTATCCAGTCATCCACCGGGTCCGGCAGGGTAGCCGCGACATTGGCGACCTGCCCGGTCAGTTCGGGCAACCCGCCCCGCGCCAGAAGGGCGGCCTCGGGGTCGGGGCTCGCCGCGACGGTCTGAAGTTCATTCGCAAGCGCACCGATCGCCAGCTCTGCATCCCCGATCAGCGGCGGCACACCATCTGTTTCAATGATCACCGCTTTCAACGGCGCGAAATGGCCCGCGATGACCGCGCCGGGCAGAACCTCTGCCCCGCCCGATTTTCCCAAGGCCACCAGCTTGGCGCCCTTCTTGGCCAGTTTGCCGACCTTGCCGAGCTTCGAGGCCGCCTTGCTGATCACCCCTTTCGGCACCCCGCCGCCACTGCCCCCGTCCTCCTCTACCCGGGTCAGGTCGGTTTCCTCCACCACCGCGCGCAACAGCCGCTTCAGCGTACTGTCAGCGCTCGCGAGGTCCTTCAGATTGGCGGTCGCGATGCGCAGATCGGTGATGGGCGCCAGCCGCAGGTCACGCAGCAGCCCGTCCCATTGGGCGATGAAATCGTCGCTGTAAAGCTTCAGGATATCCGCCTCCAGCGTCGCCACAGAGGCATCCGAGCTTTCGGCGCAGCCACCGGCAAAGACCGCCCGGTCCAGTGCCGCCTGCGCCGCGACTTCGGGAATGAGCGGCAGCACCACATCGTGGAAACCGCGATAGGTAAATGCGCCGGGCAGACCGACACGCAACGTCTGCTGCGACAGGCGCGTCAGAACCTGCGGTGCGTTGGGGCCTGCCTTTTCCGCCGGAATCCAGTCGGTAAGCGCGGCAACGGCAGGGTCCTGCCTGAGCGCGCCATAGGCACGCACCGACAGGGGAATGGTGCAGATGCTTTGCAGGGCCGCGTTCATCAGGTCGGGGTCGGGCGCGATCTTGGTTTCCTCCCCCGCAAGCCGGTCAATGGCGGAAAGCTGGTGATCCAGCGCCGCATCCGTCGGGAAGAGGTCGATGGCGGCGGCTTCAGGCAGTGCCTCCTGCCACCAACTTGCCACGTAATCGCGGTCATAGGGCGCCATGCCCGTCATCATGAAATAGGTCTTGAGTGCGCCGAGCAGGAACTCCGGGTCGCGCACATGCCGCCACATTGTCGCCTCCAGCACCGCGACCAGTCGCGGCTCGACGATGTTGCGGGCGGCGCGGTCAAAGGCGATGCGCTGGGCCTCGGCAAGTTCAGCCTCGGCCGTGGGGCCAAGGGCGGTGAGGAATGAGGCGGGCACCTCCGTCCGTGCCGTCGCCACCGCGTTGATCGCATCAAGTGCGATGTCGAGATCCAGGGGATCGGTCGGTGCCTGCCGCGCGGCGACGTTCGACAAACGCCCGGAAAGGTCGGCGATCAGCCGTTCTTGGTCGTTGATGGCACCGGAATAGCGCAGGAAGGAAAAGAGGAAGGCGAGGCCCGCGACGCTTGTTACCAATGCAGCGCCTGCGACCGATCCGCGCCAGAGCCATTTCCGCCGCTCCTCGGCCGCGCGGTCGAAGAGGCCAAGGCCCGCTTCGGAAAAGATCACCTCGGCCAGGAGATCGCGCAGGAAGTATGACCGGGTCTCGCCGAACCGGCGGGGCTTCGGCGGTTCGGCCGACAGCCCGAAAGCCGATGAAAGTTCCCCCACCAGCCGGTCGATGGGTGACCCTTCCTGCGTGGCCGAGGTAAAATAGAAGCCGCGCAACCACGGGCTTTCCTCATAGCGGCTTTCGCCGAAGACCGTATTGATCAGGCTTTTAAGCGGCCCCTCCACCGCCGCCATCTGCGCTGGGAAGCGGAAGGTCTCGGCCCGTTCCGGCAGGGCCGCATCCCCGGCCATGCGGGCGGAAAGCCGCGCCTCGGCCGTGGCCATCAGCGCCTTGACCTCTCGTTCCACCGCCACGCCATCGACCCGCGCCTCGGTGCCGAAGGTCGCGCCCCAGACCTGTTCGCGGTCGCGGGTGGAGAGATCGGCAAAGAAGGGCTCGAACCCCGGCACTAGGTCGCATTTGGTGACCATCAGATAGACCGGCAGATGCAGGCCGAGCTTTTCGCGCAGTTCGGACAGACGCCGTCGTATCTCGCGGCCATGGGTCTGCAACTCTTCCGCCGATCCCAGGAGTTCCCGCATCGACAGGGCCACGATGACACCGTTCAGTGCCCGCCGCCCGCGATGTTTCTTCAGCATCGCGAGAAAGCCGTCCCATTCGGCGGCATCAACCCCGGGATCGCTCGCCTGCTGGACATAGCGGCCAGCCGTGTCGACCAGAACCGCCTCATCGGTAAAGAACCAGTCGCAGTTGCGGGTGCCGCCGACACCCTTGATGTCGTCCGAAAGGTCAATGGGGAAATGCAGGCCGGATTGCCTGAGCGCGGTGGTCTTGCCGGTCCCGGGCGGGCCGATCATCAGATACCATGGCATGTCGCGCAGAAATTTCCGGCTGCCGAGTTTCGACCGCTTCATCTCGGCCAGAACCGACTGGAAGCGTGTATTGACCTCGGCCACATTCGCCTCGCCCGGTTTCGGTTCTGCCACGGGTTCAGGCGCCGCCAGATCGGCCACGAACATCCGGTTCCGCCGCGCCGCACGCAAAAGCCCGATGAGGATCGAGATCAGCCAGAAAAGCACGATCACCCCAATCACGATCATCCGGGTCAGGTCTGAGGCGAGGGGCACCGCCTCGCCCACCGCGATCAGCGGGCCAAAGAGCCAGATCAGCGCGCACAGGAGGACGATGCCGACAAAGGTCCAGAAGCGGCGCGATATGAGGAACCCGAAGATCGCTTTCAGAAACCGCATGCCTATAGCCTCTTCTCGATCCGGATTTCGACCCGGCGGTTCTGCGCCCGGCCTTCCTTTGTGCCGTTATCCGCCATCGGTTCGGCATCGGCGCGCCCTTCCGATGCGATCCGCCCGGGCGGCACACCATTCGCCGCCAGAAGCCGGGCGATGGTCGCCGCGCGGGCCTCTGACAGGCCCTGATTGGAGACGAAGGGATTGGACCTTTGCACCGGGATACTGTCGGTATGGCCGATCACGGTGACCTGACCGATCACCTCGTCATTCTCGACGATCACCGCAGCGATGGAGGTGATGAGCGGTCCATAGACATCATTGATATCGGCCTTGGAGGACCGGAACACCTCCGGGTCGGACGCCTGCACGACAAGGATCGCCAGCGCCGCATCCTCGCGCCCCTTGAGCGCCGCCAGCCGATCGGGCGGGGCCTTGGCGGCAAATTCCGGCAAGAGTTCGATCACCACCGGCTCGATCACGATCTCGGGCGGAGGATCGGGGGTTTCGCGCGCCGGGCGGAAGATCGCGGCGCGTTCGGCGGGGGGAATGCGGGCGGCCAGCGCGTAAAGCTGTTCGGCGCGGGACGAAAGCTGGAGGCTGAAGCCCATATACATCGCGGTAATCAGGCCGATGGCGGCCAGCGCCACGGTCCAGAGCGGCACCGTGAACCGGCGCTTTTCGTCCGGCGCCACGACGCCCTGCCAATGCGGTGACAGCGCCGCCTGCGCCCGGTCGGGGTCGTGCATCACCCGCGCGATCTGGGTGCGCAGTGCCATCAGCGCGGCTTCGCCCGTGCCGCCTTGCACCCGGTACTTGCCGCGGAATCCTAGGCCGAGGCAGTAATAAGCCAGTTCCAGCATCTCGGGGTCGCGGTTGGCGTAACGCATCAGCTCTTCCAGCCGGTCGAAGAACCGCGTGCCTGCATCGACATCGCCCGACAGCATTGTCACCAGCGGCTGGCTCGGCCAGTCGCTGTGCCCGCCCCAGGGCGTGTTGAGCGCGATATCGTCGAGAAGCGCCGCCACGAACCATGCGGCCTGATCGGCGCGGGCCAGCGGGACGCCTGCGCCAACCGCCGCGTCGCGGGCCTCGATCAGAGTGTCATGCAGGCGGACCCGCAATGTCCCGGCCTCGGGCGGGGCGGCGGCGCGTTCCAGTTCGGGGGCAAGCTCCAGTGGCACGGCGAAGGCCGCGACCAGCGGATTGGGATGCGCCCGCGCGTGGCGGCGGCGATGCCCCGGTGTCGCGGCAACCGGCGGCGCGTTGTGGTCGCCGACCCGCCCCGTGCCGGGCGTCACCGGCCGCGCGGTCGCGGGCCGCGCGCCCTTGACCGGGCGGATGCGTGTGCGTCCGGCATCGTCCGACAGGCCAAAGGGATCGTCCTTGTTCACCATCTGCCTACCTGCTGACCGCGTAGCAGTCGATCTGCGGTTCGCGTTCCAGCTTGCCGGACACGCCGATCACGAAACCGGGCGCCTCCAGCAACTGGGTCCAGTGTTCCGATTTCTGGTCAAGTTCCAGACACAGCCGTTCGCCGTCATAGGGGATCTCGCGCGGCTGCGAATGCAGCGGTTTCAGCGCGATCCCCGGCAGACGCGATTTCCAGAGCTTCTCGAATTCATCCGCCGCCCCGACCGTGGCCTGACCTGCAAAGATCCGGCGCAGGCTTTCGTCCGACATCTCCGATCCCACGCGCAGCACGATGCGGCTGGATTTCAAAAGCTCGGGATTGTCGATGCGGACTTTCCAGATGTTCTGGGAATGCTTCGCCACCGGCAGGGCGCGGGATTTCGGCTCCACATGCCTGAGCGACAGGATCATGGACCGGAGCGTATCGGCGAGCGCCGCGAAGGCCGACTGCGGGGCGGCATGGTCATAGGCGGGCAGATCGGTCAGACGGCGGGACGATGAGCCGTAGGTCGCCATGCGGCCCGCAAGCCCGGCAAGCTCACCGAAAAGATCGGACGGATGGCAGAGGTCTTGGGTCAGAAGATGCGCCAGCCGGGGCTGGGCTGCATTCGCGAGTTCGAGGATCAGGAGGTTTTCCACCGACCGTCCGGCGCCGCCGCGCACCAGCCCGCCATGGGCCTCGGCGATCCGCTCAAGCCCCGTGACCAGTTCCTTCAAAAGCCCGGCATACCAGGGCGCGGCTCCGATGGTCAGCGCGGGCGGCAGGTAGCCGTCACTCAGCGCGACCGAGCCGTCGGCCTTCAGCCCCTCAACCCGGGCAAGGGCGAGCGTAGTGTAGCCCGCCATCTCATCGCCCGGTGCGATCAGCCGCGCGGCAAGGCGGGCGACCTCGATCTCTTCGGTCTCGGCCCCGCCGCGCACGGCATCGCGCGCGGTAATCATCGTGCCGCGATAGCGCGCGCCCGTGGGCTCGGCATGGGCGGGGTCGACCGAGGCCGCGCCCCGGCTTTCCACGGGGATCGCCAGCGAAACGAGACCCGCCGCATCGCCTTTGACCGCAAGCGCCGGCGGCGGCTCCATGTCGCCCGGAATGGCGAAGGGCGAGCCGTCGGGGAAAAGTCCCTCAGCCTTCGCCACGGCTATCTGCCCGGCATCGAGCGCGGCCGTATCAAGCTCCAGCGCTGAGAACCCGTAGGTCTGCAGATGGCCCGCGCGCAGGCCCGCCCGCATCAGCGCCTCGGCATAGCGGTCCTGCTGCTGGAAATGCTGGGTCCTGAGGAAAAGCCCTTCCGACCAGACAACCTTGTTGCGTTCCGTCATTCCCGTTCCCTCTCTGCCGGCTCAGGCCGGTCTCAGCGCGATGCCGCCCGACCCGATCTCGATGGCGAAACTGACATTCGCCGTTGGCGAAACCGGGCCTTTCGCGCGGAACGCCTTACCGCCCGGATCACGGAAGCCCGCGATGACACCGATGGCGGTGGTCGAGGGGTCGAGTGCGATGGTCTTTGTCGCGCCCGCGCCCGGCGTCAGAACCATCTGCTCGGCCTTCACCAGATCGCCGCCAAGCGCCCCGGCCGGATTCTGCAACGCGAAGAAATCGGCGCTGTCGAAGGCGCCCGTCGCCCTCAGTTGCACGATATGCAGGGTCAGCGGCCGGTCGGCGCCGCCCGGGCCGGGATTCATCCCCGCCGCACCGGTCGCCGAAAGCGTGACCGAGCCCGTCTTGGGTGTGCAGGCCACAAGCGCAAGCGCCGCCGCGCCCGAAAGGAAGTCGCGTCTGTCAATCATCTCCGGTCCTCCTCTTGCCTTCATATGCGTCGCGGAAATCCGCGCCGACCTCGCCCAGAAACCGTTCCTCGGCGGCTTTGGCGATCTCGCGGTAGCGGGCGCGGTAAAGCTGCCAGAGCTGCGCGCCGCGCCCGCCCGACAGCAGCGCCTTCATCAGCCCTTCCGCTTCGGCCTCGTGTTCGAACTCCTCGGGGTCGAACCGGTCGACCATGCGGCGAAGTGCAGCCTGAAGTGCGGCCCAGGTGCGCAACTGGTGATCGGTCAGGTCGCGGAACGCACCCGTGATGGCCTCATCCGGCGGCAGGTAGCCGCGCCCGCGCGGCGTGATGAGGGCGGCGAGCGCGTCCTCGGTCGTGGCAAGGAACTTCAGCGGGTTTACGTCGGCGCTGCCGATCGTGGTCTGGGCAACCCTTGCACTTCCCTTTTCCTTGGCCCGGGCACGCATTAGGTGCATCAGCCCGTCGACAAGCAGCCGGAAGCGCAGGCCCAGCGCCTCCATCTCCTCGGGACTCGCGACCGCCTTCATCTCTGTCGGATCGAGGCCAAGGCCCCGGAAGAAAGCGGCGTGCAGCCCGTCGGCTTCCACCGCTTGCGGGGCGGGTGCCGCCGGTTCGGGTTTCTGCGCTGGTGCAGGCATCGCCTGCGGCGCGGCGGGTTTGTCGAAGAAATCGCCAAATCCGAAATCCGCCGCGTCCGCCTTCGGCTCCACCGGCCGGTCCGCCGGACGCACGGGATCGAGCGTGAAGGGGTCATCGAACTCTGGCGGACGCTTTCGCTCCTCGACCTCGGGAGCGGCGCTTGCGGGGCGGCCGCTGTCGAACGGTTCCGGCAGCGTCTCGGGGCGGGGTGCTCTCGTCGCTGATGCGGCCGGCTGGGCAAAGAAATCGTCGGCGTCGAACCCGTCGGCGCGGGAGGCCACTTTCGCTGCGGGCCGGGCGGTCTCTGCCTTCGCCTCGCCAAGTTCGACCCGGATCACGACGTCGCCGAGCCTCAGTCGCATCCCCGGCTCCAAAGCAGTAGAATTGCCGGGGCCGAGCGGCGTATCCGCCCCGTCGATGAATAGCCCGCCCCGGCTGGCATCGGTCACTTCATAGCTGCCGTCACTCTCCGACACGACGCAGTGGCGGCGCGAGACGAACATGTCCGGGTCGTCGATCTGCCAGTCGCAATCCGCCCCCCGCCCGATCGACAGGTCACCGCCGGGGTGGCGCATTTCGGGCCTGGCCTGCGGATGGGCGGAATGTTCGATGACAAGGCGCAGGGTCATGCCGCTGCCCTCCCACCCGGATCGGCAAAATTCGGCAGGCGCAGATCGCCCGCATCAGCGCGGCAGGTGGGCGAAACCCATGTCGTGCGGCCAAGCTGGCAGGTGCCGAGGCAGGGATCGGGCACATCACCCTTCGCAAGAACGAGGCGCAGATCGAAGTCGATCTCGGTCCCGACCGCGAAGCGGATCGCATGGGCCAGCCGGTCGCGTAACCCGTCATCCTCCAGTAGCCGCCGGTATTGCTGCAGGGTCAGCGGCCCTAACCGAAGCTCCGCCCGCCCCTGCCGCTGGAAACTGCACGCCCCGACGACGGCGCTTTCGCCAAGTGCCGCATGGGCCCGACCAAGCCGGGTCTGAAGTGGCGCCGGTACTTCCAGCCAGTGGCCGACGAATTCGACAAGCGTCACCTTGACCCCGAGCAGATCCGCGAGAAACCCGGTCAGACGCTCCGGCCCGTGGACGCCCTGACCAAGCGCGGTCGCATGGCGCAGTTTCAGGCCGTCGTCACGCCCCGCCATCCCCGGCAGGCCAAGCCCGGCAAGGGCCGCCTGCATCGCCTGCCCGTGCCCCCGCTCGCCATGCTCAACCTGCACTTCCGGCCGCGCATCGCCCCAGGCCCGCCAATAAAGCGCCAGCATCCGGTGCTGCAGCATGTTGCAGAAATCGAGGAAGGTGGTGTCAGCGGTCGCGGTATCTGCCGCCTCGGTGAACCAGCGTTCGGACAGGCGCGTCAGCACCCAGCGGCTGAGATGCAGCGGCATCGCGCCTTCGGGGCCAAGAAGGCCCAGAACCTCGACATCGACCTTTGCGGGCCTTTTGTCATCGCCGGGGCGAAACCCCGCCACGTCCCTCGTCGCCACCGACAGCCGCACCCGCTGGCCAAGCCGCGCCGGTTCCCGCTCCGGCCCGCCGGCACGGCCAAAGCGCAGGCTCCCGGCCTCAAGCCGCCGCAGCAGCTCAAAGAATCCCATGCTTTCGGGCTCAGGCGCCGCCCCCGTCAGATCGGGGCGCGGTTGCCCGGCGACATCGGCCATGTCACCTCCTCCTGTGTTTGCAGGGACCGCATCCGCGTTCGGATGAAGGAATTGATGCCGGCATGGCGGGCAAAAAGCTGATTGAGGAGCGCCGACAGTAACAGCGCCGAAGCCCCCGACAGTACCGATCCATCGACGTGAAGAGTGACCTCCATGCCCTTGCCGAAACAGACGGGGCCCGGAATGCCCAGCCTCTCGATCAGCGGGCGCGAGGTCACGCGGGTGATGGAACGGGCATGGCGCGCCAGTTCGGGATCACCCCGGTCGGCATAAAGGTCAAGCATGGCACGCAGGGGCTCGGCGTCGCGGATTTCCTCGCCCAAAGACAGGTGGTTAAGTGACAGCTGCGCGATCAGCCGCCAGGCCAGATCGTCGAGCGAGGCCTCGCCCTTTCCGGCGGATTTCGGAAGGCTGGCCACCAGCGACCCGCGCGGACGGCGCATCGCGCCGAGCAGTTCAACGCGACCGACGGGATCGCCGCTTTCCAGTGTCAGTTTCGGGCTGTCGTCGAGGATCGGCAGATCGCGGTTGGTGCAAAGCGCGCGGATGTCGAGCCGTCTGACCGCCCGCGACACCCGCGCCCCGGCGGGCCGCGCGACCGAGATGAACAGGTCATCGCCGGTATAGGAGGTGCGCGTCTGGCCCCGCCGGATTTCATCTTCGCCCGCGCGGCGGGGGCGACGCTCGGTCGTATAGACAAGCCCCGAGCCGCGCATCTGATCGGCGGCGTAAAGCTGATGCAGGGCGGCGTCCGGCCCGTCGTCATCGGCATCCTCGACCCGGATCAGCCGGTAGATTTCAAAGTCGCGCGGCCGCGTGCGATCGGCATGAACGACATGTGTCGCCGTGCGGCCGTCGATCTCGACGACGTTGCATTCCTTTTCGAAAAGGTTGACCAGCGGCGTCGCGAAAAGCTTGAAATCGCGCGCAGTGACATCGGCAAGATGCGGGCGCTGCCGGTCCAGCAGAAGCAGAATCTCCAGCCGGTCATCCCCGCAATCGCGGATCGCCGGGTTCAGCCCGCCAAGGCGAAGATAGTAGAACCGCTCTGGCATCAGGAAATATTCCCGCATCAGCCGGTAGCCTTCGAAGGCAGGGCGGACGCGCGGCAAAAGCGCCTCGCCATCGCCGATCCCGACCATTTCGGGGCCCGCCGCGCGGCGGAATACGGCGCCGGACCGCGCGGGCCGGGCAAGAATGCCGGTGCTCGCCCCGAAAACCGCATCGAATATCCCGCCCGCCCGCGCACTGCCCGCAAAACACATGTCGAGCCGATCGAGGCCAAGCTCGGACAGCGATCCCGGCCCCGCCCGCTTCAGCATCAGGCGCAACGCGGCCTCGGCACCGCTGCCCTCCGGCACTCCGGCAGATTTCAGCGCGCCGCGATCGGGCAGATAGTCAACACCATCGAGCGCGACCGGCCAAAGCGTCACGTCCTGCGCGGTCGTATAGGTCGCCCGTGTCGTCAGCCCGTCGCGAAAGGCCGAGGCCATGCGTGTGCCGCGTTTCACGGTATGGCCATCGATCATCGTCTGCACCTGCGGCCCGGGATGCAGCACTGCCGTCGTCATCGCGGGGGCCGGGCCGACGAGATCGGGATAAAGCGCATCAAGAACGTTGCGCACGAACCGCGTGCTTTCCGCATCAACCTTCAGCCGCGTGCGGGCGGCAAGATAAGCGACACCTTCCAAGAGCCGCTCGACATAGGGGTCCGGACAGGGCGCGACATCGACAGACAGATTGCGCGCCACTTCGGGATGCATCGCAGCGAATTCGGTGGCGAGGTCGCGGATATGTCCAAGTTCGGCTTCATAATAAGTTAGGAAGTTCCGATCCATCAGACCTCCCCGAGCGCGGTGATGGCGCTGCCATTGTCGAGATCAATGGTGGTCGAAAGCTTCAGCCGTTCGGGCACCGGCGACATGATCAATACGCCCTCTATATCGATTCGAAGGCCGGTCTTGTCGCCGGTTGCGACCTTGACCCTGATCGTGTCGCGCTTCAGGCGGGGCTCGAAAACCGCGACGATTTCCTTCAGTTCTTTCGCCAGCGCATCGGGATCGAAATCCCGCGCGCGGCGGCCGGAAAATGACGGCACGCCGTAGTTCAGGACAGACCGGCGGACATGCGGGAAATCGGCCAGAAGGTCTTCGGGGTCCTCGGCCCCGCGACGCTCGGCATCGCCCAGAAGGTGACTTGCCTGCCACCGCTCGATATTGAACAAAGCCTCGATATCGCGCCGCACCGCTTCGCGCAGGATCGAGGGCGTTACGACGATCCCGCGTTCCTCTAATGCGGCGCGGCGCTCGATCTGGGTGAGAAAGACATGCGCAAGCCGCCGTTCTTCCTGATCGAGCGAGGCTTCGCGTTCCAGGGCCCGCCGCCCGCCCGCAACGAGGCGGGCCACACGGTCCGCCCCGATCTCTTTTTCCAGTTCTTTCCGCCGCCGGTCGGTTTCGGCGACCAGCCCCGGCAGATCGTCGACCAGCCGGTCCCAAAGGCTCGGCTGCACGGCTTCGCGCCGCGATTGCAGGGGCTGGATCTGGTCGGACACTGGTTACCCTTCCACGGTCAGGGCACTCAGGCCGCCTTACCGGCCACGATGTCGTATTCGACCTCGAATTCATCGCCCGCCGAATGATCGCCGGCCTGCTTGACGTATTTGATGTTGATCGTCTCGCAGGACAGGCAAACCTCTTCCGTGATCATGTCGTCATCGGTTTCCTTCGGGCCGCTGCCATGCATCTGATAACTGCTGACGATCACATCCGTCATTGTGATGACGAGGTAGTCGAGATGCGCGTCGCCGGAATCCTTGCGGACATAGGCGATGATTTCTGGGAAGCTTTTGCCTTGCATGCAGGCCAGTGCCAGAAGCGGCGAAGACGCGTCGTAAAACTTCTCGATCTTAACGTCCGAGATTACCGCGCGGCCGCGCGTCCGGCCTGATCCGGTCGCGGCCGAACTGGTCTGTGCCGCGCCCCAGCCTATTCCGAAAAAGTCGATCTCGTCCTCATGATCGGCGCGTTTGGATTCGCCCTGTATGTCGTCGATCTTCATGTATCCGCTGAATGCCATTTCCTATTCCTTTCAGGTCACAAAGAATGCCGGTGGTGAAAGGAGGGGCGCTGCCGCCCCGCCTCAGGCCCCCTTGACCGAGGGCAGTTCAGAGACGAGCCGCAGGCTCGCGTTAATGCCTTCCAACTGGTAATGCGGACGCAGGTAGAACCGTGCGTTGTAATAGCCGGGGCGCCCTTCGACGCTGTCCACCTGCACCTCTGCCGCGGCCAACGGACGCTTGGCCTTCTGCGCATCGGTCGCCATTGCGGTGTTGGCCAGGACGTAGCGGTTGATCCATTCGCTGAGCCAGACCTGCATGTCGGCGCGTTCCTTGAACGTGCCGATCTTGTCGCGCGCGATGGCCTTCAGATAATGCGCGAACCGGCTGACCGGGAAGAGATAGGGCAGGTTCGCGCTGAGTCTTTCATTGGCCTGTGCGTCCGGATCGACCAGCCGCCCGGCCCGCGCCTCGTCATCCTGCAAGCTGTGCGCGCCGATGAAGGCCGCGACATCGGTGTTCTTGCGGTGCAGGATCGGCATCATGCCAAGCTTGGCCAGTTCCGCCTCGCGCCGGTCGTCGATCGCGATCTCGGTCGGGCATTTCATCGCCACGCTGCCATCATCGGTCGGGAAGGTGTGGACCGGCAGGTTGATCACCGTGCCGCCGGATTCCACACCCCGGATCTGCGTGCCCCAGCCAAAGAGCTTGTGGCTGCGGTTGATGTTCACGCCCATCGCGAAGGCGGCGTTCATCCAGACATAGTGGTCGTGCTTGCCGTCGATCTCTTCCTCTAAGGCGAAACCCTTCACCGGCACCGTTGCCGCGCCATAGGGCAGACGCGCCAGAACGCGGGGCATGGTCAGGCCGATATAGCGGCTGTCCTCGCTTTCACGCAGCGACTGCCAGCTTGCGTAGTCGGGTGACGATACGATCTGTTGCAGGTCCTGCGGGTTCGGCAATTCCTGCCAGCTTTCCATGCGGAAAAGCTGCGGCGCAGCTGCCGCGATGAAGGGCGCATGGGCAGAGGCACAGACACCTGAGAGATTGCGCAAAAGACCTACGTCGCGGGGATGGTGCGAGAACTCGTAAGCGCCCAGCAGGCAGCCATAGGGCTCACCCCCGAACATCGAATATTCCTCGGTGTAGAGCTTCTTGAAGGCCGGGGACTGGTCCCACATCTGACCTTCGAAATCCTCCAGCTGATCGGCAAGCTGATCCTTGGTGATGTTCATCACCCGGATCTTAAGCTTCTGGTCGGTCTCGGTGTTGTTGCAAAGGTAATGCAGCCCGCGCCATGTTCCCTCGATCTGCCGGACCTCGGGGGCGTGCAGGATCTCGTTCATCTGGGTGGACAGCAGGCTGTCGATCCCGGCGATCAGCGACTTGATCGATTTGACCGCATTGCCGGAAATCGTCGCGGTCCCTGCCTTTTCTTTCGCCGCCAGTGCGAGGTTCTGCACCAGCTTCTGCAATTTGGCGCTGTCGTCTTCCTTGACGCGGAAGTCCTTCTCAAGAAGGTCGCTGAATTCCCCCAGATCGAGTGCTTCAGCCTCGGCGACGGCGGTGTCTTTCTTGGTCTCGGCCATGACTTATTCCTCCGCCTTGCCGGATTTCATCGCCTCTTCGGCGACCTGCGCGAGCAGGGGTTCATTGGTCAGTAGCTGGGCAATGCGCTTTTCGGCGTTCACCTTGCCGTCCATGTAGGACAGCAGTTCCTCCAGCTGGCGGCGCATCTTCAGAAGTTCCGAAAGGGCGGGAACCTGTTCGGCGATCTTGTCAGGCGCGAAATCGCCCATCGATTTGAAGCTGAGATCGACGAACATCTCTTCATCCGCATCCGCCCCTTCCCCGGCGGGCAGTTTGTTCGGCACGCGCGCTTTCACGCGGGGGCCGAGCGCTTCCATGAATTTCGGAAAGCGCCCCGCATCGACCTCGACAAAGGTCCGCTCCGCCGGCGGTTTCTGCGCCTCACGCGTTTCCGATGCGCCGGCAAGGTCCGCCATCACGCCCATGACGAAGGGCAGTTCGATCGTCGTCGGGCTGCCGTAATGTTCGACATCATAGGCGATCTGCACCCGCGGCGCGCGATTGCGTTCGATCACCTTGGCTTTGCTCTCGCTCATCTGTCCGCTTCTCCCTTATTTGGATTTCTCATCAAAAACGCCCGCCACATTGCGGAATTCCTTCATTCCGGAGGGCGCGATCTCTTCCATCAGTTCAACGAAGTTCATGGGCACCATCTTGCGCATCCTCTTGGCCAGATGCGGGATGGGCGACGACGGTTCAGTGCGCTCGTAAAATGCGATGATCTGGTCGAGCGCGCGTTCGACATCGCGGCGCGAATTGATCTGGTCCGGCATCGCGGCCTGCGGTGTCGGGGCGGTCTGCGGCGCGCCTACGGTCGCCTGCTCTGCTGGGGCCGGGGTCATCTCGGTCTCTTCGGTTGCATTGTCGTCGTCCTCCTGCGCGGCCGCGACAGTGGTGGCGACGCGGTAAAGAAAGGTCGCGAGGGACTTGAACCCAACGCCCACGCCATTGTCGGCAACCTGCGCGTTCAGCGCCGTTTCAAGCGCGGTCAGCGCATCGCGCGCCGCAGCCACATCATTTGCCAGCGCCTGCAATTCCTCGGGTCGTTCCGCCGCCGTCGCCCGGCAGGCGGTACGCACACGGGCCACCCGTACCTCATGCTCGGCCACCAAAGTTGCGCGCTCTTTATCACCGAGTCCCGAAGGCGCCTCGTTCAGGACCGTGTTGCGGTTGACCATCCCGGCGGCGAGGTCCGCGCCCGAAACCGGCCCGATGCCGCGCGGGGTCATCACGATGTTGAACTGCAGATCGCCCAGAACACCGTTCTCGTCATTCTCGATCTGGTAAAGCGCGTTGATCCGGCGCGTCGCCGCCTCGCGCTTGGTGCCGCCGTCGCGCAAAGCGGGATGCAAGTGATCCCAGTTCTTTTCTACCGTCTCGGCCAGCAGCGTCAGCCCGGCGGCCAGCCCGGCAAAACCCGCCTCATTCGCCGCCGCCCGCGCGACGATCACCAGCAGACGAAGGTCCCGCCCGGTGGCGGCCAGCTCCTCCGCGTCCGCAATAAGACCGTCCCAGTCGAGCGTGACCGCACCGGTCCCGCCGGATGTCAGATCCTCAAGCCTGTAGCGGCGCGACGCGGGCTCCAACAGCCGTTCGATCGCATGAAACCGGGCGTCGTTGCGTAACTCAACCCCAGAGGGATTCGCATTATCCACCGGGGCGAGGAACGCTTCCAGGTCCCTCATATCCCGTACCTTTCAAAACGACTTCAAAAAAACATTCACAAAACTCGTTAGAGTGTTCGCCCCTTTTGACCCTGCGTCAAGGTCCGGAATCCAGTAGTCTGGTGGCCACGGCGGTAATGTTTTCCGGACTTTGAGCCTGAATCGCCGTTAGTGCCTCGGCAAATGACGCGGTGGACTCATCTCTCGGACGCCGGATGTCGAACAGGTTTTCCCGTGACAGGATCGCCACGATCTCACTCTTGCCGAAATCGGTTGGCGCGATCTTCATCGCCATCACGCGCGGGTCGGCCCTGAACTCGTCGATGGAGTGAAGAACCCGGATTCGCCTTATTCCGTCTTCCACGACACCCAGCCGGTGGATCCTTTGTTCCTCGAAGTTTATATTGGGCAAAAGGTTAAAGACCTTGCCGGTATTGTCGACGACGACGACCCACAGCGACCCTTCGGTCAGACTGGCCGGGGCGTGAACCTCGATGATGGGGTTGTCATCGACATGATAGGCACCCGACAGGTTCGCCGCCCCAGTCGCGCCGTCGCCCAGCCAGATCGAGAGCCCGGCCTGCGCCAGGTCGGGCAGCGCCTGCCGGACGGTGCATATGTCGGAATTGAGCTCGGACACCTCCACCCGCACATGACGGTCACCGACCGCGTCGGCCAGACGCGAACGAATTACATCTTTCGTCGCAGATTGCGCCACGGACCCGGTGACGGTGATCGTGTCGCCCAGCGCATAGCTCTCGCCCGCTGCGTTCTGTACGAGCGTACCGCAATCGGCCACCTCTTTCAGCAGCGCGGCGACCTCTGCCACCGGCAGGTCCCTTGGTCCGGCGACGATGGATGTGGCCAAAGCAAACCCCCCGGCGCGCGCCCAGTCCTGTAGCCGGTCCTCCGCCTCCCGCCGGGCAGCGCCATTGGCGGCAAGGCCCGCGACCCGCGCATTCATCCCGGCAACATCGATGCGCCAATCCTCCAGCCCGTCCGACCTTCCCAGAAGATCGGCGACCGAACCGGGCCATGTGTCCGAAGGCACGCCCTGCGCCAGTGTCAGTGCATCGGGTGGCGGCGGCGATCCCGCCCGCGCTGCGAAAGCGTCCACCAGCATCCCCGCGCTTTCGGCGTCGGGCGCGTTGCCGGACAAAGCCACCCCGTCCACGCCCGCGCGGGCCTCGAACCGGAACGGTTCGGCGACGGGCAATTCCGGCGGTCCGATCCAGTCCGCCACCCCGCCAAAATAGGCCCCGGCGCCCAGAAGCAGCAGAACCGGCAGCACCAACCATCCAAGCCGCCCACGTGGCCGGGGCGCCTGCACTTTCGGTGCCGCGCCGCGCCCTTTCGGGTCAAGCAGCGCGTCCAGCCTGCCGACTATCTCATCGGCCGAGGCGGGGCGGCCCGCAAGATCAGGGGCGGACAGCCAGTCGATCAGACCCTTCAACGGCTCCGGCACGCCCAACGTATCCAAGGGTTGCTGCTTGCGCCGCACCATCTCTCCCGGCGTCGCGCCCGCGAACGGGATCGCACCCCGGAACGCTGCCAGCAACAGCGCACCCAGCGCGTAGAAATCCGACCGCTTCTCGGCCCGGCCCTCAACCTGCTCGGGTGCGGCATATTCGTATTTGCCCGCGAAATCGTTGCCGACGATGGTCCGCGCGCCCGCGCCGGTATCCTTGGCGATGCCAAAATCGATGATCACCGCCTGTTCGGCGCTGCCGCCCTTCAGGATCACGTTGTCGGGCGACAGATCCCGATGCACGATCCCGTTCCGGTGCGCCACGCGCAGGCCCAATGCCACCCGGTGTGCGATGATCAGAAGCTCGCGCACCTCCATCCGCCGCGCCGCCATCTCGTCGTTCAGCGACGGCCCGTCGATATAGTCCATGACCAGAAACACATGCCCCTGATCCGAGCGCGAACATTCGGTGTAGCGCACGACCGCATCGTCGCGGATGTCGCGCATCTGCTCCTCGCGCTTCATCAGGTCGACATAGTCGTCATTGCCGGAAAACTGGCTGTTCAGCGCCTTGATCGCCACCGTCCGTCCGGTGATCTGGTTTGTGGCGCGATAGACCTCACCCGTGCCGCCGCGACCAAGGACGCCCTCGATCTCGTAAGTGTTGTTCAGAACCTGTCCCCGGCTGAAAATATCGCCGGGCATCGCATCAATCATCATACGCCCCTGAATGACCGCGAGGCTGCGGTATGTGTAAAATGGTCGCTTAAAGCGCGATTCCAGCATAAACTGCCTGAGGGTCAGCGTACCTATATTTTTTCAGTTCGACCAAGTCAGATCATACATTTAACCAATTGGGGGCAAGGATTATGGCCCAACGCGGTTCGCCCGAGACGATCAAGCGCAAGGAGCTTGTGGGCAAACTCAACCCTTTGTGCCTGAAGGCTTTTTCTGCCGCGGCGCAGACGGCCAAGACGCGCGGAAATCCCTATGTGGAGCTTGTCCATTTCGTCGCTGAACTGGCGCGGTCGGCACGATCGGATTTCGAGATTCTCCTGCAATCGGCGGACGTTGATGAGGCGCGGCTGGAAGGCGACATCGCCCGCGCCATCGACGCGCTGCCCCATGGCGCGGGTTCGGTCGAGGAGTTTTCCGACCACATCTTCCGCGCCATTCAGGACGCGTGGACCTTCGGATCGCTTGAATTCGGCGACGATACGGTGCGATCGGCCTACCTTCTCTTGGGCGCGCTGAAGACACCGGTTCTGGAGGGGCTGCTTTTCAAGATCAGTCTTGAGTTCGACAAGATCGACCCGGATGCGATGGCGGGGCAGTTGTCGGACCTGCTGGCCGCATCCATCGAGGCAACCGCCGCACCCGCAAAGGACGACAAGCCCAAGGCGCGACCCGGCGGGCAATCAGCGTTGGATCAATATGCCACGAACCTGACCGAACGCGCCAAGGCGGGCGAGATCGACCCGGTCGTCGGACGCGACATGGAGATCCGTCAGATCATCGACATCCTGATGCGGCGGCGTCAGAACAACCCGATCCTGACGGGCGAGGCCGGGGTGGGCAAGACCGCCGTGGTCGAAGGCTTCGCACTGAGGCTTGCGCGGGGCGACGTGCCGCCGCAGTTGCGCGCGGTCGAGTTGCATATGCTCGATGTCGGACTGATGCAGGCGGGCGCGTCGGTGAAGGGCGAATTCGAGAAGCGGCTGAAGACCGTGATCGATGAGGTTCAGTCCTCCGACAAGCCCATCATCCTTTTCATCGACGAGGCGCATACCCTGATCGGCGCGGGCGGGGCCGCGGGCACGGGCGATGCCGCGAACCTTCTGAAACCGGCCTTAGCGCGCGGCGAACTCAGGACCGTCGCCGCGACCACATGGGCCGAATACAAAGAGCATATCGAGAAGGACCCCGCACTCACCCGCCGTTTTCAGGTGGTGAAGGTCGAAGAACCCTCAGAAGAGGCCGCGATCCGCATGTGCCGGGGTGTCGCCGCGGTTCTGGAAAAGCACCACAAGGTCGAAATTCTCGACGAGGCCATCGAGGCGGCGGTGACGCTGTCGCACCGCTACATCCCAGCGCGGCAACTGCCCGACAAGGCGATCAGCCTGCTCGATACGTCCTGCGCCCGTGTCGCCGTCAGCCAGCATGCGACACCAGCCGAGGTGGAGGATATAGAGCGCCGCAAGCAGGCGCTGGAGATCGAGGCGGGCATCATCGAACGCGAGGAGGCTATCGGCATCGACACCGGCGAACGCCGGGCCGAGGTGGACGCGGCGCTCGCCGATACGGAAACGGAACTTGCCGCCGCGACCGAAAGGTGGGAGGCGGAGAAGGCGCTGGTCGACGCGATCCTCGACCTGCGCGGCCAGCTTCGCCGGTCGGGTGTGGAACTGGACGAAACCGGCACCAGCGGCGACCTGCCACCCGATGAACCGCCGGGGGAAGGGGCCGAGGAGGAGGTCGACGAGGCGCCGCCCGCCGCCCTCAGCCCGGAAGAGCGTGACAGGACCCTGACCGATCTGCGCGCGAAGATGGCAGAACTGACCGAGGCACAGGGCGAACGCCCGCTCATCCTTCCGTCCGTCGACCGCAATGCGGTCGCGTCGGTCGTGCAGGACTGGACCGGCATCCCGATGGGGCGGATGCTGGCCAGCCAGACCGAACGGGCGCTGGCACTTGCCGGTATCCTCTCGAGCCGCGTCGTTGGGCAGGACCACGCGATGGAGATGATCGCGAACCGCATCCAGACCTCCTATGCCGGTCTCGGCGCGCCGGAAAAACCCATCGGTGTTTTTATGCTCTGTGGCCCTTCCGGCGTCGGCAAGACCGAAACCGCCCTGGCCTTGGCCGAGGCGCTTTACGGCGGCGAGCAGAACCTCATCTCGATCAATATGAGCGAGTTTCAGGAGGCGCATACGGTGTCTACCCTGAAGGGCGCGCCGCCGGGTTACGTAGGCTACGGTAAGGGCGGCATCCTGACCGAAGCGGTGCGCCGCAGGCCCTATTCTGTGATCCTGCTCGACGAGGTCGAAAAGGCGCATCCCGACGTGCACGAGATTTTCTTTCAGGTCTTCGACAAGGGCATGATGGACGACAGCGAGGGCCGCAGGATCGATTTCAAGAATACGCTGATCCTCCTGACCTCGAATGTCGGCACCGACGAAATCATGGCGATGACCGAAGTGGGAAAGACGAAGGCTGACCTCGACGACCTGACCGCATCGCTTCGCGCGCCGCTCCTGAAAACCTTCCCGGCCGCTTTGCTCGGCCGTGTCGTCACGATCCCCTACTATCCGCTGTCGGATGAGATGATCGAAGCCATCGCGGGCCACAAGCTGAAGGCAATCGCACGCCGCCTGATCGAAGGACATGATGCGGAACTTGTGATTGGCGGCGGGCTGATGGACCTGATCAGGGCGCGCTGCACCGAAATCGAAAGCGGCGGGCGGATGATCGACGCGATCCTGACCAACACGCTGCTGCCGGACCTCAGCCGCCAGGTGCTCAACCGCAAGCTGGAGGGCAAGGCCCTGACCCGCGTCACCGTCACTGGCGGCGCGGACGGGTTCGGCTATGAATTCGACTGAACGCGCTCAGTTCAGGTTCACTGATCCGCCCCGGATGCGGTTCGACCCGGTGGCGTGGCTGACCAGATGGGTGCCCCGGATCGTGACATGGCCGTCCTTTTCAAGGATGAGGGAAGCCTTCCCGACCCTCAGCTCGATCCGCTCCTTCGCCGTCAGCTTCACCGTCTCGCCATCGCGGATCACAGTCGTGGCGTCGCTTCGCACCGGCTCTACGATCCGGCCAACGATCAGCGGACGGTCGCGCCGCCCATCCTCGAAGAGAAGCGCCATCTCAGCGCCGATATCGGCCTCAGACAAATGGCGCAGGCTGCGGGCCCGAATGGCGTGATCCGAAGCGTTACCGGGAAAGACCACCAGCGGCGCGCCTTTCTCGAAGCCGAGCAGCAGCCCGATCACGACTCCGTCGATTTCCTTCGTCACACTCATGGCAAGACCCTCGGCTGACGGGCCCTCATCCTCTCACGAAGCGGGACCCGCGGCAACCTTGGGATGAAATGCCGTTACTCCAGAACCGACAGCAGGTTGGCGTAGTCGTCGGTCCAGATGCGTCCGCCATCGGACATCAGCGGCACCCAGCGGGCATCGTCCGCGATCGCGCCAAGGGCTGCCTCGCTCCGGCTCAGCATAACGACGCGTGATGGGATGTCGCCCGGGTCCTGCTTGGGATTGCCGGGATATTCCTGAATGCGCGCGACAAGACCCAATGCCTCGGCGCTGCGCGCCAATGGCCGCTGGATCGCGTAATAGCGGTTCGAGATGTGGTAGAGCAGCACGCCATCCGGGGCCAGCCGGTCGAGATAAACCTGCATCGCTTCATGCGTCGTCAGGTGGATCGGCACCGCGTCCGAGCCATAGGCGTCGATCACCAGAATGTCGTATTGCAATCCGTCCTGCCGCGCCAGAACCATCCGCGCATCGCCGAAATTGGTCGGCGTGTCCCCGGCGCAGTTCGACATGAAGGTGAAATAGGCGGGGTTGCGCGCAATATCGTCCACAAGGTGGTCGATTTCGTAAAACTGCCATTCCTGCCCGGGCTGCCGATAGCAGGCAAGCGAACCGACGCCCAAACCGACAACACCGATCTTGCGAGCCGCATCGCCAATGTCCGAGGTCAGAACCTGCGCCATCGGGGCATTTTCGTGGTAGTAGAACAGCGGATCTGGCCGCATGTCGCCGTATTGCGAAAGGCGCTGCACCCCGTGGATCGTCGTACCGTTGGTATATTGGCGCATGGTTCCGAATTCATTGACACCATGGGTGCCAAAGAAGCTGCGCCCTTGGAAAAGCGCCCCGTCGGGAACGGCATAGGTGCCGGTCCCGGCAATGATCAGGGCAGCGATCGCGGCAGACGACATGGACCGGCGCAGGGCAAGCGCTGCGACTGCGGCCGATGCATAGACGACGGCCTTCAGCAGTGGGCGGTTGTCGATGCCCATAACCAAAAGGGCGATCATGAGCGGGACGACCCCCGCCAGGCCGACAAGAATGCCGGTGCGGGCGGTCGTCCAGGTCGGCCGCATGGCGGCGCTCAGGATCAGGGTTGTTGCCACCAGCGTCGTCACACCGCCTTCGGCAAGACTGTCGAACGCCACCGGTGCAACGATCGAGTTGAAGAGCCCGCCCAAGGCCCCGCCGACCGACATGACAACGTAAAAGAGTGTCAGGTGCGCGCCTGCGGGGCGGCTTTCATACAATCTGCGATGGGCGAATACGGCGACGACGAAGAAGGCGACGACCAGCCCGGCAATGCCATAAAAATTCGTATGGGGCCCGGTGATGCCGGAAAAGACCGCTCCGAGCCAGCCAAGAGCAATGAGGTAGGCCCAGCGCAGGCCACCGGTCGTGGTGTAGTTCCGGCGGCTGAAGGTCAGGACGAAGCTCAGCAGGTACAGCGACAGCGGAACCACCCAGATCAGCGGAATCGCGCCAAGATCGGTACTGATCTTCGTGGTCACGGCCAGCATCATCGACGAAGGCACGAAGGCCAGAAGCAGCCAATGGCCGATCTGCGTCAGTGGAACCGGCGCTTCGTCACTCGCGGCGGCCAGCACGGGTCGGGCCTCGGATCCGCCGCGGGCAGCACAAAGTCCACTCACGAGCAGGAAGCCACCCAAGGCAAGGAATCCGATCGCCCAGCCCTGCCCGATGCGCGTTGCGCCGAACAGCGGTTCAGCAACAAGCGGAAAGGCGAGCAAGGCCGCCAGCGAACCGAGGTTACTGGCGCCATAAAGAAAATAGGGGTCATCGGCAGATGGTCCGTCACTGCGCGCATACCAAGCCTGGATCAATGGCGCATTGGCCGAAAGGACACCAAAGGGAACGCCCACACCGACACCGAACAGGACCAATGTCTGCCAGGCAACCGAGGTTTCAGCATCATAGGTCCAGCCTTCGGGTATCGACAGCGGCAGGAACCACAGCGCAAGGGCCCAAAGCGCGAGATGCAGCGCGACTTGCGCGCGCGTTCCCAGATACCGCGTACTCAGATGCGAATAGAGGTAACCGCCGATCAGCACGCTCTGGAAGAACAGCATTGCTGTCGTCCAGACCGCAGGCGCACCGCCGATCTGCGGCAGGACAACCTTGGCAAAGAGCGGCTGAACGAAAAACAGCAACGAAGCCGAAAGAAATATCGTGGCCGTAAAAACCACCGGCACGAACATACCCGTGCTCCGGACTTCTCTAATGTCAGTACTATGCATTCGCGGCGCCCCATTGTCTCGGTAACGGGGACAAAAGCCGCCAATCTTGCTTACAATGAGGCAGAAAGACGGTCGGTTCGGGAAATCGGGCGCATAATGATCCAAAACCACAGTTCTTTGGGCCAGCGCCCTGCAAGGCGAGCGGTTGGAAAAACCTTTAGCGAAACGGGAAGGAATAGGAGAGTCTGCTGCAGATTGCCGGAACCTTTGAGCGTTTCCAGCACGGATTCCCTAGTGAATTGTGTGTGGAGTTCGGGTCCGGTATTCGGATCAGCGCCCTAAAGTTACCTACCCGACCATCCTTGACCCAAGTCGTCACGTCGACCCGAGGGAACCTTCATATGGCCAAAGCAAAAGGGACCACCGGGAAACCGGCGGCCCCTTCTTGCATTCCTGACCGCAACTTCAGCCCTGACGGGCTTTGAAGCGGCGCTGCGTCTTGTTGATCACATAGACGCGGCCTTTACGGCGCACGATCTGACAGTCGCGATGGCGCAACTTCAGCGAGCGGAGCGAGTTCTTGACCTTCATCGGTCTTCTCCTATTCGCGGCGCGCGTCGCGCCTGTTGAAACTCAAATGCCCCCGAATCGGGGGCGGATGGTGGGCGGTACTGGGATCGAACCAGTGGCCACTACGATGTCAACGTAGTGCTCTACCGCTGAGCTAACCGCCCGTTCCGTCAACGATTCCGCTGCGCTGACCCCATTGGGTGCGCGGTCGCAACCGCTTCGGTCCCGGGTCTATAAAAGGAGTCGTTGCGGCTTTCAAGGGGTTTCAGTGCGTGGAAATTTGTCGCTATAGTTAGCGCATTCGCAAGGAGCGGCCATGACCCGTTCGCCGTATGATTTGACCATGCCCAAAAGGCGCTTGACCGGCGTCGTGTTTGCCTCGCCGCATTCAGGCCGCGACTATCCGGCGGGTTTTCTCGAAACATCGATACTCGACGAACATTCCATCCGATCGTCCGAGGACGCCTTCATCGATCAACTTCTCGACGGCGTGACGTCGTTCGGGGCGCCACTGCTTACGGCCCGTGCGCCGAGGGCCTATGTCGATGTCAACCGCGCGGCGGACGAGATGGACCCGGCATTGTTCGAAGGGGTGCGGATTGCGGTTCACAATCCGCGCGTTGCCTCGGGCCTTGGCGTCATTCCGCGCGTCGTGGCGGGTGGGCGCGCGATTTATCGCGGCAAGCTGCCTATGTCCGAGGCCGCCACCCGGATCGAACAGGTCTGGCATCCCTATCACGACTGCCTGCGCCGTCTGCTCGACGACGCCCGTGCGTCCTTTGGTCAGTCGATTCTGATCGATTTGCATTCGATGCCGCATGAAGCGATGGATTCCATCGCATCTTCGGGCGTAAAGCGACCCGAAATCGTGCTTGGAGACCGGTTCGGTTCGGCGGCGGCACCCGAAATCGTAGACCGGATCGAGGCGGCCTTTGAAGCGGCAGGTTTCCGCACGCAGCGTAATGCACCCTTTGCCGGGGCCTATATCACCCAGACCTATGGCCGCCCCTCGCGCGGGATGCATGCAGTGCAGATCGAGATGGACCGCTCCCTCTACATGAACGAACGCGAAATCCGGCCGAACGGCAACTTTCTTGGCTTCAAGCGGATCCTGACCGGAATTCTGGCCGAGATCGCCGAGATCGGTCGCGGCAAACCGTCCACGATTCCGCTGGCGGCGGAATGATCACCTGAGCGACCGGCCCTTAACGATTGCGTCAGGGCCGAACCTTGCCCGGATCGCATCGGTGGCACGTTCCGCACCCGCCCTTTTCGCTGCCTGAGGGTCGAGCAGGTCGGGCGTCAGATCCGCCTCACCCGCAGACACGATATCCGACAGGCCGACACCGATCAGCCGGTAGGCGTCCCGCCCCTTGACCTGCGCCAGAAGGTCGGCCGCCTCGCGGTAGAGCCGGTCGGCGATCTGGGTCGGCTCGCGCAAAGTATGGCGACGCGTGATCGTGGTGAAATCGGCGCGCTTCAGCTTCAGAGTCACGGTCCGCCCCGCCAGCCCCTTGGCCTTGGTCCGGTCGGCGACCTTCTCGGCCAGTCGCCAGATGTGACCATCGAGAAGATCACGGTCGGCGATATCCTCATCGAACGTGGTTTCGGCCGAGATCGACTTCATCGGCTCATGCGGATTGACGCGCCGATAATCCTCGCCCCGCGCGAGATACCAGAGCCGGTCGCCGATCTGGCCAAAGCGGTGGTGCAGGTCCTTGCGGTCCCATCGGGCGAGATCGTCGAAGGTCCGGATACCCGCCGCGTTCAGATGCTCCTGGGTCGCCGCTCCGACCCCCCAGATCATCCTGACCGGCTTGCCCTTCAGGAACGCCGCAGTATCGCCCTTGCCGATGATCGAAAAGCCGCGCGGCTTGTCGAGGTCCGAGGCGATCTTGGCGAGGAACTTGTTATGGGACAGGCCGACGGAGCCGGTCAGCCCCAGTTCCAACTCCATCCGTTTCAGAAGGCGGCACAGGAGGACCGCAGGAGGCGCCTTGTGCAGCCGCTCGGTGCTGGTCAGGTCGAGGAACGCCTCATCCAGCGACAGGGGCTCGATGACCGGCGTCAGTTCATCCATCAGCGCGCGGATCTGACGCGAAACGGCGGCGTAGTGACTGCCGCGCGGCTTGACCACGACCGCTTCGGGGCAAAGCTTCAGCGCCTGAAACATCGGCATAGCCGACCGCACGCCCTTGATCCGGGCGAGGTAGCAGCAGGTGGAGACGACCCCCCGCTTGCCGCCGCCGACGATGACCGGCGTGTCACGCAGTTCAGGCGTATCGCGCTTTTCAACGCTCGCGTAAAAAGCGTCGCAATCCATATGCGCTATGGAAAGCGAGAAAAGTTCAGGATGCGAGAGGACGCGCGGCGACCGGCAGACCGGGCAGCGCGTGCCGGTCTCGAACATGTGCAGGCAGTCGCGGCAAAGGGCTTGCATGATCGCGCGATTATGCCCCAGTCGCGTGCTGGGTTGAACAGGCCTTCACATCACTCCGGCTGAAAGAAAGTCCTCCAACCGTTTCCGCAGATATGGAACGGCACGGTCGTGGGCTACGAATATTCCGATCTCCATCATTTGCCATCCCTGCCCCTCGTCGCCGAAAACGACCCCATCGAGCTCGTCGGGTGCGATCCGGCCCCCGAAAAACGCGGCGCGGCCTCCGGGCACGTGTTCCGACGCATAGTCGCGCCGCCAGAGGAGCCGGGACTTCGGCAAGACCAGCCCGAATTCTTCGTGCAACTCACGCAACACGCAATCTTCGGGGCTTTCCGATCCTTCACGCCCGCCTCCGGGCAGATCCCAGAACCCGGGAAAGGGCAGCCCTTCCCGGTCATCCCTGAGACAGGTCAGCACCCGTCCGGCCCCGATCAGCGCGAGCTTCGCGCCGACGAAGCCGGGGTCAGTCGTCATTGATATCGCGGTCCCAGACCTTCACCTGACCGTGGCGGACGCCCACGACCTTGCGCAAAACCAGCCAGGCCACCAGCGAGGCGACGGCGAAGACCAGCACGGTCGATGCCAGCGTCGCCCCCAGAAGCCCGGTCCAGATCAAAAGCCCGGTCAGACCGGCGCCAATGGCAAAGCCAAGCAGGATGAACCCCGGCACCACGACCTCAAGAATGCCAAGAACGGCCCCCGCGATCATCCAGACCCACCATTGCTGCCAGAGCATCACGACCGTCCCTTCAGCATCTTGAACGCGTCGCCGAAGGCCTCAAGTGCGTTGGCTGGTACGATGACGGTCTGCTTGCCCGCGCCCTGCCCCACTGCCGTCAAAGCCTCCACCTGTTTCAGCGCGACCTGATATTGTGCAGCCTCGATCCCGTTCTCCTTGATCGCCACGGCGACAACCTGAGTTGCATAGGCTTCGGCCTCGGCCGATATGCGGCGCGCCTTGGCCTTCTGTTCGGCAGCATAAAGATCGCCGTCGGCGGCAAGCTCAACCGCGCGCTTCTTGCCCTCGGCCTCTGTGACCTGAGCCCGCCGGGCCCGTTCCGCGTTAAGCTGCTGCAGCATTGCTGCGCGGGTCGCCTCATCAAGGTTAACGTCCAGAACCTCAGCCCGCGTCACCTCGATCCCCCAATCATCGACCATCGCCGCGACCTGTTCGCGGACCTTGGCGATCAGGTCGGCGCGGTTCGACTGGACCTGATCCAGTTCCATCTTACCGATTTCGGACCGGACGATGCCGGCGACCGTCGTGGCAATGGCGCCATCAACATCGCGGATACGGTAGACGGTCTTTTCCGGCTCGGTGATGCGGTAGAAGACGGATGTTTCGACCTTCACCAGCACGTTGTCGGTCGTGATCGCATCCTGAAGCGCGTTCGGAAGCTGGCGTTCAAGAATGGAAATCTTGTGCGCCACGCGATCGAGGAACGGCACGATGAAGTTGATCCCCGGTCCCAGAACGGCACGCAGCCGCCCGAACCTTTCCACCACATGCTTTTCCGACTGCGGCACGATCCGCACGCCGAGCATGACGCAGATTATGATGAAAACCGCAATCGCGATCAGCACGCCATTGCCGCCGATCACCTCACCCAATACCTGATCAAAATTCATTTTGGTCTCCCGGACAACATCCTCACGCAGGCGTGACTATGCCCTCAGGTCCAGTCAGTGAAAAGCCCCTGAGACAGACCCCCCGATACTTCCGATTCTTGAGATGTGCATCTATGGCGTGAGGGGCCGCCTTTTCGTCAGCCGTGCACCGGGATTAGGTATGCTGCGCCTGCAAGAGTTTCTGGCCTATCGTTATGGGGATTCACAGGCGGCAACACTATCATCGCCATCAGATCGCGAACAATGACGCTTCATTTTGCATCATTGTTCTATATTAGCAGCCAATCCGTGAAGTCACCCGAAATATGCAACTTTAGGTTGCAATATCTGACGACCAAGCGTAGCCTTGGTTTTGCAAGCAGCAACTGACTGCCGGTCATCGGCACCCACCCAGCCACCACCACCCACCTTCGCTCCCTAGAGCGCTGACCGGCAGTCAGCCTTGCACCCCCCAAAGATCACCGGATGAAGCGTTCGACATCTGTACGATGATCGCATGTCATGTGCTCTCGCGCCGGACAGGCATGGCGCGGAAGCTGGGCAGCACCAGCGGCGCCATCGTCGTCGCCAGATAGAGGGTGGCGTCGTGGCGCGCACGCCACCAACGCTCGCGCTGGGTCCCGAGCTCGTCCACCGCCTCGATGAAGCCATAGGAGGCGAGTTGGCGCAGATGGTAACTGGTAGCGCCTGAATTGAGGTCCATACGCTCGGCGAGGCCGGTGGCAGTTGCGGGACCGCCAACACGCAGGAGCCCAAGCATGCGCAGACGGTCCGGATGCACCAAAGCCTTGAGCGCAGTGGTGTTGGGGACGATTTCGGCAATATCGCGGGGCGGGTCTCACGTTTTCGGAATGTCGCAATTGCAAAATTACAAAGAAAAGATTGCAAATTATTCTTAGCAGTTAAGTTGAGCTTAGCGGATCTGTTTTGCAGCCGGTTCAGAGCGCCGTCGCGGTGCTACCCTCTTGCGAACGCCCGCCTCTTTCACGATAAGGAAACGGACCAAGACGGAGACAGCCCATGCGCGCGCGCATCTATCAGCCGGCCCGCAATGCCATGCAGTCCGGCACCGCAAAGACCCGGCAGTGGATTTTGGACTTCGCTCCGGCCGAAGCTCGTGAGGTCGATCCGCTGATGGGCTGGACCGGATCAGGCGACACTCAGGCGCAGGTCAGGCTGAGATTCGACAGTCGCGAGGCTGCTGAGGAATATGCCAGATCCAACGGCATCGACTATGCTGTAACCGAGCCTCATAAACGCAAGCCGAACATCCGCCCCCGAGGCTACGGCGAGAATTTCGCCACGGACCGCAAGGGCGCTTGGACTCACTGACATCTATTCATCGGGGCAAAGTTATCTCGGAATCGGGCAAAGATCCCGCGAAGAGTATAACCCCTGTTCGAGTTGTCACCGTATCGGCTTGAGTGCGCACCACAATCTACATCTTGTGTGCTGTCCGATTGGCGCCCATGTCTACGCATGCCTACATATTCGAGACCAGTCTCTTCCAGACTGACGAGTAACCGTTCACATCTCGACGACCTGCTGGGTGGGACTGACCCGAACTGCAGCGCCTCGAATGTCGGGAATGGGCCGCATACCGCAGGAGGCCGAAACTGGATTGGGTGAGGACGGCTCTTACCCAGTCAGTCGACGAGATGTAGACTTGCGCATCGGTTTTGGTTTTCGGCTCGTTTTTTGAATGGCGATTTTGCTGGACGCGTTTGGCGCGCCCTCACATCCAACGCTTTGTTGCGTCACAGTCCCGCAAGCCAGCTATTCAACAGATTCCGATTGCCCGGCGGCGCCCGCGCTGCAATAGTCGCCTTTTTCTGTGGCATATGGATTTTGGCGAAGTTGGCTGGCAGTCGAGCTGAAAGGGATTACGACCCAATGAGGCAAGAAATTTCCAAAGATGAGAGCCTTCTCGGCCAGGTATTTTGGCTTCTACTGTTCATCGGCTGGGTACCCTACATGGCCTCCTACGCCTTCGTGCTGGACCCGGGGCGAGCGGTAAATGACGGCCTTGTCGAAACCCTGACCGCCACGATCACCCTTTATGAACAGGTGCCCTGGGGACATCCCGCGATCGGAATCTTGACCGTCGCGGCCCTTCTATCAGCTCTGGTCCTTACGAAGCTCAGATGGTGGCCGCTTTTGCCGGTGCCAGTTTTCCTCGTGGTGTCGACCCAGATTCACCTATTCAATGAAGCCGGGCTTGGCGGTCCTCTCGATATGGCCGTGCATGCTCTTTATGCAGGCTTCGCAATCTGGTGCAGCTATCTTTTCCTGCGGCACGGGCACCTCCTGTCCCTCAGCTTCCAGGGTTATGTGGCCCTGCTGCTGTTCGACCTCCTCTTCTTCCGCCTCTCTGGCTTGTGGCGGGAAGAGCCTCTTTCTCTGCTGGGTGCCGTTTTCGCAGGGTATCAGCCCAACCTGACCAATATCCTCCTTTTCGTTGCGATCGCTGTGATGATCCGGATGCTATGGCTAATGGTTCGTGACAACCGGCCATTCTATAAAAGCCTTCCGAAAGGCGCCTTCCGGGCTGCCCTGGGAAAATCCCTCGCCCTTTGGTTTCCGATGTTTCTGATCTTCGCCGTGGCGGGGATGTCTTGGTGGGCAGTGGCGAACCTTTGGCTGAAGCCACGTGTGCTGGCAGAGGTCGAAGCCCGGACCGAAACCGTCAGTTCCGAGTTGTTCAACTGGTTCATCGAATATGGCGAACCGATGTCCCCTCAAACGCGGCAAGAGTATTTCGACGATTGGGATGTCGAAATCCCGAGCGCCACCGATCCGCTAGAGGCTGCGCTGATTGCGTTGAACATCCGTCAGATCCGCTTCTCTGAATTGAAGTACGAAAAGGCGATCCGTGATGCTGCTGCAGCCGGAAGAACCATCGAGGACTTCCCGCAAAACCTGAAAGTCGCCATGGAAAGCGGGTTTCCCGAAAGCGACCTGCCGCTTCTGGACCCGCCAGGTTGGTGCTTCTTCCTCGACCCGGTCTGCAATACCGAACGGTCTCTGAAGAACGCCGCAAATGATATGATGAGGAACACACGGAGCGACCTGATCGGCGCGGCTCACTCCGCCGCAACCCAGCCGGCGGAAGGTGCGGTCGACAGCATTAACGCCCGCGAATCCGCGGCGCTCATTCGATTGGAAGCCGCGGCGAACAATTCCGTATCAACCAGCATCAAGGCCATTTCCGGGGCGTTTCGCACGTGGCGGAACATCGCACTTCTGTCGGGCCTCTACAGTGCGATTATCCTGCTTAAAACACTCATCATTGTTTTCTCTCGGGTGATCTTCGCGCCCAGGGAGACAGCCGCGCAATTTCTGCCCGAGCCACCCACCGACCCGGTTGGCTTGCATCGTCACGGTCAGGTATTCTCCATTCCGCGTGATCATTCGGAAGCGTTCTATGTATCCCGCTGGGGCGTCACGCTAGAAGGACCGCCGCCTGCACGCCGTCGCCCACTGGGTTTCCGATTTCCGGTCGCGCGCATCCTTGCCTTCCGCTGGTCAATGAACCGGATCGAGGGCAACAGGGACCTTGATGCGGACGAGTTCGACGCCGAGCTCAAGGTTGATGAGCCGGCGGAGATCGTCACATGGACCCTAAAGGGAGGCGAACGCGTGGTCTTCCGCTTCCCCGATTTCATCGGAATGTCCGTAGGTATTCGAGTCCGTCGCATAACCTCGCTCGGCATTACGACGCTGGTGCTGGGGCGGATGATCTTCTATGCCGCTGAGGGCCCGGGCACACTGATCCTGCGTACGAATGCGGCCGCACGTGTGAGCCCCGAAGAAACCGCAGAGCGCCCCGCGCCAATGCCGAAACTTGTTGCCTGGGGTAGCGGGTCGCGCTTTGCCATTCATGCGGCTCTCACCCGGATCGATACGTTTTTCAGCGGCTACAACCTGCGCGTTTCAAAGGGAGACGGTGTGGTCTGGGACAGCTCAACCAAGCGCGGTGACGGTCCGGGCAGCGGGATTGTGCGGTTCGTCAGCAGCTTCCTGTTGCCGATCTGAGGGCACGATCGTACGTCGGGTGATTGGTTCTCACCAATCGCGCGGCATGCTCCACCTCCAATACTCCGTATGGCGGGCCCCGCTGCCTGCAATCAGACATACAGGCCCCAAAATAAGGCTCAATAGCTGTATGAGTCTGCGAGATGCGGTCGTTCGTACCAAGCGCAGCAACGACCGCTTGGTCCGCAATCAGGCGTTGGCGGGTCGAGAATACTGCGCCAGGGAACGAATGGCAGCTTCGTGGAACTGCACCGCCGCGCGCGGCATCTCGACGAAAGTCTGGAACGGGGCCGACCTCGCCAACTGGTTCGAAAGGCATATCGGCACTGCCTATGGCACGGAGATCTTGCGACTATGCCTATGAGGCGTTTCCACCGGCGCCCTCTTCGGCCCATCCGCTTAATCAACTGCGTATTTAGTAGGCAACTGGCGCGAGCGCTCGCCATTTCTTGCGGTAGGAGGAGGCAGAAATGCCTACACGTTTGCGGAACGCTGCCCGGAAACTCGAGGGTTCGGAATATCCCACCTCGGCGGCGATGTCGTCGATTGGCATGCCTGTGGTTTCCAGCAATTGCTTGGCTTCCTCGACACGTAATGTCTGAACATAATCTGCTGGGGCCTGCCCGGTCGCCTTCTTGAAACGGCGATGGAACCCGCGCTCGGTCAGACGGGTCAGTTCCGCCATGGCGGCGACCGGGCTCGGCGTGTCGTAGTTCTGCGCGGCCCAGACCTGCGCATCGGCGATCAGCTGGTCTTCGTGCTGACGCCCGGATGTCAGCGAGGCATAGCTCAATTGGCCGTCGCTGTGAGGCTCGATCAGGTAGATCTTCGCGATCCGGCGCGCCGTGTCCGCGCCCGCAAAGCGCCCGATGAGATAGAGCATGAGGTCTTCCTAGGCCGAGGCGCCGCCCGCGGTCACGACCCGGTGGCCTTCGCCGGACGGCACAAGGATACGTTCGCGGCAGACCGTGACCTCGGGGAAGTTCCGCCCCAGCATGTCGGCATAGCCCCAATGCGTCGTCGCCTCTTTCCCATCCAGCAGGCCCGCCGTGCCCAGAAGGACCGCCCCTGAACAGACCGACGTGACAATCGCGCCGCGCGCATGGGCGTCACGGAGCCACTGCGTCAGGCGCGCGCATTCCTCCGGCAACCCGCCGTTGGGGTCGAAATGCATGTCAGGCACGATGACAAGATCGGGCTGCGGCTCCTCGCGCAACATCGCATCCGGGGTGATCTTTCGCCCGTTGATGTCCCAATAGGGCGCGCCATCGCCGGTTCTGAGGCTGACCTGAAACACAGTCGAAACTAGACGCGAAGCTCCACCGTCACGTATGTGAGGAGATCCGCCAGATACAGCACAACCTGACCATCGCATTGGGAGAGGTCTCTACCGTTGTGCCGCCGGGCGCCGAACCGGGGAAGCTTCGTGGTGAAGGAAGGTGATCTGGTCGCTGCGTCAATTGCGGAAATCAAGCAATTGAATGACCAGTTTGAGTGCTTCCTGCGCAGCGAGAGATCGCTTTGGTTAAGGAAACAGATCACCGGGTGAAATGAACGGCGTTGCGCGATAAAGTTCCACCATGGGTGTCATAACGTCTCTCTTTGCGCACAAAATGATCGCTGCGGCGGGCTCTGCCGTTGATCAACGCAGCCTTTTGGCCTCGGTCGGGTTGGACCCTGAGGCACAAATCGACCCGAAGAAAATGTTGGTCGACACTGTCTATTACGATCTGCTGGAACGTATGGCCCGCATGATCGATGTGACGGATCTCGGTATCCGAACCGGGGAATCAATGCAGCTTGACGAATATGGTGCATTGGGTCTGGCCTGGAAGGCCGCGCCGACCTTGCTCGGATCCTACTCCAGAGTCGAAAGGTATGCCCGTCTTTGGACCAGCGTGGTCGAATACGAGCTTCGGCCCGCGAACGGTGGCACGCTTTTCATCCTGCACAGAACGGGTGAGAGACGACTGGGCCTCAGACTTTCGAACGAGGCGACACTCGCCAGCGCAGTTTCTCTCAGTCGCCAGGTTTCACCAATGCCGTTTGCGCCACTTGAAGTCCATATAAAGCACCGCCCGCCCAGAACGAGGGAGTTCCACGAACGCTACTTTGGGTGCCCGGTTCTATTCGGCTCGGACCTCGATGCTCTCTTGCTGTCGCCGGAATCCCTCGCTCAGCCCAACAAGCTTGGAGACAAGGGGATCACCGAATTTCTGGACAGCCATCTGGAAGGGGAGCTCCGCCAAGTCGTGGATGACGCGACAATCGAAAAGCTCGCCAAGGACGTGATCGCGCGTTCTCTCAGTGAAGGTATCCCGAAAATGGGCGATGTCGCCCGCAGCCTTGGCCTGAGCGTACGCTCCCTCCACCGCCGCCTGGCCGACGACGGCCTGAGTTTCCGGACACTGACCGAAACAACCCGGAAGGAACTGGCGGAAGGGCTTCTTCGCGACGAACGGTATTCTCTGTCAGAGGTCGCATTTCTGACCGGGTTTTCCGAGCAAAGTGCTTTCAACCGCGCGTTCAAGCGATGGATCGGCCGCAGTCCTTTGGCGTACAGAAAGGTCTTGCTCGGCCTCTGATCAGCATCTGGCAAGTTCGGTCAAACAGTTGGCCGGTCGGGTCAATACCGGACAGCGGCCACTCGCCTAATCCTCTGAACACACGCGTAACAGAGGAGACCTTCCATGCGATACTTTGCTTCCGTTTCGGCAGTTGCCTGCCTTGCTATCCTCGGGTCAGCTGGCATCTCAACGGCCGGTGTGGGCCACGAGCACAATCCGGCAAACACCATCTCCACCGAAGTCGATCACCCCGATAGCTTCCGTCACTTCGCGTCCGAACTGCCTGCAATGCGGGAACGTGCGGCGCAGATCAACACCGATTTCGGCCTGCATGTCAGCGAAATTGAGCCCGGCCTGTTCTTCGTGACAGACCTGATCTATCAATCCGCCTTTCTGGTCACCGATGAGGGCGTCGTCGTCTTCGACGCGCCGCCCAGCTACGGCGAACGCCTGAGGATGGCCATAGAGATATCCGCGCCGGGCGTGCCAATCACCCATTTCGTGCTCAGCCACAAGCATGCCGATCACAATGGCGGGGGCTTTGCATTTGCCGATATCGAAGGGCTGACGGTCATCGCGGCGCAAGACAGCGCCGACAGCCTCGCCAGTAATCCTTTGCGCGGCGTCCTGACACCAAACGAGACCTTCGAAGAAGCCCTGTCGCTTTCCATTGGCGGCGTCCCGATTGAGCTCCAGGCGGCCAATTTCCACGCCAACGACACGGATGTCATGATCTACCTGCCAGAGCAGAAATTCCTCATGGCCGTCGATACGATTACACCAGGCGAAGCGCCTTTCATGAACTTTGGAGCGACCAGCAATCTCGAAGGTTACATGGCGAGCTTCGATACGTTCCTGTCCTACAACTTCGAGCATTTCCTTTCAGGCCATGTCTCGGTGCTTGGGACGCGGCAGGATGTCGAGACCGCCCGTGATTACGCGCATGACGTCAAGGATACCGTGAATGGGATCTGGCCGGAGTTTCTGGATCGGTTCATGGCGCATATGGAACTGACCGAGTTCCAGCACGGCAACCTCGCTTACCGCCTGACCATGGAAGAGATCCGTGACGAATGCGCGGTGGAGATCATTGACCGATGGGACGGAACGCTTTCGGTCGTCGACCTATGGGCGGACAGTCACTGCGAAACCGTCGTTCTGCACGCGATCATGCACTGAAACGAGGATCGGGCCGGCTCCGGTTTCCCGGACGCGCGTGCAAGCGCGGCCCCGATCCTCATATCCACCTGAAATCAAGGAAAACCACATGACTTACATACAAAAGATTGCGCTCGGCGTCGCCGGCATCACCACACTGGGCATCGGCTCCCTTATCCTGATCGCCCCTCAGGCGTTCTACGCAAGCTACGGGATCGCTCTCGGTCCCGGCCCCAGCCTTCTGAGCGAACTGCGCGCGCCCGGTGCCGGTCTTGCCGCTTTCGGAGGCGTCATACTGGCCGGGATTGTCACGCCCTCGCTGCGGCAGGCCGCGGTCGTAGTGGCCTTGACCATCTTCCTCGCCTTCCCGACGGGCCGCCTTCTGGGTCTTCTGATCGACGGAATGCCGTCAGGCGGCATCCTTGCCGCGCTGGGTCTGGAACTCGCGATCGCCGGGCTGTGCCTGTTCGCGTTCCGGCGCGGCACCGGTCCAGCCGTCGGCGGCCTTGCCGCACGCTGAACATCATTTCCTTGCGGCGGGACAGCCAAGCTCTCGCCGCATCTTTCCCCCGAAAAGGACCCGAACCATGTCACCTGTCATCTTCTTCTTGTTTCAATTCGCCATCGTCGCATATGCACTGGTCGCGGGCGTCTTTCTTGCCTTCTCCGACTTCATCATGCGGTCTTTGGCCCTTGCCAGCGGAAGTGGCGGCGTCGAAGCCATGCAGGCAATCAACCGCGAAGTGTTCCGCTGGGTGTTCATGGCACTATTCCTCGGCATGGCGGCCATTTCCCTCGTGATGGCCGGGTATGCGTGGATCAATCTGAGCGGTCCATCGGGTCTGCTGATCCTGTCGGCAGCCGTCGTTTACCTTATCGGCTGCTTCGGCGTCACAATCATGTTCAACTTACCGATGAACGAAGCGCTTGCGGGTAAGGACCTGTCCACAGAGGTGACGCGGGACTACTGGTTGCAAACTTACGTGCCGCGCTGGACCTTCTGGAACACCGTGCGCACTGTTGCGTCAACGGTGTCGGCCGCACTCCTGCTTGTCGGCCTCATCTGGCTGACACAAACGCAAGTTCAACCGGCTTAAGAACGACCATCAAAAGAGACACTACCCAAAACTCAGCACGGAAATGCAGCAGGAAAGGTCTTGGTCATTTCTGCGTGGCTGACGGGCACATACTTCATCGTCGAATTGGCCGTCAGATTCTGGACAGGGGCGATCGCCGTGCCCTCCGATGCCTTCCACACACTTCGGCCATACGCACAAAGGAAATTTTAAGCTGTTCCACAAGACGATATCCCGCGCGAGTATGACTCGCCGGGGAAATGCGAGTGGCGGTTCAAACCTTTGAGGTTGGGCAGATCCTGGTCTGCATCGTCCGGGGTACACGTCGCCAGACGCGGCTGATCCTATAGACCGTAAGCAACCTCCGGCAGCCAGGTCGCGAGTCTTGGAAAGACGTAGATCAACAAAACTGCGAGTAACTGGATAAGCATGAAGGGAATGATCCCACGATAAATCGTCAAAGTCGTTACTCCCTTCGGTGCCACGCCTTTCATGTAGAAGAGCGCAAACCCCACCGGAGGGGTGATGAATGATGTCTGCAACGTGACCGCGAAGAGAACCGCGAACCAGATGAGATCGACGTCGAGACCAACGAGAACTGGTGCGATCAGCGGCAGTAGGATCAATGTGATCTCGATCCAGTCGAGCACGAATCCAAGCAAAAACGCGACAAAGAGGATAACGACGACGATGCCGTCAGGACCAAACGGCAGGCTGGTCAGCGCATCCTCGATCAACTCATCCCCGCCAAAACCACGCAGGACCAGTGCGAAAGCCGTCGCCCCGACAAAGAGGGCAAAGATGTAGGACGTCGTCTTCATCGTGCCGAGAAGCACCTCTTGCAGGCCCGAAAAGTTGAGCCGTCCGCGCAGCAGCGCCAGCAGGGTCGCCCCGAGAGCGCCGACACCCGAGGCCTCGGTCGGTGTGGCGATGCCGAAGAATATGCTGCCAAGAACCGCCACGATCAGCAGCGCGGGCGGGATCGTGGACTTCAACACATTGAGGAACAGGCCGAGGGTCACAGGCTCGGCATCCTTAGGCGCGGGAGCAGCCGACGGCCGCAGCCATGCATAGATCAGGATGAACAATCCATAGAGCCCGCCCAGCATCAGCCCGGGCAGCATCGCACCCATGAATAGGTCACCGACCGAAACCCTGATCTGGTCGGCCATGAGAACCAGCATGATCGAGGGCGGGATGAGGATGCCGAGCGTGCCGGTCGCGCAGACCACGCCGCAGGCCAGCGCGGCGTCGTAATGGTGCTTCAGCATCAGCGGGATGCCGAGAATGGCCAAAAGCACGACCGCCGCCCCGATGATCCCGGTGGAGGCCGCGAGCAACACGCCGATGGCCACGACCGTGATCGCCAGCCCACCGCGCACCCGGCCAAAGAGCTTGGCGAGATCGGTCATCAGATCTTCGGCAATGCCCGATTTGTCCATCATGATGCCCATGAAGACGAACATTGGCAGGGCTACGAGAACCCAATTGTTCATCACCGCATAGATGCGTTCGATCACGATGGAGCTGTACCCCCAGTCGACGCCAAAGAACGTGTCTAGATAAGTGTCTGACAGGACCGAGATCGCCGTGAACAGGACGGCAAGCCCACCCATCAGCCAGGCGACCGGGTAGCCGGTGAAAATCAGAACGACGAAGCTGAGGAACAGCGCGATGGCCATGTACTGGGCAGGATCGGAGATCATCTTGAGGCCCCTACCGCCGGTTCGGCCGGTCCATGCCTCAACGTTCCGACCACCCGCGTCAGTCGCGCCAGCCCGACCAGAAACAGAAGTCCGAAGCTGAACAGCAGGCAGCCCTTGATCAGCCAGCGCGCCCCGAGTCCGTTGGCCGAGGTCGAGGTTTCGCCGGTGCGCCAAGAGAGCTCAACGAAGGGCATTCCATAGTAGAGAACGAAGCAGACGAATGGCAGGAAGAACGCGGTCAGGCCGATCAGTTCCAACCACATGCGCGCCTTCAGCGACAGCCGGTCATGCAGCACATCAACGCGGACATGTCCGTCCGACAGGAAGGTGTAGGACAGACCGACGAGCCAGGCGGCGGCATAGAGATACCATTGCAGTTCCTCCAGCTCGATCATGCCCTGGCTGAAGACGTAACGCAGCACGACATTCGCGATGATCACGACCAGAAGAGCCAGCCAGAGCCAGCTGAATGCCTCGCCGATCAGCCCGACCATCCGGTCGATGGCACGGGCCAACCCGTTGTCGCGCAGCGGGTCCGCCGCGTGATGCGGCCGGTCACCTGCATCGACAGCACCATGCACACTGTCTTCGTCATCGTTGCGCATGCGCCCTCCCCGTGGCTCAGCCTATCAGTCAACGGGCCATCCTGCACCGTATCCGGCAGAATGGCCCGCAGTCGTTCGGGTGGACGGGCCGCTAGTTGAAGTCGCGCGGCAGGTAACCCAGTTCCTTCCAGATCTGGTAGTCGTCGTGGAACGCCTTCTGCGATTCCCAGACCCGGGCAAAGTCGGCATCTTTCGCTGCCTCTTCGGTCATCACCTCAAGCGTCACGCGCTTCAGTTCCTGAATGACGTCGTCCGGCAGTTTGGCAGCTGTCACGCCCTTGTCAGGAAAGCTCTTGATCTGCGCGCCTTGAAGCGCCTCGCCCGTTGTCAGCGCCCGCATTGTCGCTGCGGTGCAGGCCATTTCGAACAGGGCCTGATCGGGGCGTGACATCTTGTTCCACTCATCAAGATTGATCAGAAGATGGGTCGAGGTTGAAGGCTGGTGCCAGCCGGGGAAGAGGTTGAACTTGGCGATCTTGTGAAAGCCGAGGATCTCATCAATAGCGGGCATCGAATATTCGGTCGCATCCAGCGTGCCCTTTTCCAACGCCGCAAAGATCTCACCCCCCGCCATCAGGGTGGCCGAGGCGCCGATGCGGTCCAGAACCATGCCGCCGAGACCGGAAAAGCGGATCTTCAGCCCTTTGAGGTCGTCGAGGCTGTTGATCGGCTTGCGGTACCAGCCGGCGGTTTCCGGCCCGATCGTGCTGCAGAGAAGCGGGTGGATGTTCTGGGCGTGATAGATTTCCTCGGCCAGCCCGTGGCCTTCGCCCTCAAACCACCAAGCGGCATATTCCCAGGGCTCCATCCCGAAGGGGACTGCGGAAAACAGCACCGCAGAGGGGATGCGGCCCTGATCGTAGGCAAGATAGTTGTAGGCGGCAGGCAGGCTGCCATTGCTGATCGAGGGAGAGATTTCCAGGGGCGGGACGATCTTGCCCGGCTCGAACACCTTCAGGATGATACGGCCGTCGGTCGCCTCTTCCAGCATTTGCGACACTCGGGAAATCGGATCCCCAAGCGCCGGCCAGCCGGTGTTGAAGGTCGCCTGCACCTTCCAGCGGATCTTTTCCTGCGCACTGGCGGTGGTCATCACACCGGCCGCGCCAAGGCTCAGCGCCGACAGGGTCGCCACGCCGACGGCGCGACGGCCGTAGCGGGAAAGGGTATTGGTCAGGGTTGTCATCTTCGTCTCCTCCATTGAAATTCTGTGTCGTGGGTCGCGAAAGCTCTCCTTGGTGTTTCGGCCCTTGGCCTTCAGGCCCATGCCTTGTTGTAGAGGTCTGTTATCTCTTCAACATTTCCGATGCGGGGGTTGTTGGCCGGTGCGCCCGAGCGGACGGCATCCTCAGCCATTTTTCCGGCGGCTGTCAGATAGGCGTTCCGGTCGATGCCGAAACCCGACAGGGTCGGCACGTCGAGCCGCTGGTTATAGGCGTAAAGCCCTTCGACCAGCGCGTCAGCCGCTGCCGCGTCGCTGTCCTTGTCCCCCGCCATCCCGATCACCCGGGCGCAATCGGCATAGCGCCCTAATGCGTCGGATTTCGAATAGGCGGTGACCGACGGCAGCAGCATCGCATTGCTCATCCCGTGAGGGACGTGAAAGAGGCTGCCCAACGGGCGGCTCATCGCATGGACAAGCGCGATTGAGGCGTTAGAGAAAGCCAAACCGCCAAAGGTCGCGGCCAGCATCAGCGCCTCACGCGCGGACATGTTTTCGGGGTCACGATAGGCGGCATCGAGATTGCCCGCCACCAGACGCATGCAGTCAAGAGCCAGCCGGTCGGAATATAGCGTCGCCTTGCGACTGACATAGGCCTCGATCGCATGGGTCAGCGTATCGAGCCCGTTATCCGCGATCAGCCGTCTGGGCTTTGACAGGGTCAGCTCATAATCGACGATGGCGGCGGTCGGAACGAAGCCCTCGCCCCGGCATGAGATTTTTTCGCGCGTCGCGTCATGAATGATGACCGCGTGATGGGTCACTTCCGATCCGGTTCCGGCGGTTGTCGGAATGGCCAGCATCGGCAACCCGGCTTCATCCGATTGCTTGGGCGGGCGGTAATCCTGAATATCGCGGCTGCCTGCGGCCATCACCGCAATCGCCTTGGCGGCGTCGATGGGGCTGCCGCCGCCAAGCCCGATCACTGCGTCATGGCCCCCTGCTTCCAGCATTTCGATCCCGGCCAGCACGATTGTATCGGTCGGATCGGGCAGCACCTTGTCGAAGACCGCCGATGTCAGCCCGACCGAAATCAGAAGCTCCTGAACCCGCCCGGCCACGCCTGAGGACACCATGAACGCGTCGGTCACGATTAGTGGGTTTCTTACCCCGCCCATCCGCGTGAGGATCACCGGAATTCCGTCCAGAGCGCCTTTGCCAACAGTCATGAACCGTGGTGCGCATATGCGGACCGAGCTTCGCATCGTCCCCCCTTCGATGCCGCCGCCAGTTCGCAGCGTTGCATCCGATGGCTCAAGGGTAAGGGCCGATCCTCCCGCATGTCAACTAAACGATAGAATAATTCCCATTTAGTTGACATTCACCCACCCTTGCCGCACTCTCGGGGCGCAGCTATTTTCTCCGAACCGCCTTGGCCACCGGCCAGACGCGCCCGACAAAACCCTGATGGCAATGTGTTTTCCAAAGCGCATTGCCAGATGGCTGACCCTTCAGCCAAGACTGCAGAAAGACATGCCGTGACCGAGCAGAAGAACACCCGCAACTCTCCCCGACGCGTTCTTGAGATCATCGAGGCGATCTGTCTGAATCCCGAGGCGGCGACGGCGACGCGGTTGTCGCAAAGCCTGGGGATTCCTGCACCGACGATCTATCGCTGGCTGGATACCTTATGCGAGGAACGGTTCATCGTCGCCCATACATCAGGCCACTACATGCCCGGCGAACGGTTCCGCAATCTGGTGCTGAACAGCCTGCAATACGAACCAAAGGTAACCGAACGCCGCTCGCTCATGCGGAAGCTTTCCGAGGTGCTTAGCGAAACCGTCAGCCTGTCGATCCCGCATGGCACCAAGCTGATCTATTTCGACCGGCTGGAATCACACTGGCCGTTTCAGGTCAACCTCAAGGTCGGTGCGCCGCTGCCCCTGCATTGCTGCGCCTCGGGCAAGCTGTACCTGTCGTCGCTGGAGCCCGATGTCGCATCGGGCATCTTCGACCGGATCGCTGAGAAGGGGTCAGCGCGCGGCACGATTACTGATCAGGCCACCTTCGGGGAGGAACTGGCCCGCATCCGAAAGGACGGGTTCGCCCTCGACCGGGAAGAGTGGTTCGACGATATGGTCGGCGCCGCAGTGCCGATCTACGCCGATAGCGGAGCACTCGTTGCCTGCCTCTCGACCCATGCGTTGACAACACGAAAAACGATCGGCGATCTGGAAAAAGACATTCCCGTGATGATCGACATAGCGGGAAAGCTAAAGGCCTGCATGCTCGGGTGACCAAACACTACTCGTCGCAGATGGGTGCGATGTAAGCATGTGTCCGGACAACCGAACCGCGAACGGTCACAAGCTACAGATCAGCGGGTCTCGGAAAGCCGTGCGGGTCGTGAATGTCCAGAGCTACGTGCCACCCCAGCACCAACAGCATGTCGGCGAGGTCATACTACCCAGCATGGCTGAGCTGAAGAGCAGTATTTATCGGGACATCTTTTGCCGCAGGCGGCAATACATGACCAAGTACACGTCGGAGGCGCTCGGGGACCACTTCACCGGCTTTATCGAAGGGCGACTTCGCGACGTCGCAGCTGATCGGTGAGCGAGGTTGTGCGGGCGGATCTGAGGCTGCGAGAAGAACGCAAACCCAAGGTGCAGCCCTGAAAGTCGCCCTTTCACGGGTGGGCCAATGACTGCTCCCAGTCCACTGCCGACGCTCCACATATCTCGGCCTCCGGTAATTCGAACTCGGGGAATCCTTGTGTGTCGACCTTTCGCCGCCGGGCCATCCCTTCAGTAATAGTGTTAGCACTCCACAGGCGCAGTTTCTGAGAGGAAATCTTCAATCAGAGAATGGAACAATGAAGGCTTCTCAAGATGTGCCGCATGTGCCGCGCCGGGAATGACCGACAGACGCACATCTGGCAGATTGGTCCAAAGCGTCTCGACCTGCGGCCAACGATAGGAACGATCGGCATCGCCCCAAACCACGAGGGTTGGAATGTTGAGGTGCTTTAGCGCCGCGCGTCCGTCCCAGTCCGCCATCGCGCCGAGTGCAGCCTCGGCCGCTTGGCAAACCGCGCGCGCGCCGATTTCGGTCACGAGCGGGTAACCTCCCGCATCGGCACCTCTTTTGAACCAGGTCGCGCCGATCCGGGCAATCGTCGCAGAGACCCCGTCTGACAGCAGGCGTTCGCGCGATGTGGCCAGCGGTTCGAACCGGTCCGGCATCAAGCCAAGCGGCCCTGTCCCGTAGAGAATGAGTCGCGACACGCTCTGCGGTCGCATCCGCGCCATCTCCTGAACAATCATGCCGCCCATGGAATGGCCAAGCAGGGTGAAATCGTCGACCGCCAGTTCGTCGAGCAGCCCGTAGACCGCCTCTGCCATTCCGACAATTGTGTCGCACCCCCTACGATCAGCCGCCGCGCCGAAGCCTGGCAGGTTTGGTGCGATCACGTCATACCGGTCGGAGAAATGGTCCATCTCACGATGCCATTGCTCCGCTCCGCCGAGATAGCCGTGGACCAGAACAAATGGCGGTCCGTTTCCGGCACGGAGATAGGGCAGACCGTTCATCACCGCATTTGTTCCGGAAGCCAGAGCGCCACGTCCGGCGCCACAATCAGGATCAGGATCAAAAGCACCATCGCCCCGATGAAGGGTAGGCAGCCCATGATGACATCGCCGATGCTCACCTGATCCCGGCTGATAGCCTGAATGACGTAGAGGTTCAGCCCCACTGGCGGTGTCAGCACCGCGATCTCCATGGTGATCGTGTACACGACGCCAAACCAGATCAGGTCGAACCCCGCTGCTGCCATCAGGGGAAAGATCGTCGGAAGCGTGATGAACGTCATGGAAACCGGCTCAAGGAACATGCCCAGCACGATGTAGAAAACGATGACAATCGCCAGCACGGTATAGGGCGACAGATCGAAGGACAGGAACAGTTCAGTGAATTGCTGCGGCACCCGGTAATAGGTCAGGACGAAACCGAAGAGCACGCCGGCTGACAGAAGAAGGCCGAGATATCCCATCGTCCGCATCGTGGAAAACAGAGCATCCTTGAATGCCTGCCAGGTCAGACCGCCGACGCCAAAGGCCAGGATGACCGTCAGGAGAGCCGCCACAGCCGCCGCCTCGGTCGGCGTCGCGATCCCGGCATAAATTGCCACCGTGATCACGAGACCGATCAGGACCACCGGTCCGACGGTGTTCAGGATCATCATAAACGGCATCTTCACGGCGTCTTCGCTCGACGGAATGTCCTCGGGTCGCATCCTGTCCCAGATCAGCACCACGATGACAAAGCCGCTGACAAGTATGATCCCCGGGATGACGCCCGCGATGAAGAGATCACCGATGCTCTGATCCGTGACGATACCGTAAAACAGCAGGATCAGGCTCGGCGGGATCAGAACCGACAGCGTACCTCCCGCAGCGAGAACACCTGATGACAGCCGCTTTCCATAGCCAAGGCGCAACATCTCGGGCAGTGCGACGCCGCCGATGGTCAGTGCGCCGACCATCGACGATCCGCAGACCGCGCCGAAACCGGCACTCGCGCCGATTGAGCCGTACGCGGCAGAGCCCCTGAGCCGGACACCCTGATGCAGGAACTGGTAAAGGTTCGGCCCGATATTCGATTTTCCTATGAGTTCTCCTAGGAAGACGAACAAGGGAACCGCCAAAAGGATGTAGTCGATCCACACCCCCCAGAGTTTCAGTTCGGACGACACGACCGAGGTACTCCACCCCTGGATGTCCCACAGAAAGGGCAGCGATGCGGCGGCAAGGGCGAAGGGGATCGGCAGGCCGATGACGATGAAGAACATCAGAAGGACCAAGAGCCCGAGGCCGACAGTATACCATTCCATCAGACCTCTCCTTCCGCGGCGATGGTCATAAACAGACGAGTGAGCCTGAGCGCGACGTAAATTGCGAACAGCACAAGCGCTGCAGCGCCGGGAGCCCAGAACCACCAGCGCGGCCAGTGCAGGATTTCGGATGCAACGCCCGAGTTGAAGGAGCGGATCGTGGCGCTGACACCGGCATAGGCAAAGAAGACGCCGACACCCAGCATGATGACGTGATTGATGATCGCGAAGATGTGCTGGACCCGCTGCGAGAAGCGGTCGATCAGCATTGTCACTTTCGGCATTGCGTCTTCACGAAGCGCGAAGGCGAGGCCGGCAAAGGCAACCGGGAACAGCAGGAGCGCGGTTGCCTCGGTCACCAGCCGGTCGGGCTTGCCCAATCCGTAGCGGGTGAATACGCCGTAGGATATCCAGAGCATCTGGATCAGCACGATAATGCCACCGGCAGCGGCTGCCCAGACAACGATCCGTTCCACGCTACGGATCAGGCGGTCCAAACGCTCATCCATGATAAGCCTCTTTCGGCAGAGAGATTACAGGCGGCCCCGGAACGGTCCGGAGCCGCCAGGAAATGCTCCGCTCAGGGAGCGTGGCTTGCCAGAAGGGTGCGGATTTCACCCGCCAGTTCGGCGCCGCAAGCCTCGTCAACAGTGACGTCCCATGTGTCCTTGACACTGGCGATCAGGGCAGCACTGGTCTCGGCCGACAGGTTCTCTTCCGTGCCGCCTGCGGCAACTGCGGCCGCAACCTGCTCATCAACCCAGCCCTCGTATTTCGGCTGAAGCCAAACCTCGGTCTCTGCGGCTGCCTCGGTCATCGCGGCCTGTTCTTCGGGGGTAAGGGCGTCGAACTTGTCCTTGTTCATCATGTAGATGATGTTGCCGTAGAACAGGTTCGCATTGACCATGTGCGGCATGACATCCCAGAGCTTCCAGGATGAATAGGTCGCGACACCCATGTTGATGCCGTCGACGACACCGCGTTCGGCGGACTGGAACACTTCCTTCGGCGCCACGAACACCGGCTCGCCGCCCCAGGTTTCAATCATCATGGACACGAGCGGGCCGATCGAGCGGACAAGCTTGCCATCCAGCTTGCCGATGTCGTCCATCGGCTCCTCGAACCACCACTCCTGGTCATAGGAATAGTTCGAGTTGATGAGCGGTACGAGGCCCTGCTGGGCGGCCTCATCACGGATGAGATTGGCATAATCCGCATCCAGCTTCGGCTGCTCGGACAGATCGATGAGTGCCGGATAGAGCGACGTCACGGCGTAGCACGGCAGGCGGTTGTCCGCGTTGATCCATGAAATGTCCGAGACACCGCCCTGAAGCGCGTCAACGCCTTCTGACCAGCCGTGGAGTGTCGCCGACGGGAATACCTCGATCTTAACGCTACCCCCGGTCTTTTCGGCGACGAGACTGGCAAAATGCGTAAAGCCTTCGTAGCGGATATCGGCTTCGTTAACGTAAGTGCTGAGACGTACCGTGGTCTCGGCTGCGGCAGGTAATGCGGCCATCGTCGCGATGGCGAGCGCACCTGTATTGATGAATTTCGGTGTCATGGTCCTCTCCTGTTCTAGCAGGCCTTTCGACAGTCGTTGATACCGATGGCCCTTGCCAACTGCGCCGGGCGCAGCCTGTCAGCAAGTCTACGCAGGCTCAGACAAACCGCGCCAATTCAAACATGTCATCCAACTATACTGAATTTGCATAATTCTGTCGGAGATGTACCATCACCCTAAAAGGGGGAGGCGTAGATGGACCTGAACTGGCTGCAGGACTTTGTCTGTCTCGCGCGGACACTGAACTTCACGCGGGCGGCCGAGGAGCGCAATATCACTCAACCAGCATTCAGCCGTCGGATCAAAGCGCTTGAAAACTGGATTGGCGTGCCGTTGATCAAGCGATCCACCTATCCCGTCCAGCTTTCAGAAGCCGGACAACAATTCCTGCCGGTCGCCCGCAACGCCATCGCGGAAATCACCGATATCCGCCAGACAATCCGCGCCCAGGAACGGGGCGTCACTGCGTTTCAGCGATTTGCGGTGTTGCACACGATCTCGGTCAACTACCTTTCCCGCCGCATCGGCCAGATGGAGCGCGACATCCCGAACCTGCGCGTCCGGGTTTATTCGGACAACCTGCGCGCTTGTTGCCAGATGCTGTCGGACGGCGCTTGCGACTTCCTGCTGTGCTATAGCCATCAGGACGTGCTGCCGATATTCGACGGCGCGCAGTTTGCGCGAAGAGACGTCGGCACCGAGAAGATTTTCCCCGTGGCTCAGGCTGAGGCCGCGCATCGGTACGGATGGAGTCTGGACACTGCAACCGTCGCGCCAATGCCCTATCTGGGATATGATCCTTCCAGCTTTCTCGGCACGGTGGTCGACCAGACGATCGGACGCCGCGAACCGCCGCTTGCGCTGTGCTACATGGACGCGCTTACAGAGGCGATCAAGCGCCGGACACTGTCGGGCAGCGGAGTGTCATGGCTTCCCGAGAGTGTCGTTGCCGACGAGATAGCGGATGGGCGGATCGCGCGTGTGGGTGGTGAAAGCTGGGAAGCCACGCTGACACTCACGCTCTTCTGCTCACCCGATCGTCTTGACAAGACAGGCCGCGACGTTTGGGAAACACTTTAGGCGGTCGTGCAATGACCGCATCATCTTGCCTTACGATGTTGCCGTTGTTGTGAGGCGCAGCCAATGACAGCTGGCTGATTTTCCACTTGCTGCATCGCAGGTGCGGGGAAGGTCGATTTTGCATCCGAGGTGCCGCGCCACGGTCGCGAAGCGCCTACAGCGGTCTTCGGCACGAGGTCGGCGAATTGGGGATCTGTCCCGCGTAACGGATGGCGTTCACGGCTGCGGCGACGGCCCTCGGTCATCACTTGTTTTCATTCAGTCGGAACGAAGGCATCGGCTGTAGGGGCTTGAGCGACAAAAAAGCCCCCGTGATAAACGGGGGCTCTCTGTTCGCAGCCGGACTCAAATGTCGAGCGTGTGCTCCTTCTCCCATCTGGAGAAATGAGAAACGAAAGAATTCCATTCCTGCTGCTTGAGCTTCAGATAGGCGGATGAGAAATCAGCGCCCATCGCGGCCTTGAGCGACTTGTCCTTGTCATATTCACGCAAGGCGTCGAGAAGGTTCAATGGCAGCTTCGGCGCGCCTTTCACCTTGTGTCCCTCGGCATACATGTCGATGTCCCAACGCTTGCCCGGATCGGCTTTGCTGCGCACGCCGTCGAGACCGGCGGCAATGATGACCGCCTGAAGCAAATAGGGGTTTGCCGCCCCGTCGGGCAGGCGCAGCTCGAACCGTCCGGGCCCCGGGACCCGCACCATATGGGTGCGGTTGTTGCCCGTCCAGGTCACGGTGTTCGGCGCCCATGTCGCCCCGGAAATCGTCCGTGGCGCGTTGATCCGCTTATAGCTGTTCACCGTCGGATTGGTGATCGCGGCAAGTGCCGAGGCGTGTTTCATGATCCCGCCAAGGAAGTTGCGGCCCTTGTCCGACAGGCCAAGTTCCTTCGACTTGTCGGCAAAGACGTTGGTCTTGCCCGCCTTGTCCCAGACCGAGATATGGACGTGGCAGCCATTGCCGGTCAGCCCCTTGATGGGTTTCGGCATAAAGGTTGCGCGCAGCCCGTGCTTTTCCGCGACCGACTTGGTCATGAACTTGAAGAACGAATGCTTGTCCGCCGTGGCCATCACATCGTCGAATTCCCAGTTCATCTCGAACTGGCCATTCGCATCCTCGTGGTCGTTCTGATAAGGGCCCCAGCCAAGCTGGAGCATATAGTCGCAGATCTCCTTGATCACGTCGTAGCGGCGCATCACCGCCTGCTGGTCGTAGCAGGGCTTTGCTGCCGTGTCGTAGGGATCGGAGATTTGTTCTCCGTCAGGGGTCAGGAGGAAGAACTCCGCCTCTACCCCGGTCTTGACATGCATGCCTTCCTCGGCGGCCTCGGAAATCAGCTTGCGCAGCACATTGCGTGGCGCCTGATTGACCTCCTTGTCCTCCATGATGCAGTTCGAAGCGAGCCAGGCGACCTCGGGCTTCCAAGGCAACTGGATGACCGATTCCGGGTCGGGAACGGCGAGCATGTCGGGATGGGCCGGCGTCAGATCGAGCCATGTGGCAAAGCCGGCAAAGCCGGCGCCGTCCTTCTGCATGTCCGCGATCGCCTCGGCAGGGACCAGCTTGGCGCGCTGGCCGCCGAAGAGGTCAGTGTAGGAAATCATGAAGTATTTTACGCCGTTCTTTTTTGCAAAAGCCGCCAGATCTGTCGCCATGGTCTGCTTTTCCTTTCCCTGTTTTTGATTTGTGAAGGGCGCGACCCTTGTGGATCGCGCCCGCAATTCGAATCGTTCAGAAACCGCCTTTTCCGGGGTACCAGTCGGTCCCGGCAAGGGGGACACGGGCCATTGCCGCCGCCTCCATCGTGATGGCGCAAAGGTCTTCCGGCTCCAGATTGTGCAGATGGTTCTTGCCACAGGCCCGCGCGATAGTCTGCGCCTCAAGTGTCAGCACCTTCAGGTAGTTCTTCAGCCGCCGACCGCCTTCGATCGGGTCGAAGCGGGCCATCAGTTCAGGGTCCTGCGTGGTGATGCCCGCCGGGTCCTTGCCTTCGTGCCAGTCGTCATAGGCGCCGGTAGTGGTGCCAAGCTTGCGGTATTCCTCTTCCCAGTGCGGGTCGTTGTCGCCAAGCGCGATCAGTGCAGCCGTGCCGATGGCCACCGCGTCCGCGCCCAAAGCCATGGCCTTCGCCACATCAGCCCCGGTACGGATACCGCCCGAGACAATGAGCTGCACCTTGCGGTGCATGCCAAGGTCCTGCAGCGCCTTCACCGCGCCGTGGATACAAGCGAGGATCGGCAGGCCGACATGTTCGATGAAGACGTCCTGCGTCGCCGCCGTACCGCCCTGCATCCCGTCCAGCACCACGACATCGGCCCCGGCCTTCACCGCAAGCGCGGTATCGTAGTAGGGTCGCGTGCCGCCGATCTTGATATAGACGGGCACTTTCCAGCCGGTGATCTCACGCAGTTCAAGGATCTTGATTTCCAGATCATCCGGTCCGGTCCAGTCCGGATGCCGACAAGCCGACCGCTGGTCGATCCCTTTCGGCAGGTTGCGCATCTGCGCGACCCGATCGGAGATTTTCTGGCCCAGCAACATACCCCCGCCACCGGGTTTCGCGCCCTGACCGACCACGACCTCAATCGCGTCGGCCTTACGAAGATCGTCAGGGTTCATCCCGTAGCGCGAAGGCAGATATTGATAGACGAGTTTCGAGGAATGCCCACGTTCCTCGGGCGTCATGCCGCCATCGCCGGTCGTCGTGGATGTACCCGCCGCCGACGCGCCTCTGCCCAAAGCCTCTTTGGCCGGGCCAGAAAGCGCACCGAATGACATACCCGCGATGGTCACCGGGATATCAAGCTCAATCGGGTTCTGTGCGAACCTCGTGCCCAGCGTCACATTCGTTCCGCATTTCTCGCGGTAGCCTTCCAGCGGATAGCGGCTGATCGAGGCCCCGAGAAACAGCAGGTCGTCGAAATGCGGCACCCGCCGTTTCGCGCCACCGCCCCTGATATCGTAGATACCCGTCGCTGCCGCACGGCGGATTTCGGAGTTGATTTCGTTCGAGAAGGTCCAGGACTGGCGCGGCACCGTCTGTGGGATCTTGCGATCAATTTTATCTTTCATTGCCATGTCCTTAGTAGGCCGACGCGTTGTCGACGTCGAAGTTGTAAAGCTTGCGGGCCGAGCCGTAGCGCTTGAACTCTTCAGGCTTTGCATCGATCCCGGCACGATCGAGCAGGTCGCGCAGAATCTCCAGATGTTCGGGCCGCATCTCTTTTTCGATGCAATCGGCGCCAAGGCTTTTTACGGTGCCACGCACGAAAAGCCGCGCCTCGTAGAGCGAGTCGCCCAAAGCATCGCCAGCATTGCCGCAGACGACAAGGTTGCCGGATTGCGCCATGAAGGCCGACATATGTCCGATATTTCCCTGCACGACGATGTCGATGCCCTTCATCGATATGCCACAGCGGGATGAGGCGTTGCCCTTGATCACCAGGAGGCCGCCATGCCCGGTGGCCCCTGCATATTGGCTGGCGTCACCTTCGATGATCACGGTGCCGGACATCATGTTCTCGGCCACGCCTGGCCCCGCCGAGCCGTGGATGCGGATCGTCGCCTGCTTGTTCATGCCACCGCAGTAGTAGCCGGTGGAGCCTTTCACGGTTACGTCGATCGGTGCATCCAGCCCGACGGCCAGCGCATGGCTGCCCTTTGCATTGACGATTTCCCAGGCGGTCTGGTTGGTATCGGCGCTCTGCGCCTGAAGCGTTGCGTTAAGATCGCGCAGCCCCGTGGCCTCAAGGTCGATTGTCTGCATGTTCAGTGGTTCCAGAAATATACGGTTGCGGGCTCCGGCTCCCAGACCCTTGCGGTCTCGATGCCGGGAAGGTTCACCAGCGCCCGGTATTCCGAGCCGAAGGCGACATATTGATCGGTCTCGGCCATGACGGCCGGTTTGCAGGCGATGGGATCGCGCACCACGCCGAACCCGTCCTTGGTGCCGACGACGAAGGTGAAGAACCCGTCGAGATCGTCGAGGCTGCTTTCCAGCGCCTCGCCCAGCGTGGCACCTTCGCGCATCTTCCATGTCAGGTAGGCGGCGCCGACTTCGGTGTCGTTCATCGTCTCGGTCAGGATGCCCTCGCGGGCAAGCTGACGGCGTAGACTGTTATGGTTGGAGAGCGAACCGTTATGGACAAGGCACTGATCCGACCCGGTGGAAAAGGGATGCGCGCCCATCGTAGTGACGGCGGATTCGGTCGCCATGCGGGTATGGCCGATGCCATGCGTGCCGCTCATCTTCGCGACGTCGAAGCGGGAGGCCACATCCTTGGGCAGGCCGACCTCCTTATAAATCTCCATCGTATCGCCGGTGCTCATCACCCGCGTGTCGGGGCGAAGCGTCTTCAGCGCCTCGCGCGCCTCGGCAATCTTTTCGGCGGGCATCTCTAGAACCGTATGGGTGTCCTTGTCGCGCTGCGCGACCTTGGTGCCGATGGCTTTCCCAAGCTCAGCGGCCAGCCCTTTGAAATCCGCGTCCGGGTTCGGCGACTGCACCGTCAGCTTGGAATTCCCGTCCGCATCCGTGCCGTAAATCGCGATCCCGGCACTGTCCGGCCCACGATCCGTCATCGTGATCAGCATATCGGTGAGAAGCGCGCCGAGCTGCGGTTCAAGTGCTTTGTCTTTGAGGAATAATCCGACGATTCCGCACATGTTTTGATTCCCTTCTGAGTGCCTCGAAAAGCTAGCAGGAAGTTTTCAGCCTATCAACTATGAAGAAACAAATATTCACGTCAGAATATCCGGGCGGGCTGTGAACCCGCCCGGAAAGGGAACGGTCAGTACCGTTCCAACATTTTAGCAACCTTCTCGGCATCGCCCATCTTGCGGGCTTCATCCAAGTGCTTGCCTTCGCGGACATACTGAACGCGATGCCAGCCAATCCAGAACACCAGACCTAGGATAAACATGAACGTTTCAGTGCCCTGGAAGGGATAGACCGCGCCAACCTCGGCAAGATCCACTGCCCAGCTATCGTAACCAATCGTAGACATGATGCGCTCTCCTTATGCTTTGACGCGGGACGCAAGATGCGCCTTGTCGGCCTCGATGATCGTGTGCACGGCATCCTCGTAGGCGTGATGCTCGGCGTAATCGAGACCTTGCAGTTCCACCTCTTCGGGGATGCGCAGCACGCCTGCGGCGGCCTGCATCTTGGCCAGAACCCAGCCGGGCAGGAAGCCCAGAAGGCCGAACATGATCGCCGCGCCAATGGTGTTGCCGATCGGATTGATCGTCGCATACCCTTCATAGGGTGAGGACGGCGCGCCCCAAAGAAGGAAGCCCGCAAGGATCAGGCCGATGACGCCGGAATAACCGTGCACCGCGACCGCGCCCACTGCATCGTCCAGCTTGAACTTGCGCTCAACCCAGTAGTGCAGCTTGTAGACGATCACGACACCGACCGCGCCAACAAGCATGGCCTGGATCGGGTGGTAAAGGTCATTCCCGGCCGACGCCGTGATGACCCCTGCAAGACCGCCCGAGAAGGTCCAGAACGCATCGCCTTTGGATACGATATAGGCTGCCATCAATCCGCCCGACAAGGACATCAGGAAGTTGAAGGTGATGGCCGACAATGTCGTCGGTGCCAGATAGATGTTCGTCGCCGTCCAGGTAGTCCCGACGATCTGGCCATCGATCACTTCAGGCGCAATGATCGGCACGTTGCAGGCCGCGTAGAAGCCCCAGAACCCGGTATAGATCAGGAAGAGACCGATGGTCAGCATCCACGGGTTATGCGGCGGGATATCGCGCGGTGTACCGTCGGCGGCGAACTTGCCGATCCGCGGCCCCAGTACCATGATCACGCCCAGCGCATAGCCGCCCGCGATGGCATGGATGACGCCGGATGCATAGGCATCGTGATAGCCCAGAACCTTGACCATCCAGCCGTCCCAGTGCCAGCCCCAGGCGGCGTCGATGATCCACCAGACCGAACCGATCATCACCGCATGCAGCCAAAGGGCGCTGGAGCGGATGCGCTCGATCACCGAACCCGAGACGATGGAGGCCGCAGTCCAGGAAAACAGCAGGAAGGCTGCCCAGAAGACGCCGGTGATACGGTCGCCAAGATGGGTGCCCATGTTTTCGGACCACGGTGCATAGGGGGCGCCGGCCTCCCATCCGATACCGCCCATGCCTGGGAAGGCATTGGGGAAGGCCCAATAGATCCACCAGCCAAAGAAGAAGAATGTGACCGTGACCAAGGGAATGATCATCACGTTCTTCATCAGCGTGTGCATATGGTTACGCCGGCGGCTCGCGCCGACCTCATACATGCAGAAGCCCACATGGATGAGAAACATGAATACGACAGTTACCCAGTAATAGAACTCGGTGAACACTGTCGTCAGTGCGTTTAGATTTCCGTCCACTTTCATTCTCCCCGTTCGCTGCAGTGGTTATTGTTTCCGGACATTGAACATGCAGGCGGGCAATCAAGTCAACAATTATTCCTTTGATGAAATTTTCAGCACTTCCCCGTTGGGTTCAAAGAGGATTGCACAACAATGTGCAGGGCTGTTGTGTCTGAGAATGTAGATATCCTCGTGGGAAACTTTTTTTCTTGACTGGGCGCATGGGATACAGCCATCCTGCCTTTCAAAGAGCGCTTGCCTTCAAGAATTCGGGCCATCGCCCGGCAAAATTCTTCGCTGCCAAACGGGGGATTCGCGACAGAATACCGACGAAAAGCCAGGTCACACCGAGAACTGGCATCCACAATCTGAAGACGCATCAGGGAGATACAAATGACAGCATCATGGAGGTTTTCGGCGCTTGCCGACCGTCACCGCGCGCTCGGCTCGGACCTTGAGGACTGGAGTGGAATGGGTACGGCGTGGTCCTACAGCAAGGGTGACCCGGAACAGGAATATCTGGCGATCCGCACCAAGGCAGGCCTGATGGATGTCTCGGGCCTGAAGAAGGTGCACATCACCGGTCCCGCCGCCAGCCACGTCATCGACCGCGCGACGACTCGCAATGTTGAAAAGATCATGCCGGGCCGGTCAGTCTATGCCACGATGCTGAATGACGCAGGCAAGTTTGTCGACGATTGCGTCATCTACCGGATGGGTCCCAACAGCTGGATGGTCGTTCACGGTTCAGGCAGCGCGCATGAGCAACTGACCATGGCCGCGACCGGCCGCGATGTCTCCATCCGCTTCGATGACAACCTGCACGACCTTTCGTTGCAGGGGCCGTTGGCGGTGGACTATCTGCAAAAGCATGTCGAGGGCATTCGTAACCTCAACTACTTCAGCCATATGCAGACTTCTCTGTTCGGCTTCCCGGTCATGATCTCACGCACCGGCTATACCGGCGAGCGTGGATATGAGCTTTTCTGCCGGGGGCAGGACGCCCCGACGATCTGGGACCGCATCCTGGAGGAAGGCGCGTCGATGGGGATCATCCCCTGCCGCTTCACGACGCTCGACCTTCTCAGGACCGAAAGCTACCTTCTGTTCTTCCCCTACGACAATTCCGAGATGTATCCGTTCGAGGATGAGGGCCCCGGCGATACGCTGTGGGAACTTGGGCTCGACTTCACCGTCTCGCCGGGCAAGACCGGCTTCCGGGGCGCGGAGGAGCATTACCGGCTGAAAGGCAAGGAACGCTTCAAGATCTGGGGGCTGAAGCTCGACGGTACCGGTGCGCCGGGCAATGGCGCGCCGGTCTTCCGAGGCGACAAGCAGGTCGGCGTCGTCACGCAGGCGATGTATTCTTCGCTCAATAAGCACAATATCGCCATCGCACGGGTACCCGTGGACTGCGCCAACAACGGCACAAAGCTGACCGTCCGCTGCGACACACATGGCGAGATCGCGGCCACGACCCATTCGATGCCGTTCTACGACGTCGAAAAGAAGCGCCGTACCGTCAAGGGCTGACTTCGAACGAAAGGGGCTGCCCTTCGTGGCCCCTTTCTCCATGACGACGCAAGACAGGAAGACATCCGCGATATGTCCAAGTTCAATTTTCCTGATTCGATTACCAGTAGGCCCGTCTACGGAACGCTGGAACCGCGACCCGGCAAGTCACATCTGATGATCGCCGATGCCGAGGGGGCAGAGGCACTACTGGATCTGGCAAAGGCCGATCCTGGCGTGATGGCCAAGGCGCATGTGATCTACATCCCCAAGGGAACAGGCACAAAATATTCCGACCAGCTCGCCGCGCTGAAACCCGCGATCCTGCACATTAGCCCAAGTTATGGTTCCTCCGTCCAACGCTTCCAGCGCATTCTTTCGGACGCACATATGGGCTTGCAGATTTACCTTGCGGGGACCGAGGGCCTGATGGGTCAGGCGATGCAGGAAGCCGTCAGCGCCGGGATCCCACATTCGGCGATCCAGACCGAACATCGCGGATCCGTCGCGCGGCGCATGCAATGCGTCCACTGCAAGGGCATCACCGAAGACGTGATGACCGATCCCTTCGTCTGTTCGCATTGCGGGCTGAACCTCTTCGTCCGCGATCATTATTCCCGCCGTCTGGCCGCGTTTCAGGGCGTCTGCATCGACGCCGAGGATCCCGGCGAGGTGCCCGAACCGGTGGAGCTGTACAAATGAGCGCCGGAACCGAAAAGATCGCCGTGACCGTCACCGATGTGGTCGAGGTCAACGACCTGGTGAAACGCTTCCGCTTTGTCCGCACCGATGGCGGGCCGCTGCCGACCTTCTCGGGCGGCGCCCATACCGTCGTCGAGATGAAGGACGGCGATATCACCCGCTTGAACCCCTATTCGCTGATGTCCGACCCGCGCGACCAGAGCGCCTATACGATCTCGGTCCGGCGCGACGATCAGGGGCGGGGTGGGTCACTTTTCATGCACCGGAACGTGAAGCCCGGCGACAAGATGGTGCTGAGCTATCCGGTCAACCTCTTCTCGCTCGACCTGCGTGCGAAAAAGCATCTGATGCTGGCGGGCGGTATCGGCATCACGCCGTTCCTGGCCCAGATCAAGCAGCTTTCGGCGATGAACGGTCGGTTTGAGTTGCATTATTCGGTGCGGACGAAGGCGCTGGGGTCCTATATCGATGAGCTGACCGAAAAGCACCCCGAACACGTCCATATCTATTACGACGACCAGAAGCAGGCGATCGACCTTGAGCATCTGCTGGACGGCCAGCCCTTGGGCACGCATGTCTATGTCTGTGGTCCGAAGGGCATGATCAACTGGGTGCTGGATACCGCCAGGCGTTTGGGCTGGCCGGATGAGGCCGTGCATTCCGAGGAATTCCTCGCCCCGCAATCAGGCAAGCCGTTCGAGGTCTATCTCGCCCAGTCGAAAAAGACCGTGAAAGTCGGCGAACATCAAAGCCTGCTGGAAGCCATTGAGGCGGCGGGCGTCGATGCGCCTTATCTCTGCCGTGGCGGTGCCTGCGGGCAGTGCGAAACCGATGTGCTGGAACATGACGGCACCTTCATTCACCGCGACCACTGGCTGGAGGACGACCAGCGCAAGGGCTGCGGCAAGATCATGCCCTGCGTCAGCCGCTTCGAGGGCAAGAAACTGGTCCTGGACCGCTAGGAGACTGGGAAATGAGCATCCAATTCCGCGACGAGACGTTCCGCGACACCTACACGTTCCGCAATTCCGAATGGGCGATCCGGCGCTTTCCGTTCCCGTTCCACGAAGACAGCTACATGTATTCGGTGAACATGGAACCGCATAAGGGCGGGCGCGAAGGCTCGGTCTATGAAAACCGTTTCGATGTCGACGAACACTATGTCTCGGAGATGAAAGACCGGGCCATCGTTCTGGCCGAAGACCCTTTGCGCTGCCAGTCGCTGCCGCATATGACGCTGGCGGGCTGGGACCTGCTGGAACTGATCATGGTCGCGAAGTCTGAGGACTACCCGGACCTCTTCGAACTTCACCGCGATGGCAACAACTGGCACTGGATCAACAAGCCCATGGGCATTGACCAGAAATTCGTCTTCATGGACGAAACCACGCTGCCCTACGGGCCGATGGAATACATCACCCGCCAGACCCAGGGTGATTTCGCGGTGCTGGATCAGCGCGACGACAATCTGTGGATGGATGCCGGTATGGTGACGACGCAGGCCGACTGGTCGCTCGATTTCGACATCGGCATGAACTTTTTCGAATGGCACGCGCCAGTGCCGCTCGCCCATGAAATGGGTGTGTTCAAACGGGCGCTGAAATTCCTTCTCAACATCCAGCAAGGCGCGCCCGCGCGGCGGCTGAACTGGACCATGACGGTCAACCCGCTGCTGGATACGAGCCCTGAGAACTATCACAAATGGGGTATCCAGAAGACCACGCTGACGCCGGAGAACTGCGGTGAAAAACAGCATCTGCGGGTCGAGTTGCAGACCTTCTTCCGCCTGCCGCGCTCGAACGCGCTGGTCTTCCCGATCCGCTGCTACCTGATCCGGCTGGAAGACCTCGTGACCGTGCCGAAATGGGGCCGCCGCCTGCACCGGGTGATCCGCGATCTGCCCGAAGAACTTGCAACCTATAAGGGGTTCATCCGCAACCGGCCGATAATCGTCGACTATCTGTCGAAATTCGACGACGGCTCACCGACCTCGCCCGGCGTTTGGCCGGACTGACCGCTATTTACCGGGCGAGTAGGAGATGATCGAAAGGTACCGTGCAGGCAGTTTGACCAGAACCTCCGGACCGTGCGGTGCATCGGCATCGAAAAACAGCGTATCGCCCGGTTTAAGCGGATAAACGTGCTTTCCGTGCCGATAATCGACCTCTCCTTCGAGCATGTACAGCATCTCGATGCCTTCATGCTGGAAAGTGGGAAAGACATCAGCGTCGGAACTGAGCGTGATGAGGTAGGGCTCCACGATCACGCCAGTCGAGTTTGACCCGAGATGGCCGAGTAGGTTGTACTGGTGTCCGGCCCGTGTGCCGCGCCGTTCGATCTCGACGCCTTCGCCAGATTTGGTATGAATAGCATGATGCACATCTTCAAACTGACGGAAGAATGCAGTGATTGGCACGCTCATTGCATGAGCCAATGCCTGAAGCGTGGACAGGGACGGCGACGTGTTGCCATTTTCGATCTTGGAAAGCATTCCGACCGACAGCCCGGTACGCTTGGACAACTCAGCCACGGTTATGCCAGCCTGATGACGAAACGCCCTGACTTCGCGGCCAATAGCCACTTCCAGAATATTCTCACGCTCTTCCCGTACACGGTGGGGGTCCTGATCCAAAAGTGCCGCACTCATATCCCGCCTCGCAAAATCATCTCTGCCTGTCCTTCAGAACGCGCCGCCGACCACTTCGATAGCGTGTCGCCGTCCTGGTTGACAAAATCCCCAATGATCCGGCGTGTTTCCTGATAGTATAAATCCTATGAAGCAAATTCAACACGTCACGACCGTCGGCCTGCTCGTCTTCCCGGGTTTTCCGATGTCGTGCCTGACGTCAATGATCGAACCGCTGCGGGCCGCGAACGAGATCGTCGGGCACCAGGCCTTTGCATGGAGAATCCTCTCCGAGAATGGCGAACGGGTGGAATCGAGCGCGGCCGTCGGCTTTGATCCCGGTTATTCCCTGGCCGAAGCGGACGGCATCGATTATCTGTTCCTGCTCAGCGGTCCGGCAACGAACTTCGCCGACCGGAAAACTGCGGAAGGGAAATTGCGTCGGCTCGCGCGGCACGGCGTGGCGATGGGTGGAGTCAGCGGCGGCGTCTTCCCACTGGCCCGCGCGGGTCTCTTGGATGACCATGAATGTTCGGTTCACTGGTGCTACGAAGCAGCGTTCGCTGCGGAGTTTCCGGCCATCGCGATGCGGGACGATGTCATCGTCTTCGATCGCAACCGGTACACGGTGTCGGGTGCCGCCGCTGCCTTTGATCTGATGTTATATTTCATCGAGGAACGACTGGGAAGTGAGGCAGCAACAGAGGTCGCGTGCTGGTTTCAACACCCCCTCGTCCGCGGTCGGGGTGTGCGCCAGAAAATACCGACCTATCGCCGTGACAGCACTGAGGATTCCCTGCCAGGCTCGGTCGCAAAAGCCGTTGAAATCCTCTCGTCGAGAATCTCGGAGCCGGTCGGCATCGAGGATGTCGCGCGCGAGGCCGGGGTTTCGACACGGCAGCTTGAAAGACAGTTCAAAAAGGCGACCGGGCAAAGTCCGTCCCACTACTATCGCTCGCTGCGTATGAAGGCCGCGCGGCAACTGGTTCTGTTTTCCAAACAGAACCTGACGCATATCGCATTGGCCGTCGGCTATGAAACCGTCGTACCCCTGCTACGCCATTACAGGCAGGAATTCGGCGTCAGCCCGAATGAGGACCGCGCCCAGATCAACCGCCTTCGGGTGGAAGAAGGCCGTCCCTTGCCGACGATATAGGTGCTCAGGCGATACTTCGGGCCGCTACGGAAAGCGCGTGATGCATTGATGCCGCTGAAGACCTCGGGCAGATCACGGTGAAAGATTCACCAGTTACCCGGCAAAGGACGAAACAGCCGAGATGCTCGATGGAGGTTCGTGTGGCATCGCCCGCCTTCATACGGCGGGACGGGACCGGACAGAGACGTTCCAGCATATCAACCACATCAGATCCATCCACGTCGAATTGCGCCCAGCCATCGGTCTGTTCGGTGATCGAGGCGGCATCGCCGAGGCCAGCCTTGACGATCGGGGCGATATCCTCGTGGCTGACGAAGGGCGCAGTCACCATCCATTGACCGGGACCGGTCCAGAATGCGGCCCAGTCACCTTTGGACTCCATCCGTCCGGGTTCCGGCAGGGCGAAGCCAAAGAGCTTTTTCGCTGCCTTCGCGACATCGCCGTCGCGACCCATCCGGGTGGCGAGAGACGCCATGGCACGATCCGGTTTCTCGGCGATGGTGATGCCGCCGATGCGGTCCTCGCGGGCGTTTGCGCCGCCAAGCGGCGTGATGGCTGCCAGATTATGCACGGAGACGTTCTCCTTCCGGGTCGACGAAATGGGCGCTGACCACTTCGACTTCGACCTCTTCATTGGCGACCGGGTTCACCGCGCGCAGGATCTCTCCCTTGCGGTTTGCACCGTTCTTGAGAAAGCCGAGCCCGACCGTATGTCCGAGATTCGGCGAATAGGCGACCGAAGTCATGTAGCCCTGATCGTTGGCGGCATTGGCCGCATCGCCCTTGTTGATGAAATGCGATCCGGCAACGAAAGCCCGGCTGCGGTCGACGGGGCGGAAACCCACGAGGTTCAGCGCGTCGTCGCGGGTCAGCCCCTCGCGTTCGGAGAGCGTGGAGCCGATCGAGTCCTTCTTTTTCGACACCATTCCGCCCATGCCGAGGTTCAGCGCCGTCGTCGTGCCGTTCAGCTCATTGCCCGCTGCGTGTCCTTTTTCGATCCGCATGACGCCCAGCGCCTCGGTCCCGTAAACCACCGCGTCGAACTCGCGGCCCGCCTCCACCATCGCCCGGATCAGACCGTCGCCGTAGCGCGTCGGCACGGCAATTTCATAGGCAAGTTCGCCCGAGAACGAGATGCGGAAGAGCCGCGCGCGGAGACCGCCGCAAACCGTGATCTCGCCGCAGGCCATGTAGGGGAAGGCCTCGTTCGAGATGTCATGCTCGGCATCGACGATCTTCTGCAGAAGCTTGCGGGCATTCGGGCCCGCGACCGATAACTGCGCCCAGGCCTCGGTCGTTGAGATGATCTGCACGTCGAGATCGGGCCAGAGGCATTGACGGCAGAACTCCATGTGGCGGTAGACGCTGACGGCATTCGCGGTCGTGGTCGTGGTGACGAAATGATCCTCGGCCAGACGGGCGGTGGTGCCGTCATCCATGACCATCCCGTCCTCGCGCAGCATCAGCCCGTAACGGACCTTGCCGACGGCGAGCTTGCCGAAGGCGTTGGCGTAGATGCGGTTGAGGAATTCGGCCGCATCGGTGCCCTGCACGTCGATCTTGCCGAGCGTCGTCACATCGCAGATGCCGACCGATTGCCGCGTTGCCAGAACCTCGCGGTCAACCGATTGGCGCCAGTGGGTTTCGCCAGGCTTAGGGAACCACTGGGCACGTTTCCACATGCCGACTTCAACAAAGACCGCGCCCTGTTCGGCGGCCCATACATGGCTGGGCGTCAGCCGCACGGGGCGGAAATCGGCTCCCGCCGAGCGGCCCGCGAATGCCGCGATGGGCACGGGCGTGTAGGGCGGACGGAAGATCGTGGTGCCGGTTTCCGGGATCGATTTTCCCGTCATCTCGGCCATGATCGCAAGCCCGCCCATATTCGCAGTCTTGCCCTGATCAGTCGCCATGCCGAGCGTGGTGTAACGCTTCAGATGCTCGACTGAACGATAGCCTTCCTGATGGGCGAGCTTCACGTCCTTCACGGTCACATCGTTCTGCTGGTCGATCCAGGCTCGGCTCGCGCCTTTCACGTACCAGAAGGGCGACAGGTTGACCGGCGCATCCTCGGCCGGCGGCAGGTCGGCTGCCTTCGCCTTGAACCCCAGATCAGCCAGCGACCGGACGGCACCCTCGGCACCGGTGGCAAGGGCTGCGGCGGTCGAGAATGTGCCATTCGCAGCCCCGGCAACGCTCATGCCCACCGGGTTCGTGCCGGGAACGAAGGCGGCCAGCGCCTCGTTCCAGACCGGGATGCCGCGCTGGTGACAGGTCAGATGCACATTCGGGTTCCAGCCGCCAGACACGCCCAGCGCACCACAGGCGATCTGCCGCGTCTGGCCACCAGCCAAACGCACCGTGATCGACGTCAGGCCCAGCCGCCCCTTGCAGTCGATGACCTCGGCCCCGGCCAGAAGCTCGCAATCCGCCATGCGCGGCGCGTCGGCGCGCGTATCAATAACCGCAGCCACGCGGACGCCCTTGGCCAGAAGGTCGGTCGCCGTGCGGTGGCCGTCATCATTGTTGGTGAAGATCGCGACTTGCCGGTCGGGAACGGCGGCCCAGCGGTTGGCAAAGGCCCGCAGCGATCCGGCCAGCATGATACCGGGACGGTCATTGTTGTCGAAGGCGATGGGCCGTTCGGTCGCGCCTGCACACAGCAGGCTGCGTTTGGTATAGATCCGCCAAAGAGTCTGGCGCGGTTTGCCGCTGGCGGGCACAGCGACATGATCCGACACCCGCTCCAACGCGCCATAGATCCCGTGATCGAAGGCGCCGAGAATCGTGGTGCGTGGCATCAGCCGCACATTGGGCAGGTTGGCGAGTTCGGCCACCGTGGCCGAGGCCCAGTCCGCGCCGGAAGCGTCGCCGAGGGTGAAGGTCTCGGCATTGAGACGCCCACCCAGTGCGAAATCCTCATCGGCGAGGATGACGTCGGCCCCTGCCCGGCCTGCCGTCAGCGCGGCGGCAAGGCCTGCGGGCCCCGCGCCGATGATCAGAAGGTCACAATGCAGGAAGCCCTTGTCATAGGTATCCGGGTCGACCTCCATCGACAGGCTGCCGAGGCCCGCGGCACGTCGAATGATCGGCTCGTAGAGCTTTTCCCAAAAAGCTTTCGGCCACATGAAGGTCTTGTAGTAGAAGCCTGCGGCCAAGAAGGGCGACAGCTTGTCGTTGACCCCCATCGCGTCGAAGGCGAGCGACGGCCAGCGGTTCTGGCTTTTGGCTTCCAGCCCGTCGAAAAGTTCGGCAACGGTGGCCCGCGTGTTTGGTTCCTGCCGCGCGCCGGTGCGCAGTTCGACCAGCGCGTTCGGCTCTTCCGAGCCCGAGCTCAGCAGGCCGCGCGGGCGGTGGTATTTGAACGACCGCCCCATCAGCCGCACGCCGTTGGCCAGAAGCGCCGAGGCGAGCGTATCGCCGGGATGGCCCTGATAGCTCTTGCCGTCAAAGGTGAAGTTGAGCGATTTCGCGCGATCGATCTGACCGCCGCTGATCCGGTTGATCTGGCTCATTTGCCGCGTCCCCTTGCCCGGGCCACATCGCGGGCCAGTTCGACATTGGTAATCTCATGCGTGAGCGTATTGCGGGTCACGACGAGCCAGGACCGGTCGCCCTGTTCGTGGAACCACAATTCGCGGTGTTCGCCTGCCGGGTTCTCACGTTCGTAAAGATAGTCATAGAACCGGTCCACGGCGTCCTCGGCCTGCCAGTCGGGCCGGTCGATCAGGCTCGCATCGCCGAGATAGGTAAATTCCTGGCTGTCGCGGGGACCCAGAAGTGGGTGATTGATGATCATCTGTCAGACCCTATCAATGCAGGTTGGGCTGCGCGCCCATACCCTTTTCGTCGATCATCAGCCCCTTGCGGAACCGGTCGAAACGATAGGCTTTTGCGGTGTCGTGCGGCGTGTCGGTTGCCAGAAGATGGGCAAAGCACCAGCCCGATGCAGGCGTCGCCTTGAAGCCGCCGTAACACCAGCCACCGTTGAAATAGAGACCGTCGGTATCCGTGCGGTCGATGATCGGCGAGCCGTCCATCGACATGTCCATGATCCCGCCCCACATGCGCAACAGACGCGCACGGCCGATCATCGGCATCAGGCTCATGCCGCCTTCGCAGACATCCTCCACCACCGGCAGGTTGCCGCGCTGGGCATAGGAGTTATAGCCGTCGATATCGCCGCCGAAGACAAGGCCACCCTTGTCGGACTGGCTGACATAGAAGTGCCCGGCCCCATAGGTGATGACGCCCGGAATGACCGGCTTCAGCCCTTCGGTGACGAAGGCCTGCAAAACATGGCTTTCGATCGGCAGGCGATTGATCCCCGCCATCGCCATGACCCGGCCCGAAGACCCCGCCACCGCGCAACCGACCTTGCCCGCGCCGATGAACCCGCGCGATGTCTCGACCCCCGTGACCTTGCCATTCTCGATGCGAAAACCGGTGACCTCGCAGTTCTGGATGATATCGACACCGCGCATATCGGCACCACGGGCGTATCCCCAAGCCACCGCATCATGACGCACCGTGCCGCCGCGCGGCTGCAGAAGGCCGCCTTTGATCGGAAAGCGCGCGCTGTCGAAATTGAGGAAGGGCACCATCTTGCGCACCCCCTCGGCATCCAGCAGTTCGGAATCGACGCCGTTCAGCCGCATCGCATTGGCCCGCCGCCGGTAGGCATCGCGCTGCGCATCCGTGTGGCAGAGGTTCAGAACCCCGCGCTGGCTGACCATGGCGTTGAAGTTGAAATCCTGCTCCAGCCCTTCCCAGAGCTTCATTGAGAACTCGTAGAAGGGCTCGTTGCCATCCAGAAGGTAGTTCGACCGGATGATCGTGGTGTTGCGGCCCACATTGCCACCGCCGATCCAGCCCTTCTCCAGCACAGCGATGCGCGCCTTGCCGAATTCCTTGGCCAGATAATAGGCCGTGGCAAGCCCGTGCCCACCGCCGCCGATGATGACGATGTCATAACGGTCCTGCGGTTCCGGATCGCGCCAGGCTGGTTTCCAGCCCTTGTGGCCGGTCAGCGCCTCTTTGATAACCTTGAAGCCCGAATAGTGCATGTCGTCCCCTGCGCTACATGCTTGCTAAATGCCCCATCGGTACCCGATCGGGCTATGACAGCTTCGGACATCCTTTCATTGGATTCCGACACGCGCCGGTCAGACGTCACGAATTTCGCGCAGTCCCGGGCTTGGAAGGGGTGCCGAAGGGTCAGTCTCGAGGTGCCACGATGACCCGCGTACCGGGTGCCGCGTGGCGGGCAATGAAGAAGAGGTCGGCGCGTGCAAAGGCAAGGCAACCTGCCGTCGGATAGCCCGGTCGGCGCCAGCCGTGGATGAAGATGGCCGAACCCTTGCCGGGCACCGCATCGGGCCAGTTCCAGTCCAAGGGCAGGATCAGATCGTAAAGCGGATCGGCGCGGCGGAGGCGTTCGGCGCTTTTGCCGAAGGGTTTGCGGGTCAGGTGATTGTAGTCGGGATGGCCGGAGAGGTCGCACCAGCGGTCCTCCAGATGGATCGGCCGGGCCCAGGGCGGCAGCGCAGTCGCGGCAATCCGATCGGCGCGGTAAAGAAGACCGATGATCCGGTGGATGCCGGCAGGGGTTGCGCCGTCTCCTTCGCGCTTGTCGGTGCTGATGCCACCACGACCAATCGAGACCGGGAAGGTCCGGCCCATGAATCGCAGGCCGGTCGGCGTCAGGACAAGGTCGGACGGACTCATAACAGGTGGCCGGACTTCCGCGCTTTGGTGGCGAGGTAACCTTCGTTATGCCTTGTGCGGCCGACCTTAAGGGGCACGCGTTCGGCAACCGTAATGCCGTTCGCCTCCATCATGCGGATCTTGGCGGGGTTGTTGGTCAGAAGTCGGACGGCGCCGAAACCCATCTTCTTCAGAAGCGCCGCGCCAAGCCGGAAATCGCGTTCGTCATCCTCGAAACCCAGCCGGTGATTGGCCTCGACCGTGTCGAACCCCTGATCCTGTAATGAATAGGCCCGCATCTTGTTGGCAAGACCAATGCCGCGGCCTTCCTGATTGAGGTAGAGGAGAACGCCAGCCCCTTCCGCCCCCATCTGGCCAAGGGCGGCCCGTAGCTGCGGACCGCAATCGCATTTCAGACTGCCCAGCAAATCACCGGTGAAACAGGCTGAATGCAGCCGCGCCAGAACCGGCTTGTCGCGCGGGGGCTGGCCGATTTCGATCGCGTAGTGTTCCTCGCCGCCATCCTCAGGACGGAAGACATGCAGCCGCCCGGCCTCTGCCGCCTCCATTGGCAGACGGGCATGGATAACGGGATGCAGCGCACTTGCACGCGCGATCTCAGGGGCCGCCTTGTCCCAATCGATGAGCGTCAGGCCCTCAGCAGCGGCGATCCCGGCGGGATCGGGTACGGGTACGAGCAGCGCGGCGGGAAGAAGTCGCGCGGATTTGGCCAACTGAATCGCCGCGCGGGCAAGGGTCGGATCGCCTTCGCGCACCGATAGAAATGGTCCCTTCATCGGCGAACGCAAATCGTCGGCCGGATCGGCGATGGCCGTCACCCAGGCCGGCGTCGCATCGCCGGGCACCGTCAGCCTGGCGATATCGCCATCATAGGCGCGGGCCTTCAGCGTCTCGGCCCGCCGTGACGTGATCGCAATGATGGTCGGCCCAAGCGCCGAAAGGGCCGCAAACCGCGCCGGAACCAGCGCCTCCGCGGCCAGCGCCAGCACAGCATCGCCGCCCGCACGCAGCACCACCGGCACGCCCATGCGCAGATCGGCGCGGGCGCGGTTCAGGCGTTCGACGATATCGGGGCCAAGCTGCATGTTACATTCCGCGCTGTCAGTTGCACTCCTAGATAGTCCGATGCGACATAAATTGAAACATTTCCCGCCCTTGCGACACGAGCGCGTGAAATCGCGGGCGCGTGACTTGCCGAATGCCCCCCTCGCACGCATCTGATGGGGGAAGAAGGAGACAAGGTTATGGCCAATCTGAAGAAAATCCTGCTCGTCGATGACGAGGACGATCTGCGCGAGGCCCTGGCCGAGCAACTGGTTTCGACCGAGGATTTCGACGTGTTCGAGGCCGGGAATGGCCATGACGCGATCGAGAAGGTCAAGGAAGGTATCTATGATCTGGTCATCCTCGATGTCGGCCTGCCCGATACGGATGGGCGGGAACTCTGCAAGAAGATGCGCAAGCAGGGCGTGAAATGCCCGATCCTGATGCTGACGGGCCATGACGGCGATGCCGATACGATCCTTGGCCTTGATGCGGGCGCCAACGACTACATCACCAAGCCCTTCAAGTTCCCGGTCCTGCTCGCCCGCATCCGCGCCCAGCTGCGCACCCACGAGCAGTCGGAAGACGCAATTTTCCAGCTTGGACCCTATACGTTCAAGCCTGCGATGAAGATGCTGATCGACGAAAAAGACCGGAAGATTCGCCTTACCGAGAAAGAGACGAATATCCTTAAATTCCTCTACCGCGCGACCGAAGGCGTAGTGGCGCGCGACGTTCTTCTGCATGAGGTCTGGGGCTACAATGCCGGTGTGACTACGCACACTTTGGAAACACACATCTACCGGCTAAGACAAAAAATAGAACCAGATCCGTCAAACGCCCGCCTTCTTGTGACCGAATCCGGTGGCTATCGTTTAGTTGCGTGAGACAATCGAATCCCTTGGTCGCATCGGGGTAATGATGCGGCATCCTCCCTGTTGGACTGGCCGGGCCTTGTGCCCGGCCTTTTTTTGTCCGTCGGAAATGTAAGCATTTTCAATGACAACTGGTGCGGGGCACCGGCCCCTCAGAACACCGACTGCCGTGCACGCGACAGAAAGAAGCCGTGGCCATCGAGATTCCGGCACTCCAGACCCTTGGTAGACGAATCGCACCGAAACCCGCCGAATGTTCCGGTGACGCCATATTCTGCCCGTTCGAATGCGTCCTTGTTGCGGCTGAAATTCTCGCAAATCATCTGTACCGGACCATGATCCTGCATGAAAAAGCTGTGCCCCCATTCCTCGGCGCAATCAGACGGTCTGGGCAGCGCGGGTGGTCCGTTGCGTTCAATGATCACGCAGTAAAGGTCAGAAGCGTTTACGTCTTCACCAACCGAACACTGGATGTTTTCCGACGGTGTTTCGAATGTCCAGACATCCGCCGAAGCAGGAAGCGGAACGAGTAGACAAAGAAGGAAAAAGCGTTTCATAGGTCCGTTCCCGGTAGAGCGACCCTTTCGTTCTATCAATGACAGGACGTTTTGTCAGTTCCAGGGTGCCCGGCCGGTCACTGTACGGCAGCGGCCTTTGCGGGCGGGAACGTCACCTTGGCCAGAAACGGATAGGCGATGGAAACAAGCTGCTGGCTCTGCGGCCCCTCGATCCGCAGGAAATACCATGCACCACCTTCGTTCAGCGCCAGAAGCGGCTGTTCATGTCGGGTCTTCTGACCCTTGCTCTCGGTCGTGAAGGCCGTCGGCAAGAGGACCCAGGTCGCCTGGTTGCCGTCCGCAAGCGTCTCGTCCTCGGCGTTGAGGCCGGTTCGTCCCGCCGCCAGGTCCCGGAATTTAGCGGCCTTTGTCATCGCCTTGGTCTGTTCGACGAGCGTGTCGGTCAGCTTGTCCGCCTCTACCCCGGTCGCCCCGGCAAAGACATTGAGCATGCGCGGCGGCAAAGCGCCAACGATCTTGACCGCATCACCCCTGCCGATGGCTGCGAGGTAGAGGTCAACTGCCTTCCCAAGGCTTTCGCCCTCGGCCGCGGTCAGCGGTCGCGCGGCAGCGGGCAGCGCCAGGAGCGCGGACAGAGCGAGGGAGAGCAGCAGACGCATGGCCAATCCTTTCAACATCGGTATCGGCGCCGATCTTGCATGGACGTGCCGCAGGCTCAAGTCACGATCCTGTCGTCCGGCACGTTGCCGCCGCTCACCGGGCCAGCTAAGGTCGCGCGGCGCAAGACGAGGAGACCCGCATGCCCTTCACCATCGCCACCTGGAACATCAACTCCGTCCGTCTTCGCGAAGGGCTGGTACAGAAGCTGATGCGCGAGGAAGCGCCCGATATCCTCTGTCTGCAGGAATGCAAATCGCCGGTCGAGAAGATCCCGGTCGAGGGGTTTCAGGCACTTGGCTACACCCACATGGTGGCACGTGGGCAGAAGGGCTATAACGGCGTCGCGATCTTCTCCAAACTGCCGATGAAGGAAGTGGCAGCCCATGATTTCGTTGATCTCGGCCATGCCCGCCATATCGCCGGGCAGTTGGAGAACGGCGTCACCATCCATAATTTCTACGTACCCGCCGGCGGCGACATCCCGGACCGCGCGCAGAACGAGAAATTCGGCCAGAAGCTCGACTATGTTACCGCGATGCGCGACTGGGCGCATTCCGACCAGCCGAAGAAGTCGATCCTTGTTGGCGACCTGAACATCGCACCGCGCGAGGACGACGTCTGGTCGCACAAGCAGCTTCTGAAAATCGTCAGCCATACGCCCATCGAGGTGGAGCATCTCGGTCAGGCGATGGAGGCAGGAAACTGGGTCGATGTCACCCGCAAGGACATCCCCGAGGGGCTTCTCTACAGCTGGTGGTCCTATCGTTCGCCCGACTGGGATGCGGCCGACAAGGGCCGCAGGCTGGATCATGTCTGGGCAACGCCAGATATCTCCAATGCAGCGCATGGCAGCCGGGTGCTGCGCCATGTCCGGGGCTGGGAACAGCCTTCGGATCACGCGCCGGTTTTCGCGACCTTCGACCTCTGACACCGGATCGCAGGTGGGGAATACCCGACTGTGCGTCGGCCTTACAAAGGCCCAAGTCATCCTCTGAATAGGATCCGACCCGGAGGGAGGAGATCATGGCGGGATTGACGCGGCGCGGTGCCCTGCTTCTGGGCGGTGCGGCCTTGGGGGGCTGGGCGACAACGGAGCTCGCGTCACGCCTGCCAGTGCTCGAGGGCGCCGGGGTGATGGCCCCCAAGGGCGGCGAAACGATACTCAACGACGCCTCGCTTCTCTCGAAAACACCAGTGCACCGGCATCTGGTGATGGAAGAGAACCCGGGTGAGGATCTGGTGGCACGACTGCGCGCCGAGTTGAAGGAAGCCGCCGCCGCGGGCCGTCCGGTCAATATCGGTGCCGCGCGGCATTCGATGGGCGCACAGGCGATCCCAATTGGTGGCCATGCGGTGACCTTCCGCAATGCCATGGTGGAGCCGGACACGGGATCGGGGGTTTATCGCGTCCATGCCGGGGCGCGCTGGTCTGAGGTCATTGCAGCACTCGATCCTGTCGGATTTTCGCCGAAGGTCATGCAGTCGAACCACGATTTCGGCGTTGCCGCGACATTCTCGGTCAATGCCCATGGCTGGCCCGCGCCCTTGGGGCCGATGGGGTCGACTGTGCGTGCGGTTACGATGGTGAGGCCCGACGGCTCGCTGATCCGCGCCGCGCGCGACGAGAACGCAAACCTCTTCCGCGCGGCGATGGGCGGCTATGGGCTCATCGGCCTGATCACCGAGCTCGAGGTCGAAATGGCGCCGAACCTGCGCCTTGATCCGGTCTTTCAGGAAATGCCGGGCGAGGCATTCGGGTCGGCCTTCGCCGCCGCCGTGAAAGACGGCACGGTCAACATGGCCTATGGCCGCCTGAACGTCGACCGGGCACGGTTCTTCGAAGACGCGCTGATGATCACCTACTGCCCGTCTGCCGACCAGTCGGACCTGCCGCCTGCCTCGACCTCGGGCTTCATCTCGAAAGCGTCGCGCCACATCTTCCGCGCCCAGCTGGGGCGGGAACGGGTGAAACGCTGGCGCTGGTGGACGGAAACCGATCTTGGCCCGATGGTCGGCGGCGGAGCGGTCACCCGCAATTCGCTGCTGAACGAACCGGTCATCACGCTTGATGACCGTGATCCAAACCGCACCGACATCCTGCACGAATATTTCGTACCGCCCGAGCGGTTCGCCGATTTCCTGACCGCCTGCCGCGAGGTGATCCCGGGATCGTATCAGGAACTGCTGAACGTGACCCTGCGCTGGCTGGAGCCTGACACCGACAGCATTCTCGCCTTTGCGCCCGGTCCTCGTATCGCTGCCGTGATGCTCTTCAGTCAGGAAATGACCAATCGTGCCGAGGCAGACATGGCGCGGATGACCGAGGCACTGATCGACCGGGTGATCGCCTTGGGCGGCACCTATTACCTGCCCTACAGGCCCCATGCGCGGCCCGACCAGTTCACCGCCGGGTATGCCCGCTCGCATGAGTTTGTCGCGGCGAAACGGGCGGCCGATCCGGGGCTGGTGCTTCGGAACGCGCTGTGGGACCGTTATATGGGGATGCTCTGATCATGCTGAAGAAACCGATGACCACGCCGCAGAAGATCGCGCTGGGCTACTTCGTGATCCTCGCCTTCGTGGCGGGGCTGAACTATATCCCCGGTTTCAAGGACGATCAGGGGTTGATCTGCGGCGTCTTCGAACTCGACATCGCTGACGACCTTCTGCATCTCGGCTCTGCCCTCTGGGCTTTCCTCGGTGCGATCCTGTCGCGGCGGGCGGCGGTCTTCTACCTCATCGCCTTCGGCGCGATCTATCTTGGTGACGGGTTGCTCGGGCTCGCGACGGGATCGGGATATCTTGACCTCGGTATCTGGCGCTGGGGCGTGCAAGACCTTTCGTTCGGCTTCAAGATCGCGGCCAATACGCCGCATATTGTGCTGGGTGGCGTGGCGTTCCTGTCCGGCCTCAAGTTCCGGCGGGCCTGATGCGGTTCCTCTGGCGCTGGCTGAAACGGGGGCTGCTGGCAGTTTTGCTGCTGGTGCTTGTCCTCCTCGCCCCGGTTCTCTGGATCGAAACCGCCTGCCGCGGCACGACGGTCGCTGACACGTATAGCCCGATCATAACCGCGCCGGACTGGCAGCGTCCGGAATCGCGGACGCTTCTGACCTACCCGGAATGGCATATCGTCCATGCCTATGAGGATTATGCCGCCGTCATCGCCAAAGACGATCCGCAGGATTTCGGCTTTCTCGCCTCGATCCGGGGCTTCTGGTCCTCGCTTTGCGATCTGTCGGCGGCCTCGGGCAATCACGGTGGCTTCCCGGTCGAGACCAAGCAGATGGTCTATACCATCGGCGTCAGCTTCACTGCCGAAATGCTGGCCAAGGCGGCCTATGAGGAAACCCTCGGACGGCTTGCGGTCTGGCTGCGCGGGCCGGACCATGCACCGCTCGATACGCTTTCCGCCCGGCAGGCGTCAGACTATGCGACGTTTCTCAGTCAGGTGCCCTGGTATCGATGGGATTTCACATCTGATGCGGCGGCGTTGGATGCCGCACGGACTGCGGCCTTCCGCGACCGCGAGCGGGCCTTCGCCCTTGGCCTCGAATACCGGGTGAAGGCGGCCTATGCCCGCGTCATCGCGGCGGCGGTTGAGGGCGTCGGCCACGATGAGCTGCGGCTGCGCAGCATTGTCGAGGGGCTGTCACCCGAGACGTTGGCGGAGGTGCCCGGCGTCACACTGATCGGTGCCCGGCCCGAGGGCGTTGAGATCGAGACCGACCGCTACCGCGCCTATACGCTGATCCTGCAAAACCTCGCATCGCGTGGGGCGGAAATGGTCGAAATCGCTGGCAATGACGACGTATTGATGACGGTTCTTTCCGGCAATCCGGACTGGCCCGGCGCACTCGCCTCCATGGCGCGGCAGGGGCACGATGACTACCGCCATCTGCTGCTGATCGCGGTCAGCGACCTTGGGCCGACGCTCCGCACGCTGACCTCTGGCCAGGCGCGTCTGGAACATGTCCACGACTATTGAGAATCAGGCCGCAACCACCGAGCGGCTGTTCAGCATCGACAGCATCAATGCGAGCGCCTCGTAGTCCATCAGCTCCCTCCGCGCAGGACCGGTATGGATCGGCAAACTCCCGGTTTCCACCAGCGCACCCGGCGCAATAGACCGGGCGAGATCGGGATTGCGGGCGATGCGCCCCAAATAGAGGCTTTCCGTCCAAAGCCCGTCGGCGCGGATCAGGGCGTGGCGATCGAACAGCACGCCGTGGCAGGCGGTCACTTCGGCTTCGGGCTCCCAAACCCCGGTCTGGCCGTTGGCCAGATGACGCGCCTCGATCAGCACCTCTTCCTCGCCGAAATGGTACTCGACATCGGCGCCCGACAGGGCAAGGCGCTGACCCGGCAGAACCACCATGTCGCGCGCAAGTCCGAAACAGGGCGCAAGAATGCGAACCGGGCGGAAACTGCCGATGGCCGGAACCGACACGCGACCCTGCCAAAGTACAGGCATCGACCCATCATCGGCGGTCAATACCATGTCGCCGGGCCGCAGCATCGCGACGGGGCAGGACCCGTTCACGGTCTCAACCAACGTGCTCGCCGCAAGACCCGGCATCGGGCCGACGATCTGCCAATGATCGGCCAGCCCGATCCAGTCGAGCGCCGGATGCAGATGGCTGTCCCCGCCGCCGCCAAAGAGCGCGGCGATCTCCTCATCGAGAAGCGGCAGCGCATGCGACGCCTCCTGCTGTCGAATGGTGCCCTTCGACAGGTTCTCGGCCGTCATGAGGCTGACGCCGCGATGGTGATCCCAGTGATAGGACAGCCGCAGCGTACCCATCGATGGTTCACGCCCGAGACCGATCGAAAGATGCCCAACCTCTCCGCCATGACGCCGCAAGAGCTGCAGTCGGCCATCCGGCGTACGTTCCAGCGCAAAGATGTGTTCCGGTTCGCGCCGTGGCGTGAGGCGGATCAGTGGCGTACGCGACCGGGCCAGCGCGGCGAGATTGATCTCCATCACCAGCGTGCCCCAGCCAAGGCAGCCGGGAACCTCGCCCGAACAGGGGGTATGGATCGTACCGTCGTTGTTGCGAAGTGCGCGCCAGCTCATCCAGCCAGCTCCACGGACCTCATGCCTGCCTCCTGCCCCACGAAATCGGCATACGCAAAAAAGCGGGCTGGTCCCGGTCTGGTTGCCTGCTCTGTCCGGAGCGTTTGCCGCCCCGGTCGCGTCTGCCCTGCCTCGGGTCTTTGTTGTGGCGGTCATTATGGCTGATAGGCGGGCAGTTGTGAATCCCTTTTCTGAAACGGTTTCATGCCATTAGAGATCAGGTGGCAGCAGGATCACAGCGGGTGCATTGAAGGCCCGGAGCATAGGGGATATCGCTAGGGCACATATGAAGGAGCATTCACCCGTGCCGACCGACATTGACCCCGTTCAACTGACCGCCGATCTCATCCGATGCCCGTCGGTTACGCCCGAGGAAGGCGGGGCGTTGGTCCTGTTGCAGAAGCTTCTGGCGGATGCCGGATTTGACTGTCACCGGGTTGACAGGAACGGTACGCCAAACCTTTTTGCCCGGTGGGGTCGGCAAGGCGCAAACCGGACCTTTGGCTTCAATGGTCATACCGATGTTGTGCCAGTGGGCGATGCCGCCGCCTGGACGTGCGATCCGTTCGGGGGCGAGATCAGCGATGGCTGGCTCTGGGGCCGGGGAGCAACCGATATGAAATCGGGGGTCGCGGCTTTCGTCGCGGCGGCCGTGGATTTCGTGCGCGACACACCGCCCGACGGAGCGATTGTCCTGACGATCACCGGGGACGAGGAAGGGCCGGGCAAAGACGGGACGCTCGCGCTTCTGGACTGGATGGCAAAGCGGGGCGAGGCGATGTCCGTCTGCCTTGTTGGGGAGCCGACCTGCCCGGAGCGAATGGGCGACATGATGAAAATCGGCCGACGCGGCTCGATGTCGGTGACCTTCACCGCCGAAGGCGTGCAGGGCCATTCGGCCTATCCGCACCGCGCGAAGAACCCCTTGCACTCACTGGTGCGGCTGATGGACCGGCTGGCCTCCGAGCCCCTGGATGAAGGGACGGAACATTTCGATGCCTCGACCCTCGCCATCACCACGATCGACACCGGAAATACTGCGACCAATGTTATCCCGGCCCGTGCGATCGCCCGGGTCAACATTCGCTTCAACGACGCACATACGTCGGAGACCCTCGCTACCCGGCTTCGTGAGCATGCGTTGGCAGTTCAGGCGGAAACGGGCGTGAATTTCATCCTCGACGTGGAGGTTTCCGGCGAAAGCTTCCTGACACCGCCGGGTGATTTCGTTCGAATGGTGGCGGTTTCGGTTGAGGCCGAGACCGGGGTGACCCCCGCACTTTCAACATCGGGTGGCACGTCAGACGCGCGTTTCGTCAAGGATCATTGCCCGGTCGTCGAATTCGGTCTTGTCGGCAAGACCATGCATCAGGTCGACGAACGGGTTGAGGTCGCGCAGATCGGCCAGTTGAAGGCGATCTATTCCCGCATCCTCAGGGATTATTTCGCCTGAACTGGTCAAGAAGACCGCGTTACACCCTGCGCATTTCGTTGAACGTCATGAGTAGCTTTCCGCATGACGGCGCTTTCCCGGCATGCTAGCGAGGCAACATGGCTCGTATCCCCTCCAAAACCGAAATACTCGACTGGATCGCCGACAATCCCGGCCTGACCGCCAAACGTGATATCGCGAAGGCTTTCGGCATCAAAGGCGCCGACCGGATCGAGCTGAAGCGCTTGCTGAAAGAGCTGGAGGCGGAAGGCACGCTGGAGCGCCGCCGCAAGACCTATCGCGACCCCGATAAGCTGCCGCCTGTCACGATTCTCACAATCCTGCCGCCCGACCGCAACGGTGACCAGTTCGCCAAGGCAATGGAATGGCAAGGCGAAGGCCCGGAACCACGCGTCCTCTTCAGCCCGCGCAAGGCTGACGCGCCGGTGGCCGAAGGCGACCGCATCCTTGCCCGCGTCAACGAGGTCCGGGGTGAGGATTACCAGTATGAGGCGCGCCTGATCCGCAAGATCGGCGCGAACCCCCACAAGGTCATCGGCATCTTCCGCAAGGCGACGGAGGGCGGGCGGATCGTGCCCATCGACAAGGGCTCGGAAAAGGAATGGCTGGTCGCCGCCGATGCGACGCAGGGCGCGAAGGACGGCGAACTGGTAGAGGCCGAGCAGGCCGGGCCCAAGGGCCGGATGGGTCTGCCCAAGGCACGGATCATCGAACGGCTCGGCGATCCTTCAGCGCCGAGGGCCGTGTCGCTGATCGCGATCCACCAACACGGCATTCCCGACGATTTCCCCGATGCGGTGATCGAGGAAGCCGACGCGATGAAGCCCGCGCCCCTGGGCGACCGAGAGGATCTGCGGCACCTGCCGTTTGTCACAATCGACCCGGCCGATGCGCGGGATCACGATGACGCATGCTATGCCCACCCCGATGAGGACCCGAAGAATCAGGGAGGCCATATCGTCTGGGTCGCAATCGCCGATGTGGCCCACTACGTAACTCCCGGTTCGGCCCTTGACCGCGAGGCGCGGCACCGTGGCAATTCAACCTATTTCCCCGACCGCGTCGTGCCGATGCTGCCCGACCGGCTCTCGGGTGACCTCTGTTCGCTGCACGAAGGTGTCGCGCGGGCGGTTCTGGCCGTCTGGATGAAGCTTGATTCCAAAGGGCGGAAGGTGTCGCACCGCTTCACCCGCGCGATGATCAAATCGGTTGCCAGCCTGAACTACACCGAAGTGCAAGACGCGCAGGACGGAAACCCGAACGAGCGCTGCGCTGAGTTGCTGCCCGAGATGATTGCCCCTCTCTATGCCGCCTACGAGGCGACGAAGACCGCTCGCGCAATGCGCCAACCGCTGGATCTCGATCTGCCCGAACGCAAGATCGTGCTTAACGAAGAGGGCGAGGTCCTGTCGGTCGCCTTCAAGGATCGGCTGGATGCGCACCGGCTGATCGAGGAATTCATGATCCTCGCCAATGTCGCTGCCGCCGAGGAACTGATCCGCCTCCGCCGTCCGCTCTTGTTCCGGGTGCATGAGGAACCGTCACCGGACAAGCTCGACGCACTGCGCGAGGTCGCGGTGGCGTCTGGCTTCACGCTTGCCAAGGGGCAGGTCCTCAGGACGGAACATCTGAACAAGCTTCTGGCGCAGGCCGAGGGCACCGATTTTGACGAACTGCTGAACATCACTACTTTGCGGTCTATGACGCAGGCCTACTACAATGCCGAGAATTTCGGCCATTTTGGGCTCGCGCTGAAGAACTACGCGCATTTCACATCGCCCATCCGGCGTTACAGCGACCTGATCGTGCACCGGGCGCTGATCCTCGGCCATAGCTGGGGCGAGGACGGACTGTCGCCTCAGGATATCGAGATGCTGGAGGAAACCGCCAAGCATATCTCCGATACCGAGCGCCGTTCGATGGCGGCCGAACGCGACACGACCGACCGCTATCTGGCTTCATACCTCTCCGAGCGCGTCGGCAACGAATTCACTGGTCGGATCAGCGGCATCGCGCGGTTCGGTCTCTTCGTGAAACTCGACGAAACCGGGGCGGACGGGATCATCCCGATCCGAACGCTGGGGCGCGAATTCTTCCATTACGACCAGAAAAGCCAGACCCTGATGGGCGCCGATACCGGCACGGTGATCGGCATGGGCCAGCGCGTGACCGTGCGGCTGGCCGAGGCGGTGCCGGTCACCGGCGGACTGATGCTGGAACTTTTGGAGATTGAGGGCGCGCCGATGGCCGCTGGAGCGCTTGGTCGGCGCGGCAAGCCCATCGGCCGCCGGGCCGGTGCGGCGCGGATCAAGGCAGGCAAGACCCGCCGCAAGGTCGAACGCCGCCGCAAGTGACCCGATGGGGCGGAGCCCCGCCCATCCGCAACTCCCCGCTTTTCCGAAAGGCACGGTCACGATAAAGTTCGTCCAACAAAAAACGGACAGGCAGGTGCGGTATGTTGAGACAGGCTCGGATCGCGACCCTTGCGGTACTGCTTCCGGTGATGGCCGGGGCCGCGGGGATCACGCCACAGCCCCCCGAAGCGCAGGATACGATCATGGGCGGACCCGAACAGCCGGTGCAGGTCACCGCGAATGCAGGCTTTGATCACTGGATCGCCGGGTTCCGCAACCGGGCCATGGCGCAGGGGATCAGCAAAGCCGTGCTCGACCGCTCCTTCGACGGCATCGACTACAATGCCGATGTAATTCAGAAGGACCGCAACCAGAGCGAATTCACCAAGACGATCTGGGACTACCTCGACAGCGCGGCGTCCGACACGCGGATCGCCAATGGCAAGGCGGCACTGGCGGCGCATCGCGACCTGCTGGGGCGGATCGAGGCAGTCTACGGGGTCGAGAAGGAAGTGGTGGTGGCCATCTGGGGTCTGGAAAGCGCCTATGGCACCTTTCGCGGCTCAACGCCGATGATCGAGGCGCTGGCAACGCTGGCCTATGATGGCAGGCGAGGCGCGTTTTTTGAAAGCCAGCTGATCGCTGCGCTGACGATTGTTCAGGCGGGTGATGTGGACCCACGCGCCATGACCGGAAGCTGGGCGGGCGCAATGGGGCACACGCAGTTCATCCCGACTTCCTACCTCGACTACGCAGTAGATTTCACCGGCGACGGCAAACGAGACATCTGGTCGGACGATCCTTCCGATGCGCTCGCCTCGACGGCCGCCTATCTCTCCGGCTTCGGCTGGACGAAAGGTCAGCCCTGGGGTGTGGAGGTGCGCCTGCCCGACGGGTTCGACGTGGAACTGACCGGTGAGCGGATCAAGAAGTCGCCTGCCGACTGGGCGGCATTGGGCATCCGCGATGTAGCGGGCAACCCGGTCTCGGATCACGGGCCTGCGTCAATCCTGCTTCCCGCAGGGGCGAAAGGCGCGGCCTTCATGATCTTCCAGAATTTTCACGTTATCGAGCGCTACAACACGGCGGATGCCTATGTGATTGGCGTCGGCCACCTTGCCGATCGCATCCGCGGCGGCGACCCGATCCGCGCCGACTGGCCGCGGGAAGATCGGGCGCTGCTGCTGGCCGAGCGGAGGGAATTGCAGGAACGGCTGACGAGCGCGGGCTTTGACACGCAGGGCGTCGACGGCAAGATCGGTCCCAACACGATCGCAGCGATACGCGCCTTTCAGCGCAAGGCAGGTCTGGTCCCGGATGGTTATGCCAGCCTCGATATCCTTAAACGGCTGAGGTAAACGCAATCAACAGGCCGCGCGAAAAGCAAACGGCGCGCGAAGGATACCCTTCGCGCGCCGTGCATCGGTTTCACCGGATCAGCGGTCGGAGCCTTTGCTGAACCCGCCACGCTCGGCCGCAACCGTGGCCGTGAAGTCAGCGCGCGAAACGGTATTGCCGCCATCGGCATAGAAGGCCTTCAGCCGCGCCGCTTCATTTGCCTCATCAGCCGAGGCGATTTCACCGATCTGCGCCAGCGTATAGGCGCCCGGCTCAACACCAGCGGAGCGTTCAAGCTGGGTCGCGGCAAAGGCCGGGGCAGCAAGGGCAAGGGCGAGGGCGGAGAGGGTTACTTTAGCAATCATTGGTCTGTCCTTTCAGTGTCGCGGGATGTCCCGCCATATGGGTGGCCCGGGAGCGATGGGCCGGTTTCAGGGGAACCCGACCGGTTGGTTCGAAAGTGCCGGTCGCCGTTCATGACACCGAGATAGGCATTGCATTCGCGCAGAAAATGCGGCTTTTTTCCCAGGTCATGTTCACGGATGCACAATAACTTTTCGTGAGAAACCTTGACGCAAAGTCAGATATTTCAAGGAGCTAAGCGATGGATAACTGGGATGAGATACGGACAGCCTACCAAGTGGCCCGTATCGGCACCGTATCCGGCGCCGCCGATGTACTGGGTGTCCACCATGCCACCGTGATCCGCCATATTGACTCGCTTGAAGGACGTCTTGGCGCGAAACTCTTTCAGCGCCATGCGCGTGGCTATACCGCGACCGAGGCCGGACAGGAGCTTCTGAAGGTTGCGCAGGCGACCGAGGATCAGTTCGCCCATCTCGCCGCCCGCATCACCGGGGCGGGCAATGACATTTCCGGCGAAATCGTCGTGACCCTGCTGCCCGGACTTGCGGAACTGGTTGCCCCGACCCTGATCCGGTTGCAGCGCGACTATCCTGACCTGAAGGTCCGCTATGTTTCGGACGCGCGTCTCTTCCGGCTGGAATATGGTGAGGCGCATGTGGCGATCCGCGCAGGCGGCAAACCGCAAGAGCCGGACAACGTGGTTCAGGCCTTCTGCACCCACCGGCGCGGACTTTATGCCAGCCCGACCTATGTCGATCGTCATGGTCTGCCCGAAAGCGAGGATGATCTCACGAAGCATCGCTTCGTCGGCCCAGTCGATCCCGAAAGCCGCGCGCCCTTCAATCGCTGGCTGATGAGCCGGGTGCCCCCCGACGCCATCACCTTCCGCACCAACGAGGACTCGGTCGCATTGGAGGCCGTGACGGGTGGCGCGGCGATAGGATTCCTGCCGGTGCTGCTGGCCCGGCGTTACCCGGATCTGGTCGAGGCGCTGCCGCAGCGGGCTGACTGGGACAGCCCGCTCTGGCTTGTGACCCATGTCGATCTTCATCGGACACCGCGTATCCAGCTTTTCCTCAAGGCGTTGAAGGAAGACGCGCAGGGCTGCGGAATGTGCTGACCATGTCGGGACCCATGCGCGGCCATCTGGCGATGCTGCTCTTCTCGGCGCTGGTCGCGGGGTCGTTCTCGCTCGGCGCGCTGATGGCGAACCTGATTTCACCCACAGCCTTCACGGCCCTGCGGTTCCTGCTTGCCGGGGTGATCATCGGCTCCCTCGTCTTCGCGACGACAGGTCTGACGCGACAGGCATTGGCAGCACCATGGCGTTATGCGGTCCTCGGCACCATCTTTGCGAGCTACTTCATCCTGATGTTCGAGGGGCTGAAGACGGCCCCCGCGGTGTCTGCGGCGGCCGTTTTCACGCTGACACCCGTTCTTTCGGCCGGGTTCGGTTGGCTCCTGCTTCGGCAGGTCACAACACCCCGCATTGCAGCGGCGCTTGCCATCGGCGCGCTAGGCGCTCTGTGGGTGATCTTCCGCGCCGACATCGCGGCGCTGATGCGGTTCGAGATCGGACGCGGTGAGGCGATCTATTTCGTGGGTTGCGTAGCGCATGCGATCTATACCCCGCTGGTCCGGCGGCTAAACCGGGGCGAAAGCCCGCTTGTCTTCACCTTCGGCATGCTGATCGCCGGAAGCATCGTGACCACGATCTATGGCTGGGTCGCGATCCGCGCGACCGACTGGTCGGCTTTGCCCATGATCGTCTGGGTAACCTTGGCCTATACGACAATCTTCGCCAGTGCCGCGACCTTCCTCCTTTTGCAATACGCAACCCTGCACCTGCCCTCCTCCAAGGTCATGGCCTATACTTACCTGACACCTTCCTGGGTGATCCTCTGGCAGATCGCGCTCGGCCAAACCGCCCCACCTTTGCTTGTCGCGGCCGGTGTCGCACTGACGGCGCTGGCTCTGATCCTGCTACTAAAAGAAGAGACACCTGCACTCCGAGGATCCGCCCGATCCAGTTGAGTGCACACAAGCGGGCACTCAATTTGGTTACGGTTGGTCAGGCAGTTCAGTGGCGAGGAACCGTTCAAACGCATCGAAGTCGACCGGGTCGAAATGGCCGAAGCCCTGGATCCAGACCGTGGCCGCGCGCATCGCATCCGGTTCAAGCTTGCACCATTTGACCCGCCCGCGCCGCTCCTGACTGATCAAACCGGCTTCAGCCAGAACGACGAGATGTTTGGAGATCGCGGCAAGTGACATCTCGAAAGGTTCGGCCACATCGGTGACGGCCATGTCGTCTTCCAGAAGCATGGTCAGAATTGCCCGCCGGGTCGGATCGGCAAGGGCGGCAAAAATTGCGTCAAGGCTCGGGGTGCGCCGGGTCATGACGCCAGATTAGACCGGCGGCGCACGGCGCGGAAGACCATGATCAATAGTGGTTATACGTCACCGCACAAAGCGCCATCCAAACCCGCAAGTTCCGGGTGGACGCCAGTGCGTCGGCAGTGTTTGGTGGCCGCAGGTGAGGGAAACGCTTATGCCGTTCAGATACTGGGCCTTGATCTTCGTCCTTGGCATCGGCTGGGGCTCGTCGATGTTCTTCAACGAGATCCTCCTGCGGGAACTTGGCCCCTTTCAGACCGGGCTCGGCCGCGTGGGCTTCGGCGCACTCGGCTGCTGGCTCTGGCTGGCCGCCAGCGGAAAGATCGGCAAGGTCAGCCGCGCCTTCCTGCGCGATGCGGCGATCTTCGGTCTTCTGCAGTATGCCGTGCCGCTGACGATCTTTCCCGCCGCTCAGCAGGTCATCACCTCGGGCGAGGCGGGGATCATCAATGCGCTGACGCCGGTCATGGTCGTCACCGTCTCGCAGCTTTGGCCGGGGGGCGAGCGGGCGACCTGGCTCAAGTCTCTGGGCGTCGCGGCGGGGTTTGCCGGGATCGTCACGCTGGCCCTTCCGGCACTCGATGAGGGGGCGGGCAGCCATTTCAGCGCTCTTCTTTTCTGCATGCTCGCACCGCTTTGTTACGGCCTCGCCGTCAACTGGTTCCGCCGTTTTGGCCGCACCGATCCGGTGGTCATCACCGCATGGTCCCTTCTGGCCGGGACACTCGCGCTGACACCGGTCGTTCTGGCGACGGAAGGGGTGCCGGTGATCCGCGAGGCGGCAACCTGGGGGGCGCTCTTCTTCATCGGTTTCGTTCTGACGGCAGCTTCGTTCATCCTGCTTTTCTGGCTGTTGCCAAGGGTCGGCGCGACGACAACATCGACCATCACGTTCATTACGCCGGTCTCGGCGGTGACACTGGGCATCCTCTTTCTGGGCGAGGTTCTGACCACGGCACACATCGCCGGGATGGCGCTGATCTTTCTGGGGCTTCTCTTCATCGACGGCCGGATCATGCGGCGCGTCTTCGGGCGGGCGCAAAACAATCCTCAACCGCGCGGTTGAATATGGCTCTGAGGCCTGATTTACCGGCTCAGGCATTGGCTACGTCGTCTGGCCCAGGGGTCATGATCTGGAAGTTATAACAAAATCAAATCCTTAAATGGGGTCTTCGACCACCAAACCCGCATTGACTCACGCGCCGACACGCTCTAGCTATCGCGCGACGGTCCGAGGGGGCGTTTTCATGTCCGACGAGCCCGATCCTGAGCGTCTGGAGGCGCTTGAGAAACGGCTCGCCGAGATCAAGAAGGCCAGCGCGCCAAAGCCCCGTGTGGATGAGCATTATTCTGCCGCGAGCCAAGGCTGGCGGATGGTGATCGAGCTGGTGGCCGGATTAGCCATCGGCTTCGGCATCGGATACGGGCTGGATACGGTCTTCGGGACCATGCCGCTGTTTCTGGTGCTGTTCATATTGCTGGGCTTCGTGGCCGGGGTGAAGACGATGCTTCGCACGGCGCGGGAAATCCAGGATGCACAGGCGGCGGGCAAGCCCGCCAGAGACGAAGGGGAATAGACGTGGCGACGGCAGAGCAAAGCGAAGGTCTGACTTTCCATCCGATGGATCAGTTCATCGTCAAGCCGCTCTTCGGTGGCGATGCCGTGGGCATGCTGACGCCCACCAACGTGACACTGTGGATGGCCCTCACGGTTCTCGCCATCACCGCGCTTTTCGTGCTCGGCACCCGTGGCCGGGCGATCATCCCCAGCCGGATGCAGTCGGTGGCGGAACTCGCCTATGGCTTCGTCCACAAGATGGTTGAGGATGTGGCAGGCAAGGACGCGCTGAAGTTCTTCCCCTATATCTTCACGCTCTTCTGCTTCATCGTGTTCTCGAACTTCCTCGGCCTTCTGCCGAAAGCCTTCACGACGACCAGCCACATCGCCGTCACCGCCGTGATGGCCGTCGCCGTATTCCTGACCGTGACCATCGTCGGCTTCGTCAAGAACGGCGCGGGCTTCCTGTCGCTCTTCTGGGTCTCGTCGGCGCCCCTCGCGCTGCGCCCGGTTCTGGCGCTGATCGAGATCATTTCCTACTTCGTGCGTCCCGTCAGCCACTCGATCCGACTTGCCGGCAACATGATGGCCGGTCACGCCGTGATCAAGGTCTTTGCGGCCTTCGCGCCGCTGATCCTTCTGTCGGGCATCGGGGTCGTGGTCACGCCGCTATCGATCCTGGCCATCACCGCTATGTACGGGCTCGAAATCCTCGTGGCCTTCATCCAGGCCTATGTCTTCACCATCCTGACCTGTGTCTACCTCAAGGATGCGCTGCATCCGCACCACTGACACCGGTCTTTCACCAACACTGCTAATCCAATCGTAAGGAGATCAACATGGAACTCGCAGCAGCAGCAGCTCTCGGCAAATTCATCGGCGCTGGCCTTGCCTGTATCGGCATGGGTGGCTCGGCCATGGGTGTGGGCAATGTCGCCGGCAACTTCCTCGCCGGTGCGCTTCGGAACCCGTCGGCGGCCGCTGGCCAGACCGCGACCCTCTTCATCGGCATCGCGTTTGCCGAAGCGCTCGGGATCTTCTCGTTCCTCGTGGCACTTCTGCTGATGTTCGCCGTCTGAACCTCGACTGACCATCCTTACGGCCGGATGGGTGCACATGCGCCCATCCGGGTTGTATAACAGGTATCAAAGGGGTCGAGATGGCAAACACAACGACAGAAGCGGCGAGCGAAGCTGCCGGCCACGCGGCCGAAGCGGCGGGCCACGCGGCGGAATCCGCGGGCATGCCGCAGCTGAACTTCGATCACTTCCCGAACCAGATCTTCTGGCTCGTGGTTGCGCTGATCGTGATCTATTTCATCCTCTCGCGCATCGCGCTGCCGAGGATCGGCGGGATTATCGCGGATCGTCAGTCGACGATCACCAATGACCTTGCCGCAGCCGAGGACCTGAAGGCCAAGGCCGAAGAGGCCGAGAAGGCTTATAACCAAGCGCTGATCGACGCGCGGGCCGAGGCGAACAAGATCGTCGCCGAAGCGCGTGCCGATATCCAGAAGGACCTCGATAAGGCCACCGCCAAGGCGGATGCCGAGATTGCCGCGAAAGCCGCTGAATCGGCCAAGCGGATCGAGGAGATCCGCGCCAATGCTGCCAAGGACGTGGCCGAGGTCGCCAAGTCGGCGGCGGGCGATATCGTTGCGGCTTTCGGCGCCAAGGCCGATGCCAAGACGGTGACGGCGGCGATCACTGAACGACTGAAAGGGTAAGGACATGAAGACACTCGTGACATTCCTTGCCCTGACCGCAACGCCCGCAATGGCGGCGTCGGGGCCGTTCTTCTCGCTCCGCAACACCGACTTCGTGGTGACGGTCTCGTTCCTCTTGTTCGTCGGCGTGCTGGTCTACTTCAAGGTCCCGTCGCTTCTGGGCAACATGCTCGACAAGCGGGCGGCTGGCATCAAGTCCGACCTCGATGAGGCCCGTGCGCTGCATGACGAGGCACGCTCGATCCTTGCCTCCTACGAGCGCAAGCAGAAGGAAGTGCAGGACCAGGCCGAGCGCATCGTCGAAACCGCGAAGCGCGAGGCGATGGCAGCAGCCGAACAGGCCAAGGAAGACCTCAAGGCCTCCATCACCCGGCGGCTTGCTGCGGCCGAGGACCAGATCGCCTCGGCAGAGGCCGCAGCAGTGCGCGAAGTGCGCAACAGTGCGGTCAACATCGCAGTGGCGGCGGCCGGCGACCTGATCGCCAAGCAGATGTCGGCGGCCGAGAAGAACAAGCTGATCGACGCGTCGATCGGCGAGGTCGAGACCAAGCTGCACTGAGCGGTCACAGACGCCAAGATATCAAGGCCGGGGATATCCCCGGCCTTTTCTTTTTCCGTTTCGCTTCCCCTGACCGAAACGCCGTTTACTTCCGACGCCTGCCAAAATGGCAATAGTCTTGATCGGCACCCGAAACCGCGCAAAGCTGACAGCCGCGCGCTGCGCCGTTCCTGATCAGTTGGGGGGCTGAGACATGGAATTTCCGACACGTTCCGCCAGGTATGAGGGGCCGCTCACCACAACCGCCATCTGGGAGGATTTCAGCGTCCGACCCGATGACGTGATCGTCGTGACCCCGCCGAAATGCGGCACGACCTGGACCCAGATGATCGTAACGGGCCTGATCGCGGGCAGGCCGCTCAGCCCCAAGGAAATGGGCGAGGTTTCGCCCTGGCTCGATTGCGCCCTGGACGATCCGAATGACGCCAAGGCCCTGCTTGACGCGCAAGGTTTCCGCCGCTGCATCAAGAGCCACACGCCGTTCGACGGCATCACCTACGACCCCGGCGCCACCTATCTCGCGGTCTATCGCCACCCAATCGACGTGCATTTCTCGATGCGCCATCACGCGGCGCACATGCAAAGCGACGTGATGCGGGTGCGCTACCCCGAGGACATCCGGACCGCCTTCGGCATGTTCCTGCGGGATGAGCTCTACAACGGCTCGAACGATGCGCTCGACCTGCATTCGATCGCCTATCACTACAGGTCCTTCAAACGGTGGGAGCATCTGGAGAACGTCCACCTCTTCCACTACGCCGATATGGTGGCCGACGCGGCGGGAACAGTGCGGCGGATCGCCCGGATCCTCGGCATGGACGACACCGCGCCGCTGATCGACACGATCGTGGAAGGGACGCAGTTCGCAAACCTCAAGAAACAGGCCGCCGCCGCCGACCGTGACGCCGAGAGCCCCGAATTCTATCTTGGCTCCAAATTCTTCAATGACGCGAAGTCGAAAAAGTGGGAAGGCAAGCTCCACGCGGCCGATCTGGAGGCCTTTGACACGCGCATCCGCGCGCTTCTGCCCGAGGCGCAGGCCCAATGGTTGCTCTGGGGCTCGAAGGGACAACCCTAACGCCGGTACGTTCTATGCGTTCGGGGGCGGGTGCCGAAATCCTGCAAGGATTTCGGGCCGCTTTCTTTTCATGAAAGCGGGAGCCCGCGTTACCGGTGAGGGGTGAGCCAGCGGATGGGCGCACGGTTGCAGAAGATCACGAGTTGACCTGCGGTTTCGGTGACCTGATAGCTGCGCCTTTCGACCTCGGCCATGAACAGCGTCATGCCTACGAAACGTTTGATAGCGAGCTGTGGTTGGGCTGAGAGTGGGGTTACCCCACCGGGATCCGTAACGGCGGCTTGGAAATCCACCCTACGGCTTACTGGAAATGGGTCGTGCCACAATGTCGGCAGGATGGCTATCGTTCTCTGGTACGCGCTGGGTCTCGTGCGTTTGTGGTGGATCAGAAGGCTCTGTATCTGGTCTGGTTTCGTTCGTCTTCCTTCGCAGCCACCTCTCAAGAGTCTGATACATATCATGAGCAAATAGCCCCACTATGAAGCCCGCGAAGGCCATTGAGTAGGGGTTGGCCACCATTTCGCCAGCGACACCCGGGTCGATTAAGAAAACAAAGCGACCTCCCTTGAGAAGTAAATAACAAAAAAAACCAGCGCTGGCCCCGAGAGATATTAACACAAGAGGGCCATTTCTAATCGAAAACTTTCTTTCATCATCAACCAAAAAGCTTGCGCATGCCCCGATTGCACCGCAAAGCACGACGAGAAAGGCAACAATAGTTTCGGATCGAAGTGTCCCTTGAATGCTAAAAAAATATGAATGCCAAGTGTTAGCATTGCATGGGACGTTGCTGGCACCGGACGCTTGAGTTGTCGCGTTTTGAAATTGGCACAAGATATCACCAAGAGAATTAGACCCAGTCCAATTTCCTGCAATCATCAAATTTTGGACGCGATCCCGTAGCGCGACTAGTTTCTGGTAAGTGTCCCCATTAGCACCTTGGGTGCCCTTGGAGATGCTTTCCGAGGCTACGTTTTCTATGCGAGCATCAATAGTTCGGAGAAGTTCAATTCGAGACGTACTTTCTGACAAAAGCGGTATCGCCAAAACGATAAACAAGATTATTCCTAAGAAGAGTGTCGCAGCATTCTTCCTTAATCTATCTTTCTCTAGCTGAAAACCTTTAGGCACTATTTCATGAGTTGGAGGTCCGCTCATAGCAAAGCTCCGAATAACGTGGAATTTCAAAAGTAATCCAAAGTATCATCGTTCCTCGATTCTGAAAAGCTCCCATGAAAGGACGAAATAAGACTTCATCCCCTCCGCCTCTTCCCGCCTCTCTGCCCCGGCCGCCCGGCCGTTGACCGTCCGGCCTTGACGCCCGCCGCTTCCACCGCTTCCTCGACGGCGGACTGACGCGCCAAAGGATCGTCTGACAGCACCAGATCGACCGCCTCCAGCCGCTTGATCTCGTCCCTCAGCCTTGCGGCTTCCTCGAATTCCAGGTTCTCGGCGGCCTTGCGCATCTGAACGCGCAGCCCGTCGAGATGGGCCTCCAGATTGGCGCCGTGCATGGGTTTATCGACCTTGGCGGTCACCCGGTTCATGTCGACATCGCCCTTGTAGAGGCCCGAGAGGATATCCTCGACATTTTTCTGGATCGTCGCCGGCGTGATGCCGTGTTCCGTATTATAGGCCACCTGTTTCTCGCGCCGCCGGTTGGTTTCTGCCAGAGCGCGTTCCATGCTGCCCGTCACCCGGTCGGCATACATGATCACCCGGCCTTCGGCGTTCCGTGCCGCCCGGCCGATGGTCTGGATCAGTGAAGTCTCGGAGCGCAGGAAGCCCTCCTTGTCCGCGTCCAAAATCGCCACCAGCCCGCATTCGGGAATATCCAGCCCCTCGCGCAGCAGGTTGATGCCGACAAGCACATCGAAGGCGCCGAGGCGGAGGTCGCGCAGGATCTCGATCCTCTCGATCGTGTCGATGTCGGAATGCATGTAGCGCACGCGGATGCCCTGTTCGTGCATGTATTCGGTCAGATCCTCGGCCATGCGCTTGGTCAGCGTGGTGACGAGGGTGCGGAAGCCTCTAGCCGCGACCTTGCGGACCTCATCCAGAAGGTCGTCGACCTGCATCTCGACCGGCCTGATCTCGACCTCGGGGTCGATAAGGCCGGTCGGGCGGATGACCTGTTCTGTGAAGACGCCGCCGGTCTGTTCCAGTTCCCATGCGGCGGGGGTGGCCGAAACGAAGACGGACTGGGGCCGCATCGCGTCCCATTCCTCGAATTTCAGGGGACGGTTGTCCATGCAGGAGGGCAGCCGGAACCCGTGTTCGGCCAGCGTGAACTTGCGCCGGTAGTCGCCTTTGTACATGCCGCCGATCTGGGGGACCGAGACGTGGGATTCGTCGGCGAAGACAATGGCATGGTCGGGGATGAATTCGAAAAGCGTGGGTGGCGGCTCACCGGGGGCGCGGCCGGTCAGGTAGCGCGAGTAATTCTCGATCCCGTTGCAGACGCCGGTCGCCTCCAGCATCTCCAGATCGAAATTGCAGCGCTGTTCGAGGCGTTGGGCTTCCAGAAGCTTGCCTTCCTCCTGCAACTGCTTCAGCCGCAGCGCCAGTTCCTTGCGGATGCCGACAATGGCTTGTTGCAGGGTCGGGCGGGGAGTGACGTAGTGGGAATTGGCGTAGATGCGGATCTTTTCGAACGTGTCGGTCTTCTGCCCGGTCAGGGGGTCGAATTCGGTGATCCCCTCCAGCTCCTCTCCGAAGAAGGAGAACTTCCACGCGCGATCCTCAAGGTGGGCGGGCCAGACATCGACCGTGTCGCCCTTGACGCGGAAGGCCCCGCGCTGAAAGGCGGCATCGGCGCGGCGGTATTGCTGGGCGACGAGATCGGCGATGAACTTGCGCTGTTCGTACAGCGACCCCACCGCCATGTCCTGCGTCATCGCCGAATAGGTCTCGACCGAGCCGATGCCGTAGATACACGAGACCGAGGCGACGATGATCACGTCATCGCGTTCCAGAAGCGCCCTTGTGGCCGAGTGGCGCATCCGGTCGATCTGTTCGTTGATCTGGCTTTCCTTCTCTATGTATGTGTCCGAGCGCGGCACATAGGCCTCGGGCTGGTAATAGTCGTAATAGCTGACGAAATACTCTACGGCATTGTCGGGGAAGAAGCCCTTGAACTCACCGTAAAGCTGGGCGGCCAGCGTCTTGTTCGGGGCAAGGATGATCGCGGGGCGCTGCGTTTCCTCGATCACCTTGGCCATGGTGAAGGTCTTGCCGGTGCCGGTGGCGCCGAGGAGCACCTGATCCCGCTCACCCTCCTTCACCCCGGCACTGAGTTCGGCGATGGCGGTGGGCTGGTCGCCCGCGGGGGCGAAATCGGTCTTCATCACGAACCGCCGCCCGCCTTCGAGTTTCGGCCGGGTCAGGACCTCGGGATGCTCCGTAAGGGCGTTGGTGTTGTTGTGCGGCATGGGCGATTCCTCCGATCCCGCAGATTTGATCTGTTTTTGTTCTGGTGCAAGGGCAGCCGGCCAGCATTGTTCATGCAGATCGCTGTGGAAACAGGCGGAGGCTCAATTCAGCCGTCACCACGGCTCCACATGCGATATGCGACAGCGCAACGAGGTGCGTGACGGTCGATGGCCGGCACGACACGGCGCGTCGTTTTAATCCCCGCTTTTCCAATCCGCGTCACGGTGGCTGCCGTCACAATAGGGCTTGATCCCTGACTTGCCGCATCGGCAAAGCACAAATTTGCGGTGGCAGGCGCCCTGCCCCGGATGCGGTTCGGCGATCTCGGCCTCGCGCACGTAGTAAGGACCGTCGCGGGCGACTTCGATGCGGGCGCGGTCGGCGACAAGATGCGTGACCGTATCGCCCAGCGCCAGCGCCAGTGCGCCTGAGGGACAGTGGGCGATCACCGACTCCACAGCGTTGCGGCTGCCCTTGTCCGGCTGCACCCATGGCTTCTGGTTCGGATTGAAAACATCGGGCGCGACGCGGCCACATACGGCGGCGTGGGAACAGATGAGAGGGTTGTAGGTGACCGTCACTTCCTCACCCGCATAGCGCAGGATACGGTTCACCCCGGACGGCGTGCCGCCTGAACTTTGAAACCCATTGGTCTTGTGACTGCCATCGCAAAAGGGCTTGGTCTTGCTGCCACCGCAACGGCAGAGAGCGACGACCGGCTTCACCTCCAGCGGCTGACCATCGGGACCTGTGAGTTCGTCCAGTCCCTTGACGACAAGCGGACCGTTTTCCCGCGTCTCGATTACAACCTTGACGTCATCGTCCATACCACCCTCCACGCCTGACGTGTCCCCAAGGTCGGACGGATGCAATCGAACGTCAAACGAAAGTTCAGTAAGTGGACTGATTCACCAGATCTGCGGGAAGGCAACCGGCGTGCCCGGGCTCCAGGTCAGGTCCTGCGCCGAAAGCTCCACTTCGAACCCCGCAGCAAGGCCCGCGACGGTTTGCAAGCCCGCCAGAAGCGCTCCGGTACTGAACGACCCAAGAATCTCCACCATGTCGTCGGTCAGCCCGGCAGCAATGGCTGCATCGGCAATGCGCAGGTGCGCCGCTGTCTGGCGTGCAAGACGCGCCTCATGCGCCTCGAAGACTCTGGTGGCCCGGCCCAGCGCCTCGGGGCCAAGTAGCTGCATCAGATACATCAGCCGCTTGGCTTCCTGCACCGCTGAGCGATGCGCCTCATGCGCCTGCGAGACAAGCGAGACAGTGTCGGTATTGCCGCTAACCGCCTTGCGGAGGTCCATGAAACGGTGGGATTCACCAGTCGTAAGGTAACGGTGCTGGCCGTATTCAGGGGGAATAGCGGATTGGCCGAGAAAGACCGGGGCGAAGGGTGCGGCGATGGCGCCAGTCGCCGCATGCCACATCATATAAAGCGCCGGGTCGGACGGGGTCACAAGGGGTACGACCTGACCGTAACCGGCGGTGTCGCCGGTCAGCTTTTCGGTTCTGACCGCCCAGATCACATCAGCGAGGCAGATCATTTCGGGCCGCGCGGCGCGGGCTTGCATTTCAGCCTCGATCCACCGGACACCGTCCCACCGGCCCTTGCTGTCGCCGTAGATCGTGTTGGCGTTGAAGGGGCCGCCCTCATACCAGCCCATTTCTCGGGCGAAGCTGACAAGGTTCGGCGACCAGAGGAAATCGGGGTGACCCGGCTGATCCACCGGCACTTCCAGCACGTAGCCGGGACGCGAGGCGCGGATGCTGTCGGGTCCCAGCCGTTCGGCCACCCAGAGCCCCTTGCCGCCCGCGAACTGGATCATCACCCAGGCCTCATCAGCGTCGGCAAAGAGGTGCGAGTTGCCTCCGTAGGTGGCCTCGCCATGGTCTGCGATGAGGGCCGCGCAGATATCCACCGCCTCACGCGCCGAGGTGGCGCGTTCCATGACGATCCGCGCGAGGTCGGAATAGTTCAGCCCGGTCTGATCTTTCGGCGTCATCGCGATCAGTTCGGCCCGCGAGGTCGACCAGACATCGCGCACCGCCACGCCCGCAGCGTTCAGCCCGCCATTAGTGATGGGGGCCGGCACGCCAAGATAATAGGAATAGCTGACGCGCATATGCCTGAGCGTGCGCTTGACCTGCGGGATCTGCGTGCGGCGGCCAGGCATATCCGCCTCCGGTCCCACGCCCACCTCGATCGTCGTGCCCGGGGTATGATCGGCCTCCGGGATGATTTCCAGCCAGTGCGAGGACGGTTCGTCGCCATAGCCGCCAAGCCAGGCATGGCCGGTGGCAGAGTGGTTCTTGCCGACATAAATGGCGTAACTCAAACCAGTGCTCCGACCTTCGTGTTTTCTGCCTGATGGACCCGCGCACCCCGTCGCCAGGTCTCGTCTACCCTGATCGTGTCGATCCTGTCGGGGCGGTCAAGGGGGTTGGCCTCCAGCATGACAAGGTCAGCGAGTTTGCCGGGTTCGATCGACCCGCGCTCGTCTTCCTGAAAGACCTGCCAGGCCGCATCTATCGTATGGGCGCGAAGGGCCGAAAGGGCGCTGATCTTCTGTTCCTCGCCGAGCGTACGGCCACTATGCGTCACGCGGTTTACCGTCGTGTGGATCAGTTGGAGCGGCCGGGTGGGCGTCACGGAGGCATCGTTGTGGATCGTGAAAAGGACACCGGCCTTTTCGGCCCAGCCCGTGGGCGAAATATTCTGCGACCGCTCTGGCCCGAGCAATTCGGAATAATGCTTGTCGCCCCAAAACCAGACATGGGCGGGGAAGAAGCTGACCGTCACGCCGAGTTGCGCGCAACGCTCTAGCTGATCTTCGCGCATCACCTGTCCGTGGATGATCGTATGGCGGTGATCCTTGCGCGGGTTCGTTGCCAAAGCCGCCTCGATGGCGTCCAGATACATGTCCGACGCCGCATCGCCGTTGCAATGGGTGTGAATCTGATGGCCCATGTCGTGGAGCTTCCCAACCTCAGCAAAGAGCGCCCCGCGATCCATATAGGCAAGGCCAGTATCGGGTGCCTTGCCGGGCGCCGCGGTATGGTAGGGCTCCGTCAGCCAGGCCGTCCGCATCAGGAACGACCCGTCGGTCAGCAACTTGCGGGGGCCAAGTGAAATGTTGGCGCCCGGCCAATTGCGGCAGAGGTCCGATTTTGAAAAATCCGGCTCTATCTCCGCGACCGGCAACAGAACGAGGTCGATGCCGGGATCACCCTCTGCTGCCACAGCTGCGAACAATTCGAGAAGCGGTCGGGCTGTCCAAGAGTTTTGCGCAAGTGTGACGCCGTGGGCGAGGTACTCCTCGCGGGCGGCATCGAAGCTACGCCGGAAACTTTGTTGGTCGATCAGGAAATGGGTATCCCCCATCTCACCCATCGCACTCAGGCCCTCTATGCCACCGGTGAGACGGCCTGCCGCATCGCGCAGGAACCGACCACCTGCCGGGTCGGGCGTACCTTCGCCGATCCCCTGATGCGCCAGAGCCATCGAATTCGCGACACCGCAATGGCCCGAAGTATGAATGACCCAGACCGGGTGGTCGCGAGACACCGCGTCCAGTTCATCGCGCGTGGGCATGCGGCCCTCGGCCAGCAGCGTCTCATCCAAGGCTGCGCCCATGACCCATTCGCCTTTCGGGGTCTGGGCGGCCTTCGCGTTGAGCCGGGCAAAAACGTCGGCGAGCGATCGGCAATCTCCGCGCGGCGGAGAGGCAAGATCGGCCCGCAGCAGCGTCACGAAGGCGCTGTCAGGGAAATGCCCGTGCGGGTCGATGAAGGCCGGGATCAGGGTACGGCCTTCCAGATCAATCTCTTCTGCGCCGCCAAGGGCAGCGCGGACATCGACCAATGCCCCAACTGCAACGATCCGTTCGCCCTCTATGCCAACGGCTTCAGGCACTGAATTTTCATCGTCCAGTGTCAGGATCGAACCGCCCGTGAAGATCTTGGCATTCATGACGTGAGAGCTTCTTCTTTGATCCAGATTTCCGGGAAATGGCAGCGGTGTGCGCCTTCGTGCACCACAGTCCACGCAGGCACTTCTGTTGAACAGCGCAATTGCACAAAGGGGCAGCGCGTGTGGAACTCGCACCCCGTCGGTCGGCGCAGGATCGAAGGCGGTTCGCCCTGCAATTCGACGCGCATCAGTTGCGCGTCCGGATCAGGTTCGGGGTTCGCGGCCAGCAGGGCCAGCGTATAGGGGTGTTGCGGGCGGGCGAAGACCTCTTCGGTCGGACCTTCCTCCACGAGCTTGCCCAGATACATGATCCCCACCTTGTCGGTGATATGCCGCACCACGTTCAGGTTGTGGGTGATGATCATGATCGCCAGCCCAAGCTCATCCTGAAGCCGCGCCAGAAGGTTCAGCATCTCACCCTGAATCGAGACGTCGAGCCCGGCTGTGGGTTCGTCGGCGATCAGCAGTTTCGGATCGAGCGCCAGTGCCCGCGCCACACCCACCCGGCGGGCCTGACCGCCGGAAATCTGGTAGGGATAGCGCGCGGCGAATTCCGGCGGCAGGCCGACCATGGTCAGCAACCGCTTCGCCTCTGCCTCCAGATCGCGGTCGCTCATGCCCTGAATGCGGAAGGGTTCGGTGATCAGCGACTTGATGGTCAGACGAGGGCTGAGCGACCCGATCGGGTCCTGAAACATCATCACGATCTCGCGGCGCAGCTTGCGGAACTCTGCCTCCGGCAGGTCGACGAGTTCCTGCCCGCGATAGAGGATGGAGCCTTCGGAAGCATGATGCAGCCCTGCCACCGCGCGGGCCAGCGTGGTCTTGCCCGACCCGCTTTCACCGACGATGCCATAGGTCTTGCCCTCTTCGATATCGAGGCTGACACCCGACACCGCGTCGATGGTCCCGGCAGAGGAAAAGACGCCGCCCCGGAGTTTGAACCGCACAAAGACATCGCGAATTTCAAGAAGCGCGCTCATGCGGTTTCCCTTTCTGCAATCAGATGGCAGGCGGCGTGATGGCCGGGGCCGGCGGTTCCCATCGCGGGCCGCTTTTCACAGGCCTCATGGCGCTTGTCGCATCTTTCGGCGAAGATGCAGCCCGAGGGCAGGCTGACAAGGTCGGGGATATTGCCGGGGATTGTGGGCAGGTTGCGCGTTCTGACCTTGATATGACCCGGATCGCATTCCAGAAGCGCGCGGGTATAGGGATGCGCGGGGTTGTGGAAGACATCGCGGACCGTGCCGCTTTCCACCACCTCGCCCGCATACATCACGACAACCTCGTCGCACAGCTCGGCGATAACGCCCAGATGGTGCGAGATGAAAAGGATCGAACAGCCGATCTCATCCTGCAACTCGCGCAGCCGCTTGATGATCTGCACTTCCAGCGTGGCATCGAGCGCGGTCGTCGGTTCATCCGCGATCAGAAGCGAGGGTTTCGCCATCAGGGCCATGGCAATGGCGATGCGCTGGCGCATGCCGCCCGAAAACTCGAACGGATACTGGTTCAGCCGCGCCTCGGGGTCGGGGATGCCGACAAGGGCCAGCATCTCCGCCGCGCGTTTGCGTTTTTCGGCCTTCGACAGCTTGTCGCGATACTGGATGTCGATCATCTGCCGACCTACGGTCAGGACCGGATTGTGGGTCTGCATCGGGTCCTGAAAGACCATCGATATTTCAGTGCCGCGCAGAGCCCGCATCTCGTTTTCAGAGCGCGCCAGCAGGTTTTCACCCTTGAACCGGACCTCGCCGGACCCGACCTTGGCGTTGGGCGCCATCAGCCGGATGATCGACGAAATCAGTGTGGACTTGCCGCAGCCGCTTTCGCCGACGATGCCGGTGATCTTCTTTTCCGAGATCGTCATCGAGGCATTGCGCAAGGCCTTCAGCGGCCCGCGCGGCGTGGCATAGCTGACCGACAGGTCACGGATGTCGAGAACGGCCATCACTTGCCCCCCTTGCCACGAAGTTTCGGATCGACGACGTCGCGGAGCGCTTCGCCCAGGAAGGTGAAGCCAAGCGTCGTCAGGATCAGCGGAATGCCCCCGGCGATGATGATCCACGGCGTATTTCGGATCAGCGAATAGCCGTCATTCAAAAGCGAGCCCCAGGACGGCGTGGGCGGCTTTACCCCCATGCCGAGAAAGCTCAGGCCCGCCTCAAGCCCGACAACGGTCGGGATGTCCATCGCGGCCAGAACCGCCAGCGGCCCCAGAACGTTCGGCACGATGTGGATGAACATGATCCGGGCCGTCGAAGCGCCGAGAGACTTCTCGGCGGTAATGAACTCCGCTTCCTTCAGCGACTGGGTCAGCGTGCGCACGACGCGGCCATAGGTCGGGATCGAGGTGACCATGATCACAAGGATCACGGTGTTCAGGCTGGGCCCGACCAGCGCCACGACGGCCAGCGCGAACATGACGGTCGGGAAGGATCGCACGGTGTCGAAGAAAAGGACGATCAGGTTATCCAGCCATTTCGGCCCGTAACCTGCGATCATGCCAAGCACCAGACCGATGGCGATGGCCCCCGCGATGGTCGGCAAAGCCACCTGAAGGGCCACACGCCCACCCCAGATGACACGGCTGAACGTGTCGCGGCCCAGCTGGTCGGTGCCCATCAGATGGGCAAGGTTTGGCCCCTGCAAACGGTCGGGAATGTTCATCGCGACCGGGTCATAGGGCGCGATCCAGGGCGCGAAAAGTGCGGAGGCAACGATCAGCGTCACGATGATCAGCCCGGCAAGGCCGAGGGGATCGCGGACAAGGTGGTGAAAGATTTCGCCCAGTTCGGAACGGGGCTTTGGCAGTGATACGGCTGTGTCTGTCATGATCCCGCCCCCTATTTCCCCGCCCGGATACGCGGGTCGAGAATGGCGTTGATGATGTCGGCGAGCGTGGTGGAGGCCACGAAGATCAGGGTCGAGAACAGGACCGACCCCATGACCACCGGGTAGTTGCGGGTGGTGATCGAGTCGATCACCAGCTTGCCAAGGCCCGGGCGGGAAAAGACGATCTCGGTAAAGACGGCCGCCGACAGCAGAAAGCCCATGCCGACGCCGATCACCGTGACGGTGGGCAGGATTGCCAGACGCAAAGCGTAACCGAAGGTGATCCGGCGTTCAGGCAGTCCAAAGGCGCGGGCGGTGCGGACATGGCCCTCACCCATCACTTCCAGCATCGAGGCGCGGACAAGTCGCGCGATATAGCCAACCCAGCTGAGGCCGATGGCAAGGCTGGGCAGAACAAGGTGATGAAGCTGATCGCCCCAGTCGCCCGGTTCGCCCGCGCCGATGGCCGGGAACCATTGCAGCTTCACCGCGAACAAAAGGAGCGAATAGAGCGAGACGACAAACGCGGGCACGGCGATGACCGACACCGACAGCACACCGGTCAGCCGGTCGCCCAGCGAATTGCGGTTCACGGCGGAATAGCAGCCAAGCGCGATCCCCAGCACCGCCGACCACAGGATCGAAACGAGGATCAGCGTCAGCGTGTAGGGAATCTGGCCCAGGACGATTGTCGTGACCGGACGGTTCGAAAACACATCCATCCCAAGATCGCCGCGCAGCATGTTGGCGAAGAAAAGCCCGATCTGCGCGATCAGCGGTTTATCCAACCCCATCCGCGCCTCAAGCGCTGCCCGCATCTCGGGCGAGGCCTTGGGCCCCAGCATGGTCGAGATCGGATCGCCCGGGATCATGTGGATGATCAGGAACAGAAGCGTTACGGCAAGTACCGTGATTACCGCCGCCAATCCAAGGCGTCGTAGAATATAGGTCAGCATGGTCTCCTCCCCGCAAGACGGCTGATCCCTGAACGGTGGAAGGGGCGCAGGCGAACCCGCGCCCCCTCCGTCCGCAGGGAGGTCTTATACCGCGCCGAAGTAGCGGTAGAGCGGCAATCCGTCCGGCCGCAGCGCCGGAACGACGGTATTGCGATAGATCACAGGCGTCGATTCATGCGTGATGAACTTGTAGGCGCCGCTTTCTTCCATCAGGTCTTGGGCGCGGGCATACATCGCCGCGCGCTTGGCCTGATCGCCTTCCGACTGGGCGGCAAGGTGCAGTTCGTCGAACTCTTCGTTCTTGAACCGCTCCCAGTTCCAGATGCCTGCCTGTTCAGTGATGAACCACGAGGTCGCGTAGTACGGGTCCGGCGTCATCGAATAGCGGTTCAGCACCAGTTCGACATTCTCGTCGTTGCCCAGTTCCCAGAACGTCGCGCCTTCGTGCAGGCTGATGTCCAGGGTGATGCCGATAGCGGCGAGGTTGGCCTGAATGATCTGCGCCGCCGTGACGTTCGCGGATTTGTTCAGGACGCTGATGGTCAGCGAGACGTTGGTTTCGCCCGATTCCGCCATCAGAGCCTGCGCCTTCTCCAGATCAGCAGCGGTGCCCGTCAGCGAGGCTTCGCGGTGGCCCGGCAAGCCCGGTGCGATGATCCCGGTCGACGGCTCGGCCGCGCCGAAATAGGCGCCCGCCATGATCGAGGGCACGTCGATGGCATACTGGATCGCCTGACGGAGTTTCAGGTTCGCCATCTTCGGATTGTCGAGGTTCATGCCGACCCAGACATAGTAGAGCGACGGATATTCATCGAGCGTGGCACCGTCGATGGGCGAGGATTTCAGGCGTTCGACCGAGTCGAGGCTGACGCGGGTGAAGTCGATCTCACCGGCCTCGAATGCAATCTCGGCGGCCTTTTCATCGTCGATATGATAGATCTGGATCTCGTCATAGACGGGCGCTTCGCCCTTCCAGTCGGGGTTGCGGGTCAGCGTGGTCTTCTGCTTCGGCTCCCACGACGTATGCAGGTAGGGGCCCGAGGTCGCGACCGGCTGGGTGTCGATCTTGCCGCCAGCCTGCTCAAAAGCAGCCTTCGAGACAATGTTGCCCGCAATATAGGGAAGCGTGATCGACCAGAGCGGCTGGAACGCGTTCTTCAGCACGATCGTGCCGGTACGCTCGCCGGTGACTTCGACATGGTCCAAGGGACCCCAATCAGGCTTGTTGGTCGATTCCAGCGCGTCATCGATGATGCGCTCGAACGAGAATTTCACGTCTTCGGCAGTCATTGCGCCGAAACCGTTCGTGAAACCAATATTGTCCTTCAGCGCGAAGTTGATGTGGGTCGCATCCACCTGTTCGACCATATCGGCGGCGTCCAGTTGCCAGCCCCATTCGCGGCCCGGCTTGTACTGGATCAGCTTGTTGTAGATCGCGGCGTGGATTTCTTCGTCAACGACGCCCTGGCTGAAGGCCGGGTCCATGGAGCGGATGTCGGCATAGGTGCGGGTCTTCAGCGTGCCGCCGGCGGCGAATGCCGGACGCGGCAGGGCAAGCCCGGTGGCGGCCATCGCGCCAAGCGCGGTCGCGCCTTTCAGGAACGCGCGGCGGGGCAGGCCCACGCGGCTCCAGGAGATATTCTGTTTCGTCATGTCGTCCTCCCTGGGTTCGGTTGACGGGCCCAGAGCGCGCCAACTTTCGTCACGAATCTAAATCCGGGAAGGACGGTCGGAACAATTTCGCGCCACTACGCGATATGACGCGACTTTGCGCTTTTATAGCTTAAAGTCGCGAACTAAAGTGACCTTGTTAGGATGATGGGAGACGTGGCGATGGAATCTGTGCTGGCAGCCAATCTGCGCCTGCTGTGCTCCACCGAATCGTCGATATCCGAGATTTGTCGGCGCATTGGCATCAACCGGCAGCAATTCAACAAGTACCTGAACGGTTCGTCGCAACCCTCGGCAGCCAATCTCCGGCGCATTTCGACCTACTTTGGTGTCCGCCCGGCTGAATTTCTGTTGCCGCCGGATGAGTTCGAGGTGCATCCACTTGTCCAGCCGCGGCTGAAAACCGTGCCACCCGACGTGCATATGCGGGGTTTCGACAGTGCCTTTGCCGGTCAGACACTCGGCCTTCGCCGGTATCTTGGCTACTATCACAGCTATTTCGAAACCGAGAGTTGGGCGAACTCGATCATCTGCGCGCTCGTCAGGCTGAGCGTGAAAGACGGCATCGTGCATTGCAAATCGCTTGAGCGGTCCGTCGATGACAAGGACGGGGCGCTGTACCTGTCGAAATACGATGGCCGGGTCGCACTTCTGGGTAACCGCATCTTCGTGATGGAATTCCAGGAACTCGCCCGCGACGCTCTGGTGGAGACAGTGTTGTATCCGGTCGGACGCGGTCAGTTGTCTTACCTGCGCGGTAAGACCTTCGGCATCACCAGCCGACAACGCACACCATTCACCGGTCCCATTGTCTGGCGGTATCTCGGCACGAATATCGACCTGCGGGCAGCAATGAAAAAGGTCGGGCGCTATGACGTCGGCTCGCCGCAACTCGACCGGCGGGCCATGACGATCCTGACTTCGGAGCCGGATTGAGACCCTTCCGAGCCGGATTGTTGTGACCCGAATGGCCCGTCAGCCTGCCGCGAGGGACGTCAGGCAGCGGGTAAGAACCGCCTGATCATGCTCTGAAAGCGAGCGCGTCAGTTCGGCGTTGAACCTTTGCGCCGAAAGGGAAAGATCGGCATAGGCCGCCTGCCCTTTCTTCGTCAGCCCGAGGAATTCCTGCCGACGGTCGGTTTGGTTGCCGGATCGGGCGAGAAATCCGAGTAGTTCCAGACGCGCCACGGCGCGGGAGATCTTGGTCTTGTGCACCCCGGCCCGCGCGCCGATCTCGGTTGCGGTCATCGTTCCGTACCCGCCGAGATGCGCCAGCACCCGCCATTCGGTCCGCAGCATGCCGTAACGGTCCTTATATATCTTCTGGAATTTCAGGCCCGTTTCCTCCGCCGCGCGGTTCAGGAGGTAGGGCAGGAAACTCTGCAGGTCGAAGTCGGTGTCTGGCGTCATGGGCAATTCTCCTGTTGTTAGTTACAAAATCAACTATTACGAATGCAACCATTATCTGGAGGGCCTTGCCATGACCGACCACCCCCAAACCGGATTCCGCCAAGCTGCAACGCCGTGCGGCACGACCGCAGGCTACATGCCGGGCTTCGGCAATGATTTTGAGACGGAGGCGCTGTCGGGCGCGTTGCCGCAGGGCATGAACAGCCCCCAGAAGTGCAATTACGGGCTTTACGGCGAACAACTGTCCGGCACCGCCTTCACCGCGCCCAGCCACCAGAACGAACGGACCTGGTGCTACCGCATCCGCCCCTCGGTCAAACATTCCGCGAGATACGAGAAGATCGCGCTGCCATATTGGAAGACCGCGCCGCATGTCGTGGAGGATGTGATCTCGCTCGGCCAGTACCGCTGGGACCCCGTCGCGCATTCGGACCAGCCTTTGACATGGCTGACGGGGATGCGGACGATGACGACGGCAGGCGACGTGAACACGCAGGTCGGAATGGCCAGCCACATCTACCTTGTGACCGCCTCTATGGAGGACGCCTATTTCTATTCCGCCGACAGCGAACTTCTGGTCGTGCCGCAGGAGGGTCGCCTGCGCTTCTGCACTGAACTTGGCATCATCGATCTGGAGCCGAAGGAAATTGCGATCCTGCCGCGCGGGCTTCTTTATCGCTTGGAACTGATCGACGGCCCCGCGCGCGGTTTCGTCTGCGAGAACTACGGCCAGAAGTTCGAACTGCCCGGCCGTGGCCCCATCGGCGCGAACTGCATGGCCAACCGGCGTGACTTCAAGACGCCCGTTGCGGCCTTTGAGGACCGCGAGGTGCCTTCGACCGTCACCATAAAGTGGTGCGGTCAGTTCCATGAGACGAGGATCGGGCATTCGCCGCTCGATGTCGTGGCATGGCACGGCAACTATGCCCCGGTGAAATACGACCTGCGGACCTATTGCCCGGTCGGATCGATCCTTTTCGACCACCCCGACCCGTCGATTTTCACGGTACTCACGGCGCCCTCGGGCGTGCCGGGCACCGCAAATATCGACTTCGTCCTTTTCCGCGAACGCTGGATGGTGATGGAGGATACGTTCCGCCCGCCCTGGTACCACAAGAACGTCATGTCGGAACTGATGGGCAATATCTACGGCCAGTACGACGCAAAGCCGCAGGGCTTCGTTCCGGGCGGCATGAGCCTGCACAACATGATGCTGCCGCACGGGCCCGACCGCGAGGCGTTTGAGAAGGCGTCTAACGCGAACCTTGGCCCGGACAAGCTCGACAACACCATGTCCTTCATGTTCGAGACACGGTTCCCTCAGCACCTGACCGAGTTTGCCGCGAATGAAGCGCCGCTGCAGGACGACTACATCGACTGCTGGACCTCGCTTGAGAAGAAGTTCGACGGCACGCCGGGCCGGAAATGAGGCTCTATTCCTACTGGCGATCCACCGCATCCTACCGCGTGCGGATCGCGCTGAACCTCAAGGGCGTGGTTTTCGACACCGTTCCAGTGAACCTCGTCGCCGGGGAACAACGCAGCGCGGAATATGCCACGCGGAACCCCGCCGGGCTCGTCCCCGCGCTGGAACTGGCGGACGGCACGGTCCTGACCCAGTCGCTGGCGATCATCGACTGGCTGGACGCGACCTATCCCGAACCGCCCCTCCTGCCTACCGATCCCAAATTGCGGGCGCGAGTCATGGCGGCGGCACATCTCATCGCCATGGACATCCATCCGGTCAACAACCTGCGGGTCGTCCAGCATCTGGGCGCAACCTTCGATGCGACGGCCGAGGACAAGGCCGCATGGATGCGCTACTGGATGGCGCTTGGTTTCGACGCCTTGGAACAGATGGTCGATCCCATAACGCCTTTCGCCTTCACCGATGCCCCGACACTTGCCGATATTTGCCTCGTCGCGCAGATCTACAATGCGCGGCGCTGGGGGCTGAACCTCGAACCATGGCCCCGCCTGACCGAGATCGACGCGGCGGCCACAATCCCACCCGCCTTCGCCAAGGCCGCGCCCGAGGCGCAACCTGACGCCATCCAGACCTGAGGACCGACATGACACTGATGAAATCCTGGATCGAAAGCGCCAACGCCCCCGACGGACAGTTTCCGCGGAACAATCTGCCCTATGGCGTGTTTTCAACGAATGGAACCGAGCCCCGCTGCGGAGCCGCCATCGGCGACATGATCGTCGATCTCACCGCAATGGAGGAAGAGGGCATCCTGACAGCGACCGATGACCCGGTGCTGGACGTGCCCTTCTGGAATGACTTCATGGAACTGGGGCCGGAGGTCTGGAATGCCTACCGGGCCAAGTTGCAGGCCTTGCTGGCCGAGGACGCCGACCGGGTGGTGGAACCATATCTTGTGCCAATGGAAGCGGCGCAGATGCACCTGCCCTTCCTCATCTCGGAATACACCGATTTCTATGCCGGGCGGCACCACGCCGAGAATGTCGGGACCATGTTTCGGGGCAAGGACAACGCATTGCCGCCAAACTGGCTGTCGATCCCGATCGGCTACAATGGCCGCGCCTCTTCCGTCGTCGTCTCGGGCACACCGGTCCGGCGGCCTTGGGGGCAGGTGAAAGGCCCGGATGACGACCTGCCCCGCTTCGCGCCCTCGGCCCGCTTCGATATCGAACTGGAACTCGGCGCAGTCGTGGGAATGCCGTCCGAAGGGCCGGTGACAGTGGCTGAGGCCGACCGGATGATCTTCGGTTATGTTCTACTGAACGACTGGTCGGCCCGCGACATTCAGGCCTGGGAGTACCAGCCACTCGGCCCGTTTCAGGCCAAGGCGACGGCCACGACGATCTCCGCGTGGATCGTGACCCGAGCGGCCTTGGAGCCGTTCCGAGTGACCACCCCCGACCGCGCCCGCCCGCTTCTGCCCTACCTGACTGAGCCCGGGCCAATGCTTTATGACATCGACCTTGCCGTGACACTGGCCCCCGAGGGCAAGGCCGCCACCACGATCGCGCGGACCAACTATCGGGAAATGTATTACTCGGCCGCCCAGCAACTGGCGCATCACACCACCTCCGGCTGCCCGATGAACACCGGCGACCTTCTGGGCTCTGGCACCATTTCGGGCCCAACGAAAGAAAGCCGCGGCAGCCTGCTGGAGCTGAGTTGGGGCGGGAAGGAGCCAGTTTCTCTCGATACCGGTGGCACGCGGTGCTTCATCGAAGACGGCGATACGCTGACCCTGACCGGTCACGCGCAAGACGATGGCTACCGCATCGGTTTCGGTCGCTGCGAAGGTCAGCTCCTGCCCGCGCTGAAAGATCCCTACACCCGAACATAGACCCGACACGCGATCAAAGCGGCGTGAGCCTTGCCCTTTCGCCGCGACCCAAATACTCCTGCCAAGGGCTTTCCCGTTCGCGCAACCGAGGCAGGCATCATGACCAAAGACCGCCGCAACCGGGCCTGGTATGGCAAGCATGACAAGGATGGGTTCATCCACCGGTCGTGGATGAAGAACCAGGGCTTTCCCGATCATGTCTTCGACGGTCGACCGGTCATCGGTGTCTGCAACACATGGTCGGAACTGACCCCCTGCAATTCCGGTCTTCGCGAGCTCGCCGAAGGCGTGAAACGCGGCGTGTGGGAGGCCGGCGGCTTTCCGGTGGAATTCCCGGTCATGTCGCTGGGCGAGACCCAGATGAAGCCGACGGCAATGCTCTTTCGCAATCTTCTGTCGATGGATGTCGAGGAATCGATCCGCGCCTATGGCATGGACGGCGTCGTCCTTCTGGGCGGCTGCGACAAGACTACGCCGGGGCAACTCATGGGGGCGGCCTCGGTTGACCTGCCAACGATCGTGGTGTCGTCCGGCCCGATGCTGAACGGCAAGTGGCAGGGGCAGGACATCGGTTCGGGCACCGATGTGTGGAAGTTTTCCGAGGCGGTGCGCGCGGGCGAGATGACGCTGAAGGACTTCATGGCCGCCGAATCCGGTATGAGCCGGTCAAAAGGCGTCTGCATGACGATGGGCACGGCCTCCACCATGGCGTCGCTTGTCGAGGCGATGGGGATGAGCCTGCCGACGAATGCCGCCCTTCCGGCTGTGGATGCGCGGCGCATGGCACTGGCCCATATGACCGGGCGGCGGATCGTCGAAATGGTCGAGGAGAATCTGGTCCTGTCAAAGGTCCTGACCCGCGAAAGTTTCGAGAATGCAATCCTCGCCAATGCCGCCGTGGGCGGGTCCACCAATGCGGTCATTCACCTGTTGGCGCTGGCCGGGCGGGTCGGCGTGCCGCTCACGCTCGACGATTTCGAAATTGGCTCGGACATCCCGCTTCTGGTCAATTGCATGCCGTCGGGCACATACCTGATGGAGGATTTCTGCTACGCAGGCGGGATGCCGGTGGTGCTGCGTGAACTCGGCGCAAAACTGCGCCCCGCCAAGACCGTTCTGGGTGGCGATATCTCGGCCTATGCCGAGGGGGCGGAGTGCTGGAACCGTGACGTGATCCACCCCATGGCCGACCCTGTGAAACCTGCGGCGGGGATAAGAGTATTGCGCGGAAACCTCGCCCCGAAAGGCGCGATCGTGAAACCCTCTGCCGCGACGCCTGCGCTACTGGAACACGAAGGGCCCGCTTATGTCTTCGAGTCGATCGAGGAGATGAAAGCCAATATCGACCGCGACGACCTGCCGGTGACGGCCGATACGATCCTGGTGCTGAAGGGCTGCGGCCCGAAAGGCTATCCGGGAATGCCGGAGGTCGGCAATATGCCGATCCCCGCTGCGCTTGTGAAACAGGGCGTGCGCGACATGGTGCGGATATCGGATGCGCGCATGTCCGGCACCGCCTTCGGCACCGTGATCCTGCATGTCAGCCCCGAGACGCAGGCGGGCGGGCCGCTCGCACTGGTGAAAACCGGCGACCGGATTCGCATCTCGGCCAGCCGGGAGGAGCTGACGCATCTGGTGGATGAGGATGAGCTGAAGCGGCGGCAGGCGGCATGGACCCCCGCGCCCCCGCATTACACACGCGGCTACGCAAAGCTTTACACCGACAGTGTCATGCAGGCCCATGAAGGGGCTGATCTCGATTTCCTCGTCGGCAAGGATACAAGACCGGTCACGAGGGAAAGCCACTGATGTGGGATACGGCGCAAAAGCTCTCGACAGCGGACGGAAGTGACGCATGAAACCTTCGGCGATCTATCCTGATCTGAAAGATGCATCGGTCTTCATCACCGGCGGCGGGTCTGGGGTTGGCGCGGCCCTGACAGAGGGTTTTCTGCGCCAAGGCGCGCGGGTTGCCTTTGTCCAGCGGTCGGACGGTGCGGAATTTGCCGGGCAGATGGAGGCCGAAACCGGCATCCGCCCGCTTTTCATCCCGTGTGACATAACCGATATCGGGGCGCTAAAAGCGGCCGTCGCCGAGGCGAGTGATGCGCATGGGCCGGTGACGGTTCTGGTCAATAACGCCGCCAACGATCAACGCCACGCGACCGAGGATGTCAGCGAGGATTACTGGGACCGCGCCATCGCCATCAATCTCAAGGCCTGTTTCTTTGCCGCACAGGCGGTTCTGCCGGGTATGCGCGCGGCGGGTGGTGGGGCGATCATCAACATGACCTCGATCAGCTACATGATGGGCAATGCGGGCTACCCGATCTACACAACCGCAAATTCTGGCCTGAACGGGCTGACCCGTTCGCTCGCCCGGGAATTCGGGCCCGACGGCATCCGGGTCAATGCGCTCGCGCCGGGTTGGGTGATGACGGACAAGCAGAAAGAGATGTGGGTGACACCCGAAGGGCTCGCCGCCCATCTCGACCGGCAATGCCTGAAAGCGACGCTTGCGCCCGAGGACATCGTTGGCGGCGCGCTGTTTCTAGCGTCGTCGGCATCGCGGATGATGACCGGGCAGGCGTTGGTGATCGACGGCGGCGTGGTGGTGACGGGATGAGCGGGGATATCGCATGGATCGGCCTTGACTGGGGCACGACGCATCTGAGGGCCATGCTGGTCGGCAGGGACGGAGGTATCCTGCATGAACTTACATCTGCCGACGGTGTCGTGACCCTTGGCCCCGACGGATTCGAGCCTGCGCTTCTGGCGCTGATCGGCGCCCACCTTCCGCCCTCCGGCAGTGTGGCCGTGATCGCCTGCGGCATGGTCGGCAGCAGCATCGGCTGGCGCGAGGCCCCCTATCGCGCCGTGCCTTGCGCGCCGCTCGACCCCGGCACGACCGTCGGTATACCGGTGAACGATCCGCGTCTCAGCCTGAAAATCCTTCCGGGCCTGAGCCAGTCCAACCCGCCGGATGTGATGCGCGGTGAGGAGACACAGATTGCCGGGTTCCTTGCGACCCATCCCGGCTGGGACGGTATCCTGTGCCTGCCCGGCACCCATAGCAAATGGGTGGAGGTGAGCGCGGGCGAGGTGGTGTCGTTCCAGACCTTCATGACGGGTGAGCTCTTCGCCCTGATCGGCGGTCAGTCCGTTCTGCGCCACACGGTCGCCACGGACGGCTGGGACGAGGCGGCCTTTGCCGGGGGCCTCGACGATGCGCTGGCGCGGCCGGAACGTCTGGCCGCCCATCTTTTCCGTCTGCGGGCGGCGGGCATTCTTGAGGGGCTCGACGGACACGCCGCGCGGGCGCGTCTTTCGGGTCTTCTGATCGGGGCGGAACTTGCCGCCGCGCGGCCCTACTGGCTGGGACGGCAGGTGGCAATCATCGGGGCAGAAACCGTCGCGGCGGCTTATCAAACGGCGCTCGCCGCGCAGGGACTTCCTGCCGAGGTCGTGGCGGGCCGCGACGCGGTTTTTGCGGGGCTCGCAGCGGCTGCCGCCAACATCGCGGGGGGGCGGGCATGAACCGGGCCATCATCGCCATCCTGCGGGGCATCACGCCCGACGAGGCCGTCGCGGTGACCGAGGCGCTGATCGGCGCAGGCATCACCCGGATCGAGGTGCCGCTGAACTCACCCGATCCCTATGACAGCATCGCCCGCATGATCGGGGCGGCGGATGGCCGTGCGGAAATCGGGGCCGGAACGGTTCTGGATGTGCCGTCAGTCGAACGGCTGGCCGGTATCGGTGCCCGGATGGTTGTCTCGCCCGACTGCAATCCCGAGGTCATCGCGGCGACAAAACGGATGGGGATACAATCCTATCCCGGGGTCTTTACCCCCACGGAATGTTTCGCGGCCCTGCGTGCAGGGGCCGATGGGCTGAAGCTGTTTCCGGCGAACCTGATCGGCGTTCAGGGCTTCGCCGCAATCAACGCGGTCCTGCCTGCCGGAACCCGGACCTTTGCCGTGGGCGGTGTCGGGGCCGGGGATTTCGCTGAATGGCGGCAGGCCGGGATCGCGGGCTTCGGCCTTGGCACCGCGCTGTACCGTCCGGGCGTGCCGCCCGATGAGGTCGCGCGGCGTGCGGCCGGGATCGTCGCGGCCTATGACAAGGCCTGGGCCAAGTGACCGTCACCATCTTCAGCCCGACGGTCTGCGCGCTTGGCGAGGGGCCGCTCTGGCATCCGCTCAGGGGGCAGCTGTTCTGGTTCGATATTCTCGCCAAGAAGCTCCTGACCCGGACGGAGGCGGGGGAGGAGCGGTATTGGCAGTTCGACGCCCATGTCTCGGCAGCCGGTTGGGTCGACCGCGATACGCTGGTCATCGCCGATGAGGCGGGCCTTCTGCGCTTCGATATCGAAAGTGGCGCGCAGTCCCGATTGGCCGAAATCGAAGCGGACCAGCCTTTGACCCGTTCCAATGACGGGCGTGCCGATCCATGGGGCGGGTTCTGGATCGGCACGATGGGAAAGAAGGCTGAACCGGGCCTTGGGGCCATCTACCGGTATTACCGGGGCGAGGTGCGGCGGCTGGTGGCCGATGTCACGATCTCCAACTCCATCGCCTTTTCCCCTGACCGCGTCTGGGCCTATTACACCGATACGCGCGTGGGGCGGATCATGCGGCAGAAGCTGGACCCAAGGGAGGGTTGGCCTGTGGGTGAACCCGACCTTTTCATCGATCTGAGCGGTACCACTTTCGGGGCCGACGGATCGGTGGTGGACAGTGCAGGGTGCCTGTGGAACGCGCAATGGGGGGCGGGCCGCGTCGCGCGCTATGCGCCGGATGGGACACTTTTGTCGGTGGTCGAGGTTCCCACTCCGCAGGTCTCCTGCCCGGCTTTTGGTGGTGCGGACCTAAAAACCCTCTACATCACCACGGCAGCAACCGGGATCGACACGGCGCCCGCCGGGGCCACCTTCCGCGTCAGGGTGGACACGCCCGGACAGGCCGAACACCGCGTCCTTCTCTGAGAAAAACTTCCCGAAATATTTTCGTGCCGAAGACGGAAGTTGTATCGGGTAACGGCGACGGTATCAGCATCGGGTTAACCAATCTCTATACCAGCGAGCCGAACCGATGACGACAAACAGATTTGCACGAACCCGTCAATCGCGCATGTCCGGCAGTTCCTCGCGCAGCCACGACCGGAACGCCCCAACGGCGGGATTGTCCGCCTTGTCGGTCGGCACAACGAGGAAATAGGATCGCGGCGAACGGATCGCGAGGTCGAAGGGCCTGACGAGGGTTCCGGCTTCCATCGCCTCGTGGCAGATGAACTCGTCCCCCATGGCGATGCCCTGTGCGTTCATCGCGGCGGCATAGACAAGGTTCATGTCGGCAAAAACAATGCCCTCCTGCGCGGCCTCTTCCCCGACCCCGGCAAGGCGGAACCAGTTCCGCCAGTCTTCACGTTCATGCAGGTGTAGTAGGCCAGCCCGCAAGACGTCGCGCGGGCCGTTCAGACCGCCGAGACGGTTGATGAGCGCGGGGCTGCAAAGCGGCGTGAACTCCACCTCTTTCAGGAGTTCCACCTGCATGCCGGGCTTGTTTCCAGTGCCGAACGTCAGGAAAAGATCGACATCCGGGTTCGACACGTCGTCCAGCCGCCGGGGTGTTACGATCGACAGCGAGACGTCGGGGAAGCCTTCGCGAAAGCGGCCGATCTTGGGGCAAAGCCAGGTCGCGGCGAAGCCCGGGGTGCAGCTTACCGTAAGGGCACCGGTGACCCCGCGCCCGGCATTCCGGGCCGCAGATCCGGCAATGGCCGACAGCGCCCGGCGGATATCGGCGGCATAGGCCATGCCCTGCGGCGTGAGTTCGATCCGTGTGCCGACCCGGTCGAACATGCGGAACCCCATCTCACGCTCCAAAAGGCGCAACTGATGACTGACCGCGCTGCGGGTCAGGTTCAGCTCATCCGCCGCCTGCCAGACAGTGCCGTGGCGGGCGAAACTTTCCAGCGCGCGCAGCGCTTGGGTCGAGGGGATACGGGCCATATCTCACTCCGGTTCCGACCAGAAAGTCTATCGTGGCGCTGGCAGCTTACCAGAGAAAAGGTGAATGAAATTTGTCAAATCCAAGAAAAGGTTTCACACCCTCCCGGCTGAAAAGGGCCTATGATCCGGTCTGCAAAACGTCGGCGTTCTGTCGGCAAAACGTATGGCAACCGCGCCGTTCACCCATCTGCAGTCACCCGAGGCCCGTATCCGCCCGGCATCTGAACACTGAAGGAGCAACCCATGGCCCTTGACCGACTGCCCCATGCCGAAGGCTTCACCCTGCAGCGCCGCAACCCAAAGGGCGGCACGAAGCCGATGGCCTATTGGGGATTGAAGAACGAAACCGATCCCCTGACCGATGTGCTATTGGGCTCGCCCGCGCATCTTTTCCACCGCGCCACCTCCAGCCTGTCGCGCAAGCATCTGCGCGAGGCGCCATGCAACATTCAGGTAGCGCAGGGACAGCATGCGGAGCTTGTCTCGGCCTATGAGCATTTCGGGGTGAAGGTGCATATGCTGCCGGCGGAACCCGAACTGACCATGCAGGTCTATTCCCGCGATTCCAGTTTCATGACGCCCTACGGCGCCGTCATCACCGCGATGGCCAACTGGTGGCGGCGGGGCGAGAATTATGCCGCTTTGCGCGCCTATGAGGCGATGGGCATCCCGATCTACGACATGGTGACGGCAGGCACGTTCGAGGGCGGCGATTTCAACGTGATCGAGGAGGGCTGTGTGCTGATCGGCTGCGGCGGGGCCCGCACGCAAGAGGAAGGCGCGCGTCAGGTGGCGTCCTGGTTCGAGAAGGAAGGCTGGGAAACCCGCATCGCCTTCATCGACGAGTACTACGTCCATATCGACCTGATGGTCGTGCCGATCGCCGAAAAGCTGACCGCGGTCTGCCTGACCTGCACCGATCCCAAGATCGTCGACTGGCTGAAGGCGAAAGGGCATGAGATCATCGACGTGCCCTTCGCCGATACGATGGCGCTTGGCTGCAACTTCATGGCGCTCGGGCATGACAAGGTGATTGCGCCGACATCGTCCCAGACGCTGATCGGTCAGCTGAAGGCGCGCGGTTTCGAAGTGGCGGCGGTCGATACAGCGGAAATTTCGAAAACCGGCGGCGGCATCCACTGCATGGCACAGGCATTGCGCCGGGCGCCGTAATCCGGTTGTGGCCGCGCCCGGCTCCGCGATAGGTTCGGGGCCGGGACAGAGGGGCCACGCATGATCGACAAGCTGGAAATGTTCATCGCGCTGGCACGGGAAGGGCATTTCGGTCGCGCGGCCGAAAGCCTCGGGCTGACCCAGCCGACGCTGTCGGCGGGGATCAAGTCGCTGGAAGCGCAGTTGGGCGTGCAGCTTGTCTGGCGCGGCTCGCGCTATGGCGGGCTGACGCCCGAGGGGCAACGCGTGCTGGTCTGGGCCCGCCAGATCGTCGCCGACACCCGCACCATGCGCGAAGAGATGCGCGCGGTCCGGCAGGGGCTGGCTGGCAATCTTCGGCTGGCGGTGATCCCGACGGCGCTGACCACGGTCGCGGACCTGACCGGGCGGTTCGGCCGCGCCCATCCCAATGTGCGCTTCACCATCCTGTCGCGGACCTCGGCCGAGATCCTCGCCATGATCGAGAATCTGGAGGTGGATGCGGGCATCTCCTATCTCGACAACGAACCGCTGGGCCGGGTGACGACCGTGCCGCTTTATCGGGAAAGCTACATGTTTGTCTGTGGGGCGGACTCGCCCCTCGCGGCGCGGGCGGAGGTCGGCTGGGACGAGATCGCAGATGAGCCTTTATGCCTTCTGACCCCGGACATGCAGAACCGGCGCATCATCAACCAGCATTTTCAGGAGGCCGGGCGAAGCGTCACCGGGGCGGTCGAGTCGAACTCCACCGTGGTCCTGATGTCGCATGTGGCGACGGGGCGATGGGCGACGATCCTGCCGGTGCAGATGGCTGAATTCCTCGCCGCCGGGAAAGAGGTGCGGATCGTCCCGCTGACGACCGGAAAGACGCGCCACGCCGTCGGCCTGATCGCACCTTACCGGGAACCGCATACACCGGTCCTTGCGGCACTTTTGCGCGAGGCACAGAGGATATCCCAGATCTGAGGCCGGTGAGGCGGTCAGTGCGGCGCGTCGAACCGCGCCCGGTATCCACGCGCTGCGTGATGTAGCCGACAACGAGAAATTCAAACGCCGCCTCTCCGGCGGGATTGTTGGACAGTTTCGGCCGACGAAAATCGCTTTGCATCAGAGTGCCCCCTGCCGGTTGTGCAGCTGATCCCCGACCAGAAGCTCGTGCCGAACGGGTTTCTTTACCAGGTCAATTATCAGAACTGAGCACAGCACCATTACACAGGCGGAATATTTCGGACTGCTTGGTCGGGCCAACGACGGCAGACCCCTTCAGACGGCGGGTCTCGTGCTCTTAGCACGACCCGTCGGTAGATCGTGACGTCGTCATTGCTGATCGCTGTCAGGTGACGGCGCCAGATCAAGCCTCATAAGGATATTCGCACCGCTGGTTTGATCGACGACACGGTAGTGGCTGGCGATGAATGCATCGTATTCGGGAAAATTGACGTCCGTGTCCCAGCCCGACACCTCCTCATGCGGGACCGCTTCCACTACGAGATCGGGGGGGGAATGTTCGAGCTCTGCGAGGAACCTCGTACGAAGCATTGCATTCGTACTGGTCGAGACGTGGTGCTGGAAATGGTACATGTAGAGAAAACTCGTGCCGAGTTTTGCCTTTGTCCTCAGCATGGCATGGATCGTACCGCCGGCTGTCCAGTCGATCGGCTGAACCGTCCCCCCTTCCGGGAGCCAGCGGTCGATTGCCGTGGCAACCTCCTCCACGCGCCCGCTTGTGGCCTTTCGATCGATGGCGCCAAGAAACTTTCGGGTCATGCCTTTGGTGTGGAAGGCAAGTGCAAGCAACAGAACGAAACGCGCGCCCCAGACAAGGGTCGGCCGTCCGAACCGGCTGGCCTCGGCAATCGCGAGTGCGGCGAGCATACCACCGAAGTGGAGCCATGGCATCGAGTGATAGAGCCAGTATTGCCCGGCAAGGCCCGGAACCAAGAGGTAGAACCCCCAAAGGCCGATAAGAGCCGCGATGGCGATCCGCGACCGGAGTGCGTATGTCCACGCCAATATGGCGCAGATCGCAGCGGACAGACCGCTGGCAAGCAGAAAACTGCGTTGCCAGCGCCACTGAACGTAGTCGCCAAGCGACCAGGCTTGGCCTTCCCCCGGCGCATGGAATTCATGATTGAAATTCTGCTGAACGTGCAGCGGCAGATACTCACGCAGCATGAACAGGAAATCGGTCAGACCTCCGGAAAGGGACAGCCATAGCAGGATCGCCGCCGGGACAACCGCGAAACCGGCCAGCGAGATGGAAATCGCGCCGATCCCCCGATGAAGCCAATTTCGCGCGCCCTGTGTCATGGCCCAATCCGCGACGACGACAATGGGCGCGGCGGCGGCAAGCTGCGGCTTGATCGTCGCGACGAGGCCGAACAGAAGTCCGACAGTGAATAGACGCAAGCCCGCTCCGTCTGGCTTTCCGTTGGTTACGAGAGCAAGGGCAAGCGTGACCGGAAGCACGATCAGCCAGTCTCGCTGCATGATGTTGTTTGGGCCTGTCAGAAGGATGAGGACAACAACCATCGGGGCCGCCAGCAGCGCGGCCGATCTGGAAACCGGATGCAGGGCCCACCAAGAGGTCGCAGCGACCAGCACAAGGACAACCGCATTCAGCAAGAGGAATGCCACATTCCCGGTCAGGCCAGTAGCGGCAATCAGGTAGTGGATGACAAAGGTGCCTGGCATCGACGTTTCAAAGAAATCTCGATACGGAACGAAGCCGTATTCGCTCATCAGAAACCCGGTATAATTCAACAGGGGCGTATCGAGGGAGTATTCCCATGTCAGCGTCAAACCGAGCATCCCGAGCGCGACGCAGAATCCGGCGATCAGCGCGGATCTAAGAAAAATACGTTCATAACCCATAGGGATCTTGAACCACAAAACGCCTTTTCTTGCACCTTTTTCGTCATTGCGAGACGGCTAAAGGCGTGAAAATGAACCGCTTCGGATACGGATCCGTTGAAATGTTCGGATTATTGGCCGCGCCTGCCCAGTGACGATCTCAGGCCAGATGTGGCCGGAAGGCAGCGACAACTTCTTCATAGACCGCGCGTTTGAAGGGGACGATGGCGGCCAGCATCTCGTCCGCGGTCACCCATTTCCATTCCGAAAACTCAGGATGTTCGGTCGCGATGTCGATCTGTTCGTCCCGTCCCGTGAACCGGAACAGGAACCAGCGCTGTTTCTGTCCGCGAAAGCGGCCACCCCAGACCCTGCCGACAAGTTCGGCCGGCAGGTCATAGGTCACCCAGTCGGGGGACTTGGCGATGAACTCGACAAGGTCGCCGGTTACGCCGGTTTCCTCCCACAGTTCGCGGAGCGCGGCCTTGCGGGGTTTTTCACCGTCATCGATACCGCCCTGCGGCATCTGCCAGGCCGCGACCTCGCTATCCTTGCGCTGACCGGCGAAGATCAGGCCGGCGTCATTGATCAGCATGACGCCGACGCAAGGCCGGTAGGGCAGGCGTGCGGCCTCGTCCGGGGTCATTCGGCCGCGGCGATGGCCGACAGGCCCTTCAGGATGTCGATGGCGTAGGCGAGCTGGTAATCCTCCTGACGCAGCTTGGCGGCCTCTTCGGCCTTGAGCTGTTCCTCTTCGAGTACCCGCTTCTCATCCTCGGTCATCGAGTCGTTGGTGATCGCGCCGCGCAGATCGGCCTCGGACCGGCTGCGGCTTGCGGCGGAGCTTTCTTCCTCTTCCGTCGCTTCGGCGGGTGCCGGCTGCGGCTGTTCGACGACGATGTCGGGCGAGATGCCCAGCGCCTGGATCGAGCGGCCCGACGGCGTGTAGTAGCGCGCCGTCGTCAGTCGCATTGCGCCTTCGCCCCGGAGCGGGATCACCGTCTGGACCGAACCCTTGCCGAAGCTCTTGGTGCCGACGACGATGGCGCGGCGGTGATCCTGCAGCGCGCCGGTCACGATCTCGGAGGCCGAGGCCGAACCACCATTGATCAGCACGACCATCGGCTTGCCTTCGGTCAGGTCGCCCGGTTCGGCATTGAACCGTTCGCTGTCTTCCGGATTGCGACCACGGGTTGAGACGATCTCTCCCTTGTCGAGGAAGGCGTCGGAAACCTGGATCGCCTGGGTCAGAAGCCCGCCGGGGTTGTTGCGCAGGTCGAGGACGAAGCCATTGACCTTGTCGATGCCGCCGGCCTCTTCGACCGCCTTCTTCAGCCCGTCGGCCATATTGTCATAGGTCTGGTCGTTGAAGGTGGTGACCCGCAAGACGACGGTGTCGCCTTCGGTCCGCACACGGGCCGCCGTCAGCTTGATCGTGTCGCGGATGATTGACACGTCGAACGGCTCGTCCGTGCCCTGACGGGCGACGGTGATGATGATCTCGGACCCGACCGGCCCGCGCATCTTGTCGACCGCCTCGTCAAGCGTCAGGCCAAGTACGCTTTCGCCATCGACATGGGTGATGAAATCGCCCGCCTGAATGCCCGCATCATAAGCTGGTGTGCCGTCGATCGGCGAGACGACCTTGATGAAGCCCTCTTCCTGCGTGACCTCGATGCCAAGCCCGCCGAATTCACCACGGGTCTGCACCCGCATGTCGTCGAACTGGTCCGGGGGCAGATAGCTGGAATGCGGGTCGAGAGAGGTCAGCATGCCGTTGATCGCCGCTTCGATCAGTTTGCCCTCGTCGACCTCTTCCACGTACTGGCCGCGAATGCGTTCGAAGATGTCGCCGAAAAGGTCGAGCTGCTCATAGACCGTGGGCTTCTGCGCCTCTTGCGCAACCAGCGGTCCGGCCACCTGTGTCGTCAGCAGAATGCCGGCGAGCGTGCCGCCGACGGCGGCCATCACGAATTTCTTCATCGGTCAGTCTTCCCTTGTCTCGATGAACCACGGGGCCGGGTCCACGGGCTCTTTGCCCTGTCTCAACTCTATATAAAGCGTTTCCGCGCGCCCTGCGCCACCGCCTTCTTGGTCTTGGGCAAGATTTGCCGCTGCACCGGTCGACGTGTCGCCCATGAACCCGACCGGGGCGCCGGCTTCCAGCACATCCCCGGTTTCGCCGAAGACAGTGCCGAGCCCGGCAAGGATCAGAAGATACCCGGAAGCGGGCTCCACGATCATCACATTTCCGTAGTCAAGAAGCGGCCCCCGGTAGCGGATCGTCGCGGGCCAGGGAAGGGTGACAAGAGCGGCGGGATCGGTCGCGATCACCAGCCCCGGGCGGACGATGCCTGCGGCGTCGGCCTCACCCGCCTGTCGCAGCACCCAGCCCTGAACTGGCAGCGGCAAGGTACCCATCGCACTCGCGAAATCCTCCATCGGCGCGCCGATATCGGTCTCCATCTGCGACAGGCTGGCGGCGAAGACATCAAGGCTTTCGGCGCTGGCGACCAGAAGCGTCAGTTCCTCGGGGTCTTCCAGAAAACGCTGCGGCAGGTCGGTGCGGTCCTGTATGGCCTTCGACAGGGCGGCGCGGGCCTCTTGCGCCGCCGTCAGACCTTCCCTCAGAACCGACGCCGTCCTGGCCTCCAGCGCGCGCAGGCGCTGCAGCTCTTCCAGCCGGGCACCGAGCGTCTCTGCCTCGGCCTCAAGCGCGGGGGTGACGGACGACAGGACCATCGCCGCGCGCGCGGTCGCCACCGGGCCGTCGGGATGCACGAGCAGGAGCGGTTCCTTCGCCCGCTCAATCTCGGCCAGCGCGGCCAGAAGCCCGCCGATACGGGTCCGGTTCGCCGCCATGTCGGCCAGAATTTCTTCCTCGCGGGCCCGGGTCCGGCGGTCGGCGTCGCGGAGGCCTGCGAGCCCCGTCTCATAGGCGCGGATCGTGCGGGTCAGTGCGGCAACGCGGTCGCGCCCGCCCCCGGCCGTATCGAGCGTGGCGATGGCATCGCGAAGGGCCGCCGCCGCCTGCCCCGCGTCCGCAATGGCGGGGTCCTCGGCCGCCGCTGCCGGGGCAAGGCCAAGACACAGCGCGACGAGGGCGGCGCGCAGTGTCATGCCCGTCCGATCAGGGTCCCGCCGGTCATCTCGGGCGGCAGTGGCAGACCCATGAGGTCAAGCAGCGTCGGCGCAAGATCGGCGAGGCGGCCATTGCGAAGCGTGGCGCCAGAGGGACCGCCGACCAGCGCGACCGGGACCGGATTGGTCGTATGCGCGGTATGGGGACCGCCGGTTTCAGGGTCGATCATCATCTCGCAATTGCCGTGATCGGCGGTGACGATCATCGCGCCCCCGGCCTTGCCGAGCGCTTCGACGACGCGGCCAAGCCCCCGGTCGACCTCTTCGACGGCCCGGATCGCTGCCTGCAGATCGCCGGTGTGACCGACCATATCGGGATTGGCGTAGTTCACCACGATCAGGTCATAACCTTTGCCGATGGCCTCTACGAACCGGTCGCTGACCTCCGGCGCCGACATTTCCGGTTGCAAGTCATAGGTCGCGACCTTCGGCGAGGGGGCCATGTAGCGGTCCTCGCCCTCTTCCGGCACTTCCTTGCCACCGTTCAGGAAGAAGGTGACATGGGGGTATTTCTCGGTCTCGGCGAGGCGGAACTGTTTCAGACCGTGGCTCGCGACCCAGGCGCCGAGCGTGTTGACCACCGGGCGTTTGGGATAGGCGGCGGCCATGAAGGCATCGTGGGTTTTCGAATAGTCGACCATGCCAAGAAGGGCCGCCCAATGCGGGCGGTCGCCCCTGTCGAAGCCGGTAAAGTCGTCCTCACCCACAGCCAGCAGAATCTCCCGCGCCCGGTCGGCGCGGAAGTTGAGGCAGAAGAACCCATCGCCATCCTTCGCGCCCCTATAGTCGCCGATGACGGTGGGCTGGATGAACTCGTCCGTTTCGCCACGCCCGTAGGCGGCTGCGACCGCGTCCGTGGCCGAACCGGCAGGCAATCCCTCGCCCCGAACCATCGCCGCATAGGCACGTTCGACCCGGTCCCAGCGATTGTCGCGGTCCATTGCGAAATAGCGCCCGGTCAGGGTCGCGACCCGCGCACCCACGGGCAGTCGGCCTTGCAGATCGGTGACAAAACCGTCCGCCGATTTCGGCGCCACGTCGCGGCCATCGGTGACGGCATGAAGCGCCACTGGCACACCGGCGCCCGCGATCATCTTACATGCCGCGATGACATGGTCGATATGACCATGCACACCGCCATCCGAAATCACGCCCATAAGATGCGCGGTGCCGCCATCGGCCTTGAGTGTCTGGATGAAGGCAGCGATGGCCGCGTTGGAAAAGAACGACCGGTCCTCGATCGCAAGGTCGATCTGGCCGAGATCCATGGCGACGACCCGGCCTGCGCCGATATTGGTATGACCGACCTCGGAATTGCCCATCTGGCCCGAGGGCAGGCCGACATCTGGTCCGTGGGTCACGAGCTGCGCGTGGGGGCAGGTTGCCATGATCCGGTCGAAGGCGGGCGTGTCGGCCAGAGCGACGGCATTTCCGGCGGTCTCGGCACGCAAGCCCCAGCCGTCGAGGATGCAGAGGACGACGGGTTTATATGCGGTCATGACACGGCCCCTGTTCGGTTCAGCGCGGTTCTACGCGCATGGCCGGAAAGGAGCAACCGGCTCCCGCCGCGGCGGCATTGTGTTGCCGGGTGAGATGAGAGACGATGCGCGGGCACAGCTGCCTGAGGATCACATGGATATCACGGCCCTCGCGATCTTTGCCGGCGCGCTGTTCGTCGCGGCAGGCTCCCCCGGCCCGAGCATCGCGGCGCTTGTCGCCCGGGTGATCGCGCGCGGGCCGCGCGATGTCTTGCCCTTCCTTGCAGCCATGTGGCTGGGCGAGGCGGTCTGGCTGTCGCTCGCGGTCTGGGGTCTGGCCTCGCTTGCGCTGACCTTCCACGCGGCCTTCATCGTGCTGAAATGGGTGGGCGTGGGGTATCTGCTCTTCCTCGCGTGGAAGATGTGGCATGCCCCGGTCGCCGTGGCCGCCGATGCGCTTCCGCAACGCGCGTCAGGCGCGAAGATGTTCGCCGCAGGCCTTGCAGTGACGCTCGGCAATCCGAAGATCATGGTGTTCTACCTCGCCTTGCTGCCGACAATCGTCGATCTGAAGGCGGTGTCAGTGATCGGCTGGGCGGAACTGACCGCGACGATGTTCGCCGTCCTGATCGCGGTGGACCTCGCTTGGGTGCTGCTGGCGGCACGCGCGCGGCTTCTCTTGAAAAGCCCGCCTGCGGTGCGGCTTGCCAACCGCGCCAGTGCGGGCGTCATGGCAGGTGCGGCGACGGCGATTGCGACGTGATAATTCAGACCCGGTGATACGGTGCCCCGGCAAGGATAGAGGCGGCGCGGTAGAGCTGTTCTGAAAGCATCACCCGCACCAGCATATGCGGCCAGACCATCGGACCGAAGGAAATCGCCTGTTCCGCCTCGGCGCGCAGTCCCGGCGCGATCCCGTCCGCGCCGCCGATGACAAAGGCCACGTCCTGGCGGCCCGCATCGCGCCAGCGGGCGAGCAGTGCGGCGAAGTCGGGCGACGAGAGCATCTTCCCACGCTCATCCAGAGCGACGAGAAGCGCGCCCGAAGGGGCCGCGCGCACGAGGAGCGGCGCCTCGGCCTCCATCCCGCCACCCTTCTTGTCCTCGACCTCGTGAACGGAAACCGGGCCGAGGCCAAGGGCCCGGCCCGTCCGGTCAAACCGTGTCAGGTAATCGTCGATCAGCGCGCGTTCGGGCCCGGCCCTGAGCCGGCCCACAGCACAGATATGGACCCGCATCAGACCTTGCGGGCTTCGGCCCCGCTGGCGGGCATCCACATCTTTTCAAGCTGGTAGAACTCGCGCACTTCCGGCCGGAAGACATGGACGACGACATCGGATGCGTCGATCAGCACCCAGTCACCCTGCTCCTTGCCTTCGATCTTGCAGGTCCGGCCATAATCCTGCTTCAGCCGGTCCACCAGCTTTTCAGCGATGGCGCCAACCTGACGCGAGGAGCGGCCCGAACAGATGACCATGTGATCGGCAACGGAAGAACGGCCGCGCAGGTCAATGACCACCACGTCCTCGGCCTTGTCGTCGTCGAGTGAGGAAAGGATCCGCGCGAGCAACTCGTCGCTTGGGACCTCAGCGGGCGTCGCCGTCATCGGCACCGGCCCTGCGGCACCGGAACGCGCCGCCTTTGCAGTCTGAAACAGGACATTGTCCTCCTGGGTTGCGCGCCGATCCCGGGCCCCGGCGCAGGGCATGGATCTAAAGTAACATCGCAATTGTAAAATCTCAATGTGGCGGGTTTCAGGCGGTGGTCAGTCCTTCCCGGCCCCGGTTGCCGGGGATGGCATCGTGCCGCCCAGCACCTTGACTTCGCGCTGCGGGAAAGGAATCGAGATGCCGTGCTCCTGGAACGCATCCCAGAGCGCGAGGTAGACATTGCCACGGATATTGGTCAGCCCGCCGGTCGGGTCGGTGATCCAGAAGCGCAGGATGTAATCCACCGAACTGTCGCCGAACCCGGTGATGTGACAGACGGGCGGCTTGAAGCTGAGCACCCGGTCGACACTCTGCGCCGCCTCGATGGCGATCTTGCGGACCTTGTGCGGATCGTCGGAATAGGCGGTGCCGAAGAAGATATCGAGACGCACGAACTGGTTGGAATGCGACCAGTTTACCACCTGCCCGGTGATCAGGTCTTCGTTCGGGATCAGGTATTCCTTGCCGTCCCGGGTGACAACGCTGACATAGCGTGCGCCGAGCGCCTCGATCCAGCCGAACGTGTCGCCGAGCGAGATCACATCACCCGGTTTCACCGACTTGTCGAGAAGGATGATGACGCCCGAGACGAGGTTCGAGACGACCTTTTGCAAACCGAAGCCGAGGCCAACGCCGATGGCACCGGACAGAACCGCAAGACCGGTCAGGTCGAAACCGACCGCCTTCAGGCCGATGAAGAAGGCAGCAGAATAAAGCGCAACCTGAAGGAATTTCACCGTCAGCACCCGCATCGAGGGGCTGATATCTTCGTTCTTGCTGATCCGTTTTGCCGCCGTACCTGCGATCAGCCGCGCGCCGAAGAACAAAAGCCCGGTGACAAGTACAGCCTTCAGGATGGCCAGCAGCGTGAGGCGGAAATCGCCGAACTCGATGGCCAAGCCATCAAGAAACCGCGTCGCCTCATCCAGCAGGCCGACATAATAGAGCGTGGCATAGACGGTCAGACCCCAGATCACGATCCGTCTGAGAAACCGGTTCTTGATCAATTGCGCCGCGATGCGGATGAAGAACCACGCCGTCGCAATGGTGGCGGCCAGTGTCACCAGATAACGACGCGACGGGAATGTATAGGCATAGGCAAATCCGCTGGACGCAAGCCATGTCAGGATTGCGAAGAAGGCAAGCTGCGTCCGGTTGCGCAGCGCGATCAGCCAGCGCAACTGCCATTTGGGTCGACCTTCCAGTCCCCGGATCCAGTCGTCGAATTTCGGCCCGAAGCGGCGTGCCAGCAGCCATGCGAGAAGGAAACAGACCAATATGGCGGCCAGTTGGCCAAGCTGGTTCGGCAGCGACAACAGCCGCAGTTGCAGCTTGAGCGCCGTCCAGAGCTCGTCGAGCCCGGTGACGATCGTGTCAAGTTCGCCGTCCATGCACCCTCCCGCCGTTTCATCCTTTGTGACAGCAAGGCGGGCAAGCTGGCAAGGCCAGAGCCTGACCGAAGCGGACAGTCCGTTGGCACGACTATCAGGAATTCGGGAAAATTGGTCGGAGCGAGAGGATTCGAACCTCCGACCCCCTGCTCCCGAAGCAGGTGCGCTACCAGGCTGCGCTACGCTCCGACCGTGCGCGGGGGACTAGCGATTCTGCCGGGCTTTGGCAAGGGCATATCGGCTGCCCCGGTCTTATTGGCCGTCGTCGCGCCGCTCCGGTGCGATCACGCGTTGCAGAAGGCTGGCGCGCGGGGTCACGGTTTCCGACCGGCTGCGCGTCTCCAGCACCGGGCGGTTGGCCGAGGCGCCCGCCCGCCCTTCGCGGAAGACGATGTAGATGCCCGAGGCGATGATGATACCGGCGCCGATCACTGTCGCCCGGTCTGGCGTTTCGGAGAACAGGAAATAGCCGTAGGCCGTGGCCCAGAGGATCTGCGAATACTGCATCGGCGCGACGATCACCGCCTCTCCCTCACGATAGGCGAGGATCACGAGGAAAGACCCCGCCAGACCGAAGACCGCGATGATCGTGAGAAGGCCAAGATGCTCGACCGGCATCGGCCGGTAGACGAAGGGCAATGCGACCCCCATCGCGATCACGTTGCCAACCATCGGGAAGAGCAGAAGCACGACCGACCGTTCCTCTTGCCCGATCTTGCGCACGATGACCGAAGCCATGGCCCCGCAGACCGCCGCCGTCAGCGCCGCGAGATGACCGAAGGACAGGTCGGTCTGGCCTGGCCGCATCACCACAAGCACCCCGACGAGACCGGCAATCACCGCCGCCCAGCGGCGCAGGCGCACCGTCTCGCCTAGCATCGGGATGGAGAGGACGGTGATGATCAGGGGGGTCGCGAAGAGAATGACATAGACCTGCGCGAGCGGCAGATTCGCAAAGGCGTAGAAGGCCGCGACGCCGGTCACCGTCGTGCAGAGCGTGCGGAATGTGATCCACCATGGATGGCGCGGCATCAGGCTTGCTTCGCGCGCGTCGCTGAGAAGGATCACGGTGACGATGGGAAAGCTCAGAAGTGCTGCAAAAAAGACGATCTGGAAGGCGGAATAGCTGGCGCCGAGCGTTTTCACCACCACGTCATGCGTGGCGAAGATGCCCATCGCAGCGAGCGCGGTCACCGCACCCTTGATATTGTTCGCCTGAGCCATGCACCTTTCCGCCGAAATCCGGCCCTTCATTGCCTGTCGGGCTCGTCATGGCAAGGGCACCCTTGCGGCGGGCGCGGGCCGCGTTATGACGGGAAGTCCGAGAGGAGACCACCATGAAGACCCATTCCCGCCGCGCCACGCTTGCCCTTCTGATCGCCGGCCTTGCCGCGTGCAGCCGCCCGGAACCGCGTCGTTTGCGCGGCGGACCCGCCGAGATCAACCGGCTGATCACGAAATATGCCCGTATTTACGACATCCCAGAGGATCTGATCCATCGGGTCGTGCAACGGGAAAGCGGTTACAACCCGGCGGCGCGCAATGGCCCCTATTACGGGTTGATGCAGATACTGCCCGAAACCGCACGGACCATGGGATATCGCGGCGCGCCGGAAGGTCTGCTCGATGCCGAAACCAACCTGATCTACGCGGGCAAATACCTGCGGGGCGCCTGGATCGTCGCCCGGGGAAATCGCGATCAGGCGGTCATGTGGTACGCGCGTGGATACTATTATGAAGCCAAACGGTTGGGTCTTTTGCGGCAAACCGGTCTGAGAAGCTAACGGTCGCATTGAGAAATGCTAGTGACGCGGCCCGGTTTATGGCAGGTAGAGACGGAGGACGGAGGGACACCAATGAAGCCAGAAATCGCAAGGGTCGCCCGGGCTTCGCCGTTGCTGGCAGCCATTCCGGCTGCAGTATGCGACGAGGTGTTGGCCTCGGCCCGGCTCCGGTCATTCGACCGGGGTGCAACGATTTTCCTTCAGGGTGAGAGAGCCACCGCGATCTATATCGTCATAGACGGCTGGGTGAAGCTCTACCGCATCGCTCCGAATGGGACGGAAGCAGTGGTTGGCGTCTTCACAAAGGGTCGGTCGATCGGTGAAGCGGTGGCGTTCCGCAACGATATCTATCCGGTTGCCGCCGAGGCGGTCACCGATTGCCAATTGATCCGGATCGAGGCGGACAGCTTCCTGCGGCTGATTCACGACAATCCGGGCATCGCGGTGGCGATCCTGTCGGCGACGTTCGCGCATCTGCACGGGCTGGTCGAACAGATCGAGCAGTTGAAGGCGCAGACCGGGGCGCAGAGGGTGGCGGAATTCCTGCTGGAACTGTCGGAATGCGAGGCCGGGGCCTGCATGGTGACCCTGCCCTACGACAAAGTACTAATCGCAGGGCGGCTGGGGATGAAACCCGAAAGCCTGAGCCGGGCGTTTGCCAAGCTGAGAAAATTCGGCGTGAGCGTGCATCAGAACCACGCGCAGATCGAAGACATCGCCGCCTTGCGAGACTATGCCGAGGAAGACCCGGCTTTGGCCTGGAACAAGGGGCAGTGACCAGTAGCGTTTCGGGTTTTCATTGCATCTGGATTCGAACCTTTTTCGTTCGAATCCAGATTCTTGATATTTCACCATAAACCCGAAACGCTTTGATTGAGCGCCCGTTCCGGGCGCAAGTTTTTGTCTCGTGCTTTTCGCTTGCGCGAAAAGCCCTCGGGTCTGCCTCCGGCGGGGGTATTTTCACAATGAAGAAGCCTGAGGGTCAGGCGGCCAGATAGAGGGCGAGCAGGAGGGCCGCGTAGAGCGCGAGCGTCAGGCCAAAGCCACGGCGGAAGGCGGGGGCCTCGGTCAGGCGCAGATAGGCGTTGAGAATGAGCCGCGCCTTGGCCCAGGCAAGGATCAGGATCGCGACGCCGGTGGCGCTGAGGGCCGCGCCGGTGATATGGCCGCCGGTCACGGCGACGGCGAGGCCGGTCGAGGCGGCGGAGAGGGCGAGGAGAAGCGCCCAGGCGCGGGTGACGGTGTTCAGACTCATCGGAGCAGGTAGATCACGGGGAAGACCAGTATCCAGACAAGGTCGACCATGTGCCAGAAGGCGGCGCCCGCCTCCACCTCGCGCGGGTGCGCGCGCGCAGCGACGAGCGCAAGCACGATCACGCCGGCGGCGACATGGGCCGCGTGGAAGCCGGTGATCAGGTAGTAGAAGGTGAAGAAAGGGTGGGTTTCGACCCCGATCCCCTGTGCAGCCTTGTCGACATATTCCACCCATTTGACGGCCAAGAAGACAAGGCCCAGCGCTGCGGCGGCGGCAAGGCAGGCACGGGCGCGCCCGATGCGGCCTGTTTCGGTCGCCTGCGCGCCCAAAGCGGCAAGCCAGCCCGAGGTGACAAGCACGATGGTGTTGATCCCGGCGCCCGTGCGGTGGAGGTGGTCCTGCGCTTCGGCAAAGCCCACCGGATCGGTGAGCCGCACGGCCAGAAAGGCCGCGAGCCCGGCGCCGAAGACAAGGAGTTCGGAGACGATCAGCACCCAGATCATCAGGTCGCCGGGCAACTCGTCGAAGGGGCTTGCGGCCTCGGACATCAGGCGCCCACGAGCTGGCGGTAGATCTGCGGCAGGGCTTGGGTGAGTTTCTCCGGATGCGGGATGACGGCATAGCCGCCCTGACCGAAGAGGCGGGGGAACCATGCCTTGCCGTCACGGTCGACGGTGATGCCGAAGACGGCGTGGCCCTGACGGCGGGCCTCTTCGATGGCCTTGCGGCTGTCCTCGATCCCGTGGCGGCCTTCGTAATGGTCGAGATCGTTGGGCTTGCCGTCGGTGATGACGAGAAGGAGGCGCCGCCGCCGCGCCTCGCGCGCGAGCCCCGCCGAGGCATGGCGGATCGCGGCGCCGAGGCGGGTGTAGAAGCCGGGTTTGAGTCCGGCGATGCGGGATTCGACCGTTGCACTCATCGGTTCGCCGAAGCGCTTTGCGGTCTGGACATAGACACGGTCGCGTTTCAGCGAGGAAAAGGCGTGGATGGCGAAATCGTCGCCGCAGGCATCGAGGCCCCAGGCAAGTGCGGCCAGCGCCTCGCGTTCGATGTCGATCACCGCGCGGCCGTCATGGCCGTGACCGGGCACGGCGGCCTCGGTCGAGCGGGAGACGTCCAGGAGGATCGAGACGGCAAGGTCGCGCTTTTCGGTACGGTTTTGCAGCCAGACGCGGTCGTCGCCTTCGCCGGTGGCCATCAGGTCCACGCGCGACCGGATCGCGCGGTCGGTGTCCAGTTCGTCGCCGTCGCGATGGCCGGCGGTCAGGATGCGGGCAGGGCGCAACGCCTCGAACTGCTGCTTTACGGCGCGGATGCGCTTGGTGGCCTGAGGGTCGGTGCGGAAGGCGGGCTCTTCATCGCTTGCCTCCACGGCCGAGGTCAGGACGCGGGCATGGGCGGGCAGATAGGCGCCCGCGCGGGCGTCCCATTCGGGGTAGGTGGCCTCGCCCGACAAAGCCTCGCGGTCGACATCCTCGGGCGCGAGGTCGAGATGCAATTTCAGCCGCGTCGCCGGGGCCTTGGAGATCTGGCCGAGGCCGATCTCATCCATGTCGTCGGCGGCTTTCTTGGCGTCGTCGTTGTCGTCCTCATCCACCCGGCGGTTGAGGTTGATGAATTCGGCGAAGCTCAGGATCGCCTCGAACTTGTGCAGGATGAAACTGTCCTTGCGCTCGATCTGGTCGGATTTTCGGCGGCGGGCGCGGTGGGTGCGGCCCTCGCCCTGTTCGGGCGCGCCGTCGGTGTCGCGGCTTTCCACGGCGGTGGCGGCGGAAAAGGTCAGCGGGCGCAGATCGGGCCAGAGCGGCACCGGCAGGAAGGGCCGGTAACCGCGCGGGGCGCGCCAGGCGGAGAGGTCGCCGGTTTCCACGGCCTTCAGCATACGCCGGGCCTTCGGTGACAACGGCGCAGGGTCGCCGAGCAGGTGGCGCAGAACCGCCTCGACCGTGCGCTCTGCCTCGGGCAGATGCGGGACGCGGCGCAGGATCAAATGCGCGGCGGCAAGGTCGGCATGGAGGGGCGCGAAGCCCGGCGCGTCGGCAAGTGCGGCCTCTGTCATCGCGCGCGCAGCGATGAGGGCGGCGAGGTCGGCGCGCAGGGGATCATCCTCGGCCTGCGGCGCGCCGGCATGGGCGGCGGCGGCGGTCAGCCAGATGTAGAGAGCGGCATTGGCCTCCCGCCCCGGAAAGATCGCGAGCGATTCCGGCAGGCGCAGGGCCTCGCCATCGAAACTGGCGCGCGGGGTTTCCTCGGTTTCCGCCCCGAGGCGGCGGCGGAAGGAGAGGCGGTGGCGGGAGTGTTCCGGCGCAACCGGCTTGATCTCCACCGCCGCACTGCCGCCCAATCCGCGAAAAAGAACTGCCAGCCGTCCGCCGACCTCGGAAAGGCCGACACGGGCTCCGTCGTGGACGCTTGGGGCGTCCTGACGGCTGGCATAGGCGTGCCACAGTTTCCCGACGGTTTCTTCGGGTTCCCATGGCTCGAATTCGATCCCGGACATCGGCCGGCCTCACCCGAAAACGGCCGTGACGAGATCGAGGAGCCCGCGTTTGGTGTCTTCGTCGTCCGTGAGCGGTTCAATCATCGCGGTGCGGATGGCGCGGTCGGGCGCCATGCCCTGGGCGATCAGCGTGGCCGCATAGACGACGAGGCGGGTCGAGGTGCCTTCCTCAAGGTCCTGCCCTTTGAGCGCGCGATACTTGTTCGCGAGCCGGACGAGGGGTTTCACGCGATCCTCGGAAAGCCCGCTTTCGCGGGCGACGACCGGGATTTCGTGTTCGGGTTTGGGGAAGTGGAAATCGAGGCTGACGAAACGCTGGCGGGTGGAGGGTTTCAGCGTCTTCAGGATGTTCTGGTAGCCGGGGTTGTAGGAGGCGACCAGCATGAAGCCGGGGGCGGCCTCCAGCTCTTCGCCCGTGCGGTCGATCGGCAGGATGCGCCGGTCGTCGGTCAGGGGATGGAGAACCACGGTCACGTCCTTGCGCGCCTCGACCACCTCATCAAGGTAGCAGATCGCGCCCTCGCGTACCGCGCGGGTCAGGGGGCCGTCGACCCAGACGGTTTCGCCGCCCTTCAGCAGATAGCGTCCGATCAGGTCGGCCGCCGACAGGTCGTCATGGCAGGCGACGGTGTAAAGAGGACGCCCAAGTTTGGCCGCCATATGCGACACGAAGCGGGTCTTGCCGCATCCCGTCGGGCCTTTCAGCAAGAGGGGCAGGTTGTTCTTGAAGGCGGCGGCGAAGATGTCGCATTCGTCGCCCTGGGCGAGGTAGAAGGGGGCGTCAGCCGCCCCCTTCAGATCATATGATCCGTCCATCGGTTTCACTCCGCTGCGTGTCCGACCGGACCGGGTTCGATGATCTCCTTACGCGGGACGAAGACCGCGTAGATGAAGAGCACCGCGCCGAGCACGACGGCGATGCCAGAGCCGAAGCGCATGGCGTAGAAGATCCAGAGCTGATCCTGCACGTCCATGAAGGCCTCGCCGTTGACCCGCTGAAGGTGGGTTTGCACCGTACCCGCGAAGGTCAGGGTGAAGGTCATGAAGACGACACCCGCCGACATCAGCCAGAACGAAGCCATGTTGAGAACCTGATTGTAGGGATCGCGTCCCTTCAGGATCGGCATCGCATAGCTGATGATCGCAAGGTTGAGGCAGACATAGGCGCCGTAGAAGGCAAGGTGGCCGTGAGCGGCGGTGATCTGCGTGCCGTGGCTGTAATAGTTCACCCCGTGCAGCGTATGCAGGAAGCCCCAGACACCGGCACCGAAGAAGGCCAGCGTGGCGCAACCCAGCGACCACAGCAGGGCGGCCTTGTTCGGGTGGTCCCGGCGGCCCTTCCAGACCATGATGAAGGCAAAGGCCATCATCGCGAAGAACGGCACCACCTCAAGCGACGAGAAGATCGAGCCGATCCACTGCCAGTAACCGGGCGTGCCGATCCAGTAATAGTGGTGGCCGGTCCCGAGGATACCCGAGAAGAGCGCGGCGGCGACGATGACATAGAGCCATTTCTCCACCACTTCGCGGTCCACGCCCGTCAGCTTCAGCATCAGGAAGGCGAGGATCGAGGCCATCACCAGTTCCCATGTCCCTTCGACCCAGAGATGCACGATGTACCACCAGTACATCTTGTCGAGCGCGAGGTTCGACGGGTTATAGAAGGAGAAGAGGAACAGAAGCGCCAGACCCCAGAGACCCAGAAGCAGGATATTGGTGATCGCGGTCTTGCGCCCCTTCAGCACCGTCATCGAGACGTTGTAGAGGAAGATCAAAGCCGCCACGACGATCCCGGCCTTGACCCATTTCGGCTGTTCGATGAACTCGCGTCCTTCCTTGCCGAGAAGCCAGTTGCCCTCGAAAAGGTTGAACATGTAGGTCAGGACCACGCCAGCCGTGCCAAGGACGAAGATGGCCAGCTGCAGATAGGCCAGCGTCGGCGAATGAATCTCGCGTTCGCTTTCCTCGGGCAAAAGATAATAGGCCGCGCCGAAGAAGCCCAGAAGCAGCCAGACGATGAGGCTGTTGGTGTGCAGCATCCGCGCGATGTTGAAGGGCAGAAGGCCCGACAGGAAATTGCCGTCGACATAGATCCAGCCGAGGACGAGCCCCAGCGTGACCTGAACGGCAAAGAGCGCCATGGCCACTCCGAAGTAGGCAAAGGCGATTTTCTGCGTTTGGTATTTCATGGCTCTCACTCCTCAGCCCGCGTCATTCGGGGGCCAGTCCTGGGCGCGAATCTTGTTCGTCCACAGGAGGAAATCGGCCAGCTCGCGGTATTCCTGATCGCTCAGGCCGAAATTGGGCATCTGGCGACGGCCCTCGATGCCGGTGGGCATTGCGTCCATCCAGCCCTTCAGTGTCTCGAATGCCGCCTCGGGGTCGTCTGCGACATCCCAGCGGGTCATCACATTGGCCAGTTCCGGGGCGAAATAGGCGCCTTCGCCAAGGATCGTGTGACAGTTGATGCAGGCATGCTTTTCCCAGATATGCTTGCCCGCGGCGACGCTGTCGGTCAGCCCGGCCGCGTCGGTCGATGTCGTGCGGATGTAACGGTGGCTTTGCGCCGTCAGTCCGACGAAGATGATGATGAAGAACAGTGAGCCGCCATAAAAGATATTGCGGGCCATGCTCTTGGTCATGACTTCGCGCATTGCGCATTCTCCTTCGCGGAGCGGTTAATCGTGCGGTCACTCTTGCCCCGGCGCGCTGATGCGGTCCTTAACGAAAGTCAAACGGCGCGGAAGATCGGGTAAAGGGTGAAAGGTCTGCGCATCTGTGCGCGCCGTGGGGGCAGCTCATTGCGGTCGTTGAAAGCCTGGCACGGACGCCCCTGGCGAACGTCCGTTGCGCCCCGCCTCAGCCGATCACCTCAACCCGCGCATCAGGAAAATACGTGAGGGCTGTCCTGATCGCGGCTTCGTCCATAAGACAGAACGCCGTCGACAGGGCGTCAGCCGTGGCGGCGCGGTCGGCCGAGACCGCGACGGTCGACCAGAGGGGCGGCTGACCCGTAGGGTGCAGGATATGGGCCGTACCGGTGCCGATCCGCGTGCCCATGGGCGAGGAAGTAGCAAGCGCCCGGTCGGAAAGACCCAGGCGGATGAGTTCGCGCCCCTCTGGCGTTGCAACAGCCGCCTGCCAGTCGCGGGCGTGGTTGCGGCCCAGCGCCATGACCTCGCCCATATCAACCAATACGTCAGTGAAGCCCTCACGCCGGAGAAGGTCTGCCACCCGATCGGCGGCGTGGCCTTGGGCGATGCCGTTGAAGGTCAGCGCCATGCCGGGATCGATGCGGATATCGTCGCGCGTGATACGGACACGGTGCCAGCCGACGAGGGCCCTTGCAGCCTCGACATCCGCGCCTGACGCGACCGCCCGCCAGAGCGGTTGGATTGTCGGATCGAATGCCCCTGCGGTGGCGCGGTGCATTTCAGTGGCCAGTGCGAAAAGATCGGCGATTTCCGGGGCGGGATGGCTGAGTCGACCGTAGCGATTAAGGCGCATCAGAGCCGAATCCTGATGCAGGGAGAAGTGCGACTCAATACGCGCGAGTTCCGCCTCAACCTTCGCGAATAGCCGCCGCGTACGGTGAGGATCAGCACCAATAAGCACGATGCGCGAATCCGCACCCAGTGCGCGCCCGGTCCAGATCGCGGGCTCTGCCGCGCGTGCGGGCAGGGCGGCAGCGGCGGCGGCTATGGTGACAAAGCGGCGGCGGGTCAGTGTTGTCATGTGGTGGCCTCGCTCGCGGCGCGGGCGCGGCGTTTCAGGACCGGGCAGACCGCATCGTTGTTCATGATGACCTGGCAGCGCAGGCAAAGAACGCATTCATTGGCGTTGATCCGGCCCAGCGGGTCGATGGCGCCGACGGTGCATTTCGTCTCGCACAACCGGCATTCGCGGCCGCATTGCGGGCGACGTTTCAACCAGTCGAAGATCTTCAGCTTGGCCGGAATGGCAATGCCCGCGCCCAAGGGGCAGAGGTAGCGGCAAAAAAAGCGTTCGATGAAAAGGCCTGCACCAAGGAGAACCGCCACGTAGAGCAGGAAGGGCCAGGCCCGGATCATGCGCAGTGATATGGCGGTCTTGAACGGCTCCGCCTCGGCGAGCACCAGCGCGTCATGCATTGAGTAGAAAGACAGCGCGAGGATGGCCATGAAGAGCGTGTACTTGATCACCCAAAGCCGTTCATGCACGGCCTGCGGCACGTCGATCTGTTTCACGCCCAGCCGCCTTGCGGCGAGGTTCGTAAGCTCCTGCAACGCCCCGAACGGGCAGAGCCAGCCGCAATAGACCCCGCGCCCCCAGAAGAGCATGCCAAGCGCGGTGAAGGACCAGAGCAGGAAGATCACCGGTTCGATCAGGAATGTCTCCCACCGGAAACCGGTCAGAAGCGAATGCACGAAGGCCACGACCTGCACGACGGAAAGCTGCCCGTTCAGCCCCCAGCCGAGCACGATCAGCGTGGTCAAGAGGAACCCGACCCGGCCGAGCATCCAGAGCTTCGGCCGCCGGATGATCCATTCCTGCGCGAAGAGGATGAGCGTCAGGACGGCCAGCATCGCGGCGACGATCCCGGTCGCCAGCCGCTTTTGCTGCCATATCTCGCGCCAGAGCGGCGCGGGATCGGGCGGCGGCGCGATGCGGTAGGTGTCGGGCAAGCGGTAATCCACGCCCATCGTCATCGCCACCTCGCCGGTCTCGGTCGGCCGCGCCGCGGTGACTTCCACCCGGAAGGGCTCCAACGGGTCGATCTCGGGTGGCAGGCGGAACAGGCTGATCTCCTTGGCGTTGGGCGCGCCGTCGATGGCGAGTTTCTTCACCATCCGGTAGCTCGCTTCGGTCGGATTGAGGCGGGTTTGACCCTGTATCACCGCGATCCGGTCGAATGTCCCGGTCTTGCGCCAGACGGTGCCGCGATGGGAATGCAGGCCCGAGGAGATGACGATCAGCAGCGTCTCACCCGGCCCCAGCGCGCCAATCGCGGCGGTGTAGCCCTGCTGCCCCAGCAGGTTCTGCCCGACCGCCGGCGGGTCGATCAGTCCGGTCCAGAGGTGCAGGAAATCGCCCGGGCCCGGAGTGACGGGCACCTTGGCGCCGGTCAGCTTCTCGGCCGCCTCATCCATCCCCGTCAGCGATTCGGCGAGCGCCCCGCCCGTCACCAGCGCCTGCCAGTCGGCGGGCGCATGGCTCAGCCGGTCGATCCCGCCTGCCTCGGCCAGAATGCCGCGCCCGATGGCGAGCGTGCGGGCTGTGCGCAGGATGCCGTCGCGGATCACGCCGGTCGATACGGTCGCGCGCGAGATCACGTCGGGCAGGCCCGGCGTATTGGCGAGGGCCACGTCGCGCGGCTCGGTCAGGTCATAGCCCGCGAAGCCATTCACATAGGCGGCGATGTCCTCGTCCGAGATGCCGAGCGTCAGCACCGGTTCATTGTGCTGCATCAGCCGCGCGCCCGCGATTCGCGCATCCGGCGCGATGGCGACCAGCACATCGAGCGGGCGGCCCGAATAACCGACGGACCCGGCGATTTCCCAGGTGGAGCCGATATGGCCGATGACCGCGCCATCGCGGCGCACGGTCCAGCCCGGCACGCCGGCCTCATCGCGCGCGACGCTGAGGCCCGTGCCGCCGAATATCCCTTCGGCCAGTGCCGCATCTGGCGCGGCCGATTCGATCACATCGGGCGACAGGCCAAGACCCGCGCCTGAACACGGGGCGGCAAGGGTCATGACACAGGCGATCAGGGTGACAAGAAAGCGCATTTGCATGGTCCGGGCATTGGCCCGGGACCCTGCGTCACTGTTGCCCCGCCCGCCTTAACCTAAGTCAAGGCGCGCCCCTCACGCATCGCGCATCTTCCGGCCAGCCTCACCAGCGGAACGGAGAACACCCATGACATTCCGAGCCAACCGCGTCAGGAGCGTGCTGCTGAGCAGCGCCGCACTGGCGCTTGCCCTGCTAGCAGGCCCCGCGCTTGCTCAGGAAAAGCCAAAGGATCACGCCGACGGACCGGCTGCCTCTTACGAGCCGTCGATGACGACGCTCGGCCAGTTGCAGGTCGAAATTCCGGGCCGCAAGGCGGATGATCCCGTTATGACGCAGGAGGAATTCCAGCGCGGAACGCAAATCTATTTCGAACGCTGCGCCGGCTGCCACGGCGTCCTGCGCAAGGGGGCCACGGGCAAACCGCTGACCACCGACATCACGCGGGAAAACGGCTACGACTACCTGCAGAGCTTCATCACCTATGGCTCACCCGCGGGCATGCCGAACTGGGGCACCTCGGGCGAGATGACCGAGGCAGACGTGGACCTGATGGCCCGCTACCTCCTGCTTGAACCCCCGGCGCCGCCGGAATGGGGCATGCCTGAGATGCGGGGCAGCTGGAACGTCGTGGTCGCGCCTGAGGATCGCCCGACCGAGAAGATGAACGATATCGACATCGACAACCTGATGTCGGTGACATTGCGCGATGCCGGTCAGGTTGCCCTGATCGATGGCGCAAGCTACGAAATCAAGGCGGTGATCGACACCGGCTATGCGGTGCATATCAGCCGTATCTCGGCCTCGGGGCGGTATCTCTTCGTCATCGGCCGCGACGGTCTGGTCAACATGATCGACCTCTGGATGGAAACCCCTGCCACGGTCGCCTCGATCAAGATCGGGATCGAGGCGCGATCGGTCGAGACCTCGAAGTTCGAGGGCTATGAGGATAAATACGCCATCGCCGGCAGCTACTGGCCGCCGCAATACGTGATCATGGACGGCGACACACTGGAGCCGCTCAAGATCGTCTCGACAAGGGGCAATATCTACGACGAGCAGACCTACCACCCGGAACCCCGCGTGGCGTCGATCCTGTCATCGCACTACAAGCCCGAGTTCATCGTGAACGTGAAGGAAACCGGCAAGATCCTCTTCGTCGACTATACCGACCTGAAAAACCTCAAGACGGTCGAGATCGAGGCGGAACGCTTCCTGCATGACGGTGGCTTCGACAGCACGCACCGCTACTTCCTCGTCGCGGCCAATGCGCGCGGCAAGATCGCGGTCGTCGACACCAAGGAAGACAAGCTGACCGCGCTGATCGAAACCGGCGGCCAGACACCGCATCCGGGCAGGGGCGCGAACTTCACGCACCCGGTCTATGGGCCGGTCTGGTCGACCTCGCACCTTGGCGATGAAACGGTCGCGCTTATCGGGACCGACCCGGAAGGCCATCCGGATCAGGCCTGGAAGGTTGTGGACAGCTTCTATGCCCTTGGCGGCGGGTCCTTGTTCATCAAGACCCACCCGAACTCGACCAACCTCTATGTCGATGCGCCGTTGAACCCGGATGCCGAGGTATCGGCGTCAGTGGCCGTCTTCGACATTTCCACAATGGGCGGCGATCCCGATGTCGATCCGGAATACACGACCCTTCCGATCGGCGAATGGGCGGGCATTGCCGAAGGCCAGCCGCGTGTCGTTCAGCCTGAATTCAACAAGGAAGGCACCGAGGTCTGGTTCTCGGTCTGGAACGGCAAGGAACAGGAAAGCGCCATCGTCGTCGTCGACGACAAGACGCTTGAACTGAAGAAGGTCATCAAGGACCCGCGTCTGGTGACGCCGACGGGCAAGTTCAACGTCCTGAACACCCGCGACGACATCTACTGACAAACCTGGACGGGCGGGGATTCCCTTGCGTTCCCTCGCTCCCCGCCCGTCCTCTTCAGTCCGAGTTTGGCCCATGAAAGATCTTCCCCAAGGCAAAGTCTTCCTCATCGGCGCGGGTCCGGGCGACCCGGAGCTTCTGACGCTCAAGGCGCTCAGGCTCATGCAAGCGGCCGATGTGGTGGTCTTTGACCGGCTGGTATCAGACGAGATCATGGCACTGGTGCCCGAGAGCATCCGCCGGATCGATGTCGGCAAGATGCCGGGCTGCCACAAGGTCACGCAGGACCGGATCAATGCGATTCTGGTCGATCTGGCCCGCGACGGGCTGACGGTCGTGCGACTGAAGGGCGGCGACCCCCTGATCTTCGCACGCGGCTCGGAAGAGGCCGAGGTGCTGCGCGCGGCGGGCGTCGCCGTCACCTATGTGCCAGGCATCACCGCCGCGCAGGGCGCTGCCTCCTCGACCGGGGTGCCGCTCACCCATCGCGGGTTGGCGACCGGTGTGCGCTATGTCACCGGCCATCGGGCCAAGGATGCGCGGCTGGATCTCGACTGGGCCTCGCTTGCGTCCGAGGACACCACGCTGGTGATCTATATGGGCACGGCGAACATTGCCGAGATCGCCTTTCAACTGATGCGCCACGGGCTTCCGGCCGCGCTGCCGGTGATGGCCGTCGCCTCGGCCACCACGCCGCGCGAACAGCGCATTCTTTCCACCCTGGGCGGCATTGCCGCCGATATTGCCACGACAGAGCCCGAGGCGCCGGTCCTGTTCGTCATCGGCCATGTCGTCTCGCTCTACGACAGCATCGCCTTGGCCGACGCGCTGAGTTGCGACGGCGCTGGGATGGCGGCCTATGCGTAGCCTTGCTGCCCTTCTGATGCTGAGCCTGCCCGCGATGGCAGAGGTCAGCCCTGAACGAGCCGAGAAGCTGGAGCACATGGTCATTCAGGATTGCGGGTCGTGCCACGGGCTGACGATGAAGGGCGGGCTTGGTTCGCCGCTCACACCCGATGTGCTGGCCCATGCCGAGCCGGAGGGGCTGGCGCTGATCATCCTCGATGGCGTGCCCGGCACCGCGATGCCGCGCTGGCGCCCGGTGCTGAGCGAGGACGAGGCGCTGTGGATTGCCCGCTATCTGAAGGGAGACACCGAATGAAGGCTCTGATCACTGCCCTGATGCTGAGCGTCGCGAGCCCGGTCTGGGCCGGGGAACCCTGCTGTGCCACCGGAGATCTAGGCCTTGTCATCGAACGCGCCACGGGCTCGGTTCTGGTCATCGACCGCTCCGACCGTGCCGCCATTGGCCGGATCGAAGGGTTGGGCGACCTCAGCCACGCCGCCCTGACCTACAGCCCCGACGAACGTTACGCCTATGTCTTTGGCCGCGATGGCGGGCTGACCAAGATCGACATGCTGACCCGGACCATCGCCAGGCGCATCGTCCAGGGCGGCAATTCCATCGGCGGAGCGATTTCCGACGATGGCAAGCTGATCGCCGTATCGAACTATGAACCCGGCGGGGTGAAGGTCTTCGACGCCGAAACACTCGATCAGATCGCCGACATCCCGGCAGGCGCCAAGACCATCGGCCTTGTCGATGTCCCCGGCCGCCGTTTCGCCTGGGCGACATGGGAGACGGGCGAGGCCTTCCTGGCCGATTTCTCTGGTCCCGAGATGAAACTGACCAAGCTCGGCGATGTCGGCGCGAATCCTTTCGACGCGGTCCTGACCGAGGATGCCAGCACCTATCTGATCGGGCTTTTCGGCGAGAAGGGCGTGACCGCCATCGACCTTTGGGACGAGACGCCCGAACCGGTGCGGTTCCTCAAGGATTACGGCAAGACCGAGGAGGATCTGCCGGTCTACAAGATGCCGCATCTTCAGGGTTGGGCCTTCACCGAAGGCCAATACGTTCTGCCAGCTGTCGGACAGCACGAACTGCTGTGGGTAGACCGGAACAACTTGCAGGAAGTCGCCCGCACCCTAACCCATGGCCAGCCTGTCTTCATCATCGCCCAACCCGCCTCTCCTTACGTCTGGGTGAACTTCGCAACGCCCCTGAACGACACCGTGCAGGTCATCGACAGCCGCACACATGAAGTGGTCAGAACCCTGACCCCCGGCGCCGCCATCCTGCACATGGAATTCGCGCCGAGGGGCGCGGAGGTCTGGATTTCCGCCCGCGACGACAACACGGTCGCGATCTACGATACGCGGTCCTTCGAGCGGTTGGGCGAGATCGCAGCCGACAGCCCCTCAGGTATCTTCTTCACCGCGCGCGCGCATCGGACGGGGCTTTGACCATGCTCGACCGTCTTGACCCCATCGACCGCCGCCTGCTGGACGACTTCCAGCGCGACCTGCCCTTGGTCCCGCGCCCCTTCGCCGCGATGGGCGAGGTTCTGGGCGTGGATGAGGCAGAAGTTCTGCAACGGCTGGACATCCTCCATGCCCGTGGCATGGTCTCGCGCGTCGGTGCGACGGTCAGGCCGAATACGGCGGGGGCTTCGACCCTTGCGGCGATGGCGGTGCCCTCAGACCGGATCGAAGAGATCGCCGAAATCGTCGGCGCGGAGCCGGGCGTCAACCATTCCTACCTGCGCGAGGATGCGTGGAATCTCTGGTTCGTTGCCACCGCGCCCGATGCGACGGCGCTTGAGGCCGCACTGGGCCGGATCGGCAGCCGCACCGGCCTTCGCGTTCTCGACCTTCGGCTGGTCCGACCATTCAACATCGACCTCGGTTTCCGCCTCGCGCCCGGCGCGCGGCAGGAAATGTCCGAATCGCGGGCCGTGAATACGGATGTACTGGAACAATCCGACCGCCCGATCCTTCAGGCGCTGACGGCGGGCCTGCCGCTGACCCTGCGCCCGTTCCGGGCCGTTGCTCAATCATTGTCACGCAACGAATGTGACATAATCGCACGCATCGCTGCCCTGTCGGACGCGGGCCTCCTGACCCGCGTCGGCGTCATCGTCCGCCATCGCGCCATCGGCTGGTCGGCCAATGCGATGGTGGTCTGGAATCTGCCCGAGGACCGGATCGACGCCGCCGGGCCGGCACTTGCCCGCCAGCGGGGCGTCACGCTCTGCTACCGCCGCCTGACCGTGCCCGGCATCTGGGACTATCCGCTCTATTCCATGATCCACGCCCGCAGCCGGTCCGAAGCCCTGTCGATCCTGGCTGAAGCCGCCGCCCTACCGGAACTTGCCGGAGCGGCCCACCGCGTCCTGTTCTCCACCCGCTGCTTCAAGCAGACCGGCGCGCTTTTGAAAGCGGAGGCGGCATGAGGCGTGAGGTTCTTCCCCCCGAGGCGCTCGACGCGACGGACCGGGCGATTCTGAACGCGCTGCAAGAGGGATTTCCCCTGACCCCGCATCCCTTCGCCGATGCCGGCAAGCCGCTGGGCCTCAGCGAAGATGACCTGATCGCCCGCATCCAGAACCTGCGCGAGGAAGGCGCCATCACCCGCTTTGGCCCGTTCTTCGACGCCGAGGCGATGGGCGGTGCCTTCTGCCTCTGCGCCATGGCGGTGCCCGGGGACCGCTTCGACGCGGTCGTGACTTTGGTCAATGCCCATCCGGAGGTCGCGCACAATTATGAACGTGCCCACCGGCTGAACATGTGGTTCGTTCTGGCCACCGACACGCCGGCGGGCATCGAAAAGACCGCGCGGGCGATCGAGAAGGAAACCGGTCTCAAGGTTCTGCGCTTTCCGAAACTGAAGGAGTTCTTCATCGGATTCCGGGTGAAGGCATGACAATCGACGCCACCGACCGCCGTATCATCAACGCCACGCAAAGCGGCCTGCCGCTGGCGCCCGCGCCCTATGCGGTCGTGGCCGGCTGGCTGGGGCTGAGCGAGCGTGAGGTAATCGAGCGTTTGGCCGCGATGCAGGACAAGGGCGTGATCCGCCGCATCGCGCTGGCGCCCAACCACTATGCCCTGGGTGTGACGGCGAACGGGATGAGCGTCTGGGATGTCGCGGACGACCACGCCGAAACGCTTGGCGCAGAAGTCGGCGCCCTGGATTTCGTCAGCCATTGCTACCTGCGCCCGCGCGTCCTGCCCGACTGGCCTTACAACCTCTTCGCCATGATCCACGGGCAGGACAGATCCGAGGTCGAGCTCAAGCGGCAAGAGATCGCGGCGCTGCTCGGCGGTGCCTGCGGGGCGTCCGATATACTCTATTCCACCCGAATCCTGAAAAAAACCGGGCTCCGGCTCAGAGAGGGGGCGTGATGTTCCGGCTGACGCAATACATGCAGGAACTGGTGAACCCGACGCCGGTCCGCCGCCGCTCCGGCCCGGTGAAACCGGTGGTGATCTGGAACCTGACACGCCGCTGCAACCTGCGTTGCCGCCATTGCTACACGACCTCGGCCGATGTGCCGTTTCCGGGCGAACTGACCCACGAACAGGCCATGGCGGTGCTGGACGACCTTTCGGCCTTCCGCATCCCGGCGCTGATCCTGTCGGGGGGCGAGCCGCTGTCGCGCTTTGACTTCTTCGAGCTTGCCGAACGGGCGCGGGCGCTGAACTTCCGCCATCTCAGTCTCTCGACCAACGGCACCAAGGTGGCGGAGCATGCCGACCGCATCGCCGATCTTGGCTTCGACTATGTCGGCATCTCGCTCGATGGGATCGGCGCGGTCAACGACTGGTTCCGGGGCGTTGAGGGCGCTTTTGCCGATGCGCTTGCGGGCGTCCGGGCCTGCAAGGCGAAGGACATCAAGGTTGGACTGCGCTTCACCATCACCGAGGATAACGCCCACACACTTCCCGACATGCTCGACCTCTGCGAGGCGGAGGGGGTGGACAAGTTCTACCTGTCGCACCTCGTCTATGCCGGGCGGGGGGACAAGCACCGGGGCGAGGATACCGCCCACGCGCGAACCCGCGCGGCGATGGACCTGCTGATCGAACGGGCCTGGGATGCGGTCGAAAACGGTCGTCCGCTGGAGGTTGTGACCGGCAACAACGATGCGGACGCGGTCTGGTTCCTGCGCTGGGCGGCAGGCCGGTTCGATGAGGTCAAGTTGGCGCATGTCCGCGATCATCTGGAGGCCTGGGGCGGTAACTCATCGGGTCTTGGGGTCGCCAATATCGACCCGCAAGGCAAGGTTCACCCGGACACCTACTGGTCCGACTACACCGTGGGCAGCGTGAAACAGACACTGTTTTCGGACCTCTGGACCGGCGATGACCCGATGTTGGCCACCCTGCGCCAGCGTCCCCGCCCCTTGAAGGGTCGTTGCGGGGCCTGCGAGTTCCAATCGGTCTGCGGTGGCAATACCCGCATTCGCGCGCTTCAGGTCACGGGCGACCCCTGGGCCGAGGACCCGGCGTGCTATCTTTCCAACCAAGAAATCGGGGTGGAAGACGCAGAGCGTCTTGCGACGACCCCCTTCCGGGGCAAGAGCCATGATCCGGCACATCGTTTTTTCTAGTCTCCTGGCCGCCACTCCCGCGTTCGCAGGCCCCGACGGGACAGCGATTTTCGCTGACCATTGCTCCTCGTGCCACGCTGAAACCCGGCTTGGCGGCACCGGCCCGGCCCTGATCCCTGAGGCGCTGGGCCGGATCAAGGGCGAGGCGTTGGCCGGGATCATCGCCAATGGTCGTGTGGCAACCCAGATGCCCGCCTTTGCCGGGGACCTGACGGTGGAGGAAATTGCCGCTGTCGCCGCCTATATCGCGGAACCGCTGCCAGAGGCGCCGTCATGGACCACCGCCGACATAGAGGCCACGCGGGATCTGAAAACAAACTATATTCCGGCGGAAAAGCCGGTTTTTGCCGCCGATCCGATGAACATCACTCTGGTGGTGGAAACTGGCGACCATCATGTCAGCGTGCTCGACGGCGACACATTCGATGTGCTCGATCGCTTCGCCACGCCCTTCGCCGTCCATGGCGGGCCGAAGTTCTCGCCCGACGGGCGCTTCGTCTTCATCATGTCGCGCGACGGCTGGGTGCAGAAATACGATATCTGGTCGCTGGCAGAGGTTGGCCGCGTCCGCGCGGGCCTCAACAGCCGCAACATCGCGATGAGCCATGACGGCAACTGGCTGGCGGTCGCGAACTATCTGCCGAACACGCTGACGATCCTTTCCACCGCGGACCTGAGCGTCGCGAAGGTCATCGACATCATCGGCCGCGACGGCGGCCCGAGCCGCGTTTCAGCCGTCTATCAGGCACCCGACCGGAAAAGCTTCGTCCTCGCGCTGAAGGACGTTCCGGAGGTCTGGGAGGTTGCAACCGACCCCGAGGCCGGCCCCTATCATGAAGGTTTCGTTCACAGCTTTGAAAAGGGGATGGAGGAAAGCCTTGCCGCCGAAGAGGGGCTCTTTGCCCGCCGCCGCATCATGGTCGAAGCGCCGATCGACGACTTCTTCTTCAGCCCGAACTACCAGAACCTGATCGGCACAAATCGCGAAGGCGACAAGGGTGTGGTGGTCAATCTGATCGTCGGGCGCGAGATTGCCGAACTGCCGCTGCCGGGGATGCCGCATCTGGGGTCGGGCATCAGTTGGATGCGCGACGGGCGCCGGGTGATGGCCACGCCGCACCTGCGCGAGGGGATGCTGAGCGTGATCGACATGCAAAGCTGGAACGTCGTCACGACGATCCCGACCAATGGTCCGGGTTTCTTCCTGCGCAGCCACGAAAACTCTCCTTACGTCTGGGCCGACGTCTTCTTCGGGCCCCACAAGGACGAGATGCACGTCATCGACAAGAAGACGCTGAAGATCGTCAAAACGCTGAACCCTTCGCCCGGCAAGACCGTGGCGCATGTCGAATTCACCCGCGACGGGTCGAAGGCGCTGGTATCCGTCTGGGAGGATGACGGGGCTGTCATCGTCTATGACGCGGCGACGCTGGAGGAGATTACGCGGCTGCCGATGAAAAAGCCCTCGGGGAAATATAATGTGTGGAACAAGATCCATTTCGAAGAGGGAACGTCCCACTGACGGGCGCTGGCCGCTCTGGAGGCTCGGCGCCCTGCTTTATCCGTTCGCAGCGGCGGCGGTGGCGATCAACCTGTTCCTGCTTGGCCTCATGTGGCAGGTAGTGGGTATTCCGGTGCTGTCTCCCATCCTCTGCGTGTTGCTTTCGATCCCGCTTGGAATCCCGGCCAGCTGGGCCGCCGCGCGCTGGGTGCGGCAGCTTATTGACGAGGCGGAGGGACGACACCGCACCGGGCAGGACTAGGCCCGTCAAGATGCGCGTACCGAGGTCAACCGCGGCACGCATCGCTGGCGATGATCATACTGGTGCCGAACGCAACGGCGGAACTGCGTTTTCCACCCGTGCCTAGCCCTCATCGAATGCTTTCGGCCGCACGAACTTGGCGCCGCCCGCCCGGGTCGTTGTCGTCTGCCCTGGCACGTAAGGTGTGCCATCAGCCGATGCGGGGGCGCAGGCGATGCCGTCGCCATCCGGGTCATTGCGTTCATGATACCCCGGGGCCCCTGCCCGCGCACCGGCCAGACCGATCGCCGCCGCGGCCGGGCACCCGGCCCGCGCGACAAGATGAGCCAGCGCCAGGGCAGGCGGATACGGGCTTGTCCGAACATAGACCGATACTGCAGTCGCCACTGCGATGATCGGAATTGTCGTCATCTTGAGGATTGCAGACGACAGGAATCGCGCCATGCCCGGCTTTCGTCGGCGCTCCGGCGACGGCCTGCCCATTCGAAGGTGCGGTTGTTCAGCCATACCGTTCGGTACCTGGCAAAATGGGCCTCATCATGGCAGACCGACCCGCGCACCGGGTGATTTATTCCCTCTGCCCGACTCATTTTTCCGGTGATAGCTTGCGCCGGCAACCCCTTTGGAGTGACGCCCATGCGCGCGCTTTTGCTTGCCCTGCCTCTGCTGCTTTCCACCCCCGCCATCGCCGACGAAACCACCGGCAGAATTCTTGCCTTCGATCGCGTGGCAAATGTCATCGTGCTTGATGACAAGACCATCTGGCCGCTGGCCGACACGACTGAAACCTCTCCCGATCTGGTCGCCGGCGACATGGTCAGGATCGACTATGTCGGGGGTGGCGATACTGGGGTCGCCTCGATCACCAGCATCCTGAGGGTTGAAGGCTGACGGTGTTTCGCGGACGGAGTGGACGGCGCAACCTAATCCGCTATCCTCTCCGCCCATGAACGACACACCGCATCCCGACGCCTACAAACCGGCCGAGATCGCCCGACTCATGGAAAGCGCGGGCGTGGCCAAGGCCGCGCTGCCGCTGGCACAGATGTTCGTGCTTGCCATGCTTGCCGGGGCCTTCATCGGCTTCGGCGCGGCGGCCTATACGATGGTCATGACCGGGACCGATATGGGCTATGGCCCGGCGCGGATGCTTGGCGGTTTGGTCTTCTCGCTCGGGCTTATCCTTGTTGTTGTCGGTGGGGCGGAGCTTTTCACCGGCAATGCCCTGATGGTGATGGCGGCCGTTGACAGGCGGATCACGCGGCAACAGCTCTTTCGCAACTGGGTCGTTGTCTATCTCGGCAATCTGGTGGGCGCGGTCGGGCTTGCCGTGGCGTTTGGCCTGTCCGGCCTGCTCGACGGGAAAATGGGCGGGACGGCGGCGCAGATCGCGCTGGCCAAGTCCAGCCTGCCACCGGTGGAGGCCCTTGTGCGCGGCGTGCTGTGCAATGCACTGGTCTGCCTTGCCGTCTGGCTGACCTTCGCCGCACGGACGGCGGCAGGCAAGATTCTTGCCATCCTCTGGCCGGTGACCGGCTTCGTGATGCTCGGCCTCGAACATTCGGTCGCCAACATGTATTTCCTGCCGCAGGGTTGGGCTGCGGGAGGTGAACCGAATCTGGTGGGCGCAGCGGCCAATCTCTTCTGGGTGACACTCGGCAATATCCTTGGCGGCGCGGGCGGCGTGGCGCTGGCCTACCGCTTCGCCTATCTGGGCCCGGGACGCGCTTAGTCCGTCCGGTCGCCTGACCCAAACGAAAATCCTGGTGGAGCGAACATGCAGATACGTCCGGCGACCGCGGCAGATGACGACAATATCTGGAGGATGCTTGAGCCCGTCTTCCGGGCAGGCGAAACCTATTGCGTTCCACGCGACATAAGCCGCGAGGCGGCGCTGGACTATTGGTCGGGCGCACCCCATCAGGTCTATGTCGCCGAGGAAAACGGTACCCCCCTTGGCACCTATTTCCTGACTCCCAATCAGAAGGGCGGCGGGGCGCATGTCTGCAATTGCGGGTTTGTCACCGCCACCGGGACGACGGGCAAGGGTGTGGCCCGACACATGCTGCGTCACGCGCTCGATACTGCGAAAGCCGCCGGGTTCCGCGCGATGCAGTTCAATTTCGTCGTCGCGACGAATGAACGGGCCATCGCGATCTGGGAAAGCCATGGCTTCGGGACGGTTGGTCGCCTGCCCGGCGCCTTCCTGCATCCAAGAGAGGGCTACGTCGACGCGCTGGTCATGTACCGCGCACTGTGACAGGGTGGCGGTCATGCCCCCCCACACAGAAAGACACCGCTGATGGCCCGTGCCGAGGTTCCCCTGCTTGCCGTACTGATTGATGCCGACAATGTCGTCGCCCGTAATGCCGAGGCGATCCTGAAGGAAATCACGGCCTACGGCGAACCCGCCCTGCGTCGGGTCTACGGCGACTGGTCCAATCCCCAGCTCAACGGCTGGAAAGAGAAGGCGCGCCAGCTCGGCCTCGTGACGCATCAGGAATCAGCCAATACCAAGGGCAAGAATGCCAGCGATATCGGCCTTGTGATCGACGCGATGGACATCCTGCATGCGGGCAAGTTCGACGGTTTTGTTCTGGTCTCGTCCGACAGCGACTTCACCCGTCTCGCCAGCCGTATCCGCGAGGAAGGGCTGGAGGTAATCGGCATCGGCGAGGCGAAGACACCCGAAGCGCTGCGCAATGTCTGCAACCGCTTCGTCTTTATCGAGAACATCGTCGAGGATCCGGAACCCGCCAAGGGCGCGGCTGCCAAATCCGGGGCGAAGCGGTCGCCGAAGGAAGCCGTCGATCTGATCATCCGGGCGATGGCCAAGATTGATCAGGAGGACGACTGGTATCTGCTCGGCCTCATTGGGCAGCGGATCGTGGCCGACAATCCCGATTTCGACACAAGGACCTATGGCAAGCGCAAGCTGAGCGATCTTGTCGGTGACCTCAAGCGGTTCGAGACCAAGCGCGAGGGCAATCACATCTTTGTCCGCAGGGTGGACTGATTGGTTTCGGGGATCTGAAAGCCGCGCATTCGGTGGCGCTGCAGGCTCACTTCACCCCGTAGCGCGCCAGAAACATCTCGACCGCGCCCATGGCCACACGGTTCCGGTCATCCACCGAAAACTCGCGTTTGATGCCGAAACAGACGCAGGGAAAGATATCGGCCTTGCAAAGCTCCGCGAATTGAGCGGCGGCAAGGTGGATATCCTCGATGACCAACTCGCCCCGTTCCACCGCGCCGGTCAGATAGGCCGAGATGCGTTCGTTCAGCAGGCCCGGCCCGGTCGCATAGAATTCCTGCCCCAGTTCGGGGAACCGCTCGGCCTCAGCCACGCAGATGCGGAAGGTCGAGCGGCCGAAATCGGTCAGGAAGAAATCGACGATCTTGCGGGCCGCTACGGGAAGAACCATCTGCGGCGGTGCCGTGAGCGTGACCAGCGCTTCGGCCTCGTCCGCCTGGCGCTGGCATTCGCCCTTGGCGACCTCGACGAAGAGCATGCGTTTGTCGGGGAAATACGCGTAAAGCGTCGCTTTCGACACGCCGGCCTCGGCGGCGATATCATCGACACTTGCGCCCTCAAACCCGTCGCGCAGGAACACGGTACGCGCGCCCTCCAGCACCTGGTCGAACTTGCGGCCACGTTTGATGGTTGCCAAGGCGGCGTTTGCTGTCATGCGGTCACTCCCCGCAGAAAGGATAGACCGCCTGCCTTGCTGACGACAAGCGCGGACGTAAAAAAACGGGCAGGCCTGGGCCCGCCCGAAGATCCCGCCGGGATGAGGCAGGGGATGGTCACTGACCTTTCGGTGCGCAGACCGGCGTGGTCACGCTGTGGCAACCCCGGGTGGCGCCAGTGTCATCGGTCGGGAACTGAAGGCGCGGAAGATCGAAAGTCACACCACCGGCAAGGGCCGGAGCTGCGGTCAGTCCAAGGGCGATTGCGGTGAGAAGGGTGCGAATCCGTGTCATGAGAGACATCCATTCTGAACTGTTTCGTTTAGTAATTCAGAACTAAACCGATCAGTTCGGAATTTCAAGGTCAAACTGAACCCATTAGTTCAGAATTGGCTATTTTCCGCTCTTGCCGCCCCGCCTCCGGCCCCCTAGTTTGGAATCGTTCCAAACTGGAGGCTTCCATGATCCCCGGCTTCGCCAGCCGCCGCCGCTTCTCGGACCTGAGCGAGCAGGAAGTGCTCGCGCTAGCGATTTCATCCGAGGAGGATGACGCCCGCATCTACCGGACCTATGCCGAACGGTTGCGCGCCGACTTTCCCTCATCCGCCGCCGTTTTCGAGGCGATGGCAAAGGAAGAGGACACCCATCGCCACTGGCTGATCGAACGCCACAAGGCGCGGTTCGGGGATGTGATACCGTTGATCCGGCGCGAACATGTGGCCGGGTTTTACGCCCGCCGGCCCGTATGGCTCGTGGAAAATCTCGGGCTCGACCGGATGCGGTCTGAGGCCGAGGCGATGGAGCGCGAGGCTGAGGCCTTTTACCGACGGGCAGCCGCCGCGACCAAGGATGCCGAGACTCGCAAACTTCTAGGTGATCTCGCCGCCGCTGAGGCGAAGCACGAGAAGAAAGCCGGCGATCTGGCCGAGGCGCATCTCGACGAAGAGGCGAAGGGGGAGGAGGACCGCGCCGCCCACCGCCAGTTCGTGCTGACCTGGGTTCAGCCGGGATTGGCCGGGCTGATGGACGGTTCGGTTTCGACCTTGGCGCCGATCTTTGCCACGGCCTTTGCCACTCAGGACACATGGACGACGTTCCTCGTGGGCCTTGCCGCCGCCGTCGGCGCGGGCATTTCGATGGGCTTTACCGAGGTCGCGTCGGATGATGGCGTGCTCTCGGGCCGCGGCTCACCCATGAAGCGGGGTATTTCGGCCGGTGTGATGACGACCTTAGGCGGGCTCGGCCACGCGCTGCCTTACCTGATCCCCGATTTCTGGACCGCGACAGTCATCGCCATCGCCATCGTCTTTGTGGAGCTTTGGGCCATCGTCTGGATCCAGAACCGCTACATGGAGACCCCGTTCCTGCGCGCGACCTTTCAGGTCGTTCTGGGCGGCGCGCTGGTCTTTGCCGCTGGCGTTCTGATCGGGGGTGGGTAGTATTCCCGGCAAACAGCCGGGGAGCGATCCATGTATTTCAAGGACAAGGTCAGCTATCAGCCCTTGCCGCTGCCTGACCGGGTGGCGCTGGGCGATGCCAAGGCTTTGAAAGCGGCCGAGGCTTTCCGCGATTACATGAAGAAACGCCACACGGTGCGCGATTTCAGCGCTGATCCGGTGCCGGAGGAGGTGATCGCGGCTTGTGTCGCCGCGGCCGGGACCGCGCCTTCGGGCGCCAATCACCAGCCCTGGCATTTCGTGGCGATTTCCGATCCTGCGATGAAGGCCGAAATCCGCGCCGCCGCCGAGAAGGAGGAAGAGACCTTTTACGCGGGCGGTGCAGGCGAGGAGTGGCTGAAGGCGCTCGAGCCGATCGGGACGGGTGTCTCCAAACCCCATCTCGATATCGCGCCCTGGCTGATCGTCGTCTTCGCGCAGCGTTATGGCGTGACCCATGACGGCGAGCGGTACAAGAACTACTATGTGCCCGAAAGCGTCGGCATTGCCACTGGCTTCCTGATTGCCGCCCTGCACCATGCCGGGCTTTCGACGCTGACCCACACGCCCAATCCGATGAAGTTCCTAAACGGTCTCTGTGACCGCCCTGACAGCGAAAAGCCGGTGATGATCATCGCCGTGGGCCGCGCTGCAGAGGGGGCGACAGTGCCCGCTGTGGCGAAGATCAAGAAGCCACTGGCAGAGATTTTGACGGTTCGGAAGGGCTGACGTGATGGTCCCGGCAATGGCACCGTGCTAGACGGGAACCGATGCTCGCGATCTTCCTGAAAACGCTTCCCTTCTTCGCGCTGATCGGCCTTGGCTGGTTCGCGGGCCGCACCCGTTTCTTTCCCGAGGTCGCGACCGAATACCTCACTCGCTTTGTCTTCTATTTCGCACTCTCGGCGATGCTCTTTCGCTTCGCTGCCAAACTGTCGCTGGCCGAGATCTTTGACGCGCGTTTCGCCGCTGCCTATCTGACCGGATGCCTTGCCGTCTATCTGCTCGCGACTCTCGTTGCGCGTCTGCGCGGCATCCCGGCGACCGAAATGGCGGTGGAGGCGCAATGCGCCGTGATCGGCAATACCGGCTTTCTTGGCGTTCCGCTGTTGACCGCGCTTCTGGGTCCCGAAGCCGCGGGACCGGTCCTGATGCTGCTGGCCATCGACCTCATCGTCTTTTCCAGCCTCATCACCCTCATCATCACCGGCGCACGGGAAGGGCATCTGTCCCCCCGCATCTTCAAGACGCTGGCGCTTGGCCTTCTTAAGAACCCGATGATCGTCGCAATGGTGCTTGGCCTTGCGGTCTCTTCCGCCAACCTGACGCTGCCTGCCCCGGTCGACGAATTCCTGATGATCCTCGGCGCTGCCGCCACGCCCGGCGCACTTTTTGCCATCGGCGCGTCGCTTGCGTCGAAAACGGCCGAAAGATTGTCGGTCGCGCTCTGGCTTTCCTTTGCCAAGCTGGCACTTCATCCCCTGGCGGTTGCCATCGCGGCGCTGGTGATTTTCAAGGTCGAACCCTACGCGGCGGGCGTGATGATCGCGGCGGCGGCCTTACCGGTGGCGGGGAATGTCTATATCCTCGCCCGCAATTACGGGGTGGCACCACAGCGGGTGTCGGCCTCGATCCTGATTTCCACGATGGTCAGCATCGTGACCGTATCGCTGGTGGTCGCCTGGATCACCGGAGCCTGAAGAAAGGAAGACCCATGCAGACGCTTTCAGAAAACAAATGCTTTGGCGGGATTCAGGGGGTCTATTCTCACGCCTCGGATGCCTGCGGCTGCGATATGACCTTCGGGCTTTTCCTGCCGGAAGAGGCCGCCGAGGGGCCGGTTCCGGTACTGTGGTACCTGTCGGGCCTGACCTGCACCCATGAAAACGCCATGGTGAAGGCCGGGGCGCAGGCCTGGGCGGCCGAGGCAGGCATTGCGCTGGTCTTCCCGGACACCTCGCCGCGCGGTGAGGGTGTGGCCAATGACGAGGCCTACGATCTGGGACAGGGCGCGGGGTTCTACGTCAACGCGATAGAAGCACCTTGGGCTCCGCATTTCCGCATGTGGGACTACGTGGCCGAGGAACTGCCCGCGATCGTCACCGCCAATTTCGCCGTCGCCGAGGACCGGCAGGCGATCACCGGCCATTCCATGGGCGGGCATGGCGCCTTGACCATGGCGATGCGACTGCCGGGGCGGTTCCGGTCTGTGTCCGCTTTCGCACCCATCGCCCATCCGACACAGTCGGACTGGGGCCGGAAGCAGCTTGGCGCCTATCTCGGGGCCGATGAAAATCTTTGGGCGCCACACGATTCTACGCTGCTGATGCGGCGGCTCGGCTTCGACGGGCCGGTCCTGATTGATCAGGGGTCGAAGGACCAGTTCCTTGATCTCCTGAAGCCCGAGGCGCTGGCACAGGCAATGATGGAACGTCGCCAGAACGGCCAGTTCCGCATGCAGCCGGGCTATGACCACAGCTATTTCTTCGTCTCCAGCTTCATGCGCGACCACATCGCCTTCCACGCCGAAGCGCTCTATGCAGGGTGAGACATGAGCCAGTATGACCTGATCATCATCGGCTCCGGCCCCTCGGGCAAGGCAGCCGCCATTCAGGCGGGCAAGCTGAAGCGCAAGGTGCTGGTCATCGACCGCAAGGACCGGCTGGGCGGCGTGTCTGTCCATACCGGCACGATCCCGTCAAAAACCCTGCGCGAGACGGTGCTGAACCTGTCCGGCTGGCGCGAACGGTCGTTCTATGGCCGGTCCTACCGGGTGAAGGACGATATCAGTTCCGACGACCTGAAGAACCGCCTGCACAAGACCCTCGACTACGAGGTCGACGTGCTGGAACACCAGTTCAACCGCAACCATGTCGAAACGCTGCTGGGTTCGGCCAGGTTCACCGGCCCGAACGAGGTGGAGGTGGCAACACAGGCGGGCGAGACGGTGACGCTGTCCGCCGACAAGTTCCTGATCGCCACGGGGACCAAGACCTACCGGCCCAAGGACGTGCCCTTCAACGGCAAGACGGTCGTGGACAGCGACGAATTCCTTGAACTCGGGCAATTGCCGCGCTCGCTCTGCGTTGTCGGCGCGGGTGTCATCGGGGTCGAATATGCGACCATGTTCACCGCGCTCGACGTGCGCGTGACACTGATTGAGCCACGCGACAGTTTCCTCGATTTCATCGACCGATATACGATCAGCGAGTTTACCCATCAGGTGCGGGAAAACGGGCTCGACCTCAGGCTGGGATCGAAAATTGAAAAGATCGAGGACGCCAAAAACCATGTCGAGGTGACGCTGGAAAACGGCCGACATGTGCGGACCGAGATGCTGCTTTACGCCGCCGGGCGAATGGGGGCGACGGAGGCGCTGAACCTGAAGGCGGTCGGGTTGGAAACCGACCATCGCGGACGGCTGGAGGTCGACCGAAAGACGTACCAAACCACTGTGCCGCATATCTATGCCGCGGGCGATGTGATCGGCCATCCCTCGCTGGCCTCTACCTCGCTGCAGCAGGGCCGCGTCGCCGCCTGCCACGCGCTCGACACGCCGACGCTGAAGGAAAGCCCGTGGTTTCCCTACGGCATCTATTCGGTCCCCGAGATCTCCACCTGCGGCATGTCCGAGGAAGAAGCGCAAGGCCGCGGCATCCCCTACGAGGTCGGCATCGCCCGGTTCCGCGAAACCTCGCGCGGCCATATCATGGGGCTGGAACACGGTATGCTGAAGATGCTGGTCAGCCTCAAGACGCGGCGGCTTCTGGGTGTGCAGATCGTGGGTGAGGGCGCGACGGAACTGATCCATATCGCGCAGGCGGTGCTGAACCTGAAAGGGACGGTCGATTATTTCGTCGAGAACACGTTCAACTACCCGACGCTCGCCGAGGCCTACCGCATCGCCGGGCTCGACGCCTTCAACCGCATGCCGATCCCCGAGGAGTTCAAGGTCAAGCGCAAGGGCAAGGCATGACGCTCTACGTCGATGCCGATGCCTGCCCGGTGAAGGAGGAATGCATCCGCGCCGCCGACCGGCTGAAGGTGCCGGTCAAGATGGTCTGCAACGGCGGCATCCGGCCGTCCGCGCATCCGCTGGTCGAGACGATCTTTGTCACCGAGGGGCCGGACGAGGCCGACAAATGGATCGCCGAACGGGCGGGCAAGGGCGATGTTGTGATCACCGGCGACATCCCCTTGGCCGCGAAATGCGTGGAGGCCGGGGCGCTGGTGCTGAAGCACAATGGCGAGGCGCTGACCTCCGCCAATATCGGCAACGCGCTGGCCACCCGCGACCTGATGGCCGACCTGCGCGCAGCCGACCCGTTCCGGCAGGGCGGCGGCAAGGCGTTTTCCAAACAGGACCGGGCGCGGTTTTCCTCGGCTCTCGACCGGCTGCTGAGAGCGGTGGGACAGGGGTGATAGGGACGGCGTGCTTCGGCTACAAGCGGCAGCAAGCAGACGAAGCTGACGTCCAGCTTTCCTATCGGAACGTCCGCTTCCGCCCAGATTACCATTCAGGTTAGGACAACGATCTTGCCTCCGGCATCGTTACTTTCCATCGTACGATGTGCGTCCACGATTTCGTCAAGAGCGAAGGTCCTGCCTATTCTTAGCGGAAGTGTCCCGGCCTTGATGTCCTCCAGAAGCTCATTGAGCGGCGTGCGCGTGAAATCTTCGGAGCCGCCCGAGTAGGTCGTCAGGTTCACAGCAGTCGGGATGACGCCCATTGGGCTAAAGTCGTCAAAAGACCACTTGTTGCCGACCATTCCCGTCATGCAAACCGTGCCGTTCTGCCTCGTCGCGTGCAGTGAATCCGCCAAAGTCGTGGCTCCGACCAGTTCGAGGACCTTGTTGACCCCACGGGGGAAGACTTCGCGGACCTGCTGTGCGATCTGGCCCGTGTCAATGAACACCTGATCTGCTCCGTTGTCGCGCAACATGGCTTCACGCGTGGGATTGCGCGTTGTGGCAGCGACGATGGCACCATGTTTCCTGGCAATTGCGGCCGCCGCCAATCCGACTGAGGTTGTGCCACCTCTGACCAGAAGAGTATCGCCTTCCTTGAGTTGCAGCGCCGTGAAGAGCGACCCCCATGCCGTCTGCAGCATCTCTGGCGCGGCACCAAGCACGTCCCAACCAAGATCAACGTCAATCTTCTGAACCTGGCTTGCAGGGACCATCGTGTATTCCGCGTAGCCACCATCAAACGCGCGCCCCATCCCGCCCATTGCGGTTGCAACGACGTCTCCGGCTTCGAATTCACCACCGGGGGCATGTTCAACAGTGCCGACGGCCTCGATGCCGAGAATGCGGGGGAACGCCACGTTTGGCGAATGCCCTTGGCGGGTGAAAAGCTCGGATCTGTTAAGCCCGAACGCCCTTACCTTGATTAGGACCTGACCGATCTGGGGCGTCGGAATGGGCCGCTCTTCGAGTTTGAGAACTTCAGGCCCTCCCGCTTCGTAGATCACGGCGGCTTTCATGGTGTCAGGCATACATCTGCTCCCGAGTTGTGCAGCAAGCGCGCTGCCTCTTTGGCAGTATCGAACACTTGGCCCTCTCCGATAAGTCGGTATGATCGGAAATCATTATCCCAAATTCGGGAGGCAGCTATGCATGACCTTAACGCACTCATGATTTTCGCCCGCGTCGTCGAGACCCAAAGCTTTTCCGAGGCCTCGCGCAGGCTGCGCATACCTCTGTCTACCGTCAGCCGGAAAGTGGCCGAACTGGAAAACCAGCTTGGCGTCCGACTCCTGGAAAGATCGACCCGGCATTTGCGCCTGACGGATATCGGCGCAGAGATATTGCAATTTGCACAGCAGGGTGCAGAAGTTCATGACGCGGTGGATGCGGTCGTGTTGAACCGGTTGACGGAGGTGTCCGGCACCCTGAGGCTGTCCTGTCCGCCAAACATCGCGGACTCTCTGATCGCCCCCTTGATCAGCGGCTTTCAAGCATCCTATCCCGCCGTCAACATACAGGTCGTCGTAACGGATCGTTTTGTCGATCATATTGCCGATGGTATCGATCTGGCGTTCCGCGTTGGGCGACTGAACGACTCCAGACTGATTGCGAAACGATTACTTCGGTATCGCTGCCGTTTGCTGGCCAGCCCTGCGTACCTCGAGCGGTATGCAGCCCCGGCGACGCCGGATGATCTGTGCCAGCACCGGTTGCTTACTTTCGGGCTCTTGCAGCGCGAGGCCAGCTGGCTGCTAAAAAACCGATCCACGACGAAAATGGTAACCTTTCGCCCCCACATCACCATGAACGACTATGCGGGTCTGGCCAATGCCTTGAAATCCGGATCAGGGATTGGCGAGCTTCCCCCCATCGTTTCACCGCAGCTTTACGAGGATGGATCACTGGTCGAGGTCTTGCCTGAATGGCACCTCACCCCCGACGACCTGTCCATTCTTCATCTTGGGAACCGCCATATCTCTCGTCCCCTGCGCCTGTTCAAGGAATTCTCAGTGCAGATGGCAGTGTCCCTCTTCCCGGATTTGCCGGTGTAACGATGCGAAGCAATTCATCCCAAATACGGAAAAGTTATTTCCAAACGAGCGCGCTAATTACCGAATGCGGGAACTTCTATGTTTACGGCATTCGCAATCACTTCGTCGAGAAAGGAACATCCCATGACAGTATCTGCCAAGATCACGTCAATGACACTCAGCGTCTTCACCGGCCTGTCAATCTCTGCGGAGGCGCAGGAGTTATCCGAATACGCGCCGGTCCTGCCCGCAACGCTTGAGCGTGCCTGGGCGATTGATCCGGACAAGGGCGTTGAGACGCGGGAAGTCGCCGACGGTGTCTATGTGGTGACCGACGGCGTGTGGCAATCAGCCTTTGTGGTGACCGATGCTGGCGTGGTCGTTCTTGATGCGCCCGAGTCCTACGCAGCCAAGATCCCGGGCGAGATCGCCGCAGTTACCGATCAGCCTATCAACAGCCTCGTCTATACTCACGCGCACAAGGACCATATCGGCGGGTCTGCCGCATTCGCGGGGATCGAGGGTTTGAATATCGTCGCCTTGACAGGGGTTGCGGCGTTCCTGTCAGAGAAAAACGACCCGAACCGGCTTTTGCCGACCACCACGTTTCAAGACGAGCTGGTTCTCGAACAAGGTGGCCTGCATATTGAGCTCAGAAAAGCCAACTACCATTCCGACGAAGGCGACGTCATCGCCTACATCCCCCACGCCAAATTCCTGATGGCGGTCGATACGATCGCACCAGGTTACGTTCCGTTCATGGGTTTCGACATCACGTCAAACTTCCACGAATACCGGAACGTCTTTGAGACTTTGCTCGCCTACGATTTCGACGTGTTCGTCGGCGGCCACCTGTCGCATCCCGGTACCCGGCAGGACGTTGTCGAAACGCAAGAATTCACGCAAGACGTCTATGATACCGTCAAACGCGTTCATGCCGAAACAGACTTGATGGGCATCTTTGTCGAGACGGCCGGAGAAATCGGCGGATTTGACAATAAGTATTTGCTGTTCAAGCGGTTCCTGGATGTCGTCGCCGAACGGGCGACCGCGGAACTGGAGGAGCGTTGGGTCGATCGTCTGGCCGGAGCTGACGTTTGGATGGAAGACCACGTCCGCACCGCGTTGATCTATATCCGTTGGGACGACTGACGCTGAATACGCGGCTGTCTTGAGTATTCTGTGTGACATTGGGCGGGCGCGGACAATGCGCCCGTCTCATTTCGCGGCACAGCAATCGCTCTGCGCGCGTCGCTCAGTCCGAATTTATGAGTATCCCGGTCACAAGTAGGACCGGGCAAAGCGGCCTTTGGCTGCGTCGCAGAATTCCGCCACAATGGACTCTCAGCGGCATAGCGCGGCCCAGTGCGCATCCCCGCTTGCGCCCGTCCAAACTTCTCTATCAGATGCCCGCCATGCTGAAGACGATATCCGAAACCCCCACGCTTCTCGGAGCCCTCTGCGCCCTTGGCGCGGTCTTCTGCTTTTCGGTCAATGACATGGCGATCAAGTTCCTGTCGGACGGCTATGCGCTGCACGAGGTTGTGCTGTTCCGCTCTTTGATCGGAATGGCCGTGCTTCTGACGGTACTCCTGCCGGTGTCGGGCGGTTTCGCAGCCCTCAGGACGCGGCGACTGGCATTGCATCTGGCGCGGGGCGCATGCGTCGTCTTCGCCAACATGACCTTCTTTCTCGGCCTCGCGTCGCTGCCTCTGGCCGATGGCGTCGCGATCTTCTTCGTCTCGCCGCTGATCATCACAGTCTTCTCGGTGATCTTCCTTGGCGAGAAGGTCGGGCCAAGACGCTGGGCGGCGATAGCCGTCGGTCTTGTCGGCGTTCTCATCATCCTGCGCCCGGGCACGTCGGTCTTTCAGCCCGCCGCCCTTCTGCCCATTGCCGCCGCTTTCGGCTATGCCACGCTCCATATGTTGACCCGCTATATCGGCCGGACCGAGAACGCGCTGTCGATGTCCTTCTACATCCAGTTCACCTTCATCGTGATTTCGGGCCTGACCGGGATCGCCATCGGCGATGGCCACCTTGCTGGAACCGGCAATGCCTCGCTCGACTTTCTCTTCCGCGAATGGGTGATGCCTTCGGGCCGTGACTGGTGGATTCTTTTCGCCGTTGGCGCCACCTCTGCCTTTGGTGGATTCCTGATCAGTCAGGCCTACCGCGTCGCCGAGGCCGCCGTGGTTGCGCCGTTCGAATATGTCGCCATGCCGCTTGCCGTGATCTGGGGCGTTCTCGTCTTCGGCGACTGGCCGGATCTGGTCGCAATGGCGGGCATCGCGCTGATCATCGGTTCGGGCCTCTTCATGGTCTGGCGCGAGGCGGAAAGCAGTTATGCCGACGTTCCTGACACGCCACGCTATCGCCGCTGAGAGGGGTTTCGCACCGGCAGAGCCTGTGATCTAGATGTGCCGAAAGGGACGAGAAGTGACCATCCAAGCAGTCATATTCGATATCGGCCGTGTGCTGATCGGCTGGGACCCGGAAGGGTTCTACGACCGGCTGATGCCGCGTGCCGAGCGGGAGCGCATGTTTTCCGAGACCGGGATCGACGATGTAAACCTGTCGATAGACCGGGGCGCACCTTTCCGCGAAACCATCTTCGCCCTTGCCGAACGACATCCCGAATGGGCCGACATGATCGTGAAGTGGCACCACAACTGGACCGACATGGCGCAGCCAGTCATCCCGCATTCGGTCAGGCTGCTTCGGGCGCTGAAGGCCCGGGGGGTGCCGGTCTTTGCGCTCACGAATTTCGGGGCTGAGACATTCGAGATCGCCAAAGGCCCCTACCCCTTCTTCGCGGAATTCGACCGCGCCTATGTCTCGGCGCATCTGGGCGTGTTGAAGCCGGAACCGCGCATCTACGAGATCGTCGAGGAGGATTGCGGCCTGCCGCCGGGCGGGCTCCTTTTCACCGACGACAAGGCAGACAACATCGCCGCCGCTTCCGCGCGCGGCTGGCAGGTGCATCATTTCGAAGGGCCGGAGGGCTTTGCCGCTCGCCTGGTCGCCGAAGGATTGTTGAACGAAGGGGAAGCTGCATGAGCATTGATATCGTCGGACCTGAAGCCGAGGCGAAGCTGGACTGGCTCGCGCTGACCGAGGCGCTGGAGGCAGGCCACCTGCTGCCGAAGGCAGAGGTCGGCGATACGGTCCTCAGGCGCGGCGACGACACGCTCCTGACCCGCTCGGCTTGGATCGATGGCATGGGTCTCGCTGTGAAGGCCGCCACGATCTATCCCGGCAACCAGCGCTTCAACGTGCCGAACCTGCACGGCGCCGTGGCGCTTTTTGCCGATCAGACCGGCATCCCCGAGGCCTATCTCGACTTCGCGCTGGTGACGAAGTGGAAGACCGCCGCCGACAGCCTGCTCTCGGCCCGCCGCCTCGCCCGCAGGGACGCGGAAACCTTCCTCCTCGTCGGCGCGGGAACTGTCGCCCAGTCGATGGTGGAGGCTTACTCCGCGGCCTTCCCCAATGCGCGCTTCCATGTCTGGACCCGGACGCCCGCAACCGCCCAAGCCTTCGCCGAGGCGACCGGTGCGATGGTCGAGCCCGATCTGCAAGCGGCCGTCGGCAAGGCCGACGTGATCGCCACGGCAACGATGGCGACCTCACCGATGATCAAGGGCGAATGGCTGAAACCCGGCACCCATCTTGACCTGATCGGTGCTTACCGGCCGGACATGCGCGAAGTGGATGACGAAGCCATGCGGCGCGCCCGGGTCTTTGTCGATGCCCGCGCCACGACGATCCATCATATCGGCGAGATCATGGACCCGATCGCCTCGGGCGCAATCGCCGAGGGTGATATCCTCGCCGATTTCTACGACATCGCCGCAGGCAGCTTCACGCGTACATCCGACGACGAAATCACCATCGCCAAGAACGGCGGCGGCGCGCATCTCGACCTGATGACGGCCCGCTACATTCTTGACGCCGCGCGTACCTGATCGGGAGTTTCCGCCCCCAGTTCACACCTTGGCGGCGTCCGGGGCCAGACACACATGCGAGACGTTCATGCAGGCAGAGGGGTCATGCGCCGCTCGCGCACCGGCAGGTGTACGATGGCCGAGAACGCCCCTACCGCGACGCCGATCCACCAGACGAGCGTGTAGTCGCCATAGGCATCGTAAAGACGCCCGCCGAGCCAGACGCCCATGAACGATCCAATCTGATGTGACAGAAACACGATCCCGTAGAGCGTACCCATATAGCGCAGCCCGTAGATATGGCCGACGAGGCCGGAAGTCAGCGGCACCGTGGCAAGCCAGAGCGACCCCATGCCGATCGAGAACAGAACCACGGTGAGTGGCGTGATCGGGAACAGGATGAACATCGCGGCAAAGAGCGTCCGCCCGGTATAGATCGCGGCCAGTACATACTTCTTAGGGAAGATCTTGCCGAGCCACCCGGCGGTCAGCGTGCCCGCGATATTGGCAAGCCCGATCAGCGAGATCGCCGCCGCGCCCAAGGCGGAGGTCGACGAGATGCCGATCGCGGCCAGCGGTCCCGAGGGCGAGATCGGGCCGCACATCTCGGTCACCATTGCCGGGAAATGCGCGACCATGAAGCCAAGCTGATAGCCGCAGGAAAAGAACCCCAGAAAGATCAGCGTGAAGCTCGGATCGCGAAACGCCTGCCTGAGCGCCGCGCCCATCGACACCTCCGCCACCGGACCGTCCGACCGTTCCGGTGCGCGCATCAGCGGCAGGACGGCGATGACCGTCAGGATCGCCGCCGCGAAAATCATGAAGACGATCTGCCATGGAAGGATCCCGAGCAAGATTTCTGCCACCGGAGCCGAGAAGACCTGCCCGAGCGAGCCCGCTGCCGAGGCAATGCCAAGCGAGAGTGACCGGTTCTCGTCGGAGGCCGCGCGCCCGACAACCGCCAGCACGACGCCAAACCCGGTTCCGGCGATGCCGAAGCCCACGAGGATCTCCAGGAGCTGATGTTGGCCCGGTGTCATTGCATAGGCCGACAGGACCAGCCCCGCCGCATAGCAGATCGCGCCGAGCACGATGGCCTTCCTGTCGCCAAACCGCTCGGCGATGGCCCCGAATATCGGCGCACCGATGCCCCAGGCGAGGTTCTGGACCGCGATGGCAAAGCTGAAATCGGCGCGCGGCCAGCCGAACTCGTCGGCAATCGGGATCTGGAACACACCGAAGCTTGACCGGATCGCGTTCGAGACCATGAGAACGATGATCCCGGCAATCAGGGCCGGAAAGAGGATCTGGGCGCGCTTTTGCATGACGTCTCCTGTGGGCCGGCACTTTCGCCGAGTGCCGTAAAACGGTCAAATCGAGAATTGTGACCCGAACAATTACGGTTCGCGATGGATCGGTAGGCCACAGAAACCGCAACCAGACTTCCCCTCGACTGGCGCCCACGCTATCGAAGGCCATGGGCGAAACATTGACCGAAATCTACGACCGGATGACGCACGAGGGCGGGCTCAAGCAGGACGCCGCCCAACGCGCTCTATTACCTGAACTGCAGCGCATCCGCGAGGAGCTTGAGGCGGGGAACGGCCGCAAGAAGGGGCTTCTCGGCGGGCTCTTTGCCAAGGCCCCTGAGGGCGTGAAGGGGCTCTACCTCTGGGGCGGGGTCGGGCGCGGCAAGTCGATGCTGATGGACCTCTTCCACGCCCATGTGAATATCGAGGCCAAGCGCCGTGTTCATTTCCACGCTTTCATGCAGGAAGTGCAGGCGGCTTTGCACGAGGCCCGCAAGACCGGCGTCGACGACGCAATCCGACCCGTGGCCGAGAAGATCGCCGAGGATCTCAGGCTTCTGTCTTTCGACGAGATGCAGATCACCGACATTGCCGACGCGATGATCGTGGGCCGGCTCTTCCAGATGCTCTTCGACCGGGGGGTGACGGTGGTCACCACCTCGAACCGCGTGCCGGACGATCTTTACAAGGACGGGCTCAACCGGCCCCTCTTCCTGCCCTTCATCCAGCTTCTGAAGGACCGGATGGAGGTCCGCGAGATTGAGAGCGAGACGGATTACCGCCAGCACAGGCTGGAAGGCGCACAGGTCTATTTCACCCCCGCCGATGCAAGGGCCAAATCCGCGCTCGCGCAAATCTGGACCGAACTGACAGGCGGCGGCGGCGATGCGGAGCTGAAGCTGACCGTAAAAGGCAGAGAGGTGATCTTGCCCGACTACCATGCCGGGGTCGCGCGGGCGGGCTTCTGGGATCTCTGCGGCCGCCCCCTCGGCCCCGCCGACTACCTCGCCGTCGCGGGCGCGGTCCGGGTGCTGATCCTCGAAGACATCCCGCATCTGTCGTCCGAGAACTACAACGAGGCGAAACGCTTCGTTACCCTCATCGACGCGCTTTACGAAGGCAAGGTGCGCCTCATCTGCTCCGCCGCGGACGAGCCGGAGCGGCTTTATGTCGAGGGCACCGGAAGTTTCGAATTCGAACGCACGGCGAGCCGGTTGCGGGAGATGCAGGGGGTCGAGTGGGGACGATGACGCCGCTCGCTGTTCCGACTTAAGTCTCGGGCTTGTCCGGGTCGCTGCCCTATTTATGTCCGCAGTACAAGCCTTGACCTGCAGGCTTGAGTAGCCAAGCATTTCGGGACAGCAGAGGTCAGGAGAAGAGTTTCACCAGGAATTGACGCCGAGTTTTGCGTCGCCCTTGTAGACGTCGACCGAACTGGCAGATGTCTTTTTCCAGACCTCACAGACCTCTGAGCCGCCGTCAAATTCCTTCCATGTCCGGCAAAATTTTCCATCCGCGACATGCCAGGTACCCGTGATCGTCAGCTTATCGCCAGCGTCGGTCGTTGCATTGCCAATGCCAGTACCGTCGACATTCAGCATCAGAGTCCCGCTATATCCGTGACCTTCCCCGCCGAGAATGATCTCTTTGCCCCCGTCGGTGAGGGTCAGGAGTTCTTCGGTTGTCATTGCTTCCTGCGCATAAGCGCCCATCGCCAGAACCGAACTGATCCCAAAAACAATGGCAAACGTCTTGGTCATGACAAACAATCCCCCAAAGCATTTTTCGCCATTTTAATCCTGTTTCTCGTTCCCGTCGCGGATTCGTTTTGAGCTTTTAGTCTGGGCAAAGATCACGTGGAGGATGCCACATTGCCGGCCATGCGATGAAGACCGTCAATCTGCGATGCCGGGCAACCCGCCGATCACAAGATCGGCAACCAGATCGGCATAGGCCTCGCGCCCGATCCCCTTGCCCGGCCGGTGCCAGAGGAAGAACCAGTTGAGCATGCCGAAGACCGACATCGTCGCGGCCTGCAGCCGGTCCTCCGCCAGCCCGGGGCGCAGCAGGTCGATCGTTTCGGCAAGGGTGCCGACGAGGCGGCGCTGGTGCCCTCGCAGCGCGGCCTGCTGGTCTGGCGCAAGTGCCTTCAGCGCATCGAGTTGTAACCGGTGTTCGGCATCAGCGTACCGGTATTTCATGAGGATCGCGCGGATAAGCCCCCGCAGCCGCGCTTCCGGCTGCCCTTCGGGCACCGCGTCGACCACCGCGACCAGACCGGAGAGATGCGCGTAGAGGATGTCAAAGAGCAGCGCCTCTTTCGACGCATGATAGTGGTAAAGCAGCGCCTTCGACACGCCGCAGGCCTTTGCCGCCCCGGCCATCGAGGCGCGATCAAAACCATGCGCCGCGAAATAGGCCGCCGCGCCTTCGCGGATTGCGGCGCGCTTGTCGTCGTGATCGCGGGCCAGTCCCCGTGGCATATTCTCAGCCCTTCGGTCGCATGTCGACGATGCGGACCGCCTTGCCTTGACTGCGCGCGATGCCACCGGGGTCGGCGACGCTGACCGCGATGTTCAGCCCCGACGTATCGCGCACGGCCTTTTTCAGTGCAGCAGCGGCCTGCAGCCGTTCGGTCGCATCGGAATGCCCCTCCGCCGCCTCGACCAGCACCGTCATCTCATCCAGACGTCCCTCGCGCTTAAGCTCAATCTGGAAATGCGGGGCGAAGGTGCGGATCTTCAGGATCTGCTCTTCGATCTGGGTGGGGAAGATGTTGACGCCCCTCAGGATGATCAGATCGTCCGAGCGGCCCGTCACCTTCTCCATCCGCCGCATCGTGCGCGCCGTCCCCGGCAGCAGCCGCGTCAGGTCGCGAGTGCGGTAGCGGATGACCGGCATCGCCTCTTTCGTCAGCGAGGTGAAGACCAGTTCGCCCTTCTCGCCCTCGGGCAGCACCGCGCCGGTTTCGGGGTCGATGATCTCGGGGTAGAAATGATCCTCCCAGATATGCAGCCCGTCCTTGGTTTCCACGCATTCGTTGGCCACGCCCGGCCCGATGACTTCTGACAACCCGTAGATATCGACCGCATGCATGTCGAAGGCCGCCTCGATCTCTGCCCGCATCGCGTTGGTCCACGGCTCCGCCCCGAAGACGCCGACCTGTAGCGGGCTTTGGCGCGGATCGCGGCCCTGCGCCCTGTATTCGTCAAGGATCGCCAGCATGTAGGACGGCGTGACCATGATGGTCGACGCCCCGAAATCCTCGATCAGTTGCACCTGCCGTGGCGTCATCCCGCCCGATATCGGCACCACCGTGCAACCGAGCCGCTCGGCCCCGTAATGCGCGCCCAATCCCCCGGTGAAAAGCCCGTATCCGTAGGAGACATGGACGACATCTCCCGTCCGCGTCCCCGCCGCGCGCAACGAGCGGGCAACGCACTCCGCCCAAGTTCCGATATCCTTCTGTGTGTAGCCAACGACGGTCGGCTTGCCGGTCGTGCCGGAGGACACGTGGACACGGACGACCTTTTCGCGCGGCACGGCGAACATGCCGAATGGATAGTTCGCGCGCAGGTCGGCCTTGGCGGTAAAGGGGAATTTTGAAAGGTCAGAGAGATTTTTCAGATCGTCGGGATGCACCCCCGCCGCATCGAAGCCCTGCCGGTAGAAGGGCACATTGTCATAGGCGTGTTTCAGCGACCATTTCATCCGGCTCAGTTGCAGCGTGGCGATCTCGTCGCGGCTTGCGATCTCGATCGGGTCCAGCGTCTTGCGGTCCGGTGTCAGGTCTTTCATCACCCCTCCTCAGGGGGCTTCGAGCAGGAGTGATATTCCCTGCCCGACCCCTACGCACATGGTGCAAAGCGCACGCGCCGCACCGCGCCTGCCCATCTCGGTCCCCGCAGTCAGCGCCAGCCGCGCGCCGGACATGCCAAGGGGATGGCCAAGGGCGATGGCCCCGCCATTCGGGTTCACATGCTCTGCGTCATCCGGCAGGCCTAGCTGGCGCATCACGGCAAGCGCCTGTGCGGCGAAGGCCTCGTTGAGTTCGACCAGCCCGATATCGGCCATGGTCAGGCCGTGGCGGGCGAGCAGTTTCTGCGTGGCGGGAACCGGGCCGATGCCCATGATACGGGGGGCGACGCCCGCCGTGGCCATGCCGCTGATCCGCGCCTTTGGCGTCAGGCCATGGCGCTTCACCGCCTCCGCCGAGGCTACGATCAGCGCCGCCGCGCCGTCATTCACACCACTGGCATTGCCCGCCGTCACGCTGCCATTGTCGCGGAACGGCGTGTGCAACGCGGCAAGTTTTTCAGCTGTCGTCTCACGCGGGTGTTCATCCTCAGCGACCACCACCGGATCGCCACGCCTTTGCCGGATCGCCACCGGCGTGATTTCTTCGGCCAGACGGCCCGAGGCGATGGCGGAAAGTGCGCGGGTCTGGGACCTGAGTGCGAATGCGTCCTGATCAGCGCGGGCGATGCCAAACTCTTCAGCCACATTCTCGGCCGTCTCGGGCATCGAGTCGATGCCATACTGCGATTTCAGCACCGGGTTGACGAAGCGCCAGCCAATGGTCGTGTCGAATATCTCGGCGTTCCGCGAAAACCCGGACTCTGCCTTCGGCATCACGAAGGGCGCGCGGCTCATGCTTTCGACGCCACAGGCGAGCACCAGCTCCGCCTCGCCGAGCCGTACCGCGCGCGCCGCCTGTCCAATCGCATCGAGCCCTGATCCACACAACCGGTTCAGAGTGACTCCCGGCACGGTGTCGGGCAGGCCCGCCAGCAACGCGGCCATGCGCGCGACATTGCGATTGTCTTCGCCCGCCTGGTTGGCGCAGCCCGCCATGACCTCATCAACCGCCGCGCCCGGCAGGCCCGTTGCCTGCATGACTGCGCGGATCACGCCCGCCAGCAAATCGTCGGGGCGGACCGGGGCCAGCGCGCCACCGTAGCGACCGATGGGCGTTCTGAGCCCTTCACAGAGATATGCCTCTCTCATGTCTCTTCCTCGAAATGCGTGCCGTCGATCTGCCGCGACAATCCCCGGAACAGGGCCACCCTGCGGCCATCGCCGCCGGTGACGGTGACGTCGTAGATGCCCGACCGTCCGGTCAGGCTGACCTCAACCGCCTCGGCAGTCAAACGCTCCCCCTCCCGTCCCGGCGAGAGGTATGTGATGGAATTCTGCTGCGCCACGACCAGCCGGTTATGGCTGTTGCAGGCAAAGGCAAAGGCGCTGTCGGCCAGCGTGAAGATATAGCCGCCATGGCAGATGCCGTGACCGTTCAGATGCTCAGGTCCGACCGTGAAGGACAGGACCGCCCGCCCCGGCCCGACCGCATCGAGGCGCATGCCGAGATGTTTCGAGGCCGCATCGCCCGCCCACATCGCGGCAGCACTTTTCTCCGCCCGTTCCTGTGGTGTCATCATGGCCCCTCCGGTTCTTCGCGATGCTGCTACATATCCGACCGCTCGGTCAAGAGTGTTGCGCGCGCGCCTGGCTGCGCTAGAGTGATGGCGAGAGGAGACCAGCCATGCTCACCCCATCCTCCTACATCGCTGGGAAGTGGATCGGCCCTTCGGCCAATGCGGCGCGGATCGACAGCCCGGTGACGGGCGAACCGATCGCGCGGGCCGGGTCCGAGGGGATCGACTTTGGCGCGGCAATCGACTGGGCGACGGGCACCGGCGGCCCCGCATTGCGGGCGATGAACATCCATGACCGGGCGCGAATGGTGAAAGCAATGGCGCTGATGCTGCAGGCGCGGAAGGAGGAGCTTTACGCACTCAATCCCCTGACCGGCGCTACACGCAAGGACGGCTGGATCGACATCGAAGGTGGCATCATGACCGCGCTGACGATGGCGTCAAAGGCGCGGCGCGAAATGCCGGATGGGGACATGTATCTTGACGGACCGGTAGAGCGGCTGTCGCGCGACGGCACCTTCCTTGGCCGCCATGTCGCGGTGCCGATGCGGGGAGTCGCGGTGCAGATCAACGCCTTCAACTTCCCTGTCTGGGGCATGCTGGAAAAACTCGCCCCCGCATTGCTGGGCGGCATGCCTGTCATCGTGAAACCCGCGACCCAGACGAGCTATCTGGCCGAAGCCGCGTTCCGCATGATCGTTGAAAGCGGGTTGTTGCCGGAAGGTGCGGTGCAGCTGGTCGTCGGGCGCACGGGCGACCTGCTTGAACAGCTCGGCCCACAGGACGTGGTCAGCTTCACCGGCTCGGCCGCGACGGCGTTGGCGCTGCGGTCTAACCCGCGCCACTTGGTGGCGGGCACGCGTTTCATCGCCGAGCAGGACAGTCTGAACGCCGCCGTCCTTGGCCCTGACGCGGTTCTGGGAACACCGGAATTCGATCTCTTCGTCAAAGAAGTTGCAACCGAGATGACCGTAAAGGCAGGCCAGAAATGCACGGCGGTCCGTCGGATGATCGTGCCAGAAGCCATGGCGCAGGATGTGGTCGGCGCCCTATCCGCGCGGCTCAGTCAGGTGAGTATCGGCGACCCCGCCGATCCCAAGGTGCGGATGGGGCCATTGGTCTCGATGGCTCAGAAAGCCGATGTCGCGGCCCGCGCCGCCGAAATTGCGAGTGAGACACGTCTGGTGTTCCGTCATGCCGACACGCCTGCCGAAGGCGCCTTCGCCGCGCCAGAAATCTACCTCTGCGATGACCCCAATACGGCACGCGCCATACATGAGGTCGAAGCCTTTGGCCCCGTCGCTACGATCCTGCCGTCCCGCGATGTCTCCCATGCGGCGCAGCTTGCAAATCGCGGCGGCGGCAGCCTCGTCTCATCGCTTTTCACCCACGACCCCGACGTGGCACGCGCCTATGTGACCGAAGCCGGGGCCTGGCATGGACGCATCTATATCAACGACCGGGACAGTGCGGCCGAGGCGACCGGCCACGGCTCCCCTCTGCCGCATATGGTCCATGGCGGACCTGGCCGCGCGGGTGGCGGCGAGGAACTGGGCGGGGTGCGGGGCATCCTGCATTACATGGCGCGGGTGGCGGTACAGGGCAGCCCGGCTATCTTGTCTCGCGTTCAGAGAGAGTATGCTTATTCAAATGCACTCAAGAATTGTAGATCACATCCATTCCAGCAGAATTTCGACAATCTGGAGATCGGTCAGGGTATCGAAACCCCGTTCCGGACCGTAACCCTAGCAGATATCGAACATTTTGCCGAATTCACCGGCGACACCTTCTATGCCCATATGGACGACGAGGCCGCCCGCGCCAATCCTTTCTTCCCGGGCCGTGTCGCGCATGGATATCTGATCCTCTCCTTCGCCGCTGGGCTGTTCGTCGACCCGGCGCCGGGGCCGGTCCTCGCCAATACCGGGTTGAACCACCTTCGCTTCCTGAAACCGGTCAACCCCGGCGACGCGATCCGGGTGCGGCTCGTGGTCAAGCGCAAGACGCGGCGGACTGCTGAATTTGGCGAGGTCGCCTGGGCCGCGACCGTCACCAACCAGAACGGTGAACCTGTCGCGGAATACGAGCTTTTGACGATGGTGGCACGGTCAGGTTAGACCCGTGTCCATGGACCCGCTTGCGCCCCTTATCGACGCTCTGCATGCCGAAGGCCGCCTCAGGGTCTGGTCGCTGGTCGTCACCGTCATGGGCGATGCCGTTCAGCCGCGTGGCGGCCGGATCGCGGCGGCCCGGCTTCAGGACCTCTTGGGGCGGATCGGGGTGGAGCCGGGCGCCCTGCGCACCGCCCTGTCGCGGCTTGTCGCTGATGGCTGGCTGATCCGCGAGCGAAATGGCAGGACCAGCCATTACCGGCTGAGCGGGCAAGGGCAGGCGGAATACGGTCCGGCGGCAGCGGCCATCTATGCCGCGCCCGGGGCAGAGCCAGAATGCTGGACGATTGCGCTTGGCGATGATGTGGGCGGGATATCTCTTGGCGGCGGGCTGTGGCTGGTGGCGGGGAACGTCCCGGCAGAGGCAGCACTTGCCGTTTCGGGTGCGCTGACGGTGAGTGCCGAAATGCGCGAAACGCTTTGCCCTCCCGACCGTCTCGCGACGCTCGAACGGCTCGCCACAGACCTCGATGCGTTGGAAGGCGCGCGCCTCGACCCTCAGGACGCGATGGCGGCGCGGATCATTCTGATCCATCGCTGGCGACGGATCGTGCTGCGCCATGGGGACCTTCCCGATGCCGTGCTTCCGGCGCGGCTGAGCGGGCTCCGGTCCCGTGTCGGCACCGTCTATCACGCGCTTCTGCCAACATCTGAACGCTGGCTGGAAACCGGTGATGCGCCGCTGCCGGCAGCGGATACCGGGCTCGCCCATCGCTTCGCCGGAAAGCCGGTCGCCTGAGCCCAAACAATCCCGGCGCTTGATTTGCGGCAAAAGCGCGGTAAGATTCGCCTATGACGGTCCAGCCGCCGATCCCGTTTCGCGCCTCCGCAACCCCGCCCGAGCAGGTTGCCTTCGACCGTCTGGAACTCGGCACTATCCTTGGTCTCTACGGACGCATGGTGGCGGCGGGCGAATGGCGCGATTATGCGCTTTCCTTCCTCAGCGACATGGCGGTCTTTTCGGTCTTTCGCCGGGCTGCGGAACACCCGCTTTACCGGATTGAAAAACGGCCGCGCCTGCGCAGCCGTCAGGGAATGTATGCGGTCGTGGGTATGGACGGACAGGTGCTGAAACGCGGCCATGACCTGCCGACGGTCCTGCGCATCCTCGAACGCAAGCTCATACGTCCTGTAGACTGAGCCGCCGGACAGAGGTGACAGCACCATCACCCTGCTTGGCGATGCGTACGATCGCCTCGTCGATCCCTTCATAGGCAACGGCCATGTGGTGGGCATTGGCATGGATCAGCCGTTTGTCATCGACCGCCATGGCGACATGGCCCCTCCAGAAAACCAGATCCCCGCGCCGACGGTCGGAACCCGAACCGAGCCGTTTGCCCAATGCGTTCTCCTGCATGTCGCTGTCACCGGGACAGGCGATGCCACAGGCGGTCATCGCGGCCTGAACAAGGCCGGAACAATCGATCCCGCTGCGTGAATTCCCACCCCACAGATACGGCGTGCCGACAAGACTTTCGGCGACCGAGACCGGGTCTTCAGCCCAATCCTCGATCTCCCTCAGATGCGGGCGCGGAACGAAGAGGCCTTCGGCGGTCTCGAAAAACCGTTCGTGTGTTTTGGTGACCGTCAGCCTTGCGCCAAGGCTCAGCATCGCCGCCTCGGGCGATTTGATATCTGCCGCTCGGTAAAGATGCGTCGCGGGGGCTGAGACCCAATGCGTCGCGGCCACCGGCGGGCCAAGGACCGGTTCCGGCAGGTAGCCGCAATAGCGGTCCTTGTCGGCGAGGATGAAGGCAAAGCCCTTGTGCCGTTCAAGCACCAGAACGCTTTCCCCCATCAGCACTTGCCGGTCGCGCGCGCCCAGCGGTTGAACCAGAAGGTCCGCACGGGGGACGACGATCCGTGCGGGCTCACCCGTTTCATAATGCGCCGCCTCGACCTTGCCTTTCAGCGATACATGCGCGACGCGTTCGTTCGCTGGGGTGAGACGGCGGTCGGTCATAGCGGCAGCATCTTCGGCAGGGCCGCAAGGATCGCGCGGGCGCCCTGACCGACACCCCCCTTGGGGCGGGCCGGTTCGGATTTTGGCTGCCATCCGTAGATGTCGAAATGAACGTAGCGCGGGCTTTCGGTCACGAACCGCCGCAGGAAGAGCGCGGCGGTGATCGACCCGGCCATGCCACCCGACGGCGCATTGTCGAGATCGGCGATGCCCGGCTCGATCATCGTCTCATAGGGCTCCCAGAACGGCATCCGCCACAGTGGGTCGGCGACGACCGCCCCTCCCGCCGCCAGCGCCGCCGCCACGGCACCATCGTCGCAATAGAACGGCGCCAGATCGGGTCCGACTGCGACGCGAGCAGCACCGGTCAGCGTGGCCATGGAGATGATCAGGTCCGGCTTTTCTTCGTCCGCAAGCGCCAGCGCGTCGGCGAGCACCAGACGGCCCTCGGCGTCGGTGTTGTTGACCTCGACCGTCAGCCCCTTGCGACTGGCCAGGATGTCCTGCGGCCGGAACGCGTTGCCGCCGACCGCGTTCTCCACCGCGGGGACGAGGACCCGAAGCTTCAGCTTCAGCCCCATCGCCATGATCATCTGTGCGAGCCCCATGACGGTCGCGGCCCCGCCCATATCCTTCTTCATCAGTCCCATCGAAGAGGCTGGCTTGATGTCGAGCCCGCCTGTGTCAAAGCAGACCCCCTTGCCAACGAGCGTCAGGGTCGGCCCCTCGCCCCCCCAGCGCAGATCAAGAAGCCGGGGCACCCGGCTGGAGGCGCGGCCAACCGTGTGGATCATCGGAAAGCCTTCCGCCAGCAGGTCATCGCCACGCACTACACGTGTTTGCGCCCCGAACCTTTCCGCCAGCGCCAGAAAAGCGTTCTCCAATTCGCCCGGCCCCATATCAGCGGCCGGTGTGTTGATCAGGTCGCGGGTCAGCGCCTCGCCTTCGGCGATCGCCAGAATGCGGGCCGTATCGATCCCATCCGGAGCTTTCAGCCGGGCCGACGGGGCTTTCGCGGATTTGTAACGGTCGAAGCGGTAGGCGGCGAGCAGCCAGCCGAGGGCGGCCTCTTCCAACTCGGTCCTGTCCAGCGATCCTTCCAGATGCCAGTTGCCGTCCGGCAGATCGGCCACGACCTTCGCGGCATGGAACCGGCCGCGCTGGCGGGCTGCCGGTGAACCCCAGCCAAGGACGGCCGCGGCAGGGCTGCCATCGGGACCCGGCAACAGGCAAATCTGGCCGAGTTTTCCCTCGAACCCGGAGGCGTTCAGCCAGGCGCGCTCTTTTGAAGCCCGCGCCGCAAGGAATGCTTCTGCATCACTTTGCGCAACGATATGGACAGGGCGTGACGGTTGGTCTGGATCGGCAAAGGCAAAGGGCATGGTGGGCTCGGGTTAGTTGCCGCGCCAGACTATCCGCCCGCGCGGTGCCCGCAACCCCCGTCATGCTCAGATCGTCATGTCGCGCAGATCCCATACAGCATTGAGGGAACGATCCCCGATTCTGAGAAGCCGGGCCAACGTTGCGGCCTGCCCGGCATGGTCTCCGGCATGCGTGGCGGCGATGACATCCAAGGCAACCATCGTGAAACTCGTCAGCCCGATCTGATCGGCCATTTTCACAACGATCCGTGCGCTGCGCATCAGCCCAACGAGGTCACCGTCATCGGCGAAGCGCTGCATCTCTGACAAGCGTGCATTCATCTCCTCCATTGCGCGCGCCACGACCCGCTCGGCCCCGGCTTCGCCCAGTTCCGCGTATAATGCCACGAGGCAATCGGGATTCACGCGAACCCCTTCCTCGTGGTGCAAAACGGCAAGTTTCGCCACCCTTCACCCTCCACTTCACGCCCCACGCGCTGGTTCAGCCTGGACGCCACCTCTCAAGAAAATCTTGATGGTCAGCGGAAAAAACCCCTCGAATTCGATACGTCTGGTCGCTATGTCGGGCGGAACCAACTGCGAGGCGAGGGACATGGATCACGCGAAACCGCTGCCCACCTACCTGGTGCAACGCTATCACGGCTGGAAGGCGACGACCTGGGAAGAGAACCGGTCATGGTACCGCCGCCTGGCCGAAGAGGGCCAGCGTCCGCGCGCCATGGTCATCTCATGCTGTGACAGCCGGGTTCATGTGACCTCGATTTTCGGTGCCGATCAGGGTGAGTTCTTCATCCACCGCAATGTCGCCAATCTGGTACCGCCCTACGAGCCCGACGGAGAGGCGCATGGCACGTCGGCGGCACTGGAATTCGCGGTGACCGCACTGAAGGTCGCACATGTGATCATCGTCGGTCATTCCTATTGCGGCGGGGTCAAGGGCTGCCATGACATGTGTTCGGGCCACGCCCCGGCGCTGGAGGAAAAGACGAGCTTTGTCGGTCGTTGGATGGACATCCTGCGCCCGGGCTATGAGCGGATCAAGGATCTGCCCGAAGCCGAACGGCTGACTGCGCTGGAGAAACAGGCGGTTCTGGTCAGCCTGGAAAACCTCATGACCTTCCCCTTCGTCCGTTCCGCCGTTGAGGCGGGCGAGATCAGCCTGCACGGGCTCTGGAACGATATCGGCGAAGGCGGGCTGGAACAGTTCGACCCGGCGAGCGGTCGGTTCGTGGCGATCTGACACAAGTATTCCGGGCAGTAATCAGCGTCCTGTTGCAGGCGTCCTCTTGTCTCGGCCAAAAGGCCGACTATTTAGGCACAAACGTGCCATGGGGCGGTGACGGTGGACGCGATTCTTTCGGTCATGGGACAGAACCTGCTGTCCCCGATCATCCTGAGCTTTGCACTTGGCCTTGCTGCCGCGCTGGCGCGATCAAGCCTTTCGGTGCCCGAAGCCGCGGCAAAGGCACTGTCGATCTACCTGCTGTTTGCCATCGGCTTCAAAGGCGGCGTCAGCGTCGCTGCACATGGGCTGGATGCACGGCTTGGCCTTGCCCTGGTTGCAGGGATCGCCCTTAGCTTCGCCATCCCGGTCGTGGCCTTCGCGCTGCTGCGCGGACTGACACGCCTGTCGCGCGTCGATGCCGCTGCGGTCGCGGGTCACTACGGTTCGATCTCGATCGTCACCTTTGTTTCAGCGACGGCGATCCTGACCAGCCGTGGAATGGAATACGAGGGCTACATGGTCGCCGTCGCCGCCGCAATGGAGGCACCGGCCATCGTCGCGGCACTCTGGCTTGCAGCGCGCAGCGAGTCGGGCGTGAGGATGGATGCGGAATTGTGGCGCGAAGTGCTGTTGAACGGCTCCATCGTGCTGTTGATCGGCGCCTTCCTGATCGGCGCCATCACTGGCGACCGCGGAATGGCCGAAATCGAAAGCTTCATCGTCTCGCCATTCAAGGGTGTGCTCTGCCTTTTTCTTCTCGATATGGGGCTGGTCGCGGGACGCGGACTGAAACAGTCGCGCGGGCTTCTCTCGGCCGGTGCCGTCGTGTTCGCGGGCCTCATGCCGATGATCGGCGCGGCCATCGCACTTCCAGTCGCCGTGATGCTGGGCTTTTCCACGGGCGGCACCGCGCTCTTCATGACGCTCGCCGCCTCCGCATCCTACATCGCCGTGCCCGCGGCAATGCGGGTTGCCCTGCCTGAGGCTAATCCATCGATCTATCTGACGCTGTCGCTTGGCGTGACATTCCCCTTCAATCTGGCGCTCGGCATTCCGCTTTATGTCACCGTCGCCGGATTAGTGACCGGAGGCTGACAATGCAAACCCATGACGCCAAACGTGTTGAGATCATTATCGAGGCGCCTCTCGAACGCCGCCTGACCGACGCTATTGTTGAGGCCGGTGTGACGGGCTTTACGGTCCTGCCGGTTCTTGGCGGATCGGGCCGATCGGGCCAGTGGAGCCGCGATGGTCAGGTCTCGGTCGCGGGCGGCATGGTCGCGGTGGTCTGCATCGTGCGGCCGGAACGCGTCGATGCCCTGCTCGATGCCGCCTTCAATGTCGTGGAGCGCCATATTGGCGTCGTCTCACTTGCAGATTGCAAAGTGCTTAGGGCCGAGCGGTTCTGACATCGCGAAAGACGGTCAATCTTCTGTTAACCAGATTCGCGGAATCTGGCGGTATGACACAGTATCGCTCCGTTTCCCTCGATCTTCCCGACGATGTCCTTGCCGCTCTCGGCAGCGCCGCAGACGCTGCCGGGTGTCAGCCATCCGACTATCTCAACGCAGTGCTGCGTATCGTTCTGTCGGACGCCCCGACCCGCGCCGGCGGAGAGCGGGAGGTGATCCGCAGGGAGATTCACCAATCCTCCGACTGGTTGGAACTGCAACGCAGATTGCGGGCACGCGGCTATGTCCTGCGCCGGGTACCGGATGGCGGGCTGGCCGTACACACCTGGCCCCGCGATCGGGCGATCCTGCGGGTCGAGGATCTGGGATACAGCCCCGCCGGACTGGTGCTGAAATTCGGCGCCGCGTTTCCCGGCGACCTGAGCGGTGCGCGCCGCGCCCGCCTTGCGCCGCCACCCGCCGCCTGACCCTCGCGCCACCGATCGTGAATGGCCATCGCGCCAGTCTGTGCTAGGATCGCGGCAAGGGCAGAAGGAGACCCCGTCATGATCCTGAACCGCTTGCCGCTATTACCGCTCGCCATCGCAGCCGCGTTGGCCTGCTCGCCTGCCTTTGCCGCAGGCAGCAGTGACACTGCCGGATCGGCCGCCCCTGCCGGAATGAACGAGGCGCAGGCCGCCGTCGATGCCGGCCGCTACCCCGAGGCGCTGAAACTGCTCGCCGGGGTCATAAAGACCGAACCGCGCAATGCCGACGCCCTGAACCTGATGGGCTATTCCAACCGCAAGATGAACCGTCTGACCGAGGCCGCACGCTACTACGATGCCGCGCTGAAGGTGAACCCGAAACATATCGGCGCGCTGGAATATCAGGGCGAACTTTTTGTGGAAATGGGCGACTACGACCGCGCCCGGCAGAACCTGAAACTGATCGCTGCGATCTGTGGAGCCTGCGACGAGGTGATCGACCTCCGGGCCGCGCTGGACGCGAAAGGGCAGAGCTGAAGTTCCACACACGGCAATGCCCCTGCCGATCAGATCATCATTCCCCTTGCCCGCCCGTCACTGTCCCCCCATCTTGAAGGCGTGTCGAAGCGGAGGCAGGGATGAGTGCGGCAGGCGAGGCTTTCCAGGCCGCGAGAAAGTTGATCACTGAGGCAAAGCGGGGGAGTTTAGACAGCCTTTCGTTTAGTGGAGGTAGTTTTCGCTTTCTCGATTTACTCCCCCAAGAAATAGTCGGCCTCACAAAACTCAAGCATCTCTACCTCGACAACCTACCTGTCGACATCAGCCCACTAAAAGAGATGCGCCAGTTAACTCATCTTCATATTCGCAACGCACGGCTGTGGAGATCCAACGCATTATCTGATTTGACTTGGTTGACCCACCTCGATCTCAGCGGCTCAGATATCGATGATCTGTCGGCGATTTCCAGACTGACGAGACTTCAATATCTTTCACTCGCCGGAACCAAAGTCGCGGAACTTCACCCGCTTTCAATGATGCATGAACTTAATGATCTAAATCTAGCAGATACTCGAGTATTCGACATATCTCCACTCCTATTTCTTAAGCGATTGACAAAGCTCAACCTTAGGAACACTCTAATTGATCGCGTCGATCCACTTTCAGAGTTGAGAGCACTACAGGAGTTAGACATTAGTAAGACACCAGTAGCGGATATCAGACCTCTCGCTCAATTGACAAATATCGCAAAACTGGATCTTCGAGATACTGCCGCTGCTAACTTGCTACCGATCCTGAAATTGCGGAGGCTGGCTGTCAGCCCAAACGGCACCGGACTTACATTTGACAACTGTCTTGCTGCCCGGATCGATCCCAAAATCGGTGAAATATCTGAGCTTCGCGATGAAAGAGACCGTGCAAAAAGGCTAGTAGAATACCTAAAAGATACTAACCAACCCATCGGGCAAGCAGATGAAAGCGAGCCGCGGGAGAACCTGCTCTTGCCCAACTTGCCCCTTAAACACTCCGCACCGATCGAAACTACCATCACGGCCGGGAAACTCGTTCTCATTAACTCCCACACGAAACTGCACAGTACCGGTGCCATTTCTCGTGCCGAGCAGGGCTGGAAGGTTTTGAAGGAGTTTCGCGAGAGCTTCGGGGAAAGCTTTCATATCGCCAACTACGCCCCCTTACCATCGGTCCTTAGGGCATTTGACCGGGCGCTTGGCGATCACTACGATGCAAGCCGCCAGATCGCCCTTGGCATACATGGGCAGCGGATTGTCGCGTTGTCCTTCGACAGTGCCTTTGTCGAAACGCTACCAACTGGGGCGGAAACGGAGTTGAAAGGGTTTGCAGCCGCCATTTCAACGTTTATCAACCGGTTTCCAGATTGGCTCGAATATCAGGCTGAGGCTGCGATGGCGGAACCTGCGGCAGCTTTAGTCGTTGAGGAGCGCACTACGTTCATTGAGATAGATCAGATCCTCGCAGACGCCCCAGAAGCTTCAGACGAGATTAAGATCGAATACCACGAAGAGGTTGCGGCCGCTACAGGACCGGGCATGAGCGAGGTTTCGGCAAAGGGACTGGTCGCCTCCACCCGCGACGTAGTCCGGACCTTATCAGAAAATGCCCTCACGGAGGCTAGGAACGGCGTGAAGGCAAAGGCCTTTGCCGCCCGGATGCAAAAGACAGGGGAAACGGAACTCCCGAAAGCGACCTATTGGCTGGGCGGTTGGACCATCGACATTCTGAGCCGAATGAGCCCGTCGCTGCGCCGACTCGCCAAGAAGTTTCCCAAGTCCATGGGGTGGATGGTTGCTATTCTGGACTACCTGGGCTTACCCAAAAACTAGGTATCTCGGGCTACAGACTATCTCGAAACGAATACTGGCCAGCCAACGACGGGTCCGGCCAGTTAGAAATCTACACGTTGCGTGTGAACACGCATCCTAGTGGGCCTCGGGATCAGCCTTTCTTCAGGCAACGATTGCCCAGGGTCTCGGCGATCTGCACCGCGTTCAGCGCCGCGCCCTTGCGCAGGTTGTCCGACACGCACCAGAGGTTCAGCCCGTTCTCGATCGTGCCGTCCTGGCGGATGCGGCTGATGAAGGTGGCGTAGTCGCCGACGCATTCGACCGGCGTCACGTAGCCGCCCGGCTCGCGCTTGTCGACGACCATGACGCCCGGCGCCTCGCGCAGGATGTCGCGCGCCTCGTCTTCGTCGAGGAAGTCCTCGAACTCGATGTTCACCGCCTCGGAATGGCCGACGAAGACCGGGACGCGGACGCAGGTCGCGGTGACCTTGATCGTCTTGTCGAGGATCTTCTTGGTCTCGGCGACCATCTTCCATTCTTCCTTGGTCTGGCCGTCTTCCATGAAGACGTCGATATGCGGAATGACGTTGAAGGCGATCTGTTTGGTGAACTTCTTCGGCGCGACTTCCTGACCCGGCACATACATGCCCTTGGTCTGGTCCCAAAGCTCGTCGATGCCTTCCTTGCCGGCACCCGAGACCGACTGATAGGTCGACACCACGACGCGCTTGATCCGCGCCCGGTCATGCAGCGGCTTCAGCGCCACCACCATCTGCGCGGTCGAGCAGTTGGGGTTGGCGATGATCATCTTCTTTTTGTACTGCTCCACCGCCTCGGGGTTCACCTCGGGCACGACCAGCGGAATTTCCGGATCGTAGCGGTAAAGCGAGGAGTTATCGATCACGACGCAGCCCTGCGAGGCGGCGATGGGCGCGTATTTCTTGGTCGCATCCGAGCCGATGGCGAAAAGCGCGATGTCCCAGCCGGTGAAGTCGAAGCCCTCGATGTCCTTGGTCTTCACGGTCTTGTCGCCGAACGAAACTTCGGTGCCGAGCGACCGGCGCGACGCCAGTGCGGTGATCTCGTCGACGGGGAATTCCCGCTCGGCGAGGATGTTCAGCATTTCGCGGCCCACATTCCCCGTGGCGCCGGCGACAACGACTCTGTAGCCCATCTCGGGGTCTCCTTGCGTTAAGGACGTGGCCCCTTAGCTTATTGCTCGTCTCAGTTAAAGGCCTTGCTGCGGCGCGGCGCAGGAAAAACGCGGCTGCGGCAGGCGTATCACGTCCCCGCCTGTGTGACGCGCGGATCGCGGTTCATCAGCGCCTCCGCAAACCGCTTTTCAGCGGCGAAGTCATGCGGCACCTGATCGGCGCGGCGTGAGCCGGTCAGCGAGAGCGAGGCGAAGAAGTCGAAGCCGTGAAGGCGCAGGGATGCGAGGCCGCTGGATGCAAGCAGGTCGATCATCATCAACCCGGTCGTCGGCGGTGCGCCAAGCCGGTCGCGAAGGGATTCCCAGTCGGCCAGCGGGTGCAGGTAGAACCCGTCGGACGTGGCGACCGTCCATGGCAGGCGTTTGCGCTTGTGCGACATCCACAGGATGCGGTCAGGTTTGATACGGTCGAGATCATCGGCCCCGATGGAGGTTGCAAGCGCCAGCCAGTCGGTCCGTGTCCCATGCGTCCGCGAGGCGGGCATCGGCGCCCGGTTGATACGGACCACCAGATCGGCGGCGTCAATCTCGGCCCCTTCATCACGCTCGGCCAGCGACCGCGCATTTCCGACGAGGGCCACGCGCTTGTCGAGGAGGTTTGACATCAGATCCTCGCGCGCGCCCGACATGGCCATGAGAGGAGCTTCTCTCCGCAACAGGCGCGCGATATGGAACCTCCCTCGAGATGTGCGCGGCTTGGTCAAGTGTATCGCTCCCGATCTTGCGGACCGAAGAGATAGCATTCCGGTGTTTAAGATGACAGGGTCTTACGAAAGGTGTCCAGCATTGCGGTGCCCACGGACTTCGCCCTCGATACCACTGCCCCATTCACACGTATTGGCTGATTTTCATGATAACAGCATGTCGCACTTGAACCGGCAGTAGCTCCTTGAATGGCGTCAAAGCATATAACATCAGCGAGAGGGACATTGGCAGAACACCATAGTGACGGAGCCGCAGGCCACGGGTATATGCGCGCTTCTGGTAGGACTTGAACAGAGTGTGACACTTAACCAGCGCGAAGGTATTGGCATAAACGATGACGCTGGCAGTCAGAATTGCAACCGCATCCTCACTGAGGTTGTCGCCAGGACGCGCGGGGGAACAGTAGTGCGTGACAGCGTCCGAGACTGCGATCCGATCGGCGTTGTAACAGATCGAGAACGCAATCTGATGATCTTGCACGCGCGCGCCGTCAGCCAGATGTCGGACAATCAGGTCAGGGTGGGCACATAAAGCGGTGGTTGCCAGCGGTCGGCTCAGACGGCTCATGTAAAGATCGAGCGGAGCGCTTTCCACCTGATAGCGAGCATCGACGTCACAGGGTTGAGCTTTCAGCCGCATGTCATCGACCCGGTCGCGGGCGACCGACGAATAAACGGCGGGTACGCCGGACTGCTCGATCACTTTTGAAAAATACCTTACAGAATCCACTGCAAGCACATCGTCGCCATCAAGTAGGATAACGTATTCGGCGCCACCGGCCCGGGCATGTTCGACCCCGATCCGGGTGCTGGCGCTCACTCCTTTGTTTGCAGCATTGGGAATGAGCTTAATACCGCCAATTGCGCTGGCAATGGCGACGGAGCGGTCGGTGGAGCAATCATCGACGACAATAATCTCATGCACGCCCGCCTGCTCGCAAGCCGACTGGATCGCCTGCGCGATATACTTCGCCTTATTGTAGCAAGTGATAACCACGCTGATCTTCATGGCATGCCTTCAATCCAAATCGTGCCGAGCGGCACCTAGGTCTCGCGGCTGGGCGGAGGCGCGGTAGAGCGAGAAATAAAGCTCAACCGGGGTCATACAGGTCATAAATTCATTGTACCGCAAAGGCTATCGACACGGCGATCCTCGACTGGACCATTGGAAATTACGCTGACTACACGCCGTCGCTTAAGGCTTACAAGAAGCCATTGCAAGATGCGCCGGAGTAGGACGGGTCGGTCCTGTTTCGTAACTCGGTCGGGGCGGGGGTGCCGATATGTGAAAGCCTGCGGACGCCAACGTCGGGCAGTGGACAAGGCAGATGGGCCGGGCTAGGAAACGGGTCACGCGGTATGCAGGGCTTCAGGGTCAGGCCGCAGGACTTTCCGAAGGAGCAAGGCCATGCTGACGGGTTCCAAAATTCTTCTGACCGGCGGTACCGGCTCTTTCGGGTCGCAGTTCGTGCCGATGACGCTCGCGCGGTACAAACCCGCTCGCATCATCATCTATTCCCGCGATGAGATGAAACAGTGGGAGATGGCCAAGCTTTACGGCCACCTGCCCGAAGTGCGGTTCTTCATCGGCGATGTGCGCGATCGTGAACGCTTGTACCGGGCGATGGACGGGATCGACTATGTCGTCCATGCCGCCGCGACCAAGATCGTGCCGACGGCGGAATACAACCCGTTCGAATGCATCAAGACCAACGTGAACGGCGCGATGAACATCATCGACGCCTGTATCGACAAGGGTGTAAAGCGCTGCGTCGCGCTCTCGACTGACAAGGCGTCGAGCCCGATCAACCTCTACGGCGCCTCCAAGCTCGCCTCGGACAAGCTCTTCGTTGCCGGCAACTCCTATTCCGGCGCTGACAAGTGCCGCTTTTCCGTGGTGCGCTATGGCAATGTCATGGGGTCGCGCGGCTCGGTCATTCCGCTGTTCCAGTCGCTGAAATCCAAGGGCAAGCTGCCGATCACCGATCCGCGCATGACCCGGTTCATGATCACGCTGGAACAGGGTGTGGAACTGGTGTGGCACGCGATGGAGGATATGGTCGGCGGCGAGATCTATGTGCGCAAGATCCCCTCGATGAACATCCTCGACATCGCCCGCGCGGTGGCACCCGAGGCGGCGCATGACATTGTCGGCGCCCGCCCCGGCGAAAAGATGCATGAGCAGATGATCGGGCCGGAAGATGCCGACCACACGTTCGAATACGATGATCATTTCAAGATCATCCCGGCGATCCACAACTGGTCGCGCGATCCCGTGCGGATCAAGGACGGGCGCAAGGTTGCCGAAGGCTTCCACTATGCGTCGGACAACAATCCCGACTGGATGAGTGTCGAGGCGCTGCAGAAGTGGATCGCAAAGAACGCCGAGAAGATCGGGACCTATTGATGATCCCCTACGGTCGGCAGGACATTTCGGATCAGGACGTCGAAGCCGTCAAAGCCGTCCTGCGCTCTGACTTCCTGACGCAGGGCCCCGCCGTGCCGCGTTTCGAGGCGGCAATCCGCGCGGCGACCGGGGCCGGACATGCCATCGCGGTAAACTCGGCAACCTCGGCCCTGCACATCGCCTGCATGGCGCTTGATCTCGGGCCGGGTGACTGGCTCTGGACCGTGCCCAATACCTTTGTCGCCTCGGCGAATGTCGGGCTCTATTGTGGCGCTGACGTCGATTTCGTCGATATCGACCCTGAGACCTATGTCATGTGCCCCAAGGCGCTGGAGGCGAAGCTGATCCGCGCCGAGGCGGCGGGCAGGCTGCCAAAAATCGTGATCCCGGTTCATTTCGCCGGTCAGAGCGCGGACATGGCCGCCATCGGCGCGTTGGCGACGCGCTACGGGTTCCGGGTGATCGAGGATGCCTCGCATGCGATTGGCGCCAGCTACCGCGACCGCCAGGTCGGTGACTGCGCCCATTCCGACATCTGCGTGTTTTCCTTCCATCCGGTCAAGATCGTCACCACTGCCGAGGGTGGCTGCGCCACGACGAACGATGCCGCATTGGCAAGCCGGATGGAGCTGCACCGCTCGCACGGCGTCACCCGCGAACCGTCGCTGATGGAAAGCATGTCCGAGGGCGGCTGGTATTACGAGCAGGTTGCGCTCGGATACAACTACCGCATGACGGAGTTGCAGGCGGCGCTTGGCGCATCTCAGATGACGCGGCTGACTGAATTCGTCGCGAAACGGCACGAGATTGCCCGCCGCTACGACCGGCTTCTGGGCAATATGGCGTTGACCCTGCCGCGCCAGAGCCCGGACAGCCATTCGGCGCTGCATCTTTATCCGGTTCAGGTCGAGGACCGCGCCCGTGTCTTCGCCCGCCTGCGCGAAGCGGGCATCGGTGTGAACGTCCACTACATCCCGGTCCATACCCAGCCCTTCTGGAAAAAGCGCGGCTTTGCCCGGGGCGATTTCCCGGTGGCCGAAGCTTATTATGACCGGGCCATCAGCCTGCCGCTCTATCCCGGCCTGACCGAGGCCGACCAGGACCGGGTCGTGGCCGCGCTCGCCGGGGCGCTCGATGGCTGAAAAGCCCCTCCTGCTGGCCTATCTGAACGGGATGCCGGATTTTGAGAGCACCTATCCGGTATTGGCGCGTCTGCACCGCCGGGGACGTGTCACGGTTCGCGCGCTCGTCTACTCCAAGCTCCTGCGCAAGGAAATTCGCCTGCGCGGCGTGTTCGAGCGTGAGGGTTTCGCACCCGAACCCGCCTCGAAACTTCGCATGAAGCTCCTCTACCAGCGCGACATCCGCGAGGCGGACGCGGTTCTGACCATTGCCGATCCTTATTGGGACACGACGACGCGCAAGCAGCGCGGAACCTATATGGCCAAGATCGGCCAGCAGTCGATATTCCTTCAGCACGGCGCCTACCAGGTCGGGGTTAATGCCCGGAAGATCGAAGGGCCGATGGAGTACTATTCCCAGCAGCTGCTTTTCTGGGAACCTATGGGCGACAACCGCGACCTTTTCACGCCTGAAACCGCGGCGCGGGTCGAGGTCGTGGGTTTCACGAAGCAGAATATCCTGCCCCAGAACCGCTGGGGGAAAGAGGTCAACGATTGGGTTGCCCGCTACCCGAAGCGACTCTTGGTCTGCCAATCCTTCCGTTGGGGCGCGGGACGTTACACAAAGGATCATATCGGCCATTTCTACGACCTGATGGATCAGGCGCTGAGCCGTCACAAAGATCTCGGCATCATCATCCGTTCGCATCGCGGCAAGGTGCGGCGCAATCACCGGGCGCATGACAAGGCGCTGGCGCGGAAGCATCCGAACGTCATGTTCTCGCATTATTACGCCGGGCCATTGGCCAAGGCGACGATCCACGATGCGCTGGACCTGACCCATGCGATGGTCTCGCCGACCTCGACGACGACACTCGACTGCCTCTATTCCGGCAAGCCTGCTGCGGTGTTCGCCGAGAACCTGCCGCTTTTTGCCGAACTGCCGCAGATCGGCGATCTGGCGGCGCTGGAGGCTTTCATCGACAGCATCGGCAGGCCCGACCCGGTCTATGACGCGGTGCGCGCCCGGTTCGGTGATCTCGATAACAATCTCGACCGCGCGGCTGAGGCCATCGAAACCCGAATGCTCACCCGCCAGTCTCAGTCCTGAGCGAGCATACTCCAGTCGACCGGCTCGCCGCGCTTCAGCGACCGGGCGGCACGTCGGCCAAGAACACCCGGCAGATGTTTCGGTGCAAGGCCCAGACCCGGGCGGACGGACCGCACATTGGCCTCGGTCAAAACCTCGCCCTTGGCGACATCGGCGGTCACGTAAAGCGACCGGCGGAACTGCGCATTCGCCCCGCCAACGCCTTTGCGGTCGTGTTTTGCGGGGCCAAGCGCGGCATGCGCCATCCGGCAATCGGCGACAAGCTGGCGGAACTCGTCCGGTTCCAGCGAAAACTCGGCATCCGGCCCGCCATCGGCGCGCGCCAGCGTCATGTGTTTCTCGATGATGCATGCCCCCCGCGCAATCGCCGCGACAGCGACGGCCGAGCCGAGCGTGTGGTCCGAGAGGCCAATGGGCACGCCGAAGGCCTGTGACAGAGCCTCGATTGTGCCCAGCCGCATCTCCTCGGGCTTCGCCGGATAGGCCGAGATGCAGTGCAGAAGCGCGAAGCCGTCAGCGCCGCCCTCGCGCGCGGCACGGGCTGCATCCTCAATTTCGGCATAGTTGGCGATGCCGGTGGACATGATCAGCGGTTTGCCCGTGCCCGCCGCCTTGCGGATCAAGGGTGTATCGACAAGTTCGAAGGACGCGATCTTGTAGGCCGGCGCGTCGAGCGTTTCGAGGAAATCCACCGCCGTCGGATCGAAGGGCGAAGAAAAGCAATGAAGCCCGTGGCCGCGCGCCCGTTCAAAGAGGGCTTCATGCCAGTCCCAGGGGGTCGAAGCCTCCTGATATAGTTCATGCAATGACCGCCCGTCCCAAAGCCCGCCATGGATGTGGAATTCAGGCCGGTCGACATCCAGCGTGATCGTATCGGCGGTATAGGTCTGCAACTTCACCGCATCGGCGCCGGTCGAGGCGGCGGCATCGACCAGCGCCAGCGCGCGGCCGAGATCGCCGTTATGATTGCCCGAGAGTTCGGCGATAATATAGGGCGAATGCTCCGCCCCGATGGCCCGGCCCGCGATCACGAATGTCTCAGCCATCCCGTTACCCTTCATTGCCAAGTCCCAGCAGCGCCTCGTGATCGCATCTGCTGAGCGTGAAGACAAGCGCGCCGCCATCTCGGCCCGTCTCGCGGAAGCCAAGACGGCAATGCAGGGCCGCCGAGGCCGCATTGTCCGCCACCACCTCGGCGCGCAGCGAATTGATGCCAGGTTTTGCGAACAGTGTTCGGGCGAAGGTTGCCATCATCCTTCCGCCCGCGCCCTTCGGCGCGTCTTCGGCACCGATATAGAAGCTCCATTGCCAGATCCCGCCACCAAGGTCGCGGGCGCTGGCATGGCCAAGATCGCGGCCGCCCTCGGACCAGATCAGGAACAGGGCATCGGTTCGGGTCAGGGCGCGCTCAAGCCAGTTGACATGCTCGTCCCAGACCAGCTCTCCGGTATTCAAGCTAACGGCCCGGATATCGGGCCGGTTGCGCCAGTCGAACAGAAGACGTGCATCACCCTTCGTCACCGGCCGGAACGCACCTTCCAGCGCATCGGTGACACGCACCGCACCCGCGCCATCGCAAAGGCGGGACGCGGCAGAAGAGAGAGCGGATGCCTCCGCGATGGCCCGCGCAATTGCGGGTTCGAGCCCGCCGCTCCGCGCTGTCTCCAGATCAAGGGCGATGACCGCCCCGGCCCCGGCCAGTCCTGCAAGCGCGGGTTTCTGGTTGTCGGCTACCGCAACCGCGACCGTCGGCAGACCAAGGCAGCAGCGTTCCCAGCTTGTCATGCCGCCCGCACCGATACAAAGATCGGCGTCGGTCATCAGGCCTGCCATATCGGTTGCGTCGAGATGCAATGCCGCGCCCCGTCGCCCGGCGACCCGTGCCTCGACCTCGGCGCGGCTCTGACTTGCCGATCCCATGACCACGTCGACGGCAAGATTGGGAAAACCCGCCAGCGCATCGAGCGCGAGCGGGGCGAGTCCGGCGGCGTCGCCCATTCCCGGCGCGATCAGAACGCGCTTCACCGAACCGCCCCGCCGGTGAAGTGCGCCCTTTCGGGCACTGGCAAATTCCCGCCGCAACAATGCGAAATCCGGGCCGATCATCTGCGCCGGGCCCGGATGGCGTCGCGCTCCGTCAAGCCGTGTCTGATCAAGCACCAGATCAGCGCCCAGTGACCGGTCGTCGAGGTCATCCAATGCGAGGATGCGAAGACCGGGCCGAGCCTGCCGCAGCTTTCCGGCCCATCGCGCGTCCAGCCCGTAGTGATCCGCGACCACCCAGTCCGTGCCAAACGCCTGCGCAGCCCGCGCGGTAATGTCGGCATCCATCTGCCACGGCGCAGCGAGCCATCCGGCATGTGCAGGCGCCAACGGATCGTCCTCCGGGGCGCGCGGAACCGGGGTGATCTCGGTCACTTCAAACCCTTCGCTGCGGATGCGGCCCACCATTGAACCCGATGTGCCAGCGGTGACAAAGGCCACGTCATGCCCACGCCGCCGCGCCTCGGCCGCCAGCGTCAGGCAGCGCATCACATGGCCACCGCCGATCCTCAGATCACCGTCAGCGCGGATCAGGAACCGCATCACCGCCCCCAAGCCCCAGAACCGCAAACATCTTTTCGGCCAGCCGCCAGTCGGCCTCGGTGTCGATGTCGATGCACCGTTCTGCGGGCAGGATAACGCCCGCCGCGCCGTCCCAGACCCGCGCCCCAGGGTCCGACCACGTCGCGGCCCGCGCCCAGTAGAACTGACCAGCATCGAAAAAAGCGGGATCCAGATCCTGTGAGCGCATCGGCATCTTGGCCGGATCGCGCGCCACAAGCCGCGCCCCGTCGCGCCGGTAGGCCCGGTCGATCGGGGTGCGGTATTCGCCAACCGACAGGCACCAGTCGGCACCGTCCGCCAACCTGTCATACCCAACGCGCAGATCCTCGGCCGTCACGAAGAACGCCGTTGGGTAGATGCAGCAGACGGGCGCGTCGGGCCCAAGCCCAAGCCTCTGCACTGCATCGCGGATCACCTCGGTCGTGCCGGCATGATCATCCGCGAGCGCGGCATCGCGCAGAAATGGTACCTCTGCGCCCGCCGCCCGCGCGACCTCGGCAATCTCCTCGTCATCGGTCGTCACCACGATCCGCGAAAAACATCCGCTGTCCCGTGCTGCATGGATTGGCCAGCCGATGGCCGGGCGCCCGACGAAGGGGCGGATATTCTTGCGCGGAATGCGTTTTGATCCGCCCCGGGCAGGAAGGATGGCGATGGCGCTCATGAGGTCTCCTTTCCCCTCTGTTACGATGCCCGGGCAGATAGCGCAAAGCCTCAGTCAGTGCGGTCGTGGCTGAACAGGTAAAGCACGATGCCGATGACAAGCGGCACAAGGAAGAACAGGAACAACAGCCGGAACACCTCTTCCGGCGCACCGGAGGCGTTTTCATAGACCGGCCGCGAGGCGAATTGCAGGATGCCCGCCCCGCCGATCCCGAACATGTTCAGGAATGTCACCCCCCGGCCGGTCAGATGCGCCGGAAAGAACGCCCGCCCATGCGCCATGATTGCGGGGAAAGATGCCCCGAATAGGCCAAGCGCCGACAACAGAAACGCCGCCGTCCAGATGCCGCCGCCGGGGTAAAGGGCGAGGATCAGAAGGCAAACGGCCGCGGCAAGGTTGCCCGCGAAGACCACCCATTTCCGGGTGCCGAATATCCGGTCAAGCGGACCGTAGGCGAAGTTGCCCGCGACCATCGCCAGCGCCATCAGAAGCGTCACGCGTCCGATTGTCAGCCCGTCCGCGCCGAAGACCTCGGCAAGATACGGGCCGGCCCAAAGCCCCCGTATCGCCGCCGCAGGCGCATAGGCGACCGCCATCAGGGGCAGGATCGCCCAAAGCCCCGGTTGCCGGAGAATATCTAGAACCGAACCGCGCCCCGCCGTCGGTGTCTCGGCCCGTTCCGGATCACGGACGAAGACCCACAGGGCAAGTGCGATGACGAAGGTGACAGCCGCAAGCCCGATCAGCGCCGGGCGCCAGCCGACGGCGGCAACCAGCCATGCCAGCGGCGCGGCCCCCGCGATATTGCCGAGCGATCCGACACCGATGATGGCGCCTGCAAGTGTGCCGAAGACCGCCGGGGAATAGATCCGCGCGAAGATGTAGTAGGATGCCATCAGGACCGGCGAACAGCCGATTCCGATCAGTGCCATGGCGACATGAACCGCCCAAGGCCCCTCGGCGGCGGCAAAGACCAGCGCCCCGCATCCGCCGCCGATACCAAGAAGCAGTGACGCCGTCAGACGCGGCCCGACCCGGTCCAGCGCGGCCCCGACCGGCATCTGCATCACGGCGAAGATCAGGAACCAGATGCCCGATGAAATGGCGAGGTCGCCGGGGCTCGCGCCGATCTCGCGGCCCAGAACCGGCGTCAGCACCGCCAGGAAGGCCCGGTAGAACTGGCTGAGCACATAGCCCGCCACCAAGAATGCCAGCCCTGCTTTCATTTTCCTGCCCGTATCCGCCCGGCGCAGACCCTGCGTCAGAACGAATCCCTGCACAAGGGGGGCGGTTTGTGATTGGATCGTCCCCGTATTCCTAAGTGAGCCTCAATGCGCGCCTTTCTTGCCATTCCCCTGCCGGAAACCACCGCCGATGCCCTGTCCGATCTGCAAGCCGAATGCCCGGTTGGCCGCACCGTGCCCATTGAGAACTTGCACCTGACCCTCGCCTTTCTCGGCGATCAGCCAGAGCCTGTTCTCGAGGCGGCTCACGAAGCCTTAGGCACAATCACCCTGCCGGGTTTTGAGCTTGAACTTGCCGGGATTGGGGCGATCGGCGGCCGCGCACCCGCGCTTGCCTATATCGGCACCTCCCCGTGCCCCCCGCTGAAAGAGCTTCACCAGCGCATTCGGGGCCGGTTGCATGGGGCGGGACTGATGCTGCCGCGCGAACGGTTCCTGCCGCATGTGACGCTGGTCCGTTTCGGAAAGAACCTGTCCGCAACCGATCTCGCACGGCTGGGCAACTTCCTCGCCAAATATGGGGGTTCACGCGTCGCACCGTTCCGGGTCGATCATTTCTGTTTGTTCCGCTCGACCATTGGCAAGGGCGGGCCGATTTACGACGAACTCGCGCGCTACGATCTTGGCTGAAACGCAAGAACCCGCCTTGCACTTCCCCCGGCCGCCGCTCTAGCGTGACCGCGATCCGACACCCGTCTTTCGCGCTGCGCGCAGGCGAAGCCACGCCACACCAAATGACACCCAGAGGCCACATGATCACCATCGCCCGCGACAATCCGCTGCTGCCGGAACTGGCTTTGCTGATGGAGCGTCATACCGAGGCGATGCATGCCGATACGCCACCCGAAAGCATGCACATGATGGATGCCGGGGCGCTGGCCACACCGGGGATCGACTTTTACGTCATGCGCGACAACGGTGCGCCTGTCGGCATGGGGGCGCTGAAACGGATCGACGGGCGCCATGCCGAGATCAAGTCGATGCACATCCTCGCCGAGATGCGGGGCCGCCGGCTGGCATGGACGATGCTGGAACATCTGATCGCCGAGGCCCGCGCGGCGGGCTATGCGCGCATGAGCCTTGAAACCGGGTCCCAGCCGGGCTTCTCGGCGGCGCGGGGGCTTTACGAACGCGCAGGTTTTACCGAATGCCCGCCCTTCGAAGGCTATACGCCCGATCCGAATTCGGTCTTCATGACGCTCGCTCTCGACTGAATCTCAGCCGATGCTCATGGCCAGCACCTGGCTGATCTCGGTCAGGCTGCGGCCCGACTGGGCCTGCCAGTCGTTGAATGCCGCCTGAACGGCGGCAAGGTCGCGCTTCGATGTCGGTGCCTTGTCGACGACCCCCTCGGCGATCAGGCGGGCGGTGACGTCGCTTGACAGGATGAAGGCGGATTTGCCCATCATCCGCAGCACACGCTGGCCGGTGACGCCACCCAACCGCGCGCCGCGTTTGGCCAGAAGGTCCAGCAGCCCGACATAATCTGCATCCGGCCAGTCCGCGAAAAAGCGGGCGGCGCTGCCGTGATCGCGGGCCAGATCGGTGAGGAACACCGCGTTCGAGATGACCGCCGCAAGTTTCGCGCCATTGCGGACGACGCCCTCGTCGGCCAGCAACCGGTCCATATCGGCATCGCCGTAAAGCGCAACCTTGGCGGGGACAAAGCCCCCGAAAGCGGACTCGAACCCGTCCCACTTCGCCTCGATCACCTTCCAGTGAAACCCGGCCTGAAACAGGCACTTGACCATCGCGGCGAGCCATCGGTCATCGCCTGACCGCGCTATTTCTTCCGGTGGAAGCGGTCGGTCCAACAGCGCTTCCAGCGTGTCCGCGCCGCCTTTTCGGGTGGCGGAGATGGCGAAAATCTCGTCAAAACTGCGCAACTTCCGATCCCTCCTTCCGGGCCCTTCCCCCAGTCATCGCCGGGCCTGGCATCAGGGTCAACACACCACCGCGTGAGCCTTGCGCGGGGTGGGTTTATGCCGGTAAAGGAGGCGAAGCGGTCCCGTAGCTCAACTGGATAGAGCAGCTGACTTCTAATCAGCAGGTTGAGGGTTCGAGTCCTTCCGGGATCGCCACGGCTTTTGCGTTTCGACACGTTGGGTTGCACCACGTTTGCTGCAACACATATTTCGTGTCTGCCGAGCCGTCGCCAAAGCACATCACTCCGGACCCGCCGCCCGCCTCCGTGATTTGCGGCCCTCCAGCACGCCCGATTCCAGGATGATCTCGGAAACCTGATGCTCGCGCCGGTAGGCCATCACGTGAACCCCCGCGACGCCCTTGATCTCGCGGATCTGCTGAATGAGTTCGATACAGATCTTCTTGCCCTCCGCGCCGGGCTTTTCGGCCTTCTCCATCCGGTCGATCAACGGATCAGGCACATGGATGCCGGGCACGTTCGACCGCATCCAGCGCGCCGCCTTGGCCGAGGCCAAGGGGCCGACACCGGCGAGGATATAGACACGCTTGTCGAGCCCCATGTCACGCACGCGGGCCATGAATTTCTCGAAAAGCGGGATGTCGTAGATGTAATTGGTCTGGATGAACTCTGCACCCGCTTCCACCTTCTTGGCCAGCCGGTCGGGACGCCAGTCTTGGGGATGAATACAGGGGTTCTCGGCAGCACCAAGAAACATCTGCGGCGGCCGCGTGATCTTGCGGCCCGACAGGAACATGCCCTGATCGCGCATGGTGCGGATCGTGCGGAGTAGCGTGAGCGAATCGAAATCGAAAACCGGTTTCGCGCCCGGCTGATCGCCGACACCGACGCCGTCGCCGGTCAGGCAAAGGACGTTCGTTACCCCCATCGCGGCGGCCCCCAGCACGTCGCCCTGAATGGCGATCCGGTTCCGGTCGCGGCAGGAAATCTGATAGACGGTCGAATAGCCCGCCCGGGTCAGAAGTGCCGATATTCCGATGGAGGACATGTGGCAGTTGGCGCCCGAGGCATCGGTCGCGTTGATGGCATCGGCCACCTCACCCAGAGGCTGGGCCGCGTCAAACACATCGGACGGGTCGGCGCTGTCGGGCGGGTTCAACTCCGCCGTCACCGCGAACCGGCCCGCGCGCAAAACGCGTTCCAAGCGGGAATGCGAGACATGGCCTTCGGGCGGCGGGGCATAGACCGGGACCTGATCGGTATAGTCGGACGGGCTCATTTCTTCAGCACCTCCCGGTTGACGGCGCTCGCCGGTTCCTCGGCAAGGGGCGCGGAAGAGGGTTCAATCGCCCGCGCCTCGGGGAACGCCTCGGCGACGGCGGTGCGGGACGCTTCACGCGCCTCCCGCAGCTTTGCCGCCTTCTCGCGGCTGACCCGCAGCCAGGACGATGACCCTTTCAGGCTGCGGTCCACCGGCGGCAGCACCTCGCGGATCTTGTCACCGTCCTTCATGCGCGCGGCACCGTCCCAGGCCAGCGACCAGACGCATTTCATCCAGGGCTTCACTTCGCAATAGCCGCCCTCCCGCACACCGCCGCAGGGGCCGTTCCGAAGTTCCTTCGGGCAGTTCATCGGGCAGGACATGCCGGTCGACGATAGAACGCATTGCCCGCACATCTTGCAATCAAAGAGCACCGTCTTGATGCCCTGCTCGACCAGCGCGATGGGTCGCTCCACCCGCCCGTACCCGATCTTCGCAAAGACCGGGTCCAGTGCGACCATGACCTGCTCGACGCGTTTGTATATCCACTCGAACTTGCGTGAATGGCGGATCGCGAAGAGGCGGGCACGATACATGGCGGCTCCTCATCTGACGGCGGGCGGGCCCGCGACACATCCAGAATTCCCGCCACGCAAGGCGAATGCAAGACGAATGGGCTGAGTCTTCAAAGAAATTTCCTCAGCGCCGCGATGCCGGTTTCCCGGACTTGACGACACGGGGCAGCGGGCCCACCATTGCGCCCTGATTTTTCGCAGGTTGTTTGATGACACCACCGGTCGCCCTTTTTGGCGCCCTTCCGGCCGAGCCGGAGCCCATCCGACTGGGGGGGACTGACCGGCTGTGGCAACGCTGGTCACAATGGCTTTCCCTGTCGCGACACCTTTTCGCCGATGCCAGTCCCGGCGAACACAGATGCTGGCGCCTCATCGCCGCCCCCGGGATATTCGACGACACGCCAACCGCCGGTGTCTGGCGGCTAAGCCGCAGCCAAACCGGCACCCCACTGCCCGCCGCGCTGATCGCCGGCCAGACCCCGGCGCCCGGCGATCCCTGGTTCGACGCGGCCTCTCTGCTGCTTGATCGGGCGATCGACGCGAACTGGACCGCGAACCGGGTGAAACGGGCGATACCCGATCTGCCCGGTTTTGCCCCTGCCCCGCCCTCCACTGCTGCGGTCTTCTGGCTCGATGACTGGGAGGTGCACGAGCTTCGCTTCACCGACATCCACGACCTTGCCGGGAACGGCTTTGCCCGGATGCTCGCCCCCCGTCCCGTTGTCGAGGAGGGCTAGGCAATGGGCAACAGCGTCTATGCCGAGAACATGGGGTTCTTCCACAAGGCCAGTGGCGGCAAGGGCGTAGCACCCGGCGATGTCTGCCTGTCGCCCCCGCCCCCGCCTGCCGGGCCGGTGCCGGTTCCTTACGTGAACATGCTGCAGGCCTCCGACCTCGCGCAGGGCAGCAAGACGGTCAAGATCATGGGTACGCCTACGGCGCTCGAAAACGCCTCCCATGTCTCGACCAGCACCGGTAACGAGGCGGGGACACAGGGCGGCGGCGTCGTCACCCACAAAACCAAGGGCAAAGGCAGCTTCAAGCTGTGGTCCTTTGTGGTGAAGGCCGAGGGCAAGGGCGTCTGCCGTCACGGCGACCCGATGGAACAGAACACCGCCAGCCCCTTGCCCAACACGGTGGACCTCTCGGCCATGGTCGATTTTGGCAAAGTTGTCGGCAAGGCGGCCATGAAGGCCGATTGCCCGCGTGACTATGATTACAGCCAGGACTATACGCCGACGACCGGTGCGCAACGCCGCGCGGTTCAGAATCAGGCCTGCTGGAACTGCAAGAAGGACCGGGCCAATATCGCACGGCGCGTCCAAACGCCCGAAAACATCCGCGCACTGGCGCGGATCGACAAGAAGATCGCCCGGCAGAAAGCCGGCAAGGTCACCATGATTGCCGACCACCAGCCCCCTCAGAAGGTCGCGTGGGAGATGGGCGGGTGCCACGCGCCCGGAAAATTCGCGGATCGGATGAAAGACCTGCCGGTGAGTCCTCATTGTCAGGCGCACAGCAACCAGCAGGCGCATGATATGCGCCGGCTTGACCGCCGCGACCTCTACGACACGATGAATGCGAACATTCCTGGATTGAGTATCTGACGATGAACGTAAGCACGGCCCACGCCAAATTGCTCGAAGAATGGATCGCCGATCTGCGCCGGGTGATGCCGGAGCTGCAAGATTGGTGGGACCAGATGGTCCGGGACGCCGGTCCGGGCGGAGACCGCATCGTGCGGGCGCGGTGGCCTTCCGGACCCGCGAGCCATCCCCGCGTCATCAGCCTGTTTCGTGACTACTACTTTCGCGTTGAGGCGCTGAATCATACGATCGAGGAATCCGAACCGGCTGAAGGGGCGGGCTGGGGGCAGGACACGCCAGATGCGCTGGCCGGGCCGGTTCCCCCGATCGTTCTGCTGCTTCAGATGATCGCCGGTGAAGCCCCGGACGCGGCCGAGTTCCTTCGTTACTTTGACTTCATTCCCGTGGGTGAAGACCTCGATCTGGAGACGTGCTGAGATGCGGCTCATCGCCAATCACAATATCAAAAACGGCGTTTGGAGGCTGACGAACCAGCCGCGCGACCTGCGACCGGACGGTGGAGCCAAAGACCTGTCAAAGGCGGCTGCACCGCCCGGATATATTCAGCTCTACCACGACTATCTGCGTGACCTTGAAGAGGTTCTGGCGATCGCGGGCGAGACCTGGAATGCAGAGGTCGAAGACCGTCAGGCCAGCGGACTGACCGTCGATGAAGCGATTCTTGACGTCATCGAAACCAACGGCGTTGCCGGTCCGGCGTCCCATCCCGCAGTCGTCTGGCTGGTGCGCAAATACTGGCTCGAATGCGCCCGGATCGGCACAGGGAAACCGGATGCCGTTCGCCCGGAAACGTTCCTGCTGGGCTGGCTGATCGAGGATCGCCGCGACGACGCCGTCACATTGCTTACCGCCATGCCCTACTGGCCCATCGGCCTTGATGAAGACGGCAACTGGTGCTGACCCATGGGCTTTGACATCTGGCTGGAAAATCGGACCCCCTTCGCGGCGGCGACCCATGTCCAGTTCGATGCCGAGGGGCAGGAGGTACTTCTCATCATGATCTCGGCCAGTTTCGAGGACCCGGAACGGAACGGGGCGCTGCGGATCGCCGAGATACAATTGCCCGTCGCCTTTTCCGACGAACCCTACGCCGACAGGCCACTCTCGTCGGTCCGGCACGAGGCCGACATCGCGCCGGAAAAGCCGGGCTGCGAGGTGATCGTGCTGGGTGCAGCCCATGCGCCCGGCGGCAAGCCTGCCGAACGCGTCGATGTCGGTTTGCAGGCCGGACCGGTCCGCAAGGTCCTGACCGTGACCGGCGACCGCGCCACAATTGCGGGTGGCGAAAGCGCGCCGGTTCCGTTCCGGACCATGCCGATCGTCTGGGAACGGAGCTTTGGCGGCTCGCTCGAAGACGGCGACTGCGAACCGCGCAATCCAGTGGGAATCGGGTGGAAAGGCGCGCGTTCCGCCGATCCCCGGGTCAGGACCGATCTGGCGAACATCGCCTACAAGGGCGATGCCAGGGCAACCCGCCCGGCCGGATTTGGCCCCGTCGGCCGGGGCTGGCAGCCGCGTCTGGCGCTGGCTGGAACCTATGACGCCGCATGGCTTGCCCGCCAGTGGCCGCTGCCGCCCACGGATTTCGACCCGCGCCACAACCTCTTAGCGCCGCCAGACCAATGGGCCGACAGCCTGCCGCCCGGGACCCCGGTCACGCTGATCAACATGACACCCGAAGGGCGCTGGTCCTTCCATCTGCCCCGCCTCGCCGCGCCGCTGCACCTGATCCATGCCGACCGGGTGGAGCGGATCCCGCTCGCGCCCGATACGCTCATTCTCGAACCGGATCTGGGGCGTGTCACGCTCAAGGCGCGGCACCCGATCCGGCTGCTGCGCAACGTGCCGCGCCTGACCGAGATCGCGCTCGGCCATGTCTCGCCGGTCTGGCTGAACGCGCGGCGCAAGGGCAAGACCTATGTCAATCCGCTGGGCGGCGACGGCACTCTGAGCGGCGAACCGGTCTGGCTGCCATGACGCCTGCCCTGCGCATCATCGGATCGGGCGCAGTCACGGCTGCCGGGCTGACCCTGCCGCAATCCGCCGCCGCCTTCGTCGCGGGGATCGACGGTTTCCGCGAGATCACTTCGCCCGACGAGTTTGGCACACCGCAGATCGTGGCCGAAATCCCGACCGACTGGCGGCTGCGTCCCGACCCCGCGACATGGCTTCAGAACCTCGCCGCCCGGGCGGGGAACGAGGCGCTTGGGGACGGTGACCGGGCGGGCACGCTGCTGCTCTGCACGCCGCCCTCGTCGAAACGCGGACATCCCTGCTGGCAGGAAAGCGACCCGCGCCGCTTCAGGGCCGCGCTGAATGACAAGCTCGGTGGGCCCTTCGCGACGGGATCGCGGCTGGTCGATGGAGGCCCCGCCGCGCTGATCGGCGCGCTGCCCGACGCCGCCACCCGACTGGCGCGGGGCGAGGCGGATCGGATTCTTCTGCTGGGCGTCGATTCCCTCATCAACACCAGCGACATGGCCCGCTTCCGGGCGGCCGGACGGCTGCACGGCGGGTCGGCGCAGGGTCTGGTACCCGGCGAAGCGGCGGGCGCGGTCCTGCTGACAACGACCCCGGGGCCCGGGATGCAGATCCTCATGACCGGCCTTGCCGACGAACCCGAAAATGTGCTCGGCGAACGTCAAAGCCAGGGCCGTGCGATGCAAAAGGCGCTGGAGGCCGCGTCGAGCGCCGAGGGTTACGGCGAAAGCGCGGTCGAATTCGTCGTCAGCAATTTTAACGGCGAGCGCTACGGCGCGCTGGAGGCGCTGATCTTCCGCGCCCGCTTCTACCGGACGCATCGCGAGTATATGGCGACAGCCTATCCGGCGATGAGTTTCGGCGATACCGGCTCGGCATCCGCCGCGCTCGCGCTCGCTGTCGCGGCGGATGCCTTCGGCAAGGACTATGCGCCGGGACGCTGCGCCATGCTTGAGATCGCCTCGGAAGACGGTCTCAGGGCGGCCGCCTGCCTGACCGGCGGGCCGGGCTGAGAAAACTCTCAGGACCAGGCTGGATACGAACGGCGATGCCGCCAGTCTGCCAGCGTCCGCCCCGGCGCGGCGATCGCCGCCACAAGGCAGTCGCGGCGCAGCGCGATCAGGCTGGTGAACCGCCCCTTGCCCGCAAGCGTCTTGATTGCGTCCCGGACACGCTCCGCCACCGGCCATGGCCCGTCATCGCGTCCCGCGAACCCGGGGGCGAGTTTTGCCGGGTCGGCCTCGAACGCATCGGTATCGTCGAGATCGAAGTCCAGCCGCGCCCGGATCGCGCGGCCCGCCCCCGCCGCATGGGCCGGATCGGCACACATGCCGATCAGCCAGTCCAGCACGCCCGGATCGCGGATCGCCCCGGCGGCCATCAGCGCCGCCCCGGCGCGTTCCGGCCGTCGCATCAGATCGCCGAGCCAGCCGCGCGCCTCGGCCCCCTGCCCGCCAAGAACGGCAAGTTCCAGCGCCGCATCCGCCACTCGGCCGGTCTCGGCGGCAAGTCGCCGCAGCACCGGAAGGGCGGGGCCAGACCGGCCCAACAGCAATGCCGAACGGGCGGCGGCGAACTGGCCGGGCCCGCGCGGCCCCTCCAGCGCCTCGACCGCCATACCCAGCCGGTCCACCCGTCCAATCTCTCCCAATAGCCGCAAGGCGCGGTCCCGGACCTGCGGATCCTCATCGGCAAGGCAGCGGTCCAGCCAGTCGCCGGGATCGGCCCGGTGATGCGAACAGGCCGTCATGGCCAAGAGGCGCAATAGGGGATCGGTGCTGGTGAACCACGGCTTCACATGCGGGCGCACGGCACCGGCTCCGGCCCAGGCAATCGCACCGGACAGACCGCTCCGGCAATCGGGATGGTCCGCCACCTTCTCCAGCGCCGCCGCAATATCCTCAGGCCCGCCACCCAGCAGCGCCACCAAGAACCATGCGAACATCTCGCCCGGTTCGGGGAAATCCTCGAACCGCGCCGCCGCTTCGCCCAGCGCGGCAATCCCGGAGGCGAGAAGCCCGTCGATATGCGCGCCAAGGCGGCGGTCAAGACGGCCAAGCTCGACCTCGCCAAAGGCCGGGTCGTGGAACATCCGCACCCGCTGCGACCAGAGGAACGCCGCGCCCTCAGCGTGCTGGCGCAGGATCGGAGGAATGACTGAAATCGTCTCGTGAACGGGCATGGTGAAAGATTGGTTGCAATTCTGGCAGCATAGCCCGGATCGACCCCACAGGGCAGTGCCGATTTCCCGACCCGACCAGCACCGGGATATACCCGCAGCTTCCGCCATTCGTCTGCCGCGTCCGTCGGGTCGGTTGCCATACGTTTTGCCGACAGAGCGCAGACACTTTGCCGACGGGCCAACTGGCTGCGCTTTCAGCCGCCATACGGCGCCTGCTGACCCGGGTTCCGGGCGGTCGCTTTTGCCCTTTCCTTGAACCCGCCGCGCCGCTAGCTTCCGCGCCGAACGGAACAGGAGTATATCATGGCCGGAAAGATCGACGCACGCCTTGCAGAACTGGGCATCACCCTGCCGGACGCCCCCGCGCCCGCAGCCAACTACGTGCCCTATGTGCTGGCCGGTGACATGCTCTTCATCTCGGGCCAGATCAGCGCCGGGCCGGACGGTCTGATCAAGGGTTGCCTCGGCGGCAATATGGATGTCGACGGCGGCGCCAAGGCCGCGCGGCAATGCGGGATCGCCATTCTGGCGCAGGCTCGGGCGGCTCTCGGCGGCGATCTCGATCGCATCGTGCGGGTGGTGAAGCTTGGTGGTTTCGTCAATTCGACAGCCGATTTCACCGATCAGCCGAAGGTCATCAACGGCTGCTCAGACCTCATGGTCGAGGTGCTCGGCGATGCCGGTCGCCACGCCCGCGCCGCCGTCTCCACGCCCTCGCTGCCGCTGGGTGTCGCGGTCGAAATCGACGCGGTCATCCAGGTTCGGTAATGACGCCGGTTCGCCTGCCGGAAGCCTTCCTGAAAGCCCCTATCGCGCATCGGGGCTTTCATGACAAGGCCTTGGGAAAACCTGAAAATTCGCTTGCCGCCTTCCGCGCGGCCATCGCGGCGGGATACGGGATCGAATGCGATATCCAGCCATCGGCCGACGGTGTGCCGATGGTCTTTCACGACTACGACCTGAAGCGCCTGACCGGCAAGCCGGGCCGCATCCGCGGCAGGACGGCGGCAGAGCTTGGGGCGCTTCCCCTGACCGGCGGGGACGAGGGTATCCCGACTTTGGCGGAGATGCTCGATCTGGTTGCGGGCCGGGTGCCGCTGCTGATCGAGATCAAGGATCAGGACGGCGCGATGGGCCCCGATGTCGGGCCGCTGGAACGGGCCGTGGCTGATACCCTTAGGGACTATGATGGCCCCGTCGCGCTGATGTCCTTCAACCCACATTCGGTGGCCGCACTGGCCAAGGCCGCGCCACAGATTGCGCGCGGCATCGTCACCTCGGCCTATACAGCCGAAGACTGGCCGCTTCTGCCCCCCGCCGTGCGGGACCGGTTGCGGGACATTCCGGATTACGACCGGGTGGGCGCCAGCTTCATCTCGCACGAGGCCGCCGACCTCAACCGCCCGCGTGTGGCCGAGCTGAAGGCCTTGGGCGCCGAGGTGCTCTGCTGGACAATCCGTTCCACACAGGCAGAGGCGGAAGCCCGCCGTATCGCCGGAAACATCACCTTCGAAGGGTACAATGCCGCGCTGACGACTTGACGAAGGACAGGCCCCGCCCCCAAGTCAGGTGGAAGGCAGGGCCATGGATCAGACAGCCATCGAAATCACCGCGCTCTCCGGCCTTGGCGACATCGCCGGGGCCGACTGGGATGCCTGCGCTTGCCCGGAAGCGACGGATGGCCGCGCCATCGACCCCTTTACCACCTACCGGTTTCTTTCGGCTCTGGAACGGTCGGGATCGGTCGGTCAGGGCACAGGCTGGCAACCACATCACCTTGTCGCGCGGGCCGATGGACAGATCATCGCCGTGATGCCGCTCTATGCGAAAAACCACAGCCAAGGCGAATACATCTTTGATCACGGCTGGGCCGATGCACTGCATCGGGCGGGGGGAAATTACTACCCTAAACTGCAATCCGCCGTGCCCTTCACCCCCGCCACCGGTCGCCGTTTTCTGACCCGTCCGGGATGGGAGGGGACGGGCATTGCAGCGCTCACGCAAGGGATGGTCCAGATCGCCGCTGACAATGGCCTGTCTTCGGCTCATATCACCTTCTGCACGAGTGTGGAGGCGGAGGCCGGATCGCGGATGGGCCTTCTGCACCGCGTCACCCAGCAGTTTCACTGGGAAAACCGGGGCTACGCCGATTTTGACGCCTTCCTCGCCCAACTTTCATCCCGCAAACGCAAGGCGATCCGCAAGGAACGGGCAGGAGCGATGGGGTTCGGCGGCACCATCCGGGCGCTGACCGGCGACGCGCTGGAACCCGGCCACTGGGATGCCTTCTGGGCCTTCTATCAGGATACCGGCAGCCGTAAATGGGGCCGCCCCTACCTGACCCGCGCCTTCTTCGATGAGGTGCAGGAGGCGATGCGCGACGACGTCCTTCTGATCCTTGCCGAACGAGATGGCCACCTCGTCGCGGGCGCGCTGAACTTCCTTGGCCGCGATACGCTTTATGGCCGCTATTGGGGTGCCATCGAGGATCACCCTTTTCTGCATTTCGAATGCTGTTACTACCGCGCCATCGACCATGCCATCGCCCATGGCCTTGCCCGCGTCGAGGCGGGTGCGCAGGGCGAACACAAGCTGGCGCGCGGCTATCTGCCGGTCGAAACCCATTCGCTGCACTGGATCGCCGAACCCTCTTTCCGCGCGGCCGTCGCCCGCTATCTTGAGGCCGAGAGCCGTGCTGTGGGCGAGGAGATTGAAATCCTCACCGATTACGGCCCGTTCCGGAAACCGAATACCGGAACGTGATATCGACAGACATTAAAAGGAATCCGCCATGGCCGAACTTCTGACCGATGCCGAACGCCAGACCGCTCTGCCTGCCCTTGGTGAAACCGGCTGGAACGCAGTCGAAAACCGCGACGCGATCCGCAAGATCTGGAAGTTCAAGAGCTTCTCCGAGGCCTGGGGCTTCATGTCCCGCGCGGCACTTCAGGCCGAAAAGCTGAACCACCATCCGGAATGGTCAAACATTTACAACGTCGTCGATGTAACGCTGACCACGCATGATTGCGCGGGGCTGTCCGCGCTGGATGTCACGCTCGCGAAACGCATGGACAAGCTCGCGGGCGCGGCCGAGGTGCAGCGCGACCACGGTGAGCCGGTCGCCTGCCTCTGCCAGATCCACTCCCGCAAATAGCTCTCAGAGCTTTTCCAGCAGCGCCTCACCCGTCGACAGGCTGCACTGGCCGAGCGGGTCCAGTTCAAATGCCGTGACGACGCCATCTTCGACCGCCATCGCGTAGCGGCGCGACCGCCCGAACATCCCTGCGGCGGGGTTGTCATAGGCAAGACCCATCGCCCGGGCGAAGGCACCATCGGCATCCGCGAGCATCGTGATCCCCGCCGCAGCAGCACCGGTCGTCTCGCCCCAGTACCGCATCACATGCGCGTCATTGACCGACAGGCAGATGACCTCGTCCACGCCCTTGGCGCGATAGGCGTCCATGGAGCGGATGAAGCTCGGCACATGCGCGGAATCGCAGGTCGGGGTGAACGCGCCCGGCACCGCAAAGATCACGACCTTGCGGCCCCGGACCAGCGAGGACAGAAGAACCTCTTCCGGTCCGCCTGCGCCTATGCGAAGAAACCGCGCCTCGGGCAGGCGCATGCCGGTCTCGATCATGGATCAGAGCTCCGCCAGAAGGTGTTCACCGGTCGAGATATCGCAGACGCCGGGCTTGTCCACTTTCGACGCCGTGATGACACCGTCATCCAGTACCAGCGCGTAACGGTTCGACCGTCCGATCAGGCCGATCTGCGGCGCGGTGAAGTCCATGCCCAGCGCCTTGGTAAAGCTGCCATCGGCATCGCCAAGGAAGCTGATCCCGGCCGCCGTCGCGCCTGTCGATTCCCCCCAGGCTTTCAGAACAAAGGGATCGTTCACCGCGATGCAGATGATCTCGTCAACGCCCTTTGCACGGAAATCCGCGGCGGTCTTGATGAAGCTCGGAATATGGATGGTCGAGCAGGGGCCGGTATAAGCGCCCGGCAGGCCGAACACGACGACCTTGCGGCCCTTCAATCGCTCGGACAGGTTCACCTCCTTCGGGCCATCCTTACCCATTTCAACGAATGTCGCTTCCGGCAGCCTGTCGCCCTTGGAAAGTGCCATATGTGTCGTCCTCTCGCGTTGCGTTTCCCTGAACCCACGATATAGGGTCGCCGCAACCGGCGACCAGAGGGAGAATGCAGATGGGCGGGATCGTGATCATCGGCGCGGGCCAGGCCGGGGCATCGCTTGCGGCGAAGCTTCGTTCGCTTGGCTATGACGGGGCGATCACCATGATCGGCGAGGAACCGGCCCCGCCCTATCAGCGCCCGCCGCTCTCGAAAGGCTACCTGCTTGGCGAGATGGAGCTCGACCGGCTTTATCTGCGCGCGCCGTCCTTCTGGGCGGACCAGAACGTCACGCTGAAGCTCGGCGCTCAGGCGACCGCGATCGACCGCACCGCAAAGACAGTGCGCGTGGATGGCGAAAGCATCTCTTACGATCATCTCGCGCTCACCACCGGCTCACGCCCGCGCCGCCTGCCAGCGGCGGTCGGCGGCGAGTTGAAAGGCGTCTACACCGTCCGGACGCTGGCCGATGTCGACGCAATGGCGCCGGAATTCAGTGCAGGCCGCAAGCTCTTGATCGTCGGCGGCGGTTATATCGGGCTGGAGGCTGCGGCGGTCGGCGCGAAACTTGGGCTTTCGGTGACGCTCATCGAAATGGCCCCGCGCATCCTGCAGCGCGTCGCCGCGCCTGAAACCTCGGACTATTTCCGCAAGGCCCATGCCGAGCATGGCGTGAAGATCCTCGAAAACACCGGCCTCGACCGGCTGACGGGCGAAGGCCATGTCTCGGGCGCTCGTCTGTCGGACGGCACCGAAATCGCCGTTGATTTCGTCATCGTCGGTGTCGGCATCACGCCGATGACGATCCTCGCCGAGGAGGCGGGCTTGGAGATCGAGAACGGCATCCGCACCGACGCGCTTGGCCGAACCTCGGACCCTTCGATCTGGGCGGCGGGCGACTGCGCCTCCTTCCCGCATCGAGGCGGCCGTATCCGGCTGGAAAGCGTTGGCAACGCCATTGATCAGGCCGAGATCGTCGCTGAAAACATGCTGGGCGCGGAAAAACCCTATGAGGCGAAACCGTGGTTCTGGTCCGACCAATATGACGTGAAACTGCAGATCGCGGGGCTGAATACCGGTTACGACCGGATCGTCACGCGGCAGGGTGAGGGCAATGCCATCAGCTTCTGGTACTACAAAGGCGATCAGTTGCTCGCGCTCGACGCGATGAACGATGCCCGCGCCTATATGATCGGCAAACGTCTGATCGAGGCGGGCAAGTCCCCCGATCCGGCGGTGATTGCAGACCCCTCGGCTGATCTCAAACCGCTTCTGAAATAGCGCGGGCGGTCCGATGAGCCTGATCTGCCACTATGTCGATGGCTCGCCCTTCGCGCGGATGGTCCGCGTGTTGTCGCGCGAACTCGCGCTCGACATGGAAGAGATCGAAGTAACGGATTTTCCGCCTCCGCCGGGATTCTTCGATCTTAATCCGCTCGGTCAGGTCCCTGTCGTCATGCGCGACGGCACGGCCCTGTTCCCGACTGAGATCGCACTTGCCGCATTGCTTCAACAAAGGACCAGACCATCATCCTGGGGCAGTGACCGCAACCCCAGTCTTGCTGACAGGCAGACCCTTTCTGTGATCCTGGCCCTTGGCGACCAGATCGCATCGTTGCGGTACCGCGATTGGGCTGGCCTCGCGCCGTCCGGCCCGAACCGGCTTGGCTTCGATCTTGATAAACGTGCCTTGGAACGGATAGCGGCGACTTTGGATTGGCTCGAAGCGCGGATCGGCGCAACGGGCTTCAGCGATGACGATATCTGCCTTGCCGACATCGCGCTTGTCTGTCTCCTGCTCTGGACCGAGTCGCGTGGCCCGATCGCCTGGCGGGGCCGGCCCGGCATCGAGGCAATGGTCGGCCGCATGGCTGCGCGCGACAGCTTCGCGGAAACAACTCCCCGACCCTGGGCGGGTTGAGAGAGGAGAGGTGATGCGCATCATCGGAGGCCAAAGACGCGGTTTGAAGCTCGCCGATGTCGGGTCGGGCGACGCAGCCGCACATCTGCGCCCCACCTCGGACCGGGTGCGCGAGGCGATCTTCAACCTCCTGATGAACGGGCCTTACGGCAACCCGGTGCAGGATGCCCGGGTCCTGGACCTCTTTGCCGGGACCGGGGCGCTGGGGCTGGAGGCCCTGTCGCGCGGCGCCGCCCGCGTGGCCTTCGTCGATGACGGCACCACCGCCCGCGCGCTTCTCAGGCAGAATATCGAGAAGATGCAGGCGATGGGCACGACGGATGTCTGGCGTCGTGATGCCACCCGGATGGGCCCCAATCGCGGGCCCGGCTATACCCTCGTCTTCCTCGACCCGCCCTATGGCAAGGGGTTGGGCGAAAAGGCTCTGGCCTCGCTGTTTGAGGGCGGTTGGCTCGCCCCCGGTGCGCTCATCGTCTGGGAGGAAAACGTCGCCCCCACCCCGCCCGACGGGTTTACCCAGCGCGACCAGCGCCGTTATGGCGAGACAGTCATCACCATTCTTGAAGCCGCCGCATGAGGCCAGCCGCCGTCCTCTTCGACTGCGACGGGGTGATCGTCGACAGCGAGCCCATCACCGACCGGGTGATTGCGGCGAACCTCGCCCGCCATGGTTTCGAGATTACACATGCCGAGGTCTCGACCCTTTTCCTCGGCGGCACAATCGGCGGGGTTGCTGAAACCGTCCGGGCGCGCGGTAAAGTCCTGCCCGATGACTGGGTCCCGCAGATCTAAGATGAAATCTTCGCCCGCCTCGCCGAGGGCACGCCGCTTATCCCCGGCATCGAAGCCTTTCTCGACGCGCTCGACGCGACCGGCATTCCCTGTGCGACCAGATCGCGCCCGATGTCTTCAATCCGAACCAAAATCCATGGGTGCAGCCGTACAAGGGCAGCCGCAACGCTGTGGAGTCGGTGATTGCCCATTGCCCCTCAGGCGCGTTGGCGCTGGCGCTGGGCGATACGGTCACGCATCTTGTCGCCGACCGCGCCCGCATCGAAGTCGCCCGAGACCGTCCCTATTACGTGCGCGAGGCCGAGGTCGCCGAGCCGCATCCGGGGCAGGGCGCCTGCCGCCGTAAATTCCTCCTCTGCCGCTGCAGCAAGTCAGGGATCAAGCCGTATTGCGATGGCAGCCACCGCGATCAAGGCTGGAAAAGCGGGGATTGATCCGCTTTGCGACTTGGCGCGCGCAATCAGTGCTGCTGAAAAAAATGGACTTCACACTCGCGTGAAGCTAGATGTGGCTTTCTACATTTGTCTATTGGGAAGGCTGGTTTATGGCGAATGAGCAGGGTCTTGGCCACGATTCTCCGTCGTGGTTTGTGGCTCCCGGTGACGGCGATGTGCTGGCATGGGTGGCCTTTGGATTCGTTTGCCTGGCTATCTATGGAATTGTGACGCTCTACGCCGCGTTCGATCGCTGGGCCGAACACCAGGCGAAGGGAACGCCACTGGCAAAGACCATTCCGACCATGCTGACCATCGCGCTGCTCTACGAGATTTTCCCACTTGATCATTTCCACGTTCTTCTGCCTCTCAGCGCGATCTTGCTGGCCCTGATGGCTGACTGGTCGCGGTTCCATTTGAGAAACGAACCGCTTGCTGAACCGGCACCCGTCGACGTGTTGCCGGAGGCGTCAGAAGGGCCATCCGTTGACGCGGCGCCCAAGAGTTCTGCCGGATCGGAGGAAGCCCAGAATGTTTGAGCTTCTGTTCACGTCGTTTCCCGTCATCATCCGCTATTTCCAGCTGAAGCGCCGGGGTGAGGCGATGACAGTCTGGAACATGCGTACTGCCGTGTTCATCTGGGCCGTTCTCGCATTCCTGCTGTTTGCGGTAATCTTCTACTTTCATCCGAAATCCTATTCCGGGCTGTTGCCGTTCCGGACCGTGTCGGTCGTGGCACAGACCAGCGGCCCCGTGACCGAACTGGCCGTGGAGAACGGCCAGAGAGTGGCCGCCGGCGATCTGTTGTTCCGGATCGAAAATGGTGCCCAGGCAGCCGCCTTGAAGCAGGCGGAGGCCGAGCTTGACAAGATCGCCGCCGCCGAAGTCAAGGCAGGCGAAACGCTGAAAGCCGCAGAAGCCGGTCTGGCGGAGGCCGAGGCAGGGCTGACTCTGCAGAAGATCAATCTTGAGAACGCGAAAACGCTGCGCGACCGGAATGTCGGCACGCAGGACGCGGTGCGTGAACTGGAATCCGCCGTCGCCATTGCCGAGGCAGGTGTCGCGGCTGCTCAGGCCGGTATCGACCTTGCAAAGACGGATATCGAGCAGACCATTCCCGCACAGAGGAAATCGGCGGAAACCGCCGTCGCCAGCGCAAAGGTCGCTTTGAATCATACCGAGGTGCACTCCTTCACCGATGGTGTCGTGACCCAACTGGCGATGAGTGTGGGCAGCCCCGCCTCCCAACTGATCGTGAGCCCGGCCATGGTGATCATCCCGGACCGGCCGGACAATGTTCCGGTCAGGATTGTTGCGGGGTTCTCGCAGGTTGCGCGGTCCACGCTTTACGAAGGAATGCCGGCCGAAATCGCGTGTGACAGCAATGTCGGCCTGTCATTCCGCGGGGCGGTCCTGCCTGCCCACGTCGTGCAGATTCAGCCCGCCATTTCCGCGGGTCAGGTCGTGCCGGGGGGCAGATTGCTGGATGTCACCAACCTCAGGTTCAGGGGATCGCTGCTGGTCTATTTTGAGCTTGAGCACCCCGAGCATGAGGAAATCATGCTCGATGGCAGTGGCTGCATCATACAGACTTACACCAACAACCTGAGCGGCTTTACCGGACACATCATCGCCGCCACCGGCGTCGTCAAGGCGGTCGGGCTGCGGCTGAAGGTCTGGGGTACCCTGCTTTCGGGGATCGGCCTTGCGGGTGGCGGGGGTCACTGACCCGTCACCGGCGTGCATTTACAGATTGGGTTTCCGGTTGATGCGTGTCAGGCGTTGAAGAGGAAATGCAGGACGTCTCCGTCCTTGACCTCATAGGTCTTGCCCTCAACGCGGAACTTGCCCGCCTCGCGCGCGCCTGCCTCGCCGTTGCCAGCGATGTAGTCATTGTAGGCGATGGTCTCGGCGCGGATGAAGCCGCGTTCGAAATCGCCGTGGATAACACCGGCGGCCTGCGGGGCGAGCGTGCCCTTTTCGATGGTCCAGGCGCGGGCTTCCTTCGGGCCGACGGTGAAATAGGTCTGAAGGCCCAGAAGGTCGTAACCCGCCCGGATCAGCCGGTCGAGACCCGCTTCCTCCAGCCCCATTTCCTCAAGGAACATGGCCGCGTCGTCCGCATCCATCTGCGCCAGTTCTTCCTCGATCTTTGCCGAAATCACGACGGAGCCTGCCCCCTGCGCGGCGGCCATCTCGGCCACTTTGGCCGATAGAGAGTTGCCAGAGGCCGCCGAAGCTTCCTCCACATTGCAGACGAACAGAACGGGCTTCGAGGTCAGAAGCTGCAGCATCTCCCAGGCCTTGCGGTCCTCATCGGCCACGGCAATCGTCCGGGCGGGCTTGCCGCTTTCAAGCGCCGTCAGCGCCTGCTTCATCAGCCGCTCCTGCGCCGCCGCCTCCTTGTCGCCACCCTTGATCTTGCGAGCGATATTGGCCAGCCGCCGCTCAATGCTCTCCATATCGGCGATCATCAGTTCTGTCTCGATGGTCTCGGCATCGGCGATCGGGTCGATCTTGCCCTCGACATGGGTCACATCGCCGTCCTCGAAACAGCGCAGCACATGGGCAATGGCGTCAACCTCACGGATATTGGCAAGGAACTGGTTGCCGAGGCCTTCACCCTTCGACGCCCCGCGCACGAGGCCTGCGATATCGACAAAGGTGATCCGCGTCGGGATAATCTGCTTCGACCCGGCAATGGCCGCCAGTTTTTCCAGCCGCGGATCGGGCACGGCCACGTCGCCCACATTCGGTTCGATGGTGCAGAAGGGGAAATTCGCGGCCTGCGCGGCGGCGGTGCGGGTCAGCGCGTTGAAAAGGGTCGACTTGCCGACATTCGGCAGCCCGACGATACCCATCCTGAAACCCATGATCACGCACCTTCCGTTGAAATCCGGCGCATCTATGGGGGAAGGCAGCACGGGGTCAAGCCCTACACAACCATGCCCCATTGATTCCGCCGCGACTTTTCTGCAAGACCGGCGGAACGGAGTAGGAGAGCCCCATGACCCGGATCGAAAAGAAATTCGCTGCGCTGAAAGCCGAGGGCCGGAAGGCCTTCGTCTCTTACATCATGGCGGGCGATCCGGACCTAAAGACATCCCTTGAGCTCATGAAGGGCCTGCCACGCGCAGGCGTCGACGTCATCGAACTCGGGATGCCCTTCACCGACCCGATGGCCGATGGCCCGACGATCCAGCTTGCCGGTCAGCGCGCATTGGAAGGCGGGCAGACTTTGCAGAAGACGCTCGACATGGCGGCCGCGTTCCGGAAGGGCGACGATGAAACCCCCATCGTGATGATGGGATATTACAACCCGATCTATTCGCGCGGCGTGGACAAGTTTCTTGCCGATGCCAAAGCGGCGGGCGTCGACGGTCTCATCGTCGTCGATTTGCCGCCGGAAGAGGATGACGAGCTTTGCATCCCTGCCCAGAAAGCCGGCCTCAACTTCATCCGCCTTGCGACGCCCACGACCGATGACAGGCGTCTGCCCAAGGTGCTGCAAAACACCAGCGGATTCGTCTATTACGTCTCGATCACCGGCATCACCGGCGCCGCCGCAGCAGAGGCCACCGATGTCGGCCCCGAGGTTGCGCGGATCAAGGCCGCGACCGATCTTCCGGTGATCGTCGGCTTCGGCATCCGTTCACCCGAAACCGCCAAAGCCATCGCCTCGGTCGCCGACGGCGCGGTCGTCGGCTCCGCCATCGTCAAGATGGTCGAGGAAAAAAAACCGGTCGCGGAGATCCTCGCCGTCGTCAAAGGTCTGGCCGACGGCGCCCACAGCGCCTGACCGTCCCCACTTCTTCTGTTCAGAAATACCTCCCGCCGGAGGCAATCCGAGTGGTTTCCGGGAACCGGAAACCGCGAGAGAAAGTCTCGCGCCCGGAACGGGCGCTCCATTAGATCAGACCGGGCCGACCGCGCTCTCCATCAGAACCGGCAGCGGAACGATCTCGGTCGCGCGCCGGTGCGTTGCCGAGAGGTGCACCTGCGGCGCGCAGCCCTCGTCATGGGCCTGCAGGAACCGCGACGCGCAAAGGCACCAGCGGTCGCCCGGCTTCAGCCCGGGAAATCGGAATTCAGGGCGCGGCGTCGACAGGTCATTGCCGACATATTTCGACCAGGCGAGGAATTCGGCCGTCATCACCACGCAGACCGTGTGGCTGCCCTGATCCTCGGCGCAGGTATTGCAATGGCCGTCGCGGAAAAAGCCCGTCATCGGATTGGTCGAACAGGGCTCAAGCCGACCGCCCATCACATTCAGCGCAGCGTCCTTTTCCATCACCCGACCCCTATCTGCTCGCGGCAATCGCCTTGAACATCGCCTCGTTCTCCGCCTCGACCTCGTCCTCGCGGAAGTTGCGGTCGGCAGCATTGACCACGATCACCGTATCATGGCGGGGTGAGATATAGATATACTGGCCATAGATGCCCCGCGCCATGACATCGCCCCAGGCATCCTCGGGTATCCACCACTGATAGCCGTAAAGCGCGCCATTCGGTGCGGAAGGTCTGATCGACGCCGCGATCCAGTCTCCGGCCACGATCCGCCGTCCCTGCCATTCACCACCTTGCAGGATCATCTGGCCGAATCGCGCATAGTCCCGCGTCCGCATGTTGAGCCCCCCGAGGACGAAGGCCGTGCCATCGCCATCGGTCAGAAAGTATGGCTCTGCCTCGAATCCCATGGGCCGGATGATCCGCTCGTCCATCAGATCTGCAGGGTCGCGTCCCGTCGCTCCGGCAATGATCATCCCAAGGACATGGGTGTCGATCGAAACATATTCCCAGCGTGAGCCGGGCTCCGCTTCCCGCTCCCGCAGGCTGGCGGCGAACTCATCCATCGACCCGCCAAGCGCCAATACCCGTCCCATCCGGTTTATGTCGGAATGAAAGTCCAGATAATCTTCATCGAACTTCACGCCCGTGGTCATGTTCAGGACCTGCCGGATCGTCGTCCCATCATAAGCCGTGTCCTTCAGTACAGGCACGTAGCGCAGCACCGGATCGTCGAGCGAGGCGATGGCGCCCTCTTCAAGCACCGTCCCGAACAGGACCGACAAAAAGCTCTTGGCCATCGACCAACTGATCCGCAGGTCCCCGGCCCCGGTGCCGCGATAGTAGCTTTCATGGACGATGCGGCCGCCCTTCAGCACCAGAAGAGCAGTGACAGCCCGGTCCTCGATCCATTTTGCGGTCCCCTCCGGCAATTTCATCGTGGGGCCTTCGGGTAATGGCGAAACCGGACCATCGCCTCGCGACAATGGCCGGGTCAGGAAAAGCTCGTTCATATGGCTGAAATTGCGGGTGATCTTTTCGGCGGTGAAGAGCGAGTTCACCGCCATCAGCCGGGTGATTTCCTCGCGCTTCCAGATGGCGACGGCAAGCGCCACGACCAGTACCAGAGCGGCAATCTTGCCTGCAATTCTCAGAAACTTCCGCATAGGCCCTCCGTCCGGTGCGCAGCGAACCACCCGTTCACCCGGCAGGCAAGCGTAACCTAACGGAACCGGTCCAGCAGGCGTTGCAGGGGCGAACGGACATCGCCGTCCGGCGCGGTTTCTTCGGCCACCGGCGCCTTCCCGTCGGGGTCGGACGGAGCAGGCGTCTTTGATGAGCGCGGCGGAGCGGTTCGCAAGGCAACGGCGTTGGCGAACCGTGCAGCATCGCCAGAGGCGAGCGCGACCGCCCCATCGGATATGCCGCGCAGAAGATCGTCCAGCCAGTCCTGATCGGACTTGGCGAAATCAGACAGCACATAGGGTGCGACGCGATCCTTGTGGCCGGGATGGCCGATGCCCAGCCTCACCCGCTGATAGGCCTCGCCAATATGCTGGTGGAGCGAGCGGAGCCCGTTATGCCCGGCATGACCTCCCCCCTCCTTCACCCGGCACTTGCCGGGGGCGAGGTCCAGTTCGTCATGAAAGACCGTCACATCCGTCGGTTCGAGTTTGTAAAACCGCATCGCCTCACCAACCGACTGGCCGGAAAGGTTCATGAAGGTCTCGGGTTTCAGCAAAATCACACGTTCGGAACCAAGACGCCCCTCGCTGACCGAGCCCTGAAACTTGCTGCGCCATGGGGCAAAACCGTGATCGGCAGCGATCCGATCGACGGCCATGAAGCCGATATTGTGACGGTTCCCCGAATATTTGGCCCCGGGATTACCGAGTCCGACCATCAGCCGCATGACACCCTCTCTGCTTGCGCCGCCACCCTAGAACCCGACTTTGACCCGCGCAACCATGTGCCCGAGGGGCTCATGGTTTAGCAGCGCATGAAATAGAAAACGCGGGACCCGAGGGTCCCGCGCCATTTAATATGTCCCGCGAAGAGACAGGAATTATTCTTCGTCGCCCTCGGCATCGTCGCCTTCATCGTCGCCTTCGGCGTCGGCCGAACGCAGACCCGACGGGGCTGCGATGTTGGCGATGACAAAGTTCCGCTGGATGGTCGGCTTGGCACCGGCCGGCAGTTCGATGTCACCGATATGGATAACGTCGCCGATTTCACGGCCCGTCAGGTCGACGGTGATGTGATCGGGGATATCGCCCGCGGTCACTTCCAGCTCGACTTCCGGACGCACGACAACCAGCGTGCCGCCTTTGCGGAAGCCCGGCGCCTTGTCCTGGTTCTCGAAGGTGACGTGGATGTAGAGCGCGATCCGCGAGGTGCGCTTCAGCCGCATCAGGTCGAGATGGGTCGGCAGGTCCTTCACAACGTCGCGCTGGACGTTGCGGCAGATGACGCGGACGTCTTCCTGGCCCTCAACCTTGAGGTTGAAGAGCGTCTGAAGGAAGCGGCCTGCCTTAAGCTTCTTAAGAAGCATGTTGTAGTTCACGTTGATCGCGATCGGATCTTTTCCGCCGCCATAAACGATGCCGGGTACGTTGCCCTCACGACGAGCTTGACGAGCGGCCCCCTTGCCTGTCCCCGTCCGTACCGCGGCGATAAGATCGGGGATCTCACCAGCCATTGGTCTCTCCATAGGTTAATCGGGCATCCTCCAAGGGTGCATGCCCATGAAGGCGGGCGTATAGAGCGGATCGGCCAGGATGAAAAGCAGATTCTTCTGCCCGCCGGTCTGCTGACGGATGGCAATATTTCGTGACTGTCCGGCCCCACGCCGCCATGTTAGCCCGATGCGCGGAGGAAGGGCGGTCATGTCGGTGGGAACAGTCATCTCGGTTGCACGTGCACAGCATCTCGCGCTGGCGGCGGTCGGGGTGTTCTGGGGCAGTTTCGCCGCGCTTGTGCCGGATATCAAATCCGGCATCGGCGCATCTGATGCCGCCTTCGGTCTTGCGCTGATGATGGCGGCAGCGGGCGGGATTCTGGCGATGGCGCTCGCGCCCCGCATCATGTGTCTTCTCGGTCGCTGGGGTCTTCCGGTTGCGGGGTCCCTTCTTGCTGCCGCCATGCTTGCCCCGCTTTGGCCAAGGGGCGTCGTCGGCTTCGGCTGTGCCATGGCGGTGATCGGGGCAAGCGTTTCACTTCTGGATATCGGCGCCAATATGCGGCTTTCCGTGCTGGAGGACCGCCACCGTCTGCATCTGATGAATCTCAGCCATGCGATGTTCTCGCTGGCCTTCGCGGCCACTGCATTTGCCGTCAGCTTGGCGCGAAAGGCGGGATACGGTCCGACAGAGGTCTTGCCGTGGTCGGCGGCTGTCGGGCTTCTGCTCGCCATTTTGATGTACGAAGACCGGAACTGGCGCGATGCTGACCCCGCGCCGGACGGGGTGGACGGGCGAACACCCTGGGGGCCGATCCTGCTCGTCGCAGCCGTGCTCATGGCGTCTTTCATCAGCGAGAACGCGACCGAAACCTGGTCGGCGCTGCATATCGAACGCACGCTTGGCGGCCCGCCCGGCGAGGGCGGCTTCGGTCCGGCAGCTTTTGGTCTGATGATGGGTATCGGTCGCCTTCTGGGTCAGGTCGCGGCAGAGCGGTTGGGCGAGGTGCGGCTGGTCTTTTGGTCAGCAGTCGCCGGGATCGCTGGCGCGTTGGTTCTGGCGCTCGCCCCAACGCCGTCAATCGGCGTCATGGGGGTTGGCCTCCTCGGGCTCGGTGTCGCGGTCGTGGTGCCCTCAGCAAATTCGATCCTTGGTCGTCTGGTGAGGCCTGATCAGCGCGGCCTCGCAATTTCACGCGCCTGGATGGTCGGCTTTTCTGCCTTTTTCATCGGCCCGTCGATCATGGGTGTAGTGGCCGAAGCGGCCGGGCTGCGCGTTGCCTTTGCAATGCTGGCAATCGTCATGGCGACGATCCTGCCCTGTGTTCTGGCATTGCGGCAGCGCGGCGGGTGAAGCAATTCCCAAGTTGGGCTCCAAACCACTTTGCCTGAAACCAGGTCAGAGATAGCGGTCGTGGAAATCCTTCGGAATCAGAACATTGTGTTTTCCAACGCTTCCAAGCCGCGTTTCCCCGCAAAGCGCCATCGAGGTGTCCAGTTCCTTGTGGATGACCTCCAGCGCCTTGGTCACGCCCGCCTCGCCCATCGCGCCAAGCCCGTAGACGAAGGCCCGACCGATCATCACACCCTTGGCTCCCAGCGCCACCGCCTTCAACACGTCCTGGCCCGACCGGATACCGCCATCCATCCAAACCTCAGTCTTGTCGCCGACCGCCGCCGCGATTTCGGGGACCATCCGGATTGAGGAAAGCGCACCGTCAAGCTGCCGTCCGCCATGGTTCGAAACGACGATGGCATCGGCGCCGATCTCGGCTGCTTTCTGCGCGTCCTCGGCCTCCATCACACCTTTCAGGATCACCTTGCCGCCCCACATATCCATGAGCTTGCGGATCTTGTCCCAGTTCAAGGCGTGGTCGAACTTCTCCGCCGTCCAGGCGGAAAGCGACGAGGGATCGGAAACGCCTTCGACATGGCCAACGATATTACCGAAGAAACGGCGCTTGGTTTGCAGCATCTCGATGCCCCAGGCCCATTTGGTAGCAAGGTTCAGCATCGTCGGAATGGTGAATTTCGGCGGCGCCGACAGGCCGTTCTTCAGATCCTTATGCCGTTGCCCAAGGATCTGAAGATCGACCGTGATCACGAGGGCAGAGCAACCCGCCGCCTTGGCGCGGTTGATGATCTTCTGGTTAAAATCGTCATCGTTGAGCGTATAGATCTGAAACCAGAATGGCTTCGTGACGTGATCGGCCACGTCCTCGATCGAACAGATCGACATGGTTGACAGCGTGAAGGGCACGCCGAACTTTTCCGCCGCACGCGCCGCCTTGATCTCACCATCGGCGTTCTGCATGCCGGTCAGGCCGACCGGGGCAAGCGCAACGGGCATTGCCACATCCTGGCCGATCATCTGTCCTGCGGTACTGCGACCGGTCATATCGACTGCAATGCGCTGCCGCAGACGGATCTCAGCAAAATCACTGACATTTTCCCGAAATGTCTGTTCCGTCCAACTTCCGGATTCCGCATAATCGTAGAACATGCGTGGCGCCCGGCGGCGATAGAGGCGTTTCAGATCCTCGATACAGGTGATGACGGGCATGGGTACCTCAAAATTGGTCATTTTTATTTACCAATTTACGCATCGCAATGCAACGCGTTTTCAACTTGCACTTGGCGCGACTGCGGGTTCGAGTGTCGGCGAAATTGGAGGGCAGGTATGGACGCGGTCTGGTGGGGACTTCTCGGCGGTCTTGTCGCCATGGCGGCGACAACTGTCGGGGCAATTCCAGTCCTGATCGGACGGACCATGTCGCAGCGTACCAGCGACACGATGCTGGGCTTTGCAGCCGGCGTGATGCTGTCGGCCGCGTATTTTTCACTGATTCTGCCCGGAATCGAGGCAGCCGAGGGACTTTACGGCTCACTCGTCATCGCAGCGCTTGTCGCAGGGGCAGGAATTGCTCTGGGTGCCGGTTTCGTCGCATGGCTGAACGCAACACTGCCGCATGAGCATTTCTTCACCGGAACCGAGGGCGGCGGCGATGCTGCGGCGCTTGCACGCATCTGGCTATTCGTCATCGCCATCACCATCCACAATTTCCCCGAGGGCCTTTCGATCGGCGTTGCTTTCGGCGGCGGGGACGTGACCAACGGGGTCTCGGTGATGACCGGTATCTCGCTTCAGGACATGCCGGAAGGGCTGGCGGTCGCCGTCGCCCTTGTGGGTCGGGGCTATTCGCGGGGCAAGGCGTTCTTCGCGGCATTTCTGAGTGGTCTGGTCGAACCGATAGGTGCCTTCCTCGGCGCGGCGGCCGTGTCGGTTTCTTCCGGCCTCCTGCCCTGGGGGCTGACCTTTGCCGCGGGTGCGATGCTCTACATCATCAGTCATGAGATCCTGCCCGAGACGCACCGGAACGGTCACCAGGACCGGGCGACAGCAGGGCTGATCTTCGGCCTGATCCTGATGATGGTTCTGGACGTGACGCTCGGCTGAGCCGGTCAGACCGTGTGCAGGTAAAGGTCGTAATCGACCTCGGAAATCGTGCGCGCCACGCGGGCATATTCGGCGGCTTTCACGGCGGTGAACGTGCGGTGCATGTCCTCGCCCAAAGCCGCTTTAAGGAACTCCGAGCCCTGCGCCGCCTCGATGGCGGATTTCCAGTCGCGTGGGATCGTTGGGCCGCCCTCGTCCTCGGCATAGCCGTTGCCGGTGGTTTCAGGACCGGGATCCATCTTGTTGGCGAGCCCGTGGAGGATACCCGCAAGCACCGTCGCCGCCACCAGATATGGATTGGCATCGACGCCCGAGGGGCGATGTTCGATCCGCCTTGCTTTCACCTCGCCTGCGGGCACACGCAGGGCGACGGAGCGGTTGTTGACACCCCAGCTTGTCGAGACGGGCGCATAGCTTTGATTGGCGAAGCGGCGCCAGGAGTTCAGGTGCGGAGCAAAAACCAGCATCGCCTCGCCCATTGTTGCGCGAAGCCCCCCGAGAGCATGCAAAAGCGTGTCTGTCCAACCTGAATTCGGCTTTTCGGCAAAGACATTGTCGCCCTTGTCGTTCATCAGCGAGACGTGGAAATGCATGCCCGATCCGGCGTAGTCGGCGATGGGCTTGGCCATAAAACAGGCAACAACCCCATGCGCGCGGGCCTGCGCCCGGACGATCCGCTTCAACCGCATCAGGTCGTCGGCCGCCTGCATCACATCCTCGCGGTAGTGAAGCGTCAGTTCATACTGGCCCGGTGCATATTCCGAGATCATCGTCTCGGCCGTGATCCCGGCTTTTCCGGCGGCAGCGTAGATGTCGGAGAAAAGCGGCAGCATCCCGTGCAGGTGGTCGACGGAATAGACCTCGGTCTTGTGGCTGTCGCGGCCGTCAAGCACGTCGGCGGCGGGGCGGACCTTACCATCGGGGCCGCGATCCTTCGCGAGCAGGAAGAATTCAAGCTCAAACGCACCGGCGGGCTTCAGGCCCCGCTTGGCGAATGCATCGACCTGCCGCTGAAGCGCATGACGGGGGTCCGAGGTCATCGGTTGCCCGTCAAGCTCGTAAAGCGACATCAGCACCTCGGCGCGGGGCGGGGTGGTGTTGTGCAGAACCTTCAAAGTGCCGGGGATAGGCCAGGCGCGCAGGTCGCCGTCGCCCTGATCCCAGATGAGGCCGGTTTCATCCACATCCTCGCCGCAGATATCGAGACCGAGGATCGAGATCGGCATATGCCGCCCGGATTTATAGAGCGAGGGCAGTTCGTGACGCCGGATGATCTTGCCGCGGCCGATGCCGTTGGAATCGTGCAGCACGATGTCCACGGCCTCGATCTCCGGATGGGCGGCCAGAAAGTCTTCAGCCTCGGCAAGGGTCGCGCCCGAGGGGCAGGTATTGGTCATGATGGTCCTCAGGCAAAAAGCTCGGTCAGGATGTCGTCAAAGGCGGCGATGAGGCGGTCGATCTGGCGCTTTTTCGTCGCCGGGCTGACCAGCATCATGTTGTGGAAGGGCGCGATCAGGCAACCGCGATTGAGAAGCGAGGTATGCAAGGTCGCCTCGACCTCGGGCATATGCGCCATACCCGCTTCGGTTCCGTTTTTCAGCGCTCCGGGGGCGCAAATGAACTCCACCCGGGCGCCGACGCGGACGACATGCCAGGGCGCGCCATGCGCCTCAATCACCCGTTTCAGGCCGGAATAGAGCCTTTCCGCGCCCTTCTCCATGCGCGCGTAGTTCTTGGACGTCATTACCTCGACCAGGTTGGCGGTCAGGCAGGCGAACTGCATCGGGTTGGCCGACAGCGTGGTGCCCATGCCGGAATGACCCGAGGCGCGACCGGCATTGTAGCGGATGTAATCCCTGGCCAGTTTCGGTCTGAGCCCCCAGACAGCAGTCGGCATCCCGCCCGCCACGCATTTGCCGACGACGAAGATATCGGGGTTCAGCCCGTGAACGCCAGTGTAACCGCCAAGGCCCGAGGAAATCGTGTGGGTTTCGTCGATGATCAGCAGCGCGCCGTATTGGGTGGCCAGCTTGCGCAAACCGTCGTGGAAACCCGGATCAGGCAGCACCATGCAGGAATTGGTCATTACGGGCTCGGTCAGGATCGCGGCAATCTCCCCCGTCTTCAGCGCCGCCTCTACACTTGCAAGGTCATTGAACTCGGCGCAGGCAGCGAGCGTCGTCAGGTCGGTGACCTGCCCGGTCAGGCCGGGGCGGGTGATCGTCTGGCCGTTCGACAGTTCCACCATCGCGTCATCGACGGTGCCGTGATAGCAACCGTTGAAGACCAGAATCTTGGGCTTACCGGTCACCGCGCGGGCGACCCGGATTGCAAAGCGGTTGGCGTCGGTCGCGGTCGTGGCGATCTGCCATTTAAAGTCGCCGAATCGCTTGGTCAGCAGGCGGCCCGCCTCCAGCGCAGCCTCGGTCGGCAGCATATAGGTCAGCCCGTTCCGCGCCTGTTTGCGGATCGCCCTGGCAACCGGAGCGGGAGAATGGCCGAACATCGACCCGGTATCGCCAAGGCAGAAATCGTCCACCTCATGCCCGTCGATATCGGTCAGCCTTGCCCCTTCGGCTTTGGCGACCAGCATCGGGAAGGGCATCGGCCAATCCTTCATCCAGTGCATCGGCACCGAATCGAGATAGGTGCCCGCGCCCGCATCCAGCGCGGCTTTCGTCTTTGGCCGGGCGGCGGCAAAGGCTTCCGCCTCGCGTTTGGCGATGCTCTTCAGTTTGGATTTGTCGATACCGGCGATAAGGACGGGTTTGCGGGCCATGACGTCACTCCTAATGACGCGCCCTTATCTCTTAAATTTGATCAAATTGGAAGTGGAGAAATGAGGTCTCTAGCCACTGTTAGGCGCTCATTTGATCAAACCATTGCAACCAAGACCGCCCAACCTGCTATCTCTGTCACTTGCTGCATCGCGCCCATCACATCGCCGGTCTGCCCACCAATCTGGCGCATGGCGATCGCGGCGAGGATGAGCGCAGCCAATGCAATAACAACAGCGGTAAGAAGCGCAGTGCCAAAACCAAGCGGCAGAAGGCACAGGAACCCGATGCCCAAGGCGATCATAGCGGGCATCGGGTCATCGCTCGCCGCCGATTGCCCAAGCCCATCGCTGCGCGCGGCGGGCATCAGAACCAGTGCGGTGGGCAGAACCGCCCGGCTCGCCGCTGCGATTCCGATGAGCGCGGCGCTGGCCGAACCAGCCTCTGCCAGTGTTGTGATGCCCGTGGCGCGGAAGCCCAGGGCGAGAATCAAGGCGACAACACCGTAAGAACCGATCCGGCTGTCGCGCATGATTTCCAGTTTGCGCGCCCGGTCAGCGCCGCCGCCGAAGCCATCGGCAAGATCGGCAAGCCCATCCTCATGCATCGCGCCGGTGGCCAGTGCGCCTGCGGCCAGCGCCAGAAACGCGGCCATTACGGGCGGCAGGCCGAGCCAGAGACTGAGGCCACAGATCATAGCGGTAATGGTCCCGACCGCGAGGCCGACGAGGGGCCATGCCCACGAGGAGGCCGCCATCGGCGGTGCAGCGCCGTCTATCCGCCCGGCGGGCAGACGGCTGAGCAGCATGAAAGCCAGCCGGACCTCGTCGGTGCGCGAAGGGCTCATGCCTCCGAAACCCCAGCCTCACCGAAGGTCGCCATGCCGTTGTGGCAGGCAAGGGCAGATCGCACGATGCCCAGCGCCAATGCCGCGCCGGAGCCTTCGCCGAGCCGCATGTCGAACTCCAGCACCGGGCGCTTGTGGATCGCTGCGAGGAGCTTGCGGTGGCCCGGCTCGGCCGAGGCATGGCCGACAAGGCAGTGATCCAGAAGCCGCTTGTCGGTCGCGTAAAGAACGGCGGCGGCGGCTGTGCAGATGAAGCCGTCGAGGATGACCGGGATGCGTGCCGCCCGTGCCGCCAGAACCGCGCCGCAGATCGCCGCCTGTTCGCGCCCCCCAAGGGCGGCGAGGATTACGGGCGCGTTGCCGATGACACCCTCATGCCGCTTCAACCCGCGCCCGATCGCATCAATTTTTCGGGCGATTCCGGCCTTGTCAGAGCCTGTTCCGGGTCCCGTCCATTCAGCGACGTCACCACCGAAGCAGGCTGCCGCCAACGCTGCCGCGACGGTGGAATTGCCGATCCCCATTTCGCCGAGGATCAGGATATCGGCGCCCTCATCTACCGCCGAAGCACCCTGCCAGAGCGCGTCGAGGCAGTCGGTTTCCGACATCGCCGGGCCTTCGGTGAAGTCGCCCGTCGGCCGGTCCAGTTCCAGCGCGATCACTGACAGATCGGCCCCATTGACCGCACATAGCTGGTTGATCGCCGCCCCACCGTTTTCGAAATTCGCGACCATCTGGGCGGTCACTTCCTGCGGATAGGGGTTCACGCCCTGCGCGCAGATGCCGTGATTGCCCGCGAAGACCAGCGCCTGCGCGCGCCAGATCTCGGGCCGCGCCGTACCGCGCCATGTTGCCATGAACTCGGCCAAAGCCTCCAGCCGTCCCAGCGATCCCGGCGGCTTCGTCAGCGAATTCTGCCGCGCGCGCGCCGCTTCGGCGGCTGTAGTGTCGCCCTCGGGCAGCCGGTCGGCAATTTTGGCGATGTCGGATAGGGCGGCGATGCGCGGCAGGCTCATGTCATTTCACTTTCAGGGGAAGTCCGGCAACGGCGAGCCAGACTTCGTCCGCCTCTGCCGCCACCCATTGATTGAGAAGCCCGGCCGCATCGCGGAACTCCCGGGCCAGTTTGTTTTCGGGAACGATGCCGCCGCCGACCTCGTTGGTGACGATGACCACCGGGTCGCGCTGCGCAGGCAACGCCGCGACCAGATCGTGCCCCGCAGCCTGCCAGTCGCGCCCGGCAAACATCAGGTTCGAGAGCCACAGGGTCAGGCAGTCGAGAAGGCGCGGCCCCTGCCCGTCGGTCGCCTTCAGCACCCCGACAACATCCAGCGGCTCTGCATGGGTCACCCATTCCGCCCCGCGCCGCGCCTGATGGGCGGCGATGCGGTCCGACATTTCGCTGTCATGCGCCTCGGCGGTGGCGATATAGACGGCGCGTGGCCCGAGACCGAGCGTCTTCGTCTCGGCGATGCCGCTTTTGCCGGATCGCGCGCCGCCAGTGATGAGTATCGTCTTGCCCATGGCGCGATGACAAAGCAGAAACGGGCGGCGCGTGAAAGGGAGAATCCGACGGTGAATGGCCATGCGGCGACAGAGCTGATGCTGATCCGGCATGCGCCCGCGCTTCACGGCGGTCGCTTGTGCGGCCGCATGGATGTTCCCGCCGATTGTTCGGATACGCCCCGCATCGCGGCGCTGCGCGACCGGATCGGGCGGCCCGACCGGATTTTGGTCAGCCCGGCCTTGCGCTGCCGCCAGACGGCGGGCGCACTCTGGCCCGATCTGGGTGAGCCTCAGACTGACGCGACGCTCTGGGAGCAGGATTTCGGTCACTGGGAAGGCATGGCCTTCGCCGATCTTCCCGATCTTGGGCCAATGCCACCTGACGACCTTGCCAAGCATCGCCCGCCGGGGGGCGAGAGCTTCGCCGATCTCTGCACCCGGATCGCGCCGGTTCTGAGCTCGGCACAGGGCGGGCGTGTCGCCATCGTTGCCCATGCCGGGGTGGTCCGCGCGGGCCTGGCGCTGGCACTTGGCTCCGTCCCGGCGGCACTTGGATTCGAGGTCGCGCCACTGTCGCTGACCCGCATGACCCCTCTCGGTGATGGCCGCTGGTCGGTTGGCACGGTGAACTGGGTGGCGGCATGAAACAGGGCGTGGTCCGGGTTGCCGGGCATCTTGGGGAACTCATTCAGGGGCGGCTTGGGCCTTCGGGACCCGTTGTGCTGATCTCGCTGCCCTGCCCCGCGCTCGCGGTCGAGGCATGGCATCTGCCGGGGCCGGGCCTGTCGATCCACGGATCGGGGCAAAGATTGCTGACACCGACGCGGGCGCTCGACCTCCTCGACCGGCTTGGGCTGAAGCTTTCGGGGCGGGTCGTCCTGTCGGCAAGCATGCCAGCAGGTGGCGGCGCAGGAGCTTCGACCGCATCGCTCGTGGCATTGGCCCTGCTCGCGGGTGCGGACGTACCGCCGCCCGACCTTGCCCGCGCCTGCGTCATGGCCGAAGGCGCAAGCGATCCCTTGATGTTCGGAATGCCTGAGCGCCTTCTCTGGGCCTCTCGCCGGGCTGAAGTGCTGAGCCGACTGCCGCCGATCCCGCGCTTTGATGTCGTGGGCGGGTTCTTTGGCGAACACCGCCGCACCGATCCGCGCGACATGGATTTCCCCGACATCGCCGACCTGATCTCACCTTGGCGGGCGGCGGCGCGGGCCCGAGATGCGGCAGCCCTGGCGCGGATCGCCTCGACCTCGGCCGAACGTACGCTGGCGCTGCGCGGCCCGGTAGGCGATCCGACGGCAAGACTCGCGGACTCCTTCGGCGCACTCGGCTTCGCCATTGCCCATACCGGTTCGGCCCGGGCTTTCCTGTTTCGCCCCGGAACCGTGCCCGAAAATGTCACCACCCGCCTGCGGCGTATGGGATTCAGCGGTATCGTCCAGTTTGCGGCCGGGGGGCAAAAGTGACGGGAGCGCTGATCATGCTTGTGGCACTCGCGCTGGATGCCGTCCTCGGCTGGCCGAAGCCCTTCTTTGCCGCAATCGGCCATCCGGTCACATGGATTGGCGCGCTGATCTCGCGGCTCGATATCTGGCTCAACCTCGATGAGGTCGACCCAGGTCAGCGGAGGCTGGCGGGTGTCATCACGGCTTTGGCGGTTACCGCACTGGTTGGTGAACTCGCCTGGATCGCGACCTGGTTTCTGCCAGCTGGTTGGGTTGGGGTTCTTCTGGGCGGTGTACTTGCGTGGCCCTTCGTGGCGATGCGATCGATGCATGATCACGTCGCTGCGGTGGAGCGCCCGCTGGCTGCGGGCGATCTGGAGCACGCGCGACACGAAGTGTCGATGATCGTCGGGCGCGACCCCTCGCGGCTCGACGAGGCCGGGGTGGCCCGCGCGTCACTTGAGAGCCTCGCTGAGAACACTTCGGACGGTATCGTCGCACCGGTTTTCTGGGGTGTCCTCCTCGGCCTGCCCGGCATCGCCGCCTACAAGGCGATCAACACGCTCGATTCGATGATCGGCCACCGGACACCCCGCCACGAGGCCTTTGGCTGGGCCTCGGCCCGGATCGACGATCTGGTGAACCTCATTCCCGCCCGGCTGACCGGCTTGCTGTTCGCCCTGACGTCAAATCGGCCGAAGGAAGCGCTGGCGACGATGTGGCGCGATGCGGGCCATCACCGGTCGCCCAATGCCGGGTGGCCCGAGGCGGCGCTTGCCGCCGCTCTTGGCATAAGGCTTTCGGGACCGCGAATCTACGGCGACCGTGTTGCTGATGAGTCCTGGGTAAACGAAGGCGCGCCCGATCCCACGCCAGAGGACATTTCGCGCGGCCTTGCCTCTTACCGCTATGCGATGATTGCGCTGGCGCTGATGGTCGCAGTATCGGCGTCGATCTGATGGGGATGGGGGCAATGCGAGATCACGGCGGCAATCTCGACGGGGCCATCGGGCGGTTCGGCGGCCAGGCGGCCGGATGGATCGACCTTTCTACCGGCATCAACCGGGTGCCGTATCCGTTGCCGGGGCTGTCCCCTGCCGCATGGACCACCTTGCCGACGAAGGCAGCGATGGAGAGGCTGCGCATCGCCGCCGCGCGTGCCTATGGCACGAAGACGGCGATCCTGCCTGTCGCGGGCGCACAGGCCGCAATCCAGATAGTCCCGCGTCTTGACCCGCCGGGTCACGCGCGGGTTCTGGCACCCACTTATAACGAGCACGCGGCCGCCCTGAGGTCGGCAGGTTGGCAGGTCGAGGAGGTTGCAGAACCGGGAGACCTTGCCGGGGCCGATCTGGCGGTTCTGGTCAATCCCAACAACCCCGACGGTCGCTATCTGCCGCCCTTGGATGTGCTGGCGCTTGCGTCCCGTGTCGGACGCCTGATCGTCGATGAAAGCTTCGCCGATCCCTATCCCGCGATGTCCGTGGCGTCTCAGGCCGGGCATGAAGGCATGATCGTGCTGCGCTCCTTTGGCAAGTTCTACGGGCTGGCGGGTCTGAGGCTCGGCTTCGTGTTGGGTGCCGATGCCGATATCGCGGCGCTGTCTGACATGGCCGGGCCTTGGCCGGTGTCCGGTGTTGCGATCGAAGTGGGAAGCGCCGCACTGGCCGATCGGCAATGGGCGCTGGAAACGACTGCACGCCTGATGACAGAAACCGCGCGACTGGACGCGCTGGCCGAAGTGGCGGGCTGGACCTTTCAGGGCGGGACGGCGCTGTTCCGGCTCTATGATACCGGCGACGCGCAGGTCGCACAGGAGCGACTGGCGCTTGCGCATATCTGGTCGCGGATATTCCCCTACTCGACCGGCTGGATACGTCTCGGCCTGCCGGGAGGTGAGGCAGAATGGGCGCGCGTCGCCAACGCCCTGATGGCGGGAGGAGACTGATGCAGTTCACCACCGATGAGGCGGGAACGCTGGAGCGTATCCTGAAATGGCGCCGCGACGTGCGGCATTTCAAAACTGATCCTGTGCCTGAAACGACCCTGTCTCGCCTGAAAATGGCGATGTCGGCTGCACCTTCGGTTGGAAATGCGAGACCCTGGCGCGTTTTACGGGTTCAGGATCTGGCACTACGCCGTGCAATTCGAGACGAGTTCGAACGCTGCAATGCCAATGCCGCCGCAGAGTATGATGATGCCGCCCGCTCGGAATATATGCGGCTAAAACTCGCGGGCCTCGATGCGGCACCCGAACACCTTGCCGTCTTCACCGTGACCGATCCGAAGGCCGGGCGCGGCCTTGGCCGACGCACCATGCCCGAGACGCTGCACCAGTCGACCGCGATGGCGATCCACACGCTCTGGCTGGCCGCACGGGTGGAAAACCTCGGGTTAGGAATGGTGTCCATTCTGGAACCTGCCGAGATAGAGCGCCTGTTTGCGGTGCCGGTAGGGTGGGAGTTCAGCGCCTATCTTTGCCTTGGCTGGCCGGAATTCACCGATGACACGCCGCTCCTGCACCGGGTTGGCTGGCAGGAAAACCAGCCAACGGATTGGTTGGACAGGTAGTGGGGGCGCTGCGCCCATTGCCCGTTCCGGGCAATTCCCCCGGAGTATTTTCAGACAAAAAGTGATCAGCGCGCGAGCGCGAGGAGACCATCGACATCCAGATGCGCCTCCATGTGATCGGCCAGTGCGTCGAGCGTCGCCTCGACACCGGTTCCGTAGCTGGCAGTCGAGGCTGCCCCAAGGCGTTCGAGAAACGCGGCGCGGAACGCATCGCCCGTGAACATGCCGTGCAGGTAACTGCCGGAGATGCGACCATCGGAAGAGGTTGCGCCTTCCGGCATGCCGTCTACCACGGCGAACGGGCGGGCGCGGTCCGGTCCCTCAGTCCGGCCGATATGGATCTCATAGCCCTCCATCGGCGCACCGCTCACCGCGTGGATGGCGCGGGTGCGGGTCAGGCGTTTGTCCGGTGTCATCACGGTTGCGACGTCAAGAAGGCCAAGGCCCTTATCTTCGCCTGCCGGGCCTTCGATCCCCTCCGGGTCCGCGATGCTTTGCCCAAGCATCTGGTACCCGCCGCAAATCCCCAGAACATGACCCCCGCGCCGGATATGGCCGCCAAGGTCAAGGTCCCAGCCCTGTTCGCGAAGGAAGGCGAGGTCGCCGCGCGTGGATTTGGAACCGGGGATGATTACGAGGGTCGTGTCGCCGGGAAGAGGCTCACCCGCGCGGACCATGGTCAGGCTGACGGAAGGCTCCAGTTTCAAAGGATCGAGGTCGTCGAAATTGGCGATACGGCTGAGGGCGAGGCAGGCGATTTTGAGGGGGCCGCCATCGGCGGTTCCGCGAAGGTCAAGCGCATCCTCGGCGGGCAGTTTTGCGGCATCCTTGAAATAGGGCAGCACGCCAAAACCGCGCCAGCCTGTGCGGTCCTCGATCAGCCGGTAGCCGTCGTCGAATAGGCTGGGGTCGCCGCGGAACTTGTTGATCAGGAACCCCGCGACCATCTCCGCATCCTCGGGGTCCAGAACCGCCTGCGTGCCGACGATCTGGGCGATCACCCCGCCCCGGTCGATATCGCCCGCCAGCACCACAGGCACGTTGGCGGCACGTGCAAAGCCCATATTGGCGATGTCGCCCGCGCGCAGATTGACCTCGGCCGGGCTGCCAGCACCTTCGACAATGACGAGGTCGTGGGCGGTTTTCAGGCGCTGGAAACTCTCAAGCACAGAGTGCAGAAGTTGGGGTTTCAGGGCAGAATAGTCTCTAGCCCGGACGGTGGTCAGCCTTTTGCCCTGTACCACGACCTGCGCGCCGGTATCTGTTTCAGGCTTCAGAAGGACAGGGTTCATGTCGGTATGCGGCTCCAGCCCGCAGGCCAGTGCCTGCAAGGCCTGCGCCCGCCCGATCTCACCCCCGTCCATGGTGACGGCAGCATTGTTCGACATGTTCTGCGGCTTGAACGGCGCAACCGTGAGACCCCGGCGTTTCGCCACCCGGCAAAGCCCCGCAACCAGAAGCGACTTTCCGACGTTCGAGCCGCAGCCCTGGATCATCAGCGCCCGTGTCATGCCTTAGCCCTGATGCGGCAGGAAGGCCTCGACAGCGGCGGTGGCGATTACGATCACATTGCCGCTGTCGGGATTGGTAACATTGAGACCGCCATGCGCGGTTGTAACTGTCACTCTGCCGCGGGGCAGGCAAGCAGTGAGAGCTGCACAGTCGATCGCATCGGGGTTCTGCACACCGACCGTGACCTGAACCCGCATCGCTGCATGGTCGAGGTCGAGCGCGTCGAACAAGGGGATCGAGGAATGGCGGATCGCATCCTCGATCGCGCGTCGGGCGGCCTTCTGGTAATCCTGCCCGTACTGATCGTTGCCCATGCCCATTTCAATGATGAACCGTTGATCGCTCATGCGCCCATCTCCAGCGAAACGGAAATGGCGGCATTGGCGATCACCGTTGGATTGCGGCCATCGGCACGGGGGACATCAAGCCCACCCTTCACCACCGTTACCTTCGGCTGGCCATAGGGGAAAACCGCAAGGATTGCGGTGGAATCGACCCTGTCCGGGGCCTGAACGCCGATCTCGACATCAATCAGCATGTCACCCTTGGGTCGCCCGAACAGCTCGGCCAAATTGATCGAATTGTGCCAGAGCGCGTCTTTCACGGCCCGTACTGCGGCCTCGGTATAGTCCTGTCGGCGCAGGCTGGTGCCCATGCCGAACTCGGTCAGAAGACGTTTGGGCGCCATCAGAACTCGACCCCTTTCTGGCCCTTGATCCCCGAACGGAACGGATGCTTGATCAGCGTCATCTCGGTCACGAGGTCAGCGATCTCGATCAGTTCCTCCTTGGCGTTGCGGCCCGTCAGCACGACATGGGTCATTGCCGGCTTTTCATCTTTCAGGAAGGCCACCACCTCGGCCACATCCAGATAATCGTAGCGGAGCGCGATGTTGATCTCATCGAGCAGCACCATCCGGTTCCTCTCATCCCGGATCAGTTCCTTGGCCTTCTCCCAACCCTTGCGGGCGGCAGCGATGTCGCGGGTCTTGTCCTGGGTTTCCCAGGTAAAGCCCTCGCCCATCGCGTAGAACTGACAGAGATGGCCGAAGTTGGCCTCGATCAGCGTGCGTTCGCCGGTGGACCACGCGCCCTTGATGAACTGCACGACCGCACTGGGCATCTCATGCGCGATGCAGCGCAGAATCATTCCGAAACCGGATGAGGACTTGCCCTTGCCGGCCCCTGTATGGACGATGATAAGGCCCTTCTCGCCCTCCTTCGTCGCCATGATCTTGTCGCGCGCGGCCTTCTTCTTGGCCATCTTCTGGGCGTGGCGTTCGGCGTCATTCACTGGCGTGGTCATGGCATGTCCCTTCTGGTCTCGGGTCGGGGTTCAATAGGCGATTGTGCGGACAATGGCGAGAGCTGCATCATGCACGCGGCCCGCTGAAGACCGGGCGCTGTGGTGCACCGCGCAGGCTCGGGATCAGCGTGATCAGATAAGTGGACCATCCCACCACCCAAAGCATCGCCGCCGACGGGCTGAGCGCAAGAAAGCTCCCTTCCGCCAGACGCAGGCAGGCCGCGAGCCAGACAAAGGCAAAGGCAATGATGCCGGGCCATCGCGCGACCAACCGTTCCGGAGTCCGCCGGGCGACGGCGCGGGCAGCGACGGCGTGGATCAGGCAGGACATCGCCCCTGCGGTCAGCGCGTGAAGGGCATCGGGCGCGGCAAGAACCTCAACGCCCAGCAGCGCCAGACCGGTCAGTGCGAGGCCAACCGGCAGCCAGACAAAGCCGAGATGCAGCATCAGGACCAGCGCATCGTGGCGCACCGCTGCCCGCTGCCACTGGAACAACCGCAGCGCCTCTGCCCCCGCCGCGATCACCAGCGCGGCGCCGGCAATCGCCGCTGCGCCGGTGGCGTCCGCAACCAGCGCGGCGACAATGCCGGTCGCGCCCAGATACCCGGCGATCGCCGCCTGCGGGATCGGGGCCGCCCCTTCGGACAGAACCCGGTTCTCGGTAAGGGCTCGAACCATACGCCCCCCTATCACCGACAGGACCAGCGCGAAGATCAGGATGGCGGCGCGGGGTTCGGCCAGACCGAGGATCATGGCCAGATCGGCCACGCCGAGCAGCACCGCGAACACAGCCTGAAGCGCGCCCTTGGCCGACCGGCCCGAAATCGCCTCACCCGCGAGAAGTGCTGCAAGCCAGACGAAGAAGGCGGTGGCGATCAGGGCGATCGGCATCAGCGGTAGCCCGGTCACTCCGGCAATCGCGATCCGGGTCACGATCCAGAGCACGGTCAACACGGCGACGGGCAAACCTGAGGCGGGGGCGCGGCGACTCCAGCTTGGCGCGGCGGTCAGCGTGTAACCGGCAAAGGCCGCGCCCGCGAAGCCGAAAATCATCTCATGCGCGTGCCAGAGAACGGGCGAACCCAGCGCATCTGCTACCGGCCCACCCGATTCGCCCCGGTAGCGCCAGACGATCACGGTAACGGCCCAAAGGGCCGCCAGCAGAAACATCGGCCGGTGCGCGGTCGCGAAGATGCCGCCGGTGGCGCCTGCCGGGTCGTTCCTGTGCGTCGGGGCTTCGCTGTCGTCCATGTCTGCCCGTGTTTGCTTGACAAGATGCGCGTCAATGCCTCAGGAGAGGTGCGCTGGTTCCTGCCTAAGGCAGGCGAAGAGGGAATGCGACAGGCTTTGCGACCACACATGGTCCGGGGCCGAAGCGCAGCCGCCCCCGCGACCGTGACCGGAGAGGCCCCCCGATCCCACTGGCAGGACGCCGGGAAGGGGGTGGGGCCGCCGGGGCCGTCAGGCTCCGACATCCGCAAGCCGGGAGACCTGCCAGCGAAGGAATGTGACGGCGGACGGGGGATTCCGCGACCGGCTCGGGGCAATGTGACGCCCCCCGCAGGCCCGCCCCTTTCCGCGAAATGGAAGGACCGGCGACCCGTGACCGTAACACTTCATGTCTGCACGACCTGCCGGATGGGTCAGTCCATCCCGGATGACGAGGTACGCCCCGGCGCCCGGCTTCTGGAGGCGCTTCAGGCCGAAGGCGCGCCGGATGGCGTCCGCATCGTGCCGGTCGAATGCCTGTCGGCCTGCGATCACGGCTGCAACATCGCGATTTCCGGCCCCGGTCGCTGGTCCTATGTCTATCGCGGGCTCAATCCGGACGAACATGTCGCCGATATCCTCTCCGGTGTCGCCGCCTATGCCGCAACGACCGACGGTATCGTGCCATGGCGGGACCGTCCGGTGATCTTCCGCAAACAAAGCCTTGCCCGCATTCCCCCGATGGAGTCCTGAATGTCCGACCTCAACAAGATCCCCGTCACCGTCATCACCGGCTTTCTCGGCGCGGGCAAGACCACGCTGATCCGTCACCTGATGCAGAACCCGCAGGGCAAGCGTCTGGCCGTGCTGGTCAACGAATTCGGCACCGTGGGCGTCGATGGCGATATCCTGAAATCTTGCGCCGATGAGAACTGCCCGGCCGAGAATATCGTCGAGCTGGCCAATGGCTGCATCTGCTGCACCGTCGCCGACGATTTCATCCCGACGATCGAGGCTCTGATGGCCCTGCCAGAGCGCCCCGATCATATCCTGATCGAAACCTCGGGCCTCGCATTGCCGAAGCCGCTTCTGAAGGCCTTCGACTGGCCTGCGATCCGCTCGCGCATCACCGTCGACGGCGTCATCGCTTTGGCCGATGCCGAGGCGGTCGCGGCGGGCCGGTTCGCGCCCGATGTCGATGCGGTTCAGGCCCAGCGCGAGGCCGATGACAGCATCGACCACGAGACGCCTCTGTCGGAAGTTTTCGAGGACCAGATCTCCTGCGCCGATATCGTGCTTCTGTCGAAGGCCGATCTGGCGGGCGAGGCCGGCCTTGCCGCCGCCCGTGCGGCGATCGAGGCCGAGGCGCCGCGCAAGCTGCCGATCCTTGCGATGGAGGAAGGCCGCATCGACCCCGCCGTGATCCTCGGGCTGAATGCGGCCGCCGAGGACGACCTCGACGCCCGCCCCTCGCATCACGACGGGCATGACGACCACGAACACGACGATTTCGATACGGTGGTCATCGACCTGCCCGAGGTGGCCAATCCCGAGGCGTTGCAAGCCGCCATCGTGCGGCTGGCGCGGGAACAGAACATCCTGCGGGTAAAGGGCTATGTTGCCGTCACCGGCAAGCCGATGCGGATGCTGGTGCAGGCCGTGGGGACGCGCATCCGTGCCCAGTACGACAAACCCTGGGGAGATACGCCTCGTGCATCAAAACTCGTGGTGATTGGCGAGCATGACGATGTCGATCCGGCGGCGATCCGCGCGGTTCTGCTGCCGGAAACCGTAGGGGCCTGATCTGTCATGCATGTCGTCTTCCGCGAAAGCCATGGGCTGGAGGAAACAGACACCCCGTTCGACCTGGGTCAGGACCCGGCCGAACTGGTGGTGCTGTCCTTTTCCGACAGCGACCTTGGCGCTTTCGCGGCGGGCTGGCATCGGGCGGCGGGCGGTCTGCCGACCGTGCGGATGGCAAACCTTGTGGCCCTGCGACATCCCCTGTCGGTCGACACCTATGCCGAACAGACCCTGTCCGGCGCCAAGGGCATTCTCATCCGCCTGATCGGCGGCGAAAGCTACTGGCCATATGGCCTGGCCCAGGTGCAGGACCTCGCCCGGCGCAACGGTATCGCACTCGCGGTGCTGCCCGCAGACGGACGGGAAGACGCGCGGCTCGATGAGTTGTCCACCCTGCCGAAATCGACCCTGCGCCGGCTGCAAGCGCTTTGCGACGCAGGCGGTGCGGTGGCAGCGCAGGCGGCCCTGCAGCAGATGGCGCTGGCGGCGGGCCTTTATGCCGGCCCGGTGATCGGCGACAAGACGGTGCCCGCTTTCGGCTGGTACCTGCCCGGCAAGGGCGTTGCCCCGGCACCCGAAACTTCCGACCGGCCCTTGGCTGTTGTCACCTTCTACCGCTCCTACCTGACCTCCGCCGATACCGACCCGGTCGACGCGCTGATCGCGGCGCTGGAGGAACGCGGCTTTACCGCCATCGGCGCCTATGCCGCCTCGCTGAAGGACCCTTCCGCCGCCGCGTGGCTGCGCGCCGAACTCACCCGGCTGGCTCCCGCCGCCATCGTCAATGCGACGGCCTTTTCGGCGAAAGGTGCGGATGGCTCCGCCTCGCCGCTCGACGCGCCGGGCTGCCCGGTCTTTCAGGTCGCCCTCTCGACGGCGCGGAAAAAGGACTGGGCCGAGGCGGAACGCGGGCTCTCGCCCGCCGATCTCGCCATGCATGTCGTCCTGCCCGAGGTCGATGGCCGGATCTTCGCGGGCATCGCCAGCTTCAAGAGCCCCGGGCGCCGCGACCCGGACCTGCAATTCTCTCGCTTCGCCCACCGCGCCGACCCGAACCGCATTACCGCCGTGGCCGACCGCGTGGCGGGCTGGCACCGTCTTTCGATGACGCCCGCGCCTGACCGCAACGTCGCGCTGATCCTCTCTACCTATCCCGGCAAGGTGCATCAGTTGGCCCATGCTGTGGGCCTCGATGCGCTGGCCTCAGCAGAAGGCATCCTTTCGGCCCTTGCCGACGGAAACCTTGACGTGAAAGCGGGCAAGGACCTTGGTCAGTCCCTTACGGCGGAAACGCTGGAATGGTCCGTTTCGGCTTATATAGACACTGTTTTGTCCCTACCTGCCCCGCTGAAGGATGCCCTATTTGCCGCCTGGGGCGATCCTGCCACCGACCCTTCGGTCACGGACGGCCATTTCCGTTTTCACGCGATCCGAAGGGGCAAGGCAGTCGTCGCCCTGCAACCCGAACGCGGAGAGGTCACGACACGGGCCGACGATTACCACGACCTTTCGCGCACACCGCGACATGCCTATGTCGCCTTCTACCTCTGGCTCCGGTCGCAGAGCCTCCATGCGCTCGTTCACATCGGCGCGCATGGCACGCTCGAATGGCTGCCGGGCAAATCGGTCGCTCTATCCGCCGATTGCTGGCCCGAGGCGCTGACCGGCGCCCTGCCGGTCATCTACCCCTTTATCGTCAACGACCCGGGCGAGGCCGCGCAAGCCAAGCGCCGGATCGGCGCTGTCACCATAGGCCACCTGCCTCCGCCTCTGGTGGACAGCGCTGTGCCGGAGGATCTGACCCGGCTCGAACGGCTGCTTGACGAATACTCCACCGCCGACGGGCTCGACCCCGCCCGCCGCGACCGGCTGATCGCCGCGATCCGGGATGAGGCGAAGGGACGCGGCGTCGAGGACGATCTCGGCATCCCCGAGGATGCCTCGCCCGCCGAGGCGATCACCCGCATCGACCGCTTCGTCTGCGACATCAAGGAAAGCCAATATGGCGATGGCCTCCACATCTTCGGTACCGGCCAATGCGGCGCCGAGGAACGCGCGGGCCTGATCGCAGCGCTGAACGGGGCCCGTGTCGAGGCCGGCCCCTCCGGCTCCCCCTTCCGTGGCCGCTCCGACGTGCTGCCCACGGGCCGCAACCTCTTCACCACCGATCCCCGCGCCGTACCGTCGCGCGCCGCCCATGCGCAGGGCGTGAAACTGGCGGAGGAGCTTTTGCGCCGCCACCTGCAGAACCACGGCGACTGGCCGAAATCGCTGGTCATCGACCTTTGGGGATCAGCGACGATGCGCACGGCGGGCGAGGAATTCGCGATGGCCCTGCATCTTGCGGGCCTCGCCCCGAAATGGGACGAGGGATCCGAGCGTGTTTCGGGCTTCGAGGTCATCCCCCTCGCCCTTCTCCGCCGCCCGCGGATCGACGTGACTTTACGCGTTTCCGGCCTGTTCAGAGACGTATTTCCAGGGTTGGCCCAGCTTTTCGAAGCCGCTGCGGGCGCATTGGCGGAGCGCGAGGAAGCGCCCGAGGACAACCCCTATCTGCGCGCCACACCCCGCGTCTTCGGACCGAAGCCGGGGCTTTATGGCCTCGCCATGGGCGAGGCGATCGAGGATTACGGTCCCGAAGGACAAGCGGCTGCCGGCGAGGCCTGGCTTGCGGGCTCCGAATGGGCCATTGACGCGACCGGCACCGCGCAACACGCCCGCGCGGCGCTGGAAGAAAAGGTGAAGGGCGCGAACGGCTTCGTCCATGTCCAGGACCTGGCCGAGACCGACCTGCTCTTGGCCTCCGACTATGCCGCGCATGAGGGCGGGTTCGCTGCCGCCGTGGCACGGCTCGGCGGCGCGGCGCCCGCGCTCTACCATCTCGACGCGACAAGGCCAGATGCGCCCCGTGCGCGGACCCTGCCGGAAGAGATCGGCCGTGTCGTCCGGGCCCGCGCGGCGAACCCGAACTGGGCCGATGGCATGATGCGCCACGGCTTCCGCGGCGCGGCCGAGATTGCGGCAACGCTCGATCATATGGCGGCCTTCGCCCATCTCGCCCGCGCGGTTCCGGCGCATCTCTTCGACCTCTACCACGAGGCGACCTTGGGCCGCGACGAGGTCGTGGCCTTCATGGAAACCGAGAACCCCGCCGCCCTGCAGGCGATGCGCGACCGTTTCGCGGCGCTCCGCGATGCCGGGCTCTGGATCACCCGCCGCAACTCTATCGCGATGGAGGCGGGGCAGTGAGCGATCCGGTCATCAAGGGCTGGTGCCCCGGCGCCCTGCGTCCGATGATGTCGGGCGATGGCCTCGTCGTCCGCGTGCGCCCGCGCGGCGGCCGGCTGACGCCGGAACAGGCCAAGGGCATCGCGGACCTGTCGGCGCGCTTTGGCAACGGGCTCATCGACCTTTCCGCCCGCGCCAATGTCCAGCTCCGCGGAGTCGCCGAGGCGTCGCACGGACCGCTGATTGAGGGCCTTTCCGCCCTCGGCGTGATCGACGAGACGACCGAGGCCGAGAGCCGCCGCAACATCACCGTCACGCCCTATTGGCAGGAAGACGACGGGGTGCAGGAGGTCGTCCGGTCGCTGACCGAGGCGCTTAGCCACCCGGACGCCCCGGCAACGCCCGGCAAGTTCGGTTATGCCGTCGATTGCGGTGCCGAGCCGGTCCTGTCCGAGACCTCCGCCGATATCCGCATCGAACGCGGCCCCGGCGGCGGGCTTTTGGTGCGCGCCGATGGTGCTGCCACCGGCACCGAGGCGACGCCCGCGACGGCGGCGCGGCTGGCACTCCGGCTCGCGGAATGGTTCCTAGAAACCGGCGGTGCACCCGAAGGCCGCGGCCGCATGGCGGCGCATCTTGCCCGGGGTGCCACGCTGCCGGACGCCTTCACCGAGATCCCGGCGCTGCCGCGCGCCGCTGCTGCGGCCCCCCTGCCAGGGCTGTTGCCGCAGGGTTTCCTCGTCGGGTTCGAATTCGGCCAGATGACCGCCGAAACAGTGTCTGTTCTTGCTGAAATCGGTCCACTCCGTGTCACGCCCTGGCGCATGATCCTGATCGAAGGTGCGGCAGAAGCGCCGCGCATTCCCGGCCTGATCACCGATCCCGCCGACCCGATGCTGCGCGTGACCGCCTGCACCGGTGCGCCCGGCTGTCCGCAGGCGCTGATCGCCACACGGCCGCTGGCGCAGGCGCTTTGCCCTTCGCTGGCGCCCGGCACGCGGCTGCATGTTTCGGGCTGCGCCAAGGGCTGCGCCCATCCCACGCCCGCACCGCTGGTGCTGGTCGGGCGGGCCGATGGCAGCGTCGATCTGATCCGGATGGGCACCGCCGCCGATACCCCGTCGCTGACCGGACTAATCCCCGCGACGCTTACTGCCAATCCCGCCCTTCTGACCGAGACCGAACATGCCACATAGCTACCAGACCGACGGCGCCGCGATTTACCTTGAAAGCTTCGCCACGATCCGGGCCGAGGCCGACCTTGCCCGCTTCACCCCCGAAGAGGAGGTCGTCGTCGTCCGCATGATCCATGCCGCCGGGATGGTGGGACTTGAGGAACATGTCCGCTTCTCCCCCGGCATGGCCATCGCCGCCCGGGCAGCGCTTGAAGCCGGTGCGCCGATCCTTTGCGATGCGCGCATGGTCAGCGAGGGGATCACTCGGCCCCGTCTGCCCGCCGGTAACGAGGTGATCTGTACGTTGCAAGACCCGCGCGTGCCGGGGATGGCGAAGGAGATGGGCAATACCCGCTCTGCCGCCGCGCTGGAACTGTGGCGGCCGCATCTGGAGGGGGCCGTCGTCGCCATCGGCAATGCGCCGACAGCACTCTTCCACCTTCTCAACATGCTGGAAGACCCCGCCTGCCCGCGCCCGGCGGCGATCATCGGCTGCCCGGTCGGCTTTGTGGGCGCTGCCGAATCCAAGGATGCGCTGATGGCGGTCCTGCCCGTACCTTCCGTCATCGTGAAGGGCCGACTTGGCGGATCGGCGATCACGGTCGCCGCCGTCAACGCGCTCGCCAGCCGGAAGGAATGAGCATGGGCAAGGTCATCTGCGTCGGCCTCGGTCCTGGCGACCCCGATCTGATGAGTGTGAAGGCCGACCGGCTTGTGCGCTCTTCGACCCATATCGCCTATTTCCGCAAGGCGGGCTATGAGGGCCAGGCGCGCAAGATCGTCAATGGCATGTTGCGCCCGGATGCCATCGAATATCCGATGGAATACCCGGTGACGACCGAAATCCATTTCTCCGATCCCGAATACAACCGGGTGATGGCGGAGTTCTACGAGGTCTGGGCCGAAAAATTGGCCGTTTTGGCCGAAACAGAGACGGTTCTGGTCCTCTGCGAGGGCGATCCGTTCTTCTATGGCAGCTTCATGCATCTCTACACGCGGCTGCGCGAAGCCAGCACCGTGGAGGTCATTCCCGGCATCACCGGCATGTCCGGCTGCTGGACCGCGACCGGCGAGCCGATCACCTGGGGCGATGACGTGCTGACCGTGGTGACGGCGACGATGGGCGAGGAGGAACTGACCCGCCGCATCCGCGACACCGATGCTTTGGTGGTGATGAAGATCGGCCGCAATCTGGACAAGCTGAAGCGTTGCCTGACCGCTGCCGGGCGGCTGGAGACCGCCTGGCTGGTGGAACGCGGCACGATGACCGACCAGCGCGTTCATCGGATCAGCGAGGCGCCCGCCAAGGTACCCTATTTCTCCATCGCGGTGGTGCACGGACAGGGGCGGCGGCCATGAGCGGTTGGATCGCGGTTGCGGGCCTTGGCCCGGGGGACGAGGCGCTTGTGACCGATGAGGTCCGCGCGGCCCTCGCCGGGGCAACCGATGTGGTCGGCTACATTCCCTATGTCGCCCGCGTGGCCCCGCGCGAGGGGCTGACCCTGCACCCGTCCGATAACCGGGTGGAACTGGACCGCGCCGGTCATGCGCTCGACATGGCGGCGGAGGGCAAGCGGGTGGTAATCGTCTCCTCCGGCGATCCCGGCGTCTTTGCCATGGCGTCCGCGCTTTTCGAGGCGCTGGAACAGCGCCCGGACCCCGGGATCTACGACATCCGTATTCTGCCCGGCATCACCGCGATGCTGGCCGCCGCCGCGCGGCTTGGGGCGCCTCTGGGCCACGACTTCTGCGCGATTAATCTTTCGGACAATCTCAAGCCGTGGGATCTGGTCGAACACCGCCTGCGCCTCGCGGTGCAGGCCGGGTTCGCCATGGCCTTCTACAACCCGCGCTCCAAAAGCCGCCCGCATCAATTCGCCCGCGCGCTGGAGATCCTGCGCGAAGAGGCGGGCGGCGAAACGCTGATTTCCTTCGCCCGCGCCGTCACGACACCGGATGAGGCGCTGAACACCGTGACGCTTGCCGAGGCAACGCCTGAGATGGCCGACATGCGCACGGTCGTGATCGTCGGCAACCGCGACACGCGCCGTATCGGCCGCTTCGTCTATACGCCGAGGTCGGCGCGGTGAGCGAGAAAGGCCATAACCTCCGCCACGCTCCGCGCGGTGCGGCGCGGCGGCAGGGCTGGCCGGTCGATCAGGATCACCGGCAGGCCGAGGCTGCGCGCGGCATCGAGCTTGGCCCGCGCCCCGCTGCCGCCCGAGTTCTTCGCCACGATCAGGTTCACCCGGCGGGATTTCAGCAGCTTCCGGTCGCCATCCTCTGTGAAGGGGCCGCGCGCGATCACCGCCTCGGCATCCGGCAGGGGCAGCTTGCCCTGCGGCGCATCGACCAGCCGCAGGACGTAGTGATGCCAGGGCTTCACGGCGAAAGCCCCAAGGTTCTGGCGGCCGATGGCGAGGAAAATGCACGAGGGTTCCTCGGGCAAAGCGGCGACCGCACCGGCGAGGTCGGGGACATGGGTCCAATCATCACCCTCGCCCGCTTCCCACGGCTTACGCTCGAAGGCGCAAAGCGGCGTGTTCGTGTCTGCACAGGCAGAAATTGCATTCCGGCTCATCTGAGCCGCGAAGGGATGGGTCGCATCTACCACATGGGTTATGCTTTCAGCGCTCAGATAGGCAGCAAGGCCGTCAGCGCCGCCAAAGCCGCCGACTCGGGTCGGCAGCGGCTGTTCGACGGGGGTATCGGTGCGCCCGGCATAGGAAAAGACCGCGTCCACCCTATGGGTGGCGAAATGACGGGACAACTGGCTCGCCTCGCTGGTGCCGCCGAGAAGAAGGACGCGCGTCATGTCTGATCCGTGGTTGACGATCATTGGTCTGGGCGCAGATGGTCATGCCGGGCTTTCCGATGCAAGTCGTGTCGCGCTGGACACGGCCGAAATCATCTTTGGCGGGCCGCGGCATCTGGAACTGGTCGGTGCGGGTTCGCGTGGCCGGGAATGGCCGGTGCCGCTCAAAATAGACCCTGTTTTGGCGGAAAAGAGCAGAAAAGTCGTAGTTCTGGCCTCAGGCGATCCGTTCTGGTTCGGCGCGGGCGGGTCGCTGTCTGCGCATCTTTCGTCCGGCGAATGGGTGTCGCATCCGGCGCCCTCGACCTTTGCGCTGGCCGCGTCGCGACTGGGCTGGCGGTTGGAAGAGGCGATTTGCCTTGGCCTTCACGCCGCCCCGTTCGAACGGTTGGTCCCGGTTCTGGCACGTGGGGTGCGGGCGATCTGTCTGCTGCGGGACGGGGCGGCGGTGACGGCGCTGGCCGACTGGCTGGTGACAAAGGGGTTCGGGGCGTCGCACGTGACGGTGCTGGAATCGCTCGGCGGGCCTTCGGAACGCATCCGCGCGGCAACTGCGGAGGGGTTCGACATCGCAGACGCCGCCTATCCGGTCGCGGTGGCGATTGCCGCTGAGGGAGCGGCGGGCCTGCCGCGTGCCTCGGGCCTACCGGATGAACTCTTCGCCTCGGACGGGGTGATGACCAAGCGTCCGGTCCGGGCGCTGACGCTGTCGGCGCTGGCGCCGGGTCCGGGTGAGGTGCTGTGGGATCTGGGCGCGGGCTCGGGGTCGGTCGCGGTCGAATGGTGCCTTGCCGCAGCCGGGGCGCGGGCCGAGGCCGTGGAAAGCCGGGCGGACCGAGCGGCCAATGTGCGGGCGAATGCGACGGCCTTCGGGATCGGCCACCGGCTGAAGGTGACAGAGGCGGATTGGCCCGCCGCCTTGGCAGACCTGCCGAAACCGGATGCGGTTTTCATCGGCGGCGGGGCGAATTCGGCTCGAATAGAGACTGTATGGACAGCGATGCCCGAAGGCTCGCGGCTGGTCGTCAACGCGGTGACGATCGAGTCCGAGGCCTTGCTGGCCCGTTACCATGCCGAAAAGGGCGGCAGTCTGATGCGGATCGAGATTGCCAGCGCGGCGCCGCTAGGCCGCCTGCGCGGCTGGGAACCGGCGCGGCCCGTGGTGCAGTGGAGTGTCACCAGATGAGGGTTGCGGGGATCGGATTTCGCGGGGCGGCGACCGTGGCCTCGCTCATGGATGCGCTGGAACGCGCGGGCGGCGGGGCAGAGCTGTTGGCGAGCGCTTCGGTCAAGGTCGATGCGCCGGTGGCGCAGGCTTTGGCCGCCGAACTGGGGCTTGTGATCTGCGGTTTTGGACGTGAGGCACTGGCGGCAGAAGTGGTGCTGACACAATCGGCGAAAGTGGCCGAACGCTTTGGCACGGGATCGGTGGCCGAGGCGGCGGCTCTGGCTGCCGCCGGGCCGGGGGCACGGCTTCTGGGGCCGCGTGTGGTATCTGGCGACGGGCTGGCCACGGCCGCCATCGCAATGGGGAGAGACGAATGACTGTGCATTTCATCGGCGCCGGACCGGGCGCCCCCGACCTTCTGACACTGCGCGGCCGCGACCTGATCGCGTCTTGCCCGGTCTGTCTCTATGCCGGATCTTTGGTGCCCGAGGCGGTGCTGGGCCATTGCCCCGAGGGGGCGAAAATTGTCAATACGGCCCCCTTGTCACTCGATGAGATCATTGCCGAGATCAGCGCGGCGCATGAGGCGGGCCATGATGTGGCGCGGCTGCATTCGGGGGACCTGTCGGTCTGGTCGGCGATGGGTGAGCAGCTGCGCCGGTTGCGTGAGCTGGATATTCCCTATGACGTGACGCCGGGCGTGCCGTCTTTCGCTGCGGGCGCGGCGGCTTTGGGCGCGGAACTGACCCTGCCGGGCGTGGTGCAGTCGGTCGTGCTGACCCGGACCTCGGGCCGGGCGACCTCTATGCCACCGGGCGAGACGCTGGAAAACTTCGCCCGGACCGGCGCGGTGCTGGCGATCCATCTGTCTGTCCATGTGCTGGAGAAGGTGGTGGCCGAGCTGACCCCGCATTACGGTGCCGACTGCCCGGTCGCGGTGATCTGGCGGGCAAGCTGGCCCGATCAGCGCATCGTGCGGGCGACTTTGGAGACGCTGGAAACGGCGGTCGGCACCGAGATGGAGCGCACGGCGCTGATCTTTGTCGGCCGCTCCATCGGTGCGGAAGATTTTGACGAAAGCAGGCTCTATGCGGGCGATTACGATCGCCGTTATAGGCCCGTCGGTACTGATCCGCGCTTTCCGGAGACGGGGACGTGACCCCTTTGATTTCGTCCCGCCTGGGGCGGGCCGACCGAAGCGGGGGGCTGTCTGCCCCCCGTACCCCCCGAGAGTATTTCCAGACAGAAAGTGGGAGGCGTGGTGATACCTGACGGGCTGATCATTTCTGCTCCTGCGTCGGGGACCGGCAAGACGACGCTAATGCTGGGGCTTCTGGGGGCGTTCCGGGCTGCCGGACTTGAGGTGCAGCCCTTCAAGTCCGGGCCGGACTATATAGACCCTGCTTTTCACCGCGCAGCGTCAGGCCGGTTTTCAGTGAACCTTGATACCTGGGCGATGGGCGAAGACCGGATTTCCGGGCTTATCGGGGCGGCGGATGGCGCCGATCTGGTGCTGGCCGAGGGCTCGATGGGGCTTTTTGACGGGGTCGCGCAGGCCGGCGAATCCGGCACCGGCGCCTCGGCGGATCTTTCGGCGCTGACCGGCTGGCCGGTCGTGCTGGTTCTGGATGTGTCGGGTCAGGCACAGTCGGCCGCCGCCGTGGCGCTTGGGTTTTCGCAGATGCGGCAGGATGTGAGCGTGGCGGGGGTGGTGCTGAACCGCGTCGCCTCGCCCCGGCATGAGGCCCTGGTGCGGGTGGGGATGGAAGCGGTGGGCATCCGTGTCTTTGGAGCCTTGCCGCGCCGGGCCTCGATCGAAGTGCCGGAGCGGCATCTGGGGCTGGTGCAGGCCGAAGAGACGCCGGAACTGGACCGGATCATCGCCGACGCGGCTGAGTTCGTGGCGGCGCATGTCGATCTTGACGCAATACGGGTGGCCGCAGCTGGCACGCGGCTCGTCGGCTCTGGACCGGTTGCGGTCATACCTCCGGGGCAACGGATTGCCTTGGCCCGCGATGCTGCGTTCTCCTTCGTCTACCCGCATCTTCTCGACGGCTGGCGGGCGGCGGGGGCTGAGATTCTGCCGTTCTCGCCGCTGGCCGATGAAGCGCCGGATGAGAGTGCTGATTGCTGCTGGCTACCGGGTGGATATCCAGAACTGCATGGTGGTGAACTGGCAGCGGCAGCGCGGTTTCGGCAAGGTTTGAGACAGTTCTCCGAAACCCGGCCAGTGCATGGCGAATGCGGTGGCTACATGGCCATGGGGGCCGCGATCATCGACCGTGAAGGTGTGCGGCATGAAATGGCCGGGCTGTTAGGTCTCGTCACCTCATACGAGAAACGCAAGATGCATCTCGGTTACCGCTTGGCCGAACTGTCCGCGCCCGTGCCCGGGCACGGGCCGGGCGCGCGGCTGCGTGGCCATGAATTTCACTACTCGACGATTCTCGACCAGCCCGATATGGCGCTGGCGCGGGTCGTCGATGCGAATGGCGATACCGTGCCCGAAACCGGGTCGCGCCGGGGCCATGCCACCGGCACCTTCTTTCATCTGATCGCGGAGGCGACATGACGGGGTTCGTGAGTTTCGTGTCATCCGGGCCCGGCGATCCGGAACTCCTGACGCTAAAGGCGGTCGATCGGTTGCAAAGGGCCGATGCGGTCCTGTTCGACGATCTCTCCTCTGGCCCGATCCTTGCCAAGGCGCGCGAGGGGGCGGATATGGTCGGCGTCGGCAAGCGCGCTGGCCGCGCCTCGCCCAAGCAGGACCATGTGAGCCGCCTTCTGGTCGACTATGCGAAATCCGGCGCGAGGGTTGTGCGATTAAAATCCGGCGATAGCGGGCTGTTCGGTCGGCTGGAAGAAGAGATCATCGCCTGCCGCGAGGCAGGGATCGATTATGAGATCATCCCCGGCGTGACCTCGGCCATGGCAGCGGCGGCGGCGGCGGGTATCCCACTGACGCGGCGACTGACGGCGCGGCGGGTGCAATTCGTGACCGGGCACGACGTGACGGGCGCCTTGCCGGAGGACCTGAACCTTGCCGCCCTTGCCGATCCGACGGCGACGACCGTGATCTTCATGGGCAAGCGCACGTTCGCCGAACTGGCACACCGGTTGCAGGGGGCGGGCATGTCGGCTGAAACTCCGGCACTTCTGGCCGAAAGCGTCTCTACGCCTGCGGAAATGATCGTACGTGGCACACTGGCAACGATGGAGGCTCTGATCGCCGAAGAGGCGGCCGATGGTCCGGCGCTGATCCTGCTCGGGCCCTTGGCCGAGGGACGATGAGCGGCGTTACCGTCACTGTCTGCCGCTCCTGCCCAGCGGGGCAGAGCGGATTGGCCAAACGCATGCGGGCGGCAATCGGCAACAATGCGGACCTGCAAGAGGTCGACTGCATGTCGGGCTGTATGCGACCCTCGACGGTCTCGTTCCGGGCGGCAGGCAAGACGGCCTACCTTTTCGGAGAAATTACCGAAGCGGATATCCCGAATCTTGTGGTCTTTCTGCGGCTCTATTCCGCATCGCAGGACGGCAATCTTGCCGATGCGCGCCCGCTCGGGTCGCTGCGGGAAAAGGCGATCGCGCGCATTCCGGGTTGAAAGGTCGCAATCCGCACCCTTCATGGCGTTAATCCGCCTTGACCGGACGGCATGCTTGCTGGCACATGGGATATGCATGGTGTCCGACAGGCGCAAAGCGTCCGGACCGAAACGGGAATGGGGAAGGGTGGACCAAAGGCGGCACCCAAAGCCCCAACCGCCCCCGCGACTGTGAGCGGCGAGCGGCTTTCCAACGGCCACTGGGGGTCATCTCCGGGAAGGCGGAAAGCTGTGAAGACCCGCAAGTCAGGAGACCGGCCATGCGTGAAGGCAACGCGAACGCCGTCGGGTGTGACGGCAAGGAGAGAAAGATGAACGCGCTGAACCAAACCGCCGCCAAGACCTCCACGGGTCTCATGTCCATTCTGTTCGTGGCCCTGATCGGCGCCACCGTGATGTTCGTCGCGGGCCATGCCCAGTCGGCGACGCTGCACGACGCCGCGCATGACATGCGCCACGCGACCGGGTTCCCCTGCCACTAAGGCGGGCTGACGGTCCAACTGATGATTCAACGTATGCTGGCCGGCGGGCTGATCGCCGGCTTTGCAGCGGGGTTGCTTGGCGCCCTGCTGCATTTCGCATTCGTGCAGGAGTTGATCCTTCTGGGCGAAGAATATGAAACGGGTGCGCTGGTGCATTTCGCCGGGGTTGGCGAGGGCACTGCCGAAGCAGGCCACGACCACGCAGAGGGTGAGGGCGCGCAAGATCACACCGACGAAGGGGGCGATGGCTCGGCCCTGATGCGCAACGGGCTCACGGTGCTGTTCACCGGGCTGATCTATGCGGGTTATGGCCTGATATTGGTCGCGGGCTTTGCGCTCGCCGAGCATTTTGGCCGCCAGATCAGGGCGCAGGACGGTATCCTCTGGGGAATCGGGGCCTTTGTCGCGTTCCAGCTTGCCCCGGCCATGGGGCTTGCGCCGGAACTGCCGGGCACCATTGCCGCCGATCTTGGCGCGCGACAGGTTTGGTGGTGGGGCACGGTCCTTGCCACGGGAACCGGTCTTGCCCTGCTGGCTTACGGCCGGAACCTATTGGTTTGGGTGGTCGCGGGCGCCCTGCTTGCTGCTCCCCACGTTATCGGGGCGCCTGAGCTGGGTGAGTTCTTCGGCTCAGCCCCACCGGAGGTTGCTGCCGCATTTTCCGCCCGCGTGTTGGGAGTCGGTCTGGCGGTCTGGGCAGTGATGGGCTGGCTCGCCGGGCGGATCTGGGCGCGAGACACGGCCTGAGTCTTGCCGAAGTAAACTAAGTGGCCCCGTGCGATGGACTCGCGCGGGGCCTTCTGCCATCTGGGGGATCATGATCGAGCTTCTTCTCATCGGTATCGGTACGGGCAATCCCGATCACCTGACGCTTCAGGCGGTCAAGGCGCTGAATTCGGCCGATCTGATTCTCATCCCCCGAAAGGGTGAGGCGAAAGAGGATCTGGCCGAACTCAGACGTTCGATCTGCGCCGAGGTTGTGACCAACCCGGCTACGCGGTTCGTCGAATTCGACCTGCCTGTGCGCGACCCGGCGATTGCCGATTACCGGGCGCGGGTCGATGCCTGGCACGATGCGATCGCGGAGGTCTGGACAGAGACTATTCAGGCGGAAATCGGCAATTCAGGTCGCGTTGCGCTGCTGGTTTGGGGCGATCCGTCGCTTTACGACAGCACGCTGAGAATCGCGGGTCGGGTCGAGAGGACCCTGCCAATGCGGATGACCGTAATCCCCGGCATCACCTCGCTTCAGGCGCTGACAGCCGCCCATGCGATCCCGATCAACGAGATTGGCGCGCCCTTTACCGTGACGACCGGGCGGCGCTTGCGCGATGAAGGCTGGCCGGAGGGAGTTGATACGCTCGCGATCATGCTCGACGGCGAATGTTCGTTCCAGTCAATCGCACCGGAGGGCGTCGATATCTGGTGGGGCGCCTATGTCGGTATGGAAGAGCAGATCATTCTGGCGGGGCCGCTTAGCGACATGGCCGACCGGATCGTGACGACCAGGGTCGAAGCGCGCGCCCGGCACGGCTGGATCATGGATATCTATATCCTGCGCCGGGGCTGACCGGTCACTTCCGGCGGATCGTGTCGCCGGGTTCAAGAACCGGCGTCAGTTCGACCCGTTCCCCGCCAACAAGTCCGGTTTCCGACCGTCCGGCGACGATGGCGGCTGCACGGCGACCGATTTCGTGGCGGCAGGCATCCATGGTCGCGAGTTTGCGCGGCAGACCATCCAAGAGATCGACACCATTGAAGCCTGCCAACCCGATCTGGCCCGGCACATCGATGCCTTTTTCCAGGCAGTAGAGCAGCCCGCCCGCCCCGATCATGTCGTTCGAATAATAGATGAAATCGAGTTCGGGATTGCGCGCGAGGATCGCCTCGGTCATCTCGCGCCCTTTTTGCAAGGCAGAACCGCCGGAATAAAACTCACGATCGGCCAATTCGATTCCGGCCTCTGCCAATCCGGCCTCAAACCCTTCAAGCCGTTTCCGCGCCCGGTGGTCGTAGGGCATCTTGGTGCCAAGGAAGCCGATCTTCCGATAGCCTTCCTTGACGATGGCGCGGGCCATCTCAAGCCCCGCGCGCTTATGCGAAATACCGACGACGGAATCGACCGGGTTGCCGTCGACATCCATGATCTCAACAATCGGAATGCCAGCGTTTTCGAGCATCGCACGGGCGGCTTCGGTATGCTCCAGGCCAGCCACGATCACGCCGGTTGGACGCCATGACAGCATCTCATAGAGCACCGCCTCTTCCTTTTCGGCGGAATAGTTGGTGACACCGAAAACCGGTTGCAGGCCGGTTTCTTCCAATTCTGCGGAAATACCGCTGAGGACATCGGGAAAGACAAGGTTCGACAGCGACGGGATAATCACGGCGACGAGGTTCACACGCTGTGAGGCAAGGGCGCCCGCGATCTTGTTCGGCACGTAACCGAGCGCTTTGGCGGCCTCAAGCACCTTTTCCCGCGTGGCTGGTGATACGTCGCCGCGATTGCGCAACACCCGGCTAACGGTCATTTCGGATACCCCGGACGCCTCGGAAACGTCGCGTAAGGTCAAGGTTCTGCGTGGTTCAGCGAGGCCGTTATTGGTCACCAGATATCCCCGGAATGTTTGCCTTGTTCCTGATTAGCGTCAAAGATTCCGGTTGTCCAAGCAAACGCACCGCCGCGCTGTTTAGCGCTAACCGCCGATGATCCATACGTGTCGGACGCGTTCGGAGAATGGTGCCTGTCCTCCGACACGTCTTGAAATTGACCCACGCCACGCAACACCTTAGAACCGTTGTAAACTTGACGAGGGGACATCAATGGCCGAGGACGAATTTGCCGAACTGGGATCGGACCGGACACTGCTTCTGGTCGATGACGATGCCCCCTTCGTGAATCGGCTTGCGCGCGCAATGGAAAAGCGCGGCTTCTTGCCGGAAACCGCTGAAAGCGTGGCCGAAGGGCGGGCCAAGGCCGAGGCGCGCCCACCCGCCTTCGCGGTCGTCGATCTTCGGCTTGGCGATGGCAACGGGCTCGATGTTGTTGAAACCCTACGCGAACGGCGTCCCGATTGCCGTGTCGTGGTGCTGACAGGGTATGGCGCCATCGCAACCGCTGTCGCGGCCGTTAAAATCGGTGCGGTGGATTACCTGTCGAAACCAGCCGATGCCGACGATGTCATGAATGCCCTGTTATCGCGCGACGATATGCTTCCACCGCCACCGGAAAACCCGATGTCGGCCGATCGCGTCCGCTGGGAACATATTCAACGGGTCTACGAGTTGTGCGACCGCAATATTTCGGAAACTGCACGCAGGTTGAGCATGCACCGGCGGACCTTGCAGCGGATATTGGCGAAACGTAGCCCAAAATAACGTCAAAATATTAAAAATACGCAGAGCCCCTTGCATCACCACGTGCACGGGTTTTATCTGGCTACGCCAATTCGCGATAAAAAGGAATGCAGCCGTGAAAATCGACCTGACTTCAATGTCGCTGAAAGACCTGAAGGATCTTCAGAAACAGGTGGCGCGTCAGATTGAAGGGTTCGAAGAGCGTAAAAAGCGCGAAGCGCTTGCTGTTATTGAAGAAAAAGCCAAAGCGCTCGGGTTTTCATTGAATGAACTCGTCGGAGTGACGACGGTTCGCAAAAGAAAACCGGCCAAGCCGAAATACGCCAATCCCGCCAACAAGTCTGAAACCTGGACCGGCCGCGGCCGCAAACCGCGTTGGGTCGAAGCTGCGCTTAAAGCCGGTAAAAAACTGGACGATCTGGCGATTTAAACGCTGTCCCGCAACCAGCGGATGAATAGCCGGGCCGGCCGGCGGATCGGCCCGGGCGGGGTAACTATGTAATATCCCGGATTGTCTTCGTCCGAGTCGAATACGACACGCAGCGCACCCGATTTTAGATCCTCCTCGATCAGCGCGGCACTGGTAATATGAAGCCCGTAGCCCTGCCGCGCGGCGGACAAAGCCAGTTCTTCACTCGCAAACTCGGTGATGTTCAGGTCGGCCGGATCCAGGCCCAGACAACAATCAATCCAGTTGCGCTGTTCCGGCCAGTCGGGTTCCAGAACCCAGGGTAGCCCGGCCATCACAGACCGGTCGACGGGACCTGCTGAGCCGACGATCCTTGGCGCGCCGACCACAACGTAACGTGCGGAGGTCAGGTATTCGGCCTCCACCCCCGGCCAGTTGCCCAACCCAAAACGTATCCCAAGGTCGATCCGGTCGCGCCGAAGATCCAGCACTTTTGCATCCGGCCTTAGAGAGATCGGAACCTCCGCATGCTTGCTCCAGAATTGACCGAGGCGGGGCATAAGCCAGTTTGTCGCGAAGGTGGGTGTCACGGTGATGGTGACGGGGCGGTCTTCGCCTCCCGCCATCAGCGCCGAAATGGTCGTCTGAATCGTGCCGAACCCTTCGTTCAATGCCGATGCGAGTTGTGCGCCCTCCGGCGTGACGGCGAGCTTACGACCATCTCGGTTTACCAGCGCAAAACCAAGAAAGGCTTCCAGCGCGCGGACCTGCTGCGACACGGCCGCATGCGTGACATTCAGGGATCGCCCCGCCGCGCTGAACCCGCCGAGCCGTACTGTAGCTTCAAAGGCCCGGAGTGCCGGCAGAGGCGGATAATGAAGCCAGTCTATCTGATCCATGTGTAACTCAAGCTACCATATATGAAATCCTTCTGACTCTCAGATTACCGTAAAACCGCTTATTCATAAGACATGAAATTCAGATGGAGATAGAAAAATGTTAACGACACTGGCAGACACCTTCAGAATCGCCACCTTCCAGCACCGGCCGACCGACACGAAGCGGCACTGCGTCGATCCGGCAGAGGAAATTCGCAAGCTACGCTTTGAGGTGCGTCACCTCGATGACCGCCTTCTGCGCGATATCGGCCTCGACCCAAATGATTTCGATGCCGACGAATGCCCGCCGGTCTGGCGGTGGTTACCCCGGTAGGCATTCGGCCATGAGGCCGGCATGCTTTTCAAGAAAGGCCGCGCGCACCTCCGCCGGTGCGCGCGGTGCGATTGTCAGTCCCGCAATCGCCTGTTCCGGCGCGCCGAAATACTTGTCGGCTTCGCGCCGGGTAAAGCCCGCGATCTGAACCGCCTCCAGCCAGGCCGATATACGATCCGCGCGCTTGATCTTCTTCTTGATCGCAACAGGTAACGCCGCCGGTAGGCCAAAGCGCAGATGGATCGCCGCCGTCAGCCGTTCGTCCAGCGCGCCATATCCAGGACCGACCGCAGCTTTCACCGGGCTTATCATGTCCCCGATCACGTATTCAGGTGCGTCATGCAGAAGCGCGGCCAGCCGCCAGCGGGCCGGTGCATCGGGATTGTCGCGGGTGAAGAGCTCTTCCACCAAAAGTGAGTGTTCCGCAACCGAATAGGGCCAGTCCCCCACCGTCTGACCGTTCCAGCGCGCCACGAAGGCGAGGCCATGGGCGATGTCCTCAATCTCGATATCCATCGGCGTCGGGTCGAGCAGGTCGAGCCTTCGACCGGAAAGCATGCGTTGCCACGCGCGAGCGGGTTTCTTCATCGCCGTCCTCCATCAGCCGAGACCTATGCCGGACCGCCGCAGGAGTAAACCGGCCGGTTGGAACCCGGACGCAACTCGCACGTTATCGGATGCGGTCTGACCGGAAGGAGGCACAATGAAACGCATCATCATAGCGTCACTGTTTGTCAGCGCTGCCGGGATCGCGGTGGCCGCAATACCTTTGGCAAATGATCCCACAGAATCTTTCAAAGGACCGTCCGCGCTGCCGACTGTGCCGAACAATCTGAGTGTCTACGAAATGATCGAAGCGACCGGTGACAATCAGGATATCGCCGAACCTTATTGCGACACGCATGCCACACTGACCGGCAAACTCTATTACGACTTTTACGAAACGCTCGAAGACACTGCCGAACTGGGTGACGGACGCCGACTGGAGATGTGGCGGTCGGATATGCTCGGCACTTGGACGCGCGTCTTTGTGCGCTCGGACGGTATCGCCTGCGTCGCGGGAACGGGAACATTCGATGGTTCAGGCGGCGTACCGATGGATATGATCGAACAGCAAGGCGCGTGATCGCGCCGCTGTGTTGCTCCGGCCTCATCCCAATGATAAGCGGGCTGGCGAAGCAAAGGAGCAACGCCGTGCCCAAGGATTATATCGTCAGAGACATCAACCTCGCGTCCTACGGCCGCAAGGAACTTGATATCGCCGAAACCGAAATGCCGGGCCTGATGGCTCTGCGCGAAGAGTTCGGAACCGCGAAGCCGCTGAAAGGTGCGCGGATCGCCGGGTCGCTGCACATGACGATCCAGACGGCAGTTCTGATCGAGACGCTGACTGCCCTTGGCGCCGATGTCCGGTGGGCGTCGTGCAACATTTTCTCGACCCAGGATCACGCGGCCGCCGCGATCGCCGAAAGCGGCGTGCCGGTCTTTGCCATCAAGGGCGAGACGCTGGAGGATTACTGGGCGTACACCGACAAGATCTTCCAATTCCCCGAAGGCACGGCCAACATGATCCTCGACGATGGCGGGGACGCGACGCTCTACATCCTGATGGGTGCGCGGGTCGAGGCGGGCGAAACCGGCCTGATCGAAACGCCGGGTTCGGAAGAAGAGGTCTGCCTCTTCAACCAGATCAAGAAGCGGCTAGCTGAAAGCCCAGGCTGGTTCACCAAGCAGCGCGACGCGATCAAGGGCGTTTCGGAAGAAACCACCACCGGCGTGCATCGCCTTTATGACCTGCACAAAAAGGGCCTGCTGCCCTTCCCCGCGATCAACGTGAACGATTCCGTCACCAAGTCTAAATTCGACAACAAGTATGGCTGCAAGGAATCGCTCGTCGACGGCATCCGTCGCGCCACCGACACGATGATGGCGGGCAAGGTCGCGGTGGTCTGCGGTTATGGCGACGTCGGCAAGGGGTCGGCCGCGTCTCTGCGTGGCGCGGGCGCCCGCGTTAAAGTGACCGAGGTCGACCCGATCTGTGCGCTTCAGGCCGCGATGGACGGGTACGAAGTGGTTGTGCTTGAGGATGTTGTCGACAGCGCAGACATCTTCATCACCACGACAGGCAACAAGGACGTCATCCGCATCGAGCATATGCGCGAGATGAAGGACATGGCGATCGTCGGCAATATCGGCCATTTCGACAATGAGATTCAGGTGGCGAGCCTGAAGAACCACAAATGGACGAACATCAAGGACCAGGTGGACATGATCGAGATGCCCTCGGGCGCGCGGATCATCCTGCTGTCCGAAGGTCGCCTTCTGAACCTCGGCAACGCCACGGGTCACCCCAGCTTCGTGATGTCGGCCTCGTTCACCAATCAGGTTCTGGCGCAAATCGAACTTTGGACAAAGGGTGCGGAATACAATCCCGGTGTCTATATCCTGCCCAAGCATCTCGACGAAAAAGTCGCCCGCCTGCATCTCGCACGGATCGGTGTCAAACTGACCGAACTGCGGCAAGATCAGGCCGACTATATCGGCGTGGCGGTGGCCGGGCCTTACAAATCTGATCACTACCGCTATTGAATTCGCTTCCCCTCCGGGGGAGCTTTCGGCGGAAATTCCCCTCGATACTGACGCCCCGCCGGGTTTTCCTTTACCCGGCGGGGCGTTTCGTCGTTTACTTCGCCCCGTTCGGGACCGTCCTGGGGGCGGCCTGCATTTTGAGACCCAAATTGTGACAGTGGAGGGACCTGTGGGCAAAAGAGACGAACTGATCGCGAAATACGCGGACGACCTGAAGAGCAAATGCGGCATGACGCCGGACATGGCGCTTTTGACGAAGGTGACGATCGGCTGCGGCCCGTCGATCTACGATGCCGACGCCTCGACTGTGGCGGCCGGTCAGGACAGCGAACTTGAGACGGTGAAGAACAATTTCCTGATCAAGAAGCTGGGCCTTAAGGACGGTCCGCAGCTCATGGCGGCGATCAACTCGGTGATCGACACCTACGGCCGGTCCGAGCGCAACAAGTATCGCGCCGTCGTCTACTACATGCTGGTGAAGCATTTCGGCAAGGAATCGGTCTACGTATGACGCGTCGACGGGCTGGATGTTAACGGCCCGTTTCTATAACGTGCTGATTTTGAATGGAATTGTTGGGAAGCTTTTCTTGCGCGAATCCGGCGCGAGGGCTAGCTTGATCTCAACAAGGCCAGTATGGCCGAGACCTTTTCAGTTTCACGCGTGGTGCGAAGGGAGCACGTGGGGTGGCAAAGGGTCCCGGTTGGGTGGCCGGGACCCTTTGTATTTTCAGAAAAATGACAAAACCGTACCGATGATTGTGCAGCCGAAGACGGCATAGCCGCCGTCGATATAGGTCAGAGTCTTCGGTCGGTCGGAATAGGCGTAATTGGTGACGATCCACGGCAGGGCGATGAATGCGCCAAAGCCGAACCCGCCGACCAGCCCGGCGCCGATCGTCTCGATCCCCGCCATACCGAAGACATGCCGCATCATGCCGGCAACGATCAGCATCGCGATCCCGGCGATAATGAACGGTGCCGCGCTTTTGTTGGCAGGTTTGCCATCAGGATCCACGGCGATTCCCGAGGCGGCGATCCACTGCTTCGCCCATTTCATGTACCAGAAAGCTCCGAACGCATAAGCTGCAGCGCCGGCCACGATCACACTGATGAGTTCCATGGCGTTCCCCTTTGAAGATCGCAACGTAAGATGATCATGCCGCTGATTTTCAATTCGGTCTACAGTCCGCCAAGCTCCCGGATCAGCTTCCATTCTGCCTCTGTCACCGGCTGAACCGACAGGCGCGAATTTTTCACCAGCACCATTTCGGCCAGACGGGGATCGGCCTTGATCTCGTCCAGCGTGACAGGACGATTCAGGGGCTCCACGGCCTTGATGTCCACGCAGTCCCAGCGCGGATCGTCGGTGGTCGAGTCCGGATGGCTGAGCGCACAGACCTCAACCACACCCACGACGGCTTTGCCGATGTTGGAGTGGTAGAAAAACCCCCTGTCGCCGATCTTCATCGCCCGCATGTTGTTGCGAGCCTGATAGTTCCTGACGCCATTCCATTCTTCGCCTCCGTCCCCTTTCGCGACCTGCTGGTCCCAGCTCCAGGTGTCGGGTTCGGATTTAAAAAGCCAGTAAGACATCAGCCGATCACCTTCTTCCATTCGGTCACAGTAACGCTTTCAAAGAGCCCCGCTGCCTTATAGGGGTCGCCCGCCGCCCAGGCCTCGGCCGCCGCAAGGTCGTCGGTCTCCAGCACGATCAGCGACCCGCACATCGCGCCGTTTTCGATGAAGGGCCCGGCCATCGCGACAATTCCGGTTTCCTTGATATAGGCCAGATGCGCGTCGCGGGTATCGAGACGGGTCTGAAGGTGGCCGGGCTTGTCGCGGCAGATGACGGCGTAGAGCATGTTCATTCCTTTCTGAGCGGGCGGGACAGAAGCGCACTGACGGCTTCGGCCACAGTGATTTTCCGATCGACAAGGGCACCGACCATATTCGCGATGGGCATGTCAATTCCACGCTTTTCCGCCAGAACAGACACTGCTTTTGCTGTCGCAGCACCTTCCACGGTGGTCGAGGGATCGAACGCCTCTCCCTTGCCGAGCGCATGGCCGAAGCGGAAGTTGCGGGACTGGGTAGAGGTGCAGGTAAGTACGAGGTCGCCGAATCCCGAGAGGCCGGATAGCGTGTCTGCCCGCGCGCCAAGCGCCAGCGCCAGACGGTTCATCTCGGCGAAGCCGCGGGTCATCAACGCGGCGCGTGCGCTGTCGCCGAGCCCCGCCCCCATGACGACGCCCGCCGCAATGGCGACCACGTTCTTCAGCGCCCCGCCAAGCTCCGCTCCGACCGTGTCGGAGGTGCGGTAAAGCCTGAGCACCGGAGTGGACAGTGCCCCCTGCAGTTCTGCCCCCCGCGCATCGTCACCGCAGGCAAGGGTCAGCGCGGTCGGCAAGCCCCGTGCGATATCGGCGGCGAAACTAGGCCCGGTGAGGATTGCTGGCATCGCATTCGGGCAGGCTTCGCCGATGATCTGCGTTGGCCCCCTGCCCGAGGCAAGGTCAATCCCCTTGGCGCAGCCGATCAACGCGCGCCCGTCCAATGCAGCCCTGTGCTGGATCAGAAGCCCCGCCATCTGCTGCATCGGCACCGCCAGAAGCAGGGATTCAGCCTGCGAGACGGACGCGATTTCCGCAGAAACAGACACTGTTTCGGGCAAATCGACACCCGGCAAACGCCGTTCATTCCGGCGTTCGGTCTGAAGCCGGGCCGCCTGATCCCGGTCGCGCGCCCAGAGCCCGACCTCCCGCCCCTCGCGCGCCAATGCAACCGCCAGCGCCGTGCCAAAGGCTCCCGCCCCCAGAACCCCGATCTTCATGCCTTGGCCCCCTTCTTGCCCGAACCGAGCAACGCCGGTTGTGACGTATCAAGTGGCCAGCGCGGCCGGGCGGCAAGGTCCATCCCGTCGAAAAGACCCAGCCGGAACCGCTCGATCCCCGCCCAGGCGATCATCGCCGCGTTGTCGGTGCAAAGTGCCAGAGGCGGAGCGACGAATTTCAGGCCGGCCGCGGCGCAAACAGTCTCTAATCCGGCCCGAATATCCGCATTTGCCGCCACGCCGCCAGAGACGGCCAGCACCGGTTCAGCGGGGTCCAATGTCAGGTACTCGGCGATGGCCCGGCGCGATTTTTCGGCCAGCACGTCGGCGACCGCAGCCTGAAAACCGGCGCAAAGATCAGCGCGGTCCGGCACCGTCAACCCGCCCCTTTCGGCCATCACAGCATCCCGCGTCCGCAAAAGCGCGGTCTTGAGGCCGGAAAAGGACATGTCGCAGCCCGTCCGATCAAGCAGCGGGCGTGGAAAGGCAAACCGCGTGGGATCGCCACCCTGCGCAGCGCGTTCCACCTCGGGTCCTCCCGGCTGCGGCAGGCCGAGCAGCTTGGCGGTCTTGTCAAACGCCTCGCCCGGCGCGTCGTCGATCGTGCCGCCAAGGCGGGTGAAGCTGTCGGGGCCATGCGCGATCAGGAACTGGCAATGCCCGCCGGAGACCAGCAGCATCAGATAGGGAAAGGCCAGACTATCGGTCAGCCGCGGCGTCAGCGCGTGCCCGGCCAGATGATTGACCCCGATCAGAGGCAGCCCGGTTCCGGCGGCGAGCCCCTTGGCGCACATGACGCCCGACAAAACCCCGCCGATCAGACCCGGCCCCGCAGTCACTGCGATGGCATCCATTGCCGACAGAGCCAATCCGGCCGCTGCCAGCGCTTCTTCCACACAGAGGTCGATCTTTTCAGCATGGGCGCGAGCGGCGATCTCGGGCACGACTCCACCGAACGCGGCGTGCAAAGCCGTCTGACCATAGACGACCGACGACAGGATCTGCCCCTGCCCATCCGCCAGCCGGACAACCGCCGCTGCCGTATCGTCGCAGCTGCTCTCAAGGCCCAGCACTGTTATCGTCTCGTTCATGGCTCTGCCGGTTGCGTGAGGCTCCATGGGCAGGTAACACCGGGAAAGATGCCGCACAATCCCGGGGGGATTTTGGACCAGACCCGCCCGACCCTTCTGCTGACCCGGCCAGAGGAGCAGTCGCGCCACTTCGCGCAGGCGTTCCGGGACCGGTTCGGGGCGGATTGGCCCGTTGTAGTGTCGCCACTGACGGATATCCGCACGCGCGATCCTGGCCCCATACCGCCCGAAACCGATGGTATCATCTTCACCTCGCAGAACGCGGTGACCGCCTATGCCGGACTGACCCACAGGCGCAATGCAATCGCATGGTGCGTCGGCAGCCGAACGGCAGAGGCTGCGCGGTCCGCCGGTTTTTCGGTGCAGATTGGCACCGGCGATGCGGCCGGGCTGGTGAACGCGATCAAGGCCGCAAATGGCGGAAAGCGATATCTGTTTGCACGCGGAGTTCATGTTGCCCGGGATGTTGCAGCCGAGCTGAATTCAGCTGGAATTGAGACTGTTTCACTTGTCATATACGAACAACTTACCCTGACCCCTACGCCACAGGCCGTAACACTTCTTGCGTCCCCAGCGCCGGTTCTTCTGCCGCTCTTTTCACCGCGTTCAACGCTGATCGCCGCGGAACGCTTTGGCGGTTGTGCCGCCCACCTCCGTATCGCCGCAATGAGCGAGGCAGTGGCCAAGGCCGTGGCGGCTTTGAACCCTGAGGTCGTCCAGATCGCCGCCCATCCGGACGGATCTTCAATGCTCGACACACTCGCCGCGCTTATTGACGCACCGAACATAGCTTGAGAGCACGGGCCCCGGCGTCTAAGCTAAGTCTACGGGGCTGCTGCCAATCCTCCATCGCTTTGAATTGAAAAAGGAATACTCCGTGGCACGTTCAAGAAAGAAAACATCCGACTCGGCCACGGATACCGAAAAAGGTGATGCGGTCGAAGGAACTGCCGTGAACACGGGGGCAGAGACGCCCACCGAACCACCTGTTTCAGACGCAGAGGGTGAAGCGCCGGACAGCTCCGCAACCGTCATCGAGAACGAGGCACCCTCTGATGAGGAGGTTGGCCCGGACGCCGATCTCACCACCGAGGAGGACGTTGCCCGCCCAGATGTGATCGAAACCAGTCCTGAATCCAGCTCGGAACCTTTTGACCCTGCGCCCGAAATCGTCGCACCGGCCATTTCGGAAGCCGCAGCACCGGCGACGCGCAGCAGTTTCGGGGCAATGGTGCTCGGCGGTGTTGTAGCCGCCGGGCTTGGCGCGGCGGGGTCGGCTTTCGTTCTGCAGCGCTACTGGGCGCCAGCGGACACTACCGCCGAGCAACTGGCCGCGATCGCGGCCGACGCGAGGGTTCAGACCGATCGTATCGCTGCGCTGAGCGCCGAGATTGCGGCCATCCGGTCAGATCCGGCCGTTCAGACCGCAGTAGATGCACAGGCCGCCTTTGCAGAGCAGACCGGGCAGGACCTGCAAGCCCTTCGTGGGATACTGGACGCCATGGCGGCCCGGCTCGACACCGAATCACAGCGCCTTGCAGCCGTCGATGACCGCCTTGCGGAGATTGAGAAACGTCCCGTTGAAGGCGGTGCGGCGTCGGCGTCGGCTCTCGAAGCATTCGGGCGCGAGATGGAGGCTCTTCGCGCCGAAATCGCGGCGCAAAAGGCCGATACAACTGCTGCTCAGGAACAAATCGCGGCCGCGGCCAGCTCGGCCACTGAACGTATCGAAGCGGCTGAAGAGGAAACGGCGCGACTTCACGCGGAAGCCGCCGATGCAGCCCGCCTTGCCCAGGCAAGAGCCGCCATCGGACGTTTGCAGGCTGCACTCGACAGCGGAAAATCGCTGGAAGAGGGTCTGGCCGATCTGAAGGCAGCAGGTGTCGCGCCGCCACAGGTGCTTGTTGATCAGGCCCAGGGCGTGCCAAGTCTGGCGGCGCTGCGCGACGGCTATCCATCGGCAGCGCGGGCTGCGCTTTCGGCGTCGCTGAAAGAAACGGCGGGGGGCGGTACGATGGAGCGCATCACAGCGTTCCTGCGCAGCCAGTCCGGTGCGCGATCCCTCAGCCCACGCGCAGGAGACGATCCCGACGCCGTGCTATCCCGTGCAGAGGCGGCCCTTGGCGCAGGTGACCTTGCCACAGCGGTCAGTGAGGTCGGAATGTTGCCGGAGGCAGGTCAGACGCATATGGCGGAATGGCTGGCTCTGGTGGAGCGTCGGATGGCTGCTGTCGATGCGGTGGCTGCACTTGCGAGTGAAATGAAGTGAGGGCGACATGATCTGGTCTTTCATCAAGATCGTACTTTTCGTCGCCGCAGTCGCGGCGCTGACGCTTGCGATCGGGCATCTGACCGAAACCGGTAGCGGGATCCGCATGTCGTTTGGCAACATGGAATTCACGCTCGGCCCGGTCCAGGCGATCGTCGCGTTTCTGCTGCTGCTCGTCGCGATGTGGCTGCTTCTGAAGGTCCTTGGCCTCCTCGTCGCCGTGCTGCGTTTTCTGAACGGCGATGAGACGGCGGTCAGCCGCTACCTCGACCGTAATCGTGAACGCAAGGGCTTTCAGGCGCTGGCCGACGGGCTGATGGCGCTGGCTTCGGGCGAGGGCCGCGTCGCCATCTCACAAGCGACCAAGGCCGAAAAGTATCTGCAGCGACCGGAACTGACCAATCTGATCATGGCGCAGGCGGCCGAACTTGCGGGCGACAGCCGGAAGGCGGGTGAGGTCTACAAACGCCTTCTGGCCGATGACCGCACCCGTTTCGTCGGCGTGCGCGGCCTGATGATGCAAAAACTGTCCGAAGGCGACACCGACACCGCACTGAAACTTGCGCAAAAGGCGTTTTCCCTGAAACCCAAACACGAGGGCGTTCAGGACACGCTGTTGCAGCTTCAGGCATCGGCCGGTGACTGGAAGGGCGCCCGGCAGGTCATCGGGACCAAGTTGAAACAGGGTCTCTTGCCGCGCGATGTGCATCGCCGCCGCGACGCGGTTCTGGCGCTGCAGGAGGCGCGGGAAGTCTTCTCGGATGAGGCGACAATCGAGGCCCGCGAGGCGGCGATCGAAGCGAACCGCCTCTCACCCGACCTGATCCCGGCCGCAGTCCTCGCCGCGCGCAGCTACATACAGGGCGGCAAGCCCAAGAACGCTGTCAGGGTGTTGAAAAAGGCATGGTCGGCACAACCGCATCCGGACCTTGCTGCGGCCTTCGCCGAGATCGCACCGGATGAAACCGCGGCCCAGCGCCTTAAGCGGTTCGAGGCGCTCCTCTCTACCACCCCGGATCACCAGGAATCCCGTCTCCTGCGGGCTGAGTTGAATATCGCGGCAGAAGACTTCCCCGCCGCGCGCCGCGCGCTTGGCGATCTGGCCGAAACCCATCCGACCTCCCGCAGCCTGACGATCATGGCGGCCATCGCGCGGGGCGAGGGCGAGGATGACGCGCTGGTGCGGGGCTGGCTGACCCGGGCACTTACCGCAAGCAGGGGCCCGCAATGGATCTGCGACAAGTGCCACGCCGTTCATGCGGACTGGACCCCGACCTGCGACAATTGCGGTGGTTTTGACACGCTGAGCTGGCGCGAGTCCGCACAGGCGTCAGCCCCGATGCCGAACGGCGCAGACATGCTTCCGCTGATCGTCGGGAAACCGTCCGGCGGGAACGCAGAACTGACCGGGGAACCGTCAGATGGATCGGATGCCGAGCCCGAGGAGGACATCCTGATCCTCGATGAAGAGGTCGGTCAAAAAGCCCGAAATTAGGGCTACACACCCGGGCCCGATGATGCTATCAGCCCGCCACCAGGCCGCTGTAGCTCAGCTGGTAGAGCACGTCATTCGTAATTAGCGGGTCCGCTCGCAAACTACGTTTGAGACCAGTTGGTTAGGCGCGGCACGCGGTAACTAGTAGGGCCATAGTAGGGCCGTGACAGAGAAGGATGCCGGTGTAGCTCAGCTGGTAGAGCACGTCATTCGTAATGATGGGGTCGGGGGTTCGAGTCCCTTCACCGGCACCATCCTTCTCAAGAATACCTACGCGAGAGCCTCTCTCAAGAAACTATGTGTGCGCTCACGTTGCGCCTCTTCTTCCAGGCCACGCAGCAGTAAAGAAGCAACCCCTTCCTTCAAGCGGCCAATGCTGGGTAAGGCTTCTAAGCTGCATGCGCTTCGGTATCGCACCAAACCTGCCTTCAGGTCTTCGATGCTATCCAAGTTGTAGCCAAGCTGTCGTAGGAATTCTCCCATATCTACCAGCCAGTCCTTGAACTCAGCCTTTAGACTTTCCTTCAAACGAAGTAGAATCTGGAATACTCGATCCCAATTTGCGACGACCGGTGTGTCTGGAATCAAATTCACCCTCCAGATCTGTTGTCCTCCAGGACCACCCAGAACTTCACTATCTTCCAGAGAAAAACCGGCTACTACGTCACCATAGGGATCAAGACAACCGAGCCTATTGCCCTCACCATCGTGCAAAATATCCAGCGCCAGCTTGTAGGACGAATTACACCGATCGCCCATCGGGGCTAAGTTTCTAAGGTTGACGCCACAAAAGGTGGACTTGCCCGGCTTTGGTGGAGAGCGTTTAGCTCACTTCCCGGGCCTTTCGCTCGAAGGCGATGGGGCTCTGG
>NZ_JASBQQ010000005.1 GCF_029961185.1 Albidovulum aestuarii | reverse complement strand
TTCCAGAGCCCCATCGCCTTCGAGCGAAAGGCCCGGGAAGTGAGCTAAACGCTCTCCACCAAAGCCGGGCAAGTCCAAATAGGATCGCGAGCCAGTAGAAGCCCTCGCGCCGCCCGGTGAAGATCGTGTGGATCGATAGCGTCCGTTCAGAGGCGAACCAGAACGCGAAGGTCGCGGCCAGTGCCAGCGTGAAGCCGGTGGTCGTCGTCACCAGGCTGACACCGAAATTGTCGACGAGGTTGTCGGTGATCAGCGTGCCGACAATGCTGATCAGCACCACCGCCAGCCAGTAGGACCAGGGTACATAGCGCCGTTGAGCGAACTGAAGGGCAAGTGCCACAACGAGAATCCCGGCCATGATCAGTGAGGTAGCGGTCAGGCCAAGTCCCATGTTGACGGCCAGATAATCGGCGGCGGTTTCGCCCATGGTCACGGCCATGAGCTTGATGAGCCAGAATTCGGCTGTGACCTGGGGCACGCGGTTGATGCGCATGTGTCTGATTGACGCTGTGATAGGAGGCATTTTGTCTGATCCCCGATGTTACTTGCTGGCGAGGGCGAGGCCGTGCGCCGAGAATTCGTCAGCCCGCTTGTCATCATCGGCATTGCAGCGTTCTGTGGCCTTCGACTGGTACTCTGTGGCCTGTGCCTGATTGGCGGCTGCGATCTTGCCGCCATCGATGGCCGCGGTGAGATCCTTCAGCATTTCTTCGCAGGGGATGGCGTGACCGGTCACATCGGTCACCATGATGCCCGCTACCAGGGTTGCAACGCCTGTGCCCATTGCGGTGACGGGGGCATGCAGGGTCGATTGCAACGCGCCGAGCGTCTCCGCGACCTTGACCTTGTCGGGATCGCCCGCGCGAAGTGCGGCGAAGGCGGCGTCGGCGGCATCGTCAACGCTGCCCCAGCCTGCGGCATCGCGGGCGCGCAGTTCAGGCTCGGCGTCATCCCAGGCGGTCTCGAAGTCGCTGACGCGCTTTTCGGCGGCCACAAAATCGCCGGTTGCGGCAATTGCCTGACCATCGGTCACGATCGCCTCGAACGGCGTCAGATCGCCAAGGCCTGACGCGGCCTCGGATTCGGCAACGGCCTTTGGGCTTTGTGGCATCAGGACGAAGAAGGCGGCGGCAGGCAGGACAATCAGCGCGGTGGCGTGCAGCAATTGCTTCATATCAGGGGCTCCGGCGGGCGTTTCTCCATCTTCTGTTTCCCGGCAGATACGCCGCCCTGACGCCCGGATTAAACTTCCGCAATCTGCCGACCCAGTTCAGATCAACCCGCGCACGCCCCCTGAGATCAGGACGTTGATTTCGTAAAGAACACGTGGCACGGCAAGCCCGCCGGGACTGGCGAGGTAGTGGGGTGTCCAGACCGGATCGAATTTCTGCTTGAAGGCACGGAGCCCTTCGAAGTGATAGAAATGTTCGCCGTGTTCATAAAGAAGCCCTCCCATACGATTCCAGAACGGGGCGAAGCGGCGTTCTGTGAGGCCGGAGAAAGGCGCTGCGCCGAGCGAGAGCCAAGCAAATCCTTCGGCTTTGGCCCAAAGAAGCAGCGCGGCAAAGAGCGCGTCCATCGCATAGCTTGGCCCGGCTGGATCGTAGCGCATAAGGTCTGGTGACAGTTCCGCCCGCTCCGCCCCCTGCCAGAGATTGGCGAAGGCAAGGACCGCCCCACCGGGTCCTCGGCGCAGGACCGCGATGTCGAAGTTCTTCAGATAGGTCTCAGAAAAGGCGCCGAGTGAGAACCCCTTCTCCTCGCCCTGTTTCAGCGCGAGCCAGGCATCTGAAATGCGTTTGAGCTCGGGCAGTAGCGGCCAGATATCGGCGGCGGGGATCACCTCGAAGACCAGTCCCTCGCGTTCGGCGCGGCCATGGGCATAGCGGAAATCCTTGCGCGCCGATCCGTCCAGCGTGAAGGTCGCAAGCTCGACCCGCGCAACCTCGCCGATCTTCATGATCGAGAGGCCAAGGTCGAGAAAGGTGGTCAGATAGGTGCTCGTCACCGCGTTGAAGGCCACGCGCCGCCCCATGCGGTCGGCCTTCTCGCGGAACTGGCGGATGAGGGTGCGTCCGGCTTCGGTCGAGCCGACGGGATCGCCCTGGGCGACGAGCGTGGTGCCGGTATCGGCATAGGCGAGAAAACCGCTGCCGTCCTCGGCCAGCAGGAAGGTTTTGTCGCCGGTCAGGGCAAGCTGCGCGCCGGAGCGCGGGCAGGTGGACAGCAGCGCCCGAACCTGATTGGGGACCGGTTCAGGCGCAGGGCGGCGGCCGCGTGAAGACAAGAGCGAATGCAGGCTGATACCGCCAAGAATGACCGCCGTCGCCAGCGCAGCGCGCAGGAACCGCGAGGCGTCGCCATGCCAGGCCATCTGCCACCACAGCGTGTCGCGATAGGCAGTATGGGCATGAGCGAAGAAGCCGATCCAGATCATCGTGCCGAGAAGTCCGGCAAGGCTAACGATCCAGGCCGCGTCGAGCCGGAAGATCGAACCGCCCTCGATCCGGTAGAACGCAGGCCGGAACAGAGCGAGGAGGGCGAGCGCACCAAGCATCGACAGCGCCTCGTGCCAGTCGAGGCCCTTCGCGAGCGAAGCGACAAGGCCCAAAACCATCAGAAGCACCGCCACGATCCAGGCCCGGTAAAGCCGCCGGTAAAGCCCCCGCGCAATGACGACCAGAAGGACGCCGGTGATGGAGCCGGCCAGATGCGAGGCTTCCACGAAGTAAAGCGGCAGGATGTCGCGAAGGATACCGAGGCGCGTTTCGTCTGCGGGAAGGCCACCGGAGGCCAGGAGGATGGCCCCGGCGATGAGGGCCACCCCGGCAGCGATGACCGGCGCGGCGGGCTGGGCGATGCGGTAGGCGCCCATCGCCGCCTCGCCGATGGCGCGCCGTTCGGCCGCCGCCCAGGCAAGACCAAGCCCGAGGGCGGCGGCAAGGAACGGCAGAAAGAAATAGACGAGGCGGTAGAGGATCAGGGCGGCCAGCAGGTCGGGCCGCGCGCCGACGCCAAGCCCGGCGATGACACTCGCCTCGAACACGCCGATCCCGCCAGGCGCATGGCTGAGAATGCCAAGCGCCACGGCGGCGATATAGACGACGAAGAAATAGGTGTAGTTGCCGCCGAGATCGGCGGGCAGCAGGACATAAAGAGTGCCCGAGGCGATGGCGAGATCGGCAACGGCGATCAGGGTGATGGTCAGCGCAAGGCGGAAGGGTGGCAGTTCGATCCTTACAGGGCCGAGGTGGATCTGCCGGTGTCCGCGCGCCAGCCAGACATAGATCGCCAGTAACCCGGCCAGCAGCGCCATTCCGGTGGCGGACTCGGCGCTCGTGCCGATGGGGATTACAGCGCTCAGCCCCGCGGGGTGGAAGCTGAAAAGAAGCCCGAGGATGAGTGTGAGACCGAACGCGAAGGCCAGCCAGGTCATGCCGATCACATGGGCGACCACGCCAAGATCGACGCCGAGGGTCGAATAAATGCGCATGCGTACGGCGCTGCCCGTCAGCCAGGACGCGCCGAGAAAATTGGAAATCGCAAAGCCGCTGGCCCCGGCCAGCGCCGCTATCCGGGGCGGCACCTTGCCCGGCGCGAGGCTGCGCAGGGCCGCCACGTCATACAGCGAGAGCGAGGCATAGCTGCCCGTGACGCAGAGGAGCGCGGCGAGGAGCGCGGCCGGGTGCAGGGTGGCAAGGCTCGCGCCCACGTCGCGCCAATGCACCTCGCGCGACAGCCGGTGCAGCACGAAGATGGCAATGGCGGTGATCATCAGCGGCATCACGATCCGGACCGCCGAATGGCTGGTCAGCGCGTTCAGTTTGCGCGACAGTGCGTGCGGATCAGCGCCGTCCATCGCCGCGCTCCTCCAGAAGCTCTATCTGGATTTGCTGCAATTCGGCCAGCTTTTCCCACTGATGCGCCAGCTGGTGGTCGATCTTTTCGTGCAACTGGCGGATTTCCAGTTCGGCCTTGAGGTTGACGCGGTAGTCGTTTTCAGCCCGCAGCCGGTCCTTCACCTCCTGCCGCCGCTGGCTCATCATGATGACTGGCGCTTGAATTGCCGCGAGGGAGGAGAGGACTAGGTTCAAGAGGATAAAGGGGTACGGGTCAAAGGGGCGGGTGGCGAACCAGAGTGAATTCACTGCCATCCAACCGATCAGCACCATAGTGAAAGTGAGGATGAAGCCCCAGGAACCGCCGAAGCTTGCCACCCGATCCGCCATTCGTTCGCCGAAACTGGCGGTCTCGTCAATCGCGGCCTGCGGGTTTTGTGAGACATATTGACCGCTTTCCAGACTGGCGATGACCTGCCGGTCCAGTTCCCCCAACTCGCCCCGTTCCTCTTCCAGAAGGCGTTCGACGTAAAGCCGCCGATAGGTGCCAAGATCGGTCCGGCAGATGAAGCGCCCGTCTGCCCAGCCCGGGGCGGCGTCGGCAATCAGCGTCGAAACACCGGGTCGAACCGATATCCAGGGGCGCAACTCGGACATAGGGTACTGGCGCTGGCAGACATGGCAGGTCTCCGTTCTTTGCCGATGATGTCCACTGGTCATCTTTTCCCCCTATGTCCTCGCAGGACAGTGGCCCCGCGCCCAGTCCGGTTTTCGACCTCAAACCCATCCCGGACCTTACCGCAACCTTACATCGAAGTAATTTGATCCGGCTCAGCCTCAGGCGTAATTTCAGCATCAGGAGCAGGGAGCTGCCCAAAGCGCCCCACGGCCCCACCCAGACAACTTCAGACTGCTCCACAGCACTGCCCGCAGGAAGCGGGCACACAAAGGACTATCACCATGCGTAAGTTCCTATTCCCCGCCGTTGCCGTCGCGATGCTCGGCTCGTCGTTCGCCGCTTTCGCCGCCGACACCCACACGACCGGCACCATCAAGGCCTATGATGCCAAGGCCATGACCCTGACGCTCGACAACGGCACAACCTATATCCTGCCCGCCGGGTTCAAGGATCCCGGCCTGAAGGTTGGTGAAAAGGTCGATATCGCCTGGCAGATGCTCAACTCCAAGCATCAGGCCGATCAGGTCACCGTCGTCAAGTGACACGGCCCTGAACGCCATGCCAGCGGTGGGGGTCCTGCGGGGCCCCCATTTGGCGCTGAACCGAAGGGAAGGCCGCTATGAAGATCCTGCTTGCCGAGGATGATGACCGGGTCGCGGATTTCATCGTCAACGGTCTGAGCGAAAACGGCCATAGCGTCGAACGGGTGGCGGATGGCTGCGATGCGCTGAGCTACTGCCTGTACAACAGCGCCGACCTCGCCATACTTGACCGGATGATGCCGGGGATGGACGGTCTCTCTGTTCTGAAAGCGCTGCGCGCGGCCACGAACGACGTTCCGGTGATCTTCCTGACGGCACTCGGCGATGTCGATGAGCGGGTTGAGGGGCTTTGTGCCGGGGCGGACGATTACCTCGCAAAACCCTTCCACTTTTCCGAGTTGCAGGCCCGCGTTACCGCCCTGACCCGACGGCGGAAAGAGATGGCTGACATCACGGTGCTTGAGGTGCATGACCTCCGTCTTGACCTTCTTGCCCGCACGGCCACCCGTAAAGGCCAGCCGATCGATCTGCAATCGAAGGAGTTCGCACTGCTGGATGTTTTGATGCGCAATGCCGGGCGCGTCGTAACGCGGACGATGCTGCTGGAACAGGTCTGGGATTTCAACTTCGAACCGGGCACAACCGTGGTCGAAACCCATGTCAGCCGCTTGCGGGCGAAGATCGACCGGCCGTTCGATGTGCCTTTGCTTCACACCATACGGAACACCGGATACATGATGCATGGACCGCGCTAATATTCTCTCCGGCGCGGCGTTTCGCACGGCCACCCATGCTGCGCTGGCCGTTGTCGCAGCGTTTTCACTGACCGGGTTTGTCTCCTTTTCCTATCTGCGAGCGACGCTTGACGCGACACTGGCCCAACAGGTGCGCACCGACGAAATCATGTTGCATGACATCTACGATGCCGGGGGCAAGACAGACCTCGTTCAGGCCATATCCGAGATCAACAACCCGCTCTCGCAGACGCCGCGGGTGATCGGCGTATTCGACACCGATGGCATCAAGTTGGCCGGAAACATAGACAATTTGCCACCGCTGGGAACGTCCCGACGCATCGAACTGACCACGACCGACCACCATGCGAAGTCCTCTTCCTACTACCTGAACTCGACGCGGTTCGCCGATGTGACGCTGGTTCTGGGACAGGACCTGGCCTTGACCGATATGGCAGAGAAATCTTTCCTCTGGGTGTTGCTGGGTGCGGGCGTGGTGCTGACCGTCGCCATCCTAGCCATCGGCTACACGGCCAGCCGGTCGAGCCTTGTCAAACTCACACGACTGGAGCGGACACTTGATCTGGTGTCTCAGGGCCAAACGGATGCGCGCGTGCCGGTAAAAGGGATGGACCAGATCGACCGCATCGCCGACCGTGTCAACGCACATCTGGAGCGTCTGTCGAGCCTCATGCTCTCGACCCGGACAACGGCGGCGGCCATCGCGCATGATCTTCGCACGCCTTTGTCTCGGGCGTTTCTGTCCTTGCAGGAGGCGCAGTCGCGGCTTGAAAAAGGGCAAGACCCTCGCGCGGCTATCGAGGCGGCGGATGGCGAACTGACCGGACTTGGCCGCATCTTCGACGCAATCCTTCGTATTGCGCGGATTGGGGCCGAAACCGGCCGCCACGACTTCTCCGATGTCGATCTGGTGCCGATTCTGGCCGACCTTACTGAGACCTTTGCGCCCATCGCCGAAGAGAATGGCCAGAGCCTCACGCTGATCCCCGGCCCGGCTGCCGCTCCGATCTCGGGTGACAGCCGGATGTTACGGCAAATGTTGGTCAACCTGATCCAGAACGCGCTCACCCACTGTCCGAAGGGCGCCGCCGTAACGCTTGCGGTCAAAGCCGAAGCCACAGCAACCAGCGTCGAGGTCGCCGATGCCGGCCTCGGCATCCCCGAGGCTGAACGCGCGCGGGTATTTGATCCTTTCTTCCGCCTCGACCGCAACCGCACGACACCGGGGAGCGGCCTTGGCCTCGCGCTCGTTAAGGCCATCGCTGATCGTCATGGCGCAACCGTCAACCTTTCGGACAACGAGCCGGGCCTGAAGGTCACGACACGCTTCCCCGGCAATGTCCGACTTGTCAAAAATGTAAGCTCGGCGTCAGACGGGGGAAAACTCGCGGGCCTAGGCTGAGTCCCGACGATGCCATTCCGGATCGCCGCAACAAGGACAACAGAGATGCATAGTCTTTCCAAGGTCTCCGCTCTCGCGATGACTGCGGCCACGATCACCCTTCTTTCGGGCGCGGCCGGTATTGCGATGACCAACCAGTTCAACGAACTGGACAACACGCTTCGCCTCGATTTCGAACAACTCGGGATACCGGTCCCCGATTTACACAAGCTGAACTACCACCAGATTGGCGAGATCAGCGCCATCCTCTCGTCGTCCGACCGGGGCAACGAGCAGAAACGCCAGATTGAGGAGATCCTGAAAGCCCAGCCGCAGCACGCGGTGGCTATGCGGTCGATCCGCGAGTTTCCGGGTGCAGCCGAGATGGAGGCTATCGTCGTCAACGACCTCAGACCGCTCGGCATCCACGTCAAGAATCCCGGCCGCCTTACGGTTGAGCAGATTGAGCGGCTGAACACGATCCTCTCCAGCAGTGAAACCGATGCGCGCAAGAAGGTCGAGGCTGAGGAGGTGCTGGCGATGTGACGTCGCTGGTGGTCGGATGGGGGTTGAGTGTCCCCTCCAGCTCTCTCCGAGGGTGGAGCGCCCGACCGATCGGTCGGGCGCTCCGTTCTGTTTCCGTATACCAGGCTTAGGCGTTCCAATGGGTCGAAGTTCGCCGGTTCGGATGGGCCGGCCGAGCCTGAACAGTCGTAAGAACGCGCCAATAATTGTCAAAAAAGTAATGTCACGGTCAGCGTTTTGAAATGTCCGGTCCGTATTTGTAACAAACGTCCTGACAGAGCCCCTGGCGTTCGAACTGATTATACTCGAGTTGCGTATCGGGCGGCCTGTCCTCAGACGCAACCGGTCGTCGGCGACTACCGTACTCCTGCTCACCGGCACCGGGCGGCGGGGGTGCCGTTTCCCTTGTTCTGGCACCCCTCCCGCGCCGGCCTGTCACTGCTAGCGAGCAATCCCGGCCAGACGGGGAAAGGCGAGCGTGACCTTCAGACCCGGACTGTTATCGCCAAGCGTCAGGTGGGCCCCGTGCAGACCGGCTGTAGCGGCGATAAGCGCTAGGCCAAGGCCATTGCCGGGCGTGGTTCGGCTGCGTTCCAGCCGGTAGAGGCGTCGCAGGACGTTTTCTCGTTCCGCCTCCGGTATTCCGGGTCCACGATCGGCGACCTCCAGCACTATTCGGGTATCGGTCCGCTGCACGGCAACCGCTATGTCCGCGCCCGCAGGGGTATGGCGCAACGCGTTTTCGATGAGATTGGCAAGGGCCTGACCGATGAGCCCCTTGTTGCCACTGATCATGGCGGCATCGCCGGGAAGGGTCAGCACCAGCCTGCGGCCCTCCTCCTCGGCAGCGGGGAGGTAAAGCTCCACGATCCCGGCCGCGATTTCCGAGAGGTCGACCGGCACGAACGCGGCCCGCGCGCCTCCGCCCTCGATCTGGGCGATCTGCAATAGGGCGTGAAACACACCGACCGCGCCATCCGCCTCGGCGATGGCCCGGTCCGCGAGCGCGGCCTCAGCGCCTTCGTCAGGCAGCCGGTCGCGCAGGTCGTGCAGAAGCACCGTCATGCGCTGTAACGGTGTTTTCAGGTCATGGGCAATGTCAGCTGAGACCTGTCGCAGCGCATCCGTCGCGGCCTCCTGCGCGGCCGCCATCCGGTTCACCCGTGTCCCGATGCGGGCAAGATCATCCTCACGTCCGGGTTCGGCCGGTATCCTGGCATTCAGCGTGCCTTCCGAGAGCTGGCCCAACACCGCCTCAATCTGGTCGACGCGGCGGCGTGCGCGGGACGCGATGACAGCGCCCGCGCCGAGCGAGATCAGCACCGTGGGGGCAAGGCTGAGTGCCAGAAGTGCGAGAAACGTCTCGCCCAGTTCATCGACCGGTGCGCGGCTTTCGCCGAGAATAAGGACCCCGCCCGCCATGCGTTCGATCAGGGGGAAATAGCCGCTGTCGCTCAGGGGGCGGCCTTCGGGCATCTGGCTGATCTTCACCCCATCGCGCGTCAGAGTGGCATTGGCGTTTCCGGTGACGCGGCCATCGGGGGCGATGAAGGCAAAGACCCGATGGGCGGGATCGGCGGCGTTTGCTTCGGCCGCAACGAGGATTTCCAGCGCCGAGGACGAGGCCGCAACCTGAAACCCCGCCAAGTGCTGGATAAGATTGGCGCGCATCGCCTCTTCCGTGGCACTTCGCAGGCTAAGATAGGCAAGGCCGAGCGTCACCAGGTTGACGACCGCCACCACGGCCACGAGCCCGATGGCCTGCCGCATCGGGGTCGAGCCGGTGCTGCGTTTCAGCGTGCTGAGCAGGCGGGCAAGCACGCGTCACGTCTCGATCTTGTAACCGGCACCGCGCACGGTGTGGATCAATTCGCGCTCAAAGGGCTTGTCGACCTTGGCGCGCAGGCGGCTGACATGGGTCTCGACGACATTAGTCTGGGGATCGAAGCTGAGGTCCCACACTGCCTCCAGAAGCATGGTCCGTGTCTGGACCCGGCCCTTACGGCGCAGGAGATGTTCCAGAAGCGCGAATTCACGCGGCAAAAGGTCGATGGGTGTTCCACCCCGCGTTACGGTGCGGGCTATCAGATCCATGCGCAAGTCACCCGCCGTTAGCACTGTTTCCGCGACAGGTTGGGTTGTGCGGCGGGCCAGTACCGAGATCCTTGCGGACAATTCACCAAAGGCGAAGGGCTTGACGAGGTAATCGTCGCCCCCGGCCTGCAACCCTTCGATCCGGTCATCGACCCCACCGATGGCTGTTAGGAAGATCGCGGGTACCGTGACCTTGGCCGATCTGAGCGCGCGGACCAGCGACAGCCCGTCGAGCCCGGGTAGCATCCGGTCGACGATCAGCACGTCGTATCCCCCCGACATCGCCTGAACCATCCCGTCACGGCCATCTGAGAGGTGATCGACCACATGGCCCTCCTCGCGCAGGCCCTTGACGATATAGGCGGCGGTCGTGGGGTCGTCCTCGATCAGCAGGAGTTTCATGTCACACTTCGATACGTCCACAGCCTGAAGCTGCGCTGGCAAGGTAGTCATTCATCGCGCCTTTCGAAAGTGGCGACTTAACCAAGGTATGCAATGCTGAATGGACCAGCTGAAACCCGGCTGAAGGCTGGATTACAGTTTTGTCAGGCGGCGCGCGGTCGCGTCCAGCCTGCCATCAAACCTTGCGGATTTGCAATCTTCCGGTCGGGCACCTGAAACCTCTCGGGCCCAGATGTTGGCTATCCCGGTTGCGATTCCGGTTCAGAACCAAGGAGACGATGATGCAAACCGCCCGACATTCCCTTCGAACCAGACTTCCCGCGCTGGCCCTCGGCGCCCTTATAGGTGCCACTGGGCTGACAGCCATCGGTCCGTTCCTCGCGCCGCCCGCCATTGCCGCACCCGCGATGCATCAGGGCGGTTATATAGACCTTGTGGCCAAGGTCGCACCTGCGGTCGTCTATATCGAAGTGACGAAGAAAGCCGATCCGTCCGAACTCTATGGCCAGAACATGCCGCAGGGCTTCCCGCTCGATCAGTTCATGCGGCAATTCGGCATGCCGATGCCGGGAATGCCGATGCCCGGCGCGCCCGGCGGGAACACGCCAGAAATGCACGGGGTGGGCACCGGGTTTATCGTGACGGCCGATGGCCAGATCGTGACCAACGCCCATGTCGTTGACGGTGCAGACACGGTCACGGTGACCCTCGCCGACGGCCGCAAGATTGACGGCAAGGTGCTGGGCGTGGATACCGCGACCGATATCGCGCTCGTCAAAATCAACGAGGGCAATGATCTGCCGACTGTGGCCTTCGGCGATTCAACACAGCTAAAGGTCGGCCAGGATGTGGTCGCCATCGGTAACCCGTTCGGTCTTGGCAATTCGGTGACGGCGGGCATCGTCTCGGCCCTTGGCCGCGACATCAATTCAGGCCCCTTTGACAACTACATCCAGACAGACGCCGCCATCAACAAGGGCAATTCCGGTGGCCCTCTCTTCAACGCGAACGGTGAGGTCGTCGGCATCAACACCGCGATTTTCTCGCCTACGGGTGGTTCGGTCGGGATCGGCTTTGCCGTGCCGTCTGAAACAGCTTCGAAGGTAGTGGCCGACCTTGCCGGTGACGGAACGGTCGAACGCGGCTGGCTTGGTGTGCAGATCCAGCCCGTCTCTGACGACATCGCCGCAGCACTTGGTTTCGACAAGGCCGAGGGCGTCCTGATCACCAATGTCACTGCCGATACACCGGCCGCCAAGGCCGGGCTCGCGCGAGGGGATGTCGTTCTGAGCGTCGATGGCACCCAGGTGAAAGGCCCGCGCGACCTTACACGGATGATCGCCACGGAGGCCCCTGGACGCGAAGTGAAACTCGGCCTCCTGCGTGCCGGGAAACCCGTCGACACGACCGTGACCCTCGGGATGCGTCCCGAACAACCGGCCTGATACGGCTTTCGGCAGTCATAACGGGCGCCCGCAAGGCGCTCGTTCCCTCTTTAGGTGCCCAAAGTCACCGACGAAGGTCGGAACAGATCTGCTGTTTGCCAAATAGTTCAATTCATGCGGATAGGGCGTGCACTACTGCCATCTGCTCGCAATTGGGCAACTGAGTCTTTGCAATGACCAAAATGGCAACGGCCGCTTTTCCCATAACACTGAGCACCTTCGCACCCGACGCGAAGTTCTGCTTTACCGCCAACTCATCAGATCGGCGGACTGAGATCGGCGAGGCGTACGAATGTCCGCTCCATACCATCAGCCGACTACCCTCTCGCGCATGCGGCGAATGACCGGTTCCCCCGAAGAACCGTCCCAAAACAGGACCGCCTCCCGGTTCCTTGTGTCGAAGGTCTGCTTTCGCGAGTTCAATGAAACCTTGCTGCGGAGAGGCGAATGCACCCGTTCCGCCGTTTCCCCCGCTCTTCTGAAGAAACCGCTGGACTACGGGTGCAAGGGAAGCGGTAGTCGCAGTTGAGCGCCGACACGTGGGTGGCGCGTGCTCGGCCCGGGTTTCGGGCCTTCGGTCAGTACCGGGCGGTGCATCGGGCACCGCCGCGAATGGAGTGACCGAGAATGACCAAACTTAGCAAGACAGAAGCTGCCCTGATCGCAAAAGCCGCAACGCGGGATGAAGGGGCATTGCTACCGGCACCGGAGGGGATTGCCGGGAAGATCCTTGATCGCGCTCCGGAAGCACTCTTGACAAAGGGGCTCGCAAGACGGGCTTTTACGGACGGGGACGAGACGGCAGTCGCTGCAACTTACGTTCTGAGCGATGCAGGCCGCGCGGCTGTTGTCCCCGATACGACGGACATTGTAAATGAGGTCGTGGCTGCGCCGGAACGGCCCGGTGGCAAGCTCGGAGCTGTGCTGAAGGCCGTCGAGCGCAAGCGGGGCGCAACGATCTCGGAGCTTATCGAGGCTACTGGTTGGCAGCCGCACACGGCGCGGGCGGCCCTGACGCGGCTGCGGCAACGCGGCTTTCCGGCTGTCCTGTCCGAGGAGGGCGGTCGCAAGTCATACCGGCTGCAGGGCTGAACTGATGGCAGCGAAGCCCGCGCAGCGCCGACCTTCCGACCTTGATCTTGCCGCGCTGGCGGAGTTGGAGGCCGCTGAGTTGCGTCGGCTCTGGCAGGAGCGGCGCGGAGCGCCCGCGCCGCCGACACTCTCGGGGCGCCTCATGCGGCTCGCACTCGCCTGGGAGATCCAGGCCAACGAGGAGGGCGGCGAGTCGTCGGCGGTTCGGCGGCAATGGCAGACGGTGATGACCCGGAGGGCCGGGGGCGCACGCGGGGAAGATGCGATGAACGGTCTCTCCGCACCACCCACCGCAGCAGGCACCCGACTCCTGAAGTCCTGGGGCGGGGAGACCCACGAGGTGCTCGTCACTGCGGAGCGCGTGATCTGGAAGGGAAAGCCCTATTCCTCCCTCTCCGCCGTGGCGCGGGCGATGACCGGGACACCGCGCAACGGTCCGAAGTTCTTCGGGCTCCGGGAGGACGGGGAATGATCCGGCAGCGCTGTGCGATCTATACGCGAAAATCCGCGGAAGAGGGGTTGGAGCAGAGCTTCAACTCGCTTGACGCGCAGCGGGAGGCCTGCAGCGCGTACATTCTGAGCCAGCGACACGAGGGTTGGTCGGAACTCTCCGATCGCTACGACGATGGCGGCTTCTCGGGCGGGTCGATGGAGCGTCCCGGTTTGCAGCGACTGCTTGCAGATGTACGCGCGGGGCGACTCGACGTGATCTTGGTCTACAAGGTGGACCGGTTGACGCGGGCCCTGTCGGACTTCGCAAAGATGATGGAGATCTTCGACGCTGGAGGCGTCTCCTTCGTCTCGGTGACTCAGGCCTTCAACACGACCTCGTCGATGGGGCGGCTCACTCTGAACGTGCTTCTCTCGTTCGCCCAGTTCGAGCGCGAGGTCACCGCGGAGCGCATCCGTGACAAGGTCGCCGCCTCGAAACGGAAGGGCATGTGGATGGGCGGTGCCGTGCCGTTTGGCTATGAGGCACAGGACAAGGCGCTCATCGTGAACGCCGAAGTGGCCGACGCCGTGCGGACAATCTTCCGGGAGTACCTGAAAGCCGGCTCCGTCCCGGTCTTGCGGCGACGGCTCGACCGGCTCGGGATCGTCAGCAAGGTCCGGACGGACAGGCACGGACGGGTGACCGGCGGGCAGCCCTTCTCGTCCGGCGCACTTTATCATCTCCTGCGCAATGCAACCTATGTCGGCAAGGTCCGTCACAAGGGTGACCTTCACATCGGTCAGCATGCTGCGATCGTGGATGAAACCACCTGGCGACATGTGCAGGAGCATCTCGACGGCAACGGCGGCGGCCCGATATCCGGCCGCCGTAGGCCCACCCGCCGCTGGCTTGACGGTTACCTCTTCGACCAGCACGACCGCCCAATGCAGACAAGCTACGCGATGCGGACGGTGCGATCCGGATCGGTTCGGCTGTCCAAACGCTACTGGTACTATGTGTCGAAGCCGGACCACGCTGACGACAGGCGGAAGGTCGATCGCCTTCCGGCGGGCCCGCTCGAGAATGTCGTACATGAGACCATCCTGCGGTACCTGGCCGATGATGCCTGGCTGACATCGGTGCTGGCCACGGCCGGCCTTCGTCCTGAAGCAATCTCTGATGCGTTGGAGCAGGCCGCGAAGGACGCATCCGCTCTCTCAGGTGCGGGCGGCATGGAAAGCCTTTTAGCTTATCTAAATCGAGTTGATCTGCGGGAAGGCTTTATGAGCCTTCGGGTCAATCTCGCACCGCTCCTCAATGATCTTGCGGCGTCCGAGGTGCTGGCCCCTCCCATCGAGGTGCCGATCACGCTGCAGCGCAACGGGCGGAACCGTCCGATCGTGCTGCGGGCGGACGCCGGTGTTCCGCAGCGCGATCCGGACCTCATTGCGCTGGTCGCGGATGCGCGGCGCTGGATGCAGGATCTCGTTGAAGGCAGAGTGGGTTCCGTTGCCGAACTCACGGAGAGAGAGCAGCTCCGTCCTGGCGCCATCAGCCGTATCCTGCCGCTGGCCTGGCTCGCACCGGACATCGCGCAAGCGATCCTCGAAGGCCGTCAGCCCGTTGACCTCACGGCCAAGGCCTTGCGTGGTCTGCCGGAACTCCCGCTCGCCTGGTCCGATCAGCGCCGCATCCTCGGGTTCCCTGCCGCCTGATCCGCAGTACAACTCACCGAGAAATATCACGTGAAATCCGCCCGCAGAGACTTTGCGCGGAAACCGCATGTTTAGCCCCAGCGTAGAGACCAAATCCAACCGAAGCCTTGAACCTGCTCCGCACAAGGCGCGGAAAGAACGCCACAATACCGCGCGCGGCAATATCTGGCTCTGAGTGGGAGGGTGGATGGTGGGCGACCCTGGAATCGAACCAGGCATGGGTCTCCCCGGCGGAGTTACAGTCCGCTGCCGCACCTTGCAGCACGTCGCCCGACGCGGGGCCGGGAATACGCGAGGGGCAGATAGGCGTCAAGGAAGAAAATCCACGTTTGCGGTCTTGCGTCATTCGGGCCCAGGGCGCATTGTCAGCCGCCATCGGCAAAGGGACCTGATACAATGAAAAAACCCGCCTGGGTGATCGAAAAGGAACGTTCACGGCGGGCTGCGGCGGCCGAAACGGTGTGGCTTTTCGGGCTGCACGCGGTGCGCGACGCTCTGATGAATCCCGCGCGCGAAAAACTGCGTCTGGTGGTGACCAAGAATGCCGCCGACCGGCTGGGCGCGGCGCTTGAGGGTGCCGGGATCGACGCGGAGATCGTGGACCCGCGCAAGTTCGATTCCCATGTGCCGCTCGGGGCCGACAGCGTACATCAGGGGGCGGCCCTTGAGGTGAAACCGCTGGCCTGGGGTGGACTCGACGAGGTTTGCGCAGCGAGGCAGGGCAGGGCGCTGGTCGTGGCTCTGGACCGGGTGACGGACCCGCACAATGTGGGGGCGATCCTGCGCTCGGCCGAGGTCTTTGGCGCGCGGGCCGTCATCGCGCCAGCCCGCCACGCGGCCCCCGAAACCGGTGCCCTTGCCAAGACCGCCAGCGGTGCGCTGGAGCGCCAGCCCTATCTGCGCATCGGAAACCTCGCAGAGGCGCTCGAACGGTTGCGGGACATGGGCTATGTGCTGCTGGGCCTAGATGGCGATGCGGACCGGACCCTTGCCGAGGCGCTGGCTGAAACCGGGCAACGGCCGGTGGCGCTCGTGCTTGGCGCCGAGGGGCCGGGCCTCAGGGAAAAGACCCGCGAGACCTGCGATCACCTCGTGAAAATCCCCTTCGCCAGCACTTTCGGTTCGCTCAACGTGTCCAACGCGGCGGCGGTTGCGCTCTACGCGGCGGCAACGCGCTAGACGTCGGTCCGACAGATCACCCTTGGCCCACATTCGATCACGCTTGCGGGAGGCATCTTTCACGAAGCTCCGGGTGATGTCATCTTGAGGCCGACCGGGCACTCGCTCTTGAGGAACCACTATGACACTGACCCGCCGCGCGCTTATCGCTGCCATTCTCGTGATCCCCGTTGCCGGGACCATTCTGCGCCCGGCTTTGGCTGCGGAGCCGGAAGTGTATGCCCCGAACGGGGTCGCAATGGGCGGTTATGACCCGGTGGCTTATTTCACCGAGGACCGTCCGGTGATGGGCAAGGCGGCCTACGCACTGCGCTGGCGCGGCGCGCTGTGGTACTTCGCCAGCGCTGAGGCGATGGAATCGTTCGAGATGAACCCCGCCGGCTATGCGCCGCAATATGGCGGCTATTGCGCTTATGCGATGTCGAAAGGGGCGATCGCCCCGACGGTGCCCGAGGCCTTCACGGTTCATGACGGCAGGCTTTACATGAATTTCTCGACCGAGGTCCGGACGATCTGGAGTGCGGACATTCCCGGCAATATCGTTCTTGCCAACGGAAACTGGCCGGCGGCACTTGGCCAATGATGTGATCACAACTGCGCGACTCGGCCTTCCAATCCGGCGGGTCGTACCTACATGATTCTTTAGAAACGTGGCACTGGAACAGCCGCGTTTCAATTCACTGTCCCTCGTTCCGCGACTGGCGCCCGTCCCCTTGGATCGGGCGCCTTTTTCTGGCAATGGGCCTTCATGACCGATTATTCCGACAGTTTCCTGCGCAGCATCCTCACTTCGACCCGCGTGATCGCAGTGGTCGGGGTGTCGCCCAATCCTGTGCGGCCGTCCTATTATGTCGCGCGCTATCTCGGGCTGAAGGGCTTTACCGTGATCCCGGTCAATCCCGGTCACGCTGGGGGCGAGATCCTTGGCCGCACCGTCTATGCCGATCTTGCGTCCATTCCCAAGGACTCAAATGTGGACATGGTGGACATCTTCCGTCGCTCGGACGCGGTGCCTGCCACCGTTGACGAGGCGCTGGCAGAGCTGCCGAAGCTGAAGACGGTCTGGATGCAGATCGGCGTCGAACATGCCGAGGCCGCCGCGACTGCAGAGGCGCGCGGGATCAGGGTTGTCCAGAACCGGTGCCCCAAGATCGAATACCAGCGGCTCTATGGTGAGCTACGTATGGGCGGTTTCGCGACAGGCGTCATCTCATCGAAACTCTGAGCAGGTCGCATCTGAGCGGTCAGGTAAAATAAAAAAAGCGCCGAAGAACCGGCGCCCGTTTTTTGGAATGTGACGGGCCTTAGCTGCCCCAGGTGCGGATCGGGCCGCAATCCATGTGCACGAAGTTGGAGCGGCTGTACTTGCCGACGCCGCCCGCCTCGCAGGCCGATGCCGCGCGGTACATCTGGCTGACCGACCGCGACCGCAGCCGAAGATCCGCCGCCTGCGCCTTCATGTGCAGCGAGTTCTGCGCCACCCGGCGTGACTTCGAGCGCAGCATCGCGTTCGTCTGCGCCGTGCGGTAGCCCGAAAGCAGCATGTAGGGTTCGCTGACATCCAGCAGCCGGTGCGCCGCCGCAGCGATGTCGATCGTGCGCGGGTCGATGTCCTTGGTCTGGTCCGACCGCCAGTCACGCATGAAATAGGTGATCTCGTTCAGCGCCTCGGGAACGTATTTGCCTTCGATCCAGTAGATCGTGTCGATGCTTTCTCCGGTCCGGCCCGAATACATGCGGATGCGGCGAACGTCGCCCGCGCCACGCAGCAGGCCGAAGGCGTTGGAGCATGTCGGAGCGGCGACTACTGCGGTCGCCGCAAAGGCCGCAAGAAGCCCACGCCGAGAGAAACCCGAGGTCGAATGATCTGTCATGGCTTGACGCCTGTCCCGTGTGTTTTCGCCGCCTTATCAGCGGCTTTTATTGCACAATCCCCAAGTGCTGCCACTTTATGGCACAAGACGATTCCCGCGCCAACCGGGCAATTGTCCCCGGATTGGAATTTCAAGCGCCATCGGCGAGATTTCGCTGAAAGCGATTCTGCGTGGTTTTTCTGCAATACAATTCCGATGGTCGTTGCCGAAATGCGACAATGAAATAGGGGTCAGGGGCGGGATGACTGTTTCGTTAATGGACTTGAAGGCCGAGTTTCCCGAAACTGCATGAAACAGGCGAAGACGGCTTGAGGGGAACGGTCATGACGATGGCGCTGCGCGCACAGACACTGGATATTCTACGCCATGTGGCCTCGGTCGCCGCCATACTGCTCTTAGGGCTTACCGGTTCGGCACAGGGCGAGGGGCTCGCGTTTCGGCAGGCTGTTGCCGAAAGCGCGGCATCGGACCCGGCAGTGGCCGCATTCTACCGCGAACGGGATTATGCGCCGCTCTGGACGTCTGGCAAGGATGCCGCCCGGCGCGAGGCGCTGTTCCGCGCCCTGGCCTCTGCGGGCGATCACGGTCTGCCAGCAGGCCGGTATGGCGATGCAGAATTGCGTGAGCGGTTCGCGGCCTTGTCGTCGGAGCGTCAGCGCGGGCGGCTTGAAGTGGCCGTGACCGAGGCCTTTCTTCACTATGCCAAGGATGTCCAGACCGGGGTGCTTGTGCCGGCCAGCGTCGATCCCGGGATTGTGCGCGAAGTGCCTTACCGCGATCCGCTTGCCACTCTGCGGGGCTTCGCCGCAGCCGAGCCGCGCGCCTACCTGCGCTCGCTTCCACCGCAATCGCGCGAATACGAACAACTCCGCCGTGCCATGTTCGACCTTTCCGACACGATCTCTGCCGGGGGGTGGGGCGCGATCGCCGAGGGACAAAAACTCGAACCCGGCGACAGCGGGGCAGCCGTGATCTCTCTTCGCGACCGCCTGATCCGCATGGGCTACCTCCATCGCTCGTCGACGCAGGACTATGACGGCGCGATTCAGAAGGCGGTACAGCGCTTCCAGATCGAACACGGGCTCGCCCCCGACGGCGTCGCCGGTTCCGGCACGCTGTCCGAGATCAATGTCTCGCCCGAGGAACGGTTGCATTCCGTGCTTGTCGCGATGGAGCGGATGCGCTGGATGAACGGCATCTCGCTTGGCAAGCGGCATATCTGGGTCAACCTGCCGGATTTCACCGCCAAGGTCGTGGATGACGGCAAGGTGACGTTTGAAACGGTGACGGTCGTCGGCATGAACCAGCATGACCGCCGCAGCCCGGAATTCTCCGACCAGATGGAACATATGGTCGTGAACCCGACCTGGAACGTGCCACGTTCCATCACCGTCAAGGAATATCTGCCGATGCTTCAGAAGAACCCGAACTCGGTCGGGCATCTGAAGATCACCGACCGGCGTGGTCAGGTTGTCGATCGCACCCAGGTCGATTTCACCCAGTTCACGGCGCGGAACTTCCCCTTTGCTATGTCGCAGCCGCCGTCGAACTCGAATGCGCTCGGCCTTGTAAAGTTCATGTTCCCCAACAAGTGGAACATCTATCTGCATGATACGCCGTCAAAATCGCTTTTCGCCAAGGAAGTGCGGGCCTTCAGCCATGGCTGCATACGGCTCGGCAAGCCCTTCGACTTTGCCTATACGCTGCTTGCACATCAAAGCGATGACCCGCAGGCTGAGTTTCGTCGCCACCTGAATACCGGTCGGGAAACGACCGTTCCGCTTGAACAACCGGTGCCGGTGCATCTGGTCTACTTCACCGCCTGGCCTACGGCGCGGGGGGAAATCGAATTCCGTCGCGATGTCTATGGACGGGACGGGCGGATTTTCGATGCGCTTGTGGCGGCCGGGGTGGTCTTGCCGGAGCTTCGGGGCTAATTCTGTCCCGCAGGACCGAAGGCGGTCCTTAGACGGGAGTGTCGCGGATGCAGCCATCCTTCACAACTGCCGAGATTGCCGAGGCGCTTGGGGCCGAGGCCGAGGGTGACCTTTCGTTGCGGATCGCCCGCGCCGCTGAGCCCGCGCAGGCCGGGGCGGACGATCTCGCGCTTGCGATGGATGCGAAATATGCCGGTGGTCTCAGCGCGGGCGCGGCCCGTGCCGCCGTCCTGTGGCAGGGGGCTGACTGGAAAGCTTTGGGGCTGAAAGCCGCGATCTTTGTCGCGCGGCCGCGTCTGGCGATGTCGGCCCTGACCGCCCTGCTTGATCCGGGGCTGGAAATTGCCGTCGGCATTCATCCGACGGTGGTTCTGGGCGAGGGGGCGAGTATCGCCGACGGCGCCGCCATCGGGCCTTATACGGTCATCGGCGGCGGCGTTTCCATCGGGCCTGCTGCACGCATCGGCGCACACGTGACCATCGGAGAAGGCTCGGCCATCGGCACTCAGACGCTTATCCATCCCGGTGTCCGCATCGGCCGCAATGTCCGCATCGGTGACCGGTTCGTCTGCCAGTCCGGCGCCGTGATCGGTGGCGACGGGTTCTCCTACGTAACGCCTGAAAAATCCGGGGTCGAGGAGGTCCGTGAAACCCTCGGTCAGCGGGCCGAGATACGTGCTCAGAAATGGCGGCGCATTCATTCGCTCGGCGGCGTGGAGATCGGCGATGATGTCGAGATCGGCGCCAATGCGACGATTGATTCCGGAACGATCCGCGCAACGGTGATCGGCAACGGCACCAAGCTCGACAATCTCGTTCACCTTGGCCACAACGTCGTCGTGGGCGAGGATTGCCTGCTCTGCGGCCAGACGGGCATCGCAGGATCGGTGAAAATCGGCGACCGGGTCATCCTTGGCGGGCAATGCGGCGTCGTCGACAATATCTTCATTGGCGACGATGTCATCGCGGGTGGGGGCACCAAGATCCTCTCGAACGCCCCTGCGGGCCGCGTGCTTCTCGGTTATCCGGCCATCAAAATGGAAACCCATGTCCAGGCGTGGAAGAACATCCGCCGTTTGGGCCGGCTGTTCGATCAGGTCGCTGAGCTTCGTGAAGCCGTTACACGTCTGGGGCAGACAGGGCGCAAAGACGTGGAGGATGACGGTGAGCGTTAAGAACCGGGTGATCGCGATCATCGCCGAACAGGCGGTTCTCGATGTGGATCAGGTCAGCCCCGAGATGCGGCTGGACGAATTGGGTATCGACAGTCTCGGGCTCGTGGAATCCGTCTTCGCCATCGAGGAGGCATTCGACATATCTGTGCCGTTCAATGCCAATGCGCCCGAACAAAGTGGTTTCGACATGACAACGGTCGCGTCGATCATCGCCGCGGTCGAGGATATGGTGGCGCAATCGGCATGAGGCGCGTGGCCATTACCGGCGCGGGTACGATCAACGCACTTGGCCATGACGTCGCAACCACGCTCGCCGCGATGCGCGAGGGGCGCTGCGGCATCGGTCCGTTGGAGTTCCGCGACGTCGACAGGCTTCAGATCCGCATCGGGGGACAGGTCCGGGGATGGGAGGCTGAGGCCCATTTCAACCGACAGGATCTGGCGCTCTTCGACCGCTTCACCCAGTTCACGATGATTGCCGCGCGGCAGGCGGTCACCCAGTCCGGGCTCGATTTCTCGGGCCGCCTCGGGCTCGAATGCGGGGTCGTGCTCGGCACGGCCGGGGGCGGGGTGAATACCTGGGACGAAAATTACCGGACGGTCTATGAGGACGGAAAGAACCGGGTCCATCCCTTTGTCGTGCCGAAACTGATGAACAATGCCGCTGCCAGCCATGTCAGTATGGAATGGAACCTGCGCGGCCCCTCCTTCACCGTCGCCACGGCCTGCGCCTCGTCCAATCACGCTATGGGGCTGGCCTTTCAGATGGTCCGCTCGGGCGCGGCGCGGGCGATGATCACCGGCGGGTCTGAGGCGATGCTGTGCTTTGGCGGGATTAAGGCCTGGGAAGGGCTGCGGGTCATGTCCAAGGACGCCTGCCGCCCCTTCAGCGCCAATCGCAACGGCATGGTGCAGGGCGAGGGGGCAGGGGTCTTTGTGTTCGAGGACTGGGACCATGCGGTCGCGCGCGGTGCCGACATTCTGACCGAGGTGGCGGGCTTTGCCATGAGTTCCGATGCCGCCGATATCGTGATGCCTAGTCAGGCGGGGGCCGAGCGGGCGATCTCGGGCGCCTTGCGCGATGCGGGGCTGAACCCCGCCGATGTGGGGTATGTCAACGCCCACGGCACCGGGACGGCCGCCAATGACAAGACCGAATGCGCCGCTGTTGCTCACGCCTTCGGGGCCGACGCCGACCGGCTGATGATCTCTTCGACCAAGGCGATGCATGGCCACCTGATCGGCGGGACCGGCGCGGTGGAGCTTCTGGCCTGCATCATGGCTTTGCGCGACGGGGTGATTGCCCCCACCATCGGCTATGAAGAGCCGGACCCGGAATGTGCGCTCGACGTGGTGCCGAATGTCGCGCGCGAGGCAAAGATTGACGCGGCCCTGTCGAATGCCTTCGCCTTTGGGGGGCTGAACGCGGTGATCGCGCTGAAAAGGGCCTGATCCGGAAACCGGGGGCAAACGTGGACGATTCATGTGCTCCCACGACAAACGCCGCCCCGAAGGGCGGCGTTCGATCCTTCCCACCACTGTGGGCGGGTCTTATTCGGCCTTCGGCATAGCCGCCTGCACGGCCTCGAATCCGGCGGTGAAGCCGCTTAGGGACATTTCGACGTCGACGGTGCGCGACGGATCGGCAACCGGAACAACCGTCAGTGTCGCGACATTGCCCTTGCGGAACGCGGCAAGGTCATCCTCGGTCAGCCCCATGCGGGCGACGCAGCCCACTTCGGCGCAGAAGGTGAAGTCAAAGCGCTTGGTCTTGCCGCTGTCGATGGTGAGGTTCAGCTTCTGGGTCAGCAGCGTTTCCAGGGGCACGATCACAGTCGCGCCGGCCACGGCCTCACCACCCTCGGGCAGCGGCAGTATCGTCATTTCCATGATCGGGTTGCCGGTCGCCTTGTCGTTGAGCAGATGGTAGAGCTGGCAGGGTTCCGGGCCTTCTTCGACCTTCACACAGCGCAGTTGCCAGTCGCCGAATCTTTCCTTGACATAGGGTTCAGACGCGGCGGCAGGTGCGACAGCCGGTGAGGTCGATTGTTCGGTCGTCTCGGGCGCGGCCGTTTCCTGCGCCGCAAGCGGCATGGCCAGGGTCAGCGCAAAAAGCATCGAGAGCGTTTTTGGGAATGCAGGCATTTTGTGTCCGTTGATCCTTCTGGTGAAGTTCGGCCCGGGCTTATCATGTGGTGCGGGGCATGTCAGCGGGCAAAAGCGTGATAGCGGCAATCCGCTCATGCCCGAAGGTGCCGCAGCGTCACGCCGGATGTGCCTGTCGCCCAAAGCAAAAAAGGGCCCCGTATGGGGCCCTTCTTCAATCTTTCGCTCCCTGTCGGACAGGCCGACTTAGTCATTGGTCGGCACGCTATTCAGTTCGTCCCGATGCGTCAACCGGAAAAATTACCAGACCCACAAATTTGATTTTGCACGGAAAAAGACCGCGCCGTTGCGGGCGCGGCCAGTCTGACAGGGAGGAAGTAAACCCGGGCGAAGAGGATTGCGGCCCGGATACAATCGAGACTGGCATGCCGGGGTTAAGATTGTATTGTGACATCGCTACGGGTTTGCGTAATGGGGGACGACGTGCTGACAGAGGCCGGAATTTTCGTGGGCGGCGGCGGCGAAGCCTATGCTACGCCGCAGGAACTCTTGTTGAAATTCGGCAATCGCCACGGTCTGATCGCCGGTGCGACGGGCACGGGCAAAACGGTGACGTTGCAGATCCTCGCCGAAGGCTTGTCCGCTGCCGGTGTTCCTGTCTTCCTGTCGGATGTGAAAAGTGACCTCGCCGGACTCGCCATCGCGGGATCGACCGAAGCAAAGCTGCATGACGCGTTCATGAAACGCTGTGCGACCATCGGCTACGACCTGCAATATCAGTCCTTCCCGGTGGCGTTCTGGGACCTCTTTGGCGAATCGGGCACCCCGATTCGGACGACCGTGACCGAGATGGGGCCACTTCTGCTGTCGCGCCTCATGGATCTCTCGGAAGCCCAGGAAGGGGTACTGAACATCGCCTTCCGGCTGGCGGATGAGGAAGGGCTGCCTCTTCTCGACCTAAAGGACCTTCAGTCGATGCTGGTCTGGATTGGCCAGAATGCCGATGAGATCGCCCTGCGCTACGGCAATGTGGCATCGGCGACGATCGGCGCCATCCAGCGCCAATTGCTGGTGCTGGAAAATCAAGGCGGCACGCGTCTTTTCGGCGAACCGGCGCTGGAGCTCTCGGACATGATCCGCACCGCCACCGACGGCCGCGGTCAGATCAACATCCTTGCCGCCGACAAGCTGATGGCCTCGCCGCGTCTTTACGCGACCTTCCTGCTCTGGCTTCTGTCGGAACTCTTCGAGGAACTGCCTGAGGTCGGCAACCCGGACAAGCCGAGATTCGTCTTCTTCTTTGATGAGGCGCATCTTCTCTTTGACGACGCGCCAAAGGCGCTTATCGACAAGGTGGAACAGGTGGCGCGGCTGATCCGCTCCAAGGGGGTAGGGGTCTTCTTCATCACCCAGAATCCGGCGGATGTGCCAGACGATGTTCTCGGCCAGCTCGGCAACCGGGTGCAGCACGCGCTCCGCGCCTTTACCGCGAAAGATCAGAAGGAACTGCGAAGCGCCGCCCAGAACTACCGCCCCAATCCCCGTTTCGATACCGAAACCGCGATCAAGGAGGTCGGCACGGGCGAGGCGGTGACGTCGTTCCTTGAGGCCAAGGGCGTACCGTCGATTGTCGAACGTACATTGATCCGCCCCCCGGCCAGCCAGCTCGGCCCGATCACGCCCGAAGAGCGTCGCGCGGTGATCCAGTTCTCAGGCCTTGGCCTGAAATACGACAAGGTGATCGACCGCGATTCCGCTTTTGAGCGGCTGCAGTCCCGTGCTGCCGAGGCTGCCGAGGCCGCCGCACGCGCCGAAGAGGAAGAGGAACGGCTGGAAGAAGAGGCCCGCCGCGAGAAAGAGGCGCGCCGCTATGACGACCGCGCGACCGGTCGGTCAACATCACGCCGCCGGTCCTCGTCGCGGTCTGACAGTCTCGCTACCGCTTTCGGCAAGAGCCTCGTCCGCCAGCTTGGTACCAAAACCGGGCAGGCGCTGGTGCGCGGTATTCTCGGTTCTCTCTTCAAGTCGCGCTGACCGGGTACTGCGCGGGTCTCGGCCGTAAAGGCCGGGTAAAGCCCCCGCGCGCCCGTGCCATACGTTTTGCCGACGCTTCGCCGACGCTTTGCCGACCGGCGTCAGCGCATCCTGAGCGCACCGTCGAGCCGGATCACCTCGCCATTCAGATAGCCGCATTCGACGATGAACACGGCAAGGGCGGCGTATTCTGCCGGATCGCCGAGCCGCTTGGGAAAGGTGACTTCGGCAGCCAGGCTGTCCTGCACTTCCTGTGGCAGTCCCTTCATCATGGGGGTCGCGAAAATGCCCGGCGCGATCGCACAGACCCGGATACCCTGGCCCGCCAGATCGCGGGCGACCGGCAGCGTCATCCCGACGATCCCACCCTTGGAGGCCGCATAGGCCGCCTGGCCCTTTTGCCCGTCAAAGGCGGCAATGGACGCAGTATTGACGATCACCCCGCGCTCCGGACCTGCATTCTCGGCCATCGCGGCGGCAGCGAGACGCAGCATGTTGAAACTGCCGATCAGGTTGATGTCGATGGTTCTGCGAAAGCTTTCCAGCCGGTGCGGACCCTCGCGCCCGACGGTCTTTTCCCCCGTCGCGATTCCGGCGCAGTTCACCAGAACGTCGATACGCCCCATCGCCTTTATCGCCCCGTCGATGCCCGCCGTGGCAGAACCTTCATCGGTCACGTCGACCTCGGCAAACCCGGCACCGATCCCTTCGGCGAAAGCCGCCCCGGCCGCATCGCGGTCGAGGATCATCACCGCCGCACCGGCCTTGCGAAACGCCTCGGCGGTGGCCGCGCCAAGCCCGGATGCGCCCCCGGTGATCACGGCGGCAGAGGTGGAAAGCTTCATCGCGGTCTCCGAAATTAAATGAACATTTGTTCAAAAATAACATTTGCCGGACCCCTCTGTCCAGAGCGGCGGGAACCGGCCGAAACCGGGCATGTGCGGCTGGTTTCCGCGCAATCAGGGCAAACTTTTGCCGATGAATATCAAGCGTTTGTGACGCCCCCTTTGAGCGGTTGCAGTGTAGTCTATGTAAAGCTCACCGGCGACGGACCAATCGGCCGACCCGAAGGATCAGATCCATGAGGCCGCCCCACACGCCGGACTGACATGAGCAGAAATGGAGATTGAAATGCACATGCTGACGAAGACTGCCCTTGGCGTGGCGCTTGTCGGCGCGCTGTCGGTTCCCGCCGTCGCCGGGGGGCTGACAGAACCGCTTCCCGAAGCGCCCGTTGCAGCCCCTGTGGTACCGGTCGTCGCAGGTACGGATTGGACCGGCGCCTTTGTTGGTGGCCAGCTTGGCTACGGCGATGTGAATGCGACGGGGCTGGATGGCGATGGTGTGACCTATGGTCTGCGCGGGGGCTATGACTGGGACTTCGGCAACTGGGTTCTCGGCGTTGGGGCGGACTATGATTGGACCGATATCGACCTTGGCGGGGCGGGAGATACGCTCGATTCCGTCGCCCGACTGAAGTTGCGGGCCGGTGCCGATCTGGGACGTGCGCTGGTCTACGGCACCGCGGGCGCCGCCCATGCCAAGGCCGATGTCGGTGGCAGCAGCCTGTCAGATACCGGCTGGTTCGCAGGTGTCGGTGCGGATTACCTGATCACCGATCAGTGGACCGTGGGGGCAGAGGTTCTGACCCATCAGTTCGATGATTTCGACAATTCCGGCGTGGATGTGGACGTAACAACCGCGTCCGTGAATGTCGGCTTTCGGTTCTAATCCGGGTTTGTAACACCGGGGCGGGGGCGCCGGTCCCCGCTACCACCGCCCGCTGGCACCGCCGCCAGAAGATTTCCCACCGCCGAATCCGCCCCGATCGGATCCTGACCTTCGTCCGGCTTGCGTCTTCATGGCTCTCGGTTCCCGATCCTCCCGGAAGTCGCAGTGGCGGCAGCTGATCCGATGCAGTTCCATTGGCACTTCGCTCGCATCCGTCGCGGGTCTGATCCCGCGCTCGCTGTGAAGTCCGCGCCGCCCGCAGCCGGGGCACCGGCGAAACCGGGTCATTCCGTCGCCGATCCGGCGTCCGAACAGGCCGTAGGCCGCAATCCCGGCAAACACTATGCCGAAAAGCCAGCCGTCGAACCGTTCGAACAGGCCCGGGTTGGTGAAGGGCGCGTTATCGATGGGACCGTCCTCGGCGTTGCGAAGCGCGACCCGGTCGATCACTTCCACGACGCCGCGTTCGATCCCTTCGCCATAGGCACCGTCTCGGAAATAAGGCACCATGTCTGAACTGACGATATCCTGTGCGATCACGTCGTATCCCTGATTGTAAGCAGAGCCAAGCTGTATGCGGGTTTCGCGGTCATCGCCGACAACCAGCAACAGGATCCCGTCGTTGCGTGTGACATCGCCGACGCCCCAATCGTTGAACAAACCCTTTGTAAATTCCTCAAGATCTCCTGACGCCTCGTAGTCCTGCCGGGACCTGATCGTGACGACGGTCATCTCGATCCCGGTTTGCGACAGGAGAGCTGACAGGGCCGCCCGGGTGCCCTCTTCGGTTTCGACATCGACAAGATTGGCGAAATCGTTGAAATGCAGATCCGCAACGCTTGGATAATCGCTGGCCGCCCCTGGTCCCGTGCACAGAAAAATGACGATGCCGAGCAGGGTACAAAATCGCCGCATGAGGATTCTCCTTGTGTCGCGCCGCTAGTGCCCCGAAATCTGACGCCCTGTCATCATGACATCGTCTTGGTTTCAGTCAAACAGGGGTTGGTGCACGACCTTGCCGCTGGAAATTCTCGTGCACGTTCAGTGACGTGGCGGAAATTCAGCGACCGGGATCTGGGCGATGGCCGAAATCGTTGCAAAACCGCCGCGAATTGCCCCGGATGCAGCAATCACATTCCAACTATTAACCAAAAGCAGGCCAATATCGGCCATGATTGAGTATGAGAAACGCGGGACTGGTGGACTTGATTCGCCGGTTGGATCACTGAGGGAGTTTGTGATGCGATTGCGCGATCTGTTCATTCGACTGTCGTCGTTGCTGCTTGTCGTCTTGCTGGCGGCTTGCGGCGGCCAGTTCCGGACCAGCTATGATGCGCCGGTATCCTCCGCGAACTGGCGGGTTACCGACGTCAATGTCTCGGTTCCGACCACGTTGACGGTTTCGGAGGCTGAGGTCTTCGTTCCCAATGCCGACATCGTCTGGCGGGAAGACCCGGCGGGTGACCGGTATGCACAGGTTGCCGCACTGATGGAAAACGCGATCCGCAAGGGCGCGGCCGGAGCCAAGGGCAGCCGCGCCGTTCAGCTGGATGTCACCATGATGCGGTTCCACGCCATGACATGGAAAGCCGAGACCCAGGCCCCGGCCGGCGTTCACAATGTCGAGTTCATGATCACCGTACGGGATGCACGAACCGGTGAGGTCCTGGCCGGCCCGGATCAAATCGAGGCTTCCCTGCGGGCGATGACCGGGGCCGAAATGGCGGCCGCGCGGGGCCGCGGTGAAACCCAGAAGTCGCAGATCAGTGCCCATGTCGCGCGGACCATTGCCGGATGGCTTGGCCTTGGCGCGGACCCGCGCACGGAATTCTCCAGCGTTGGCGCCTGACCGGAATCCGCACCCATAGGGGGAGCAATTTGAATAGGGCAACGCCCGGTCGGGCGTTGCCCTTATGTTTTTGAGTTCGTGCGACCCTCTGATCCTGTCATCCACTAAGAGGATATAATGGAGGATTGCTGTGCCTACGGCGTTGGTTCGCCTGGAAAGCCTTGGCAGGACGGGGAAAGTGCATTATGCACAAGGCCATGAAACTCAACGGCACCATCTGCATTTGCTGCATTACCGGCTGACATAAGTCAGGCGGGCCGTTCTTGTCGTTTTCATCGAACCGAGAGACTGGTAAGCCCGCCGCCGGGATGCGCGCGCAAGGGATATAGGCATGACCGAAATCAGGCTCAGCAATACAAAGACCCGCAGGAAAGAAGTCTTTACGCCCATCGACCCCGAAAACGTGCGGATGTATGTCTGCGGTCCCACGGTCTATGACCGCGCCCATATCGGCAATGCCCGACCCGTGATTGTCTTCGACGTGCTCTTTCGCCTTCTCCGCCATGTCTACGGTGCGGACCACGTCACCTATGTCCGCAACTTCACCGACGTTGACGACAAGATCAACGCCGAGGCGCAGCGCCGCAAGGATGCGGGCGATCCCCGCAGCCTTGAGGAACTGATCCGCGAACGCACGGATGAGACGATCCGCTGGTACCACGACGACATGGGCGCGCTAGGCAACCTGACGCCGTCCGCCGAACCGCGCGCGACCGAATATATCGGCCAGATGATCGCGATGATCGCGGACCTGATCGCGCGGGGCCACGCCTATGAGAAAGAAGGTCACGTTCTCTTCCGCGTCCGCTCCTATGAGGGTTACGGCAAACTTTCAGGCCGCTCCGTCGACGACATGATCGCGGGCGCGAGAGTGGAGGTGGCACCCTTCAAGGAAGACCCGATGGACTTCGTCCTCTGGAAGCCCTCCACCGACGACCTGCCGGGTTGGGAGAGCCCGTGGGGCAGGGGCCGCCCCGGCTGGCATATCGAATGCTCGGCCATGAGCCATGAACTGCTGGGCGACAGCTTCGACATCCATGGAGGCGGCATCGACCTGCAATTTCCCCACCACGAGAACGAGATCGCCCAGTCGATGTGCAGCCACCCCGAGGTCGAGTTCGCCAGGGTCTGGATGCATAACGAGATGCTTCAGGTCGAGGGCAAGAAGATGTCGAAATCGCTCGGCAACTTCTTCACGGTGAGGGACTTGCTGGATCAAGGTGTGTCGGGCGAAGTGATACGCTTTGTCTATCTCTCAACTCATTATTCCAAACCAATGGACTGGACGGTTGAGAAGGCAGTCGCAGCCGAAGCGAAAATTCATGGATTCATAGAATTGGTCGCCATGTACGGTGATCTGGAAGAAGCCAAGGCGCTGGAACCAGAGAAGGCAGTTATCGACGCGCTGTCTGATGACCTGAACACACACGCGGCCTTGGAAGTGATTTCCAAGATGACTGACGCCGGAACTGCCAGCCGTCTCGCGCGGAATTTGGTGTTTATCGGGTTGTTTACTTACGAGAGACTGGCTGAGCGGGTGAATGACTATCGAATGGGGCTGGCGCTTTTGCAGTCGAAAGCGGTTGAGCTTCAGAAACTTCGTGATGAAGCGATACTTTCGAAAGATTTCTCGCGCGTCGATGTTTTCAAGGAGATGTTGGCGCGCGCGAATGTAAGCGTGCAGATGACGAAGACCGGTGTCCACCTACGACCCGAAATGGACTTCGACCCCGCCAAACTGGAGGCTCTGAAATGAGTTGGCTTGTGGCGGTCATGGAACAACACAGGCTTGCGCCGGACCCGCGGGGGGGGCGCGTTTGCGCCCGCCCCGGGGGGGCGGGTCGGGCGCAAGCCGGTTCGCAGGCGAACCGGCAAGGGGACAGGCTTTTCGCTGATCTGGAATGCGGGGCGGGAAGAGTTAGTCGTAGTGTCGTCCCGGGCCTGACCCGGGACCTCCGGATGGATCAAGAGGCCCCGGATCAGGTCCGGGGCGGGTGTGCCTTATGACGAAGGAACGCCTCTACCTCTACGACACCACCTTGCGCGACGGGCAGCAGACGCAGGGCGTGCAGTTCTCCGTCGCCGAAAAGCGCCAGATCGCTGAAGCGCTCGACGCGATGGGCATCGACCATATCGAGGGTGGCTGGCCCGGCGCGAACCCGACGGACAGCGAGTTCTTTGACAACCGTCCCGAGACGAAAGCAACTTTCACCGCCTTCGGCATGACCAAGCGGGCCGGGCGCTCCGCCGAAAACGACGATACGCTCGCTGCCGTTCTGAATGCGGGCACACCCGCCGTCTGCCTTGTCGGCAAGACCCATGACTTTCACGTCACCACCGCGCTCGGCATCACGCTCGACGAGAACCTCGAAAGCATCGGTGCATCGGTTGCCCATCTTGTCGGTAAAGGGCGTGAGGCGCTTTTCGATGCCGAGCATTTCTTTGACGGCTACAAGGCCAATCCCGCCTATGCGCTCGACTGCCTGAAAGCCGCGCATGAGGCAGGTGCCCGCTGGATCGTGCTCTGCGACACCAATGGCGGCACCTTGCCCGCCGAGGTCGGCCGCATCACCGCCGAGGTCATCGCGGCAGGTATCCCCGGTGACCGCCTCGGTATTCACACCCATAACGACACCGAAAACGCCGTGGCGGCCAGCCTTGCCGCCGTCGATGCCGGCGCGCGGCAGATTCAGGGCACGCTGAACGGTCTGGGCGAGCGCTGCGGCAATGCCAGTCTTACGGCTCTCATCCCGACGCTTCTGCTCAAGGACCCCTATGCCAGCCGCTTTGAAACCGGCGTCACGAAAGCAGCCCTGAAGACCCTGACCCGCGCGAGCCGGATGCTCGACGACATCCTGAACCGCGTGCCCCTGCGCAGCGCGGCCTATGTCGGTGCGTCGGCGTTCGCCCACAAGGCGGGGCTCCATGCGAGCGCGATCCTTAAGGACCCGACAACTTACGAACACGTCGATCCCGCATTGGTCGGCAATGAACGCGTTATCCCGATGTCCAATCAGGCCGGGCAGTCGAACCTGCGCATGCGCCTTGCCGCCGCCGGGATCGAGGTCGCGCCGAAGGATCCTGCCCTGTCGCGCATTCTTGAGATCATCAAGGAGCGCGAGGATCAGGGATACGCCTATGACGGCGCGCAGGCCTCGTTCGAGTTGCTGGCGCGGCGGGAACTTGGCCTTCTGCCAGACTACTTCGAGGTCAAGCGCTACCGCGTGACGGTCGAGCGGCGGAAGAACAAGTACAACCGGATGGTGACGCTGTCCGAGGCGGTCGTCGTGGTGAAGATCGGCGGCGAAAAGACACTCTCGGTCAGTGAAAGCATGGATGAGACGGGCAGCGACCGGGGGCCCGTCAACGCGTTGGCCAAGGCGCTCGCCAAGGACCTCGGCCCCTATCAGGCGGCGATCGACGACATGAAGCTCGTGGATTTCAAGGTGCGGATTACCCAAGGCGGGACCGAGGCCGTGACCCGCGTCATCATCGACAGCGAAGACGGGGCGGGGCATCGGTGGTCCACGGTCGGCGTCAGCCCGAACATCGTCGACGCCTCGTTCGAGGCGCTGCTTGATGCGATTACCTGGAAACTTGTGCATGACGGCGTGACCCCGGCATGAACGAAGATCCGTTCTTCACCCTCCACCGCGACATTCCCCGGCAGGGGCCGGGAACGCCCGAGGATGTGCTCTGGGTTCTCGACCAGATAGATCCGCCTGCGCGCATCATCGATGCCGGTTGTGGGCCGGGCGCGGATATCGAGGCCTTCGCCGCCAACCTGCCCAAGGTGGAAGTGGACGGCTTTGACATCGTGCCGCATTTCGTCGAGGAGGCACGCGACCGGCTAAGCTGCTTCGGCCCGCGCGTCAGGGTCTGGTGCGGCGATATGGAAGAGATCATCGGCCCTGCCGATCTGATCTGGTCGGCAGGTGCTGTCTATTTCCTCGGCATCGAAACGGCCCTTGCCCGCTGGCGCGCGGCACTTGCACCGGGTGGGGTGATCGCATTCTCCGAACCGGTCTTTCTGACCGATCCGCCATCAAAAGCGGCGGCCGCTTTCTGGGCCGACTGTCCCGGTGTCGGCATGGCGGACAAGATCGCCACACGCGTCGAAAGCGCAGGCTTCAGGACCCGCGCCACGCGGCTCATCACCGGGCGGGCCTGGCTCGACTACTACCTGCCGCTGATGTCGCGCGCCGCGCGGCTCAGGATCGGGGCGGGGCCGGATCTGGCCCGCGAACTCGACGCGGCAGAGGACGAGTTCGCGGGGTGGCGCGCCGCCCCGACCGATATCGCCTATCTTCTCAGCGTCGTGGAACCGGCATGACCGAGGCCTGCGCCGCGCTTGTTGAGGAGGGCGATCCGGGCCGCTTCGCCGCAACCATGGCCGCCCCCGTCGCGGTGCGCGGGAAACTCTGGCCGCTTTACGCCGCCAATCTGGAGATCGCACGCGCACCATGGGCAGCATCTGAGCCGATGGTCGCCGAGATGCGGCTGCAATGGTGGATCGACACGATTACTGATCTTGCCAAGGGGTCCGACCGGCGCGGCCATCCGGTGACCGAGGCACTGTCTCCCATGTTGCAGCGTGACCCCGCACTTGCGTCACTTCTGAACGGTATCGCCGAAGCGCGGCGCTGGGATTGCTGGCGAGAGCCATTCGAGGATCGTGGCGCCTTTGACATGTATCTCGACCAGACCTCGGGCAATCTGATCTGGGCCGCCGCCCGCGCGCTCGGCGCGCCCTCCTCATGTGAGGGGGCGGTGCGCGCCTTCGCCTGGGGCGCCGGGCTCGCTGCCTATTTCCGCGCAGCGCCGGAACTGGAGGCGCGTGGCCGCGTGCCCTTCACGGATGGTCGCCCGGAATCACTCCGTTTACTCGCCTCCGAGGGCCGCGCTCGTATCGCACAGGCAAAGGCCGCCAACATCCCGCTCCACGCCCGGCCCGCACTCTTGCCCGGTGCCACGGCTGATGCCGTGCTGAAACAGGCGGAACGCGATCCGTGCCGTATCGCCGATGGGCGGCTTGGTGTTTCCGGTATTGCCGAAAAATGGGCGCTGCTGACGCGCGCGCTTACCGGGCGGTACTGAGTCCCACTTTCTGTCGGGCAATATTCCGGGGGTCCGGGGGCTGGCCCCCGGTCCTCACATCGCTCTTGGCCGCAGCACCAGCCAGATGAGCGATCCGCCCGCGAGGACCAGAAACGGCAGCATTGCAAGGTTCACCGCCTGCCAACCAGCGATCACACTCGTCCCCGAACAGTTCATCAGACCGCCGGAGGCCAAAGAGGCGACGGTCACACCGCCGAAGACGACGAGATCGTTGATGCCCTGAATCCGGCCCCTCTCCTCTGGTGCATGAGCGGTGGCCAGCAATGTCGTGGCGCCGATGAACCCGAAGTTCCAGCCGAGCCCCAGAAGGATCAGTGCGACATAGAACTGTTCCAGCGCGACCCCGGACAGGGCCACTGCGCCTGCGCCTGCCAGGATGGCCAGACCTGTGCCCATGATCGCGGGCGGGCCGAACCGGGCGATCAGATGGCCGGTGAAAAAGGATGGAATGAACATCGCCAGAACATGGGCCGAAACGATATCGGCCGCATCGCCCTCCTCAAAACCACAGCCGACCACGGCGAGCGGGGTGGAGGTCATCACAAGGTTCATCAGCGCGTAGCTCACCATCGCGCAGATCATGGCGACAAGGATCGTCGGATCGCGGAGCATCTCCATCCGGGTGCGCCCCATTGGCTCGCCGTTTTTCCGCCTGGGAGGGCGGGGAATATCAAGCAACAGGAACAGGCCCGCGCCGAGGATGTTCAGGGCAGCGATTGCGACATAGGTGCCGAGAAAGGCCACCGGCAAGGCATCGGTCGTGGCCTTTGCGATCTGCGGTCCCACGATGGCCGAGGCGAGCCCACCCGCCATGACCCATGAAATCGCTTTGGGGCGGAAGGTATCCGAAGCTGTATCGGCGGCGGCGAAGCGATAAAATCCTTGTGCCGACATGTAGATACCGGTCAGGAATGACCCGGCAAGGAAGACCAGGAAGGAACCATGATACAATCCTGCGGCGCTGACGGCTGCGCCGGCCGCACCTCCGGTCGTGCCAAGCCAAAACCCCGCCCTTCGCCCAAATCGACTCATAAGTGCGGACATCGGCGTCGCCATCAGCATCGAAGATAAGACGATCATCGTGATGGGTAGCGTGGCGAGGCAGGGGTTGGGCGACAGCATCTGACCCGACAAGCCAGCGACAATGAAAACCATCGGCATCTGCGCACCAAGCACGGCCTGTGCGAGGATCAGCACGAAGACGTTTCGTTTTGCTCGGTGCGAATAGTCGGGCAGGGGGGCGGTGACTTCCATGCTGCCTGCCTAATCGCGCTTCGCGGCATTTCGCAAGTGCGACCTTGTCGCGGGTACAATTTGTCGCCCCTCGCCGGTGCTGTTTCCGGCAGCCTATCGCCTCAGGGTCAGCCGGTCCGGCCGCAATATCATTTCAAACCGGCCGAGATAGCTCATCCCAAGCAGCGAGGTATCAAGCTCGCCGCCATTCACGACAGCCGGAAGGTTGGTATCGGTCTGGCCGCCGAGTGTGAAGCTTTCCAGTCTGACAGGGGCGGTTTCCACCCGGCCATTGGCCGTCATTGCGCTGCCGAAAAAATTCAGCGTATCTGGATCAAGCCCGGCGCGTTCGGCATCGCGCCGCGTCAGAACGATCTCGCTTGCCCCGGTATCGACGACGAAAAGCACCTTGGCGCCGTTGATCTCCGCAGCAAGGTAGAAATGCCCGTCATTGGCCACCGGAACTTCCAGCGTGTCGCCCCTGACTACGGCTTCGGTCGGATAGGCCCCGCGCCTGATATCGCTCCAAACGCCCGCAACGGCGATGGCGCCGAGGAAAATCAGCGCCCAGATCGCGGCCTGCTGCGCGGTTTTGCCCAGCCGGTCCCGGTTTTCCATCAGGAAATAGCCGCCAACCACAGTGCCAAGCAGAACGAGATAGATGAGCCGGGGAAGGTCTTCGCTGTCCATGGCTCAGATGAGCCCAGTGCCCTTGACGCCGTCAACGACGAACTGCACCGACAGAGCCGCAAGCAGCATGCCCAAAAGCCTCGTGATGACCAGCAGCCCGGTCCGGCCGATGGCGCGTTCGATGGTTCCAGCGGCAAGGAAGAAAAGGAAGGACACGGCGACGACTGTGATCATCACGCCATGGATGGCGAGCGTATGGGCCACGCCCGAGGCAGGGGAGTTGTTGACGAGCAGGATCATCGTCGTGAACGCCCCCGGCCCGGCAATGAGCGGCGTGGCAAGTGGAAAGACAGACGGGTCGTGATCGGGATCGGCATGTTGCCCTTCGCGCCGTTGGGTGCGGCGTTCAAAGAGCATGTCGAGTGCGGTGACGAACAGAAGGATCCCGCCCGAAATCTTGAAGGCGGGCATGGTGATGCCGATGACCGCAAGGATCTTGTCGCCAAGCAGCCCGAAGAGCGTAAGCAGGATGATCGCGATGACGCAGGACCGCAAAGCGAGACGGCGGCGGCGGCGATCCTCCATGCCCTGCGTGAGCGCCACGAAAAGCGGTGTCAGCGCCAGGGGGTCGATGATCACGAAGAGCGTGACGAAGGCGGTTATGTAGAATTGCAGATCCATCGCTCAGGCCTCCGCCAGTTCCAGCTTCTCCGCCGCTTTCAGCCAAAGGGCCTCGGCGCGGTCCAGCCCCTCCATCACCTCGGCATATTTCTTCTGCCAGACGACCGCTTCGGCGGGCCGGTCGTAAAGCTCCGGATCGGCCAGCTTCACCGCCAGTTTGTCGCGCATTTCGTTCAGCTTGGACAGCCTTTCCTCGCATTTGCGCAACTCGGACTTCAGCGCAAGGATCGTGTCGCGCGAGGGGCGGGGGGCCTTGTCTTTTGGTTTTTCGGACGGTTTGTCGGCCTCGTCTCCGGCGAGGAGTTCCTTGCGGTAGCTCTCCAGGTCACCGGAATAGGGCGCGACCGCGCCGCCCTTGACCAGCCAGAGCCGATCGGCCACGAGACCCAGAAGGTGCATGTCGTGGCTGACGAGGATGACTGCACCGGAATACTCGGTCAACGCCTCAACCAGCGCCTCGCGGCTTTCGATATCCAGATGGTTCGTGGGTTCGTCGAGGATCAGCAGATGCGGCGCGTCGATGGTGGCCAGCAGCAGCGACAACCGCGCCTTCTGCCCGCCCGACAGCCGCGCGACAACCGTGTCGGCCTGATCCGCGCCAAGTCCGAATCCGGCAAGCCGGGCGCGCAAGCGCGGCTGCCCCTCGGCGGGCCTCAGCCGCATGATGTGCTGCAGTGGTGTTTCATCCAGATGCAGTTCATCGACCTGATGCTGGGCAAAATAGCCGATCCGCAGCTTTGACGAGCGGACGATCTTTCCCGCGCAAGGTTGAAGTTTTCCCGCCAATAGCTTGGAAAGTGTAGATTTTCCTTCGCCATTCCTGCCCAAAAGCGCGATCCGGTCATCCTGGTCGATGCGCAGGTCGAGCCGAGTCAGAACCGGCGGGCCATCATAGCCGACCGCAGTGCCTTCCATCGTGATGATCGGCGGCGAAAGCTGTTCCGGCTCGGGGAAAGTGAAGACGACCTTTTTCGCCTCTTCCGGCGCAAGGATCGGCGTCATCTTTTCCAGCATCTTGACGCGCGACTGCGCCTGCACGGCTTTCGATGCCTTTGCCTTGAACCGGTCGACAAAGCTTTGCAGATGCGCCCGGCGCGCATCCTGCTTTTTGGCCTCGGCGGCCTGAACCGCCCGCAAGGCCGCGCGTTGGCGCGCAAACTGGTCGTATGGCCCGGACCAAAGCGTCAGCTTGCGGTTCTCCAGATGCAGGATCGCGCCCACGGCCCGGTTCAGAAGGCCGCGGTCGTGGCTGATGATGATGACCGTATGGGGGTACTTGGCCAGATAGCTCTCCAGCCAAAGCGCGCCTTCAAGGTCGAGATAGTTGGTCGGTTCGTCGAGAAGCAAGAGATCTGGCTGGGCAAAGAGCACGCCCGCAAGCGCCACCCGCATACGCCAACCGCCCGAGAAATCTGAACAGGGTCGCTGCTGGTCTGCATTGTCGAACCCCAGCCCTTTTAGGATCGCCGAGGCACGGCCCTCGGCCGACCATGCGTCGATATCCGCAAGCCGCGCCTGAATCTCGGCGATCCGATGGGGGTCACTCGCGGTCTCGGCCTCTGCCATGAGGCTCGCGCGTTCGGTATCGGCCTCAAGGACCGTATCCAGAAGCGAGGTCGACGAGGACGGCACTTCCTGTGCCACGCCGCCGATCTTCGCCCGCGATGGCATGGCGATCTCGCCACCCTCCAGCGCCAGTTCCCCCCGGATCAGCCGAAAAAGCGTGGTCTTGCCCGCGCCATTGGCGCCGACAAGGCCGACCTTGTGACCGGTCGGCACGACGGCCGAGGCGCCCTCAAACAGGGGGCGGCCTTCGACGCTGTAGGTGATGTCACTGATCCTGAGCATGGCCGCGCCATAGCAGAGCGCCGGGGCGGCGAAAAGCACATGTGCTTCACCTTGCCGCAAATTCTCCCGTTGAAGACGCGCCCGCGTATGCGAGCCAGCAAAGAGCGTCACGCCGGACCGGCGGGTCCCTCAGGTCAGATGGAAAACGAAGTGCCGCAGCCGCAGGAGGATGTGGCGTTCGGGTTCTCGACAACGAAACGCGCGCCGATCAGTTCCTCGGAAAAGTCGATGACAGCATTTGAGAGGAAGGGCAGGGAGACGGAGTCGATCAGTACCTTCTGGCCTCCACCCTCAAGAACCAGATCGTCCGGGGTCGGGTCATCCAGTCGGATGTCGTACTGAAACCCCGAGCAGCCACCGCCCTCTACCGCGACGCGCAAAGCCTTCATCGCACCGGAATCGGCATTGATCTCGGCAAGCCGGGCAAAGGCCCGTTCGGTGACTTTCGGGGGCAGGGTGAGGGACATGATCGTCGTGTGTAATTGCTCTCACACCCAAGATAGTGACGGGGAAGGGGTTCCGCAACCGGGTGGGGGACAGCAGGCCAAAGGCAGCATGCCCGGTTGCGGATCGGTGGTCATGCGGCTTCGGCACGCACCACGGGGAAGTCGATGTCAGTTGCGAAGATGTGGTTGAGGTAGTTGGTGAAGATGTTCTGGACCACTGCGCCCACGGTTTCGACGACATCGGCATTGGTCAGCCCGGCCGCGCGCGCCGCCTCAAGGTCGGCATCGGAGATCAGGCCGCGGTTTTCGGTGATGACGCGGGCGAGTCGGAGGATTGCGGCAGTGCGTGGCGCTGCCGAAGCGGCCTGGCGGTTCGCGGCGATCTCGGTCGCCGGAACCTTCATCCCCGACGAGATGGCGCTGTGGGCCGAGAGGCAATAGTCACATCCGTTGGTCTGACCGACGACAAGTGCGACGGCTTCACGCTCCTGCGCGGTAAAGCTGCCCTTGCCGAGCGCATCGCCAAGGCCGAGCAGCGCAGCGAGCGTCGACGGGCTGTGGCCCGTGGTGCGGTAGAGGTTCGGAACCATGCCGATCTTGCCCTTCACGGCGGCAAAGATCGCGGTGGCTTCGGGTGATGCGTCTGAGTCAGTCAGGGGAGAAATGCGGGGCATATCTGGTCTCTTTCAGTTTCAAGGAAGGGGCTTTGCAGCACCGGTAAATGGGTCCTATTATGTTTCGGACTGTATGGTAAAGAATAATTACGGACTGAACGGTAACAAATTCGGGAGCACGCGATGGCACGTCCCCTTGGATTCGATCCGGAAGACGCGAGAACCGCGCTAATGAACGTGTTCTGGGCGCGTGGATACGAGGCGACCTCGATGCAGGACATCGAGGCAGCGACGGGTCTTCGCAAACAAAGCCTTTACCGTTACTTCGGTGACAAGCACGCGATGTATCTCGCGGCGCTGCGGTCCTACGAAGAATGCGTGGTCGCCGAGGCGGAACGGATTCTTGGCGAAACACCGGGACCTGCGCGGGCGCGGTTCTCGGCCCTTCTCGACTGGGTAATCCGCTCCTCGTCCGACACAGGGGGGATGCGTGGATGTTTCCTCGCCAATGCGAGTGCGGAAGCAAGTGCAGCCGACCCCGAAACGGCAGAGGTTCTTGCCGCGATGAGCGGTCGTATGGCTGATGCATTCGGCGCGGCACTTGCTGCCGACACGAAGTATCGTGACGACGCCGACCTCAGGCGCGCGCGGACACGGCACCTGCTCGCAGCCTATGTTGGCCTCAGGGTCTTGGTGAAGGGAGCGTTCGATGCGGCGGCGGTGCGCGAGGCAGCGGATGATCTACTTTTATCGGTCTGAAAGGCCTGTTCGCTGTACCGTTCCCCTCCTATAGTCGCGGCAAAGACGAAAGACAGACACCTATGCTCGCCCCCTATGCCTGCCAGCCCGACGAAAGCCGCGGCAGGCTTTATCCCGAACGCATGTCCACCTTCCGCTCGCCCTTCCAGCGCGACCGGGACAGGATCATCCATTCCTCGGCCTTCCGGCGGCTGAAGCACAAGACGCAGGTTTTTGTCGAACATGAGGGCGATTATTATCGCACCCGCCTGACCCATACGATCGAGGTGGCGCAGGTCGCGCGAACCATTGCGGGTACGCTGGGGCTAAATGTTGAATTGGCCGAGGCCATTGCTTTGGCCCATGACCTCGGCCATCCACCCTTCGGTCATACCGGCGAGGATGCGCTGCATGATCTGATGGCGCCCTATGGCGGCTTCGATCACAACGCGCAGGCCATTCGCATCGTCACCCGGCTGGAACGGCACTACGCCGATTTCGACGGGCTGAACCTGACATGGGAGACGCTGGAAGGCATCGCCAAGCATAACGGTCCGGTCATCGGCCCCCATGCCTCGGGCTCTCATGCGGTGAAGGAAGGGGGCGAAATGCCCTATGCGCTGGCCCAGTTCAACGCCGAATACGATCTGGAACTGCACACCCATGCCTCGGCCGAGGCGCAGGTGGCCGCCGTTGCCGATGACGTGGCCTATAACCACCACGACCTGCATGATGGTCTGCGCGCGGGGCTGTTCACCGAGGCCGATCTGATGGACCTGCCCGTCACCGGCCCCTGTTTCGAAGAGGTCGACAGGCTCTATCCCGACCTCGACCCGACCCGCCGGCGGCATGAGGCCCTGCGCCGCGTCTTCGGCGTGATGGTGGAGGATGTGATCGCGGTTGCCCAGAACCGCCTGACCTCCAGCCAGCCGCAATCGGCGCAGGCGATCCGCGACATGGACGGGCCGATCATCCGCTTTTCCAAGCCGCTCTACCAGAACCTGAAAGCGATCAAATCCTTCCTCTTTACCCGCATGTACCGGGCGCCGACCGTGGTTGTCGAACGCAAGCGGGTTACGGCGATGATCAATGATCTCTTCCCGCTCTTCCTGAAAGACCCGTCGCAACTGCCCGCAGAGTGGCACGCCGATGTGGCACGGGCGCGGAACGAGACCGAACTCGCGCGGGTCGTCCTCGACTATGTCGCGGGCATGACCGACCGCTTCGCGATACAGGAACACGAGAGGCTCTGCGGTTAACCGGCAGTGCTGATACGTGCTGTATCGACAGATTACATACTGCCGATACTCCTCCAGTCCCCAGAGTTGCCGGTCAAGCCTGAGAAGGCAGTTTCGGCTCCATAAACCGAAGCACCTGATCCACGACAGCATCCGCAGCCTCAAGTTGGGGCAGGTGCCCCACGCCTGGCAACATCGAAAACTCCGCATTCCGAATCAGGGCATGAAGGGCCTGGCCACGTTTTAGTGGAATCCAGGGATCATCTTGCCCCCAGACGATTTTAACGGGGCAACGTATCTCGCTATACAGTGGCTCGACTTCGGCGGTGTATTTCTCGTCGGCTTGGGCAAACTGGCGGTAAAAGCTGGCTGACCCGGCCTTCGTGAGCCAGGGCGCGACAAGTTCATCAAAATCGTCTGAAGCGATATCGTTGACAAGTGCACCTTCGATATAAGCCCTAACCAATGCGCGATGAATGTGCGGGGGTAAGCCCTGGAACGCATCTACATGCCGCCCTACGTGGTCGAAGAAATCCGACCCCCAAGGCCGCATCGCCACGACGTTCATGAGCATGTATTTTTCAAAATCACAGCCGTGCAAAAGGTGGGCACGCAAAGTTGTCGCGCCCCCGAAATCGTGTGCCAGGACGCGAGGTCGGCCAAGTCCCCAGTTGTCCAGCAGTTCTGCAAAAATCTCACCCTGAACATCTAGGGATGTTCTCTGATGATTGCTTTTGGCCGACTGACCATAGCCCGGCATATCATACCAATGAACACGGTAGTGCTCGGCCAGTTCAGGGATCACGCGATGCCAGGAAAAAGAGGACCAGGGCCATCCATGTGCCAGCACGAGGTCTGGTCCATCTCCTGCGCGCCCTGCCGCAACCGTACCTGCGGCCGTCTCATAACGCTCTTCCAAACCCCAACCGTGCATGCTGCCTCTCGAATCTTACTGTTAAAATAATTTAGATAGTAAGATATATGAGCTCTTAACACCGTCAAGTAATAGTTTTACGGTAAGATATGGATGGATTCGATCAGATGGACTGGACCGAAGGCGACTTCATTGGTGGCCATCCAGTACTCGATTTCCTCAACACGGCCGCAGGTCGCACCAAGCAGCGCGACGTTGAGCGATTGGTCGATTTTGAGACTTTCCTCAAATGGTCTTGCGTCGCTGGCATAGTGTCCGAGAGCGAGGTGAACGCTCTAACAGATCGTCTGCATCGCGATCCAACAGGAGCAGGAACGGCGCTGTCCGACGTATGTCGATTTCGCGAAGCGTTGCATGGTTGCCTGATCGCCGAACAGGCGGGCTCGGAATGGCCCGAGGATGCTAAGGCACTTGTGATTTCTAATCTCCGCGATTGCCTTGCAAAAGCCCAGCTCGCAAAGTGCGCCGCAAGCTATGAGTGGTCCGTTTCAGCGTGTGAAACTGATCTGGCGCTGCCACTAACCAGGCTGGTTCTTGAAACAGAAGCCCTTTTGCGAAGCGATGACCTCGCTCGTATGCGCTGTTGCGACCGTTGCTCCTGGCTCTTTATAGATCGTGGCCGTGGACCGTCTCGCCGTTGGTGTAGCATGGCAGCCTGTGGAAGCCGCGCGAAATCGGCGCGTTACTATCAGCGCAAAACTGGTAACGGGGATGAAAGGTAATTTGATCGGGCGCGGTGGAAGTTCAAGTACTTTCGAAATCCGACAGGATTGTTGTGGTGTTGCCAAATACCTTTCCTACCCGCCCGCCTTGTCATCCTTTACCCGCCCCAGAATGTAACCCGCGATCGTGCCGATCAGGCCATAGACGGCTGAGCGGTCGGCGATGCTCGAATCCGGGATGAACGAGATCATCACCACGGTCGGTATGACAAGGCAGACGGTCAGGATGCGGATATTGTTCTCGGCCAAGGCCACGTTGTGGCGGACCATGACATAGCCCACGAGAAAGAGGGCGATGGCGGCGATTCCGATCACACCGACCAGCGCGATGGTCTGATGCATGGTGACAACTTCGTCCATGTAAAAGGCTCCCGTCCTTAATATGACACCTGAAATGAATGCCTCAGATTAGCACGGAGGATCACATCCGTCCAAATCGCCTATGGCCTTGCCTTCCGCGCCGGGGCCGGATCAACTTCGCCAGAAGTTTCGCGCGAAGGGATCAGCAATGACAACGGCAGACAGGGTGGCAGTGATCACGGCAGGTGGCAGCGGTATGGGGGCGGCTTCGGCCCGCAGGCTTGCGGCCGATGGCTACCGTGTCGCGATCCTTTCATCATCGGGCAAGGGCGAGGCACTGGCGGAGGAGCTCGGTGGTTTTGGCGTCACCGGTTCGAACCGCTCGAACGAGGACCTATCCCGGCTCGTCGATGGCACAATGGAACGCTGGGGGCGGATCGACGTTCTGGTCAACTCCGCCGGTCACGGGCCGCGCGCGCCGGTGCTGGAGGTGTCGGACGAGGACTGGCACACTGGCATGGAGGTCTATTTTCTCTCTGCCGTTCGTCCCACCCGGCTGGTGACTCCGCACATGCAAAATCAGGGCCGGGGTGTGATCCTGAATATCTCGACCTTCGCCGCCTTTGAACCCGATCCGGTGTTCCCCACATCGGGTGTCTTCCGCGCAGGTCTTGCCGCTTTCACAAAACTTTTCGCCGACAAATACGCGCCTGACAATATCCGGATGAACAATATCCTGCCGGGCTTCATCGACAGCCTGCCTGAGAAGGAAGAGTTCCGCTCCCGTATCCCGATGGGCCGCTATGGTCATGAGGCGGAGATCGCGGCCACCGTCGCCTTTCTGGCTTCCGATGGTGGCGGGTATATCACTGGCCAGAATATCCGCGTCGATGGCGGCATCACCCGGTCGGTCTGACAGATGGCCGTCGATCAGGCAGTTGCGGGGCTGAGCCCGGTCATGGCCTTCGCGCTGGTCGGCGCGCTTGGCGTCGGCAGCCAGTGGCTCGCCTGGCGGCTGCATCTGCCGGCCATCGTGCTGATGCTGGTCGCCGGTATCCTCGTGGGTCCGGTATTTGGACTTCTTGACCCGGTACGCGATATCGGAGAGATCACCCGGCCGATGATTTCTCTCGCTGTTGCGGTGATCCTCTTCGAGGGCGGGTTGACGCTGGACCTGCACAAGCTGGGCGATGCGCGGCGCGGCGTCATGCGGCTCGTCCTGATCGGCGCGCCGCTGGGCTGGCTGCTGTCCACCCTCGCGCTGCGCTACGGCGCGGGGCTGGGATGGGAGGCGTCCTCGGTCTTCGGCGGCATCATGGTCGTGACGGGTCCCACAGTGATCGCGCCGCTGTTGCGTCAGGCACGGCTCGCCCGCCGACCGGCGCAACTGCTGCAATGGGAGGCGATCGTCAACGATCCGATCGGCGCGATGGCCGCCGTACTTGCCTTCCAGATCGTGCTCGTCCTGCATACAGGGGCCACCGCGGCCGAGGCGATGGGCCATCTCGCGCTCGGCATCGGATTTGCCACAATCATCGGCCTAGCCGCCGGTTTTGGCACGTCCTGGGCGTTCTGGCGGGGCAGGGTGCCGGAATACATGAAGGTCCCGGTTCTCTTTGCTGTCCTGCTTCTGGCCTTTGCACTCTCGGACACGGTGCTGCATGAGGCGGGCCTTCTGGCCGTTACCGTCATGGGCCTCGTTATCGCCAATGCCGACCTGCCGAGTTACGAGGAACTCAGGCGCTTCAAGGAACATGCGACGATCCTTCTGGTCTCTGGGGTCTTCATCCTGCTCGCCGCTTCGCTCGATTTCTCCACCCTTGGTGCGCTCAACTGGCGGGCGGGCCTCTTCATCGTGGCGGTGGTGCTGATCGCCCGGCCCCTGACGGTCCTCGTCTCGTTGATCGGAACGGATCTTCCGTGGAACGAACGGCTGCTGATTGCCGCGACCGGCCCGCGCGGCGTTGTGCTGGTGGCGGTGGCCGGTCTTTTCGGCGACCGGCTGGCAGCGGCTGGGATTGCCGACGGGGCGCTGATCGGTCCGCTGGCCTTCCTTCTGGTCCTCGCCACAGTCGTTCTGCATGGCTTCGGCCTCGCCCCGCTTGCGCGGCACCTCGGGTTGGCGGGGGCCGATCAGCCGGGTATCCTCTTCATCGGCGGTTCGCGCTTCACCACGGGCCTCGCGGAATGCCTGAAAAAAGCCGGTGCGCCGGTGCTGATCGCCGATCCGAACCGTGGTCATCTGATCCGCGCCCGTGCCGCGGGAATCAAGACCTTCTATGGCGACATCCTGTCAGAAGCTGCCGAACATCAGGTGGAGCTTCTGAGCTACCGCACCCTTGTCGCCGCGACCGACAACGATGCCTACAATACGCTCGTAGCCACCGACTTCGGCCCCGAGTTCGGCCGCGACAATTGTTGGCAGATTGCGCGGGCCAAGGCCGACAAGTCGCGCCATGCGCTGCCGACGCAGCTTGGCGGCCGCCCGTTCGGCGAAGGACGGGGCTTTGACGGGTACGAAGACCTGCTGCTCAAGGGCTGGACCTTCCGTATGACGAAACTCAGTGCGGAATTCACCCAAGGCCAGTGGCGCGAAAAACGCCCCGCTGCCGTTCTCGTTGGCCATCTCGATGCCGGCGGCGCCTTCAGGCTGACGAAAGGCGATGCCGATCCCGACCTTGCAGCCGGAGCACGCGCCATCGCCCTTCTTCCGCCGGAGACCGCTGCGCAAAGCGCCTGATCTTCTTCTGTTCGGAAATACTCCGGGCGGTGCGGGGGGCTGGCACCCCCCGCTCTGGTCGGCCAGAGCGAAGCCAGGGCCGAAACACGGCCCGAGCATTGACGCCGCATCCGCCCTCTGGCATGGCAGCGGCGATGGAAGGACCTGAGACATGAACCTTTTCGCCGATATCCGTGCGCTCGTCATCGACAGCCTCAACGCCATGGTCGCCGCAGGCGATCTGCCCGAAGGGCTAGACATGGCAAATGTCGCGGTGGAGCCGCCGCGCGATGCCGCTCACGGCGATATGGCGACCAATGCCGCAATGGTGCTGGCAAAGCCCGCCGGTCTTCAGCCGCGCGTTATTGCGGAAACGCTTGCTGCTCGGCTTGCCGCCGACGATCGCATCGTGACGGCCGAGGTGGCCGGACCCGGTTTTCTAAACCTGCGGCTTGCCCCGGCGCTCTGGCAGGCTGTGGTCAACGCAGCTCTTGCGGCGGGCCGGGATTTCGGCCGCTCGGACATGGGCAAGGGCATAAAGGTCAATGTCGAATTCGTCTCGGCCAATCCGACTGGCCCGATGCATGTCGGCCATACGCGGGGCGCGGTCTTTGGCGATGCGCTGGCAGCCCTTCTCGATTTCGCGGGCCATGAGGTCACGCGCGAATATTATATCAACGATGCCGGTGCGCAGGTCGATGTGCTGGCGCGGTCCGCCTATGAGCGCTACCGCGAGGCCAATGGCCTCAGCCCCGAGATCGCCGAAGGGCTCTATCCTGGCGACTACCTCATTCCCGTCGGTGAAGCGCTGAAGGAAAAATACGGCACCACACTGCTGGACAAGCCGGAAAGCGTCTGGCTGGCCGATATCCGTGAATTCGCGACCGCCGCGATGTTGCAGATGATCCGTGATGATCTGGCGCTCCTCGGCGTCAGGATGGATGTCTTTTCCTCTGAGAAAGCCATCACTGCTTCGGGCCGGATCGAAGAAGCGATCGAGACGCTGCGCGGCATGGGCCTGATCTATGACGGTACGCTTGAGCCCCCCAAGGGAAAGCTGCCCGAGGATTGGGAGGAACGCGAACAGACCCTCTTCCGTTCGACCGCCCATGGCGACGATGTCGACCGGCCGGTGAAGAAATCGGACGGGTCGTGGACCTATTTCGCCCCCGACATCGCCTATCACTGGGACAAGGTGCACCGGGGTTTCGACCAGCTTATCAATGTCTTCGGCGCCGATCATGGCGGCTATGTGAAGCGGCTGAAGGCGGTTGTTTCGGCCCTTTCGAACGGGCGGGTGCCTTTGGACATCAAGCTGACCCAGCTTGTGAAGCTCTACAAGAATGGCGAACCCTTCAAGATGTCGAAGCGGGCCGGGACCTTCGTCACGCTCCGCGATGTGGTCGAACAGGCAGGCGCGGATGTGACCCGCTTCGTCATGCTGACCCGCAAGAACGACGCGCCACTGGATTTCGATTTCGACAAGGTGCTGGAGCAGTCGAAGGACAACCCGGTCTTTTACGTGCAATACGCCCATGCCCGTGTGTGCTCGGTGATCCGTAAGGCAACAGAGGCGGGTATTGCCGCAGATGACGCGACGCTTGGCGCCGCCGACCTCACGGAGCTTGCGCATGAGGCCGAGATCGGCCTTGCGAAAAAGATCGCCGAATGGCCGCGTCTGGTCGAGATTGCCGCGCGAGGGCATGAGCCGCATCGGGTCGCGTTCTACCTTTATGAGCTCGCCTCTGACCTTCATGCCCACTGGAACCGGGGCAATGAGGAGACCGGTTTGCGCTTCATTCAGGACGATGCCGCCGTCAGTCAGGCCAAAATCGCCCTTGCACGGGCGGCAGGCGTTGTTATTTCCGCCGGTCTTGGTATCCTTGGCGTAACCCCTGCGGAAGAAATGCGCTGAGAATAGGCGCCACCGCCGGGACGAAGCAGGCAAGAGCCGGACCCCGAGAGGACCGGGACGAGCGAGGCAGAGCATGGCGGATTGGGATTTCGACGAATTCGAAGCCTATGACCGGCACCAGCCGGGTAAAGGTGCGGGACGTGGCGTCCGGGCGCAGAAACTTGTCAATGCGGCGGGGGCCATCACTTCGGCGGCCCTGATCGTAGGGCTGGGCGTCTGGGCGTACAAACTTGCCGTGCGCGATGTGCGCGGTATTCCTGTCATACAGGCCCTTGAAGGACCCGCGCGGATCGCGCCCGACAATCCCGGGGGCGAACTCGCGCTTCATCAGGGCATGGCAGTGAATGAGATCGCGGCAGATGGTACGGCGGGCGATGCGGCTGACCGGCTGACGCTTGCCCCGCGCGTGGACGAGCTGGATGCGGCCGACCAGCCGATGGGTGAGCTTGCATCCGCCGAGGGTACTGCCGCTGCACTGTCGCAGGAACCCGGCACTGTCCTTCCCGCCCCGGACTTCACGGCGCAGCAACTAACTGCGCCCCTGCCGGACGGACCGGTCGAACCGGTTGCCGGCCTTCCCGGAGCTGACGAGACGCAGACCGCCTTCGTTGCTCCGGATGTCATTCCCGCCAGCATTCCCGGTGTATCTACATCGCCAAGACCCCTGCCGCGCCCGGCCTCGTTCGGCGGTGAACGCGATGTGATGGCCGAAGCGGCTGCGGCGGCTGTCGCTGCCGCCTTTGCCCAGCCGGTGACCGAGGACGTCGCCGCCGCGACGCTTTCCGAGGGAACGCAGCTTGCCCATATCGGTTCTTACCCCGATGAGGCGACCGCCCGGCTGGAGTGGGACAAGGCCGCGACCCGGTTCGGGGCCCTGATGGACGGCAAGCGCCGCGTCATCGAGCAGGCCGAAAGTGGTGGTGAGGTCTTCTTTCGCCTGCGCGCTGAAGGTTTTGCCGATGTCGAGGATGCGCGCCGGTTCTGCGCAGCCCTGAAGGCCGAAAACACCGAATGCGTACCCACAGCGGTGCGCTGATGACCTCAGCGGCTTCGGCCACGATCCTCGGCCCGTCCGGTCCCGTCCTGAATGCCGATGAGGCGGCGTTCTATCGTGACGCAGACCCGTGGGGATTCATCCTCTTCGCCCGCAATGTCGAGACGCCCGATCAGCTTCGCCGTCTGACAGGTGATCTGCGTGCCGCAGTGGGTCGGGACGCGCCGGTGCTCGTCGATCAGGAAGGCGGGAGGGTACAGCGCCTTCGCGCACCGCATTGGCGTGAATATCTGCCGCCGCTCGTTCAGATGGCGCGCACTATGCCCGGAGATCATGCCCGCGCGGTCTGGCTGCGCTACCGGTTGATCGCGGCAGAGCTGCGCGAAGTGGGTATCGACGCCAATTGCGCCCCCACTGCCGATATCGCAGGGGCGGACACCCATCCTTTCCTGCGCAACCGCTGCTTCGGGTCCGACCCCGCGACGGTGACACTGGCGGCACGGGCCACAGCCGATGGTCTTCTGGCGGGCGGTGTCCTGCCTGTGATGAAGCATCTGCCCGGTCATGGACGCGCGGTGGTCGACAGCCACCTGCACCTGCCACGCGTGGCCGCGCCGCTTGAGGAGCTTGATGCGGCCGACTTCGCGCCGTTCATGGAGTTGACCGACCTGCCGATGGCGATGACCGCCCATATCGTCTTTGATGCAGTCGATCCCGATCGGCCCGCCACGGCCTCTCCGGCCGCCGTGCGACTGATCCGCGAACGCATCGGCTTTGACGGTCTGCTGATGACGGATGATTTGTCAATGGAGGCGCTGTCTGGCACACTTTCCGACCGCGCCGCCGCCGGGATCGCAGCAGGCTGCGATATCGCGCTTTATTGCAAAGGCGTGAGGGAAGAGGCCGAGGCGGTCGTCGCGGCCGCCGGTCGCATGAGCGATGCGGCGTCCCGGCGCGCCGAGGCGGCACTTGCCGCCCGGATCACACCGGATGCCATTGACACTGCCCTTCTGGAGGCCGAATTTGAGGCGCTTCTGAAGGGACAGGCGGATGGCTGAGGGCCACGAATTCGAGGAAGACACGACAAGCGTCACCGAGCGGCTGGCCGCCGAGGCGCTGATCGTCGATGTCGAGGGGTTCGAGGGGCCGCTTGATCTGCTTCTCATGCTTTCTCGGACCCAGAAAGTCGATCTGCGCAAAATCTCGGTCCTGAAACTTGCCGAGCAATATCTGGGCTTTGTCGAAAAGGCCAAGGCGCTCCGGATCGAACTCGCGGCCGATTACCTCGTGATGGCCGCGTGGCTTGCCTTCCTGAAGTCCCGCCTGCTCTTGCCGCCGGACCCGTCGGATGAGGGACCATCGGGCGAGGAACTGGCCGCGCATCTGGCCTTCCAGCTTGAGCGGCTTCAGGCCATGCGCGAAGCGGCGGCGCGACTGATGGGGCGCGACCAGAAGGGGCGCGATTTCTTTGTGCGCGGTATCCCCGAGGATGTCACGCGGGTTCGCAAGATCACCTATACTGCGACACTTCTCGACCTGATGCAGGCCTACGCCCGCACCCGCACCCATGACGAATTCCGCCCCTATGCATTCGACCGCGACCATGTCTTTACCATGGAGCAGGCGCTGGAACGGATGCGCGGGCTGATCGGCTTTGCGGGCGACTGGACGGATATTTCGGTCTACCTGCCAGAGGGATGGACGTCCGACCCGTCAAGGCGACGCTCCGCCACTGCCTCAACCTTCGCGGCCTCGCTGGAACTTGCCAAACAGGGGCATATCGAGTTGAAACAGGCCGATACATTCGCCCCGATTGCCATAAGACGGAAGCCCACGTGACCGAGATCAGCGCCCCGGAAAAGAGCCTCTTCGAAGCGCCGCCCATGGCCGAGCAGGAGCGGATGGTGGAGGCGATCCTCTTTGCGTCAGCTGACCCCGTGACGGTGGCCGAGCTGGAGGCGCGGATGCCGCATGGTGCCGATCCGGCGGAAGCTTTGGTGCATCTCAGGAAGCGTTATGAGGGCCGGGGGGTGCGGGTTGTAAAGGTTGGGGATGCCTGGGCAATGCGCACAGCGCCCGATCTGGGCTTCCTGATGCAGAAGGAAACGACCGAGACGCGGAAACTCAGCCGCGCGGCGATCGAGACACTGGCGATCATCGCCTATCACCAGCCCTGTACACGGGCCGAGATTGAAGAGATCAGGGGCGTCGCGGTCAGCCGGGGCACGGTGGATCAGCTTCTGGAAATGGAATGGATTCGCTTCGGCCGCCGACGGATGACGCCGGGGAGGCCGGTGACCTATGTTGTGACGCAGGAGTTTCTCGATCATTTCGGGCTCGAATCCGCACGCGACCTGCCGGGGCTGAAGGAGCTCAGGGCGGCGGGTCTGCTCGACAACCGGCCTTTGCCGGGGGCAGCGAACCTTTCCGAGGATGAGGAGGAAGCCGAGGATCAGGTTGGCCAGAGCGAGTTGTTCGAGGATTGAGGTGAAACGATGGATGCCCAAAGGCTGATCAACATGATCGTCAGCATCTTCACCCGGCGGCTGATCAATTTCGGCATCAACAAGGGCGTCGACGCGGTGGCGCGCAAGGGCAAGCCTAATGGCAGGATGACTGCCGAAGACAGGAAGCAAGTGCAGGACGCACGTGCTTTGGCCAAACGTGCCCGTCAGGCCGCGAAGATCACCCGGCGTTTGGGTCGTTGATCTCTACGGGCCTGACAGGCTAAAATATTTAATATTTCCGAATGTTTGCGGGACGATTTGGTCAGCGGCTGCGGAAGTGCTTTGACAGTTTCAGCCCCTGACCCTGATAGTTGGAGGCGATCCCCGCGCCGTAGACCCGTTCGGGTACGCTCGCCATGCGCTCATAGACCAACCGCCCAACGACCTGACCATGTTCCAGAACGAACGGTGCCTCGTGACAGCGGACTTCCAGAACGCCGCGTGATCCCGCGCCACCAGCTTCGGCCCAGCCGAAACCCGGATCGAAAAAGCCCGCGTAATGCACCCGGAACTCACCAACCATGGCCAGATAGGGTGCCATTTCAGCCGCGCAGTCAGGCGGGATCGCGATCGCCTCGCGGCTGACAAGGATGTAGAAGGCGCCGGGATCGAGGATGATCCAGCCGGTATCGGTGCGCACCTCTTCCCAGAATTCCGCCGGGTCGTAATGGCCGAGTTTGGAAAGATCGATCACCCCGGTATGGGGCTTGGCGCGGTAGCCGACGAGATTGCCGGTCTCGGGGCGCAGATCGACCGAAAAGCCAAGCCCGCCCGAGATCACCGCCTCGCCCGAGACAATCGGCGTTTTCGCATGGATCGCCTTCAGGTTATCATCGTCGATCAGCGTGTGGCCCTGGCGGAAGATGATCTGGTTCAGCATCTGCCCGGCCGTGGCGATGACGGAAAAGCTTTGCGGGCAGATCTCGACATAAAGGCGGCCGGAATAGCCTGCCTGAACCCGGTCGAATTCGGTGCCGTGATCGGTAATGATGCGGGTCAGCAGATCGAGACGCCCGATGGAGGATTTGGCGCTGGCCGCCCCGGTCATGCCTGCAGGCAGAGCGAGGCTTTCCATCAGCGGCACGACATAGACGCAGCCCTTTTCCAGCACGGCGCCGGGGCGCAGGTCGATGCGGTGCATCTCGAATTCCGTCAGCCGGTCTTCGACCGTTCGTCCTTTACCCGCAAGGAAAGAGGCGCGGACCCGGTAGGCCGTTGCACCAAGGCGCAGATCAAGGCTCGCTGGCTGGATCTGGGCGTCAAGTACCGGCGCATCGGCCACGATCTGACCGGCATCTACCATGGCGCGGATGGCGCTGTCGGCGAGCACTCCGGTTCCCGTCATCTGGCCCCTCCCGATATGCGAACGCCCACCCCGATCATGGGGTGGGCGTTTCGGTGATGGTCGGGCCGGCGAGATTCGAACTCGCGACCTTCCGCCCCCCAGACGGACGCGCTAACCAGGCTGCGCCACGGCCCGACGGGGCGGTGTATAGGCCGATTGCGGGGGCGGGGGCAAGCGACAAAACGCAAGGCAGGGGAACGGGATGGAATGGGCACGGTCAGGTTCAGCCGCGTGACGCGGGTACGTTGCGCTGAAGGCGATCCTTGAGGTTGACGAGCCGCAAGTAGACCGATGTGAGTTCCGATTTCTTCTCCTCAGCCCTAAGCGCATCCATTGCCCTCAGCATTGCGGCCGCGGGCTGGACATCGCGCGGCGCGGAGGCCCGCGTGACGGGGCGTTCGTCTGGCTTCTGAGACTGGGCGCCAAGCGGCAGCACGTTGTCGTCGCCGCCAAGGGGCAGGGTGGGCGCATCGACATGCATCGGCGCCTCCGGCGTGTCGTCCGGATCGGGCAGAAGCCGGTCGCCCGGTGCTGCCACATCAGGCGACGCGGTTTCCGGCCAGACCATATGCGCACTGGCGGCCGCGGGCTGATCCTTCGCCTCTTCGGTACCCGTCAGATCGACGGTCGAGAATGCCGCGACATGGCGGACGCCCTGTTCCTTGAGGATCTTCTGTACGCCTCGGATGGTCAGCCCGTCCACATGCAGCAGTTTCTTTATCCCGCCCAGAAGCGCCAGATCGTTCGGCCGGTAATAGCGGCGCCCGCCCGCCCGTTTGACGGGCCGGACCTGCGAAAAACGGCTTTCCCAGAAGCGCAGCACATGGGCTGGCGTGTCGAGAAGCTCGGAGACTTCGCTGATGGTGCGGAAGGCCTCAGCCGATTTCTCCATCGCGGATTGCCTCAGCCCTTGTTTCCGTCGGCGACGCGATCTTTCATCAGATGCGACGGCCGGAAGGTCAGGACCCGGCGCGGGTGGATTGGCACCTCGTCACCGGTCTTGGGATTGCGACCGACGCGGGCCGCCTTGTCGCGCACCGAGAAGGTGCCGAAGGACGAGATCTTGACCGTCTCGCCCTTTACCAGCGCGTCGGACATGTGCTGCAGCACGCCTTCGACCAACTGCGCGGATTCATTGCGGGAAAGACCCACTTCGCGGAACACCGCCTCGCTCAGGTCCATACGCGTCAATGTCTTGTCGCTCATCTCGTCCCCCTGAATGTTTGGGCGAGGATGAGGTGTTTAAAAACCCAAGTCAATATCAATGGCTTGGGAAGGTGTTTTCAAGCGGAGTTTTACCAGCGCAGGACGACTGAACCCCAGGAAAGACCACCGCCGATGGCCTCGGTAACGATCAAATCGCCTTCCTTGATCTGTCCGCGCTCTTTCCCGACCGACAAAGCGAGGGGAATCGACGCGGCCGACGTATTGCCGTGATCCTGCACGGTGACGACAACGCGGTCCATCGGCACCTGCATCCGCTGGGCGGTCGCGGTGATGATGCGTAGATTGGCCTGATGGGGTACGATCCAGTCGACATCGGCACCGGAGAGGCCCGCCTTGTCGAGCGCAGTGTGAGCAGTTTCCGCAAGCTTTTCAACGGCGTGGCGGAAGACCTGATTGCCCTGCATGCGTAGATGCCCTGCTGTGCCGGTGGTGGAGACACCACCGTCGACATAGAGCAGGTCCTTGTAGCTGCCATCGCTGTGCAGGTCCGTTGCGAGGATGCCGCGGTCGTCGGCCGTGCCGCCGCCGGTCGCCGATTCCAACAGCACCGCCCCCGCGCCATCGCCGAAAAGAACACAGGTGCCGCGATCTTCGAAGTCGAGGATGCGACTGAAGGTTTCGGCCCCGATGACGAGGACCCGCTTGGCCTGACCCGAAAGAATCAACGCATTGGCATTCGCCAGCGCGTAGACGAATCCGGCACAGACCGCCTGCACATCGAAGGCAAAGCCGTTCTTCATACCGATCTTGGCCTGAACCATTGTCGCAGCTGACGGAAATGTCAGGTCGGCGGTCGAGGTGGCCACGACCACGGCGTCGATATCCTCGGCCGTCATCCCGGCATCGGCCAGCGCGGCCTGGGCCGCTTTAGCGCCCAGGTCGGATGTCGTCTCACCCTCGGCCGCGAAATGGCGGCGTTCAATACCCGTGCGGCTGCGAATCCATTCGTCGGTGGTGTCGACGCGGTCCTCGAACCAGGTATTCGGGACTACACGTTCGGGGAGATAGTGCCCCACCCCCCGCACAACCGCACGAATTGTCATTCGGAATTTCCGCCCTGTTCACCCTTCGCGGCGGCATCCTGCCCCGCCTGCGCGGCAGAGGCAACCCGCGCGGCGAGTCTTTCCTGATAGCCCGACTTTGCCAGCCGGAATGCAAGTTTCAGTGCTGCCGAAACACCCGTCGCATCCGCCGATCCGTGCGATTTGACCACCGTGCCGTTCAGCCCGAGGAATACTCCGCCATTGACCCGGCGGGGGTCTATGCGTTGGCGAAGCTGTTTCAGCGAGCCCATGGCCAGAAGCGCGCCGAGGCGCGACATGAGACCGGCATTCAACGCTTCTTTCAGGAAGTCACCGACCAGCTTGGCCGTGCCTTCACCGGTTTTCAGCGCGATATTGCCGGTGAACCCGTCGGTGACAATCACATCGACCTTGGTGGAGGGCAGGTCGCTGCCCTCGACGAAACCGGCATAGTCGAAGCGGCCGGTTTCGGTTGAAGCCATCAGAAGGTCCTGTGCCGCCTTCAGCTCGGCCCCGCCTTTGTGGTCCTCGGTTCCGACATTCAGAAGACCCACCCGGGGCCGCTCGATCCCGAGCCCGTTCCGGGCATAAGAAGCGCCCATCAGGGCGTATTGCAGAAGGTCCTGCGCCTCGGCCTTGATGTCGGCGCCGACATCCAACATCACGTTGAACCCGCCCGCATTGCGCGAGGGCCAGAGGCAGGCAATAGCGGGACGATTGACACCGGGGAGTTTCCGCAGCCGGATAACCGAAAGGGCCATCAGGGCGCCGGTATTGCCACAGCTGACGGCGACGGTTGCCTCGTGGTTCCGCACACTTTCGATGGCGGACCACATCGAGGTGTCCTGCCCGTTACGCATGACCTGACCGGGCTTGTCCTCCATCGTCACGATACCGTCAGCGTGACGTATGATGCAGCGACCGCTCAGCGACGGGCGCGCAGTTACAAGGCCCCGCAGCAGCGGTTCGGGACCATGAAGGATGAACTCGATCTCCGGGTTTTTTTCGGCAGCGTCGGCCATGCCGCCGACAACGGCAGCGGGCCCCTGATCGCCGCCCATGGCGTCGACCGAAATAACGATACAACCCGAAGTCCCGGGTTTCGGGGCTTCGGGCGCTGGATCGTTTTCTGACGTCATGCCGGGGACCGGTCAGACAGCGGGCTTACGCCGCGTCTTCGTCCAGGTCGATCTCGGCGGTCTGCGCGACGACTTCGCGATCTGCGTAATGACCGCAGGCGCCACATACGTGATGCGGGCGCTTCAGTTCGCCACAGTTCGGGCATTCGTTCGGATTTGCAGCGACCAGTGCATCGTGGGCGCGGCGCATGTTGCGGCGGGACCGTGTGGTACGGTTCTGAGGGACAGCCATGTCTCAACCTCGGGCTATTTGGGGCAAAGCCCCGGTTTTCCTGGGGTTTCGACACGTGGCAGCCAAATGGCGACCGGTGCGAACCCAACGTTCAAGCGAGGCCGGGAACATACTGCGATTCCGCGCGGGCGCAAGTCTTTTCTGGCGCTTTTCCGGAGGCATCGTTTTCTCGGCCACTCACGCGGTGTCATCGCCTTTTTTCAGCAAGTCCGCAAGGCCGGCAAACGGCTTCAGCGCCTCGTCGGACAGCGGTTCTGCACCCGGCTCGGCAAAACGTGCCTCGCCCAGTTCAGCGCCTTCGGCACGGGGGTACTGCGGCAGCGCCAGTGCCAGCGCCTCAAAGAGGACCGCGCCGGGATCGATTACGTCGGACAGGGCTTCGGCACTGTCATCTTCCGGCATTTCGATCTCTTCACCCTCTGGTTCCGGCATGTCGGCCAGGTAGCGCCGGGTCACGTCTTCCTCGATCCGGGTCGTAACCGGGACGAGCGTGACAACGCAGGACTGCGTGACCGTTGCGCCAAGGCTCGCTTCCAGAAGCCAGTCGCTTCCACCCTGCGGGCGGACCTCCCCGGCAAAGCGCAGCTTGTCCAGCGCCACAAGGCCCAAGGCCTGTGCGATCCGTTTGCAGGTGGTCGCATCGGGGGTCAGTTCAAAGCGTTTTGGCTTGCGTGTCGGCAGGTCGGCGACGCGGAATGGATGCGAGTAGGGGATTGTGTCGGCTGTCATCTTGCGGTCCTGTGCGCGGGCAGGTGCTTTGCCCCGGGGGCGGCTTCGTCCTTGAAGGACGGCCCCGGCATGTTGTAAGCCGGATAAAAGGCTTGGGGCGGTAAGGCAAGAGGGCGGTATGGGTAGGCTCGGTTCCGGGATGAAGCGTGGCGCGGCGATGCTGTCGCTGATCATCCTCACGGCATGTTCGGCACAATACCGCAATCACGGTTATGTCCCGCGTGACGAAGAACTCGAAAAGGTCGTTGTCGGCGAATCGACGCAAGAGACGGTGGCCCGCGCGGTCGGTCGTCCGTCTTCGACCGGTCTTCTGACCGGCGGGGCATGGTATTACGTCGGCAGCCGGTTCCGCCATTACGGCGGCAAGGTGCCCCAGGAAGTGGACCGTCAGGTCGTGGCGATCACATTCGACGAAGGCGGCACGGTCGAGAATGTCGAACGCTTCGGGTTGGAGAACGGTCAGGCCGTGGTCCTGTCGCGGCGCGTGACCGACAGCAATATCAAGGGCCTGAGCTTCCTGCGTCAGCTTCTTGGAAATATCGGCAATATCAGTGCCGGTCAGGTTCTCGGCAACAACAACTGATACGGACCAACCAGCGGTGTCGTTTCGGTCGGATCTCAGAGGCCTGAGCCGGTTCGGGCCGCACGTCCACCCCGGCGTTGCCGCAGGCGCGGCGCGCGCGAGGGCAGATCCGCCATGATCGCCTGGCGTTCCTCGGGGCTCATCCTGCCCCAGCCAGCGATCTCGTCAATCGAGCGCAGGCAGCCGACGCAGAGCCGTTCGGCCGGATGGATCGTGCAGATCTTGATGCAGGGGCTGTCCACCTCCTGCCGTTTCCAGACCTCGTCGCTCATGGTGCCCGCCTCATATGCCCGATCCGGTCGAGCGCCCCTTGCAGGATATACCCCGCCGCGACGTGGTCGATCACCTCGGAGCGACGCTTGCGTGTCGTATCCGCCTCCAAAAGCGCCCGTTCTGCGGCGACGGTCGACAGGCGTTCGTCCCAATAGGTGATCGGCAGATCGGTCAGACGTTCCAGATTGCGGGCGAAGGCGCGGGTCGACTGGCAGCGTGGACCTTCGGTCCCGTCCATGTTGCGCGGCAGGCCCAGCACCAGCCCGCCGATCTCGCGCTTGGCGCATATCGCCAGCAACGCATTGGCATCGGCGGTGAACTTCGTCCGTTTGATCGTTTCAAGCGGTGTCGCGACCGACAGGCGCCGGTCAGAGACGGCGACACCGATGGTCTTGGTGCCAAGGTCGAGCCCCGCCAGCGCGCGGTCGCGGGGCAGGGCGGTTGCGAAATCCTCCATCGCCTCGCAGATCATTCGGCGACTCCGACCTGCACCGCCGCCGCGCGGACTTTCGCCAATTCTGCCTCATGGTCCGCGAAGACGCCCTGAGCATCGGCCCAGATTGCCTTGGCCCGGTCAACTTCGCCCAGTACCGCAAGCGAGGAGATAAGTCGCGCCCACTCCTCTGCCGGACCGCCTTCGGTGGCGAGCCGTTCAGCGAGCCCCTCAACCATCGTCCTGATCATCGCCTGCCGGTCCTCGGCACTCATCTCGGACGCTGCAGCGATATCGTCCGCATCCGGTCCCCTTACAGAGGGCGGTGTGTAATCAACCCCGGCCGCACGCGCGACGAGGTCGATCTGGGACCGGATCGGCGCGATCCATGGCGCCTCTTCCGGGCCTTCGTCCAGCAAGGATTGCCAGAAGCGGAAGGCGAGGTCCGGCCGCCCGGTCTGCGCCCACATGAGTCCGGTATAGAACCGCGCGGTGCCATTCTTCGGATCGCGCTCCAGTGCTGCTTTCAGCGCAGCCTCGGCTTCGGGCGAGACATATCCGGCGGTCGCCAGCACGTAGATGTCGGCAAGCGTCGCGTAGTCGCCCGCCGTCGCTTCGGCCCCCAGCAGCTCGATCAGCTTGTGCTGTGCCGTGGCTGCGGCAGTGTAGTTGCCCAGCCCGGCCTCATTTCGCGCCAAAAGGCGCTGACCGGTGGGATCGTCGGGATTGTCGGTGACGGCAATGCGCAGTTTGCCGATCAGGTCTGCATAGGTCGCATCGGGTTCTGGTGCGGGGGGCAGGGTGGTCTGGGCCTCGGCCTCCGCTTGTGACGGGCGTTCTGCCTTGAAGGCCTCGGCCCGCGCGACGCGTTCAGAAATCGGCAGGTCGGGATAACCCGGAGCGCCAAGGCTGAGGTAAAGACCGGCCGCGCCGGCCACGGCAGCGCCAATCAGAAGCGCCGGGAAAAGCAGGCCGCCACGTCCGGCCGTTTCCGCCGCACTACTTGTCCGGTCGGCCTCCAGAATCCGTCGGGAAATCTCGATCCGCGTCCGCTCCGCCTCGCCCGCGTCAATCACACCACGCGCGGCATCCCGGTCTATCTCGGCCAGTTGGTCACGATAGACCTGCAAGTCGGCATTGCCCGCAGACCCGCCCGCCCGGAAATGGGCGCGGATGAGCGTCGCCGACAGGAATGCGGCAAGAGCCAGCGAAATGATCCAGAAAAGCATCAAGCCTCCCGTGTTTGGCTTCATCTAAGCCCTTCGGCCCCCGTCTGAAAGGGCAAACACCCCGGCAAGGGCGGGGCGCGATGCCGCAGAGCGACCGGAATGTCGTATTTTGCCGAAATGCGACGCTTGGACGAGCGTTGCTTTTGTCCCGCCGATCCATCAAGCCGACCAGAGGTGTCACCACGCCGGAAAGGGGATTCGCATGGGGTTCAAACGTTATTCGGCTTTTGCCGTCGCACGTGAGGCGATGAACTATCACCTCGGCTGGGAACGCGCCTGGGGCTCGCCCGCGCCGAAGAAGAAATACGACGTCGTGATCGTCGGCGCCGGTGGCCATGGCCTCGCCTCGGCCTATTACCTCGGCAAGAACTACGGCATCACCAATGTCGCGATCATCGAGAAGGGCTGGCTCGGCGGCGGCAATACCGGCCGCAACACCACGATCATCCGCTCGAATTACCTGCAGGACCCTTCGGCGGCGATCTACGAAAAGGCCCGCTCGCTTTACGAGACGATGAGCCAGGACCTGAACTACAACGTCATGTTCTCCCCCCGCGGCCTTCTGATGCTGGGCCAGACCGAGCATGAGGTGCGCGGCTACAAGCGCACCGTCTATGCCAACAACCTGCAAGGCGTGGCGACCGAATGGATCTCGCCGCAGCGCGTCAAGGAACTGGTGCCGATCATCAATATCGACGGCCCCCGCTACCCGATCCTCGGCGCGCTCTATCAGGCGCGCGGCGGCACCGCGCGGCACGATGCCGTGGCCTGGGGCTATGCCCGCGCCTGTTCGCAGATGGGCATGGATGTGATCCAGCAATGCGAAGTGACGGGCGTGCGGACCGAAGGCGGAAAGGTCGTGGGGATTGACACGTCGAAAGGTGCCATCGACTGCGACAAACTCGGCATGGTCGTCGCGGGTCATTCCTCCGTGCTGGCTGAAATGGCCGGGTTCCGTCTGCCGATTGAATCGCTAGCACTTCAGGCGCTGGTCTCCGAGCCGATCAAGCCCTGCATGGATGTCGTCGTCATGGCCAACACCGTGCATGGCTACATGTCCCAGTCCGACAAGGGTGAGATGGTGATCGGCGGCGGCACCGACGGGTTCAACAACTACACCCAGCGCGGGTCGTTCCATCACATCGAGGAGACCGTGCGGGCGCTGGTCGAGACCTTCCCGATGATCTCGCGGCTCAAGAACCTGCGGCAATGGGGCGGCATTGTCGACATGACCGGCGACCGTTCGCCGCTGATCTCGAAGACGCCCGTGGATGGCATCTTCGTCAATTGCGGCTGGGGCACCGGCGGTTTCAAGGCGATCCCGGGTTCAGGCTGGGCCATGGCGGAACTGATGGCGCGGGGGTCCTCCCCGCTCGCCGAGGAATTCTCCATGTACCGCTTCCGCGAAGGCAAGTTCATCGACGAAAGCGTCGCTGCCGGGGTGGCGCACTGATGTTCCTTCCATTTGGCACAAATATCCCGGGGGTCCGGGGGCAGAGCCCCCGGCCGGCTTCCGAAAGGACTACGACATGCTGATCCTTGAATGCCCCTGTTGCGGCGTTAAGGCCGATGAGACCGAGTTGCAGGCCGGTGGCGAGGCGCATCTGAAGCGCTACGGGCCGGGCTCGACCGACGAGGAATTCGACGGCTACATGTTCAGCCGCAAGAACCCCAAGGGTGTGCATTTCGAACGCTGGCGCCATGCCTATGGCTGCGGCAAGTGGTTCCTTGCCGCGCGTTGCACCGCGACGCTGGAAGTCTTCGGGACATACCCTGCGCAGACTTCGGCCCCGCCTGCCGACCTTCAGGCGAAGATCAAACAGAAGCGCCCGAACTGGGAGGGCTATAAATGAGCACGCGTCTTCAGAAAGGCGGCCGCCTTATCGACCGGTCAAGGGCGATGTCCTTCACCTTCAACGGCAGGAAGATGCAAGGCTATGCGGGCGATACGCTGGCCTCGGCGCTTCTGGGTGCCGACCAGATGCTGGTCGGCCGGTCCTTCAAGTACCACCGCCCACGCGGCATCATGTCGAGCGGAGCCGAGGAGCCGAACGCTCTGGTGGGTCTCGGTGAGGGCGGCCGGTTCGAACCGAACCAGCGCACCACCACGACCGAGCTGTTCGATGGCGCGGTCACGGCCAGCCAGAACCACTGGCCGAGCCTTGAGTTTGACGTCGGTGCGATCAACGACAAGTTCTATCGCTTTCTGCCGGCGGGCTTCTACTACAAGACCTTCATGTTCCCGCGTTTCGCGTGGAAACATGTGTTCGAGCCCTTCATCCGCCAATCGGCGGGCCTTGGCAAAGTGCCGCATGCCCGTGACGAGGACCGCTATGAATACGCCTATGCCTTCGCCGATCTGGTGATCGTCGGCGGCGGCATCGCCGGTCTCGCCGCCGCTCTGGCCGCAGGCAAGCAGGGCAAGCGCGTCTGGCTGATCGAGCAGACCGCCCATTGGGGCGGTCGCGCCGTCGTGGACGGTGTGCAGATCCAAGGTCAGGAGGCTGACGAATGGGTGACGGAAACGCTCCAAGCCCTTGAAGGGATGGAGAACGTCACGCTCCGTGCCCGCACGATGGCCTCGGGTCTCTATGACCACGGCTACCTGCTGATGTACGAGCGCATCGCCGACCATACGCCGGGCGACGGCCGTCCGCGCCACCGGTTGTGGCGCATGCGCGCCGGTCACATCGTCACCGCGACGGGCGCCATCGAACGACCGCTTTCTTTTGCGGGCAACGATATTCCGGGCGTGATGCTGGCCTCGGCCGTCCGCGACTACGTCGTCAACTGGGCCGTCAGCCCCGGCGACCGCACCGTGATCGTCACCAACAATGACGACGCCTACCGCACCGCTCTGGCGCTGCTCGACGCGGGCCTTGCGGTTCCTGCCGTCATCGACGCGCGGCCCGAGGCCAAGGGCGACCTGCCCGAGGCGGTGCGCGCGCGCGGCGTCAAGGTGCTGGAAGGCAAGGGCATCGCCAAGGTCAAGGGCGGCAAGCGCGTGACCGGCGTCTCGGTCTGCCTGCAGGCGGGCGAGGGCGCGGAGCTGGAGACAATCGACTGCGACGCGGTCGCGATGTCGGGCGGCTGGTCGCCGGTCGTGCATCTCTGGTCCCATTGCGGCGGCAAGCTGAACTGGGACGACAAACAGGCGATGTTCCGCCCCGACCCGAACCGCCCGGCCACCGGCGCGGATGGCGAGGCGATGGTCACGGCCATCGGCTCGGCCAACGGTCACCTGACGGCCGCCGACGTTCTCGACGACGCCCACAAGGCCGTGGGCGGCAAGGGCGCGGCCCCGGGCGCGGTCTGCGCGACAGAAGCGCCGATCATGCCGGTCTGGATCATGCCGCAGGGCGCAGGCCCGGCTTTGCGCTTCAAGATGTGGCTTGACCCGCAGAACGACGTCAAGGTCTCCGATATCCAGCTCGCGGCGCGCGAAGGCTATGAAAGCGTCGAGCATGCCAAGCGCTACACCACGCTCGGCATGGCAACGGATCAGGGGAAGATCAGCAATATCAACGGTCTGGCGGTGCTTTCTGATGCACTGAACCAGGCCATCCCGGCCACCGGCACCACCACGTTCCGTCCGCCCTACACGCCCATCTCCATGGGCGCGATCGCGGGCGAGGCGCGGGGCGAGATCTTCCAGCCTTTGCGCAAGACGCCGATGCATGACTGGCACGAGGTCCATGGCGCCCATTGGGAGCCGGTCGGCCACTGGCGCCGTGCCTATTGCTTCCTGCGTACGGGTGAAGGTGTTCACGATGCGGTCAACCGCGAGATCCGCCAGGTGCGGAACTCGGTCGGCCTCTTGGACGCCTCGACTCTGGGCAAGATTCTCGTGAAAGGGCCGGATGCGGGCAAGTTCCTCGACATGCTCTACACGAACATGATGTCGACGCTGCCGGTGGGCAAATGCCGCTATGGTCTGATGTGCAACGAAAACGGGTTCCTCTCGGATGACGGCGTCGTCGTGCGCCTGAGCGAGGATACCTGGCTCTGCCACACCACCACGGGCGGCGCGGACCGCATCCATGGCTGGATGGAAGACTGGCTGCAATGCGAATGGTGGGACTGGAAGGTCTATACCGCCAACGTGACCGAACAATATGCCCAAGTGGCAATTGCGGGCCCCAATGCACGGAAACTGCTGGATAAACTCGGCGGCATGGATCTTTCGAAAGAGGCGCTGCCCTTCATGGAATGGCGCGAGGGCACGCTGGGTGGTTTCCGCGCCCGGGTGCACCGGATTTCGTTCTCCGGCGAACTCAGCTTCGAAGTCGCGGTCCCGGCCTCTGAAGGCCGCGCCTTCTGGGAGGCGCTGATCGCGGCGGGCGAGGAATTCGGCGTCATGCCCTACGGCACCGAGGCGATGCATATCATGCGCGCCGAGAAGGGTTTCATTATGATCGGCGATGAAACCGACGGCACGGTGATCCCGCAGGACCTGAACCTTCAGTGGGCGATCTCGAAGAAGAAAGAGGACTATCTCGGCAAGCGCGCGCATGAACGGTCGTTCATGGCAAGCCCCGAGCGCTGGAAGCTCGTCGGTCTTGAGACGCTCGATGGCGGCTTGATCCCCGACGGTGCCTATGCGGTGGCCGACGGGCACAACGCCAATGGCCAGCGCAATGTGCAGGGCCGCGTCACCTCGACCTATTATTCGCCCACGCTCGACAAGGGCATCGCGATGGGGCTGGTGAAGCATGGTCCCGACCGGATGGGCGAGGTCATCGACTTCCCCGTCGACGACGGCAAGGTGGTCAAGGCGCGGATTGTCGATCCGGTCTTCTACGACAAGGATGGGGAGAAGCAGAATGTCTAAGGCAGTCAGCGCCTTGGGGGGCGTTTCTCACACAGGTTTCGTCGATGTGGCCGAGGCTGGCCTGCGCGGCATGATCACGGTGCGCGGTGATCTGGCCTCGGCGAAGATGAAGAAGGCGGTCAAGGCCGCGACCGGCACCGCCGTGCCCGCCGCGCGCCGGATTGAACTCAACGGTGACAAGGGTGCTGCCTGGATGTCGCCGGACGAACTTCTGATCCTCGTCCCCTATGACGAGGCCGTTGCCACCGTCGAGGTGCTGGAAAAGGCGCTCGCGGGCGAGCATCACCTTGTCGCCGATGTCTCCGACGCGCGGTCCGTCTTCACCGTGAAAGGTGCGAAGGCTTCGGAAGCGCTGATGAAGCTCTGCCCGGTCGATTTCGAAACGCTGGCCGAAGGCGAGATCCGCCGCACCCGCGCGGCCCAGGTCGCCGCCGCCTTCTGGGAATCCGGCGCGGATGAGTTCACGCTCGTCTCGTTCCGTTCGGTCGCGGGTTACGTCATGGGGCTTCTGGAGGTTTCGGCCCGCAAGGGCGGAGAGGTCTTCCCGGCCTGAGCTTCTTCATTGCTGAAATACCCTCAGGGGGGTGCGGGGGGCGGAACGCCCCCCGTTTTCGTTTTGGCTACTGAATACCGTTCGCGCGTTGCAGTGCTCTGACATAGGCCACGATATTGGCTACATCTGACTGGGTGAGACCCTCAACAGGGGCCATGTCCCCGAACGGCCAGTGATGCGCCCTGACGCCATTCTGTGCAGCGAGCAGAAAGGCATGATCGCCGTGATGGCTTGGCTCATAGATCTTGTGAACGAGCGGCGGGCCCATGCCATTCCGGCCAGCGGCGTTTTCACCGTGACAGGAAGCGCATTTGGCGGTGAAGGCGGTTTCGCCGAGAGCTTCTTTGCCTGACAGCTCGATCGTCTTGACCTCGACCATCGGCACCCCTTCCGGCGCAGTGGAGGGGCGGGTGGTAGCAGTCTGCATGTCAGGACCGCGTTCCTGGCCGGATTTCATGCCCCAGTATCCCGCGACAAGAAGAGCAGAGAGAGCGATTGCGGCAAGTATTGTTTTGTTCATGGTGTCCTCGGAGGTTTGGAGGGGCCGAAGTTTCGAGTCTGACCCCGTTTCCTGAATGTGTTTCATCCGGATAACCGGACATCCCGAGTCACCCTTTCGGAGGACGCAAAAGCTCATTCGTTATTCGAAGGGGACAAAGTTCCGCCGGGTCGTAGCAGGATTTGAGACTGGAGAAAAAGTAAGTATCAGGCCGCACGCGCACATCGGGGAGCGACAAGGCGAAAGAATGGCTCAAGCAGCCATCACTCCAGCAGAGCGGACCGCTTGGCGGGCAGGGGGAGGGCATGTCGCCCGATGCCATTGTCGTTCCGGTGGCGTGGCAAGCTGATCCCGGCGTCCGTGTCATCGGCATAGCGGGTTGAGCCGCGACCGTCAGGGCAAGGCACAGGTAAAGGAGCCAGGCTGCAAGCATTCTGAGCATGGCGACAGGTTTAACATCATGTGCCGTGCGCTCAATGGGAATCCGGTTGGGATGCTGATCCGGCGGCCAATGCGGCGGTGCTTTGCGGTTACTGTGGCGGGGCAAAGGTCCATCTGTCTATGGTTGTCATTGCCAACAATGACCCTGTTTACTAAGAACATGCACAGAGAATAAAAAAACGGTCGTTGAGGTATGTCGAACTACCCCGTCAGCAATGTGCGTGCGCAAGTCAAGGTTGTCATCTGGGACCTGGACGAGACGTTCTGGAACGGCACGCTTTCCGAGGGTGGCATCACACCTATTCAAAAGAACATCGACCTCGTCCGGATGTTGGTCGACCGTGGTATCATGTGCTCGATCTGTTCCAAGAACGATTTTGACGCGGCCAAGGTGGCATTGGAAGAACTTGGGATCTTTGATCTTTTCATTTTTCCGCACATCGCTTGGACACCGAAGGGGCAGGCGATCGCGACCATAATTGACCGGATGCAGCTGCGCGACGAAAACGTGTTGTTCCTCGATGATAACCACCTCAACCTTGAGGAAGCGCGGTTCGTCAATCCGAACCTCATGTGTGTTGACGGAACGCTGGACCTCACGACTCTGCTTGAACTGCCCGAACTGAAGGGCAAACAGGATACCGATCACAGCCGGTTGCAGCAGTACAAGGTGATGGAGACAAAGTTCTCCGAACAGGAAACCGGCGGGCTGTCGAACGAGGACTTCCTCCGTCAGTCGGGCATCAAGATCCGGATCATCACCGATATCGACGGTCAGATGGATCGGGTGCTGGAGCTTCTGAACCGGACCAACCAGCTGAACTTTACCAAGGTGCGGGCGAATACTGAGAAGGAGCGCGCAGACCTAGACAAGCTCTTGGCCACATCTGGCATGCATGCCGGGCTGATCCATGTAAAGGACCGCTACGGCGACTATGGCATTGTTGGTTTCTTCTGCGTGCGTACGAAGTTTTCAGGCACGACCGTTCACCATTTTGCGTTTTCCTGCCGCACGCTGAACATGGGCGTCGAACAATGGGTCTGGCAGTATCTTAACAAGCCCGAATTCAAGGTGGTGGGTCCGGTTTCCGGCGATCTCGATCCGGCGATGGAGGTGGACTGGATCACCGAGGTATCCGATTTCGATGCTGGTGAGGATCAGGTCGAACAAAAGAGGCTTTGCCTTGTCGGTGGATGCGACCTGCTTCAGGTCTCGTTCTACTGCGGCACTAACCGTGACGAGTTCGTCAACAAGCAAGACGATCAGGGAATGCTTGTCCGTTATGACGATGTCGGCTTTTTCCTGAATGCGCGGGAAATGGACCTTAAACATTCCAAGCCGCTCAAAAACTTCGTCGGCTGGACCCTGCAGGACATGCTGGATCTCGACAAAAGCCTTGCCGAATCCGACCTCGTGCTCCTGTCGATGTATTTTTCGGTGCCGTCTGACAACCTTTTCACATTCGGCGGTCACGAATTCGGTGGCAAGTACTGGGCCACGATCCCGCCGCGCCGCCTGAAGAAACTGATGCGCGATCCCGACCACGCCCTGCGCTTCGCCAAGGAGATGTTTCATCGCAGGCTGCCGCTTGAAGACCGGTTGAGCCTTACGAGGTCGGCCTTCGCACGGGCACATGAACTGAAGAAGCCGGGCGTGCCGCTGTTCATCCTCGGTGCCGCGACGCGACACGGCGAACAGGCGAAACGTACGATGGCGATCCGGGAGCCTTTCAACGCCATGTGCAGGGAATTCTGCAACGCGTTTGAGGATGCGATCTTTGTTGATGTCGACGAGTTGCTTGACGCAGAGGAGTTTGCCGACAGCGATCACTACACCCGAACCGGCTACTTCAAGATCGCCGATTTTGTGAACAAGAAGACGGACGAGATTCGGCAACCGGATGGTGCCACGCTTGCGGTGGTTTTGGCTGCCGCGAACGCGCCTGCTGAATCACGGTCAATCGAAGGTCAAACCGTCAAAAAAAAAAGTCCTTGAGTCCCGTCATGACGGGCAGGTAGGCAGGGGCGAGCACTTCAAAGGACCGGAAAAGATCCGGCACCACCGCTACGCGGGTATGACGAAACAGGACCAGTTGCAGGAACAAAACCCGATGACAGAAGCGGCTGAGACCGAAAATGATGCAGTAATGAGGCGATATATCGGCTTCCTGCTGCAGGAAATGCCGAAGCTGGCCGAGAAGTCCCTCATCGCGCCGTCGGACGAACCGCACAACCGGACGAACGTACTGGACGACACGATCAGTAAGGTCGGCGACCATCCCGGTCTCAGGCTGGAATTCGGCGTCTGGCGCGGCAATTCGATCCGGCGTTGCGCCGAGCGTTTCCCCACGCAGCATTGGTATGGCTTCGACAGCTTCGAGGGCTTCCCGGATGACGGCCGTGTCGACTGGCAAAAGCCCTTCAAAGTCATCGAACTGCCCGACACACCTAAGAATGTGACGCTGGTCAAGGGCTATTTCTCGGAAACGCTCGACCCGTTCCTGATAGAAACTCCGGGTGAGGTGGCATTTGTAAATGTCGACTGCGACATCTATTCGTCGACCGTTGACATCTTCACTGCGCTCGAAAAGCACGATCGCCTCAAGCCGGGCTTGGTTATCTATTTCGACGAGCTCATCAATTACGCCGATTATATGTGGAATGAGGCCTTAGCCTTGTTCGAAATGCTGGAGCGGACTGGGCTGGGCGTCGAGTGGCTGAGCTGTGATCACCGCCTGCGCTTGCCAGAGACTTCGGCGACACACTTCCATGACGGAGATCATCCGACTTGGAACGAGGATATTCGGAATGGCTACTGGGTGCAGGCAGCCTGCGTACTGACGGACAAGCCGGTCGACTGCGGGCCTCTCGGTGAAAAGGACTATGACCAGTGTGTAACGTGGGTTCTGAGCGGTATCCGAAAGCAGGAGGAGCGACGCCAGGCTGCGCTTGACGAGCGCAATCGTCGCTTGGAAGAGCAGGAACGCGAACGTGAACGACGGTATGTCGAGCGCAAGAAGCTGGAAAAGCAGCGCCAGTTAGAAAATCTTGAGCGCAGGCGCCGCGAGAAAGCGGCTGCCCAGCAGTCGGGCGACGTCGCGGCGTCGATTGGAGCGTCCCGTCCCCGGGTCGAAAATGCGCAGGCCGAGGACACCAGCGTGGACGACCAGCAAGATGTCATCGTCGCATCGAAAGCACGGCAGGCTGGGGCACCCGCCGGCGGGCCGGTGGTCGCCCAGCCTAAGGCCGCGCGGCTCGCATCCGCAGGAAACGGCCTGACTTACAATCAGTTTATGCAGGAACTGACCCGGCGCTCAGCTGGTTGGACTTGGATGGCCCAGGATCTAGGCGAACAACTGGAAGTAGCCTTTTCCACCCATTCACCATTCCGGCTTGACATTTCGGCGACTGAGGTCGCGACCTGGATGCGCGACGCCCACAAGGATGGCTGGACGATCGAGCCTTTGAGCTGCCTCGTCATGGAGACACTAATCGAGATGAAGGGTGCCCGAACGGCTTTGGATATAGGCACCCACTTCGGCTTCATCTCAACGTTTCTCTTGCGCCTCGAACAGTTGCAAAAGGTACACGGGATCGAGATGAACCCCTGCGCCGTCGAGGCAGTCGAGCGGCACCTCGCTCTTCCTTCTAACCAAATGAAGTTCGCCCCGGAGCAGCGCTACCAGATGCACTGGTGCGCACTATCCGACAAGGACGAGCCTCAGGCGACGGTCTGGTATTCAGGGATGCGCCTTTCATTCAAGCCGCATCCGCAGTTCACAGAAGCGAAGATGGACGTCCGCTCACTCACTTCCATCGTAGAGGACATCGGCGGGGTTCCGGATTTCATCAAGATCGACATCGAGGGTTATGAGGGTAAGTTGGTGGAATCTCTCGACCGCCTGCTCGAGACCTCGCGACCGACGGTGCTGATGGAGCTGCATTGGGACGAGGTTGTCGAGATACACGGCGCAACGCGGGTCCAGCTTCTGGACCTTTTCCTGTCCCGTGGTTATTCGGCAGCGCGCCTGAACTGGCATCAACGAATGCCGCGGCAGAATTTCGGGGTCGAAGTGACGGTTGAGAACGCGGCACAGATGCTCAAGGAAAAGAACCACGCGATGTACGTGTTCTTCTGAGGGCGGGTTTATCACAACTGACCCGACACGATTGCTTCCGGTTTGGTGGTATCGGACCTGCCAGAGGACTTAGGAGAGTGAACTGGTGACAACTAAAGTGGCAAAAGCGAAAACGACCGTCGGCAAGTCGGCCAAGTCCCGGACGACGAAGAAGCTAGCTCCCGCACGCAGGTCAGCGGTGGCCGAAGCGGTCCAGGCGCACGAGTCGACCGTCGAGACCGTGGCTTCGGCGCAGCCCACCTTCGACGTCGAGGGCTTCCTCAAGCTCTTCGACGACCATATCCGCCGTATCTATGGTGAACTAAGGCAAGTCACGCAGGAGCTGAATGCTTCGGCGCGGTTGATGGCGCTCGGACCCAACCGGATCCTTGACGTACCCTGCGGCGACTATCCGTTCCGCTTCAAGCTTCCATATGTAGGTACCGACCGTGTGATGAACACGATGTTGATGCGCAGGGATTTTCCCAAAGCGGAAAACCTCGCCTCACTTGCGAACCGTCTGCCAAAGGGTGGCGTGTTCGTCGACGGCGGTGGTTTCCTGGGTGCGAGTTCATCGTACTTCTCGCAGATTCTGGGCGCTGACGAGATACATGTCTTCGAGCCACAAAGGATCATATTGCCGACGTTGGAAGAGAATCTGGCGATGAATGAGGTGAAGGGCTTGCACCTGCACAAGGCGGCCCTGATGGACGAGGAAGCTGCTGTCGCGCCGGGCACGTTCCGGCCACGCGAGATCTACAACACGCCCTTCCTTAAACATAAGGAAGGTACCTACAAAGGCATGTCGATAGACGGGCTGAATCTTTCGCGCCTCGACGTCATTCATCTAGATTTTCACGGGCCAAAAATCCTCGCGTTGAAGGGCGCGCTGAAGTCGATCGAGAAACATAAGCCGTTCATTGCGATTGACGTGGAGGGTCGTGACCAGGCCGAGGTGACCGAGTTCCTTGAGCCTATGGGTTACGACATTGCCGGACTACCGACCTCGTTCCTTTACTACCCGAAGGCGTAAGCATGGCTACGGCGTTGGTTACGATGGTCTATGACGATCCGGAGCTTCTTCGGATCTGGGTCGGCTACTATTCAAAATTCACCGACCGTCGGAATCTTTACGTCGTTACGCACGGACACCAGCCATATGTCGCCGAAGCGGCGAAGGGTTGTACGATCATCCCTGTCCACCGCCGCCCAACCTATGGTCAGATGGATGTTGACCGCTGGCATTTTGTATCGGAATTCTGCTCGTCGCTGACGCGGATGTTCGATACAGTCATCTATAACGATGTCGATGAGCTGCTGGTCGTCGATCCCGATGTCGCGTCGGACCCGCTCGCCTACATTGACGAGGTGTCGGATGAGAAGGTGCTTAGCGCCTTTGCGCTTGAGATCATGCACCGCTGGAGCGAGGAACATGACCTCGATTTCACCCGTCCGATCCTGAACCAGCGCAAATATGTTCGTTCGAACTTCACCTATTGCAAGCCTTGCGTCGTGCGCCGCCCGGTGGTGTGGGTGCCAGACGGCCACGGCATCATGCATCAACCTCAACCGAACCTTATCGACCATCTCTATCTCTTCCACCTGAAGTGGATCGACCGTCAGTTCCATATCGATCGATATGAGCGTCGCTACAGGATGCACGAAGCGGCTGAGGGAGAAGACGCCGTGCATGTCGGTGCTGGAACTTGGATAAAGTCGAAAGCGCAATACATGCGGATGACCGACGATATTGAGGATTTGCCCATCGAGAAGTGGGGCAGTGGCCTGGATTACGCCGATGAACGAAAGCTGTTTCTCGAACAGTACCACGGCTCGAACTCAGGTCGCTTTATGTCGAGCCGCCGGGTCGGTCGGGAACTCAGGGTGCTGCCCGAACGTTTTGTCGGTGCGTTCTAACCATGCCACAGAGGTCGCTCTCCCGGCGTTGAAGCCGGGATGCGGTCACACTATAAATCGTTAATACCCCAACTCAGGAGCCGTGCGATGCCATTCACCCTTCCCGACCTTCCCTATGCCCATGATGCCCTTGCAGGACTCGGCATGTCGAAGGAAACGCTCGAATATCACCACGACCTGCACCACAAGGCCTATGTCGACAACGGCAACAAGCTGATTGCCGGAACCGAATGGGAGGGCAAGTCGCTCGAAGACATCGTTACCGGCACCTATCAGGCCGGTGCGGTCGCGCAGAACGGCATCTTCAATAACGCCTCTCAGCATTGGAACCACGCCCAGTTCTGGGAAATGATGGGGCCGGGCGGCAATACAATGCCGGGCGAGCTGGAAAAGGCGATCACCGAAAGCTTCGGTTCGGTCCAAAAGTTCAAGGATGATTTCGCCGCTGCCGGCGCCGGTCAGTTCGGCTCAGGCTGGGCTTGGCTTGTCAAGGACAAGGACGGCAGCCTCAAGGTCACCAAGACCGAAAACGGCGTGAACCCCTTGTGCTTCGGTCAGACCGCGCTTCTTGGTTGCGATGTGTGGGAGCACAGCTACTACATCGACTTCCGCAACAAGCGTCCGGCCTATCTCACGAACTTCCTCGACAAGCTCGTGAACTGGGAAAACGTCGCCTCGCGCCTCTGAGGTGATCACACGGCGCGCAATACTGAAGGGCCTGCTGGGGGTGTTCCTGGCAGGCCTTTTCACGTCGGCCTATGGGTTCTTCATCGAACCCGCCTTGCGGCTGCGTGTCAAACGGCGGCGGATCAACCCGGCGAATTGGACTGGCGGCCCGTTGAAGATCGCGGTTCTGGCCGACATCCACATGGGGGAACCCTATGTTACGCTCGACCGGCTCAGGCAGATCGTGACGCGGACCAATGCGCTCGGTGCCGATCTGATCGTCATTCTTGGCGATCTGGAGGCGGGGCACCGTTTCGTAACGGCAAGGGTGTCGATGGAAGAAACCGCCAAGGTCCTTGCAGGTTTGTCCGCACCGATGGGAGTCCAAGCGATACTGGGCAATCACGACTGGTGGCATGACCGCGCCGCGCAGGCGCGTGGCGGCGGATCGAACCGGATTGCCGAGCATCTGCGTGCAGCGGGCGTGCCAGTCTTGCAGAACCGGGCGATCAGGCTGGGAGAGGGACAGGCTTCCGGCCCGTTCTGGCTGGCGGGCCTTGACGACCAGCTTGCCATCGGCATCGGTGACATGCAGTTTCGCGGTCTTGACGACCTGCCGGGCACGATGTCGCAAATCACTGACGACGCGCCCGCGATCCTGCTTGCGCATGAGCCAGATATCTTTCCCAACGTGCCAGACCGCTTCTGCCTGACTTTGTCGGGACACACTCATGGCGGTCAGGTGAGGCTTTTCGGCTATTCCCCGATCGTGCCGTCGAAATTCGGCAACCGCTATGCCTATGGCCACGTCAGGGAAGGCGCTCGTGATCTTGTTGTCTCGGGCGGGATCGGCTGTTCGATCATTCCCGTCCGATTTGGTGTCGTGCCCGAGATCACTTTGGTGGAGATCAGTGCGTGAGTGAGGCGGCTAAGGGCGTTGCCGCAATGGTGCTGGCCTGCGTCGTCTGGGGCCTGTCGGCGCTTCTCTACAAGGCCATCGCTCATGTGCCGCCGCCTGAGGTGCTGGCGCACCGGACACTCTGGTCGCTCGTTTTCTTTCTGGTCGTCCTCGCGATACAGGGTCGGCTCAGGCTCTTGCCCGGGCTGATCGGCAGCAGGGCGGTCTGGCTCGTGGCACTCGCGGCGCTGCTCGTCTCGGCAAACTGGTTTGGCTATATCTGGTCGGTCCAGAACGAGCGGGTGATCGAGGCTTCGCTTGGCTATTATATCTTTCCGCTGGTCGCGGTGCTTATCGGGTGGGTGATTTATCGTGAAAGGCTCGCTCCGCTGCAATGGCTGGCCGTCGAATTGGCCGCCCTTGCCGTTCTTGTTTTGACGGTTGGGCTCGGCGCTGCGCCGTGGATCGCACTCTACCTTGCTGTCACATTCGGCCTCTATGGCCTTCTGAAACGGCAGATCGAGGCGGGACCGGTCGTGTCCGTCGCGGGGGAGGTCACCGTTCTGGCGCCGATTGCCGCAATCTGGCTCTGGGGCGTTCACACTGGCCATTGGGGCACCGGCGGGGCGTTTGGAAAAGGCTGGTCGGATAGTCTGCTTCTGGCCGTATCCGGCGTCGCCACCGGCGGGCCGCTGATGCTCTTTTCCTATGCGATGAAGCGGGTCCGCATGGCTACGGTGGGTCTTGTTCAGTACCTCAACCCCACGCTGCAGTTCGCCCTTGCCGCCCTGCTTTTTGCAGAGCCTGTGACGCTCTGGCATATGATCGCATTTCCCGTGATCTGGGCCGCGCTCGGCCTCTATTCCTTCAGCGTTCTCAGGCAGGAACGCAGACGCCGGGCAATACCCGTCGCGGGGTAAGGGTTCAGTTCAGGCTGCTGGCCAGTACAGCCTCCAGTTCCGCCACGTTCCCGACCACTGTGATAAACCCCGCAAGAGTGGCATCCGCGAAGCCTTCTGCGACGATGTGGTCGATCAGACCGACCAGCTTGTCCCAGTAGCCCTCGGTGTTCAGTAGGATGATCGGCTTCTCATGCAGGCCGAGTTGGCGCCATGTCAGCACCTCGAAGAACTCGTCGAGCGATCCGCCACCGCCGGGCAGCACGACGACCGCGTCGGCATTCATGAACATCACCTTCTTGCGTTCATGCATCGTCTCGGTGATCACGAAGATTGAAAGGTCCCGCTTGCCGACCTCGTGCTGCAAGAGATGGGTCGGGATCACCCCGAAGGTTTCGCCGCCCGCGCCCTGCGCTGCACGCGCGACCGTGCCCATAAGCCCGATGTCGCCTGCGCCATAAACCAGCCGCCAGCCTCTCCGGGCAAGCATCTCTCCGGTGGTCCGTGCGGCTGCTTGATAGGCAGGCCGGACCCCCATACGTGAGCCGCAATAGACACAGATGGATTTCGGGGTGCTGCTCATGACCGGCCTCGCTCAGGGTTCCTTTTGACCCGTGATAACCGCGTTGCTATGGTCCCTCAAGCGCACCGGGGACGAGTGCGCGTCCGAGGGGGATGTATGACAGAAAATCCGAACGGGCAGGGGCCTCAGGCGGCCACGCTGAAATGGGTCTTGGGGGCGGTCGTCGCGTTGTTCGTGGCGATTGGGGCGTTTTATACATATCTGCGCCAGGAGGCGACTGTCGCACCGGAAGCGGTCAACGGGACTGCGTCAAAATCGACCACCGATGAGGCTGTGACAGCCGAGACGGAATCCGGGTCTGAAACCAGGACGGCGACAGAAACCGCGGAACCAGCCAGTGCCGAAGAGGCCGTTGTTGCAGAACCGACCGAAGATCCTACCGGTCAAGAATCCGCCGCCGCCGAAACCGCAACCGAAACGGCACCCGAACCGGAGGCGCAGCTGGAAGCGGAACCCGAGGTGGCCATGTCAGAGGCGCCCGTTTTCGATACGGTACGGGTGGAGGTGGACGGCTCGATCCTTGTTGCTGGTCGCGCCGGGGCTGGAAGCAAGGTCGCGGTTCTTATCGACGATGCCGAAGCCGACAGCGTCGAGGCCGACAGCCGAGGTGCCTTCGTTTCGCTCTTCACGCTCGGACCGAGCGCCGAACCCAGAGTATTGACGCTCCGGACGACGAGCCCCGACGGTGTCGTGGTTACGTCCGAGGCCAGTGTGATAATTTCACCGATCGCAGCGCCGGAAGCGGTCGCGGCAGCGGAACTCGAGGCCGTGTCTGACGGGGCTGCGGACGGTTCAAGCGATGGTCAGGTCGTGGCACCCGACACTGACACCATTGCTGAACCCGCGCCCGAAACGGATGCAGCCGCACCTCAGGTGCTGATCGTGGACAATACCGGCGTCCGCAAGCAGGACGCATCCGGCCCGGTGGTCGGGGTTGTGATCGACACGATCGGATACGGCGTCGGCGGCGAGGTTAACATCGCCGGGCGCGGAACGGCCGGTCAGTTTGCCAGGCTCTACCTCGATAACAGCGAGGTTACGACGGTGGGTATTGGCGCTGAGGGCAACTGGAACATGCATCTGCCGGAGATTGAGCCGGGCCGCTACACGCTTCGTATCGATCAGGTGGATGGCACCGGTAAGGTCACGTCACGTTTCGAGACGCCGTTCCAGCGCGAGGCGCCAGAGACCGTCGTCGCAGCATTGGGCGCTGCAGCCGGTAGCGATCTGAATACGGTGGCGGAATCCGCAGATACAGTGCCGGCGACTGCGGCACCCGATTCCACGACCGCGACTACTGGGCTGGACGGTGTCGCGCCCACAAGCGAAACCGAACCCGCCGAATCTGTTGGCGCGGAATCCCTATCCACCACATCGACCGCCGAGGGAACGCTTGCCGCTGCGCCAGCCAATGCTTCCCAACCGCAACCAGCAACCCGCGCGGCGATCGTCACGGTTCAGCCCGGCTTTACCCTCTGGCGCATCGCGCGTGAAAGCTACGGAGACGGTATTCTTTATGTGAAGGTTTTTGAGGCCAACAGGGACCTCATCCGCGATCCTGACCTGATCTATCCGGGCCAGATCTTCAAGGTGCCCGATCCGTCCGAATAGATCACAAGGCTATCGTCGCAAAACGTCCCTCGCCTCACTGCTTCGCGGTGAGGCAGCAGGCCCGCACGTCGGGATCGGCGAGACAGCAATCGTTCAAGAGGTACGATATTGTGCCGCCAATCCCGCTCGCATCCGCAGCATAGATCACATTGCGCGACTCCCGGCGTGACGTAATGAGCCCGGCCTGCTCCAGTGTCGCCAGATGAAACGACAGCCGCGAGGCCGAAATGTCGAGCAGCCGGGCGATCTCACCGGCAGGAAGCCCGCCTGCACCAGTGCCCACAAGCATGCGCACAAGGTCCAGTCGGGTTTCGTTCGCCAGCGCCGACAGCGCGAGCAGGGCTTGTTTCCTGTCCATAATTCAACACTTCATGAATTTATGAATTAACCCACTTGATAGCCGGGACGTGTTCTGCGATCAAGCGGTCATGTTTCAGAAGGGAAGATAAGATGGCAGGCCCCGCGCAGCAGAGTGACGGCTGGAAGCGAAGCGCGCGCACCCTGCGCCGTGTTGCCCCTTATCTCTGGCCGGAAGACGAGGCTTGGGTCAGGCGCCGGGTCGTGCTGTCGCTGTTGGCGTTGGCCTTCGCCAAGGTCGTCTCTGTCCTGACCCCGTTTCTCTACAAGGCGGCTGTCGATGCCCTGTCGAACGAGACGCGGAACGATGCCTGGTTGCTGGCCATCGGAGCCGTCGGGCTGACGGTGGCCTACGGGCTCGCTCGGGTCGGTTCGATCGGCTTCAACGAGCTGCGCGACGTGATCTTCGTCAAAGTTGGGCAGCGGGCGCTCAGGCAACTCGCACTGGAGACGTTCCGCCATATCCACGCGTTGTCGATGCGCTACCATATCACCCGCAAGACCGGGGGACTCAGCCGGATCATCGAACGCGGCGTGAAGGGCGTCGAGTTCCTCTTGCGCTTCATGCTTCTGTCGGTCGGGCCGCTGATCCTAGAGCTTTCCATGGTCACAGTGATCTTCGCGCTTGTCTTCGACTGGCGCTATGCCGCCGTGGTTCTGATCACCATCGCGCTTTACGTGACCTATACGTTCAAGATCACCGAATGGCGGGTAAAGATCCGCCGCAAGATGAATGAGCAGGACACCGACGCGAACCAGAAGGCGGTGGACAGCCTTCTGAACTTTGAAACCGTGAAGTATTTCGGTGCCGAGGCGCGCGAAGCCGCACGTTACGATGCGGCGATGGCGGGCTATGAGCAAGCGGCGGTCAAGACCGGCCAGTCGCTGTCGATGTTGAACTTCGGTCAGTCGCTGATCATCACCACGGGCCTCGTCATCGTCATGGTCATGGCGGCGATGGGGGTGCAGGCGGGGGTCCTGACAGTTGGCGACTTCGTCATGGTCAACGCCTATATGATCCAGATCACCATGCCCCTGAACTTCCTCGGCACGGTCTATCGTGAGATCAGACAGGCGCTTGTCGATATGGGCGAGATGTTCGACCTGCTGGGTCAACCTGCCGAGATCACCGACAAGCCGGGCGCGCCGGATCTGAGAGTCGAGGGTGGCGAAGTGGAACTGGAGGCAGTCAAATTTGCCTATGACCCGACCCGTCCGATCCTCAAAGGGGTCAGTCTCAAGGTCGGGGCCGGGCAGACCGTCGCCATCGTCGGCCCGTCTGGCTCGGGCAAGTCTACCATCGGACGGCTCTTGTTCCGTTTCTATGACGTGACAGGCGGTAGCTTGCGGATCGACGGGCAGGATGTGCGCGACATCACGCAAGATAGCCTTCACGCGCAGATCGGTGTCGTGCCGCAGGATACTGTCCTCTTCAATGACACCGTCTTTTACAACATCGCCTATGGTCGTCCCGATGCCCCGCGCGAAGAGCTGATCGCGGCGGCGAAAGCGGCAAAGATCCACGATTTCATCATGTCGCTGCCCGAAGGTTATGAGACCAAGGTCGGTGAACGCGGTCTTAAGTTGTCAGGCGGTGAAAAGCAGCGCGTGGGTATTGCCCGTACGCTTCTAAAGAACCCGCCGATCCTGCTTTTGGACGAAGCGACGAGCGCACTCGACACTCAGACCGAACGCGACATTCAGGACAGTCTGAAGGCGATGGGAGAGGGGCGGACGGTGATCACCATCGCACACCGGCTGTCGACCATTGCGGATGCCGACCGGATCGTGGTGCTGGAGAGGGGTGAGATCGTCGAGGAAGGCACCCATGGCGACCTTCTCGCACGGGGTGCACGCTACGCTGCGATGTGGGCGCGGCAATCGGCCGACGAAGAAACCCAAGAAGCGCCGGGCCCGCGCTTGCGCCTCGCCGATGCCGAAGAAGCCGCGGGCTAGCCCTGATCCGATTGTGCCGGCGCTGATCGCGCCTGCAAGACATGCATTGACGCTTTTTCCGCGAACGGTCCCGGGCTTGGCAAGGTCGCGCGCTTGCGTGTAAGACGGTGCCGAACAAAGGGCCCGTGAGCGGTCCGAGGTGGGAGAATACCGCGTGAGCGAGACCGACAGTTTCATCGAGGAAGTCACCGAGGAAGTCCGCCGCGACCGGCTCTACAAGCTCTTCCGGAAATATGGCTGGATCGGTGTGACGCTGGTCGTGCTCGTGGTCGGGGGTACAGCCTGGACCGAGTGGAGCAAGGCACAGGCCCGGCATGATGCGCAGGTCTTCGGCGATGCGGTTCTGGCCGCGCTCGACAGTGATGATGCCGCCGCGCGCGCGGTGGCGCTGGAGCAGATCGGGGCAGGGGACAAGGCTGGCCGGACGGCGGTCCTGGGCTTTCTGGCGGCTGACGAGGCGCTGAAAAGCGGCGATCGCGCGGCGGCGTTGACCCGCCTTCAGGCTTTGGCTGCGGATGCGAATCTTGCGGACAGCTATCGGCAACTGGCCGAGCTCAAGGCCGTAATCCTTGCGGATGCCGACATGCCGGCTGCCGACCGGGACGCCGCATTGTCCCGCCTGGCCGCGGCCGGTGCACCCTACCGCGTTCTGGCGTTGGAGCAGCAGGCACTGGTTCTGGCGAAGGACGGTAAGATTGACGAGGCGCTGGGGCTTTTCAATCAGATTCTGAACGAACCGGATGTGACCGCGGGCTTGCGTCGCCGGGCGTCACAGATGATTGTGGTTCTCGGCGGAGAGCCCGGAGCGGCATGATCCAGCATCCGGATGCCGGGTGGGCAAAAAAACGAAGGGGCAGACTGGTGAAGATTTCCCAAGGTGTTGGCACTCTGGCCGTTCTCGCCCTTGTGGTGGGATGTACCAAAGGTGAGGTTATCCTGCCGGGTGAGCGTCTGGACGTGCGGGCCGCCGCGATGGGCGAGGACCCGGCGACGGCGCTTGCTCAGCAATCGGTGCCCATCGCGCTTCCGGCGGCGGTTGCCAACGCCGACTGGACACAACGCGGTGGTAACGCACTGCACCGGTCGGGCAATCTTTTGCTTTCTCCGACCCTGACCCAGGTCTGGGCTGCCTCCATCGGCTCAGGTGACCGTCGCAAGAACCGCATCACGGCCAGCCCGGTCGTCGCCGGTGGACGGATTTTCACCCTCGATGCCGAGGCAAGGGTTACCGCGACCGGCACCAATGGCACTACACTGTGGCAAGCGGACCTGACGCCCGCAGCGGATCGGTCGGGTGACGCCTCTGGTGGTGGGCTTGCGGCTGGCGAAGGGCTCGTATTTGCTGCCACAGGCTTTGGCGAACTTGTCGCCCTTGATCCCGCGACCGGCGGCGTCGTCTGGCGGCAAAAGGTCGAGGCCGCGATTGGCGGTGCGCCCGCCGTGTCGGATGGAAAGGTCTTTATTGTCGCGCGGGATGATGCGGCCTGGGCGGTGCGCGCCGCCGATGGCAAGGTTGAATGGATCCTGCCCGGGACACCATCTGGTGCTGGTGTGGCCGGAGTCTCCGCCCCCGCCGTTGATCAGCGGCAGGTGGTCTATCCGTTCTCTTCGGGCCAGATGATCGCTGTCGCGAAGGACAGCGGCACCGGGCTCTGGCAGGCCCATGTGGCGGGCAAGCGGCGCGGCCGCGCTTATGCGACGGTGTCGGATCTCACGGGGGATCCGGTTATCGCCGATGGGATCGTCTATGCCGGAACTTCCGCAGGCCGGTTTGTCGCGATCAACGCCGATACTGGACAGCCGGTCTGGAGCGCCCCCGACGGCGCCCTGAGCGCGGTGAGCGTGGCTGGTGGTTCGGTCTTCCTCGTCAACGACGAAGATCAGCTGATGCGCATGAATGCCGCGACGGGCGAAGAGGTGTGGCGCGTGGACTTGCCCTATTTCACAAAGGATAAAGAAAAGCGGCGCAAGGCGATTCACGCCCATTACGGGCCGGTACTCGCTGGTGGAAGGCTGGTGATCGTGTCCTCCGACGGGCTGATCCGCAGCTTCGATCCGGCCTCGGGCGCGCTGGTCGGAACGTCTGATCTGCCGGGCGGGGCGGCCGTGGGTCCCGCCATTGCAGGCGGTGTCCTTTACGTCGTGACCAAGGACGGCAAGCTTCGGGCTTTCCGATAGGGAAAAACCCGTGTATGCGGGCCGCTTCGTATCAGGAAGAACCCCATGAGCTTCACCCTCGCCATTGTCGGGCGCCCGAATGTCGGCAAATCGACTTTGTTCAACCGCCTTGTCGGGAAGAAACTCGCACTGGTCGATGACCAGCCCGGGGTGACGCGCGACCTGCGCGAAGGCGACGCTCGGCTGGGCGATCTGAAGTTCACCGTGATCGATTCGGCGGGGCTGGAAGATGTCACGGATGACAGCTTGCAGGGCCGGATGCGGCGGCTGACCGAGCGCGCGGTGGAGATGGCCGATATCTGCCTTTTCGTGATCGACGCGCGGGCAGGGGTCACGCCCACCGATCAGGTCTTTGCCGATATCCTGCGCAAGAAGAACGCCCATGTGATCCTCGCGGCCAACAAGGCCGAGGGGAAGAACGCCGATGCCGGGGTTCTGGACGCCTATGCACTTGGCCTGGGAGAGCCCCTGCGGCTTTCGGCCGAACATGGCGAGGGGATGGACGAGCTTTATCACATGCTGCGCCCATTGGCCGAGGAGTTCGCGGCGAAGGCGGCGGCGGATGCACCTGAGGTCGATGTCGATGTCTCCGACGACGAGAGCGAGGAGGGGCCGCGCACGCCCACACGGGAAAAGCCCTTGCAGATCGCCGTCATCGGCCGCCCCAATGCGGGCAAGTCGACGCTGATCAACAAGATCATCGGCGAGGAGCGGCTGTTGACGGGCCCTGAGGCCGGGATCACCCGCGATGCGATCTCGGTCAGCGCCGACTTCATGGGCACACCGATGCGAATCTTCGACACGGCGGGAATGAGGAAGAAGGCGAAAGTCACTGAAAAACTAGAGAAACTCTCGGTTTCGGACGGGTTGCGCGCGGTCCGGTTTGCCGAGGTTGTGGTGGTTCTTCTGGATGTCGGCATTCCGTTTGAGCAGCAGGACCTGCGCATCGCCGATTTCGCCGAGAGCGAGGGCCGCGCGGTGGTCGTGGCCGCGAACAAATGGGACCTCGAAGAGGACAAGACGGAAAAGCTGAAGGAACTGCGCGAGTCATTCGAACGGCTTCTGCCGCAGTTGCGCGGCGCGCCGATGGTGACTGTCTCGGCCAAAACCGGCAAAGGGCTCGACCGGCTGCATGCGGCGATCCTCAAGGCCTATGACGTCTGGAACCGCCGGGTTTCGACCGCCAAGCTGAACCAGTGGCTGGGCGCCATGACCGAGGCGCATCCGCCCCCGGCCCCGGGCGGGCGGCGGATCAAACTGCGCTATATGACACAGGTTAAGACGCGGCCCCCGGCCTTCGTGGTTATGTGCAACCATGGCGACATGCTGCCGGAAAGCTATTCCCGCTATCTTGTCAATGGATTGCGCGCCGATTTTGACATGCCTGGCACGCCGATCCGACTGACCATGCGCGATCAGGGCGACAAGAACCCGTTCAAGGACAAGAAGTTCCACACGCCGTCGCGGCTAAGAAAGCATAAGGGAGTTCAGATCAAGAAATCCTGAGCCCCACTTCACTTTCTGTCTGGAAATACTCCGGGGGTGCGGGGGCAGAGCCCCCGCATTTGGTCAGACCAACGCGCCTTCTTTCGTCAATCGCGTCTTGCCGCCGAGCCACGGCACCAGAGCCTCGGGCATTACGATCGACCCGTCCGCCTGCTGGCCGTTTTCCAAGACCGCGATCAGGCAGCGGCCGACGGCGAGGCCGGAGCCATTCAGTGTATGGACGAAATCGGGTTTGCCTCCTGCCGGGCGGTAGCGCGCATTCATCCGGCGGGCCTGAAAATCACCGCAGACCGAGACCGACGATATCTCGCGGTACTTGTCCTGCCCGGGCAGCCAGACCTCGATGTCATGGGTCTTGCGGGCGCCAAAACCCATATCGCCGGTGCAGAGGACGACCGTTCGATAGGGCAAGCCGAGCCGCTCCAGCACGGCTTCCGCACATTTCGTCATGCGTTCGTGTTCGGCCAGCGAGGTCTCGGGCGTGGTAATCGACACCATCTCCACCTTCTCGAACTGGTGCTGGCGCAGCATGCCCGACGTATCCTTGCCCGCGCTGCCCGCTTCCGAGCGGAAGCACTGGGTATGCGAGGTCATGCGGATCGGTAGGGCTGTCTCATCGACGATGTCGCCGGCGACGGTGTTCGTCAGCGTAACCTCGGAGGTCGGAATGAGCCACCAGCCATTGGTGGTCTGATAGCTGTCCTCGGCGAATTTCGGCAGCTGGTTGGTGCCGTACATCGCCTCGTCTTTCACGAGGACCGGGGTCATCGTTTCCGTCAGCCCGTGCTCGGTCGTGTGCAGGTCCAGCATGAACTGCGCCAAGGCCCGGTGAATACGCGCAACGCCGCCGCGCAGGAGGACGAAGCGAGCGCCGGAGAGTTTCGCCGCCGTCTCGAAATCCATGCCCGGCTTCACGCCCGCGATTTCGAAATGCTCCACTGGCTTGAAGTCGAACGTGCGCGGCGTGCCCCAGCGGCGGATTTCGACATTGTCGTTTTCATCCGCGCCGGTCGGCACGTCGTCATGCGGGAGGTTTGGAATGCCCATCAGCATGTCGCGCAGCCGTACGTCTTCTGCTGCCGCTTCCTCGTTCAGCCGCGCCACCTCGGCCTTCTTCTCCGCCACCAGTGCGCGGAGCCGCTCGAACTCCGTCTCGTCGCCCTTGGCCTTGGTAGCGCCGACCTCTTTCGAAGCCGCGTTCTGGGCGGCCTGAGCGGTTTCAGCGGCAAGGATCTTGGCGCGCCTTGCCTCATCGATCGCTAGGATTTCCGACGACAAACCCGACAGCCCCCGCCGCGCCAGAAGGGCATCGAAGCGTTCAGGGTTTTCGCGGATCGCGCGGATATCGTGCATGTCATTTATCCTTCGGATGGTATCGCCGTTCGGCACGCCCCATATGCCCGATCTCTTTGGCTATTTGAACCGGCAATTGATCGGGTTTCACAGGAATGGTCCGGGCTCCTTGCAAAGCCCCATCCGCGACTATAGGTTCCCGGGCGACAAAAGCGGGCGATCAAGCGCCCCATCACGCAAGAGGACGCTTTCCATGCTGATCACACCCGCCTATGCCCAGGCCGCCGGGGGCGGTGGCGCCGCCGGTTTCGCGCAGTTCCTGCCGCTCATCCTGATCTTCGCGATCATGTATTTCCTGCTGATCCGTCCGCAGCAGAAGAAGATGAAGGAACACAAGGCGATGGTCGAGGCATTGCGCCGCGGCGATCAGGTGATCACCCAGGGCGGCATCATCGGCAAGGTCGTCAAGGTCAAGGAAGACGGCGAGCTTGAGGTCGAGATTGCCGAGGGCGTCAAGGTCCGCGTCGTGCGCGCGACCATTGCCACGGTCCTGTCCAAGACCGAACCGGCCGCGTCGAAGTAATCGCGCCCGCGTCAAGGAACTGAGCCCCCGAAATGTTGCACATCCCCCTCTGGAAGCGGATCGTCATCTGGGGGCTATGCGCCCTCGGCCTGCTGACGGCGCTGCCGAATACGTTCTACACCCGCGTCGAAAAGCACAATGACGCGGTGACGGCCGCCGAACGCGCCGGGTTCGAGACTGAGGCGCAGGCGGCCGACCGGGCGCTCTGGCCGGACTGGCTGCCGTCGGGCCTCGTCAATCTCGGCCTCGACTTGCGCGGCGGCGCGCATCTTCTGGCCGAGGTGCAGGTGGCGGATGTCTACAAGGCGCGGATGGACGGGCTCTGGCCCGAGATGCGGCGGGCCTTGGCCGACGCCCGTGGCGAGATTGGCGGCATCCGCCGGGCGCCCTCCGACCCGTCGGAATTGCGCATTCAGATCGAAAAGCCCGAGGCGATGGCGAAGGCGGTTGAGATCGCGAATGGCCTGGCCTCGAACGTCGTCAGCCTGACCGGGGTCGGACAGAAGGACATCGACGTCACCGTTGACGGCAACCAGCTTGTCATCCGTCTGAGCGAGGCCGAACGTGCCGCGACTGACGACCGGACACTGAAACAGTCTCTGGAAATCATCCGACGCCGTGTTGACGAGGTCGGCACCCGTGAACCGACGATCCAGCGGCAGGGCGACAACCGTATCCTGATTCAGGTACCGGGCATCGGTTCGGCCACCGAACTGAAGGAACTGATCGGCACGACTGCACAGCTGACCTTCCACCCCGTTCTGGGGCGCGACACTGACGGCAATGCGATCGCCAAGCCCGGCACGGTCATTTTTCCGTCCATAGACGAGGATGAAAACGGCGTTTTTTATACGCTCGACGAACTGCCCGTCGTAACGGGTGAGGATCTTGTCGATGCCCGGCCGGATTTCGACCAGAACGGACGGCCTGCTGTTTCGTTCCGGTTCAACCCGACCGGCGCGCGCAAGTTCGGTGATTATACGGCCGCCAATGTCGGCCAGTTGTTCGCCATCGTGCTGGACAACGAGGTGATTTCCGCGCCGCGCATCAACCAGCATATCCCGGGAGGCTCGGGGATCATCACAGGCTCATTCTCGGTGGAAAGCTCCACTAATCTCGCGGTTCTCTTGCGGGCCGGTGCGCTTCCCGCCCAGATGACATTTCTTGAGGAACGCACCATCGGACCGGAACTGGGTCAGGATTCGATCGATGCGGGCCGGATCGCGGCAATCGTCGGCACGGTCGCTGTCGTTGCCTTCATGATCGCGAGCTACGGTCTTTTCGGTGTCTTCGCAACGATTGCACTCGGCCTCAACATCTCCATGATGTTTGGGCTGCTCTCCACCATCGGGGCAACGCTGACGCTGCCCGGTATAGCCGGGATCGTGCTGACGGTCGGCATGGCGGTTGACGCCAACGTGCTGATTTTCGAACGCATACGCGAGGAACTGAAGACCGCAAAGGGGCCCGCGCGGGCAATCGAGCTGGGATATGAAAAGGCGATGTCGGCGATCATCGACGCCAACATCACCACGTTCATCACCGCGCTGATCCTCTTCGCCCTTGGCTCTGGCCCGGTGAAGGGCTTTGCCGTCACGCTGGTTGTCGGCCTTGTCACCTCGGTCTTCACGGCGATTTTTGTTACGCGGACCTTCGTCGTTCTCTGGTTCGACCGTACGCGGCCGAAGACGATCACGGTCTAAGGGGGCATTCTCATGGCATTCCGTCTCAAACTTGTCCCCGACAACACCAATATCGACTTCTTTCGCTGGCAATGGTTGACCTTCTGGGGGTCGGTCGCGCTGGTGATCGCCTCGATCATCCTGAGCGCCGTGGTCGGCCTGAATTTTGGCATCGACTTCAAAGGCGGCACCACAATCCGGACCGAGTCGACCTCTTCTGTCGATGTCGGCGCCTATCGCGCCGCTGTCGCGCCGCTTGGTCTCGGCGATGTGTCGATTACAGAGGTCTATGATCCGACATTCGGGCCCGACCAGCATGTCGCCATGCTGCGCATTCAGGCGCAGGAGGGGGATGAGGCGGTCACGCCCGAAATCATCACCAAGGTCGAACAGGCGCTGAAAGGCGTCGATCCGTCGATCACCTTCCCCTCGGTGGAATCCGTCGGCCCCAAGGTCTCGGGCGAACTGATCAAGACCGCGATCCTTTCGGTCCTCGCCGGGGTTGCCGCGATCTGCTTCTACATCTGGCTCCGCTTCGAATGGCAATTCTCGGTAGGCGCGGTCGTGGCACTCATCCACGATATCGCGCTGACCATTGGTATCTTCTCGCTGTTCCAGATCAAGTTCGACCTGACGATCATCGCGGCCCTGCTCACGATCCTCGGCTATTCGATCAACGACACGGTCGTCGTCTTTGACCGGCTGCGCGAGAACCTGATCAAGTACAAGACCCGGCCTCTGCGCGATCTCTGCAACCTCTCGGTCAATGAAACCCTCAGCCGCACGGTCATGACCTCGGGCACGACTCTCATGGCGCTGATCGCGCTTCTGATCTTCGGCGGCGATGTAATCCGGGGCTTTGTTTTTGCAATGACCTGGGGTGTGATCGTCGGCACCTATTCGTCCGTCTATGTCGCCAAGAACGTCGTCCTGATGCTGGGCGTCAAGCGCGACTGGGGCAAGAAGGATGACGGTCCGGCGGGCACCCAGTTCGCCACGGGCAAATGATCCAACTGACCGATATCGCCTTTGATGGGCTGACGCCTATCGACGGCTACGGACCGGGTTTTTTCCGGGTCGGTGGCAAGGTTCTGCATGGGCCCGTGCTGGTCACGGTGACCTCGGCGCGAAGCTGGGGCGGATATGAGGACATCGCCTCCCTTGTCGCGCTGGTGGAAGAAATCGACGTCCTCTTCATCGGCACTGGCAAGGCCATTGCCCACCCTCCGGCTGCACTGCGAACGGCGCTGGAGGAAGCCGGGATCGGGGTTGAGGCAATGGCGACCGACGCGGCAGCCCGCACCTATAACGTGCTTCTCTCCGAGGGGCGGCGGATCGCCGCGGCGCTCCTGCCGGTCGAATAGGCGCATTGGGCTTTCGGAGGGGCGTTTTGTGAACCTCCTCCCCTGTTCCGCTCTCTTATCAAATGGTATCCGGACGCGAATAAATCGTTTTAGGAGAATAACATGACAGTGTCCGGTGCATGTGAATGCGGAGCGGTGGCTTACGCTATCAAAGACGGCCCGCTTCATGTCTATGCGTGTCACTGCCTGAATTGCCAGACGCGAAGCGGAAGTGCTTTTGCAGAGCATGCAATGGTTCAGGACGATGCTTTTGATTGCGTCGGTTCTGTTGTGGAGTTCCGGCGCGCGGCGGATGGTATGCAGTTTACAGAGGTGTTCTGCCAGGAATGCCATACGCGGCTTTATAACCGGAACAGCATGTTGCCCGGCATGGTCTTCCTGCGCGCGGGCACGCTGCAGTGCAGCCAGCAGCTTGGACCCATGGCCCATATATGGACCAGCCGCAAACAGGCCTGGGTCACGCTGCCCGATGGAATTCCCACGTTCGAACACTCACCAAGCCCGGAAGAGTTTGGCGTCGCAGTTGCAGCGGCGCTGGAACGCAGCGCCCGGTAATGCTTTTGTCCGGGTCAGTGGAGACCACAGCTTCGCGATGCAAACGCGGGAACTGCAAGAACCGATGACATCGCCTGCAGAGCTTCCATCGAACAAACCAAGCAAACCCGGCAGCCTATTGCCCCTTTGCCTCGCGCCAAGGATCGGCTAGCCCTTGGCCATGATGCTTTCTGTCCATGACCTTGCCGTCGCCCGCGGCGGTATCACCATCCTCGACGGCGTCTCACTGACGCTCGGGGCGGGGGAGGCATTGGTGCTGCGCGGCCCGAACGGGATCGGCAAGACGACATTGCTGAGGACCATCGCCGGTTTGCAGCCCGACATCGCGGGCCGGATTGATCTGCCGCCCGAGGGGGCCGCCTATTCCGGCCATGCTGACGGGCTGAAGGCGACGCTGACGGTGCGGGAGAATCTGACCTTCTGGGCGCGTATCTACGGACAGAGCGATATTGCGCCGGCGCTTAGTGCGATGAATCTCGAAACCCTTGCCGACCGCGATGCTCAGAACCTCTCGGCTGGACAGAAGCGTCGACTGGGTCTCGCCCGCCTGCTCGTCACCGGTCGGCGCCTTTGGCTTTTGGACGAACCCACTGTTTCGCTCGATACAGCCTCGGTGGGGCTTTTCGCAGAATCGGTCCGCGCCCACTTGGCGGCGGGCGGCGCCGCTCTCATGGCGACCCATATCGACCTCGGCCTCGATGAGGCAACGATCTTCGACCTCGCGCCTTTCCGTGCAAAACCGCCACGGCCGGGGCAGGGCGGCGACTTTGACGGGGCCTTTGCATGATTTCCTGGGTCTTCTGTTCAGAAATTCACCGGGGTCCGGGGCAGCGCGCCAGGACTCTCCGCCAGAGGAGCGCCCGCCGATGCTAGCGCTTCTCCTTCGTGACCTGCGTCTTGCGACGCGCGCGGGCGGTGGCTTCGGTCTTTCTCTCGCTTTTTTCCTGATCGTCACGGTGCTTGTCCCCTTCGGGGTCGGACCGGAGGGTGGGACACTGGCCCGGATCGCGCCCGGCATCCTCTGGGTCGGCGCGCTTTTGTCCTGCCTTCTCTCGCTTGACCGCATCTTCGCGCTCGACCGCGAAGATGGCTCGCTCGATCTTCTGGCAACCGCGCCGATTCCTCTGGATGGGGTGGTTGCGGTCAAAAGCCTCGCGCATTGGCTGACGACCGGCCTGCCACTGACGTTGGCGGCCCCCGTACTCGGCGTCCTTCTGAACCTGCCACAGAGCGGGTTCCTCTGGCTGACGCTGTCGCTCCTCCTTGGAACGCCTGCGCTTTCGGTCATCGGCACGTTCGGTGCCGCCCTGACGGTCGGGCTGAAGCGTGGCGGACTGCTTCTCTCGCTCCTCGTCCTGCCGCTTTATATCCCGACGCTGATCTTCGGGGCCGAGGCGGCCAAACGCGGGGCGGAGGGGCTGGCGACCGGTACTCCGCTTCTGATGCTCGCGGGAATCACCGCAGGCACCGTTGCCATCCTGCCTTTCGCCGCGGCTGCGGCAATCCGCGTCAATCTGCGCTAGGGAGAGACGTGTTATGAGTGTTGAGCGCGCTAGCGCAAACGGCTAGTCAGGGCGCCATGTCGATCTGGGAATACGCGAACCCGAAGAAATTCATGCAGACCTCGTCCTGGGCCTTGCCCTGGGTGACGGGGCTTGCCGTGCTGACTCTGCTGACGGGGCTCGTCTGGGGCTTCTTCTTCACGCCGGACGATTTCCGTCAGGGCTCGACGGTCAAGATCATCTTCATTCACGTACCCTCGGCGATGATGGCGATCAATTGCTGGGCGATGATGCTGGTGACTTCGCTCGTCTGGCTCATCCGCCGCCACCATGTCTCGGTTCTAGCGGCCAAGGCCGCGGCACCCATCGGCATCACGATGACGCTGATTGCGCTCTTCACCGGTGCGATCTGGGGGCAGCCGATGTGGGGGACCTGGTGGGCGTGGGACCCACGGCTGACCTCGTTCCTGATCCTGTTCCTCTTCTACCTCGGCTATATCGCGCTCTGGGAAGCCGTGGAGGACCCCGACACGGCGGCCGATCTCACCTCGGTCCTTTGCCTCGTCGGATCGGTCTTTGCGCTTCTTTCGCGTTACGCGGTGCTCTTCTGGAACCAGGGCCTGCATCAAGGGGCGTCGTTGTCGCTCGACAAGGAGGAACACGTCGCGGACCAGTTTGCCCACCCACTCTGGCTCACGATGGCCGGTTTCGTCCTTCTCTTCGTCGCGCTTGTCCTGCTCAGGACACGGACCGAGATCCGGGCGCGCCGTCTTAGGGCGCTGGAAGCGCGGGAAAGGATGGCGTGATGGTGGAGCTTGGCAAATACGCGGGTACGGTCCTCGGCGCCTATGGGGTGACAATCGCTCTCTTGCTCGGCCTCGTCTGGATGACGATGCGGCAAGGTGCGAAGATGCGTAGGCGGCTGGAAGAGCAGGAACGCAGGATGGGCCGCAATGGCTAAGGTTTCACCGTTGATGCTCTTGCCTCCGGCGATCTTCGCCGGGCTTGCCGCGATCTTCGTTTGGGGCATGAGCCGGGAGGACCCCGATGCGCTGCCCTCGGCGCTGAAAGGCCGCGAAGCTCCGGCGGTGGTGGTCACTCCACTCGGCGACCTGCCGGTCTTTTCGGATGCCGATCTGCGCGACGGAAACGTCAAGCTGGTGAACTTCTGGGCAAGCTGGTGTGCGCCCTGCCGGGCGGAACATCCCAATCTTGAGCGGTTGAAGTCAGAGGGCATCACGATCTACGGCGTGAACTACAAGGACAAGCCCGAGGCCGCGCTGCGGTTCCTGAACGAGCTTGGCAATCCCTTCGCCGCGATTGGTGCTGATGACAGCGGCCGCATGGGCATCAACTGGGGGCTCTACGGTGTGCCAGAGACCTTTGTCATCGACGGCGAGGGCACGGTGATCCTGCGGTTCGCGGGTCCCATCACCGAACGTTTCCTGACGTCTGATATCTATCCGGCCATCGAAGAGGCGAAGGGCGGAAACTGAGGTTCACCTGTGTTGGACGGTACTGGTCGTGTGCTGCGCCAAGGTTCGAACCGGGATTGCCCTTCACGACACAAATGTATTGATGGATGAAAAAAGGGCCGCCGCGAGGTAGCTGCTCCTCGCGGCGGCCGGCCGTCACCCTGCGCGTGTTACGGCGATCAACAAGAGCAAACCGGCGGTTTCGAACCACGGCATACTCGGAACAAATGGAAGTCTGGTTACAATCGCTCTCATGCAGTTTTGATACAAAGTTTAGCCGTGTAAAAATATTCCGAAGTATCAATATCTTTTTAACTCATTGATATCAAATGGTTTCTTGTTTTGAAACAATGTTGTAGTGAAAACAAGTTGTGTATTCTCGCCTGATCATTTCTTGAACAGGACTAATTAACTAATTCGCCCTGCAGAATCATGTCGATGCAACATGAATGGAATGTGAACGCGGGCTTAAAATACGAGTAATTCTTCAAAAAAAATTGAGTTGTAGGAAATACGAAGGCAACTTTCGTTTCGCAGCGATGACACGCCATAGCCTTGGCACCTACGGCATCAATCTTCTGCTGTTTACCCCCACTTCATTGCGCGCGCGGGTCGTGAAGGCGATCTTTCATTATTTTTTGCAGATTATGCGGAGGTCGCAAAGAAAAAGGGCAGCCCGAAGGCTGCCCATTCTAGCGGTCACCATCCGGTCAGGCCTTGGCGAGGTTTCTGAGCACGTAGTGCAGCACGCCGCCATTCTCGACATATTCGATCTCGACCTCGGTATCGATCCGGCACTTGATCTGGATCGTCTTCTCGGTCCCGTCGGCGTAGCGGATGGTGCAGGGCACCTCGGCCAGCGGCTTGAGGTCGCCCTGAAGCCCGGCGATAGAGATGACTTCATCGCCTTTCAGGCCGAGAGACTTTCGGTTGTCGCCGCCGGTGAACTCAAACGGGATGACGCCCATGCCGACGAGGTTCGAGCGGTGGATGCGTTCGAACGATTCGGCAATCACCGCCTTGACGCCCAGAAGGTTGGTGCCCTTCGCCGCCCAGTCACGCGACGATCCCGCGCCGTATTCGATCCCGCCGATGACGATCAGGGGCGTGCCCGCCTCCTGGTAGGCCATCGAGGCGTCGTAGATCGAGGACTGTTGCCCGTCAGGCCCGAGCGTGTAGCCGCCCTCCACGCCGTCCAGCATCTCGTTCTTGATGCGGATATTGGCGAAAGTGCCGCGCATCATCACCTCGTGGTTGCCACGCCGCGATCCGTAGGAGTTGAACTCGCGGGGCGCGACCTGCCGTTCGGTCAGGTACTTGCCTGCAGGCGTCGTGTCCTTGAACGACCCGGCCGGGCTGATATGGTCCGTCGTGATCATGTCACCCAAAAGCGCAAGGATGCGGGCGTCCTTCAGATCGGTGATCTTGCCCTTCTCCTTGCCCATGCCCCGGAAATAGGGCGGGTTCTGGATATAGGTTGAGGTCGGCGGCCAGTCATAGGTTTCCGACTCGGTCACCTGCACACCCTGCCACTTGGCGTCGCCCTTGAAGACATCGGCGTATTTCTTCAGGAACGCTTCCCGCGTCACAGTCTTGTGCACGAGATCGGCGATCTCCTTGTTGGTGGGCCAGATATCCTTCAGATAGACCGGCTTGCCGTCCTTGGATGTGCCCAAGGGCTCCGTCGTCAGGTCGATATTCATGTCACCGGCCAGCGCATACGCGACGACGAGCGGCGGCGAGGCGAGATAGTTCGCGCGCACATCTGGGCTGATCCGGCCTTCGAAGTTGCGGTTGCCGGACAGGACGGCGGTGGCGACCAGATCGCCCTCGGCGATGGCCGCCGAAATCTCGGGCTGAAGCGGGCCGGAGTTGCCGATGCAGGTGGTGCAGCCGTAGCCCACCAGGTTGAAGCCGATGGCGTCGAGGTCCTCTTGCAGGCCTGCCGCCTCGAGATATTCACTGACAACCTGAGAGCCGGGGGCGAGGGAGGTCTTGACCCAGGGCTTGCGGTTGAGCCCCAGTTCGCGGGCCTTGCGGGCGACGAGGCCCGCGCCGATCAGCACATAGGGGTTCGAGGTGTTGGTGCAAGAGGTGATCGAGGCGATCACGACCTTGCCCGAGGACATGGTGTAGTCCTCGCCCTTCACTGCGACTTCCTTGCCCTGAGGACGCTTGAAGGTCTCGGCCATTTCCTTGGCGAAAGCGGCCTTAGCACTGGTCAGCGCCAGATAGTCCTGCGGCCGCTTCGGGCCCGAGATCGCCGGGACGATCTCGCCCATGTCGAGTTCCAGCGTCGAGGTATAGACCGGATTGTAATCCGAGCCGCGCCAGAAGCCGTTTTCTTTGGCATAGGCCTCGACCAGCGCGATGCGGTCCTCGTCGCGGCCCGTCTGGCGCAGGTAGCGCAGCGTTTCGCCGTCGATCGGGAAGAAGCCGCAGGTGGCACCATATTCCGGCGCCATGTTGGCGATGGTCGCGCGGTCGGCGAGCGGCAGATGATCGAGCCCCGGCCCGTAAAACTCAACGAACTTGCCGACAACGCCGTGCTTCCGCAGCATCTGGACGACCTTGAGCACAAGGTCGGTCGCGGTCGTGCCCTCGACCATCTCGCCGGTCAGTTTGAAGCCCACCACTTCGGGGATCAGCATCGAGACGGGCTGACCGAGCATCGCCGCCTCTGCCTCGATCCCGCCAACGCCCCAGCCGAGGACGGCAAGGCCGTTGACCATTGTCGTATGCGAGTCTGTGCCGACGAGCGTATCGGGATAGGCGACCGTCTCACCATTCTGGTCGGTATCGGTCCAGACCGTTTGGGCGAGGTATTCGAGGTTCACCTGATGGCAGATGCCGGTCCCGGGCGGAACGACTCGGAAGTTCTGGAAGGCGTTCTGACCCCATTTGAGGAAGACGTAACGCTCCATGTTCCGCTCATATTCGCGGTCCACGTTCATCTGGAAAGCACGGGGATTGCCGAACTCATCAATCATCACCGAATGGTCGATGACAAGGTCAACGGGGTTCAGCGGGTTGATCTTCTGCGCGTCGCCGCCAAGCGCCTTGATCCCGTCGCGCATCGCGGCAAGGTCGACCACGGCGGGAACGCCGGTGAAGTCCTGCATCAGCACGCGGGCGGGGCGATAAGCGATCTCACGCGGGTTCTGGCCGCCCTTCTTGCCCCAGTCGGAAAAGGCCTTGATGTCGTCGACCGACACGGTGCGGCCGCCATCCTCAAAGCGCAGCATGTTCTCCAGCACGACCTTCAGAGCCGCCGGGAGTTTGGAAAACTCACCCAGTCCGGCCGCCTCGGCCGCCGGGATCGAATAATAGCTGACGGTCTTGCCGCCTGCCGTAAGTGTCTTGCGCGTCTTGGCGGTGTCCTTGCCGGTGACGATTGGCATCGGGATCTCCCTAATCGGTGGGCTGTTCTCGGTCTCTCTTCGCCTGACTTGTGCCGTAAGGGAAGGGGGCGATCAAGAGGAATACGCCGAATTGTATACAATTGTGCACAATGAAAAGCAAGAGGGAGATAAACGGTCACGGAGTCTCGCAAAACCTTGATTGGCAATTTGCGATCGGTTTCACTACCAAGGTGGGGACTAGGGGATACGGAATAAAGAACATGCGCAGGATCATCAGCGCCGCGGCTGGCCTCTGGCTTGGCCTCGTCGGAACCGTGCTTGCCCAATCTGCCGGGGATAACCCGGTGGTGGTGGAGCTTTACACGTCTCAGGGCTGCTCATCCTGCCCGCCTGCCGACAAGATACTTGGTGAACTTGCGGCGCGCGACGATGTGATCGCGCTCGGTCTCCATGTCGATTACTGGGACTACATCGGCTGGAAAGATATCTTTGCGAACCGGCAGTATTCTGATCGTCAGCGCGCCTACGCGCTCCATGCCGGCGCACGCACGGTCTATACGCCGCAAATGATCGTCGCCGGGATGGATCACCTCGTCGGCAGCCGTCCGGCCGAACTCGATCAGCTGATCCGCCGCCATACCGCCAGGAAGGGCGTGGTGAAGCTGGATATCGGCCGCACTGGCAATCGGCTAAAGGTTCGGGCGCGAACCGTTACGCCACTGTCCCGCAAGGCTGTCGTTCAGGTCGTGCGGTATCTGCCAGAGCGCAAGGTTGAAATCGGCCGCGGTGAGAATGCAGGGCGGACACTAACCTACAGCAATATCGTCACCGATTGGACGCGGGTTGCTGAATGGGATGGAAAAAGCGATCTTTCGCTGGATCTGTCCGCTTCGGGTTCGGAACCGGTCGTCGTCATCATACAGGAAGACGGGCCGGGCCCGGTCCTGGCCGCCGGACGTCTGCGCTGAGGCCTGCCGCAACGTCGTTTGGCTCTGCCGATTGACACTGAGTGGCTGCACATTCCTAGCTGTCGGCCGGAATGGGCCGATGGGACGATCATGGACAGCGATGCGGCGACAAGTGAACTGGGACGGTTGACGTCAATTCTGGCCATGCAGCGCGCGGCCGCCTCGATTGGCGGCGTACCCGACTTGGCTGCGCGCCGGACTGATCTTTCCTGTATGAAGGCTTCGATTCGCGCCCGCCGTCTCGACTTCGTCCGGGCCGCGCAGGAAGACTTCGGTCGCCGCCCGGCGGAAGACACGCTGATCCTCGATCTCGGGCCGGTGGTTCAGGGGATCAATCACATGCGCCGCCACCTTGGCCGCTGGATGCGGCCCGAACGGGTTCCGGTGTCCCACACGCTCTGGCCCGGACGGGCACGGATCCACCGCCAACCTCTGGGCGTCATCGGCATCATGTCGCCGTGGAACTATCCGTTCGGCCTGTCGCTGATGCCGCTTGCGACGGCACTCGCCGCCGGAAACCGCGCGATGCTGAAACCGTCCGAACTGGCGCCTGCATCGTCGCGCCTGCTGGCTGATCTTTTGGGTGACATATTCGACGTCGATCAGGTCGCAGTGGTGGAGGGCGGCGTGGAAACCGGCGCGGCTTTTGCGTCTCTGCCCTTCGATCACCTCTTTTTCACCGGATCGACCGAGATCGGGCGCAAGGTGATGCGGGCGGCCGCCGAAAACCTCGTGCCGGTCACGCTCGAGTTGGGCGGCAAGTCGCCAGTGATTCTCGCCCGCGATGCGGATTTCGCCAAGGCCGCGCGCGATATCGCCTTCGGTAAGGTGGCGAATTCCGGGCAGACCTGCATCGCGCCTGACTATGCATTGGTGCACGAAGACGACGCGGCGGAGTTCATTGCCCGGCTGCAAGTCGAACTGGCCCGCACGACGGAGACCGCCGCGCGGCGGGGCGGGCCAACGGGGATCATCAGCTCAAGACATGCCGAACGGCTCGCGGCGCTTCTGGACGAGGCCCGCGCCGGAGGTGCAGAGGTCACCGGGGCAGGGGAGACAGGCGGCGGGGCGCCCGCGATCGTGACAGGCCTAAAGCCGGAAATGCGGCTGATGCGGGAAGAGATATTTGGCCCGCTCCTGCCGGTCGTGACCTATGCGACGATTAAGGAGGCAATTGCCCGGATCGGCGGCGGATCGTACCCGCTGGCGCTCTACCTCTATACCGCAGACCGCGACCTTAAGGACCGGGTGCTGCGTGAAACGATCAGCGGCAATGTCACGCTGAATGGCGTCATGACCCATTATGCGGTCGAAAGCCTGCCCTTCGGCGGCGTCGGCGCAAGCGGCATCGGCGCCTATCACGGGCGGGCGGGGTTCGAGGCGATGAGCCATGCCAGAGGCGTTTTCACCGAGCCGCGCCGCAGCTTCATTCCGCTCGGCCGCCCCGCCGGAAGGTTCGCGAAGCTTTTCGCACGCTATACGATGCGCTGAACCGGTTCTACTTCCAGCGGCGATGAATCCAGAACCACTGGTCCATATGATCGCGCACGAGCCGTTCCAGACTGTCGTTGATCGCCTGGGTCATGGTCAGCGGGTCACTATGTGGAATAGGTGCGTCGGTGACGATCCGGAAATTCAGCCCGTCCGGTTCACGCACCCCATAGACGGGGATTATCTCTGCCCCGTATTTCAGTGCCAGGTCGGCGGCTGAGGTCGCGGTGTAGGCCGGATGGCCAAAGAATGTCAGCTTCTCGCCGCGCCCCATATGCTGGTCCATCAGCAGGCCCAGCATGCCGCCCGAACGCAGGAACTTGACCATCGCCCCCATGCCCTTCTGCCCGCGCGGGAACAAGGGCGTGCCGATTACCGAGATTGTGTCGAGGTAATGGGCGTTGAAGAGCGGGTTCTTCATCGGCTTGTAAAGCGCGCCGACCCGGTAGCCGCGCGCGATCAGGGCGGCGCGGGCGACGTCGTAATTTCCGAAATGGCCGGTGGCGAGGATCACCGGGCGGCCCTCGCGATGGGCCGCCTCCAGCGCTTCGGCCCCCGGACCGGTCAGCGGCAGGTCGCGCACGCGCTTGATGAACTCGCGGCCCGAATAAAGCTCGATCATGGTGCGGCCGACATTGTCGGCCACGGCGCGGGCAAGGCGCCGGACTTCGGATTCCGGCAGGTCAGGGCAGACGAGCGCCAGATTGTCGCGCACCCGGCGCGACCAACCGGCAAGTGGCGCGATGAGGCGCGAGATTACCCAGCCCGCAACCGGCACCCGACGCTCATAGGGCAGGGTCCGGGCCAGCGTCAGCAGCAGCCGGAAAGCCCCGTCCGTCACTTTATCGCGCAGGCTGGCCTTCAGTCCGTTCTCCGCCGTCATCGGTCCTCGTCGATCTGGCGCGGCTCATCTTTCCGGCGCGCACCTTCCGCAGCCAGACATAGAGGCGCGAAAGCGCGATCACAAGCGCATGGGGGAAGCGGCCGGGACCGCCCTAGCAGGGATTTAACCGGCGACAGCCGGCGCGTCAGTCGTCGTCCTCGTCGCTTGTCTTCAACACCAGTTCGCCAGCGCTTTCCAGATCGCGGATGGCGACGATGATCGCGGTCATGGCCGCCTCGGCATCCTTATCCTTGACCTTACCGCGTTCGACCATCTCTTCCCTGAGCGAGGACGCCATGCGCTGCGACATGTTCGATAGAATGAATTCCGCCGCGGCCCTGTCGTTATCGCCGGCCGCTCCGGCCAGCGCGTTGATCAGCGTTGCCTGATCCACGCCACGCGTGACCTTGGAAATATCTCGTCCCTCGATCCGGTCGGGAATATCGGCGAAGGTGAAGATTGCGCGGCGCACTTGCGTGGCAAAATCGGTGTCGGTTTCGGTCAGCCCCTGCAACACGTCGTCGCGGGTCGCGGCCGGCGAGAAATTGAGGATCGCGCCCACCCGTTCCACCGGGTCGGCCTCAAACGCGCGGACCGGCTGTGTCTCCAGCTGACCGACCAGCGACAGGCCGATCTGGCGCACCGTTTCGGGGTCGATGTTGCCGGTCTGGCTGACCGCATAGGCGATGCGTCGGGCGCGGTCGCCGGGCAGCTTGCCGAGCAGTTCGGCGGCGCGCGAGACGGCGAGCTTCGACAGCATCACCGCGCCGACCTCGACGCTTTCCTCGGTCAGGACGGGCAGGAGTTTTTCTGGATCAAGCGCGGCTATCCGGTCCCAGGGATCGGCCTTGGCCGAGGCGCTGGCGAGCCGTTTCAACCGGCTGGCGGCGGTGGCGGAAATATGACCGTCGAGCATCTGCAAGGCGCCGTCGATGCCGCCGGGAAAGGACAAGCCGACCGATTCAAGACGTGTCAGGAACTCCTCCACGACATTTCGCAACGTGTCGCGATCGACCGAGCGCATGGAGCCGATCTGTTCGGTCAGCGCGGCCTGCAGGTGGTCCGGCAGATCGCGCAATGGCAGGTTACCACCTTCGGACAAAAGAAGCCGCACGATGATTGCGGCTTTCTGGCGGCCTGTCATGGCAGGCGGGGCGGGGGGACGTCCGGGTGCGGAATTGGCCTGCGGTCGCGACAAGGGCGTCAGGGCCGACATGTTCCGATTCCTCCGTTCCGGTCTTCGGAGGAGGCTGTCAGAAAGCGGTTAAAGCGTCGTTACGGTTGTTCAGCTTCCGACGGTGACGCAGCTTTGGGTCGCGGCATCCCAGGCCGTGCCCTCGGCGCAACTGATCTGGGCCTGACGTTCGCCGTGGCTGCAGCCCTGCGCAAGCACAGCCGCCGGGGCAAGGCCCGCAACAAGCGCAATCGCGGTGATCAGAGACTTCATCGGCATGGTATCCTCCATCCTGTCTGGGGTGGAGTGTGCCAGCGGAAGGGGGCGCCACGCAAACAAAAGCTGCCCGAAACCCCTTATTGCTCACGGAATCGTGTGCCGGGGTGTCAGTCCCCGAACACCCGGCGAAAGATCGTATCGACATGTTTGGTGTGATAGCCCATGTCAAACTTCTCGTTGATCGCGTCCTTGCCGAGGGCTGCCACGACTTCCTCATCGGCCAGCAGCATTTCGCGGAAATCGACGCGGTCTTCCCAGACTTTCAGCGCATTGCGTTGTACCATCGCATAGGCGTCCTCGCGGCTGACACCGGCCTGGGTCAGCGCCAAGAGAACCCGCTGCGACATGACAAGGCCGGGGAACTTGTTCATGTTGGCCAGCATGTTTTCCGGAAATATCAGCATCTTCTCGACAACGCCTGCCAGCCGGTGCAGGGCGAAGTCGAGCGTGATGGTCGCATCCGGGCCGATGCCGCGTTCGACCGAAGAATGCGAGATGTCGCGTTCGTGCCAGAGCGCCACATTCTCCATCGCTGGGATCACCGCCATGCGCACAAGCCGCGCGAGGCCTGTCAGGTTCTCGGTCAGGACCGGGTTCTTCTTATGCGGCATAGCCGAAGAACCCTTCTGCCCCATCGAAAAGAACTCCGCCCCTTCCAGCACTTCGGTGCGCTGCATGTGGCGGATCTCGATGGCGATGTTCTCGATCGAAGAGGCGATGACGCCGAGGGTCGCGAAGAACATCGCGTGGCGGTCGCGCGGGATAACCTGCGTCGAAATCGGCTCGGGGCGGAGGCCGAGTTTCTCGCAGACATGTTCCTCGACCGCAGGGTCGATATTGGCAAACGTGCCGACGGCACCGGAAATCGCGCCGGTCGCAATCTCCCACCGGGCCTTTTCCAGCCGGTTCTTGTTGCGGTCCATCTCGGCGTAGAAGCGGGCAAAGGTCAGGCCCATCGTGGTCGGTTCTGCATGGATACCGTGGCTGCGGCCGACGCGAACCGTGTCCTTGTGCTCATAGGCGCGCTTTTTCAGTGCCGCCAACACCTTGTCGACGCCGCCAAGCAAAATATCGGCCGCGCGCACAAGCTGCACGTTCAGGCAGGTGTCGAGCACGTCGGACGAGGTCATGCCCTGATGGACAAAGCGCGCCTCTTCGCTGCCCACATGCTCGGCCAGATGGGTCAGAAAGGCGATGACATCATGTTTGGTGACGGCCTCGATCTCATCGATCCGCGCCACGTCGAATTCCACGTCCCTGGCCTTCCAAACCGCATCCGCATTTTCGCGCGGGATCACTCCAAGATCGGCCATCGCGTCGCAGGCATGAGCTTCGATCTCGTACCAGATGCGGAACTTGGTTTCCGGCGACCAGATGGCAACCATGTCGGGACGGGAATAACGGGGGATCATCCGGGGGCCTTTCCGTTTGAGGGACGCGCGGGCGTGTCCTAGACTGGCATGGAACAGGTGGCAAGCGGGCAGGGATGAATATGCGGCGATTGATCCTGACGATGGGGCTTTGTCTCGCGGCTCCGGCTCTGGCTGAGGACTGGCAGGCGCTGAGCGGAGCGGAGATCACCGAGGCGCTGGCGGAGCGCAAGCTGACCTATGAGAACGGCGCGGTACAGATCTTCCGCGAAAGTGGCGCGACGACCTATAGCGTCGGGTCCGGTCTCAGCGAGGGGCGCTGGCGGGTGGAGGGGGATGAATACTGTTCGAACTGGCCCCCAGCGGCGATCTGGAGCTGTTATGCGCTGGAGCGGGATGTTGAAACCGGGCGGCTGCGCTTTGCCGGGGCCACTGGCGACATGACCGTCGGGAGTTACTCCGACGAATGAGCTTTGTGCCGAAACTTGAAGATTTTGTTGGAAATTGGAAGATCGACCGGGTGATCGTGGACCGCCTGACGGTACAGGAAGGTCGATTTGAAGGCCGCGCGAGCTTTGTGCCCGATGGTGATGCATTGCGTTATCGCGAGGAAGGACGGTTGCGATTTGGTGATGGTGCGCCGATGACGGCGGTGCGGCAGTACCTCTGGCGCGACGCCGCCGGGCGGATTGCGGTCGACTATGGCGATGGCCGGGTGTTTCACGATTTCGATCCGGCCGATCCTGCGGCCCGTCATACGTGTGAACCCGATGATTACCGGGTGCGTTACCACTTCCACGGATGGCCCGGCTGGAGTGCCGAATGGACGGTGACGGGGCCACGCAAGGATTACACGATGATCAGCCGCTATTCACGCTGATCGGCAGTGTCAGGCGGATCGTCCTGCGATGAACCGCTCCACCAGCTCGACGATAACAGGCGCCAGCGCGGGCGTAATGACATGCCCCATCCCGTCGATGACCTCCAATTCCGCCCCTGGAATCAAAGACGCGATCTCGCGCCCCTCCTCCGGCGGGATCAGCGTGTCCTCTTCGCCGTGGATCACGAGGCAGGGAAGGGCGACCTTCTGCAGGGCGTCGCGCCGGTCCGGTGTGTTCAGGATCGCCATCAGTTGCCGGTTCACGCCCTCGGCTTCTGCCCCCCGGTCATAGGCGCGTTCCGCCTGTGCCCTGAGATAGCTCTCCGTGGCCGGAAAACCCGGACTGCCCCATTCGCGGTCGCCGGCAAGCGCAGCTTCGATATAGTCAGCACGGCCCGCGGGGCGGGACAAAAGCCGCTCCCCCAGATCGAGCCCCCTGAGCCGGGCAGAAGACATGACGATCGTTGCGGACAGCAGACGGTCGGCGTAATCGCAGGCGAGGAGCTGTACAATCGCCCCGCCCATGGAGATGCCGAACACATGGGCCCGATCAATGCCAAGCGCATCCATGAGCCCTGTGACATCACGCGCCATATCGGACAGGACATAGGCGGGCTTCGGTACCTGCCCCGCGTGCAGGTAGGCCAGGATGGCGTCGGCATCACCCTCAGCTCCCGGCACCGGGCAACGCGCGGACAATCCAACATCGCGGTTGTCGAAGGTTACGAGACGGTAGCCCGCCGCCACGAGGCCGGTAATCAGCTCCGGTGCCCAGTGAACGATCTGCGAGCCCAGCCCCCGGATGAGTATCAGGGCCGGAGCGTCGGGGTCGCCATGCTCTTCGACTTCCAGATGAACACCGTTTGCCACAATACGCATTGCCATCCCCGAAAAGACCCGGTTGTGACGATGGCGCGGAGTGAAGTGATGATCAAGCGGGCTGCCACGCCCCGCGCCAGCGGGCGCTCCGGGTGCGGCAACCGACCGATACCCTGTCCGACGGGTCCGAGCCACATACTAAGGCGGTTGGTTACCCCTCGTAGTCAGGCAGGGGTGGCAGCGTGCGTAAGTAGAGAATAATCGCCGCGAGATCGTCGTCGGTCATCTTTGCGAGGAAAGAATAGGGCATCGGCGGCATCATCGGTGTTCCGTCCGGCCGAATTCCTTCGACGATCATCTTCGCGATTTCTTCATCCGTATAACCGGCGAGACCATCCTCATGTGTCGTCAGGTTGGCCGAGACCGATACGCCCCATGGACCCGGAATCTCGAACCCGCCCTGACCAAGTGAGGTGTCGAGCATCGGCCCTTCCGGTCCCATCGGCGTATGGCATTCCATGCAATGCGCGACCGGTCCGGCGAGATATGCACCATATTCGACCGTGACACCCGCGGGGATGGCCGCGACATGCTCGACCGGTGGTCCGTAGGCGGGTGGAAGCGGAATGTTGTAGACACTTTCCGGCACCGTGTTTTCCACTGCCGGAACGGTGCGCAGATAGGCCACCATGGACATTACGTCGTCGTCCGAAAGGCCGCGATACATAGCGAATGGCATCGGTGGCCTGATGAGCGATCCGTCCGGTCGAATGCCTTCACGGATCGCACGGGCGAATTCCGCGTCGGTCCAGTTGGCGACCTCGCCCGCAGGCGTGATGTTTTCCGAATAGGCGGTGAATTCCGGGATATCGAGAACCAGCCGTCCGGACAATTCCTGCCCGGCGACGAATCCGTTCGGTCCGAGAGGCGTATGGCAGTTGCCGCAGCCTGCCGGACCATTCACGAGATAGTCCCCCCGTTCAAGCGAGGGTTCGGCCCAAACCGGACCTGCCGCGAAACACGCGGCGATCACCAGCACCCGTTTCATGATGTACCCTCCCGTTCGCGCAACACCTTCATTGAGGTGCCTAAGATACCAGACTACCACGGATTATTGTGCGCCTGTGTGGAACTATTCAGGTTTCGGAGGCGAAACGAAGGCTGAATGACCGGTCAGGATTGTGTGGGAGAGCAGTGAATCACGCCTTGGTGGTTTACGCATAGGGCGGTGGCGACTCAGGTGACAAGGGTTGTTTCAACACGTGACGTGGCCTCAAGTGTCCGGTGCACCGGACATTTGTCCGCTATTTCCAACAATCTCTCGCGCTGGTCGGTGTCCAGATCGCCCTCGAGCGTGATCTCGCGCTGAAATACATCGACCTTCGCGCCGTTATCACAATCGATGCAATCCTCGGCATGGACCTTGGCGTGGCTGACATCGACCCGGACATGGGTCAGTGGCCACTTCTTGCGCCGCGCATACATCCGGATCGTCATCGAGGTGCAGGCGCCGAGGCCCGCCGCAAGGAACCCATAAGGCGACATGCCCCGGTTCGTGCCGCCATAGGCCTCGGGTTCATCGGCCAGGGCGTGGTGCAGAGGACCGGCATTGACGTGCTGAAGAAAGCCGTCGGGGTCGGCCTCGGAGACGCGGATGATACCTTCGGGTGCGCCCTTCGGCGCCGCTGGTTGTTTCAGGTTCAGATACCGCGCCGACCAAGCCGCAATGACCTCGGCGGCATATTCGGCATCGGCCGGGCGGGTGATCAGGTGGTCGGCATCGTCGAGCGTCACGAAACTCTTGGGGTGTTTCGCGGCGGAAAAGATCGCGCCGGCATTCTCTATCCCGACGATCTGGTCGCGGGGTGCGTGCAGCACCAAAAGCGCGCGTCTGAGGGTGGCGATGGGGGCGGAGAGTTCCTCGGCCGCCACTTCGCGCACGAATTCGCGGCCGATGCGGATCGGACGGCCGCCGAGATTGACCTCGGCCACGCCCTCTTCTTCGATTTTCTCTAGGGCACCTGCAAAGTTATGGGTGACATGGCCCGGGTCGAACGGTGCGCCGATGGTGACGACAGCGCGGAGGCTTTCGATCTGACCGGCGGCTTTCAGCACCGCCGCCCCGCCCAGCGAATGGCCAATGATCAGCGCCGGCGCCATGCCGCGATCGCTGAGGTAACCGCCGGCGGCAACCAGATCGGCAACATTCGACAGGAATCCGGTCGCCCCGAAATCGCCCTTGGACTGGCCAAGGCCGGTGAAGTCGAAGCGCAGGGTCGCGATCCCCATTGCAGCCAGCCGCGCCGCGATACGACGCGCGGCAACCACATCCTTGCCGCAGGTAAAACAATGGGCAAAGAGCGCAGTAGCCAGATGCGGGCCATCCGGCAGGTCGAGCCGGGCCGAAAGCTCTGCGCCGGAATGGCCGGGAAAGCTGATGCGTTCGGTTGCCATGACTCTCTCCTTGGTGCGGGTCTGGGAAAGACTGGGGGCCATACCGGCCCGTGACAAGGATTGTGACCGGTGCGTCACGCAGTGGTGAGGCCGGGGTTTTAGTCAATAACCTCAATTCATCACGATGTGTTATGAATGTCAGAACATACATTCGTTTTAATAATTCAAAACGCGCGCCTAGATAGGACGAAGAAACGATCCCCACCCAAGGAGATTTCCCATGACATGCACTGATTGCATCAACCGCGACACCGCGCCCCAGCCGTCCTCATCGTTATCGCTCGGGCTTATTCTTCTAGTCCTTGGCGGCATGGCCGTCGTCGCATCTGCCCCGACTGTGCCGGATCGGATGGGCAGCGCAGATATCGCAGCGGAAGACTGGCACGGCAATGTACGCGCCTCGGGCTGGACGAACGATTGAATGATGGGGCTGGTCAGGCCAGCCCCATCAGCCTTTCGTCGAACGGATATTTCGTCAGGTTCTCGTATCCCGTCTCTGTAATCAGCACCTGATCCTCAAGCTTGATCGAGAAATCGCCGCCATCGGGGCTGACCAGCGCCTCAACGCACAGCACCATGCCCGGCTGGACCTCGTATTCGAACGCGCCGTCCTGCCAGTGGTCGGGATAGACGATCGAGGGCCATTCATCGCACAGCCCGACGCCGTGCATCTTGACGCCGTATTTCAAACGGTCGAACTGGGCATCGAGCTGGTGGCCGCCAAAGACGAGATCGCGGAATGACACGCCCGGTTTCAGCATCTCCATATTCGTCATGATGTGCTCATGCGCGTGGCGCATGGCGTAGACCATCGAATTCGTCGGTTTGGCGTCGCCCACCCACCACGTCCGCGAGATGTCGATACAGATGCCATAAGAGCCAATCAGGTCGGTATCGAAGGCGACGATCTCGTTCGGCTGGATGATGCGCGGCCCGCATTCCTGAAACCACGGATTGGTGCGGGGACCTGACGCCAGAAGCCGTGTTTCGATCCACTCGCCGCCGCGCTTGATGTTTTCGGCGTGCAGCACAGCCCAGACATCGTCCTCGCTCATATTGCCCTGCGGCACGCCTTCGCGGCAGGCCTTCTCCATCGCGGCGATGGATTTCTCACAGGCGTCATGGGCGCAGCGCATCGCAAGGATCTCGTCCGGTCCCTTGATGACGCGGGCTTTTTCGGTGCACTCCTCGCCTTCGCCGACGATGAATTCCGCGTCTTCCAGTGCACGCAGCCCGTGGACCATGATCTTGTCGACGCCCAGATGGCGGTTCGTCCCGGCATGTTCGCGCATCACCTGATCGACATCGGCGGCAAATGCCTTCGCCGCTGCCTCCCCCCGGTCGCCGGTCGACATGTAGAACATCGAGGCACCCGACCGCACCTCGCGCACGAGCGGGTTATGCTCGGCTAGGAAGGGCGAGTTCTTGTATTCCCACAGAACCATGTACCCGTCGGCGCACAGCAGAAGCGCCCGGAACGGGTTGTGCGTGTTCCAGAGCTGCATGTTCGTTGCATCCGTCGCATAGCGGATATTCAGCGGATCGAAGAGCAGGATGCCGCCCCAGCCGCGCTCCACAACATGTTGCGTCAGCCGCTTCCAGCGAAATTCGCGCATCCGTTCGAGGTTCGGCAGCGTGAGCCCCGCAGCTTCCCATTCACGGAATGCCAACTGAGTAGGCCCGATCTCGATCCGGTTGTTGTCGTTCGGGCTGCCATCCGCCAGGGTCTTGCCCTTGGTCGGATCGATCTTGCGGGTGTCGGAATAGTGCGTGTCCATTGGGGCTCTCCGGGTTGCACGTTCAGCATCGACCCAGGTCGGGACGCCGTCCTGCACGATTGCGACATGGATCGGGTCTGTTTCCGGCTTTGCCTCACCCCATCCCGCTTGCTAGGAGGGGGCGTAGAGGAAAGGGGGCTCAGGAATGGACAAGGTCAGCGAGCAGTATGAGGCCTATCCCTATCCCGAGCGCAATCCCGCCGATGAGCGGAAGCGGCTGATCACCGGCTCGCCCTCTCATCCACTGGAGATGGACCACTTCCTCTGGGGCGGCAAACGTGACTGGTCGCAGCCGCTGCGCGCGCTGGTTGCCGGTGGTGGGACAGGCGACGCGCTCATTCAGATGGCGGCCGTCCTGACCGCCGCAGGGCGACCCTATGAAATCACCTATCTCGACCTCTCCCGCGCCTCGCGGAGCATTGCCGAGGAACGGGCCAAAGTGCGGGGGCTGACGGGTATAAGGTTCGAGACCGGAAGCCTTCTTGACGCGACGAACTACGGCACATTCGACTACATCGACTGCTGCGGGGTGCTGCATCACCTGCCCGAACCTCAGGCGGGGTTTGACGCACTGGCGCGGGCGCTGGCGCCAGAAGGCGGCATTGGACTGATGGTCTACGCACCCTATGGCCGTTCCGGCGTATATCCGTTGCAAGAGGCGTTCGGCACAATGACAGAGGGGATGAGTCCGAAGGTGCGGCTGAAGACGGCAAAAGCGGTCTATGAAAAGCTTCCTGACGGCCATCCGTTCAAGCGCAACCCGCATCTCGTCGATCACGAACAAAGCGATGCGGGTTTCTACGACCTTCTCCTGCATTCACAGGACCGGCCCTATGTCATTGGCGACCTCATCGCCGCGCTTGAGGCAGCCGGGCTTGCCTTTGTCGGTGCGCCACAGGCAGGGCTCTATGACCCGGCGCGCTTCCTGCCCGATGGCGTCACGCTGCCCGACGGGATTGATCAGGCCCAACGGATGGCATTGGCCGAAAGGCTCGACGGGACGATCAAAACCCATGTGATTTATGCCGCGCCCAAAGACCGGGTGATCCCAGTGCCGGGCAAGGACATGGCATCAGTCCCGCATCTAAAGGGCGTCAGCGGTGCCGATCTCTCGCGCGAGGTGGCGCGCAAAGGCGAGATTACAATCGCACGCGGATCGGAGAAAACCCGCCGGACAATCTCGCGGGACGTGGCCCCGCTGCTGGCCGGGATAGACGGTCGAAAGCCGCTTTCGGCGCTGGCTCAGGCGGCGCGGCTCGACCCGCTCGCCTTCAACGCGCTTTGGCGTCCTGCCGAGCGCATATTGGTGCAGGCCGGTATCCTGCTCTATTCGCGGCTATTGGGATAAAACCGTACGTTTGGTGCAGGCCGGCAAGGAATGGCGGGTGGAAAGGCGCTGCCACCGGGCCTATTCGTCGGGCGGTACAAGTCCAAGGCCGCGCAGATAGATCCCGATCCCGGCCTCAAGAAGCTCCTCGGGTGGAAATGGCGCCCGGGCGCCCGGTTTGCCGCGGGTAAAGAGTTCAACGACGCCATGACTCATCGCCCAGATATGGGCCGAGAACATCGCGGCCGGGGGGCGTTTGTCCGCAGGGATATGCTGCGACAGCTTTTCGGCCGCGCGGGAAAAGACCTGCCGCGCACGTTCCGAGGCGCGGGCAAGGTCGGGGTTGGTGTTCAGCGAAATGCCGCTTTCGAACATGGCCATGTAATGGCCCGGGAACTTCCGCGCGAAAGCAAGATAAGCGCGGCCCGTCGCCTCGAAAGCAGACAGGGCCGAAGGTTTGCCGCCGTTATAGGCGTGATCCATGAGGTCGGCGAAAATCTCGAACCCCTGCCGCGCGCATTCGGCAATGAGGTCGTCACGACCGCCAAAGTGACGGTAGACGGCGGCGGGTGTGACGCCTGCCGACTTTGCGGCATCCGAAAGGTTGAAACCTTGCGGGCCCTGCTTTTCGATGAGCATGAGCGCCGCATCTACGAGCGCGCGCCTCAGATCGCCGTGGTGATAGCCCTGTTTAGGCATCGAGGATGCCCGGCCCGCCGCAGATCTTCGCATCGGCCTTGCCGATGGCCTTCGTATCCTTGCCCGCATAGTCGACGCGGGACAGCACGGTCTGGATCGCGGCAATGCGGGCGCGGGCCTTGTCATCGGCGCGGATCACCGCCCAGGGTGCGTGTTTACTGTGGCTTTTCCTCAGTGTCTCGCGAATTGCATCGGTATAGGCATCCCATTTCTTCAGCCCCTCGACATCAATCCACGACAGCTTCCACTGCTTCAGCGGGTCCTTTTCGCGCTTGAGGAAGCGGCGGAGCTGCTCGGCTCGTCCGACATTTAGCCAGAGCTTTACCAGCGTGATCCCCTCATCAACGATCATCTGCTCAAAATCGGGAAGCTGTTTGAAGAACAGTTGCCGCTGTGGGGGCGTGCAGAAGCCGAAGACATGTTCGACGACACCACGGTTGTACCATGACCGGTCGAAGAGCGCGATTTCACCCGCTGCGGGCAGCCAGTCGGTATAGCGTTGGAAATACCATTGCGTCGCCTCCCGGTCGGTCGGTTTCGGCAGGGCCACTATATAGGCCGAACGCGGGTTAAGGTTCTCGCGCATCCGCTCGATCGTGCCGCCCTTGCCGGCAGCATCGCGCCCCTCGAAAAGTACGCAGAGCCGTTTACCGGTATTGCGGAAATCGTGCAGCATCTTGACCAGTTCGATCTGCAGAGCCTCCATATGCCGGGCATAGTCCTTGCCTTTCATCTCGCGTTCGTAGGGATAGCTGCCCGAGAGGATGTCGTCTTTGTCACCCTCGGCGATGGCCTGACGGATGGCTGCTGGGGCTTCGGTTTCAAGGTATCTGGTGATGTCCCCGACAAAGGGAATTGCCTGCGGTTCCGTTCCCTGCGTTTTCGCCATGACAATCCTCCCCTGGGAATTCGGTTTAAGTATGGCGATTGCACGGTGGCGCACAATTACCCGGTCGGCAGTTTCCCCGACCGCTGATAGAATTTCGAGACAAAATTCAGTCCCCACGGCGAGGGAAGGGTTTTGTCCAAAACTTCTCCGGTCATCGTGCTCTATTCAGTGTCGCCTGCGCTGCCAATCCTGGCGAGGTCGAATGGCGTCGACTGGTAGATCTCGTTGATCCAGTTGCCGTAGAGAAGATGCGCATGGCTGCGCCAGCGGTTCAGCGGCTGCCGGCTCGGGTCGTCGTCGGGATAGTAGTTCATCGGCACATTTATTGGTGTGCCGTTCGATACGTCGCGGTCGTACTCTTCCTTGAGCGTGCCGCTGTCATATTCGAAATGGTTGAAGATATAGAGCGCGCGGTGGCAGCGGTCCTCGATCAGGCAGGGGCCGACTTCGTCGGAACCGAGCAACGTCCTGAGCCCTCCGGCGTTGTCGACTTCTGACTGCTTCATCTCGGTCCAGCGACTGACCGGAATGACGAAGTCATCGGAAAAGCCGCGCAGATATGGAGAGGCGGGGGAAAGGTTCTGGTGGCGGAAGCAGCCGAAGGCCTTGGCGCCCAGACTGTGTTTCTTAAGGCCGTGGAAATGGTAGGCCATCGCCATGCCGCCCCAGCATACGCCGAAGGTGGAATGGACATTGGTCTGGGTCCAGTCCATGACCTCGATAAGCTCATCCCAGTAGCTCACCTCTTCGAACGGCAGATGTTCTATTGGCGCACCGGTTATGATCAACCCGTCGAACTTTTCGTCCTTCACGTCCTGAAACGGGCGATAGAAGGCTTCCATGTGTTCGGCGGCGGTATTCCGGGTCTGGTGTTCGCTCATCCGGATGAGCTGGAAGTCGATCTGCAGCGGCGTCGCGCCGATCAGCCGGGCGAACTGGTTTTCCGTCTGGATCTTCTTTGGCATGAGGTTCAGGAGCCCGATCCGCAAGGGCCGGATGTCCTGGTGCGCGGCCCGGTCCGGCGACATCACCATGACGCCTTCCTGCGACAGCACGTCGAAGGCGGGAAGAGTCTCGGGCAGGGTGATGGGCATCCGGGTACTCCTGTTCGGAAGGCCAGAGATAGGCTGGTCAGCCGCGCGCCTCAAGTGCCCCGGCGACAAGGCTTTCGAAATCGCCGGGAGTACTGATCTGTGCGACCTCTTCGGCGGTGACCGTGATGCCCCAATTCCGCGCCATCGCCTCGTAGAGCGGCTGACGATGGGCTAGGGCGCGTGAATAGGCCCAGCGCACGAAGGCGTCGGGATCGACCTTTTCTTCCGTCAGGTCGTTGGTCTTCAGATACTCCGCCCAGGCAGCGTGCAAGAAGTCCGGTTGGTAATACATTGGCTTCGGCGCGCGGTCGAAACGGCGGATCAGTTCCTCTGTATGGGCGTCAGAACCCTTGATCCAGACCATGAGCGCCGCATTCGACAGCGCGGTCAGCACCGGGTCGGCGGGATCGTCCGGGTCCACCACCTCACAGATCGACCCGCCGCTGTCGCAGATGAAGTGATCGTAGCCGTAGAGCGACTGAGCCCGCTCGGCGAAATGAACGGTGTCGAGCAGGGCGGCAATCTCGGCCGTCCGGTGCTGGTCCTGCCGGCGCATATATTCCGTAAAGGGCAATCCGCCCTTGGCCGGATCGCCCGGCTTGCCGAGATAGGTCGATAGCGGCGCGAGGTTGTTGAAGGTGATGTTCGAGGTGATATGAACGGAATCGGTCATCAGCAGTTCGCGCAAGAGCGGCACCTTCATCGCCTCGCGCTTGAAGTTGTCGGCAATGTGTTCGCCCATGTAGCGGGTGCCGATGCGGTAATCGATCGAGTAGTGGAACCAGTTGCCGCCCGCGCGCAGGAGATTGGCGATATGAGTCTTGCCGAGCCCGGACATGCCGAACACGAGTACCCGCTTGCACTTTGCCGCCTGCCATTCCGCTGCCGACTGGTAGATCATCGCCGTATTCCCGCTTGCCGTACCGGCGTTTGCCTAACCGGAACAGGGGCGAAGATCACGAAGTTTTTTTTGGCGATTTCTGACCGGAAACGAAACTGCCCCGCCGGAGCGGGGCAGTTCAGGTCAGCGTTCTGTTGGTTCAGAAGCTGTAGCCGATGCGGATACCGGCGCCGATGCCGGAGTTGTCGTTGAAGCTGGAGCCGACGGACGTTGTCGTCGCATCACCGATGGCAACATAGCGGACACCGCCAGTGATTTTCATGTTGTCCATCTTGTAGGTCGCGGCAAGACCGATGCTCGTATAGCCGTCAGTCGCGCCAAGGTTGCCGACTGGATCGCCGAGGTTCTTTTCATAACCGACGAGAACCGCACCAGACCACTGCTCGTTGAACTTGCGGCCGAGGCCGAGATTGTAGGTCACGATGTCGTTGGAATAAGAAACGATCGGCGCGCCAAGGAATTGCGGCGTGATGTCGAAGACCGTCCAATCGACCCAGCGGATCGACCCAAAGAGCAGCGTATCGGCCGCGATGCCGGTCTGAAACTCAAGGTTGACCGATTGCGGGATCTGAACATCAAGCGTGCCGTTCAGCGGGATCAGCGCAAGACCGGTTTCAACGGTGTCGTAGCTCTGATCGATCTTCGAGTTGTAGGTCAGGGCAACACGTGCTGCGATCTCAGGCTTTTCCCAGGCCACGCCCAGAACATAGCCCAACGCTGTATCGCGGTCGGCGGAAAGGTCGTAGTTGGAGAGCACCGGAGTTTCCAGATGAACCGTGCCCTTGGACGCCTGCACACGAACGCCGCCAATGACCGAAAAATTTGATGGCAGCTTGTAGCGAAGCAGCCCGGTAACGGCGAGTGACTCGACATCTGCTGACGAGCCGGCAAACGGGTAGGGCGCGTTGCCTGCCGGATAGCTGACACTCGCCCCAATTGGCTGGTCTACGATAATCGCGAGGTCAACTTTATCGTTAAGAGCCTGCTTATAACCCAGCGAATAAGTAACATAGCTGCCAGCCATATCACCGCTCACAAGCCCCGAGAAAGGCCCGTTGCCGACGCCGGTGACGCCTGGGTTAAATGCCCCGAGCGTGAACTCAGCATAATTGCCGGGCTCGAACAGGATCGCCACGGATTGGGCGGACCTCTCGAGACCGCCGGCAAAGGCCGTGGACGCACTCAGTATGAGGCCGCTCGCTACGGCCAGTGTTCTGTTCATCGTCTTCTCATCCCTAACAAGATCGTGGTTGCTTGTTTTGTTTTTTTAGAACCCTTCCCATCGGGTTGCGTTGGCGTCAATTTGTGACGTTGCGTTCTGGCACGGGGGTGGAGCGTGTGACGTAACGATACTTTGCTTCCGCGCGGATGTTGAGTAAATTCGCGAAAAAGATGATCGCTCCGCCAAAAATCACCATTAGGTCGAGTGGCTCCGCGTAAAAAACCATGCCTATCAGCGCGATTACAGGCAGCCGCAGGAAGTCGACGGGCGTCACGACCGAGGCGGGGGCGAGTGTGAGGGCCTTGGTCAGGCTGAAATGTGCGCCGAGCCCGGCAAGCCCCATCACGATGACCCAGGGAATCGTTTTTGCGTCTGGCCAGGTGATACTCCCATCATATCCGGCGCAGACAAGACTGAAGCCCGATTGCATGGCCGCCAGCCAGAAGAGGATGCCGATGATTGATGCGCGGCGGGTCAGACGCTTGGTTGCGATCGCCGTGCCCGCGAATGCCACTGCGCAGAGAAGGGCCGTAATCAGGCCCACAGAGAGGCCTCCGGCGCCGAACGGACGTGCGACGATCAGAATGCCGCAAAAGCCGAGCAATACCGCCAACAGTTTCGTGCGGGTCAATCGTTCGGACAGAAAGAACGGCGCGGTCAGAGCGACGATCAGAGGGCTGGAGAATTCCAGCGCAAAGAGCTGTGCAAGTGGAATGAGGGCGAGTGCGTAGAGCCAGAGGTTCTGTCCGGCAAAGTGGATAACGTTGCGAATGAAATGGTGACCAAGATGGCGGGCTTCGATCTCGATCAGGCGGCCGGTCGCTGTTGCAAATGCGACCACGGCGATGACCCCGATCAGCGAGCGGTAGAGCATCATTTCGAACGTATCGAGTGCCGCGCCGATCTCGCGCCCAGAAATGGCAAGGGCGGAGAAGCCGATGATGGAGCCCAGCATCCAGAAAGCCGCCGCCACCGGACGGTGAATATCTGACGAAGTCACACCGGTTGCGGTCATGCGGGTGCACCGGCCGCTTTGTCGCGTTCATGAAAGATGAAGCCGAGGAAATTCAGCAGCACCTGTGCTGCCAGTATCGCTGTGGAACCGGACGGATCGTAGTCTGGGGCAACCTCCACCAAATCAATGCCGACAATGTCGTGCGCCCGTGCAGCACCTTGCAGCAGTTCCAGAACCTCATAATAGAGAAACCCTCCATGGCTGGGGGTTCCGGTGCCGGGGGCGATGGAGGGACAAAATCCGTCGATGTCGATCGTGACGTAAAGGCGTGCTCCCTTCGGGATCCGTGCCAGAACCGCTTCGGCCCCAAGCTTGCGGACCTGACGGACTGACAAGATATCCGCGCCCATCTTGCGGGCTGCGTCATAACCTTCCTTCGCGGTGGAGGACACATTGCGGATGCCGAGTTGCGTCAGGCCGGTTACATAGCCCTTTTCGGCGGCGCGGCGCATCGGGTTGCCGTGGCCGTGGCGGACCCCGTGACGCTCGTCGACAAAATCGAGATGGGCGTCGATCTGCAGGATATGGACCGGGTCCTGACCCTCGAAGGCGCGGATGCACGGGATGTTGACCGAATGATCGCCGCCGATCACCACGGGCAAGGCTCTCGCCTTCAGGATTGCCCGAACGCCTGCCTCGATATTGGCGTGACTTCTTTCCGTGTCGGTATGGACGATATCGGCGTCGCCGATATCGACGATCCGCACGTCGGAGCCGAGATAGGTGGCGTCATCCTCGTGGTCATAGGCCCCGGCATGACCGAAGGAAAAGAGTGTCGAGGCTTCGCGCACCGCGCGCGGGCCGAAGCGGGCGCCGGGGCGGAACTGGGTGCCAAAGTCGAACGGAGCGCCAAGGATCGCGACATCGGCCTCTATCCGGCTCCAGTCCTCAACGTAGGGACGCTTGCCGAAGGTAGAGATCCCGACGAAGGGCAGGTTGAGCCGTCCGCTTTCATATCCGTGTCCACCCATCCGGCTTCCTCCCTGAAGACGATTAACCTTTCGCCGCAACACTGCGCGGGTTTTGCTGCCGAGGGAAGGCCGGGCGATCTATGGCGCTTACTGCGCGACCGAAAAGCCGCAGCAGGCGGGATTTTTTGGGGCGGTGTTCGCGAGGCCTCGCATCCCGGGCACCGCTCCGTCATCCTGCCATGGCGAAAAACTCAGGAGAACCGGAGAGATGGCGTTCAAACCTCCAGCACCGACCAAGCCCGGATTGTGGCGGCGCACTCCTCCGGCCGTCTTTCCGTCGATCATGGGGCTGTTCGGTCTCGGCCTGGCCTGGCGGCGGGCCGCAGGGGCGGTTTCCGGGCCTGATGGGATCGGTGAGGCGATCCTCGGCGCGGCGTCGTTGCTGTTCGTCTTCGCGTTGGTCGCCTATCTATCAAAGCTAGCTCGTCGGCCAGGTGTGTTGATCGAGGAACTACGCATCCTGCCGGGACGTGCCGGGGTCGGCACAATGGTGCTGTGCCTCTATCTTCTGGCGCTTGCCTTGGCACCCTATGCTGGTCCCATCGCATTTGGGATAACGATGGCCGGGTTTGTTGCCCATGCCCTGCTGGTCACGATCCTGATCTATGTTTTTGCAACCGGACCGGCAGAGCAACGGCGTGTTACGCCGGTCTGGCACCTGAATTTCGTCGGCTTCATCATCGGTGCTCTGGCGCTGACCCAACTGGGTTCACCGCTTGGGGCGCTCGCGGTGTTCGGCGTGACGACACTGATCGCGGTCTGGATCTGGGCTGTTGGGCTGGAGCAGGTCCTGCGCGAAACTGTGCCACCGCCCTTGCGCCCGATCCAAGCGATCCATCTTGCTCCGGCCGCGCTTCTTGGATTGGTGGCCATGGCGCTCGGGCTTGAAACGGTGGCCACTTGTCTTGCAGCATTGGCTGCCGTGATTCTTGTCTGGCTTCTCGTGCGTGTTCTGTGGCTGACGGCTGCTGGCTTTTCAGCACTTTGGGGGGCTTTCACGTTCCCTGCCGCCGCGACAGCATCCTTGTGGCTGACATTGGGCGGCATTTGGCATTGGCCCGGAATCGCGGCGTTAGGACTTGCCACCTTCATCGTCCCGCCGATTGCATTCCGGGTTCTGCGTCTTTGGGCAGGCGGGCAGCTAGCAGTAAAAACCAACGCTGCGACTGCCTAGATAAGACTGACCCAAGCGCGGGCAAGTGCAAGACCTGCCGCGTCTGCTCTGGCACCGTGACTGGCTTCTTCAGTTGCGTGATCCCTGTGCCAGCCGGGCCTCATTGCTTCGGCGGCATCCTGGAAGTCGCGGGTCCAGCCCGCCACAACAGCGCGATTGGCTTCGAAGTGGAACTGCGTGCCATAGATCGCTCGTCCGATGCGGAAGGCTTGATGGGGCGCCGCCGCGCTTTCGGCCAGATGCACCGCGTTCTCAGGCAAGGTGAACGTATCGTGGTGCCACTGGAAGATCGGAAAAGCTGCCCCGGCCGAGGAAAGCACCGGATCGCTTGAGCCGGCATCGGTCACCTGAACGTTGCACCAGCCGAATTCAGGCGCCGCCCCGATCAGATTCGTCCCGCCATATCCGCGCGCCAGCAATTGCGCGCCCAGGCAGATGCCGAGAACAGCGCGATCGGCTTCACCGAAGTTGCGCATCAATCGGGACAGCGGTTCAAGGTAGCGATGGTCGGCATCGTCGATCGCCGATTGTTCGCCGCCGAGGACGACGAGGGCATCGAAGGCTTCCGGGCCGGCGGGAAGGCGACTGTCCTGCCGTGGCCGGAACAGAGTGGTCTCGGCCCCGGCTTCGTCCAGCGCCCGTCCGACAGCACCCAAAGACGTGTCGGCAATATTCTCGACGATGGCGACCCGCATCATATCCTCCCACGTTTTTCCGGATTGAGCACGGCGGAGGGCCCGGCGCAAGCATTTGGCGTTTTTTCGGGGAATTAGGGCTTGCCATCCCGATCCCCCCATGAAACAGGGAAGCGCCAAACGAAAGCTCCCTATGAGGTCCCCCATGGAGATTCGCGAGGCTCTCACCTTCGATGATGTGCTTCTGGTTCCCGCCGCGTCGAGCGTCTTACCGTCCGATGCCGATACGTCGACCTGGGTGACGAAGTCGATCCGGATGAATATCCCGCTTCTCTCGTCGGCCATGGACACGGTGACCGAGGCGCGTATGGCCATTGCCATGGCCCAGGCGGGCGGGATCGGTGTGGTTCATCGCAACCTCGACATCGAGCAGCAGGCGGCCGAAGTCAGCCGGGTAAAACGGTTTGAAAGTGGCGTCGTCTACAACCCGATCACGCTGACCCCGAACCAGACCCTCGCCGACGCGAAGGCGCTGCAGGAGCGGTATAACGTGACCGGTTTTCCCGTAGTCGATGAACGTGGTCGCGTCGTTGGTATCGTGACCAACCGTGACATGCGTTTCGCCTCGGATGACGAGACGCCAGTCAAGGTGATGATGACTGCGGATAATCTGGCGGTGCTGACAGAGCCTGCGGATCTCGATCAGGCGAAGTCGCTGATGAAGGCGCGGCGCATCGAGAAACTGCTGGTCACGGACGGGCAGGGCAAGCTGACCGGTCTCCTGACGCTGAAGGATACCGAGAAAGCAGTCCTGAACCCCCACGCCTGTAAAGACGAATTGGGGCGGCTGCGCGTCGCGGCTGCATCGACCGTTGGTGACGCCGGTTTCGCGCGGTCTCAGGCGCTGATTGAAGCTGGCGTGGACATGGTGGTGATCGACACGGCCCATGGTCACAGTGAAGGCGTGGCGAAGGCGGTGGAGCGGATCAAGGCGTTGTCGAACAATGTGCAGGTCATCGCCGGGAACGTGGCGACAGCCGAGGCGACGCGGGCGCTGATCGCGGCCGGTGCCGATGCGATCAAAGTCGGCATCGGGCCGGGGTCCATTTGTACGACGCGGATCGTCGCCGGTGTCGGCGTGCCGCAGCTGACCGCGATCATGGATGCAGCGGGGGCGGCGGGCGAGACGCCCGTGATTGCCGATGGCGGCATCAAGTATTCCGGCGATTTTGCCAAGGCCATCGCGGCGGGGGCCTCCTGCGCGATGGTGGGATCCGCCATTGCGGGCACCGATGAAAGCCCCGGTGAAGTTATTCTTTATCAAGGGCGTAGCTTCAAAAGTTATCGTGGCATGGGCTCGCTTGGCGCCATGGCGCGCGGCTCGGCCGACCGCTATTTCCAGAAGGATGCTGCCTCGGACAAGCTGGTGCCAGAAGGAATCGAGGGGCAGGTGCCCTACAAGGGTTCCGCGGCGGCGGTGGTGCATCAACTTGTCGGCGGCCTGCGTGCGGCGATGGGCTATACCGGAAACCGGACGGTGGCCGACATGCGCAAGAACTGCCGTTTCGTGCGTATCACCGGGGCGGGCCTGAAGGAAAGCCACGTCCACGATGTGCAGATCACGCGCGAAAGCCCCAATTACCGGGTGATGTAAAACCAAGTGATCGCCTTGCCCTGCAGGGCGATCCTCAAGCGGATCGGAAGGCGGGATCATGACCCCGGCGGCACGGCTTGGCGCGGCAATCGACATTCTGGACCAGGTGCTGGACGGGGCCGCGGCTGAACAGGCCTTGACCTCGTGGGCGCGGGCCAGTCGCTTTGCCGGTTCCGGTGACCGGGCTGCGATCCGAGACCATGTCTATGACGCTTTGCGTTGTCTGCGGTCGTTCACTGCGCTCGCCGGTGCCGATACGCCGACCGGACGGGCGCTGATCCTCGGTTTGCTTCGCGCCGCGGGGCGGGACCCTGATGAGTTTTTCACCGGCGAAGGTCACGCGCCTTTGCCGTTGTCGCAGGCCGAGCGTGATGCCCTTGCTGCCGCCCCCGAAATGGACGCGCTGCCCGCGGCCGTGGCATTGGATTGTCCCGATTGGTTAGCGGCACCACTTGAGAACGTTCTGGGGGAAAACTTTGTACCTGTCTTGCAGGCTTTTCGTAACCGCGCACCGGCTATCTTGCGGGCGAATGCCGTGCGCGCCAGTGTTCCGGTGGCTATCGGGGTGTTGAAGAGTGATGGCATCGAAGCACGACCGCACCCGCTGACCCGGACGGCCATCGAAGTCACTGAAAATACAAGGCGTATCCGGAATTCCAAGGCGTATCGCGATGGATTGGTGGAGCTTCAGGACGCAAGCCCGCAAGCCGCCGTCGCTGCGCTGCCACTCCGACCGGGCATGCGGGTGCTCGATTTCTGCGCGGGGGGCGGTGGCAAGACACTGGCGATGGCCGCCCTTTGTCAGGCCGAGTACGCAGCCCATGATATCGCACCGCAAAGAATGCGTGATCTGTCCGAGCGTGTCCGCCGCGCGGGGGTCTCAGTCACGATCCGGGACGAAAAAGCACTATTGGGGATGTGTTTCGACCTCGTGCTGCTGGACGTGCCGTGTTCGGGCACTGGCACATGGCGGCGGGCGCCGGACGCAAAATGGGCTCTCACACCCGAGAGGCTTTCAGACCTGTTGCGGATTCAGGCTCGCATTCTGGACCGGGCTGTAGATCTGGTCGCGCCGGACGGGTCGATCGCCTACATGACCTGCTCGCTGCTGGCATCGGAGAACCGGGAACAAACCGACGCGTTCATCGGCCGCCATCCCGGCTGGAAACGCAGCGACGAGCGGGTCTTTACGCCGGTCGAGGGCGGGGACGGCTTTTACAGCACACTATTGACGAGAGAGTAAGCGTAAGTTTACACAATTTATAGTAGTGCTTCGACGAGAGTTAATCGTCGGTTAAGCATTTCCCGTCGGAATGCGGAACATCCGAATCTGAAAGGGGGAATGAAGGTGTCGTATTCGGCGCTAGATCCGCATCCGATGACCCGAACGGCTTTGCGATTTTCGTCGAACGGCCACTACCTCGTTCTTGCGTCGTTTGGTTTCGCGGTTCTTGCATTCACCGTTGCAGATGGGATTGCCGCACTTGTCGTTTGCGGTATGTCGGGAGCATTCGCGATACTGGCCGGCCTGATTGCATTGCTGAAAAACCAGCACGCCAAGGCCTACGATAATCTCCAGTCTCAGTTGTCCGCATTCATCGCCCATGATGCTGCGCCGAGTTTTACAACCGATATTGCGGGAGAGATCGGGTCGCAGAACAAGGCAGCGTTGGAACGGTTCGGCCGACGGGGCGGGCAGACCCTGACACGGGCCCTTGACGACGTCTTTGCCAGCCCGGCGACCGTGTTGCATCGGATGCAGGAATTGGCAAAAGCGAATGGTGCCGCGCATGAGGACTTCGTCACCCGAAAGGGACATGCGCGGCTTGCCGTGCACAAAATTGGTGAAACCGGATTCCTATGGCGGTTGGAGGATATGGTGGACCGCGGGGCAGGTGGGCGCAACGCGAACTCGATCAGCCTTCCGATGCTCACGGCGTCGAAGACCGGGATGATCCTGTTCATGAACGAGGCCTTGAAGCGCCTCGTTGGCGACCGGGTCAAGACGCTTGACGGCATCTTCAATGACTTGCCGCTCCGACCCGGAGAGGAGCACGAAATTTCCAGTGCGGCTGGACCGGTCAGGACGCTCATTGCGGCCATCGAGGGCAATGGAGGACGGCGGGAAATTTATTTCTTACCGGCGGCGGCGTTTCCCGTGCAAACGGGTGATCCGACGGCCTTCGAAACTCTGCCCGTGGCATTGCTCCGACTTGATGATGATGGACAGTTGACCGACGCGAACCGGGCCGCGCGGACATTGCTTGGCAATGTTGAAATCGGGACGGCGTTTGCAACCATCGTTGAGGGATTGGGAAGGCCGGTTGATGACTGGCTCGCCGACGCGTTGGCGGGCCGTGGTGAACGGCGACCCGAGGTTCTGAAGGTACGCCGCTCGGATCAAGACGCTTTCCTGCAAGTAACTCTGACCCGGGTTCTCGAAAATGGCAGCCCCGCGCTGGTTGCCGTTCTCTCGGATGCGACCCAGTTGAAGACGCTCGAGGCGCAGTTTGTCCAAAGCCAGAAGATGCAGGCGATCGGCCAACTGGCAGGCGGTGTCGCGCATGATTTCAACAATCTTTTAACTGCGATTTCAGGGCATTGTGACCTTCTCTTGCTGCGACATGACAAGAGCGATCCGGATTATGCCGACCTTGTGCAGATCAACCAGAATGCCAATCGCGCGGCGAGCCTTGTTGGTCAGTTGCTGGCGTTTTCCCGCAAGCAGACGCTGAAGCTGACAACCATTGATCTGCGCGACACACTTTCGGACCTTACCCACCTTCTGAATCGACTGGTTGGTGAAAAGGTGCGCCTTTCACTCATGCATGCAACCGATCTTGCGCCGATCCGCGCCGACAAGCGACAATTGGAACAGGTCATCATGAACCTCGTCGTCAACGCGCGTGATGCGATGCCGCAGGGGGGGGAGATACGTATTGAAACTGAAACTGTGATGCTGAAGGAAGATCTGCACCGCGACAGGGCAACGATTGAGCCAGGAGACTACGTTATCGTCCGCGTCACCGATCAGGGCTGCGGCATTTCGCCAGAACAGCTGCCGAAGATATTCGAGCCGTTTTACACTACAAAACGCCAGGGGGAAGGCACGGGGCTCGGCCTTTCGACTGCGTATGGAATCATCAAGCAGACTGGCGGCTTTATCTTCTGCGATACGGTGCCGGGACAAGGCACGACGTTTTCGCTGTATTTCCCGGCCCATGAAGCCTCTGACGTGGCCGAGACAGAGGAGGTTCCGGCCGTGCAGCCGCGCCGCGTCACGCAATCGGGTGAGGGTGTCATCCTGCTGGTTGAGGACGAAGCCCCGGTCCGCGCCTTCGCCAGTCGGGCACTCAGGTTAAGAGGCTACACGGTGATCGAGGCGGAGAACGCGGAAGACGCCCTGAAAGCGCTCGAGGATGAGGCGTTGGCCGTCGATGTTTTTGTCACCGATGTCATCATGCCCGGTATGGATGGTCCATCCTGGGTTCGCGAAGCATTGAAGGCCCGCCCGAATACCCGGGTCGTTTTCGTGTCGGGCTATTCCGAGGAAAGCCTGACACAGACCCGCGAACGCATTCCGAATTCAGTGTTTTTGCCAAAACCGTTCTCTCTCAGTGAATTGACGGCGACAGTTCAGGGGCAAATCCACTAATCCCCATTTGTCGGGAACTTTCTTCCGAAGCAGCGGATTTGCGGCAGCGCGAAATGCGCGTTCCCGGCTTTGGGATCAGGCGGGGTGTTCCACATTCAACGTATCATAGAGGGCGAAGTCGCGCACGCATTCCTCACGCAATCTGCGCTCAAGGTCGGGCGCGAGGTTGGTGGTTCCTTCCGGAGAAACATTGAGCCGCGGCAGCGATATCTCGCAATCCAGCCGGTCTTCGAGAAACCGAACAAAGGCCGGCATATCGTCGTAGCGAAAGATCCTGTCGACGCCCGGGCCGCGTTCGGGGATCAGAAATCGGCTCTGACGTCCGACATTGGCGTAACTGGGTTGCGGGTCGCTGAGATAGCCCTCGACGAATGTGTCGAAACTGACGTCCTTGGTGCTGTTTTCCTTATGTTGGCTGCCCGGCCGTTGCCGGTACCGGTACCAGCTTCCGAGCCAGTCAAGCGGTTCGCGCATTACCGCGACAACCATGAAATCTTCATCCGCCGCCTGGCCGAGATAGGGGGCGAGGTATTTCCAGTACCGGAAGGCGGATGTGTGCTTAAGTTCCGGCGGCCGCTGGATCACGACACTGGCAAGTGGTTCCAGGGCGGCCTCAATTGCCGTTGATCCGGTTTTCGGGGTCGCAAGATAGACCAATCGTTGTTTCCAGAAAACCAGCATCACGTCTCCATCAGGGCCCGGAACGAGAAAACACGTTCCCGTTAACTAAAGATTTACCGAAAGAAGAAAAAGTCGATTTTAGGAAAATTGGGTTGATCTGTTCGTGTTTTGATCTCATAACGACGAGAACAAGAGGCGAACAAGAGCAATGATTGCCGCGCCCTATCGGGTGTGAAATAAGGAAGCAAAACATGGCGACAGCGGATCTTCTGAGCATGAACGACAAGCGCAGCGCGGACAAACAAAAGGCGTTGGACAGCGCATTGGCGCAAATCGAGCGGCAGTTCGGCAAGGGCTCCATCATGAAGCTCGGCGCCGATAACCCGGTGATGGAGATCGAGTCGACCTCGACCGGGTCTTTGGGGCTCGACATCGCTTTGGGTATCGGTGGCCTTCCAAAGGGGCGAGTGGTGGAGATCTACGGGCCTGAAAGCTCGGGTAAAACCACGCTGACCCTGCACGCGGTTGCGGAAGAACAAAAAAAGGGCGGGGTATGCGCCTTCGTCGATGCCGAGCACGCGCTTGACCCTCAATATGCCAAGAAGCTGGGTGTGAACCTTGATGAACTGCTGATCTCGCAGCCTGATACCGGTGAACAGGCGCTGGAGATCGTCGATACGCTGGTACGGTCGGGCGCGGTGAGCATGGTCGTCGTTGACTCGGTCGCGGCGCTGACGCCGAAATCCGAACTGGAAGGCGATATGGGCGATTCGAGCGTGGGTGTTCATGCGCGCCTGATGAGCCAGGCGATGCGCAAGCTGACCTCTTCCATCAGCCGGTCGAACTGCATGGTGATCTTCATTAACCAGATCCGCATGAAGATCGGTGTGATGTTTGGGTCGCCGGAAACCACGACGGGTGGTAACGCCCTGAAATTCTATGCCTCTGTCCGTCTCGATATCCGCCGCATCGGGTCGATCAAGGACCGCGATGAGGTTGTGGGCAACACGACCCGCGTAAAGGTTGTGAAGAACAAGGTCGCCCCGCCCTTCAAGCAGGTCGAGTTTGACATCATGTATGGCGAAGGCATCTCCAAGACCGGCGAGTTGATCGACCTCGGGGTCAAGGCTGGCGTCGTGGAAAAGTCGGGTGCCTGGTATTCTTATGGCGACGAACGCATTGGTCAGGGCCGCGAGAATGCCAAGCAGTTCCTGAAGGACAACCCCGACATCGCCTGGCAGATCGAGGACAAGATCAGGGCGAGCCATGGTCTCGATTTCGGATCGTCGGATGAGGACGGGCCCGGCGACGAGGTCATGGAGGCCTGACCCCGAAACGTTGCCCTGTGGCACATTGACGGTATCATGACGGCGCGGACAGGGTTGTCCGTGCCGTTTTTTCTTGGGGGGCCTGATGGGGGCATACGAAGCCATAGCCGCGGTTGTTGAGGACTATGTGACGGGAATGGCGCGGGGAGATGGCACATTGCTCCGCCGCGCCTTCCATCCGAAAGCCGCCTCAATCGGGCATTTCGATGGTGGGCTGGAATGGGCGAATGTCGAAGAGTTCATCGCAGCCTGCGAAACCGAGGCGATCGCCGCCGATACGCCGGTCCCGCCGCATGAGATCGAGTCGATTGCGATTGCCGGAGATACGGCGATCGTGCGGGTGCACGATGTCTGGGCTGGTCTCAATTTCCGCGACACGCTGACGATGCTTCAGCATGAGGGCCGCTGGCAGATCGTTTCAAAGGTCTTCCTGCACCTGAACTGAGCGCGATGCTGCACCGCAGGAATATGGACATGGGGGCCGACAAGGGCTAACACGCCAAGGCTGATCCCTTCCGCCGAAAGAGGCCTGCCCCGATGCCCAGCCTGAACGACATCCGCTCGACCTTCCTCGACTATTTCCGGCGCAACGATCACCGGATCGTCGACAGTTCTCCGCTGGTTCCGCGCAACGACCCGACCCTGATGTTCACCAACTCGGGCATGGTGCAGTTCAAGAACCTCTTCACCGGGGTGGAGACGCGGGATTATGTGCGCGCCTCGACCAGCCAGAAATGCGTGCGCGCGGGCGGCAAGCACAACGACCTCGACAATGTCGGCTATACGGCGCGGCACCATACCTTCTTTGAAATGCTGGGGAATTTCAGCTTTGGTGATTACTTCAAGAATGAGGCGATCCCCTTCGCCTGGGAGTTGCTGACCAGGGATTTCGGGCTGAACAAGGACAAACTTCTGGTTACGATCTATCACACCGACGACGAGGCGGCGGGGATCTGGAAGAAGGTTGCGGGAATTTCCGACAGCCGCATCATCCGCATCCCCACGGACGACAACTTCTGGCGCATGGGCCCGACCGGCCCCTGTGGCCCCTGCACCGAGATCTTCTACGATCATGGCGACCACATCTGGGGCGGCCCTCCGGGCTCGGCCGAGGAGGATGGTGACCGTTTCATCGAGATCTGGAACCTTGTTTTCATGCAGAACGAGCAGTTCGAGGATGGCTCCATGCGCGCGCTCGACACGCAGTCGATCGACACCGGCATGGGGCTGGAACGGATCGGCGCGCTGTTGCAGGGCAAGCACGACAACTATGACACCGACCTGATGCGCAGCCTCATTGAGGCGTCGGCCCATGGCACCTCCTCCGATCCCGACGGGCCGGGCAAAGTCCATCACCGGGTGATCGCGGACCATCTGCGCTCCACCTCGTTCCTCATTGCCGACGGGGTCATGCCGTCGAATGAGGGGCGCGGCTATGTGCTGCGGCGGATCATGCGCCGCGCGATGCGGCATGCGCATCTTTTGGGCGCTCAGGACCCGCTCATGCACCGGCTGGTTCCCGCGCTGGTTCGTCAGATGGGCGCGGCCTATCCCGAACTGACCCGTGCGCAGGCACTGATCGAGGAAACGCTGAAGCTGGAGGAAACCCGCTTCAAACAGACGCTCGACCGCGGTTTGCGGCTTCTGGACGACGAACTCGGCAAGCTTGGCGAAGGTCAGCCGCTTCCGGGCGCTGCGGCCTTCAAGCTTTACGATACCTATGGTTTCCCGCTTGACCTCACGCAGGATGCCTTGCGGGAAAAAGGTCGCAGCGTCGATGTCGAGGGCTTCGACCATGCGATGCAGGAACAGAAGGCCAAGGCGCGGGCCGCCTGGGCCGGGTCTGGCGAAACACAGGACGCGACGATCTGGTATGATCTCGCTGAAAAGCACGGGGGCACCGAGTTCCTCGGCTACGATACCGAGACGGCGGAGGGCCAGATCCTTGCGCTGATCGCGGATGGCAAGGAAACGGGGGCGGCTGCGACGGGCACCAAGGTGCAGATCGTCGTCAATCAGACACCCTTTTATGCCGAAAGCGGCGGTCAGGTCGGCGATACCGGGCTGATCCGCACCGATACCGGCATGGCACGGGTGACCGACACGAAGAAATCCGCTGGTGTCTTCATTCATATCGCGGAGGTCAGCGAAGGTGAGATCGCGCGGGGTCAACCGGCGAAGCTGGAAGTGACCCATGTCCGCCGCACCGCGATCAGGGCGAACCATTCGGCAACGCACCTTTTGCACGAGGCGCTCCGCAAGGCGCTTGGCAGTCATGTCGCTCAGCGCGGCTCGTTGAATGCCGAGGATCGCTTGCGCTTCGATTTCAGCCATTCAAAGGCGCTGAGCATTGAGGAACTGGCAGGGGTCGAAGCCGAGGTGAACACGTTCATTCGTCAGAATGCGCCCGTCGAAACCCGAATCATGACGCCCGACGATGCGCGCGCCATCGGCGCACAGGCGCTCTTCGGAGAGAAATACGGTGATGAGGTGCGCGTGGTCTCGATGGGCCATGAGGCCGGATCGGGCAAGGGCGCGGATGGGTCAACCTATTCGCTGGAACTGTGCGGCGGCACGCACGTGAAGCGCACCGGCGATATCGGCGCCTTCGTCACACTTGGTGACAGCGCTTCGTCCGCCGGGGTGCGTCGGATCGAGGCACTGACCGGGCAGGCAGCACTCGATTATCTGCGCGCGCAGGATCACCGGTTGGCCGAAGTGGCGCTGGCGCTTAAGGCGCAGGCCGCAGATGTTCCGGCGCGGGTGAAAGCGCTGATGGACGAACGAAAGGCGCTGGCAAACGAAGTCGCGCAACTGCGCCGCGAGCTGGCGATGGGTGGCGGGGCTGCGGGTGCGGCCGCGGACCGAGAGGTCAATGGCATCAGGTTCCTGCCGCAAGTCGTCTCGGGCGTCTCGGGCAAGGACCTGCCAGCGCTGGTCGATGAACTGAAATCGCGCGTCGGCTCCGGCGCGGTGCTGGTCGTGGCCGATACCGGCGGCAAGGCAGCCGTCGCGGCGGGCGTCACAGCCGACCTGACCGCGCGGCTTTCGGCTGTCGATATCGTCAAGGCGGCGGCAGAAGCACTTGGCGGCAGGGGCGGCGGCGGGCGGCCTGATATGGCGCAGGCCGGGGGTGCGGATGCGTCGAAGGCCGATGATGCGGTCAAGGCCGCCGAGGCGGTGATCGGAGGGGTAAAATGAGCGATACGAAATCGGCGCTGTGGATTGCGCATGTGAAAGTGACGGACGCCGAGGCCTATGGAAAATATGCCGCCGCAGCCGGTCCGGCGATCGCCAAACATGGCGGGGTATTTCTGGCCCGTGGCGGTCGGTATGTGCAGCTTGAGGGCAATGACCGGCCGCGTAATGTCGTGGCGCGCTTTCCGTCGCTGGAGGCGGCTGTCGAGTGCTATAACAGCGCGGAATATCAGGCAGCACTTGCCCATGCGAAGGGCGCGTCAGAACGCGACCTGATGGTGGTTGAGGAAGCCTGATGGTCGCCCTTGCCCGGCTTCTGGCGACCCATGCCGGGGCAGGGCGGGTGACATGGATCGGGCTTCGCCCCGCGCGGCTGGCTGAGCTGGTCGCCGTGACCGAAGTAGAGGTGACCGAGGCGGGTCTTACTGGCGACCACGCCCGCGCGGGCCGCCGGGCACTGACGCTCATTCAGGCCGAGCATCTGCCAGTGATCGCGGCGCTATGCCGACAGGATCATGTCACACCGGACCTTCTGCGCCGCAATATCGTGGTTGAGGGGATCAACCTGACGGCGCTTCGCCATTCCCGACTGGTAATTGGCGGGGTCGAGATCGCCCTTACCGGTCCGTGCCCGCCATGCTCTCGGATGGAGAAGGCATTGGGGCAAGGCGGCTACAACGCCATGCGCGGCCATGGCGGCTGGTATGCTGAAGTGATCCGGCCCGGTCGGATCAGGGTTGGCCACACGGTAGTGTCGAAGGCGTCGGAGCCGCCCGCTACGTAATGCAGCTCGACGCTGAAACCGCGACACATGAAATCTGTCGATATTTGTCATCCGCCGCGCTAAATTAAGCCCAAATCAACGAGGTGCGCGCCAGACTTCCGCAAAGGGGAGGATTTTGGCAACCCGCCCGCGAGCAGAGGTAAGAATATGTGCAGATGGGCAGCCTATACGGGCACTCCGATCTTTCTTGAGGATATCGTCAGCCGCCCGGGGCATTCGCTGATCCACCAGAGTCAGTGCGCGTCGGAGTGCAAATCGGCGATCAACGCAGATGGGTTCGGGCTCGCATGGTACGGCGAACGAGAGGAACCGGGGCTTTTTCGCGACATCCTGCCCGCGTGGTCCGACCCGAACCTGCGCTCGCTGACCGCACAGGTGAAATCGCATCTGTTCCTCGCTCATGTCCGTGCCTCGACTGGTACCGCGACCAGCCGCAACAACTGCCATCCCTTTGCGGTCGGGCGCTGGTCGTTCATGCATAACGGCCAGATCGGTGGTTATGACGGCCTTCGGCGCGATGCCGAGATGCTGATCCCTGATCAGCTTTATGCCCACAGGAAGGGGGCGACGGACAGCGAGGCCCTGTTCCTGATCGCGCTCGGCGAGGGGCTGGATGATGATCCGAAAGGGGCACTGGAACGCGCCACGGCACGGATGGAGGCCCTTTCGCGTGAAAAGGGTACTGGCCCGCATGTCCGCATGACCGTGGCTTTTTCTGACGGAAAACGGCTTTACGCCGCGCGCTATGCGACCGACGACAAGGCACCCACGCTCTACCATCGCTGGTCCGAAACCCGGGTCGGCCGCGCGGTTGTGTCCGAACCGCTGGAGACCGGTGAATGCTGGGAAGCAGTGCCACCCGGCAGCTTCTGTACCTTTGACGGCGAGGCTGTGACGGTGGAACCCTTCGCGCCCGACTGTTTGGCCCGCGCCGCCTGACCATCAGGGCGCGACCTCTGGTCCGATTGTCGCTTACGGTACCGTCAAATGTCGTTTTCGCCCGCGAAACGACGCATCCCGCGTTCGGGAAAAGGGCAATCCGAGTACAAGGTGGCCGAAACCGACTTGTCAGGAGACTCGAGGACATGAGTGAAGTTGCGGAAGGCCGGCGGGCACGGGGTGGCGGCGGTGCCGCACGGCGGGCAGAACGGACGGCTGTGCGTATCGAATGCGCGAAGTTCATCGAACGCAACATCCCGAACCTCGAGATTCTGAACGATGAGGCGCTGGAGATCATCGAAGCCAATGCCGAGACGATTCTCGAAGAAGTTGGCGTCAACTTCGTCGAAAACCCGGAAGCGCTGAAGCGCTGGAAGGATGCCGGTGCCGACGTGCACGGCGAACGTGTGCGCATCCCGAAGGGCCTTGCCCGCCAATTGTGCAAGACCGCACCCTCTTCCTATGTCCAGCACGCCCGGAACCCTGAGCGTAACGTGACCGTTGGCGGCCGTGGTCTTGTGCTTGCGCCCGTCTATGGTCCGCCCTTCGTGCGCGATGCTGATGGCGGGCGCCGCTATGCGACGCTCGACGATTTCCAGAAATTCGTAAAGCTCGGCTACATGTCGAAATGGTTGCATCATTCCGGCGGCACGGTTTGCGAGCCGACCGATATCCCGGTGAACAAGCGTCACCTCGACATGCTGCTGGCGCATATGACGTTGTCGGACAAGCCGTACATGGGCTCGGTGACGGAACCGGTCCGGGCCGAAGATTCGGTCGAGATGTCAAAGATCCTGTTCGGGTCCGACTTTGTCGACCAGAACACGGTCATGACCTCGCTCATCAACATCAACTCGCCGATGACCTTCGACGGGATCATGATGGGCGCGCTTGAGGTCTATGCGAAGGCCAATCAGGCCGCGATCATCTCGCCCTTCATCGTCGGCGGCGCGATGGCGCCGGTGACGGTCGCGGGTACACTGACGCAGGTCATGGCGGAAGTGCTGGCGGGCGTCGCTTACAGCCAGCTCATCCGCCAGGGCGCGCCGGTGATCTTCGGTGCCTTCGTGACCTCGATCGACATGAATTCTGGCGCGCCGACCTTTGGCACACCTGAAGCGGCGCATATCACCTACGGCGCGGGCCAACTTGCCCGGCGCATGGGGCTGCCCTACCGGTCGGCAGGCTCGTTCTGCGGATCGAAGCTGCCGGACGCTCAGGCGGCATACGAGACGTCGAACTCGCTTAATATGGGCCTTCTGGCCGGTGTGAACTTCATGCTGCATTCCTGCGGCTGGCTTGAGGGCGGTCTTGTCTCGTCCTTCGAGAAGTTCGTGATGGATGCCGATCAACTTGGTGTTCTGCATCACATCGCCAAGGGCATCGACATGTCCGAGACCGGGCAGGCGATGGACGCGATCCGCGAAGTTGGTCCGGGTGGTCACTACCTCGGCTGTGCCCATACGCAGGCAAACTTCAAGCAGGCCTTCTGGCGCACCGAACTGCTGGACTACAAGCCGTTCGAGACCTGGGACGAAGAAGGGGCCCGCGACACAGTTGCGCTCGCCAAGGCGCGTGTTTCGAAGCTGCTGAACGACTACCAGAAGCCCGCAATGGATCCTGCGATCGAAGAGGCGCTGAACGAATACGTGGCGAAGAAGAAGGCCTCGATGCCTGACGCCTTCATGTGATCGTCGTCTGGCGGCGTCAAAAGTCACAGGGCCGCCCCGGATCGGGCGGCCCATTCCATTGGTGGCAGGTCGAAGTCACGCACAGGACCTGAGCAGGCGGACCTCCGCCATCATTGCGATCAAAACCTCGATATGGCGTGTGAAGGAGTAGCTGGCATCGCCGGTCCGGCGCGTCGCTTCGATCCGTTCTTCTTCTTCCATCAGAATGGACAATGCCCTGTCGGGGTCAGGGACCGCATTGGCCCGCACGAGGCGCTTCAGGTCACGGTTCCGGTTGTATTCGGCCAACCCGGCCCTCGCTGCGCGGATCAAAAGCCGGGGGCGGCGCAACTCCTGAAGCATCGACGGAAGATCGGACATCAGTTTCCTCCATGTTGAAAACAACCGGAGAATGAAACAGGAAGTCCCGGTGTTGCGGATTGTCGCCGGGTAGCGTCCGTATCTTTCAGAGAAATTTATAATTTATCAATAATTCTCGGGATCGTGCTCGCCTTTAACGATCAGGTAACGAATGCAACCGACGGTTGATCCTATTGTGGTTAATGCAGCGTAAATTGCTGTAGGAAATTCGGGGGACTGAATGACGGTTATGGCCCAACCGCCAGCGGCATTGCCTGGCTGGCTGCCAGAAAATGCGCGCCTTTATCTGCGTCATGTCGAAGAGGGGCTGTCGCTGCGCGCTCTTGCCCGGTTCGAAGGCTGCCATGCGTCAACAATCCTCAGAAAAGTCCGCGCGTTTGAAAACCGACGCGATGACCCGCTGATCGACGAGGCATTGAACCGGTTTGGTCGGCTCTATGTCCCGCCAAGCTGGTCCGAACGAGCACGAAAGACGGAAACAGCATGTCAAAAACAGGAAGGAGCCTGCCATATGAGTGCACCGGTCCGGTCGACCAAGTGTCACGTCCCCGATGAAGCCGCATTGCATCGGGAAGCCCGCCGGATTCTCCGGCGGTTATGTGAAATCGGTGCTGTTCTGGTCGTTTCGACCGAGATGGAAAAGGCCGTTGTATTAAAGGGAACGGTCCGGACAGGTGTTGTCGACAGAACCGTGGCGCAGGCATTCGCCCTGAAAGACTGGATCGCCGTGCAAAAGCCGGGCCGGGTGACGACCTACGAGATTACCGGGGCAGGGCGCGCAATGCTGAAGCGTCTGCTTGCGCAAGACCAGGCATCGCGCAGTCCGGGATTCGCTGAAACGCAGAACCGGTTTTCGGAACAACACCGGGATTGGGGCGAACGCGATATTACCGAAGCGGGGGCCGACAATCGGCATCGGGTCCGATACAACCTCGCCGAGAGCCCGCTGACAGTGCTGGCGCGCCGGAAGGAAAAGGACGGCAATCCCTTTCTCAGTTCGGATCTGGTCGCTGCGGGTGAACGACTGCGCGAGGATTTTGAGCTCGCTCAGTTGGGTCCGAGAGTTGCACAGAATTGGGACAGGTTCCTGACAGCGGGCGACAGGGGCAGTTTTTCCGGCGGTGTTGGCGGCGGATCCGGACAGGCGCGCGATCGGGTTGCCGCAGCACTACGTGATCTTGGTCCCGGGCTTGGCGACATGGTCCTGCGCTGCTGCTGTTTTCTGGAGGGGCTGGAGGCCGCGGAGAAACGCATGGGCTGGTCGGCGCGGTCGGGCAAGATCGTCCTGCGCATCGCGCTTCAGCGCCTGAAGCGCCACTATGACGAGACCTATGGCGGGCAGTCTCCGATGATCGGCTAAATAAAAAGCGCCCCGGCTTCCGGGGCGCTTTTCTGTTTCAGCGGATGGATAAACCGTCAGTTCAGATCGAACCGGTCGGCGTTCATCACCTTGGTCCAGGCCTTCACGAAGTCGCCGACAAAGGCACCGGCGTTGTCGTCCTGAGCATAAACTTCGGCGATTGCGCGAAGCTGGGAGTTCGAACCGAAGACCAGATCAGCCCTTGTGCCGGTCCACTTCACCGCACCGGAGGCAAGATCGCGGCCTTCGTAAACCCCGTCACCTGCGGCGCTCCACTTCGTGCCCATGTCCAGAAGGTTGACGAAGAAGTCGTTCGTCAACTGACCGGCACGCTCAGTCAGGATACCATGCTTGCTGCCGCCGCTATTGGCGCCGAGGACCCGTAGGCCGCCGACCAGCACCGTCATTTCGGGCGCGGTCAGGGTCAGAAGCTGGGCGCGGTCGATCAGCATCTGTTCTGCCGGGACGGCGTATTTGCCCTGCATGTAGTTGCGGAATCCATCTGCCTTCGGTTCCAGAACGTCAAAGGCTTCGACGTCGGTCTGATCCTGCGACGCATCCGTCCGGCCCGGGGTGAACGGAACCTCGACACTGTGACCCGCCGCTTTCGCAGCCTGCTCCACGGCCGCGCCGCCTGCCAGCACGATCAGGTCGGCGAGCGAGATCTTGCGGCCACCCGCAGCAGAGCCGTTGAACGCGGCGCGGATTCCCTCCAGGACAGCGAGCACCTTGGCGAGTTGCGCAGGGTCATTGACCTCCCAGTCCTTCTGCGGCGCAAGACGGATACGGGCACCGTTGGCACCGCCGCGCTTGTCCGAACCCCGGAAGGTGGAGGCAGAGGCCCAGGCCGTCGCGACCAGTTCCGACACTGAAAGACCGGATCCGAGAACCTTTGCCTTGAGGTCGGCGATATCGGAGGCGTTGACCAGCGGGTGGTCGACCGCCGGAATCGGGTCCTGCCAGATCAGGTCTTCGGCCGGAACCTCCTTGCCAAGGTATAGCGCCTTTGGCCCCATGTCGCGGTGGGTCAGCTTGAACCAGGCGCGGGCGAACGCATCGGCGAATTCTTCGGGGTTGGCGAGGAACCGGCGCGAGATTTTTTCGTAAGCCGGGTCCATGCGCAGCGACATGTCGGCCGTCGTCATCATCGGACGGTGTTTCTTGGACGGGTCATGGGCGTCGACGACCATGTCCTCTTCGGCTACGTCCTTGGCCAGCCAGATATTCGCGCCGGCCGGGCTCTTCGTCAGTTCCCACTCATATTTGAAGAGAACCTTGAAATACCCCATGTCCCACTTGGTCGGGTTGGGCTTCCAGGCGCCCTCGATGCCGCTGGTGATCGTGTCATAACCTTTGCCCGTGCCGTGCGACGACAGCCAGCCGAAGCCCATCGCTTCGATCGGGGCGGCTTCGGGTTCGGGGCCGACAGCATCGGCCGGACCATTGCCATGGGCCTTGCCGAAGGTGTGTCCACCCGCGACGAGTGCAACTGTTTCCTCGTCGTTCATCGCCATGCGGCCAAAGGTTTCGCGGACGTCGTGGCCCGAAGCGACCGGATCGGGATTGCCGTTCGGCCCTTCCGGGTTGACGTAGATGAGGCCCATCTGAACGGCGGCCAGCGGATTTTCAAGGTCGCGCTCCCCAGAATACCGCTTGTCACCGAGCCAGGTGTCCTCATTGCCCCAATAGATGTCCTCTTCCGGCTCCCAGATGTCGGCGCGGCCGCCGCCGAAGCCGAAGGTCTTGAATCCCATCGATTCTAGCGCACAATTCCCGGCGAGGATCATCAGGTCGGCCCAGGAAATCTTGTTGCCGTACTTCTTCTTGACCGGCCAGAGCAGGCGCCGGGCCTTGTCGAGGTTGCCGTTATCCGGCCAGCTGTTGAGGGGCGCGAAGCGCTGCGCGCCAGTGCCGCCGCCGCCACGCCCGTCGCCCGTGCGGTAGGTTCCGGCACTGTGCCAGGCCATGCGGATGAAGAGCGGGCCATAGTGGCCGTAATCGGCAGGCCACCAGTCCTGACTGTCGGTCATCAGGGCATAGAGGTCCTGCTTCAACGCGTCGAGGTCTAGCGATTTAAAGGCCTCGGCATAGTCGAAGTCGGCACCCATCGGGTTTGACTTTGCAGAATGCTGGTGAAGGATCTTCAGGTTAAGCTGGTTCGGCCACCAGTCCTTGTTCGATCTGCCGCCCGCAACGGTGTGATGTACCGGGCATTTGATGTCGCCGTCCATGTATCCTCCAATCGGTTCGATGTTTTGTCCCGACGGCGGTTGGAACCCGGGAAGGGCTCCTGTTCCGTTCCGACGGGATCGGGATTTGCAGCGTGACTATGGGCCCGGTTTGTAATAATTAAAAATCGGAAATTCTTCGTGTTGCGATAAGGAATGCTTATGCCCTTGACATTGCGACAGTTGAGCTATTTTCTCGCTCTCGCCGAGGCGCGCAGCTTTGGGGGCGCCGCCGAAAAGGTCCACATTTCTCAGCCAGCATTGTCCATGCAGATCAAAGAACTGGAGACTGTTCTTAACGTCACTCTCGTCGAACGACTGCCAAGGGGCCTGCATCTGACGCGCGAAGGGCGCGAGCTGGAAACACGCGCCCGGCGGATTCTGGCCGAGATCAGCGAACTGGAAGCCGCGGCGCGGCGCAAGGCTTTGTCCGGAAGGCTGAACCTTGGCGTCATTCCGACCGTGGCCCCATATCTTTTGCCCCGCGCCCTGCCGAACCTGCGGGCCGACGACCTGACCCGTGATCTCAGGATTCGCGAGGCCCGTACTGATGACCTGATGGCCGATCTGAATTCCGGCCGGCTGGATGCAATCGTGGTGGCTGATCTGCCCTACGGTTCAGACCTGTCCGCCACGCCATTGTTTGAGGACAGGTTCCTGCTGGCAGGCAGTGCCCGGCGGATTTCAGCGGCTTCTGCCGGTATGGAAGCATTGAGACCGGCCACGCTCGACCCCGATCAACTGCTGCTGCTGGATGAAGGCCACTGCCTAGCCGATCAGGCGCTGGAAGTTTGTGGTCTCGACCGCAAACGCCTACGTCTCGATCTTGGGGCCGCCTCGCTGTCGACGCTTTGCGGGCTTGTGGGGCAGGGGGTCGGGTTGACCTTTCTGCCGGAAATCGCGGTCGCAACGGAATCGGCGGCTGTGCCCGGGATAGCCTTGCGCCGCTTTTCAGACCCCGAACCTTCCAGACGTATCGTATTGGTGCGCCGTGTCACCAGCGACGGCGAAGGCTGGTTCACGAGACTTGCCGAAATTCTGGCAGAGGCCGGCGCGGCATTGGTGAATGCCGCGCGCAGCCCCGGGGGCTAGGCTACCCGGATGATCCCAAGGCTACTGTGCGCTCGTCACACCCAGACTGTGGGCGAAGCCGGCCAGAATACCCCCAAGGAGCGGGGCGACGATGAAGAGCCACAACGAACTGAGCGCAGCGCCACCGGCAAAGATCGCAGGTCCGAACGACCGGGCAGGATTGACCGAAACGCCGGTTACATCGATGCCAACCAGGTGAATGCCCGCCAGCGTCAGTCCGATTGCCAGCCCAGCGAGGTTGGTGGGCGCGCCGTTCTGCGTCACGCCGAGAATGACGGTGACGAAGAGAAACGTCGCGACCGTTTCGAACAGGAACGCAGCGCCCATCGAATACTCACCCAGATAGCCCGCACCATAGCCGTTCTGGCCAAGCCCGTTTGTGGCCAGCGAATAGTCAGCCCGACCGGATGCGATCATGAGGATCACCGCCGCGGCCAGCGTCGCCCCGGCCACCTGAGCGATGGAGTAGATTGCCGCATCGCGCCCGCTCATTCGGCCCGCAGCCATCATGCCAAACGACACTGCCGGGTTCAGATGCGCGCCCGAAATCGGACCGATTCCGTAGGCAGCGGCGACAATCGACAGGCCAAATGCCAGCGAGATCCCGAGCATACCAATATGCTCGCCCATCAGAACCGCCGATCCGACCCCGAAGAACACCAGGATGAACGTTCCGATTGCCTCGGCGACGAATTTTGAAGACATGTATCCTCCCATTCCGCGCAATCCCGCCATGTGCGCAGTTTCATTGTGTTTCACTGAGAAAAGGCATATCTCCGGTACGACCGCTAGTTAGGGGGAATTATTCGTGCGCGACCTCAAAATTCCGGACCAGCGTCACCCAGAAAAAGCCCATCGGGCGGATCAGGCGCAACCGAAAAAACCCGACTGGATCAGGGTCAAGGCCCCGACCTCGGCAGGGTACAAGCAGACGCGCGATATCCTGCGCACGAACAAGCTGGTGACGGTCTGCGAAGAGGCTGGCTGCCCGAATGTTGGCGAATGCTGGTCGGCCGGTCACGCCACAATGATGATCATGGGCGAGATCTGCACGCGCGGCTGTTCGTTCTGCAACATTGCCACCGGCCGCCCGGATGCGCTGGACGTCTTTGAACCCGGACGCGTCGCCCATGCGGTCGAGACGCTGGGCCTGAACCATGTCGTGATTACCTCGGTCGACCGCGACGATCTGGAAGATGGCGGGGCTGAGCATTTCGCCCAGACGATCCGTGCCGTTCGGCATCGCTCGCCGGGAACGACGATCGAGATCCTGACCCCGGACTTTCTTAAGTGTAGACCGGAGGCACTTGAAAAGGTTGTGGAATCCCGTCCGGACGTCTTCAATCACAACCTTGAAACCGTGCCCGGCCTCTATCCGTCGGTCCGTCCCGGCGCGCGGTACTTTCACTCGCTCCGGCTTTTGCAACGGGTGAAGGAACTGGACCCGGCGATGTTCACCAAGTCGGGCATCATGGTCGGGCTCGGCGAGAACGCGCAGGAGGTCCGGCAGGTCATGGATGACATGCGCGCCGCCGATATCGACTTTCTGACCGTCGGCCAGTATCTGCAGCCGACTCCGAAACACCACCGCATCGACCGGTTCGTCACGCCCGAGGAGTTCGCAGGCTATGAAAAGGCCGCCTATGGCAAGGGCTTCCTGATGGTTTCGGCGACGCCGCTGACGCGGTCATCCTATCACGCAGGAGACGACTTCGCGCGTCTGCGCGCGGCGCGGCTGGAGCGTTTGGGCCGGGCCTGAAACGAAGGGCGGGCAGATCGCCCGCCCAAATCAGGTTCAGAACTTGTAGCCGAGCGACAGATCCCAGACCGCATCGAAGCTGCTGCTGTCGGCGACACCCATCTGCACATAGGCAGAGTTCCAGAATTGGTATGTGCCGCTCAGACCATAGAGTGCATCGACGCCGTCGATGTCGAGGACGGTTGCCGAAACATCCAACTTCTGAACCGGCCGGTAAGTCGCCCAGGCCATGAACGCGTCTGGAATGACATTGCTGCCAATCGTGTAGCCAATCCCCGCCTCGTAGAGGTCCGTGCTCGCGCCGATCTCGGCATGCACCGCCGATTGTGACGAGGTGCCCTGTGGTTTTACAATCTCCACAGAGCCGTTGGTGAAGAACTTGCCCATCTCAAAGCTGGCGGCAAGGTCAAAGACGGTCGCCTCCGAGTCGGACAGGCGGTGGTAAGATGTCGCCGCTTTAAACGCTCCGTAATCTGCATCATACCGCAGGCCGACCGGGACGTCGTCATTCGTCAGATAAACCAGTTCGACGATTCCACCGGTGAACGTGTCCTGAGTTATCCCCACCAATTTGATACCGCCCACATCCGGCATGCGGCTGAAAGCGCTCGCGGCGTTGCGCGGCACACCGAAGCTGAACTTGCCATAGCTGGTCGTGTAGGTGGCAGCTGCGAAAACCGCCGATTCGGAGCCAATTCCATCGCTGTCGATCGCGAGAACACCGAGATCAAAACCAAGCCCGCCCGCTCCGCCAGCCGGGCCGAAACTCAGATCAACGTCACCGAAGAGGAAGGTTTCGTCGGAACCGTCGCTGTGAAGCGATTCAATTTCGACCTCGCCCTTGACGACGATATTCGGGGCCGATTGTGCGGCGATTGTGGTCGGGACCGCCGCCGCAAGGACAAGCCCGGCGAAGGCTTTGGAAAGATGATCTGCATACATGAATTCGGCCCCCGATGAGTTCTATTGGCCGCAGCCATTCGCCCGTTCTCGCCGGTGCTACAAGTGTTCCTTGCAATCAGATGCCAGTTAATTGGTCGCTGTAGCGTGAACTGCACAGTTCCGGACAGCAGTGCCAATGAGCCGGTTCAGAAGTTGAACCCTATCGACAGATCAAGGCGTGGACCTGACGCGCTGCCGTCGTGAAAACCGGCCTGGGTCGAAATCCGGTCGCTGGTAAGAAATTCGATCCCCTTGAAAATTATACCGGTCATCCTGCTTCCCGGTTCTGGCAACCATATCCGTGGCATAGGCCGGGGTTGCGATTGGCTGTCGAGGCCATTTGCCATCTGCAGCCGCGCAACGGGCGGCACCGTGGTTTGCGTGATAGGGTCCGCATAACAGGGCGCAGCGACCGTCAGGGGAAGGAGGAGGGTAAGGCAGTGCGAAGCGGAGGTCATGGCAGTGTCCCGCGATACCGGCCGTCGAGTACCGCCATCGGCGAGCATTGTCGGCCCATCGCCCGATCATGCTGCAATAAGGGTTAACATCAGGTAAATCGGCGTGTCACTCAGATGGCGGTACGCGCTTCAAATAAGCCGCGATTGCCGCGCGGTCGTTTGCGGGTAGCCGTGCCATGTTCTGCACCACCAGCGCCATATGCCCGCCCGCACTGTCATATTCCGGCGTGAAGCCCGAGGTCAGGTATTCGACGATATCGGTGTTCGACCAGTCCAGCTTTGCGGGCGTGATATTCGGGAAATTGCCGCGCCCCGCAGGCACCGGTCCGCCTGCGAACCAGCGGCCGGTCTCCATCCCGCCAAGCGCGTTCCTGGGTGTATGGCATTCGCCACAATGGCCGAGAGCCTCGGCCAGATAACGGCCGCGCTGCTCTTCCACTGTCAGGTCGCCATCGACCACCCAGCCATCCTTCAGGAAGAGGAACTTCCAGCCACCAAGGCTGAGGCGGATATTGAAGGGAAAACCCACTTCATGCGCCTCGCTCGGGGTCGGATCGGCGGGAAGGGTGGCAAGATAGGCGCGCAGATCGACTATGTCCTGCAGATCCGCTTTGGCGTAGCTAGCATAGGGGAAGACTGGGAAGTAGTGGCGTCTTTTGGGCGAAACGCCCCGTGCCATGGCATTGGCAAGGTCAAGATCGCTCCACGCGCCAATCCCCGCTTCGGGGTCGTTCGAAATGTTCGGGGCGACGAAGGTGCCGAATGGAGAAGGGAAGCGCTGCCCGCCTTTCAGGACCAGTTTTGCATCCTCGGTTGCCTTGTCGCCGGCATGGCACGAGGCGCAGCCACCCGCCCAAAAGATCAGTTCACCCCTGGCCGGATCGCCGGTCATCCCCGCTAAAGCGTCATCCGGGAGCGGGTTGGGGCGCAGGACCAGCCACGCCACAGCGACGCCGAGAATCAGGACGATATAAAACAGACGAAGCAATCGGCGCATGGGTCTCCTCGCAGGCTGGGGGCGGAGAAACTCCGCCCCCAAACCGTTCTGACTAGCTAGCTAAAAGCAGCATTCAGTTCTGCGGGATGCGCGCGACCTCGTGGCAGCCGCCACAAGATTTCCCCAACGGGCCCATCGCCGCCTTCAACCCATCGAGGCCGCCGCCAGCCGCCGCCTGCATCGCCTCGGCTGCGGTGTTGAAGTCGGCCGCCTTTGCCCCGATGCCGAGGTCTTCGGTGAACACTTCGGGTTTGACTGTAGAATCCGGGTTCTCTGCATTGCTGGAGCCGGGGACATAGAGCATTGAGACGTCGAGTTTGCCTGACGATACGAGCGCGTCGGCCGCCTTCTGCGCGGCTTCGGCGTTGTACTCCACCTCGCCCTTGGCCATGGCGCCGAGGACACCGATGTTCAGTGCGCGGTATACCATGATCCCTTGACGTGCCTTGATCTGTTTCGCAAACGGCGCTTCCTGTGCCGAAGCAGCCCCGGTGAAGGCGATGGTGGCGAGCGCCAGGCCGACAAAAAACTTCTTCATTATACAACTCCCTGTTGAGGATCTGGATAGAGTACATGTGCCGAATTTCATTACCATCCGTAAATTCCGCATGGTAAACGTGAGAAATCGCACAACTGGGGGATTTCCCCCAAATTTAGGCGCAAAAGCCTTGGAGATACGGCCCGGCATGTGTTTTTGAGCGATAACAATGACGTGAGGAAGACCGCATGAGGGAGAATTGGGACGACTTACGTTTTGTCCTTGCCGTGGCCGAGGAAGGATCGGTCAATGCGGCCGCACGGCGATTGGGCGTGAATCACGCAACCGTACTCCGGCGAGTTGCGGCCTATGAGGAGGCTTCGGGCGTCGAGATATTCGACAAGACTGCCCGGGGGTATGTCGTCACCGGCGCGCACAAACAGGTCATCGACGCTGCGCGCGAGGTGGACCGGGCTGTGCAGTCGGTGGCACGGACGCTTCTGGGCGTGCGCGCGCCCCTGATCGGCGATGTTCGGGTCACATCCACCGACACGTTCTGCCAGCATGTTCTGCCGCCCGTGGTCTCCGAATTGCGCAAGACATCTCCTGAACTTCGGATCGAGCTTTTATGCACGAACACACATCTGGATCTGGCGCGGACACATGCAGATATCACTGTTCGCCCGACCGACAAGCTTGCCGACGATCTGGTGGGTGAGATCGGGGCGAAACTGGGTTTTGGCGTGTTTCGCAAGAAGGGCAGCGCGGCCACGGGATGGCTTGGCATCTGCGGCCCCTTGTCCCGCTCGGTTATCGGGCGGTGGATGGCGGACCGGTGCGACCCCGCAATCATTGTGGCCTGCGCTGACAGTTTTCCGGTCTTGCGCGAAATGGCGGCGACGGGGCAGGGCATAGCAACGCTACCGTACTTTCTCGGTCATGAGGACGACCGGCTTGAGGAAGTGAGGGGCGTTATTCCTGATATCTGCGTCGATATCTGGGTGGCCAGCCACGCCGATCTGGCCGATGTTCCGCGCATCGCCGAAACCCGTAGGGCTCTCGTCACGGCGCTTGGGCGGATGGCGGACAGATTGCGTGGCGCGCCTAGGGAAGCGGTTTGATCTTCAGCTTGTTGTCGCCCGATGACAGTCCGAACCCGTCCGGCAAAACGCCGCTCCATTCCAGCCCCGCCAGTGCCAGACACACAGTGATGATCCCGAGGATCAGAGCTACACGCCGGGCCGAGGGAGGGTTGCGCGCCCAATGAGCCATGCGCAGGAAATGACGCGGGTTCATTCCCCGTCAGTCTCATCGGTAAAGCGCACCTTGCCTATATGCGGCAGGTTGCGGTTCCTTTGCGCGAAGTCGATACCGTAGCCCACGACGAACTCGTCCGGAATCTCGAACCCGGTCCAGGTCGCCTTGATCGGCACTTCGCGCCGTGACGGCTTGTCGAGGAGCGCGCAGACCTCCAGCCGCTTCGGCTCGCGCGAGCGCAGGAGGTTGACCACGTGATGTAGCGTGAATCCGGTATCGACGATATCCTCGACGACCAGCACGTCGCGGCCAGAAATCTCGCCCCTCAGGTCCTTGAGAATGCGCACCTCGCGGCTCGATTCCATTGCATCGCCATAGGAGGAGGCCTCAAGAAAATCGACCTCGACCGGCAGATCGATCTCGCGCACCAAATCGGCGATAAAGACGAAGGAGCCGCGCAACAGTCCGACGACGACGAGTTTGTCTGTGCCGTTGAACGCCTTTGTGATGTCCTTCGCCAAGGCTTCCACCCGCGCGGCGATGGACTTGGCGGATATCATTTCGTCGATGACATAAGCACGATGCGGCATGCGGTCCCCTTGATTTCCCCCCACCATTTAGCGACATGGGGCGCCAGAGTCACCAAGGACGCGCATGCCTACCCATTCGGAAACCCGCGTGATGCCCTACAGCGCCCGGCAGATGTACGATCTGGTGGCCGATGTTGCGCGGTATCCTGAGTTTTTGCCCTGGACGGCTGCCGCCCGCATCCGCTCGCTCACGCCGCGACCCGACGGGGCCGAGGTGATGGAGGCCGATCTGGTCATATCGTTCAAGGTGTTCCGCGAACGGTTCGGCAGCCGCGTGGTTCTCTGGCCCGCCGAGGGGCGGATCGATACGGAATACCTCGACGGGCCGTTTCAGCATATGCGGTCAAACTGGGCGTTTCGGGACCGGGACGAGGGCGGATGCGACGTGTCCTTCTTCGTCGATTTCGCGTTCAGGAACGCAATCCTGCAAAAGCTGATTGGCGTCGTTTTCGACGAGGCAATGCACCGGGTCGTGCGCGCCTTCGAGGAGCGGGCGAAGGCGCTTTACGGGCGAGCCTGATCGAAATGAGAACGGGGCCTGGAAAGGCCCCGTTCAAGATGTCTGTCGAACTTTCTTACGACGTAATGTCGTAAGCGCGTTCTCCGTGGGCCGAGATGTCGAGACCGTTGAACTCCGTTTCCGCATCGACGCGGATGGGCGTTACCAGACAGGCGAGTTTGGCCAGAATCCAAGTCGCGACAACCGTGAAGATGCCGACGATGGCCAGCGCGCCGAGCTGGGCGGTCCAGCTGCCCGCACCGAAAGCCGCGATCATGATCGTGCCAAAGATGCCGCCGACGCCGTGGACGGCGAAGACGTCAAGCGTGTCATCGATGCGGATCTTGTTGCGGATGAGTGCGACGGCCTCCTGACACAGCACCCCCGCGACCGCGCCGATCACCAGCGCCTCGATGGGGCCGACGAATCCGCTGGCGGGTGTGATCGAGGCAAGACCCGCGATGGTGCCGGTGACCAGGCCGACGAGCGAGGCGCGTCCAAACTTGATCCGCTCCCAAAGTGCCCAGGTCAGTGATGCGGAGGCAGCCGAGATATGCGTGACGGTAATCGCCATCGCGGCCCCACCATCTGCGGCAAGCTGCGAGCCGCCGTTGAAGCCGAACCAGCCGACCCAGAGAAGCCCTGCGCCGATGGCGACGAAACCGGGATTGTGCGGTGGCGTGGTGCGGTTCTTGCGAGGGCCGATCATCACCGCAAGGACCAGCGCGGCAAGACCCGCCGTTTCATGCACGACAATGCCGCCCGCGAAGTCCTTCGTCCCGACCTCACCAAAGATGCCGCCATCGGCCAGAAATCCGCCGCCCCAGATCCAGTGGGCGACTGGCGCATAGACGCCGAGCATCCAGAGCGCCGAGAAGAGGAGGACGAAACCAAACCCAACGCGTTCAGCGAAGGCACCGAGGAAGAGGGCGGGGGTGATGATCGCGAAGGTCATCTGGAAGGCGAAGAACAAGACCTCGGGCAGGGAACCCTTCAGCGTCTCCGCATCCACTCCGGTCAGGAAGGCGCGGCCGAGACCGCCCCAATAGGCTCCTTCGCCACCGAAAGCGATGGAATACCCCGCGACCAGCCACAGGACGCTCATAAGGCAGGCAATGGCAAAGCACTGCATGAAGACAGAAAGTACATTCCGCGCCCGCACGAGCCCACCATAGAAAAGCGCAAGTCCCGGCAGGGTCATCAGAAGAACAAGCCCGGTGGCCACGATGATCCAGGCAGTATCGGCGCCGTTCATGAGAGAATGTCCTTTCGCGTTTCGTTGCGCGATGGACAGAGCCTGAACCCGATGCGAAGAAAAGCGGCACCGCTCTGTCAACTGCCAGAAAGTGCGGCAATTTCAAAACTGCCCAAAATGCGGGCAAAATTGCACAGGATGCGGTCAAAAGTTGATCGGTGTTCGCATCACGCGTCGAGGGCGCCGATGATCATGCCGAGCGCATAGTCGACCGTCGCCCGGCGCACGGCATCGCGTCCGATCGCGCCGAATTCGATGGTCTCGACCTGTGTCGCCGCGCCGGTTCTGGCCAGACCGAAGCATACGCGGCCCTCCGGCTTGTGCTCGGACCCGCCTGGCCCGGCAATGCCCGTTACCGCGACGGCGATGTTGGCGTTTGAACGATTCAGCGCGCCATCAGCCATTTCGCGGGCGACATCTTCGCTGACCGCGCCAAAGGCGTTCAGAGTTTCTGCGCGGACATCCAGCATGTCCGTTTTGGCCGCATTGGAGTAGGTGACGAAACCCCGGTCGAAGACATCAGAAGAGCCGGGAATGTCAGTGATCGCCGCTGCGATCATGCCGCCGGTGCAGCTTTCCGCGGTTGCGATCACGGCACCCTTCGCGCGGGCGAGTGAAAGAAGCTGCCCGGCCCGATTCATGCCCCCATGACCCCATGTGCGAGTCCGGCCGCAATCATGGTGGCTATTCCGGCGAACAGCCCGGCCCAAAGGTCGTCCTCCATCGTGCCAAAGGCGGTGTGCTTGCGGTCAGCCCGACCGATGCGCCCGGGTTTCCAGATGTCGAAAAGCCGGAAGAAGAGGAAGGCCGCGACCCAGCCGGGCCATGGGAAGGTCCAGCTGTCGAGCCCCATCAACCAGAACCCCGCCGAAGGGAAGAGGAGCGCGATCCACTGGCCTGCGACCTCGTCGATGACAATCTCTGATGGGTCCTTTTCCTCTTGCCCCTCAACCGTTTTCGCCGTCGCCCAAAAGCCGATTGGCGTGACAATAAGCGTAGCGGCCAGAAGCAGAGGGAAGTGCCCGATCCCGTGGATGAGGAGCCCGAGCGCCACGGCGACGGCCGAGCCCCAAGTTCCCGGCGCCGGACGCAGGAGGCCAGCGCCGAACCAGGTGGCGAGAAGTCGGGGAAAGCTCATGGCTTCACCAGAGTCACAGTGGCAATGGCCGCTATACCCTCTTCGCGCCCCGTGAAGCCCAGCCGTTCGGAGGTGGTGGCTTTGACGCTGATCCGGTCGGGCCGGACGCCGGTGATGCGGGCGATTTCAGACGCCATTTCAACCGCATGTGGACCGATCTTCGGGCATTCGCAGACCAGAGTGATATCGGCATTGGATATCCCGTAGCCTTTTTTGCGCGCAAGCTCGGTCGCGTGGGAAAGGAAGATGTGGCTCGCCGCGCCTTTCCACTGAGGGTCCGAGGGCGGGAAGTGCCGGCCAATGTCACCCTCGGCCAGCGCGCCATAGATCGCATCGGTCAGGGCATGCATGCCTACATCGGCGTCGGAGTGACCAAGAAGCGCTTTCGTGTGTGGCACCCGCACGCCGCAAAGCATGACGTGATCGCCCTCGGTGAACGCGTGGACGTCGTAGCCATTCCCGGTTCGGATATCCATGTCAGTTCCCAGAATCCGTTCGGCGCGGGCGAAATCGCCGGGCCAGGTGAGTTTGATATTCTCCTCCTCGCCCTCGACGATGGCGACGTCAAGTCCCGCAGCCAGCGCGACCTCGACGTCATCGGCCGCGCCGCCCGGATGGGCGCGGTGTGCGTCCAGAATTGCCGGGAAGTGGAAGCCCTGCGGTGTCTGGGCGCGAAAAAGCCCGTCGCGGGGCTGCAGCCCCGATACCTTCGCTTCAGCCCCGGTCCAGAGCGCGTCGGTGACCGCTAGGGCAGGCGCGGCGGCTGGTGAGCTTTCCAGCGCGTCGCGTATCCGACCGATGACTGTGGGTGAGACCAACGGGCGTGCGCCGTCATGGATCAATACAAATGAGTATTCATTAGGATCAATGATTTCCAGGGCATTCCTAACGGATTCCGATCGCGTATCTCCGCCTGCGACAAGCGTAACTTGTCCTGCAAGTTCTGCGATGCCCCGCGTCATGTCGTCGGGATGTAGTACAACAATGATCCGTCCCGCACCCCGAAAAGCCGCAACGGTGCGCGCCAGCACGCTCTGCCCGCCAAGCATCCGCCACTGCTTGGGTTCGCCGCCTGCCCGTGTGCCACGCCCGGCGGCGACAATGATGATTGCAGTATCGGTCACGATGATCTCCGTTTGCCCTGCTGTAATCCGCCGGGGCTTTCTCGGCAATGCCCGGCTGCCATGCATGCGTCTATGGGTGTGCTTAATTTTCAGGCACCAAATGAATGGTTGCTCTGCACCGCGGCGTTACGGTTGCTTTTTTTCCTTTGCAAGCTTAGGACCGGGGCAGTTGCACAAGGATTAGGCAGTTGCCACTGACACTCGGCGATATCACGCTGGATCCCCCGGTCTTTCTTGCCCCGCTCGCGGGGATCACCGACCTGCCGTTCCGCCGTCTTGTGGCACGGTTCGGCGCGGGACTCGTGGTGTCCGAGATGGTGGCCTCTGGCGAACTTTTGACTGAAAAGCCGTCAGTTCGGGCCAAGGCGCGAACCGATCTCGGCCTTGGCGATGACACCGCGACTTCTGTGCAACTTTCTGGGCGTGAGGCGGGCGCAATGGCCGAAGCGGCAAAGGTCGTGGCTGCCATGGGGGCGCGGATCATCGACATCAACATGGGATGCCCGGCCAAGAAGGTCACGGGCGGGCTCTCGGGTTCGGCCTTGATGCGCGATCCCGGTCATGCCCTTACGCTGATCGAGGCGGTTGTCGACGCCGTCGATGTGCCGGTGACGCTGAAATGCCGTCTGGGCTGGGATACTGACTGCCTGAACGCACCGGATCTGGCGCGGCGTGCTGAGGCGGCCGGGGTGCAGATGATCACCGTTCACGGCCGGACACGGCAGCAATTCTACAAAGGCGCAGCCGACTGGACGGCGATCCGAGCGGTGCGTGATGCCGTAAAGATTCCTGTGATTGCCAACGGCGATATCGTCGATACGTTCTCGGCCCGGGCAGCGATGTCGGCCTCAGGCGCGACAGGCGTTATGGTTGGGCGCGGTGCGCAGGGCGCGCCCTGGCGGTTGGCGCAGATTGCAGCGGATTTATTCGGCTCACCTGATCCCGTGATACCAATCGGAAGCGATTTTTCTGACTTTGTTTCAGAGCATTACGAGGCGATGCTGAGTTTCTATGGCGCCGAGCTTGGCGTCCGGATCGCGCGAAAGCATCTGGGCTGGTACATGGACGAAGCGGGCGCCAGTCCCGCAATCCGTACCCGGATGATGGTGACTACCGACCCGGTTGAGGTTCTGGGCCTTATTGAACGCGCCTTTGCCGAAGCCAAAAGGTGCGCGGCATGAGCCTGCCCGCCGCCGCGACGCTCTGGGCCTCGCTGCCGGTTCCGGCAATCCTGATCGACGAAAGTGACCGGGCGGTGGACGTCAACCCTGCTGCTGAAGCCTTTCTGAACGTCTCCGCGAAGGCGATGAAAGGCCAGCCTATTTTTGACCGTCTCGCCATCGACGCGCCGTTGGAAGAGGTCTTTGCACGCGTTCGTGCCAATCACTCCTCGCTTTTCATCAATGATGTCGATGTCGGTACCGGCGACCGCGCACCGGTCATCTGCAACCTTCAGGCCGCACCGCTGTCAGAACACCCTGGCACGGTCATCCTGATGATCTCGCCCCGGGAACTGGCCGAGAGGTTGGGACGGGGGGCTGGGATGAAGACGGCCGCGCGCTCCGCCATTGGTATGGCTGAGATGCTGGCACACGAAATCAAGAACCCTTTGGCCGGGATAACCGGAGCCGCGCAACTTCTGTCTATGAACCTCGGCCCAGAAGATATTGAACTGGCCGATCTGATCGTCGAGGAAAGCCGTCGGATCGTGAAGCTGCTGGAGCAGGTGGAGCAGTTCGGCAACCTGCGACCTCCCGAGGCGAGGCCGGTCAACATACACGATGTACTCGACCGGGCGCGGCGTTCCGCGCTTCTGGGTTTCGCCGCGCATATGACGATCGCCGAGGATTACGACCCGTCGCTGCCACCGACGGCGGGCGATTCCGATCAGCTCCTGCAGGTGATCCTGAACCTTCTGAAGAACGCGGCCGAGGCGACGAAAGGGGCGGCGGGCACGATCCGGCTTCACACCTATTACGACCAGGGATTACGCCTGCGTCGTGCCGACGGCGGCGGCATGTCGCTGCCCTTGCAGATTGAGATCACGGATGACGGGCCGGGCATTCCACCCGATCTGGCGGGCGACATCTTCGACCCCTTCGTGTCCGGGCGTGAAAACGGCACGGGTCTTGGTCTGGCGCTTGTATCGAAGATCGTTGCCGATCACGGCGGCTGGATCACTGTGGAATCGGTTCCCGGCCGCACCACGTTCCGCCTGTCGCTGCCCGTCGCGCCGAAACCTGAGGAGACACCCTGATGGATGGAACCGTCCTTGTTGCCGATGACGACCGCACGATCCGTACGGTTCTGACCCAGGCATTGACCCGGGCGGGCTGCAAGGTCCATGCAACCTCGTCCATGGTCACGCTCATGCGCTGGATCGAGGAGGGCAAGGGAGATCTGGTGATTTCGGATGTGGTCATGCCGGACGGCAACGGGATCGAGGCCCTGCCGAAGATCGCCGCCGAACGACCTGGTCTGCCGGTCATCGTGATTTCGGCGCAGAATACGATCATGACCGCGATCCAGGCGGCCGAAGCCGAGGCCTATGACTATCTGCCGAAACCCTTCGACCTGCCCGACCTGATGAAACGCGCGGCCCGTGCACTGAGCCAAAAACGGCGAGTGGTCGCGCCTGAGCCTGCTCCGCGTGAAGGTGGGGATGATCTGCCGCTGGTGGGGCGGACCCCGGCGATGCAGGCGCTCTACCGGCTGGTCGCGCGGGTGATGAATGCCGATCTGCCGGTGTTGATCACTGGAGAATCCGGGACCGGAAAGTCGCTGGTCGCTCGCGCAATCCACGATTTCTCTGACCGGCGCACATTGCCGTTCGTGATCGTGCAGGCAGCCGAGCTGCAAGGCGTGGACGGTCCGTCGGCGGTCCTGTCGCGGGCGCGTGGCGGGACAATCGTCTTTGACGAGATCGGCGATTTTGACACCGAAGCCCAGGGAAGAATCGTGCGCATGCTTGACGCACTGCCCGCTACCGCGCCGCGCATCCTTGCCACCAGCCAGCAGGATCTCACGGCGCGGCTGGAGACGGGAAATTTCCGCGAGGACTTATACTATCGGATTGGTGGGGTCGCGCTGACGGTACCGCCGCTCCGGGACCGGGTCGACGATATCCCGCTTCTGGCCGAACATTTTCTTGCACGTGCCGAGCGGGACGGTCTGCCACGACGGCGGATAGCATCCGATGCCATGGCTCTGATCCGCGCCTATCGTTGGCCTGGTAATGTGCGGCAGTTGGAAAATACGCTGAGGCGGCTTGTTGTGACCGCACTTGAGGCAGAAATTACACGGGTCGAGGTTGAGGCTGCCCTTGGCAGCACCCCCGCGCCCTTGCCGCGGAGCGATGTGCAGGAGCCCGCCGAGCGGCTTTCCGCTTCCATATTGCGGCACCTCCGACGCTACTTTGACCTGCATGGAGACGGCCTGCCGCCGCCGGGCCTTTACGACCGAATCCTCAAGGAAATGGAACTTCCGCTAATTGAGATCGCACTGGACGCAACAGGCGGTAATCAGGCTAAATGCGCCGATCTTCTCGGCATCAATCGCAATACTTTGCGCAAGAAGATCACCGATCTCGATATCCGCGTGACACGGCGCCGTAAGTTGATGTAAAACAGCAACACAAACCGTGGCCCATCTGCGTCAGCAGGTGAAAGGACCACGATATATCGGCGATGGCCGCTTTAGCGGCCCAAGATCAGGGGCGAGCCTTGTGCAGGGCTTAGCGCGCAGTGCATCATGGGAACGATTTGCGCGGTTGCGGCGGCAACGGCGGTTCCAGAACGTACTGACACTTGGTCTTGTCGTTCTAGGGCCACTTCTGGCGATCGCGACCTTCATTGCGCTTGGTCCCTTCGGACAGGGGGCGGAATCGTCTTCGCTCCGCCTGATCCTTCTCGCCGACCTCGTCTACTTCCTGGCTCTGGGCGGCATGGTGCTTGCACGGCTTGCACGGATGATCGCCGCCCGGCGGGCGCAATCGGCGGGATCAAGGCTGCATATGAGGCTCACGGGCATTTTCGCCGGTATCGCGCTCGTGCCGACGATCCTTGTTGCGATATTTGCTGGGCTGACCGTCAATATCGGTCTTGAGGGTTGGTTTTCCGACCGCGTGCGCGGGGTGGTCGGCACCTCGCTAACGGCCGCCGAGGCCTACCAGGAAGAACACCGGCAGGACCTGATCACCGATGCCACGGCATTGGCGGATTTCCTCAACCGCGCGAAAGAAGCGACGTTCCTGCTTCCGGACGCCGATCTTCGCCAACTTCTGACCCAGGGTCAGACGCAGATTCAGCGCGGTTTGCGCGAAGCCTATGTCATCGACGGCAGCGGCGAGATCAGGGCGCGGGGTGAACGGTCCTATCTGTTTGATTTCGAAAAGCCGGCCAATGAAGACATCACCCGTGCGCGCGGTGGCGAAACGGTTCTGGTCGAGGATTGGGACAACAACGAATTTCGGGCCTTGATCGCCCTGCCGGCGTTTTCTGACCGCCTGCTCTATGTCAGCCGCAATGTCGACGGGCAGATCCTTAACCTGCTGGATGAAACCCGTGCCACGGTGGCGCTTTACCAACAGCTTGAAGCGTCGCGCGGGCGTGTCCTGTTCGAGTTCGGTCTGGTTTATGTTGGCTTCGCGCTCCTTCTGGTGCTGGCTGCGACATGGATGGGGCTCTGGGTCGCCGAACGCCTTTCACGGCCTGTCGGGCGTTTGGCGGGTGCGGCGCAGCGGGTCGGTGCGGGCGATCTGGAAGTGCAGGTGGTGGAAGAGGAGGGCGACGACGAGATTGCCATGCTCGGCCGGGTCTTTAACCAGATGACGCGGCAACTCAATACGCAGCGGCAGGCCCTTATGGACAGCCACCGGGCTACGGAACGGCGGCGGCGGTTGTTTGACTCGGTGCTGTCGTCCGTAACTTCGGGGGTCATCGGCCTCGACGCTGAAGGAAATGTAGATTTCCTCAATCGAGCTGCGACCCGGCTTCTGGGTCTGGACGAGGTGACCGACCACGACCGCGCGCTGGCCGAGGCTGTACCTGAGTTTTCCGCTCTTTTCGCGCGGTTACGCGAAGGGATCGGCGAGGTCGCGCAGGAAGAAATCAAGGTCAGCCGCGAAGGGCGGTTGGAAAGCCTGCTCGTTCGCATGGCGATCAGGCGCAATACCGAGGGGCGACTCGAAGGCTACGTGGTGTCCTTCGACGATGTGACCGAACTGGTCAGCGCGCAGCGTATGGCGGCCTGGGGTGACGTCGCCCGCCGCATCGCGCATGAGATCAAAAACCCGCTGACGCCGATCCAGCTTTCCGCCGAACGCATCCGTCGCAAGTTCACCGGCATGGTGGGTGAGGAGTCAGAAAACCTTCAGCAGATGACGGATGTCATCGTCCGCCAGACCGGTGACCTGCGTCGCATTGTCGACGAGTTTTCCAAATTCGCCCGTATGCCGGAACCCGACCGGCGCGATCACGATCTGACCAAGCTGATGCGCGATGCGGTGACATTGCAGGATGGCGCGTTGCACGGGGCGAAACTTAGTGCCGACCTGCCGGACCTGCCGGTCACGGTGGAACTCGATTCGACGATGATATCGCAGGCGGTCACGAACCTGATCAAGAATGGCGGCGAGGCGATTGAATCGTTGATGGAAGCAGGCGCGCCCGACGGCTACGCCCCCGAGGTCAGGGTGTCGATGGAGGCTACGCCAGCCCTGGTCACGATCCGCATTGCCGATAACGGCATCGGGCTGCCGGAAGACCGGGCGCGGTTGTTTGAACCCTACGTGACGACGCGCGAGAAGGGCACCGGGCTTGGCCTTTCCATCGTCAAGAAGATTATCGAGGAACACGGCGGCACGCTCATCCTGACCGATGCCGAACCGTTCAGTGAGGGTGCCCGCAGGGGCGCGATGGCCGAGATTCGCCTGCCAAGGGCAAAAACCGGTCGTGGGCAGAAAGACAAAGCCGTTGAAACGGCCGGAGGTGGTAGATGAATGACATTCTGATCGTTGACGACGAACGTGATATCCGTGAACTGATTTCCGATATCCTGAAGGACGAGGGTTTCACGACCCGACTGGCATCCAACTCGGACGAATGCATGGCCGAGATCAATGCGGAACCGCCGGCGCTGATGGTGCTCGATATCTGGCTGAAGGACAGCCGGATGGACGGAATCGACATTCTGAAGACGGTGAAGCGGGACAATCCCGACATTCCGATCATCATCATCTCGGGTCACGGCAATATCGAAATCGCGGTCGCAGCAATCAAGCAGGGCGCCTATGATTTCATCGAGAAACCTTTCAACATCGACCAGTTGACAGTCGTGATCGCGCGGGCCATGGAAACGTCGCGGCTCAGGCGCGAGAACGCCTCGCTTCGCCGCGGGGATGTGGCGTCGTCCGATATGATCGGGTCCAGCCACTCGTTCCGCGCACTGAAGGCACAACTCGACAAGGTGACGAAGTCCAACGGCCGCGTGATGCTGACCGGTCAGCCCGGATCAGGCAAGGAGGTCGCGGCGCGCTACATACATGTCAATTCCAACCGGGCAAGCGGACCGTTCATTTCCGTTGCCTCCGCGTCGATCGAACCGGAGCGTATGGAAGAAGTGCTTTTCGGGCGTGAAACACCCGAGCGTGGCGTGGAAAAAGGGCTTTTGGAACAGGCCCATGGCGGTGTCGTCTACTTCGACGAAGTGGCCGATATGCCGACCGGCACGCAATCGAAGATCCTTCGGGTGCTGACCGAACAGCAGTTCACACGGGTTGGCGGGGCGGACAAGGTCCGGGTCGATCTGAGGGTGATTTCGTCGACGACGCGCGATCTCGCCAACGAGATTGCGGCAGGACGCTTCCGCCAGGAACTTTACGACCGCCTCAATGTCGTGCCGATTGCGGTGCCGTCGCTGGAGGAACGCCGCGAGGACATTCCCGAATTGTCGCAGCATTTCGTGGCCGGATTCAACAAGAGCCAGGGTCTGCCGTTGCGCGACCTTTCGGAAGAGGCCGAGGCGCTGATGCAGACGATGGCATGGCCCGGCAACATCCGCCAGCTTCGTAATGTCATAGAGAGAGTTCTGATCCTGGGGGAATCCAGCGGCCCGATCGAGGCGCGCGAACTTCCCGGACAGAGCGAAGGTTCGCAGGAAGAAGGTCGCGTGGTCTTGTCCGGCGGGCTCGCGACCCTGCCGCTGCGCGAGGCGCGCGAACTCTTTGAACGCGAATACCTGCTTACACAGATCAACAGATTCGGCGGAAATATCAGCCGCACCGCGACTTTTGTGGGCATGGAGCGGTCGGCCCTGCATCGCAAACTGAAATCGCTGGGTGTTGTCACAACCTCAAAATCGGGTGCCCGCGTGGCGCATGTGGAAGAGGAAGAAGAAGAGGAAGTCTGAGGACGTTGGACCGGAAGGATTTTGTTTCAAAATCCTTCCGTGAAAGGTTTTGGGGCAAAACTTTTCCTGCCCGACCAGACTGAAGCGGCCGCGTTGACCGCGCAACGGCCTCCGCCTATCAAGTAGCGCAGTCACATGCTGGAGCGATCATGAAAGTCATCATTTGCGGCGCCGGACAGGTTGGCTGGCAGATTGCACGGCACCTTGCAGGGGAAAAGAACGACGTCACCGTCGTCGACAGCAATGCTGAGCTTGTCCGCCGCGCGACCGAGGCTTTGGATGTGCAGGGGATCGCGGGGTTCGCCTCCTACCCGGACATTCTCGAACGTGCGGGCGCACGTGATGCCGATATGATCATCGCGGCCACCCATTCGGATGAGGTGAACATGGTCACCTGCCAGGTGGCGCATTCGGTCTTTGGCATCACCCGCAAGATCGCCCGGCTTCGCGCACAATCCTACATGGACGCGATTTATTCTGACCTCTACCGGCGCGACCACCTCCCCATTGACGTGGTGATCAGCCCCGAACGTGAGGTTGCGGAGGCCGCACTTCAACGCCTTGCCGCGCCCGCGACTTTCGACACCGAAAGCTTCATGAACGGCAAGGCGCAACTTCTGGGCGTGGCTTTGGGCGAGGATTGCCCGGTCCTAAACACACCTCTGCGTCAACTCACTGATCTCTTCTCGACGCTCCGTGCGATTGTTGTCGGCATCCGGCGCGAAGGGCGGCTCTTTGCCCCTGAGCCGGATGACCAGCTTTTCGCGGGTGACCAGATCTATGTCTTTTCCCATGTCGAGGACGTCAATCGTACACTCGACATCTTCGGCAAGACGACGAAAAAGCAGGAACGCATTGTCATCATCGGTGGCGGCAATGTCGGTCTTGCTGTGGCCCTCGCGCTGGAAAGCCGCACAGACCGCATCCGCGCCAAAATGATCGAGAAAAACCGAGGCAATGCTGAACGGGCGGCGGATTCGCTTGAACGGACGATCGTGCTCAATGGCGATGGCATGAACATGGATATTCTCGCCGAGGCCAATATCGACCGTGCGGATGCGGTTCTGGCCGTCACTGACGATGACAAGACCAATATCCTGGCCGCCGTCCGGGCCAAGCAGGCGGGTTGCCCGATGGCCATCGCGCTTATCAACGACCCGACGCTTGTGCCGCTCATGGGTGCCCTCGACATCGACGCCTATATCAACCCGCGCGCCACGACCGTCTCGTCGATTCTGCGCCATATCCGTCATGGCCGCGTCCGCGCGATCTATTCCATCGGCGATGCCGAGGCCGAGGTGATCGAGGCGCAGGTCCTGTCGACCTCGCCCATCGCGGGTCGCCCGGTGCGCGACATCGAATTCCCCGAAGGCGTGCTGATGGGGGCCCTGATGAAGGGCGACAAGGTGGTTAAACCGACCGGGGATACAAGGGTAGAGGAGGGGGATGTCATCGCACTCTTCTGCATGGCGGGTGACATCCCCGAGGTCGAGCGGCTTCTGCAAGTCTCGATCGACTTCTTCTGACCGATGCGCCGCCTTCATCAGATTCCGTTCATGGTGATCCTGATGGGGGTCTTCGCTCTGGCCATGTATGTGCCGGCCGCCCATGGATTTTCGGTTCGGAACTATGCGGTTTCACGGGCGTTCTTCTACTCTGGCACCCTCTTCCTGATGGTCACGGTCCTGCTGGAAGTTGCAACGGCGGCCAATCGCACCCGGCAGCCGGCGCGGGACCAGCTACTGACATTGCTCGGTGCGTTCACCGTTTTGCCGCTGATGCTGGCGGTTCCGTTTGCGGAATCGGTACCGGACACCACGTTCTACAACGCCTGGTGGGAAATGGTTTCGTCCCTGACCACGACCGGCGCCACCCTGTTCGAGCCCGGACGGTTGCCTGGATCCGTCCATCTGTGGCGGGCTTTGGTCGGCTGGCTAGGGGGCTTCTTCGTGCTGTTGACCGCGATTGCCATTCTAGCGCCGATGAACCTCGGCGGGTTCGAGGTTCTGACGGGGGCGCCAGCCGGGCAGGGGGCGACCGCAGGCGGGCAGACAGTGCAGCGCACCGGGCCGAACGAACGGTTGTGGCGGTACACTGTCACGCTCTTCCCTGCCTATGCCGGGCTGACGCTCGTGCTCTGGATCGGCCTGATCGTCGCGGGTGACCGGGCACTGGTTGCGGCGTGCCATGCGATGTCGACGCTTGCCACATCGGGAATTTCCCCGGTCGGGGGCATGTCCGGGTCCGATTCCGGGGCAACCGGAGAGGTTGTCATCTTTGCGTTTCTCGTTTTCGGCCTTTCACGCCGTCTCTATCCATCAGGCCGGACCCTGCAGGCCGTTCGCGGCCTGTCGGATGACCCGGAACTGCGCATGGCCCTCTTGCTGATAACGGTGGTCCCGGCACTTTTGTTCTTACGCCATTGGATGGGAGCACTGGAGGTCGATGAGGTGAAGGATACGGTTGCCGCCGTGTCAGCACTTTGGGGCACGGTCTTTACGGTGCTGTCCTTCCTGACCACCACGGGATTTGAATCCGTCGATTGGGTTGAGGCGCGGGCCTGGTCCGGATTGGAGACGCCGGGTTTGATTCTTGCCGGGCTGGCGGTGATCGGCGGCGGGGTCGCGACGACGGCCGGAGGCGTGAAGCTGCTGCGTGTCTACGCGCTCTACCGGCATGGTGAACGGGAGGTTGAGCGCCTGATCCACCCGAACTCCATCGGTGGATCGGGGGCGCAGGCACGCAAGTTGCGGCGGCAGGGCGCGCAGATGGCATGGATATTCTTCATGCTCTTTGCCCTCGCCATTGCGGTGACCATGCTGGCCCTGTCGCTGACCGGGCTCGATTTCGTGTCATCAACGACTTTTGCCGTGGCCGCGCTTTCGACCACCGGCCCCTTGGCAAACGTCACCGCAGGTTCGCCCCTCAGCTGGGCGGATCTCGACGGTGCGGCCCGTGTCATCGTCGGCGCCGCGATGGTTCTGGGTCGTCTTGAAACGCTTGCGATCATCGCTTTGCTCAACCCGGAGTTCTGGCGCGGTTGACCGGAACTGCGACAATCCACGAAAAATCATACTTTTGGGCTGGAAGTTCGGAAATTCTTTCGCATACTCGCCCCAAGCTCCCGGTGCAGCGCCGAGGGGCGTGTACGCGCGTATAGAAAACAAAAGGCGACGATAAACATGGCTGCCGACAAACAGAATTTACAGGATGCCTTTCTTAATCATGTCCGCAAGGCGAAGGTTCCGGTGACAATCTTCCTGATCAACGGGGTGAAGCTTCAGGGGGTGATCACCTGGTTCGACAATTTCTGCGTCCTTCTGCGCCGTGACGGCCAGTCGCAGCTTGTCTACAAGCATGCGATCTCGACCATCATGCCAGGTCAGCCGATCTCGCTTTACGAGGGCGAAGACTGAACACTCCCGTCACCGTCAAGGACCGGCCCGTAAAGGCCTATGTCCTTCATCCCGATCTGAAATCCGGTCGTACTGTGCGCCGGATACCAGAACATGCGCTTGCGGAGGCCGTGTCGCTGGCCGCGGCGCTTCCCAATCTTGATATCGTTGGGTCCGAGATTGTCCGGCTGCCCAAGGTGCAGCCCGGTATGCTGTTCGGTTCGGGCAAGATCGCTGAATTAAAGGCCCGATTTGTTGCCGCCGAGGTCGAATTGGTGCTTGTCGACGGGCCGGTCAGCCCGGTGCAGCAACGAAATCTTGAAAAGGAATGGGGCGTCAAATTGCTCGACCGGACCGGGCTGATCCTTGAAATATTCGCCGACCGGGCGCGGACGCGGGAAGGTGTGCTGCAGGTGGAACTGGCAGCATTGTCCTACCAGCGGACCCGGCTGGTGCGCGCCTGGACCCACCTTGAACGCCAGCGTGGCGGGTTGGGCTTCGTCGGTGGTCCTGGGGAAACCCAGATCGAGGCCGACCGCCGCGCCATCGACGAAGAGGTGGTGAAGATCCGCCGCCAACTGGCCAAGGTGGTGAAGACACGCGAGTTGCACCGCGCCGCGCGCCGCAAGGTGCCGTTCCCGATCGTTGCACTGGTTGGTTACACCAACGCCGGCAAATCGACGCTGTTCAACCGCATGACAGGGGCCGAGGTTCTGGCCAAGGATATGCTCTTTGCCACACTCGACCCGACGATGCGGGGGGTCGTGCTTCCTTCGGGCAAGAAGGTGATCCTGTCGGACACGGTGGGCTTCATCTCCGACCTGCCGACGCAACTGGTCGCCGCCTTCCGTGCCACGCTGGAGGAGGTTCTGGAGGCTGACCTCATCCTTCATGTCCGTGACATTGCCCATCCGGAGACCGAGGAACAGGCGGCCGATGTCGGTGATATCCTCGAAAGCCTCGGCGTCGATGACGGTGTTCCGATGTTTGAGGTCTGGAACAAGATCGATCTTCTCGCACCGCCTTTGCGGGAAGCCCTTTTGGTGCAGGACGCGCGCAAACCCGATGTCCATGCGGTTTCCGCGCTTGATGGCGAAGGGCTGGTCGCGCTGCTGGATGCCATCGGAGCAGCCCTTGACGATGAGCGGGATGAAACCGATCTGGTTCTGCCATTCGCAGCCGGTCGTGCGCGCGCGTGGTTGCACGGCGAAGGTGTGGTTTTGTCTGAAACTGAAACGAAAGACGGTTACCGTCTGCGGGTTCGGTGGTCCGCACGACAGAAAGCTGCCTTTGAGGCGCTTTAGAAACTCTGGCGTCAACAACACAACCAATGCGGCGGAATGTACGCCAGGCCGCTGGCGCAACGCAAAAATGGGCGGTGCCTCGCTTGTCGCGATGCACCGCCCGAATTCGCGCCAGCACCTGTTGGGGATGAGGACAGGGCGCGTCTCTAGTGCCAGACCCGCCAGAAGGAATATGCTCCCAGCAGGCCTGACGTCCGGTTTCCCGGGCCCCCCATTCCCCCACAAAGCTGCGGGCTGGTCCGGGGCGCTGTTCCTGGCTAATGCCACCACTCACGGAACAACATCATAATGCCCCTAAGGCTGACGTTACGGAAGTAAGGGAATCCTTACCAATTCACGTTCTTGAAGTTGTGAATGATTCCAGTCTGTTACATTAAACGCATCGAAGTGCGGAAACGAACTGTTTCCACATTTAAATCAATCCAAAAGATTTGTTTCTTAACCGGGGAAAATGAATATTTGATTCTGGAATGAAGCCTTAAGTACGGCCTGGGCCGTCGTATCTACATCCAAAGCCTCGCGGGCAAGGCGCAGATGTTTTTCCACCGTGGCCGGAGTCAAACCCATGATCGTGGCGATGTCTTGCATCGTCTTGCCGTCACCAACCCATTCCAGAGCTTCGCGTTGGCGGGGCGTAAGTGCCCGTCGTGATGACGCAAACGGCATCGCGGTTATTCTGAGATGTGTGACATTGTTGATCACGGTGATCTCTCGGCCATGTTCCGACCAAATACTATCTATTTCATGCTGACGAAGATCGCGCCGTCCGCAAAGGCCGATTGCGCCCTTGGCGCGCACCGATACATCGTGAAAGCTTATCGAATAACCGCAACGGACGTCGTATTTTTTGTTTAGTTCCAGTATCTTGCGTTCAGTCGGCGTCATTGCGCCAGAATTGGCAACCTCTTCAATAAGGCGCCACGAACACGCTCCCTCATTCACCGCCGCCCATCGTACCATCGGTGCGTGGTTGTAGATTCCGCTTTGAACGAATTCATCAAGATAGGCCTGGTCGTGGTTTGACAGGACAAGCAAATCTTCCGCATTGCCAAACGAATTCGAGGTGCGGAACCTCGTAAAACCGTAGAGGAGGCGGTCAAAGCCATACTCTGCCATCTTCTCCAGATGAAGCGACCAAATCTCTTCGATCGACGTCGCCTCCATGACACGTTCCAGATGACTGACAAGAGGAGTATGCCTGTTCATTGCTGTAGTCGTGCTCTCCGAACGCCCATATCGACGGTTGATACGTGCGCCAAACACCCCACTGACAGATGCATCCGAACAATGCTCCCGCAGTCGGAGCCGCGAATGGCCGGCAGCGATAACAATGTCATAGCACTATCCCCAACTTCTTTTTGCCATGCCCGTACTGCCCTGTCGAGAGGGGCTGGCATTGCTATTTCAACCTGCAGACGACAGAGGCTACACGGTTGCCATCAACGCCTGGATCTTGCGTATGCGTATCGATTTTTAACCCGAACGCACGGCGCACTCAAACTTAGAAAATTGCCACCATAACCAGCGACGGCCGCGCCTTGTTGGATTGGGTGGTGCACGCGGTCTCGCGTGGAGCCGCGCGCCTTCGTTAGGCTGCGGTAACAATTTTGGATTTTCACGGTCCGAGTAAGTTCGGCCAGTGTGTATCTCGTTAGAAACAAAAGAAATTAATTAAAAGCAGCCACTTATGCCGTGTTGGTGCCTGAGTAGGCCGATGTTTTATCCGGTCACAGTAGGCAGTTTGGAAAGATGCCCTTCGGTTCTACGACCGCTATCGACCTGAACGGGGGCGAGCATTCGCATATTCCGGGCGCCAATACCCAAAGGTCCGTTGGGCATTTTACAGGGACCGACATCTCTTGATCGCAGAAACGTTTCTAAACAGGGCAGTTTAGTCAGGATAACAGGATCACGATTTCGTGATATGGTTGCAAAACCACGCTGATACTCCGTGCTCCTGGTTGTCAATTTTCCCGCGGTTTCACCGTCAATGAGATTGTCGCGAATTGCACGCTCGGGAGATTCGTAGCGGAGGCCAAGCTTCAAAGGCCATTAACCGGAACCTTCAAATAGGTTTTTCCGTCTTCCTCTGGCGGCGGCATCTGTCCCGCCCTCATATTGACCTGTAGGGAAGGGATGATGAGTTTCGGCATCGCGAGGGTTTTGTCGCGTGCCTCGCGCATCTCGACGAACTCCTCTGACGTTCGCCCTCCGCCAATATGCACGTTGCGCGCTTTTTCTTCCGCTACGGTCGTTTCCCAAGCGAATTCATCGCGTCCCGGTGCCTTGTAGTCGTGGCCAACGAATATCCTTGTAGCGTCCGGCAGGCTGAGGATCTTTTGGATCGAGTGAAAAAGCGTTTCGGCAGACCCGCCGGGAAAGTCGCACCTTGCGGTGCCGAAATCCGGCATGAACAACGTATCGCCGACAAAAGCCGCATCGCCGATCACATAAGTCAGACAGGCCGGCGTATGGCCGGGCGTATGCAGCACATCGGCTGTCAGGGAGCCGATTGCAAATGTATCGCCCTCGGTGAACAACCGGTCGAACTGGCTGCCATCGCGCTGGAACTCGGTGCCTTCGTTGAATACCTTGCCGAACGTGTCCTGCACCACCGTGATCTTTTGACCAATGCCGATCTTGCCGCCGAGACGTTCCTGAATATAGGGCGCGGCCGAAAGGTGGTCGGCGTGAACGTGGGTTTCAAGAATCCATTCGACGGACAGGCCCTTGTCCCTGATATGCGTAATGATCCGGTCGGCCGAGCGGGTGTCCGTGCGCCCCGATGCGTAGTCGAAATCCAGGACCGAATCCACGATCGCGCAGGCATTGCTGCCGGGGTCTTTCACAAGGAATGTCACCGTATTCGTTGCGTCGTCGAAGAACCCCGTCACTTCAGGTTTCTCAGCCGTCATTCCGATCTCCCGCCTTGTCTTATTGCGATATATGGAGCGGATAACACATTTCAACTATTGAATGTGATATCCGTCGGGGCATAGCGCCAGCACAGCGACCACGTTACGCCCGGCAGGACATTCGGGCAACAATGTCCGGAAGCTCGGCGAAGTTCCGAAACACGTGGGTAACCCTGATTTCTTCTAGGGGCACTCTCAGATACCCTTCCGAATAGAGGAGAAAGGGCAGGTCGGCGGCCTCCGCCGTCCGGGCGTCGACCTCGCTGTCACCGATATAGATCGCAGACGAGCCGAGCGCAGAAGCCACGGCCTGAAGTGGGGCAGGGTGGGGCTTTTTCTCGGGCAAGCTGTCACCTGCGATGACAGCATCGAAGTAGCCATCGAGACCGAGTGCTTTCAGAACCGCTTTGGTCGCCGCGCCGGGCTTGTTGGTGCAGATACCCAATGGATGGCCGCGCTGCCGGAGCGCAGCAAGCGCATTGGCAACGTCCGGGTAGACACGCGTCAGTTCTGAGGACCGCGCGGTGTAGTCAGAGACAAGCCCGTCGGTCAACTCGGCATGTCGCTCCGGCGAAAGACTGCGGGCGGCCATCACCCTGCGTACCAAAGCTGGTGCGCCATCGCCGACATAGGATTGAACCTCGGCGCGAACCATCGTCTGCCGGCCTTCGGCAACCAGCATTCGGTTCACTGCCGCCATGAGGTCTGGCACACTGTCGATCAGCGTCCCGTCGAGATCGAAGATCAGCGAGGGCAGGGGGCTCACGCCGCCTTCCACTTGATCGAACAGCCCATGGATGCGACCTGCTCCACCGGTCCCTTGTCGGTTTCGGCGACCTGTTTCATCGCCTCGAACAGCTCGCGCTTCACATCGGGACCTGCCGCCTGACGGCCCGACGCATCAAGGCGGCCGCGATACTGCAGTTCTAGCGACGCGTTGAAGCCGAAGAAGTCTGGCGTACAGATCGCGTCGTAAGCCTTTGCAACTTCTTGGCTTTCATCGAAGAGGTAGGGGAAGCTGAAGCCGTGTTTGACCGCCTCCGCCTTCATCTCGTCAAAGCCGTCCTGCGGATAAGCGACAGAATCGTTGGAAGATATCGCTGCGACGCCGATGCCGAGCGCCTGCAGTGCCTTTGCATCCCGAACGATCCGGTCGATGACCGACTGCACGTATGGACAATGATTGCAGATGAACATGATCAGCGTGCCATTCGGTCCTGCGACGTCACTGAGCGACCAGTTGCGGCCATCGGTGCCCGGCAAGGTGAAATCCGGTGCCTTCCAACCAAAATCGCAGACAGGCGAGGATACGGCCATGTTTATCTCCTTACTGTGCTGCCTCGGCGGCCGCACGGATCGCGGCGATATTCTTGCCATAGACTTCGGGTTTCGCAACAGACCCGCCGGAGAAAACGCCTGAGCCCGCCACAAGGACATCGGCGCCGGCCGCGGTGACCAGCGGCGCGGTCTCTGGCGTGATGCCGCCGTCGATCTCGATATGAACCGGTCGATCACCGATCATGGAACGCAAAGAACGCACCTTATCTATTTGGGAATGAATGAATTTTTGCCCACCAAATCCCGGATTGACCGTCATGACACAGACAAGATCGACGAGGTCGAGAACCGGGATCAGTGCTTCGGCCGGTGTGCCGGGATTGATTGCCAGACCGGCTTGTTTCCCTGTGGCCCGAATGGCTTGCAGTGTGCGGTGAATGTGTGGGCCGGCCTCTATATGGGCGGTGATGATATCTGCGCCAGCCTCGGCGAAGGCTTCGATATAGGGATCGACCGGCGCGATCATAAGATGCACGTCCATGACCGTTTTGATATGTGGTCGGATCGCCTTGCAGGTCGCGGGACCGAAAGTCAGATTCGGCACGAAATGGCCGTCCATCACGTCAACATGAACCCAGTCGCAGCCCTGATCTTCAATCGCCTGAATTTCCTGACCAAAGTTGGCGAAATCTGCGGACAGGATCGATGGGGCGATCTTGATCTTGCGGTCAAAGGTCATGAGGGCAGGCTCCGGGTTTGCTGTCTGGCTTCATCTAATGGCAAAGGCCGGACGATGCCAGCGGGAAGGCAATCGTTGGGCAAGTATATATTACATAATACCGATTATCAGATAATTGTATTAACCTGATGTAACGCCAATCGGCTGCCCCTTTTGCCAGACTCCTTGCAATTCGAACGATTCAGTAAGGTGCACAAAATCCGAGTCCCGCCCTGCCGCCAACGTGCCGCAACTGCCAGACAGGCCCAGAACACGCGCGGGAACGGACGTGGCCATCGCCAAGGCGCGGTCACGCGGCAGCCCGACATCGTTGCAGATCACGCGGATCGCCCGGGCCATTGAAAGATCCGCACCGGCGAGTGTGCGATCCGCCAGCATCAGGCGCCCGTCCTCGCGACGTATCTCTCGGCCGTTGAGGCTGAACTGCGAGATGTTCGAACCTGCAGGCGCCATCGCGTCGGTTACAAGGAATATTTCCCCCGGCCCCGTCTTGGCCCGCAAAGCCGCGCGCATGACTTTAGGATGCACATGAATGCCGTCCGCGATCAGACCGGCATCCAATGCACCCGTCGACAAGACCGCACCGACAAGACCCGGTTCGCGACTGCCAAGCTGGCTCATCGCGTTGAAAAGATGTGTTGCGAGACGTGCACCGGATTTAGCGGCGGAGACGCAGCGATCAAACCCGGCATCGGTATGGCCGAGCGACACGATAATACCGACGCCGCTCAAAGTAGCGATTTGATCGTCGGTCACCGATTCCGGCGCCAAGGTCACCATCAGCCGGGGTAAGCGTCGGGCGGCATCGCAGAGGAACGCCAGATCGCCCTCACCCATCGGTCGGATCAGCGACGGGTCGTGCGCACCTTTGCGCGCGATGCTCAGATGCGGACCTTCAAGATGAAGTCCGGCAATCCCCCCAACACCTGCCGCAATCGCTGCTTCGACCGCCTCGACCGCTGCGCGGGTTTGATCCGGCGTGTCTGTGATCAGAGTTGGTAGGATTGTCAACGATCCGAGCGAAGCATGTGCAGCGGCGATGCGCGTCAGGGTCTTCACGTTCGGCGCATCGTTGAACATGACGCCGCCGCCGCCATTCAGTTGCAGGTCGACAAATCCCGGTGCCAGAACCCCTCCGTCGAGTTTAACCGTTTCGGCGCCATCGACCTTGGCATCGGGCGGCAGCATTGCCGCGATCCGGCCATCCTTGACCAGCAGTGATCCGGGACCCGACCGCGCCCCATCGAAGATATCCGCGCCTGTGAAAAGCGTATTCATCAGACCGTCTCGGTGACTTTGTTGAGGTGACGCGGCCGGTCGGGGTCGATGCCACGGGCCAGCGCGACCTCTTCCACCATCGCGTAGAAAGAAACAATCAGCGCAAGCGGATCGGTCAGCGGGTGGTCCGTTCGCACGAAGGGCAACTGGCGGGCGTTCGTGACCCGGTCGGAGGTGACGAAGACCGTCGCCCCCTTCCCGGCAATCGCGTCGGCGACTTCGACCACGGTATCCTCGGCCGCATCGGCCGCGGCGAAGGCCAGAACCGGGAAGTTCTGCGACACGATGGAAACCGGTCCATGCAAAACCTCGGCCGAGGAATAGTTCTCTGCATGGATCTGGCAGGTCTCCTTGAACTTGAGCGCGGCCTCGCCTGACATGGCATAGCTTGGCCCCCGGCCCAATGTATAGAGCGAGGCGGCATGGGCAAGACGCCCGCCAAGGTTGGACCAGTCAACCCGCGCTGCCTTGTCCAGTTGCGACGGCAGGTTCGTGATGGCGGCGCTCAGTTCAGCGTCCCCGTGCCATTCTGCAATCAGAGCCAGCCCCGCCACAGCTGAAGTGACGAATGTTTTAGTCGCGGCCACCGAGAGTTCCGGCCCGGCCTGAATGTCCAGGACCTGATCGCTCGCGGCGGCCAGCGGCGAGGAAGCGTCATTGGTTACAGCGACCGTCAACGCCCCCCCTGCCCGCGCGACGCGCGCCAGTTCGACGATGTCTGGACTCTTGCCCGATTGCGAAACCGACAGGCAAAGGCTGCCGCCGAGTTTCAGCGGAGCCCGGTAGATCGAGGCGACAGATGGTCCGATGGAGGCCACCGGCAGGCCAAGTGTCAGCTCGGCCACGTATTTCAGATAGGTGCAGGCGTGATCTGACGATCCCCGCGCGACCGTCGCGATGTAGGATGGATCAAGGCTGCGAGCCGCCTCTGCCGCTTCCCGGATCGTGACCCCGCCCTTGTCCAAAAGCCGGGCGACGGCATCGGGAATCTCCCGAACCTCCTTGCGCATCAAGCTTTGGGATGTGGTCATGTCAAGCCTCCGGTATGCGCATTTCGGCAACGAAATCATAGGCATCGCCGCGATAGATGGATTTTGTGAACTCGACGACGCGGTCGTCAGGCAAGTACGAAATGCGTTCAATCCTGAGCCCCGCCGTCATTGGCTGCACTCCCAGCAATTCAGCGTCTGCTGCACCAAGATTGATCGCCGAGATTTTCTGGACCGCCCGCACCGGGCGCAGCCCGGCTTCGCCCAAAACTTCGTAAAGCGACCGGGTCACGACCAATGGGTTGGGCAGGATCGCAGTCGGCAGCGAAGCCCGTTCAATCGCCATGGGCCGCCCGTCGGCCCGCCTGAGCCGTGCGAGCCGGGCGACCTGTTCTCCGGACGCAAGCCCCAATGCCTCAACCTCTTCAGCAGTGGGCAGAAAGAGGCCGCGCTCCAGCCAGTCCATCTCTGACCTGAAACCGCGTCGCGCCATATCCTCTGAAAAAGAGGTCAGCCGGGAAAGCGACTGCTCCACCCGGGGCCGCGCCGAGGCGACGAACGAGCCCGAACCCTGCCGTTGCAGGACCAGCCCTCGGTCCACCAGTTCGGCGATGGCCTTGCGCACCGTCACACGCGACAGATCGGAGATGGCCGCGATTTCACGCTCGGGCGGCAGCGGCATGTCAGGGGCAAGAAAACCCGACGCGATACCGGCCTCGATCCGCTTGCGAAGCTGGACATAGAGCGGCCCGTTAGCGGGGTTCAGCCAGTGTTCGGGATCAAGAAATTCGCTGATCGTCATGCGCCCCCCTCTGCCAGCCGGGCCGCCAGCAGCAATGCTCCGTCCAAAGCTGTTCCCTCAGCCGCCCGGATCCGGGACGCGAGACCAGGGCCGAGCCAGTCGGCATAGGCCGGGCCAAGTCCGCCCGTCATGCAGATCGTCTCGCCCTCGGTCAGCCCAAGCGTGGTGAGGGCGGATTCGATATAAGTCGCACCCTCCCGCATCAGACGCACGGCAACGGCATCTCCACTCTTGGCCGCGGTCACTATTTCGGGCGCGAGCGTTGCGAAATCGACCGGGCTGGAAGACAGCGCGAACGCGACAATGCCTGATCCATTGCCAAAGCGCTTATAAATCGCCGCCGTCAGCGGACTGTGCGGGGCCATTCCGTCACCGGCCATCAATGTTTCTTGCAGAAGCTGTCGGCCAAGCCAGGCGCCTGACGCCTGATCACCCAGCAGGAACCCCCAGCCACCAAGGACACGGATGACACCGGCGGTCTGGCGACCAATGAAAGACCCGGTCCCAATCGCGGCAACCGCCCCGTCCTGATCCCCCAAAGCGCCCGCAATCATCGTCGGCTGATCGTCGGTCACGACCACGCGTTTGAACGGCAACGCGGCGGCAACCCGGGCGGCCATCGCAGCATCCATAACCCCCGCAAGCCCGACATGCGCGGTCGCTCCAGCGACCTCGCCAAAGGATATCCCGGCCGTCTCTGCCAGGCGTTCCAGCAAGTCGTTGATCCTCGCAATCGCGCCGCCGAAGTCGGACACATTGGCGGGGCCGCCGGCCGCTTCGACCCGCCTTCCCTCAAATCCAAATATCAGCGCGGCACGGCTGGACGTGCCGCCGCCGTCAAGGCCAATCGTCAGTGAGTCGTGTCGCTTCATGAAGATACCATTATAATACCTATAGCTTGAAAGAAAGCCATTTCTTGAGACCAAAAAGTAATTCATGGTGCATTAGTAAGGCCAATGTGGGTTAAAAAGAAAATATTGTACAATAGGTATTAAATAGGTATTCTTATTCGAACGAGGGGGATTCGATGCCGTCAGCTGCCACTGAACGACTTCATACAGCCGCCAAAGGCCTTGATGTCCGCCCCGGGTGCGAGGTTCTTGACGCACTACTGGCTGCGCAAATCTCTGCAGTCGATTCCGTTCGCAATGCTCTGCCAGACCTGGAGGCTGGCGCCGAGATCATGGCAGACGCGATCCGCGCGGGTCATCGCCTTGTCTATGCGGGTGCGGGCTCTTCTTCCCTGATGGCCAATGCCGATGGCATTGAACTGCCCGGAACCTACGGCATTCCGTCCAATCGCATCCTTCTTTTGATGGCTGGTGGCCTCCCGATCGACGCCAATATGCCCGGCGCGACGGAAGACGATATCCATGAGGCCGAGAAAGCCGCCATGGCGATCCGGGCGGGGGATGCGGTCATCGCCGTCACGGCTTCTGGCAGCACCCCCTACGCTGTCGCAGTGGCGGTCGCCGCCAAGGTGAAGGGCGCGAAAATCATTGCCGTTGCTAACAATCCCGGCGCGCCGATATTCGGACATGCCGATGTAGCGATCTGCCTACCGACGCCACCCGAGGTGATCGCCGGGTCCACGAGGATGGGCGCTGGCACAGCACAAAAGGTAGCACTGAACCTTATGTCAACGCTGATGGGCATCAGGCTCGGTCAGGTCCACGACGGGATGATGGTCGGTCTCGTGGCCGACAATGCCAAGCTGCGCGCCCGCGCGCAGGCAATGGTGATGGAAATCGCCGGTGTTGATGGCGATACCGCCGCCCGGGCGCTGGCCTCAGCGGATGGCGCAGTGAAGCCCGCCGTCCTGATTGCCAAGGGAGCGAACCCCGATGAGGCAGCTAATCTATTGACCTCAAGCGACAACAATCTCCGCGCGGCACTCGCGCGGGCCGCCGAAACCGGCGTCGTGAGCCGGACAGTCCAGACCAACCAAGGGAGTGAGTAATGACACAGAAGAAACTGACCGGCCTGTTGCTGGCCACCACGGTCCTCGGCTCGGCCGTCGCGGCCAGTGCGCAGGACGTGACGCTGACCATCGAAAGCTGGCGCAACGACGACCTGTCGATCTGGCAGGACAAGATCATTCCGGCCTTCGAGGCCGCCAATCCCGGCATTAAGGTTCAGTTTACGCCCTCGGCACCTGCCGAATACAACGCCGCGCTGAACTCCAAGCTTGACGCAGGCACCGCCGGCGACCTGATAACCTGCCGCCCCTTCGATGCCTCGCTCGCGCTTTATGACGGCGGCAAGCTCGCGGACCTTTCCGACCTTGAGGCAATGGCGAATTTCTCTGACGTTGCCAAATCCGCCTGGCAGACCGATGACGGCTCGGCCACGTTCTGCGTGCCGATGGCCTCGGTCATCCACGGTTTCATCTACAACAAGGACGCCTTCGCCGAGCTGGGCATCGAGGTTCCGGCGACCGAGGCCGACTTCTTCGCCGCGCTCGACAAGATCAAGGAAGACGGCACCTACATCCCGATGGCGATGGGCACCAACGACCAGTGGGAAGCCGCGACCATGGGTTACAACAATATCGGCCCGAACTACTGGAAGGGCGAAGAGGGGCGTCTGGCGCTGATCAGGGGCGAACAAAAGCTGACTGACGAGGCCTGGGTCGCCCCCTACCGGCAACTGGCCAGATGGGGTGCTTATCTCGGCGACGGATATGAGGCGCAGACCTATCCTGACAGCCAGAACCTCTTCACCCTTGGTCGCGCCGCGATCTATCCGGCAGGGTCCTGGGAAATCTCGGGCTTCAACAGCCTTGTCGATTTCGAGATGGGCGCCTTCTACCCGCCGGTTCAGGCTGCCGGTGACGAGTGCTACATCTCGGACCATACCGACATTGCCATCGGCCTGAACGCGGCGAGCCCCAATGCCGACGCGGCGCGGACCTTCCTGAACTGGGTCGGTTCGGCTGAATTCGCCACGCTTTATGCAAACGCGCTCCCGGGCTTCTTCTCGCTGAACTCAGCACCCGTGGCGATGGAGGATCCGCTGGCTCAGGAATTCGTCTCGTGGCGCGACAAGTGCAATTCGACGATCCGTTCGACCTACCAGATCCTGTCGCGCGGCACGCCGAACCTTGAGACCGAGACCTGGAACGCATCCGTGAATGCGATCAAGGGTACCGAGACGCCGGAGGCCGCCGGCGCGCGGCTGCAGGAAGGTCTCGCCTCCTGGTACGAACCGCAGCAGTAAAGGGTTTCGTCCCGGCTGGCGCCGGGCCGACCCGCCGGGGGGCCTTCTGCCCCCCGGACCCCCCGAGAGTATTTCTGAACAGAAGAAAAGGGAGGATGGCCATGACCACGAAGTCGCGGCTCCATATCGCGGTGTTTCTGGCGCCCGCCGTCCTTGTCTATACGGCGGTGATGATCTGGCCGCTGTTCAACACCTTGCGGCTTGCCCTCTACACGTCCGGCGAGGAAGGGCGCGTCTTTTCCGGGCTGATGAACTTCCGCACCCTGTTCGGCGACCCGCGCTGGTCGGAGAGTTTCTGGAACGCGCTTGGCAACAATTTCTGGTTCTTCATCGTCCATATGCTGGTCCAGAACCCGATCGGCGTGGCATTGGCAGCGATCCTGTCGCATCCACGCCTGCGCTTTGCAGCACTTTACCGGTCGGCGATTTTCATCCCGACGATCCTCTCGTTCGTCATCGTCGGTTTCGCCTGGAAACTGATCCTCTCGCCAATCTGGGGCATCGCGCCCTCGATGCTTGATGCTGTCGGGTTGAAGTCGCTTTTCGCGCCATGGCTCGGGAAAGAGGAATACGCGCTGACGACGCTGGCGCTGATCTCGGTCTGGCAGTTCGTCGGTATCCCGATGATGCTGATCTATGCCGCCCTTCTGTCGATCCCCGAGGAGGTGTTGGAAGCGGGTGAGATTGACGGCATCACCGGCGCGTCGGCCTTCTGGAAGATCAAGCTGCCCCTGATCCTGCCCTCGATCGGCATCATCTCCATCCTGACCTTCGTCGGTAATTTCAACGCCTTCGACCTGATATACGCTGCACAAGGCGCGCTGGCCGGACCGGACTATTCGACCGATATCCTCGGGACTTTCCTCTACCGCACTTTCTTCGGCTTTCAGCTGCAACTGGGCGATCCGCATATGGGTTCCACCATCGCGACCGCGATGTTCGCGATCATCCTTGCCGGTGTCTGCCTTTATCTCTTCGCCATCCAGACGCGCATGCGGCGCTACCAGTTCTGAGGGGGGATGATGAACAAGGCCCGCCAGAATCCGCTCAATTCCTTCGCCGCACACGCGGCGCTGATCACCTGGACCGTGATTGCGCTCTTCCCGGTCGTTGTGATCCTGATCAACTCGTTCAAGACCCGGAAGGCGATCTTTCGCGAACCGCTGGCCCTGCCCTCTGCCGACAGTTTTTCGACGATCGGCTATGAGACGGTGATGAAGCAGGGGGATTTCTTCCTCTACTTCCAGAACTCCTTCATCGTGACGGTGGCGTCGTTGTTCTTCATCCTTCTCTTCGGGGCGATGGCGGCCTTTGCGCTGTCGGAATACCGGTTCCGGGGCAATACGCTGATGGGGCTCTACCTTGCGCTCGGGATCATGATCCCGATCCGCATCGGTACCGTCGCGATCCTGGAACTGATGGTGCAGACGGGGCTTGTGAACACGCTCTGGGCGCTGATCCTCGTCTATACGGCGCAAGGACTGCCACTCGCGGTCTTTATCCTCAGCGAGTTCATGCGGCAGGTCTCGGATGATCTGAAAAATGCGGGCCGCATCGATGGGATGAGCGAATACGCGATCTTCTTCAAGCTGGTGCTGCCGCTCGTCCGCCCGGCCATGGCCACGGTCGCTGTCTTCAACATGATCCCAATCTGGAATGACCTCTGGTTCCCGCTGATCCTTGCGCCCGGGGAAGAGACGAAAACCCTGACGCTCGGCTCACAAGTCTTCATCGGTCAGTTCGTGACTGACTGGAACGCGGTCCTCTCGGCTCTGTCGCTGGCGATCCTGCCGGTGCTGGTGCTTTACGTCATCTTCTCGCGCCAGCTTATTCGCGGCATCACCTCGGGGGCAGTCAAATGAGGGTTCTGATCGCCGGTCTGGGCAATATGGGGCTTTCCCATGCCCTGGCCCACCAACAACATACGGATGCAGAGATCGTGGGGCTCGTGAACCGGTCCGGCATTTGCGATCACCCGGACCTTGCCCCCTACCCTGTCTTCAACGATTTCGCTTGGGCGCTTGCCTCCACGACACCCGACCTCGCCGTCATCGCGACCTATTCCGACAGTCATGCGGACTACGCGGTGGCGGCGATGGAGGCTGGTGCCCATGTCTTCGTCGAAAAGCCGCTGGCGACAACTGTCGCCGATGCGCAGCGCGTGGTCGACTGCGCGAAGGCCACCGGCCGCAAGCTGGTGGTCGGTTACATCCTGCGCCACCATCCCTCATGGCAGCGCCTGATCGTCGAGGCGCGCGAACTCGGCGGACCTTACGTTTTCCGTCTCAACCTCAACCAGCAATCCACCGGCCCGACATGGGAGGTGCACAAGGCGCTCATGCAAACGACGCCGCCGATCGTCGATTGCGGCGTCCACTATGTCGATGTGATGTGCCAGATCACCGATGCGCGCCCCGTCCGCGTGCATGGCATGGGCCTGCGCCTGTCGGATGAGATCGCCGAAGACATGTACAATTACGGTCAGTTCCAGGTCGTCTTCGCTGACGGGTCGGTCGGCTGGTATGAGGCCGGCTGGGGGCCGATGATGTCCGAGGTCGCGTATTTTGTGAAGGATGTGATCAGTCCCAAAGGCGCGGTGTCGATCCTCTCGGGCATGCACCCCGACAGCGACAGCGTCGAAGGCCATACCAAGGTCGGGAGCCTTCGCATCCACCGCACGGATGGAGCCGACACCGACATAAGTTTCCCAGAGGAACCCGGCCATCAGGCGCTTTGCGACGCCGAGCAGGCTTACATGCTGCGCGCCATCGCCGAGGACATCGACCTGACCCGTCATATGGAGGACGCCGTCGCGTCCCTCGCCATCTGTCTGGCCGCGGATGAAAGCATCCGCTCCGGTCGGGCTATAGAACTTTGAGGTGAAGATGACCGCGCTCAAACTAGAAAACATACATAAATCTTTCGGTCAGGTTCATGTCCTGAAGGATATCGACCTTGAAGTGTCCGAGGGCGAGTTCATCGTTTTCGTCGGCCCTTCCGGCTGCGGAAAGTCGACATTGCTCAGAGTCATTGCGGGGCTGGAAGATGCGACTTCGGGCACGATCAGCATCGGCGGCCGCGATGTCACCACGGCGCCACCCGCCAAACGCGGCATTGCAATGGTGTTTCAGTCCTACGCGCTCTATCCTCATCTCGATGTGACGGGAAACATGGCGCTGGGGCTGAAACAAGCGGGCGAAGACAAAGCCACAATCGCCGAACGCATAGACATTGCCGCGAAGATGCTGTCGCTGGAGGATTACCTCAAACGCCGCCCTGCCGAACTCAGTGGAGGCCAGCGCCAGCGGGTGGCCATTGGCCGCGCCATCGTGAGGAAACCCGAACTCTTCCTCTTCGATGAACCCCTGTCGAACCTCGATGCCGCCTTACGTATGGCCACGCGCGTCGAGATCGCACGGCTTCACCGCGAGCTTGGCGCCAGCATGATATACGTCACTCACGATCAGACCGAGGCGATGACACTCGCCGACCGGATCGTGGTCCTGCGCGACGGACGGGTGGAACAGGTGGGCTCGCCGATGCAGCTCTATAACGACCCCGACAACCAGTTCGTCGCGGGCTTCCTCGGCGCGCCCTCGATGAATTTCCTTCCCGCCGCCGCCCTTGGCGCGAAGGGTGCCACGCTGGGCATTCGCCCGGAACACCTGCGCGTTTCACCCGATGGGCAGATCAAGGGTACTGTCACCCATGTCGAGAGGCTGGGTGGCGACACGAACCTGCTCGTGGGCACCGATGCGGGTGATACGGTCACTGTACGCCTTTTCGGACAACATGATCAGCGCGTTGGCCAACCTATAGCGCTTTCCTATGATCCGGCCAGGGCATACGCTTTCGATGCCGAGGGACACCGCCTGCGGAGCTGATCGCCTCCACTTTCTGTCCGAAAATACTCCGGGGGTCCGGGGGCTGCGCCCCCGGCCTCGCCTCAGGTCACGACGTCCGGACCGTCGCGCCCTGTCACGCCCCGAATTCCGGCCAATTCCTCCGCCGCCCGGATCATCGGTGCTAGGGCGGCCTGAACCTCGAGATCCAGCCCGCCAGGCCCGGTCGTGTAACGTTCAAGATAGAGTCTGAGTGTAGCGCCCTCGGTCCCGGTGCCCGAAAGGCGTATCACGATACGTGACCCATCTTCGAAAACGACGCGCAGCCCCTGCCCGTGCGACGTCGAACCATCGACCGGATCTTCATAAGCGAAATCATCGGCAGATTTCACAACCAGACCTTCGACCCCAGTACCGGGCAGACCCGCCAGTCGCGCGCGCAATCCGTCCATGACTTTGTTCGCTACCTCCACTGGTAGCGCCTCGAAGTCGTGGCGGGAGTAGTAGTTGCGGCCGAACTCGTGCCAATGCGCAGTCAGGATTTCCTCAACGCTTTCATTGCGTTCAGCAAGAATATTCAACCAGAAAAGAACGGCCCAGAGTCCGTCCTTCTCCCGCACATGGTCCGATCCGCTGCCAAAACTTTCCTCACCGCAGAGCGTCACCCGGCCCGCGTCCAGCAGGTTGCCGAAGAATTTCCAGCCCGTCGGCGTTTCATGGGCGCCGATCCCAAACGCCTCCGCCACACGGTCAACAGCGCAAGAGGTGGGCATGGAGCGCGCCACGCCTTTCAGACCTGACTTGTATCCCGGCGCAAGTTGCGCATTGGCAGCCAGAACAGCGAGGCTGTCGGATGGCGACACATAGATGCCCGGCCCGACGACCATGTTGCGGTCCCCATCCCCGTCGGAGGCCGCGCCGAAATCTGGTGCATTGGGTCCGGACATCTCATCCATCAACTCATGCGCCCAGGTCGGGTTCGGGTCGGGATGCATGCCGCCGAAATCGGGCAGAGGCTCGGCATGGACAACCGTTCCCGGCGCGGCCCCAAGTCGCGCTTCGAGGATATCCTTCGCATAGGGTCCGGTCACCGCGCACATCGCATCGAACCGCATCCGGAAGCCGCTCGCGAACAACGCCCGGATTTTCGGAAAGTCGAAGAGGCTCTCCATCAGCGCGGCGTAGTCCTCCACGGGGTCAATGACGGAAATTTCCATGGAACCAATCTGTTGTGTGCCGATCTTTGACAAATCGACATCCGGCTCATCGGCGATGAAATAGGTGTCTATCTCGCCGCTTCGGGCAAAGATCGCATCGGTGACCATCTCAGCGGCCGGGCCGCCATTGCGGCCGTTGAACTTGACGCCGAAATCCGCCTCCGGTCCACCTGGATTGTGTGAGGCCGACAGGATGATGCCGCCATCGGTGCCGTTCAGACGGATCAGATGCGAGGCAGCGGGCGTGGACAGGAGCGCCCCCCGCCCCACAATCATCCGCCGCGCGCCATTGGCGGCAGCCATCTTCAGGATGATCTGCGCGGCCTCGGCATTGAAATACCGCCCGTCGCCGCCCAGAACATAGGTCTTGCCTTCAGCGCCCCCTGTTGCGTCAAAGATCGACTGGATGAAGTTTTCCAGATAACCTTTTGACATAAATACCTTCGTCTTCTTGCGAAGGCCCGAGGTTCCCGGCTTCTGCCCCTCAATCGGGCTCGTGGTCACGCGCATCTCAAAATCCTTCAACCAATCACATCAGGCTCGTCACCCACAGGATCGTCGCGTCCTCGGGCGAAAGCGAAATTACGTTATGCCCCATCGAAGCGTCGTAATAGGCGCTGTCGCCTCGGCGCAGATCGACCGGTTCGTAAAACTCGGTGTAGAGCCGCGCGACGCCGGTCAGCACATAAAGGAACTCCTCGCCGTCATGGCGTACCCAGCCGTCGAATTCCTCCACGGATCGGGCCCGGATGCGGGCGGTGTATGGCAGCATCTGTTTTGCGCGCAAAGCGCCTGCCAGCAGGCGGTGCTCATATGTCGCGGTCGCATGGGCCTGCCCATCACCCGATTTCGTCACCGCCATCCGGCCGGAAACCTGCCCCTTGGAAGGCGGCGTGAATAGCTGCGGAACCGAGATCGCCAGCCCCTCGGCGAGTTTCTTCAGCGCCTCGTAAGTGGGCGACATCTGACCGTTTTCGATCTTCGACAGCGTCGAGCGCGCAAGCCCCGCCTGGCCTGCCGCCTGTTCCAGTGTCCAGCCGCGCTCCTTGCGCAATTCACGCACTCTTAGGCCCAGATTGAGGGGCTCGGCCCTCTCCGTCTCGGCCCCGTCGGCACGGGCGATACGGATAATGCCGGTCGGGTCGATGTCGCTCATCTGTTCATCTCGATAGACATGGCTCTGCATTAACGCCATTCCGTCCCCGCTTGCAACGCCCGGACCCAGAGCGTAGCGAAGGGTCATGCTATCCGTGACTGACTCTCAACCGTTTCCAGCCTGCCCCACACCCTTCAATCTGGCAGCACATGTTCTGGCGCGCGCCGGTGAGCGGTCCGACCATATCGCCTTGCAGATCGTCCGGGCAAATGGGGCGGAGCGCTGGAGCTACGGGCGGCTGGAGGCTGCCGTGTGCGGCGTTGCGAGCGGGCTCCAGCGACGAGGCCTTATGCCCGGCGACAGGGTGATGCTGAGACTGGGCAATGGTGTCGGTTTCCCGTTGGCCTTTCTCGGTGCGGTGGCGGCGGGGCTGATCCCGGTACCCACCGCCGCGGGCCTTACCGAGGGAGAGGTGACGCGACTTTACGCCACCATCCGCCCCGCTCTGATCGTCGCCGGGGCCGGAATTGCCCTGCCCGAGACCCCGTCCTGCCCGGTTCTGACCGAGGCAGAGTTGCGCGACTTCGAAACCCTTCCGTCCGCCGGTTTTGTGATGGGCGATCCCGACAGGCTGGCCTATGTCGTCTTTACCTCCGGAACCTCGGGCAGCCCACGCGCAGTCGCCCATGCGCATCGCGCCGTCTGGGCGAGGGGCATGATGGCCGAGGGCTGGACCGGGATCGGACCCGACGACCGGTTGATGCATGCGGGCGCTCTGAACTGGACCTATACGCTCGGCACCGGGCTTTTTGATCCGTGGGTCGCGGGCGCAACCGCGCTGATTCCTGCCGAAGGCGTAGAGTCAGAAATGCTGCCGCTGCTGGCGAAACGCTTTGATGCGACGATTTTCGCCGCTGTACCCGGAGTTTACCGGAAGATCCTCAAACCGGGCCACAAGCTGTCACTACCCCGCCTGCGCCACGGCCTGTCGGCGGGAGAAAAGCTGCCGCCAGCCACCCGTGCGGCATGGCAGGCCGCAACCGGTACCGATCTGCACGAGGCGATGGGCATGTCGGAATGTTCCACCTTCCTGTCGTCCTCACCCGCCCATCCCTCGCCGGACGGGACTACAGGTTACGCCCAGCCGGGCCGCCGTATTGCGGTTCTGGGCGCGGATGGAAGAGCGGTGCCGCGCGGCACGTCTGGTATCCTCGCCGTCCATCGCTCCGATCCCGGGCTGTTTCTGGGTACGCTTGAGGGAGATGATCTGAACGCGCCCAAACGCGAATGGTTTCCGACGGGCGATATGGTTGTGATGGCCATAGACGGTGCCATCACCACGCTCGGCCGGGCCGACGACATGATCAGTGCCGGCGGGTTCCGAGTTTCACCGGCGGAGATCGAGGCAGCAATGAACACCTATCCCGGCATTACCGCAAGCGCGGCCGTCGAGGTGCCAGTCAAGGCCGACGCTTCGGTTATCGCGCTCTTCTATACGGGTGACGCCGGCGAAGCAGAACTGATCACTCATGCCGATACCTGCCTCGCGCGGTACAAGCAGCCCCGTCTCTACATTCACCGGGACGGTATTCCGGTTACACCAAACGGCAAGATCAACCGTCGCGCTCTGCGTGAGGAATGGAAGGAAACCCAATGATCCGGCTTGATATTCTTTCAGACATCGCCTGCCCCTGGTGCTATGTCGGCAAGGCCTATCTCGACCGGGCGCTGGAGGCGCATGCCGACCATCCGTTCGCGATCGAATGGCATCCGTTTCAACTGAACCCGGACATGCCGAAAGAGGGCATGGACCGGCGCGCCTATATGGAGGCGAAGTTCGGCGGCAAGGACGGTGCCGTACGCGCCTATGCGCCGCTTGTCCAGCACGCTGAACAGGCAGGGGTTGAACTGAACCTCGAAAAAATTGCGCGAACTCCGAACTCGCTCGACGCTCACCGTCTGATCCATTGGGCGGGGTTGGAGGGACGACAGACTCCTATGGTGGCCGCGCTTTTCCGCGCGCTCTGGCGTGACGGGCGCGACGTAGGTAACGCCGATGTGCTGGCCGATATCGCCGGAGAGGTTGGGCTGGACCGCGCCATGATGCGACGTCTGCTGGACGGGGACGGCGATGTGGAGGATATCCGTGCCCGCGATGCCCATGCTCGTGAACGAGGCGTGACCGGTGTGCCGTGCTTCGTCATCGCCAACCAGCATGTCCTGCAGGGCGCGCAGCCGACCGAGACCTGGGGCAAGATCATCGGGGAACTGACAGAGCGCATCACCGAGATGCAGCGGGACGCGGAGCGATGACGACCCTTCCCGACACCACCGCGATCCGCCGCCTGCCGACCGTGGAGTTCGTCGGCCTTCTGGCGATGCTGTTCGCCATGACGGCCTTCTCGATCGACGCGATGCTGCCGGCGATGCCGGAAATTGCCTCTGAACTCACGCCTGACGCACCGAACCGGGCGCAGTTGATTATCACCAGCTTTGTTCTTGGCATGGGCATCGGCACTTTCGTCACAGGTCCCCTATCGGACACGTTCGGGCGGCGGGCGGTGATCCTTGGGGGCGCGGTTCTTTATTCCATCGGTGCGGTACTGGCCTGGGCCGCGCCGACGCTGGAATTGGTCCTTGCGGCGCGTCTGTTGCAGGGGCTCGGTGTTGCGGGGCCCCGCATCGCCGGAGTGGCGCTGATCCGCGATCTTTATGCAGGCCGCGATATGGCGCGGCTTGTCTCGTTCGTCATGATGGTCTTCACGCTCGTGCCCGCCGTGGCGCCGCTTTTCGGTGCGTTCATCATCGCCGGGTTTGGCTGGCGCGGAATCTTCGTCGCCTTCGTCCTTTTCGCCGCGATGTCGATAACATGGTTTATGCTGCGTCAGGCCGAGACCTTGCCGGTCAGCAATCGCCGCCCATTCTCCTCCTTCGCGCTGATTGAGGCCGCGCGGGAAGTGCTGACCCATCGGTTGGTCATGTCGGTAACTTTGGTCCAGACGCTGGCCTTCGCGTCACTCTTCACGACGCTCTCCTCAACCCAGCAGGTCTTCGACCAGAGTTTTGGTCGGGCAGAGGGTTTCCCGAAATGGTTCGCGGTGATTGCGATTATTGCTGGCACGGCGAGCCTTTTGAATGCGCGGTTGGTCCCCCATCTCGGCATGCGGTTAATGGTAAAGGCGACCTTCGCTGCGCAGGTCGCGAACTCCACCGTCATTCTGGCGATTTTCATTTTTGGTCTCGTGCCGGATTACATGAACTTCTGGCTCTATCTTTACTGGACAATAACAGTTTTCTTCATGACCGGCCTGACCATCGGCAATCTCAACGCGCTGGCGCTGGAACCGATGGGCCATATCGCCGGCATGGCGAGTTCCATCGTGGCGGCATTGGCAACGGTTCTTTCGGTTCTTGTCGCGGTGCCAATCGGACTGGCTTTTAACGGCACACCAGTACCGCTTATGGCAGGGGTTCTCGGTTGTTCGCTGATGGCCCTTCTCCTGATGCGGCTGGTCCCGCGTGCGGATGTTATCGGATAACATCGGGGCGCGATTGTTTAGCCGGCAGCGATAATTCAGTCCTAACCCCGGCGGTGTCCATGTGACGCCGCAAACGGTCCGGTGGGGTATCAAAATACTCGGGTCAGGTTCGTGGCATGTCGTCACGTATTGCACCAGGTGGGTAGCTAGTGATGTCTTGCAGCGTCGGCTATTGGTGCGATGTCGACGGGTGTGTCTGGTAATCGGGCCAGCGGCCGGGGCCTGTCCCTGCCCTTTGGCCAGAAAGGCGGTGGCCCAATCCCCGGTCACCGCCTTTCGATCACTTTGGGGCCTCAGCTTTCGCTTTCTCCGCCAGATCTCGGGCGATGGCGTAAGCGCCCTTGATCTTGTCGCTGTCCTTAACCCAGTCGCGACGTACGACGACCTTGTTGTCCTTGATCTTGGCCAGCCCGTTCTGAGCATGAAGATAGTCAACCAAGCCGCTGGGATTTGAGAATTTATCCATGTAAAATTGAATCGTCGCTCCCTTCGGTCCGGCATCCAGCCGTCCGATATGCGCGCGTCGGCACATTGCCTTGATCCGCATGACGAGGAGAAGTGTATTGACCTCTTTCGGAACGGGGCCGAAACGGTCGATCAGTTCAGCGGCGAAACCTTCCAGTTCGACCTTTGTGGTCAGCGACGACAGGCGACGGTAAAGGCCGAGGCGGACATCCAGGTCGGGGACGTAGCTTTCCGGGATCATCACCGGGACGCCCAGATTGATCTGCGGCGACCATTGGCCATCGTCTTCGGTTGGCGTTGAAATGTCGCCTGCCTTGATCCGGGCAATCGTCTCTTCCAGCATCGCCTGATACAGTTCGTAACCCACCTCGTTGATATGGCCCGATTGTTCTTCGCCGAGGATGTTGCCGGCGCCTCGAAGGTCGAGGTCCTGGCTGGCCAGTGAAAAACCCGCGCCCAGTGAATCGAGTGAGCCAAGAAGCCTGAGCCGTTTCTGGGCATTCGGCGTGAGGGGCGTTCTTGGTTTAGTCGTCAGGTAGCAGTAGGCGCGCAGTTTCGACCGTCCCACCCTGCCCCGGATTTGGTAGAGCTGCGCCAGTCCAAACATGTCGGCCCGGTGCACCACCATCGTGTTCGCGGTCGGGATGTCGAGGCCGCTTTCGACGATGGTCGTGGCCAGAAGCACGTCATACTGCCCGTCGTAAAAGGCGTTCATGCGCTCGTCCAATTCGCCCGCCGCCATCTGGCCATGAGCGATGACATAGGAAACTTCCGGCACATGGTTTTTCAGGAAGTCCTCGATCTCGGGCAAATCCTTGATGCGCGGAACGACGTAGAAGCTCTGCCCGCCGCGATAGCGTTCCCTGAGCAGAGCTTCGCGGATTGTTACGGAGTCGAACTCGCTGACATAGGTGCGGATCGCCAGACGGTCGATGGGCGGCGTGCCGATTATTGAAAGATCACGGACACCTGTGAGCGAGAGTTGAAGTGTTCGCGGGATCGGCGTGGCGGTGAGTGTCAGGACATGGATCTCGGATCGCATCTCCTTCAGACGTTCCTTGTGGGTGACGCCGAAATGCTGTTCCTCGTCTATGATCAGAAGACCGAGATTGCGGAACTTCACCTGTTTGGCCAGCACTGCATGGGTGCCGATGACGATATCCACGCTGCCTTCGGCCAGCCCTTCGCGCGTGGCCTGAGCATCGCGGGCGCTGACGAAACGCGACAGGGGGCGGACCGAAATCGCTGTGCCCCGGAAGCGGTCAGCGAAAGTCTTGAAATGCTGGCGCGCGAGCAGTGTTGTGGGCGCGATCACCGCGACCTGAACGCCTGACATGGCAGCGATGAAGGCCGCGCGCATGGCAACCTCGGTTTTGCCAAAGCCTACATCGCCGACGATGAGACGATCCATCGGGCGACCTTCAGCCAGATCGTCCAACACCTCGTCGATGGCCGAAAGCTGGTCATCGGTTTCCTGATAGGGAAAGCGGGCCGAAAACGCGTCCCATTCGTGATGCGGCGCCTCAAGGATCGGCGCTTTGCGCAACAGGCGTTCGGCTGCGACCCGCATCAGCCGTTCGGCGATCTGGCGGATACGTTCCTTGAGTTTGGCCTTCTTGGCCTGCCAGGCCCCACCGCCGAGCTTGTCAAGAAGCCCTTCATCGTGACCGTAGCGGCTGAGAAGTTCGATATTCTCGACGGGAAGGAACAAACGGTCGCCGCCGGCATATTCCAGCGCCACGCAATCATGCGGTGCGCCGAGCGCCAGAATCGTCTCCAGCCCGTTGTAACGGCCGACGCCGTGATCGACGTGGACAACAAGATCGCCGGGCGACAGCGATTGTGCCTCAGTCAGGAAATTCTCGGCCTTGCGCTTTTTCTTCGCACCCCGGATCAGCCTGTCGCCCAGAACGTCCTGTTCGGAAATGACGGTCAGGCCTTTGCCCTCGAACCCGTGTTCCAGCGCCCAAACCGCGAGGAACAGCCCGCCCTTACCCTCGGGTACATCGCGTATATCGCGGATCAACTTTGCCCCCAGGACGTCTTCGTCCTCCAAGAGCCCTTTCAGCCGCTCCCGCGCGCCGTCGGAATAGGAGGCGACTACGACCTGCCCGTCGGCGCGGCGGGCATTCAGATGGTCTGCCAGTGCACTGAAAAGATTGACGTTCTCAAGTTGCCGTTCCGGCGCGAAGTTTCGCCCGATACGCCCGCCTGCATCCAGCGCGCCGGGGCCCGTGGCTTGCGGCAGTTCCACCAGCTGGATAACACGGTGCCCGGCGAGTGCGTCATCCCATCCGGCATCGTCAAGATATAGCAGTCCCGGCGCAGCGGGCTTGTAGACCGAATCCAGCCGGTCCTTGCGCTTCATCGCCTCCAGACGTGTATCGTACTGATCCGCGATCCCCTCCCAACGCGCATCACGGGCAGGCGTGATCTGATCGTCCAGCATGACCGAGGCGCCGGGCAGGTAATCAAACAGCGTCTCAAGCCGCTCGTGAAAGAAGGGCAGCCAATGCTCCATGCCCGCATGTTTGCGACCGGCGCTTACGGCCTCATACAGGGGGTCGTCGGTGCCCGCTGCGCCAAACTCGATACGGTAGTTCTGGCGGAACCGGGTGATCGCGGCCTCGTCGAGAATAACCTCGGAAACCGGGGCGAGTTCCACAACCGTCAGTTTCTCGGTCGTGCGTTGCGTTGCCGGGTCGAAGCGTCGCGCGCCGTCCAGCACATCGCCGAAAAGATCCAGCCGGACCGGCCCGCCCTCCCCCGGCGGATAGATGTCGATGATGCCACCCCGGATCGCATAGTCGCCAGGTTCGGTTACCGTTGGGCTCTGGCTGAATCCCATACGTACAAGGAAGTCGCGCAAGGCACCTTCGTTCACCCGCTGGCCGACCCGGGCGGTAAACGAGGACGCTTGCAACACCTCGCGCGCGGGCAGTTTCTGGGTCGCCGCGTTCAATGTCGTGAGCAGAATGAACGGCCCCGGCAAACCCTGTATCAGCGCAGCAAGGGTTGCCATGCGGGTCGCTGACGTATCGGCATTGGGAGAGACCCGGTCGTAAGGCAGGCAGTCCCACGCCGGGAAGGTCAATACCAACGCATCGGGTGCGAAAAAGGCCAACGCCGCCCGCATAGCTTCCATTCGCTTGTCATCGCGGGCGATGTGGCAGACAGGCGCACCCTTCGCCAGCTCCGCAGCGAGGAGCCGGGCGTCGTAACCCTCAGGGGCGCCGGATAGTGCAATATGGGCGGGCCTTGTCATCCGCCTTCACCTATCCGCCCCGTTGCCGGTGTCAACCGGGCAGGACCGAGATGTTGAAATTCTGAAGCATACCCCACACTGCCGTGACAAATATCGAGATCATGCCGAGGACCTGAACCGCGAGCCGGTGATATGACAGCCTTCGTTGCAAAGCCTCGCCTTGCTCCCCGCCTTCTTCGATGTGCCGGGCCGTCGTGACGCTCATGAAGGCGACCAGGGTCATCGGGGCGCCGATCAGGAACAGGGCCTGACAGAACTCCACCTTGTAGACAAATCCCAGAAGCGCCAGCGTCGTCAGCGTGAATGACAAAAGGATCATCAGGAACAATCCCGCCTCACCGACAATATATAAAATGCGGTTGACGTTGATACGGACGAGGTCTTCGAGGTCGGCTTCGGCCTGCCCGCCGACCCGGCGGGCGCGCAACACCATGTCATAGGGCACACCGAGCACCCAATGCGACGCGGTTGACCAGGTGACGGCCAGTGCGATCCAGTACCACAGATTGGAGAACGACCTCAGGTCAATCAGGTCGAAAATCAGCCGTGTCCAATCCAATTCCTGTCCCTCGCCCGTTTGCCGTGGTCGATGCTATCGCCGCCCTGCGACGGTTTCCACCCTTGAGATGTATCCCGATCCGTGCGAACCGCTTGTAAAGCCGAAGAAAGAGCGATTGCCATGACCCCTGTACATGCCGGTTTTCCCGCCGCCCGCTTCCGCCGCCTGCGCCGGACGCAGGCCTTGCGTGACCTTGTGGCCGAAGAACGTCTGAGCGTAAAGGACCTGATCTGGCCGCTCTTCGTGACCGATGTCGCCGGAGCGGATGCACCGGTTGCCTCGATGCCGGGTGTATCGCGCCTGACCGTTGAAGGCACAGTCCGCGCCGCCGAGGAGGCGGCAAAGCTCGGTATTCCGGCGATCTGCCTCTTCCCCTACACCGATCCAGCGCTAAAGACCGAGGCCTGTGAAGAGGCCTGGAACCCGGAAAACCTCTCGAACCGCGCCGTGAGGGCGATCAAGGCAGCGGTGCCGGAAATCGCAGTCATGACGGATGTTGCGCTCGATCCCTACAATGCCAATGGCCATGACGGGCTGGTGCGAGACGGCGTAATCCTGAATGACGAGACGATCGAGGCGCTGGTTAAAATGGCGCTGGCACAAGCCGAGGCGGGGGCCGATATTCTTGGACCCTCGGACATGATGGATGGCCGCATCGGCGCGATGCGCCGCGCTCTGGAAGCCGAGGGCCACAAGGATGTGACGATCCTTTCCTACGCCGCAAAATATGCCAGTGCCTTCTACGGTCCGTTCCGCGACGCGGTCGGCGCCTCGGGTGCGCTCAAGGGCGACAAGAAGACCTACCAGATGAACCCCGCGAACCGGGACGAGGCGCTGCGGCTTGTCGCCCGCGATCTGGCCGAGGGTGCGGATATGGTGATGGTCAAACCTGGCATGCCCTATCTCGACATCTGCCGAGATGTGAAGGACGCCTTTGGTGTGCCGACCTTCGCCTACCAGGTCTCGGGCGAATACGCGATGCTGAAAGGCGCGATCCTGAACGGATGGGTAAAGGAGGAGGTGATGATGGAAAGCCTTCTGGCCTTCCGTCGGGCGGGTTGCGATGGGATCCTGACCTATTTCGCCCCCGATGCGGCGCGGGCCCTGGGCAGCTGAACCGCGTTCAACTTTCTCGTGTCCGGCACAACACTTAATGACAGGGCGGGCATTCTGCCCTATAGATGGTATTGAACCGGCCATCAAAGGTCGGCATTGGCAGTTGAGAGCGGAGCAGTAACATGAACGGACTTTCCCGTCGGCACATCATCCTATCGGGCGGCGCGGTGCTTGGACTTGCGGCCTGCGGCAACGGCGTCGGCGGTCAGGGCGGTGCGCGCCTTGACGCGCGGGTCGATGCGACGCGCGACTATGTGCGGGCCAATTTCCCTGGCGCCACGGCCGAGATCGCAAATGCGGCCGGTGTTCTCTACATGCCTGTCGTGACCGAGGCCGGTTTCGGCTTTGGCGGGGCCTACGGGCGCGGCGCGCTCCGGATCAATGATGTGACGGTGGACTATTATTCAGCCACGCAGGCAAGCTGGGGCCTGCAGATCGGCGCACAGCAATATTCGCATGTTCTGGTCTTCCGCACACAGGAGGCGCTTTCGAAGTTCCGCGCCGCCGATGGCTGGGCTGCGGGCACCGATATCGTCTATGCCCTGCCCGATGGTGGCGCTGCCGCCGGGATCGAGACTACGACGACCCTGTCGCCTGTCGTGGCCTATGTCTTCGGCCAGTCGGGATTCATTGCCGGGGCGACACTGAACGGCACCAAGTACAGCCGCATCATTCCCTGATCGGTTTCGTCCCGACTTCGGCGGGCCGACCCGCCGGGGAGGCGCTGCCTCCCCGAACCCCTCCGGAGTATTTACGGACAGAAAGTGAGCGTCAGCCGAGTTTGCGCAGGCGCGCGAAGAGACTCGAGGTGTCCCAGCGGCCACCGCCCATCTTCTGAACATCCTTGTAGAACTGATCGACGAGCGCCGTGACCGGCAGGCTGGCTCCGTTGTCCTCGGCGGTCGCGAGGCAGATGCCGAGATCCTTGCGCATCCAGTCCACTGCGAAGCCGTAGTCGAACTTGCCGTCCTTCATCGTCTTGTGGCGATTGACCATCTGCCAGGACCCGGCAGCGCCCTGGCTGATCACCTCGACCAGTTCCTCGATATTGAGACCTGCCTTCTCGGCAAAATGCAGCCCTTCGGAGAGGCCCTGTACAAGGCCTGCGATGCAGATCTGGTTGACCATCTTGGCGAGTTGCCCCGCGCCCGTTTCGCCGAGACGGCGGCAGATGCGAGAATAGGCTGCGATGACGGGTTCGGCTCTGTCATAAGTGGCCTGCTCGCCACCGCACATGACCGAAAGAACACCGTTTTCCGCACCGGCCTGACCGCCGGAGACAGGTGCGTCGACATAGCCGATCCCGGCTTCGGCGGCCGCAGCGGCGAGTTCGCGGGTGACGGCCGCGGAAACCGTGGTGTGATCGACGAAAACCGATCCCTTATCCATACCGGCAAACGCACCGTCGGGGCCGAGGCAGACCGAACGTAGGTCATCGTCATTGCCGACGCAGGCCATCACGAACTCTGCCCTGCGCGCCGCTTCGGCCGGGGTCGCTGCCGCCTGGCCGCCATGTTTTTCCGCCCATGACGCAGCCTTTGAGGCCGTGCGATTGTAGACCGTCACGGCGTGGCCTTTCGCCGCCAGATGGCCGGCCATCGGAAAGCCCATCACACCCAAGCCAAGAAATGCCAGCTTCGCCATCCTATCCTCCCAAGATCATTGCGGTTCGGACCATTCTACCCTAGTTAACCGCCCTGCCCGTGCCGTCAACCGGTTGCGAGCTCCGGCGTCGGCGGGCGCGCCGGTGCGGTCTGTCGTTGCGGAGTATCATGCTTACCGCGTTTCGTTGGCTCTTGCGGATATTCTCGGGGCTCCTGCTGCTGTCCGCGGGCGTGATCACGCTCGCCTATTATTTCGCGACGCGGTCCCTGCCCGACTATGATGAGGATTACCGTCTGGATGGCATCGATGCGCCGGTCGAGATCGTGCGCGATACTGCCGACGTGCCACACATCTTTGGCGCGTCCGACGGGGATGTCTATTTTGCCCTGGGTTTCGCCCATGCGCAGGACCGACTCTGGCAGATGATCGTGCAAAGGCGCACCGTGCAGGGGCGGTTGTCGGAAGTTTTCGGCACCCGCACCGCAAAAACCGACGAACTGATGCGCCGCTTCGATCTTTATGGCCTGGCAAGCCAGTCCCTTGGCGCACAGGACGATGAGACGCGCGCGGCGTTGGAGGCGTATTCGCGCGGCGTCAATGCCTGGATCAGTATCGTGAACGAAGAAGCGAAGGGCCGCGGCGCACCGGAACTGTTCCTGTTCTCGAACGAGATTGCCTATTGGCAACCCACCGATTCCATCGCGATCCTGAAATTGATGGCACTGAAGACGACCGCGCAGGCCCGGGCCGAGATTTTGCGTGCACGGATATCGCTTTTGTCCAACGATTGGGCGCAGGATTTGCTGCCAGATGTTCCCGGAGAGGGCGTCGCTGCTCTGCCCCCATATGCGAGCCTCGTGCCCGGAGTAAGACGGTCCTATGCAGCGCTGACGTTCGAAAACGACCCCTTGTCGCCCCTGAGGGAGCCTGTCTTTGCAGGCGCATCGAATGCCTGGGCCGCAGCCCCTGACCGGTCGGCGGCGGGCGGGTCGCTTCTGGCCAATGATCCTCATTTCGACTTCACAGCACCCTCACTATGGTATCTGGCTCGTCTGGATCTGGCATCTGGCGGAGTAATCGGCGCGACCATTCCCGGAATTCCCGCGATCCTCACCGGCCGGAATGCCAGTCTTGGCTGGGGCATCAGCGCGGCCTGGATGGATGATCAGGACATTCATCTGGAGGAGTTGAACCCCGCCGATCCCGAACGATACCGGACGCCGGACGGGTGGAAGACATTTCAAAGCCGGCGGACGATCATTGAGATCAAGGATGCAGCGCCGATCACGGTTACTTTGCGCTGGAGCGACAACGGACCGATCCTGCCCGGCAGCCATATGGACCTTGATACAGTCACACCGCGCAACCATGTCGCGGCGCTGAACTGGACGGCGCTCGATCCCGCCGATACGACGATGAGCGCCGCGATCCGTCTGATGCAAGCCCGTTCGGTCGCGGAGGGCATTGCTGTCGGAAAGGACTATGTGGCCCCGGCGATGAATGTGACTATGGCCGATCAGGACGGCGTCGCAATGGTGATGTTCGGCAAGATGCCGGCACGTGACGCGGGCATGAACGGACAGGGGCGTCTGCCGTCGCTTGGCTGGATGACGCAGAACCGATGGCAGGGCTATCTGCCCTACGCTCTTAATCCCCGTTTCGTTGACCCCATAGGTGGCATCGTTGGCAATACCAACAACAAGACCGTTGATCGCCCGTTCCCGCGCCATGTGAGTTTTAATTGGGGTGACACCCAACGGGTGCAGCGCTGGACCCGTCTGATGCAGGAACGCGAGGTGCATAGCCGCGAAAGCTTCATCGCCGCCCAGCTTGATACCGTGTCACCCGCGGCGCGTACAATCCTGCCGCTCATTGCCGCCGACCTGTGGTTCACGGGTGAGGCTGCACCCGCCGGAACGCCTGAGCGGCTCCGCCAGCGCGCGTTGGAAGTGCTCGCCGAGTGGGACGGCGACATGAACGAGCATCTACCCGAACCGCTGATCTACGCGGCCTGGGTGCGGGCTTTGCAGAACAGACTGATCAGGGATGAACTCGGGCCGCTTGCCGATGCCTTTACCCATGTCGAGCCCCTGTTCCTCGAGCGGGTCTTCCGCGATATTGACGGCGCGGCACGGTGGTGCGACGTGATGCAGTCCGCCTCTACGGAAAGCTGTACGGATATTGCACGCATGTCGCTTGACGATGCGCTTCTGGATTTGTCCGAGCGTTATGGGCCAAACGTTGAAAGCTGGCGTTGGGGCGACGCACATCAGGCAACGCATGATCATCCAGTGCTGGGACGCACACCGGTCCTGAACTGGTTCGTCAATATCCGGCAATCGACGAGCGGCGGCGACCATACGCTTGACCGGGGTTTGTCGTCAGGCACCGGGCCGGACCCGTTCCAGAACGTAAACGGCGCGGGTTATCGCGGAGTCTACGACTTTGCCGATCCGGACAGTTCAGTGTTTATCATATCCACAGGTCAGTCCGGTCATCCTCTGTCACGGCACTACGACGATTTGAGCGTTCTCTGGCGACGGGGTGAATACGTGCCCATGTCGCTCGACCCGGACTTGGCCCGTGCAGCCGCCACAGGCGTCACAAATCTGGCGCCGTTGACCACACCTTAGGATATGTTGAGAGTCTTTCAGGTGTAAGCCGCAGAATTCGAACGACAAATTTCAGCTTCTGATTCAACGCAAACTCGACATGCCACAGAGATGCCGAAACTCCCATCGTTTCGCGGGACATTCGCGGCGTACGGTCTCGCTACGCCTTATCCGAGCGCGTAACCCGCTCCGCGCACCGTCCGGATCGGATCGTCGCCACCAAAGGCGCAAAGTGCCTTTCTAAGCCGGCCGACATGGACATCGACGGTGCGGGTATCGACATAGATGTCGCGCCCCCAAACGCGGTCCAGAAGCTGGTCGCGCGGCCAGACCCTTCCGGGCTTTTCCATGAAAGTCGTCAACAGCCGGAACTCGGTCGGACCAAGTTTCAGGTTATGGCCGGCCCGAATAACCCTGTGCGTCTCGGGGTCGAGCGTAATGTCCTCAAACTCCAACGCCTCGCCGACACTGGAGGGCCGTGTCCGGCGCAATTGAGTACGGACGCGAGCCATCAGTTCGACGACCGAATAAGGCTTGACCATGTAGTCATCCGCCCCGGTCTCCAGCCCGCGCACCAGATCAACCTCTTCGGACCGTGCCGACAGCATGATGATCGGAACACCCTTGGTTTCGGGCTTGGATTTCAATCGGCGACAGACTTCGATCCCCGAAACGTTGGGCAACATCCAGTCGAGTACAATCAGATCCGGTGTTTCTTCGGCCACCAGCAACAGCGCCTCTTCGCCGTTGTCAGCCTGGGCGACCCGAAACCCCTCGGCTTCCAGATTGTAGGTCAGAACTTCCCGTTGCGCGGGTTCATCCTCAACCACCAATACGCTCGGGGCGGGCATCTCAAGCGTCCTCCACACCGATTGTTGTTACGCTGTCGGCCTTTGGCCGCTTTTCGCCGGGCATTTCTCCGGTCACAAGATAAATCACCTGTTCCGCAACCGTCGTCGCATGATCGCCCATCCGCTCGATGTTCTTGGCGATGAAATGCAGATGCATGCAGGCGGTGATATTGCGCGGGTCTTCCATCATATGGGTCAGAAACTCACGGAAGAGCGCATTGTACATCTGGTCGACCTCGCGGTCACGATTGCGCACGTCCTCGGCCAGTGCCGCGTCGCGGGTGTTGTACGCATCGAGCGCGTCCGAGATCATTTGCACCACGGCCTTCGACATGCGACGGAGCGATCCGCCCGCCCCGCTGATGGCTGTCATCTGACCCAGTACGTTCGACCGCTTGGCCATGTTCTTGGCATAGTCACCGACGCGCTCAAGGCTGTTCGTGATCTTCAGGACGGACAGGACGGTGCGAAGGTCCGAGGCAGCCGGTGCCCGCAGCGCTATCAGGCGCGCCGCCTCTTCGTTGATCCGCTCCTCCAACGCGTCAATGGCCTTGTCCCCGGCCCGCACCTTGGTGGCCAGTTCCTCGTCCCGCGTCTCAAGCGCCTGGGCCGCGTCGAGGATCGCTGCCTCGACCATGCCGCCCATCTTCATCACCATCGCCTGGATCGCCTCCAGATCACGGTCGAAAGCGCGCAGGATATGTTGTTCGTTCATCTCGCTCTCCTCAGCCGATCCGGCCGGTAATGTAGCTTTCGGTGCGCGGGTCGCGCGGGTTGGTGAAGATCTGCCCGGTCTCGCCGAACTCGACCAGATTGCCGAGATGGAAGAACGCGGTCTTCTGACTGACGCGGGCAGCCTGCTGCATCGAATGGGTGACGATGACGACGGCAAAGCGCGAGCGCAGTTCGTCGATCAGTTCCTCCACTTGCGCGGTTGCGATCGGGTCGAGCGCCGAACAGGGTTCGTCCATCAAGAGGACCTCGGGTGAGGTCGCGACGGCGCGAGCGATACAAAGCCGCTGCTGCTGGCCCCCGGAAAGCCCGGTGCCCGGCGCGTTCAGGCGGTCCTTGACCTCACCCCAGAGAGCTGCGCGGCGGAGCGAGTTTTCGACGATCTCGTCAAGCTCTGCCTTGCCGCGCGCGAGGCCATGGATACGGGGACCGTAGGCGACGTTGTCATAGATAGATTTCGGAAACGGGTTCGGTTTCTGGAACACCATGCCGACCTTGGCGCGCAACTGCACCGGGTCGACACGCTTGTCGTAGATGTCCTCGCCATCGAGCGTGATCTTGCCCTCCACCCGGCAGATGTCGATCGTATCGTTCATCCGGTTGAGGCAACGCAGGAAGGTCGACTTGCCGCAGCCCGACGGGCCGATGAAGGCCGTGACGGTACGGTCGGCGATATCGACATCCACATCCTTGATGGCGTGGTTGTCACCGTAATAGACTTGCACGCCCTTGGCGGCGATCTTGATCTCCGCCGTGGCGGTGGCGTCGTCTGTCTGTCGCATAACGTTCATTGTGGCAGTCTCCGCCATTTTTACCAGCGCCGTTCGAACTTGCGCCGCAGAAGGATCGCGACGGCATTCATGGCGAGAAGGAAGATGAGAAGGACGATGATCGCGCCGGAGGCCCGTTCGACAAAGGCCGGGTCGGCGCGCTGGGTCCAGTTGTAGATCTGCACCGGAAGCGCGGTGGCGGGGTCGAAGAACCCCTCCATCGGCGCGCCGGGATAATCTCGGACGAAGGCGACCATGCCGATAAGAAGCAGGGGCGCGGTTTCCCCCAGCGCCTGTGCAAGCCCGATGATCATGCCGGTCAGGATGCCCGGGGCCGCGAGCGGCAGGACGTGGTGGAAGACCGATTGCATCTTTGAAGCGCCAACCCCAAGGGCCGCGGCGCGGATCGATGGTGGCACAGCCTTCAGTGCTGCTCGCGCCGGGATGATAATGCGCGGCAGCGTCATCAGCGTCAGGACGAGGCCGCCGACGATTGGCGCCGATTGCGGGAGGCCTGCGAAATTGATGAAGGCAGCGAGGCCAAGGATGCCGAAGACGATGGAGGGTACTGCGGCAAGGTTGGAAATATTGACTTCGATGATATCGGTGAAGCGGTTCTTCGGCGCGAATTCCTCAAGATAGACCGCAGTTGCCACACCGATGGGCAGCGCGAGTGCCAGAACCACGATCATCATGTAGAAGGACCCGATGATCGCCACGCCAAGACCGGCTGCCTCGGGTCGCTTTTCCGACGCATCGGGGGCCGTGACAAAGCCCCAGTTGAAAGACGTATGGAGAAGGCCCATCTCCTTCAGCGCGTCCGCGAGGTCTAGCTGTGCGGTCGAGACGTTCTTGTCCAGAAGCGCGGTTTCACGCGTTACGCGGCCTTTGTAGTAGCCGTCGATCCGTCCGCCGACGAGCAGTTCCAGCGTGATTTTCTGGCCGACAAGGCTCGGGTCTTCCAGCACCTGATTGCGGAGTGTCGCCGGGGCTTCTTCAGAGAGGAATTTGGAGATGTCCTTGGACTTCAACCCCTCAACAGAGATCCCCTGCGCGTCAAGCTGCGCCTCGAGCGCATTGGCCAGCACCTTTGCATAGCCGATCGTGGTGACCTTCTTCATCACCTCGAGATCGCGTGTGCCGGATTTGTCAAGCTTGTCTTCCGGCAGCGGGATTTCCAGATGGAGCGTCGTCTGGCGGAAGGCCGAGGAACCGTTGCCGAAGATCGAAACCAGAAGCCCGGCAAGCGCGATGACTGCGACGGCAACGGCGATCAACCCGTAAAGGCGGAACCGCGCTTCGGCCGCATTGCGGCGTTTTGTTCGCGCGTCCGGGGTCAGGAGCGAGGTTTTCGCGGTCATTCGTACTGCTCCCGGTATTTGCGCACGATGTAGAGGGCCAGCACATTCAGCCCCAGCGTGAAGACGAAGAGCGTCAGGCCAAGGGCGAAGGCCACCAGCGTCTCGGGTGCCGCGAAATCGGTGTCGCCGGTCAGCTGACTGACGATCTTAACGGTCATTGTCGTCATCGCCTCAAAGGGGTTGAGGCTGAGCTTCGCCGCCGCGCCTGCCCCCAGAACCACGATCATGGTTTCACCGACGGCACGGGACGCGGCCAGCAGCACCGCGCCCACGATCCCCGGCAGGGCGGCCGGAAGGACGACCAGACGGATGGTTTCGGATTGCGTGGCACCAAGGCCGAGCGACCCGTCACGTAAGGACTGCGGCACGGCATTGATGATGTCGTCGGAGAGCGAGGAGACGAAGGGGATAATCATCACGCCCATGACAAGCCCCGCCGTCATCACCGAGGAGGCCGAGGTGCCAAGACCCAAAGGCTGGGCGAAGTAATCGCGCAGCATCGGGCCGACGGTGATCAGGGCGAAAAGGCCGTAAACGATGGTCGGAATGCCGGCCAGCATCTCAATCGCCGGTTTGGCAAAGCTGCGGAATTTGGGCCCGGCATATTCGGACATGTAGATCGCGGCGAAAAGCCCGATGGGCACGGCGACCAGCAGCGCGATGACCGAAATGTAGAGCGTCCCCCAGAGAAGCGGCAGGATGCCAAGGTCGGACCCGCCCCGGAAATTCGGCTGCCATACAGTCCCGAAGAAGAAATCGGTCCACTGGTATTGCCGGAAGAATTGCCCGGTTTCGAAAAGCATCGACAGGACGATGCCCAGCGTCGTGGCGATGGCGATGAAAGATGAGAGGATCAGGAGCCCCTTGACGCAGGTCTCGACAATATTGCGCGCGCGGACCTCGGTGCCGGTGTTCCAGAGTGCAGCCCCCATGCCGATCACGCCGAGGCCAAGCGCCACCCAGCCGGTCGCGGGATGGCGCAGGACGCCTCCGAAGGCGGCGAGCGCCGTGAGACCAAGCGCAGGCAGCGCGAGGAACAGAACCGCCTGCCAGCCGAAATAGGACGGTAGCGAGTGCAGCCGCCGGGCATCGCCACCCGCCACCGCGAGCGCCCTGCCCCGGCCAAGGAAAAACCCGGCCAGCGCCAGCGCGGCCAGGATCAGGAAGACCATTCCAAGTGTCATCGGGCAGCTTTCTTCATGGGGTGGTCCGGCGCGGGACGTCCCGCGTCGGACCGGTACGTTATCAGTTCATCAGCTCTTCGCCGGCAACCGCTTCCTGCGTCGCGGCCAGTTCCGGGTCCGACACAAGGCCGTATTCGGCGAGCGGGCCGTCCGGGCCTGCCATGTCGTCGGAGACGAAGAACTCGGCATAGTCCTTGAGGCCTGGGATTAGCTCGATATTCGCCTTCTTCACGTAGAAGAAGAGCGGGCGCGAGACCGGGTAGTCACCGCTGGCGATGGTCTCTACCGAAGGCGTCACGCCGGACATGGTCGCGACCTGAAGCTTGTCGGTGTTGTTCTCAAAGAACGCGAGACCGAAGACGCCGATCCCGTCCTTGTTTGAGGAGATGCGCGCCAGCGTTTCGGTATAGTCGCCGTCGATATCGACCGCGCGGTTGTCGCTGCGCAGCGTGATGCAGGCCTTCTCGGCGGCATCCTCATCGCCCTTGGCGGCGGTCAGGACTTCCATCGCGCCGGTCGCTTCGCAGCCCGCGATGATCACCTTTTCCTCGAAGACTTCGCGGGTGCCGTGCTTGGTGCCCGGGATGAAGGCCATGATCTCCTGCTCGGGCAGAGCCGGGTTCACTTCGGACCATTTGGTATAGGGGTTGGCGACAACCTCACCGTCCACGACGACCTCGGCGGCCAAAGCCTTGTACCAGTCTTCCGGGGTGAATTCGAAACCGTTGCCGTTGATGTCCGAGGCAAAGACGATCCCGTCATAGCCGATGCGGACCTCGATGATCTCGGTCACGCCGTTTTCGGCGCAGGCGGCGACTTCGCTCTCCTTGATCGCGCGCGAGGCGTTGGCGATGTCGATCGTGTTCTCGCCCACGCCTTCGCAGAACTTCTTAAGGCCAGCCGAGGAACCACCCGATTCCACGACCGGCGTCGGGAAGTCGAAGTTTTCGCCGAAGGCTTCGGCGACGATGGTCGCGTAGGGCAGAACGGTCGAGGAACCGGCGATCTGAATCTGGTCGCGGGCCTGGGCGGCGCCAGCAACGGCTGCGAGCGCGAGGACCGAGGTGGCGAGCTTCACGGTTTTCATTGCATACTCCTGCAAGTCGGGTTCTGGCCGCCCCCTGGCGACCTTGGCCGCTCTCTAGACCCGGCTGGAAATGCTTTTGTGACACTTGCGTAACGGTTTCATGACAGCGACCGAGTGGTTTGGCTGGACGAGTTGCTGAACCAGTTCAGCCCTTCGGCAGTATAACGATGAATCTACTGCCTTTTCCCAATTCGCTATCGATCCTCAATCGCCCGCGGTGGCGGTTGACGATATGTTTTACAATCGCGAGCCCAAGTCCGGTTCCCCCCTGTTCGCGGCTGCGGTGAGTATCGACCCGGTAGAACCGTTCAGTGAGTCGCGGCAGATGCAGCGGGTCGATTCCCTCGCCGCGGTCGATGACTTCCACCTGCACTGCTGGTCCCTTCAGAACCGGCTCGCGTTCAATCTCCGACACACGAACGGTGACATCTTTGCCGGAGCCGCCGTATTTCATCGCGTTCTCAAGAAGGTTGTGGAAGACCTGCGTCAACTGATCGGCATCACCCGGCAGGTTCACCACGTCTGAATCTGCGGTCAGCGTCAGCGCGATGCCACCGGCCTTTGCCGCTTCCTGTTGCGTCACCAGAGCCGTGCGCAGAAGGGCAAGGATGTCCACCGCCTTGGCAGGGCGTCGACGCTCCTCCGCCTCCACCCGGCTCAGGGAAAGTAGATCGTTGACCAGCCGGATCATCCGGCCCGCTTCCCGCTCCATGATACCAAGAAACCGGTCGCGGGCGTTGGGGTCGTCGCGGGCTGCGCCACGCAACGTTTCTATGAAGCCGACAAGCGCAGTCAGGGGGGTGCGCAATTCGTGGCTGACATTGGCGACGAAATCGCGGCGCATGGCGACGGCCTGTTCCAACGCGGTCAGATCCTCCAGGGCGACAAGAACGCTGGGGCCACCTTCGTGTTCGACCGGCGCATAGGTCACTGACAGGTGGGTATCCTGCGTGTTGCCCGACAGGGTGATCCTCGCACTGCGTTTGCCCTGCCCGCTCAGGCATTCCTCCAGACCAGTCAGAAAGGCCGGGTGCCGAAGAAAGGCACTGCAACTGCGGCCCTCAATTGCAACGCCAAACAGATCGGACACGGCCCGATTGGCGGCCAGTACCCTCTGATCGGTGCCGACAAGCATCAACGGCATCGGGACCGCTTCCAGAAAATCCCGTGCAAGACCCGCCTGCATGCCAGTGCTCCGTTAATCGTCTGCCAATACAGCCAAACCTGCGACAGCAAATATTAAAAGTAAATCCGTCGGTTGTGCGACTTTTCTCGGCCCGGCCGATGTGCTAAACTTTTAGTAGGACCGAAGATCATACCATGGCACCACCCAACGCAACGGCGTTGACGGCCATAGTTCCACAAAGAAGGCCGAACATGTCGCGCGCCAAGAGCGATCCGATGCAGCCCGCCTGCGCGGAAGTCTTGTCGTCGTTTGAGAATGACAGCGGTCGAATACTCCGGGTGGTCGCTGTTGATCTTCCGCCACGAGTGGCCGACGTGATCCGTGACCGCGCAAATGCCAGTGTGGAAACCATAAAGTTCGGTGAACTCGATCTGGTTTTCCTGGCCCGCGCCACCCCCGACATCGTCATTGGTCCGCTTTTCGAACGCCAGTGGGACGTGCTCGACCTTGCCGCAAGACTGATCCGGCTGGGATTCGGCGGACGTCTTTACGCCGTGACACCGCCCCTTCCCGACGCCGGGGAGGTCATTGCAGAAATCCGCCGTCAAAACCTTGAAATCACGATTGATCTGATCGTGCTAGACGAGACTGACTGACCGTTTCAGACGGGTTTCAGCCCGGTGCGGAACCGGGCCGCATTGGCGCGGTAATGCGCGGCTGAGGCCAAGAGCCGCGCGCGTGCACTATCATCGAGTTCCCTCACTACCTTGCCCGGCGCACCCATGACGAGGCTGCCGTCGGGAATTTCTTTGCCCTCAGTAATGAGCGCGTTCGCCCCGATCAGGCAGCCCTTGCCGATCTTTGCGCCGTTCAGAACGGTCGCCCCCATGCCGATCAGGCTGCCGTCGCCAATCGTGCAGCCGTGGAGCATTGCCTTGTGGCCGATGGTGCAATCCGCACCGATGGTCAGAGGAAACCCCATATCGGTATGCAGAACGCAGTTTTCCTGAATATTGGAGCCGCGCCCCACGCGGATTTCCTCATTGTCGCCGCGCAACGTCGAGCCGAACCAGACATTCGCCCCCGCCTCCAGCACCACTTTGCCGATTACGTTGGCATCGGGGGCAACCCAGGCGTCCTCGGCTATTTCGGGGGCGATCCCTTCCAGTTCATAGATCATCTGTTGTCGAACTCCGAATTGAGGCTGCGCACGAATTCCGTCAGGCCCGGTTGCCGGTCTGCCTTGGCGCGTTCGGCCTTGAGGATGGTTTTCAACTCATCTTCAGCTACGTCCAGATCGCGATTGATGATCACATAGTCATATTCGCCCCAGTGGCTGATCTCATCCCGGCTTTTTGCCATGCGGCCCGCGATGACCTCATCGCTGTCCTGCGCGCGATTGCGTAGGCGCGCCTCAAGATCGGCGATAGAGGGCGGCAGGATGAAGATGGACACCACATCCTTGGCGAGCGACGACCGGCGGATCTGCTGGCCACCCTGCCAGTCAATGTCAAAGAGCGTGTCTCGCCCCTCTTTCATGGCCTGTTCGACCGGTCCCTTTGGCGAACCGTAGAAATTGCCGAAGACCTCGGCATGTTCAAGCATCTCGCCCGCGGCGACCATCGCTTCAAACTCTTCGCGCGACCGGAAATAATAGTCCTTCCCGTCCACCTCCCCATTGCGGGGTTTGCGGGTCGTGGCCGAGACGGAAAATCGCAGCGTCGGGTCCCATTGCATCAGCCTTTTCGCCAGTGACGATTTACCCGCCCCAGAGGGCGAAGAGAGGATGATTAGCAAACCCTTGCGTTTCATTGTCACTCCACGTTCTGAACCTGCTCGCGCATCTGGTCGATGACGGTCTTGAGGTCAAGCCCGATCCGGGTCAGCACCGCATTGCCCGACTTCGAGCAAAGAGTATTCGCCTCGCGCATGAATTCCTGCATCAGAAAATCGAGCTTGCGGCCGACCGCGCCCGGCTCTGCGAGAAGCTCACGGGCGGCGTCGATATGGGCGGACAACCGGTCAAGTTCTTCGGTCACATCAGCCTTAACAGCCAAGAGCGCGAGTTCCTGTGCGACCCTTGCCGGGTCGGCTTCTGCCGCACCGGCGAGCACCTGGGCGAGGTTCTCGCGCAAAGTCCGCTCCATTTCTGGCCGGCGCGCATCGGCAGCGGCCTTTGCCTCGGTCGTCAAGGTCTCAATACGGGCGATCTGGCCGCTGATCACCTCTCCCAGCGCCCTGCCCTCCGCTGCGCGCATGGCCGCGAAATCCGACAGGAGTGGGGTCAGGTCGTTGAGCAGGGCTTTGAGAAGAGGCCCCGTTTCTTCCGTGTCGCCCCCCTGATCGGTGACGCCGCGCAGCGCCAGAATTTCTGCGGTGCTCGGCGTTGCCAGTTCCAATCCGGCCGCCTCTGCCCGGGCCCGAACCGTGGTCAGCGCGGTCAGAACGGCGTCGAGTCCTGCAGCGTTGACGCGCAGCGCCTCGCTGCCCGTATCGCGCGCCAGCTTCAGTGTCAGCGTGATGTTGCCGCGTCCGGCCACTTTGGCGACGGCGGCACGCACGGCGGGCTCCAGCCCGTCGATCCAGTCGGGAAGACGCAGCCGCAGGTCGAACCCCTTGCCGTTCACCGACCGGACGTCCCAAGTCCAACCGAATCCTTCACCCTCTCCGCGGCGCGTAGCGAAACCCGTCATCGAGACCAGACATGCGTTTACCATTTAATACTTTTGCGCCTCCGTTTGCCGCCGGAGCGGGTATATTAAGAATTGAGTAATCATTCTGCTCGTAGAGTTAACAAAAGCTGACCATGGCGACAACGCGATGGTGGGTCGGGGGACTTTGTGCGCAGACGACCGGTCGCCGCGGTCGAGGGGTGAAATCGTTTGTCGGATAGGGCGTCTCCGGCTTTGTGAAAGCTGTCGGTGATGAGATTTCAGTACATCTCGGAAATTCGCGCCTATTGGGAAGCCTTGCGGGACGGACGTGAGGTTCCGTTCCGGTCAGAGATAGATCCGCGTGGCATTGAACACGCGCTGGAATACGCATTCGTTCTTGAACGCATAGCGCCACAGGTGGCCCGGTTCCGTCTGGCGGGTATGCATCTGAACGACCTGATGGGTATGGAGGTGCGCGGCATGCCGCTCACTGCGCTGTTTACACCGAAGTCCAGAACCGAGGTTTCAGATATCCTTCAGGTGGTTTTTTCGGGGCCGAAGACGGTCGAACTTACGCTCAGGGCAGAAACCGGTTTTGGCAAACCTGAAATGCTGGCGAAGCTTCTGATCCTGCCGCTGAAAAGCGACCTAGGAGATATCAGCCGCGCACTGGGCTGTTTCATGGCCGAGGGGCCGATTGGCCGGGCACCTCGCCGGTTTGACTTGATGGATTGCGTGGTCAACCCGATCGAAATCGCGCCGCAAACACAACGGCGGCCGCTTCGTCATCCGTTTCCCGATGGATTCGCCGAACCGCCGACGCCCTATTCCGGCAGCATGTCGACGGTGATCCGCAGCCGGGGACACCTGAAACTCGTCGTGTCGCACTAGACCTGAGAAAAAAGGCGGCCCCATTGGGCCGCCTGATACTGGATCTGTAACGAGTGACTGCGGCGGGCTACATGCCCGCCGCTTTTTGCATTGCCCGCCGGCCCTGAAGTTCTTCAGCCACGAGAAACGCCAGTTCCAGCGATTGCGAGGCGTTCAGGCGCGGATCGCAGGCCGTGTGATACCGGTCGGACAGATCCTCATCCGTCACAGCGCGCACACCGCCGGTGCATTCCGTCACGTCCTTGCCGGTCATTTCGAAATGCACGCCACCGGGGATCGTGCCTTCGGCTTTGTGAACGCCAAAGAACTCATGCACCTCGCGCAGAACGCTGTCAAAGGGCCGGGTCTTGTAACCCGAGGCCGCCTTGATCGTGTTGCCGTGCATCGGATCGCAGGTCCAGACAACCTTCGCCCCTTCTTCCTCGACAGTGCGGATCAGGCGCGGCAGATGATCTCCGACCTTGCCCGCGCCGAAACGTGCGATAAGCGTCAGCCGCCCGGCCTCGTTATCCGGGTTGAGCTTGTTCAGCAGGATCTTCAGGTCGTCGGTGGTCATCGACGGTCCGCATTTCAGGCCAACCGGGTTCTGCACACCGCGCGCGAATTCGACGTGCGCTCCGTCCGGCTGCCGGGTGCGGTCGCCGATCCAGATCATGTGACCAGAGCCAGCGACGGGCAGGCCCGTTGTCGAATCGATGCGGCAGAGCGCCTCTTCGTATTCTAGAAGCAGCGCTTCGTGGCTGGTGTAGAAATCAACCGTCGCCATCGCATGGACAGTGTCCGAGGTGACACCGGCTGCGGCCATGAAATCCATCGCATCCTGAATGCGGGTCGCGACTTCGCGGTATTTCTTGGCCTCGTCTTCATCGGTGAACCCGGCGATCCAGCTTTGGACCCGGTGCATGTCCGCGAAACCACCGGTCGAGAACGCCCGCAACAGGTTCAGTGAGGCCGCCGCCTGCGTGTAGGCCTGCAGCATCCGCGCCGGGTCGGGCACGCGGGCATCCGCGGTAAAGTCGAAGCCGTTGATGATGTCGCCCCTGTAGGAGGGCAATTCAACGCCGCCGATCGTCTCCATCGGGGCCGAGCGCGGTTTGGCGAACTGACCGGCCACCCGGCCGATTTTTACAACCGGAAGCTTGGCGCCCCAGGTCAGTACGATGGCCATCTGAAGAATGACCTTGAACGTGTCGCGGATATTGTCAGCGGAGAATTCCGCGAAGCTTTCCGCACAGTCGCCGCCCTGCAGAAGGAACGCCCTGCCCTCGGCCACCTCACCCAACGTCCGCTTGAGCTTTCGCGTCTCGCCTGCAAAAACCAGGGGTGGCATCTTGGCAAGCTGAGCCTCGACGGCCTGCACAGCCGAAGTGTCCGGATAATCGGGCATCTGCACCCGCGGCTTTACGCGCCAATCGGATTTTTTCCAGCCCTTCGACATCTCAACCTCCTCGCAGGCTTTAGCGATAACGGGCGGCTTATACGCGAAGCGCCCCGGCCCTTGCAAACCGATATCCCCGCAAATGCAACTTGCGGGCAGACAAAAAATAGTGCTTTTGTCCGTAAAACGACAGAATGGGGTCGGATAATGGTGGTCGGTCCCACTAAAGGTACAAAAGACGCCGGTGGAACACCGAAACAGAGAAGGTTTGTATTCGTCCTTCTTGACCAGTTCACCATGCTTTGCTTCGCCTGTGCCATTGAACCTCTGCGCATCGCGAACCGGGTCATGGGCAAGACCGCCTATACGTGGCTTCTGGCTGGCGAGAACGGCTCAGAAGTGCGCTGTTCGAATGGCGCCGCCTTCAAGCTCGACATGGGACTCGAGGAGGTCAACCGCGAGGATACAGTCCTCGTCTGTGGCGGCATCGACGTGCAACTTGCCACCACCAAGGCCGTGGTCAACTGGCTGAGACGCGAGGCGCGGCGTGGCGTCGCCATCGGCGGACTTTGTACAGCGGCCTATTCACTGGCCAAAGCCGGACTCCTCGACGGAAAGCGCGCGACCATTCACTGGGAGAACCAGGACAGTTTCCTTGAAGAGTTTGACGAGGTGAAACTGACCAAGTCGGTATTCGTCGTGGATGGCAACCGCATCTCCACCGCCGGGGGCACAGCCTCCATCGACCTCATGCTGAAACTCATCGCCGATGATCATGGTGAGGATGTAGCCAACGCCGTGGCCGACCAGCTCATCTACTCCTCTATCCGCACCGACCAGGACACTCAGCGCCTGTCGATCCCGACCCGGATCGGCGTCCGGCATCCGAAGCTTTCGCAGGTCATCCAGATGATGGAGCAGAACATCGAGGACCCGATCAGCCCCGCCGACCTTGCCGAAGATGTCGGCATGTCGACGCGACAGCTTGAACGACTGTTCCGCCGCTACCTGAACCGCAGCCCCAAGCGCTATTACATGGAACTGAGGCTGCAAAAGGCGCGCAACCTGCTGATGCAGACCGATATGAGCGTGATCAACGTTGCGCTGGCCTGCGGCTTTGCCAGCCCTTCGCATTTCTCGAAATGCTACCGGGCCCACTATCAGACCACGCCGTATCGCGAGCGCGGGTCGCATGGCACCTCGGCCATCATCACGCCGCGCCTGTCGTTCTGACCGATCCGTTCGGTAAAATGTGACAAATCACCGGTTTGGGCGGCACTTTGCCGGCCCGATACGGAGCTTTGTTAATGTCGGTTCAGAATCGTTGATTTCGCACTAAAACGCCGCGTAAACCGATGCCAACCTGATGCCGGGAGTGGCTTTTCTTTTCCGACAGCCCAAACTAACGTGCCGTCAGGACAAAGGTCCAACAATGGGAGTAATGAAATGAAAAAAATCCTGACCGCCACCGCGATTGCCGCGTTGACCGCCGGTGCCGCCGGTGCCGAAGACATCAAGATCGGCACGATCCTTGGTTTCACCGGCCCGCTGGAATCGATCACCCCGGCGATGGGTGCCGGTGCTGAACTGGCGATGAAGGAAGTATCCGACTCGGGCAAGCTGCTGGGCGGGTCCACCGTGACCTCGATCCGTGGTGACTCGACCTGTGTCGACGCCGCTGCTGCAACTGCCGCCGCCGAGCGTCTGGTGACGACCGACAAGGTCTCTGCGATCATGGGGGCCGACTGTTCGGGCGTGACCGGCGCGATCCTTGCAAACGTCGCCGTGCCGAACGGTATCGTGATGATTTCGCCTTCGGCCACTTCGCCCGGCCTTTCGACGGCCGAGGACAACGGTCTGTTCTTCCGCACAGCGCCGTCCGATGCGCGTCAGGGTGAAATTGTTCGTGACATCCTGAAGGAGAAGGGTGTTTCGTCGATTGCCATCACGTACACCAACAACGACTATGGCAAAGGTCTGGCCGAAGCGATCCAGCGCAACTGGGAAGAGGCCGGAGGCACGGTGACCATTTCGTCTGCGCATGAGGACGGCAAGGCGGATTACTCGGCTGAAGTCGGCGCGCTGGCCTCTGCTGGCGGTGACGTGCTGGTGGTTGCGGGCTATGTCGATCAGGGCGGCTCTGGCATTACCCGCGCGGCGCTCGATACCGGCGCATTCTCGACCTTCTATTTCCCCGACGGGATGGTTGGTGAGAAACTCAACGAGAACTTCGGCGCCGAGATCAACGGCTCCTATGGCGCCTATCCGGGCACCGACAGCGCCGGTGCCGGCATCTTCCAGGAAATGGCGGCGGCCGCTGGGTTCGAGGGTACAGGCCCCTTTGCACCGGAAAGCTACGACGCGGCAGCACTGATCATGTTGTCGATGGCGGCAGCAAATTCGTCCAACTCGGCTGATTTCGCCGGCAAGGTCATGGACATCGCCAACGCACCGGGTACCGAGATCTTCCCGGGTGAACTGGGCAAGGCGCTCGACCTGATCGCTGCCGGTGAGGACATTGACTATGTCGGCGCCTCGGCGGTGGAACTGATCGGACCGGGTGAATCGGCTGGCAACTACCGCGAGATCGAGTTCAAGGACGGCAAGTACGAAACCGTCAAGTTCCGCTGATATCAGTGACACGAACAGGCAGCCCGGCACGTCCGGGCTGCTTTTCCATATAAAGAACAACAACTTCCCGACCGCAACGACGGTCAGGCGAAGATAGGGGAAACGCATGATCATCGTCGAGGATCTGCACAAGCATTTCGGCGGCTTTCAGGCCGTCAGCGGTGCATCCATGGAGATCGCCAAGGGCTCGATCACCGGACTGATCGGACCGAACGGAGCCGGGAAATCCACGCTTTTCAACGTTATCGCGGGTGTTTACCAGCCGACCTCCGGCAAGGTAATCATGGATGGCGAGGACATCACCGGCCTGCCGCCGCATGATCTCTTTCACAAGGGGCTTCTACGCACCTTCCAGATTGCGCATGAGTTTTCGTCGATGACGGTGCGCGAGAACCTGATGATGGTTCCCGCCGCACAATCGGGCGAGACTTTGTGGAATACCTGGTTCCATCGCGGCCGAATCCGCGAGGAAGAGGCCGAACTTGCGAAGAAGGCCGATGATGTCCTCGACTTTCTCACGATTTCTCATTTGGCCGATGAACGTGCCGGCAATCTGTCGGGCGGTCAGAAAAAACTTCTTGAACTTGGCCGCACGATGATGGTCGAAGCCAAGATCGTATTTCTGGACGAGGTTGGCGCAGGCGTGAACCGTACGCTCCTGAATACGATCGGCGACGCGATCGTCCGTTTGAACAAGGAACGCGGCTATACGTTCTGCGTGATCGAACACGACATGGACTTCATCGGTCGCCTCTGCGACCCGGTCATCGTCATGGCCGAGGGCAAGGTGCTGGCCAAGGGCTCGGCAGACAGCATCATGCAGAACGAAGCAGTGATTGAGGCCTATCTGGGCCGCGGTCTGAAGAACAAGGTCAAGGCGGAGGCCGGAGCATGAGCAAGACCTCCAACCCTTATCAGGATGACCGCGGCAACAAGGACCGCTCCATCACCAAGGAAGGTGGTGGCACGCTGGAAATGCCCAAGTCCAAAGGCGCCGCGCGCCCTGCCCCCGGCGGCCCGTTCCTCGCGGCCGAGAACATGACCGGCGGCTATGGTGCAGCCGATATCCTGCATGACTGCACGCTGACCGTCGAAAAGGGCCAGATCGCGGTCATCGTCGGCCCTAACGGCGCGGGCAAATCGACCGCGATGAAGGCGGTCTTCGGAATGCTCAACCTGCGCAGCGGCCATGTGAAGCTGGACGGCGAGGACATTACCGCCCTGTCCCCGCAGGACCGGGTTGCCAAGGGCATGGGTTTCGTGCCGCAGGTCAACAACGTCTTCCCGTCGATGAGCGTCGAGGAAAACCTCGAAATGGGCGCTTTCATCCGCAAAGACGACTTCAAGGGTACGATGGAGCAGGTCTTTGACCTGTTCCCGATCCTGAAGGACAAGCGCCGCCAACCTGCCGGGGAACTGTCCGGTGGCCAGCGCCAGCAAGTCGCCGTCGGCCGGGCGCTCATGACGAAGCCGAAGCTTCTGATGCTCGACGAGCCGACCGCTGGTGTCTCCCCGATCGTCATGGACGAACTTTTCGACAGGATCATCGAAGTCGCCCGCACCGGCATTTCGATCCTCATGGTCGAACAAAACGCCCGTCAGGCGTTGGAGATCGCCGATATGGGCTATGTGCTGGTACAGGGCGCCAACCGCTACACCGATACCGGCGAGGCGCTGCTGGCCGATCCAGAGGTGCGGCGGACCTTCTTGGGAGGGTGAGTGTCAACCCGACGCAAGTAGTTCACCCGAATTTCAGATTTGTCTGACCCGTCGTATCGTGAGTTTAGCGTCCGTCTGTTTGAAAATTGATCAAATAGGTGGCCGAAGGCGATATTGTCTGCTGCTTGAATCCCAGGCGTAATCATTTGGCGGCTTTCTGAGCCTGGCTATGTCAAAGTATTACGAGCGCCAGTCGCGAGTGATCTTTGAGAGCGTCGACGATTCAAGGGGGAGAGGCGATTCTCATTTGCGCTAAATTTTAAGGGAATCTTCTCATGGTTGCGCCACCCTTTGGGGGCTCTCCTGACCAATGATGTTTGAATGCGAACAATCTGATTTCACGTGGAGGAAACGTTCTCAGTTCATGATTAACTACCCATGAATCCCATGTTCGCGACAGAATCCCGACGAAATTCATGATCATATTCATACCTGACCATGTTCGGTCGTGGAGTGTGTGTAATGAGAGTTCTGGTTTCGACGATTGCCCTGCTTATGCCAATACCCGCTTTGGCAGGAGATCTGGTGTTCAACTGCGGCGCGCCCGACGCCGCCCATCCCGAAATGGTTGCCCAACTGACCAAGTACTATGGTGAAAAACGGGGTCACATCATCACCGGTGATGATGTGATCCCTGCCGAGGTCTATTCCGGCCTTGGGACGCTGACTTTCTTGTATATTGGTGAGGGCTATGCACTGCACTATAGCGTTCATCCCCAAAAAGGCACCTACGATTACTCGCTCTCGGGCAGCATGAGTGGTTATGGTCACGGGACCTGCGAACAGATCTCAGGTTAGGTCTGTCGTAAGGCTCCGCCATCTGGCGGGGTGAAAAGAATGGTGGTGGCACAGTGTTGGACCCGCCCCGGGCTTAGCCCGGCGGCGGGTTCGATTTCTTTCCGCCGGACCAAACGACATGGCCTGCGGATCGGGATTCTCGATTCGTCATATCCCGGTCAAAGTCTTGAGTTTGGCGTGTCCCCTGAATGATGGGGGCCTAAGCAGATTTACCTTTTCATTAGCCTAATCGGTTTCGCAACAATGAAGACGGCATAACCCTAACGGTTCGCGTTTTGGAAACGGCAGCGCAACTCTCTCACGATCCCGACAAAGTCCGGCCTCAATAACCTTCTAGAGCCGCCGCGAAACACATCTATGGAGCCTCTCATGAAATTCCTGGCCATCGCCTTTTTGATGCTGCCTTCCATCGGTTTTGCTGCCGACCTCGTCTTCGACTGCGGCACTCCTGATGAAGCGGCGCCGGAAATGGGCGCGCAGCTCATCCAGTTTGATGGCCAGGACAAGGGAACAATCCGGATCGGCGGCAGCGAGAAAGAGGCGATGGTTCTACGCGGCCTCGATACGCTGACCTTTCTGCATGTTGGTAAAGGCTTCACCATGCAATATGCGGTCCACACCGAAGAAGGATTTTACGATTACTCGGCCTCGGGCACCATGCGCGGTGACAAGCGCGGAGACTGCGTGAAAACGGCAGGGTGAAAACAGGGTCGGTATTAAGCTCGGTATTGAAACAATGCGGTGGCGGCTTTTCGGTTGTTCAGAGAAGTCGCCCAATACCCAACCTCACCCGGATTCTGAACAAACTACAGCCCTATTGGATGGCTAGCTGCGATTGAGTGGATTCGGCAGGAGTGATCAGGTTATGAAGGTCTTCAGTGGTATCTTGGCGATTGCTATCGCACTTCCGGCCAGCGTTGGCGCGAAAGAGTTTGCCTATGAATGCCAGATCGAAAATGCCGCAACCCCGGAAATGAGCGCGACGTTGACACAGCCGGACGAGGCGTCGGTTGGGATGATTTCCTTCGGGGATCAGCAAGTCGAAGCGCTTATTTATGACGGCGAAGGGAGCAAGACGTTTCTCTTCCTCGGTGACGACTATTCGCTGAACTATACGGTCAATACCTCAACAGGCGTTTATGAGTTCTTTGCAGATGGCAGCCGCGCGGCGGAAGGAACGGGTATCTGCGTCGTGGTAAGTGAACCGATCCTTGGCGCTGACGGTTCTTCAGCGGGCAGCTGATCCGCCCGCACGTTCAGCGCGTTTCTCTCCCTTGGCCATAGACACATCCCGACGCGGGGAATGCCTTTTATGACTGACCTATTTGCCTGTGCTCGCCGTTTGCGGTGGGTTGCAGAGACCGGCGGTTGTGGTATTCCGGTATCAAAGAAAGAATAGGGCGAACCCATCGCCCGGCGAGGGGAGATTCATGGACATTCTCAATGCGCTCGTTGCGCTTTTGAATTTTGTCGTCATCCCGGCGACATCTTACGGCGCACAGCTTGCGCTCGGTGCCCTCGGGGTTACGCTGATCTACGGAATTCTTCGGTTTTCAAACTTCGCCCATGGCGACACGATGGCCTTTGGCACAGGCATGGTGATCCTCTTCACCTGGTGGTTCCAGTCGATGGGCATCCATTTCGGGCCCCTTCCAACCGCCCTTCTCGCCCTGCCCTTCGGCATCGCCCTGACAGCCGGGCTCGTGCTGGCGACCGACAAGGCGGTCTACCAATTCTACCGCAAGCAAAAGGCGGCCCCGGTGATCCTCGTGATTGTCTCTATGGGTGTGATGTTCGTGATGAACGGGATCACCCGCTTCATCATCGGCGTCGATGAGATCCGCTTTGCGGATGGCGGTCGTTTCCTGGTGAATGCGAACGATTTCAAGAAGTCGACCGGTCTTGCAGAGGGGCTTGCGTTCAAGTCAACGCAGGCGCTGACCATCGTGGCGGCGGTGATCGTTGTGGCACTTCTCTTCTGGTTTCTCAACAAAACCCGGACCGGAAAGTCGATGCGGGCCTATTCCGACAACGAGGATCTGGCTCTGTTGTCGGGCATCAACCCCGAACGGGTGGTGAAGGTCACGTGGATCATTGCGGCAGGCCTCGCGACCATCGCGGGCACGCTTTACGGCCTTGATAAATCCTTCAAGGCTTTCAACTACTTCCAGCTTCTTCTTCCGATCTTTGCCTCTGCAATTGTCGGCGGTCTCGGCAGCCCCATCGGCGCCATCGCAGGCGGGTTTCTGATCGCGTTTTCCGAGGTCGGCTTCACTTATGCCTGGAAGAAGGTCGCGACCTATGTCCTGCCAGAAAGCCTCGCGCCTGACGGGCTCGCCCAGCTTCTCTCGACCGACTACAAGTTCGCGGTTTCATTTGCGATCCTGATCGTGGTCCTGCTCTTCAAGCCCACCGGCCTCTTCAAGGGGAAATCGGTATGAACACGCGCAACATCCTACTCTTCGCTTTCGTCGCCTTCCTCATCATCTTCGAAGGCATGACGGCCAGTTGGAACACTGCGCTCGGCATCCTCAATATGGGGCTGATTTCGGCGATTCTGGCGCTCGGCGTGAACATGCAATGGGGTTATGCGGGGCTCTTCAACGTCGGCATCGTCGGCTTCGTGGCGCTTGGCGGTCTTGCGCCTGTGCTGATCGCCACTCCGCCGGTGACCGAGGTTTGGACCGCCGGTGGCGGGTTCCGTCTGATCCTTGCGCTGCTGATGGGCGTTGCGATCATTGCGCTTGCCATCGCGCTCAATCACCGGCTCAAGGGCCGTCAGCGGGTCTTGGCGCTTCTGGTGACCCTGATCGGAGGGTTCTTTCTATTCCGTGCGGTTTTCGATCCGGCCGTCGAGGTGGTCGAAGCATTTAAACCCGCGACCTATTCCAACCTTGGCGGGCTTGGTTTGCCGGTCCTTGTTGCCTGGCCGGTCGGCGGGCTTCTGGCCGCAGGGGCTGCCTGGGTGATCGGCAAAACCGCGCTTGGCCTTCGCTCCGACTATCTCGCCATCGCGACGCTTGGCATCGGCGAGATTATTATTGCCGTTATGAAGAACGAGGACTGGCTGGCCCGTGGGGTCAAGAACGTCATCTCCATTCCCCGTCCCGTGCCATACGAGGTCGATCTTCAGAACAGCACGAGCTTCGTTGAACGCGCCGCAAGCTTCGGCACCGACCCGGTGACGGCCTCGACCATCGTGGTGAAGCTGCTTTATGCCGCGCTCTTCACCGTCATCCTGCTCGCGCTCATTTGGGCGTCCGAAAAGGCGCTGAACTCGCCATGGGGCCGGATGATGCGGGCGATCCGCGACAATGAGGTTGCGGCCGAGGCGATGGGCAAGGACGTGACCCGCCGCCATTTGCAGATATTCATCCTGGGCTCGGCCATCTGCGGCCTTGCGGGCGCAATGATCGTGACACTGGACAGCCAGCTGACACCCGGCACCTACAACCCCTTGCGCTTCACCTTCCTCATCTGGGTCATGGTGATCGTGGGGGGCTCGGGCAACAACTGGGGCGCTGTCCTTGGTGGCTTCCTGATCTGGTTCCTCTGGATCAAGGTCGAACCCTGGGGCAACGGGCTGATGGACTTCATCACCTCAGGCATGGCCGACGGTGTGATCAAGAGCCACCTTCAGGACAGCGCCGCCCATATGCGGCTTCTGACCATGGGTCTGGTGTTGCTTCTGGTCCTACGATTCAGCCCGAGGGGTCTCATTCCCGAACGTTAGGAGACAGTAGGATCTATTGTTTGTCGTAACCCGGCCTGATCGAATAGTTTGGGCCGGGTTGTTTGCGGATACTCTTATATGTTTGAATTCTCCGATTTCCCGGAATCCTTCAACAATGTGCCTGCCGACGCGACGGCGTTGATCCAACCCGATGGCCGTAGCATTACCTATGGCGGGTTGCGTGAACGCTGCTCTGCCTGGCGAGCCCTGTTGCGCGCGGAAGCCGATCGAATTGGAACGGAACGGCTGTTGTTAGGACTGGCGCTAACGGCGGAGCCTGAGCCGATTGCCGCCTATCTGGCTGCGCTGCAAGATGGCCATGCCATCGTGATTGCTGCCGCCGAAACTCTGGTCGCCGGTCGGAGAATCGACACAATTCATCAACCGAACCTTGTGCTTTCAGGGAGCGGTGGAGGCTTCGGCATTGATCGACGGTCAGACTCTCCGTCGGAATTGCACAACGATCTTCGTATTCTGCTTTCGACATCGGGCACCACAGGTGACCCCAAGCTTGTGCGGCTGTCGGCAACCAATGTTTTCAGCAACGCCGCGGCGATCCGCACCTATCTTGACCTGAACAGTGATGATCGCGGTGCGACCACATTGCCGCTGCACTATTCCTACGGACTGTCGGTGTTGAACTCGCATCTTGATGCCGGCGCTTCACTGGTCTTGATGGAAATGTCGGTCGTCGATCCGGACTTTGGTCCACAGGCCCGGCGTATGGGGGTGACGAGCCTCGCGCTTGTACCCCATCAGGTTGATCTGCTTCTGGGTCGTGGATTCGACTTCGCGACGCTCCCCGCACTTCGCCGCGTTACTCAGGCGGGCGGGAGATTAGCGCCCGCAACAGTACGGCGGATGGCGTCAATCGCGGAAGCCGGAGGATGGAAATTCTTCGTCATGTACGGTCAGACCGAGGCGAGCCCTCGTATGGCCTACCTGCCCCCTGAAGAAGCACTTCACGCCTCTGACACGGTTGGCACCGCTATTCCCGGTGGCAAGTTCTGGCTGACCAACGATGCCGGTCATGAGATCATTGGTACCGGAATACCGGGAGAACTTGTCTATTCCGGACCCAACGTGATGATGGGATACGCGACGAGTCGCGCCGACCTTTCGCTTGGCGATGTGACACCGAACCTGAAGACAGGTGACTTTGCCGAGAGGACTGAGCAGGGATATTACCGGATCGTCGGGCGCGCTTCGCGCTTCGCAAAGCTGTTCGGCCTGCGTATCAGTCTGGACGAGGCAGAGTATTTTCTGGCCGAATCCGGGATAACGGCATGGGCCGAGGCGGTCGACGACCAGATTGTCGTATTGAACGCCAATGGCGATCCGGACGATGTCCGGTCCATTCTCTCGGACCACCTGACCCTGCCGCAGGAAGCGATCCTGGTAGCCCCACTGGCCGACGCCCCCGTTTTGGACAATGGCAAACTAGACCGGCGCCACCTGTTTGCCCTGGCGCGCGCGGCCGCAAATTTAAACCGTGAAAGGCAACACACCGGACCCGGGCTCGTTACCGCGTATCGTGAGGCGACCCGTGCCCGCGATATCTCTCATGAGCATAGTTTCGTCGATCTGGGCGGGGACTCGCTTGGCTACCTTCACGCGCAACTCGCGATTGAGGAACGCCTGGGATTTGTTCCCGACGGATGGGAACACATGTCTCTTGCCAATCTCGAAGCGATTGAGCCACGCCTGCCCGCGCCAACGGCACATGTTGAGCTGGCAACTTGTCTACGTATCTTCGCAATCGGCTGTGTGGTTCTTTATCACCTAACACTCTGGCCGGTTAGCGGTGGAACTTTCGTGCTGCTTCTGCTCATGGGCTATTCCCTTGCCCGCTATCAGAAGAACGCGATGGCAGAGGGTAAAGCAGTACTGCTCGCGCGATCATTGTTGATCCCGATCTTACCGATCTATTATCTGCTGCTCGCCGTGTACGACGTTGTTCGGGGTTACATCCCCGTCGAGATGTATTTGCTTCTCGGAAACATACCGCAACGTCTTGATCATGATCTGTTCGAACCGTTCTGGTTCATCAGCCTCTATGCTCAGATTGTCCTCTCCCTTGTACTACTGACCCGTATGGCAGTAGTGCGACGCGCAATCGCCACATCCCCCTTCAAATTTGGTATTCTGGCGACGTTGATTTCCTCCGGCCTTTCTGTCGTCGTGCAGCTTTTCGGTGCGCATACTTCCCTCTTGGGCAACATGCTGGAAGGCGGCTTGGGGTTGCCGCTGGCACGTACTCTCTTCACGCTATTGCCACTGGTGTTCCTCGGCTGGTCTATTTCACTTGCCCACGATGCCCGGCGCAAGCTTTGGTGCATTGGGGCACTGGTGCTGACATGTATCGTCTTGCCAGTCTGGACGTTGCATGAGCGGGTGATGATCGTCGGCGCTGCATTAACATTGTTGCTTCCTCTGACACCGCAACTGCCCTTCTCGTTCGCTCGCGCTGCACGGCACCTCGGGACCGCCACCATGTTCGTCTATCTCACGCACACCACGGTCATCCACTTCTGGAAATTTTACACCGGTCTTTACCAGTTGGCCGGACCAGTTCTCTCTGCCCTGATCGTTGTGCCCGGCGCATTTGCCATCGGATTGGCCACTCGGTACGCGTTTGCAAGGTTCGAGGCGTTGTTCCAACGGTCGAATTCCGATCTGACCTATCGCAATTGAATGGATGACGGTCTTTCGGCCGCAGTTTCGACGCTAGAAATACCGTCCAATGATCTCTTCTACATCCGAGTTGAAGGCAGATTGAATTACTTGCACGCCGTCATTTCGTTCATGAGTCAGCAGGTAGAGCCAGAGGTAGCCGTCCCCGCGCCACGCCACAAAAACACGCTGTGAAAAACCGCTTTTCAACTGACGCGATTTGACGAGTGAAAACTCGGCAAAGTCATTGCCAAATACACCAAATACTTGGCGCTGAACGGTATCTATCTGCGCATCCGGGTATCATCCGCGCCGCCCAGTTCGCGCAAAAGCGGGCCAATGTCCCTTTTCTTGGCATGCTCCTCGATGAAAGCGATCAGTCCTGCATCGGTTGCAAACAAACCGTCCCGGTTCTGGGCCGCAGCGCCCCCTGCTGCAAGTGCCGGTGTGAAAATCAATGCGGCCAGGTTCCTCATATACCCGTTCCTTCATTTCCCTGGCTTTCGGTGTGCCTTTTCGGATGGGCACGACGACACCAACCAATGAATACAAGGGAACACGCTCACGTACGCTGTTTTCGTTTACGACGATTTCTGTCGCATTTCGGCATGCCACGCGACGGATTCCGAAATTGAGTGGTGAAAATTCCTCGGGAGGAAAACGATGAAGACCCAGGCACAGGTTGTGGTCATCGGCGGCGGCGTCGTCGGTTGCTCGGTGCTCTATCACCTGACGAAATACGGCTGGAAGGATGTGATGCTGATCGAAAGATCGACACTCACCTCTGGTTCCACCTGGCACGCAGCCGGTGGTTTCCACACATTGAACGGCGACACCAATATGGCCGCCCTGCAGGGTTATACGATCCAACTTTACAAAGAACTTGAGAAGATCACCGGCATGTCCTGCGGTCTTCACCATGTCGGCGGTATCACGCTGGCCGACAATCAGGCGCGGTTCGAGATGCTGAAGGCGGAACGCGCAAAGCATCGCTATATGGGACTTCATACCGAACTTTTCGGCCCCGAAGAGATAGAAAAATACACTGATGGCCTTGTAAATACCAAGGGTATTGTCGGTGCTCTTTATGATCCCCTTGACGGCCATCTTGACCCGTCCGGCACCACGCATGCCTATGCCCGCGCGGCGAAGATGGGCGGTGCGGAGATCGTTGAACACAACCGCGTGCTGGAGACCAATCCCCGCTCGGATAGCACGTGGGACTTGGTAACCGAAAAAGGCACCGTCCACGCTGAACATGTCGTTAACGCCGGTGGCCTTTGGGCGCGTGAAGTGGGCGCGATGGCGGGCGTTTACTTCCCGCTTCTGCCGATGGCGCACCAGTATCTCGTCACCGACGAGATCCCCGAAATCATGGACATCCTGAATTCGGGCCGCGAATTTCCGCATGTCATGGACCCCGGCGGCGAAAGCTATCTGCGTCAGGAAGGCCGCGGCCTCTGCATCGGCTTTTATGAAAAGCCCTGTGAAGGTTGGTCGTTGGATGGCACACCCTGGACTTTCGGGCACGAGCTTCTGCCCGACAACCTCGACAAGATCGAGGATTCCGTGGCCTTCGCGTACAAGCGGTTCCCCGTGCTTGAGAAGGCCGGCGTCAAAAATGTCATCCATGGCCCCTTCACCTTCGCCCCGGACGGCAACCCCCTCATTGGACCAGTGCCGGGTCTCAGGAATTACTGGTCTGCCTGTGCGGTCATGGCGGGCTTCAGCCAAGGCGGCGGCATGGGCAAATCTCTCGCCGAATGGATGATCCACGGCGAGACCGAGGTCGACCCGCGCGGCTTTGACGTGGCCCGCTTCGGCAAATGGACGACACCCGGCTACACCGTTCCGAAGGTGATCGAGAACTACCAGATGCGGTTCTCGGTCAGCTATCCGAACGAGGAACGCCCCGCTGCCCGCCCCTTCCGCACCACGCCGATGTACGACATCTTCGACGGCATGGGCGCGGTCTGGGGCCAGCAATACGGTCTTGAGGTCGTAAACTACTTCGCCCTGCCCGGCGAGCCGCGTTACGAGACGCCATCGTTTAAGCGGTCCAACGCATGGGAGGCAACGGCGGCGGAAGTCCGCGCGGTGCGTGAGGCGGTTGGCATCAACGAGGTGCAGAACTTCGGCAAGTTCCGCGTGAAGGGTCCGAATGCGCGCAAATGGCTCGACCGGATCATGGCGGGCGCGATCCCGAAACAGGGCCGACTGTCCCTGACCCCGATGCTCAGCCACAAGGGCAAGATCATCGGCGACTTCACCGTAACGTGCCTTAACGAAACCGAATTCCAGATCACCGGCAGCTATGGCGCGCAGGACCAGCATCTCCGCTGGTTCGAAAAGAACCTTGAAGATGGGGTCACGGTCGAAAACGTCTCGGACCGTGTGACCGGCTTCCAGATCGCGGGTCCGAATGCACGGGAGCTTCTGTCCCGTGTCACCCGATCGGACGTTTCGGCCGACGCGTTCAAGTTCATGGATGCCAAGCGCATGACGATCGGCATGGCGGACTGCCTTGTCCAGCGCGTGAGTTATACCGGCGACCTTGGCTATGAAATCTTCACCGATTTCATGAGTGAACGTAGCCTCTGGCACACGCTCTGGGCCGCAGGACAGGACCTCGGGCTGCGCCCCTTCGGGATGCGGGCGATGATGTCGCTGCGCCTCGACAAGCTCTTCGGGTCCTGGGCACGCGAATTCAGCCCCGATTACTTTCCGGGCGAGACGGGCATTGACCGCTTCATCCGCTGGAACAAGGAAGCCGACTGGATCGGCAAGGCCCCCGCGACCAAGGAAAAGGCCGAAGGGCCCAAGCGCAAACTCTGCGCCTTCATCGTCGATGCGACGGATGCTGATGTCGTGGCCTACGAGCCGATCTGGATCGGCGACAAGGTCTTGGGTTTCTGTACATCGGGCGGCTATTCGCATTGGACCGGGCAATCCGTAGCGCAAGGGTTCGTGCCGACAGAAATGATCCGCGCCGGGCTGGAAGTTGAGATCGAAATCCTCGGCGAAAACCGTAAGGCGCGGCTGATCGACGGCCCGCTTTGGGATGCGGATGGCGCGAGAATGCGGGGCTGACGGCCCCAACCGGTTAACGCATTGACCTTGCGTTAACCGGTCCTCCACTCGTAAAACCGGTTATGCGCTTGATTGGATCAAGTGTTTTTCGAGTTTAGGGGCGACGCCATGCCCGACCTTGCAATTCTCATTCCGGCGGCCGGTGCTTCGCGCCGGATGAGAGGGTCAGACAAACTTCTTGAAGTGGTCGATGGCCAGCCGCAGCTGCGCCGTGTCACCAGGATGGCGATGGATACCGGTGCCAAGGTTCTTGTGACGCTACCTGGAAGCGGCCCACTGCTTTTGGCGCGTCAGTCCGCGCTGTCCGGGCTACGTGTCACACAGATTATGGTCGATGACTGGCATGACGGTATGGCGGCGAGCCTGCGCGCCGGGGCCGGTCAGGCCGGATTGGTTGAGGGACTCATGGTTCTTCTGCCCGACATGCCCGGCATTACCCGCGACGATCTCGACGGCATGATCGCGGATTTTGCGACCGCTCCGTCCCGCCCACTGCGCGCGACAACGCAAGGTGGTCAAGCGGCGGGACATCCGGTCATCTTCCCACGCCATCTGATTCAGGAACTGACAGTTCTGACCGGAGATCGGGGGGCGCAGATTGTTCTTGAGGGGGAAGCGATAAGGGCCCATCCGCTTCCCGGAAACCGTGCCATCGAGGATCTGGACACACCGGAAGACTGGGCGAACTGGCGCCAGCGGACCGGTCGGTGACGGTCAGGCGACCAGTGTCAGTTGTGGTCGGATCGTCAGCCCACCACGGGCCGCAGGATAGGCAACCTGACCAGAATCGGTATCAAGTTCAGGGAATATCCTGAGAATTTCTTCACGCTGCACTGAATGCAGTCCCTCCAGCGCCACCGACTCTGGCAGAAAACTTTCTGACCAGCACCCGTTGGCCCATATGATTTCGTGCGCATCGAACATGATGTGGTAGTAGATCACGCCGTCGACATCAGCCGGTTCGGCTTTCAGCACCGACATCAGGTCAACCGCCGCGGCAAGGATTTCGGTCTCGCCACCGAGTTCAACCGCATCTGCGCCGCTCAGGAGCAGCCGATGCTGGGGACTAACCGTGAGGTCTCGCTGCGGGATACCCCGCGCGAAGGAATTCGCGGCAATACGGATCGGCCGAAGCTCAGGGAAACGCGCGAGGTCCGCCGAATCGAAGCGGCGGCCCCCGATCCAGCGAACCTCACGATATCCGTTGTCCCGCGTCAGAACCCGGTCACCGACCCGAAGGTGCTCAATCGGAACAGCACCGCGATCAGTTGCGATTTCGGTGTCGCCAGTAAAGCAGGGCGTATGGGGGACTTTTGTCGCTGCCCCCCTTTCTGCAACACAGCAAATGGCAGAGGGAGCCAAGGAATCCGCTGCTCTGTCGTCAACAGATACATCGGTCATGACACACATCTCTAAGCCCCGATTCATGCTATCCGGTCCGCCGATATACGGCTTTCGCGAATTGGGATAGAGATTAAATTGGACGCGATTACGGCGTTGGCTGGGCATTTTCACACCCGAACGCGGAGGGGAGATCTAGCCGCTTAATAGCTCTGTGCTGAACACCGCAAATGGCCTTGCCCGTCGGGTCCTTCAGCGCCCGTTCCAGCTAAATCCAACTGGGTCAATCTCGCTCGTGGTCAGTTCAGAAATTGCGGTCCCCGTCTCGGTGTCGGGCTTGGAAAGGTACCGGGACGACGCGCGGCCTTGGCCGCGAGTTCGGGAAAGATCTCCAGAACTTCGTTGCGCTGGGCATTGCCGAGGCCGTTGGGGTTGTTGTCGGCTGGCTGAAAGCTCTCCGACCAGCAGCCGTTTGCCATCATCATCGTTCCCTGAGAACACACGACATGGACATAGGCACCGCCCAGGGCGTCTACCCGACGGATCGTCCGGGAGTTGATAAGGTGCTTTGCCGCGACCAGTGCTTCATGCTGCTCGAGCTTCAGGACTGTACGATCACCGGGCACCAGAAGCCGGTGATTGGGGCTGACCATCATGTCACGTTCCGGCAAACCATTGCCCAGGCTGCCCTTGCTGATCAGCACCGGCCCAAGATGCTCTGCAGAGGCGAGTTCGGTGTGATTGAACCGTCGGCGTCCGGCCCATTTGACTTCCTGCACGCCCCTATCCCGCGTGATGACCCGGTCGCCCGGCCGCATATCCTCAATCGCGCGCTCACCGGTCGGCGTGGCAATAAATGTACCGGGTGTAAAACTTGGCATTCGTTACTCTTGTTGTCTTCTTGTACTGTCTTTTGCCCCTCGCGGGACGGCTACATGACTTCGTTGGATCCGGTCGTCAGGGCGGCGTCAGTGACGCCGCCCCTGCCCGAGCAGCCCCCTTGAGACGATGCAGGAAGGCCTGCGCGCCTCCGCAAGCCGGCCGACGGGTCTTCGAGCCTTTGTCAATTCGAGGATCATTTGAATTGAGAACAGGAATGACAGAAGCAACACCGGGCTGAGACAGGCCTCAAGGAACGAAACCACTGCACCATTTACCATCGCCCCAGCTTCCTTTCGAACATGTGCCGCGCTTTGCTTGCGACACACCGACCACATAACAGATGAAGGGCATTCACCGGCCTCTTGTCGAAACCGTATTGAAGTGTCGTCCGCCGACCGCGTTCCCCCATTGCGACCGACGGACAACACTTGCTTTGCCACCACCATCACGCCTTTTGCGCTGGGATAAGCCTATTTCCGCAACGAGCTCAGCAAAAGAATAAATGTCAGAATTGAGGCAAGACGGCCTTGCCACCACGCCGGTTAGCGATTGTCGCATCGCATGCTGGCAAGGCCGCTGATCCATTTATGTTTCCAAAATGGAAACGTTTGGTGAAGTCGACAATTTTCATATAATATTGTTATGGTTACATAATCCTCCTAAACTAAAGCTCGTAACGTCCCTGAGAGCAAAAATCGGATGAACTATCGGCCCGTTTATGGAAACAATTCCGACAAGCGCGAATGCGGGAATTTCATAAATGCGACAAAATTGTGGCGAACGGCAGTGATGCATCACTCGGCAATCAATCCCGGCAATTGTACGGTAATTGTCGCCGGCACACGGAGTGTCCACGCCGCCACAGGACGATTCGGATAGGGATTGGGATGGTGCCCGAGGCGAGACTCGAACTCGCACGCCTTGCGGCGGCGGATTTTGAATCCGCTGCGTCTACCATTCCGCCACTCGGGCACGCAGGATGCGGTCTAACCTGCCGCCGTGCCGCTTTCAAGCGCTTTGCGCGCGTTCAAAGCCGGTTGCTGGAGAAGGTGTCACAGGCATCTATGCTGCCGGCCTTGTACCCGGTCGCGAACCAGCGCTGGCGCTGTTCCGATGTGCCATGCGTAAAGGTGTGCGGCATAGGGCGTTGCCCCGCATTGCGCTGCAGCGTGTCGTCCCCGATTTGCTTGGCCGCATTCATCGCCTCGGCAATGTCGCCCTGTTCAAGACTGCCGAAACGAGCACCCGCATGACGGGCCCAGACGCCCGACAGGCAATCAGCCTGCAATTCGATACGGACAGAGATCGCATTGGACTGTTCCTGGCTTGCCTGCTGGCGGATTTTATTGGCCTGACCCAGCACACCCAGTTCGTTCTGCACGTGATGCGCGATTTCATGGGCGACAACGTAGGCAGCGGCGAAGTCGCCTTTTGCGCCCATCTTTCGTGACAGGGTCACAAAAAAATCAGTGTCGAGGTAAGCCTTCTTGTCGAGCGGACAGTAGAACGGCCCGGTCGCGCCCGATGCGCCACCGCAGGGCGACCGCGTCGACCCCTTGAAGAGTACGAGAGTCGCAGGTTCGTAACTCTGACCCAGTTCCTGCCGGAAGATGTCGGCCCAGATTTCTTCAGTGTCGGCCAGGGTCACAGAGACGAATTCGCCAGCCTGACGATCCGCCTCCGTGATCTCGCCACCGCCTCCGCCAGATGCGCCCGGATCATTCAGGAGCGGCGTTACGTCAATGCCGAGAAAATATCCAATGGCCAGAACCGCAATGAGACCACCAAGCCCAAGCCCACCTGCCGCGCGGCCACCGCTCATGCGCCGCCGGTCCTCGATATTGCTGCTGCCGCGCCGTCCACGCCATTTCATCGCCACTACCCCGCTTGAAACCATACTACCGATGCGACCAACGATAACGCGGTGCAAGCGGTTCCGAAAGCATGCGTCTTGCTTGACGACACGTTCTTGCCATGGCCTAAGGTGCGCAGGCAGTTCCGGGGCAGGCAGAATGATCCGAGCTTTGTACGACTGGACGATCCGTCTTGCGGATCATCCGAGGGCGCTCTGGGCGCTGGGTGCGGTGTCTTTCGTCGAAAGCTCGTTCTTTCCGATCCCGCCCGATGTCTTGATGATCCCGATGATTATCGCGCGCCCGTCGCGGGCATGGCTGATTGCGACCGTTGCTCTTGTTACATCGGTTCTCGGTGGGCTTTTCGGCTATTTCATTGGTGCGGTCCTTTGGGACGCGGTGGGCCAGCCAATCCTGGAATTTTATGGCAAGACCGATGCCGCCGGAGTATTTTCCGAACGCTTCAATCATTACGGTGCCTGGGCGGTGCTGATAGCGGGCATCACGCCTTTCCCCTTCAAGGTCATCACGATCGTCTCCGGCTGGACCGGGCTTTCGCTGCCAGTCTTTATCATCTCGGCCATCGTCGCCCGCGGGTTCCGGTTCTTCATCGTCGCAGGGCTTCTGTGGAAATTCGGCGCACCAATCCGTGATTTCATCGAACGTCGTCTCGGCCTTATGTTCACGGTGTTCATGTTGCTGCTGATCGGCGGCTTTGCTTTGGTGAAATACCTGTGACCCGGACCCGACTTTGCCTCTTAGCCGCCGCTGGCTCAGCCGCTCTCCTGCTTGGAGCGTTCTTTTTCCAGTGGCTTGGATATGCACCTTGTAAATTGTGCCTCTGGCAGCGCTGGCCACATGGCGCCGCGATTGCCATCGGTGGAATCGCGCTGGTCGCCGGATGGCGGTGGCTCCCCTTCACCGGTGCTGCAGCGGCCGCACTGACAGGTGTGATCGGCGTCTATCATACCGGTGTCGAGATGCGTTGGTGGCAGGGACCGACCACCTGTACGTCGGGCGGTGACTTGTCGGGTTCCGCTGATGACCTGCTCAACCAAATCATGGAGGCCCCGCTTATACGCTGCGATGAGGTCGCCTGGGCTTTTGCAGGTCTGTCAATGGCGACATGGAATGCAATCCTTTCCTTCGCACTGGCAGCAATATGGATTGCGGCTGCCCGCAGGGCGAACGCTTAATAGTAAATCGTTCCAGACTTCGTCGCGCAATCCAACCGGTTCTACCTTCGCCCCGCCCTTCTCGTTGTAAGCAGCAGGCTCGTCTCGCTGCCGGTCACGCCTTCGTAGTTGCGAACCTTGGCCAGCACGGCATCAAGCTCCTCCAGCGTCCGGGTGCAGATCTCGGCAATCAGGTCCCAGCGACCGTTCGTGGAATGAACGGCCGCAACCTCAGGTTGGCCAACCAGCCGGGCGGTGATCCTTTCTGTACCCCTACCCTCGATGGAGATCATCATCAGGCCCCGCACCGGCATCGCGCTGACGTCGCCACGGGTGACCACGGTAAAGCCCTGAATCTCACCGCGCCGCTGCAGACGCTCCATTCGCGTTGTTACCGTACCGCGCGCCAATCCGAGCTGCGCGGCAAGGTCTGAAAGCGACGCCCGGCCATCTCGCCTCAGCGCGGCAATCAGGGCCTGATCAGTGTCATCCAGATCGTTCAATTGTGTGATCACTTTGTACAGATGTATGTGCAAAGCGATCATAACATCTCTTTTCACTGACGCAATCTGGCAGAAAACTGTCGGCAACCGATTCCTGACATTTGGACCTGCCCATGAAATCGACCTGCATCCTGATCGGCGCTCCGATTGATACCGGCCAGAAACGCGAAGGCTGCCTGATGGGGCCTTCCGCCTATCGAGTGGCCGGGCTTGCCCGCAGCCTCGAGGAGCTTGGCCATCCCGTCATCGACCGGGGCGATGTCGCGTTGCCCGCACTTGCCCCCGCCAGCTGTGCCAATCCCGCCGTCCATCATCTCGCCGAAACGATCGGCTGGACCATGTCGCTTGCCGAAGCTGCCGAAACCGCCATGGCCGAGGGAATTCCGATCTTCCTTGGCGGCGACCATTCTCTATCCCTTGGCTCTGTCGCCGGTGCCGCCACCTATGCGGAAAAGGCCGGACGACCGCTTTTCGTTCTCTGGCTTGATGCGCACAGCGACTATCACACGCCGCTCACGACCCAGTCCGGCAACCTGCACGGCACGCCCGTGGCCTATATCGCCGGGCGCGAAGGGTTCGACGCCTTCCCGCCCTTCCCGTCCCCGGTCCCGGCCGAACGCATCTGCCTTTATGGCATCCGATCGGTTGACCGCGCTGAACATGCCGGTCTTCTTGAAACCGATATGACCGTCTGCGACATGCGCGTGCTGGATGAGTGCGGAATCGTCGCCCCCCTGCGCGAATTTCTCGACAAGGTACGCGCGGAAAATGGCCTGCTGCATGTCTCGCTCGATGTTGATTTCCTCGATCCCGATATCGCGCCAGCCGTAGGCACCACCGTTCCGGGTGGCACCACCTTCCGCGAGGCGCATCTGGTGATGGAGCATCTGCATGAAAGCGGGCTCGTCACCTCGCTCGACCTCGTCGAACTCAACCCCTTCCTCGATGAACGCGGGCGGACCGCGAAACTCATGGTGGAGCTTGTGGGTTCTCTCATGGGGCGCAAGGTCTTCGACCGCCCGACACGGAGCTTTGGATAATGTCCCTCAACATCGTACCTTTTGTCAGCGTTGACAATATGATGAAGCTGGTTCTTCATCTTGGCCCCGAACGCGTGATGACCGAGATTGCCGCCTATATCGAGGCTGATTTCAAACGTTGGGAAAGCTTCGACAAGACCCCGCGCGTGGCCTCGCACAGCGATGTCGGCGTCATCGAGCTCATGCCCACCTCGGATGGCGAGATGTACGGGTTCAAATATGTCAACGGCCACCCGAAGAACACCAAGGAAGGCCTTCAAACCGTCACCGCCTTCGGCCTTCTGGCCGAGGTCAATACCGGTTATCCGATCCTTCTGACCGAGATGACGATCCTGACGGCGCTTCGTACAGCGGCCATGTCTGCGCTCGCGGCAAAGCATCTTGCTCCAAAGGGTGCGACAACGATGGCGATGATCGGCAACGGCGCGCAAGCCGAGTTTCAGGCGCTTGCGTTCAAGGCGATTTGCGGCGTTGGCCATGTCCGGCTTTATGACCTCGACCCCGCCGCCACCGCCAAATGCGGCCGAAACCTTGCGGGGTCTGGCCTGACAATTACCGCCTGCACAAGTGCGGAAGAGTCGATGGAAGGCGCGGGCATCATCACCACCTGCACCGCCGACAAGCAACTCGCCACGATCCTGACCGACAACATGGTGGGCAGCGGTGTTCACATTAACGCGGTCGGGGGAGATTGCCCCGGCAAGACTGAACTGCACAAGGATATTCTGCTGCGCTCGCAGATCTTCGTCGAATATCCGCCCCAGACGAGGATCGAAGGCGAGATTCAGCAACTGGACCCCGATCATCCGGTGACAGAGCTCTGGCAGGTGATGACCGGCGCTGCCGCCGGCCGCACCGATCCGCGCCAGATCACGCTCTTCGACTCGGTCGGCTTCGCGATCGAGGATTTCTCGGCGCTTCGCTACATCCACGACCAGTTGCAGACCCTGCCCTACAGCGAGCCGCTGGACATGATCGCAGACCCCGACGACCCGCGCGATCTATACGGAATGCTGCTCAGGGCGCAGGCAAAAGCCGCCTGATCTCACTTTCTGTCCGAAAATACTCCGGGGGTCATTCTTCAGTCCGCCATTGGTTCAAGAATTGGAGAATGACGGGGCTGGCCCCCGCTCCTGCCCTTGCACCCTGCCGGAACTGGCGATAATTCCCGGCCATGACACATGCGCATCAACGTCTTCTGATCATCGACTTCGGCTCTCAGGTCACGCAGCTTATTGCCCGCCGCCTGCGCGAGTTGAGCGTCTATTGCGAAATCCATCCCTACAACCGGGTGGATGAGGCTTTCCTCAAGAACTTCGCGCCGAAGGCCGTGATCTTCTCCGGCGGTCCTTCCTCGGTCTTCGCGACAGGCGCGCCGATGCCGCCTACGGGCGTTTTCGACCTCGGCGTGCCGATCCTCGGCATCTGTTACGGCCAGCAGGTGATGATGCATTGCCTTGGCGGCAAGGTTGAACGCGGCCACGGCACCGCCGAGTTCGGCCGCGCCTATGTCACGCCGAAGGACGCCAAGCTGCCACTGCTCGACGGCTGGTTCGATGAGGGCCGCGAGCAAGTCTGGATGAGCCACGGCGATCATGTGTCAAAGATCGCGCCGGGCTTTGAGGTCTACGGCACCTCGCCCAACGCGCCCTTTGCCATTACCGCCGACGTGTCGCGCAGTTTTTACGCCGTGCAGTTCCACCCCGAAGTGCACCACACGCCGAAAGGCGCGAAGCTTTACGAAAACTTTGTGCGCCTGGCCGGCTTCATCGGCGACTGGACGATGGCCTCTTACAAGGACGACGCCATCGAGAAGATCCGCGCGCAGGTCGGCGACAAGCGCGTCATCTGCGGGCTCTCCGGCGGGGTCGACTCCTCGGTCGCCGCGATCCTTATTCATGAGGCGATCGGCGACCAGCTGACCTGTGTTTTCGTCGATCACGGACTTCTGCGGCTCAACGAGGCCGAAGAAGTAGTGACCATGTTCCGCGACAACTACAATATCCCGCTCGTTCATGCCGATGAGGCCGATCTTTTCCTCGGCGCACTCGAAGGCGTGTCGGACCCCGAGGTCAAGCGCAAGACCATCGGCAAGCTCTTCATCGACGTTTTCCAGCGCGAGGCGAACAAGATCGAAGGCGCGGAGTTCCTGGCGCAGGGCACGCTTTACCCCGACGTGATCGAAAGCGTCAGCTTCTCAGGCGGACCCTCTGTTACGATCAAGAGCCATCACAATGTCGGCGGCCTGCCGGAAAAGATGGGGCTGAAGCTCGTCGAACCCCTGCGCGAGCTTTTCAAGGACGAGGTCCGCGCGCTTGGCCGCGAACTGGGCCTGCCCGACAAGTTCATCGGCCGCCACCCCTTCCCCGGCCCCGGCCTGGCCATCCGTTGCCCGGGCGAGATCACCCGCGAAAAGCTCGACATCCTGCGCCAGGCCGATGCGGTCTATATCGACCAGATCCGCAAGCACGGGCTTTACGACGAGATCTGGCAGGCCTTTGCCGCTATCCTGCCCTTGAAGACCGTGGGCGTGATGGGTGACGGGCGAACCTATGACTACGCGCTTTCCCTGCGCGCAGTGACGTCAGTCGACGGCATGACCGCCGACTACTACCCCTTCACCCACGATTTCCTCGGCGAAACCGCAACGCGGATCATCAATGAGGTGCAGGGTGTCAACCGGGTCATGTACGACGTGACCTCCAAGCCGCCCGGCACGATTGAGATGGAGTGATCTGGCGGACTTGCCCGATGCGCGATGCATTGTCAGGGTGAATTTCACCAATTAGGGTCGCGTCATGTCACGCGTCCATCTCACAGGGTTCCTGATCTGCCGCAGCCTTGATGAGGCGGAGCGGATTGCGCCCTATCTTGATGAACACATCCGCCTGACAAGGGCAGAACCCGGTTGCCTGCGCTTTGAGGTCCTACGCTCGCACGCAGATCCGGTCAGGTTTGCTGTGAGCGAAAGTTATGTGGACCGTACCGCGTTCGAGGCGCACCAATCCCGTGCGGCGGGTACGGTATGGGCCAGGGTGACCAAGGGCATTCCGCGCGAATACGAGATCACCGAAGATAAAGGTTAGCTGCCGAGGATCGCCCGAACATACCCCTTGGTTTCGCGGTAGGGCGGCACACCGCCGTATTTCTCCACCGCTTCCGGCCCGGCATTATAGGCCGCCAGTGCCAGTTTCCAGTCGCCGAACCGGTCATACATCATCCGCAGATAGCGTGCGCCGCCGTTCAGATTGTCATGAGGGTCATTCATGTTGACACCCATCCGTCGCGCAGTCGCCGGCATGAGCTGTGCCAAACCGGTTGCCCCTTTGTGTGAGACCGCTTTCGGGTTCCAGCCGGATTCCTGCTGGACAAGCCGCAGGAACAAATCCTCTGGCACGCCATGGCGCTGAGCGGCCGCTTTGGCCGCGTCGAGATAAAGCCCGCGGTATCGGCCGGAATAATTGGGAATCGCGGTGGCAACCTCGACAGCTTTCCCGTTCGGTGACAACCGTCCGGAAGACGAATATTGCGACGCGGCCCTTGTGTCGAGAATCTGAGTTTGCTTGCGGAACATGGCGAGACGCGAGGTCGTCGGCGTGCCGGGTTTGACAAAGGTCAGACCCTCGGCCCGCGCGATATTGCCCTCCGCACACAGACCCGCGACGGCCACCACTGCCAGCGTGATCTTCCGCATCAGCCCCTCGTCCACCTTTTAGCCGCCGCGACTATACCGAAAAAACCGCCTGTGGCCAGTCCTTACGGTGTTCGGTCTGTCAGGCCCGCTGTGTTCTTGCCCCCTCAGCAAGCAGTTCTCCACCCAAGATTTCGTCTATGAGTAGGTTGATAAGATCGCCCCGACCGCTCACCCCTGCCTTGCGGTAAATCGCATTGAGATGGGTCTTGACCGTACCTTCGGCTGATCCGCGCAATTGCGCTATCTCGGCAATGGAACAGCCCTTGATGGTAAAGCTGGCCACATCGGCTTCGGCCGGGGTCAGGCGCCACTCCTCGAAATACCCCTCCATCACCTCGTGAAGGGCCCCCGAAGCCACCGAAAGCGCCCTGTCCGCATGGGCCTGGCGACGCAGAAGGCGCATCAGATACGCGCCTTCAAAGACAACGCCGGCGACAAGACCCAGATTGGCCAATACCTCCATCGCGAAATGGGGACGCAAAAGCTCTGCCTTCGGCTCCTCGTAGAAATCGATGATCAGGTCGCCCAGAAAGAAGGCGGCGCAAAACCCCTGGACAAGCATCAAGAGAACGATAGCCGCGCCCTTGGTCCGCGCCGGTGCCGCTGTCTTGGTCATCCGTTCTCCCTTGCTTACGGAATGTGCTTGTATCCGGTCAGCATGGATTTCGGAAGGTTGATCCCGAGCCTGCGGCTTTCAAGGAATACTGCTGCGATATGCGCGACCACCAAAAACTCTGCCCAACTGACCGCGACTTCGTGGGCTTCCTCCACCCAGCCCACGCCAAAAAAGGCGAGTGTGGTCATCATGTAGCCCGTCGCGCCGATGACGATCATCGTGGCCAGCAAGTTGTAGATCATCAACGCGCCGAGTGGTGAATGACCTTTATGGATGTGTTTGCGCCCGGTCGCCATTTCGCCGAGTTGGCCGAGAGACGCCGGGACCGAGGGTGGGAAATCTGCAAACCGTGCGTGTCGTGTTCCGACGAAGCCCCAGAGTATGCGGACCGCGACGAGCCCCAGCACGAACAGGCCAATCACCTCGTGTGCTTTGCCCTCCGGGTCATTGAACAGCGCATTGGCGGTGAAACCTGCCACCAGAGACCAGTGGAATATCCGCACCAGCGGATCCCAGACACGAACTGCCGTCATCCTTATCCCTCCTGCTATTGCGCCGGGCGGCGGCAATACGCCGCCCGGATCACTTTCGATCAGCTTTCTTCCTTGGTTTTCACCACTTTCAGATCCGCATCGAGATAGATTTCGTACATCTTGCCATCCTTCACCGCATAGACCTCGATCATGCCGTCCTCGGAGTCGATCTTGCGGACTTCATAGCCGTCAGCAGTGAGTTGTTCGGTGATCTTCGCCTGCGTCGCCGCATCGGGCGCGTCGCTTGCAAAGGAGGGGAGCGCGAGCCCGAGGCCGATCAGCGCGGCAAGGGCTGTGGTGGTGAGTTTGGACATGGTCATCTCCTGTCTCAGACGCAGCGGTGTACCGCGACTTGTAACGCTGATCTGGAACGGGAGGCTTTGCATAACCATTGTCCTGAAGACATAGAGACCGGTCCCCACCGCTTCTCTAACCGGAGTTATACGCGGTCTTTTGCCGAAGAAGCCGTGCGCTAAATAATGGTTTCTTAACCATGAGTGCTTTTCTTGTCGGGCACCGGATGGTCTAACGGGGCAAACAAGAATCGCGGAGGAGGAACCCGGAATGTCGGGATCGGTGAACAAGGTCATTCTGATCGGAAATCTCGGGCGCGATCCGGAAGTCCGGTCGTTCCAGAATGGCGGCAAGGTCTGCAATCTCAGAATCGCGACCTCGGAAAACTGGCGCGACCGCAATACAGGCGAACGTCGGGAACGTACTGAGTGGCATTCGGTCGCGATCTTTTCCGAGGGTCTTGTAAAGGTGGCCGAGCAGTATCTGCGCAAAGGCTCCAAGGTCTACATCGAGGGCCAGCTGGAAACCCGCAAATGGCAGGACCAGTCCGGGGCTGACCGCTATACGACCGAGGTTGTGCTGAGAAACTTCTCCTCGACGCTGGTCATGCTCGACGGGCGTGGCGAGGGTGGCGGCGGCGGTGGCGGCTACGATGATGACCGCGGCGGTTATAGTGGCGGATCGTCCGGCGGCTTCGGCGGTGGCGGTCAGGGTGGCGGATCGTCAGGCGGCGGCGGTGGCAGCCGGGCCGATCTCGACGACGAAATACCGTTCTGATCCGGCGTGGCGGCGGCAATCCAGACCGGATGTGTTCGCCGCCTGGCGCCGGAGGACATCACGGCGGCTCTGAATCTCTACGCAGTTCTTGAGGAAGTGAGCGAGCCGGGTGATCCGGATGCGTTCTTGGCCGTCCTCAATCATCCCGGCACAGATGTCTATGGCATGTTTGAAGGGGACGAATTGCGCGCCATGGCAACCTTACACCTACTGCCAAACGTCACGCGGAATGCACGTCCCTATGCGCTGATCGAAAATGTCGTGACGGCGACCGCGCATCGCAGGCGCGGGTTTGCACGCGCCGTATTGGAAACCTGCATTCAGGTTTCCCGCGACGGCGGCGCCTACAAGATTATGCTTCTGACGGGGCAGGCCAGAGGCGCAATCGGATTTTACAAGAAGGTCGGGTTTCGTGAAGATGACAAGTTCGGTCTAACGATCCGGTTTCCTTGACGCTTTTCAGACCGTCAGGTCGGCGATCACGCCATTGCAGATATCTCAACCGCGCAAAGCATCTGACAGCAGGCCGAGAACCGCATCAGACGGCACATCCGAGGTGACAAATGCCTCGCCGATCCCGCGCGCAAGAATGAAGCGCAGCTTGCCGTCGACGACTTTCTTGTCCTGCCCCATGAGCGCGACCAGCGCCTCGGCCCCCGGCAGATCGCCCGGAATGTCGGACAGGTCGACCTTCATTCCCATCGCCTTCAGATGCGCCCGGACCCGGCTCGGCGCTTCCTGACTGCACAGGCCAAGCCGCTGGCTGAGTTCAAAGGCAAGGGCACAGCCGATCGCCACCCCTTCGCCATGTAAAAGGCGGTCGGAATAGCCCGTAGCCTTTTCCAGCGCGTGGCAGAAAGTATGGCCAAGGTTCAGAAGTGCGCGGTCGCCCTGTTCGGTCTCGTCCCGTTCGACGATCCGCGCCTTCATCTCGACCGACCGGCGGACGGCATATTGCCGCGCGACGGAATCCCCCGCCGCCAATGCCGGGCCATTCACCTCCAACCAGTCGAAAAAGTCGGCATCACCCAGAAGGCCGTACTTTACCACTTCGCCGTAGCCCGACAGGAAATCGCGGGCCGGAAGCGTGCCTAGTACATCAATGTCGGCCAGAACGAGCGAGGGCTGATGAAACGCGCCGATCAGGTTCTTGCCATGGGTGGAGTTGATGCCGGTCTTGCCGCCCACCGAACTGTCGACCTGCGCCAGAAGTGACGTGGGGATCTGCACGAAACGGACCCCCCGGCGCAGGACCGCCGCCGCAAAACCCGCCAGATCGCCAATCACGCCGCCGCCAAGGGCGATGACGATGTCGCGCCGCTCGACCTTTTCGGCCAGAAGCCAGTCAACCGCGCGGGAAAACTGCTCCCATCCCTTCGTCGCCTCACCGGCAGGTAGCGCGAGCGCGGTCATCGCCACGTCGCCGAGACCGGCGCGCAGGCTGTCCAGATGCATGGCGGAAACCGTTTCATCGGTCAGGACGGCTACCCGACGGCGCGCAAGTAAGGGCGCAATCTCCTCCCCCGCGCGCGCCAGAAGGCCGGCGCCAATGCGAACGTCATAGCTGCGGCTTCCAAGAGCCACATGCACCGTTTCCCGTTCCGTCATTCCAACTCCAATACGTCCTGCCGTGCGGCCAGTGCGTCGATAACCTTGCGCGCCATATCCTCGACCGAATAGTCAGCATGCGCCTCGACCACAATTCCGGCCTCGGCATAAACCGGACTGCGCGCCTCCAGCAACGTGGCGAGCGTTTTCTTCGGGTCGGCCGTCCGCAGGAGTGGGCGGGTATTTTTGTGCCGAACCCTTTGCCAGAGCAGCTCAAGATCGGCCTTCAGCCAGACCGCAACGCCACGTTTTGCAATAGCTACGCGATTGCCTTGGGCCAGAAAAGCTCCGCCCCCGGTGGACAGGATACAGGGGTCGCCGGACAGCAGCCGGCTTAGAACTTCGGATTCGCGAGCCCGGAAAAACGGCTCGCCGTCGCGCGCGAATATCTCGGCCACGGTCATATTCGCAGCGCGTTCAATTTCCTCGTCGGAATCAAGAAAGGGAACGCCAAGCAGCCGTGCGAGGGCATTTCCCACGGCGGTCTTACCGGCCCCCATCATGCCGATCAGAACTACCGTCTTCTTCAGACTTCCCGTCACGTTCCGATTCCATTCCTGCCCCAGGACGGGCACCGTTACCACCAGATGCACCAGTGGCATGCTTCTGCCCAGTGTAAAACTTTCTGCCCTGAATGGCGTGAACTCGCCGAAAATGCCATATATAATCCGCGCATCCGTGCCGGTAAGCGTAAAGCACACCGGATGGGCGGGACGAACCGGAGCGAAAACAGGCGCGTGATCAACTTCGGACAACGACAGTAAACAAACGACGGCAGGACCAAATGCTCCGACTTCTGAAGCTGATCATCTTTTTGGCACTCGTCGCCTTCATTGGCCTGACGGGATACGCCTATCTTGGCGATATGACACCCGACCGCGCCGAGATCAGCGAACCGGTTGAGTTGAATGTGGTCAAGTAGAGCCGGACTTCTCGCGCTGCTGCTTTTGAGTGGTGCATCGGCGCTTGGCGCCGAAACCCAAGACGATCCGCCATTGTCGGCGATTGATTGGTTGTCGAAGTCGGTGACTGGACCCGCGGCTTCATTGCCATCCACGACCAACGAACCTGCGGTTGCCATCGGCGCAGCTCCGCGTCCGATCACGGTTGCACCGATCGACGGATTGTCGCTCGATGGTCTCGGTCTACTTTCGGTATCGAAGACCGGTCTGCCACGCGATCTCTGGGGCACGACATCCTCAATCGAGCTGGCCCGCATGATCCGGGCCGAACGGATCGACACGCTGCCAGCAATTCAGTCGCTGTTGTATACACTGCTGCTGGCCGAGGTCGCGCCGCCGGCCGATTCAGACGGCCAGGGTGCGATATTTCTCGCCCGTGTTGACAAACTCCTTGATCTCGGCGCGCTCGACCCGGCGCTGGCGCTGCTGGAGATGATTGAGAACCCGCAGCCGGAACCCTTTCGGCGCTGGTTCGACGTGGCACTCTTGACCGGTGAAGAGGACCGAGCGTGCGACATGATGCGAGAGAACCCGCAGATTGCACCGACTTTCCCGGCACGGGTCTTCTGCCTTGCACGGGGTGGCGACTGGAATGCGGCGGCACTGTCGCTTCGGACCGGGGAAACGCTTGGTTATGTCGATGACGACACGGCACGGTTGCTGGAACGGTTTCTGGACCCGGAACTTAGTGAAGGAGAGCCCGACCTTCCGCTGCCGACGCGACCTTCGCCACTGGTTCTGAGGCTGATGGAGGCCATCGGCCAGCCCCTGTCGACGACCACCCTTCCGGTGGCCTTCGCGCAATCCGACCTCCGCTCAAATACCGGCTGGAAGACCCGGCTTGAGGCCGCCGAGCGGCTTGCGAAAAATGGTGCAATCTCCCCCGCACTGCTTTGGGAGTTGTACAGCGAACGCAAACCCGCAGCCTCCGGTGGCGTCTGGGAACGGGTCAGGGCGGTTCAGGACCTTACCCGTGCACTGGACCGTCAGGACAGCGCAGCGGTGGCCGGAATTCTTCCCGTCGTCTGGCGTCACATACAGGCGATGGAAATTGAAGTGCCATTCGCCTCAGAATATGGGCAAAAACTCACAGAACTGGAACTCGACGGCGAGGCGGGAACGCTTGCCTTTCACATCGGCCTCCTGTCCGAAAATTACGAAAACATCGCGCGTCGGCGGAACTCGAACCACCCGCTCGACCGTTTTCTGGTCGGTCTTGCAACAGGGTCGGTTGCCGGTCTCAACGCGCCTGACCAGATGGGCTCCGCGGTCAAGCTTGCCTTCAGTCAAGGTGTCGGGCCCTCGGCAGGTTACTCGGCATTGCTTACCGAAAAGCGGTTGGGCGAGGCACTGATCCTCGCCATCGATCAGATCACCGAGGGGGCGCGCGGCGATCTGAGGGATGTCACCGACGGTCTCGTTCTTTTGCGCCATGTCGGATTGGAAAGCACGGCGCGGCGGGCCGCGATCGAACTCATGCTTTTGGATCGGCGAGGCTAGCAATGGCCGGAATGGAACGATGGATTTCCGCCTTTCTCGATGCGCAGGCGGCCGAGTTGGGTGCAGCGCAGAACACGCTTCTCGGCTATGGCCGTGACCTTAAGGATTTCTCAGGTTGGTTGGCGCGACGTGGGAAGAGTTTTGAAAACGCCGAACGCGCCGACATCGAAGCTTATCTGGTTTTCTGCGATGCCGAAGGCCTTTCGCGGGCAACCCGCGCGCGCCGTCTGTCTTCTATCCGCCAGCTCTTCCGCTTTGCATATGAAGAAGGCAGACGCGTCGACAACCCAGCTATCCAGATCACCGGCCCTGGCCGTGCCAAGAGCCTGCCGAAGATTCTGACCGAAGCCGAAGTCGAGGCACTGCTGGAGGCCACGCGGCAATCCGGTCGCAATCCGGTCGAGCGGGTGCGCAATACCTGTCTGATGGAACTGCTATATGCGACCGGCATGCGGGTAAGCGAACTTGTGAGCCTGCCCGTCTCGGCCGCACGTGGCGATCCCCGCATGCTGCTGGTTAAGGGCAAGGGTGGAAAGGAGCGTATGGTGCCGCTTTCGACCCCCGCGCGCGAAACGCTTGCGGCGTGGCTCAAGCTTCGCGACGAGGCTGAGGACTTGGCGCGCTGCGAGGCGGGTACGCCACCGGGAAAGCACCTATTTCCGGCGCGGGGTCGTGCTGGTCACATGACTCGGCAGGCCTTCCACGGGCTCTTGAAGGATATCTCGTTGACAGCGGGCATCGCGCCCGCGCGAGTGACGCCGCATGTACTACGCCACGCTTTCGCGACGCATCTTCTTGCCGGAGGAGCCGACCTGCGCGCAATCCAGACGATGCTCGGCCATGCCGATATCTCAACGACCGAGATCTATACCCACGTGCTGGATGAACGCCTGAAGAAGCTTGTTCTGGACCATCACCCGCTTGCCCGCAACGCCGAGTGAGTGGGTGACCGGGCTGGATTCGGGCCCGCAAGCTTTGCGTCCCTTGCCGCACATCTTGCAGCCTGACCGTCGCGCCCCCATAACGGGTGCAATCAAAGGGAAATCTACAAAATGACCTCCGACGTGATCCTCGATAGCAGTTTCTGGCTGACAGCCGGGGCAATCCTCGTCCTGTTGCTGCTGTCTGCCTTCTTCTCCGGCTCCGAGACCGCGTTGACTGCGGCATCGCGCGGCAAGCTTCGGGCGCAGGCCGACAAGGGCAATCTTGGCGCCGAGACCGCGCTTGACGTCAAGGAGGACAGTGAGAAGCTGATCGGCGCGATCCTGCTGGGCAACAATGTCGCCAACATCCTGTCGGCCGCACTTGCGACCGCGCTTTTTTCGCGGCTCTTCGGCGCGAACGGCGTTGCGGTCGCGACGCTGGTGATGACAGCGCTCGTCCTTGTCTTCGCCGAGGTCTTGCCAAAAACCTACGCGATCACCGCGCCTGAAACCGCCGCATCCCGTGTTGCACGGCCGATCCGATTGCTCATCCTTGTCCTCAGCCCGGTCGTTACGCTTGTGCGTTTTATCGTCCGGGGCCTTTTGATGCTCTTTGGCGTCCGCACGGACCCTGACAGCCACATCCTGTCCTTCCGCGACGAGATTGTCGGTGCGCTGGCGATCGGTCATTCCGAAGGGGCCGTGCACAAAGAGGCACGTGACCGGCTGCTCGGTGCGCTCGACCTCAATGACCGTACCGTCGAAGAGATCATGCTCCACCGCAGCCAGATCATGATGATCGACGCGGATGCCGGGTCCGAACGCATCCTTTCGACCGTACTTGCCTCACCCCACACCCGCCTGCCGCTTTACAAGGGCGAACGAGAGAACATCGTTGGCGTTATCCATTCAAAAGACCTGCTTCGCGCCGTCGAGAAGACGGTGCGCGGCGAGGATGGCAACCTGTCCTCGGTCCGGGACCTAGACATCATGTCGGTGGCTAAACCTGCCTATTTCGTGCCCGAGACGACGCCGCTCGACGAGCAGATGCGCGAGTTCCTGAAACGCCGCACTCATTTCGCGCTGGTGGTGGACGAATACGGAGACCTGCGCGGGTTGCTTACGCTTGAGGACATCATCGAGGAGATTGTCGGCGAGATCACCGACGAGTTCGACATCGATGCCGAGCATCCGCTGAAAATGACCGAAGCGGGTGACTGCATCATCGATGGCGCGATGACGATCCGCGACCTCAATCGCGCGACGGACTGGTCGCTGCCCGATGACGAAGCCAATACGATCGCCGGCCTTGTCATCCACGAAGCGCAGATGATCCCCGCCGAAGGTCAGGTCTTTTCCTTCCACGGCTTCCGCTTTGAGGTTCTGACCCGCAAAGAGAACCGCATCACACGGTTGAAGATCCGTCCGCTGTGATACAGATCGTGCGAAACAACTTCGATCTGGTCTGCGCATTTGTTTCATGGGGCGCACCGCACCAGCCACCGTGGGCGAATTGACGTTGCCAGTGCGTTGTCACGAGACCTAAAGTCAGGCCTGAACGCCTGAAAGGAATTTCGTTTGCGCCAGTTTCAAGGTTCGATTTCGATTTGGTTGGTTGTCCTGGCTACGGCAGTCGTACTTGTTATGCTGCTCGGCTATACTGGCCGTGATGACAGCCACATCACCTACTTCGTTGCCGATGCGTTGGCCAAGGGCGACGGAATAGTCAATTACAACGGCCGAGATCTGGAACAATCGAGCAGTCTGGCGTTCACCGCCCTTCTGGCTGCGATTTCGACCGTGACAGGACTGAGTGCCGCCGATACCGGACCATTCGTCAGCTTTATCATTCTGATCGCAATTGGCCTTGTCCTTCTGCCCGTGTTCCGCTCGTGGCAACTCCCGCGCTATGGACTCATGGCCATTTGTCTTTTGCCGCCGGTTCTCTACTGGTCCCTGTCGGGGATGGAGAACTCGCTGTATCTTCTCACGCTTACGTTTGTTGTGCTGTTCACGCTGTCGAGCGAGCATAGGCCAAGGTTGCCCGGCCTCATCCCGTTGTTCGGTGTTGCGGTCGCGGCTGTCCTGACCCGCCCCGAGGCGCTTCTTGTCATCCTCTGTTTCGCGGTCGGGATCGCGATCCTGGACCGTGGCCCCGCCAGGAACCTGCCGATTCTGACCGTGTTGGTCCTTGCCGTTGTTGCCGCGATCGGGTTCCGCCTGGCCATCGGCCTCGATTTCTTTCCCAATCCCGTCCACGCAAAGCAGGATCTTGGCCTCAGGCAGCGCTTTTTCGCTGGCATGATGTATTTTGTGAATACCATGCGACAGATGCCGGCAACATCGGCCCTGTTGATCGCGGCGTCAGTATTTTGCGTCTACAAAATTGCCACTGGGGACCAGCAAGACCGAAAGACCAGGGCCGCATCCCTGTTCTTCCTCCTCGGGTTCGTGGTGGCTTGTTTTGCATTCACCGCCGGGGGTGACTGGATGGAAATGGGGCGGTTCCTTGTGCCGGTCTTTGCATTTGTGATCCTGTCCGCACTGATCTTTCTGCCAGCGGGTTATACGACCTGGGTCATCTTCGCCACGGTCAGTCTCTCGACCGCGGAACTGGTCTTCACCTCAAGACTTCCATCGGGTGGGTTACCCCTGTGGGTGCGCGCCGAAGTAGAGACGAAATCCTTCCGTGCCGCCTTGGCAGACCGGTTCAACGTCATCCACATCCGCGACCTCAGTTTCACGGACAGAATGATCAAGGAAATCGAGGCCGCCCCCCGGGACCACCTGACGATTGCTTCGGGTCAGGCGGGAATGGTGCCCTATTATCTGATCCAGAATACACACAAGAGCATCGAATTTGTCGATCTTTTGGGATTGTCCACGCGCCATACCGACGAATGCGCCGGTCAACTCAAGGCATACGGTTCCTACGACATACGCTCACTCACGGATACAGCCACTCCGTACGACAAACTGAAGGCCCTGCAGGATTGTATCGGCGCTCCTATTGACTATGTGTTCGACCTCGACTTTGGAAACTGGAACCTCCTCGATGCGCTGACCGATGCCGGGTGCGAAGAAGTTTTTCGCGAAAAACTGGTGATCTCGGACAGCACTTGGAAGGAACCGAGCGAACACCGCCAGTTCCTGTTCCGATGTGCGTTGTGACATAGGGCTACCCCGGCTGCCGACACGTCCCGATCAGTCAAGGAATGGTGCGGCCAGCATGGTGCCCGGCACCGGAACGCCCAAGCGTTTAAGAACTGTCGGGGCAAGCTGGCACTGATCCAGAAGGGCATCCGGAGCCGGACCATCTGCAGGGCCGAAATAGTAAAGCGCAAAGTCGCGTTGCATGTCTTCTGCCCCACCATGGTGGCCGCGTTTGGATTGGCCGTGATCCGCGGTGACGACAACCTCGTATCCAGCGTTCCGCCAACGCGTGATGTACGGTGCAAGCTGCCCATCAAGTTTGAAGCAGGCCAGATCCATCTGGATACAGTCATGGGTGAAGCGGTGGCCCATGCTGTCGAGCGTGCAGGTATGGAGCATGCCGTAATCGATCCCATGCCGCTCGGCCAGCATGGTCAGCGTGGCGAAAAGGTCCGCATCGCAAGGCGTCATCTGGTTGTCGTGGCCGTAACCGGTCATCGTATGAAAGCGGCCATGGCTGATCGGGCTCTGGCCCTGCTCATCGTATTCGATGTCGCGCACGGGGTCGAACGGGGACCGGTTGAAAAACTCCGACCAGAAGCTGTGGGCGACCGCACCGGTCTTGCCGCCGGCCTTCGTGACCTCGGAAAAGACGTCCGGTTCGGCCACGCGGAAGATAGACTCATTCGACGTGACACGGTGAACTTGCGGCGTCACCCCGGTGTGGATTGAGGCATAGCAAGAGGCCGAGGTCGATGGCAAGACCGAACGCATGCGCCAGACCCGTGCCTCTCCCTCCTCCACCCAGCCTTCAAGATTACCAAAGAAACCGCGCCAGTTGGCATAGGGCACACCGTCGATGATGATGAGAAGAAGCTTGTTCTGCATGGGTCCCTTGCCGCGCATCAGAATCACGCTTCGCACGGTCTGCGAGGCAGCAGAGGAACGCAAGAACCCGTTGGTCAAATTTGCGCCGCTTGGGCCATCCAGTCATGAACGCTGCGGGCCGCCTCGCTCGCCTGGGCATTTCCAAGCCGCAGGAAGTAGCCTCGGTCGCTCTCGGCCATGTCCGGCACCGCGCGGACGAGATCGCCCCGGTCGAGCATCGGGTCCACCAACCCATGCCAGCCGAGCGCAACGCCGTGACCGTCAACCGCTGCCTGCATGACAAGATCATAGGTATTGAAGCTGGTTTTCATCAGCCGATCAGGTGGTACGATTCCGAAATGCCGGAACCACCCATCCCAGTCGAACCAGTTACCCACCCCAGAAAGGCTGAGAAGCGGCATCGCTGACAAGTCTGACGGCCCTGTTATCGCGGGATGGTTCCGGAGGAACCTCGGACTGCAGACCGCACAGACCTTTTCGCCAATGAGCTTGGTCTCACCGCCCTGCCCCGGCCGTCCCATCCTGACGACAAGGTCGGGAGTAACACCGGCCATCGCACCCGGATTCTGTGAGGCGAGCACCGAGATGTCGGCCGCCTCTATCGTTTCCCGCAGCTTGGCCAGCCGCGGCATCAACCAGAATGACGCAAAGGCATAATCGACGGCGATCAATACCTTGGGCGCGTGGTCACGTAGGGTGAAATCGGCGAAAGCCCCTGCAAGTGCGCCCAGATGCGGTTCGATCCGGGCCATGAGGTCGGCGCCCGACGGCGACAGCCGCACCCCACGCGGACCGCGTTCGAAAAGCTGAGTACCAAGGGCTTCTTCCAGAAGCCGGACACGCTGGCTTAGACCCGGCTGCGACATATGGAGCGCATCCGCGGCTGAACTGACCTGGCCATGGCGCGCAACCATCGCGAAGGCGATGATCCCGCCTGCATGACGACGTAGATAGCTATAATTTTTACTTATGTCCGCCATTGCATGTTTTCTCTGGAAACCAGTTACGTGGAACGTCACGATATTCAGAATCATTAAGACGACTCAACAAGGAATGGACAAGCCATGACGGCAGACCGCGAACGGGCGACCGGCAATCAGCCGAACATTCTCATCCTCATGGTCGATCAGTTGAACGGAACCCTGTTTCCAGACGGCCCGGCCGATTGGCTTCATGCACCGACGCTGAAGGCGCTCGCTGCACGTTCGGTGCGGTTCCGCAACGCCTATACCGGCTCGCCCCTCTGCGCTCCCGGACGCGCCTCGTTCATGTCCGGGCAACTGCCCTCGCGCACCGGGGTCTACGACAATGCGGCGGAATTTGCCTCCGATATCCCGACCTATGCCCATCACCTGCGCCGCGCGGGCTACCAAACCTGTCTTTCTGGCAAGATGCATTTCGTTGGCCCTGACCAGCTTCATGGCTTTGAGGAACGGCTGACGACCGACATCTACCCTGCCGACTTCGGCTGGACGCCGGACTATCGCAAACCGGGCGAACGGATCGACTGGTGGTACCACAACATGGGATCGGTCACCGGCGCAGGCGTGGCCGAGATTTCCAACCAGATGGAATATGACGATGAGGTCGCCTATAACGCGACCGCCAAAGTCTATGACCTGGCACGGGGCAACGACGCGCGCCCCTGGTGCCTGACTGTCAGCTTCACCCATCCCCACGACCCCTACGTCGCGCGGAAGAAGTATTGGGACCTTTATGAGGATTGCGAGCACCTGCTGCCAGAAATCCCCGCTATGGCGTACGAGGACCACGACCCCCATGCCAAACGCATCTTCGACGCGAATGACTGGCGCAACTTCAATATCACTGAAGAGAATATCCGCCGGTCCCGCCGGGCTTACTTCGCCAATATCTCCTATCTCGATGACAAGATCGCGGGGATATTGGAGGCGCTGGAGACGACGGGGCAGGAGGCGGTGATCCTCTTCGTCTCCGACCATGGCGACATGCTTGGGGAACGCGGGCTGTGGTTCAAGATGAACTTCTACGAAGGTTCGGCCCGGGTCCCCTTGATGATCTCCGCGCCGGGGTTGGAGCCGCACCGTATCGACACGCCCGTCTCGACGATCGACGTGACGCCAACGCTCTGCGATCTGGCGGGTGTCAGCATGGAGGAGGTTATGCCCTGGACCGACGGCGAAAGCCTTGTACCGACGGCCAAGGGCACCGAGCGCACCGCGCCGGTTATGATCGAATACGCCGCCGAGGCGTCCTATGCGCCCTTGGTCTCGCTGCGTTACGGCAAGTGGAAATACAACCGATGCGCGCTCGACCCCGATCAGCTTTTCGACCTTGAGGCTGATCCGCACGAACTGACAAACCTCGCCCCGGATCCGGCCCATGCGGGCACGCTCAATTTTTTGCGCGCCAAATCCGAAGCCCGCTGGGACCTTGCTCGTTTTGACGCCGAAGTGAGGAAAAGTCAGGCGCGGCGCTGGGTGGTCTATGAAGCGCTTCGCAACGGCGACTATTTTCCCTGGGACTACCAGCCGCTGCAGAAGGCTTCCGAACGCTACATGCGCAATCACATGGATCTGAATGTTCTGGAAGATAGCAAACGCTTCCCGCGTGGGGAATAAGCCTATTTGATCTTGGACAAGGTTCGCTGACCGTCTGCGTGCTTTCCTGCACCCATTCAACAGGAAAGGGCGCGACATGTTGGAAATCACACCTGCATCGGTGGTTCAGGTCATCTTTCTGGCCCGCGAAGGGGCGATTGCCGAGGCGCAGCTTCGCGACTTCATCGCGGGACTGAACGAGGACGACAAGGCGGAGCTTACGGCGATCGCCTGGATCGGGCGTGGCAGTTTCGAGGCAGAGGACATTTCTGAGGCCGTCGAAACGGCGCGCGCCGAAGCCACAATCCCAACCGAGGACTACCTGATGGGCATGCCCCATCTGGCGGAGAACCTTGAAGCGGGACTGGAGGCTTTGGATATCGATGTCACCGGCGAGGAAGAGGACCTGCTCTGACCCTTGTGAAACGCCCGGACGCACCCGATATATTCCGAAACCGGAATGAGAGGCCGAAATGTCCGAGAGCCTGAAACTGACCTGCGCTGCCTGCGGGCAGATGAACCGCTTTCCCACCGGGCGGCTGAACGAAGCGCCCAAATGCGCGGTTTGCGGTGCCGGACTTGTCTCCGGCAAGGTGGCAGAGCTTGATCTTGCGATGCATGACAAGGCCACGCGCGGCGACGATCTGCCGATCCTGATCGATTACTGGGCACCGTGGTGCGGACCCTGCCGCATGATGGCGCCGGAATTCGCCAAGGCGGCCCAGTCGCTGAAAGGTCGCGTGCGGTTCGCCAAGATCAACACACAGGATTTTCCCGCCGTTTCCCAACGGCTCGGTATCCGCGGCATCCCGCTTCTGATCCTCTGGCACCGGGGCCGCGAACTGGCCCGCCTTCCGGGCGCCCGCCCCGCTGCCGAAATCGAGACCTTTGCCCGGACTAACACGGCAACGCCGGTCTGAACGCGATCAGCGCCCCTTCCAGACCGGGTCACGTTTTTCAGCGAACGCCCGCGCGCCCTCGAGCTGGTCCTCGGACGAATAAAGCCGGTCTACGGTCGCCATCTGTCGCTTGGTGATGCGGTTCAGCGCGTCCTGGAACCGCATGTTCTCGGCCTCGCGCACCACTTCCTTGATCGCGGCATAGACCAGTGGCGGACCGCTTTCGAGAAGCCGCGCAAGGTCCCATGCCTTGGACAGAAGGTCCGCCTGGGTCGTGATCTCCTTCAGGATCCCCCAACGCAAAGCTTCCTCGGCATCAAACCAGCGCCCGGTCAACAGAAGGTCCATGGCCACATGATAGGGAATGCGCTTTGGCAACTTGATCGAGGCGGCATCGGCCACCGTGCCCGACCGGATTTCGGGCAGCGCGAATGTGGCGTTGTCCGAGGCAAGAATCAGGTCAGCAGAAAGCGCAAGCTCCAGACCTCCGCCACAACAGATGCCGTTGACTGCCGCGATCACTGGCTTGTTTAGGTTCGGCAGTTCCTGCAAACCGCCGAACCCCCCTACGCCGTAGTCGCCATCGACCGCGTCACCGTCATTGGCGGCCTTCAGGTCCCATCCGGGGCAGAAGAACTTTTCGCCCTCGGCCCGGATGATAGCGACACGCAAGCTGTCGTCGTCGCGGAAATCACGGAAGGTGAGCCCCATGATCCGGCTGGTGACGAGGTCGATTGCATTGGCCTTGGGCCGGTCGAGTGTCACCTCCAGAATACCGCCCTCGCGGCGGGTCCGGATCGGTCCCCCGGTCCTCATCTGCATCTCAGCCATCACACTGCCTCCCGTATCAATGCATCCACCGCCACCGCGCCCTCTTCCCGGACAAGGATGGGGTTGATTTCGATCTCTTCCAGTTCCGGTTTCGCGAGCATCAGCGCGCCAAGCCGGACCGCTATGCCCGCCACTGCTGCCATGTCGGCCTTTGACCGCCCGCGATAGCCGTCAAGCAAGGGCCAGAGCTTCAGCCGCCGCATCGCATCCAGCACCTCGTCCTCGCCAACTGGCAAAACGAGCGTAACCGTATCGGCCAGAAGCTCGGCCGTCACCCCGCCGAGCCCGAGCGTGAGGGTGACCCCGTAGACCGGATCACGCCGAAGGCCGAGGAGGACTTCCGCTATGGGTGCCCCAACCATCTCTTCCACCAGATACCCGGTCGCGCCCGGCGTCTCAGCCTGACCGTCGAGCGTCGACAAACCCAATCGGACTGCCCCCGCCTCGGTCTTGTGGGCAAAGCCCAGTCCCTTGAGGACCAAAGGTGGCGTCAGTGCCTGCGACTTGCTCTGCGCCTCAGAGAGCGTTTTGCCGATGACGCCCTTCGGTATCGGCACGGCAGCAGCATCGAGAAGCGCCTTACCATCGGCCTCATCGAGCATGCGCGTCGCGCGCGGGGCGAGTACGGTTGCAGGCCGCCAGCCCGGTCGTCCCGGCGCGGTCTGCGCCGCCCTGATCGCCCCAAGTGCCGTCTCGAGCCCCATTAAAGGCGCGATGCCGACATCAATCATTCCGATCGCCCGTTCCTCGTCAAAATTTTCCGGCAGCGATGCGACAGGAAAGGCGGGTTTGCCCGTGTTCTTTCCCGCCGCGACAATCGCGTCGAGCGCGGGCTGGAACGAGGACGGATCGCAGCGGTCGGGCCGTGGCGGGTCGATGATGAACATCCCCGCATCATATCCTTTCAGCATCTCGGTAAAGACCGCCTCGGTTCGCGGACCATCGCCCCAGATGAAGGTGTGATAGTCGAGCGGATTGGCAATCGTGACAATGGGTCCAAGGATGTCGCCGAGCGCCGTGCGCTGCGCATCGGTCGGCGGCGGGAAGTCGATCGCAAGCGGTGCCGCGAGGTCGGAGACAAGTCCCGCCTCACCGCCTGAGCAGGACAGCGAACAAAGACGGGCACCGATCTGCGGTCCATGAACGTGAAAAATCTTAAGTGTTTCAATCAGTTCAGGGAGGGTATTCACTTCAGCCACGCCCGCCTGCCTGAGGAAAGCCGACGATGCCGCGCCGCCACCCGCAAGCGAGGCAGTATGCGAGGCGGCCGCCGTTTGCGAGGCCTCGGTCTTGCCTGACTTTACGCAAACCACGCCCTTGCCCGCCGCCCGCGCCGCTTCAGCAAGGCCCGCGAAAGCCGGCGCATCGTCGATCCCCTCGACATACATTCCGATTGCGGTCACGCGGTCATCGGCCAGAAGAGCGCCCGCCAGTTCCGCAAGCCCGATCTGGGCGGCATTGCCCAGGCAGGCGACATAGGCCACGGGCAGGCCGCGCGCCTGCATCGTCAGGTTGATGACGATGTTCGAGGACTGCGAGAGGAGCGCCACCCCCTTTTTCACCCGCCGCCCGCCATGCTGGTCAGGCCAGAGGAGGGCACCGTCGAGGTAGTTGATGACGCCGTAGCAGTTGGGCCCAAGGATCGCCATATCGCCCGCCGCCCGGACGAGATCGGCCTGCAGGCCGGCCTCCCCCGCCTCGGTCCAGCCCGACGCGAAGCAGATCGCACCACCCGCCCGCATTTCGGCAAGGTGCCGCACGACTTGTACCGTCGCATGGCGATTGACGCCAATGAAGGTGGCATCGGGCGCCGCCGGCAGGTCGGACAGCGCCGGATAGGCTTTGAGCCCGCCAATCTCGGGTTTCGAAGGGTGAACCGGCCAGACCGGTCCTTCGAACCCCATCTTGCGGCACTGTTCGATGACGTTCCCGGCCCAGACCGACCCCATAACCGCGATGGACCGCGGTCTGAGCAAGCGGGAAAGATCGCGGCTCATGCCCGACCTCCGCGCCTGCGGCAGCATCCGGGGGCTGTCTGCCCCCGGCCCCCCGAGGATACTTGGAAACAGGTGAAGGGGAAAAGAAGACCCCCGAAGGCGGCGGACCGCAGCCGGAGGCCTTCACCTGTTGCGGTCATCGGCTTCCCAGCCTGTACCGCAAAGCCACTCTTGACCATCAGGGTTAACATTTCCTTGCTTCACCTGTTCGAAAATATCCTCAGGGGGTCCGGGGGGCAGACAGCCCCCCGGGGAGTATGGTCAGGCACCAAGCGGTCGCAAAAGCTCTCGGCTGATGATGTGGCGCTGGATCTCAGAGGTGCCTTCCCAGATGCGTTCGACGCGCGCATCACGCCAGATGCGTTCCAGGGGCAGTTCGTCCATCAGCCCCATGCCGCCATGAATCTGGATCGCCTCGTCGGCGATGAAAGCGAGCGTTTCGGTCGCCTTCAGCTTTGCCATCGACATGTCGGTTTCCGTCACCGTGCCCTGATCGTATTTCCACGCCGCCTCCCGAGTGAGAAGTTCAGCGGCCTTAAGTTCCATTGCCATATCCGCGAGTTTAAAGGAAATTCCCTGAAACTTTCCGATCTTCTGGCCGAACTGTTCGCGCTCGGCGGCATATTCGACCGCATGGCCAAGCGCCCGTTCGGCGCGGCCGAGGCAGGTCGAGGCGACCTGAAGCCGTGTGGCGCCGAGCCAAGAATTTGCAACCTCGAACCCCTTGTGGACCTCGCCGAGAATCTGGCGCTTGTTCACCCGGCAATCGTCGAATTCCAAGACGGCGTTGGTGTAGCCGCGATGGCTGACATTACGGTAGCCGTCGCGGACCGTGAAACCCTTCATGCCCTTGTCGACGAAGAATGCGGTGATCTTCTTCTTCGGCCCACGCGGCGTCATCTCCTCGCCCGTCGCCATGAAGGCGATGGTGAAACCCGCGATATCGGCGTGGCTGATGAAATGCTTGGTGCCGTTCAGTATCCAGTCATCGCCATCTTCTTTCGCCGAGGCCTTCATGCCGCGCAGATCGGACCCTGCGCCGGGTTCGGTCATGGCGAGGCAATCCCAAGTCTCGCCCCGGATACAGGGATACAGGTATTTCTCGCGCTGTTCCGCGTTGCCTGCCAGAAGGATGTTCGACGGTCGCGCGACGCAGGTCCAATGGAGTGCATAATTGGCGCGGCCCAGTTCCTTTTCGTAAAGCAGCCATGTGAGCGTATCGAGCCCCGCGCCACCGACCTCTTCCGGCATGTTCGCTGCATAAAGACCGGCCTCTATTGCCTTGGCCTGTATATCTTTAATCAGGTCAAGGGAAAGGTGGCCGGTACGTTCGACCTCCAGCTCATGCGGGTAAAGCTCATTCTCGACGAAGGCGCGCGTCGTTTCGACGATCATCCTCTGTTCGTCCGTCAGTCCGAAATCCATGTCTCACACCTTCGGGTCGGGGTTGATGGTGAAGCCATCCACGGTCAGGACCTGGCCCGAGACCATGCGGGCGGCGTCGGAGGCCAGGAAGACGGCCATATTGGCGATGTCTTCGGGGTCAGAGAGCTGACCAAGGGCGGTGCCCGACGCATAGCCGTCGCGGACCTGTTCGTAAGTCATGCCCTTGGCCTCCGCCTCGGCTTCGAAAACGCGGTCAATGCGGGGTCCGGTGACCGAGCCGGGAGCTATGGCGTTGGCGCGGATGCCGTGGGGGCCAAGCTCCATCGCCACGGTTTTCATCAGGCCAATGACGGCCCATTTTGCCGCCGCATAGGGCGCGCGGTAGGGAAAGCCGTAGAGCCCGGCGGTAGAAGACGTGAACAGCATCACGCCATTGCCCTGCGTTTTCATCAGGGGAGCGGAATATTTCGCGGCCAGCATCGCACCGTCAAGATTGACCGCGATGCAGTCTCGCCATTCGCGGAGCGGCATGTCCTCGACCGAAGCGGTCGGCCCCTTGATTCCGGCATTGGCGCAGAGCACGTCAATTCCGCCCCATACTTTATTTACTTCGTTGAAGAAAGCAGCCATCTCCTGTTCATCCGAGGCATTGATGCGAGAGGCACGGATACCTTCTGGCACGGCCTTGATTGCGGCAGGGTCAACATCCGTCACCCAAACTTCCGCCCCCGTCTCGGCGAAAGCCTTCGCCATGACGAGGCCGATACCATTCGCACCGGCGGTGATAAGGACGCGCCGGCTCATTTCCGGCGCTCGCCTGTGTAACGGCCCGCCGCTTCGGGGCGTGGCAGCGTCTTGTGGGCCTCGGCGATGGGGACAAGTTTTGCCAGCACCTCGGGGGCCGCCGGACAGGCGCGGCCGGCCTTCATATCGACATGCAGGAACATTTGTTCGAGGCTGGCGACGACCTCACCCCCCCGCTGGATGCGGATGAAGGCGTGGATGCGCTTTTCGTCCGAGGACAGGATCTGGATCGTCCCGGTCAGCCGGTCGCCGAGCTTCGCCTCGCCCAGATGCATGATATGGGTTTCGGCGGTGTAATAGCTGTGGCCGGCTGCGACATAGTCCATATCGGCACCGATGAGCCGCAGGAACGCATCCGAAGTCTCTGAAGCAGCGAACAAATAGCGGCTTTCTGTCATATGGCCGTTATAGTCAATCCAACCCGGCAGGACCTGCATGTGGGCCATGACCATCGGTGCGCCCTGACCCGTCTCACCGGTCTCATGGAAGCTGGCGCGGCGGCGTTTGTCGTGATCGAGCAGCACCTTGCCCGCGCCCCAGTTGCGGTCCTTGAGCGCCCGCATGAAGCCGATGAGGTTTGAATCGCGGATGCGTTCCAACTCGCGGATCGTGTATTGCCCCGATTGTTCGTCAGATTGACCAGCGATCAGATCGACCAGTTCATCCGTGAATTCAGGTACATCGGTCAGTTTCGTCCAGGGCCACTGGAGGCAGGGGCCAAACTGGGCCATGAAGTGCTTCATGCCCGCCTCGCCGCCCGCCACGCGGTAGGTCTCAAAGAGGCCCATCTGGCCCCAGCGCAGGCCAAAGCCCATGCGGATCGCCTCGTCGATCTCTTCGGTCGTGGCGATGCCGTCCTTGACCAGCCACAGTGCCTCGCGCCACACCGCCTCAAGGAAACGGTCGGCGATATGGGCGTCGATTTCCTTGCGGACATGCAGCGGAAACATGCCGATCTCGCGCAGGATTTCCTTCGCGTTTTCAATGAGTTTCTGATCGGACTTCGCGCTTGGTACGATCTCGGCCAGCGGCAGCAGATAGACCGGGTTGAAGGGGTGAGCGACGAAGATCGTCGATGGGTCGGCGGCTCCTTCCTGCAGTTCCGACGGCTTGAAGCCGGAGGTGGAGGAGCCGATTGGCACGCCATGTGATGCCTGCTGGATCTGGGCGAAGACGCGGTGTTTCAGATCAAGTCGTTCGGAGACGGATTCCTGAATATAATCAGCGCCTTCCACGGCCTCGGTGATGCTGGCAGCGAAGATCAAGCGCCCTTCGGCGGGCATCGGCACGTCAGACAAGGCAGGCAATGACCGGCGGGCATTGGACAGCACTTCACTGATCTTGCGCTCTGCCTCCGGGTCCGGGTCGAAGACCGAAACATTCCAGCCATTCAGGAGGAACCGGGCGGCCCAGCCGCCGCCGATCACGCCCCCGCCGATGATACATGCCTTGCGCGTCATGGGATGGTCATTCCTTCATTCGGGCCGGTCTGCCATCTGTCGGCAAAACGTCGGCAAAGTGTATGGCAAGTTGAACCGTCAAACTGTCCGCTTAACGCGCCCTTGGCGCCCGCTTTGTCAGACCAAGCTTCACCCGCACCTCATCCGGTCCGATCACCCGCGCGCCCATATTCTCGATGATCGTCACCGCGCGTTCGACGAGCTGGGCGTTGGTGGCCAGTTGTCCCTTGCCGAGCCAGAGATTGTCCTCCAGCCCCACCCGGACGTTGCCGCCCGCCAGAACGGAGGCCGCGACATAGGGCATTTGATCGCGGCCGAGCGAGAAGGCCGACCAGTTCCAGTCTGACGGCACGTTGTTGACCATCGCCATGAAGGTGTTGAGGTCATTGGGCGCACCCCAGGGCACGCCCATGCAGAGCTGCACCAGCGCCGGGCTTTTTAACACGCCCTCCTTCACCAGTTCCTTGGCGAACCAGAGATGGCCGGTATCGAAAGCCTCGATCTCCGGGCACACCCCCAGATCGGTCATCATCTGGCCCATCGCCCTGAGCATGCCGGGCGTGTTTGTCATCACATAATCGGCCTCGGCAAAATTCATCGTGCCGCAGTCGAGCGTGCAGATCTCGGGCAGGCAGTCGGCGACATGCTCCATCCGGTTCGTCGCGCCGCCCATATCGGTCCCTGCCTGCAGGGGCAGCGGGCTTTCGACCGGGCCGAAGACCATGTCACCGCCCATCCCGGCGGTGAGGTTCAGGACCGCATCGACCGAGGCGTCGCGGATACGCTCGGTCACTTCGCGGTAGAGCTTCGGGTCGCGCGAGGGCTTGCCGGTTTCGGGATCGCGCACATGGCAATGCACGATGGCAGCACCCGCCTTGGCGGCATCGATCGCGCTTTCGGCGATCTGCTGGGGCGAGCGCGGCACATGCGGGCTGCGGTCCTGGGTGCCGCCCGATCCGGTCACGGCGCAGGTGATGAAGACGTCTTTGTTCATGGTAAGCGGCATCGGGGGTCCTCCTGGGATTTCACCGACTATAGCCGTTGGTGGAGGCCACATTTACCGCATTACGAAGCAAACATTGCCAAATGCGAACACGCCGAGTGGGTGGTGCCGGTCTGCGCTCGCTGGATTCATTGTTTACCAAATCAGAACAATAAGTCTGCAATCCCACCATTTTCGGGATTGCGCGCCGTTGCTAAAGTCGAAGCACAGTGGATTTCGCTGTTGCTTTAGCTCGTTACAGGAAAGTGCTACGACTTCGAGTCAGGATTGCCGCAACGTCAATGGCTGCCATCCCAAACGTCTGCGCGCAAGAAATGGTAGTTGAGTGATGAAAAAGATCTCCATCATGTCCCCGTGTTTCAACGAGGAAGACAATGTCGAGACCTGCTACGAGACGGTCAAGGCGATCTTCGACCGCGAACTGCCCGGATACGAACGCGAACATATCTTCGTCGACAACTGTTCGTCCGACCGGACAGTCGACATCCTGCGCGACATTGCGGCCAAGGATCCTTGTGTCAAGGTCGTGGTGAACGCCCGCAATTTCGGGGTCTTCCGGTCATCGTTCAACGGGCTGCGGCACTGTACCGGCGATGCGACCGTCTGCATCCTGCCGGTCGATCTGCAGGACCCGCCGGAACATATCCCGGAATTCGTGAAGCTGTGGGAAAGCGGCTATGACGTCGTGGCGGGCGCGCGCTCGACCCGGGAAGAGGGCTTTTTCCTGCGCACCGCGCGCAAGGCCTTTTACCGTATCGTCAATGCGCTGTCGGATTTTGAACTTTCACCGGATGTCGGTGAGTTCCAGCTGATCGACCGCAAGGTGCTGAAGGCGGTACTGAGCCACAATGACCACTACCCCTATATCCGCGGCATCATCGCCTCGGTCGGGTTCAAGCGGGTGATCATCCCTTATACGTGGAAGGCGCGGAAACGCGGGGTGTCGAAGCACAACCTTATGATCATGATCGATCAGGCGCTGAACGCGATCTTTGCCTTCACCCGCGCGCCGATGCGGGCCTGCACCTTCGCGGGGTTCGGCATCGCGATCTTTTCGATCCTGTTTTCGATATTTTCGGTCTTTGCCTGGTTCATGGGGATCGGCGATGCGCCGCGCGGCACGACGACGATCATCGTGGCGTTGTTTTTCCTGTCGGGGATCCAGCTTCTGTTTATCGGGATGCTCGGTGAATACATCACCTCGATCCACAATCAGGTTCGCGGCGGGCCGATGGTGATTGAAAAGGAACTGATCAATATCGAGGACGAAACGCCGATAAAGGCCGTTGGGGGCAAAGGTTCGGTGGCTTCGCTGGCGGCGCACAAGGCATGAGCCCGACCGGACCGGACAGGATGCGAGCCTGGGGCAGTATCGCGGCGCTGGCAGCGCCGCTCGTTCTGGCCGCAGCGCTGCTGCCGGTCGTCGGACTGGTCCCGCTCGACCGCTGGGCCTTGTCGGTTCTGGCCGTCGCGCTGCTTGCGTTTGGCTTTTCGATGCGGCGCGGGGCGGCGGAATTTGCGGCGCTTGCGTTTGTTTTCATCACCGGCGCCGGGGCCCAGCTTTATATGACTGAGCCTTTGTGGTTTCCGACACTACGGCTCAGGCCGCAGGGGCTGAGTGACGGGATCATGATCGCACTGATGGCGCTGGAAGTGGCCGTCGCCGTTGCCATCCTGCGAAGGATGGCGCCTGGCGCCTTGCTGTCCGATGCGATGCGCCGCTTCGGTGCGGGCCGGATTGCCGTGCTGCTGGCACTCAGCTTTGCGTTCACCGTGCCGGTGACCTTCTATGTCGGCCGGGGCGCGATGGGTGCCTATCTCGCGCATGTCGTCGTCGGTGCCTTGCTGATCCTCCTGCATATGACGGTTCTTCTGGCCATGGCCCGGGTGCCCAGTCCGGTGAGCGGTCTGCACCGCGTCTCACCCTTCGCCCATGCAATGCTCGCGGTCGCGGCGAGCCTTGCCTTGGGGATCTTTGCCTTCGAGGCCATCCCGCATGTGGAGGATGAGGTAGCCTATGTGTTTCAGGCGCGCACCCTCGCAGGCGGCGCACTGAGCGTGCCTGCGCCGCCCGAGGCCGCGCAGGCGGGGTTGGACTACTACCTACTGGAGGTGAAGGACGGGCGCTGGTTCTCGGCCACATTGCCGGGCTGGCCCGCCGCTCTGGCAGCGGCGATTGTGGCCGGTGTGCCGTGGTTGCTCAATCCGCTGCTCGCGGGATCAGCGGTCCTGCTGGCCTATACCATCACGGCGCGGATGGCCGGGCGGGACGAGGCCGACATCGTCGCGATGATGATGGCGTTCTCGCCCTGGCTGATGGCGGCGGCGGCGACGATGATGCCACATGTCCTGACGCTTGCGCTGACGCTGCTGGCCTGGTGGCTGATCCTCAAGTCCAGGGACCTGACCAGGCGCGACAGCATTCGGTTGGGCGTCGCCGGACTGGCGATGGGCTGGATCTTCTGCACCCGTCCGCTGGACGGGGTAATCCTCGGTGGACTGACAGGACTTTGGGTGCTGTTCGGGCCGGCGGGGTCGCTGCGCCGCGCCCTGCCCTATGCGTTGGGCTGCATTCTGGCGGGCGGGCTCCTGCTGGTCTTCAACTGGCACCTTGCCGGGTCGCCTTTCACACTGCCGCTTTCGGCCTATATCGACCGTTTCTGGGCGCCCGGCGCCAATGCGTTCGGTTTCGGGCCGGATATCGGGCCGGAAAACCAATGGGGTGCACTCGACCTCTGGCGCGGTCATAGTCCGGCCGAAGCGGTGCTGAACACGATCAATCTCTTCGCCAGCCTGCAACTGGAATTCATGGGTTGGCCCATCGGTTCGGTCGCCCTGCTCGTCGGGTATTTCCTCTGGCACCGGGGGCGCAGCCGGTTTGACCTGGCCATGATCGTCTTGCTCGTGACGGTCGTTCTCACCATGGCGCTCTACTGGTTCGCTGAAATCTACTATATCGGACCGCGCTACTGGTTCCTCGCGATTTTCCCCATGTTCTACCTGTCGGCACGCGGCTATGTCGCGATCCGAGACCGGTTGCCCGAGAGCACGGGCCAAGGCGGATTGAGGTTCGAGGCCATGCTGTGGCTTCTGTGCGCCTTTGGTCTTCTGGTGTTCACGCCGTGGCGGGGCGTCGCGAAATACTACGAGTACAACGGATTTCGCGCGGATATCCGCGATGTCGCCGTTTCGGGTGCGTTTGGGAATGATGTCGTGATCTTTGGCGGAGGCGGGGATGAGGGGGCGGCCCTTTACCTCAACGATCCATGGCTCAGGCCGGACCGTCCGCTCTTCCTGCACGATAGCGGTGAACTGGATCGAGCGGCTTTGGCGGAGGCTTTCCCGGACCGAAAGATAAACAGTTTCACCCGTCCAACGGCGCAAGAGGATGCAGGCGGACAGGATTGACACTACCCCGCTTCGCGAATTTCCATCGCGGCTGAAGGACGGAAGAGGCATTAATCAGGCAATTGTCTATGCGCAGGAACCGATACTGGACGACTATCGCGCGCCAATCATGCGCCAGATGCATTGAGAGCCGTGTTATGCTCTAACTGGCGCGTGTAGCCAGTACGAACGCGGTTGTCAGGAAAGTGGATTTCTATGAAAGGTATTTTGCCCTTTGGGGGAGCGGATAAGTCCGCAGATTCAACAGATCCGCCGCTGGTCGGAAAAGCATGGTTCGCCTGGTCGCTGATCGTCCTGGCTCTGCTGGTTCTGATCTACAGGTCCATGAAGTACGGCGGATATTTTCCCGACGACGCCTATATCACCTACCGTTTCGCCGAACATCTGAGCCGTGGGCTGGGGATCGTCTGGAATGAGGGCGGGCCGCCGACCGAGGGATCGACATCGTTCCTGCAAACTCTTCTGGTCGCCACCGGATTCCGGTTCGGGCTGCCTGTTGCTACCATTGCCTACATGATCAGCACTGTCTCGGTCGTTGTTCTTCTTGTCACGCTGTGGCGCACCGCGCTGCGTCTGACGGGGCGGTTTGCCCTGGGCATGGCGTTGCCCCTGGTCCTGTTTCTGAGCGGGGTCCACTTTTCGCTGCATGTGAATGCCGGAATGGACACGATCGTCGCGATCGCGCTGCTGGCGGTAAGTTTCCTGACCGCGTTGAACCTGCTGGCCCGGCCGGGCTGGTCCCGAGCGCTTTTATTGGTCCTGATCGGTTTCCTCTGCCTTTGGTGCCGCCCCGATACCGCTCCCTATCTCATCGGGCAGGGCGTCGTTTTGGTTCTGTCCGCCTTTGGCGACTGGCGTTCGGGCCGAAATCCACATTTCCTGCGTCAGATTCTTATAGCCTATGCGCTGCTGGTCATCGCAGGCGCCGCCTATCTGGTCTGGAAATACAGCTACTACGGCTACATTCTGCCGAATTCATTCTACATCAAGGGGACCGATCTTTCGGATCTGGCGGGTCTTGTGCCGGTGGTCCGTTTCCTGAAGGAAACGGCGATCCAGGGCTCGGTCCTCGCCGTTCTGCTGGTCTTCGTTGACTGGCGGGTGTTGCGTCCCGATGCGGAAACCCGGTCGGTGGCTCGTGTCGGACTGCTCGTCCTGCCAGTTGCCTGTTTTCTCCTTTACAATCTCACGACGACGCATCTGGTGAATTACTCCAGCCGGTTCGAATATCCGGTTGCGGCGTTTTTCTGGATCGGTTCCGGTTGGCTTCTGACCCGCGGGCGGGCATTCGAGCGGCTCGCGGCAGTGTTGCAACGTCTTGGCGGCCTTCGCGCTGCATACGGGGGCTTGGCAGCACTCGTGCTGGTGGCCATTGCCGTGCCGCTTCAGATCGGTCGGCAACATCACACGAAATGGTTCTCATATGTTCAGGTGATGCATTACGAACCGCTCTCGGCCGCCCTGATCAGGACCGGTGCAGGACCTGATATCACGCTGGTTTATGACGCGGCAGGTTTCATCCCCTTCGACAGCAAGGTGTCGTTCATAGACCCGGTCGGACTTTGCGACAACACATTGTCTGGACGCACGCCGATGACACCGCTGGAGCGCGAAAAATACATATGGGGATCGAATCCAGACGTGTATCTTGGCCCCTACCCGCCCGCCAGTCCCGGGGCCGTCACCGCGGCAGACGACCCGCTGATGGACACCGTCTATGCGCGGAAGATCCTGCTGAACCCTGAGACGTTCGAGGATTACGGTCCTTACATGCGCGAAATGACGGATGCCGAACAGCAGGCATCGGTGCATTACCGAATGAGGGAATTGCGCAACAACTGGATCGCGATCGGGGAATTCCCCTATCCATTTGGCGTCGATGCTGAATATACCCATTTTATCTACGTCAGGGCCGGATCGGCTTATGCCGATAAACTGGTCGAGGAACTCGGCAAGGTCACGACGCGCAAACTTGAGGAGATCGACTTCAATGACGTGCTGAAGGGGCAAAGACCGCTTTCACGTCAGGAGGCGGAGCGCCTGTCGGCGATGCGTTGAGAAGTCCGGCAGGTAAGAAATGAACGGAGCAGAGCCCGCGATGACACTTCGGGTATCGAAAAGGGTGGCCTTGTTGCACCAAGGGCGCGTTAAATCATGAACCGCCACACTACAGAGAAGACAGACGACGAGCAGCCGTCATTCCTCGAGCGCGTCATTTTCCGAAAGGTCGAATTGTGGCTCGTCGGGATTGTCGTCATTTTCATGCTGGCACTGACGGTCGTCTTTGGCGCCGTCGTCCGTAATGAACTGCAGGGCCACAACAAGTTCGGCATTGCGGGTGATGTTGCGTTGAGAGTGGCTGAGATCCCATCAACCATACGGGAATTAAAACGACAGAAGTTGCGGCTTCACGCGGATCAGATGGGGAAACGGTTCGCCGGGCACAGCGGTTGGGAAATTCCCGATCCGTCCCGCGTCGCGGGGCTGGACGGCTATCTTCTGTTGTCGCGCGTGGATGGCGATAAATCACGCCAGATTGTCGAACTGGTCGATCTGCGGGATTTCAGGGTCCTTCACCGCTGGGAACCTGATGCCGAAAGCCTCTTCGCCGGCTTGAAAACGTGTCCGAACTGCTTACTCGACTTCGCGAACTGGACTTTCCGGACCATCCACCCCTTTGCCTTCGAGAATGGTGATATTCTGGTCAAGGATCACGGCTCTCCACTCGCCCGGATTGATGCCTGCGGAAAGCCGGTCTGGGTCAATTCCAACATGTTCCACCATGCGACGGAGTTGGACGAGAACGGTGACATCTGGAGCCCGGGATACATCTGGGGGCCCGGACTGGAGCGCCCCGCCGACCGTCGGGAGGACTATCATAACGACACGATCATGCATGCCACGGCCGACGGCAGGACGGTCGCGCAGTATGATCTGACCGACATTCTGATGAAGAATGGCTATGGCTATCTCTTGATGGGAATGAACGAGATCTACCACAAGGATCCGCTGCACCCCAACGATGTCCAGCCGGTCATGAGCGATGGCACCTATTGGAAGAAAGGCGACGTCTTCGTCAGCCTGCGCAACAAGTCGACCGTGTTCCTGTTCCGCCCCTCAACCGAAAAGATCCTGTGGCTGAAGACCGGTCCATGGGCCGTGCAGCACGATGTCGATATCCTTGGCGATGGCAAAATAGCAATCTTCGACAACGGATTTCATCCCGACGTCATGACAGCGCCGGATGACGTCGCGAACCAGGTGATGATCTACGACTTTGCGACCGATCAGATCACCTCGCCCTATCTTGACATCCTGTCGCGGCTAGAGGTCCGCACCGCGACCGAGGGCCTCGCCGAGTTCATTCCTGGTGGATATGTGATGCTTGAAGAGACCAACTTTGGGCGACTGGTATTCATCGGACCCGATGGCGAACTCGCCGCCCAATATGTCAACAGCGGTTCGGATGGAACCAACTATCTGCTGGACTGGAGCCGCTATATTCCCCGAGGCCCGGGCGACATGGTCGCGGCCGCCGTCGCGTCGGCGGCTTGCGGCGGATAAATGTTAAATGGCCTGAGTATCCGGTCGTGATGTTAGTTGGAGAGACCATTGTGAAGAGCTACAGGGAGACGGCATGCCGCAGGACTTAGAGCGGAAGGTCTTCAGACTTTCAGCGACCGTGCTGATCCTCGGGCTGGTTTTCGGGGCCGGGTTGTATTCCGGTGTCAAACGGAACTTCGTCTACAAGGGGGTGAAGAGCTTCAAGGATACGACCGAGCTTATCCGGACGGAATGGCAGAATGTCGTTCCACACGGCGAGCCGGTTCATTTTCTTCAGGACGCACGCTATTCCGGCAGCGGGGTCACGATCAACCGACGCCCCGATGACGACAGCCTCGTTCTGCTTTCCGGCTTTTTCGACGGCGAAAATGGGTTACGGCTTCTGCGTCGCGATGGCACGCCAGCGGTAAAATGGAGTGTGCCATTTTCTCGCTATTTCTCCGATCTGTCCTACATGCTCGAACCGCCGCAGACAGACCACAACATCGACACGCACGGTGCGCTGATCGAGCCCGACGGGTCGGTTGTTTTCAACTTCGAATATGGTGGAACGGTGAAACTTTCGCGGTGTGGCGACCCAATCTGGACGCGGCCGATGGAGACGCACCATTCAATCATCAAGTCGGAACGAAGTGGTTACATTGTGCCAACTCGTGGTGACGTGCTCCCGGAAGAATTTGGCAAATACTGGCCGCTTTCCCGCCAGACTTCGCGAGTGAAATACTTCATGTACGACCTTATCACCAAACTCACAGATGACGGTGAGGTCGTTTACTCAAAGCCGTTGCCGGAGATATTTCTGGAGAACAACCTATTGGGTGTCGTCACCGCGACGGGTAGTTCCATGACGGACAAAGGGCCCGTGGAAGGTGAGATAACTCATGTAAACAAGATCGCCGAACTACCCGCAGCCATCGCCGGAAAGTTTCCTAATTTTGAGTCCGGCGACCTGATGGTGTCGGTACGTATGCACAACCTGATCTTTGTGGTCGATCCAGACACGTGGAAGGTCAAGTGGTACCAGACCGGCCCGTGGCTACGTCAGCACGATCCTCAATTCGGACCAGATGGCAAGATCTGGGTATTCAACAATAATACCTTTCGTCTTAATCTTACGGTCGATTTTCGGCCGCTCCCTGACGCGCCGCTGGTCAGCAATATCCTGAAGATCGACCCTAAGACACGTGAGACCGAGATAGCGTTCGGACAGCGCCCGGGCGAGGAGTTTCTTAGTGTAATCCGCGGTAAGATCGATCTCGTCGAAGGCGGCGGCGCACTGGTTACAGAATTCGAAGGCGGCCGCGCGTTCGAATTCGACTCAAACCGCGACATCGTCTGGGAATACATCAACAGGTATGACGCGGAACGCGTACAGGAGATAACCGGGGCCTGGCGATACCCGGCGTCCTATTTCACAGTTGAAAACTGGGACTGCCCATAGCGTCAGGTTTTCCATCGTTCTGCCCCACCAGCCGACGGTCAATCGCGGCAGCTGCCTTCTTTCCCTCGCGGACAGCATAGTTCGTGCCCCTGTCCTCGGGATAAACCTGCGCCATCGAGGCAAGGAAGACATTGGCCAAGGGCGTTTCGAAATCCGGGATCAGGCGGGAATAGTGGCGCACCACGATCGGTTGAGCGTGATCGGCCTTCCACAGGTGGTGGCGCTTGACCCAGTCGGTTTTGAAGTCAGGGAACATGCGCTGGATATGCGGCGTGGCGAAGTCGAGCATCTCATCCGCGCTCATCCCGAACAGCCGGTCATCGGTCGGCAGGTATTTCGAAAGATAGACGATATGACGCCCGCCATAAGAGGCGGTCGGTTCGAAATTCGTGTGTTCGATGACGCCGACGAAGGGAAAGTCGGGATCGTTGATATTGATCCAGTAAAGCTCTGACAGCGAGCGATCGAGTTCCAATACAAGGCACACATTGCCGAGATATTCGATCGTCTTCAGGCTGTCGGCATAGGAAGGCGCGACATGGTTTGCCATGAGGTCGGCCGCCAGAGGAAGCGGTGTGGTCACGAGCACGCTGCGCGCCGTGATCGGGCCGGTTTCCGTGTCGATGTGGACCGCGTCGTCACCTGGCGCGATGCCTGTCACCCCTGCCCCAGTCGAAACCGTGCCGCCCTGGCGTTCGACATAGGCCCCGACCTCGCGCGCGAGCCGGGCGAAACCGCCCTTGAAATAGGCCAGTTCCTCGGCCCCGCCCGAGCCCCGGCTGCCGCCCCTCAGCGTCAGCTTGTTCCAGAACCAGACGGCCGAGATCTGTTCTGCATAGCGGCCGAACTTGCCGATCAGCAAAGGTTCCCAGATCACGCGGTAGGCCTTTTTGCCGAAAAGCCGGATCAGCCATTCCTTGGCCGTTAGCGCCTCCAGCCGTTGCCAATCCTTGACCCGTCGCACCGCGAGTGTTGCAAAGCCGGTGCGGATGCGGTCGAAAAGCGGGATCGCGTCGAATTTCAGAAGGTCGAAGGGCGTAGAAAGGCGAAAGCTCTTGCCAGCGTAGTACATCCCTGTCGACGACGCCCGGAAGACGATCTGGTCGGCGACGCCCACCTGTGCGGCGAGGTCCGAGATGTGGCGGTCGGAGGTGAACCAGTGGTGGTAGAACCGCTCCAGCTCATACCCGCCGACATCGAAACCTGCGGCAAGCCCGCCGAGTTCCGCCTCTTTCTCCAGCACGATCACGGACCGCCCGGCCTGAGCCAGATCGGCCGCGGCCGCGAGTCCGGTGAAACCGCCGCCGATCACGGCGCAATCGTAGATCCTGGTTTCGCTCATGGGGCGCGGGCTCCTTGCAGTTACTCGCTACGACGAAAGGTGACGCGGGCGTTCAGCGTGTACTGGACCGCGATCACCACAATGATCGAGGCCGCCTTGGCCAGGAACGGGTTGACCTGCATCAGGTCGATCAGCACGAGGAGAACGCCCGTGGAGGAAAGATAGCCGAGTCCGGCCACACCGAAAAAGATCGCCAGCCGCCGCAAGGCCGCGTCCATCACCCCGAACGTGATCGCGCGATTCAGAACAAAACTCAGCAGCGTTCCCGCCGCATAGCCCGCGATATTGGCTGCATGATGCCAAGTGCCGGATGCGACGAGCGCCGAGTATAGCCCGAAGTCGAGGGCCACCCCGCTGCCGCCACAGATCACATAGAGCGCGAATTGCCGAAGCTCGGGCGGCACGAATGAGACCAGTTTGTGCAGCATCACGACTGATGCGCCTTTTCATGCAGGGTCTGTTCCCTGAGGCGGAACCGGTCTGGACCCAGAACCTCCATTACGAGAAAGAGCGGCCGCTGTTTGGCCTCGCCGTAGATGCGCCCGACATATTCACCGATGATCCCGAGAAAGACGAGTTGCAACCCGCCGAGCATCAGCGAAGAGATGAAGAGAAGCGTCCAGCCCGGCACCCAGATATCGGTCATCAGCCGCGAAACAAACGCATAGACGATGCCGATGAGCGAGAAGAAGAACAGTGTCATGCCGACCATCGTCACCATGCGAAGGGGAACAACCGAGAAGGATACGACCCCGTCCAGGGCCAGAAGGATCATCTTCCGCAACGGGTATTTCGACACGCCCGCAAAACGCTTTTCCCGCTCATAGGGAAGGGCTGTCTGATTGAAACCCACCCAGGAGGTCATGGCCCGGATCATCCGGTGGCGTTCGCGCATCAGCCGCAGTGCATCGGCCGCACGCCGGTCGATCAGTCGGAAATCGCCCGCATCCAGCGGCAGGGGCACTTCGGACAGGAGGTTGATGAAGCGGTAGAACGCCTTCGCCGTCCAGAGCTTGAACGCAGTTTCACCTTCGCGGGTCGTTCTCACTCCGTAAACAATGTCAAAACCTTCGCGCCATTTGTTCACCATATCGGGAATGAGTTCTGGCGGGTCCTGAAGGTCGGCGTCGATCAGTACGACGGCATCCCCTTCGGCATAGTCGAGTCCGGCCGTCACGGCGACCTGGTGACCGAAGTTCCGCGACAGCCGCACGACACCGATATTGTCGGTGCCGCTCTGAATGTCGCGCAGCTTGAGTGCCGTCAGGTCGGAACTGCCGTCATCGACATAGATGATCTCATAGTTGAGACCCGCGCCGCCCAACACATTCGTCAGCCGCTCATGGGTGTAGAGGATGACTTCTTCTTCATTGTAACACGGCACGATCACCGAAATCAGCGGATTGGCCGGACGTTTGCCCCAGGGGGCGCCTTGCAAGTTTTCCTGGGTCGAGATGCCCATATCAATAGGTCCTGAACGGCTGCGCCAATAAATCCCCGCCACAATAGGCTGAACTTCAAGGGCTTTCTACCGCATCCTTGACCTTGGGCAATCAAAGCCGCCGGATGGTATCCCAGGGTCAACACCAACTAACAGCACGCAGGATTGTTTCGACATCGGTATCGCCCTGCCCCCGAAATCATTTGAAAAAGGCCGCCTACACGCTGCGGCCCATCTTCCGGTTGCCAAATTCGTCGCGCGCCATGAAACTGGAGCGGGTTGGCACGGTATATGGCCGGTTTGACTGTTAAGGTTGCGGGCGATTTGGAGCAGGGTATTGGTCAGTGAAGAGGAAACCGCGGCAGGCGCGCGTTCCGGCCTTCTGCCCTATCTGTATGAAATACGTCCCCATCAATGGGCCAAGAACGTCCTGATCTTCGTGCCGATGCTGGCGGCACACCGGCTCGACATGGTGACGTTTTCCGAAAGCCTCGCCGCGTTTTGCGCCTTCTGCCTGATCGCGTCGAGCGTCTATGTTCTGAACGATCTGCTGGATCTGGAATCCGATCGCGCCCATCCCCGGAAGCGGTTCCGGCCCATCGCTTCGGGCGCTGTGCCGCTTTCGCATGCGCGATGGATGGCCACGACGCTTCTGGTTGCTGGATTTGGCCTGGCAATCTGGACCAGCCTGATGCTGGCGCTGGTCGCAGCGGGCTATTACGCGGCGACACTGGCCTATTCACTGGTGATCAAACGCCAGCCGATACTCGATATATGGTTGCTGGCAGGGCTTTATACGACACGGATTCTGGCCGGTGCCGCAGCGACAGAGATCGGCCTGTCGGTTTGGCTTCTGGCTTTTTCGGGCTTCTTCTTCTCGTCGCTGGCCGCCGTCAAGCGTCAGGCCGAACTCGTCGATGGTCTGAGCAGAGGCAAGAGCGGGGCGGCAGGCCGGGGATACCGGGTGGACGACCTGCCACTGATCTCACAGATCGGAATTTCGGCCGGTTACGTCGCCGTTCTGGTCATGGCGCTTTACATCGAGTCGCATGCCGTGGCTGAACTTTATCCGTTCCGTGTGGCGCTTCTGGCGATCTGCCCGATCCTCTTCTTCTGGATCACCCGCATGGTCATGGTGGCCCATCGCGGCAATATGCATGACGATCCGATCGTCTTTGCCTTTCGCGACCGGGCAAGCCAGATCTGCCTTGTCGCGATCGGCATCAGCGTGTGGGTCGCGACGTCGGCCCCTTTCCGGTAGGGATGAGCATGCGTCGGCATAGAAACCTGAACGTGTGGGAACCTCCGGCATGATGTGGACGGGGCGCCGACTGACGATCGCCGTAGCGGTGGGTCTTGCCGGATATGTTGTGTCTCTTGGCCTGCTGCCGAGGCTAATCCAAGCCAACCCGACGACCGAAGTTGTCAGTGCCGCGCTGGCGCTTGGCTACAACGCGCCCCTTGCCTATTCGGTGGCACTGATATGGTCGCTGACTGTGATCACGGCCGCCGCGTTCTGGGGCAGGACGGCATCCGCCGTCCCGGAAGAGTCACCGGGTTGCGGACGGCTGGTCGCCTGGGAATTGCTGGCGGTTTTCGCACTGTTCTTTCTGGCCTATTTCCCGCTGTTTCTGGCCCGCTACGCCCCGCTGACGGAAGATCACGGGTTTATCACCGCTCTCTTCCGCATGGCCTGCGGGCAGGTGCCGTTCCGGGATTTCGAGTTCCTCTATGGCCCGGCGATGATCTATTCGCTCTGGTGGTGGGGGCAGGCCTTCGGTGTTTCGGTGACCTCTTACTTCAGCTTCCTTGCGGTGCAGGAAGCGGTTCAGTTCACGCTTTTGATGGCGGTGCTGCAACTGGCCATCGCCGACCGGCGGCGGCGTTATCTGGTTTTCCTGCTGCTGCTGCCCTTTCTGTTCGACACGCTTCTGGGTGTGAACTGGAGCGCGCTCAGGCGGCTTGTGGCGGTCTTTGCGCTGCTCATGGCGGCGTTGCGGCCCTTTGATCTGCGCATGAACCTCGCCGTTGCGGTTCTCATCGGGCTTTACGCCACCTATTCGCATGAATATGCCGCCGCCGCGCTGTTCGGTATCGGACTGATATACGCGGCCCTGCTATTCGGCCCTGACCGGCGCCGGGCCCTGGTCAGCGGCCCGATCATTGCGCTTGGGGCGCTCGCGGTCTGGGCGGCGGGCATCTTTGCCATGCTGGGTTCGGATTGGCCGTACTATGTGGAGACCATGAAGCGCGTCGTCAGCGTTATGTCGCAGGGTCATGTGAGTTTTTCCTATTACTGGACACTGAACTCGCTTGCCCTGTTCTCGCTCCTCGTGCTTGCCTGTCTTGCTGTCGGTTGCGGGCTGACCCGGCTCAGGCATGGCCCGTCGATGGGCGATCTGTTTCTTATCGGCGCTTTGGGTTTTGCGCTGGTCGCGCTGAAAAGCGGCCTTACGCGCGCCGATCACTGGCACCTTGGTGCAGCCTTTACACCATTGTTCTTCGCGTTTCTGCTGCCACTTGGCAGACGGACGGTTTCGGTCAGCCTGCAGGCACGAAAGGCGGCGGTGATCCTGATTGCAATTGCCGGGTTAAGTTATCTGCCGGGGATCTACAGTTCCGGCAAACGCTATGCGCGTGCCTACATACGCGGAGCCGAGGATATGCTGAGAGGTGTCCAACTGGCCGAGTTCAGGCCCGGTGATTTTCGGGGGCTCAGCGCCGAGGCAGAGCACTCACGACCGGATGCAAAACTGACCGCCATCGGCCGCTATCTGGCGGACCCCGCCCGGATGGACCGGCCCGTTCTCTATTATGGCACTGCCTGGATCGTCGCGCCGCGCATCGGTGCCTGTTCGGATTACTTCCCGCTCGACGCGCTGATGTATTCCGAACTGCCGGACCCGGGGGCGGAGTTTCTGAAGCGTCACACAGATGCATTCGTCGTCATGTCGAAGTCTGACTACCGCCGTGTGTTCGATGGAGAGGACGAACCCGAGGTGGCCGAACTTGCCCCGATTCCACGGCTGGGAAGCTGGCTGACTTCGGTACATTTCACTCAGGCCGATCTAGAGGCACGTTTACTGAACGAGGCGCGTGACCGGACCACAGGCGCCTATCTGCGCGAGAACTACGAGTTGGACGAACTGACGGAACCTTTCGGGCCCGAGGTCCTGCTGCGGCCGAAGGAACGCTGATGGCTGCTGACCGTATTGCGGGCGGTACTCAAACAAATAGAATACAACCATTTTTCAGGGGAAGATGACTGTGTCAGACAAACCGCGAAGCCGCATCAACTGGCACCGGCTGCATTCATTCTTCGGCCTGACGGTATCACTGTTTCTGGCTTTCATGTTCCTGTCCGGCACTCTGCTGGTTTTCTCGGCCGAGATTGACCAGGCTTTCAATCCCAACCGGCATGTCGAAACGGCCCCGGGCGGCAAGCTGAGTTGGGGACGGATCTACGACGCGGCGGCAGAAAGCAGCCCGGGATGGTCCATCGTGAGAATGATCCGGTCACACAATGCCGGGATTGCCGACACTGTGGTCATGATGAATCCCGAAGGAAAAGACGGTCGGGCAATCCTGGTGGACCCGTATCGGGGCAGCGCGATTGGCCCTGGCGGACAGTTCAGTTTCCACGACTTGATGCTGCAATTGCATGAGCGGCTGTTCGTACCCGGGGACAAGGGACGGCTGTTGGTCACGGTATTTTCACTGCCATTGGCTGCGGCAGTAATTGCCGGAATTTTTAGCTATCGCCGGTTCTGGACCGGCTTCTTCCGCTGGCCGCGGCGATCCGGCAGCAGTCGGGCCTTTTACAGCGATGTGCACCGTCTCATCGGCGTCTGGTCACTGGTATTCTTTGTGCCGCTGGTGCTGACCTCGCTTTGGTACTTTGTCGAACTGGTGGGGCTGGGCGTTCGGACCGAGGCAAACTTCCGGACCGAAAAACGCCAGGTGCTGCTGCCAGACGGGTTTGACGGCGCGCAGGTCGACGCGTCAGTCAAACTGGCTACCAAAGCTTTGCCGCGACTGCAGGCTTCCGAGGTCCGACTTCCGCGGATGAAGTTCGACCCGATCGTAGTGATGGGTCAGGCCACCGCCATTCTTGTGACCGAACGGCAGAACTCGGTGCATATCGATCCTGAAACGCTCAAAGTCGTTGGAATTCAGCGCGCCGAAGACTTGTCCTTGCATCAGCGCATCGCGGCTGCCGCCGACCCGATCCACTTCGGTCTCTGGGGCGGCTTGACGACCAAGGTCCTGTATACCGGTTTTGGCATTGCTCTGACGGTGTTGGCCATCATCGGCATAGTCATCAACGCAAAGCGATTGAGCGCGATGGAAGCAAAACGCCCGACCGGGCCCGCGCGTTCGGCATTTGGCCGGACCTGGCGGGCGATGGGGCCCTACGGGCTGGGTGCCTGGATGTCAGTTGGTCTGATCGCCTGGGGGCTTGGCAACGTGCTTTACACCCTCTTTTTCCGGTAGAGGGCTGCCTTAATTACCCCTGCCCCGACGTCCCGTAACCAGCGGAACTTCGTCGGTCAGAACGTAGGAAATCAGGAAGAAGGTCACGATCGCCATCGGCGGCAACAACAGGGCCTGTGACCAAAGTTCCGACAATCCTGCCGCGATGAGAAGGCTCAGCACCCATTTGTTCAGCCAGAAAACCGCGACGTAAGCGAGGATATAGGCCGGCAAGCGACCGAGACCCTTGGTCTTGAAGACGATGCGGGCATGGGTGATGAAGTTCCACAGGACTCCGATCACATAGGCAAGCGCCAGCGACAACTGCCAGGGCAGTCCGCCAAGCCGCAGCAACAGGGCGTAGATCACCCAGCCGAATGCGGTGTTCACAACACCTACGATGAGAAATTTCACGAAACGCCAAAGACCGGGGCGATCCCGCAGGGCGAGGATCATGGGTTTATCCCCTCGGCCTTCAGCACGGCACGAACGCCGCTTTCAAGATCGAAACGGGGCGCAAAACCCACCTCTTCGCGCAGCCGCGTCACATCCGCCTCAATCAGTGGGGGATCGTCGGGCCTGCGGTCAATCGCACCGAGCCGGATCAGGTCTTCGCGCCCCGCGGCGCGGGCAAACGCACCGATGAGGTCGCGCACCGCAATGGCCTCGCCCGAGCCGACATTCACCGGGCCTTCGACCGGGCTTTCCATGAGCTCGGCCAATGCCCGGCCCAGATCGTCGGTATGCAGGTAGTCACGGCGCTGAAGTCCGTCGGTGCAGGCGATTGGCTGACCCGCCGCCAGCCCCCGGACAAGATCGCCAATCAGCCGCCCTTCGGGTTCGCCCGGGCCGTAGCAGAAGAAGGGTCGCGCCCAGGCGAGCGACAGGCCGAGAGTCTGTGCGCCAGCGATCGAGGCAAGCGCCGTGGCCGCCTTGGCGGCGCCGTAGATCGAGGCAGGGCGGAGGGGTGTCGCCTCATCCATCCGTCCCGGCCCCTGCCAGTCGTATTCGGCGCAACTGCCGACCATCACAACGCGACGACCACCGGCAGCAGCAAAAGCACTGAGAAGCCGAAGGCTTGCGCCTACCCAATCGAGATTGGCAGGAGCGTTCATCCGGCCGGGCCCGTCATGCCAGGCGAGGTGCACCATGTGATCAGCATGGGCGGCGGATGCCACAGCCTCGGGATCGGCCAGCAGATGACCGCGCAGGCCCGGGCCGCGCCGCGACACGGGGATGACATCGAACCCGAGTGCGGCAAGCGCAGTGGAGGTCTGGCGTCCGATCAGACCGGACGCACCGGTCAGAAGAACGCGTTTTCGTTTCATGCCGTGACCTTGATCGAGGGCACTGCCGTGACAAAGCGCGTATTGCTGAGGCCCATCTGCTTGAGTTGGGCAATGATCTCGGATTTCAGGTTCCAGGGCAGGATCAGCACGAAATCGGGGGGCAGCTCGGTGAGCTTCGGCACGTCGAAGACCGGAATGGAACTGCCGGGCAAAAGCGTGTCCTGCTTGGCCGGGTTGCGATCGACGCAATAGGAGACAAGGTCGGGACCGATGCCGCAATAGTTCAGGAGCGTATTGCCCTTGGCGGCCGCCCCATAGGCCGCGACCAGCTTGCCATCGGCGCGGGCCCGGTCGAGGAAATTGCGCAGCCCGTCGCGCACGGCTTCGCAGCGTTCGGAGAAGCCCTGATACCCCTCGGCGCTGTTCAGATGTGCCGTTGCCTCGTCGGTGCGGACCTTAGCGACCCCCTGCCCCTCGGCATGGCTCGCCTCATTTCGGCAGGCGAAGACCCGGAGCGAGCCACCATGGGTCGGCAGTTCCTCGACATCGAAGACGCGCAGACCGTGTTTGGTAAATATTCCCTCGACCGCGAGTAACGAGAGGTAGGAATAATGTTCGTGATAGATCGTGTCGAACTGCACCTCTTCGATGAGCCGCAGAAGGTGTGGGAATTCGACCGTGTAGACGGCGTCTCCGGTCAGAAGCGCGGCCACACCCGCGACGAAGTCGTCGATATCGGGAACATGGGCCAGTACATTGGCCGAACAGATCAGGTCGGGCCGCCTGCCCTCGTCAAAAAGCCGCTTGGCGAGGTCTGCGCCAAAAAATTCCACCAGTGTCGGCACGCCGATCTTTTCGGCGGCTGCCGCGACCGACCCCGAGGGCTCGATCCCCAGAACCGGGATGCCAGCGGCTACGAAATTCTTCAGAAGGTAGCCGTCGTTCGACGCAATTTCGATCACCAGACTGTCGGACCCGAGGCCGAGACGGTTGGTCATCATCTCGGCATAGGCGCGGGCATGGGCAAGCCAGCTTGACGAGAAAGACGAAAAATAGGCGTAGTCCTTGGTGAAGATCTTTTCCGGTGGCACGTCCTCATCGACCTGAACCAGCCAGCAGGCTTCGCAGACGCGCACATGCAGTGGATAGCGCGGTTCGGGCGCATCGGCGCGATCAATCGGTACATAGGAATTTGCTACCGCCGAAAGGCCGAGATCGACCAGCGTCAGCGGCATTTCAGCGCCGCAATTACGGCATTTCGGGAAACTCGTCACACGTCCAACTCCAGATTTCACCAGAACTTCTTTTTTACCGCCTACCAGATCTTCCATGGCGCCTCACCACTCGCCCAGAGCGCGTCAAGCTCCTGCCGCTCGCGGATCGTATCCATCGGTTGCCAAAAGCCGCGATGCTCGAAGGCCATCAGTTCGCCCTCGCGCGCAAGTCCCATGAGGGGTGCGCGTTCCCAGATCGTCGCGTCATCAACCAGATACTTCGCGACCTTCGGCGACAGGACGAAATAGCCGCCATTAATGACCCCGCCGTCATCGGCAGGTTTTTCGGAAAACTCGTGCACCTTGCCCGCGTCGATATCGAGTCGGCCAAAACGGGCCGCGGGCGGCACCGCCGTGACGGTGGCCATGCGCCCATGCGCCTTGTGAAAGGCGACGAGTTGCGTCACGTCGATATTGCCCACGCCGTCGCCGTAGGTCATGCAAAAGGCCTCTTCATCCATCAGATAGGGCATCACACGGCGAAGACGTCCGCCAGTCATACTTTCCTGACCCGTGTCGATCAGCGTGACCCGCCAGGGTTCCGTCTGGTTGTTGATGACCTCGGTGGTTCCCCGGCGCAGATCGAAGGTCACATCGGCACCATGGAGGTAATAATTCGCGAAGTATTCTTTGATGATGTAGCCCTTGTAGCCGCAACAGATCACGAAGTCGTTGATGCCGTGGGCGGCATAGATCTTCATGATGTGCCACAGGATCGGGCGGCCGCCGATCTCAACCATGGGTTTGGGGATACGGATGGTTTCTTCGGCCAAACGTGTGCCGAGTCCCCCAGCGAGAATGACGCATTTCATGATCCGAACTCCCTCGTAAAACACCTGTCACGCACCAAAAACGGCAAGGCTGTGCTATTGTTGCCCGCTGCGCACCCAGTCCGGCAAACCCTGCCGGTGAAACCCCTTTCCCGTCTCACGCGGGGTAGCACACTGACCCGGTCCGCGCTACAGCTATGCCGGTGGAGGCCACAGGACGCATGGATGCAATCATGAAGATCATGCTTATCGGGCACCGGGGTTATATCGGTCCGGTTGCGGCCCGGCATTTGGCGCAGGCACTGCCTGGGGTTGAGCTTCACGGGGTTGATGCCAACTGGTTCAAGGGCTCTGAAACCGACGAGTTTCCCGACGACGCATTTTCCAGCCAGCGCAAGGCCGACATCCGCGATCTTGGTCCGGACGATTTCGCCGGTATGGATGCGGTCGTGGCACTTGCCGCCGTTTCCAATGACCCGATCGGTAAGGAATTCGAAGGTGCCACGGCCGCGATCAATTCCGAAGCCGTTCTCGGTGCGGCAAAGGCCGCCCGCGCGGCAGGCGTTCGCCGTTTTGTCTTTGCCTCGTCCTGCTCGATGTACGGCGCCGGGTCTGACAGCTTCCGCAAGGAAACTGATACGCTGAACCCGCTGACCGCCTATGCGCGGTCGAAGGTCGCGACCGAAGAAGGCCTGCGGCCACTTGCAACTGATGCCTTCATGGTCACATCCTTGCGGTTTTCCACCGCCTGTGGGGCAAGCCCGATGCTGCGCCTCGACCTTGTGCTGAACGACTTCGTCGCGACCGCTTTGCGCACAGGCCGGATCGAAGTCCTGTCCGACGGCACACCCTGGCGTCCGCTGATCCATGTCGAAGACATGTCCCGCGCCATCGAATGGGCGGTGACACGCGATGGGGACACGCTTATCGAGGTCAATGTCGGTTCGCAGGATTGGACCTGGCAGATCGGTCAACTGGCAAAGGATGTTGCCGCCGCACTGGGCGGTGTCGCGGTCGAGATCAATACCAATGCCGCGCCCGACAACCGGTCCTACCGGGTCGATTTTTCGCGCTACGCGGCGATCGCCCCGGATCACCAGCCGAAGAAGGATTTTGTCGAGGCGGTTTCTGAACTTGCCGCCCAAGTGAAGCGCATCGACTTTGCCGACAAGAGTGTTCGAGAGTCGCGCTTCATCCGTCTGAATGTGCTGCGCGGTCATGTGGTCGAAGGACGGCTGGACGGGCATCTGAGGTGGCGCGGCTGAGCCCGCGCCAATTGGGTGGAGCGCCCTGCGCTCCTTCCGGTTTCTGCCGAACTTTGTCACCCTCAAATACCCTTTCCGTGACATCGCCTGTCCCGGCCTAAACCATCCTTGCTAACGGCCGAATCGTGCCGTCCGCCCGACTATTTCTAGCACAGCGCAACACCCTTCACGTCGATCGGACGCAGCCGGTAGCCCACATGCGCCCAACTGTGGGCGTTCGGGCTTAAATCATCCGTTTTAAGGGCTTTTGGTGCGAAAACGGGCCGGTCAGCCCACCAGTGCCAGAGCCGGGAAGGTTTCCAGAAGCCAATAGGAGAACTGGCTGAATCCACCGGTGAGCATCAGAAGGCCGATGGTCCACAGCAGCAGCCCCATCACCCGCTCGATCCGCTCCATATGGCGTTTCAGCAGCCCCATGAATCCGGTCAGACGTGGCAGGAAGGCGGCGACGATCAGGAAGGGCAGGCCCAACCCGGCGGCATAGACCGCCAACAAAGCCGTGCCCCGGGTCAACGACGCCTCGTCGATCACCAGCGACAGGATCATGCCCAACTGCGGGCCGATACAGGGGGTCCAGCCGAAGGCGAAGGCAAGGCCGAGAATATAGGCGCCAAAAGCCGATCCGCCTTTGTCACCCGCGTCAATCCGCGCCTCGCGGTTCAGAAAGGGCAGCGTGATTACGCCCAGAAAATGCGCCCCGAACACCATCACCACGATCCCGGCACCAGTGTTGAACCAGTCCATCCATGGCGTGATCATCCTGCCAAAAGCCGAGGCCGCCGCCCCAAGCAACAGGAAGACCGTCGACAGGCCAAGGACAAAGAACAAGGCCGCGAAAAGCGTCCGCCGCCGCCCTGCCCCGTCGCCCTGCAGTTCGCCCATGCTGATCCCGCCCATATAGGCGAGGTAGGGCGGCACGATCGGCAGCACACAGGGGCTGAGGAAAGACAGCAACCCCGCAAAGAGCGCGATCAGCGCCGCGAGGGCAAAACCTGCGTCAATGATACCGGTTTCCAACATGAAACCAGCCTTAGCCGATCCACCATCCGGCGTCACGGGGCATCGCGTCACACCCGCTCACAAGATCGTTTGGAGGAGTTGGCCGACGATGACGGCAGAGCACACTGCGCTCTCGCCTTCTTTGCAGGACTGAGCTTCGGTTCCATCCGGGCTGTGGCGGAGCTGGCAGACTATTTCGAACCAGTCTCTGCCAGTCAAGTCTTACTGTCCCTTATGCCGCGCAAAGGCCGCGCCACTCGGTGAGAGCAGCGGTGCGGTTCGCCTTGATGATGTATGGTTGGAGAGGCAGCGTTCCCGGATGAAGTGGTTTGAGACGGATGCGTGGACGACGGCGAACTTGTAACGCCCTCGCATTCGCCGGGAACCGAATAAAGGGGCTTTCGACGGAGAGCAGAACGAACGATCTATACAGATACTTGGGCCGTGGCCGCTCAGCTTACACAATAGATAATCATTGCGACATATGTCAGTTGATGCATGTACTGATCCAACCCCGTCAACACCCAGAACGAACGATTGTCGGGTGTGAGATTGTATCGTTTGCCGACGTTATCCTTGATCCAGTCGATGTGGTAGTGAACGAAACCCTCGAAAATCAAAAGGCGGACAATGTACTGGGCCGGAACGGCCATGACAGCCAGTACTATCAGCGAGCCGACAACATGTATTGCAGCATGTAAAATGCCACCAGGATGGCCCCACTTGCTGCGATTGTTCAGAATGTATGCATTCTGAAGCATGAAATCCGCTAAAAGGTGCTTGAATTGTAGGAGCACCGCTAGGCGGAGCACCCAACTGATCTCATCGCTCACATTCACCCCGTGCGTAAAAGTACGGCTTTTTCAAACCAAGTTATCCCCTTTTTTTTGATCTTATCTACAGGCCGGAATAAATTCTAATTAATTGTCGTCGCTTCGCTGCGGTCGCGTCCGGCTGCTCCGGGCCTGTTTTTAGACATTTTTGACAACAGGGCCATAGACTTGCGGCATTTCACGCATGCCCTGAAGGAGTCTTCGCGAGATCAGGCGCACGATATACATGCCAAAGGCGGGGTTCTGATAGTAAAGTCGCATGAACGTGGACTCGTCGATTGGCACGACCTCGCAAGGACCATCGCAGACAGCAGTCAATGTTCGCTCTTTGGCGTCAGTGAAAAACGCGATTTCGCCCAGAAACTCGCCGGCGCCCAGGACAATATCGGCTTCGGACAATCGGATAGTGCCAGAAACTACATAGTAGAGATTGTCGGGTCGATCGCCTTTGCGGAACAGGATCTCCTTGTCGGCGAATCTTCGCGGCGAGACCAGCTGCGTCAGCCAGTCGAAATCAATATCGGCCTTCCTTGCCGCGCGTATGCGCCTGGTTACCCGCAGAATCTCCACCAGCCGGAAAATGTTGAAAGGCAACAACAGCAGATGAAGAGCCAGATTGGGGTAAACACCGGCAAGTCCACCGTAAGCAATGAAGAAAACATTGGCGAAGATCGCGGCCACACGCAGGGGCAGCATGGTTCGCATTGAATAGGCGGCAATCGTGAATCCGGCGGCAATCCATCCGAGTAATTCAATCCAAATCACCACCAGACTCCTCTCGTTCGGCTGAACTGTCAGCCATCAACTTCTCATGTCAATCCGAAGCCTATTGCGCCACGCCGGGGCGATCTTCAGGCCGCCTGCCCGGGTCCGGCAGGAAGTTTGAGCGTCGAGTTTCGATCCGGCTGTAGAAGTCCAGCAGAGCTGGGTCTACCCGCATACAAAGGTCCCGGCATTCTGAAAGACTGGATACAATGTCCGCACCGTTACGAACCGCCGCAACAAGACTTTTATGTGCACCGTCCAATGCCCGAAAGCTGTCGGACATTGACATGCTGGCGTCACCGACCACCAGAAACGCCGGCATTCGTTGCGACACTCCCTTAAGGTCGAGTTCTCCGGCTTCCAGCAGCGCCAGTCCCCTGGCATGATCGGCAACCGCCTTGGTCACGACAATATCATAGCCGACTTCCCGACACGCGGTTTCGATGCGCGCCGCTTCGTTCACGACTGCGCCGATGACCGAGTAATTGTATCTGTCCCTTGAGCCCATGTTACCGACGCATGCCGACCCGGATGCAAGACCGGTTGCCATGCGGATTTGACGTTGACCCACGCGGTCCCGTTTGTCCGAGAATGCCGCCAGTTTTGCACGCATCCTCAGCGCAGCGTTGCAGGCCCGCGAGTGATAGTTTTCCACTGGCACCGGCGCGTTCCAGAAGGCCATTATCGAGTCGCCAATGTATTTGTCGATTGTGCCGCTCTCTGCCAGAATTTCGTCAGTTAATTCTGAAAACAGGTCGTTCAGCAATACGACAAGATCCTCCGCTGAAACGGATTCACTCAACGGAGTGAATTCACGAATATCAGAAAACATGACCAGCACATCGCGCATGTCGCCGCCAAGCTTGAGCTCGTGACCTTTTTTCTCAATCTCGCTCAAGATCGTTGGTGACACGTATTTCGAGAATGAGCCACGGATCATTCGCTTTTCACGATCAATTACGATGAACTGAAATGCCGTCAGAGCGGTGAAAACAAGAAAGCCACCAAGAGCCGGAAAGGTTGCGTCTAGGAGGATGCCATTGACCGCATAAAGTTGCCAGGAAAGAGCAAACGTGGCCGCGCCGGCAATTCCACCCAAAATTACCGAGATCACTGGTCCAAATAAAATCAACGCAAGAAAAACCAGCAGGCAGGTCGTCGCAAAAAGCGCGACTTCGATAGTGTCCTGAACCGTTGTTCGCGTCAGATAGTGTTCAAGAAGGATCTGTTCGACGATCTGCGCGTGGATGGAAACGCCGGGAATGCTTTCCGAAAGCGCGGTCCTGCGTATATCCAGAAGGCCCGCCGCCGAGGTGCCGACGAACACGATGCTGCCTTCAAGCCATTGTCTCGTCTCTTGGTCGTGATCGCGGTCGAGCACTTTATATGCTGATACATACAGGTCGGACGTGTCGGGCCGGTAGTGAACCCGGAACTGCCCCTGTTCATTGGTTGGCACATTGTAGGCGCCGATCCGAATTCCCGACAAACCGATGTCAGACGGATCGCTCTGAAGAATGAAAGTGCTTTCCTGCAGCGCGATGCGCAGGGCTTCAACCGCGAGACTGGGAAGAAATCCGCTTTCGGTTTTCCAGATCAGGGGAACCTCGCGGACCACTCCGCCCGACCCCGACGGACTTACATTGATGCTGCCTAGGCCGGTCGCGGCATCATAAAGTACCGGAACAATCCCTGTAACTGTCGGAAGCACCGGAACACCATCGACCCCGCCTCCAACCTGAACAAACCCCGCCTTGGCATCTTGTGCGCGCTGACCGCTACCGCCTGCATGCGAAACGCCAAGGACCACGGGAAGTCGGCTCATTGACCCGGCAAACATCTGGTCAAAATCCAGTTGCTCGATTGCGGTCACTCCATCCACACCGGCAAGCGCGTCTGCCACGATTGGGTCGTCCAGCAAGCGCGATATGGAAAGCCTGTCAGTCTCTGCGAAAAGGACATCATAAACGACGACGGCCGCTCCCAGTTCGGCCAGTCTTTCGTTTAACCTTGCCAATACATGCCGGGGCCAGGGCCATTGCCCCAACCGGGACAATGACGCCTCATCAACATCGATGACGCGCACCGGAAGATCGACCGCCTGTCTGGGGCGAAGTTGCTGAAGTTGGTCGAAATATGCCTCGCGCAAGGCAACCATCGGTGCAGGATCCGAAATCCGTATCGCCGCGAGAAACCCAACGAATCCAAGCGCCATGAGGGCGTAAACAACACGGTATCGACGACGCGCCATCAAAAGACCTCGGTCGAAACAGCGCCGAAACCCCTGCTCAGCACCGGAATACGCTCAGATCATTCCAGCAAATCATCTTCACGTTCGTCGGGTTCCTCTGGTCTTTCGTCCTCCTCGCGGGGCTCCTCTGGCCTCACATTGGCTGCACGTCGTTTAGGATCATCCCGTTGCAGTTGCCTCGAAGCGATCGAGGGAAGGTTGATCTGCCTCAACGCCGTGGCGCCGCGCCCTTTGCAGCTCTCGATTGCAGTATGAAAGTCATTCCTTAGCGAACTCTGATCGATAGCATATGGAAAGGCCTCGCCGAGGACCTTCTGACGATCCGCATTCGTCGCAGGCTGCGTCAACAGCTTCTTCTGCATGCGCACGGTCTGGCATCCACTCGGTACGCTCGCACATGTGGAAACGCCCTGTCGGCAAAAGCGAACCTCGCCGTCATGGACCACCAGATCAGTGTAGTCTTTTGCCGGAACTGCGAAATCGAACGCCGTTCCGCGCACACCCATCGTCGCAATTGGTGTGCGGACCGAATAGGCCTTACTCGGGCTCTTGCCACTGAGAAATCTGAACGTCCCCTTGGCTGCAGTAACCGCGAAGCGTTTGGCCGATGAGTTTGAGTTAAACAAAAGCGTATCTACCCGCAATTGCGAGTTCGGTCCGACGACAATTCTGGTCTGATCGGAAAAAACGATCTGGGCCTCGGCGCTGCCGCCCGTAACGATGGTTTCGCCAACATTGACAGCATCACCCAACTCTAGCTGGGTTCGCTGGCCATCCCGAACAATTATCGCCGGTTGAGTAACTTTTACGACTTCACCCGACTGAGCTAATACCGGGCAAGGAACCAAAACAGAAAAACCAAAAAAAGCGCCGAAAACAAGCGAAAGCAACTTCATAACCAACCCCCCCAGAGTAATCATGAACTTACCAGCGGTAGCACAAATGGCCTTCAAATAAAAAGAGAAATACGGTCATGCGGGCAAACAATCAGAGTTGCGCCGGACCGGGCAGATCGGTTTAATACGTCGATGTCAGACAATGCTTCGATGAAATTCCAAACGGATGCCGCCGTTTAGACATCGGGAAGATTCAAGGTTTTTGGCGCGTTGCAACATTACATCCTTCTTGACACGGTCCTGGTGTCTCAGCATCAGCAAGCAAGGCTCGTTATTGCCCGGCAGAGACGAGACTTGGCTTGAGTCGGCTCACCATAGAAAGGGACGTGCGCTCTTCCCGGTCGCTTTCCAGCGCCGCGAGCACTCTCGTGGCGGCATTCGTCCTTGCGGCGCTCAGTGTTTCGTTCGCAATATCGTTTGCTGCGTTCGTCTATGCTGGGCCACTCACGGTTCATCTTTCTAAGGGTATCGGACTCGCCCTTCTCGGGTCCATCGCGATGCCCGTGATTGTGGCGCAGACAGCATCCTACCGCGGCTCTATATGTCATGCGCAGGATGTTCCTACCATCCTGATGGCTGGCGCGGCCGCGGCGATTGCCGGGGCATCTGCGTCGGCGGCATCGAATTCCACCTTTGCGACCGTGGCAACCTTCATTGGTGTATCGACGTTATTGAGCGGTGTAACTTTCTACGTCGCCGGGTATTTTCGGCTCGGTGCGATCGCACGGTTCATCCCCTATTCGGTGATCGGCGGCTTGCTTGCGGCGACGGGATTTCTGCTTGTCACGGGCTCGCTCTCCATGCTGATGAAGGACAGTATCACGGTCTGGAACGTTCAGCGTCTTTTTGAGTCCGACGCCATGGTTCGCTGGGTACCATGGATTGTCTTTAGCGTGTTGGCCGTTGTCGCTGTCCGGCTATCGCGGTCCAGTTTTGTGCTACCGGCCATTCTCTTTGTTGGCTTGGCCGGGTTTTACATCGCACTCTGGCTAATCGGCCTCAATCTTTCGGAAGCTGCGGAGAAGGGTCTGCTTCTTGGTCCTTTTGAGTCCAACTATTTTCTCCGGGGCTTGTCACTCGAGATTCCCTTGCTGGCGGACTGGGCACTCATCCTAAAGCAGTCAGCGACGGTCATTGCCATCGCAGCAGTCGCAGTCGTCGGCCTGCTTCTCAACGCGAGCGCCATTGAAGTTGCACTTGGAAAAGAACTCGATTTTGAACACGATCTGAAATCCACCGGTGTGGCGAACGTGGCGGCAGGAGCCACCGGCGGTTTGGTCGGATACCACCTTCTGGGTGAAACCTTGCTGGCGAACAGAATGGGGCTAGTCGGGCCGCTGGCGGGGTGGACCGTAGCCGTCGCCTCTGCCCTTACCCTGTTCTTCGGTGCCTCGGTCATAGGCGCATTGCCGGTCGGACTTGCGGCAAGTGTCATCGCCTTTCTCGGGATCGACCTGCTGTATGACTGGCTTTGGGTTCAACGCCGCCGCCTTCCGGCCGGCGACATGGCCATCATCGGCGTCATACTTGTTACCGCGGCTGGAGTTGGATTTCTTGAGGCGCTGGTTGTGGGACTGTTCGCAGCCGCCATCATGTTCATTGTGTCATATGCCGGGATCGACGTCGTGCGACTAAGATCCAGCGGGGCGTTGCGCCGGTCCTCGGTAGAGCGTGGTCATGACGAACTTGCTTTTCTTGGAAGGAAAGGAAGAGAAACTCGAATATTCGAGCTTGGGGGTTTCTTGTTCTTTGGAACGGCAAGCAGGCTGCTCGATAGTCTGCGTATCGAGTTCGAACATGAGGACCCGCCAAGATACGTGGTGTTCGACCTGTCACGGGTCACCGGCGTAGACTCGTCGGCGGCCTTCTCCTTCTACCGGATCGGAGAGTTGTGCGATCGGAATCGCGCGGAGTTCTTTCTGTCCGGACTCTCAGACAAGATTTCCGGACGGCTTGAGACCGCAGGTCACCACATTGATGCATCGCTTTATCGGACACTCGACGACGCACTTCTGGAAATCGAGACCAGGCAACTTGGTCAGGACAAATTGGATGAAGCCGTTGATGGCGTTCTGAATAGTCTTTGTGCTGACTACCCGACGCTCGACACCTCAGAATTTTCCGAGAGACTGAAACTGAAGCAAGGCATGACTCTGGTGTCAGAAGGCAGCGAGTCGACAGCGATCTACCAGCTTCTTGCTGGTCAGCTTCGCGCCGAGATCGCCGGCGATGATGGTCGGAAACTCGTTGTTGCACGATTTGTTCCGGGTGCCCTTGTCGGGGAGATTGCCTATTATGCAGGTGTGCCGCGTACGGCAGGGGTGTTAGCGGACGCGGATGCAGAGGTGCTGAAGATCGACCTCGACCGGATACCTAACAGTCTGGACGGTCGGGCTGCCGCAGCGGATCTGCACCGTCTTGCCGCAGGATACCTTGCCCGGCGCCTGATGCGAATGACGGAACTGTTCAGGATGCTATCGGACTAGGCGTATTAGACCACAGCGTAACTTTGGCACCAGAGGTTTTCGCCGCCGAACACCTGCTTAATCCAGCTATCAATAAAGAATGCTTGGTGTATACCTGCAGCTACCGCCCAAATGACTGATATCTGCGCGAGGGGCTGATTCTCGTCGACCCGAACAAGAGTTGTTCAGACTGCAGCGGGTCTAGAGAGTTAGCTCTGTATCGGGAGGATGTTTAGCATGCTTGGCTTATCTCATTGGTGGGCCGAAGTAGATCTGCTCGATGTTGTTGGGACAATGGGCGTACTCGGATATGTTGGTGCATATTTCGGCCTGCAAATCGGCGTTCTGAAAGGTGACGGGTATATCTTTCCGGCCATCAATCTTGTGTCTTCGCTTGCCGTTCTGATCAGCCTCACGCGCGACTACAACCCATTCTCAGTGACAATCGAGATCTGTTGGTCCGTCATCAGTGTGATCGGCATGTCCAGGATCTATATCGTACATCGATTTATTAAACTGACAGATGAGCAGGCGGAGGTCGTGCGACGCATTGTGCCCTCTCTTAAAAAGGACCGCGCGCGCAAGTTTCTAAACATCGGACGTTTTCTGGATGCCGATGAAGGTATGATCCTGACGACGCAAGGCCAGCCCATCGCCGCGTTGTCGATGATCATGAATGGGGTATGCCATATCGAAAGAGGTGGCCGGCACATTGCCACAATTACCGCCGGCGCGTTGGTGGGCGAACTTACGCTTTCCAGTGGCGAACCTGCGACGGCAACTGTGCGCACAGTGACCCCAGCGCGTATATTTGTGATCGAGCGCGAAGGTCTTTTACGTTTTTTGCAGCGCAATCCAGAAGCGTTGGCGGATTTGGAGCGCTCGATTGCAGGCGATTTGCGCTTGAAACTTGCGGAAACATCATCTCGCTTATCGACAGCTCTGGGAGAGTGAAGCCCATTGCCAAGTCGATCGGCACGGTCCGTCTCTGACTGTTGATCAAGTTACCTGTCGCCGAAGATACAGAATGCTACCGACCGTGATCTGGTCCGACGGCTTGAAAGATCGGTGGTTGGTCAAACGGTTACCATGACCTATGAACTTCAACGGTGAGAAGCGGTTTGGGTGACCATGTTGCGCCCGAATCCCTTTTGATTTGGCTTTACGGTCCAGCCCAAGTCGTAACTGAGTGTTCCTCTGCGTCTGTAGAGGCGGACACGGAACTATTACGCCGCTGTACAGGAGATCCCGCGCGGGCAACTTTCCCAGCCAGATCCAGTGAGATCACCGCGTCGATAGCCAATCGAAACCGAGGGTCGCGCTTTGAGCGCTGCTTCAATAAATCTACGTCCCATTCCAGAACGTCGCTCTCTTTCGTCAGAACAGTCGAAGCAGAGGCTCGACGATTTGTCAGGTAGCCAACCTCACCCACAAAAACGGCATCCGGAATATCGAAACTCTCTCCGAACTTCTCCAACCTCACCGCGCCATCAATAATGTAGTAGAGCGTAGATACGGGTTGGCCCCCAACGGTAAGCGGATATCCCGCAGGCCGTGTCGACCGTTCTGCGACCTTCACAAGTTTTCGAAAATCGCCAGGCGGCAGCATTTGGAAACGAGGGTAAACATCGCGGTACATCTTTGGGACCGCCCAGGGTGAACGTCGATAGATCAGCGCCATAAGGCCGATCAGATTCGCAGTACCGGTAGCCATGCTGGCCCAAATCGCCGGCCAAAGAGGCGAGGTATCAACGACTGCATAGTAACAGATGTAAAGCGCAGTTCCGAACAGAAGCATGAGTCGGAGTATCACCTGATTGATGATCAAATACCCCAGAACAAACATGCCGGCGGCAGAAAGCACCAGTAAGTCAGATAGAGCTAGTCCTGCCATTCATTTCCCAACATGACTGTCTCGTGTAGTCGATCCCGAACGTAGCCCCAATCGGCGGCCTGAGCTACGCTATTCTGGGAGTTGTGTCAGGCATAAGAAAATAGTTGTGAGTAGTCGCCGAGGAGCCTATCACGACTGACAAGGTCACGCGCGAGTATCTGGGCAAAGCGGCTTCTGACGGTCCAAACCCCACGCCGGATAGCTCGGCCTACTCATCGCTCCTTAGAAAAGAGATTAAACCATCACGCAGATTGTGGAGAAACGTGTATGAATTATGCAGTCTGGGATGGTTTTTTCGAAGTCTGCGGCTTTTTGGGGGTTGCTCTCTATCTCGGTGCCTATGCGGGTTTGCAGTTCGGTCTGCTGAGAGGGTCCCGCTACCCCTATACGGTGATGAATTTGTTGGCGGCCGTATTGGTTCTGATTTCGCTGATTGCGAGTTTCAACCTGTGGTCGGCGATCATACAGATCAGCTGGATCATTATCAGCATCGTTGGGCTTACGCGCACCTATCTCCTCTGGCGCAAGACGCGGTTCAACAACGAGGAAAAAGAGCTTCTGACGCGCAAGTTTCCCGAGCTTTCCGCCATGAACGCACGGCGCTTCCTTGACACCGGCGTATGGCGCGATGTCGGCGCTGGCCATGTGCTGGCCACTGAAGGCAAAGTGATTGGCAAGCTCTATTATCTGGCAACCGGCACAGCAAATGCGTCGATTAACGGACACTCGATCGGAAACTGCGCCAACGGGGAATTCGTTGGCGAAGTAACCTGTTTCACCGGCGCACCTGCCTCTGCAACGCTGACGACCGTCAGCCCTGCCCGTATCTTTGAGGCGGATGCGGAGAAACTTCGTGCCCTGGCCGCAGCAGAAGCGGAACTTGGGCTGTGCATGCAGCAATGTCTGATGCGTGATACGAGCGCGAAACTCGTTGCCGCGAACGCGAATATTTCATTGTTGAGAGAGGCTGCCGCTGTATAAGTTGGCCTACTCAATTGAATGCGCCCGCACCGATTGCGCAATATCGAATGGGGTCACAAACGAATAAATAATTCTACCATTGGTTGTTTTTTATAAGCATTGTCGTCCGGAAATGCATCCCGGCAGGCAGGTTGATTGCCCATGCTGCGGAACCACATCGCAAGCGCCTCAATTTCCCGATGAATCCCTTAATTCCACGTAGCGTTTTCCGGGAACATCTTGTACCTATACAAATGACATTTGCGGCATGCGGCTTTTGGGAAACCAACTCCCTGTTTTAATGGCCGCCCGATTTGCAGGAGGCAGAATTGTGCGTTGCCCGAACTGCGACACACAGAATCCCGAACGGGCCAAGTTCTGCCAGGAATGCGGCACATCCATCGCCCCGCGTTGCCCCGAATGCCGGTCGGAGATCAGCCCGAATGCCAAGTTCTGCGTGAATTGCGGGACGTCCGTTGCCAGCAATTCCGCCGCGCAGCCCGCTCCCCCGCAAATTAGAGCTCCACAAGACAGAACTAAAGATGACCCAGAGCAGACGGCTGAACGGAGGCAGCTTACCGTTTTGTTCAGCGATCTGGTCGGTTCAACCGCCATATCCGAGGCGCTGGACCCTGAAGATTACCGGGAACTGATCGCCCATTACCGGGCCGTAGTCACCGGAATCGTCGAACAATATAACGGACATGTCGCGAATTTCGTCGGCGATGGCGTGGTCGTGTACTTCGGCTACCCGGTAGCGCATGAAGGAAGTGCATATGCTGCGGTATTGGCCGCGCTGGAAATTGCCGAGGCGGCACCCGCGATTGCGGGGTTTTTTCCGCGTCTCGACCTTTCCACCCAAGTCAGGGTGGGGCTGCACACCGGTTCCGTAGTCGTGGGCCAGACCGGTTCGGGCGACCATATTGAGAAGATGTCGCTCTTTGGCGACACCCCCAATATCGCCGCAAGGATACAGGCCTTCGCTGCGGCCGGACAGGTCGTCACCTCGGCCGCAACCCGGCGGCTGGCCGGTGCGCAACTGATGTTCAGATCGCTCGGGCCTCAGACCCTGCATGGGGTAAGGGACCCGATGGAACTGTATCAGGCTATGCGCCCCAGCAGCGCTACAGACATCGCCCGGCGCCAGCAGGCCCGCCCGGCGACCCCGGTCATCGGCCGCAAAGCCGAAATCGCCCTCGTTTCAACCCGCTGGGAAGAAGCGCAGGAGGGGGACGGACAGGTGATGCTCGTCACCGGCGAGGCCGGAATTGGCAAATCCCGCATCATCTTTTCGCTCGACCAGGAGTTGCCCGACGGCGAGGCAAACCGGCTGGTCCTGTTCGGATCGGTCATTCACAAGAACAGCCCCTTCTATTCGGCCAAAGAAGCATTCGGCGTTTTGCTCAACCTCTCCAAGTCCGACACGGATGAGGTGAAGCGCCGCAAACTCCATCTTTTTCTGGACGGGTTGGATGTTGATCAATCCTTCGTGGCGCCCCCGATCGCCAACCTTCTCGGTTTCGGAGAGGATTTCGCGGGTCTCTCCGCCACATCGCACCCTGAGCAGGAGAAGCTGGAGGCCATCAACGCGATGATTCAGGTCTGCGGCGCAATGTCGGACCAAAAGCCGCTCTTGATGGTGATCGACGACGCGCATTGGATCGACCCCTCCACGCTTGAATTCGTGTCCCGCTGGATAAGCCTGCTGCAACGGCAGCGCTGCCTGTTGCTGATCACCGCGCGGCCTGAATTCGTATCCCCCTGGAAAAACCTGGCGCATGTCACCGCGCTGGAACTGAACCGTCTCGGGCGGCGTGAGACCATCGCTTTGATCGAGAACATTGCGCAAGTCCGCCCGCCCGAACCGATCCTTAAACAGATCGTGCTGCGCACCGATGGCGTGCCGCTGTTCATCGAAGAACTGACCAAGATGGTCATCGAAAGCGGGCTTCTGGCCGGGGGTGAGACATTCAAGGGCGATCTCTCGCTGGCGATACCGGCATCGCTGCAGGATTCCCTGATGTCCCGCCTCGACCGGCTGACGGAAGTCCGGCAAGTGGCCCAGATTGCCTCGACCATCGGACGGACATTCGACCGCACCATCCTGTGCCGCGTTCACGCCGGTGAGGAACGCACGGTCGACGATGCGCTGGCAAAGCTCATCGATGCGGATCTGATCGTGCCCGTCGGCGGGATGGATGAGGAAGCCGTCTTCCAGTTCCGCCATGCGCTGGTGCAGGAAGCGGCCTATCAGTCGATGCTGCGCACCTCGCGCGCAAAGTGGCATGGACGCATCGCGGCCGTACTGGAAAATCTTTATCCCGAAACCGCGAAGACCGAGCCCGAATTGCTGGGCCATCACTTCATGCTCGCCGGTGACCACCTGATCGCCGAGGGATACTGGCGCGCGGCCGCGAGTGTCGCGACGGAACGGTCGGCCAATCCCGAAGCGATCGAACATCTTCAGTTCGCCTTGTCCAGCCTGGCACATCTGCCCGAAACGGAGGAACGCGACCGCAGGGAAATGGATCTTCAGATCATGATCGCGGTGCCCTTCGCCTTCGTGAACGGCTATGCGCATCCATCGGTGCGCGGTGCCTATGCCCGGGCGCGCGAATTGTGCACCCGCTACGGCGAACTGGACCGGTTGTTCAAGGTCGTCTACGGGCAGTTCCGCTCTTCCATGATCGGCGGCGAATACGCGGAGGCCCTGGAGAATGCCGAGCAGCTTGGGTCGATGCTGGACGCGAGCGCCGATCCGGTTATCACGGCAGTGACCTACCGCTCGCTCGGATCGGTGCTCACCTATCTCGGCAGACCGGCGGAAGCGCTGGAGGTTCTGCAAAAGGGGATGGACGTCAAGCTGAGCCTTGAGGACCGGCGTCGCGGTCTGAATTTCGACGTTGTCGATCTTGGCGTCGCGATCCATGCCTATGCCGCGTGGAGCTACTGGCTCTGCGGTCGCGACGAGGACGCGCTGTCGGCCATCGAGAAGGCGCTGGAACTGGCACCTGAGACCGAACATCCGTTCACGCTTTCCTTTTCATTGGCCTTCGCAAGCTGGATCTACCAGTTCCTTGGCGATGAAGATGCGGTGCGGCAAAGCTCGGCCCGGCTGATCACGCTTTCCGAAAAGAACGCCTTCCATTTCTGGCTTGGCTGGGGGCGCGTGATGAACAGCTGGGCACGCCGCGCGGAACTGGGCGAAAAGGCGTTGGAGATGATCGAACAGGGTCTGGGGGAATGGCGTAGCACCGCATCACGGCTCGGGCTCAGCTATTTCCGGTATCTCCATGCCGATGTCGCGATGTCGCTTGGTCAGGCGCGGCAAGCCAGGGATTTGGTCGCCGAGGCCCAACGATTCGAAGAGGAAAGCGGCGAGGCATTCTGGGCGCCTGAACTGGTCCGGCTTGACGGTGAGATCGCCATGGCGCTGGGCGACAAGGCGGAGGGTGCGGCCCGGTTCCGGCAGGCAATCGACATGGCGCGCGACATGGGCATGCCCGGGCATCAGCGCCGCGCCGAGGACAGTGCCCGGCAATATGCAAAAGCGGACAGCAAGGCCGAAACCGCCGAAAGCTGAACGGCAAACGAATACAAAGGACCGACATAAGGGACGAATTTGGAGACGGCCGCGACCGAACGATAAACCGGAGGGGACAATGACGAAAAAGCCAAAGAAAACGGCGCGGGAATCGTGCTGTGAACAGGTGCCGGCCAGTGGCGTGATGCCCGAACTGCCGAAAAAGTTCGACACATTCCCCTTCATGTACGCATCGCTGCAATGTCAGTGGATGTACTGGTACACCTCAATCGAACAGGCCGAGCGTTATGTCGAAAATACCGGCCTCTGCGTCGCGCGCTTTCCGGTCGAGACGGAGAGCGGCAAAACCGAAGAGCGGGCGGTCATCCTGCTCAATTTTCAAAGGTACACCGCCCATTACGACAATTCGCTGGGCACCACCAACGAGGTCGAGTTCAACCTGCTCGCCTATCCCGCCAACCGCAAGGGCGGTGTTCCGAAGATGCCGCTTTGGGAATATCTCTACGGACGCGACCAGACCAAGACCATCGGCCATTTGCGCCTGCATGTGGCGGCCGACAACAGGGTGGCCGTCGAGGCGGGCCGCGCCGTGTTCGGTGAGCCCAAATTCTATGGCGTCTTCAACTATGTGGTCCCGTCGCTGAACGCGGCGATGACCGCGCAGGAGCCGCCGACAACCAAGCAGGCCTGGCGGATCGAACTGATCAACCCCGATGATCCGGATACATTCGTCTATCGCCTACGCTCGGACTTCACCGGCTACAACTGGACCAAGACCAACTGCACGCCGATCCCCGAATTCGCGACCGGACTTGGCCGGACTATCTGGACACGATGGACCATTGTCGGGCTTTTCGACACGGTGATGCTGTCGCCCGCGCAGGCCAGAAAGATCAGGCTGGAGATCGGCGACAACGACTTTGCCATGACGAAGGACATGCGGGCATTATTCTCGGACATGCAGCCAGCCGCCGTGCAGATCTTCGAAAGCCCACCCGCCTGTATCGAGCCGCGCGGATTCTACATGGACGCCATTGATCGGGACCGGCACGATGACCAGGCATAAGACAGACCCCGACATGCAGAACGACCGTGATGAATTCACCGCCATCAGCGCGGTGCTCACCGGTTATTCCAAGGCGGAGCTCCACGCGACCGGATGCGGCGAAGACTACTGGCATCAGTTCCGGCAGGTCACGCCCGAGCCCATCCTTCACGAGTTTCTGAGCCATGCTGTCGCGCTGGAAAAGACGTTTGCCAACGATCCAGAGGTCGGTGCCTCGGAAGTGCGCCGAATCTACCTTTCAAGCGACCGGCTTGGTCCTCTGGCACGGTCTCTGATCCAGCTTTGGTATCTCGGGCAATGGGTGCCGCTGTCGCAGGACTGGTGTCGGAAATACGGGGTGTCACGGTTCAACGTGTCAAAGATCATCTCGACCCGGGCCTACAAGGAGGGGCTGGTCTGGGATGCGATCGGGGCGCATCCGGTGGGTGCCAAGCCGCAGGGATACGGCGCTTGGGCCATGGAACCGCCTCGGCGGAGGGTTTGATCATGGTCCAGCCTCTGGAAGACGAAAGAGAATATGACGTCGTGATTATCGGCGCCGGCATTGCCGGTGCGATCCTGGCCAAGCAATTGCTGGCAAAGGGACGGACCGTGCTCATGCTCGAAGCGGGCGCGGACCACGGACAGGACTGGCAGACCTATCGCGAGTATCTGGACAAGTTCTATCTCTCGCTCGCCAAGACACCGAATTCACCCTATCCGAACCTGCCCACGGTCCCGTCGCCCGAAGTGCTTGATATCACGCCCGTCCGTGGCACGGTGCCCGATACAAACGGCTATTTCGTCCAGCGCGGCCCGATGCCCTTCGGCAGCAACTATCTGCGGGCCTACGGCGGCACCACGCTGCACTGGCTCGGGACCAGTCTGCGGATGCTGCCCGCCGATTTCGAGATGGCGAGCCGTTTCGGCAAGGGCGTCGACTGGCCGGTAGGCTATACAGAACTGCGGCCCTATTACGAAAAGGCGGAATGGGAGATCGGCGTCTCTGCTGAAGCTGCGGAACAGACGCCGCAGGCTCTGGGCATCCGGACGTCGGAGGCCGGCGACAACAAGGCATATTTCGCAAAAGAGTATGACTACCCGATGCATGCGCTGCCGATATCCTATTGCGACCGGTATTTCGTAAAGGGAATGCAGGGGCTCAGGATATCGACCAGCGGTCAGCGCGATCCGGGCGGGGTTCCGGAAAAGGGCGAGGATATTGTAGAGCCAAAGGTCTCCAACACACCACAGGGCCGAAACTCGATCCCGCGCGCGATTGCCAAGGGGGCCAAGCCATTTTCCGGCCATGACGGCACGCCGTTCAAGCCGCGTGGCGCGACGGGGGCCTTTGCCTTCATGGGCCAGCGCTGCGAGGGCAATACCAACTGCATCCCGATCTGCCCGATTCAGGCCAAGTACAATGCGATGAAAACTCTTGCCGATGCCGAAGCACTGGGCAAAAGCAGGGCCGAAAAGAAGTCCGGCGGCAAAGGGGCCGCGACTGTCAGGGATGATGACATCGCCAAGATCTTCAAGGTCCAGACCCAGTCGATCGCCTCGCGGGTCGAACTGGACGAGAACAACCGGGTCTCGGGCATCATCTACAAGCGCTACGCCTTTCCCGGTGTCACCCAGTATGAATTGCGGCGGGTACGCGCGAAGAAATACGTTCTGGCAGGCGGCGCGGTGGAAAACGCGACCCTCGCCCTCGCATCCGGGCTGTGCCAGTCGAGTCAGGCTCTTGGCCGCAACCTGATGGATCATCCCTATATGATGGCCTGGGGGTTAGCCGAACACCCTGTGGGCCCGTTCCGTGGCCCGCAATCTACTGCAGGTATCGAATCCTTCCGTGATGGCAGGTTCCGCGATCAAAAAGCCGCATTCCGGCTGGAGCTTGGCAATACCGGATGGGATTTCGCGGCGGGTGCCCCGTACAGCAACGTCTCGCAACTGGTGGAGGGGGAGAACCTCTTCGGCCCGGGCCTGCGGCGGAAGCTCTATGACGATGTCCAGCGACAGGTCCGTATCGGCATTCTGGTCGAACAGCTTCCCAAAGCCTCGAACCGTGTGTCAATCGACTCCGCCTATCGCGATGCCATGGGAGAGTACCGCCCGGTAATCAGTTATGATGTCGATGATTATTCGCGCGCCGGTCTGGCGATGGCGCATGAGATCTGCATGACGATCTTCCGCCGCATAGGGATCAGGAACCACACGTCCTACAACCCGTCCGATGCCGGGTATCTGACCTATGACGGCAATGGATACAGCGTGTTCGGCGCCGGGCATCTGGTTGGCACCCACCGGATGGGAAATGACCGACAGACTTCCGTGACCGATGCCGGCATGCGCACGCATGACCACGACAATCTCTGGATGGTCGGCTGCGGGTCGATGCCGACGATCGCCACCTCCAACCCGACGCTCACATTGGCGGCGCTTGCATTCAAAGCGGCTGACGCGATTGAGAAGGCACTGAAATGACAAAAGATAAGAACATCGAGCGCGACCGGGCCGAGCTTGGGGCGCTGTTGCAAAAGGCGCTGATGCTGGAACTTTCAACGATCCCGCCCTACGCCACTGCCTGCTATTCAATCAAGGAACAGGGGCAATACGACCGAAGCTCGCCCGAGATCGTCAATGCCGAACCGATTGAGGTCATCCGTCAGGTGATGGTCGAGGAAATGCTGCACATGGTGCTGGTCGCCAATCTGATGAATGCGATCGGTTGCCGGCCAGTGGTAAACGACCCCAAGCAGCTGCCCTCTTATCCGATGCCAATTCTGGACGGAAAAGGACCGGTACTGCACTTGCGCCGCTTCACGCCCGACCAGATCAAATGCTTCCGCGAGGTCGAGCGGGCACCGAAGGATCCTGCAAGCGATGCCCATGCAGATTACGAAACCATCGGCGGTTTCTACCTTTATGTTCTCGGCAAGCTGGAAAAGGCCTGCGCGGACCACGAAGAGCAGAAGATCTTTGTCGGCGACGCCGCCCGACAGATCGATCCCGGCGACTATTACGGTGCCGGAGGCGACGTGATTGCCGTCCACAACCTCGCCACCGCCCGCACGGCGATCAAGGAGATCATGGATGAGGGCGAAGGGGCTGCGCTGGGGCAACGCGCCTGCGACAATGACCTTATCCCCGCGCCCGAAGGCGAGGACCGCTGGGACATCGCGCATTTCTTCAAGTTCGATGAAATCCTTCACAGCCGCTACTACCTTCCGACCGACCGTCTTGGCGAACCACCGAGCGGCGGTGATCTTGTCGTTGACTGGACCGCGGTCTGGCCGATGAAGGATGATCCGAATGCGGCGGACTATACAGGACTGCCCGAGGTGCAGGAGTTGTCCGACCGGTTCAACCGCAGTTACAGCGAACTCCTCGACGGGCTGAATGCCACCTTCAACGGGGACAAGCCGGCCCTTGCGCGGGTCGTGCCGGTGATGTTCAGCCTGAAGGATCAGGCACAGCACCTGATGCGCGTACCGTTGACGGGCAAAGGACGCGGCACGACGGCAGGGCCGCTATGGCGTTATGTACCGACGACGAAATCGTAACGGTCTGACGCCACTTCCTTGATCGATCAAGACGGTGTTGGCGACATTCGAACGTCCGGCGCAACGTTCGCCTGCCCACCTCTACAAACAGCTCTACGGGATTTGAGCGGCAGTTCGGGCAAGGCGGCTTTTCCAACACCGCGTCCGGGTTCTTTCGACATCGCAAATTGCTGCATGTTTCCTGCCGCGGTTAGCAGGGAATTTCCTTCCAAGTACCTGATTCAGAACGTAAAATCACGGCCCGACACGGCAGTTCGAGGCCATTTCCGGATATTTCCCTGCAAATTCCCTGCACGCAGGGAATTCTTCGCCAAGACCGAACCGGACGATGCGACCCGCAGAGACCCATCGCGGCGCTCACGGCGCAACGGTCTCTTTGTAGGCGGTGGAGGCGTAAGGCACGGAGAAATCGACCGAAAATCGTCTTTTTTGTGATTAATACCAATGACTTACGTCGGTGGCGGTGCTGCCAGACGAATGCGAACCAGTCTCCAATAGGACAAGACAGCTGTCCTTGATGCCGCGCAGAGACCGCGCCACTCGTCGAGAGCGGCGGCGCGGTTGGCCTTGAAGTGAGGTCTTCAGAAGAGGCTGCGTTCCTGGTTGAAGTGGTTTTGGACGGAGGTGTGGACGGAGGCGAACTTCTGAAGACTTCGCATGCGCCGGAAACGAAGCATCGCACGCTCTCGTCGTCGGAAGGCGAGGTGCGAGTCCTCGGCACGATTATTGAGCCATCGACCTGTTTCCTGTAAATCGCCAGAACCGAACGTAGAGCATCACGGCAAGGCGGATGATCTCGGGGCTGGTTTCGATGTAACGATAAGGGGAAAGTCTGGTCATCAGACGAGGCTAAGAAAGCCCCTTGCTCGTCTTAACCTCGTTTCTTCTTACAAGACCAATTAGAGACTTGCGCGAGGCTTGCGGCCCCTTGTTATGAACGAAATTGCTTCCAGGACGATGCCGTTCGTATTGATGTCCGAGTAGCCTGGCATACCCTTTCCTGTTGCCACGAAAACACCGGGCGAGAAGCCTATACCTTCAAGTCGTGCCCGATCGCGCACATGGCGGACGAGGAGGCTAGAATAGGAGGATGGCCGGGTTGCAGCCCACAGATATGCGGCCTTGGTGTTCACGAGCATGATCGCGCGACGGAAATCCGATGTCGCAAAGCGGGGATCGGACGAGGTCACATTCACCCTCCAACGCTCCTCCGAAGCAGTGATGTTCAGTCCCTGATAGGTAAACCATGGCTCACGGTTTATCGGTGCCTCGGACATGCAAATGAGCTTGCCTGATCTTTCGTAATCGCGCCTTTGCGCGCTGAAAAGCGCATCCGCCAGTAGATGCGATGGCTCAGAAAGCCCTGTTTCAAGCGCTTCAAGCAGCAGAGGTTCGGCGCCAAGGGGATCGAGGCCGGCAAGAGTCAGGAGTGTCTGCATATCCCGGTCTGTTTTAGAAACCGCGTCCGCTACTTCATACGGAGAGTCGGCCGCTATACCCCACGCCCGGAAGGCGCGGGCGGTATAATGCGCGCATTGCGACCGGAAACGATCAATGGGCCGCCCGTTGATGACGGAGTGAACGTGCCCACCTATGACCACGCCGTCCAGATCCCATTGCGCGACCTTTTCCACCGCGATGCCTTGGGCTAGCGGATGGGCATCAAGTTCTCGCAATAAACTTAGGAGACGGCCGGTATCGCATGCGTTGAAATTTCTGGAAAGCGAAGCACCGATATCTGCCGAAATTACTTCGCTCGGGAGCAGTAATTTACCGATGGGGACAACTGGCAGCGCATTGATCAGAAGCTCCGAACGCGCAACAAAGTCGGCGTCGGAGATCAGCCCAATTTCATGAGCGGCCATGACGGCGGCGAACAGGCTCCCAAGATCCCACATCGTCAGCTCGCGGTGGAGCCAAGAATAGCCGTCTTGTACATCTGCGGTATCGACGCATAGCCCTGTCGCGGGAATAGAGAAACGTTCAAAATAGGCCCATGCCTGACGTGCGTCGGCCAAGAGTTCGTCGCCCGTTAGAGCCTGCGGATCAGTGTCGTCGATTATGTCGCGTCGGGTTTCACGCAGTAGGTCGAATACCGGGTCAGGTGCCGTCGTCGCGGTGAAGAAATCGGTCACGTCCACGAGCCGCGTCCCCGGATCTTGCCGAAACCGGTCCAACGTGTCGAGCGTCGCCTTGCGGGCATGCAGGGTCTCATAGTCCTGCGGGCCGATGGCGAGGATAGCGTCCTGCATCAGATTACCGTTGGCGAGTAGCGACGCGGCTTGCGACATCGTGGTGTCGCCGCGGATGAAATGTCCGCTACCGTCGAAGGCCGCCGAAGCGCCGGGCAACAGCATAAGGTCGATTTCGCTCTCAAGATCAGAAGGCCGCGTGTCGGTAACTGGGATTTCCAGTGCTTCAAGCTCATCCATAAACGCGGTTATTGCCGCAGAAGAAACTCCAGTGCCGGATTCGATCCGGACGGCAACGAAGCGCAATTGGTCCGCCCCGAACCACCGCGCATGTTCACGTGGGAGCACCAGGAAACGTCTTCCCAGACTGAGTTCCCTACCGATGGCGTCGGATACTCGCTGTGCGCGCAACCTTGCATCCTGGATAGAGATCTGCCCAATCCCGGCCAATGAGAAAACGATCTGCCGCCAGCCCGCTTCCGCAAATACCTCCTCGATCCAAGGGGCTGGATCAGCCACGTCGACGATCATGAGTTGCTTGCTGCCGTAAAGGCAAACGGTGCGTTGGGCGCAACCCGTTGATGAGACAGATGGCGATGGAAACAAAGACAGGACATTTCGAATGCCCAAGCACCTGAGACCATCGTAATTCGAAGGTGTCGAGGCGTCCGTCGCGATCGTCACAGGCCCGTGCCGGGTCACGCCGTCAAAGCCCTCCAGCAAGCCGCTCACCTGTTTAATAGCATCGCTAGCCGCGCGGCGCTGGAAGTAGCTAGGAAGTTCCTTCAGACCGGGCAGCCACAATACTGGCTCCACCATGTCAGGATTCTCCGCGAAGATCCGTCGAAACCCGTAAGCGGTCGTTTTTTTTGTCTCAGATGCCAGGTTCGAGTTCGGTATCAAACCGATTGGGACACCGATTTCTAGAAAGGTCTCGACAAAGGCGCGCAGATATTCAGCGGGTATGGTCGGGTCGAAACCGTCGATGACAATGAAGACGGCATCCTTCGCGTCGTCGGCGTCCACTGGGAACGGAAGACTGGAAAGAGCCAGCGACGGCGCAAGAAGCTTTAGGAACGACCGTCGATTGATTGCCATCCATTTTCCCTGGCTCAGTCGAATCCGGCCTCTAAACCGACCGGATAGTGATTTGGCGCTTATGTGCGTCAATTCTTCGGGTTGTCTTGTAGATCGAAGTCTATAGCAGTGGAGATAGGGGCGCACAGTGGTCAAAATGACCGCTTTTGCGTATGGTAGGGAAAGATATGGCGAAAGGAAGAAACCGAACCGTCGCGCGGAAGCGATCCCATCATCGCCATCCCATCTTTCTCGACCCGCTTAATCGACGTGCGGGCAGATTAAGGGCCGTCGTAGCACTGGCAGGTTTGATCTGTCTGGCTTGGCTGACCACGGTTTTCCTTGGATTCTATTACATCGACATACTGCCGGAGAGCGAAAAGCTGGAGCTGATCCGTCGTGGCGCGCTGTCCGACAATGACATTGCCGAGCGCGAAACCAAAGCCATCGCAGCAACCTGTACGGGCGAGCCGCTCGCCGCGGCTGACCTGCTTCCGGGCGGTGATGATATGTCCAGATCAGCCTATTTGATGGCCGGGCCAGATTGGGCATTGGCAACGCTAACTCGCACTTGTGGCAGTCTCGACAGCGTCCTTGCGGAATGGCTCACGGTCGACCCCGCGACTGGGACGATAGTCTGGCTTCGCGAGGCGGGAACAGAAGACGCTCTACGTGACCTTAAACGTACATCGCCAAACTTGGGTCTAGAACTCGTAGCGCTCCTACCACTGCCGAGCCCGACTAATTCGGGCGCGTCCATACTCGACGATGCGAACGCCCGAGCGCGCATCGTCAACGCACTGGAAGAAAAGATCAGGGGCGGCACTTATTCCGGGATCTGTATCTATCCGCAGCAAGTGGGGCCCAAACACCTAGCGGGTCTGCGCTTATTGATGTCGACGTTGAAAGCCGCGCTGCCGACGGGAATCTATAGCTGCCTCGTCGTCGAAGCCGACGGCGGACTCTGGCGTGATGGCTCCCTTGTCGAGGCGGTCGATTCTGTGCTCCTACAGGCGTTTCGGGAGCCCTATGCGGGCGCGCCGCCGGGGCCTCTTGCAGCCCAGAGTTGGTTCGAAACACTCGTTGATGACGCGGCATTTGCCGTAGGACCTAACAAGCTGCGTCTCGCTCTTGGATCCTTCGCCTACATGTGGACCGACGGAGATCTCTCACCAGTTAAGTTGCCCTTTGCAGAGGCAATGGAGCTTCTAGCACGCCAAACGTCGATGATCGCCGTTGAGACCGGATCGCTCAATACCCGCGCGACTTTCACTACCGAAGATGGTCGTTCAGCCGAGATCTGGCTTCTTGATGCTGTTTCTCTACACAATCAAATTCTAACCTTGATGCGAAAGCCTGTGGCCGGGGTTGTTCTTTGGTCAACTGGCCTGGAGGATCCCGGCGCCTGGCCACTGATCGGAAATGGGTTAGAGCCGTCGCAAGTTGGTGCTCTCGAAACTATCGGTTTCACAGATTACGTCTCCTATTCAGGTGACGGACCATTCCGGAGGGTCACCAAACCCGAGATCACGGGAAAACGCAGGTTCTTCAAGGACCTAACAACGGGTCTCATCGACGGCGAGATCTATGATCGTGTACCGCGCCCGATCTCGGTAGAACGCTATGGCAGCTCTGCGGATAAAGTTGTTGCAATCACTTTCGACGATGGGCCCGACCCGGACTACACAGTGTCAATCCTTGACGTGCTGAAGGCGAAGGGCGTTCCGGCAACATTCTTCGTAATCGGCACCAACGTAGTGAATTATCCTTCTATCGTCCGCCGCATGGTTGCCGAAGGGCACGAGGTCGGTTCGCATACGTTCTTTCATCCAGAGGGTGACGAGATGGGCGTTGTCCGGGCTCAGCTTGAGCTGAACGCGCTCCAACGGCTTATTGCAAGCGTTACGGGGCGCACGACCTATCTATTCCGCACTCCTTACGGACGCAGCGAGGGCCCACTCACCAAGGATGAAGCCACGCAGCAAAGCATAATAGAGAAAGAAGGATACATGGTCGCCGGCTCCGACATCGTGCCGCGCGATTGGGAATTCATGAGCGCCATTGAAATCACTGACTATGTGATGGCGCAGATGGCATCGAACGCGAGCAAGGTCATCGTAATGCACGATGCGGGCGGCGACCGTTCCGCCACGGTCGCCGCGTTGCCGATGCTGATCGACCGGCTCAGGGCAGAAGGCTATCGGATCGTTCTGCTTTCAGAATTCCTCGGCCTATCGCGCGACGAAATGATGCCACTGGCAACGGACAATTTAACACCGCTCGACCGCGCTTCCTTCGTCACCGCCGCCGTAGCTGGTCATGTACTGGTCTGGATTTTCTGGGTGGCGGTATGCTTCGGCATTGTCCGTTCGCTTATCATGCTTTCTCTCGCGCTTCTCCGGCGGCGACATCCGTCAGGCTTGGCAGAACCGCTCACTACCGTGACGATCGCCATTCCCGCCTTCAACGAGGAGCTTGTCATCGTCGACGGGGTCGCCGCCGCGCTCGCCTCCGACTACCCGGACATTCGCGTCATCGTAATCGACGACGGTTCAACCGACGGCACTGCGGAGACGGTGGAGCGGGAATTCCGTCACGATCCTAGGGTGCGGCTGATACGTCAGAAAAACGGCGGCAAGTGCAGCGCGCTCAATGCCGCCTACGCCGAGATCGAGACCGAGGTGGTTGTAGCCGTCGATGCCGATACCCTTCTGCACCCCAAAGCGGTTCGAAGGCTGATGGGACATTTCGCGGATCCACATGTCGGCGCAATTGCGGGCAACGTCAAAGTTGGCAATCGCCGCGGTCTGCTTGCTCGATTGCAGGCACTTGAATACATCACCGCACAGAATATCGATCGTCGTGCCGCCGAACGGCTGAACGCGATGCTCGTCGTGCCCGGCGCTATCGGTGCATGGCGTGTTGAGGCTGTGAGGAAAGTTGGGTTCTATTCCCCCGACACAATTACCGAGGATGCCGACCTTACGGTCGCAATTCTGCGCGCGGGTTATCGGATCGCTTTCGAAGAGCGCGCATATTCCATCACGGATGCGCCTGAGACCCTCTCTGGCTTTATGAAACAGCGACTTCGCTGGAGCTTCGGCATGATGCAGACGGCCTGGAAACACCGTCGCGCGGCAAAGACAGCACGCGGTGTCGGCCTAGTCTCGATCCCAGATCTTTGGCTTACAGGCATTGTGCTGGGGCTTTTGGCACCACTGGCAGACGCGGTCTTCGTAAGCGTAATCATCATGGCCGCGGGAAACCTTGTTCGCGGCCTACCCCTGACGAGCGGCGATGTGTCTCTGGTTGTTATCGCAGGCTGGGTAATGCTGCCAATCCTGGATTTAATCGTGGCGCTTTTTGCTTTCAGGTTCGAACGGCGCGAAAATCTATATTTGCTCCTTCTCGTGCCACTTCAGAGGTTAATCTATCGGCCACTTCTCTACATCACCGTTTACCGAGCGGTCGGCCATGCGCTTGCTGGCCGCATTGCTGCTTGGGGAAAGCTTATTCGTATCGCAAGCATTCGAACGCCCGCTGGTTAGCCGACGAACCTATTGTGAATCTCAGAGGAAGACCTGACAGCCGCCCGTGGCAATCTCACCTTGCTGTACCGGCAAGTCGCGCGGAGGGTTGATTATCGCGGTCTGAACTGCGGTGATGCGGCGGGCGCAGGCATCGGATTCCTGTGGCGACACGTCCTTGCCGCCAATCCAAATGTCAAGCCAGGGGTGACCATTGTGACCTGTGTGGCATGGCCCGCCCTGTGGCGTCGGTCCGTCACCGCAGACGTCTTCGACGATAGCGTATTTTCTCAGCCGAGGAAGGTAAAACCGCGTGCCCTCAGGGTAGTCGAGCGTCTGGCGCCCGTTAACGATGCTATGTCCCACGGCAATCGTGATTGGACTTTTCCATGTACCCGTACCGCCGGCTCGCTGACGAAGAACCGGGCGGGCAATCGCTGCTGATCCAGGGGGCGTATTGTCCCAATAGGTGTATCCGGTCAGGTAGATTGAAAAATTCTTGGAGGTTTCCGCTGGCTGCGCGCTCGTGAGGGTCGGGGAGTCCACCCTCGCGTCAAGGTTCTGCGCCCGGGACACCGGCGATTCCACACAGGCCGGCAGGCTCAGGCAGGTTGCCGCGGCCAAAATAAGCTTGCTCGATTTCACGCGCATCGATAGGTCCTTTCCAATATCTAGGAAAGTTTGAATATGTCCGATCTGTCACGCGCTGGAAAGCGGGTCTAATCCGCGATCTTGGGTTTTTTGTGGCTAAACCATGTCAAGGTTCGATCCGTTGACCCGTTGCCCGGTCAAAAATATGCATGTTTTCAATGGAAAACGAAAACCGGGTCTGACTTTCCGGGTCAATTTGCAGATGCGATGGAAGACTTGCGACAAGCGGATTTCCGCCATGACGGGCAAAGACAATGATGTCCGGGCCCGTCGGTTCGGCGAAATCCACCGTGGCGCCGATGACCAATTCATCCGACGCATCGGCGATGTGAAGATCCTCGGGACGAAGGCCTAGGATCACCTGGCGCGACCTGCCTCTCTTGCCCGGTAACCCGATCCGCTGTCCCGATCCCTCCAGTTGGAGGCCGTCAGCATCCAGCGTGGCGTCGATCATGTTCATAGGCGGAGCACCGACGAATTCGGCTACAAAGGCTGTAGCCGGCCTGTTGTAAATCTCTTCTGGCGTGCCGATCTGTTCGATCTGGCCCTCGCGCATTACAGCGATCCTTGTGGCCAGAGTCATCGCTTCGATCTGGTCGTGGGTCACATAGACGACGGTCGTCCCGAGCATCCGATGCAGCCGTTTTAGCTCGGCTCGCATCTCCATTCGGAGCTTGGCATCGAGGTTCGAGAGCGGCTCGTCGAAAAGGAAGATTTTAGGCTCTCTGACCAGCGCGCGTCCGATTGCGACGCGCTGGCGTTGCCCGCCGGAAAGCTGGGCCGGCTTGCGGTCGAGCAATCCGTCGATCTTGAGTATCCGGGCGACCTTTACGATCGCCGCCTGGCGTTCAGCCTTGCCCACGCCGCGCATTTCGAGGCCAAACCCGATATTACGCTCCACCGTCAGGTTGGGATAAAGCGCGTAGGACTGGAAGACCATCGCAATATCGCGGTTCTTAGGGTGAACTTCGTTTATGCGCTTGCCGTCGATCCTGATTTCACCCGACGTGGGCGACAGAAGGCCGGCGATGATGTTGAGGATGGTCGACTTACCGCATCCCGAGGCGCCGAGCAGCACGAGGAACTCGCCACTGGCGAGCGAGATGTCGATGGACGTCAGGATCTCGGTGATGCCGTAGGATTTGCTTACTCCGATGAGATCGAGCGTGCTCATACGGAGGCTCCTTGGGTTGGCGGTTCCTCATCCATGCCATAGCGGCGGGGCGAGGTCGATATCGCGGCGGTGGCCGTGCGAACGCCGGCTTCAAGGCATTCAAGCAGGGGCCGCCCATCTGCACGAATCGCAATGAACGCGGCGTTGAAGATGTCGCCTGCACCGATCGTGTCCGCGACCTCGACCGCTGGCGCAGGCACTTTGAGCATCTCCCGGTCTCTCGTCGCCGCGACGACACCGCCTGCGCCGCACTTGACGACGACCAGCGCATCGTCGGGCATCAAAGGCAGCAATATGGATGGCGCCTCTTCTGCCGCATGGCTGCCGGAAAGCTCACGGGTTTCGATCTCGTTGAGAAGCAGGCAATCGCACCGCCCTAACCAACCCAGAACTTGGTTGCGGGTCGCCGTCGTCCATCCCCCCGGCGGCCAGCCGGTGTCGAGCGCTACGCGAATGTTCTGATCGCGCGCGTGGTCAAGCAGTCTGTCATAGTCCGCGGTCAGCTCATCCGTCACGAAGGTGCCACAGAGGAGAAGCGTTCCGCCGGAAAGCCGCGTCCAGTCCAGCGTCCCGCGCACATCGGACCAAGTCAGGTCGGCGACGTGGCCTTTCGTGGTAAAGAACGTACGCTCGCTATCGGGGTGCGTCAGGCCGACTGAAATCATCGTTGCCCCGTCTGACACGGGCCAAACGTCGGAGTGAGGTGCAAAGCCATTGCGAAGCCAATTGCCAAGGGCATCTCGGCCAGTATTAGCGGCAATCTGGAATTCACGGCCAAGGGCGCGCCAGGCCAGCGCGACATTCCCCGCTGCGCCGCCATATCTGACTTCACTGGCACCGACGATCATTTCGGTACCCGGCCGTGGCCATGGCGCAACCGGCCCCATGATCAGATCGACATTGACGTTGCCGACGACAGCGAGGGGGGACAGGTCATTCATTCGGTTCGCGTAATCTTCTGGCTGCGGATGGGGCATCCCAGATCGTTGACCCTAACTGCAGCGAATTCGATCATCAGGCGTTGCGCGATAGGCAGGAGTATTGCGAGTGCGGCCAGCCCATCATGGCGCCCGGCATCGATGGTGATTGCCCCTTTCACGGGCGTGCGGCCCGAGGAATCTAGAACTACCGTCGGCGCCCCCGTCGCCGCGACCGCCTCGGCGAGATTGCGGACAAGATCACTTGTCGGGTCGTCGCCGCGCAGGAAAATCATACCCACCTCGGGTCCCAACATCTCCATTGGTCCATGGCGAAGCTGGCCGCACTCAAGCGAGAAGCAGGGCAGCCGCGAGAGTTCCGTCAATCCGAGCGCCAGCGCCTCGGCCAGGCCCTGAAGCCTGCGACCCGAGGTTACCACAGCGCGAACGCCCGCTAGGGCAATCACCGCATTAGAAATATCGGGCTCCTTGGGTGACCGTAATGCCCGGACAAACGTCGTCGGGGCGGTGCCGAGTGCCGACAGAATTGCCGCGTGCAGCGCCAAACAGACCAAGATGCTGCGCGTTGCGGCAAAGGCGGTTTCCACCCCGCCCGCGCCGATTAGGCTAGGCAGCGACCGAGCGAGGGTTGAGTTGGGGGCCATCGTCAACCCGAAGGCCTCCGCTGCGGGACCCACCTCGTTCAGCCACCGAATAACCTCAGCGCTTTCGCCTGATTGAGAGGTGACGATGATCGTACGGTCAGCGATCGAAAGCGGCTGGTCTAGCTGTTCGGAAATGGGAAGTGCCACGGCATCCACGTGCAGTGCCCGATAGACCGGCTCGACCGCCCGGTTCAGACCGTGTGACGCCCCCATTCCAAGAAGGAGAAGTCGGCCACTTCGTCGAATCGAGGCTGCAACTTCATCCGCACGGTCTCGGACATCGGCAAAGCTGGAAAGCGCGTCCAACCACTGGCGCGCAATCTCACTCTCGATTGCCTCGCGGCCCGATGTGGTCCCTGTCGCCATAGGTCCCTTTATCCCTTCACCCCACCCCTCGTCAGACCAGAAATCAGAGTCCGCTGCATAACAAGGCCAAAGATTACTGGTGGTAACGCTGCGATGACGCCCGCTGTCGCAATCAGCCCGTAATCGGACACCCTGCCGCCGGCAAGATCGGCGATGGCAACCGTGACCGTTTTGGCGCGGTGATCGGAGGTAAACAGGAGCGCGTAGAAGAATTCGTCCCAAGCCAAAAGATAGGCGAAGAGCGCTGCTGTGCCGATCACCGGCGCGGCCAGCGGAAGGATGATGATCCGAAGTGTTTGGTCAAGTCGCGCGCCATCTATCGCGGCCGCCTTTTCAAGATCGCGCGGGATCGGGTCGAAGCCAGATTTAAGAAGCCACGCCGTAAACGGGGCGAGAATTGTGAGATAAACGAGCGCAAGGCCGAACTTGGTGTTCAGCATGCCGAGCGCCGCAAGCCCCATGTAAAGCGGCACGGCCAGCGCAACCGGCGGCAGCATGTAGGTTCCGATGACGAGCCATAGCGACCATCCAACCGCGGGAGTGCGCGACACCGCCCATCCCGCCGGCACCGAGACAACGAGCGAGGCAAAGGTCGCGATAGCGGCAACTTCAATACTGTTGACGAGCGCGGTCATCAACGCTGCACCATGCGTATTGGGCGTAAGGTCGGTGAGAATGCGGTAGCGCGACCAGTTGGTTTCGGCTGGCCACCAGTGCAGCGGTTTAGAAACGAGATCGGTCGTCGAAGAGATACTCATTATGAAGAGCCAGGCGAAAGGTGCGAGGATCATTATGGCTAGGAGGCCAGCGCAAACGTAAAGAAAGACAGTGAAGCCAAGGCTTTGCCGCTCCATCAGAACCGTGCCCCCGCCGATTTGCGGATCAGCGCCGCATAGGCGACCGCGAGCATCGTGACCGCCAGAGTGACGATCAGCGCGAGCGACGCGCCAGATCCCGCCCGCTGAAACGAAAAAGCCTCCTGATACACGAGGATGGACAGCGTCCGCGTGCTGTTTGCAGGGCCGCCACGGGTCATCACCCAAATAATGTCGAACACCTTGAATGCCTCGATAGTACGCAGGATCAGTGCAACCATCAGTGGGCCGACGAGATAGGGCAGGATTACGTAGCGGAACCGCGAAAGCGCGTTTGCCCCGTCTACGACGGCCGCTGCCTTGATGTCGTGCGGTACGGCGTGGAGTGCGGCGAGCGAGATGAGAGCGACCAAAGGAAAATTCTTCCACGCGTCGGCAATGATGAGCGCGACCAGCGCGCTGTTCGGATCACCGAGCCAAGATCGATAATCATCAAGCAGCCCGGTCTGAACGAGCATTGCGTTGAGCGCGCCGTATTCGGGATTGTAGATGAGTCGCCAGAGTAGCGCATTGACGACAGTCGGTAGCGCCCACGGCAAGATTAGAAGCGCCCGAAGGATATTTCGCCCGCGAAAATTCTGATAGAGGAGTAGAGCCACCAAAACGCCGAGCACCACCTCAACAAAGACTGATACGACTGCGAATTCCGTCGTAACGAAGAAGGCGCGCCAAAAAGCCGTACTGGCAAAGATCCGTTGGTAGTTTGCGGCCCCGACGAAATCTCCTCCAGCACCGACCAACCGTGCGTCGGTGAAAGATAGCCTGACAGTGTCGATGAACGGCCAGCCGATCACCGACAGCATGACGAGAAGCAATGGCACCATCAGCAGCCATGCTCGGGTCGTTGTCCAGCCTGGACTCATCGAGCGTTGCGACCGCAATGCACGCACTGGTGTCGAGATGCCGGGCGGCGCGAGTCGCCGCCCGTATCATGGCGCTCCATCAGAGCCCGCCCCCCTCTGCCGCCGCGGCGAGTGCATCGGCGGGGCTCGCCTGACCGAGCAATGCCTCCTGGATCGCCTGCTGAAGCGCGGCCGACATCTCCTGATAACCCGGCGTTGTCGGGCGCGGATACATCGCCGCCAGCCCGACCTTCGCGGCCGCGATCATGTCTTCCTGACCGGCAGTAACCGCAGGATCGTCGTACGACGTCGCCCAGATAGGCAGGCTGAGACGCGCATAAGCGTTCTGTGTCGGCTGAGAGGTCATGAAGGTGATGTAAGTCCATGCCTCGTCCGGGTGCTCGCTGGTCGTGGTGATGCCGAGCCCCATCGAGCCGTTGACAGCCGAGACCAAGCTCTGCCCGGCAACGCCAGGTGCCGGCGCGACACCGACATTGCCGGCGACCTTGCTTTCGCTCGGATCGTTGGCGTGGTTGTACATGTAGGTCCAGTTCAACGCGAACGCGGCTTCACCGTTCTGGAAGACCCGCCGGACATCCTCTTCTAGGTATTCCTTGGAATTCGGGTTCGTCAGGCCCGAGTCGTAGCTGTCGACCATGTACTGCAACGCCTCTAGCCCACCGCCGGTCTGAAAAGCCGGCTTGCCGTCGGCGATGAAATCGCCGCCATTGGCGCTCACGAGCGTCGTGTAGTCGCAGATCACGGCCTCGGCCTGAGCCCAGCTCCAAACGATGGGATGATCGAGAAGTCCCATTTCCCGGACGGCCTGAGCCTGTTCCGAAAGCTCCTCCCAAGTGGTCGGCGGTGCCGTAATACCAGCCTGAGCGAGAAGATCCTTGTTGTAGAACAGATACTTGGTGTCAAGGATCCACGGCATCCCGTAGCGCTTGCCGTCATATTCGACCGTGGTCCACGCCCCCGGCAACACGCCGTCCTTCATCTCCTGGGTGATCCGATCGGTGACGTCGACCAGCACATTGTTCTCGGCGAATTCGGCGGGCCAGATCACGTCGAACAGAACGACGTCGTAGCCCGATCCAGACCCCAGCGCGAGTAGGGTCTTGTCGTGTAATCCTTCGTAAGGAACAAACTCCAGATTGACCTTTATGTCCGGATTCTCCGCGATAAACGCATCAGTCATCGCGCGCACGTCGGCTTCACTATAGGCAGCCTGCGCCATGAAGAGTGCGTTGAGCGTCGTTTCCGCCGCTGCAGGGTTCACAATCGCAGTGCCTAAGAGCAATGCGGCGAGAAGCGTCTTACGATTGATCATCTTGTTCTCCATCCAAGAAAAACATTTATCAATGCCGGACGAGGACATCGTTGACTTAGTGATGAGGCTGCGCGGCACATCCTATAATTCATGTGGAAAAACTGAGGGTCTGCATTGATCAGTATCAAGGGTGGTGTGGGTGGTGTCAGACGGATGCGAACCAGTCTCTGCAAGGAAGATGAGGCTGTCCTCTATGCCGCGCCGAGACCGCGCCACTCAGCGAGAGCGGCGGTTCGGTTGAGCTTGAATTTTTCGCGGGAGTAGAGGTGGCGCTCCAGATTGAAGTGGTTGTGAACAGAAGAATGAACGGCGACGAATTTCTGCAAACTTCGCATGCTACGGAACCGTTGCATGGCCCGTTCTCTTCGTCGAAACGGAAGGTGCGAGTTCTCCGCCCGATTGTTCATCCAGCGGCCAGTTTCCTGCTTGTCGGCATTGCCAATATCCTTCATCGCCGCGCCGTAGGATCGGAGTTTGTCGGTCACCAGTATATGAGCGCGGCCGTGGCGCTTCATTGATTTCTTTATAAATTTGGTGCTGTCAGACGGATTCGAACCAGTCTCACCAAGGGCAGGATGGCTGTCCCTTATGCCGAGCAGAGACCACGCCACACAGCAAGAGCAGCGGCGCGGTTGGCCTTGAAGAGTGGTCTGCTGGAGAGGCTGCGTTCCTGGTTGAAGTGGTTCGTGACGGAAGCGTGGACGGCGGCGAATTTCTGCAAACTTCGCATCCGGCGGAAGCGAAGCATCGCGCGCTCGCGTCGTCGGAATGGCAGGTGCGAGTTCTCCGCCCGATTGTTGAGCCAGCGACCGGTCTCCTGCCGCTCGCCGGCTCCGATTTCCTTCAGGGCGGCGCCATAGGACCGAAGCCGATCGGTGACGATAGCCTCTGGCTGGCCATGACGCTTCATCGATTTCTTTAGGAATTTCAATGCGGCGCGCTTGTCGTGGGTCTTTGTGACGAAGCTTTCCAGCACCTCGCCTTCGTGATCCAGCGCCCGCCAAAGGTAGTGCCGCTCACCGTTGATCTTCACGAAGATCTCGTCGAGGTGCCATTGCCAGCGGCTTGATTTCATGCTCTCGATCCGGCGCTTCCGGATCTCCGCGGCGAACATCGGCCCGAACCGATGCCACTAGAACCGAACCGTCTCGTGGCTGATATCGACGCCCCGCTCATGCAGAAGGTCCTCGACATTCCGGAGCGACAGCGGGAACCGAACATACAGCATCACAGCCAGGCGGATAATCTCGGGACTGGTTTTGAAGTACTTGAAGGGCGAGCGTTTGATCATGCGCGGACGCTACGTGGCGACTGCACCGCCCTCAAGCCGAGTTCTTCTGACAGAGCCCGCAGACGAGTTCTGGGACGTGTCTGCCAAGGGCACCGAACTGCGCAAGCTGCACCTAATGGACCCGAGCGCCATTGGTCCCACCCCGTTCCTCTTCACCGGGGACGGTGACAACATGGTTGAAACGCCGAGGTTCGAGGATGGGCGCGTCTGGATCAACACGACCCAGTATTTCGACAATGCCCCGGCGGTCTCATGGGGCTTCTACATTGGCGGCTATCAGCCTGCCCAAAAATGGCTGAAAGACCGCAAGGGCCGCGAGCTTAGGATCGAAGATGTGCGGCACTACCAGCGTATTCTGAAAATCCTCGCCGAAACCGACCGGATCATGCAAACAATAACGATGACCCTGGACGCAGGAGAATCGTCTTGAACGATGCGGGATCGGTCCCTGATTTGGTTGTAGGCCGAGTTGAGCTTATGGAGGCCCTGTCCCGTCGAACCAAGATGAAGCGCGCACCCAACGGCGTTTTGTCGTCAGGACTAAAGGAAGCAGCTTTCATTCCGGCATTGAGCGGCATTCGCGTCGAAATGCCCGGCGGTTCGCATTTCGTTTGGGTCATTGACGGCGAGCTTTATGAGGAAGTGGTATTTGACGCGAAGTTTGTAGACTCGCTTGCAAAGGTACTGGTCAGTCAGGCAACCGAGACCGATGCACGTTTGGAAGTCGCTCCCAATGTGGTTGTTCTTCGATGTGGTAGTTCCAAGGTCACGATCCCAAGAAAGCTTAAGGCCAAGCGAAGGACGTAAGGAAGCTTGAAGCAATCGCATTTTTTATGATGGGCTTGATGTGGGGGAGATGTCTCAAGGCCAAAAATTTGGTAATGATATCAATGACGTATGGCGGTGCTGGCAGACTAATTCGAACTCGTCTCCACTAGGACAGTTACACTGCCCTTTATGCTGCGCAGAGACCACGCCACTCAGCGAGTGCGGCGGCGCGGTTGGCCTTGAAGAGGGGTCTACTTGAGAGGCTGCGTTCCTGGTTAAAGTGGTTTGAGACGCAGGCGTGGACGGCGGCGAATTTCTGAAGACTTCGCATGCGCCGGAAACGGAGCATCGCCCGCTCGCGTCGTCTGAAGGGAAGATGCGAATTCTCCGCCCGGTTGTTGACCCACCTACCCGTCTCCTGGCGATCGACCGCACCCAGTTCCTTCAGAGCTGCCCCGTAGGACCGGAGCTTATCCGTCACGACCGTCACCGGCTGGCCATGCTTGCGCATTGCTTTCTTCAGGAATTTCAACGCGGCCTTCTTGTCCCGGCTCTTCGTAACGAAGCTTTCGAGCACTTCGCCTTCGTGGTCCACCGCGCGCCAAAGGTAGTGCCGTTCGCCGTTGATCTTCACGAAGATCTCGTCGAGGTGCCACTTCCAGCGGCTGGACTGCATCCCCTCGATCCGTCGTTTTCGGATCTCCGATGCAAACATCGGACCAAACCTGTGCCACCAGTAGCGCACCGTCTCATGGCTGACATCGATGCCCCGCTCATGCAGCAGGTCTTCGACGTTGCGAAGCGAAAGCGGGAAACGCACGTAGAGCATCACCGCGAGACGGATGATCTCAGGACTGGTCTTGAAGTACTTGAATGGGTCGCGCTTGGTCATGCGGGAAGGCTACGAGAACGCCCTGCCCCGGCTCAAGCCAAGTTCCCCTGACAGTGCCCGCCAGCTTCTTTGTTCCAGTCAGGTTTCCCGATCGAGTTCTTTACTAAGCAGGGCGCGCGCGAGTTGCGTGAAGAGTGCGACGAAGACGCCAACGCCGACAAAGATGTAAACAACGGTGAACAGTTTGCCGATTTCAGTCTGGGGTGAAAGGTCGCCAAGTCCGACGGTCGAAATGGTTGTGGCACTAAAATAGAGCGAGTCGACCCATGACCAGCCCTCAACACCTCGATAAAAGACCGTCCCGGACAGCAGGATAACCGCTGCCAAAAAAAGTGTCGCACGGAACGTCGGAACCCGCCATGAACGAACGACGGCTTTGATCAATCTCAATACGGTGAGTGCGAACGACAACATCATTCCCTCCTAACGGCGCGCTGACGATACTCCATCATGCGCCGCTGCGTCGTCCGTGAATTCGGACCGTAGCGGTGCCACCTGTGGGAACGCGTTTGTATATGATCTTCACGACCCGAATGCCTCGCACCAGACCGGGTAGGAGCATCTTGCGGGTCCGGCTTCCGGCCGAAATGATCGACCGGACGCGAAGCTCGGACGTTTCGCCGTTGGTGAACGTCACCTCTATGCTTTCGATGAAGATCGGCTTGTCGACGGCTTCGACGACAAGCCCTGTAAAGAGGCCCTTTGCCAGCGTGACAGGAACGATGCTGAAATTCTTGACAAGGTTGACCCGGCTCTCTCCAAGCAGGATCCAACCCTCGCCCAACGATGGATCTGCATGCGCCGCGAATGGAAAAGCCGCGACAAGTGCGATAAAGCCGCGGCGATGAACTTTCGTCGGAAAACCGCTACCGTTGATGGGTGTTTGTGTCATTTCTCTATCCCTTCGAGCGTGTTCGTTTCTGGCGTCCGCATCATTGTTTTGCATTCGCCGTGAGCCGTGCCGAACTTTGTGCCGGATGCGCAGATCTTGGGCCCCGCGATCAAAAGCGCTGGCCCAAGGTGACGTAGAGGAAGTCCTCCTGGTCGTCGTTCCGCGCGTAATCGATGGCATAGTCGAGGCCGAACTTCCGGGACACGCGAACGCGCAATCCGACGCCGGCTGCAAAGCCGCCGCTGTCGAACGACATGCTCCCGAGTGACTCTCCGCCGCCGCCGAAGCCTGCAAAAACAACGTAACCGAAGCGGTTGGACAGGCGTCCGCGATACTCGGCCTGAACCGCCGCGGACCATGGCTCGAGATCGTCGAGCGCGCCGAAACCCCGCAACCCGTTGGCCAGGCCGACGCCGCATGCATCGAAGAACGGTGCGGAATATGCCAATCCGCAGAGCGACGCCTTGGCAGCAAGGACACCGCTTTCCCCAACCTCCCGGTAATGTGCGGCGGAAAGCAACCCTTTCGTGTAACTCCGGTCGAGCACTTTGAAGTTGCCGCCGAAAATCGAGTCGACTTCAACGCCATAGGAGAGAGATGCGGCGACCAAGGTCCCTTCGGTTGGATAGAATGTGTCATCCCGCGTGTCGAACGTGACGTCTATGCCAACCTTTCCCAGCGACAAGTCGGCATCCGGCCTGAGGATTGGCGGCAAGACTCCAAGGCCGGGCGAGTCTATTCCGATCGTCGAATCCAGATAGGTGAACGATACGCCTGCGGATAGGGACTCAGAGATGCCGCGGTCGACCCGTAGGGCATAGGCTTCGCCCGTCTGTTTGATCGGAATGTTAACTGAACTTCCGAGCGGAAAGTCGTAAAACAGAGTCGCCTCAGCGGCAAACAAGCTCACGGACCAGCCGCCGTCGGCAAAACTCAGGCTGAAACCGCCGCCGAGCCCTTCGCTGCCATTGCTCGACTTGAGTTTGGCGAGACCCGCGCCGGACGGTTTCGACCCCGGCAACGTGAAAAGATAGCCAGCCCCGAGGGTAAGTCCGCTTCCGATCATGGGGCTGGAGAAAGGGATCGGCGCGACAATGACGGAGCCTCGGCGAAAACCCAGATCGGCCTTTGCCGCAGCCTGAGGGTTCGCGAGTTCGCGCTCGAGCAATGATACTTGCGCTAGTGCCGCGCTGCTTCCCGACGACAGAAGCAACGCTGAGACGACACCGGCACGCAGTACTTTCTTTATCATCATTAAAGATGTCCTATAAGTTCTGCCGCCGCTGGGCGGCCTTACCTGACTGATCCAGTTTGATTGTTAGTGCATGAGCGGCCTCTTCGCCACTGGGATGATGGTCTCGGGTGCCGGTGCTCTATAGCCGACGCGGCTTGTGACCGTGGCCCTCGCCAACAAGACGGCGCGCACAGCATGGGCGTTGCTCGTGAAGGGAGAGAGCTAAAGGGCCGCACCGGCCATCTGAACGAAGGAGAACATGGCGGCGCTCCAAAGGCACCGCGACGAGATGCAAGGGCAGACGTGAGTGACGATGATCAAGCGAGGCCGCTGCCGGGACACCCCGAGGTACTGTCTGGGCGTCAAAGCTTGATATTCTGATTGGGGCCTGGCTTGCGGACTTCATCAGGGCCAGCGGTCACACGCACCGCGCACACAGGCCAGACACATGACCGCACCCCGCTACGATCGAAATCAGCTCAAATCAACTCTTGCACAAACGGAGCCGTCCACACATGACAGCACCCGTCAAACATTCTACTTGCCTCGGCCCGGGCCTCCGAGTTTACTCCAATCCGTCTTTTGCCGATGCGATTGCTGCACGACCACGGCGCCGGCTCTTTCCAACGGAGAATGATCGATGTCATCGTCGGTACTTCAGCGGCTCGCGCAATCGCTGAATGGACGGAGTTCCGGCAAGGCCAAGGACAGCGATTTACTTTTCAGCCAGATCGAGGAATCCTCGGTTCCTAGCCTGAATTTCTATTTCATGCTGGCCATGGCGACGGCGATCGCGTCCTTCGGGCTGCTCAGCAACAGCGCGCCGGCAATCATCGGCGCGATGATCGTGGCGCCACTCATGTCGCCGATCATCGGGTTTTCGTTCGGCTCGATCATGGGCAAGGACAGACTGACGATCCAGTCCGCGACCTCGATTGTCACCGGTGTCGGATTCGTGATCGGTATTGCGTTCGTCTGCGCAAACCTGATCGGTCTGCGGGTCGTCGGTTCCGAAATTCTTGCGCGCACTGCACCTTCTACCCTCGACCTGCTGGTTGCTTTGTGCTCGGGAGCGGCAGCAGCCTTCGCACATGCGCGGATCGGGATCGCAAATTCGATTGCGGGCGTCGCGATCGCCGTCGCTCTGGTGCCTCCCCTATCGGTGGTCGGGATCGGCCTTGCCCTTGGCGAAGACGCGGTTTCCGCGCAGGCGATTGCCCTATCGGACATTCATCATCAGGGTGACGGCTACGCGATGGCCGGCGGCGCTTTTCTGCTTTTCATCACGAACTTTCTCGGCATCGTCGCCGCGGCCATGCTGGTCTTTGGATTGCAAGGATACGGGCACTGGCGCAAACCGTTCATCGTGTTCTCGATCCTTCTGATGTCGTCCTTCTTCGTCGTCGACCGTCTAGACCGACGGCTCGAGATCATCTTCGTCGAAGACACGGTGAAACGTCTCTATGTCGAAGCAGTGAAAGCGAAAACAGGCCTTGTTTCCGACAACCACTTCATCCTTCAGGTCCGGGGCGAGCGCGACGACGGGCTGCTCGGCGTGTCAGTTGTCATGCTGGGCGTACGCGAAAGCCTCGACGATCTCGACAGTTCGGCGGAAACATTCCGAGGTTTGCTGTCAGAACAGCTGGGAGAACCAGTCTCCCTGCGGCTGAAGATAATCCCGATCGACATCATCGATCACGAGGCGATGGCGTCCAAAAAGTAAGTTACAGTGTGCGATGCAGGCCTTGTAAGACAAACTTAGCTGTCTGACGTCGGCACCTGCCGGACAGAATCAGGGGGTTGAGCAACGGAGGACAAATGTCAGCTCCCTTGATGAACGGAGATAGCCTCGAAACGCTTGTAAGAAAGGCAACCGTCCATAGAGACAAAAGGTGCGTTCCGACATGCCGTGCTGACGGCACGGGCCAAGGCACTTTTCCTCTATTAAATTCTTGGCCAGGGTGCCGATGATCATCTCGAACTAGAAACTCGTTCGCTTCGTTGTCCGTCCACACGTTGATACGGGCTCTGATCGATCCAAGCTGCGTAACCGCCATATGCCCGTCATGGTGCGTCAGAAGGCGATTTCAAGTTGCACACATAGTGCATACGAAACCCACCAACCTTTTGAATTTAAATTTGAAACCCTCTAATCCATCACCGGACAGCTATTTTCAATGGCTACTGAACGGCAGCTTCTCAAGCAATTTGCGGACATTTGTGCAGTATGCGGCATCGGTCGAAGCGTACTCGGTGTGGGCGTTCGCGGCAGCTTGGTCGGATGTCAGCTCTGGGCCGAGGCTGTGTGGAAACTGGCGGTGGGAAGGTTGTTTCGAGGATTGTTCTTCGTCACCCCTCGCGTTTTGGCATCGCGGCGCAAAAAGTTGTGCGGCCTTTCAGTCTGACAGCGCCGCCATCAGGCCTCGCGTCCCGATCATCGAGATCATCCGCTTGATGTTGTAGGCCAGAACCTGCAGCGCCATCTCGGTTCGGACGTTCTTCAATCGTCGCATCAGGAAGTGCGTCGCGCCCATCCACGCCTTGATCGTGCCGAACGGGTGTTCGACGGTCGAGCGGCGGAGCCTCATCAAGCCGGTGCCGCCGCTGATCCGATCCTGCATCGCCTCGACCAGATGCTCCTGCTCCCAGCGGGTGATCCGGCGCTCCTTGCCGGTGGTGCAGCGGCTCTTGACCGGGCAGTCCTGGCATTCGTTCGTCCAGTAGCGCCGCATCTGCAGACCGTTCTCCTCCCGGGTATATCGGTAGGTCAGTTCCTCGCCAGCCGGGCAGCGATAGACGTCATCGGCAGCGTCGTAGGCGAAGTCGGCCTTCACATACATGCCTTTGACCCGGTTGCCCGACGTCTCGGGCCGCGGCACGGTAGGTGTGATGCCAGCATCGTGGCAGGCGAGGAACTCGCGGCCGCTGAAGTAGCCCTTTGAGGTGCCCCTAGATTTGTAGACGCTTTGCCCCCTAACTTTGAGGCGAGGAGGCCGAGATGGGGACAAGCAACTAC
>NZ_JASBQQ010000021.1 GCF_029961185.1 Albidovulum aestuarii | reverse complement strand
TTGGCAGTTGCAGTGTCTTCACTTGGATCGAGGACAGATTCCCGTGTCGCTCGCAGCGAGTTCCCGCCTAACCAGGACCACACGACTTTGGAAGCAGGGATAGATGGTGTGATTGGAAATCGGCAATTGCAACATTCGCAAAGTCGACGCACACTATCGAAACTAAGTACCTTCCTGTCGGCGGATACCTCCTTATAGTTCGCCAGCCCCGGTTGCGCATAATCGCGCTCCGGGGCTTTTCAATTTGGCAGAAGGTTGTCTAGCGCCGGTATGGTTGGGACCAAGTAAGTTACGAGGTCCAGAAGCGCTTGGCCAAGCGGGGAATGTGGACAAGAGGCTTCACTCCGCCATGGACCGGGTGGCAGAAGCCGGTTTGTTCCGCTGACGCTCGCGCCAAACGACCAACAGCCCTCCGCCGATGATCAGGATCGCGCCAGGAAATAGGTCGCGGATTGGTGCTTCGCCAAAGAACACCCATCCGAAAATGAAAGCCATCGGAATGCCGAAATAGCTGAATGGTGCAAGGTTGCTTTGTTCGGTCATCCTGAAGGAGATAATCATAAGCAATACAGCGGTTCCGCCGAAACCTCCCATCGCCACAATCCATCCAAGATCGGACGCAGATCGAACAGTGGAAAAACCACCGAGGTAAAGCGCGAGCATCACCGATCCGACAACGGCAAAGCCAGTGGAGTACAAGTTGACCAATGCGCTTGGTACTTCCTCGTCAATCAACCGCGCTGTCACTCCAGTCAGCGCGTAAAGCGCGGCTGCACCCAGTGGCAAAAGGGACGCCAAGGTAAATGTTTCACGCCCCGGGCCCATAACCATCAAAACGCCGACAAAGCCAATCAACACCGCGATCCAACGGATGAGACCCACCCGTTCACCCAGCAGCAGCACGGCAAAGGCTGTCATGAAAAGCCCGCTGGAATAGGAAATGGTCGTCGCAGTGGCAAAGGCGATCAGACCCAGCGATAGATAGAACATCAACTGTGCGAAGGTGACGATCAGACCCCGCATGCAGATCAGGCCCCATTGGCGGATACGCAGGCGCCGCCCGTTCCGGTGCCAGGCTGGCGTTGACCAAAGCGCGATAAAGCTGGGCGCCAGTCCAAAGATATTGCGGTACGCGGACAGTTCCGCCGCTGTGTAACCAGCGGACAGACGCTTGATGACCAGTCCCATCAGGTCAAAAAACACAAGGGAAACGAGACTGAGAACAATCGCAAGGGTGACGGACCCCGTCGGGATTGCCGGTATTTTCCCGACTTCGGCCATTCAGCAACCCTGTCCAGTTCTCTGACACCGATGGTATCGATCGAACGCTGCCATTGATATTCAGTTTGCGACGCGATGTGCCGTGAGAACCGTTTGACCTGCAGAACGAGAATTATTGCCGGTGCAGCGATCGGCAGGTTCGTCCCGCAACGCCGTTGTCCACCGTACCCCGTCAGGTCACAGCCCGACTGAAACTCTCAGTTGCCCGCTCTAAGCCCAAATCAGACCATTTTACGCACTCGCGGTAGCAGAAGTATTTCCGCTCAGTGACCTATCGATTGGGAGAATACATTAACGATGACCACTCCTAAAAGGATTAGTGTCATACCAAGCAAAGCAGGGAAGTCCAAAGATTGTCGATACCAAATCCAAGCGACAGCACTAATGAGCACGATGCCCATGCCCGACCATATAGCGTAGACAACGCCGGTCGGCATAACCCGCAGCGGGAACGACAAGCACCAAAATGCAACCGTATATCCCGCAATCGTGATGAGGCTTGGCCCGAGCCGAGTAAAGCTCTCCGACCGCGCTAAAGATGTTGTTGCGAGGACCTCAGCGACGATAGCCGCCACCAAAAACAGATAGTGCTTTGCCATTCGGCTACTCGCGCCATGTCAACCCGTGAGGTACTTAGCACGATGCCGACTGGATGTCTGCATCACCAGGCGGAGCTGGCATGCAAGCTGATCGCAGCCGATGGCTGCCCCGAGCCCGATGTGCGGATTGCTGCAGAATGTCTGCTACGTGTTGGGATTGAGATAAAGAGGATTGTGGGAACGCTAGATGATTAAGGTCTACGGGCGGCGGA
>NZ_JASBQQ010000020.1 GCF_029961185.1 Albidovulum aestuarii | reverse complement strand
TCCGCCGCCCGTAGACCTTAATCATCTAGCGTTCCCACAATCCTCTTTATCTCAATCCCAACACGTAGCAGACATTCCGACATTCTGCAGCAATCCGCACATCGAGCTCGGGACAGCCATCGGCCGCGATCAGCTTGCATGCCAGTTCCGCCTAGTGATGCAGACATCCAGTCGGCATCGTGCTAAGGACCTCACGGGTTGACATGGCGCGAGTAGCCGAATGGCAAAGCACTATCTATTTTTGGTGGCGGCTATCTTCGCTGAGGTCCTCGCAACAACATCTTTAGCGCGATCGGAGAGCTTTACTCGGCTCGGGCCAAGCCTCATCACGATTGCGGGATATGCGGTTGCATTTTGGTGTTTGTCATTCCCGCTGCGGGTTATGCCGACCGGCGTCGTCTACGCAATATGGTCGGGCATGGGCATCGTACTCATTAGTGCTGTCGCTTGGATTTGGTATCGACAATCTTTGGACTTCCCTGCTTTGCTTGGTATGACACTCATCCTTTTAGGAGTGGTCATCGTTAATGTATTCTCCCAATCGATAGGTCACTGAGCGGAAATACTTCTGCTACCGCGAGTGCGTAAGATGGTCTGATTTGGGCTTAGGGCGGGCAACTGAGAGTTTCAGTCGGGCTGTGACCTGACTGGGTACGGTGGACAACGGCGATGTGGGACAAACCTGACGGTCGCTGCACTGGCAAATATCCTCGTTTTGCGGGTCAAACGACTCTTTCGGCACACCAAGTCGCAAACTGAATGTCCATGGCAGCCTTTCGTGGATACCATCTGATATCGGAGAACCACTCAGGAATGCGAAATGGCTGAAGTCGGGAAAATACCGGCAATCCCGACGGGGTCTGTCACGGTTGCGATTGTTCTCAGCCTAGTTTCCCTTGTGTTTTTTGACCTGATGGGACTGGTCATCAAGCGTCTGTCCGCTGGTTACACTGCGGCGGAACTGTCCGCATACCGTAATATCTTTGGGCTGGTGCCCAGCTTTATCGCGCTTTGGTCATCGTCAGCCTGGCACCGAAATGGGCGGCGCCTGCGTGTCCGCCAATGGGGCCTGATCTGCATGCGGGGTCTGATCGTCACCTTCGCACAGTTGATGTTCTATCTGTCGCTGGGTCTGATCGCCTTTGCCACTGCGACGACAATTTCCTATTCCAGCGGGCTTTTCATGACAGCCTTTGCCGTGCTGCTGCTGGGTGAACGGGTGGGTCACATTCGTTGGATCGCGGTGTTGATTGGCTTTGTCGGCGTCTTGATGGTTATGGGTCCCGGGCGCGAGACATTTACCTTGGCGTCCCTCTTACCACTGGGCGCAGCTGCCCTCTACGCGCTGACGGGCGTAACGGCCCGGTTGATTGACGAGGAAGTACCAAGCGCATTGGTCAACCTGTACTCCACAGGATTTGCCGTTGTCGGATCGGTGGCGCTCGCGCTTTTCCTCGGTGGCTTTTCCACTGTTCAATCTGCGTCTGATCTCGGGTGGATTGTGGCGATGGGAGGTTTCGGTGGAACCGCTGTATTGCTTATGATTGTCTCCTTCAGGATGACCGAACAAAGCAACCTTGCCCCATTCAGCTATTTCGGCATTCCGATGGCTTTCTTTTTCGGCTGGGTGTTCTTTGGCGAAGCGCCAATCCGCGACCTATTTCCTGGTTCGATCCTGATCATCGGCGGTGGCGTGTTGGTCGTTTGGCGCGAGCGTCAGCGGAACAAACCGGCTTCTGCCACCCGGTCCATGGCGGAGTAAAACCGCTTGTCCACATTCCCAGCTTGGCCAAGCGCTTCTGGACCTCGTAACTTACCTGGTCCCAACCATACCGGCGCCAGACAACCTTCTGCCAAATTGAAAAGCCCCGGTGCGCGATTATGCGCAACCGGGGCTGGCGAACTATGAGGAGGTATCCGCCGACAGGAAGGTACTTAGTCTCGAAAGTGTGCCTCGACTTTGCGAATGTTGCAATTGCCGATTTCCAATCACACCACCTATCCCGGCTTCCGACGTCGTGTGTTCCTGGTTAGGCGGGAACTCGCTGCGAGCGACACGGGAATCTGTCCTCGATCCAAGTGAAGACACTGCAACTGCCAA
>NZ_JASBQQ010000004.1 GCF_029961185.1 Albidovulum aestuarii | reverse complement strand
TTCCAGAGCCCCATCGCCTTCGAGCGAAAGGCCCGGGAAGTGAGCTAAACGCTCTCCACCAAAGCCGGGCAAGTCCACCGTGCTTCCAGTTCCAGTGCGCCTTGCCGCGCGGAGCGCCGCCACCCGCGCCGTGAACGCGGCACACGGCCCACCCGTTGATCGCCGGTGCCTTGCGCACCTCTCCGGTGCGCTTGACCGCGGCGTGGCACCGTGGCGCGTCTCTGAGGCGCTGGGCGGGGCTCATGGGGTTGGCTCGGGGTTCGCGGCGTACTGGCCAACCGAATGGCCGCACATCGGACGTTGCAGACATTGGGCCGAGGCTGATGGAACAGTTCAGCGCCCGACCAAATACGGCAATGTGTGTACAGTCGGTTCTATTGCAGTCCCGTCGTTTTCGGTGGCATGACGGTCAAAGGTCTTGAAGCCCGCCGGAAGGATAGTTCCCGGGCGTGCTTCGGAGACAAAAATGTGTTTGCTGTTCTCGGGCGAGGTCAAAATCGAACTCGGATCATCAAGAGTGCCGATATAGATGCCCAACCGATCCGGCCAGCGCTCGAATGTCAGTGCAAGCTTGGTTCCGCAACTCGAGCAGAAGTGAACGTTTACGTCTTTTCCGCTACCTTCCGAAGGGAGTGTATAGACCGACGCCTTGCCTTCGGTGAACACAAAGTGCTGGCGTTCGAAGATCGGTTCAATCATTCGGTCCGAACCTGTGGCGCGCTGGCAAAACCGGCAGTAGCAGATCGTGACCCAGAGGGGTTCGCTGCCGGTGGTGTATGCCACATTTCCGCAAAGGCAGTGGCCAGCGTGTCCATCCGACATATCCATTTCCCTTCCACCACCAAAAGATGTTACATCGTAACACACCCGGAGTTCGGTGACGCGATAATAGTCCAACGGTGGCTCCCGGGCTCAAAGCGGTCATTGCTCACTTTGGCTGCCAAATGTTCAGCAAGAAGGGCTCGTGCTAATAATCATCATCATATTTGGTATGGTCGCGAGATCGAAGGATGCTGTTACGCAACTGCTGATGAGGGAATTAGCAATGACCCGTTTAGGATACGTCACACTAACCTCGGTATTCTTGTTGGTATCCCCTGCGCTTGGCCTTGCGCAGGAATCTCCAGCCGCATTGGCGGCAAGCGCGTCGAGCGACGCACCCGTTGTTCAGGCATTCCAGAATATCGAAAGGGCAGCCAGGGTCGTTGATCATTATGTCGCATACAGCATAATTGCCTCTTCGGGCGGCTGGCTAGTTGTCGACGCGTACGGCGACAATTCGGTCAGCAATAGCTATGTTATACGTAACAACGTTGACGATCAGAAGCTCGAGGTGTCGCGCGCGGCAGCGACGGTGGATCGAAGCAAGACCGCCACGGAAGCTGAAAAGAATGCCGCAAAAGATGCTGCTTCCAGTATGAACGCCGTATTTGAAGCTTCATTGGCAATCGCGGAAAGCCTCGAATCAGGCAATCCCAGCAAAGCCGCAGAGTTTTACAGGAACATGTTTATCGAACCGCAAGAGGCGGCGTTGCGGGCGTCGCACACTGGCGCGTCCAATACAAATAAGCGTCTCAACAAAACTTTGCTTGCGATTCGAATGCTTAAATAGGGAAGGGAAGGCACTCCTTGCATCTTCCTCCCGAGCAGGTTTGAGTCTACTTCAGTTACGTCCGAAGAGCAGGCGTTCATACTGGCTGCTGGTGCTGCCCCGCAGCGAATGGCTGCTTTGAGCCCTTAGTGCCTTTGCACAAGTTTTAAGTTGCTTGGTCTCTATTCGGTTCTGAAACGCCGTGCGCCGGGGCGATATTCTGGTTCAAGCGAAAGAGGTTGCTTGGGTCGTATTTAGCTTTCAGTGCCGCCAGTCGATTGTACTTGGTCTTTCCATACGCTAGCTCAGAAACCCGTTGTCCAACATCGCTCTGCTCGTTTACGTAGTTACCGACTTGAGAGCGGGCTTCAAGCCTTTGGCCCGCCTCGCGTCCCCAGGAAAGGCACTGCTCGTCTTCCAGAGCGTCATCCCAGATCGCCTGTGCCAACCAAAAGAATTCTGCCTGGCGTCCAGTATAGGCTGTCGCGTCGTCAGAGACATCTGACACCGCACCTCCGAGATGAATCATGAAGAATTCGGAGTCCTCATTAGGAGCATTACTGCTCAGATCCGCCATTTCGCGGATAACTCCGGGGTTCAGATCTCCGAAGAAACCGCCCTTGCCGTAATAGCGTCTCCCCCAACGCATGAAATCGTCGCTCCTGCTCTGAAGTTCTAAGAAGTCCATGTCTTCGAGACCGCCGTCTCCGGGTCCCGCTAGATTTCCGAAGGGTGCAACACTTTCGTGACCCAATCCGTCGGGTCCGTTGTAAAACGCTGTCACGCGGAGCCCCGATTTGGTCAGTCCTATGGTGTGGGTCTGCGAGCGTGGAGCACGTTTAGCAAGTGCGGATAGGCCTTCCAAAGCCTCTGCAACCCTTGTCGGCGCATAGTTCCAAACTCCGACTGAAATTGGACCGAGTGTATGCACACGGAACTGAAACCTTGTCACGATCCCAAAATTTCCACCACCTCCCCTCAAGCCCCAGAACAGGTCCGGATGGGAGGAGTCGCTGACTTCGAGAATTTCGCCATTTGCCGTTACGACTTCAGCAGAAACGAGGTTGTCTATCGTCAGCCCGAACCGTCGAGACGTCCAACCCATACCGCCACCTAGGGTCAGGCCGCCAGCACCGGTATGCGACACTACTCCGGCGGGGACTACGAGGCCGTATTTGGCGGTAGCTCTGTCGACGTCTCTCAGGAGAGCACCACCTCCAACATTGGCAAGACGCGCCTCGGGGTCGACCGAAACAGTGTTCATCCTCGACAAGTCTAGAACAATGCCGCCGTCACAGGTCGAAAAGCCGGGAAAGCTGTGACCGCCGCACCGTACAGCGAGAGGAAGGCCAGTGGTTGCCGCCAGTCGGACAACTTCCGAAACTTGCTTCACGTCGCCCGGTCGAATGATGGCTGATGGTCGACGGTCGATCATGTCGTTCCAGACGCGACGTAGAGATTCGTAACTCGGCGCTTCAGGATCAATCACGATATCCCGGGGTAACCTTCCGAGCAGTTCGCGCAAGATACCGGACGGCTGCATCGATGATTCTCCATGCTTGGTCGCTGTACGTCATTCTAGTGAAGCGCAATACAAGGTGTCACTTTGAATTCTTTCGCCGAGTCCGCTTCTTCCCTCTTTGAAGACGCCGTCGAACATCCGAAGTGTGTTTTGTCTGCGAAGCGAAGTTTAATCAAACAGGAACGCTGCTTGGTATCGTACGGCAGCTTCGTCCCGCATAGGGGCCATTGAGCAGTTTTGGCCTAGCGTCCGCTCCGAGCCCTGTGCGTACTGGGCTAACCTTTGGCCTTCAACTCCAGAGCACTTTCGGTTGTCCAAACACCGTCAGCCCCGCCCCAATGCCCGCTCCTTACCTCGTGAACTCGGACAGACGTGTTGTCTTGCATCGTTTTGCCAGCCACTGTTCCGAAGGCTTTGGCCGTCTCACTTATCAGCTGCGCCTTTTCCTTTTCGGAGAAGACGCCTTCCAAAACGTGAATGTCGATCAGAGGCATGGGTTCCACTCCTTAGTCGGCATGTCGAGCCACCTTAACATGCAATGGGCGGTTCTGTCCGCAGTCCAGACATTCACCGCCCCCACACCGCCCCACCTAGCCGCCCCTAGACGACCACTCCTCCTCACCATAGCCTCCCCCATCCAGACCACTCCGCCGTCCACCAGCGGCCCAGAGAGTGGCCCTAGGTGGCAGTCTGGGACCAGTGGTAGCAGGGCAGCAGGGTGCAGCCGGTGGCATCGCCCAGCGCCACCCAGAATGCCCCAGTTAGTGCCCCAGTTTTGGCGGTCGCTGGCGGTTCTCGATGTTTCTCAACGATGGGGAGGGAATCCTACCGCCCCAGCCACCCAGTTCCGCAATTCGAGACGGTGCGAGGTTGACCCCGGATAGTCGCGCGTTTTCCGCGACTTGCGCGGAGGGGGCGTTTGCACAGACCGCCAGGGCAGCGAGAACGGACGCTCAAATCGGCCATAGTCTGCGTTTGCCATTTTCGCGGCGCGAGGGTTGGAGAGGGTCAATCAGAGTGAATAGACCGTGTGGCGCTGGTCGTTCCAGTCGGACGGAGGCGCGTGGCGGCCCGATACGACCGATGTCCGAAGGTCTTCCTCTCCGGTATCGTTCTCGCGGCAACCGTCCCGTTGTCATTACGAAACCTGACCCTCAGTCACACCTGCAACATTGATACGACTTTCTGCCGTTCGTCATGGACCAAAAGTAAGGCCACGTCGCCTGGTGCCAGCTTTTCGACGATCAGGCTGGCACCATGTGAAGGACTGTCAGCCAGAATGACCTGACTGTCCGTCAAGCCGAGGTCGAGACATTGCTGGCGGATGAGCGCGGGAATCTCTCCGCGCTGACGACCGCGCAGGTATTTCGGGTTTTCTGCTGCCACGACGACGTCGGGTCGGAGTTGGAACGCGCCGCGGGTCAGTGCGCGGATGTCTTCGTCCGACCGGTCGCCGGCATGGGTCAGCAGGACGAACCGGCGCTGCGCAGGAATGGTGGCAAGGGCGCTCGTTACCGCCGCAATGGAATGCGGGTTGTGCGCGAAATCGACGAAGACGCGGGCCCCGCGCACCGAAAATTCATTTGCGCGACCCGGATTGTCGATCGGGTCGCTTCGGAATGCCGACAGCGCCGTCCTGATAGCCGCATCGGGAAGGCCAAGCGCGCGCGCCGCCAGTGCTGCACCCAGCACATTCTCGATATTGTAACGGGCCGCACCGCCGAGGGTCAGCGGCACGTCGGCGACGGCAATCACCTGGATTTCGGATGTTCCGTCTGCCAGGACGATCTGATCGTTATCGAGCCAGGCGCAGGGGTCGCGGCGCGAGCGGGCGGCGCGTATCTCGGCGTTGTCAGATCTGAGTGAGAACCACGCTTTCGACGCGTCGGCTTCGCGTGCCGCTTCAACCACCTGTGGATCATCGGCGTTCAGGATCAGTACGCCATCGGGAGCGAGCGCCCGGTGCACGGCCAGCTTCACACGGGCGAGTTCGGCAACCGTGTTGATCCCGTATTGCCCAAGATGGTCGGCCGCGACGTTGGTTACGACCGCCGCCCGGGCGCGCGTGACCGGCACGCCCCGGCGCAGGATGCCGCCGCGCGCGACCTCCAGAACGCCGATCTCCAGCCGCTTGTCGCGCAGAAGCAGCCGCGCGCCCGCCGGGCCGGAATAATCCCCCCTGTCGAGGATATCATCGCCCACCCGCACAAACTCAGTCGAGGAGAGACCGGCCACTTGACCCGCAGCCCTTGCCATCGCGGCGATCAGCCGGGTGGTGGTCGTCTTGCCGTTTGTGCCGGTCACCAAAGCGAGAGGAATGTCATGCAGGCGTGACCAGTTTGGCGATGGCGGAAGATCCGTGGTCGTCCAGGTGTCCGACCCCGTGCCGTGGCCGAGCGTCAGCGCATCGTCGTCGAGGAGCCGGTCCACCCCGCGCTGCGTGGCCTCTGACACAAGGGCGGCGAGTTTGGGATTGGCTTCTGCCCTGGCTATTCGGTCGAGGTCGGCGCGCATCCGATCGCGCGGTATCGCGTCGAGGCCAAGGAGTTCCGTCGCCGTGTAGTACCACGCAGCTTCGACAATGAAGGCGGCGGTAAAGAGCTGATCTACTGCGGCGGGAAAGAAGAGGCTGGCGCCACCCTCAAAGGGCCGGGTGCGGATCGGTGTCGACGTCCAGCCCAGCCCGTCGAGCAGGTCACGGGTGTGACGCACCCACACTTGCAGCATCACATCCGGATCGACACTGGAGGCCAGACCGTCGCCGACCGCGCCCGGTTCCCGCCCGTAAAGGTTCGGCCCAAGCAGCCTGCGGCAGCCATCCAGAACCAGTGCCGGATGGTCCGGCACCGGGATATCCAAAACGTCCTGCAACGCGTCGGACTGCATGACACTGCGCCCCGGTCAGTCCGACTCCTCGTTCTCGACCCGCGCGAGGCGCACGCCGCGCTCGTCGCGGATCAGTTGATCCGTGGCAGACATCAGTTCCTCGAACTCGGGGGCCGGGCGTTCCACACGAGATGGCTTGGCCATGACGATGGCCTCCCGCTCGGCCTTCTTGAAGTAGATGATCTGCTTCCACGATCGGGCCAGTTCATCCGCAAAGACCACCAGCAGATCACCGGGCTGCGCCGCGTTCAGCGCCATGTCGATGGCGTCCGCCTCGCTCTCGACAAGTGTGATCCGCTCCTCCTCGACGCCCTGTTTCAGCAGTTCCTCGCGGATCATTTCGGGTACTTCCATCGGCCCGCGTCCGCGCCTGTCATCATCCGGTTTAAGGAAGTAGTGATCGAAGTGGCCAGCCAGTGCCCGGGCTGCATCCCGAATATCCTCGTCGCGGCGATCCCCCGGCATGGCAGAGACAACGAGCCGGCGGCCCTTGACGTCGAGCCGGTCGGCAAGCCCCGCCATGGCCGAGATCGCCGCCGGGTTATGGCCGTAGTCGAGGATGACCTTGAACGGGTGTTCGTCGAAGACGTTCGTCCGCCCCGGCACCTGGAAGAAGGAGGTATCGAAGGTTCTAAGCCCGTGGCGGATATTGTCGAGATCCAGTCCGAAGGAATAGGCCATCGCGCAGGCGAACATCGCGTTCTGCACATTGTAGAGCGCCTTGCCCTCCAGCGTGGCCGGGATGAGGTGCGACCAGAGAACCGGCATGTGCAGACCGTTTGCATAGATCGTGATCATGTCGCCGTTCATGGCCTTTTCCAGCACCACGGCACGGCCCCCGGCCTGAATATGCTCCTTCACCAGCGGATGGTCGGAATTTGTCGTCACGTAGCAGATATGCGTGGCCTTGCAGAAATCGGCCATGCGCAGGCAGTGAAGGTCGTCGGCGTTCAGGACGACCGTATCGGTCGCGGTCTCGACGACGACGCGCTTCACGACGGCCAGTTGTTCCAGCGTGTCGATCCCGCCCATCCCGAGGTGATCGGCAGCGACGTTGAGGCAGGCCGAGACATCGCAGCGCTGATAGCCGAGGCCGGAACGGACAAGCCCGCCCCGCGCCGTTTCCATCACCGCGAAGTCGACCGACGGGTCGCGCAGCACCATCTGCGCCGAGGCGGGACCAGTCATGTCGCCCTTCACCGTGAGCTTGCCATCGACATAGACCCCGTCGGTCGAGGTCATGCCGACGATCTTGCCCGAGGATTTCATGATATGGGCAAGCATCCGACTGGTCGTGGTCTTGCCATTGGTGCCGGTGATCGCGCCGATCGGAATGCGCGCCTGCCGCCCCTTAGGAAAGAGCATGTCGATGACCTTACCCGCCACGTCGCGCGGCTTGCCCTCGGACGGCGCGACATGCATCCGGAAGCCGGGCGCGGCGTTAACCTCGACGATGGCGCCGCCAATATCCTTGTAGCTTTTAGTGATGTCCGAGGTGAGGAAGTCGACCCCGCCGACATCGAGGCCCACCGACTTGATCGTGCGTTCCGCCATATCCTTGTTGTCCGGGTGGCAGACATCGGTCATGTCGATAGCCGTGCCGCCGGTCGAGAGGTTCGCGGTCGAACGCAGGTAGAAAGTCTCGCCTGCCGGAAGGACGGTTTCGGCGGTGTACCCGGCATCCGCCATCAGACGCTCTGCCTGATTGTCGAGTTCGAGATTGGTCAGCACCTTCTCGTGCCCGATACCGCGGCGCGGGTCGGAATTCACGATCTCCACCAGTTCGGCAATCGTATGCTTGCCGTCGCCGACGACATGGCCGGGCACGCGCTTGGCCACCGCGACCAGTTCGCCGTTCACGACAAGCATACGGTGATCCATGCCAGTGACGAAACTTTCGACAAGGATGCCGCGGCTCTTGGAATGCGCCTTGGCCTCATGGAATGCGGTTTCGACCTGCGCGTCCTCGGTCAGGTTGATCGACACGCCCCGCCCGTGATTGCCGTCGAGCGGTTTGACCACGACCGGAAAACCGATCCGCTTGGCCGCACGGACGGCCTGCGTCGGCGAATAGACCAGACGCTGCTGCGGCACCGGCAGGCCGAGGTCGCTCAGCATGTTGTGGGTGTCTTCCTTGTCACAGGATATTTCCACCGCGATATGCTTCGTCTCGCTCGTGATCGTCGCCTGAATCCGTTGCTGGAACTTGCCATGCCCGAACTGCACCAGCGAATTGTCGTTAAGCCGGATCCACGGGATGTCGCGATCCTCCGCCGCCTTGACCAGCGACCCGGTCGAGGGTCCGAATTCCTTGCGCTGCGCCATGAGGACAAAGCTTTTCAACTCGTCGGGGAAGTCGAATTCCGGGTCGAACTGGTAGTCGACCTGTGACTTCAGATGGTCAGGCAGAAGGTGCATCAGAAGCCGGATCGCCAGTTGCCCGGCCTCCAGCCCGACATCGCGCTGATGGTATTGGTAGACGAGGTTGTACTGCCCCGGCACCCCTGTAGACCGCGTGCGACCAAACGTGACCTCCGACCCAGCAACCCCCTGAATCTCCAGCGCGACATGCTCGGCGATATGGCCGAGCCAAGTGCCCTCACCCTCTCTCAGGCGGCGGATGAAGCCGCCCGGCTCGCGGTAGGAACAGCCATGCTCATGCAGCCCCGGAAGCGCCTCGACCAGTGCGTTGATCCAGTCTTCGCCGATCTTCGCTGATGGCCAGTCCTCCAGAACGCCAAGGTCAACGACATAGCGGATGACGGGAAACCCCGCCCACACGTTCGGACCGACAAACACGTTCGTCGAAACGATCTTCATTGCGGAGTTCCTCCCTTAGGTCGTGCGGTCAGTTCTTCGTGACCTTTTCGTTAGGCAATGTGCAGAATGCTGCGTGTTCATCCGGCGCATAGGCGTGCCGCCCGACAAGATCGTAGCGGCAACCTTCCCCCATCACGTGAACCTTCAGCCCAAGCAGAGTCAAAGCCTGACCGGGCGAGGCGTCCCACATAGAGGAATGTGTAAGACCGGAGGCATCGACAACCGTCACCGTGCCCGAGCCGACCACCTCGAACACGCCATCAGGCCCGATGAAGGCAGCGGTATCCTCGTCGATGCCGAGGCCAATCAGAAAGGGATTGTAGCTCGACGCGGTCAAGAGCCGCCCGAGCCGGTTCCGCTCGGTGAAATGCTGGTCGATGATCACGGCATTCGTCAGGCCGATGCCGGGCGCGAGGCTGACAGCGCCCTCGACGGGGGCGGAATTGCTGTCACCGCCCGCAATCATATGTTCCGACATGATCGACGCCCCGGCCGAGGTGCCGGCCACGGCGACACCCGCGGCGTTGCGGCGACGGATCTTCTGGGCGATACCGGTGCCGCCGAGGATCGTTGACAGCCGCAACTGGTTGCCACCGGTCAGGAAGATGCCCGTGGCCCGATCGAGCATGTCGAGATACCGTGGATTGTCGCAATCGGCACGGCGGCTGATCGGCAGGAAATCCACCGCCGAAGCGCCAAGATCGCGGAAGATCCGGTTGTAGTCCGGCCCCGTCGTCTCAAGTTCCGACGCCGTTGGAATGACCACGATATCGGCATCCTTGCCGCCCGACAGCTCGACGAAGCGGCGATGGATATGCCGCTCTTTCACGCGATCCTCACCGCCTCCGATCGGAATAATGAAGCCACGAGGATGGTTGTGATTCACAGGGGCTGGACACATGCTGCGGCTATTTCCCCGGAGATGCCGTCAAGGCTGATTGCGTTTCCCCCAATGCAGCCGGTGCCTATGGCGCCGACCGCCCCCCAAGTGCCGCGTAGTCTGGCGCGTCATTTCAGGCAACGCAAGCGATTGATCATCGGTCCATCTGGTCATACCACCGGGACCCATTGCGACATGAACCTCCCCAACTGAATTGGTCCACCGTTATGGTTGAGAACCGGAGGACCAGGAATGGCAAAGCGCAACGCGATCCTGGTGCGGACCGAAAGTCGACCTCCACAACCGTCACATTGGATGTCGGAGGAGGGCCGTCTTCGTCAGCTGCGATCGGAAAGTCACCTTTTTCCGTTTTGGCTCAGAAGTCGGTTGTTCTTGGACCGTAACCGCGTCTCGGTTTACGCATAGGACAGGAGGCGAAAGCACAAATTGACGATTGGCATCGGAGCCTTTGAATAGGTAGAAATTCAGAAATTTGTATTCTTGGGCAACAGACGTTCTCTGGAAACGTCGATGTGAGAAAGCAGCGAACGAATGAAATCGACCGCCCTCGACGCCGCCGACATTCGCATCCTTTGCGCACTGCAGCAACATGGGCAGCTCAGCAAGTCCAGGCTGGCAGAACTTGCCGGGCTTTCGCCCACGCCATGCTGGGCGCGCTTTACCCGGCTGAAGACTGCGGGGCTGATCCGCGGGTACCATGCGGATGTTGCGGTCGGTAAGATCGTGGCCATTTCCAAGGTCGTCGTGACCGTTTCGCTGAAAAGTCACCGCAAGACGGATTTCGACCGCTTCGAGGCACATGTCCGCAGCCTTTACGAGATCACTGACTGTGTCGCGACGGGCGGCGGGATGGACTATGTGATGACGGTCGTAACGACCAGTCTTTCGGCATTCCAGACCCTGATGGACGAGATGCTGTCGGCGGAACTCGGGATCGACCGATACATGACCTATATCGTCACGCGCGAGGTCAAATCGGTTCAGCCGAATCTCGCCCGCCTGCTGGCCGATTCCGGGAAGTGACCCAGCGGAACCCGCTTGGTTACCAGATCGACCAAACGGTCCGAACTCCCAATAAAAAATAGTCCGTTCGGTCTCTCTAGCATGAATCTTTGGCCCGAATCTTCATCCTGAATGCCCCTAGAACCTCGCCAAGTTAGACGAGGTCGCGCGGTCTGGGAATGACCCGCCAGCAAGGGCAAACACGATGACGAAAGTAAGCGATTTTGGTACGAAGCACGCCGACGAATTCGGTTTCGGAACGCAGATCCGTAAATCCCCGTATTTCGCGGCGACCGTCCGTTGGGGCGCCAAGGGGTTCTCGGTCTATAACCACATGTATATCCCGCGCGACTTCGGCGATCCGGAACAAAACTTCTGGAACCTCGTGAACGACGCGATCCTGTGCGATGTCGCGGTTGAGCGTCAGGTCGAGATCACCGGCCCGGATGCTGCGAAATTCGTGCAGATGCTGACGCCGCGCGATCTGTCGAAGATGGCGATCGGGCAGTGCAAGTACGTGCTGATCACCAATGCCGAGGGCGGTATCCTGAACGACCCGATCCTGCTGCGTCTGGCCGAGAACCACTTCTGGATTTCGCTTGCCGACAGCGACATCCTGCTTTGGGCGCAGGGTGTGGCCGTGCATTCGGGGCTGGATGTGACAATTGGCGAACCGGATGTCTCGCCGCTGCAGCTGCAGGGCCCGAAATCCGGAGAGATCATGAAGGCGCTCTTCGGCGACGGCATCATGGACCTCAAGTACTACTGGCTGCGTGAGGTCGAGCTGGACGGCATTCCGCTGATCGTATCGCGCACCGGCTGGTCGAGCGAACTGGGTTATGAGCTTTACCTGCAGGACGGATCGCGCGGCGACGAGCTGTGGGAAAAGATCATGGCGGCCGGCAAGCCATTCAACCTGAAGCCGGGCCACACCTCGTCGATCCGTCGCATTGAAGGTGGCATGTTGTCCTATCACGCCGATGCCGATATCAACACCAATCCCTACGAGCTTGGGCTGGACCGGCTGGTGAACCTCGACATCGAGGCCGAGTTCATCGGCAAGGCCGCTCTACGCCGGATCAAGGAGCAAGGGGTCAGCCGCAAACAGATCGGCCTGATCATCGAGGGTACGCCCTTGAACGGACCGAACACCTCGTATTGGCCGATCCGGAAGAATGGCGTGACCATCGGTAAAGTCACCTCGGCGGTCTATTCGCCGCGCCTTAAACAGAACATTGCGCTGGCAATGGTCGCCGCAGAGCATGCCACCCTGGGTGCAGAGGTGGAGGTCGTCAACAGGACCGGGCTCGTCAATGAGGCCGGAACAGAGCGCGCTACGATCGTCGATCGCCCTTTCTACGATCCGCAGAAGAAGATTGCCGCTGCTTGATCGCAACGCCAAGGCAGGGAAACACAGCCATGTCCGACCTTTCGATCGAACTGCACTGGCACCGCGCTGAACCGGCTTTTCTGCCCGGCAAATACTCGGCCGAGCATGTCGTGCGCTACAACAACAGCTACGAAGTGCAAGCAGATGCCGCCCCGGACTGGGGCGGCAAACCGGAAAACACCAATCCCGAACAGGCGCTCGCCTCGGCCCTGTCGAGCTGCCACATGATGACCTTTCTGGCACTGGCCGCGAAGGCAAACTGGCCGGTCGCCAGCTATCACGACCATGCCGTTGCCCATCTGGGCAAGAACCCCAAGGGGCAGATGTCGGTCACGCGTATCGACCTGCACCCGGTGGTGCGCTTCGATACCGGCTTCTCGGTCGACGACAAGACGTTGGAGGACATGCAGGATCGCGCGCACCGCTACTGCTTCATCGCCAACACGCTTGCCGACACTGTCGAGATCAACGTCCTTTAGACCCTGGCAAGGAGCAAGTCCGTGCAAGAGAAGATGCTGCTCAGCGATCTGGATGGTGACGGCATCCTTCGCCTGACCCTGAATGACGCCCGCCGCCGCAACGCGCTGTCCGAGGCGATGCTTGCTGAACTGGCCGCGGCCTTTGCCGAGGCCGGGGCCAACCCGGCGGTTCGGGTCGTCATTCTGGCCGCCAACGGGCCGGCTTTCTGCGCGGGGCACGATCTGAAAGAGATGACGGCGGGCCGCGCGGCCCCGGATCGCGGCCGCGCCTATTTCACCATGGTGATGGCGATGTGTTCCGGCGTCATGCAGGCCATCGTAAACTGCCCGAAACCCGTTATTGCAGAGGTAACGGGGATTGCCACGGCAGCGGGCTGCCAACTGGTCGCAAGCTGCGATCTGGCTGTTGCCGCCGAGACCGCGCAATTCAGCACGCCGGGCGTTCATATCGGGCTTTTCTGCTCCACCCCAATGGTAGCGCTTTCGCGCAATGTCGCGGGCAAGCACACGATGGAAATGCTGCTGACCGGCGACATGACGCCCGCGGCCCGGGCGGCCGAGATCGGGCTCGTCAACCGGGTTGCGACCGAGGAAGCCTTGAGTGAGGCGACGCTGGAGATGGCGCGCAAGATCGCGTCGAAATCCAGCATGACGCTCGCCACCGGCAAACGCGCGTTCTACGCACAACGCGAGATGCCGCTGGCAGAGGCCTACGACTATGCCTCGAACGTCATGGTCGAGAACATGCTCGCCCGCGACGCCCAAGAAGGCATCGGTGCTTTCATCGAAAAACGCGCGCCCCAGTGGCAGGATCAGTGAGATCACCATGCAGAATCCCTACAATACCGATCTGGACCGCAACCCGGCGAACCACCAGCCGCTGACACCGCTGACGTTTCTCGAACGCGCGGCCAGCGTCTTTCCCGAACACACCGCGATCATCCACGGCCCCCTGCGCCGCAGCTATGCCGAGTTCTACGCGCGGTCGCGGCGCCTTGCCTCGGCCTTGGCCAAGAACGGCATCGGGCGCGGTGACACGGTGTCGGTGCTGCTGGCCAACACGCCGGCCATGCTGGAATGCCACTACGGCGTGCCGATGTGCGGCGCTGTCCTTCATTCGATCAACACCCGTCTCGATGCAGCGATCATCGCCTTCCAGCTTGACCATGCGTCGTCGAAAATCGTGATCGTGGATCGCGAGTTCATGCCGCTGATGCAAGAGGCACTTGCCCTCGCCACCGTGAAGCCGGTTCTGATCCAGTACGACGATCCCGAATTCGACGGCCCGCATGCCCCGGTCATGGCGCAGGACTACGAGGCCTTCCTGGCGTCGGGTGACCCCGATTTTGAATGGCTGATGCCCGAGGACGAATGGGATGCGATCTCTATCAACTACACGTCCGGCACGACCGGCGACCCGAAGGGCGTCGTGTCGCATCATCGTGGCGCCTACCTTCTGGCACAGGGCAATGCACTGACGACATCGATGCAGAAACACGCGGTCTATCTGTGGACCCTGCCGATGTTTCACTGCAACGGCTGGTGTTTTCCCTGGACGATGTCGGCCATCATCGGAACCCATGTCTGCCTGCGGCAGGTGCGGGCGGAACCGATCTGGAATGCGCTGGCCGATGAAGGCGTGACCCATCTCTGTGGTGCCCCCATCGTGATGTCGCTGATGATCTCGGCACCGGATGACGTCAAACGCGATCTCGACCGCACCGTGCAGTTCTTCACCGCCGCAGCACCGCCGCCCGAAAAGCTGCTGGCCGACATGCGCGACGCAGGTTTTGATGTGACCCATCTTTACGGGCTGACGGAAACCTACGGCCCGGCGGTGGTCAACGACTGGCACGAAAGCTGGTCCGGACTGCCCCGCGCCGAACAGGCCGCGCTGAAATCCCGTCAGGGCGTGCGCTATCTCGCATTGGAACAGCTGGACGTTCTGGACCCCGACACGATGCGCCCCGTCCCGCGCGACGGCAAGACCATCGGCGAGGTCATGTTCCGCGGCAATGTCGTGATGAAGGGCTATTTCCGCAATCCCAAGGCCACGCAGGAGGCTTTCGCCGGTGGCTGGTTCCATTCCGGCGATCTGGGGGTCATGCATCCTGACGGCTACATCCAGCTCAAGGACAGATCCAAGGACATCATCATCTCGGGAGGAGAGAACATCTCCTCGATCGAGGTCGAGGAAGCGCTCTACCGGCACCCCGCCGTCGCAGTCGCCGCTGTCGTCGCGATGCCGCATGAAAAGTGGGGCGAAACGCCCTGCGCCTTTATCGAACTGGCCGCAGATCAACAGGCAGATGCGGATACGCTCCGCGCCTGGTGCCGCGATCAGCTCGCGCCCTACAAGGTTCCCGGAAGCTTCATCTTCATGCCCATACCAAGGACCTCGACGGGGAAGATCCAGAAATTTGTTCTGCGCGAACAGGCAAGGGCTATCGCCACCTGACATCCGGTCGGACGTACTGGTTTAAGTTTTATCTTGCCTTGCCCTCAAAAGCGCTCGGCAACGTGCCATCGCAGCATACGGCCGCAATCACACTCGGCATGGCAGGTCTCATCTGGAGGTCGCCTATCGGCGGCGATGTGAACGCTCGAAAACATTCCGATTTTGCGTGCGCAACGAATGGCGGCAATCCGGGCTTCATACGCCACCAACAGTCGACTGCGATGCCCCCAGATTTGTAGATGCCTTGCCGCTTATATTTAAGGCGCGGAGGCCGACATGGGTACAAGCGATTACAGTGACGAGTTCAAGCGGGACGCGGTGCATCAGATCACGGTGCGTGGGTATCCGGTTCGGGAGGTTTCGAGGCGCTTGGGCGTCAATACACACTCTCTGCACAAGTGGATGAAGCGGTTCGCCGAGCCGGCACCGAAGCCCGGCGTGGACCATAAAGCGGAGAACCGTCGCTTGAGGCGTAAGCTGGCCAGGGTGACCGAGGAGCGCGAAATCCTAAAAAGGCGATAGTGTACTTCGCGCGTGGGTCCCCATGAAGTACGCCTTTACCCGACACGCGACGATGCAAGGCGCGACGTTTTCTAATACATTGAGCTCTTCTATAACCCTAAGCGCAAGCACCCGAAGAATGGCATGCCGTCACCCGTTGACTTCGAAAACGGACAGTCAAACTCAAACAGGCACGAGTCTAGGAAACTAGCGGCACCTCATTTAGAGCAACATCGTTTCGCGTGACTGCGGCAAAGGGCAGCGCACAATTCGAACCCATGCGCATTCATCCCGCCTGCCATGCAATTCCTGAGCCGTGCCGACTATTGAACGGCAATCTATGGTATAGCTGCCGCCGCTTTCAGAAGCTGCCGAGATGTGGCAGCAGGAAGAACCGACACGCCGCTTTCGCATCGTCGGCCTGCATCGACGTCGGCTCGATGCAGTGCTGGATGCCGAGGCCGTCAATCAGGCAGACGAGCGAGCGGGCCAGAGCATCGGCATCGACATTCCTCCCACGCGCCACCGCCACCTCGCTGATCGCGTCCGCAACGTCACGAACATAGTCCGCGTATTGCACCCGATGCTCGTCTCTGAGGTCAGGGTTGATCGAGATTTGTCCCCAGAGGGTAAGCCAGATATTGAAGGCTTCACGGTTGAAGACTTCAGGTGCGAAGAATGCATTAAGCAGAGCGGCCAGCCGCGTTTCACCGGGGGCGAGGTCACGGGTGAGCTTGGTCGACCCGTCATACATCGTCGCGTAGACTGCGGTCAAAAGCGCGTTCATCGAACCGAAATGATGGATGATCAACCCGCGCGACACGCCCGCCTCGGCGCAGATCTTATCCACGGTGAATTCCTGGATACCGCCCCGCGCCATGCAGGCCAGACCCGCCTCTATCAGCCGGGCGCGCCGCTCCTCTCCGGTCAGTCGGACATATTTTGGCGACGTGGCTTTCTGCGGCATCAGGATCCCCGGATGGTGACGGCGCCCGGCAAAGGGCGCCGCCGCAAGGTCAGGTTCGCGTGAACCTTACCGGATCGGGGTGCCCGTCGGAAAGGATGACCGGGCCGATATTTGAATCGTGGATCGCCACCAGCGGCTCAAAGCAGATGAAGACGAACGATCCCGACTCCTCCATCAGGTCCTCCATCCGGTTGAACATGGCCCGGCGCTTTTCGGTGTCCAGTTCGGTCAGCGACTTCTGGTAGAGCTCCTCGTATTCTGCGCTGTCGAAGAATGTCCAGTTGTAGACGCCGATCTGGTCCGGGCGGAACCAGACGAGGTTTTCGGTCGGGTCCACGCCTCCCGCGAAGCTTTGAAGGACAAGTTCCAGCGACAGGTAATCGTCCCCGGCCGTCTTATCACCCAGGGCCCAGTAGGCAGCATCCTCGGTCGGCTGGATCACGACGGTGATCCCGGCCTCGGCAAGGCTTGCCTGGATGATCTGGGAGATGGCCTGCGAGGTTGAATCCGTCTGCGTCACGAGGTTCAGCGTCAACCCCTCTGCCCCGGCCTCGGCCAGAAGCGCCTTGGCCTTTTCAACGTCGCGTGTGTCGATGATGTTCTTTTCACGCGCAAAGGCGGTGCCGGGCTGAACGACGCCTGCCGAACGGCTGACTAGACCGTCATAGGCACCCTGAAGTACTGCGTCGCTGTCATAAGCGTACTGGATCGCCTGCCGTACGCGGATGTCTTTCAACGGTTCGGCGTTCTGGTTGATGGTCAGCCAGACATAGCGGGTCGACTCCGCCTCGATCAGTGTCGCGCCTTGTGGCATCGCGTCTTTCAGCTGCTTGACCGCGCCGGGTGCGAGGCGGGTGTAGTCGAATGCATCGGCCTCATAGGCAAGCTGTGCCGCCTGATCGTCGGTCACGATGTAGATCTCGACCGTCGCGAAGGCGGGCTTTTCACCGCTCCAGGCCGGGTTCGTGACCAGCGTCACCTTCTGCTGCTGTTCCCAACTGCCAAGCAGGTAGGGCCCGCACTGGGCCGGGATCTCGGTCGTATACTGGCCGCCCGCGGCCTCGACCGCCGCCTTGCAGACGATATGCCCCCCGTAATAGGGCATCGCGATGACGATGAAGGGCGCGAAGGCCTCGGTCAGGTGGATGACGCCGTTCCGGTCGTCGATCACCTCGACCTCCTTCAGTTTCTCGAACTGGTAAGCCCAGGCGCTGTCCGACCCGGCGATGCGTTCGTAAGAAAATTTGACGTCATTGGCGGTCACGGGGCCGTAGTCACCCGTCCAGACAAGGCCCTCGCGCAACGTGAAGGCCAGCCGCGTACCATCGAGCCATTCCAGTTTTTCGGCAGCGTAGAGCTCCCACTGATTGCCCGCGCGCATGTCACCCATCCGCACAAGTGAGACCTGCGTGCAGCGCGGTATGATCTCATCCAGTTCCCCGATGATCCCCCAGGGGTCCAGCACCTGGAAATCGGAGGTCACACGGATGCGCAGCGTATCGCCCTCGGCGGCCCAGGCGAAATGCGGCGAGGCGGCCGCAGCGGCCAGACCGGCGCCAGTGAGTTTCAGGAATTGCCGTCTGTCAGTGTTCCAGTTCATGTCTTCCTCCCTCAGTTGTGGTTTCAGTAAAATGGCAGCGCACCGAACGGCCGTAACCGAGTTCCTTCAGAGCAGGCGGGGTCGTACGGCAGATGTCCTCGGCCAAGGGGCATCGCGTGTGGAATTCGCATCCCTTCGGACGGCGCAGAATGCTTGGAATCTCGCCACGGATCGCCAGATCGGCACGGCGCTTGCGCGGGTCGGGCTTTGGTTCTGCCGCGATCAGGCTTTGTGTGTAGGGGTGGCGGGGTTCGGCAAAGATGGCGCGCGTAGGACCAGTTTCGACCAGCCGCCCGAGATAGAGCACCGCGATGCGGTCGGCCACGTGCCGGACCAGCGCCAGATTGTGAGTGATGATCAGGTAACTCAGCCCGTGCCTGTCCTTCAGGTCGGCCATGAGGTTCAGGATTTCCGCCTGCACCGAGACATCGAGCCCCGCCGTCGGCTCATCAGCGATCACGAGCGCAGGTTTCAGCGCCAGCGCCCGCGCGACACCCACACGCCGGGCCTGCCCGCCAGATAGCTCGTGCGGGTAACGCGTCGCCATTTCAGGCGGAAGGCCGACCTCGGCCAGAAGCTCGGCGGCCTTGTCCCGGTGATTTCTCACTGCAACGCCATGGATCGAGAAAGGCTCGGTCACCGCGTCGCCCACCGTCATGCGCGGGGAAAGCGATGCCGTCGCGTCCTGAAACATCAGCGCCGTTCGCGGTCGGATCGCCTTGAAACCTGCGGAGTGGATCAGATCCCTGCCATCGAAACGGACCCGACCGGCGCTGATCGGCTGCAACCCGAGAATCGCGCGGGCGAGCGTGGTCTTGCCCGATCCGCTTTCCCCGACAAGCCCCAGCGTCTCGCCCGGCATGAGGTCGAGCGTGACGCCAGCAAGGATATTCAGTGGCGCGGCACCCCCAAACCAGCCGCCCGTCGGCAGGACGACGCTGACGTCGCGGATCGACAGAAGCGCGGTCATGGCGCAACCTCGTGGCAAAGGGCGCTTCGGTCTGGACCAAGCGCCACGCACGGCGGCGGCACCGTCCGGCAACGATCTGTCGCGATCCCGCAGCGGGCGGCGAAGGTGCAGCCGGGCGGTAGGTCGGACAGGTCAGGCAGCCGCCCACCGATCGCCGGCAGCCTGCCCGTCGCCGCCTCGATCCCGGCCGGGTCGCAGGACAGAAGCGCGCGGGTATAGGGGTGGCGGGGATCGTGGTAGAGCGCGTCGACCGGTGCCTCTTCGACCACCTCGCCCGCATACATGACCGCGACCCGGTCGCACAGTTCGGCAATCACGCCCAGATGGTGCGTGACGATAACGATTGCGCACTGGTAATCCGCCTGCAACTCGCGCAGAAGGTGGACGATCTGCGCCTCCATCGTCACGTCCAGCGCGGTCGTCGGTTCATCTGCGATCAGAACGGCGGGCCGCATCAGAAGCGCCGCCGCGATGGCCGCGCGCTGGCGCATGCCACCCGACAGTTCATGCGGGAACCGTCCCATCGCGAGGTCCGGGTCCGACAGGCCGACACGCGCCAGCATATCCCGCGCACGGCTCCATTTCTCGCGCCCTGTTACGCCATCGAGGTTGAACTGAAAGTCGACAAGCTGCGCACCGACGGTCAGGACCGGGCTGAAGGCGGTCATAGGATCCTGGAAGACCATCGCGATCTCGCGCCCGCGCAGCCGTCGCCGTTCTGCGCGCGGCAGGGAGAGGATGTCACACCCGTTCAGGCAGACCGCGCCCGAGGTGATTTCGGCATTTGCTCCCATCAGGTCGATCATCGCTGAGGCAAGGGTCGACTTGCCGCAGCCGCTTTCACCCGCGATGCCCAGCACCTCGCCCTGTCGCACGGCAAGGCTCACGTTCCTGAGTGCCGCGACCGTACCCCCGGGAACGCGGTATCGCAGCGACAGGTTCTCGACTGACAGGACCGCTTCGCTCATCGCGCCGCCCCCCGTCTAAGCTTTGGGTCAAGCGCGTCGCGCAGCCCTTCGCCGAGGAAGGTGAAGCCGAGCGTGGACAGGACCAGCGGCAAACCCGCGATCAGCACCATATAGGGCGCCGCACGGATCGAGGTGTAACCGTCGTAAAGGATGTTGCCCCATGATGGCGTCGGCGGCCTGACCCCGAGGTTGAGGTAGGAAAGCCCGGCCTCAAGCATGATCACGATCGGCACATCCATCGACAGAAGGATGACCAGGGGGCCGACCACGTTCGGCAACAGGTGGCGGAAGAGGATACGGGCAGACGATGCCCCCATCGCGCGCTCGGCCACGATGAAGTCTGCACCCGCAAGGCTCAGCGTCTGGGCGCGGATCAATCGCGCATAGGCGGGGATCGAGACGAGGACGACGACAAGGATCAGCGTCCCGGTGCCGGGGCCGACGATGGTGATGACCGCAAGCGCGAACATGATCATCGGCAGCGACGACATCGAGTCGAACGCGAGCACCAGTAGCGCATCCAGCCAGCGCGGCCCGAACCCAGCGATCATACCAAGGATCAGCCCGCCTAACCCGGCAAGCCCGACCGATGTCAGCGCGATCGACAGGGCCGTCCGCGCCCCGAAGATGATGCGCGACAGAAGGTCCCGGCCCAGTTGGTCGGTACCTGCAAGGTGCGACAGCGACGGTGGCTGAAATTTTTCCATAACGTTCAGCTTGATCGGATCGGCGGGTGCGACCCAGGGCGCGAAGAGCGCCATCGCGACAAAAAGCAGGACAAGGATCAGCCCGAGCGCCCCCATCGGGTCAGAGAGCAGCGCACGGAGCACCCTGAACTTACCGCCGGAAGACATCGCGCACCCTCGGATCGAGCCGCGCAATCAGAAGATCGGCGGCGGTGACGATGAAAAGGTAGAAGGCGGTCATGAAAAGGACCGTGCCCATGACGACCGGATAATTCCGCTTCTGAACGGCACCGGTGATCAGCGTACCAATTCCGGGCCTGCCAAAGACGGTTTCCACGAAGACCGCGCTTGAAAGGATTGAGCCGAGCCCAACCGCCAGAAGCGCAATGGTGGGAATGATCGCGACGCGCAGGGCGTAGCGGAAGACGACGCGACGCTCAGGCAATCCAAAGGCCCGGGCGGTGCGGATGTAGTTCTCCCCCATCACCTCCAGCAGCGAGGCGCGCACCAGACGCGCGAGATATCCGACCCAGCCGATGCCAAGCGCGAAGGCGGGCAGGATCAGCGCGCGGATCTGGCTGCCGATATCACCCGGCGTGCCGGCCCCGATCGCGGGCAGCCAGCGCAGCCAGACCGCGAAGATCAGGATCGCATAGATCGCGACGACGAAGGCGGGGACCGAAATCAGCCCGACCGACAGGACGCCCAGAAGTCGGTCGGTGACAGTGCCCCGCCAGACAACCGCGGCGCAGCCAAGGGCGATGCCCAGGACAACGGCCCAGCCAAGCGCGGTGATCCCCAGGATCAGCGTGTTCGGGAAAAACTCAAGGATCTGGTCGAGAACAGGCCGCTTGGACCACACGTCATAGCCCAGATCGCCGGTCAGCGCGTTGTGGAAGAAGTGCCAGACCTGCATCAGGACGGGCTCATCCAACCCCATCCTCTCGCGCAGCAGTTCCTTCAGTTCCGGCGTGGCCCGTGGCCCGAGCGCGAGCGAGGCCGGATCGCCGGGCACGAGGAACACCATCGCGTACATCGCCAGCATCACCGTGATCAGGATCACGAAAGCAAGGGCGATGCGCTTGATGGCGTATCTCAGCATCTGGCCGCCAGGTGCCCCCTCTTACACATTGTCACGCGGGATCCTTTCGTCCCATTCGCGCTCGAACACTGTCGTGTCGTTTTCGGTGATCCGCAGGGTCGTCTCGACCCGGAAATGGGTGGCGTCGCAGGAAAGCCTGCCGGTTGAATGATGACCGAATGCACCGTCCTTGCGGTGAATGATGACATTCGCCCCGGTTTCGCAGGTCGCTGAGAGGGGATCGCCATCGGTGATGCGATAGCGGGCGAAGGCGTCCGATATCACGGTCTGACCTATATCCGGCATCTCGTGCGCATAGGTCCAGCGCGGGAAGTCGACGACCATTTCGCCGCTCAGAAGGTCGCGTGCGACGGTGCGCCGCACCGCCGGTTCAGTGGGAAGATCAGTCGAAGGCGTCGGCGACGCCATCTCTGGCGGATCAAAGGTGCGCAAGGTGCTGTCAGCCGGATCTGAGGGACGGACCGGCAGATCAAGCCACGTCTCACCCGTCCGCATGGTCAGCGTGGCTAGCTCGGGCGACGGCCATGCGATTGGCCAGTAAGTCGTCGAAAGCGCGACCGCGATCCGGTGGCCCGCCGGGAAGGCATGGGCGATGTCGTCAAGGTCGATGATGGCGTCGTAGACCTTTCCCGGCTCCAGCGGCTTGGGGTCGCTGTGGCCTTCCCGGTGAGTCAGGTTCAGGCAGCCGAGCGTGACCCGCGTGGACCGGCCGTCGGGCATCACGTCGTTCAGCCTGACCGCGACCAGAGCCAGCGGCTTGTCGCAGGAAAACCGCAGATGCAGTTGCGGTGCTCCGAGGATTTCGGTGCGACCCGGTAGCGGCTCGGACAGGAAGACGAGCGATCCGCCGTCATCCTCGCGCTGGTCGGTCGGCCATTCGGCGTCCTCGCCATAGCGCCCGACCTCACCTGAGGCGAGGCCGACCCAGAGGGGTGAGCAGATGGTGGCGTCCTCGCTCTCCGACGGTTCCGACCCAAGCCGCCTGCCCGCGTTCAGATGTAGCGCCCGGTGTTCGATCCGGGGCGACGGCCAGTCCGCCTCGGCTACCCAGCGTCCCTGGCGTTCAAGGTAGCAGGTCGACGGCGGCACGCTTTCCTGCATCCAGACCCGGTACATCGGGTCCTCCATGACTCCACCCGGGACGCCCTTCATCCAGTGATCGCACCAGCGTTTCACCTCCTGCAGCCAGCCGATGGCGGGTTCGACCGCCACGTCATGCGGGAAGGAATGCGCCCAGGGGCCGATCAACCCGCGCCTTGGGCCCGATAGCCCCGCCAGAAGGCGCGGTACGCTTTCGGAATAGTTGTCGGCCCAGCCAGAGACCGCGAAGACCGGGATGTCGATGGCCGAGAAGTCTTCGCAGACCGAACCGTGCCGCCAGTAGCTGTCGCGCCGCTGATGGGCCAGCCAGTGGAGGATCCACGGCGCGTTGTGGCGCATCCGGGCCTGCCACATCTCGCGCCACTTTGGCCCGACGATATCCGGGTCGGGCGGCAAGTCGTTATGGGCGAGCATGGTGGCCGACCAGTCGAAATTGTCCTTTGAGAGGCACCCGCCGACATAGTGGACATCGGTCGCATAGCGGTCGTCGGTGGAGCCCACCGTGATGATCGTCTTGAGGGTCGGCGGCCGTCGGGCGGCGATCTGGAGGCCGTTGAACCCGCCCCAGGAAATTCCGTACATCGCGACCTGTCCGTCGCACCAGTCCTGTGCGGCGATCCATGCGATCGCATGGCAACCGTCAACGATCTCCTGCTCGGTATACTCATCGTCGATCAGCCCCTCGCTGTCGCCGGTTCCCCTGATGTCGAGCCGCAAGCAGGCATAGCCGTGACCTGCCAGCCATGCATGCATCTTCTGGTCGCGGCCACGCGTTCCCTCGCGCTTCCGGTAAGGCAGGTATTCGAGGATCGCGGGCACGGGCCCCACGCCCTTCGTCCGCCAGAGCTTGGCCGCGAGGCGTGTGCCGTCGGGCATCGGGACGAAGATATTCTCGACAATCTCGACCTCGTTCGGAAATGTCTCGCGGATCGTCGTCATCGGCTCCCTCAGTTCATAGGCGCGCCGCCCTCGGCCTTTCGGCGGGCGACGTAGTCGTCAAGCGCCTCGGCCACGGCAGGGTCGAGTTCCGGTTCTTCATATTCTGCCAGCAACGTCTTCCAGACGGTGTTGGCGCGGGCCCGCGCGTCGATGCCGCCGCGGTCAAGCCATGTCGGATAGTTGTCCCAATTCGACAACAAAGGCGCGTGGAACGCGGTTTCGTACCGCGCCATCGTGTGGCTGGTGCCGAAGAAATGTCCGCCCGGTCCCGCCTCACGGATCGCATCCAGCGCCAGCGCCTCGGCAGACGTATCGATGGGGTCGAAATAGGCGTCCATCATCATCAGAAGCTCGGCATCGAGGATGAGCTTTTCGAAGCTGGCCGTCAGCCCGCCATGCATCCATCCCGCGCCATGTTCCAGAAGATGCGCGCCGCCCATCAGCGCGCCCCAGAGCGCCATCTGGCTCTCATAGGCCGCCTGCGCATCGACCTCGTTCGCTGCGGTGACATTCGAGGACCGGAAGGGCACGCGGATGTGGCGGGCGAGCTGGCCCGAGGCCTGCGCCGCCTTGACGTATTCGGGTGTACCGAAGGCAGGTGCGCCCGACCGCATGTCGACATTCGAGGTGAAGCCGCCATAGAGGACCGGCGCGCCGGGTCGAACGATCTGGGTCAGCACGATCCCCGCCATCGCTTCGGCATGCTGCTGGGCGAGGGCACCGGCGAGCGTCACCGGCGCCATCGCGCCCGCGAGCGTGAAGGGCGTAATCGCCAGCGCCTGCCCGTGTTCCGCCATGGCAATCAGCCCCTCGGCCATCGGAATATCGAGTTGCAGAGGCGAGTTGGTGTTGATGACGCCGACCAGCGCAGGCCGGTCTTCCAATCCCTCGGGCGTCGTTCCGAGGGCGATTGCGGCCATGTTGATGCCGTCCATCGTGCGGGCGCGGCCCAGCGTCTGGCCCTGCCAGGTCTTGTCAAGAAGCCCAATCTGAGCGCGGTAGATGTCGAGGTGGCGGGTGTTGGCCGGCAGGTCCATCGGCTCAAACGGGCCGCCGCCCTCCTGGTGGATGACGTTCAGTACCTGCACGAGCCGCATGTAGTCACACATTTCGGCGAAGGTTCCATCCCGGCGGCCGCGGTCATTGTCCATCACATAAGCCGGGCCGCCGACGGAAGTGTAGACGCACATATCGCCGCCGACGCTGACGTCATGGACGGGGTTGCGGGCGTGAAGAGTGAAACTTTGCGGCACGGTCGCAAGGCGTTCGGCAACCAGCCCGGGATCGAGCCGAACCACATTGTCCGAAACCGCGGCCCCGGACCTTGCGTACAGGGCACGAGCCGTCGGATCGAGCACGCGCAGGCCGAAGCGGGCGAGGATATCGAGGCCTGCGTGATGGATCGCTGTGACCTGATCGGCGCTCAGCACCTCCACCGGGGAATATGGTCGCCGTCGTTGCCCGAAGGCGGGCTGCACTATGCCTGCACTGTCGCGGTTCCGGCGGCGGTTGCGGGCGGTCACTGGGCCGCCTCCCCGTAGCGCAGAAGGTCACGCATCGCGAATGGTGCATCGCGGAGGACTTCCTGTGCGGAGACCCCGAGTTCGCGCGCTAACCGGTGCGCCTGGTAGACCGCATGGGCGATTGCGCCGGGCGCATTGGCGTCGCCGGTCAGGGTCACGGATGGCTGGCCAGCGGCTTTCAGTGTCTCATAAAGCGCAGACCCGCCCGCGCGCTGACCGACAATCACAAGCGAGCGGGCCTTGACCTGCCGCGCCTCACCCGAAAAGACCTGCGACAGGCGGAGGGTTTCGCCATCGAAACCTTCGACCACCTCCAGTGTCCGGTAGGCGATCCCGGCCTTCAGGAATGCCTTGTGTACCAGAGGTTGTTCGTTGGTCATCACCCCCCAGGACTGCGCACTGCCGGCACTGGTGATGTAGGTCGTGGAAAGTCCCTGCGCGGCCAGATGCTCAGCGATGGCCGAACCCATGTAGTAATTGTCAAAATCGAAGACCGCGACCGGCCCCTCGATCGTCGCGCCCGCCGCGATGTCGTCGGGCGTGTAGACACGTGGGGCGTCAAGCGGGCCCGAGGGAATCTCGTTCGCGCCGCAAAGGTTTCTCGTCCAACGCGCGCCGGTTGCGATGATCACATGGTCTGCGCCAAAATCACGGACATCGCCCGCCTCCATGCGGCTTTCGGCGTGAAGCGAGACGTTGGACATTTTTAGTAGTTGGCCGAGGCGATAGTCGGCGACCCTGAACCATTCCCTTAGCCCCGGCAGCCGCGTTTCCCATAGAAGCCTGCCGCCAAAGTCGCGCTGCGACTCTGCCAGCGTCACAGAGAACCCGCGGCGCCCGAGCGTCAGCGCCGCCTCCAGACCCGCAGGCCCTCCACCGACGATCAGGACGGAGCCATCGCGGTCCTTCCGCACGATCTCGGGATGCCAGCCGCGCCGCCATTCCTCGCCCGCCGTGGGGTTCTGCGTACAGCGGACCCAGACGCCGTCATGCCATGATGCGATGCACATGTTGCAGCCGATACATTCGCGGATGTCGTCTTCCCGCCCCTCGGCGATCTTCTTTGGCAGGAACGGATCGGCGATCGAGGGCCGCGCGCCGCCGATGAGGTCGAGCACGCCGCGCCGGACCATCGACACCATGGTGTCGGGCGATGTGAAGCGTCCGACGCCGACCACCGGCTTGTCGGTCAGCGTCTTGACGAAATCCACCACCGGCTCGTGGCTGCCCTCAGCCGTAAATCGCGAGGGCGCGCAGTCGGTGGCCGAATAATCCATCTTGACGTCGAAGAGATCGGGGGCATCCTTCAGATGCGATATCACCTCGTGGGCCTCTGACGGCGCGGTATCGGAGGCCCGCGCCCGCAGCTCCTGCAACGAAATCCGCAAGGCGACGGCGCAGCGCCCGCCGGTCGCCTCGCGCACCGCATCGATCAGTTCCTCGGTCAGACGGACGCGATTGCGGACCGAGCCTCCATAGGCGTCGGAGCGGTGATTGTAGTCGGACAGCAGGAATTGGTACGGCAGATAGCCCATCCCGGCATAGACGTAGAGAATGTCAAAGCCTGCGCGCTCCGCCCTGACGGCCGCCTCGGCATGCCAGCGGATCAGGTCGCGGATGTCGCCCGCATCCATCACCTTCGGCCGGGCCGAGGACATGAAGCCGACATGTGTTGCCATCCAGGGCACACCCGAGGGCGACAGGGGCGCGTGGCGCGAGGTCCGGTTCACAGCCGCTGCACCGCCATGCCAAAGCTCCACCGCCGCCAGCGCACCATGAGCGTGGACTGCATCCGTCATCACCCGGTGCGACCTCAGGTCCGCCTCGTCCCAGAGCGAGGCGAAGGGGAACGGTGTGTCGTCCGAGGATGGATGGACCGAACAAGCACCGGTCGAAACCACCCCCCAACCGCCTTCCGCCTTCATGCCACGAAACGCGGCGCGGACATGCGGGTTCGCGTTCGTCATGCCCGAAGCGTGAGGCACCTGAAAAAACCGGTTCTTCGCGGTCTTCGGACCGATCCGGACAGGGTCGAACAGGACGTCGAAGCGCGGCGAACTGGTCATTGGGATTCTCTGTTGAACTACCGTATAGTTGTGGCGTTCAGTGAGTCTGTCAAGCCGGATTGTTGAACCAGCAATCAATCATGACCTGCCACGAAACCGCCCGCACCAGAATGGCGCAGGTGGCGCGTGTGTGGCGGTCAGAAATCCGATGGGCCTGACTTTATCTGGGCAGAACCATTGCGCTGGTTTCGTCCCAGCTGAGGGTCACCTCGGTTCCGGCGGTTTCAGGAAGACCTTGCCGTGCAAGGTTGGTCCGGTAAACCGCCACAGGCTCCTCAAGTCCTGCGACATCGACAAGGTAATGACTCCGGTCGCCAAGATAGGAGACCGAGGCAATTCGCCCGGCCGCGCAGTTGGGACCGGCCTTGTGGGGAGCGGCATCAATCGCGATCTTCTCGGGCCGGACTGCCATGTAGATCGCGTCGCCCGCCGTAACGGGTCGGTCATTCAAACGGCCGCGAAGCTCACCGATGGACGTGCCATTCGCAACCGCACAGCTTCCGTCCGCCCCGGAAACTGTCGCCGGAAACAGGTTCATGGTGCCCACAAAGCCGGCGACTTCCAGACAATTCGGCCGTTCGTACAGACCTTGCGGCGTGTCGATCTGAAGCACCTTGCCACCGGACATGACGGCGATGCGGTCCGAAAGCGTCAGTGCCTCTTCCTGATCGTGGGTCACGAAGACAAAAGTGATCCCGACCGTGCGTTGAAGCGACCGCAATTCCTGCTGCATCTCTTCCCTGAGCTTCTTGTCGAGCGCGGAAAGCGGCTCATCGAGCAGCAGGACCTTTGGGCGGCACACCAGCGCCCGGGCCAAAGCCACCCTTTGCCTTTGCCCGCCCGAAAGTTGATGGGCGCTCCGGTCGCTGAGGCCGGTGAGTTTCACCAGTTCGATCGCTTCTTCTGTCCGCGCCGCCGCCTCTGCCTTTGAGAGATTCTGGTAAACAAGTCCGTAGCCGATGTTTTCCCGCACCGTCAGATGCGGAAAGATCGCGTAACTCTGGAAGACCATGTTGGTCGGTCGCCGGTTCGCGGGAACGCCCGCCATCGACTTGCCATCGATTGTCAGATCCCCTTTTGAGGGCTGCTCGATCCCGGCAAGAATGCGAAGAAGCGTTGTCTTGCCGCAGCCCGATGCGCCGAGCAGCGAAAAGAACTCGCCACGCCCGATGTCAAAGCTGATGTCCCTGAGCGCAACGAAGGTGCCGAACTGCTTGGCGATGCCCTGAAGGCGGATGATCGGATCGTCCATCAAAGGTCTCCGGGGTTGTCGGAAGCGACGCCGCGTTTACGCACGATCTCGGCCAGGATCACCAGCACCGCCGAACCCACGAGAATGAGCGAGCCGAGCGCCAGCGTCCCCGGCAGCTTGTTCGGGAAGCGAAGCTGCGAGAAGAGAAAGACCGGCAGAGTGCTGTCCGTGCCGGTCAGGAAGAACGAGATGACAAACTCATCAAAGGAGATGATGAAGCACAAGAGCAGGCTTGAGATTACCCCCGGCGCGGCCAGGGGCAGCGTCACCCGCCGAAACGTGCTCCACCCACCCGCGCCGAGATCGCGGGAGGCTTCCTCAAGACTCTTGTCGAAGCCTTCGAGGCGGGACATGAGGACAGTCATCCCGAAGGGAATACAGAGCATCAGGTGCCCCGCCGCCACGGTCCAGAGAGACAGGGGCAAGCCGAGGATGCGCAGGATGACCACCAGAAGACCGACCGCAAGGACGATGGAAGGCACCACAAGCGGCAGCATCATGAACGACAGGATCGCGCCCCCGCCCGGCACCCGGTAACGCGTCAGCGCAAGTGCCGCGGGTAATGCCAGGGCGGTGGACGTGATGGACACGCATATCCCAACGATCAGCGAGTTTTTGAGGGCTGTCATCATCGAGGTGTTCGCAGCCATTTCGCCATAATGGCGCAGAGTGAACCCCTTGAGCGGGAAGGTCGCGAAATTACCGTCGTTGAGCGAAAACAGCGGCATCAGCAGCATCGGCCCATAGAGAAACAGGACAAAAAACACCGCGTAAACGAAAAGAAGGTCGAAGCGCTTGGTCATCCGATCCTCTTCCGCATCCGGCCATAGCCGATGGCCCAGAGAAAGAGCCCGACCAGCGCCGCGATGATCAGCATCATCACGATGGAAATGGCGGCCCCCATCGGCGCATCGTTCTGCTTGAGAAACAACTGCTGGACAAGGCTGCCGACCATCGTGCCCCCCGGCCCGCCGACAAGCGTCGGTGTCACATAGTCCCCGACGGTCGGGATGAAGATGAGAAGCGTCGCCGCGATGGTGCCCGGCATCGACAGGGGCAGCGTAATCCGCCGGAACCGCGCCCATTTGCTGTCGCCAAGGTCCGAGGCCGCCTCCAGAAGTGACCGGTCGATTTTTTCGAGGCTTACGTAGATCGGAAGGACGGAAAACGCGATCCAGCTATGGGCCAGCGTGATCATCACGGCGATGGGGTTGTAAAGCAGGAACTCCAATGGCTCCCTGATCAGCCCCAGCCATTGAAGCCCGGAATTGATCGCGCCATTGAAGCCAAGGACGATCTTCCAGGAAAAGACGCGCAGAAGGTAGCTTGTCCAGAACGGGATCGTCAGGAGGATGATCCACATCGCCTTATAGCGGGTGACGCGGAAGGCAAGGAAATAGGCCATCGGCCACGCCACGCCGATGACACAGATCGTGGCCATCAGCGACATCGCCAGCGATTTGACCATCAAGACGGCAGGCACCGGATAGGCAAAGGGAAAGCGTATGCCATACCAGACAACGCCCTCGCCCGGCTCACCCAATCTTGCGTAGTTATCAAGCGTGAATGTGCGGTCGATCTCGAAACCCGACTGGGTCCAGAACGACATGACAACCAGCGCCACGACAGGCGCAAGAAGTGTCGCCGCCATCACCAGAAAGGCCGGTGACAGCAGCGACAACCCGGTACGTGCGGACCCTGCCGACATCGCGTGGTGCGTTACATCTTCAATGCCTTGGTATCGCCCCAGACCCGGTTTTGTTCGACCTGCACCTCGTCCGTCGGCGTCAGGAAAAGCTTGGCCGAAGCCATCATCGCAACAGGGTCGGAGATCCCCATCGCCGCGACCTCCGCCGGATCGGCAATCTCGAAGCTCTTCTGGTTGGCGTGGCCGTAGCCGGAGGACTCGATCAGGTACTTGCCGGTTTCCGGACTCAGCCAGGCGTCGATGAAATCATAGGCGAGCGCCGGATCGGCCTTGCCGGAATTCAGAAGCGTCAGCCCGCAGAACCAGGTGAACATGCCCTCCTTCGGCGACGCGTATTCCACCGGAATGCCCTCGGCCTTGAGGTTCTTCACAAGGTCGTTCCAGGCATATGCCGCGATGATCTCGCCCGACGCCATGGCCTGCTGCACTTCCGACGCATCTGTCCAGAGGAAGCGCGAGACATTGACGCCCTTCGCGCCCCAGTCCTTCGCGGCGGCGGCCAGCGCATCCCCCGTCAGGTTGTACGCTTCCTCATAGGGCATGCCGCCGACCATGGCGCCGATCTGGATAACCAGCTCATTGTCGAGCATGGAGACCTTTCCGGCATAGGCCTCGTCGTAGAAGATGGCCCAGGACGGGTCTTCGGCAAAGGCCGGATCGATGAGGTCGGAGCGGTAAGCGATCGAGGAATTGCCCCAGTCGGCCGGGGCCATGACGACCTTTCCGTCGAGCATCACGCCCTCGGCGGTTTGCAGGGTGGGGAAGACATCGGCCCAGTTCGATAGCTTCGACGTGTCGATCTCGGTCACGAGGCCCGCATTCACGAAGCGGCTGACCGAGTAGTTGCAGGGATGCATGACATCCGCCGCGAAACCGGCGCGGACTTTCGCCAGCGCTTCCTCCTCGCCGGAGAAGATCGAGAAGTCGGGCAGCGCCCCGTGTTTTGACACGTAGGAGCCAACATATTCCTCGGCGTCATAGCCCCCCCATTCGAGGCAGGTGAGCGGCCCGCCCTGTGCACGTGCCACACGGGGAAGAGCCATTAATCCGACGCCAAAAGCGCCCGCGGATTGCAGCATTTCACGGCGCGAAAGCTTGCCTTGCGCCATCCGGTCGATGAACTTGACGCGTTGCATTCTGATGCCTCTGTAAAGGGGATGAATGCGCGATCATGACACGGGTTTTTTGTTTCGAGAAGGGGGTTTATAGCTGACATCCGGTGGCCGGACATCTGCACTGCCAGTGGCTTGGAGTCATCGCCAATGCCGACACTAGTAGGGCACCTACCAGTCAGTGATCTCTTAACATGGCTCAGGGACATGCCGCGCATTATTTCGCCGGTGCCGACTACATTTGCCACTGTTCGCAGGTGCGACAATTCTACATGTAGATCCGCTCGGCCATCGGCGTTGCTTCAATACTGTCAAGGAGACCCGTCAGTACGGCCTGTTCTGCACGGTTTGCGCGGGTTCGGGGATTCCAGATGACGTGAACGTCGATCGCAGGTGGTGAGTCGTATGGCGGTAACCGCCACAGCCGCCCCATCTCGACATCCTCCCGCACAACATGAATTGGCAACGGGCCGATGCCCAGCCCGGCGACGATCATGCGACGGACTTCCTCAAGGTTGGCCGAGGTGCCGACGATGCGGTCGTCAAGCCGCGCCTCGCTGCGCATCATCGTGACGGCGCGCAGCGCGTCGTTCATCTGGTCCGTCACGAAACTGACCGATGAATGACCCGCCAGATCAGCCGTCGCAAGCCCGGTGCGGCCGAAAAGCGGATGTGTCGGGCCGCAGAAGAGACCAAAGAATTCGCGAAAGAGCCGACGGTATTCCAGCCCCGGCTTGTGGTCGTTGACAAGACAAACGGCGAAGGAGGCGCGACGCGACGTGACGGCCTCTAAAGCCTCGCGGCTCGCCATCGCGTCGATTGAGAGAGTGGCGGCGGGATGTGCGGTATGAAATTCGGTCAGAGCATTGTCAAAGAGCGGGCAGATCACATGGCTGGCCATCGCGATCGAAACATGTCCGCGCACCTCGTCGTCGACATCGCGCATGACCGTGCCAAGCCGGATAATGGCGCCATGGATGTCAGTCGCCTCTGTTTGCAGGAGCCGGCCCGCGGCCGTCAGTTCGAATCTGCCGGGGCTACGGTAAAACAGCCGCTTGCCCAACCGGTCTTCCAGCCGCTTCAGCGCGCTGGAGACCGTGGGCTGCTTTAGCCCCAGGCGCTCTGCCGCATCGGTGACGGAACGGGATTGGGCGAGAACGAGAAAGGTGCGCAGGAGATTCCAGTCAAGGTCGCGCGCGAGACGTTCAGCAGGAGTGAGTCGGGTCATATCCATAGATTACATCAATATTTAGAATTTCAATTATCTATTTGATTTATGGCTGTGTAACCCCTCACTGTGCCTCGCAAACGGCATGGGGAAGGCTGGTTTCGATGACCATTGAGTCGCGGGAAAAACGGCAACCGTGGATACTTCTGTCCCCCGCACTGACGGCCGTCACCCTGCTTCTTATCGTGCCGCTCCTCTTCATCGTGGTCTATTCTTTCTGGCTTAGAAGCGCTGCCGGTGCGGACACACCGGGCTTTTACGTCGACAATTGGCAGAAGGTGCTGACGGACCGGTTCTACCGCGACATCCTGTTGAACACGTTGAAAATTGCAGCAATCACCACAGCTGTCTGCGCGGTCATGGGTTATCCGGCCGCGTATTTCATAGCCCGGTCGCGCGGCAACAAGCTGATCCTACTTGTCTTGCTGATGCTACCCTTCTGGATCAGCTACATCATCCGCACGATGAGCTGGATCAACATTCTCGGCATCTCGGGGGCCTTGAACTCGGCCCTGCTCGCGCTCGGCATCATCTCCGAACCCATCCAGATGCTCTACAACGAGGTGACGGTGATCCTCGGCCTCGTGCATTTCCTCCTGCCCTTCATGGTGCTTAACATCTATGTCAGCCTCGAAGGCATCGACACGAACCTGGAAGACGCTGCCAATTCGCTCGGCGCGACGCGGTGGCAGAGCTTTATTCAGGTCACGCTGCCGCTGTCGCTCCCGGGCCTCGCCGCCGGCGGGCTACTCTGCTTCGTCCTCGGCGCCGGCACCTACATCACCCCGGTGATCCTCGGCGGCCCGCGCGACGCGATGTTCGCCAATCTCGTCTTCGAGGCGATCATCCGCCAGCTCAACTGGCCGCTCGGCTCGGCGCTCTCGCTTGCGCTGCTCGCCGTGCTCGGCGCGCTTGTCCTCATCTACAACCGCTATCTCGGCATGGCGCAGCTTGCGAAGGGGCTGGGCTGATGGGCTGGGCGCTGATCCGGGCCTATACGGTCCTCGTCTACCTCTTCATGTTTCTGCCCGTCGCGGTGGTCGTGCTCCTCTCGTTCAACGCGAGCCAGTTCGGCAGCTTCCCGATGACCGGCTTTTCCTTCCGCTGGTTCGAGACGCTGTGGCAGAACGAGGCGATCGTGCGCGCCTTCAAGACCTCGATCGCGCTCGGGCTGATGACGGCGCTCGTCTCCACCACGCTCGGCGTCCTCGCGGCGCTGGCGCTCGTGCGCTACAGCGTGCCGGGGCGCGAAATGATCACCACGCTTCTGATCGCGCCAATCCTGGTGCCCGAGGTGGTGCTCGCCGTCGCGCTTCTCCTCTTTCTCAACGCGCTCAACATCAACAAGAGCTTCGGGCTCCTCCTCATGGGGCACGTGATCTTCACCCTGCCCTTCGTCATCCTCGTCGTACAGGCGCGGCTCGTCTCGATCCGCCGCGATGTCGAGGAGGCGGCGCTGAGCCTCGGCGCCACGCCGCGCCAGACCTTCTTCGCGGTGACGCTGCCGCTCCTGACCCCGGCGGTCGCGGCGGGCGCGCTTTTCGCCTTCACCATCAGCTTCGACGACATCACCGGCACGCTCTTCTGGAAACCCGGCGGGGTGGAGACGGTGCCGACGCAGATTTTCTCGATGCTCAGGAACTCAATCTCGCCCGAGATCAACGCGCTCGGCACGGTGATGATCGTGATGACCGTCGGGCTGCCACTCATCGGGGCCGGAATCGCCCGGTCCCTGGCCAACAGAAAAGGCGGCTGAACCGCCCATGACCCACCCATATCCAGCAAGGAGGCTGACCATGGACAACACAACACGTTACGAACGGCTGCGCGAGCGGCTTCAGAACGGCGACCTCGACCGGCGGAAATTCCTCGGCCTGATCGGCGCGGCCGGCGCCGCCTACGGGCTCCAGACGCCGTTTGCGAAATACGCAAATGCCCAGACCGTGAGCCAGGTGCGTTTCGACGGCTGGGGCGGCATAGTGTCCGAGGCGTTCCGCAAATACGCCTTCGACCCTTATACCGCCAAGACCGGCGTGACGGTGGTCGACGGCACCTTCCCCGGCGGCGACGAATACCTCGCGCAGGTCCGCGCCTCGCAGCCCGGCGAATACAACATCGCCCACCTCTCGGGCGTCTTCGACTATGCCCGCTACCACTCGTTCGACCTGACGAGCGCGCTCAACCTCGACAACATCCCCAACATGTCGCTGGTGATGCCGGCCCTGACCAACGCCTTCGCCGCCGTCACGCCCGACAGCCTCAGCGCCGTGCCCTACGACTACGGCTCGACCGGCCTTGCCTATAACCGCAAGTACATCTCGGACGAGGAGATGAAGGAGAAGGGCGCCAAGATCCTGATCGACGCGGCCCACAAGGGCAAGATCGGCGGCTGGAGCGACTGGCGCACCCGCGTCTGGTACGGTGCTTTGCAGACCGATCAGGATCCGAACCACATCACCGACATTGAGGCCGTCTGGGACGCCGTGCGCCAGCACCGCGACCTCGCACTGAAATACTGGGCTTCGGGCGCAGAACTGATGAGCCTTCTGGCCGAGGAAGAGATTCACGTGACCGAAGGCTGGTCGGGCCGCATCTACGCGCTGCAGGAACAGGGCCACGACATCGGCTATTACGATCCGCCGAAGGGCTTCGGCTGGCAGGAATGCCTCTTCGTGATCAAGGGGAGCCCGATGGAGGCCTGCGAGGAGCTTCTGAACTTCATGCTCGATCCCGCGACCTCGATCGCGGTGGCGGAGGGGCAGAACTATCCCCCGGCGCTTGACCCGACCAAGGTCGATCTCGGCGCGAAGATCCCGACGCTGCCGGCCTTCGATCCGACCGGCACGCTGTCGGGCCTGACCTTCGCCGATCCCGGCTACTGGAACGGCAACGAGGCCGACTGGTCCGAGACCTTCTCCCGCGTCCAACGCGGCTACTGAGACCGATGACCCGGTCCCCGAACGGGGGCCGGGCACCCCAGCCCCGAGGAGAGGCCCGTTGAGCGCCGTCACCCTGACCGATATCGTCAAGCGCTTCGGCGACTTCACCGCCGTCCACCGGATGTCGCTCGACATTCCGCAAGGCAGCTTCGTCACGCTTCTCGGCCCTTCGGGCTGCGGCAAGACGACGACCTTGCGCATGATCGCCGGGCTTCTCGACCCGAGCGAGGGCGACATTTCCATCGGCGGACGTCGCGTGAACGACGTGCCGATCCACCGCCGCAACCTTGGCCTCGTCTTCCAGAACTACGCGCTTTTTCCCCACCGGACCGTATCCGACAACGTCGCTTTCGGCTTGCGCTACCGCAACGTCGGCAAGGACGAGATCAAACGCCGCGTGGCCGAGGCGCTGGAGCTTGTTCAGCTTCCCGATCTCGGCGGGCGCTATCCGAAGGAGCTGTCGGGCGGCCAGCAGCAGCGCGTGGCGCTCGCCCGCGCCATCGTGATCGAGCCGGATGTGCTCCTCCTCGACGAACCGCTCTCCGCGCTCGACGCGAACCTGCGCGAGGATATGCGGGTCGAGTTGAAGAAGATCCAGCAACGCATTGGCGTGACAACAGTTTTCGTTACCCACGACCAGACTGAAGCTTTGGCGATGTCCGACCGGATCATCGTCATGTCGAAAGGCCGTGTGGAGCAGATGGGCGCGCCGGAAGAAGTCTACAACACTCCGGCGAGCGAGTTCGTCGCGACCTTCCTCGGCGCCTCGAACATTCTGCCCGCGACCTGCACCGGAATCGAGGGCGGCAACGTCGCGCTTGACGTGCCCGACCTGCCCGCGCTCGCCGTCCCGCGCGACCGCGCGCCCCGGCTCGCCGGGACCGGGCCGGCAAAGCTCGTCATCCGCGCCGAGAAGCTCGACGTCCTGCCTGCGGGCGCCGCCCCGGACGGAAGATATGCCGTTGCGGGCACCGTTGAGACGGTGGATTATCAGGGCCAGTCGGCCCGCTATTTCCTGCGGGTCGGCCGCCACGCCCTGCAGGCCATCAACATGATCGACGATCACCCCCTGCCCATCGGGGCCGACATTTCCGTGCGCATCCGCGCCAAGGACTGCGCCGCCCTGCCCTCGGAGCCCCGGACATGACGACGAAGAGCCATCTTTTCTATCAGACCGACAGCCGCCGCCCGGTCCTTGCCGAGGCGCGCGGGATCTACATGTGGGATGTCGACGGCAAGCGTTACATCGACGGCTCCTCGGGCGCGATGGTGTCGAATATCGGCCATTCGAACCCGCGCGTCCTCGATGCGATGCGTCGGCAGATGGAGAAGTCGACCTTCGGCTACCGGCTGCATTTCGAGACCGAGCCGAGCGAGATGCTGGCAACGAAGGTAGCCGCACTGACACCCGAGGGAATGGAGAAGGTCTTTTTCGTCTCGGGCGGTTCCGAGGCCGTCGAAAGTGCAATCAAGATCGCCCGGCAATATGCTGTTACCGTTGGACAATCCTCTCGATGGAAGGTGATCTCCCGCGCACCGTCCTATCACGGCTCCACCCTCGGCGCGCTGGCACTGACGAGTTACACGCCGCTCACCCGACCGTTCGAGCCGATGATGCAGGCGATGCCGAAGATCCCGTCGCCCCGCGCCTATCTCGACGGGCTCGACATGGACGACCTTGCCACCGGCGCGCATTACGCGGAGATGCTGGAGGCGAAGATCCTGGAGGAAGGGCCGGATACGGTGCTGGCCTTCATCCACGAACCGGTGGGCGGCGCCTCGACCGGCGCGCTGGTGCCCCCGGCGGGCTATATGCAAGCGGTGCGCGCGATCTGCGACCGCTATGGGGTGCTTCTGATCCACGATGAGGTGATGTCGGGCGGTGGCCGCACGGGGCGATTCCTTGGTGCCGATCACTGGGGCATCGCGCCTGACATCATAGCGATTTCCAAGGGATTCGGCGCGGGCTATGCGCCCTTGGGCGCCATGATCGCCCATGACCGGCTCGTCGATCCGGTCCTGAAGGCGGGCGGCTTCATGCATGGCCACACCTATGCCGGCAACCCGCTGGCCTGCGCCGCCGGCCTCGCGGTGCTGGAGGAGATTGAGGCGCGCGGCATGATGGAGAATGCCGCCGAGACGGGCGACCTTCTGAAATCCCGCCTCGGCGCGCTCATGCAGCGCTATCCCTTCATCGGCGACGTGCGGGGCAAGGGACTGCTGCTGGCCTTTGAACTGGTCGAGGATCGCCAGACGATGCGGCCCCTGCCGAAGGCGCTGAACGCGCATTCGGAACTGGTAGAGCTCGCCTATCAGGAAGGGCTGATCATCTATTCCCGCCGCACCCGCGACGGAACGGAGGGCGACCATTTCCTCGTCTGCCCGCCGATGATCACCAGTGCAGAGCAGGTCGAGGAGATCATGATCATGCTCACCGCCGCGCTCGACCGCTTCGCCGAACGGGTCGAACCGGCCCTGAAGCAGAGCGCCTGAGGTCATGTCGAAGATCGTCATCACCTGCGCCATCACCGGCTCGATCCACACGCCGTCGATGTCGCCCTACCTTCCGGTGACCGCCGAGGATATTGCCTCCCAGGCGATCGGCGCCGCTCAGGCGGGGGCGGCGATCCTGCACCTTCATGCCCGCGACCCTCAGACCGGCCAGCCTTCGGCCAGCGTGGAGCATTACCGCGCCTTCCTGCCGAAGATCCGCGCCGGATGCGATGCCGTCGTCAACCTGACGACAGGCGGAAGCGCGGTGATGACGCTCGACGACCGCCTCGCGGCGCCCTTGGAACTGCGGCCCGAGATGTGCTCTCTCAACATGGGCACGATGAACTTCGCGCTCTACCCGATGCTCGGCAAGCGCACCGACTGGCTGCACGACTGGGAAGAGCCGTTCCTGCGCGAGTCCGACGACCTAGTCTTCAAGAACACGCCGCGTGATATCGAGGGTGTTTTGCGCCGGATGGGACAGGAGCGCGGCGCGCGGTTCGAATTCGAATGCTACGATGTCAGCCATCTCTACATGCTGCGCCACTTCGCCGACCGGGGGCTGGTCGAGGGGACGGTCTTCATCCAGTTCGTGATGGGCGTACTCGGCGGAATCGCGGCGGAGCCCGAGCATCTGGAGCATCTGAAGGCAACCGCTGACCAGCTGTTCGGCGAGGACTACCTGTTCTCCGTCCTCGCCGCCGGGCGCCAGCAGATGCCGATGGCCGAGAAGGCAGCGGCAATGGGCGGACATGTGCGCGTGGGGCTGGAGGACAACCTTTTTATCTCGAAGGGCGTTCTGGCGCGGTCGAATGCCGAACAGGTGGAGAAAGTGCGTGAGATCGTCGAGGGGCTGGGGCGAACCGTCGCCACGCCCGACGAGGCGCGCGCGATGCTCGGGCTGAAGGGCGCGGGCGCGGTGGGGTTCTGAATGGCGGCGGGGATCACGATCCGGCTGGCGGAGGCGGCGGATGCCGCGCGGCTGAACGCGGCACTCCGGGCGCTGTCCGACGATCTCGGCGACACGCATGGGGCAAGCGATGCCGATATCGCGGCGGCGGGCTTCGGCCCCGATCCGTCTTTCCGGGCGGTCCTCGCGCTCAGGGGCGAGGACGTGGTCGGTGTCGCGGTCTTCTCGCCGATCTATTCGACGACGCGGGCCTCGGCCGGGGTTTTCGTCTCCGACCTCTGGGTCGCGGCCTCGGCGCGCGGGGCTCGGCTCGGCCCACGGCTTCTGGCGGCGGTGCGGGATGCGGCGGCGGCGCGCGCCGGTTGCGGGTTCATCCGGCTCGCCGTCTATGCCGACAACCCGCGCGCGGTGACGTTCTACGAACGGATGGGATTTGAGGCGCGGTCGGGCGAGGTCGGGATGATCCTTTCCGGCGCGGCTTTGGGCGATATCGGAGGCACGGCATGAAGGCCATTCTCGACGACAGGCAACGGGTCCATGACCCGAAGATGTTCATGGCGAACGGCACCCGCCTGCCGAACCCCGAACAGCCGACCCGGATCGAGGTCCTGCGCGCGGGCGCGGAAGCCGCCGGTTGCCGATTCGAGGCACCGACCGATTACGGGCTCGGCCCCATCGCGGCGCTGCATTCGCCGGAATACCTCGTGTTCCTTCAGACGATCCACGCCCGCTGGAGCCGGATCGAGGGCGCCTCGGAAGAGGTGATCCCGAACATCCATCCCGACCGACGCACCGCCTCCTATCCGCGCTCAGCCGTGGGTCAGGCGGGGTTCCATCAGGCCGACACGTCCTGCCCAATCTCCGCCGGGACCTGGGAGGCGGCCTATTGGTCGGCCCAGACCGCGCTTTCGGGCGCGGATGCGGTGATCGCGGGCAACCGTGCGGTCTATGCGCTATCGCGCCCGCCCGGGCACCACGCCTTCGGCGATCTCGCCGGGGGCTTCTGCTTTCTCAACAATTCCGGGATCGCGGCCGAGGCCTTCCTGAAGGCCGGCCTCCGCCCCGCGATCCTCGACGTGGATGTCCATCACGGCAACGGGACGCAAGGCATCTTCTATAACCGCCGCGACGTGCTGACGGTTTCGATCCACGCCGACCCGATCCGGTTCTACCCGTTTTTCTGGGGCCATGCCGAGGAACGCGGGGAGGGCGACGGGCTGGGCTACAACCTCAACATTCCGCTGCCGAGAGGCACCGACGATACGAGCTATCTCGACGCGCTGGACACCGCACTCAGACGGATCCAGGCATTCGGTGCCGACGTTATCGTTGTCGCTCTCGGCCTCGACGCCCACGAGAATGATCCCTTCCAGGGCTTCCGGGTCACGACCGACGGTTTCGCGCGCATCGCGGAAGCCATCCTCAACCTCGGAAAGCCTGCTCTGATCGTGCAGGAAGGTGGCTATCTTCAGCCCGACCTCGGAGCGAACCTGACGAGTTTCCTGAAGGGCTGTCATCGCGCATGATCTTGCGATACGCAGCCTGCGGACAAGTCACATTCATGCCCTGCGCCGTACTGCGCTTCCTCATCTCGGGTCGCCCAGAAGATGGCGCACGAGTACAGGGGCCTGCATGTTTTTGGCCGGAATGGGCCGATCCGAGACATTCGAGGTTTCGGGCTTTGTCGCGATTATCAATGAGCGGGAGAACGAGGCTGATGTGAGTCAAGGGTTGACCAGACCTTGGGCGTAACCTTTGCGGCGGTCGCTGGCGGATCGGAGCGGCGCACCCATTGCACCGCCGCCGCGACTGGTTTGGGCCGACGTGTGTAATGGCCCCGTCGTTCCGCTACAGACTGCTTCCGCAACTTCGGAACTCCGAAAGGATCCGGCAGCACTGTATCACACCGGTCTGGCACCTCTGCGTGGGACAATGCGGGAGCCAAGCTGCGTTCTCAGCGCCGGGCGCATGGTGGATCTGGGTGAAGTTCAAATGTCGCATCAAATTCAGTCCATCAGCGCTCGCGTCAAGATTGATTGGCGATACCAAATCGCGATTTCGGATGGCTTGCCCGTCGGTTACATTCCGTTGAGCAATGCGCACCCTGTCGAAACCGGTTGCTACTGCCCGGACATCAGCCGTGTCCATTTCCGGTTTACGATCCGGGCAAACTCCACGGGATAGTTCGGAATGCCATAGAGTTTTTTCCGCAGGTCTGCGGGCGGATATGTTCCCGGATCCATGCGGACGTCTTCAATGACAAGATCGGTCGCGGCGGCGTTTGCATTTGCATAGTAGACGTAATTGGTGATGCCCGCGGCAACCTCGGGTCGGAGGATGTAGTTGATGAATTTGTGCGCTGCATCCGGATTGGGCGCATCGACTGGTATGGCCATGACATCCATGAACATGTCAGTGCCTTCCTTCGGCACGGAATAACTGATGTCGAGTTCGCGGCCCGCTTCGTCGGCACGCAGGTAGGCGATCCCGACATCGCCATTGTAGACGACGCCGAGGCAGGTTTCGCCGGTTGCGATATCCGAAATCACCCGGGAATTGTCGGAATGCAGAAGGTAGGGCCGGATTCCGTTCAGCAGGTTCATCGCCGCATCAAGGTCTTCCGCTTCGACACTGCCCGGTTCCCGGCCAAGATATGTCAGCGCGGCCGGTATAAGTTCGGACGACGAATTCTGCACGAAAAACCCGCAATCGGCGAAGCGCTTTACGATCTCGGGGTTGAAAATCACCTCCCAGCTGTCGATCGGTGCATCAGGCATCCGGTCGGCGACTTCAGTGTTGTCGACATAGATGCCAAGAGTGCCCCAAGTATAGGGAACGGTGTATTGATTGCCCCGGTCGACGGACGCGGCGACGCCCAGGAACTGAGGATCGACATTGCCGATGTTGGTGAGTTTCGGAATGTCGAGCGGCTGATACGCGCCTGCCTCGATCTGCTTTCCCACGCGCTCCGACGACGGGAAAACGACATCGTAGCCGCTGCCTCCCGCGAGGAGTTTGGTTTCGAGCACGTCGTTTGACGAGAAAGTGTCATAGACGACATCGATCCCGAATTCCGCCTCGAAGTCCGCGATCGTCGTTTCGCCGAAATAGTCGGCCCAGTTGTAGATGTAGAGTTTCTCATGGGCCGAGGCGGCTGTGCTCACGCTGGCGAGCAGGGATGCGGCAATTGTGAGAGTGGTTTTCTGCATTTTTCTTCCTTGTTGGTGACACCCTTTGGGGCGAGGCAGCATAAGGGTCAGAGTTGAGGTTGCTGTTGGGTGATGCAGTGAATACCGCCGCCGCCAGTACATAGGACCGGGATCGGCACCTGAACGACGTCACGCCCGGGGAATGCGGCCGCGACGATGTCGCGTGCTGCGTCATCCTCAGGCACGCCATAGGACGGCATGACGATACCGCCATTGGCGACGTAAAAATTGATGTAAGACCGCGATGCACCCCAATCGCCCTTGCCCCGCCGCCCGACGGGCGGGGCTTCGGTCATGCGCAAGATCTCGATTTTGCGGCCGGCAGCATCGGTTTGACCCTCAACGGCGCGCAGATTCGTCATCGCGACCTCATGGGAGAGTCCGGCACGCTCATAGCTTTCCTCGAAAAGCAGCGCGCCCGGTCGGGTGAAGCAGGCGATCCCGTCGATATGGCCATCGGTGCCGAACTCATGCTCATTGCCATGCAGCCAGATCACCTTCGTCACGCCGAGTGTGCGCGCAAATTCTGCTTCTGCTTCGGCGCGGGTCATCCCGGGGTTCCGGTTCGGGTTGAGAACGACGGTTTCGGTCGTAATGAGTGTGCCCGCTCCATCGACGGCGATCGCGCCGCCCTCGATCGCCATGGTTGACGGAACGATCGGAACACCCGCCCGCTTCAGCACAAATTCGGCGAGTGCCGCATCTTTTTCGAAGGACGGGTTAGCCCCGCCCCATCCGTTGAACCTCCACGAGACACCCGTCAGCGCCCCGTCTGCGGCGCGCACGAATGTCGGGCCACTGTCGCGCAGCCAGGCATCGTCCATGGGCACTTCGATCACGTCAATGTCCGCGCCGAGCAGATTCCGGGCCCGCTGGACAACCGACGGGTCGGCGAGCATGGATACCGGTTCGAAGCGGCGCACCGCGTGGGCAACGGCGGCGTAGTCTGCCTCGGCGCCGCCCCGGTCATTGCCCCACATGCTATGGATCGGCCAACCCATCCAGCAGCAACTGTGCGCTTCCCACTCTGCCGGCATGCGCACCTTTTGCATGGTCGATGTCGTCATAGGATCCGCCCCTCCAAGCCGCTATCCACGCGCTGCGAAATTTCCCGGTTGATAAAGAACATTCATAGTGCTTTCATGATTCCTCTGAAAAAACTCTAATTCAAAGGGGGTTTTGCGTTGAACCGGGAAAAATCTGATCCATTCAATCGAATTTTCTCATGCTAAATCGTCCAACTCTCCGATCTCTCATCTCGTTTGAGGCGACGGCGCGGCTTAGCAGTTTCACCCGTGCGGCTGACGAACTGTCGATGACACAATCCGCGGTCAGCCATCAGGTCAAATCGCTTGAAGACCTGCTTGGGCAACCGTTGTTCAACCGGCTGCATCGCGGCGCGGTGACCACGGACGCGGGAACTGATCTGCTCCAGACGGTGCGGGATTGTCTCGACCTGCTCGACCACGGGCTGCGGCGTCTGGAGCAATACAAGAAACCCAACCAGATCATCGTGTCTTCGTCACGGTCATTCGCCGATGCCGTCCTGCTGCCGAAATTAGCGCAGTACAAGAACTTGCATCCGGAACACAACATTTGGCTTCACACCGAAGACACGCCCATCGACCCTCTGCTCGGCGAGGTTTTCGTCACCATACGGCACGCTGACCGGCGCCCGGAGGGCATTCAGGCAACGCCGATTTGCGATGACTTCCTGACGCCTCTCGCCACGCCCGCGCTGATCGAGCGGCTGGCGATCCGGTCGCCAGTCGATCTGCTCGCCGCGACACTGTTGCACGACGAACGCCGCGAGGACTGGCCGACCTGGTTTGCCGCCGCGGGTGTGAACGGCGGCAATCAGGTCGCTGGATACAATTTCAGCGATTCCGGGCTGCTGCTTCAGGCCGCCACTCGCGATCTGGGCATCGCGCTTGGCAGTTTGACACTTGCACACGGGTTATTGGAAAGCGGCGCGCTGGTCGCTCCATTTCCAGATATTCGCGTCGCTGCGCCCGGCTACCTGATGATCTCAAGCCCCGAGGCGCTGAAACTGGAACGGGTGCGGGTGTTCCGCGCCTGGCTGCTTGACCTGCTGTCAGAAGAAGGACATTCGACATGACACGATTACTGAAGGTTGCCGCGGTTCAAACGTGGCACGACTGGGACGAAAAGGCGACCGTTGGCCGGGTTTTCGAGCTTTGTGCCCGTGCCGCACGTGATGGCGCGCAACTGGTTCTGCCATCGGAACTGTTCGCGGCGCCCTATTTCTGCAAGGCCGTGAATCCGAAATACCGCGACCTTGCCCGACCAGCCAAAGGGCATCCGCTGATCGCTCGGTTTCAGGATCTCGCGCGGGAGACCGGGACCGTGATCCCGCTATCGTTCTACGAACACGCGGGTGAGCAGCTTTACAATTCGGTGGCCGTGATCGACGCTGACGGAACGGTGCTGGGGATCTACCGGAAATGCCACATCCCGGATTTCGACGGGTATATCGAGACGGCGTATTTCGATGCGTCACCCGACGGACCGCAGGTCTGGGACACGCGCTATTTGCGCCTTGGAGTTGGCATCTGCTGGGACCAGTGGTTTCCCGAACTTGCCCGCGCCATGGTGCTGAAGGGGGCGGAACTTCTCGTTTATCCCACAGCCATCGGCAGTGAACCGAAATGGCCGGATCTCGATACCGCCGAACAGTGGCAATCCGCGATGCGCGGACATGCGGCGTCGAATGTGATCCCGGTCCTTGCCGCGAACCGGATCGGAACGGAAACCGATGACGGCTACACCATCGATTTTTACGGCTCGTCCTTCGCCTGTGATCAGCGCGCGCATGTCGTGTCGCAATTGGGTCGAACCGAAGAAGGAATTGTTACGGCCACATTCAATCTCGATCAGGCCGCAAAGGATCGAAATCACTGGGGTACATTTCAGACGAGACGCCCCCGGAACTACGGCCTCCTCGTCGATACGCCCGCAGGACCGCCGCCTGAACCGCAAATGTCGTCCAGCCCAACCCGTTCGGGTTGACGAAAAAATGCGACATAGCGCGGCCAACGCTAAGGACGTTGGCCTGTGCCAATTGCCTCAACTCTGCTCCTGACCACACTAGACAGTTCAAGAATGTCCGGTTTCGGGAGGCTTTGCGGGAACCACACTGCGGCATCCGGATCAACGATGGATGGCCGCATTTCGCTGAACCTCCCCAACTCAACTGGCCTGAGCCTCTCCAACTGAATTGGTCCACCGCTATGGTTAAGGCTGCTCACTGCCCGCCAGGACGGTGGTGCAAGACTTGCTTCTCATCCTCTGATCGGCAGCTTGTCGAAATCGACCGAAACGCGGCCCGGCGCCCCAAGCTGGTGCCGGACGCGCCGAGCCCTGACGTCCGCGTGAAACCGAGAAGCCGATGGCGGCGGTGGTGCCCCGGAGGGGCGGAACCTGACGCGTCCTATTTGGGCACGGGCCATGCCAGCAGCCAATCCCGCACGTCCAAAGCCGCGCGCGAAAGGGCGGCGTCTCGCGGCCAGATGACATGGAAGTCCATGCCCGTCGTCAGGGCATGGTTGGTCAGCCGGACAAGTACGCCCTTTTCCACCAGCCCCTCCACGAGGTGCCGCCAGCCGAGAGCGACACCTTGCCCTGCGATGACTGACTGGATGACCAGAACGTAGTCGTTGATCTGCAGCCCTTTGGGCACCTTCTGCCCGTCAATGCCGACGGACTCGAACCAATCGCGCCAGGTCGCTGCCGACCGGAACGGTTCTTCCAGGTGGATCAACTGGTGCCCGAGCAAGTCCGCCGCGCGTCGCGGCTGGTCTCTCTCGGCGAGATAACCCGCTCCACAGACCGGGTAGATTTCTTCGGGCGCGAGCGGCTCGGCATGGTATTTCGACCATTCACCGGGATCGCCGCCCCTTACAGCCAAAGGGATTCCTTCGCCCAAAAGGTCAAGGTCACGGTCCGCCGTCTGGATACGCAGGTCGATATGGGGAAGATCCTCGCGCAGTTGCGCCATGCGCGGCACCATCCAGAAGGCCGCGAAGGCGGTGGAGCAGGACAGGGTCACGTGACCGCCTGTAGCCACCGAACGCAGATCCTGAGCGGACCGCTTGATATGGGACAGCCCGATCGACACATCGGCATGAAACCGTTCGCCCGCCTCGCTCAGCCGGACCCGCCGGTACTCGCGCAGGAACAGTGCCGTGCCCAGATGTTCCTCAAGCCGGGCGATGGCGTAGGAAACCGCCGCCTGTGTCATGTGCAACTCACGTGCAGCGGCGGTAAAACTCGACAACCTTCCGGCAGCTTCGAACACAACGAGGCCGTTGATGGAGGGTAACAGGCTGCGCAGCATTTCCATAAAAATACCTTATCAATATTATGAAACTTTTCCAGCGTTACCGCGCTCGTTTGCCTGACTAAACTGCACTTTGCTTATGAGGGAGATGAATCATGGCGGACAGTGGGTTTGCGGAGCCGGAGGCAAAGCGCCAGCGGGGAGGCCGGTCGCAGCGACGCGACATGCGGCTTCAGGGCGGACAGGCGTCGAAACGACCCTACATCGTCCGCAACCTGCCAACCTACGACATCCTGTCCGACGAAAGCCTGTCGCGGATCGAGGCGACCGCCGACCGCATCCTCGCTGAAATCGGGATCGAGCTGCGCGATGACGCCGAAGCGCTGCGGCTGTACCGTGAGGCCGGAGCGGAGGTCACCGATATCTCTGCCGATGTCTGGAACGTGAAATTCCCGCCCGGAATGCTGCGCGAGATCCTGAAGACCGCGCCGGCCGAGTTTACCCAGCACGCCCGCAACCCTGCGAACAACGTGAGGATCGGCGGCAAGAACGTGGTCTTCGCTCCCTCCTATGGCTCGCCCTTTGTCATGGATCTCGACCGGGGCCGCCGCTACGGAACGATCGAGGATTTCCGGAACTTCGTGAAACTCGCCCAGTCCTCGCCCTGGCTGCACCATTCGGGCGGCACCGTCTGCGAACCGACCGACGTACCCGTGAACAAACGCCATCTCGACATGGTCTATTCCCACATCCGCTATTCCGACCGCGCCTTCCTCGGCTCGATCACCGCTGCGGAACGCGCTGCTGACAGCGTCGAGATGGCACGCATCCTCTTCGGGGCGGGGTTCGTGGATCAGAACTGCGTGGTGATGGGGAACTTCAACACCACATCGCCCTTGGTACTCGACGGGGTAACGACGGCGGGTATCCGCACCTATGCGGAGGCCAATCAGGGCTCGATCCACCTGCCGTTCCTTCTTGGCGGCGCCGTTGCCCCGCTCACGACCGCGGGCATGGTGGCGCAAGGCCTGGCCGAGAGCATGGCCTCCTGTGCGCTGACCCAACTCGTCCGCCCTGGCGCGCCCGCGATCCTCGCCAGTTTCTTCTCCTCGATGAGCTTGCGCTCCGGATCGCCCACCTTCGGTACGCCGGAACCCGCGATCGGCTCGCTTGCCATGGGCCAGCTTGCCCGGCGCCTGAACCTGCCGCTGCGCTGTGCGGGCAATTTCAGCACGTCGAAACTGCCCGACGGGCAGGCCATGCAGCAAAGCATGATGTCGATGATGTCGGCCGTGCAGGGTGGTGCGAACTACGTGCTGCATTCTGCCGGTTTCCTCGACGGGTTGCTGTCGATGTCCTACGAGAAGCTGGTGATGGACACCGATATGTGCGGTGCGCTGCATGCCTATCTCGACGGGATGGAGGTAAACGAGGACACGCTTGCCTTCGACGCTTTGGCCGAACTCGGCCCCGGCCAGCACCTGTTTTCCACCCAGCACACCCTGCGGCACTACGAAACCGCCTATTGGGACAGTGCAATGGATGACAACCAACCGTGGGAGACCTGGGACGAACAGGGTGGAATTGATTCCGCCAGGCGCGCCAATTCCCGCTGGAAGAAGCTTTTGCAGGAATTCGAGGCCCCTCCGTTGGACGAGGGCATCGACGAGGCGCTGCAGGACTTCATCGCGCGGCGCAAGGATGCGGTGCCGGACATGTGGTACTAACCCCGCACAAAGGATGCTCCACCTAATGCGATAAACCGCAAGAGACAACGTCCAGATGTCCCGCTGCCCTTGGACGGTTCCTTCCCTCATCCTCGTGCACACAAAGAACGGGAGACATTCGCATGAGCAAGGATCTGATCAGGCTTTCGGATGGCACACCGCGCGCCACATCCCAGGATAAGCGGCGGCATCCGAGTGACAGAACAATTCGATTCCCTTTTCATTGGGATCGTGTTCGCGCCGCTGCTGTACGCCGCCCAGGGCGTCAGCCCCAAGTACTGTCACCCCTTGACCCGCGGCGCTTAAAATTTCGGGGGCTTCTCCTCCCCTCAATCGTACCGGCCCGAACCAATGGTCAGTGCGGCTACGGTCAAAGTCGCGGCGCAATGTCTCCATGTCTCAGTGGCAACAAGCCTGAATCGTCCCGACTGCGCCGTAACATAAGGAAATTTCATCCATGAGAGAGGCGTCTCATTTCGTATTCCTTCTGACCGACGGCTTCCCGCAGATTGCTTTGACTTGCGCAATTGAACCACTCCGCCTGGCGAATTTCGTCGCGGGTAAGGAAATCTACAGGTGGAGCCTCGCGTCCGTCGACGGCAAGCCGGTGACGGCTTCCAACGGCCTGCACACGTCCGTGGATCGTGGACTGATACAATTGGGACGCAGGCAAAGGCTCCTGATCGTTTCAGGCGATGAGGCGTTTCGAAGTCAATGCGCCGATCTCGGCGCATACATACGAACGCAAAGGGCCCATGGCGCGATAATAGGCGGGATTTGCTCGGGCGCTTACTTTCTTGCCAAGGCGGGGCTCCTCGCCGGGAAGGAAGCCGCAATCCATTGGGCCTATCACGACGTCTTTCTGGAACGATTTCCGACCGTGAGTCTTACCAGATCGCTCTTTGTCGCCGATGCGACCCATCCGACCTGTTCCGGGGGCACTGCGACAGTGGACCTCTTGCTTCACATCATCTTAAAGGATCATGGTCGCGATCTCGCCATTGCGATTGCCGAACAACTTGTGTGTTCCGGCATGCGGGACGGCACGTCGCCACAACGCTTTTCCGCACAGCTTCGACACGGCGTCCGCAACAAGCTGCTCGGCAAGGCCATCGCGCTGATGAACGAATACATCGAAACACCGATCACTTCGCACGAAATTGCGGAAGAGCTGGGAATATCCTGCCGACAACTGGAGCGGATCTTCGCGAAACATCTTAACACCGCACCGATGCGCTATTGGCTCGCGCTGCGCCTAAACCGTGCCCGGAACCTCCTGCTTCAATCCGAGGCAAGCATCTCTGAAATCGCGGTGGCGTGCGGATTCAATTCCGCATCGCATTTCTCGAAGGTGTTCCGGACCCGGTTCGGTTATTCGCCCATGAATGAGCGCGCCTTCAGATCTCACACAACCGAGTTTCCGGTAGCTGTGTCACCCCAAGCAATGGCTTCACACATCGCGCGCCGCGCCTAGGTTTGTCACCCTGAAGATCATTTAACGGTTCATTCGCGAATGGGAAATTACCTGTTCCCCAGGCCGCCATGCAGGTCAGACAAGAATACTACGACGGGATGGTCGCGGGTTTTCTTGTTGTCGGCGGTTTGATGCGCCGCCCTGACGATAACCGGGTTTCCCGGATCACTGCTCGGCCGTCGCGCGGCCGTGTCTGCCTTTGCCCAGGACTATAGCCCCATTTGCGGGCCAAAGGATGGCCTCTGCCCAGGCCGGGCGCCAGCCGTAGGAGGCGCGGCGGTCCTCATGCAGAAAAATGAAGGAACCTTCCCCGGTCGTCATCCCCTTGCTACTGCGATTGCCCAGGAGCGGAATGCTTCGACCTCTTCGCGAGTAGCTTCCCTGCCTGTGAACCCAAGCAGATAGCCTTCGAGCCGCCCCATGCGGATCCGCATCGGCTCGCTCTGATCCAGGGCGTGGTAGCCGAGCTGCATGAAGTAGAGGATGCGGGCGCGCACATCGGCCTCGTAGTCCGAATAACCATGTCGGCGGAACATCGCAGCCACCGCAGCCAGCCGCGTGTCGTCGGCCCGGTCGATGACCCGGCGGACCGAGCCGTCGCGCCGCGCCCATTCGCGGACCGCGAAGTCAAGCCGCTGGTCAAACAACGCCGGGTCAACGAAGCAGCGGAAGAAGTTGCAGACCGCACCGGTGATCGTCTGGGCAGGCATCTCGCAATGCCGCACGAGGATCGCGGTGTTCGTCGCCTCCCAGTCTGCCAGAAGCGCGTCGAGGAGGTCCTTTCGGCTTTTGAAATACCAGTAGAATGAGGACCGGGCGACCTGCAGGCGCTCACCGATGGTCAGCACTTTTACCTCGGCAACGCCGTCAGACAAAAGAATGTCGCGGGCGACGTTCAGCCAGTCGTCGCGGGTGACGCGCGGGCCAGCGTTTGTTTCCTCGCGCTGCAATTTCACGATCTTGCCGTTGTCGCGCGTCATGTTCAGCTCTCCGGCGGCGCACCGCCCTCGGCGGTCCGGCGCGTGATGTAATCGTTGACGGCCTCCATCCTGCCGGGGGCGAGAGGCGCGCGCCAGTCCTCGGCTACGATGCGCTTCCAGATCCCGGTCGCGCGGGTATTGGCGTCGACCGCACCGCGTTCCGTCCACGTGCCGAAGTTCGACCAGTCGGCGACGATCGGCTCGTAGAATTCCGTCTGGTAGCGGGCCATGGTCTGGGTCGTGGCAAAGAAATGCCCGCCGGGTGCGACCTCGGCGATGGCGTCAAAACCGATCTCGTCGCTGGTGCAAGGGGTTGCAGCGCAAAGTTCGGCCACCATCTGCAGCGCCTCGATGTCCGTGATCATCTTTTCATAGCTGATACTCAACCCGCCTTCGAGCCAACCTGCGGCATGGATGATGGTCGTCGCCCCCGCCATGAGGCAGCCCCAGAGCGCGAATTGCGTCTCGTGCGCGGCCTGCGCGTCGTTGATATTGCCAGCCGATCCTGTGGCGCAGCGCCACGGCAGGCCAATGAGCCGGGCCAATTGCCCGGCGGCTAGAGAGGCCTTGAAATGCTCGGGCGTGCCAAGCGCCGGGGCGCCGGACTTCATGTCGACGTTCGAGGTGAAGGTGCCGTACATCACCGGCGCTCCGGGCCGGGCAAGCTGACTGAGCGTGATCGCCGCCAGCGCCTCGGCATGGCTGAGCGTGATTGAACCCGCGACCGTGATCGGCGCCATCGCCCCCATCAGCGTGAAGGGCGTCACAATCGCCACCTGTCCGGCGCGCGCGAAGTCGATCAGCCCCTGCGCCATCGGTATGTCGATCTGGCGGGGCGAGTTGGTGTTGATGATCGTGTAGCAATGCGGTTGGGCTGCAAATGCTCCGTCGTCGAGGCCTCGCGCGAGCTTCAGCATGTCGAAGCTTTCCAACACCTGCGGCGTGCCGCGGGAGAAGACAAAGGGCACTTTGTCCGACAGTTCGATCTGGGCCTTCATCGTGGCGTAGTGGCGCAGATGCACCGGCACGTCCTGCGGTTCGACCAGTGGCGGGACCATGTGCAGGACGTCAAAAGCCTGGGTCAGTTGTACGAGTTCGCGAAAATCGCGCTCTGTTCCGGGCCTCCGCCCGCGTTCGAGATCGGTCGCGTGGGGGCAGCCCGCGCCCGGTTGGAAGGTCAGGCTACCAAGCTCCAGCAGGAGGTCGCGTTCCGGCGTGCCGCCCCGTAGCCTGATGCTGCGCGGCGCCGTGATCAATGCCTCTGCCACGATGTCGCGACCGAGGAAGACCATTTGGCTGTCTTCGTCCACTCGCGCGCCCGCCGCACGGAAGATTGCACGCGCCTCGGGCAGAAGGATGCGGATGCCAAGGTCCTCGAGGACGCGCAGGGACGTATCATGCATCGCCGCAATCTGGTCGTCCGAAAAAACCCGCATCGGTGGGAAGGGATTGCGCAACTGCCGGTAATTGGTTTCGCGCTGGGTTTGCGTCTGTTGGCCGCTGGCGCGTCTGCGCCCGGTCCGATGGGTTTCCCTCATGCTCCCTAACCCCTTCCGTGGAACCGCACCATCTGGCGCGTCACGTTGTCGAAATTGGCGTTAACGCCAAGCTCGGCGGGTCCCGTCAGTTCGATCGCCGAAGTTTGCGTCAGGATAGCCCGGGCCGCGATGCGGGTTTCCAGCCGCGCAAGCGAGGCGCCAAGGCACATATGCATCCCCTGTCCGAAGGCGAGGTGACGATTGGGCGTGCGGTCTGGCTGAAAGTCATCCGGCGCGTCGAAAACCTGCGGATCGCGGTTCGCAGCCGTCAGCCAGACCACGACGCGGCCGCCCTTCGGGATCGTGACCCCGTGCATCTCCATGTCCTGCAAGGCGAAGCGATCGATATTCCGGATCGAGTTTCTCATGCGCAACGTTTCGTCAACCGCACCGTCGGTCATGTCAGGGTCTGCCCGGAGCCGTGCGGCCTCCACGGGAAAGCCATCAAGCAGGCGCACGAAATTGGTGATGAGGTTCGTCGTCGTCTCATTCCCGGCCAGAAGAAGAAGCATGGCCATCGACAGAAGCTCCCCCTCGGACAGCCTCTCGCCTTCGACCTCAAGGTCGCGGAATGTCGCGAGCAGGCTGTCACCTGCGGCAGGGCGAGACAGGAAGTCGCGGAAATAGGCTGTCATTTCCTCCGCGGCCCGGCGACCGCGTTCCGCAAGCGCGGGTTCCATCTTCTCCAGCCATGTAACCGCGCCGGAATTATCACCCAGAACCGCCGTCCAGCCGCGGATGCGTGCCATATCGGCCTTCGGCAAGCCGAGGACGGCACAGATCATGGCCACGGTGATATGCGCGGCAAAATCTTCCACCAGGTCAAATTCATCGGCTGACAGGGCAAACGCGATCCGTTCCTCAACCACGGTCTCGACCGCCGGGCGAAGGGCCTCGATGGCCTTGGCCATGAACACACGATTGGCCAGCATTCTCAGGCGGCGGTGCTTTTCGCCCGCGGCTGAGATCATGTTGTTGAAAAGGAACGCGACATTGGCGTCGGCCAGATCGCCACCCCCCTGCAGACTGCGGTCCGAGGAGAAGAGATCAGGTTTCAGCAAGAGGTCCCGCACATCGTCATACCGAAAGACGTGCCAGCTTTCCGTCAGACCCGGTGAGAGCCGGAAGACCGGGTGATGCTCACGCATATGCGCCAGTATCGGATAGGGATCGGCGCGGAAGCGCGCGCTGGTCAGTGCGTTGAAATCGGATTCCAGCCCTTTCATCTCATCCTCGCATCGCCATACCGTCCGGGTCATAGGGAGAGGCGGCAATCACGCAAGCCTGCCGTTCCTGGCCGACGATATGTGTCGTGAGTTTCGTCCCGACCTCGTTCGCGCCCTTGTCGATCATCGCAAGCGCGTAGGACTTACCCATCGTATGGCCGTATCCGCCCGAGGTGACGAAGCCGACCCGGTTACCGTTTTGCCAGATCGGTTCATAGCCCGAGGCATCGGCATCCGTCGCATCCACTTCCAGCATCACGACGCGCCGTGACGGCCCTGCCTTGCGTTCGGCCCCGGCCGCTGTCTTGCCGATGAACTCTCCCTTGTCCCAGGCGATCCAGCGGTCCATGCCGGTTTCGCCGGGCGTGTAGGCCTGAGTGAATTCCCGGCTCCAGATCCCGAAGGACTTTTCCAGCCGGAGCGACAGGAGTGCGTTGAAGCCAACCTCGCGCAGGCCATGACCGGCGCCCGCCTCCAACAGCAGCCGTCGGAGCGCGATATGTTCGGCCGCGCCGCAGTGGATTTCATAGCCAAGCTCGCCGGTGACCGACAGGCGGCCGACCTTGGTCCGGATCAGGCCAATATCGAAGGTGCTGCAGCCCATGAAGGGCAGGTCGCCGATCGGGCCATCGGTCAGTTTTTCGATCACCGCACGGCTCTTCGGGCCGGACAGGCTGAATCCGACCGTCGCGTCCGAGATGTCGCGCAGAATCACGCCGGTGCCCGCATGGTCGGCGAACCAGCGCATATGCCAGGCGCGCAGGTAGTAGCTGCCCATGATCCACCAGGTGCCGTCGCCCCAGTTGAAGACGGTCAGGTCGCCCTTCAGCTTGCCCGCCTCCGACAGCATCGGCGCCAGCCGTGCGCGGCCCGGGCCGGGCAATTTGCAGGCCATGACCCGGTCGAGCCAGGCTTCTGCCCCCGGGCCTTTCACCTCAAACCGAGAAAAACCCGATATGTCGAGAAGCCCCACCGCCTCGCGCACCGCGCGGCATTCCTCAGCCACGAGCGGGAAGGCGTTCGACCGTTTCAGCGTTGGCTTTTCCTCAAACCCCTCAGGTGCGAAGTACAGCGGCAGCTCCAGCCCGTAACTCGCGCCCCATTTGCACCCGGCCGCTGTCATCTCGCTATAAGCCGGTGCCATTTTCAGTGGACGGCCGGCAGGAAGCTGTTCATTCGGATAGGTCATCACGAAGCGGCGGGTATAGAACTGTCCCGTGGTCTGGCGAATGAACTCCTTGTTCTCGGCAAAGGCACCGTAACGCGCCACATCCATGCCGAAGATATCCGCCTCCGGCTCGCCCTCGATGATCCATTCGGCAAGGCTCTTGCCGACACCGCCGCCCTGCAGGAAGCCCGCCATGACCGCGCAGGCGCACCAGTAGCCGGGCTTGCCGCGCACAGGGCCGACCAGCGGGTTGCCGTCGGGCGAGAAGGTGAAGGCACCATTGACCCAGGTCTTGATCCCGACCTTCTGCAGGACCGGGTAACGCTCAAACCCCAGGATCAGTTCACGCTCGATCCGGTCGGGGTCTTCCTGCTGCAACTGGAACCCGTATTCCCACGGCGCGCCATCCATCATCCAGTGCTGGTGGTCAATCTCGTAGATGCCCAGAAGCATCCCCTTCTGGTCCTGCCGCATATAGGTGAAGCCTTCGAGGTCGACGACCAGCGGCACCTCGTGATCCAGTTCGGCGATCTCAGGGATCGTCTCTGTGATCAGGTAGTGGTGGTTCAGGGGCGAGACCGGCAGTTCGATTCCCGCCATCCGACCCACCTGCTTGGCCCAGAGACCGGCGGCATTGACGACATGTTCGCAGGTGACGGTGCCCTTTTCGGTCACGACCTGCCAGCCCTCTGCCGTCTGGTTCAGTTCCAGCACGCGGTTATGTTCGATCACCGTCGCGCCGCGCTTTTTCGCAGCACCGGCATAGGCCTGCACTGTGCCGGTCGTATCGACATAGCCCTCGCGATCCGCCCACATGCCGCCAAGGATACCGTGGGTGGACATCACCGGACACTTTTCCCTGGCTTCCTCGGGCGTGATCAGTCGCACGTCCTCGATGCCGATGGACTGGAAGGTGCGGTAGGCGGATTGCAACCATTCCCAGCGGTCGGGCGTTCCGGCCAGCGTCATGCCGCCTGTCATATGCATACCGACCGACTGGCCGCTTTCCTTCTCGATCTCGCTCAGGAGGTCGATGGTATAGGCCTGCAATGAGGCAATGTTCGGATCGGCGTTCAGGGCATGAAACCCGCCCGCTGCGTGCCAGGACGATCCCGCCGTCAGCACAGAACGTTCGATCAGGCAGACATCGGTCCATCCCAGCTTGGCCAGATGATAGAGCACCGAGGTCCCGACAACCCCACCCCCGATCACGACGACCCTGTAGTGCGACTTCATGCGGTATCCCCCCATCCTTGCCGCCGCTGAACGGCGTTCCACCGGCCTTCTGTATCACCTTTCCGTACATATGTGAACGGAGTCAATCCTATTGATAAATACATAATGCAGTCTTCTGTGCGGATATTTGGTACAGAGGTGTCTAGACTGGTTTGGCGGCCGACCATCGGCGGCAGTATCTCAGCGGGCTGATGGACCAAGCCGCACACCGGGGCGCAGCTTCTTGTAGACAACATCCGATAGAACGCAGGGAAATGTACCGGGGGCGTTTACCAGTAGAATCTCTCGGGCCAGCGGTTCAAAATCGGCCCGGAAATGGGCCGTGCTTTTGACGCAAACGATACGCGCCGCTTCAGGCCTGAGGCCAAAATGGGTGAACTGCGCGCGGTCGAGGCACTGGTTGCGGATCGAGGTGACGACGACGCGGACGTCACTATTACCGTCGATCACCCGCAGCACCGCGCTCGGACCCAAGGTCGCCACGCCTCCACCATACATCTCGCCGGTATAGTGACACTGACCGTCGCTGAGTGTTTCGACGCGGAACTGCCCGATGAAGGGCCTGTCGCCCGGTATGCCCGACCGGCCACCCATCGCGCCCGCTATGACCGCCCCTGCCCCGGCATGATGCGCTGTCCTGGCCAATTCGGGATCGTGCATCAGGCCGAGGATCGCGCCTGTCGCGCCCAGATCGACCAGTGCCCGCAGAAGCCCCGTCGTGTCCGCCGTTCCCCCCGCGCCGGGATTGTCCTGCACATCGGCGATCACCACCGGTCGCCCCGGCGGCGCGGCCATGGCACGGGCGACGGCGACTGCGGGAGACAGAAGTGTGCAGTCGACCCGGGACTCGACCGCAAGCATATCCGCGAGGACGGTATCGGCCATCCTGTTGGCTTCACTTTCCGAGGGCGCATAAGCGACGATAGCGGGTCCGGCATCCGCGATGTCGGCGGCGGTGAATCCAAGCGCGAGTTCGGCGTAGGTCGATGGCCCGTCCGTAAACCGGTCAAGCCCTGCATAAAGAGCCCGCGCCGGATCGCTGCCCGTGTGCTGGGCGTGAAGCGGCACGAGATAGGGCACCTGTCGAAACGCCTTTGCAGGCCTCTGACCTCTCAGTTGGGCCTGAAGGGCAGCGAAAGCGCGCGCGCCGGTTTCGGCCATGTCGAGATGGGGATAGGTCCGATAGATGCAGATGGCATTCGTGTGCCGCACCATCTCGGCGGTCAGATTGGCATGCAGGTCGAGGCTGACGACGACCGGCAAATCGGGACCGACCTGATCGCACAACCGGCGGAGCAGTTCGCCCTCGCCATCCTCAAGGCTTTCCGTGACCATCGCGCCATGCAGGTCCAGATAGACCGCATCGACCGCGCCTGCCTGCCGCACGCCGTCGACGATACGGCCGACAATCACGTCGAAGGCGTCGTCGGTCACCGGGCCGGACGGTTCGGCGGCGCACCAAAGGATCGGGACGAGCGTGAGACCGGGAACCACGCCGGCGGCAGCCGCGAAACCGGCGATGGGCAGGTTCATGCCGCGCGTGCCTTCGATAACCTCGGTGCCGGTGAGGAGCGCGGGCCAGCTGTCGGCCATTTCGAACTCCGCCATGCCCGCGCGACCGGGTGTGAAGGTATTTGTTTCGTGCTGAAAACCGGCGATCGCGATCCGGGTCATCGCTGACCATCTTTGCTGCGCGGGGCGTCAGCTCGCCGCATGCGCCAGCTCCTCTGAAATGATATCGCGCAGTTTTGCCGCGACGATATCGGGCCGGTGCCGGGCGACCGAGACATGGCCGAGGCCGGGGATCTCGTGCAGCACGCCTTTTGGCGCGAGGTCGGAGACCACCTTGCACATGGCGGGCGGGGTCTGAACATCCTCGGAAAACGCAATGACATGGATCGGCACGGGACAGGTCTTCAGGCCCTCCCGGCAGTCGAACTCCAGGCAGGATTCCCACTGGTCGATCAGGTCTTTCGGGTTCCGGTCGCGGAACCGTTCGGTATAGGCAGCCTTGATCTCGGCCCAGAGGATGGGATCGCCAAGGGCCTTGGCCGGGAAGGCATAGGGCGCGTAATGCGGGGCGAGGAAATAGTCGGGTAGCACGATCCCGTCCTTGCGCAGGTCAATCTCGGCCTGCATCCAGTCACGGGTGAAGCCGTCGATATAGGCCGAGGTTCCCATCGGGATGGCGAGCCGGACCTTGTCGGGGAAGTCGATGGCCGTCTGCTGTGTCACCAACCCGCCGAGAGACAGACCGCAGACAATGGCCGGGCCGCCACAGAAGGCGTCGATCACCGCCGCGCAGTCGCGGGCGTAGTCGGCCATCGTCCATGGCGCGGGCGGCGAGGTCGTGGCCCCAGCGCCGCGCGGGTCGTAGGAGATGCAGCGGAAACTGTCGCGGAGCCGCGCGAATTGCTGGGAATAGCCCTCGGCAGTGGTGTCCCCGCCAGGGATGAACACGATTTCGGGGCCACTGCCCTCGATCGCGACCCGCATCGTGACGCCGTTGGCGGTCAGGCTGTGGATCTCCACGCCCGGCCCAAAGTCGGGAAATGCACCCATTCACACTCCTCCATTCGCCGCGGGGTCACGCCGGTCGTGTTCAGACAAGATCTCTCGGAACCGCCTCAGACCACGTTTTTTCGGAAACGAGCCCATCACCGTCCCGCGCCTCCAGCCGTGCGTCGATCTGCCAGACGTCCCGCAAAGCCGCGACTTTGACCGACACCGCGACCTCCGCCTGCCAGTCCCCGCGCCCGTAGGATTTGTGCCAGCGCATCGTCGCCGTAGCCGAGTTCGGATCGTCCGGGTGAATGCGGAACTGGTCTTCATCGACATAGCGGACGGTCATGTCTGTGTGCAGATGCCGCACCCGCCCGGTGTCGCCGTAGCGGGTATAGGTCTCGATCCCCGTGGCATAGTCTTTCGTCAGGGTCCTGTGGCCTGATCCCGCCTCAATGGTCTCGGTACGAAGCGGGGCCGCACCTTCGGCAGGGCCAAAGGCCGGCAGTTCCGGCCCGTCATGCGTCCGGTCGTGCAGTGGCAGTTCCAGCCGCGTATCAGTGAGGGAGAGCGTCGCCTTTTCCGCCGAGGGCCAGATGATCGGCCAATAGGCCGTGGCGAGCGCGAGCCGGAGCTTGTAGCCCGCCGGTATCCGCTGGCCAATCACGTTCAGTTGCACCACCGCATCGACCGGCGTGCCTGTTGGCAGCGGTTCGGGGTCGGAATGGCTGTTGCGGTGCGTGAGGTTAAGCACCCCGAAACAGACCAGCCGCGCGCTGCCATCCGGCGCGACCATCGACAGAACTGCGGCGAGGTTCGCCTGCGGCACATCGCTGACCACGCGGGTCTTCAAAAGCGGGAAGCCGAGGATCTCCATGTCTTCGGCAATGGGCGCGGTTTCGAAGAACGACATCCGCCCTGCTTCAGTGTTCTGGTCCAGTGCCCCGTCAGGACCGGTGCCGTAGATGCACCATGTCTGGGCCGCAGAGCCCGCGTTTTCGGGTGAACAGAGCGTAATCGGCCCGGCATCTGCCGGAGCCGTATCGTGCATTCCGTCTGGCGCGACATGCAGCACGCGCAACTCCTGCCCGGTCCGCGGCCATCCGGTCAGACCCAGCCAGCGTCCCGGGCGGTCCACCGCATAGGGGCTGGGCGCGACCGGGTCCTGCATCCAGAGCCGCATCATCGGTTCATCCATGATGCCGGTCTCGATCCCCTTCAGATGCTGGTCCCACCAGCGCAGGCATTCCTGCAGGAAGCCAATGCGCGGCGCGGGCGTGGCAAAATGCGGATATTTGTGCGCCCAGGGCCCCACCAGCGCCTTACGTGGCCCCGGCAGATGCTCCATCATCCGGAAGATCGGATTGGTATAGCCGTCCGCATAACCGCCGACCGCATAGACCGGCACTTTGATGTCGGCATAGTTCTCGCAGACCGAGCCATGGCGGTAGAAGTCGTCGCGCCGCTGGTGCCGGAACCAGTCGAGCATCCAGAGACCGTTGCCCTCCAGCCGTTCCTTCCACATGTCCCTCCACCTTTCGCCGACGATCGCCGGGTCAGGCGGAGTGTGGGCGATGGCAAAGGCGGTCGCGCCCCATGCCAGCTTGTCGGTCAGGCAGGCGCCGCCCATGAAGTGAATGTCATCGGCATAGCGGTCGTCGGTCGAACAGAGCGAAATCACCGCACCAAGTGCGGGCGGTCGCCGCGCGGCGACCTGCAAGCCGTTGAACCCGCCCCAGCTGATCCCGATCATGCCCACCTTGCCGGAACACCAGGGCTGGGCGGCGAGCCATTCGATCACGGCAAGGCAATCGTCCTGCTCCTGCAACAGGTATTCGCCTTTGCACACGCCCTCACTGTCGCCGGTGCCGCGCATGTCCACCCGCACCCCGGCATAACCGAAGCCCGCGAAATAGGGATGGGTCAGGTGGTCCCGTTCCACCGTTCCGTCGCGCTTGCGATAGGGCAGGTATTCAAGGATCGCGGGCACCGGGTCGGCCTCGGCATCCTCGGGAAGCCAGATCCGCGCTGCCAGCTTGGTGCCGTCGGGCATCGGGATCCAGCAGTTCTCAATTTCGCGGATCTTTCGGGGAAAGTTGGTTCGGACGGGAATATCGGGCATGGCTTACATTCCGTTGCGCGGGATGGTGAAGGACTGGTCGTCCTCGAAGAACAGATCGTCACCGCTCCAGCATTGGATCCGGGCGGTCAGGTGAAAATCGGTCGCTGTCGCAGTCTGTTCGGCATAGGTCTTGATCCGCACCTTCCAGTCATCGCGGGTGAACCGCGCCTCCTGCTCCATCGTCGCGCGCGCGGTCAGCGGGTCGGCAGCGTGGATCGTGTAGCGGCGGTCGGAGATATCGCCCAGAACCGTGCCGATATCGTCGAGCCTTAGATCGCCCACGGGGCCGAAGACACCGCCATCGAGGAAGAAACGCTGGGTTTCAAGGCCGGTTGTCAGGTCGGCATGGATCGAACGCTCCATTGACCCGTCGCGCACCCGCGTGACCGGGCGACGGCCCTCGTGCTTCGGCGGGTCGGGCAGCTCTCGCGGTTCGGGGGCGTCGGGTGTCGCGGTGCGCACCGACAGATGAAGCGCCGACGTTCCGGCGCTTAGCGTCAGCGTCACCGGCTCAGGTGCAGGCCAGAGGATCGGCCAATAGGCCGACGCGACCTGCACGACCAACCGATGCCCTTCCAGAACCCGGTAGCCGATTCCGTGCAGCGGTACGGTCACCGCCATCTCCTCGCCCGGGATGACAGGGGCGGGAGTGGTGTCGTCGTGTCGATGGGTCAGGTTGCAGAACCCGCGCGTGATCAGGGTCTGCGCGCCATCGGGCGCCTCATCGATCAGCAAGACCGCAACGATGCCCTGTGGACGATCGGCGCCGATGTGGAGGTCGAGTGTCGGCTGACCAAGGATGTCGACGGGCGCATCGAGCACCGGACCGTGAAGCTGCAGCGCACCGCCAGCATCGCTCCGGCAATCGGTCGGCATGTCGCCGGGGATGGCGAAGGAACACATGTCGCCGCCAGCCGAGCCGAAGGTCTGCGGCGAGCAGATCGCCATGTCCGCTCCCTCCTGCGGCACTTCACCCAGCCCGTCAGAATTCAGCCAAAGCACCCGGTCGGACACATTCGGTGATGGCCACCGTGCCTCCTCCACCCAGCGGCCTGGCCTGTGATCCTGGCTTCCGGCAGGGGCGATGCTGTCCTGCAACCAGAACCGCAGCGGCGGTTCATCCATCAGCCCGGTATCCTGCCCCTTCAGCCAGTGATCCCAGAACCGGATCACCTCGGCCACGAAATCTGCTTTCGGGGTCGGGCTGCCCTCATGTGGATAAAGGTGGGCCCATGGCCCCATCAGCACCTTCACCGGCCCCTTCAGATGCTCGGCGATGCGAAACGGCGTATCGCGGAAGAGGTCTGCCCAACCGCCGAAGAAATAGACCGGCACCTCGACATCGGCATAGTTCTCTGAGATCGAGCCGCGCCGCCACATCTCGTCATGTGTCTGATGCTCCAGCCACATCGCGGGCCAGAATCGCATCGCCTCCAGCCGCTCGCGCCACATCGTTTCCCAACGATCCGCACCGACGATCGCCGGATCGGGCGGCATGGCGTTGTAGAGCTGCATGATCGAGCCCCACCAGAAATTGTCGTTGGCAAGGCAGCCGCCATAGAAATGGATGTCCTCGCGCCAGCGGTCATCGCAGCCCATGACCGGCGCGATGGCCTTGAGCGCGGGCGGACGGGTCGCCGCGACCTGGAATGAATTGTAGGCGCCCCAGCTTTTGCCGAACATGCCGACATTGCCATCGCACCAGTCCTGTTCGGCGATCCACTGAATGACGTCGTGGCCGTCCTGAATCTCCTGATGCGAATACTCGTCTTCAGCGACGCCCTCGCTGTCGCCATAGCCGCGAATGTCGACCCGGATCGCGGCATAGCCCGCAGCGGCGAAATGGGGGTGCATGCTTTCATCGCGCATCCGGGTGCGGTCGCGGCGGCGATAGGGGATGTATTCGAGGACCGCCGGGACCGGCTTTTGCCGTGCGCCGTCGGGCAGCCACAGCCGCGCGGCAAGCTTCACCCCGTCGGGCATGGGGACCCAGACGGTTTCAATCACCTCTGTCATGGCGCGGTCTCCTTAAAGGCCGGGGGGCGTGCGCCCGGCGACAACGGAAAATGGCAGGCGATGCGGCGGTCCGTGCCCTGGGCCGCCGGGGCCTCGGTCCTGCACCGCGCCTGTGCCCACGGGCAACGCGTGTGGAACTCGCATCCCGTTGGCCGCGCAAGCAGCGACGGCACCTCGGCCGGAAGCGAAATCCGGTCCTTCGCCTTGTCCGGATCGGGTTCGGGATTGGCGCTGAGGAGTGCGGCTGTATAGGGATGCGCGGGCGCCTGAAAGATCGCCTCGGTCTCGCCCGTCTCGACGAAGCGCCCGAGATACATCACTGCCATCCGGTCAGCGACATGGTGCACGACATGCAGGTTGTGGGTGATGATCAGCATGGCGAGCCCGAGCCGTTCGCGCAGTTCGTTCAAGAGGTTCAGCACCTCGCCCTGCACCGAGACGTCAAGCCCGGCGGTTGGTTCGTCGGCGATGATGAGTTTCGGGTTGAGCGCGATGGCCCGAGCGACGCCGACGCGCCGCGCCTGCCCGCCCGACAGCTGATGCGGAAACCGGTTGGCGAAATCGCCCGAAAGCCCGACAAGGGACAGAAGGCGGTCTGCCTCGGCCCTGAGATCGGCCTCCACACCATGGACGCGGAACGGTTCGGTCACGATGTCACGGACCTGCATCCGCGGCGAGAGCGAGCCGACCGGGTCCTGGAACATCATCGCCATCTCGCGGCGCAGCGGTTTCGTGTCCGCCCCCCTGAGACCGTCAATCCGTTTGCCGTCGAAAGTGATCTCGCCCGCCGAGATTGGCTGCAGCAAGTTGACCGCCCGCGCGAGCGTCGTCTTCCCCGAGCCGCTTTCGCCGACGAGCGCGAAGGTTTCCCCGGCGGCGATATCGAAACTGACCCCGGCAACACCGAGAATGGCGCTGCGGCTCATGAGTCGCCCGACCGGGAACGAGACCTGAAGATCGCGGACAGACAGGATCATGGCGTCACCATGTGGCAACGGGCGACATGGCCGCTCTGAACGGTTTCTTCCGGCGGCGGAGTATCGCAGACGGGTGCCCGGCGGTGACAGCGCGGCGCGAAGATGCAGCCGGGCGGACGGGCGCGCAGATCGGGAATTTCGCCCGGGATCGTCGGCAGATGCCGGGTGCGGCTCGATTGCCGGGCGGGGTCGCAGTCTAAAAGCCGTTCGGTATAGGGATGACGCGAGGAGTTGAAGACCTGACGGGTGGTGCCACGCTCAACCACCTCGCCCGCATACATGACGACCACATCCTCGCAAAGCTCAGCGATCACGCCCAGATGGTGCGAAATGAAAAGAACAGAACAACCGATCTGGGCCTGAAGCTCCTGCAACAGCTCGATCGTCGCGACCTCCAGCGTCGCGTCGAGCGCGGTCGTCGGTTCATCCGCGATCAAGAGCGCAGGCTCCATCATCAGCGCCATGGCGATGGCGATGCGTTGCTTCATGCCGCCCGAAAACTGGTGCGGGAACCGCGCGAGCGCCGCCTCGGGGTCGGGGATGCGCACGCGGCGCAGCATCGCCACCGCGCGCTCGGCCTTCTCCGCCTTGCTCAGGCCAGAGCGGTACTGGATGTTGGTCATCTGCCGCCCGACCGAGATGACCGGGTTCAGCGCGCCCATCGGGTCCTGAAACACCGTCGCGATCTGCGGGCCGCGCAGTGCCGTCATCTCGCGCGGGGACAAACGCGACAGGTCGCGCCCCTGAAACATCATCTCGCCACCAGAAACACGACCGTTATCGGCGAGCAGCCCGAGGATCGCGTTGATCAGGGTCGACTTGCCGCAGCCGGATTCGCCGACGATGCCGACGATGCGCCGTTCGGGTACCTCAAAGGACACGTCCTTCAGCGCATGCAGGTCACCGCCTTCGGTCGAGAAGGTCACATTGAGGTTTTGGATCGACAGGACCGTCATCCGCGCCCCTTCAGTCTGGGATCGAACACATCGCGCAGGGCTTCGCCAAGGAAGGTGAACCCAAGCGTCGTCAGGATGATCGGAAGCCCGCCCGCGACAGCGATCCATGGCGTATCCCGGATCGCGGTGAAACCGTCGTTCAGGATCGCGCCCCAGGACGGGGTCGGCGGTCGCACACCGAGGCCGAGAAATGACATCCCGGCCTCGATTGCGATGACGACGGGGATGTCCATCGAGGCGAGGATCAGCAGGGGACCGATCACGTTCGGCAGGACATGTACCCTGAGGATACGTCCGGCCCCTGCCCCCATGCTTTGTGCGGCTGTGACGAATTCAGCCGATTTCAGCGCCAGCGTCTGGGTGCGGATGATCCGCGCGTAACCTGGCACGTTCACAAGGACGACGACAACAACGACCGCCGTCAGCGACGGGCCGAAGAGCGTCACAAGCGCCAGTGCCAGCATGACGGTCGGAAAGCTTTTCAGAGCATCGAAGACAAGGATCATGATGTTGTCGAGCCAGCGCGGCCCGTAACCGGCGATCAGCCCCAACACGATTCCAACCGCGAGCGACGCCGCGGTGGCAAAGAGCGCGACCGAAAGCGCGATCCGCCCACCATGCAGGACCCGTGCGAAGAGATCGCGGCCCAACTGATCGGTGCCCATCAGGTGGTCGATGGAGGGTGAAAGAAACCGGTCGCGCGGCGCGATCTTGTTCGGATCGGCGCTGGCGATCAGGTCAGCAAAGACCGCGCCGCCGACGACCAGCAATACCAATATGATCCCGAGCGCGCCCAAAGGCTCAGCCATGATCCGTCGGGCGGACCGTAAGGTGTTAGAAACTGCTGCGGACACGGGGATCAAGGGCTCCGACAATGAGATCGGCGACGAGGTTGATGAGGACGAAGAGAACGGTCGTTACGAGCACGGCGCCGGTGACGAGCGGGTAGTTGCGGGTCAGGATCGCATCGTAGACGAGCTTGCCGACACCCGGACGGGCGAAGACGATCTCGGCGAAGACCGCCGAGGACAGCATCTGCCCGATCCCGACACCGAGCAGCGTGATCGTCGGCAGGATCGCGATGGTCAGCGCGTATTGATAGGTGATCTGGTTGTCGGGCAGGCCAAAGGCGCGCGCGGTGCGGATATGCTGCGCCTCCAGCACCTCCAGCATCGAGGCGCGGACCATGCGCGCGATGTATCCGACCCAGCCGAGCCCGACAGCGATGGAGGGCAGAATGAGATGGACGAGTTGGTCGCCGAGATCGTCCGGCTCCCCTGCCCCGATCGCCGGCAACCAGCGCAGTGACACAGCGAAGATGAGAAGCGCGTAGATCGCGACGACGAAGGACGGCACCGCGATGACCGCGACGCTGAGAACGCCAACCAGCCGGTCGGCAAGGCTGCCGCGCTTCACGGCGGCCCAGCAGCCAAGCGGAATGCCGAGCGCGACCGACCAGACCATGCCGCCCGCGATCAGCGCGAGCGTGTAGGGCAACTGTTCCAGAACGACACGGGAAACTGGTCTGTCCGACAGAACCTCGTTCCCCAGATCGCCCTGCCAGGCATTGATGAAGAAGTTCCAGAACTGCACCCAGACCGGCTGATCGAGTCCCATCTTGATCCGCAGCGCCTCGCGCATCGCGGCCGTTGCACGCGGGCCGAGCGCCACGGCGGCAGGGTCGCCCGGGATCAGGTAGATCATGGAAAACAGGATCAGCATCGCCACGGAGACGATGAGCACGGCCAGCCCGAGGCGTGAGAGGGTATAATGCAGCATGCTGGTGAAATGGCGGGGCGACCCTTGCGGGCCGCCCCTGTCCCTTTAGGCGGACTTGAACTCGGCGAGCAGTGACTCGCCGTTCGGTTTCAGCCCCGGCTGGATCGTGTCGCGGTGGATCGCGCCAACGACCTCATGGGTGAGGAACACGTAGCATCCGCTTTCATCCATGAGCCCCTGCATCTTCTTGTAGATCTCGTCGCGTTTCGCGTTGTCGCTTTCAACGAGCCCTTGTTCGTGCAGGTCCTTGTACTCGGCGTTGTTGAACCGTTCCCAGTTCCAGACGCCGACCTGTTCGGGGGTGAACCAGACCGTGGCCCAGCTCGGGTCCGGCTGCATCGAGAAGCGGCTGAGGATCAACTGGAGGTTCATGAAGTAATCGCCCTCCTTCGCCCCAAGCGTCCAGAACGTGCCGCTGTCATTCTGCTTGATTTCGCAGGTGACGCCGACATCGGCCAGGTTGGCCTGAATGACCTGAGCCGCCGAGAGCCGTTCGGACTGGTTGAGGATATCGAGCGTTACCGTCAGACCCTCTGCCCCTGCCTCGGCCAGCAACGCGCGCGCCTTGTCGGGGTCATAGTCGTAGGTCACGCTGTCGCGCGATCCCGGCAGGCCCGGCGCGATGATGCCGTTGCCCACGGCAGCAGCCCCGAAATAGGCCGCATCCACCACAGACGTGCGGTCAATGGCGTGCTGGATCGCCCGGCGGATGCGAACGTCCTTGAGCGCCTCGTTGTCCTGGTTCATCCCCAGCCAGACATAGGCGAGCGATGGCTTTTCCAGCACGACGCTGCCTGCGGGCGGGTTCTCCTTCAGGCGCGGAATCGACGACACGGAGGTCCAGGTGTAGTCAAGGTCCCCGGCCTCAAAACCGCGTTCCGCCGTCGCAGGGTCTTCAATCGGGATGATATGGATCTCGTCGAACCCGCCCGGCTCGTGCTGCCAGTCGGGGTTGCGGCGCAGAATGGTTTTCTGCTTGGGCACCCATTCGGCAAGCAGGTACTGGCCAGATTGTGCAACCGGTTTCGTCGTTATCTTGTCGCCCAGTTCCTCCATCGCGCGCTTGGACAAGATGCAGGAAGCCGCCGTCGGCAGGGTCGTTGTCCAGAGCGGGACGAACTTGTTCTTGAGGTGGATGAGGCCCGAGAGCTTGTCCTTGACCTCGACTTCCTTCAGCGCAGACCAGTCGCCTGCATAGGGGCTTTCCATGGCCGGGTCGGCAAAACGCTCGATTGAGAATTTTACGTCTTCGGCCGTCATCTGGCCGTAACCATCGGTGAAGCCGATATTGTCCTTCAGGGTAAATGCGACGGTGACATCGTCGAGCTGTTCGATGCTGTCAACGGCAACGGCCTTCCAGTCCCATGTGTCGCCGGGCTGCGGGGTCACCATGGGTGCGAAGATCGCGGTGATGATATCGCCCTCGGGCAGAGACAGACGGAAGGCCGGATCGAGAACCTGAATGTCTGAATAGGACCTGAGTGTCAGAACTTTCCCGTCCTGCGACAAAGCCATGCGTGGCACCGCCACCGTCGCAGCCCCGAATGCACCTGCCGCAGCGAGGAACGAACGCCGCGAAACCCCTGATAGATTCATCGTCATCGGTTATAGCTCCCTGTTGTTTGTCGTATGTCCGTCTTTTGGGCTCTTAGCCCGAGCCACCTTCTCCTTGCTGACTTGTCTGGCCCTTTCGGACCGCCTGGGCCCCCACCACTACGTATTTCGGAATGACGATCGGGGAGATTGCCCAGATCAGTTTAGCAGGTTTGTCCGTCCGGTTCCGCGCATTGTGAATGATTTCGGTCGGAAAGCTGAAACTGTCACCTTCCTGAAGCGTGATGAACTCGTTCTCAAGCTGCAGTTCCAGCTGACCTTCGAGGATGAACCCGTGCTGTTCCCCGGCATGCTGATAGATCGTATGACCCGGGCGTTCAGAATGCGGTTCATATTCCGCGACACCCATCAGAATCTGGCCGGCGATCGAGCTGGACAGAAGTTCATCGGAAAGACCGATCTGGTCCTTGTCCTCTCGATAAAGGCGGTTGAGGTCGCGGCGGTTTCGCTTGCGCACGACATAGGCCCGCTCCAGCGGGCCGGAACCGGGACGCCGGGCGAAGAACCAATCCGGGTCGATATCCAAAGCGGCAGCGATCCTGTGCACGACATCGAGCGACGGGCTCGTGGCGCTGCGTTCGATCGCACTGAGATGACTGACGGATATTCCCGTCACCTCCGCCACCTCTTTGAGCGTAAGCAGACGCGCCTTGCGAACCTGGCGCATTTCCGACCCCAGAGAAATCAGGCTCTCGGCCGAGCCGATCGCATCTTGATCAAGGGTCGTGTCATTCCCGTCCATCGGCCTCAGGCGTCCGTGATGGTGAGTCGCAATGGAATACTGCCACATTATTCGCTTATGAAAAGAATTTTCTGGTGAAATTCTTTATCGCCATTACGCTATTTGGGAACTATTGGCTGCGGTACATGCGGGAGCGAGGTTCAAGTGCCTGACAGGATTGACAGTTCCGACTATAGCAGCGTTCGGGAATCGGAGCATGTCTGGATCCCGATGGCGGATGGCACGCGTCTTGCCGCACGCATCTGGTGGCCCGCTGGGCCGGGCCCCTTCCCTGCGATCCTGGAATACATCCCCTACCGCAAGCGCGACATGGTCCGCGCCCGGGATGAGCGCAATCACCCCTATTTCGCGGCACATGGCTATGTCTGCCTGCGCGTCGACATGCGCGGTTCCGGCGACAGTGAAGGCATCATGCCCGACATGTATGCCGATGCCGAACTCGACGACGCGCGTCAGGTCATCGCCTGGATCGCGGCACAGGACTGGTCGTCGGGTGCTGTCGGCATGTTCGGCACATCCTGGGGCGGCACGGCCAGCCTGCAGGCGGCGGTCGATGCACCTGGACCGCTCAAGGCGGTGCTTGCCAATTGCGCGACGGCCGACCGGTTCGAGGATGACATACACTGGATGGGCGGCTGCCTTCTGACAGACGGTTTCGAATGGGGCGCGACCCTGCCCGCGATCCTCGCCGCCCCGCCCGACAGCGCGACCGTCGGCGAGGACTGGATGGCAATCTGGAAAGCCCGACTTGATCGCGCCACCTGTCCCCTTGATGCGTGGATTAAGCACCCAACGCGTGGGTCATACTGGCGGCACGGGTCGGTGCGGTTCGCAGCCGAACACCTGTCCTGCCCGGTTCTGACGATAGGAGGGTGGGCCGACCGCTATTCGAATTCGGTGATGCGGTTGGTGGATGCACGGCCCGATCTCTGCTGGGGCGTCGTTGGTCCGTGGGGACACCACTACCCCGATCACGGTGAACCGGGTCCGGCCATCAGCTTTCAGAATCTCGCCCTTCAGTGGTGGGACCACTGGCTGAAGGGCGAGCAGAATGCCGTCACGAATTGGCCGAGACTACGCCTGTGGCAGCGCGAATTCGATCCGCCGCAGGACCGGCTTTTCATCCGCAGCGGCGATTGGATCGAAATCAACCGGCCTGCTGCATCCGAAGAGACACGTCTCTACTTTCGGGACGAAGGTATTCTGTCAAATGAACCCGGCACCCCGGCCGAACTGCCGGTTCCATCAGACCTCTTGCATGGCATCTGCGCAGGCGACACCGGCTATTTCGGCCGTGCAGGCGGTCTTCCGCAGGATCAGGCTCCCGACGACGCCCACGCCCTTTGCTTCGACAGCGCGCCCTTGTCCGAACCGATGGACGTGATCGGGCATCCGGTAATGTCGATCACGGTCCGGCGCGACCGCCCACGCGCACAACTCGTCCTTCGGCTTTGCGACGTCGCGCCGGATGGCCGGTCAAATCTCGTGACGCGCCATGTCGTCAATCTCGCGCTTGACGACGATCTCGACGGTGACCGACCGTTTACGCCCGACGTGCCCGCAACCTATCGTATCGCGCTTCCCGCGACAGCTTACCGGTTTATCCCCGGTCACCGAGTCAGACTGGCCATTGCAGGCTCTTACTGGCCGCTTGTCTGGCCGGAACTGCCGCTCGCCCGAATTTCGGTCGCGACCGGGGAAGCCAGCCTTGACCTGCCGGCCGGCCGCGATGCTGATCCCCTGACAGAGCCGCTTCCCGAGGTCAGACACCTTCCGGCGAAGCCAAGCTGGACAACCCGGTCAGACGGCCCGTTGCATCGCGAAACCGACACCAGTAATCCCGATTGCGTGAAGGTGACCTGGGCGCAGCCGAGCTATACCCACCAGTTCGAACAAACCGGGACAACATTCACCTATTGCACATCGGCCGAGTACAGGGCGCATCTCGCCGGGCCAATCGCCGTTGAATGCATCATTGAGCATCGTCAGATCATTGCACGCCCGGATGGCGAAGCGCGGATTGACAGCGTTCTGAGATCCCGGCTGACCTTAACCGGCCTGGATCTGGACTGCCGCCTTGACGTCCGGTGGAACGACGACATCATCGCAACGCAATCCTGGCACTCAACCTAGAGCGGTTTCACGCCATCGGCCTGCACTAAACCTTGCAGGCTTGCCATGCCACCGCGACGTCTCAATAACTTTGGCCTATGCATTCAGATCCTTGAGCAGGCGACCGTGTTTCCTGACCTCGGCCAGCACGTCGCCAAGCGTGGTGTGCCCGCCGGGCCGGGTTTACCTAACCGGAGTTGGTTTTCCTGACGACCCGTGCGCGTGAGACGTGCGGACGGATGTGCCTGCTGGACCGGGGTTCCGACAAACCGTAGATTGCCCGTGCGGTTTCGGCAGATCTGGCAGAGGATCCAATGGAGCATCAGCCCATGCGTGTAACGGGCGGCTGCCTGTGCGGAAACATCCGCTACGAAGCCGATGTCTTTTTGCACAACGGCTATATCTGTCATTGCACAATCTGCCAGCGGAGCACCGGCCAACCTGCCGAAATCACCGTCCTGATCAAGGCGGGAACACTCAAATATCTGAAAGAAGAACCAAAATATTTTGTATCCTCGGATACGGGAAAACGCGGATTCTGCGAGAATTGCGGCTCTCGCATCGTTTGGCAGGCATTGGCGGCAGAAGATGACTGGCTGACCATGTCACCGTCGGCAGTCTGGACCGCCCGGCTGAAGCGCGGGTCACGCGGCACATATACGCCGACACGCAACTGCCATGGTATCATGCCTGCGAGGACCTGCCGAAGTTGACGGAGGATGACGCGGACCGGCTGATTGAAATCTTGCGCGCAGAGCTTCGCCCTGAATTGCTGCGCTGATCCTTGTCAGGCGTTGAGGTCTTTCAGCAGCCGTCCATGTTTTCTGACCTCGGTCAGGACATCGCCAAAGGTCTCTACCCCCCGCCCCTTCAGCATTGGCAGCAGCTTCAGGAAGGCCTCGGCCGTTGCGATCGTATCGCCGATGGCCGTATGGCGGGCCTCTTCCGGGATGGTTATGCCAAGCCGTGAGGACAGCGCATCGAGCGAGTGGCTTTCGGTTTGGCCGTAGACCACCGCTGACAGAAGGACAGTATCGAGGATCGGGTGGTCAAAGACGCGGCCGGTCTCTTTCTCACGCCGCCTGAGGAACGTCATGTCGAAAGGTGCGTTGTGGGCGATCAGCACTGCACCTTCGGTAAAACGATGAAAGCGTTTCAGAGCCTCGACCACGTTCGGGGCCCCGGCGACCATGGTGTCGGATATGCCGTGAACGGCGGTTGCCTTAGGCGGGATCGTCCGACCCGGATCGACCAGCATGTCAAAGACCTCGCCGGGCACCCGCCGTCCGTTCACAAGCCGCAGCCCGGCGATCTGAACAATCTCGTCGCCGTCCTCGGGCAGAAGTCCGGTCGTCTCGGTATCGAAGACGACGTAGGTCAGCCGGTCGAGCGGCGTATCGGCAAGATCGGCGGGCGCCGACTTCATCAGAAGGTCGAAATCATAGACGACATGGCGTGCGATCGGGGCAACCTTGGCCCCGGCGCGGCGCGCCTCGCGGATCGGCAGGCGGATCGCGGCCTGTCCGTCCTGCCATTCCGGCCAGCACTCGGTCGCGTGCGCCGCGAGGACCGAGCGCCCCGTCACCTCGCCCGCAGCCGGGTCGATGGGGTCAGCAAGCCATGCCTCAAGGGTTCCGACAGAAAGTGCCTGCCCTTCCCAGCCAAGCGTGATCATTGCGCCTGGACCGTCCTCACTCACCTCTAGCGACACCGACGCCACCCCAAGCCGTTTCGCGAGCCGCGCGAGAAGTGCGACGACCTCGAAACCGTCGCAGCGCACGATCAGGTCGGCAGCTTCCGACTTGACGGTCAGGCCCGCAGCCTCGACCCGGGCCCGGAACCCGTCCAGCAGGTCGGCAGCGCGGGTCGCCGGAAGGACGTTCCAACTGCCCCGCGCTGCGTCGTAGCGGTCGGCGAGGTCGTTGACCGAACCGGCCAGAGCGCCGACCTCTTCGATCAGTGCGGCGTTCAGCGCCGCCTTGTCTTCGGCCACGTCCATCACGCCGATCACGGTCTGAAGGTTCGCGGCCGGGCGCCGGATGCGGTCGAAGATATCTTCCAGCAGCCGGTCACGACCGGCATGGGCGGCAAGATCACCCGTCACGTCCCGAAGCGTCAGCACGTAGCCAGTCGATCCTCCGCGGTCGAGAAGCCGCATCCGCCCCGAAAGCACCTTTGCACCGTCGCGTGTCGCGACCATGAGGTCGGCCACGGCCTCGGCATCCCCGGCGGCCACCAGCCGCTCATAGGCATGCAGAAGCGGTGCTTCGCGCAAGTGGTCGAAAACCCTACGGTCGAGGCCCGGGGTAGTGCCGAGAATGTCGCTCGCCGGTCCGTTGTAGAAGACAAGCTGATGCGTCCCCGAACAGAGAAGCACGCCGGCCGGGACATCCGACAAAAGCGCCTCCAGCCGCGCCTTTTCCTTTTGCAATCGTCCGGTTTCGCGTTCAACCGCATCGGCAAGCGCGGCCCGCGTTTCGGACAAAGCGTCGGTCACTGCCGTCGCAGCCGGGCCGAGGTCGCCGAGATAGCGGCCGGGGGCGGCATCGAATATGCCCGCACTCTCGGCATGGGCCTGCGCCCGCATTCCCGCCGCCAGCCGGTCAAGCGCGCGGCCGACATTTTCGTCGAAGAGAAACCAGATGCCCGCGACCAGACCAAGGATTGCGAAGCCCGCAACAGCCCCGGCAGTCACGAAAGCCGAAAGCGCATCGGGATCGCCGAATTGCCGGTATCCGAACCAGAGACCGGCCACGACCGCACCAACACCCCCTGCGGTCATCGCGGCGAAGAACAGAAGCAAGCGCTGGCGCAGGCTCAGGCGGTCAAGCATCGCCTCCCGCCCCTTCGGCACCGGGTTCGAGAAGCTTGCGCACCTCGTCGCGCAGTTCCTTGAGCTCGAACGGCTTGGCGATGAAACCATCGGCGCCGAGCGCCAATCCCTTGCGGCGTTCCATCGCCGACCCGCGCGCCGTCATCATCAGGATCTTCACGTCCTTCAGTTTCGGGTCCATGCGCACGTTCTGGCAGATCTCATAGCCCGAAACTTCGGGCAGCATCACATCGAGGAGCACCAGATCGGGCGAAGTGTCGCGGATCTTCGGCAGTGCTTCGGCCCCGTTGGCGATGCGGTCATGACTGTAGCCCTCGCGCGTCAGCACATAGTCGAGCGCCAGGGCAATATTGTCCTCGTCCTCGACGATCAGGACCCGGTGGCGTTTTATGGGTTCAGCCATTCGTCCCTCCTCCGCATGCAGCCCGGAAAGCGGCATCCTCCCGGTCAATGTCCAGCCAGTTGGCACCCGTCAGATCCTCTACCGTAGCACCTTCCACACCGGCATCCGCACGCCGGCCACCCGCACAGTCGAACACGACCGTAAGCGCATAGGACGGCTTCCAGCGTTCCAGTAGATGAATGCGTGCAAGACGGTAATCCGGCCCGGGATCGGCAGGCAGCGCAGCCTCCGGTCCGCGATCCAGCATCGCCATCCGCGTCGTGACCGGGGCCAGATAGGTCCATGGCCGCCAGACCTGGCTCTGCGAATTGCGGAACGTGACCACCGCCGTTTCTGGATAGAGCGCGGCATATCGATTGGCCCAGCTGTATTCATTCCAGATGGTGAAACACAGCATCGCGACCCCGACCGCAGCCGGCATCGTCCATTTCGGCACACGCCGCCCGGTCATGTGATTGATCAGCAGGAGCGAGCCGCCGATCGCAAACCCGATGGCAATCATGGAGATGAAATCAATCAGCATGGTTCATCCTTTAATTCAGGGCTCCCTTACCGTGACCAACGGCCGATTGCATCGTCCTGACCACGACAAAGGCATCGCGCAGGTGGCTGCGCTCAAAATCGGAAAGGCTGGCAGGCGTAAGGAAATTGTCGGGCTTTTCACCCGCCTTCACCCGCGCCGCCTGATGATTGAGCCTTGTTTCGGCGATGAGGTCATAAGCCTCGATAAGGTCCCGGCCACCGGAATTCGACACGACCCCGGCGTCGATCGCGGCTTCCAGCCGCGCCCGCGTATTAACCTGCGTCAGACGCCCCTGAAGTGCATAGACGCGGGCGAGGTCAGTGACCGGCACGACGCCCGAATGCTTCATGTCGATCTGGTTGCGATGCTCGCCCGAACGGATCGTCGCAAAACCCCTGATGAGGCCAAGGGGCGGAGTATGTTTCAGCGAATTGCCGATCATATGGGCGACAAAGATCGAGTTCTTCGAGGCGGCGTCCAGCGTCTCGGCCTGAAGCTCGCCGAAGAGATGCGCAGCCCCGCCGATCGGGCGCAGGTCGAACATGACCGAGGCGAGCATCTGCGCCTCGGGGTTGGGTGTCGCGATCCAGCCCCGGAAGTAGTCGCGCCAGACCCGGACCGGCTGGCACCAGCGTGGATTGGTCGCCATCATATCGCCGGGGCAATAGACATAGCCGCAGGTGTTGAGCCCGTCAGAGACGTATTTCGCGAGAGACGCGAAATAGGCCATGTCAGCCTCGGTCACGGCATCGTCCAGCATCATGCAGTTGTCCTGATCGCTGACGCCGGTTTGTTCCTGCCGCCCCTGTGACCCGCAGGCCAGCCAGAGATAGGGCACCGGCGGCGATCCCAGCTCTTTTTCGGCCAAGGCAAGCAGGCGGCGCGTGACGGCGTCGGCAATGTCGGTGATGAGCCGCGTCGTCACCTCATGCGCATTATGACCGCCGACAAGCTGGCGCAGCAGGCCCGGAATTCGTGCGGTCGTCTCCGCCATCTCGAAGGCGCTCGCCGCAAGCGCAATATCGCGGATGAGGACGGCAGAGCTGACCGCCTGATGCCGGGTGATGTCGGTCTGTGTGATCATGCCGACGAGCCGGCCGCCCTCGGTCACCGGCACATGACCGACCCGGCGTTCGAGCATCAGGTGCAGGATGTCCGTGCCCAGCGCCTGCGGCGCCAGCGTCGCGGGGTTTGCCGTCATGATCTCCGCCACGGGGGTATCGGCATCGCGCCCCTCGGCGAGCACCCGGTGCGACAGATCGCGGGTCGTGACGATGCCCTGGAGCGTCCCGTCCGCGCCGGTGACGCCAAGGCTCGACACATGCGCCTCGCGCATCTTCCGGGCGGCTTCGGCCACCGTGGTATCCAGAGTGCAGGTCACGGGGTCCCGTGCCATCAGATCGCCGACGCGTCGGGTGGCAAGGTCGCTGCCGCGCGGCTCCGCCCCCCTGCCCCGGCTGAAGAACCTGGCAAAGGCGGGAGCATCGGAAACCAGACGGCGGAACTCCTCCACCGGCAGGACCAGAAGCCGGGACAAGCTGGTTGTACGGGCGGTCGTCGCTGCGCGTCCGTCACGCATCAGACCGCGTTCGCCGAACGAATTGCGCGGGCCAAGCAGCGAGACCAGCGCGCCGTTCGCATCGAGGATCTCGACACCGCCACGCTCGATCAGGAAGAGTCCCGGCAGGACATCGCCCTGCGCATAGATCTCGGCGCCCTGCGCCAGCTCTCTGCGGCCGAAGGAACCGGCGACACGCGCCAGTTCGTCCTGCGGCAGAGCATCGTAAGGATGAACCGTCTCAAGAAAGGCCTGAACGGTTCCGGATATGTCGTTCACGCAAAACCTCCTGAAGCGGGATGGCGCGCCCCGTTCGGGACGCGCCGTTGTCAGATCAGGCTCAGTGGCCGGTGGCAGCGCCCGCACCTTTCGGGATGCGGATCGATTCCACCAGTTCCTGGATTTCTTCCGGGGTATCCTCGGTCGCGTTCGACACGACATAGGCCACCACGAAGTTGATCAGGGCACCGACCGCACCAAACGAGGTCGATTTGATCGACAGCAGCAGCGGGTCGCTGTCGCTGAACGAGTTGGTATCCGGAAGGAAGAACCAGCCCTTGTGCAGGAAGATGTAGACCAGCGTCACGATCAGACCGACGAGCATCCCCGCCACGGCACCCTTGTTGTTGATGCGCTTCGAGAAGATGCCCATCATCAGAGCCGGGAAGATCGAGCAGGCAGCCAGACCGAAGGCCAGCGCCACCGTCTGCGCCGCGAAGCCCGGAGGATTCAGACCCAGATAGGTTGCAACCGCGATCGCCACACCCATCGAGATCCGGGCTGCCAGAAGCTCGCCCTTTTCCGAGATGTTCGGGTTCAGCTGCCCCTTGATCAGGTCGTGGCTGATCGCCGAAGAGATGGCGAGCAACAGACCTGCGGCCGTTGACAGCGCGGCAGCAAGACCACCGGCGGCCACCAGCGCGATAACCCAGCCCGGAAGTTGGGCAATCTCGGGGTTGGCCAGAACCATGATGTCGTTGTTCACGGTCAGTTCGTTGGCGTCCTTGTCACCGACATACTGGATGAGGCCGTCGCCGTTCTTGTCTTCGAACTTCAACAGACCGGTCTTTTCCCAGTTGTCGACCCAATCAGGCACGTCCGCACGGGCAACCGGCTGTTCGGCCACACCGTTGGGATACATCGTGTTGATCAGGTTCATGCGCGCCATCGCCGCCACGGCCGGGGCCGTGATGTAGAGGATCGCGATGAACACGAGCGCCCAGCCAGCCGACCAGCGGGCATCCGACACACGCGGCACAGTGAAGAAGCGGATGATCACGTGCGGCAGACCTGCCGTACCGATCATCAGCGACAGTGTGAACAGGAACATGTTCAGCGTGGTGTCCGACTGGGTCAGATAGGATTTGAAGCCCAGATCGGTCACCAGACCTTCAAGCGTCGACAGGATCGGCTGACCGGTGGCCACATCGTTGGAGAAGAGCCCCAGACCCGGAATCGGGTTGCCGGTAAGCTGAAGCGAGATGAACACGGCCGGAATGGTGTAGGCGGTGATCAGAACGACATACTGCGCCACCTGGGTGTAGGTGATGCCCTTCATGCCGCCGAGAACTGCATACATGAACACGATTGCCGCACCGATCAGAAGGCCGGTTGTGTTGGAAACTTCAAGGAAGCGAGAGAAGGCAACACCAACGCCGGTCATCTGGCCGATAACATACGTGACCGAAGCAACGATCAGACAGACCACGGCCACCATGCGGGCGGTCGGGCTGTAGAAACGGTCGCCGATGAATTCCGGCACGGTGAACTTGCCGAATTTGCGCAGGTACGGCGCAAGCAGCATCGCCAGCAGAACGTAACCGCCGGTCCAGCCCATCAGGTAGACCGAGGTGTCGTAGCCGCCGAAGGCGATCAGACCCGCCATCGAGATGAAGGAAGCCGCCGACATCCAGTCAGCGCCCGTGGCCATGCCGTTCATGACGGGGTGAACGCCCCGACCGGCGGCATAGAATTCCGACGTGGTGCCCGCACGGGCCCAGATCGCGATGCCGATGTAAAGCGCAAAGGTCGCGCCCACCACCAGCAGGTTGAGTGTAAACTGATCCATTGTCCCTGCTCTCCCTTACTCTTCCACGCCGTGTTCGGCGTCGAGCTTGTTCATGCGCCAGGCGTAAACAAAGATCAGGATCAGGAACACGATGATCGAGCCCTGCTGGGCGAACCAGAAGCCAAGATCTGTCCCCCCGACTTTGATACCTGCGAGCATCGGCCTTAGAAGAATGCCGAAGCCAAAGGACACAACAAACCAGATCACCAAGCAGATCTTGATGAGCCGGACGTTGGCTGCCCAATAGGCGTTGGACGAAGATTTGTCCGCCATTGTATTACTCCCTGAGTTCCCTCGTTCTACCGCGCCCCGGCTCATCCCGGGATGCGGGCCTCCCCTCATTCAGTCGCGCGTTTCACTATCGTCCTCAGTGCCGAGGCGATCGCGTCGATGGAGCCCATCGCATCGACCGTCTGCAGCACTCCCAACTGGTCATAGTGCGCGATCAGTGGTGCCGTGTCGGCGTGATAGGCTTTCAGCCTTTCGCGCGCCGTCTCGGCATTGTCGTCGGCCCGGCGTTTGAAATCCGAGCCGCCGCATTTGTCACAAACACCCGCCTTGGCGGTTTGCTTGTGGGTGTCGTGGTATCCTTCGCCGCAATGAGCGCAGGTAAAGCGTCCCGCCACGCGGTCGATCATGGCCTCATCATCGACCTCAAGGCTGATGGCAGCCGTGACCTGCTGGCCGCTGCCGGCCAGCAATCCGTCCAGCGCCGCGGCCTGTCCGGCTGTCCGTGGAAAACCGTCAAGGATGACACCGGCCTGAACGTCCGGCATGGCCATCCGGTCCTTGAGGATCGCCAGCACGATCTCATCGCTGACAAGACCGCCGGATTCCATGACCGCTTTTGCGGCGAGGCCAGAAGGTGTGCCCTCTGCCACGGCCGCGCGCAGCAGGTCGCCGGTCGAAAGCTGGATCAGGCCAAAGCGCTCCTCCAGCATCCGCGCCTGCGTGCCCTTGCCGGCACCCGGAGGCCCGAGAAGGATAAGAACAGCGGGGGTTGTTACAACCTCGCTCATCGCGTCAGCCCCGGTTCATGCGGTTGTTGATCAGATCGTCCACGACCGACGGATCGGCAAGCGTCGAGGTGTCGCCCAGCGCGCCATAGTCGTTCTCGGCGATCTTGCGCAGGATGCGGCGCATGATCTTGCCCGAGCGGGTCTTCGGCAGGCCGGGCGCCCACTGGATCAGGTCAGGCGAGGCGATGGGACCGATCTCGGTCCGCACCCATTTCACCAGTTCCTTGCGCAGGTCCTCTGACGGCTCCACACCGTTCATCAGGGTGACATAGGCGTAGATGCCCTGCCCCTTGATGTCGTGCGGGTAGCCGACCACGGCGGCTTCGGCGACATTCTGATGCGCGACAAGGGCGCTTTCGACCTCGGCCGTCCCCATCCGATGACCCGACACGTTGATCACGTCATCGACGCGGCCAGTGATCCAGTAGTAGCCGTCCTCGTCCCGGCGACAGCCATCACCGGTGAAGTAATAGCCTTTGTACTGGGTGAAATACGCCTCCTGGAACCGCGCGTGATCGCCCCAGAGCGTCCGCATCTGGCCCGGCCAGCTGTCGGACATGCACAAGACCCCTTCGGCCTTGGTATCCGCCTGGACAGCCCCTGTCGCGGCATCAAGGACCACCGGCTTCACGCCGAAGAACGGCAACGTGGCCGAGCCGGGCTTGGTCGGGATCGCACCGGGCAGCGAGGTGATCATATGGCCGCCGGTTTCGGTCTGCCAGAACGTATCGACGATCGGGCAACGCCCTTTGCCGACATGTTTGTCATACCAGACCCAGGCCTCCGGATTGATCGGTTCCCCGACCGAACCCAGAACTTTCAATGACGAGAGGTCGTATTTTTCGACGAATTCCGGGCCCTGCCCCATCAGGGCGCGGATGGCAGTCGGGGCGGTGTAGAACTGGTTAACCTTGTGCTTTTCACACACCGCCCAGAACCGCCCTGCGTCCGGATAGGTCGGCACGCCCTCGAACATGAGGGTCGTGGCGCCGTTCGCGAGGGGTCCATAGACGATATAGGAGTGGCCGGTGACCCAGCCGACATCGGCGGTGCACCAGAAGACATCGCCGTCGTGATAGTCGAATGTGTATTGGTGGGTCATCGAGGCATAGACGAGGTAGCCGCCCGTGGTGTGGACAACACCCTTCGGCTTGCCGGTCGAGCCCGACGTGTAGAGGATAAACAGCGGATCCTCCGCCCCCATCGGTTCGGGCGCGCAATCGGAACTGGCATCCGCCATTCCGGCCAGCACATCGACATCGCGGCCATCGACCCAGGTGGTCTGGTCGCCGGTATGCTTTACGACAAGGCATTTCACCTTGTCATCGCAATGCAGCAGCGCCGCATCCGTGTTCGACTTCAGCGCCGTACGGCGGCCACCGCGCGGGGCTGTGTCGGCGGTGATGACAGCCTTCGCCTCGCTGTCATTGATCCGGTTAGCCAAGGCATCCGGCGAGAAGCCTGCGAAAACGATGGAATGGATCGCACCGATCCGGGCACAGGCCAGCATCGCATAGGCGGCCTCGGGGATCATCGGAAGGTAGATGACAACCCGGTCGCCCTTGGCGATGCCATTCGCCTTCAGCACATTCGCCATGCGCCCGACATTGTCGGCCAGTTCCTTGTAAGAGATATGGCGGGCAGGCGTTGCAGGATCATCCGGTTCCCAGATGATCGCGGTCTGGTCGCCACGGGTCGCAAGGTGACGGTCAACGCAGTTGGCCGCAACGTTCAGGACGCCATCTTCGTACCACTTGATCGAGACTTCGCCGAACTTGAAGCTCGTATCCTTCACCTTGGTATAGGGCTTGATCCAGTCGAGGCGCTTGCCCTCTTCTCCCCAAAAGGCGGCAGGATCGGACACCGAGGCGGCATACATCTTCGCGTAGGTCTCTGGCGTTGCGTGGGCTTTATCAAACCCGGCCGGGATTTCCCGCTTCGCCGTTGCATCCGTCGCGTTCTGGGCCGCCATCGCTGTCCTCCATCCATCAGGTGCCGACTTTCCGCGGGGCCTGGCAAATAGCCGCACCGCCCCCTTCGAAGCCTTGTTGCGGGCATTGTAAACTAATTGTTCATTTGTTTGTAACTTATTTTTTATATTGGATTTTTTAGTAAATAAATTCACAGAAAAGTCGATAATTTTGTAAACGATCTGGCTGTCGGCATATTTTTGCCATGATTTATCAAACGATTGGCTGTTCACGACTTGGTGAATACACGCACACCGTGTGACGCCTGGGATGCGGGGCTCTGCCGGCACTTCGCGTCGGCACTCCATCGGCCATTTTTGACGAATGCGTGCTGTTATCGCTCACATTCCGTTGCGATTCGACGGCGACGGTCAGCTAGTGCTGCCGACGGTCCAATCCTGAATTGGCAGAGCGAAACGGATCTGGTGCACATTGGGCGATCCCGAACCATTCCGCCCCCCGAATGACGCTTCAGGCAACAGAACTGAAATGTCAGACAACGGGCCCCGTTATTGTCCCTTGGTCGATCAGCCGCCGTGACGCATGGCCTTCTGTTTGATAAAGGCTTCAACCAATAACCGGGTCAGGCCGCGCTTGCCCGGGTCATTCCCGGCTGATACCGCATCAGAGCCAACCCGGTGGAACACGATGACCGATCGCTCCAGCCCCTACAATCAGACGGACGGCGAAGCCCGGGGGATAGCGCACAAGCTCCTTCGCGACGCGACCACGGCTGCGCTTGCAGTGACCGAGGCCGATACCGGCGCACCCTTTGTCAGCCGCATCGGCTTTGGCCTCTCCCCTGAGGGCGTGCCGATGACGCTCATCTCCGACCTCGCGTTGCACAGCCGGGCATTGCGCAACGACCCGCGCGCGGCTCTGCTGATCGGCGAGGCCGGTTCCAGGGGCGACCCGCTGACCCATCCCCGGCTGACCATCCGCGCCACTGCGCGGTTCGTCTTGCGGAATGAAGTAGACCATCACGCCCTGCGCGCGGCATGGCTCGGCACCCATCCGAAGGCCACGCTCTATGTCGACTTCGCGGATTTCCACTTTGTGCTTTTCGATATCGTCAGTGGCCACCTGAATGCTGGCTTCGCTAAGGCCTATGCACTTGACCAGAAAGACCTTACAGTGCGTTAAAACTGCGCAGATCCGGCGGCCCCACCCGCCCCGGCCCCTGTCGCAACGGAGAAAACGGGCGGGTGCGCATGGTTGAGCGGACAACCTCGACAGATGAGATATCGCGCCAAAGGCAGCGGATGGAAGCCGACCTGGTCTCGCGCCAGATTGGTGTTGCGCTGAGCTGCATCCTGTTTTTCTTCTTCCTGCCCTTCTGGCTGGTCTTCTTCGTCTATCTCGTCTGCGTCGGAACCGAGATCGGTCAGCTCCGCATGATGCGGGCCTATGAAGAAACGCCGCTGCCCCGGATACGTGTCGCGTTCCTGGCAAATTCCTTCTTCGGTCTTGCCGCGTATTGCATTCCCGCGTTGGTTCTGTGGAACATGGGAAACCCGCTGGTAATGTTCGCAGGCACGCTTTCCCTCGTCGGGGCACTGCTCAACGTATCCGTGGTGCGCTCGGTCCATCTGCCGCTTGGAATACTCAGCGGGATACCTCCGGCCCTCACCCTGTTGTGGCTACCCGTCCAGCAAATGCTGCAACCCGGCGCTACCCTGCCGGCCGGGGTCGCGACTGCGGCCGTCATTGCCCTGATCGGTTATTTCCTTTCGGCCATGATCCAAAACCACAAAGCCCAGTCGCATCTCATCAAAGCGATCGAGCAGTCGGACGCTGCCAGCCGCGCCAAGTCGCGTTTCCTGGCGGCGATGAGCCATGAAGTGCGCACCCCGCTGAACTCAATCCTCGGCCATAGTCAGCTATTGCGCGAAGAAAGCACCGGGGCGGCTTCGGAGAACCACGCCAAGATCATCGAAGCGTCGGCACGAACTCTGAAGATGCTGGTCGAGGACGTGATCGACCTGGCACAGGCGACCGAAGGCAATATCCGGTTCCATCCGGTAACAACGGTGATCCACCGTGAACTGGAACACGCGGCGGCGATGAAACTACCCGTCAAGCCCGAGCAAGAGCCCGAAATCACGGTCTCCATTTCGTCGGAAGTGCCCGAATTCGGGCGGTTCGATCCGATCCTGATCCGAAAATGCCTCAGCCATCTCTGTGCCGTCGTCGCGGCGGACCCGAACTCCGGCGCCCGGCCGCACCTGAATCTGCGCTGCGCTTTGCCCCCGGGGCGTCAGGATCGGATCAGGCTGACAATCGCTGGACCCCCCGCGAAAAGCGCCAAGGCCAATACAGATCCGGCACCCGACGCAGCCGGATCTCTTGCCCTGTCGCTTGTCCAGCAAATGGCCGGGGTGATCGGAGGCACCTCTGACTTGATGCGGTCGCCCGACGGCAGCCTTGTTGCGAGAATTGAGTTTCCGTTCGTCACGATCCCGGACCCCCCCGCCACAGGGGCGGAAACTGTCTATGGCAGACTTCGCGTTCTTGTCGTCGACGATGTTGCCACGAACCGCCTCGTCGTATGCCAGATGCTCCGCTCGCTCCGCATTGAGGCCATCGAAGCCGATAGCGGCCGTGAAGCGCTCGAATGGCTTCGTGCTGAGGCATTTGACCTCGTGCTCTTGGACATGAACATGCCGGATATGGATGGTGAGGCGACCCTCCGCGAAATCCGCGATGCCGGGCAAGACTGGGCCGGCATCCCGGTTATCGCGCTTACCGCCGATGCGGTGACCTATCAGCGCGACCACTACATGGCGCTGGGGCTGAACGGCTACCTGACGAAACCCGTCGACAAACGCCTGCTGTGGGCCGAGATCCTGACTGCCGCCCCGCCGCCGCCACCGCTGTAGCTGTATGCAAAAAGGCCGGGTTTCCCCGGCCCCTATTGCTGACCTTCGCCAGCGTCAATTCGGATTGTCCATCCTTACGGTAACATTGACACGCCCCTTTGAAGGCTGGGCCCAGTTCAGCGTGATCTGGTTCTTCGACGCGCCCTGGGTGACATCGACATAGGGCATGTCGGTTCGCCGTACGCTCGACGGCCCGGTGATCATCCCTTCGGCCACAACCGCATCGACATTTCGGGCCCAGCCACCAAAGGGCAGATAAGGGCCCGGATCGACCGTCCAGACCGTCGCCTCGGTAACCTGGTCATGCTGAACCAGTACCGGATTGGCGATAGCCTGATTGACGCTCGTAAAGGTGTTCTCGCCCACCCAGATATTCCTCATGGAGAAATTGACCAGCGGCGCAAAGGTCGTGTCCACCTTCTCGACCCGGTCAACAGACCCATTCAGCGACCGGAACACATTGCCCGAAAGGTTGAGCCCGCGAATGTAATGACCCGAACCATAGGGTTTGACGACGATCCAGCTGAACCACGGCGCGACATCGGCCACCGTAAAAGTATTGCCGGTGATCGTCAGCCCGCCGAACGAGAACTGGTTGGCAAAGTCAGGATCGGATTCGTACTCGTTGGTCCATTCGATGAACGAGTTGTCGATGTAATTGCCATTGATCGTCGATTTCACATCCGTTCCGGCAAGCACCAGACCGGCCACCCTCAGCCCGGCTGTCTCCTGATCGCCCTGGAACCAATGGTTGCCGGAAATCAGGTTGCCATTGCCGCCCAGCACGACGAAATGGCGGAAATGGACGGCGCGGTTGTCGCGGATCTTTACGTCATTGGCGTTGGTGTTGATCGCGATGGAAATCCGGTCCTGCGACCGGAGCGGGCTTTCATTCGAAACGAACTGGCACCGGTCGATCAGCATCCCCTGGCAGCCCCGCCCGATCGAGGTGATGCCCCGGTTCTTCGGGCCAAGGACATGGCTGTCGCGCAACTGAAAGATCGACCCGGCCGGCGCCAGCATGATCCCGCTGGCCTCGCCGCCGCATTCGAATTGAACATCGTCGAGGATCATGTTCGACAGAGAGGCGAAGCCCGAGAAATCGAGCACGTATTTGTAGCGCGTGAACGTATAGACCTGAGTTCCCGCCGCGCCATAAAACGGCTGGCTAAGGGTCAGCGTCCCGGCACCGACATTGACCGAGGTAACATAGACCTCTCGGCCCACGCCGACCCCCTCCACCAGCGCACCGACCGGGATATTGGCGATATTGGCGACCGCCGACAGAACCAGGTCATTGCCTATCGAATAGCTCGCCTGCGACGTCACCGTTACGGTATCCCATGCCGGACCGGCGATGACGTTGAACTGCCCGTTGCGGATCGTGCGGCGCGACGAAAAGCTTGTCTTGTTGTTCACTGCCGCCTGCATGTCGATCGGTTCAGTGATCTCGATCCGCCGCCCGCACATATCCAGCGTGTCGTGGTCGGCGAAGTTCACCAGCGCCTGATAGGCCTTCTTGAAGCCCAGTTCCTCGCTCCCGAAGGCATCCGCATAGCTGGGCAGATCGAAACTGCGGGTCATCGCGATCCGGCGGTTGACCGGCATCGTCAAAGTGCCCTCGAACCGCGCGGGAGATTCCAGCGTGACATCGGCATCAAGAAAATATGTCCCGGCGGAAAACAGCAGCGTCCGGCCCGTCGCCGCAGCGGCAGCATCGGCAGCCTCGACGGCAGCGGCGTCATTGGTGACGCCATCGCCTACCGCGCCGTAGTCGCGGACATCAACCCAGTCCATCATCGTGCGCAGGAAGGCCGAGGTGATGTCTTCTATCTCGATATCGTCGATCCGGACGATCCCGCCATTCGCGCCGGTCAGGTCAATCCCGAAATGGCCGAACAGTGCGGACGTGCCCCAGCTCATGTCGACGCCATTGCGATTGCCGGTGCCGACTAAGGCCTCGACCGTCTCGACCTTGCCATACGCGGTTAGCGCCACGCTTGGCCCGGTCTCGACCACGCCCGCCAGATGCGCTCCACCCGCGCCGCCCGCCCAGGCCGCGATCCGGACCGAGGGCAGGTTGCCGCTCATCGCCTTCACGCGCGCCCGGATGCGCAGATAACAGCCCGGCAGGATCGTCGTCTCACCCATGTAGCGCAGCTTGGCAACCGTCGTCGTTTTCTGAAGCTCCAGACACGAGGCGAAATCCTGATCGGCCGTCACGAGCGCCGCGTTTACCGCACCGTCATAGGTCGGCGATCCCGGCGTGCCATCGCCGCTCGACCACACCGTCAGCCCGTTCTCGAATGCAGGCGGCATGAAGACCAGCCCGTCGGTAATCGCCTTGTTCATAGCTCAGAACCCCTTGTCGTTGTCCACACCCCGTCCGACGGCGCCCGCGTCGCGCAGCCCAGGACAGGCGGCGCAGGCCCGGATAACGGGCCCTCGCGGAGACTGCTCATCTTGGGAAATCACGGGCCACGAACGGCCCTCGCCCGATAGCTCTACCGGGAAACGCTTTGGGAATTGTTAGGGCTACGCACGGCCTATCTCAAACACCGACATCCGAGGGTGGCACCGGATAGACTCCGTTGATGAGCCAGCCATCGGGGCCCGCGATCATCTCATAGTCGAACAGATGGAACTGCCCCGCACCGTCGCGGAACCCCATGCGTTGTAGGACGTGCCCGTTCTCTTCATGCAGGTCCAGATAGCGAACCGCATCGGGCCGCCAGATCATCGGATACCCGGTCTCGACCATGCGCCCGAAAGTCTCGGGATCGCGGAACATACCTTGTATCATCGGCGAGGCGAAATCGAACGCGGCTGAAAGGTCGTCGGCCGCGAAAGCCTCGATCTGCCGGCCAATAACCGCCTGAATGTCGGATTTGTCGTCAGCTAACGCGACACCGGGATTGCCGACCAAGGCCCCTCCGGCAATCAGCGCGAAAGCCAGTATTTTTCGCGGCATCGCTGCCTCCGCAACCGACGCTGTTACTCACTTATACCGCAATATCCGATCGCAGCCAAACAGCGGCGGCGAAGCCCAGAAATCAAACTCTTCGACTTCAGATGAACGGAACCAGAGGAACGCCGTTGCCGCAACCACCCAGCAAGGCCGTGAGCAGGATCAGAACCATTAACCGCATCGCATTTCCCTTTCCGGATACGCAATATTGTCTGGTCCGATCCTAGCTCGGCAGCGTGCACCACACGAGGAGATTCAGCGCCGTTTTCCCCTATGCGGCCAATTGTCCTGCGAGGGCCCGTTCGATCAGCGCCACCGTATCTTCGACACCGTATAGCGCGATGAACCCGCCGAAACGCGGCCCTTGCGATGCGCCAAGCAGCACCTCGTAAAGCGCCGTGAACCAGTCGCGCAAGGGCTCGAATTCATGTTCCTTGCCCACCGCAAAGACCATGGACTGCAACGCCTCAGCATCAAGCCCGCCATCCCAGACCTTGAGGCGCGAAACGAGATCCTCCATCGCCGCCCGTTCCTTGTCGGTCGGTGCGCGGAAGACCCGTGTCGGCGCAACATGATCGTTGAAGTAACGCACTGCAAAGGCCGCCGCCTGATCGAGCTGCGGGTTGGTCTCGGGCGAGGCGTCGGGCGCATATTTGCGGATGAAACCCCAAAGTCCGTCCTTGTCCTTGGCCCCGGCCACCGAAGCGAGGTTCAGGAGCATCGCGAAGGGAACCACCATGTCCGATACGGGCGGCTGACCGTTATGGATGTGCCAGACCGGATTGGCGAGCTTTCCCGCATCGTCCTGATCGGGGAACGCCCGCAACTGCTGGTGATATTCATCCACCGCCTTCGGGATCACGTCCCACCACAGCCGCTTTGCCGTCTTGGGCTTCAGATACATGAAATAGCCCAACGACTCCGTCGCCGCATAGGTCAGCCATTCGTCAATCGTCAGGCCGTTGCCCTTCGATTTCGAAATCTTCTGTCCTTCTTCGTCGAGGAACAGCTCATAGGTGAAATGCTCGGGCTTCTTTCCGCCCAGAACCTCACAGATGCCGTCATAAATCGGCGTGTTGGTCGAGTGGTCCTTGCCATACATCTCGAAATCGACATCCAGCGCCGCCCAGCGCGCACCGAAATCCGGTTTCCACTGTAGCTTCACATTACCGCCCGTCACCGGCAGCGTCCATTCGCGGCCCGTCTCATCGTCGAAGGTGACGGTGTGGTTCACCTTGTCGACATGCTTGATCGGCACATAAAGCACGCGACCCGTCTCAGGGTGGATCGGCAGGAAGCAGGAATAGGTCTGCTGGCGCTCCTCGCGCAAGCTTGCCAGCATGATTTCCATGATCTGCTCATACCGCTCGGCGGCCAGCCGCAGCGTATCGTCGAAAGCGCCCGAATGGTAGAACTCAGTCGCTGAATAGAATTCGTACTCAAAGCCGAATGTATCGAGGAACCGCCGCAACATCGCGTTGTTGTGGTGGCCGAAGCTCTCGTATTCACCGAACGGGTCAGGCACGCTTGTCAACGGCTTCTGGATATTGGCCTTCAGAAGCTCCTGCTGCGGCACGTTCTCCGGCACCTTCCGCATCCCGTCCAGATCGTCCGAGAAACAGAAAAGCCGCGTCGGGATGTCCGAGATGATCTCGAAGGCCCGGCGGATCATCGTCGTGCGCTGCACCTCGCCGAAGGTGCCGATATGTGGCAGGCCGGACGGGCCATAACCGGTCTCGAACAACACATAGCCCTTTTCGGGGTCCTTCTTCTCATAGCGTTTCAGCACGCGACGCGCTTCCTCGAAAGGCCAGGCTTTGGAGTTCATCGCAGCATCGCGCAGTGAAGACATGATACATATTCCCGAAAGGATGGCGCCCCATGCGCCACAAGGTCCGGTTCCTATTGAACGAGCAGCAGAACGTCAATAATTTGCCCGGCAAAGCACAAAGGACAAGACAGTGACACATACCCTGCCCGCCTTCTCCGCCCAGGACGCGCTTGTCGCGATCATGGTCACCGTCTCGGTCTCAGACGAAACCATCCGCACGTCGGAGCTCGTGGCCATCGAACGACAGGTCAACCACCTGCCGATCTTCGCCAATTACGACCTCGACAATGCCAAGGAAGTCGCCGCGACGGTCTACAAGCTGATGGAGGAGGATGACGGCCTCGATACGCTGTTCGCAATGGTCAAGGAAGCGCTTCCGGACCGTCTCTGGGAAACAGCATATGCGCTCGCCTGCGATGTCGCAGCCGCCGATGGCACGATCCGGCAGGCCGAACTCAGGCTTCTGGAAGAAATCCGCCACGAACTGGTCATCGACCGCCTCCATGCGGCCGCCATCGAGCGCGGCGCCCGCGCGCGTCACCTGACACTTTGACCTATCGGGCTGTGCCTGGCGCGTTTGCCCACTACGCCAGGCACCAGATCACAGGCGGCCGTCTGATCAGCAATTTTGCGGTAGCTTAAGTTCGAACTCCGAACCGAGCAGTCCTTACTGCTTCGGGAAATAATCCTCGCAACCGCCCTCGCGGTAGACATCCGCCGTGCAGCAATGCAGGCCACCGCCAAAGGCATATGCATCGCGCAATTCGACCGGGACGACCTCCATCCCCAGCTTGTCCATCTGTTCCATCTGGTAGACCTCCGAGGCCTCGACACACACCGTCTTGGGGTCGAGCACGAGGACGTTCATGCTGAGCCAGGTCGAGGAATAGCAGAGCGGCGGCGGGGCATTGTGGGCGGGCTGGGCGGCGTCCACGATCTCCCAGTCATTGGCCTTGAACATCTTGCGCTGCTCTTCCGGCAGACGCCGCTGAGGGTTGTTGAGGATCAGGCCGGGGCGCAAGGGCGTGAAGGTCGCGTCGATATGAATTGGATAGGGATCGCCGGGGAAGTTCACCGCATGAACGCGGTGATCGGGGAAATGGCGGCGCAGCCATTCGATCCCCTTGAGGTTGGTGGTAAAACCGTGCTGCACGACAAGGTCGCGGCCAAAGCGCAGAACATCGGCGGCGTCGAAAAGGGGTTCTTCCTCGGTCGTGACAAAGAACTTCTCGGCGGTCCATTTCAGACGCTTTTCGACGCCGATCTTTTCCGAAAGGTAATCGGGATGGTAATCCGCATCCGTCAGCCGCGGCTTCGGCGCGCTTTCGTGGCGGAACTTCGGGTCTTCGTTGAAATACTGCTGCATCAGCGGCCGGTAGTTCAGATACTCGAACCAGCGGCAGCGATAGGACATCGTGGCCTCCAGCATTTCTGATCCCACGGTCAGCAGCACATCGCGCGGCGGCATGCAGCCGAACTGGCTGTCGGTGTGGAAATCGGGCGTGGTGGCGGGCAGGCTGTGGTCGATGGGCGTGGGCCGGTCCACGCGGATGCCGCGCCCCTCCAGCATCGACGCGAAGTTGTCCAGAAGCTCATTTGCCCGGTCAATCGTCTCCTGCGGCCGCCGCCCCCACTGACCGCGCATGTCGCTGTCCTCGGGCACCTTGGCGTCCAGCGCGGGCTCCTCGGGCGGGATATGGCAATTGTCGGCCCGGCCGACGATGACATGTTTCAGCGGGTCCCATTCGTTCCAGCTGTTCACGACGGTCTTTTGCATGTGATCCCATCCCCCGATCGGTGTTTGCCCGAATTCCTAGGGGGATGGCCTGCGGCACACAAGCCCCGGGAGCGACGTGAAACGGCCAACCCGCGCCAAGCGGCCGTGCCGCCGCTTACCCGATCTTGTGAAGCGAGGAAAAGAGCCGCGGGTCGATGCTGTCGGCGACGAAGGTCGGACCCTCGGTCAGGATCGACACGGCATCATGGCTGTGCAGGCTTTCCTGATGGCTGGCGACGATGCGGAAATCGCCGATCCGGTCGTCGCCCAGAAGCCGCTCGGCAAAGCTGCGTGCCGCATCCTCGACGAAGATCGGGTTGGCGGCGTTCAGTTCGGCAAAGGCCTGTTCATCCTCGCGCTTCACCATCACCTGCGTCTCGGTCGGCACGGCGGCGCGGGCAAGGTCGATCAGATCCTCGTACCAGAGCCGTTTGCCGCCCTCCTCCACCACCGAAATCCGGGCAACAGAGCGCTGCGAATGCGGCGTGGCCAGTTGCCCGCGCGCCTGGCGCGCATGTTCGGAAAGCTCCAGCGAACAGGGGCACGTCGAGGAATAGACATAGTCGAGATGGGTGATCCGGGTCTGCCGCCCCTCGCGCTCCATCAGTTCCAGCGCGATGTCGTAATACTGCCAGCCGGTCAGGCCCGAACGCAGCGATTGCACCTTCGCGGGGAACGAAAACCGCATCATCAGACGGGCGTCGACGCTGTCATGGTCCTTCTTGTAGTCCTCCAGCACGGCGGCGAGGACCGAGAAAGAAAAGGTCCGCTCGGCATGGGCATAGAAGGACCGCATGATGCGGCTCATATTGATGCCCTTCTTTTCGCCGATCAGGGACACCGTTCCGGTGACCGAGGTCTCCAGCGTGATGTCGCCGCCATCGCGGGTGTGAAAGACGATGGGCAGGCGGAAATTCGAGATGCCGACATGCTGGATCGGCGCCTGCGCGCCCACGATCAGGCTTGAGGGGCCGTTCTGAAGATCGGGCATGGAGGCGCGATAGGCCTCGTCCGCCCTAAATCCTTCGGGATATGTCCGCGACAGATCGGGATAGTTGCCGACTTCACGCTCTGGCAGCAGCCGCGCGATGGCGGGGTCGAGCCGGGCGACCTCGGTCGGGTCGGCGCGTTCCGCCCAGGCACGCAGGACGGCCAAAGCCTCCTCGGCATCGGCGCGGTTCGGTTCCCGGTCAATCTCGCCCACGAAGTTCATGGCAAGCTCCTCGATGGTCCGGACAAGACCGGACGACCCATTATGCGGGAAGGCCGGGCACCTTGTCCAACCCTACGCGGATATTCTCGGCGCTTTAGCGACCTTAGACCGCATCCAGCGCCTGACGGAGATCGGCCAGGAGGTCGCCCGCATCTTCGATCCCGACCGACAGACGCACGAGACCCGGGGTGATGCCGAGCATGGCCTTCTGGTCGGCCGGAAGGCGCTGGTGGGTCGTCGTTGCGGGATGGGTGATGATCGACTTGGCATCGCCGAGATTGTTGGAAATCTTCACGATCTCCAGCGCATTGAGGAAACGGAAGGCACCTGCCTGCCCGCCCTTCACCTCAAGCGTCACCACTGTGCCGCCCGCCCCCATCTGCTCCATCGCGATCCCGTGCTGGGCATGGCCCCTGAGACCCGGATAGATCACGCGGGCCAGCTTTTCATGCCCCTCCAGCGCCTCGGCCAGCGCCAGCGAATTGGCCGCCTGTGCCTTGACCCGCAGATCGAGCGTTTCCAACCCTTTAAGCATCACCCAGGCATTAAACGGGCTCAAAGCCGCGCCAGTATGCTTCAGATAGGGTTCCAGAACCTTGCGGATATAGGCCTTCGACCCGCAGACCACACCCCCGAGGCAGCGTCCGCCGCCGTCGATATGCTTGGTGGCGGAGTAGACGATCACATCGGCACCCAGCTCAACCGCTTTCGAAAAGGTCGGTGTCGCAAAGACGTTGTCGACGATCACGATCGCGCCCACGCCATGGGCGATCTCGCAGACCGATTTCACGTCGATGACCTCGAGCGTCGGGTTCGACACGGATTCGAGGAAGACCGCCTTGGTGTCCGGGCGCATCGCGGCGCGCCACTGATCCGGATCGGTGCCGTCAACCAGCGTCACGTCGACGCCGAAACGACCCAGAATCTCAAGGACATACAGGCACGACCCAAAGAGCGCCCGCGCCGCCACGACATGGTCGCCCGCTTTCAGCATCGAGGTCAGTGCACCATTGACCGCGGCCATGCCGCTTGCGGTGGCAAAGGCGTCCTCGGTCCCCTCGATCGCAGCCATGCGCTCTTCGAACATCCGCACGGTCGGGTTGCCGTAGCGGGCATAGATGAACTCATCCGGCCCGCTTTCGATGAAGCGCGCCTCGGCTTGCTCAGCGCTTTCATAGACGAAGCCCTGCGTCAGATAGATCGCTTCGGACATCTCGCCATACTGGCTGCGGCGTGCGCCCGCATGGATGAGTTTGGTGCGTGTTTTCCAGTCTGCCATGGCCGTTCCTCCGGCAACAAAAAACCCCCACCGGAACAGGTGGGGGCCTCGGGCCTCCGACCTCTTTAGCGGCATGTTTAACGTGGCCCGCAATCCGGTAACAAATCGCCACACGACAGGCGATAGCGCGAAGTGGACGCCGGGTCAACGTCCGAATACAGCCCAGATCCTTGTGACCGCCGTCCCGATGCGGTCAACTGGCCTCACAGCGAAAGGAGATTCGATGCCCCGTTCCGCCGCCCTCGCCGCCGTCTTTGCCCTTGCCGCCTGCGTTCAGCCGTCGCCTGAAACGCACGGTGAGTTTCGTATCGGGGCCGAGACCTACCGGATTACCGAGAACGCCGCCGGCACGTGGCGGGTTCTGGTCGACGGCCGGCCCGTCATCTGCTCCAAGCCGACGGAAGAGGCCTGCTACTGGTCGGTCCGTCATTACCTGACCTCGCAGGAGGTTCTCAACGATTACGGCTAAAGCGTTTCAGATTTGCGTTGAGAGTTCAAGCATTTGAATTCGGACGAAAAAATTAGAAATCAGACACAGTGCAAACCCAAAACGCTATAGATCACCTGTGCGTCAGCGCACGTTGCGCCGCGGGCTCCCACGCTCCACATACTGCTCAACTGACGGATGAGCAGAGGACCGGACATGACCGCCCCCATCGAACTCTACTATTGGCCCACGCCGAATGGCTGGAAGATTTCCATCGCACTTGAGGAAATGGGACTGCCCTACAACCTCAATCTCGTGAATATCGGGGCTGGCGACCAGTTCAAGCCGGACTTCCTGAAGATATCACCGAACAACCGGATGCCCGCGATCGTCGATCCCGAGGGGCCGGACGGCGAACCGATTTCAATCTTCGAAAGCGGCGCGATCCTGCAATATCTGGCCCGCAAGAGCGGGAAGTTTTACGGCTCAACCGAACGAGAACGGGTCGCGGTCGACCAATGGCTCTTCTGGCAGGTCGGCGGCGTGGGGCCGATGGCGGGACAGGCACATCACTTCCTGAAATATGCGCCCTCGCTGGAGGTGCCGCAGGTTCTGCCCTATGCGCAGGACCGCTACCGGGCCGAGGTCGCGCGGCTTTACGGCGTGCTCGACCAGCAACTGGCCGACAACCGTTTCGTCGCGGGTGAATTCTTCTCGATCGCCGACATGGCGCTCTGGGGCTGGTGTTCGGGTTGGAAAGGTCAACAGCAGACGCTGGACGACAAGCCCAACATGAAACGCTGGCTCGACGAGGTCGGCGCCCGCCCCGGCGTCCAGCGCGGTCGGGCACTGGCGAACGAAAAACGCAGCAATCTTCAGGACGACCGCAAGGCGCAGGAACTCCTGTTCCGGCGGTGATGCCGGAAACTTTCAAAGTTTCCGGCGCGATTTCTTTTTAATAAATCGCTTCCCTATGATACCGGCAAATTCTGCAAAACGCTTCAAACCAGTGAGACGTGACTCCTTCCCGATACCCAGCCACAAGCCCCTAACCGCTCGCCATTTCTGCCGCCACCTCGAAGAAGGCCTGCACCAGCTTGCCCGCCTTGCGCTCGCGCAGACAGATCAGCGCCTCGTCCATCACCATCGCGGCCCCGCCCTCGATCGGGATGCTGACCAGTCGCGCGTCCGACCCGAACTCGGCCGCCGAGACAAAGCCCACGCCTGCGCCCGAGGCGACAATCTCCCGCACCGCCTCGCGCCCCTCGGCTTCGATGGCGGGCGTCAGCACCACGCCTGCGGCCCGCGCGGTCTCTTCCAGCTTGGCCCGCGTCCGCGACCCTTCCTCGCGAAACACCAGCGGCAGCCCGGCCAGGTCGCGGAACGTCAGGCTGGACCGGCGCGCCACCGGATGATCGCGCGCCACGAAAGCGGTAATCGGCGTGGAGTTCAGCTTCAGCGCCTCGATATCGCGGCTTTCGGGCATGTTGCCCAGAACCCCGATATCAGCCTCATAGGCGTAAAGCGCATCCAGCACGCTTTCTGTATTGCCGGCATGAACCGTGATCCGCACCCCGGGATAGCGGTCGCGGAACCGGGCGAGGATATGCAGCAGGTGATGCGCGCTGTCCGCCACGATACGCAGAGCCCCAGAGCGCAGCGCGCGCGCCTCGGACAAAAGATCCAGCGCCTGGCTTTCGCTGTCGAAAAGCCGCCTCGTGATCTCCAGCAGACGCTCACCCTGAGGCGTAAGGGACACTTGCCGCTTGTGGCGGTTAAAGAGCAGGACGTCGTATTCCTCTTCCAGCTTGCGCACCTGATCGGAGATCGCGGGCTGGGTCAGATGCAACGCCTCCGCGGCCCGGGAAAACCCGCCGGAAATGGCCACGTGGTGAAAGGCGCGAAGCTGGACATAACGCATGGTGGCATCCCGACGGATATGTTCCACATATGTATCATTAATACTTATATATCAATCTAAATTAACGATTTTACATATGGTGTGACACATGGAAAAAGACCGCCATCCGCAGCGTCCCCAACGGAGCCTCCGCATGACGCAGACCACACCCCTGCCGACCCCCAAACTGGGCGAGCCCTATCTCTTGACCCCCGGCCCGCTGACCACGGCCTTTTCCACCAAGGAAGCGATGCTGAAGGACTGGGGTTCGTGGGATGCCGATTTCCGCGCCATGACGAAATCGCTTTGCAATCAGCTTGTTACGCTTGCAGGCGACACGAAGGGAGAGTTCGTCTGCGTACCGATGCAGGGCTCGGGCTCCTTCTCGGTCGAGGCGATGCTCGGCACGTTCATTCCCTGGGACGGCAAGGTTCTGGTTCTGGCGAACGGCGCTTACGGGCTCCGCGCCGCCGAGACGATGAAATACCTTGGCCGCGGCTACACCCTGATCGACAAGGGCGACTACATGCCGCCGCGCGGCGATGAGGTCGCCGCCGCACTCGATGCCGATCCCGACATCACCCATGTGATCGTGATCCATTGCGAGACGTCGTCGGGCATCCTGAACCCGGTCGCCGAAATCTCCGAATCCGTTTACGCCAAGGGCCGCAAGCTTCTGATTGACTCGATGTCCGCCTTCGGCGCCCTGCCCCTCGACGTGAACGAGATCAGGTACGAGGCGATGGTGTCCTCGGCCAACAAATGCATCGAGGGCGTGCCGGGCTTCGGCTTCGTCATCGCGCGGCGCTCGGAACTGGAGGCGTGCAAGGGCAACAGCCACTCGCTCGCGCTCGATATCCACGCGCAATGGGCCTATCTCGAAAAGACCGGCCAGTGGCGCTACACGCCGCCCACCCATGTCGTCGCAGCCTTTCTGGAAGCCCTGCGCATCCATGCCGAAGAAGGTGGGGTTGCGGGCCGCGGCGCACGGTATACGCGGAACCGCGACGTTATGGTCGAAGGGATGCGGGAACTGGGGTTTGAGACGCTTCTGAAGGACCGCTGGCTCAGCCCGATCATCGTGACCTTCTTCTGCCCGGCCGATCCGAGCTTCGTCTTCAACGACTTCTACGAGAAGATGAAACAGAAGGGATTTATCATCTACCCCGGAAAGCTGACGGTCGTGGACTCGTTCCGCGTCGGCTGCATCGGCCGGATGGACGAACATGTGATGCGACGCGTGGTTCAGGCCGCGAAGGAGGCTCTCGCTGAAATGGGCGTCGCCTCTGCCGCCCCGCCCGAAGCCGCGATTGCCGAACGCGCCAAGCTCGCCGCCTGAGGCGGCGCCCGAAATTTGAGACGGAAGGACCCAAGATGAACATGCAAAACCGCGCGCCTGTGATGGCGAATGACCGCGCCTATCCATGGCCGAAAGTGCCCGCCGTAGCGATCTGCCTTGACGGGTGTGAGCCGGAATATCTGGAAGTCGCCATCGCCGAAGGCCTGATGCCGACCCTGAAGCGGATGCGGGCGGAGGGAACCGACCGGCTGGCCCATTCGGTCATTCCGTCCTTCACCAACCCCAACAACCTTTCCATCGCCACCGGGCGGCCCCCGGCGGTGCATGGCATCTGCGGCAACTACCTCTATGACCCCGAGACGGGCGAAGAGGTGATGATGAACGACGTCCGCTTCCTGCGCGCGCCGACGATCTTTTCGCGGTTTTATGAGGCTGGCGCCCGGGTGGCCATGGTCACCGCCAAGGACAAGCTGCGCGCGCTTCTGGGCGCGGGGCTGAAGTTCGACGAGGACCGCGCGGTCGCCTTCTCGTCGGAGAAGTCCGACACCACGACCAAGGCCGAACACGGGATCGACAATGCGAGCGCATGGCTCGGCATGCCGGTTCCTGAAGTCTATTCGGCGGAGCTTTCCGAGTTTGTCTTCGCCGCCGGGGTCAAGTTGCTGAAGGAATTCAAACCCGATGTGATGTACCTCTCGACGACGGACTACATCCAGCACAAATACGCCCCCGACCAACAGGGCGCGAAGGACTTTTACGCGATGTTCGACCGTTATCTGGCCGAGCTTGACGCGCTCGGCGCCGCGGTCGTCGTCACCGCCGACCACGGCATGAAGCCCAAGCACAACGCGGACGGGACGCCTGCGGTGATCTATGTACAGGACCTGATGGACGAGTGGCTCGGCAAGGACGCCGCCCGCGTGATCCTGCCGATCACCGATCCTTATGTCGTCCACCACGGTGCGCTCGGCTCTTTCGCGACCTGCTATCTGCCCGCCGGTGCCGACCGCGCCGATATCATGGCGAAACTCGACGCGCGTGACGAGATCATCCTTGTCGTCACCCGCGAAGAGGCGGTGAAACGCTTCGAACTGCCCGCCGACCGGATCGGCGACATCGTCATGATCTCGGGCGAGAACATGACCATCGGCACCTCGGCCCACCGCCACGACCTCGCCGCGCTGAAGGAGCCCCTGCGTTCCCACGGCGGCTTGACCGAGCAGGAAGTGCCCTTCATCGTCAACCGCAAGGTGGACCTGCCGAACGCGCCGGAACTGAGGAACTTCGACGCCTTCCTCTATGCCTGCACTGCGGCGGCACTTTAAGGCGCGCGGATGGTGGCAGGGTCACAGACGACGGAACATCACCAGAGCGTCGGCATCTTCGCCGACGCTCTGGCGGAATGCGCCCGGCACGCGGCCGACCTCTTCGAACCCATAGCGCTGCCAGAGGGCGACGGCACGTGTGTTGCTGGCCACGACGAAGTTAAAGACCATCGCCTCGAACCCCAGCGCGCGCGCCTTGACAAGCGCATGGTCCAGCATCACCCGCGCCACGCCGCGTCCTTCAGAACCCGGCGCGGTGACAAAACCGCAATTGCAGTAATGCGCCCCGCCCCCCGGCCGGTTGCGCTGAATGTAGAACGTGCCAAGCGGCTGGCCCCCCTCTTCGGCCAGAAAGACATGTCCGCCCATCCAGTAGGCAAGCGCCGCCTCGCGCGGAATGTCCCTGTCGATCGCATAGGTATTGCCCGCCCGGAAGACGGGTTCCAGCATGGCCCAGATCGTGTCGGCATCCCCGCCGCCCGCATCCCGAATGATCATTCCGCACCTCGCCTTGCGCGAGGCATCAAAACCGCCGGTCCGAGAAAAGGAAAGCCCGAATGAACAAGATCAACCAGGACATACGCCACGAAGGCATGCGGATCGGTGGCGAGAAGGTCTTTACCGACAAGGTGATCGAGGTCCGCTATCCCTATACCGATGAGGTCGTGGGGACGGTCCCGGCGGGCACCGCCGAACATGCCCGCAAGGCCTTCGAGATCGCCGCGAATTACCGCTCGAAGCTCACGCGATACGAGCGCAGCCAGATCCTGAAGCGCACCGGCGAGATCATCGGCGAACGCCGGGACTATCTGGCGAAGTGGCTGACACTGGAGCTGGGCATCTGCTACCAGCACGCGGTTTACGAGACGAAGCGCGCGCAGGACGTCTATACCTTCGCTGCCGCCCAGGCGCTGCAGGATGACGGCCAGATCTTTTCCTGCGACCTCACGCATAATGGCAAGGACCGCAAGATCTATACCAAGCGCGAACCGGTCCGCGCGATTTCTGCGATCACGCCCTTCAACCACCCGCTGAACATGGTCAGCCACAAGATCGCACCGTCGATCGCCACCAACAATTGCATGGTCTGCAAGCCAACGGAACTGACGCCGCTGACTGCGATCACGCTCGCCGATATCCTCTATGAGGCCGGGCTGCCGCCCGAGATGTTCCAGATCGTCACCGGCCTGCCGCAGGACATCGGCGACGAGATGATCACCAACCCGAATATCGACATCATCACCTTCACCGGCGGCGTGCCGGTCGGCAAGATGATCGCCGCCAAGGGCGTCTACAAGCGTCAGGCGCTGGAACTGGGTGGGAACGATCCCCTGATCGTCCTCAATGACCTCGACGATGCCGATCTCGACAAGGCCGCGACAATTGCCGTGGCGGGGGCGACCGGCAATTCCGGCCAGCGCTGCACGGCGGTGAAGCGCATCCTCGTGCAGGAAAGTGTCGCCGACCGCTTCGTGCCGCTGGTGCTGGAGAAAGCCAAGAAGATCAAGTTCGGTGATCCGATGGACCCCGCGACCGAACTGGGCTGCGTGATCCATGCGCAGGCGGCGGAGCTTTTCGAAAAGCGCGTCTACATGGCCGCCGATCAGGGGGCGCAGGTGCTTTACGATCCCGGCCGCAAGGGCGCGCTCCTGCCCCCCATCGTCGTCGATCACGTGCCCCATGACAGCGAGCTGGTGATGGAGGAAACCTTCGGTCCCGTCATTCCCATCGTCCGCGTGCCCGACAATGACGCCGACGTCATGCGCATCTCGAACTCGACCGAGTTCGGCCTCTCCTCCGGCGTCTGCACCAACGACTTCCGCCGGATGCAGGCCTATATCGAAGGGCTGAACGTCGGCACGGTGAACATCTGGGAACAACCCGGCTACCGCATCGAAACCTCGCCCTTCGGTGGGATCAAGGATTCCGGGAATGGCGTGAAGGAAGGTGTGACCGAGGCAATGAAGTTCTTCACCAACGTGAAGACTTATTCGCTTCCCTGGCCACGCTGAGCATGCGGTGAGGACGGGAGCCTCCGGCGGGAGTATTTTCGGACAGAAAGTGAGGCGCGCGTGATCACCCATACCGAAGGCGAGTCCAATACATCGGAAGCGCGCCGCAATTGGGCGGCGCGCCATCCCGATGCGGCGACGCGCGATTTGCTGGCGCGGGATGCGGATGCATTCCTGCATCAGTCGCTGTCCTCGCCCTGCGTTTCCACCATCGCCAAGGCGGACGGCATCTGGATCGAGGACACCGCCGGGCGGCGCTACATGGATTTCCATGGCAATTCCGTCCATCACATCGGCTATGGCCATCCGCGCGTCGTGGCCGCGATCAAGGACCAGTTGGATGCGCTGAGTTTCTCGCCCCGCCGCTTCACCAACGAGATTTCGGTAGAACTGGCCGAGACGCTCGGGGCGCTTGCGCCGGGCGATCTGGGCAAGGTCCTCTTCACCACCGGCGGCTCGGACGCGAATGAGGTCGCGCTCCGCATCGCGCGGGCGGCAACCGGGCGGTTCAAGACGGTGAGCTTCTGGGACGCCTTCCACGGCGCGGGTTTCGGCGCCTCGTCGGTCGGCGGCGAGGCAACCTTCCGGTCCCATATCGCCGGGCCGCTGCTGCCGGGTGCTGAACATGTCGCCCCCTTCAACTGCTATCGCTGCGCCTATGGCCATGCGGGGCCCGAGACCTGTGCGCTGGCATGTGCGAAGATGGTGGAGTTCGTGCTGGAACGTGAAGGCGACGTCGCCGCCGTTATTGCCGAGCCGATGCGCGCGGTGCCGGTCGTGCCGCCGCCCGGCTTCTGGAAGGCGGTACGCGCGGCCTGCAACCGCCACGGCGCGCTTCTGATCATGGACGAGATCCCGACCGGCCTTGGCAAGACCGGAAAGATGTTCGCCTTTGAGCATGACGAGGTGGTGCCCGACATCGTGACGCTGGGCAAGGCGCTTGGCGGGGGCATCCTGCCCATCGCGGCGGTGCTGGCGCGGCGCGATCTGGATGTCTGCGGCGATTTCGCCATCGGTCACTACACCCACGAAAAGAACCCGGTGACAGCACGGGCGTCGCTGGAGACCATCGCGGTGATCCGCGACGAGGGGCTGGTGGAGCGGGCGGCGGAGCTTGGCGCCCATGCGCTGGAGCGGCTGCGCGAAACGGTGGGCGACCACAAGATCGTCGGCGATATCCGCGGCCGTGGCCTGATGTTCGGGGTCGAGATCGTCGAGAACCGCGAGACCCGCGCGCCGGGCCAGGCAGCGGCAGAGCGCATCTATTACCGCTGCCTTGAAGCGGGCCTCAGCTTCAAGATCAGCGCCGGATGCGTCCTGACGCTTTCCCCGCCCCTCACGATCGCGAAAGGTGACCTCGACCGGGCGCTTGCCATTGTCGCCGAGGCCATTCGCTCCGAAGCTGGCTGACAAGACCAACCGTGACCCCATTCGGCTCCCCTCCCCCTCGTGGGGAGGGGATGGGGGTGGGGGGCTTTGCCTGCGTCAAGCCGCCAACGTATCCGCCAGTTCGCGCCAGCGGTGGCAGGCCACCTCGTGTCCATCGCCGGGATGCTCCAGCACCGGCTCTTCGACCTTGCAGCGATCCACAACGAAGGGGCAGCGGGTGTGGAACTTGCAGCCCGGCGGCTGGTTGGTGGGCGACGGTATCTCGCCTTCGAGCTTTTGCGCAGATCCCCGGTCATCGGGATCAAGCGAGGGGATCGCCGAGAACAAGGCCTTGGTATAGGGGTGGCGCGGCGCTTTAAAAACCTCGCGCGTCGGTGCGCTTTCCACAAGCCGCCCGAGATACATCACCGCCAGATGATCGCAGGTATGGGCGACAACCGACAGGTCATGGCTGATGAAGAGGAAGGTGATCTTCAGATCGCGCTGCAATTCCTTCAACAGGTTCAGAACATCGGCCTGAATGGAGACGTCCAACGCCGCCACGCTTTCGTCGGCAACCACGAATTTAGGCCCTGAGACGAGCGCCCGCGCAATCGAAATCCGCTGGCGCTGACCGCCCGAGAATGCATGCGGGAAGCGCCGCAGATGTTCGAGGTTCAGCCGGCATTTGGCGGCAATCTCGCGCACCCGCGCATCCGTCTCCTCCCGCGTCTTGGTCAGGCCCATCACCTCCAAGGGTTCGGCGATGATGTCGCGCACGGTCATGCGGGGGGACAGCGCGGCATAGGGGTCCTGAAAGATCAGCTGCGCGCGCTTGCGATAGTCCTTCAGTTCCGGCCCCGCCAATGTCGTCAGGTCATAGTCGACCTCGCCATCGGCATAATGCGCCGTTCCACCGGTGATCGGCACCGCCTTCAGAAGCGCCCGGCCCAGCGTCGTCTTGCCCGAGCCGCTTTCGCCGACGAGGCCGAAGAACGAGCCCTTTTCGATATCGATATCGACATGGTCCACCGCCTTCAGGATCGACTTGCCGAAGAAGCCGGAGCCGATCTTGAAGCCGACCGACAGGTCGCGGGCCTTGATCAGGGTCTCGCTCATGCCGGGACCTCCGTATGCAGATGACAGGCGACCCGGTGCGAGCCATCGACCTGTGTGTCATGGGGCAGTTTCGACTTGCAGACATCGCCGATGATCTTCGGGCAGCGGGTATGGAAAACGCAGCCCGAGGGACGTTCAAGCGGGGACGGAATATCGCCCGCCACAGGTGTCAGCGGCGCGTCGAGATCGTCGAGTTTCGGCAGAGCCGCCAGCAGACCTTGTGTATAGGGATGCTTGGGGTTGCGGATCACCTCGCGTACCGGGCCTTCCTCGACGATCCGGCCGAGATATTTGACCGCCACCTTGTCGGCGGTCTGGGCGATGACGCCAAGGTCATGGGTGATGAAGATGATCCCCATATGGAACTCGGTCACCAGATCCTTCATCAGATCGATGACCTGCGCCTGAATGGTCACGTCGAGCGCGGTCGTCGGCTCATCCGCGATCAGCAGCTTCGGCTTGGTCGAGAGCGCCATCGCGATCATCGCGCGCTGCCGCATGCCGCCCGAAAGCTCGAACGCATATTGATCGAAACGCCGGGCGGGGTCGGAGATGCCGACGCGGTCCAGCATCTCCACCGAAATCGCTTTCGCCTTCGCCTTCGACAGATCGCCATGCAGCTGCAACTGTTCGACCATCTGGTCGCCGATGGTGATGGCAGGGGCGAAGCTCGCCATCGGCTCCTGGAAGATCATCGAGATCGCGCCGCCCCGGACCACCTTCAACTCGCGCGCAGTCTTCAGCGACAGGACATCGACGGGGCCGTTTTCGGTATGCAGCGTGATCTTGCTTTCAGGGCTGTAGACGGCGTTTTTCGCGTTCAGGTGCATCAGCGCCTTGGCCGTCACCGACTTGCCCGATCCGCTTTCACCGACAAGCCCCATGACCTGGCCTTTGTCGATGGTAAAGCTCACATCATCGACCGCCGTTACCAGCCCCTCATCGGTCCGGAACTTCAGCGTCAGGTTCTTTACTTCGATCAGGGCGCTCATTTCTTCGTATCCGAATAGGGGTCAGCCGCGTCGCGCAATCCGTCACCGACAAAGACGAAGGCCAGAACCAGCGCCACGAAGAAGATGACGGGGATGAAGTACCACTGGTAGTTCAGAAGCACGTCCGCCTTTGAGACGTTCTGCATCAGCGCGCCGAGCGAGTTGACGGGGTCCTTCAGCCCGAGGCCGATGAAACTCAGCGCGGTTTCCGAGCGGACCATGTAGGGGAAGGAAATCATCAGATCGACGATGATATAGCTGGTGAACGAAGGCAGCAGGTGGCGGCGGATGATGTGGCCCGCCGAGGCGCCCGATAGTTCCGCCGCCAGCACGTATTCCTGCGTCCGTTCGGTCAGAAGATGCGTCCTGATCCGGCGCGCAAGTGTCGGCCAGCCGATCAGGCCGAGGATGATCGAGATGAAGAAGAACCGCGTCTCGGACGACCAGTGATCGGGCATGAAGGCGGCAAGCGCCATGAACAAGGGGATCGACGGCACCGTCCGGATCGCATCGGTGATCATCTGCAACACGCTGTCAATCCAGCCACCGAAATAGCCGGCCACCCCTCCTATGATCAGCGCCAGCACGAAGGAGATGAAGACGCCAAGCGTGCCGACCGCCAGCGATGTCCAGATTGCGTGGAGCGTTCGCCCGAAGATATCCTTGCCGCTGCCATCGGTGCCAAAGAGGTGGATCTTTCCGCCCTCATCAAGACCAAAAAGGTGCGTATTGGCGGGGATTACCCCCAGAAGCTTGTAATCCCAGCCTTCGGTGAAGAACCGCATGTAAAGCCGGTGCTCACGGTTTTCGGTCACCACCCAGCGGAAGTTGGTCTTGATCGAGCGTTCACGCTCGGTCGCATAGACGAAGGGGCGGAACGAAAAGCCGTTCTCGTCCCAGAATTTCGGCATCTGCGGCGCGCCGTTCTCATAGTTCTCGTCGCGGCCCGCGATGGTCGGGTCATAGGGCGAGAGGAACGGTGCGAAGATGCCCATCATGATCATCAGGACAAGCGCCCAGGCGGCGATCATGGCCGTCCGGTTGCCCTTGAACCGCGCCCAGATCAGCTGCCCCTGCGAGGCGGTGAAATAAGCTTCCTTGGCCTTCTGGTCGACCCCGGCGGTGACTGTCTTGCGCTTAAACAACATGGCCCCCTCCCCTTACGATCCGATGATGCCGCGCCGGACGCGCGGGTCGATGAGGGCCAAGAGAATATCGGTGACGAAGTTCAGGGCCACGATGCTGGCGGTCAGCAGGAAGATGATCGCTCCCGCCAATTGCTGGTCATTCGACCGGGCGAGACTTTCAAAGAGAAGCGCCCCCGCCTCGGTCAGCGTCAGGATCAGCGCGACGATAGGCAATTCGTTGAAGATGCGGTTCAGGTCGAAACCAAGTGAGTTGATCACAGGCCCGAGCGAATGCTTGGCGGGGTACCGCCAGAGCAGTTTCGACCCCGACACACCCCGTGCCGCCGCTGCGGTAACGTAAAGCTTGCCGATCTCATCCAGCATCAGCGCCCGCACCGTCTGCAGGGCAAAGGCGGTGGCCGACCAGCCGAGGATGAAGACGGGCAGCCAGGCGCGGCTGATGAAATCGCCGAACTTGGCCCAGCTCCAGGCCGCGTCGCGGTATTCCTTTGAGAAGAGGCCGGTCAGACTGTCACCGAAGAGGACCGTCGATATCAGCATGATAATGAGCGCCAGAAGGAAGTTCGGCAGCGCCAGGCCGAGATAAGAGACAAAGCGCAACGTGTTGTTGGCAATTGCACTCGTCGAACTTGCGGTCACGATGCCTATGGGCACCGCAATGGCGTAGGACAGGATCAGGGCGGCCATACAGATGCCAAGCGAGATCCAGAACTTGTCCGCCAGAAGCTGATTGATATCGAGCCTCAGAATGCAGCTGTCGCCAAACTCGCCGTGGACGAAAACATTATAGACCCAATTTCCCCACCGGATCGGGAATGGCTTGTCGAGCCCGAGACGTTTCTCCTCCGCCTCGATATCGGCGATGGTGATCTGTGACCCTTGGGTGTTCTTGAAGGCAAGGTAGCGTTCCGCACAGGTGCCGGGCACCAATTCCATCAATGTGAAGACGATGAGCGAGACGGTCAGGAGCGTAACCAGCGCGAGGAAAGCTCGGGTCAGCGCGAATTGGGCGAATTGGGCCATGGGGTGGTCCTGTCAGTCGGGTGCGGGCCGTCGGGACCGGGGCGGTTGCTCCGCCCCGGTCCGCTGTCAGACTGTCGTCACGACATCACTCGTCGAAGTACCACTGGTGACCCCGATAGGGATAAGTCCGGTAGTATTCGTAGGACGCGGTCTTGAACTCCGGGAAGTTCTTCAGCGCGTTGCGGTGATAGATCGGGTCCGGCGTCAGCGCCGTGCCGATGAAGAGCAGGTTGGACACCATCGCCTCCACCATGCGGTTCGCCGTTGCCTTGAACTCATCCGTGCCCGCGGGCGTCGATTGCAGCGTGTTGATATCCGCCATCAACGTCTTGACGTAGTCGGGCGGTTCAACACCGCTCGTGCCATTGCTGTCGACCCATTCAGCCCAGAGCATACCCGTGCGGTGGGCAAAATAGTTCTCAAAGGGCGGCACCCACAGCTCGTTGTTGCCAAGGATGATACCGGTCGGCTGGCCCTTTTCCCACAGGCCCACATCGAGCTGGTTCGAGGACTGCGCCGAGCGATACTCGTCCGGCGTGATTTCCTTGACCGTCGTGTTGATACCGACATTGGCCCAGTGCTGGCCGATCAGTTCGACGACCTGTCCGGCGATGCCCTGGGTCGCGAACTGCAGGTTCAGCACCAACGGCTGACCATTCGGCAGATCGCGGAACCCGTCGCCATCGGCATCGACAACGCCCACCTCATCCAGAAGCGCCTTGGCGCCGTCGGGATCGAACTCGGTCGCGAAGGTCTTCCATTGCTCGTCGATGTAATCCGGCAGCGGCGAGAAACCGGTATACTGCTGGATCACGCCCTCACCGAAATAGGCGGTCTCGTTCAGCTCCTGCCGGTTGATCGCGATCGACATCGCCTTGCGGAAACGGAAATCACCAAAAACCTTACGCTTCTCTTCGTCCGCCGAGGTGACGTTGAACGACACCGCATGCATCGCGATCTTCGGCTTCAGCTGGATCGTATAGCCGCCCTTCTCCTGGTTCTCGAGCAGCAGCGGGGCATCCGCCAGTTGCAGCGACTGGGTCTTGTAGTCAGCCTCGCCGTTCACGAGCTTCAGGAGGCGAACTTCCTGGTCGTTGGCGTAAAGCTCGTCCATCTCGTTGATGTAGGGAAGCTGCTGACCCGTCGTATCGACCATGTGGTAATAGGGGTTGGCTACGAAATGCCGCCCCTCGGTCGTGTCACGGATGACGATGTGGCTTTCGAGCGTCGGCGCTGCATCTGCCGGCAGCCCCGCCAGCTTGTCGGGCGCGTTCAGCATCGGCGTCGGCGTGTCCATCCAGTCCGAATTGCCGTAATAGGCCTTGATGGCGTCATAGCCGTTTTCAAAGCCCATGCTCTGCGCCAGCGCGTCGGCATCCGGGTTGATGTCCGGATGAAACTGGCCAAGGAAATGCTTGGGCTGGAAGCCCTGCGCGTAGTGCGTGGCAAAATGCGCAAGAAGGCCCGGCTTCGGCGCCGGAAGCTTGAAGATCACCGTCGTTTCGTCCGGTGTCTCGACCTCCATCCGCTCGCCCGCGACGGTCACATAGTCCTTGGGCTTTTCATTGATGTTCGGATCGAGCGCGAGATTGTCGTACCAGAACTTCACGTCCGCCGAGGTAAAGGGTTGGCCGTCCGACCATTTGTGGCCCTTGCGCAGCTGGAAGGTCAGCTGCGTATAGTCGTCGTTCCATTCCCACGACTTGGCAACGTTGGGCACGATGGTCTCAAGATCGTCCGAATAGCGCACGAGGTTGACGTGACGAACCGACATGAAGTCAGACGTCCCTGCCTCGGTCGCGTTCGAGAGCGCGTCGAGCGTGCCGCCGTATTTTCCGACCGAGTCATAGGGAACGACGACCAGCGGCTCTGCCGGAAGACGGTCGGCCAGAGCGGGCGCATCGGGGTTGCCGCGGATCTTGCCGTTCAGATCGGCAATGGCCGGGTTCTCCGAGAACTCCATGGTGCAGCCCGCGGCCGCCTGGAATTCCTCCAGATCATATTGCTGGGGAAAGGCACCCGCCGCGATGCCGCCCATATCGGCAACCGTGATGCCAGGGCAATTCGCATAGGCCGCCATGGGCAATGCAAGCAGCGCAACGCTGCCGAATAACAGTCTCTTCATGTTCACTCCCGTTGTTTGGCTTTGTTGGATTCGTTTTTATTATGAAGTAATCCGGCCAACTGCCCGAACGCTATGAATGGTCGGATATCAAGTATAGGTCCAGTACCTCCCTTCAGATATGGCCAGAATCGAACGCGTAGTCCGGGCCATCCGGCCCATGAGCAAACGCGTGATTCTTCCCCTTGGTGCGCCGGTTTCCCGGCGTCGCTGACCCGAGTATGGGCCTGCGACCGAAACCCCGTCAAGCATGCCGAACGCCCGTGTAAATGTTTGTACACCCATGGTCATCGCGGCACCGTCACGGCACCCTCGGCCGTTATCATCGTGCGGGTAAAGCGGCTCGCGGCATGAGTCATCCGGTGATCGGCCATGGCACGGTACATCTCCACCATCCGGCCCTGCGCGTCCGGTTCGCCCGATATATCGCGCATCTCACCATCGCCGCCGTGATCAAAAAGCAGGGGCGGCAGACCTCCATTGAAATGAACCAGCGTATGCCCGCCGCCCCTGAGCACGGCGAGGTTCGTCGTCTCCGGCGTCAGGCCCAGCCGTTGCTGTGCGATGGTCGGGTCGACAGGATCACCGAAATCCAGCTCCGCGAACGTATAGCGCCGCCAGCCGCGGGGTCTTTCCCCGCGCAGGACCGGCATCAGGCTCCGGCCGTTCATTGTCTGCGGCACTTCCAGCCCGAACCGGTCAAGGATCGTCGGCGTGATGTCGATGGATTCCGTCGGCAGGTCATGTGCGGCACCGAACGACCCCGGCAAAGCCGGATCGCGGATGATCAGCGGCACATGATAGGCCGCATCGTGATAGGTCGACTTCGCCCAGATATAACGGTCGCCCAGCATCTCGCCGTGATCAGCGGTCACGATGATCAGGGTCCGGTCATACTGGCCGGTCTCTTTCAAGAAGCCGATCAGGCGTCCGAAATGGTGATCCACCTCGGTCGCAAGCCCCAGGTAGATCGCCCGCAATTGCTGGATGTTCTCATCCGTTGGTTCAAGATCGGCGAACCCCTCCACCATGCCCGAGATCGGGTTCTTTGCATGACACGGGTCGACAAATGGATGGACCGCCTGCTCCTCCGCCATCGTCCCCGTGCGTGCAGGCAAGGGCAGGCTGGCAGGGTCATACATCCGGTTATAGGGTTCCGGTGCGACCAAGGGATTGTGCGGCCGGATATAGGTCACATGCGCGAACCAGCCCTGCGGTCGGGCGCGCAGGGCGCGGATTGTCTCATCGGTCAGGAACGCCGTATCGCTGTCCTCGGCCCTGTAAAGCGCCGGGTCCTCGGGGCGCGGGCCGGTCGGGCGGAAGATCTCGGGATAGGGCGGCACGTCATAGCCCTTTTCCATCAGATACGCCCGCCATGGCAGGCTTTCCTCCAGCCGCATCTCGACGACTTCCTGAAAGCCGGGCAATACCTGCTCATAGCTTTTCAGCACCGGATCACCCGGCGCGTGGACACGCGGATCGGGCGTCGCATCGGTGTAGCCAAAAAGCAGCGGCAGCCAGCCCGCCTTTCGCATCTCCGTCGCAAGGTTCGGCGTATCATGCGGCAGGGGTGTGCCGTTCCGGACCGAGCGGTGATTCATCGCGTATTGCCCGGTCAAAAGCGAGGCGCGCGAAGGGCCACAGGGATTGGCGACCGAGTAATGGCGGTGAAAGGACGCAGCTTCGGCCATCAGCGCGCTCAGATTCGGCAGATCGACATGCTCCGCTAGCGCGCCATGCAGGCAGTCCGCCCTAAGCTGGTCAATCACGACGAAAAGGATGTTGTCCCTTGGCACTGCTCAGCCCCTCCTGTGGGCGTCGTTATCGCCCAGAAGTGCAACAATTTTGATTCGGTGCAATGAAATTTCGTGGATTTTTGTGGATTTATGTGGGCTAAATTCCGTTTAGGGAGGAGCCATGACGCGACCGGACGGTGGAAAGACCAGCCACCGGCAGTTTGAACTGCTGGAAGTCCTGCGCCGTCAGGGCGGGTCGGCGCGCAATGCCGACATCGCGCAAGCCATGGATGTTTCAGAAGAAACGGTACGACGGCTGGTCAAGACACTAGCCGATGATGGCAAAGTCGAACGGCTTCACGGCGGCACTGTCCTGGCCGGTGTGGAGCCCGGCTTTTACCAGCGCATCGCACAGAATCCCGACGGAAAGAAGCGCATCGCCACGACTGTCGCACGCGAGATCACGGACGGCATGTGCATCTTCCTCGATGTCGGCACCACCACGACCTTCGTCGCCGAGGCGCTGCGCGCCCATCACCGGCTTTATGTCGTGACAAACTCCATGCCCGTCGCCCAGACGCTGGCCCATCACAACGATAACCGCGTGGTTCTGACCGGCGGCGATGTCGGCCATGACGAACGCGGCACCTACGGCCCCCTCGCGGAAGAGGTGTTGCGCCGCCACGCCTTCGATGTCGCGATCCTCTCGGCCAACGCGTTGAACGACCGCCACGGCTTTCTCGTCTTCAACCCGGCCGAGGCGGCCATTTCGCGCGTCGCGGTCGAACAGGCCCACCGTCCCATCGTGACGGCGGATCACGAAAAATTCGGCCGCCGGGCGCCGCAGGTCTCCTGCGACCCCGCCGATATCGACCTGCTGGTCACCGACCGCGCCCCACCCGCCCGCCTTGCCGAAGCGCTGAAGGGCTGGGGCGTGTCGGTGCGTATTGCAAAGGAAGTAACGGTGAAATGACTGCGACCATGGCCGATGCCATTCAGATCGCCGAGGCGGCTGGCCGGGTGGCGATGCGCCATTTCCGGGGCGCCCTTGGCGTCGATTTCAAGTCAGACGACAGCCCGGTAACGCAGGCCGACCGCGCGGTGGAAGCCGAAGTGCGCCGCCTGATCGCCGAGCGCTTCCCGGGCCACGGCATCTATGGCGAGGAACAGGGGATCGAACGCGGCGAGGCCGACGACCTCTGGATCGTCGATCCGATCGACGGTACCCGCAGCTTCATGACCGGCCATCCTTTGTTCGGCTTCCTGCTGGCCAAGCAGACGCACGGCACAGCCGACCTCGCCATCGTCTCGGCCCCCGCCATGGGAGAGGTTTACGCCGCCGCAAGGGGGCAAGGCGCGATGCTGAACGGGCAGAAGCTGCGCACCTCCGGCCGCCGGGGGCAGGACAGCGCGGTGCTCTACATCAACGAAGGTGAAAAGATCTGGCGCGCCGCGCCCGGGGTCTTTGCCCGCCTCATGGAATTCGGCCGCACAAGGCGCTTCGCCTATGACTGCTATCCTTACGCGCTCCTCGCCTCGGGCCATGTAGATGCGGTCGTGGATTTCGATCTGCAACCCTATGACTATCACGCCGTGGCGCTTCTGGTGGAGGAAGCGGGTGGGATGATGACGGGCTGGCAAGGTGAAAAGCTCGCCATGCAGACCGGCGTCGCAACCGTGGCCGCCGCAACGGCAGAGCTTCACGCCGAACTTCTGGAGATCACCGCGTCAGGTCTTTGACCAGAGGCTGAGCGTATCCGCCCCGACGCGCTCAACCGAGGTCAACCGAAAGCGTTCAGCCCCGGCCAAAGCCGTCAGTCCCAGGGGCCCAAGCCCCGGCCGCGCATCGGCACCAAGCGCCAAACCGGCGGTGAACAGTGCAATCTCATCAATCAGCCCTGCCGACAGAAGCGACGCCGCCAACTGCCCGCCGCCCTCGCAGAAGACGCGTGTCAGACCGGCCGCTCCCAGCGCCGCCAGCATCGCGGCGGGGTCGAGCCCCCCCGTCCCTTCGGCACAATCAAAGAGCCGCGCCCCGGCAGCCTGCCAGGCGTCCCGCCGCGCCTTCGGCGCGTCTGCTCCATGAACCAGCCAGACCGGCACATCGCGCGCGGTCCGGGCCAGAACGCTGCCCTCCGGCAAGTCGAGGCTGCCCGCGGCAACCACACGGACCGGCTGATGCGCGACGCCCATGTCGCGGACCCTCAGGTCAGGATCATCCGCCCGCGCCGTCCCGCCCCCGACCAGAACCGCGTCATGGGTCGCCCGCATCGCATGAACCCGACGCCGCGCCTCGGGCCCGGTGATCCATTTGCTTTCGCCCGACGCCGTCGCGATCCGGCCATCGAGGCTCATGGCGAGCTTCAGCGTCACCATCGGACGCCCCTGCCCGACCCGCGTCAGGAACCCATGTTGCAATGCGCGGGCCTCATCCGCCATCACCGCGGTCAAAACCACGACTCCGGCATCCCGCAGCATCGCATGACCCTTGCCTGCGACACGGGCGTCAGGGTCCTCCAGCGCCGAGACGACCCGCGCAACACCAGCGTCGATCAACGCATTCGCGCAGGGTGGGGTTTTCCCGTGATGGGCGCAGGGTTCAAGGCTGACATAGGCAGTGGCTCCGCGCGCCGCTGAACCCGCTTGCGCCAAGGCCACCGTTTCGGCATGGGGTCGACCGCCCGGCTGAGTCCAGCCGCGCCCGACGATCCGTCCATCCTTCACGATCACGCAGCCGACAGCCGGATTGGGCCAGACCCGCCCCAGCCCGCGCCGGGCGAGCCCCAGCGCATGGGCCATATGGCGCCGGTCGTCTTCCGGGGTCACTCTTCCGCCGTTGACGGCGGGCGCAGTTCTGAGACGAACTTATCGAAATCGTCCGCCGCCTGGAAGTTCTTGTAAACGCTGGCAAAACGCACATAGGCAACGGTGTCGATCCGCGCCAGCGTTTCCATCACGATCTCTCCGATGGTCTTCGAGGGGATGTCGGTCTCGCCCAGGCTCTCCAGCCGCCGCACGATGCCGGAAATCATCTGGTCGATGCGCTCGGGCTCGATCGGGCGCTTCTGCATGGCGATGCGGATCGAGCGTTCCATCTTGTCACGGTCGAAATCCTCGCGCTTGCCCGAGGACTTGATCACCACGAGATCGCGCAGCTGCACCCGCTCATAGGTGGTGAAGCGCCCGCCGCAGGCCGGGCAGAAGCGCCGCCGCCTGATAGCCACATGATCCTCGGCGGGGCGTGAATCCTTTACCTGCGTATCGACATTACCGCAAAACGGGCAGCGCATTCCCTTCCCCTCGGTCCAAATTCCCGGTTATCCACAGGCACTATAGGCCCGCCTCAAGAGTTTGGGTAGGGGGCAATTGCCACCACCAAATGACGCTACGGAATTGGGGGAAAATGCGCAACAGGTTCCCCTCATTTGCGCGCTCCGGTTGTGAGACAAGGCAGCTGTTCAGCCCGGAGCGCGGGGGCAACGAGACTCCGGCCGAACGACCGCAGCCACGGATCTTCCCGGCAGGCCCCTCCCACCAAAGCGGCCTACCGGATGAGATGTGCCACCACCATGCGGTCATGGGGCGCCCGGCGATGTTCGAACAGGTAGACACCCTGCCAGGTTCCAAGCGCCGGGCGCCCCGCCGTGACCGGGATCGACAGACTGACCGGCAGAAGGGCTGCCTTGATATGGGCGGGCATGTCGTCAGGGCCCTCATAGGTGTGGGTCAGGTAGGCCATCGCCGGATGGTCTGACGGCGGCACCAGCCGGTGAAAGAACTGCGTCAGGTCGGTCCGCACCTCGGGATCGGCGTTTTCCTGAATGGCGAGCGAACACGAGGTGTGGCGGACAAAGAGGGTCAAAAGCGCATCGCCTTCACCCTCGCAGAACGCCCGCACCAGGTCGGTGAATTCGTAAAGCCCCGGCCCACGCGTCGGGATGGTGAAAACCTCCTGCCGGCTCATGTCCGCCCCTTCAGCCGGTGCCAGACCTTGCGCGCCTCCTGATAAAGCACGTTCCTGCGCGGGAAATCAGTCTTGCGGGTCTTGCGATCATGAACCGTGAACTCAACCGTTTCACGCCAGTCCAGGGCAGTGATGAACTCGTATGAGAGGCCCAGTTTCCAGACGAGATAGGGAAAGGAAATCTGGTCCCGCCGGGAAAAGCGCAGGACATGTTCCATCCAGCGGTCCCCGAAGCGGATCAGCGCCGGATCGTTATGACGACGCACCATGAAATGGCCTTCGATCAGGCCGGAATGCGCGGGCATGCCTTCGCTGCGATAGCTCCGTTCCCGCTCCTTCAGGATGCGGTAATCGTCGAGCCCGTTTTCCCAGCAGGTCTTCAATTCGTGATAGACGCAGTCGCGGCGGAAATGCGGGAAGGCGAAAAAACTGGCATCGGACTGGCCCCGGACGGCCGTCAGCACCTCCCTCGGGTCGCGCTTCAGCCGGGACTTGTTGTCGATCCAGATCGACCAGTCGGTATCGGGGAAATAGCGATGCGGCGCCAGTTTCGCCCGGCGCGAGGCACGGGGCGGATCAAGACCGTCAAGCGGATCGAGGATCACCTCCACGCCTGGCAGCACCACATCCCCGCGGTCGGTGAACAGCACCCGGCGGCAGCTATCAAAGCCGCCGAAAACATCGGGGTTCAGGGGGTCGGCAGACCCATAATGGGCGGAATAAAGAACGAGAGACATGGAACCAAAGTCTGAGTTTTGCCGGGCACTATAAGCAGGTCGGGCGCGGATGACAGGGGGAATGCCGGGTCGCTGCCCGATCACGCTCCATCGCCCGCGCGGTGCCGCCCGTCGTCCTGCCCGCGAACGTGATCACCCACCGGGCGAAACCCGTGATAGGCTCACCGGCATTCTGATGCAGAAGGATGAAAGATGACAAGGTTGACCGCCAAGGACTTCGCCCCGGAAATCCTCGAGCTCTACGACTTCTACGCCCACGGGCTGATCACCAAGCGCGAATTCCTCGACCGCGCGGGGAAATACGCCGTCGGTTCGCTGACCGCCGCCGCGATCCTCGGCGCGATGAGCCCGAATTACGCTTTGGCCGAACAGGTCAACTTCAACGATCCCGACATCCGCGCCGATTACGTTACTTACCCCTCGCCCAATGGTCACGGCGAGGTGCGCGGTTATCTCGTCCGCCCCTCGGGCGCAGAAGGCAAGCTGCCCTCGGTCGTGGTGGTGCATGAGAACCGCGGCCTCAACCCCTATATCGAGGATGTCGCCCGCCGCCTCGCCAAGGCGGGTTTCTTGGCGCTCGCCCCCGACGGGCTGACCTCGGTCGGCGGCTATCCCGGCAACGACGAAGAGGGGCGTGAGTTGCAAAAGACAGTCGACGGCACGAAGCTGATGAACGACTTCTTCGCCGCGGTCGAGCATCTCATGGCGCATGAGGGGTCGACCGGCAATGTCGGAATCGTCGGCTTTTGTTACGGCGGCGGAGTCTGCAATGCCGCCGCCGTCGCCTATCCGGAGCTCAAGGCCGCCGTTCCCTACTATGGCCGTCAGGCAGCGGCAGAGGATGCGCCGAAGATCAGGGCCTCGCTCATGCTGCATTATGCCGGTCTTGATGAGCGGATCAACGAAGGCTGGCCCGCCTATGAGGCCGCGCTGAAGGAAGCGGGCACCGACTATCAGGCCTTCATATACGAGGGCGTCAATCACGGCTTCCACAACGACTCCACCCCGCGCTACGACGAGGCGGCGGCAGACCTCGCCTGGGGCCGGACTGTGGAGTTCTTCCGCGAAAAGCTGGCGTAGGCCTCAGCGCCGGTTGCGCCGGATCTCGCAGAGCGACTGGGCGTGACCGGCGGTCAGACCCGCATCGGAATTGAAGACCTTGATCAGCCCCGACGATGTCGCCGCCTGATCCGGCAGGAATGTAAACGTCATCGGTTCACCGGCCCGACGCGGCGGCTCGGACAGGCGGTAGAGCTTCACCGTGGGGTTCAGGCGTAGGCCACGGACGGCATAATCCCCCGCCGCGCACCAGAAATCGGTGACACCGGACTTGCCCCGCCACGGGACGGTGAAACCATGGGCGCCACCCGGCTCCACGATCAGACCGTTCTGGGCGGTGAAGCCGAAGGCAGGCGATGAAAGGGTCAGGGCAACAAGGAAGGGTACGAAACGCATGGCGCGATCTCCGGAATGTGCCCTGTTCAGATAGGGCGTATAAGGTGGTTTCCAAGGCCGGTGATCGGTTATTGGCACTCCGACCAGACCTCCGCGCCCGGGTCCCAGCACTGCCCGGCGGCGGTCTTGGCGTCATAGAGCCCGTCACCATAGGCGAAGTCGACCGAGCCCGGATCGCAACGCAGCGTGGCCAGCACCGCCTCGCCCCGCCGCACCTCAATCCCGCCCGTCACCTCGGGGTCCGTACTCTCCTCGACAGGCCGGTCAATATTGCCGAAGACGGTATAGCTGACATCGCCCGACCGGAAGGTGACGCTTTCCCAGATCGCGCGACCGGTTCCGGGCCAAGGCTGGTACTCGACTTGCGTCATGGGAACGGAAAGCGAAAGCTCTGGTGTCCGGCCCGGCCGACCAAAGGCGTAAGACACGGTTTCGGCATCGTGGCAGACATCGACCGCCTTGGCACCGGAGGAAAATGTGCAGGCAAAGGCTGTCTCGGTCGTGTCGGGGCAAGCGGCGAATGCGGGGCTGGCAAGAGTAGTAAGCAAAAAGAGAAATCGCACCGGCTAAATCCTTCAGGACAGAACAATCGGCCACAGCCTATAGCGTTTCGGGGCGTCTTTGAATCGGAAACCGTTCGGCAGGCATGCCCCTGACATGCGCACTGTATCGGCAATAGGCGTCCGCTGCCGTTCGTGAGAAAGAACTTGCCCTGCAAGCGTTGGCGCGCCTTTCTTGGCCCGTCCCAATGCCGGAGGTTCCGATGCCCTATGCCGCCCTGCTCACCCTTGCCCTCTCCATGGGCGTCCTGCTTGCGGTCTATCTGCCCGTCCTCAGCCAGAGCGGCCGCATCGTCGGCTCACCGATCCTTGCCAATGCGCCGTTCTACTTTTTCGGTCTCGTCACGACCGTGATACTGGCGGTTGGCGCGGGCAACCGGATGGCGGATTTTGCCCGGCTGCGCGAGGTGCCGGGCTGGATGTTCCTGACCGGGGTCGTCAGCGCGCTGATGATCCTCGGCTCCACCTTCCTCATTCCCCGCATCGGACCCGGCCCGTTCTTCGTTCTTCTGGTCGCGGGCCAGATCGTGACCGGGGCGGTCCTCAGCCATATGGGCTGGTTCGGCGCGCCGGTGGATGCGGTTGGGCTGAGGAAAGCCACCGGACTGCTTCTGGTGATCTGCGGCGCGGGCCTCGTCTCGCTGCGTTGACAAGGTCGTCGGGGTAGCAGGCAAAGGTAAATCCGGCGCACGTTCCTGCCATACGTTTTGCCGACGGTTTGCCGACAAGGGTCAGTCCGGTTTTCCCGACCTGCGGGACGACGCCCGATCTGCTATTCTGTTCCCATTGATGAAAGGCATTTTTCAAGGGACCGAGGGGTAACAGGCCGGGGTCCCGAAACACGTCGGCACCCCGGCCGCACACGCCTTTTCACGACCCCGCCAGAAGCCTGAAATGAAGCTGGCACGGCCGCATCAGGCCCCCATGTCTTTCCCATGCGAAGGAGGAAGCCATGCCCCGCAACGCGCCAAAACCGCCCGTCCCGAAGCCCCGTCCCGGCGACCGGAAACCACCGGCGCCGCGCGTGGCCTACCGTTTTACTGACTGGGCCATGATCTGAGACCGAGGGCGATATGCCGCCCCGCAATAATATGAAAATCAATGAGAATTTAATATGGCGGCGGAGAGGTTACTCCGCCGCCAAAACCGGTTTGCCCGACCCTTTCGGAGCATTCTTGACCTCGAATTCCTCGTGGTAGGACCGCTCCACATTGACGTTCCACACGTCGTTCTTTTCACCAAGGATATTGCGCGCGGCATACATGGCCGACAGCATCGAATGATCCTGGTTGTTGTAACGATGCAGCCCGTTGCGGCCCACGGTCTGGAAGTTCTCCAGCCCGAGGATCCACTCTTCCAGAACGTCAAGCGCCTCGCGGTATTCGCCGTCATAGACCGGATAGGCCTTGGGCTGGCGGATGATCGCCGCGTCGATGACGTCGCTGGCCTTGGCGAGGCCGAGTTGTTCGAGCTCTTCGGAGGCGAGCTTGCGCAGTTCGGCATTCGACATCGACCAGAGCCCGTCACCCTGCTGGCAGAAATATTCCATGCCGATAGAAGCGGTGTTCTGGTCTGGCAGCATTTCCTTCGACCATGCGCGGAAGTTCTGGATGCGTCCGACCTTCACCTTCGGCGAGTGGATATAGATCCAGTTGTCGCGGAACGGATCGGCGTGGTCGAGAACCAGCGTCACGATCAGGAAGTCACGGTATTTCAGCCTATTGGCAGCCGCCACCACTTCCGGCGGCGGGGGCGGGTCGAAAGAATGAATCAGATCGCGAAGCGCCATCGAGTTGACGAAATGCTCGCCCTCTACCCGTTCGACCACAGGCTCGCGCCCATCCTCGTGCCAATGCTTCACGTCGATCGAGGTCACCCGGTTGCCGTCACGGTTCACCTTGATCACCTCAGATCGCAGGTGCACCTCGCCGCCATTTTCCTCGACGAGGCTTTGCGTCTTTTCCCACATCATTCCCGGACCGAGACGGGGATACTGGAATTCCTCGATCAGCGACGTCGTGTCATTCGCCCCCGAAATCGCGTTCCAGACCGCCTTGAACAGGGATAGGTTCTTGATCCTCTGCGCCGCCCAATCGGCGCGGATATCCTTTGGATTGATGCCCCAGACCTTCTGCGTGTAGCTGCGGAAGAAGTGCATATAGAGGCGACCGCCAAAGCGGTTGATGACCCATTCCTCGAAGTTCTCTTCCTTGCGGTAGGGGCGGACCTGCCACTTGAAATAGGAAAGCAGGATGCGCATCGACTCGTAAGGGCCGATATTCGTGAGCGCGTTGAAGAGTTTCAGCGGATAATCGAAGAACTTTTCGCGGTAGTAGATTCTGCTTAGGCGCGGCACGGTGATGAAGTCATCCTTCAGCACTTCATGCCACATCTCCTCCACTTCCTTCACCTTGGTGAAGAAACGGTGACCGCCGATATCGAACCGGTAGCCGTTGTTCGACTCCGTGCGCGAGATGCCCCCGACCATGTCAGAAGCTTCGTAGACGAGAGGCTTGTGTCGGCTGCTGCGCTTCTGAAGTTCGTAAGCGGCAGTAAGACCGGCGGGGCCGCCGCCGATGACGACGACCGGGGAACGTTTATCCTGCTGCATAATCTCTACCACCGTTCCCTTAAGTATGCGTCCATCAAATCCACCCACGCAGTCGCCAATATACATCGCGCGCGCCGAGGCTCAAAACGATCCATACCACTTCACCCCTCAACCCAGTCACATCCGGAACCAATCATTCAACTTCTGTGCTTTTCGTTCGCCCGAACGCATGATTGTTGTTCATATGCATATTTCGATACACAATCTTTAGTTGAATTAATTATTCAATAATTCCCGTTAAAAGCGTAATTTCCGAATCGGAAGCACTCATGTCGTCACAATTCCATAACCATGAACCGACAGAAAAACCACAACATCCCAAAAAGTTAACGTTCCCGTCAACTTCAGATCTTAATCAATCTGCCACAATTCTCGGCAAGCGAAAGCGTTGCAAAGACGTTCCTCGTATCGAGGATTAATTGCGCAGACGAGGCCACCAACCCGTAGTCAACATTGCTGTGGTCGGTTGCCACCAGAACCGCGTCATATCCGGCTACGGCGTCGATCGACAATACCACAGACTGACGACCCGCAAGGGACGGATGATCCCGCGTTTGCGGCATGACCGGGAAGTAAGGGTCGTGATAGTCGCAGACCGCCCCCATCTCTTCCAGCTCGGTCAAGATTGCCAGCGCGGGGCTTTCCCGGGTGTCCTCGACATTCTTCTTGTAAGCGATGCCAAGGATCAGAACGCGCGCACCCTTGACGGCGACGCCACCCCGACCGAGTTCAATCGCAACTCGGCCAGCGATAAGAGCGGGGGCTGAATCATTGTTCAGCCGCGCAAGGTCGATGATCGGCATGGCCGAGCCGACATCCTTTGCCCGCCAGGACAGATAGACCGGCGAAACCGGGATGCAGTCGCCACCGATGCCGGGGCCGGGATAGAAGGGCATGTAGCCGAAAGGCTTGGTCGCAGCGGCCTGGACCACCTCCCAGATATCGACGCCCATCGCCTCCATGGCGACCTTCATTTCATTCACCAGCGCGATATTCACGGTGCGGAAGCTGTTTTCAGCCAATTTCACCGCCTCTGCCGTGGCCAGTGAACTGACCGGCACAGTCCGCGTCACGATCTGCGAGTAGAACAGATCGACCAGATCACGCGAGCGCACATCGTCTGCGCCGACGATCTTGGGGATCGTATGGGTGGTGAAACTCGCATTGCCCGGATCCTCGCGTTCGGGCGAGAAGGCGAGGAAGAAATCATCCCCTGCGCGGAGACCTCTTGATTCAAGAATCGGCTTGACCACGGTCGCGGTCGCGCCCGGCCAGACCGTGCTTTCCAGAACGACAAGCTGTCCCGGGCGCAGTTGGGCGGCGACAGTTTCGGTAGCGCGGACCACATAGCTCAGATCCGGTTCGCGCGACGGAGACAGCGGCGTCGGAACGCAGATCAGGATCACGTCGGCATCGGCGAGCTTCGCAGGGTCACCAGTCGCGGTGAAACGGCCCGTCGCTACGGCGTCACGGACGCGGGTTTCAGGGAAGTAGGAGATGACACGCTCACCGGCATTGATCGCCGAAACGCGCGCCTCGTTCAGATCGAGCCCGGTGACGGGAAAGCCGACCTCATTCACTGTCAGTGCAAGCGGCAGACCGACATAACCCAGCCCAACGGTCGCAACCCGAGCCTCGTGACGGCCGATGCGATCCTTGAGGGTGGAATAAAGAGAAAATACGTTGGTCATTAACACCCTGCTTCAACAATCGAACCACGCGCAAAACGCGCGACCCAGCCACACCCCTTAATAAAATGGCACATAGACTATAGGCGCCGCAATCTTGCTGACGCCAGTCAGGAATGTTGTACCCCCATTGCGAACAATCATTGGTCGGGGGGGCGTTTGACCCCGGCAGCGGATATGCCGATGGTCGTCCGCAAAGCTGCATGCTACGCTCCGGGCCGATTAAGGTCGCCGTTATTATGCGAGGGAATATGAAGGTTCTGATTACCGGTGGTGCAGGGTTCATTGGCTCGCATCTGGCGGAACGGCTGGTGGCCGAGGGCCATGGCGTGACGGCTCTCGATGACCTGTCGACCGGCCGCAGGGAGAACCTCGCCGGATTGGCCGGCAGCAACCGGTTTCGTTTCGTCGAGGGCACGATCCTCGATGCGCCGACCGTGCAGGGCCTGGTGGATGAGGCCGATGTCATCTTTCACCTTGCCGCCGCTGTGGGTGTAAAGCTGATCATGGACGAACCCTCACGCTCGATTCTCACCAATGTCGGCGGGACCGAGACGGTGCTGAAGGCCGCGCTGAAGGACAAGAAGCTCACTTTCATCGCCTCCACATCGGAAGTTTATGGGAAGGCGGCGAAATTTCCGTTTTCGGAAGATGACGACCTGACCATCGGCGCAACGAAGAACCTGCGTTGGTCCTATGCTTCGGCCAAGCAACTCGACGAGTTCCTGACCTTGGCCTATGTGCGCGAGGCGGAGCTTCCCGCCATTGTCCTGCGCTTTTTCAACACGACCGGACCGCGTCAGACCGGGCGCTATGGCATGGTGCTGCCAAACTTCGTGCAGTCCGCGTTGGAGGGCCGCCCGCTGATGGTCCATGGCACCGGGCAGCAGTCGCGCTGCTTCGGCCATGTCGCCGATGTGGTCGAGGCGCTGGTGCGGTTGATGGCGACGCCATCGGCGCGCGGCGAGGTCTTCAATGTCGGCAACGATCAGGAGGTCACGATCCGCAGCCTTGCCGAACAGGTGATCGCGGCGACCGGTTCGCGGTCGGAGATTCAGCTTGTGCCATATGAAACGGTCTATCCGGTTGGGTTCGAAGACATGGCCCGCCGACTTCCCGACGTATCGAAGCTGGAACGTGCCATCGGCTTCCGCCCGCGTCGTCCCCTGAGCGAGATCATCGCCGATATCGTGGCAGAGAAACGCGCCGCCAGGGCGGCGTGACGACATGCCCGGAGTGACCTTTCCGGCACTGCAACGCCTGTTTGAGCGCTGCAGAGGCGTATGGTCCGGCGACTGTATCCACTGAACATGGCCGTTATTTCCGATATCGTCATCGGTTCGGGCCCCTCCGGCGTCGCAGCGGCAAAGGCTCTGCTGGCCCGCGGGCGTCCGGTCCTGATGCTCGATGGTGGCAAGGTGTTGGAGCCGGAGGCCGAAGCCCGCCGCATTATCCTCGCCAACGACGAGCCCCTTACCTGGGGGCAGGCCTCGCGCGACGCCTGGATGGAGCCGCAATTTGCCGCCGCGCCGGGACAGGTTCGCCGTTACGGTTCGGATTTCGCGATGGAGGCCGGGACGGACACGTTCGCAAACCTGCCCGGCTGGATGGGCCTGCGCGCGTCCCGCGCGGCCGGCGGTCTGTCGAACCTCTGGGGTTCGGCTGTATTGCCCTATGCGCAGCAAGACATGGCGGGCTGGCCGATCACGGCCGACGACCTCACCCCGCACTACCGTGCGGTGGCGGAGTTCCTGCCGGTCGCGGGTGTGCCGGACGAGTTGGAAGCCCCATTGCCTGCCTTCCCGATGGAGGGACGAACCGGCATCGAACCGTCACCGCAGGCGCGCGAACTGCTTGCCCGATTCGAGGCACGACGCACGGCACTTTCTGCTATGGGCGTCCATGCGGGGCCCGCCCGTCAGGCGGTCAACGCTTCCTGCCGTCAATGCGGGTTGTGCTTGCATGGCTGCCCATTCGGACTCATCTGGTCGGCGCGAGATACTCTGGCCGACCTGCAACGACATCCGGGTTTCTCCTACCGCCCCGGCGCTGTCGTCACGCGGATCGAGGAGGGGCCGGACCGCATAACGCTCCATCTTGGTGATGGCACAACCGTCTCAGGCACACGCGCGTTCCTTGGGGCCGGCGTTCTGGAAACGGCGCGCATCCTCCTGGCCTCGCAGCCAAACCTTGAGGAACTGGTGCTGAAGGACAGCCAGCACGCCTTCCTGCCCATGCTGCACCGCTGGCGGAACCGCGCTCGCCCCGACCGGGGCCGCTTTCACACGCTGCCGCAGGCCTTCGTGGAGATCGACGCGCCCGAAGTGTCGCCCTTCCTGGTCCATTCCCAGCTTTACACCTGGAACGAACATTTCCCCCGCGATCTTGTCGAGAACTATGCAAGAAAACTGCCCGGTTCCGCCCCCGTCTTCATTGCGCTCGCAAGACGGCTGATCGTGGCGCAGGTCTTCCTGCATTCGGACCATTCGCACCGGATATCGCTGAGTCTTGCCAGCGATGGGCGTTTACAGGCAGGGCTGGAGGCAAACCCGGCAATGGAGCGCGTTCTGAAGGCCGCCGCCAGGCATATGGGCCTTGCAATGCGCAAAGCGGGCCTCCTGCCGCTCACCTTCGCCGCCCGTCCCGGCGCGCCGGGATCGAGCTTTCATGTCGGGGCCTCCGTCCCGATGGCCGCAGAACCGAAACCGGGCGAGTCCGATGCACTGGGCCGCCCACTCGGCTGGAACAGGCTGCACCTGATCGACGCGTCCAGCCTGCCCGCGATCCCGGCGACGACGATCACGTTTTCGGTCATGGCCAACGCCCACCGCATCGGCACGCTGGCGCCTTAAACCCCGTTCTCGAACGCACCGGCCTCAAGCGCCTTGGCCAGTTCCGCATCACCCTTGCCCAGTGCTGCACGGGCAAAGGCGTCGCCATAGGCTTCCAGCACCCGATCCTCGCGCCAGACTTCGCCGAACGCCTTGCGCGCGGCCACTGACCGCGCGGCACGGGTTTTCGGGTCCGACTGGATCGCCCGCATGGCATCCACCAACTCGTCTTCGGTCTCAAACAAAGCCCCGGCGCCCGACCGTTCGACGATCTCGGGGAACGGCCCCAGTCTGCGGGCGATCACGGGCGTACCCAGCCGGAAACTCTCGATCAGGATGATCCCGAACGTCTCATAGCAGACCGAGGGCACGATCAGGCCCAGCGCGCCCCGGTAATATGCATTGAGTTCGTCCGGACTCTTGCGGCCGAGGAACTGGATATTCTTGCGGTCGCCCGCGAACCGCTTCAACTCATCCGCATAGTCGCCGTCGCCAAGGATCAGGAGGTCCGCATCAGGATAGCGGTCCATCGCCGGAAAGACATCCTGCAAGCCCTTGATCTTTTCCAGCCGCCCCACGAACAGGAAATAGGGGCGCGGATGGCCGGTATAGGGTTCGGCTAGCTGGGGCAGGTCTGGAAGGAAATAGGGCAGGACTGTCATTTCCTGCCTGAGCCCGAATTCCGCATGTTTGGCCCGGCTGAATTCGCTCTTGGCGATGATCAGGTCCATGTGATCGAGCGCGCGGTCCAGCATGCCGGTATGCCGCCAGAGCTGCGGCGGGCGCTTGAAGCTGATCTGGCATTTCAGGCAATGTTTTTCGTCGCAAAGCTCGCGTCCGTATCGCCAGAGAACATGGCTGGGGCAGACCAACCAATGTTCATGCGCCTCATAGACCTTCAGCCCCTCGCCCATCGGCAACAGGCCCGGCCCGCCGATCAGCGAGGTATTGTTGTGCCAGATGATGTCGGGTTTGCGCTCGGCCAGTATCTCGCGGATGCGCGCGGCGTGGGTCACGGGCCGTCCCAACTGCTGGGTCAGCAGGTTCGACAGCATGCCGTTCTTCGCACGAAGACCAATCCGCCGCACCCCGTCGGGCGGTCCTTCCGCCTGAACCTTGCCACCGAGGATCAGATAGCTGTCCTCGTCATGCACGACCGTGATGTCATGCCCCCGCGCCGCAAGCGCACGCGCCATGCGTTGCACGCCGATCGCGTCGCCGCCAAATGAATAGGGCGGGTAGAAGGTGGTGAACATGACAATGGACAGCGACCTCATGCCGAGACCTCCGGGGTGGGCCGGGCATAGGAGAGGAACAAAAGCAGCCTGTCGCGCATCAGGACAAGAGTCAGCACCGCAAAGACCACTATGCCGGTCAGAATGCTGACCAGTACATCGACAATCAGCGGCGCGCCGGAAAGCGTCCGGTGGGTCAGGATCACCGCAACCGCCATCGCGGCCGTGGAAAGGGCTGGCACGATGTTGCAGGTCACAAGCGGCAGCACCGCCATATCCCCAAGCCGCGCCACCAATCGGTAGCGGAAGACCCAAAGCATATAATGAGCCACGACAAATGCACCCGTGATCGCCACCAGCCCCCAGCGCGACGCAATCAGCATCAGGGCCGCCCCCAAAACCACATTGGCCCAGGTCAGCAGCGTAATCTCGCCCGCCTTGCCGGCGGCGAGACAGAAGCTCTGCTGCACCATTGCGATAGAGAGATAGAGCCCGAGGAAGGCGAGCACCGACAGGACCGGTGCGGCGCCCAGCCATTCCTCGCCGAAGAAGAGCCGCAGGACCGGTTCGGCGAGGACCGCAATGCCAACAAAGAACGGGAAGGCCAGAACGCCCGTCAGCCGCGCGATGTCGAGAAGCAGATCCCCCGCCCGGCCACCTTCGCGCCGTACCGCCGCGAAGGCGGGCTGCGATACCATGCGGAGAGGCGTCGAGATGAGGAACGTGAGCGTCTCCACAAGCCGCCACGAGACAGCGTAGAGCCCCGTCGCAAGCGGCCCTAAAGTCGCACCGATCAGAAGTGTTGGCATCTGAACCACGGCAAGTTCGGCCATGCGCAGGCCCAGCACCTGCGCCCCGAATGCACCGGCCTTACGGACATGCCCTTTCGTCGTCTTCAGCCCCGGCCGCCAGGCAACTGCAGTCCAGGCCATCACGACATTGGTCGAAATCATCGCGATCCACTGGCCGACGAAACTCCAGACACCCCAGCCGCTCAGCGCCATCCCGATCCCCACGGCGCCGCCGACGATGACACCGGCGATGGCGCGCAAGGAGAGGACGCGGAAGTTGAACTCGCGTCGCAGGATCGCCACCGGCACGGCGGTGAAGGCGATCAGCAGGACGGTGACCGACAGCCCGCGGATCAGCCCCGCCACGATCTCATGCCCGTAAAGCGCGGCAATCCCCCCAGCCCCGACCCACAGCACCAGCGCCAGCAGCAGCCCCAGTCCGGCGGTCAGCCAGAAGGTGGCGTTATAGTCCTCATCTTTCGGGTCATGCGCGGCGATCAGGTATTCCGACACGCTTTCACGCACCAGAGCCTCGGCCAGCACGATGAAGACGGCTGCCATGGAGAGAAGCCCGTAAAGCTCGGGCCCAAGGAGTTTTGCCATGGTCACGAAGACGACGAAGTTGATCGCCTGTTCGGTCCAGCCGCCCGCCGCCATCCAGGCGACGCCCTTGATGAACTTGTGCCCGACACTCACCGCCCCGCCCCCGGGGCGATGCCCTGCCAGGGCCGCGCCACCGCCGACTTGATCGCGCGCAGCCCCTTGCGGGCGGCAAGATAGGCCGCACCCCGTCCGGCAAGATGGGCGCGCCAGCGGGCGATATCGGTGAAATAGAACATCTCAAGCCGGGGCAGGTCATGAACGTCGTCGCCCAACCCCGCCTGCCCGAGCCGTGTTCCCACGGATGTCTTGTAGAGTGACGCGATCTCGGTCCGCACCTCTGGCCCCGCGATCCCATAGGGCGGCGCGAAATGGCGGATGGTATGGGACAGCCGCTCCTCGATATGGGCTTTCGACCGCTGCAACTCTGCCCCCCGCGCGTCTTCCGGCAAGGCGTCGAGATCGGGATGGCTGACGGTGTGGCTGCCGAACCCGACACCTTCGGCAAAAAGCGCCCGGATCGTGCCCCAGCCCATCAGCTTACGCGGCGGCTCGGCGATGCCGCGCCAGCCTTCCTGGCGGCCGATATAGGCGGTGGGCAGATAGACAATCGGCCTGAACCCGAGTTTCGACATCTCCGGCCAGGCGGCATCGGCGAAATCCTGAAACCCGTCATCGAAGGTGAGGATTACCGAATGGGGGCCAAGCTGCCCCTGACCGTCCCGCGCCGCAAGATAGTCGTCCAGCGTGATCACCGGTACGCCCGCCTCCGCAATCGCCGCCATCTGCCGGGCAAAGATGGCGGGCGCGATGGAGGTCGCCCCGCCCCGGTCCGAGATCGAGTGATACATCAGGATATCGACCACCGGCCCGCCCATGATCAGTCCTCGACCCGGTGGCTTTCGAATTCGTGGCGGTGTTCGGCCCATTTTACCCGATCGATCCCGCCCTCAGCCGTCAGCACGTCCGAGGCCGCATAGGCCATGGCAAAGGCATGGTGGGTATTGTCATGGGCAAAGAGGCCCTGCCGCCCGAAACTCAGGAACCCGTCGAGCGACGAGAGCCAGTTGTCGACCGTCTCGAAATGCCGCTGATAGTCGAGGTCATAGACCGGATAGGCATGGGCGATGCGCCGCGTCTCAGTCCGGATCACCGGTACGTTGACCGGCAGGCCGAGATTGCCTAGCCACTCGCAATAGTGCTGCCCAAGTTCCACATCCGACATGCCCCACCACTTCTCGCCGGGGTCGCAGGGAAGTTCGGCGCAAAGGATCGTGCGGCCCTGCGGTTCAGTCGCCGAATTGTAGTTCTTCGGCTCTGACATCCGGCTGATCGGAATCGAAAGCTCCGGAAAGTAATGCGCGTCATATTCGGTGAAGCGATCGGTTTCGAGGATGAGATAGACGAGGATCATGCCCCGGAAGCGGATCGCCTCGGCCGCCATGATCACCTCGGGCGGCGGGGGCGGGTCCATCAGCTTGACGACCGTGGTCAGGGGGATCGTGGAATAGACCTGATCGGGCTCGTGCCGGGTCTCGGTATCGCCATCCTTCGTGACGATGCCCGTCACGCGACTGCCCTCGCGTTCGATCTTGGTAATGTTCGTGCCAAAACTGAACGCGGCCCCCTGCCCTTCGGCCGCCGCGACCATGGCATTCGATATCTGCCCGAACCCCTTTCTCGGGTAATAGAACCGCCCCGTCGTCGCGCCCCGAAGGCCCGGGATCATCTTCAGCATCTTGCCGAGAATCTTGCCGATGGAGGAGCCGGAGACCCGCCGTTCGGCGAGTGTCACGGCCAGCTTGTCGGGATCGAGGCCCCAGAGTTTGCGGACATAGGGAAAGTAGAAATTCTCCGATATCGTGGGCCCGAGCCCATCGTAGAGCACCGAGGAAAAGCTGCGCGGGCCGGTGGATTTCTTGCGGAACTTCTTCAACGCCATGTCGCCGATCAGCGAGGCCGCGAAGGCAGGTGGCAACTTCAAGAGCGCGTCCTGCAATTTCAGCGGAAAGTGGATCCAGCGCCCGCCCAGCCGAATCCGGCCATGGCGCGGTTGCAGAAGCAGGTCATCGCCCAGAAGCGCCTTCACATCGGCCAGCACGTTTTCATCCGCAACGGGATGAAACCGGTGCGAGCCATAGTCGCACCAGATGCCGTCGATCTGGAATGAGGTTGAATTGCCCCCGGCAACAGGCGCACGTTCCAGCACCTCCACTTCGGCCTTGCCCTTCGACAAAGCATAGGCGGCAGCGATGCCCGCGGGTCCCGCACCAAGTATGGTGATCCGGGGCTTTCCGCCGGTCGGGGTCGTTCTGTCTGTTGGGACGGTCAAGTGTTTCTCCTGAAGACCCAGAAAAGGGATATGAAATAGCTGCACAGGAACGAGGCCCCGAAGGCCACCGTCAGCGCGATCCAGAACGGCACGGCCGTTGCACGCTCAAACCCGACGAGCACGATCAGCCGCACGATGAGCGACGCCATGACGGCTGCCAGATAGCGCAGAAAACCAAGGGCAGAGGCAGGGGCACCGTCGCCGGTCGAAAAGGTGATGTGGTGATGGCCGAGATAGTTCAGGACCGTGCCGATGAGAAACCCAATCGTCGAGGCGACGACGCCAGAGAGGCCGAGAAAGGAATGCAGGGCAAGGGCGGATAGGTAGTCCGCCACCGTCCCCACGCTCGACACGCCGAAAAAGCGCATGAACCGGCTGTTTCCGATCCGCGCCAGCATCACCGGCCCCCGCGATATTTGGGACAGCCATGGGTCATTCGATATACATCTCATGCCACATGGAGAAGTTCAGCATGCCCCAGAGCGCGCGGCCATGGTCTCGCTTGCTGGTCATATGTTCGTCCACCAATCGCTTGACCGCGTCGGGGCGGAAGATGTCGAGTTTCCGCATCCGTTCCTCGCCAAGATAGTGGTGCACCATGTCCGCCAGATCGGTCTTCAGCCAGCGCGAATAGGGCATTTCCAGCCCGACCTTCTTCTTGTCGAGGATCGATTGCGGCAGATGCCCCTCCATCGCGCGGCGCATCAGATGCTTCTTGCGACCGTTCTTCATCTTCAGGGCGGGCGGCACGCGGCCGAGATAACCGGTCAGTTCCGGATCGGTGAAGGGCACCCGCGCTTCCAGCGAATGGGCCATCGTCATCCGGTCGTTCTTGATCATGAGGTCATCGGGCAGGAAGAGCGTCGAGTCGATATACATCAGCCGCGACAGCACCTCGTCCGCGCCACAGCGGGCGAAGCGTTCGCGGAAATGCCGGACAGTCGGCTGCGCGTCGAGTTCGTTGCGCACCCGGTCGGAATACATCCCGAATTTCTGCGCCTCGGTCAGGACAATACGCCACCACAAATGAGCCTCTTCCGGCGGCAGGTCGAGCCCGCCGAGGAAACGCTTGAGCTTGAATTCGAAACTCAGCTTCTTGTCCGACACGGGCAGAAGCTGCGCCAAGGGCGCAATGATGCCGTTGCGGATGAAGCCCGGCACCCGCCGCGCCATACGGTAGGTCTTGTAGGCGGCATAGGTATCGTATCCGGCAAAGACCTCGTCCCCGCCCTCGCCCGAAAGCACCACCACGACGTCGTCCTTTGCCAACTCGCTGACGCAATAGGTCGGGATCGCGGAGCCGTCGCCATAGGGTTCGTCGATGAAGGCGATGCTTTTCGGCAAAAGCTCCCGCACCATGTCAGCGGTTACGATCACCTCGCGATGTTCGGTCTTGAAATGCTCGGCGACGATCCGGGCATAGGGCAGTTCGTTGAAACTGTCGTCCTCGAACCCGACCGAATAGGTATGCAGCTTCGCATTCGTCTGTTTGCTCATCAACGCGACGAGCGTGCTGGAATCGAGCCCGCCCGACAGGAAGATGCCGACCGGTACGTCCGCGATCAGGTGCCGCGCCAGCGACTCGTCCATCAGGCGAAAGGATTCGGCCACCGCCTCTTCCTCGGTGATGGCATCCGAGGCGGTGAAATCGAGGTCCCAGTAGCGCGTCAGCGCGGTCGTGCCGTCTGGCGAGACCGACAGAACATGGCCCGGCGGCACTTCATGGATGCCCTCGAAGGCGGTCTGCTGGTCGGGCACGTAGTTCAGCGTCAGGAAATCATGAAGCGCCTGAAGCGAGGGGCGGCGCGGGACGCGGGCATCGGCGATGATCGCCTTGATCTCGGACCCGAAGCGGAAATAGGCGCCATCCTGTTGATAGAAAAGCGGTTTGATCCCGAAGCGGTCGCGCATCAGATGCAGCATCCCACTCTTCCGGTCCCAGATCGCCAGCGCGAACATGCCACTCAGTTCCGACGCAATCGCGGGGCCCAACTCCTCGAAGAGGTGGATGATCACCTCGCTGTCGGTCAGCGATTTGAAGGCGTGGCCCTTTTCCTCAAGCCGGTGCTTCGCCTTCAGTTCGCGGAAGTTATAGACCTCGCCATTGTAGGTCATCACTACCGCGCCATCCTCGTTACCCATCGGCTGGTGTCCTGCGGAAGACAGGTCTATGACGGACAGCCGCCGGTGGCCGAAACCGACCGGCCCCTCTACCCAAGTGCCGCGGTCATTCGGGCCGCGATGGGCCATGGTGTCGGTCATGGTTTCGAGCAGGGACTGATCGCCCGGCCCAAGACCCGCCCCGATCGCCATGATTCCGCAAATTCCGCACATCTCTTACTCTTTTACCTCGTTCACCATGCCCGCCCGATCATCTAACCCGCACCTGGCACGCTGACGACAATCTCACCGCCGCCGAGCGTTCCCCAGAAGGTTTCGGCCGTCGTAAAGTCCCGCTCCAGCCGGTCCATAAGATCGGGATGCGCTGTCCGTGCCTGCACCGGCAGGGTGTAGAGCACCCAGACCCGCCCGCCACCGGCCAGAAGCGTGTCCAGATCCGCAACCGTGTCGATCCGCACCCAACCCTTTTGATAGTACTGGTTATAGGGCAGGTCGGATATGCCGATTACGGCAACCGGATCACTCGCGTCGCGATGCGCCTCGACATAGTCGATTGACGCGGTGAAGCTCTGTTTCGGATAATAGGCTCGGGGCAGCGACATCGCCGAGGCCGCAACCAGAACCAATGCCGGGGCAATGGCGATCCAGTCGGCAAGCCGCCCGTCAACCCGCAGCATTCGGGCCGCCAGTGCACCGAAGGCCGTGGCGCCATGGATCACGATGACGATGGCAAACCCCATGGCGAAGAAGAAGAAGCGCGGGAAAAGCGTGTAGCCGATGCTGGTCATCAAAAGCACGGCCAGACCGACCGGGATCACGAAGAAGGCCACCGGCGCGCCATCGCTGCGGGCAAAGCGGGCCATGCCGACCAGCACCACCAGTCCCCCCGCCGCCAGCACGCCCGCGCCGGAAAAGCCGAGCCGGAGCGAGCCGAGAAGTTCGCGCAAAGCCCAGAGCGGGTTTGTCCATTCGCTGTCGCCCTGAAGGCCCGAGCCGAGCAGCGCGCCGCCGAGAATGTCGGGCAGGACGATGGCATGCAGCACTAACGTCAGTAGCGTCAGGATGCCGAAGCCCTGAAAGACGCCGGACCAGAGCGGAAACGTCCCGTCGCCCCTGTGCCTGGCGGCGCGGTAGAGGAAGAAAAGGAAATGGCCGATGAACAGAAAGCCGATGGTCAGATGGGTGAAAGCGCCCAGCGCCCCCGCCACCGCATAGGCGACCCAGCGGGCCGTGCTGCCGGTCCGCATCGCGTCGATCAGGAAGGAACTCGACAGAAGCGAGAAGAAGAGAAGCGCGGTATAGCCGCGCGCATTCTGGCTGAACCACAGATGGTGATAGGACAGCGCCAGCAGGAGCGCGGCGGCCAAAGCCTCGGGCCAGGACATCACGCGGCGGGCAAACCCATAGATCGCGGCGATGCTGGCGATGCCGAAAAGGGCTGCCGGAAGCCGGATTGCCGTGACGGTATCGCCGATGGCGTCGATCGAAAGCCGGGCGAGAAAGGTGTAGAGGATATGGTTATTGGCATCCTTGAAAGTCGTCAGGATCTGCATAGGCGTCAGATGCATATGGCTGACATGCATCAGCATCTCGTCATACCAGATACCGCGTTCCAGCGCGTAAAACCGCAGCCCCGCCGCCACCGCCAGGATCGCGAGAAGCGCGCCCCAGACCCAGACGGGTGCGACATCACGATATTCCGCGCCGTCATCCGGGTTTCCCGCCACCGTGAAGCGCGGCATGGCCAGAAGATAGACTCCGAAGATGCCGAGGACGACCCGGAACACCGTGATCCCGGCCTCCGCCCCGGGCAAAATAGCGCCCAGCACACCACCGGGCACGAGTGCCAGACCGGCACAGAGAATGCCGAACAGGATGAAGAGAGATTTCATAGGCTCCGCACTATCCCTTCGCCCCCGGGTTCCGCGACGGTCTCATGGCCTCAGATGCAGGCGCGAGATCATGTCGGCGATCAGCCCCAACGACCAGATCATGATCGCCGCCAGATAGGCAAAGATCACCGTTTCCGAGAGATCGCCGAAGGTCAGGTCGATGACAAACTTGACGGTGCCAATGACGAGGAACACGAGCCCGAGCGGGATGAACACACGCAAGGGATTGAACAGCGTCGAGATGCGCAGGATCAGGATCAGGAAATTGATGAAATCCATCGGCTTGATCTTCGATTTGCCCACGCGCTTGCCGTATTCGATGGGCGTGTAAATCATCCGTTTACCGTTCGCCGCCATACAAAGCGTGATCGTCGTCGTGAACGAAAACTTCTGCGGCAGAAGCGGGATGAAGGGCACCAGTTCGGATTTGCGGAAGACCCGCAGGCCGGAATTGAGATCATTGAGCCTGCGTTCGGCAAGGAAGGAGGCGAATTTGTTCAGGAACCATTTCGCCGGACGCCGGACCAGCGGCACATTCTTCATCGCAGCGCCCCTGTCCCCCACGACCATGTCCTGATCGCGGCACATGGCCAGCATCTCCGGCAGGTAATGCGGCGGATAGGTGCCGTCGGCGTCAATGATCGCGACGTATTCGTGCTGCGCCCGCCTGACCCCGCGTTTCAGGGATGCGCCGTAGCCGGTATTGACCTGATTGCTGTCGACAACGACACCCGTCTGCCGCGCGATTTCCAGCGTCCTGTCCTCGGACCCGTCATCGACGACGATGATCTCATAGGGAATGCCGAGAGGGTCCATCGCGGCGCGCACCTCCTCGATCGTCGCCTTTACCGCGCCTTCCTCATTGTAGGCCGGTATCACGACGGAGAGCGACATGCCCTCAACTTCACTGACCAGCGTTTTCAGTTCGGCCTGATCGACCTCTCTGTCTTTCATATCCTTCATCCCTTTACCGTCTCCGGTCCGGTTCAATCGTACTGGCCCAGCGCCTTACGGCACGTGCAGGCGGTTCTTCACGCCAAGGACGTGATATTCGAAAAGGCACCAGGCAAAAGCCGCCGCCGAATAGACGTAGTAAACCTGGTGATAAAAAAAGGTCAGAATGGCGAAACCAAGGCCGCCATTTGAAAACATGAAGCGGACGAAGGCCGCGTTGGCGATCAGCGCCAACGCCAAAAGGCTGAACGTCACGGGCCAGAGTCCTGGCATGAAGGGCAGCGCCAGAAGCGACAGGATCAGCATGCCTGCGATCAGCGCCTTGACCTTTTCGCCGTGGCTGGTGTTCAGGTCATTATGTACGCCTTCACGCGAAATCATCAGCCGCGACCAGGGCAGCGCCCGGCGGAAGATATCGGTATGGATGGCGTTCTTCGGGGTCCAGACCTTCAGGTGTTTTCCCAAAAGCGTCGGGTCCACCACGATCCGTCCGCCCGTACGGCGAATGCGGTAGCCAAGCTCGATATCTTCGATGGAGGGCACGCGGTAGGTCTCGATGTCAAAGCCGCCGATCTGGCGGAAGACATCTTTGCGAACCGCACCGCAGCCCGCCCAAAACGTATGGGCGTCGCGTTCAGCCCGCTGATGATAGAAACGGTGCATCAGGTTCTTGTAGCGCGAAAACCAGTGCTGACCATCGGGCGTGGAATCGTATGATCCAAAGACGGCGGCCACTTCCGGATCGGCAAAGGCCGCGCGCACCTTTTCGGCGCCATCTTCCCAAGCGATCACATCGCTGTCGACGAACCACAGGACATCGCCTTTTGCCTCTTCGGCGGCCCTGTTGCGCGCGGCGCCCGGTCCGCCGTTCCTGTCCATCACGATGACCCGCGCCCCCAGATCGCTGGCAATCGTCGCCGTGTCGTCGGGCGAGACATCGTCGACAACGATCACCTCATCCACCTCGCCGCGCCGATGCATCGCCATAAGGGGCGCCAACACGCGCGGCAGAAGATGCGCAGCCCGGAAGGCCGGAACCACGACCGAGATCGACACCGCGCCGGTCATATGCGCCCCTCGCCCGGGGCTTCGAACTGGCGCGTCCGGCGGGCGAAGATCACAAGGATCGTCGCCATGAGCGGCAACAGCCAGATTACGCGGGACCCATAACGCGTCGCCGGCTGCGATATGCCACCGCAGACAAGCGCATTGGCCAGAACGCCCAGAAGGACCATGATCGCCAGCGCTTTTATTTCTCCGGGCACCCGATGGGGGAGCAAAACCAGGGCGACGATCACCAGAAGCGATAGGATGTAGAGCGCATGATGCGCCGTTGTCACCGGCGCCAGCCAGCCGATATCGCGGGTCAGCCGCCCATGGTCGAACACGCCCGACATCAGTCCCGAAACCCCGGTGTGCTGGGCGATGATTGGTTCGTTCTGCAAGGTCATGTCGACCGAAGTCCAGCCCGACTGGATCAGCGTGTTTTTCAGGAATGCCAGCGTCAGCGCAACGGGCTGATCGGCCAGAACCTCGAAGAAGAAGCCGATTTGATCCTCAGCCACAATCCGCTGATCTTCGGGCGTCATCAGCCTGAACGATCCCAGCCGTTCACTTGTCTCGAAGACGATATGGCTTGCGGTGATCCGGAACGGGTCGTCCGACAATTGCAGCGCCGCGTGCAGTTTGCAGGTCGGGATCGTGTCGTCGGGACAATGCGCGTCGAGATAGGACAGGCCCGGCCCGTCCTCGATGATCCGTGCGGTGATGTATGGCTTGATCACCACCTCGGAATTGGCGACCGATTTCGCGGCCGACCGAAGGACGCTCTGCTCGGCAAAGCCGATACCGACCATGATCAGGACCAAGGCAGGCGCCAGCCACCACCTGCGGCGCGACAGGATCAGCGCGACCAGCGCCACCACTGGCACCATCACGGTCGCGATTGCAAGATGCGATAGATGGGCAACGATCGCGAATGCGCCAAGCGCCACGGCAAGCAGCATCTCCCAAACCGTCATCTGTCGGCCAAAGACCGTGATCGTGGCGATCGTCAGGATCAGCACCGGCGCGAACGTATCGGGCATAAGGTAGGTGACGAAGAAGGGCAGAGAACCAAGAGAGGCGACGATGACCGGGACCGACACGGCCTGCGCCACGGACATGTGCAGCCCCCAGCGCCGCGCCGCGATCCGCATGGGCAGCCAGACGGCCAACAACACGGCAATCACATTCATCGCGATCAGGACTTCCAAGGCACCAAGTCGCGCCAATGCACCCGAGACCAGCGCATAAACGGTGGAACGGGACCCATCGACGGTTTGAGCCGCATCAATCTCGCTCGCATCCGGGGTATTGGTCGCGACCGCCTTCACACGGCCCGCCAGTGGAGATTTGCCCGGAATACCAAGTTGCTTGAGCCCTGAATGCCCTTGCGAGATGTAACCGACCGTGTCGAAATAGAACAAAGGCCTGCCATTGATGGCCAATACGCTGAGGCAGGCGATCACCGCCGCCATGATCCAAAGCGCCGAGCCGAGGCCGCTCGAACGTCCGGCGATCTGACCGTTTCCTGTCGCCATCGCCATCAGCCGGTCCCCCCAGTCGCTGCAAGCTCTTTCCGCAATTCGACGAAATAGGCGGCCGTCCGCTCCAATCCGTCACGCAAGCGCACCTTCGGCTCCCATCCCAGAACACTCCGCGCCAGCGTGATGTCCGGGCGACGCTGTACGGGATCGTCATGTGGCAGCGGTTCATAGATCAGTTCGGACGCTGACCCTGTCAGGTCGATCACCGCTTCAGCAAGCTCGCGGATCGACATTTCGACCGGATTGCCGATATTCACCGGCCCCGTCACCTCGTCGCCGGTCTCCATCAGCCGGATCAATCCATCAACCAGATCGTCGACATAGCAGAACGACCGGGTCTGGTTGCCCTCGCCATAGATCGTGATCGGTTTTCCGGCCAACGCCTGCATGATGAAATTCGACACGACCCGCCCGTCATTGGGATGCATGCGCGGTCCGTAGGTATTGAAGATCCGCGCGACCTTGATACGCAGCCGGTGCTGCCGATGATAGTCAAAGAACAGCGTCTCGGCGCAGCGCTTGCCCTCATCGTAGCACGACCGGAAGCCGATCGGGTTCACATTCCCCCAATAGTCCTCGGTCTGCGGATGAACGACAGGATCGCCGTAAACTTCCGAAGTCGACGCCTGCAAAATCTTGGCGCGGAGCCTCTTGGCCAGCCCAAGCATGTTGATCGCACCATGCACGCTCGTCTTGGTGGTCTGAACCGGGTCATGCTGGTAATGCACCGGGCTTGCCGGACAGGCGAGGTTGTAGATCTCGTCCACCTCGACATAGAGCGGGAAGGTCACGTCATGGCGCATGACCTCGAACCGCGAATTCTCTATCAGATGTGCGACATTCGAGCGGCGCCCGGTAAAGTAGTTGTCGACGCAGAGCACATCATGTCCTGCATCCAAAAGCCGCTCGCAGAGATGCGAGCCGAGAAAGCCCGCTCCGCCGGTTACGAGAATGCGCTTCGATATGACGCTCATTGCAAACCGCCGTGCTCTGAATGACAGGCACAATCAACAGAAGAATAATCTCGCGTTGACGTCGTTGGCATGACACTCGTTGAGTTCGCAGGCTGATTGCGCTGCCACCTGGCATCCGAACCGCCGACACAATCGCTCTTGCCCATCATCTCCACGCGCCTGCCCAATCTACACCCGCCCGGAACGACTCAAACATCCGTACCAGACCACATTCCAACCCTTGCCGTTCCTGTTTGACGGGCATGCATTCGCTGACCATGCAGATGCCGTCCGGAAATGCCACCCAGAATTACCCTCTCAAATCCAATGCCGGGCAATCCGCCCAATACGGAAGCCGCTGACACGGCCTCAATTGCCCCGGTCCCGATGCTGCCCGCTTATTCAGTTCTACCAACAACACCATGCAATAGCACGATTTCCTATAGATCGCGAGCGGGGGTTTCCTTACCGTCAACCACAATCAAAGACCGGACGCACAGTGGCTGTGCCGGAAACAATTCCGCTCAGGTACACTGTGAAGTGCCTATGGTCTTTCTCAGCCCCCGTTGCATCGCTATGGTCCGGCCAGATCAATCCGGTTCAAGGTTCTCATGCAGGTAGACAAGACAGATTTGCCCGGCGTTCTCATCCTGACTCCGCGCCGGTTCGGAGATACCCGGGGCTGGTTCTCCGAAGTCTGGAACCGGAAAACGCTGGCCGACGCAGGTATCGAACTGGATTTCGTTCAGGACAACCACTCCTATTCGCGCGATATCGGCACGGTGCGGGGGCTGCATTTTCAGTCGCCACCTCACGCGCAGGCCAAACTTGTGCGCTGCGGTCGCGGACGGGTTTTTGACGTGGCCGTCGATATCCGAAATGGGTCGCCAACCTACGGCCGCTGGACCGGGGTGGAGCTGTCGGCCGAAAACGGTCGTCAACTCTTCATCCCTGAAGGTTTCCTGCACGGATTTGTCACCCGCGAACCGGACAGTGAAGTCTTGTACAAATGCACCGGCTTTTATGCACCCGAATGCGACGGCGCGGTCCGGTTCGATGATCCGGACATCGCCATTGACTGGGGGCTGGGACCGGACCGGGCAGTTCTGTCCGACAAGGACGCCGCCGCCGGGACGTTCGGCGATTTCGAATCGCCCTTTGTCTGGGAGGGCGCGGCATGAAGCTCCTCGTAACCGGCGGCGCGGGGTTCATCGGATCGGCCGTCGTGCGCCATGCGGTGCGGACCGGCCATTCGGTGGTCAATCTCGACAAGTTGACCTATGCCGGGTCGCTGACGAATGTCGCCGAGGTTGCGGACAGCCCGCATTACGCTTTCGAACAGGCCGATATTTGCGACCGGCGGCGGCTCGACAGGATCTTCGCCACGCATCGCCCTGATGCGGTTATGCATCTGGCTGCCGAAAGCCATGTGGATAGGTCCATCGACGGGCCGGCGGCTTTCATCGAAACGAACATCACCGGCACCTATACAATGCTGGAAGCTGCCCGGGCCTACTGGGCGGCTGAGGGCAAGCCGGACAGCTTCCGCTTCCACCATATCTCAACCGATGAGGTCTTCGGCTCGCTCGGCCCCACCGGCAAGTTCACCGAGGATACGCCCTACGATCCCCGCTCGCCCTATTCGGCGTCGAAAGCGTCGTCGGACCACCTCGTCCAGGCATGGCATGAGACTTACGGCCTGCCTGTGGTGCTGACCAATTGCTCGAACAATTACGGGCCCTACCACTTTCCCGAAAAGCTGATCCCGGTAGTCATCCTCAAGGCGCTGGCAGGCGCGCCGATCCCGATCTACGGGAAGGGCGACAATATCCGCGACTGGCTTTATGTCGAGGATCACGCCGAGGCGCTTCTTCTGGTGGTCGAAAAGGGCAAGGTCGGGCGCAGCTACAATATCGGCGGCGAGAACGAGGCGACCAATCTGGAACTGGTGACGAAACTCTGCGCCATCCTCGATGAAAAACGCCCCGGCAACGCGCCCTATGCCCAACAGATCACCTTTGTCGCCGACCGCCCCGGCCACGACCAGCGCTACGCCATCGACCCGTCGCGCATCCGCCACGAACTCGGCTGGCGGCCATCGGTGACGCTCGACGAGGGGCTGGAGAAGACGGTGCAATGGTTCCTCGACCACGAAGACTGGTGGCGCGCGTTGCAGGATCGTGACGGCGTGGGCAAGAGGCTCGGGACAGGATGAAGGCGCTCATATTCGGCACGAGTGGCCAACTGGGTATCGAACTTGCGCGCCGAGCGCCCGAGGGCGTCACCGTCGCGGCGCTCGGGCGCGACCGGGCTGATCTGAGCGACCCCGCTGCCTGCGCTGCGGCCATTGAGGCGGCAGATGCCGATATGATCATCAACGCTGCCGCCTACACGGCCGTCGACCAGGCCGAGAGCGACCGGGACACGGCGTTTCTCGTGAATGCCGAGGCCCCCGGCGCGATGGCCCGCGCCGCCGCAACACGCGGCCTTCCCTTCCTCCATGTCTCGACCGATTACGTTTTCGACGGCAGCGGCACACGGCCTTGGGCAGAGAATGATCCGGTCGCTCCGCTCGGCGTTTACGGCGAGTCCAAGCTGGCCGGAGAGCGTGCAGTGGCCGCGGCCGGGGGTGGCCACGTGATCCTACGCACTGCGTGGGTCTTTTCAGCGCATGGCAAGAACTTCGTGAAAACCATGCTGCGGGTCGGAGCCGGGCGCGATGAGCTGAGTGTGGTCGACGACCAGCGCGGTGGGCCGACGGCGGCATCGGATATCGCTAATGCACTCTGGACCATCACGGCAGCCTTCCAGAACGGCAAAGGGCAGTCCGGCATCTTCCACTTCGCAGGCACGCCAAGTGTCAGTTGGGCCGATTTTGCTGAGGCAGTCTTCGCGCGAGCGTCATTGCCCAACAAACCGCAGATAAAACGAATACCCACATCGGACTACCCGACGCCTGCGAAACGACCGGCGAATTCCACTCTCGACTGCTCGCGCATCCGAGCGGTCTATGGCATAGAACAGCCGGACTGGCGGAAAAGCCTCGCCGACGTGATCGGCGAACTGGAGAGAGCGGGATGAGCGGGACAGGACGCAAGGGCATCATTCTGGCGGGGGGATCGGGCACGCGGCTCTATCCGATCACCCATTCGGTGTCGAAGCAGATGCTGCCGCTCTACGACAAACCTATGATCTATTACCCGCTCTCGGCCCTCATGCTGGCGCATATCCGCGAGGTCTGCATCATCTCGACACCGCGCGACCTTCCGCAGTTCCGCGCACTGCTGGGTGACGGATCGGCATGGGGCATGCGGTTCGACTACATCGAACAGCCCTCGCCCGACGGGTTGGCGCAGGCCTATCTTCTGGCCGAGGATTTTCTTGGCGGCGCGCCCTCGGCAATGGTGCTCGGCGACAACGTCTTTTTCGGCGAGGGCCTGTCGGCCAAGCTCAAGGCCGCCGATGAGCGCAGTACGGGCGGAACGGTCTTCGGCTACCGCGTCTCGGACCCGGAACGCTACGGCGTGGTGGAGTTCGACCGTGAGGGAAAGGTGCTCTCCATCATCGAAAAGCCCGAGAAGCCGAAAAGCCCCTATGCCGTGACCGGCATCTATTTCCTCGACGGCGACGCACCGGCGCGGGCTCGAACCATTCGTCCGTCAGCGCGCGGCGAATTGGAGATCACCGATCTCCTGAACCTCTATCACAGCGCCGGCGCGCTCAATGTCGAGACGCTGGGTCGGGGATTCGCCTGGCTGGATACCGGCACGCATGAAAGCCTGCTTGAAGCCGCGGAGTTCATCCGCACCATCGAAGACCGGCAAAACCTGAAAGTGGGCTGCCCGGAGGAAATCGCCTTCCTAAATGGCTGGATCAATGCCGGGCAACTGAACGAACTCGCACAGCCCTATCTCAAGACGCAATACGGCAGATACCTTGCCCGGGTCGCCGCAGACCCCGACCTTGCCCGCTCGACCTGACGACGAGAAGGCCGTCAGGCCGCACGAGGAGTAGGCTCAGAACCGCGCGACGGCGATCCCCGCAGATTCCAGTGCGGCGCGAACCGCGCGGGCAATATCAACAGCCTCGGGTGTATCGCCATGCAGGCAGATCGTATCGATCCGCGTTGGAATACGCTTGCCGCTTTCGGCAATGATCGCGCCAGCCTGCACCATCTCGACCATCCGCGCCGCCGCCCGCTCGGCGTCATGGATCACCGCGCCCGGTTTTGACCGGTCAACCAGCGTCGCATTGTCCTCATAGGCGCGGTCGGCAAAGATCTCGGCCGCATAGGCGCAGCTGAGTTCGCGCACGGCGTCCTCCTGCGCGGTCGCGGCCAATACCATGATGATCAGGTCGGGATCGACCTCCAGCGCGGCGGAGTAGCAAAGCCGGGCAAGCGCCGCGTCTTCGGACGCCATATTGGCAAGCGCGCCATGCAGCTTGACGTGCCGCACCCGTCCGCCAGCACAGCGGGCCATCGCAAGGGCGGCGCCAATCTGGTAGCGGATCGCGTTTTGCAGAGTTTCACCGGGCAGGTTGATCCGGTAGCGGCCAAAACCGTGCAGATCAGCAAACCCCGGATGAGCGCCAATTCCGACGTCCCCGGCGACCGCCATTCGCATGGTTCGCGCCATCACATCGGGATCGCCCGCGTGAAACCCGCAGGCGATATTGGCTGAACTGACAATCCCGAGCAGAGCGGCATCGTCGCCGAGGCTCCAGCGGCCATAGCTTTCACCCATATCCGCGTTCAGATCGACGCTCTTCGTCATCTCATGCCTCTTTTTTTATCAGGTTTCGTATCTGACCTGATACGTCAAACCCACGGCTTTGTCCCCCTGAACCCACCCCGGCCAGAAAACATGAGAAGCATATTGAACTTTCCCGTTCAGTTGCCAGATAATGTGGGCGACGGATAGCGGCACAAATCACCCCGCCTTCGCCGGGCGGGGTCGTGCCTGCCCATGGATAGGAATTTTCAAACTATGGCTTCGCATTTCAAGGGCCACAAAGTGACGGCCATCCTTGTGTTGGTCGCAGCAACGGCTTGGGTCGCAACCGGCAAGTTCGCCTCGGTCGGCAGCGAGGAAGCGCATGCCGCGCAGCCCGCGCCGGAGGCCACGTCGATCGAACTGGCCCAGGACGACGGTGCAGCGCCGGCATCAGTGCTGCGGACGGTTGCCGCCCTGACACCGGTATTTCAGGATCATGCGCGCGAGATCCGAATCTCCGGCGTGACAGGTGCCGACAAGCGGACGGTGATGGCCGCGCGTTCTGACGGGATCATCGCCGCCCTGCCGATTGCCCAGGGCGATATAGTCACCGACGATCAGGTCGTCATGACGGTCGAAGGCGCCGATGTCGCCGCCGCCGTCATGACCGCAGAAGCCACGCTCGCCCAGCGGACGCAGGAACTTGAAGTCGCCGAAAAGCTTTTCAAAAGCGGCAACACCGCCGAATTGCAGCTGATCAAGGTTCGTGCCGACAAGGCAGCAGCCGAAGCCGCGCTGAGCCAGGCAGAGGCAGCAGCGGACCGCCTGAACCTGCGCGCGCCGTTTACCGGCATCGTCGACAAGGTCGATGTCGAACTGGGCGAATGGGTCCAGACCGGCACGCCGATCGCGACGGTCCTGTCGCTTGACCCGATCGTCGTGCGCGCTGAAGTCAGTGAAGTCGATATCGGCTTCGTCTCCGTCAACGACCGCGCCGGTATCCGGCTCGTGAATGGCCGACAATTGGAAGGCAAGGTGCGCCATGTCGCACGCGAAGCATCACCCCAAACCCGCACCTATCCGGTCGAGGTTGAACTGCCCAATCCCGACGGCGCCGTGCCCGCGGGCATGACGGCCGAGGTTAGCCTCTATACCCGCCCCGAACGCGCCGTCACCGTCCCCCGCTCGGTCATCACGCTTTCGACCGAGGGAGAGCTCGGCCTGCGCATCGTCGGCACCGACAATGTCGCGCATTTCGCATCCGTCGAACTGATCGACGACACGCCCGAGGGCCTCGTCCTGACCGGTGTACCGGAGGATGCGCGCATCATCGTTCTCGGTCAGGACCTTGTCCGCGACGGCGAGACGGTCAGCGTCAAGGACGCTGCCTCCATCGCGCTGGGGGATTGAACCGATGGGTCTCGTCGAAACCGCCATCCGCAATGCGCGGCTGACGATCTCCGTACTTATCTTCCTGATGCTTGCGGGCGCGCAAGCCTATATCACGATCCCGAAAGAGGCCGAGCCGGACATTCAGATTCCGATCCTCTATGTCAGCCTCTCCTATCAGGGCATCTCACCCGAGGACAGCGAGCGGCTGCTGCTCCGGCCGATGGAAACCTCGTTGAAAACCATCTCCGGGATCAAGGAGATGACCGCGACAGCTTATCAGGGCGGCGGCAATGTCCTCTTGGAGTTCCAGGCGGGTGCAAATCTGGAAAAGGCGCTCGACGACGTCCGGTCAAAGGTATCCGAAGCCAAGCGCGACCTGCCCGACGGCGCTGATGAGCCTTCGGTGCATGAGGTTAATATTTCGGAGTTCCCCGTGCTCGTGGTCTCGCTGTCGGGTGACGTACCCGAACGCATCCTCGCCCGTGCCGGACGGGAGTTGCGCGACCGGATTGAAGAGATTCCCGGCGTTCTAGACGCGGCCCTGCAAGGCGTTCGCGAGGACCTTGTCGAGGTCATCATCGACCCGGCGAAACTGTCGTCCTACGGCCTCAACCCCCATACGCTGATGGCCGGGGTCGCGGCCAACAACCAGCTGATTGCCGCCGGGGCACTCGAAGGTGCTGAAGGCCGTTACGCCATTAAGGTCCCATCGCTGATCGAGACCATCGAGGACGTGGCGAACCTGCCCGTCATCACCAACGGCACCGCCACCGTCCGCGCCCGCGATCTGGCCGCGATCCGCGCCACCCACAAAGACCCCGAGACGATCACCCGGCTGGATGGCAAGCCAGCCATCGCCATCGAGGTGTCGAAGCGCGTCGGCTCGAACCTTGTCGAGACGGTGGACGCGGTCAAGAAAGTGACCGAGGAGTTTCAGAAAACCCTGCCCGAAGGTACCGAGATTTCCTTTAGCCAGGACAAGTCCACGACGATCCGTCAGATGCTGACCGATCTTCAGAACTCGGTCCTGACCGCGGTTATCCTCGTCTTCATCGTTATCCTCTACGCGCTTTCCGGCCGCGCCTCGCTGCTGATCGGCCTCGCGATCCCGGCGTCGTTCCTGATCGGCATCCTCGGGCTGCAACTTGCCGGGCTGACGGTGAATATCGTGGTGCTCTTCAGCCTGATCCTTGCCGTCGGCATGCTCGTTGATGACGCGATCATCGTTACCGAATATGCCGAACGGCGAATGGCCGAGGGCATGGACAAACGGCAGGCCTTCGCGCTTGCCTCGCACAAGATGACAGGCCCTGTGATCGCCGCGACCGCAACCCGCGTCGCGGCTTTCTCGCCCCTTCTGTTCTGGCCGGGCGTGGTTGGCGAGTTCATGAAATACATGCCGATCACCCTGATCGCGACGCTCTCAGCCTCTCTGGTCTACGCCCTCTACTTTGCCCCGACCATCGGCGCGATCATCGCCCGCCCGGTCAAGGAAGAGGATCGAAGCCGCGACAGCCTCTACATGCGCTTTGTGGCCCGTGCGATCCGGCATCCCTGGCTCGTAACGATAACGGCGGTGTCAACGCTCATTGCGGTGCCCTTCGCCTATGGCACCTACGGCAAGGGTGTCGAGTTCTTCCCGAATGTCGAACCAGACTACGGTCTTCTTTACGTCCATGCGCGCGGCAATCTTTCCATCGACGAAATGGACGCGCTGACCCGGCAGGCCGAGGAACGTATTCTTGGCTGGCCCGGCATCAAGACGGTTTATACACGCGCGGGCGAGGCCGGCGGGCCGGGCGCCGAGGTTGCCGAGGATGTGGTCGGCGTCATTCAGTATGAATTCATTGACTGGCGCGAACGCAAGAACGCCAATGCGATCCTCGCCGATCTGCGTGAGGCGATGCAGGGCATTCCGGGGGTGGAGATTGAGGTTTCGGTGCCCGATGCCGGGCCGCCCACCGGCAAAGCCATCCAGATCAGGCTGTCGGCAAGCAATCCAGCCGGCCTGAACGATGCCGCCCGGCAGATTGCGGACGAACTGGCCAAGACGCCCGATGTGATCGACATCGACGATGGTCTGCCGCCGCCGGGCATCGACTGGGAAATTCGTGTCGACCGGGCCGCCGCCGCGCGTTACGGCATCTCGCCGGGTGCGGTTGGCGCAGTGGTGCAGCTCGTGACCGACGGGTTGAAGCTGTCGGATTTCCGCCCCGCAGGCACCGATGACGCGGTCGATATCGTCCTGCGCCTGCCGCCCGATCAGCGCACGATCTCATCGCTCGACCAGTTGCGCGTCGAGACCGAGCAGGGCCCCGTCCCCATTGCCAATTTCGTGACCCGCGAACCGGTCTTGACGACCGGTACGCTGACGCGCATCGACAGCCGACGCACGGTTACCGTACAGGCCAATATCCGCGAAGGCGTTCAGGCCGACCCGATCCGTCAGGCCATCACCGAACGTCTGGCGGCATCGGATCTGGAAAAGAACGGCATCCGCTGGCAACTCGCCGGTGAGGATGAGGAACAGGCCGCCGCCAGCGCCTTCCTCGGCAAGGCGTTCCTTGCGGCCCTGGCGCTGATCTTCGTGGTGCTTCTGGCGCAGTTCAACCGCTTCATTTCGGTCTGGCTGATCTTCTCGGCCGTGATCATGTCGACGATCGGCGTCTTCCTGGGCCTGATGATCATGGGCCAGCCCTTCGGCATCGTGATGACCGGGATCGGCATCATCGCGCTGGCAGGTGTCGTCGTGAACAACAACATCGTGCTGATCGACACCTATGACAACCTGCGCCGCGAAGGGATGGAGAAGGTGGAGGCGATCCTGGAGACCTGCCATGAACGCGCCCGGCCCGTCGTCCTGACCGCCGTCACCGCGATCCTGGGCGTGTTGCCCATTGCCTTCGGATTCAACCTCGAACTTCTGAGTCACGAAACCACCTACGGCGCGCCATCCACCCAATGGTGGATATCGCTCTCCTCCGCCATCGTCTTCGGCCTCGCCTTCGCGACGGTCCTGACGCTGGTCGTCACCCCGTCGCTACTGATGCTGACATCGCGTGGCATGGGGCGCCCAAAGGACGCCCCGGCCGAACTGGCGAGCCCCGCCGAGTAGCGCGTGTCAGACGAACAATAACAGGGTCAGCACGATGAGGCCAAAAAGGTCGAGCACCGACACGCTGGTCAGGGCCATTTCGATGAGGGCATAGGCCACGGCAATTGACTTCAGCAACAAACCAGAAAAGCGCAGGAAGAAGCGCCTCCATCGTTCCTGCCGCAAGGCTGCGGCGGACACGACCTCCGCGAATTCCACGGACTCGACAGCCGGAAACACTCGCGTTTCACTCGCGTCACCAATCATACAAAACTCACTCGTACACACACTCGGACTATCCTCCGACGAAACCCGACCTGAACGCAAGCCGGGGCCTCCGATCGCCGTCAATTGGGGCAGGCCGTTCATCAGTATCCTGCAAGGGTGCAGATTTGGCGCCATTCCCCGCACCAATAACGCGCGGATCACGTTGCCGATCTTCACTAGGAAGCTGGTGGAGCAGAGGGGGATCGAACCCCTGACCTCGTCATTGCGAACGACGCGCTCTCCCAACTGAGCTACTGCCCCGCACCGGCTGCTCATGTGGCGCAGCGCTTTCAAATTGTCAAGCGGATGCCCGCCGGGAACGCGCAGAATCTTTCGCTAGAAAGCATCGGGGCAGGTGCACGAACCGCCTCAGGCGAAAGCTGCCTCAAGTGCGATTTCGACCATGTCGCCAAAGCTTTTTTCGCGATCTTCCGCCGGCAGCGCTTCATGGGTGACAAGGTGGTCCGAGATCGTCAGCACCGCCAGCGCCCTTGCACCGTGGCGAGCTGCAACTGTGTAGAGCTCGGCCGCTTCCATCTCCACCGCCATAACGCCGTGTCGGGCCAGCATGTCGGTCAGATCCTGACGTTCGTCATAGAAGATGTCGGATGAATAGATGCCGCCGACATGGATCGGTGTGCCCCTGCCCCGCGCCGCCACGACGGCCTTTTCCAAAAGGCCGAAATCGGCGCAGGGGGCGAACTGCATCTCCTTGAAAAAGCCCCGCGACGGGGTGGAGATCGTCGAGGCGGTCATCGCGACCACCACGTCGCGGATCTTCACATGGTCGAGCATCGCACCCGCCGAGCCGATGCGGATCAGCGTCTTCGCACCATATTCCCGAATGAGTTCAGTGGCATAGATCGACAGTGACGGCATGCCCATGCCCGAACCATGGATCGTCACCCGGTTGCCCTTCCAGGTCCCGGTAAAACCCAGCATGCCGCGCACCTCGTTGACGCAGACGGCATCCTTCAGAAAGGTCTCGGCCGCCCATTTGGCGCGCCGCGGATCGCCGGGCATCAGGACGGTTTCGGCGATGTCGCCGGGCTTGGCGCCGATATGGGGGGTCATTGGGTCCTCGTCTCGCTGGATCGGAGGAGTATAGGCAAGAATTACGGGAAGGTTAAAGGGGGCTGCTGCGCCTGAGGAGATTACCAAACAAAGCATTGTTTTGTATGAATTATCCCTATCGGCAAAACGTCTGCGTTGCGTCGGCAAAACGTATGGCAAACAGTCAATCCCCGGAACGCATCATCTGGCTCGCACCGCGGGCGAGACCACGTCACCGGTCACCGGAAACTTTGAAAGTTTCCGGAGCGATTTCTTTCAAAGAAATCGCGGCATGAAAGACGGTCAGGCATTTGGTTAACGACACATCGCGAGGTGCATCGAACGGCGACACATCACGCCCTGCGGTGGGTGACTTCCTGCTGGAAGAAAGCCGCGAGGGTCTTGTCGCGCTCGGGCCGGAACGGGCCTGCATCCTCCGCCCCGGCGATCCGGTCGATGCGGAACATCCGGAAGTCGTCCCTGAGTTCGCACCAGGCGATCAGGGTCCAGACCTTGCCCCAGAACCAGAGGCCAAGCGGACGCACTGTCCGGAGTGTCGCCGCCCCGTCGGCATCGCGGTAGTCGAGCGCCAGTTTCAGATGGGTCTCGACGGCGCGGTCGAGCCGGTCGACCATGGCCCGGTCGGCATCCGAGAGTGCGCCCGCGTCATGGGCGTGGATCGCCACCCCTGCGGGGCGGTCACGCAGGTCGGGGGGCAGAACGGCTTCGATCTTCGCCAACGCCTCCTCGGCAGCAAGCGCCATCGCAGCGCCGCCGAAGCTGCGCACCATGCGGGCGCCCGCCACAAGGGCGCTGATTTCCTCGCGGGAGAACATCAGGGGCGGCAGGTCATAGCCCGACCGCATCAGGTAACCGATCCCCGCCTCGCCGTCGATCGGCACGCCCGACCCGATCAGATCGGCAATGTCGCGGTAGATCGTGCGCTCGCTGACCTCCAGCCGGTCGGCGAGCATACGCGCGGTCAGAAGCCGACCGCCCCTCAGATATTGGACGATCTGGAAGAGGCGGTCGGCGCGCCGCATCAGGCCGCCTTGGCCGGTTCAAAGAGCCCGATGGAATTGCCGTCGGGGTCCTTGGCATAGACGAAGCGGCCAGGCGGAATCGTGATGATCTCGCCGATCACCTCGCCGCCGGCCTTTCGGCAGCGGATTGCCGCATCCTCCAGCCGGTCGGGCACAGCGATATGCACGGTCGGCCCGTTGCCCGAGGCCGGTTCGCCCGGATAGAGGTGGCCGCCGGTGGTTTCCATATTGCCGCCGAGGATTGCCATCGGATTGGGGCCGCTTTCGTCGATTGTCATCTGCCAGTCGAAGGTCGCGTTATAGAACGCCACCGCCTTCTTCATATCGGAAACGGGAATTTCACTCCAGACGACAACGGGTTGGGTGCTCATGGGGGGAATCCTTTCAAATCGGTTGAGGATGCCCTTGTCGCATAGGGCTCCTGACAGGGTTCTGTCAGGAGGATTTCGAAACGTCTCATCTCAGGCGGGAAACTTCACGCCCTCGATTTTTTGATCAAATCGGCCTGAATCGGATGTTAGGCGGGTTCCACTCCCTCGTTGCTTCGTGCAGAATGGGATAAATCAAAGCCCTCGCCCCGTTTCTTTAACTGTCGGGCCATCGCCCGGGAGGATGTATGAAGATCGCCGCCGCCGCCTATCCGCTCAATTGGTTCGACACATGGGCTGAGTACGAGAAAAAACTCTCCACCTGGGTTGCCGAAGCCGCCGGACAGGGGGCAAAGCTGCTGGTCTTTCCGGAATACGGCGCGATGGAGCTTGCCTCGCTTGGCGGCGCAGCTGTTGCGGGCGATATTCAGGACGCCCTGCACGAGGTCAGCCGCCACAAGCCCGCGTCCGAGGCGCTGCATGTCCGGCTTGCCGCAGAGCACGGCGTGCATATCCTGTCGGCTTCCGGCCCGGTTTTCGGCCTGCCCCATGCAGGCGGTCGGCCGGTGAACCGGGCAAGCCTGTTCGGCCCTGGCGGGCTGATCGGACATCAGGACAAGGCGATGATGACCCGCTGGGAACGCGACGGCTGGCATATCGTGCCGGGCGACGGATTGCAGGTATATGACACTCCGCTTGGCCGGATCGGCATCCTGATCTGTTATGACAGCGAGTTTCCGCTTCTGGGCCGGGCTCTGGCCGAGGCGGGCGTGGAGATCCTTCTGGTCCCATCTGCAACCGAGGCGCTTGCGGGGTTCAGTCGCGTCCGCGTGGGTGCGATGGCGCGGGCGCTGGAAAATCAGATGGTGGCGGTTCACGCGCCCGTCGTCGGTGAGGCGGCATGGTGCTACGGGATGGAGGAGAACACCGGCTCGGCTTCGGTCTATGGCCCGCCTGACAGGGGGTTCCCGTCGACCGGAATCATCGCCGAGGGCCCGCTTGGCAAGCCCGGCTGGGTCTATGCCGAGATCAGCCGCGACGCCATTGCCGAGGTTCGGGCTGACGGTCATGTCCTGAACATGCAGCACTGGCCCGAACAGGATGTGCAGCTTTCCCGGGTCACAGTTCACGGGCGTAGCCGAGAAATCGCTTGAAATCCCGGCCCATCGGGCGCATTTAACGCGCGCCCGGGCAGGTGGCCCCGGGATGGACAACAATGGAGTGACCATGGCCAAGGAAGAAGGACTCGAATTTCCGGGCGTCGTAAAGGAACTCCTGCCAAATGCGACATTCCGGGTCGAGCTCGAAAACGGCCATGAGATCATCGCGACGATGGCAGGAAAGATGCGAAAGAACCGCATCCGCGTTCTGGCGGGCGACAAGGTTCAGGTGACGATGACGCCCTATGACCTGACCAAGGGGCGGATCAATTACCGCTTCAAGTAAGGTGCGCCCGCGCCTTGTTCTGGGATCGGGCAGCCCGCGCCGCAAGGAATTGCTGGCGCAGCTGGGGCTGAGCCCGGACGACATACGCGCTCCGGATATCGACGAAACACCCCTGAAGGGCGAATTGCCGCGCCTCTATTGCGAACGCATGGCGCGGGAGAAGGCCGCGGCGGTGACGGCGGCAGCGGATGAGGTCGTGCTTTGCGCCGACACCACCGTGGCGCTGGGCCGCCGCATCCTCGGCAAGCCCGAAAGCGCGGGCGAGGCGGCAGAGTTTCTTCTGAAGCTATCGGGACGCCGCCACCGGGTCATTACCGCCGTTGCGGTGAAACGGGGCGACAGGCTCTGGCAGCGCAGCGTCGAGACGGTGGTGAAGGTCAAGGCGCTCTCGGACATGGAAATCAACGCCTATCTCGCCTCCGGTGAGTGGCAGGGAAAGGCCGGGGCCTACGGCATTCAGGGCCGCTTCGGCGCCTTCATTCCCTGGCTTCAGGGCTCCTTCACCGGCGTCGTCGGCCTGCCGGTCGCCGAGACGGCGCATCTGCTGGAAGCCGCGGGTATCGACATTCACGGAGTTGAGGCATGAAGGGCCGGGTGGTCGTTCTTGGAACCTATCGCGGGCGCGAGGCCGCGGCCCTTGTGGTCGATGGCCAGTTGCAGGACCTGCTGATCGAGGCGGGCGAGGCTGCGGGTTTTGCCCCCGGCGCAATCTTGCGCGGGGTTTTGGATCGGCAGATGAAGGGGCAGGGCGGCGCTTTCGTGAAACTGCCGGACGGGCAGAAGGGTTTCCTGCGCGAGACGAAGGGGCTCGCCCCCGGCCAGCCGGTCATCGTCCAGGTCTCGGGCTTTGCCGAGCCGGGCAAGGCGCTGCCGGTCACGGCACGGCTGCTTTTCAAGGGACGTCTGGCCATCGTCACGCCCTCTGCCCCCGGCCTCAACATTTCGCGCCGGATCAGGGAGGCCGAAGACCGCGCACGGCTGGAGGCGCTGGCCGCCTCCGGCATGGACGGATCGGAATTCGGGCTGATCCTGCGGTCCGCCGCCGCCTTGGCCGATGACGATGAGATCGCCGTTGAGATCGCGCGGATGCGCGATCTGGCCGAAGCCGTAAGTGCCGATCTGAACGGCGGGCCGGAACTGCTCGTCGATGCCGCGAGCCCGCATGAGGAAGCCGCCCGCGACTGGGGCGACCCCGCGCCCGACGAGGTCGCTGAAAGCGAAGACGCCTTCGCCCGCCACGGGGTGGAGGAGATGATCGACTCGGTTCTGTCGCCGGTCGTGAAACTGCCCGGCGGCGCAAATATGGCCATTGAACCCACCCGCGCGCTCATCGCCATCGACGTCAATACCGGCCCCGACACCTCGCCTGCCGCCAGCCTCAAGGCCAATATCGCCGCCGCCCGCGACCTGCCGCGACAGCTGCGCCTGCGCGGGCTCGGCGGTCAGATCACGGTCGATTTCGCGCCGATGCCGAAGCGCGACCGCGCCACGCTCGACCAGCAGTTGCGCGTGGCCTTCAAAGGCGAGGCCGCCGAGACGAGTCTTGCCGGCTGGACTCCCTTGGGCAATTTCGAACTGCAACGCAAACGCGACCGCTTGCCTCTGGCCGCGATTCTGGGACAGGGTGAGGTATGACCTGCCCGATCTGCCAGAAAGAAACCGATGCGAATTATCGGCCCTTCTGCTCAAAACGCTGTGCTGATGTCGATCTCGGCCGCTGGCTGAACGGTTCCTACGCTATCCCGGCTGCGGAAGAGGATCTGCCCGAAGAGGCCGATATCGGGTACCCGCCACAGCGCCCGAATTAGCCGCGCCTTCGCGCAAGATAATCGCGAAAATCCTCTGGACAGCCCCCTGCGTCTCGCCTAAACACGCCGGGCCGGGCGCAAGCGCCCCCGGTGCCCAGATAGCTCAGTTGGTAGAGCAGCGGATTGAAAATCCGCGTGTCGCTGGTTCGATTCCGGCTCTGGGCACCACTTATCCCCTGAAGGAACGCGACGAACCGGGAGCATGGCTACGGTGCGCAATATTTGCGACGGGTGCCTATTTCGATCCATTAATTATCGGCTCTGCGAACGAAATCCGCGACAGTAACCCCGTCGATCAAAACGGCTCGTGAGGCTGAGGGGTCAGTGCAGACAACCGGTGCAATCCGGTATCAGAGCGGCCTGATCCAGAACTGCATCGGCTTCACGCTCTCTTCCGCCTCGCCGATATCCTTCCAGGCATATTCCGCCACCGCGCCTTCAAGCGGGGCGTAGCCGCGTTTGCGCCAGAAGGTGTCGAGCGGGTGGTAGGTTGCGGGGTGAAGCGGGTGATCCTCAGGCCTGACGACCCGGCAGAAGGCCGAATGGGTCCGGCCAAGATTGCGGGCATGCGCCTCGCGCGTGTCGAAAAAGGCGTGGCCGATGCCCCTGCCCCGGTAGTCGGGCAGCAGAACCGATTCCGCGCAATAGAAGATGTCGGTCAGGGGAATGCCGGTCGCGGCGAACGCCACGCCGAACTCGTCGCCGTGTTCTTCCATCGGCGTCCCGGTCGAGGCGCCAATAAGGCGGCCATTGTCGAAGGCGCCAACGAGGATCGCGTTCTCGCTCTTGCGGTAGGTCTTGAGGTAACGCCGCTCATAGTCGAGATGCCCGTCGTAAAGGTACGGCCAGTCGCGGAAAACGGCGATCCTGAGCCGCGCGACATCGTCCAGCGCGGCCTCCAGCGCCTCACCGGTCAGGGCGAGGACTTCTACGCTCATGCAGACACCTGCCGGATCCAGTCCTGAAGATTGTAATAGGTCGTCACCCGCGTGATTTTGCCGTCCTTCAGGTCAAAGAACCCGCCCGCAGGCAGAACATATTTCTGCCCCCGCGCTTCCGGAAGGCCGGGATCGGTCTTGAGGTAGGTGCCGTTCACGACGAATTCCGCCGCACCCCGCGTGCCTTCGTCATTGGAAAAGACCACCATGTCCGTCAGCTCTTCGCGGTAGGTCTCGTTCATGTGGCGGCAGAACTCGGCGAAGGCCGCCTTGCCCAGCCGCGTCGCCCCCTCGTTCACATGATGGGCGAACTCGTCATGCAGGGTGTCCAGCATGGCGTCGAGGTCACCGTTGTTGAAGGCGGCATAGTAGGCTTCGATCGTGGCGCGGGTCATCAATGTCTCTCCAAACTCTTGCGGCGGACATTAGATGGAGGGAATGGTCGCGCCCAGTCTCAATGCGTCAGTTTTTTGCGCACAAACGCCGCCGGGGCTATTCCACCGTCGGCGGCCCGAACCTTTCGATCATCCGCTTGCGGATCTGATCGCGCGCCTGGCGGTAGGCGTTCAGCTTCGTCTCGCGATTCTCGCCGATCCCGGTCGGGTCCATCACCGGCCAGTATTCGACATCGAGGTGGAAAAAGCGGGTGAATTCCAGCGCCTGCCGCTGGCTGGCGGGCGACAGGGCCACGACCAGATCGAAGCCCGACAGGTCGTCACCCCATTGCTGCATCTCCTCGAACGACCGCGACCGGTGGCGCGACAGTTCGACCCCGATCTCCTGACAGACGGCGATGGAGAAGCCGTCGATTTCCAGATCATTATGGACACCTGCCGACTGCACATAGCAGGCATGGCCGTAGAACTTCTTCATCATGCCTTCCGCCATCGGCGAGCGGACAGCGTTGTGATCGCAGCAAAAGAGTACCGACTGGGGCAGCTTGCCGTCCAAGATCAGCCCCCGAAATGCAGAACGCAGATAAGGGTGAAGAGGCGCCGGGCCGTGTCGATATCCAGATCCGCCTTGCCCTCCAGCCGTTCCTGCAGGACCCGCGCGCCTTCGTTGTGGATGCCGCGCCGGGCCATGTCGATGGCCTCGATCTGGGACGGCGGCAACCGCTTAACCGCCTCGAAATAGCTCTCGCAGATCTGGAAATAGTCCTTCACCACCTGCCGGAACGGCCCGAGCGACAGGTGGAACTCCGCCACCTTGTCCTCGCCCTCGGTCGCGATATCGAAAACCAGCCGCTTTTCGCGGATGGCAAGGCCCAGCCGGAATGGCCCCTCGGGTGGCGTTTCACCGTCCTTGGGTGGCAGCGCGAACGAGTTGTCCTCCAGCAGGTCGAACACCGCGACCTTGCGTTCCTGCTCCACTTCCGGTGTCGGCGCGGGCAGGCCGCGATCGTCGATCTCGATATGGCAGATACGGCTCATGTCGCGTTACCCCCGATTCAACTGGTCAAGCCGGGCCCTGACCGAAAGCCCGTGCGCCTCCAGGCTTTCCGAGATGGCCAGCCGTTCCGCGGCCGGTCCGATGGCGGCGAGCGCATCCGGCGTCATTCTGGCAATCGTCGTCCGTTTGAGGAAATCCATCACGCTCAGCCCGCTCGAAAATCGTGCCGAGCGCGCCGTGGGCAGCACATGGTTCGGCCCGCCCACGTAATCGCCGATCGCTTCCGGAGTCCAGCGGCCCAGGAAAATCGCGCCGGCATGGGTGATCCGTTCGGCCAGCGCATCGGGGTCAGCCACGCACAGTTCCAGATGTTCGGGCGCGACCCTGTTCGACAGTCCCGCCGCCTCGTCCAGATCGCGGGTCACGATCACCGCGCCATAGTCGCGCCAACTCGGCCCGGCGATGGCGCGGCGGTCGAGCGTTTCCAGCCGTTTCTCCACCGCCGCCGCGACAGCCTGTCCGAAAGCCGAATCGTTAGTCACGAGGATCGACTGGGCGCTCTCATCATGTTCGGCCTGTGACAGCAGGTCGAGCGCGATCCAGTCCGGATCATTGTCCTTGTCCGCGATCACCAGGATTTCGGAGGGCCCCGCGATCATGTCGATGCCGACCTTGCCGAAGACGCGCCGCTTGGCCGCTGCGACAAAGGCGTTGCCCGGGCCGGTGATCTTGTCCACGGGCCGGATGGTCGCCGTGCCATAAGCCATGGCCGCAATCGCCTGCGCCCCGCCGATGCGGTAAACGGTATCGACCCCCGACAGCCGCGCGGCAAGCAGGACCAGCGGATTGACTGTCCCGCCCGGCGTGGGGCAGCAAACGACCAGCCGTCCCACACCCGCCACCTTGGCCGGGATCGCATTCATCAGGACCGAAGACGGGTACGACGCCAAGCCCCCCGGCACATACAGCCCTGCCGCATCGACCGCCCCCCAGCGCCAGCCGATCTCGGCCCCCGCCGCATCGGTCCAGCGCGCGTCTCCGGGCATCTGGCGGGCGTGATAGGCGCGGATACGCTCTGCGGCGAGTTCCAGCGCGGCCCGGTCCGCGTCGGACACCTTCGCGCATTCCGCGTCGATCTCCGCCTCGGAAAAGGCCATGGTCGCGGGCGACAGCTCTAAACGGTCGAACTTGGCCGTCAGCTCAATGACCGCCGCATCGCCCCGCTCCCGGACATCGGCAATGATCCCGGCCACGGCCGCGTCGACATCCGGCGCATCCTCGCGCTTTGCCGAAAGAAGTCTCACGAAGGTGGCTTCGAATCCGGCATCGGTGGTGGACAGGAAAACGGGCATGTTGCACTCCTAGCGTCCCGCTCCCCTTACAATCGCTGACCGCGCGCCTCAAGCACCCGGCCCCGGGCTGGTCGTGCCGCGTATCCCGGCAACCACATATTTCTGCTTGGGCCAAATACTCCGGGGGAAGCCGCGCGTCCCGCGCGGTTGGGGGCAGCGCCCCCTTGCGGCCTCACCGCAGCGCGCGCCGCATGCCGATCTCGCAACCGCAGCTATTGCGGGGACGGTCGGGGTCGGTGACGACGGCAAAGCCCGCCTGTTCATAGGCCTTCAGCGCGGCCACGTTCCCGGCCCTGACTTCCAGCCACATCTCAGTGATACCAGTGGTCTGCGCCTCCGCGACAGCCGCCGCGATCAGGGCCTGACCGACGCCTTTTCCCCGCATCCGGTCGGCAACAAAAACCCCGCCGATCCAGCCCCGCGACGGATCATCGGCCTCCCGGACCCAGGAAATGCAGCCAACCGGGACGTCGCCCTCGAACGCGAGGAACGTCGGGTTGGCGTCAAGTTGCGCTCCGAAGTCATCAAGCGGCCGGTCCTGCCAGTCGGCGAGCCGGGCCGAAAATGCCTCGGGCGCCTTGCCCAGCGCCTCCAGCCGGATCGCGCGCCAGGCTTCTGCCTCAGCTGGCCCGACCCGGCGGATCATCATTCCGGATGCCCGGGCGCCTTGCCCGAGGGCGCCGCATAGGGCCGCGTCACGTCCTTGAGCGTCAGGTCGAGACATTCGACCGAAGCCGCGATGCCGCCGTCGCCCGCCAACACAAACTCGACCCGACCCGCCGCATCCTCTGCGGGTGTCCAGACGATATCAAGGATCGACAGAACCGCATCCGTGTCGCCCCGGTCGATGCCCTGCGATGACACTGACAGAACGCCGTCGATCACCAGCAGAGACCGTACCCGCTCATAAGCCCGTCCGCGCGCCTCTGCGGCGGCCCGGTCCTCCCAGCGGAAGCGGTTGATCAGAAGCGCGAGACGGCGCAGTTTCGGCTGCCACGTCATGTCCGTGATGGCCAGAACCGCATCCTGAACCAATGCCGCCATGACCGGCACATCCTCTGCCGTCTCGGCCTTCAGATGGAGCGGCTTTTCGCCACCATCCTCGAACTTCGCGTCTTCGGCCATCACTCCCCCTTCACCCGTTCGATCCGCGCCCCCACGGCCGATAGTTTTTCCTCAACGCGTTCGTAGCCGCGGTCAAGGTGATAGACCCGGTTGACCATCGTTTCGCCCTCCGCGCCAAGCCCCGCAAGGATCAGCGAGACCGAGGCGCGCAGATCGGTCGCCATGACCGGCGCGCCTTTCAGCCGCTCGACCCCCTTGACGGTAGCATGGCCGCCATGAACCTCGATATCGGCCCCCATCCGCATCAGTTCCGGCGCATGCATGAAGCGGTTTTCAAAGATCGTCTCTTCCAGCACGCTCGTGCCCTTGGCGGTCGCGAGCAGCGCCATCATCTGCGCCTGAAGGTCGGTGGGGAAACCGGGGAAAACCTCGGTTTTCACATCTACAGCCTTGGCACGCCCGTTCGAGCGTGAAACCCGGATGCCCTTTTCGGTCGGGGTAACGACGATCCCCGCCGCATCGAGCTTTTCACAGAAGGCCGGCAGCAGATCCATGCCGCCGCCGACGAGTTCCACCTCTCCGCCGGCAATGGCGGGGGCGATCATGTAGGTGCCCAGTTCGATGCGGTCGGCAACCACGGGATGGGTCGCGCCATGCAGCCGGTCGACGCCCTGAATTTCGATGGTCGCGGTGCCCTCGCCCGCGATCTGGGCCCCCATGGCGCGCAGGCACTTCACGAGGTCCACAATCTCCGGCTCGCGCGCGGCGTTCTTCAGGACGGTTGAGCCCTTCGCCAGCGTCGCCGCCATGACGATGTTCTCGGTCGCCCCGACGCTTGCAAAGCGCTGTTCGATCACCGCACCCTTCAGCCCCTTCGGCGCATCGGCATGCAGATAGCCATCCTTGAGTTCGATCTGGGCACCCAGAGCCTCCAGCCCCGCGATATGCAGGTCCATCGGCCGCGCGCCGATGGCACAGCCGCCGGGCAGCGAGACGACCGCATGGCCCGCACGGGCAAGCAAGGGGCCCAGCACAAGATTGGAGGCGCGCATCTTGCGGACGATATCGTAATCGGCGGTCAGGTTGTTCAGGTCATGCGAGGACATGGCCAGAACCCGCCCCTCCTGCATCGACCGCACCTCGGCTCCAAGCGATTCCAGCAGCAGCGTCATCGTCTTGATGTCCGACAAACGCGGTGCGTTGGTCAGAGTCAGCGGCTCATCCGACAGAAGCGTCGCGGGCATCAGCGCCAGACAGGCATTCTTGGCCCCGGCAATGGGGATCTGGCCCTTCAGTTCGGTGCCGCCCGTGACGATGATCGAATCCATGCCTGCCTCAGCTTTCCTTGTTATCCCCGGCGGGTTTCGCGCCCCGCGCCTTTGCCTGCGCCTTACGGCGCTGAAGGTTTGCCTTCAACGCCGCCTTCAGCCGAGCCTCCCGGCTGTCCTCGTCCTTTTCAGACCGGTTTTTCGGGGTTTTCCTGTCCATGGCGCCCTCTCTACAGCGAAGGGGCGAAAGGGTCCAGATTGCCCTTGCGCGGCACGAAATTTGCGTCTAACACGCGCCCCACGAAACGGGCTGCCGTAGCTCAGGGGTAGAGCACTCCCTTGGTAAGGGAGAGGTCGAGAGTTCAAATCTCTCCGGCAGCACCAGCCGAAAAGGCAACACGTTTCGGGCATTCCGCACATTGCCGCAGAACGTGAACAGCGCCTGATGCGACCTTTTTATCTATGGCTATGCGCACCGGACGGTGTCAGCCTGAGCCCACACGGCTGCTTCCCCCGGAGGACAAAAGATGCCCCGCTACAACGAAATGTTCGAGCTGTCGGTCTCTGATATCGACATCATCGAAACGGCGCTGAGCCAGACCCGGGACGCCCTGTCGCGGGATATGGTCGGCCAGTCGGGCAACAGCGAAAAGGCCGCGCGGCTGAAGCAGGTTCAGGAGTTGCTCGGTCGGCTGCACAACCAGAAAATCTTTTACCGCCCGAAAGATGGCGTCTATATCGGCGGATAAGGCAGGTCGTATCAGCGCGGCCAGACGCAGCTTTCCCACCTGCGACAACGCGCCTATAAGGCGACTTGGGCCGGCAGAAACTCGGACAGGGGCAATCTTCGGGCATGGCAGACACGCGCACGGACAGGCGTGGTTTCAACGTCTTCTGCATCGGTCAGGCCGGACGACTCGGCTATGAGGCCGTGATCTTTGCCGCCACGTTCCGCGCCGCGAATCCTGACTTTCCCGGCCGCCTGTTCATCGGTGAACCGCAGCCCGGTCCGAACTGGCAGGCCGATCCGCGCATGACGCTTGAAATCAGGGCGCTTCTGGAAGGGTTCGAGGCCGAAATCCTGCCCTTTGACACGCCGCATTTCGGTCAGGTCTATCCCTACGGAAACAAGATCGAGGGGTTATTCGCACTGCCCGAAGGCGAACCCTTTGTCTTCTTCGACACGGACACGCTTTTCACCGGCCCGCTGACATCGGTCGGTTTCGAATTCGACCGTCCCTCGGCCTCGATGCGGCGCGAGGCGACATGGCCGCAGATCGAGCTTTACGGGCCGGGCTACGCGGCGACGTGGAAATCGCTTTATGACAAGTTCGGGCTGGATTTCGAAACTTCGCTCGACCTGACCCAGCCCGACGAATACTGGGAGCGGTATCTCTATTTCAACGCGGGCTGGTTCTTCTACCGCTGCCCGCGCACCTTCGGCCAACGCTTCCTCGATTATGCGCTGACGATCCGCGACGACGGGCCCGAGGAGCTCGTCTGCCAGTCTCTCGATCCCTGGCTCGACCAGGTGGCGCTGCCTCTGGTGATCCATTCTTTCAGCGGCGGGAGGCCGGGGCCGGGGCTGGCGGGGCTCGACGGCGGTGTCAGCTGTCATTATCGCACCCTTCCCCTGCTTTACGCACGCGAAAGCGACGCCACCGTCGCGATGCTTGAAGGCGCCATCGCCCCCAACCTGATCAAGAAGGTGCTGAAGGAGTACGAGCCGCTTAAGAAGCTTGTCTATCAGGGCAAGGGCCACAAGATCCGTGCCATGTTCGACAGGGGCGACCTGCCGCGCCGGGAGCAGGCGATCCGCAACCAGATCAAGCAGGCCAAGCTCTGGCTGCGCTGACCCGCCGGGAGTAGCGCATCGCCGGGCTTCGGTGAATACGCCGGATGGTTTCAGTGCAGTTTTCAGGGCCGACGCAACACACATCCTCCATCCCTTGAAACCGACGCCCATCTTACCAAACTTTTGTCGTGAACTTTCTGTCCAATGGAAGCTCCGATGCGCGCTCTTCTTTTTTGCCTGCCGATCCTCATCTCCCTTGCCCTGCCCGTCCCGGCCCAGACCGAGGTACCGGACAACCAGTCCCAGATATCACTCAGCTTCGCGCCGGTGGTGAAAAAGGCTGCCCCCGCTGTCGTCAATATCTATGCCAGCCGCATTGTCGCCCAGCGCCTCAGCCCCTTCGCCGACGACCCGTTCTTTTCCCAGCTTTTCGATTTCGGCCAGACCGTACCGCGGGTGCAGAACTCGCTCGGCTCGGGTGTGATCCTTTCGTCGGACGGCATCGTCGTATCGAACTATCACGTCGTCGGCGGGGCCGAGGATATCCGCGTCGTTCTGACCGACCGGCGCGAGTATTCCGGCCGGGTGATCCTTGCCGATGAGGCTGCCGATCTGGCAGTTATCCGGCTCGACGGGGCCGAGGGCCTGCCCGCACTGGACCTGGCCAGATCCGATGGGGCCGAGGTCGGCGATCTGGTCCTCGCTATCGGCAATCCGTTCGGCGTGGGCCAGACGGTGACGTCGGGTATCATCTCGGGCCTCGCCCGGGCGGGCGGCGATATGGGGCGCGGCCGGGGCTATTTCATCCAGACCGATGCCGCAATCAATCCGGGCAATTCAGGCGGTGCGCTGGTGGATACGGACGGGCGCCTTCTCGGCATCAACACTTCTATCCTTACGCGCTCCGGCGGATCGAACGGCATCGGTTTTGCCATCCCCTCCGATCTCGTCGCGCAATATGTGCGTCAGGCCGAGGCGGGGGCCACCGACTTTGCCCGACCCTGGTCAGGGATCGACGTACAGCCCGTTGATGCGGATCTGGCCGAGGCACTGGATCTGCCTTTCCCGCGTGGGGTGGCGATCCGCGACCTGCATCCCGAAAGCCCCTTCGCAGAGGCGGGCCTTATCGCGGGGGATGTGCTGACCGGCATCGGCGGCCAGAGCATCGACGGACCGCAGGAACTTGACTACCGCCTCGCCGTGCTCGGTCCCGGTGGCACGGCAATCGTCGACTATTGGCGGGACGGTATCGAAGCGACCACCGAGATCGAGCTTTCAGAGGCGCCGGGGATGGAGGTCGAAACGGTACAGATGCCCGCGGGCACGATCTTTGCGGGTCTGTCCGTCGCCCCGCTCGGCCCCGCCCTGATCGAGCGACTGGGCCTGCCCCTGACGGCCGAGGGCCTCGTGGTGACCGAGGTCGCGGGACCCGCGCGGCGCACACGACTTGTCCCGGGCGATATCCTCATCGCTGTGAACGGATCCCCGATCGCATCGCCGGACGACCTCGTGGCCGTCCTCGCGCAAGGTGGAAAAAGCTGGCGGATCGAATTCCAACGCGGCAACCGACGCGCGGTGATCCGGCTCTCGGGCCGGTGATCTGACGGTCACGCCACCTGTCCGGCAATTGATTTCCCGGTGATCGGCCCGGTCCGTAGCATGGAACCGAGGGACGGCCACAGAAACAACCGGGAGACCGACAGATGAAACCGATCACTGCATTTCTGCTTGCCACATTTGTTGTGGGGCTCGTCTCTGCCTGCCAAGTGTCGTCCGGATCGGGTTTTGCAGCCTATCCCGATCACCGCCCGAGCAAGGGGCGCGACGACTGAAGGCCGCGCACTGTTCAGAGCACCCAAGACCCGTTGTGCCGCCTCCGCCCTTGGCCTAACGTCGCCGCGACCAACTGACGGAGACAGGAATGGCCAGGACTTACGGTTTCGACACATTGCAGATTCATGCGGGCGCCCGCCCCGACCCCGCGACCGGCGCGCGACAGGTGCCGATCTATCAGACGACGGCCTATGTCTTTCGCGATGCCGATCACGCCGCAGCACTCTTCAACCTTCAGGAAGTGGGCTATATTTATTCCCGCCTGACCAACCCGACCGTCGCAGCACTCGCCGAACGCATCGCGACTCTGGAGGGCGGTCAGGGTGCTGTCTGCTGCTCCTCGGGCCACGCGGCGCAGATCATGGCCTTGTTCCCGCTGATGGGACCGGGCTGCAATATCGTCGTCTCGACCCGGCTTTACGGCGGCACCGTGACCCAGTTCAGCCAGACGATCAAACGCTTCGGCTGGTCGGCGAAATTCGTCGATACTGATGATCTTGCTGCGGTCGAGGCGGCGATTGACGACAAGACCCGTGCGATCTTCTGCGAGTCGATTGCCAATCCGGGAGGCTACGTGACCGACATTCCGGCGCTCGCCGGTGTGGCCGACAAGGCCGGGCTGCCGCTCATCGTCGACAACACCTCGGCGACGCCCTATCTCTGCCGCCCGATCGACATGGGGGCAACGCTGGTGGTGCATTCGACCACCAAGTACCTCACCGGCAACGGCACGGTGACCGGCGGCTGCATCGTGGATTCGGGCAAGTTCGACTGGTCCGCCTCGGGCAAGTTCCCCTCGATGTCGGAACCCGAACCCGCCTATCACGGGCTGAAATTCCACGAAACCTTCGGGCCCCTTGCTTACACGTTCCATTCCATTGCCATCGGCCTTCGCGACCTCGGCATGACGATGAACCCCCAGGCCGCGCATTACACGCTTCTGGGGATCGAGACACTCTCGCTGCGGATGGAACGCCATGTGTCGAATGCGAAGAAGGTCGCCGAATGGCTGGAGAAGGACCCGCGCGTCGACTACGTGACCTATGCTGGCCTCGCCTCGTCGCCCTATGCTGACCGGGCGGCGAAGCTCTATCCGAAAGGCGCGGGTGCGCTCTTCACCTTCGCGGTCAAGGGTGGCTATGCGGCTTGCGTAAAGCTCGTGGACGCGCTGGAACTCTTCAGCCATGTCGCGAACCTCGGCGATACCCGCTCGCTGATCATCCACTCGGCCTCGACCACCCATCGCCAGCTCACCGAAGAGCAACAAAAGGCGGCCGGTGCGGCACCGAACGTGGTGCGCCTGTCGATCGGGATCGAGGATGCGGACGACATCATCGCCGACCTCGATCAGGCACTGGCCAAGGCGACAGCCTGACAAGGGTAAGGTGGACCCAGGCCCACCTTACCGACTGTTTTCGGTTTTATTCGGCGATCTCGTAAACGATCGAAACGGACGCGCCGAGATTGACCTCGCCTGTGGCCACCGGCACATCCGCCGCACCCTTGGCGAAACTCGCCTCGGCCATCATCACCGGGCCGCGCGGCTGGAAGCCTGCCGGTTCCGAGATCGACAGGACCCGGCCCAGCTTGACCCCCGCGGCCTCGGCATAAAGCGCGGCCTTATGCGCCGCGTCGGCCACGGCGCGCCGCCGCGCCTCGTCGATGGCTGACGCGTCGTCCTCAAGACCGAAGCTGAGCCCGTTCAGCGTATTGGCGCCCTCGGACACGACCCCGTCCAATACGCCTCCGACCGCCGCGAGGTCGCGCACCCGGACCGTCACCATGTTCATCGCCAGATAACCGGTGATCTTCGGCTGACCGCCGTTCGAACCGCCGTAATCGTAGCGCGGGCCGAGCGAAAGGCCCGAGGTCTGGATGTCCCGGTCCTCGATCGCCTCGGCCTTCAGCCGGGCGATCACCGCCGCAACCGCCTCGGAATTGGCGCCGAGCGCTGACGAGGCGGTGTCCCCCTCGGTCGTCACCCCGAGCGACACCGTCGCCATATCCGGCGCGGCCTCGACCTGCCCCTCGCCGGTCACCGTGATCGTGGCGGGTCCCGTCTCGGCGGCCAAAGCCGGGCCGGACAGGGCAAGAATGACCGTGAAGATACTGAACAAGCGCATGAATCCCTCCATATTGCGCGACAATCATCTGTGCTTTGACGTTCCCCGCAAGCAGTTCCTTGGCGGCACGGCTTTCCATGGGCAAGAATCTGCTTTAGGACAGAAATCAGAGGGTATGCGGCTTTGGTGTGGGCCGCGATAATGTTACTTGCGCACAATGGAACCCGGTTTTTCACTTAGACTCGACCATGATGCGGTCGACCTGCTCGCCCGTGCCGGAAATGGCTGGGAGGAGCTCGGTCGTGCCGATTTCGCTGATCCCGAACTCGACGGGCGACTCGCCGAGTTACGCGACCTTGCTGCAGCGCTCTCACCGGACGGGTTCGCCACCAAGCTGGTGCTGCCCGCCTCGCAGATTCTCTACACCGAGGCCGACGCGCCTGGCCCCGACGATGACGCGCGCCGCCTTCAGATCGCCGGTGCGCTGGAAGGCCGCACACCCTATGCGGTCGAGGATCTGGTGTTTGACTGGGCAGAGCAGGACGGATCCATCCGGGTCGCAGTGGTGGCCCGCGACACGCTGGCCGAGGCCGAAGCCTTTGCGGAAGAACACGGCTTTCATCCCCTCTGCTTCGCCTCGGCGCCCGACCCGGATCAGTTCCCGCGCGAACCCTCTTTCGGCCTGACCCGGTCCGGCGCGAAACGTCTCCCCGAAGGTGGCAATCTGATCGGCGACGCGGAGCCTGAGCGCCTTGCCGAGGCCGCAAGTGCAGCGACCGATGCGGAGATCGAAATCGGCAACGCGGAGGAACCGACGGGTTCCGGCGCACCGATTGCCCCGAAGCCCGAACGCACTGATCCGTCGACCACTGCCCCTGAGCCCGCCCAGCAAAGCGCAGACGCCGCTGATGCCCCGGATGGAGATACGGAACGATCCGAAGAACCCGAACAGGCCATGATCATCAGCGCCGATATCAGCGCCGATGACATAACCGACGAAACCCTGCCCCCTCCCTCCGAACGCGTCGTGACGGAAAGCGCCGGGCGCAACGATGCCGAAACCGGGCTCGGTATCACCGACGCGCTCATGCGCGATGATGCTGACGACCTGCCCCCCGCCGACCAGCCGCATTCCGATCCCGATGACCCGCTTCAGGACGATCTGGCCGCAGAGCTGGGACCCGAACCCGTCCCGGCAGGCGAGGCGGCAGAAGCCCCCTTCATCGCGGTCGATGACATGCCGGACATCGATGAAACGGCAGACCTGCCGGTGATCCCAGCTGCACCGTCCTTCGCGTCGCGTCGGGTGGGTCCCGCGATCCCGGCCGGAAAGCCCGAAACGCCCGCCCTGACGGCGCGTCCGGCCCGGTTCAATCTGCCGGGTTCAGACAGGTCGATGCCAGAACGGAACCGCGGCGTAACCGGCGCCGACATGGCGGTGGACGACGTACCGGTCGATGAACCCAGCATCCCGACGCCGCGCGGCAAGGCTTCGCGTGTCCCGTCGGCGCATCTGACCGATGCGGGTCATGGTACACGGGCGCAGATACTGGAGCGCAAGAAGGCGGCGGAACCGGTCGCGCCAGCGGCAGACCGGCCGAAGCCCGGGCCACTGGACATCGGCCTTGGCACGCGCTCAGCCCCGCCGTTGCGGCTCAGGCTTGGTCTCGTGCTTGTCGCGGCGCTGCTCGTCCTCATGGCGCTTGTTGGCTTCGGGTCGCTCTGGTTCACGGATGCCTCTGATCCGTCCACCCCGACCACTGTCGCCGACGCCCCCGCGATTACCGAACCGGCAGAGCCGGTGACAGAACCAGAAGCACCAACCGAGGTGGCAGCCACTGCGCCAGAACCGGAAGCCGACCGGATCGATGTGGTGGAACCCCCAGAGGATACCACGCCACCGGCCTCTGAAAGCACAGTCGAGGAAAACCTCGCTGCAGCCGCGCCCGACCTCTCTGCCCCGGATGCCGGGACGATCTGGACCGCTCCGCCCACCGCCGACGAAACCCCACCTCCCAGCGCCGAAGTTCCCCCGTCCATCGGTACGGACTCCGATTCCGGTGCCGACGAAGCCCCGGTTCTGAGCCTTCTCGCCCCGGCGACAACGTCTGCCGATCCGGGCCTCGAGCCCCAGCCGGTACCCCCGCCGCCGGGCACGGAATACCAGTTCGACGCCAATGGGTTCATCGTCCCGACCCCGGACGGGGTCCAGACACCCGATGGTGTGACGATCTTCGCAGGACGTCCCCCGGTCGCCCCCATTCCCCGGCCCGCCGCACTCCTGCCTTCCGCCGAACCGGAGCCGGAAGCAGCGGAAACCGCCCCTGCCCCGGAAGGCGAACCCGAGGCCACCGCCCCGTCCGAAGCCGCCCCGTCTGACACGACCACGGCAGAGGCCCCGACTGCCCCGGCCGAAGTGGAGCCGCTGCCCGCACCGGTCGATCCGGCGCATGCCGCGCTGAAGCCGAAGGTGCGCCCGGCTGCCCTTGTCGCCGCGACCGAGGCCCGGATCGCGCGGGAAGAGGCCGAAGCCCAAGCACTCGCCGAGGCGCTCGCTTCGGCCACACCGCAGGCCGTGGCCACATCGCTGCGCCCGCGCGCGCGTCCGGAAGGACTGAGACCCGTGGTCATCGCGGCCACCCCGGCGGTCGATGACGCGGTCGCGGCAGCGGTTGCGGCCAGCCTTGCCGCGCCCAAGGTCCCGCAGCAGGCCGCGTCTCAGGCTGCACCGCAAGTCGAGATCGACGAACCCGAACCGGTCTCGGCGGCCCCGAACATTCCGACTACCGCCACGGTGGCCAAGCAGGCGACGATAAAGAACGCGATCAACCTGAGTGAAATCAGCCTGATCGGCATCTACGGCTCCTCCGCCAACCGCCGGGCCCTGGTGCGGATGCCGAACGGGCGTTATGTCAAGCTGAAGATCGGCGACCGGCTCGATGGCGGACAGGTCGCGGCGATCGGCGCCAGCGAACTGAGCTATGTCAAGCGCGGCAAGACCATCGTGCTGAAGATCCTAAAGAACGGCTGAGGCCATTCTCAAAGAGCATTTTGGGATTCATTGCAGTTTCAGAAAACCTTCAGCCCGTCTTCCGGACTTCTCTCAAGCCTTCTGACACGCTCTGAACAGGGACGGTGCGATGCTGTCCCAACCGGATCAGGAGGCAAAAAATGGCCGACATTACCCTTCATCACACCCTGCCCCACCCGCTCAGCCGCATTCAATCCGTCTGGAAGGCATACAGGAGTTGGATTCTGAAACGGCAGGCAGACGAGGAACTCCGCGCGGCGGTCGAACGCCTCGCGGCGCTCTCGCCGCATTATTTGGACGACATCGGAATCGCACCGATCGATACCGCCGGAACCGACACGACGCCACAGACGCCCGCGTGTCGCGCTTGACACGGATTGTCTCTCTCCGCGAGCATGCCGCTTCCATCTCGGAGCGTGCAGGCATGGCGGACAACAATCAGGATGGGCGCATTGCACTCGGACCGGTGTCGCTCGACGTCGACAACGGCACGCTCAGTCGCGACGGTGAGACGCTCGAACTGCGCGCCAAGTCCTTTGCGCTCTTGTGCCATCTGGCGCGCAACAGGGGCCGCGTCGTGACCAAGGCGGAACTGCTCGACGCGATTTGGCCCGACGTAACGGTCACCGAGGATTCCCTGACCCAGACGGTCAGCGACATTCGGCGCGCCCTTGGCCCTGACGCAGGTGACTTGATCCGTACTGTGCCGCGGCGCGGCTACATGCTCGCGGTGGCGCCCGATGCCGGGGACTCCGCGCCGAGAAGCACCCGCCATCTGCCCCGAATTGCGATCCTGCCGTTCACGGATCAGACCGGCCAACCGGACCTCGGCGCCCGCATCGGGTTCGTCAATGACGGGATCGGCATGGGCCTTGCACGGTTCCGGACACTGACCGTCATCGCGCGTCATTCGGTCGAATCGGCCGTCGAAGATGCCGGGCGCGACCTCGTGCGCGTGGGTGAAAAGCTGCGGGCGGACTATCTGGTCGACGGAACGGCACGCCCGGGCCCCAACGGACCGGTTCTGGCGCTCCGTCTCAACGATTGCGCGGATGGCTCTATGGTCTGGGCCGAGATCTTCGACTGCTCCGGCGACGCTATCCTGACCCTGCAGGACGATGCGACCGTCCGGATCGTCGGCCAACTTGCCTCGGCGCTCCTGATCGAAGGGCGAAGCAGCTCCGTGGAACAGCCAACCTCCAACGTGACCGCGTTCGACCACTACGCCAAGGCGATGGCCCTGATGCGGCGGGCCGACCCGGCTCTGGTCGACGAGTCGCGCGAGCATCTTGAACGGGCCATCGCGGTTGATCCCGGTTTCGGCCTTGCCTGGTCATGGCTCGCCTGGGCGGAACTGGCCCAGCATGGCTATGGCCTTGCCAGCGACGAGGTTCGGCAGCGCGCGCGCACTTACGCACAACGCGGCGTCGAAATCGCTCCGGCCGAACCGCGCACGCTGGCCGCGCTTGGCTACGTGCAGTCGTTTACCGGGGAGTACGACGCTGCCGAGGCCAATATTTCACAATCGCTGAGGCTGAACCCGTCGAGTGCGGACACCCTGCACGACATGGCGATCCTGATGCTTGTCCGGTGCAGGCCCGCCGAGACGCTGAATTGCCTCGCGCGGCTGGACGAGATCCAGCCGATCCGCAGCGGCCATTATTACGTGATCCAGTTCGAGGCGCTCTACCAGCTGCGCCGCTACGAAGACGCGGCGCAGGCGATGGCGCGCGTCGCTCATCCCGATCTGCGCCAACGGGTCTGGGCGGCGGCCATCGCGGCACAGCTTGGCCACGATGCCGACGTAAGGCGGCATCTCGACGCCGTGGCGGCAGAAGCGCCGGGCTGGGACCATCTGGCGGCCGCCGAGCGGTCCTATACCTACGAACACGAAAGCGACCGCGACCACATGCTCGACGGCATCCGCAAAGCACTGGCGATCTGGCGGCAAGGCTGAGGGGCGCGTCGCTTGCCGGACGCTGCCCCCGCCCCCTCCCTTAACTCGCCTTCAACACACCCCGCGCGATCTGGTCTGCCTCGATGGATTCGAACAGGGCCTTGAAGTTACCCTCGCCGAACCCGTCATCGCCCTTCCTTTGAATGAACTCGAAGAAAATCGGCCCGATCACCGTCTTCGAGAAGATCTGCAACAGGATCCGCGTCTCGCCGCCATCGACCACGCCTTCGCCGTCGATCAGAACGCCGTGTTTTTCCATCTTGTCGAGCGGTTCTTCATGACCAACCACCCGGTCGCGACTCATCTCGTAATAGCTCATCGGCGGTTTCGGCATGAAACGCAGGCCGCGGTCATGGATCGCATCCGTCGCGCCATAGATATCCTCGGTCCCGACCGCGATATGCTGGATGCCCTCGCCCTTATAGCGCTTCAGGTACTCGACGATCTGGCCCTTCTCCCCGCGGTCCTCGTTGATCGGAATGCGGATACGACCGCAGGGAGAGGTCAGCGCCCGTGAGTAAAGGCCGGTGAATTTGCCCTGAATGTCGAAGAAGCGGATTTCGCGGAAGTTGAAGAGACCGCCGTAGAACTTGAACCACTTGTCCATGTTACCCTTGTGGACGTTGTGGGTCAGGTGGTCGAGATAGTAGAACCCCACGCCTTCCGGTTTCGACTTCGACAGCCAGTCGAATTCTTCATTATAGGGCGAGGTCTCGTAATACTGGTCGATGAAGTAGATCAGCGATCCGCCGATGCCCCGGATCGCGGGCACATCCATCGTCTTGTCATCGCCCTCATAGGGCTCCGCGCCGTTGGCGACAGCGTGGTCGAAGGCGTGTTTCGCATCGACCACCCGCCAGCCCATCGCGGGCGCGCAGGGCCCGTGTTCTTCGACGAAGCGCGCGGCAAAGCTGCCCGGCTCGGCATTCAGGATGTAGGTGACGTCGCCCTGCTGCCAAAGCTCGATATCCTTCGTCCGGTGGCGGCCCACCAGTTCATATCCCATCCGGGCGAAAAGCTGCCTAAGCTCCTCGGGTTCGGGATGGGCGAATTCGACGAATTCGAACCCGTCGGTTCCGGCGGGGTTCTGGTCCGAAATCACGGATTTCGGGGCGGAATGGGGAAAAGGGCCCATCAAATACTCCTGTGCGCGTTCATGACCATTTTACCGCACCTGTCACGCGCCTGTTGCGCGTATGAAATAAGAACTTGATGTGCATATGCGCGTTTTCCGCGCTATACTGGCCAAACCATGCAAGATTCACGCATCACGCTCGATGAGACCGACTCACGGCTTCTGGCCGCGTTGCAACGCAATGCGCATCTGACATCGCAGGAACTTGGCGAGGAACTGAGCCTGTCGCCAAGTCAGGCGGGCCGCAGACGCCAGCGGCTGGAGGCTGAGGGGCTGATCCAGAGCTATGCGGCCAAGCTCGATCCCCTGCGCCTCGGCCTTGCCGTCCAGGCCTTCGTTCAGGTCCAGATGGCGCGCCATGGGGCCGAGACGACCGCGGCCTTTTCTCGCCTCGTCTCGACCCAGCCCGAGATCACATCTGCGTGGACCCTGACCGGAGAGGCCGATTATCTCCTCCGGGTCTATTGCGAAGACCTCGCAGGCCTGAACAGACTGATCCATCAGGTCCTGCTCGCCCACCCCGCCGTTTCACGTGTTCAAAGCCAGATCGTGATGGACCAGTTCAAACCCGACGCCCCTTTGCCGACCTAGGATTTCATGGAAAGTTTTCTGTTTCAGGCTTCGCTCTATCTGATCGCCGTGGTTCTGGCGGTGCCGGTCGCCTCGCGCCTCGGGCTCGGATCGGTGCTGGGCTATCTCGTCGCCGGGATCGTCATCGGCCCGGTCTTCGGGCTGGTTGGATCAGAAACCAAGGACCTTCAGCACTTTGCCGAGTTTGGCGTGGTGATGATGCTCTTCCTTATCGGTCTGGAACTGGAACCCCGCGCACTCTGGAGCATGCGCGACCGGCTGCTGGGTCTTGGCGGTCTGCAGATCGTCGTCACCACGCTCGTCGTGACCCTCGGCGTGCTTGCGCTGGGGCAAAGCTGGCGCATCGCGCTGACGCTCGGGATCATCCTGTCGCTCTCGTCGACCGCAATCGTGCTGCAGACGCTTTCGGAAAAGAACCTGATGCCGACGCAAGGCGGGCGCAGCGCCTTTTCCGTTCTGCTGATGCAGGATATCGCGGTCATCCCGATGCTGGCCTTCCTGCCGCTGCTAGCCCTTCCCGGCGCCCGCGCACTGGCGAAGGCGCAGGCCGCCGAAAGCCATGCCACCCTGCCCTTCCTGCAGCAGCTTCCGGGCTGGGGCGTGACGCTGGTGACCCTCGGTGCGGTCGCCGCCGTCGTCCTTGCCGGGCATTACCTGATCCGGCCACTTTACAGCTTCGTCCACCGCGCGCGCCTGCGCGAGGTCAATACCGCGCTGGCACTGATGATCGTCGTCACCATCGCAACGCTAATGCTGATGGTCGGCCTCTCGCCCGCGCTTGGCGCTTTCCTTGCCGGCGTCGTCCTCGCCAACTCCGAATTCAAGCACGAGATCGAATCCGACATCGCGCCCTTCAAGGGCCTCCTGCTCGGGCTTTTCTTCATCACGGTCGGCGCCGGGATCGACGTCGATACGTTCCTGTCGAAACCGGTCACGTTGGTCGGCTTGGCGCTTGCGCTGATGGTCGCCAAGGGCGTGGTGCTCTACGCCCTCGGCAAGCTCTTCAAATTGAAAGGCCGCAACCAGTGGCTCTTCACCCTCGGTCTTGCCCAGGCCGGTGAATTCGGCTTCGTCCTGACCGCCTTCGCCGTCAAACAGCGCATCCTGCCGAACGCGCTTGCCGGGGAACTGCTGCTGGTCATTGCCTTGTCGATGTTCCTCACACCTCTTTTCTTCATCCTGCACGACATCCTCGCCAAGCGAATGAAAGAAGAGGGCGAGGCGCATGAGGCCGATGAAATCGACGAACAACAGCCGGTGATTATCGCGGGCGTGGGCCGCTTCGGGCAGGTCGTGAACCGCATGGTGACGATGTCGGGCTTCCATACCACGGTTCTCGATCACGATCTGAAGGTGATCCAGCTTCTCAGGAAATTCGGGTTCAAGGGCTATGTCGGCGACCCGACCCGGCCCGAGCTTCTGCGCGCGGCGGGACTGGCACAGGCCAGCGTCCTCGTCGTCTGCCTCGACGACCGCGATGCAGCAACCCGGCTTGTCGCCTATGCCCGCCGCCAGCGTGACGACCTGCATATCATTGCCCGCGCGCGCGACCGCGAACATGTCTTTGAACTCAACCGCGCGGGCGCCGATGACATCGTGCGCGAATATTTCGACGGCGCACTCCGGATCGGGCGCTACGTGCTGGAAAACGTCGGCCTGTCGGAATATGAGGCGCGCGAGATGGAAAAGACCTTCTTCAAGCTCGACCGCGCCGCCGTGCGCGACCTCGCCGATCTCTGGAAACCGGGCGTACCGACCGAAAAGAACCCGGAATACATCGCCCGCGCCAAGGAACTGAACCGCGAGCTTGAGGCCGCCCTCATCAGCCGCCATGCGAAGACCCGCGCGGAGATGGCCGAGGCCGAGGCACGGACCGACACCGCCGCCGAATAGGTTGGGAACCGGGCGGCAACTCGGCAACATCTGCCGCCGCTGCTCACCGGGACCGTTGCAGGCGCACCGGCTTTCGCCCAAGATCGCCGCAGCCCGCTAATCTGGACCTATGAAAAATGCAGCCGATCCTCGTTCTCAACGGCCCCAACCTGAACCTGCTCGGCACCCGCGAGCCATCGATTTACGGGCATGAAACGCTCGCCGATGTCGAGGCGCTCTGCCAAGCCACAGCCAGGGGTCACGGGCTCGCGGCCGAGTGCCGCCAGTCGAACCGGGAATACGAGCTGATCGACTGGATCCAGGGTGCGCGCGGCACAGCCTCGGCGATCGTCATAAATCCCGGCGCCTTCACCCATACCTCGGTCGCCATCCTCGACGCACTCACGGCCTTCGAAGGGCCAGTGATCGAGGTTCACATCTCCAATATCCACAAGCGCGAACCCTTCCGGCATCATTCCTATGTCTCGGGCCGCGCCGATGCGGTGATCGCCGGGGCGGGTGTGCAGGGCTATGCCTTTGCCATAGAACGCGCCGCCCGTCTGGTGAAGGGCTGATGGAACTCGCCCCAAACCGCTTCAAACGCCGCCTTCTGGCGGGCGAGACACTTTACGGGCTCTGGTCCACGATCCCCGACGCGATGGCGGTAGAGGCGCTGGCGGGCGCGGGTTTCGACTGGATGGTGCTTGATACCGAACATACCTCGGTCGAGGTCAGCCAGATCCTGCCGCTCCTGCAGGCCGCCGCGCCCCACCCGACCGACTGCATCGTCCGCCCCGTGGTCAATGACACCGCGTTGATCAAACGCCATCTCGATCAGGGCGCGCAAACCCTGATCCTGCCGCAAATCCAGTCGGCGGACGAGGCGGAGGCCGCCGTCGCGGCGGTGCGCTATCCGCCAAGAGGCACGCGCGGCGTCGCGGGCACGATGCGGGCGGCGGGTTATGGCCGGATCGGCGACTATGCCAAACGTGCCGATAATGAAATCTGCCTGATCCTGCAGGTTGAAACCGCCGTCGCCATGGCGCGGCTGGAAGAGATCGCAGGCGTTGACGGGGTCGATGCGATCTTCATCGGCCCCTCGGACCTCGCAGCCTCTATGGGTCATCTCGGCGAACCCGGCCACCCCGAGGTGCGCACGGCGATCCTGACAGCCATCGACCGGCTCAACGCCATCGGCAAACCCGCGGGGCTGCTGTCGCTCGACCCTGATTTCGCCCGCACCGCCGTCACGCAAGGTGCCCGCTTCGTCGCGATCGGCCTCGACATGGCGCTTCTGGTCAACGCCGCCGATAGCCTCGCCCGGTCCTTCCGGGCCTGATTTCTTCTTGGACGCAATACGCCCGCCGGAGGCACGCAACTTTGGCGGGCTCGATGCCCTCCGAAGTGGCCCCGCCCGTCAGGACGCGGTCTGACGGCGGTTGTGAAGGATCGACGAGACGAGCGCGATACCGATGAAGGCTGATCCCAGAACCCCCGTCACCAGTTCCGGGATATGCCACAGCGTCTGGGCAAACATGATCACGCTAAGAACGAGGATCGAATAGAACGCCCCATGCTCCAGATAGCGGAAATGCGCCAGCGTCTGGCGTTCCACCAGCATAATCGTCATCGAGCGGACATACATCGCCCCGATGCCAAGCCCGATGGCGATCAGAAACAGATTGTGGGTCAATGCGAAGGCGCCGATCACCCCGTCGAAGCTGAAGGACGCGTCGAGGACTTCAAGGTAGAGAAACGCGCCAAGACCGCCCTGCGCGGCCACGCCCACCGTGCGCTGGCGGGCATCGAGCACATGACCCAACACCTCGACCGCGAGATAGGTCAGAAGTCCACCGATCGCCGCGAACAGAAACCGCGCCCGGTCATCAGCGGCCATGACACTGGCAAAGACCAGAACGATAGCCAGAACCAGCGCGATCTCCAGCCCGCGAACCGAGGCGCAGCGGCGAAGTTGGCATTCCAGACTGCGGATCCAGTCCACCTCCTTGCCCTCGTCGATGAAGTAGTTCAGCGCCACCATCATCAGGAAGGTGCCGCCGAACGCGGCAATCGAGAGATGCGCACCGCCGATGATGCGAGCATATTCATCCGGATGCACTGCGGCGAGCTTAACCGCCTCCACCGGACCGATCCCGGCAGCGACGACGACGATCAGCAAGGGAAAAATGATCCGCATGCCGAAGACCGCGATCAGGATGCCCCAGGTCAGGAAGCGACGCTGCCAGACCGGATCCATATCCTTCAACTTGTTGGCGTTCACGATCGCATTGTCGAAGGACAGCGAGATTTCCAGGACCGCCAGCACCGCGCCGATCAGGAAAAAGCTGATCGCCCCGCCAATATTGTCGCTATATCCCCATCCCAGCCAGAACGCCGCGGCAAGACCGAGGATGGTCACCAGAAACGCCCAACGGAAATAGTGGATCGCGGTGCTTGCCATATGAGGCTCCGTTTGCCGCCCCGTGGGGTTGCAGTGCGTGGATGGTGGCGACATAGGCATGACAATGGAAAAGGGCAACCACCCGCCGCCCCTCCGCACCAATTATCCCCGCCATGACGTGATCGTGCGACGCCAGGAAACGCTGCCGCCGTAAAAGCAGCGAATTGCCCCGGCAGCGCCGTATTCGTGCCCGCATTGCCCGGCAGATTGGCGGCAAGGGCAACGGAGAGTAATATGAGTTTCCTTAGTCAGATTTCTTTCGATGAAGTGGCAGCGAGCCTCTTTGCCTGCCTCGTTCTGCGCGAAATCATGATCCTCGCGCTTCCCGATCGCATCGCCGGTCCGGGTGGCTGGCTGGTCGATACCGGCGAAGAAGAAGCCTGATCTCCCTAGACGGCGACCGCCATCGCGGCGGTTACGGGTAGTCACCGACGCCCGATTGTGGTTTTCCTGTCGCCGCGACGCCGGGTGATCCGTCCCCGGCGAAAATGACAGGGCGTATCATGGACCATATCACACCGGATTCCGGACGACCGGAGGACTTCCGCGCCGCGCTCGGGCGCTACGCGACCGGCGTGACCGTCGTCACCACCCTCGGCGACCGTGGCCCGGTCGGGATCACCGCCAACAGCTTCACCTCCGTCTCGATCGACCCGCCGCTCGTCCTCTGGTGCCCGGCGCGCAATTCGCAGCGCTTCCCGGCCTTTGCCGCCGCCTCCCATTTTTCCATCCATGTCCTTGCCGCCGACCAGCTTTCCCTCTGCCAGCGGTTTTCGCGCGCTGGCGGCAGTTTCGAGGGTCTGGATCTCGGCCAGACCACCGAAGGCCTGCCGCTGCTGCCCGGCTGCCTCGCGCGGTTCGACTGCGCCGCCCATGCCATGCATGAAGGCGGCGATCACGCGATCATCGTCGGCCGGGTCCTGCGCGCCGCCCTGCGCGAGGGTGAGCCGCTTTTGTTCTGGGGCGGACGCTACGGCGACTTCCTGCACCACGATTGACGTTACGTCATCCTTGTTGACCCTACGTCACCATATTGCCACAAACGAATGCCAGCTTGGCGAAAGACTGGCGTCGCGATAAAGCGGCGCTTATATTTATGGCGACCAACGATACAGGACCGAAATGGCCTTGGACCAACTCGATCACATAAGAACGGCTGAAAAGACCGATCGTCACCACGACCTGACGCCCTCGGATATGGTGACGAGTGCCGATGCCGCATCGAGCTTTCTGAAAGCTCTGGCCCATGAAGGCCGGCTGATGATCCTGTGTTATCTGTCAACCGGCGAGAAATCGGTGACCGAACTGGAACAGCTCCTCTCCTCGCGTCAGGCGGCGGTCAGCCAGCAGTTGTCCCGGTTGCGTCTCGAAGGTCTCGTATCGGCCCGCCGCGACGGCAAGGCGATCTATTATTCGCTGTCCGATCCCCGGACTGAAAAGGTCATCGGCGTTCTCTACGACCTCTTCTGCAAGCAGGGCTGACGCGGTCAGGCAGCCTATTCGGCAGTCGTCTCGGGACCCAGCCGCCCGAACCAGTCGATGTCGCGCAATGTCACCGCGCCCGACAGGACCACGCTCGCGATCACCGACCAGACGATGACGGCGACCATGGTCGTCGCCACGACCTTGCGCTTCATCTGAACCTGCGCCGGGGCGCCTGCCGGGGTGCCCGGCACCACCTCGCCCGCCTCGGCCTGGCTTTTCGGCCGGATCTGCAAGGCGATGAAGAAGACCAGAAACCAGATGACCGCAAAGAGGACGATCCCGCCGGTAAGATTCATCAGACCTGCTCCAGTTCCACCAGACAGCCGTTGAAATCCTTCGGATGCAGGAACAGGACCGGCTTGCCATGGGCCCCGATCTTCGGCTCCCCGGTTCCCAGCACCCGTGCGCCCTGCGCCTTCAGCCGGTCGCGGGCTGCAAGGATGTCATCGACCTCATAACAGATATGATGGATGCCGCCCGCCGGGTTCTTTTCCAGAAAGCCCGCGATGGGGGAGTTTTCGCCCAGGGGATACAGCAGCTCGATCTTGGTGTTCGGCAATTCGATGAAGATGACGGTGACACCGTGATCCGGCTCGTCCTGCGGTGCGCCGACGGATGCGCCGAGCGTATCGCGATATTGCGCGGCGGCGGCATCGAGGTCGGGAACGGCAATGGCAACGTGGTTGAGGCGGCCGATCATGGGGGTCTCCGGTCAGACAGTCTTTCCTGCCGCCTTATGGGGCGCGGAACGCGGTCAGGCAAGCCGCCATGGGTGGCATAGCGGCAATTTACCGCCCGTTAGGCAAAGCCTGTCTTACTGCGGGAACAGTCACCGCGACATGGGAGGCGGCAGATGGCGGACGAACTCACCGATTTCATCGCGACGCGGCACCCGACCCCGGCGCGCCCGTTCCAGGGCCTGACCTTTCTGGTGGTCGAAGACAGCCGATTTGCCTGCGAGGCGATGCGGCTCATGTGCCTGCGGTCGGGGGCTAGGCTCCGGCGGGCGGATTGCCTGCGCTCGGCCCGGCGGCATCTGCGCACCTACCGTCCGACCGTTGTCATGATCGACCTTGGCCTGCCCGATGGGTCCGGACTCGACCTGATCCGCGACCTTGCGTACCACGTTCCCCGTGTTCCGGCGCTTCTTGCGATGTCCGGCGACACGACGGCGGAAGGGGCCGCGCTGGAGGCAGGGGCGGATGGATTTCTCGCCAAGCCGATCGAAAGCCTTCTGGCCTTCCAGTCCATGGTGCTCGGCGTCCTGCCTTCGGAAACAAGGCCGGTTCTGGCCTGTGGCGCCGATGGCGACCGCATCACGCCCGATCCGCTGGCCCTGCGGGACGATCTGGCCCATATTGCCGACCTTCTCGGACATGAGGCGGATGGCGAACAGCTGGACTACGTGGCGCAATTCCTCTCCGGCATCGCACGTTCGGCCCATGACGCCCCGCTTCAGGCCGCAGCCGAGGCGCTGGCCCGCGACCGTCGCGCAGGACGCGCAACGGGCGATCCTCTGTCGCGGATCAACCATCTGGTGCGCGAAAGGCTCGCCGGTGGCATGGCCTTCTGAGCGAACCGCCAGCAGGCCGGTTCACCCCATTCCGGGCGCAGTCGCCAGAAGCGGGCCTGTCAGTTCGCCGAGCCGCCGCACCTGCCGTCCGTTCGCGTCGAAATTCTCCGGTGCCAGCCATGTTTCAAAGGCCGCTTTCAGCGCGGGCCAATCCTTGTCGATTGCCGCAAACCAGGCCGTGTCGCGATTGCGCCCTTTCACAACCGCCGCCTGCCGGAACGTCCCTTCATAACTGAGCCCCAGCCGCCGCGCGGCACGCATCGACCCAAGGTTCAGCGCATCGCATTTCCACTCGAACCGACGATACCCGGCATCAAAGGCCCAGCGCATCATCAGAAACATCGCCTCGGTCGCGGCGGGTGTTCGCTGCAGAACCGGGGCCAGATTGATATGGCCGACCTCTATCGACCCCATAGCCGGTTCAATGCGCAGATAGCTTGCAACGCCTCCGGCACAGCCCGTCGCGAGGTCGACCAAGGCATAGAATCTCGGGTCCGGCTTGCCCGCCATCGCCTCGGCCCAGGTCCGGTAGGCTGCAATGTCGTCGAACGGCCCATAGGGCAGATAGTCCCATATCCGGGCATCCGCACTGTTTACCGCGAAGAGATCTTCGCTATGGCGGCCCGGATCGAACAGCTCGACGCGCACGAACCGCCCCTGTGCAACCTGCCAGTCAGGTCGTGGCCGTGGCTGCCAGCCCGGCACCGCGTCACCGAACTCTCGCATCTCGGTCATTCTGCCCCCTTTTCGCATTCCCTTGAACCGTACCGGGTTTCGGAGCAGCGGGGAAACTCCAAGTGTAGGAAATCGTACGGCAATACGCCCATTCCGACCCGAGGGTGCGGGCCAAGCACTGCTAAACGGAACCACGCCGCGCCGGTCAGGTCGACAAAATGGTCCGGAATTGCCCACCCGGCGACCCGGTTCGACCCTATTCCCGCCCCAATTGGCCGCACAATCAACGCTAGGCAAAACTGCGAGGGGATGCAGGACAATGGCTGACAGACTGATTCAGATCGCGACAAGCGAGAAACTGACCCGGGCCGCCCATTGGACGGTGTTTACAATCGGGTGCCTGTCTCTGACCTTCTCGATCGCCGCCACGGCGGCTTCGGCTTTCTGAACGCTTCTTTAACGCCGTCAAAAAAAAACCGCGCTGGTGCCACCCAGGCGCGGCCTTTTTGTTTTCAGTGGCCGGGATCAGGTCCGTCCGGGCGATCCGGACGGGCCGGGCACTGACCAGACACCCGGCGCGGGCAGCCGGCACAGAAGCTGAATTCCGCACTCAGCACAGCACGTGCTCCATCCGTTCCCAATCGCCAAACCGCCAGGGTTCGCCCATGATGGCGGCAAACAATCCTTCGAAGACCTCCTCGGGCATCGCCTGACGCATGCCGGTCACCATCGTCACGCGTTCGGACCCGGAGGCGGCACCCAGCATGAACTTGGCAAAGGCCACCATCTTCGCTGGCGGAATAGCCGACACGATCGAATGCTCGATCCCGTCTATCTCCTCGGGCGAGAAATGCGCGGCAATCAGCGGCATCAACTCGGTTTCTTCATCATGCATATGCGTGAGATCGTCAGCCATGAAGAGTGCGAACCGCTGATAAAGTCGGCGCAGCTTCGCGGCGCGGTCGCCGCCCGCCTGCTCCACCTCCCTCGCAAGGCGACGCAGCTCGGAAAAGCCGACAAGGTGGTGGTCGTGATCCTCGGCGGCATGATCGGAACCGCCGGGCAGCCGCGCCTCGACCACGTCGTGAATTTTCTGGTTCTCATGGGTCAGGTGCGACAGGCTCAGATCGAGATGCGCGGCCAGCTTGTCCAGCACATCCCTTACCTCGTCCTCGTTGGTGGCATCCGCCTGACCCAGCGCGACGAGCATACGCGCATTGGCCAGGCGGATGCCCTTATGCACTGCATAGTAAAGGTCCTTGGATACATTGGTCTTGGTGTCAAATTGCGTTTCGGCGTTCATGATTGTCTCCTGAAGGATTTCCCCGGCCCACCGGGATCAACGGCGCCTGATTATCCGGCTTCCATTTCCCGAAAAACGGAGCAAACTCGGTTTCAGTCTCTGAAAATTTCGGACAATCTATGGACCACGTCCGCGCAATGCGCGTTTTCATTCGGGTGGCCGAGCGCGGCAGCCTGACCGCTGCAAGCGATGAGTTGGGGTATGCCAGAGGGGCTGCGTCAAGCATCGTGAAAGAGCTTGAGCGCCATATGGGCGTCCAGCTTCTGGAGCGCACGACGCGCAAGATCCGCCTGACCGAGGAAGGCAATCACTATGTCGAACGCGCCCGCGCCATCCTCGCGGATATTGCCGAGCTTGAGGAAGAGATCGGCGCCGCCGAACGCAGCCCGCATGGCCTGCTTCGCGTGCAGATACCACCGGGCATCACACGTCTCATCGTCGCGCCCGCCCTGCCGGGCTTCATCGCGCAGCATCCCGGGATCGAGCTTGAAATTCTCTCGCGCTCTGACCTGCCCGACTTCGTCGGCCTGCGGCTCGATGCTGCGGTCGTCGTCGGCCCGATGGTCGAGCTTGACGTCGTGTCCCGGCCTCTGGGCCATTTGCCCGCGATCACCGTTGCCGCTCCCGCTTATCTGGAACGGCGGGGAACACCGATTTTCCCGGCTGACATAGCGGGGCACGACTGCATCCGCACCATCTCCACCGCAACCGGCAGCCCCGTCATCTGGCGCTTTCGCGAAAACGGCAGTGATGTCCGCATCGCCGTGCCGGGACCCCTCGCCTTCGAATCCCCCGAGGCCGCAGTGGCCGCCGCCCGGCGCGGCGGCGGCGTCCTGCAAATCGCGAGCTATCTCGTCTATGACGACATCCGCTCAGGCCGCCTTGTCAGCGTCCTCGACGCCTTCCGCCCCGAAGGCCCTACCTTGCAGATCGTGCACCCGCGTCACCGGCGAAAACCCCGCCGGCTCAAGGTCTTCGAGGATTTCCTGTCGGACCTGAACCTGCGCTTCAGATCGAAATGGAACATCCGCGACAGCCAAAGCCCCGGACCGGGGCGGCTCGTCACTCCTTCGGAATGACCCTCAGCCGCAGTTCGCGAAGCTGTTCGTTCATCGGCTCCGACGGCGCGCCCATCATCAGATCCTCGGCGCGCTGGTTCATCGGGAACATGATGACCTCGCGAATATTCGCGGTGTCGGCCAGAAGCATGACGATGCGGTCCACACCGGCGGCACAGCCACCATGCGGGGGCGCACCGTATTTGAATGCCTTGACCATACCGCCAAAACGCTTCTCGACCTCGTCCTTGCCATAGCCTGCAAGCTCGAAGGCCTTGAACATGATCTCGGGCTTGTGGTTCCGGATCGCGCCGGAGACCAGCTCATAGCCATTACAGGCAAGGTCGTACTGGTAGCCGAGCACCTTGAGGGGATCGCCCGACAGCGCCTCCATCCCCCCCTGCGGCATCGAGAAGGGGTTGTGGCTGAAGTCGATCCGGCCCTCGTCGTCCTTCTCATACATCGGGAAATCGACGATCCAGGCGAAGCGGAAGGCGTTTTCTTCCGTAAGCCCCAGCTCCCGCCCGATCTCGACCCGCGCGCGGCCCGCGACGGCCTCGAACTGGTCCGGACGCCCGCCAAGGAAGAAGACCGCATCGCCCTTGTTCAGCTTCAGCTGCTGGCGGATCGCCTCGGTCCGCTCGGGCCCGATATTCTTGGCGATCGGCCCGGCCGCTTCCAACCCCGACCCGTCCTCGGCCTCGCGCCAGAAGATATAACCCATCCCGGGCAGACCTTCCTTCTGCGCGAATGCATTCATCCGGTCGCAGAACTTGCGGCTGCCTCCCCCCGGTGCCGGAATGGCGCGGATCTCGGTGCCCTCGTTCTCCAGAAGCTTCGCGAAAATGCCAAACCCCGATCCGGCGAAATGCTCGGAGACGCGCTGCATCTTGATCGGGTTCCTCAGGTCCGGCTTGTCCGTCCCGTACCAGAGCGCCGAATCCGCGTAGGAAATCCGCGGCCAGACCGCATCGACCTTATGGCCGCCGCCGAATTCCTCGAAGATGCCCTGAATGACCGGCTGGATCGCCTGGAACACATCCTCCTGCTCGACAAACGACATCTCAAGGTCAAGCTGATAGAAATCCGTGGGCGACCGGTCGGCGCGCGGGTCCTCATCCCGGAAACAGGGGGCAATCTGGAAATAGCGGTCAAAGCCCGCCACCATGATCAGCTGCTTGAACTGCTGCGGCGCCTGCGGCAGGGCATAGAACTTGCCCGGATGCAGCCGCGAGGGCACGAGAAAGTCGCGCGCGCCCTCAGGGCTGGAAGCGGTGATGATCGGTGTCTGGAACTCGGTGAAGCCTGCGTTCCACATCCGGTCGCGCATCGACTTGATCACCTTCGCGCGCAGCATCATGTTCTGATGCAGCTTTTCGCGGCGCAGGTCGAGGAAACGGTAGGTCAGGCGTGTCTCTTCCGGGTACTCCTGCTCGCCGAAGACCGGCAAAGGCAGTTCATCCGCCGGGCCCAGCACCTCAAGCTCGGTCACATAGACCTCGATCTCGCCCGTCGGGATCTTCGGGTTCACAAGCGACGCATCCCGCGCCTTCACCCGCCCGTCGATGCGCACGACCGTCTCGGCCTTCAGCTTCTCGATCGCGCCAAAGGCCGGGCTGTCGCTGTCAGCCAGAACCTGCGTCATCCCGTAATGGTCGCGCAGGTCGATAAAGAGCACTCCACCGTGATCGCGCACCCGGTGCACCCAGCCGGACAGCCGGACCGTCTCACCGGCATGGCTTTTGTTCAGATCGGCGCAGGTATGGCTGCGATAGGCGTGCATGAGCGTCCCCTTTCAAGAGGCGAAAACGTGGTCCGCGCCGATACACCCTCTGGCGCGGACGAAGTCAAGGGCGGGGCGGCGCTATCGCGACACCTTGGCATCTCGGCGGCTTCACAATAGTCTTCGCGTGATCGGCCGGGCAGCATGGGCGGTGATCGGAACGATCAGTCAGAAAAAGAGATAATCACAAGAATGCCCGCAAACATTCTGTCAGATCTTTCCGCTCAAACCGATAAGCGGCTTTCCCTGACCCTGCTCGTCATCTGGACAATCGCGGTCATCTTGATCCGGTGGGGGGAATGGGCAGAGGACGTGTCGGCGCTCTACATTGCGGGATGGCTTTGGCAGAATGGCGAGCCTGAACTGATCTATGCGGCACCGCCGGGTTTCTTCGGCGGCTATGCCGATATCTGGCAGCCAGCGATGGACCGCATCGGCATTGGCGACAGGATGACGTTTCCGTATGTCTATCCCCCGCTCTGGGCCGCCCTGATTGCCCCGCTGACCACAATCCTTGGCCCGCAAGGTTTCGCCAATGCCGCAGCCATGATTCAGTTTCCGCTTCTTGCAGGCTCGGTATACCTCGCGGGTCGCTTGGTGAAACCAGCTGCATGGTCACAGACAATCTGGACGATCTTCGGACTGGCCATTCTGACGCTCAGCATGCCCAGCTACTTGGCGATCTGGCACAACCAGCCGAGCATAATGGTCACGTTCCTGATACTGTTCGCCGTTCATGCCGCCGGCACCACCCGTCTGGTGACCGCCGGAGCCATGCTGGCGCTCGCGGCAGCCATAAAGCTGACGCCCGCAGTGTTCGTCGTGCTGTTGCTTGTCGAACGTCAATGGCGGGCCCTCGGGGCGCTCATCGCAACCGGCCTCACGATCGGACTGATCAGCCTTCAGCTCGCCGGACCGCAGGCCCATGTCGATTTTCTGAACGCACTGGATCACGTAAACGGCAGTGTGCTTCTCAACGCTGTCAACACATCCCTGCTTGCTGCACTTCTGGCTCTGGCTTCTGTTTTGGGTCTAACGGACCCGCTGCCACAGGATATGTCGGTGGTCGTCATCCGCGATGCACCAGGCCTGTTGGCCCCGATCATATCTGTCACGGCACTTGCGCTGATCGCGCTGTTCCTCTCGGTGTTGCGGCCTTGGCCACTACGCATCCGGCTGGGCATTGGTCTTCTGGCACTGGGAATCATTCTGCCACTCTTCGGGCCGCTCGGCTGGCTTCACTATTTCCTGTTGCCGCTGCTTCTGCTTCCCGGCCTCGCAGGACTTGTCCCGACACGAAGCGCAGTGACCGTGCTCACCATCGTCGTTGTTCTCACCTCGTGGATCTTCTTCAGCAACATAAAGCTGCTTCCCTGGCCGGTCGCAAACTATGTCTGGCTGTCATCCGCGATGTGGCTGGCCGTTCTCGGCTGCATCTATGCGGCCATTCGCCAAAAGCGGTCCGGCACCTGATCGGCAGGGGTTGCGCGCAGGCAGGTTCTGTCTATAACCCCCGACAATTTGCATGAGGGGTCCGGGACGATGCCGAAAAGAACCGATATCAAGTCGATCATGATCATCGGAGCAGGGCCCATCGTCATCGGTCAGGCCTGCGAGTTCGACTATTCCGGCGCGCAAGCCTGCAAGGCGCTCCGCGAAGAGGGCTACCGGGTCATCCTCGTCAACTCCAACCCCGCCACGATCATGACCGACCCCGGCATGGCCGACGCCACTTATATCGAGCCGATCACCCCCGAAATCGTCGCCAAGATCATCGAAAAGGAACGCCCCGACGCGCTCCTGCCGACGATGGGCGGTCAGACGGGCTTGAACACCTCGCTGGCGCTGGCCGATATGGGCGTGTTGGAAAAGTTCAACGTGGAGCTTATCGGAGCCAATCGGCAGGCCATCGAAATGGCGGAAGACCGCAAATTGTTCCGCGAGGCCATGGACCGGCTGGGGATCGAAAACCCCAAGGCCACGATCATCGCCGCGCCGAAAAAGCCGAACGGCAAGTATGACGTCAACGCGGGCGTCGCCGAGGCGATGGAAGCCTTGGAACATATCGGCCTGCCCGCCATCATCCGCCCCGCCTTCACCCTTGGCGGCACCGGCGGCGGCGTCGCCTATAACCGGGACGAGTACGAGGCGATCTGCCGCTCGGGCCTCGACGCCTCGCCCATGGCGCAGATCCTTGTCGACGAATCGCTCCTTGGCTGGAAGGAGTATGAGATGGAGGTCGTCCGCGACAAGGCGGACAACGCGATCATCGTCTGCTCCATCGAAAACGTCGATCCGATGGGGGTTCATACCGGCGACTCGATCACTGTGGCCCCGGCCCTGACGCTGACCGACAAGGAATACCAGATCATGCGCAACGGCTCGATCGCCGTATTGCGTGAGATCGGGGTGGAAACCGGCGGTTCGAACGTCCAGTGGGCGATCAACCCGAAAGACGGCCGCATGGTCGTGATCGAGATGAACCCGCGCGTCTCGCGCTCCTCGGCGCTGGCCTCCAAGGCGACCGGCTTCCCCATCGCCAAGATCGCCGCAAAGCTCGCCGTGGGCTACACGCTCGACGAGCTCGACAACGACATCACCAAGGTTACGCCCGCATCCTTCGAGCCCACCATCGACTATGTCGTCACCAAGATCCCGCGCTTCGCGTTTGAAAAATTCCCCGGATCGAAGGCCGAACTTACCACAGCGATGAAATCGGTGGGCGAGGCGATGGCCATCGGCCGCACGATCCACGAGTCCCTGCAAAAGGCGCTCGCCTCGATGGAAACCGGCCTGACCGGCTTTGATGAGATCAGGATCGAAGGCGCCCCCGACAAGGCCGCCGTGATCAAGGCCATCTCCGTCCAGACCCCCGACCGCATGCGGCTGATCGCCCAGGCCATGCGGCATGGCCTCACCGATGACGAGATCCAGCACGCCACCGCCTTCGACCCGTGGTTCCTCGCCCGCATCCGCGAGATCGTGGAGGCCGAAGAGCGCGTGAAGGCCGCAGGCCTGCCAAGCGATGAGGCCGGGCTCAGAAAGCTCAAGATGATGGGCTTCACCGATGCCCGCCTCGCCAGGCTGACCGGCAAGGAAGAGGCCGAGGTGCGCAAGGCCCGCCTCGCCGCCAATGTCAAAGCCGTCTTCAAGCGCATCGACACCTGCGGCGCCGAGTTCGAGGCCCAGACGCCCTACATGTATTCCACCTATGAGGCCCCCGCGATGGGCGACGTGGAATGCGAGGCGCGGCCGACGGATGCGAAGAAGGTCGTCATCCTCGGCGGCGGCCCGAACCGGATCGGCCAGGGGATCGAGTTCGACTATTGCTGCTGTCATGCCTGCTTCGCGCTGACCGATGCGGGTTATGAAACCATCATGATCAACTGCAACCCGGAGACGGTGTCGACTGACTACGACACCTCCGACCGGCTCTATTTCGAACCGCTGACGCTGGAACATGTCCTCGAAATCCTCCGCGTCGAACAACAGAACGGCACCCTTCACGGCGTCATCGTCCAGTTCGGCGGCCAGACGCCGCTGAAACTCGCCAACGCCTTGGAGGCCGAGGGCATCCCGATCCTCGGCACCACGCCCGACGCCATCGACCTTGCCGAGGACCGCGAGCGGTTCCAGAAACTGCTGAACGACCTCGGCCTCAGGCAGCCGGTCAACGGAATCGCCTCGTCCGACGCGCAAGCCATTGAAATCGCCGAACGCGTCGGCTTCCCGCTCGTCATCCGCCCCTCCTACGTGCTCGGCGGCCGCGCGATGGAGATCGTGCGCGACATGGACCACCTCAAGCGCTACATCACCCATGCGGTCGACGTCTCGGGCAAGAACCCCGTCCTCCTCGACAGCTACCTCTCCGGCGCCATCGAGGTGGACGTGGACGCGCTCTGCGACGGCACCACGGTCCATGTCGCGGGCATCATGGAACATATCGAAGAGGCGGGCGTGCATTCCGGCGACTCTGCCTGCTGCCTGCCGCCCCATTCGCTGTCCGCCGACACCGTCGCCGAACTGAAGCGCCAGACCGAGGCCATGGCCATCGCGCTCAAGGTCAAGGGCCTGATGAACGTCCAGTTCGCGATCAAGGACGGCGAGATCTTCGTGCTGGAGGTCAATCCTCGCGCCAGCCGCACCGTGCCCTTCGTCGCCAAGGCCACCGACTCAGCCATCGCCTCCATCGCCGCGCGGCTCATGGCTGGCGAACCGATGGCGAACTTCCCGCTCCGCGCGCCCTACCCCGCGGGCGTCGGCCCCGATACCGACCTGCCCTACGCCGATCCGATGACGCTCGCCGACCCGATCATGCCGTGGTTCAGCGTCAAAGAGGCCGTCATGCCCTTCGCCCGCTTCCCCGGCGTCGATACGATCCTCGGCCCAGAAATGCGCTCCACGGGTGAGGTGATGGGCTGGGACCGGACCTTCCCCTTGGCCTTCCTCAAGGCCCAGCTCGGCGCGGGCACGACCCTGCCCGAAGGGGGCCGCGTCTTCATCTCGATCAAGGACATGGACAAGACGCCCGAGATGGCCGCCGCCGCCCGCGACCTCGTCGCCATGGGCTTCGACATCATCGCCACCCGCGGCACCGCGTCGTTCCTCGCCGAAAACGGGATCGCATCCGAGACCGTCAACAAGGTCTATGAGGGAAGGCAGGAGGGCAAGCTGCACATCGTCGACCGGCTGAAGAACGGCGAGGTGGCGCTGCTCTTCAACACGACCGAGGGGCAGCAGGCCATCGAGGACAGCCGCTCGATCCGCGCCGTCGCGCTCTACGACAAGATCCCCTACTACACCACCGCCGCCGGCAGCGTCGCCGCCGTGCAGGCGATCAAGGCACGGGGTGAGGGGATCGGGGTGCGGACGCTGCAGGGGTGAGCCGGATCAGGAAACTTTCCAGTGGAGAGTTTCCCCGGCGAACGCCCGGAGCGCAAGCGGAGGGCCGGGAGAGACGCGACCCCGGCCTTGGCCGGGGTAAAAACGCTCCAGTGGAGCGTTTTTAGGCGCAAACGCCCGCGCAAACCTGCGCGGGCCGGGAGAGCGTCAAGCGCGAGGCATTTGGCCGCGAAGCCTGCGTCTACAAGCAAGTCGTCGGTGCACCCTTCGCTACAATCTCCTGCCAATCCGGCCCAAGGGTTTGCCTCGCCGATAACGCGTTGTTGAACCTGCGGTCGCCTGTCTGAATGATCTCGATGATCATATCCTGGGTGTTTGTTCCGTATGTTTCGAAGCTGCCATAGCTCGTGAACATGCCCCCTTGGATGGACGAGTGGGACTGGTCACCAACGACCACAAAACGATCAGCGCCGCGCTTGATCACCTCGATTGCCGCTGTCCTGAATGCAATGTCGCGCGTACCTTTCGCCCCACACAAATCCTCTGCCTCAGACGATATCTTGAACGAAGTTTGTGTTAGCGGTTGAACGCTGGTCTCAACACAACCGGCGACAAGCAAAACCGAAACAGCAACCCCAATAGTACGCATCTTTCAATCCTATGGTCTCTTCACAACTCTAACTTGCCTTTAGTTCGGTATCGCAAGTTACGCTTGGTTAGCAACTGTCTGTTTTTCAATTTTTATAAATTAAAAAGCACAATCACAGAGAGATTTTCGCCCGATTTGTCCCGCGACAAATCGGGCCGCGCCTGCCTGCCCCCGGCAGGCGCGTTAACGCGCCCGCCAAGTCAGGCGCGCCCCGATTTTCGACCGACTGAACCAGCCGATAGCCCCTTGCCCTCCGGCTTGCGCCTCCGGGCAATCGGATCGCGCGGCCGTCCACTGGACGCCCGCTAACGCGATCCTCGTGTCACCTCATGGGGTAACCGTAATCTCGCCCCGCGCCACCATCTCGCGCCGCTTCTCGGCATGAACCTCGGCCTGCGGGCGCCAGTTGTAGCGGGTGTCGGCCACGGTCGGTGACCAAAAGAGCCGCCCGCCGTTGCGCCAGGGGTCGAGCACCATGCCGTCATAGATCGTGCCGCCGGGCAGGCTGACGAGGGCCGTCGAATGGTCGATGCCAAGGAATTCCGGCGTGGCGATGGCGCGTTGCACTTCCAGTGTCTGGAAGTTCTCCTGCCGAAGCCGCTTTTCCATATCCTCTGCCCAGTGCCAGCAGAGCCCCCGTGGCTTCAGCCCCATATTGACCTTGGTATTGTGGATGAGCGGCGGGTCCACGATCTCATATTCCCGCGCCAGATGCGCTGACCAGGAATAGGCGATCTCGGCGGCCCGCGCGGCCTCCTCCGGGTCCACCCCGGGTCCCAGCGCCCGGATCCCCGCCGCGAGGTCCGCGACCTGGTCGCGGCTGGCAACGTCCGGCCCCTTGCCACAGGCCGACAGAAGCACGATCAGCGCCAGAAGGCTTGCCCAGAGTCTCATTCCCGCCTCACGTCCTGTTCCGTCCGCGCAGCATAAAAGCGGCACGGGCAGAGTTCCAGACAGGCTCACCAAAAGCTGAACGACCCGTGCGTCCTTGCCATACATTTTGCCGACAAGACGCCGACGCTTTGCCGACGCTTGACTTGTGTCCCGAAAAGCCCCATGTGCCCTCTGTCCGACCGGCCCGCTGCCGCGTGAGCAGCCGTTCCCCTGATGATGGGGGCAGAGGCCCGGATACCGGTTCCCATGTCACGCCAGGGGTCCTGCGGTTCCGTGATGAACCGCGCCCCGACACGAGCAGGCCGGACCCGTATGGGCCCGGCATATGGACTTTTCCGGCCCTTTCATAAGGGTCGAACCTTAGGATAACACATTGAATTACTTCGAAGAACTCGGCATCGACAAACGCGTCGTCGCCAATCTCTCCGCGATCGGCCTGAATGAGCCGACGCCGATCCAGACCCGCGCGATCCCGGCCGCCCTCGATGGCCGCGACGTGATGGGCCTTGCCCAGACCGGCACCGGCAAAACCGCCGCCTTCGGCCTGCCGATCGTCACGAAACTCCTGGAAGTCGGCCGTCGGCCGAACCCCAAGACCTGCCGCGCCCTGATCCTTGCCCCCACGCGGGAGTTGGCGACGCAAATCACTGAAAATATTCAGAAATTTGCCAAGGACACCCCGATCCGCACCTTCCGCGTTGTAGGCGGCGCGAGCCTGAACGCACAGGCCCAGCGCCTCGCCTCGGGCATCGACATCCTTGTCGCAACCCCCGGCCGTCTTATCGACCTCCTGGAGCGTAAGGCCCTGAAACTGAACGAAGTTCGCTACCTCGTCCTCGACGAGGCGGACCAGATGCTGGATATCGGCTTCATCCACGCGCTGCGCCAGATCGCCCGGCTTCTGCCCAAGGAACGCCAGACCATGCTTTTCTCGGCGACGATGCCGAAACTGATGGACGAGATCGCCGCCAGCTACCTGACCAACCCGATCCGCGTGCAGGTCTCGCCCCCCGGCAAGGTCGCCGACAAGATCGAACAGGGCGTGCATTTCGTCAATCAGGGCGACAAGGCAAAGCTGCTGGACGAGTATCTCGTCAAGCATCCGGGCGAACTGGCGCTGGTCTTTGGCCGCACCAAGCATGGTTCGGACAAGCTGATGAAACTCCTCGAAAGCTGGGGCCACAGCGTCGGCGCGATCCATGGCAACAAGAGCCAGGGCCAGCGTGAGCGGACCCTGCAGGCGTTCCGCGACGGCAAGGTGAAGATCCTCGTCGCAACCGATGTCGCCGCGCGTGGCATCGACATCCCGGATGTGCGCCATGTCTACAATTACGACCTGCCGAACGTGCCGGAAAACTATGTCCACCGCATCGGCCGCACCGCGCGGGCGGGCAAGGCAGGCCGCGCGGTCGCCTTCTGCGCCCCGGCGGAGTTCAACGATCTGAAGGCGATCGAGAAGGTGATGAAGGCCGCGATCCCGGTGATCGGCGGCACGGCGCCTTCGGGGGCCGAGGCCAATGCGGCGGCCAAGGATGCCAAGGCCAAGCAGGGCCAGCGTCAGGGCCGGGGTGCCGCCCATGGAAACAAGCAGCGCCCGGAGGGCCAGCCCAAGCGTCCGGCCCGGCGTCCCTCGCGTCGGCCGAGGCGAAGCCAGGCGGCGTGATCTGTAGCGTTACGGGTTTCTACTGAAACGCTTTGAGGGGGCCGGTTCAGCCGGCCTCCTGCTCCAGACTCAGCTTCATGTCGATCAGCACCTTCTGGATCGCGAGCGTCTCGGCCAGCAGTCTTTTGGCCTCGTTGATCGAGATCTTGCCGTCCTCAATCGACTGGTTGTATTCGCCCATCAGCATGGCAAATCGCTGCGAAAGCGCCACGACATCGGAATTGATACCGCCGGGTTTGGCATTGCGACGGTCCTCATCATAAGACAGCGTGATCCCGCGCAGATCAGCGAGGGCGGCGGTCACATGGGGAAAGCGAGATGCCCCCTCCAGCGCCGCGACGACGTCGATCGGCATGAAGCGGTCGGCATGGTCGGCATCGGCCGAGTAATAGCGCCCAAGCGTCGCCTTCGACTTGCCGCAAAGTTCTGCCGCGGCTTCGATGCCGACATCCTTTACCAATGCCTCGCTGTGCTTCTTCAAGTAACTGCCGACCGTCCCGGACACGACCATACTCCCTCTTACCCACCCCGTTCCGCTACCTTTTCAGGGCAGAGGGGGAAATCAACCCTGTCATTCCCATTAATCCGCCGGCCCGGATTTGTCATTTCTAAAGCGTCCCGTGTTTGGGGATGGGTATGAGTTTCCGGCGACCCGACGTCGGTTTTGGTGGGGGTTCGTCGCGCTTCTGGCAGGTGGGAGGGTCAGAGCCGGGAAACCGGCAGCAGCGCGGCGGGCCTTTTTTGGTCATGAGTAGGATGCGTTGTGGGGCCAAGGCCGGCCACGGCGCGTCAGGGTGTTCGGGTTTCCGGCCAGGCCGGGGAAGCCTTGGGTGGGCTTCCCCGGTACTGCCTTGCGCGGCTGGTACAGGCGGCGCTATGAGGCGATATGGCCAAGCTCTATTTCCACTACTCGACAATGAATGCCGGCAAGTCGACGCTGCTGCTGCAGGCGTCACACAATTACCGCGAGCGCGGCATGGTCACCTATCTTCTGACCGCGCGGCTGGATCACCGGGCGGGCGAGGGCCGGATCGCCAGCCGGATCGGCATCGGTGAGGCCGCCGATACCTATGACACCATAACCGACCTCTTTGCCAAGATCTCCGACCGGCTCGATCAGGGCACGGTCGACTGTATCTTTCTGGACGAAGCGCAGTTCCTGACCAAGGAACAGGTCTGGCAACTGGCCCGCGCTGTCGATGATCTCGGTGTGCCCGTCATGTGCTACGGTCTTCGCGTCGATTTCCGCGGCGATCTCTTTCCCGGCTCGGCAGCCCTGCTGGCACTGGCAGATGAGATGCGTGAAGTGCGTACGATCTGCCATTGCGGCAAGAAGGCGACGATGGTCGTTCGGCGCGGACCCGACGGCAAGGCCTTGCGCGACGGGGCGCAGGTGCAGATAGGTGGCAATGAGACCTATGTGTCACTTTGCCGGCGGCACTGGCGGGAGGAGATTGGCGACGGGCTGGCAAGCAGCCCGGTCTGATCCAATTGAGGCGCCTTGCGGCGCCGAGATATCTGTCGGACCCGCGCCACGGGCGCGGTCCCTCCGCTGCCTCCGGCGGGAGTATTTGCCAGACAGAAAGTGACACGACCCGCCCCGGTTCCGGGACGGGCCGCACTTCCTGTCGCGGTCAACGGCGCTCCCGCCTGTACCGCAAAGCCGATGCTCTGCGAACAATGTAAAGAATCCCTTACCCCACTTTCTGTCTGAGAAGTACTCCCCAGGGGGTCCGCGGGACGGGACGTCCCCCGGCGGGTCGGCCAAGGCGCAGCCGCGGCCGAAATCAGTAGAGCCGCCCCCCTTCCGGGACGTCATGGCCCGGCCCGATCAGCACAACCTCGCCGTCCGCATCCGGCACTCCCAGCACGAGCACCTCGGACATGACCGGCCCGATCTGGCGCGGCGGAAAGTTGACGACGCCCAGCACCTGCCGCCCGACAAGCTCCTCAGGCTGATAGTGCCGGGTGATCTGGGCCGAGGATTTCCGCTCACCGATCTCGGGCCCGAAATCGACCCAGAGCTTGATCGCGGGTTTGCGTGCCTCAGGAAAGGGTTCGGCGCGCGTGATGCGGCCGACACGGATATCAACTTTCAGGAAATCGTCGAAACTGATGGTCATTTGCCGAGCTCCCGGCCCCGTTCGGCCGCCGCGTGCACCGCCTCTTTCAAGAGCGCCGGAAAGCCGCGCCCCTCATCCATCAGCACGTTCAGTGCCGCTGCGGTCGTTCCGCCGGGCGAGGTCACATTCACCCGCAATTGCCCGGGCCCCTCTTCCGCCGCTTCGGCCAGCGCTCCTGCACCGGCAACCGTCGCCCTGGCAAGTTGCAGTGCCAGCGTGCTGGGCAGGCCTTCGGACTCTCCCGCCGCCGCCAGCGTCTCGATCAGGTGGAAGACATAGGCAGGCCCCGAACCCGAGACTGCCGTCACCGCGTCCATCTGATGCTCGCCCTCCAACCGCACAACCTGCCCGACCGCAGTCAGAAGCGCCTCGGCGAGCTCCAGATGCGCCTCTGTCGCCTTTCCATTGCCGGTGATCGCGGTGATGCCCTTTGCGATGGCGGCTGGTGTGTTGGGCATCGCGCGGACAATGGGCGTTTCGGTGCCGAGCACCGCCTCATAAGTCGCGATGGTCGTCCCCGCAGCGACCGACAGGAAGAGCGTCGTCCCGCCACCCAAAGCCGCGATGCCAGGCAGCGCCTCGGTCATCATCTGTGGCTTGACCGCGATCAACACAATGGCAGGCGCCGCGGGCAGATCATCGTTCAGATGCACGCCCTGCGCCTTAAGCCAGTCCGATGGATAAGGATCCATCACCCAGACCGATGCGGCCGGCAGCTCGCCTTTCAACCAGCCCGCCAGCATCGCCGAGCCCATCTTGCCGCAGCCCAGAAGCACCAGCCCCCGGTCGCGCACGTCATCCATAGTCATGAAGGCCTCCTCTGTCGCGGGAGGCAGATTAGCGATCCGGCGGCGGAGGGGAAGCCCCGATCCCGCCACCGGATTGGCCCCTTACGCGCGCCCGTAGGCCTGGGTCATCGCCACATCCATGGCACGCTCGGGGCTCTCACCGCCCCAACAGGTGAGCTGGAAGGCCGGGTAAAAGCGTTCCGCCGAGGTCACCGCCTCGCCGATCAGCCGGTCGATCTGCTCCGGTCCGGCGACATGGCCGCCATTGAGCACCAGCCCATAGCGCCAGACCATGAGCCGCTGTTCGCGCCAGAAGGTGAAACCGCCGGACCAGACCATGTCATTGGCGCGGTTCAGCGCCTCGTAAAGCGCCGGGATGGTTTCCTCCGGCGGGTCCATTTCAAAGGTGCAGATCAGACGCAGGGTCTCGTCATAGCCCGACCAGGCAAGCGTGATGGAATAGGTCCGCCACTGGCCCTCGACCGCCATGGCGATCTGGTCGTCGGTCACCCGGTCGAAATCCCATTCGTGGTGTTCGGCCAGCGTCTCGACAATGTCGATCGGATGCAGGTCCTCGGTGTTCAGGAAGTCCTCGGATAGTGACATGCCCGGCCTCTCTGGTTGTGGCCTTGCGTGGATGGCAGCCCGCAAGGCTTAGGTGCCCGCTCAAGGTACGGCGGATGTTACCGCCGCCCTTACCAGATATGGTGTAGGCGAACACAGGGCCTGTAAAGCAATTTTTTGTTAATTCCCACAAAATCTTGTGGATAGGCAGTCGCCCGGCGCAAGTGAAGGGCGCGGCGCGGGCCGACCCCGGTCAGCCCTTTTTGACCTTTTCCAGCGCCTCGATCCGCGCCTTCAGCGCCTCGTTCTCTTCCCGCGCCTTCTGGGCCATGACGCGGACGGCGTCGAACTCCTCGCGTGTCACGAAATCGCGGTCGGCCAGCCAGCGGTCCATCCAGGATTTCATCGCCGTCTCGGCCTCGGTCCGCGCGCCCTGGGCCACGCCCATCGCATTGGTCATCAGCTTCGACATGTCGTCGAGGAACTTGTTCGGTCCGCTCATCGGTGCCTCCTTGCCGGGCATGATCGTGTTGCCGCCTATATGCGGGCACGCGACCGAAAGCTCAAGGTTGACTTCGCCGCGGCGCCGCGTTCTGAGAGAGGCGCAAGGAGACCTTCATGCACGCTGCCATTCCCTTTCCCGACATTTCGAACGACATCTTCTCGGTCGACCTGTTCGGCATAACGCTGACGTTGCGCTGGTACGCACTGGCCTATCTGGCGGGCATCATCGCGGGCTGGCGCATCGTGCTGGGACTGATGCGGCGTCCTATGCTCTGGCCCGGTGACAGGGCGCCGACCCGGCCTGAGCGCATCGACGACCTGCTGACCGCAATTATTCTCGGCGTAATTCTGGGCGGGCGGCTGGTCTATGTCTTCGTCTATAACCGCGACTATTTCCTCGCCCATCCGGGTGAGATCATCCAGATCTGGCAAGGCGGCATGGCCTTTCATGGCGGGTTCCTCGGCGTCGTCGTGGCCGGGCTCTGGTTCTGCCGCCGCCACGACGTGCCGCGCCTGCAGCTCGCCGATGCGTTGGCTTTGGTGGCACCCATCGGGCTTTTCTTCGGGCGGATTGCGAATTTCGTGAATGCCGAGCTTTGGGGGCGGCCGACCGACCTACCCTGGGGCGTGATCTTTCCGGGCGAAGCGGCGCAGACCTGTGCGGGCATTCCCGTCGGCGATTGCGCCCGCCACCCGAGCCAGCTTTACGAGGCAGGGCTGGAAGGGCTGCTCCTCGGTTTCATCCTGCTTATTCTATACTGGAACCGGGCGCTGAAACGTCCCGGCCTGATCACCGGCACCTTCCTGATAGGCTATGGTTTGTCTCGGTTCGCCGTTGAATTCGTGCGGCAGGCGGACGCGCAATTCATCACGCCGGACAATCCCATGGGCTATGTTGTCCACCTCGGCGGGTTCGGCCTGTCGATGGGCCAGCTTCTGTCGCTGCCGATGATCGTGGCCGGTGTCTGGCTCTGGCGCAGGGCAAGGGCGTGACACCGCTTGGGCGGCTCATCGCGGCGCGGATCGCCGCCGAGGGGCCGATGAGCCTGTCGGACTACATGGCCGAATGCCTCATGAACCCCGATCACGGCTATTATGCGACCCGTGACCCCTTAGGCGCGGCGGGTGATTTCACCACCGCGCCCGAAATCAGCCAGACGTTTGGTGAAATGCTCGGGCTCTGCCTCGCCCAAAGCTGGATGGATCAAGGGCGCCCCGCCCCCTTCCTGCTGGCCGAGATCGGGCCCGGTCGCGGCACTCTGATGGCCGACATCCTGCGGACGATCCGCGCGGTGCCGGGCATGGCAGATGCCGCAGATGTGCATCTGATCGAAGCCTCGCCTGCCTTGCGCGCGAAACAGGCCGAGACGCTGAACGGCCATACCCCGCATTGGCACGAAAGCATTGCCACCCTGCCCGACCGGCCGCTCTTCCTCGTCGCCAACGAGTTCTTCGATGCGCTGCCGATACGACAGTTCGCACGCCGCATCGAAGGATGGGCAGAGCGGCAGGTCGGTCTGAAGGACAACAGGCTGGTGCCGGGCCTCGCCCCTCCTGCACCTGCGGCACTTCTGGCCCACCGCGTGGCTGACACGAAGCCCGGGGATATCGTCGAACACTGCCCTGCCCTGCCCGCCATCGCCGGAGAGATTGCAGCGCGCATTGGCGCATATGGCGGCGTGGCCCTGATAGTGGACTATGGCGGCTGGCAGTCGCTTGGCGACACGTTCCAGGCGCTGAAGGGTCACGCACCGGTCGATCCCTTCGCTGAGCCGGGGCTTGCCGATCTGACCGCCCATGTCGATTTCGAGGCGCTTGCCGACGCCTTCACGACGGATGTGACAAGAGCAACTGCCATGACCCCGCAGGGTGTCTTCCTCGAACGGCTTGGAATCACGGCACGGGCGCAATCGCTTGCCCGGAACCTCACCGGTGAAAAACTGGAAAGCCATATTACCGCGCATCGGCGCTTGACCCATCCCGCGGAAATGGGACAGTTATTCAAGGCCATCGCCTGTCACCCGAAAAGCAGTGCGCCGCCGCCCGGATTGGACCAAGCTTGATGTCGATGACGCTGGACATTCTGACCCATGACGCGCTGTCGCCGTTCCGGCACGGATTTTTCACCCGCAAGGGGGGTGCGTCGTCGGGCATCTTTGCCGGGCTGAACTGCGGCCATGGCTCTTCGGACCAAACCGAAGCGGTGGCTATCAACCGCGAACGGGTGGCAGGGGCACTGGGTATCTCGACCGGATCAATGATCGGTGTCCACCAGATTCATTCTGCCGATGTCGTGACGGTAACCGGGCCGCTGACCGCACCGATGCGGGCCGATGCGCTGGTGACTGCTGAACCCGGGCTCGCCCTGACGGTGCTGACCGCCGACTGCCAGCCTGTGCTTTTCGCCGACCGCAATGCCGGCGTCATTGGCGCCGCCCATGCCGGATGGCGCGGCGCGTTGTCGGGTGTGCTGGAGGCGACGCTCGACGCGATGGTGGCGCTCGGGGCGCGGCGTGGCGACACGGTGGCGGTGATCGGCCCCTCGATCAGTCAGAAAGCCTATGAGGTCGGCCCTGAATTCGTCGACGAGTTCCTGACCGAAGATCCCGCGCATTCGCGCTTCTTTTCCGGCGGAAGGGGCGACCGGGCCCTGTTCGATCTGCCGGGCTTCGGGCTCTACCGGTTGCGCAAGGCAGGCGTCCGACGCGCCGAATGGACGGGCCATTGCACCTACAGCGATCCCGAGAGGTTCTTCTCGTACCGCCGCTCCGTCCATCTGCACGAGGCGGATTATGGGCGCTTGATTTCCGCAATTCGCCTTTAACGCGAGCTTCAGGTCGCCACAGAAAAGCCACAATTCGAGTCCGATTTCGCATACCCTGTCGTAAGCTTTTGAAAATGGTTAATTTAAAAGGGAAAGTCAGGTAGTCGCCGACAGATCAAATACAACCTGAGCCGCCCTATCAGCGCCGCATTGCTGGTTAGAGTGGTGACGCGGGCAGGCATCTGCACCGCATCCATGGCCCAAAAGAGGCCGGACCAAGAGGCAAGGACAAAAAAATGACGCAGAAGCCCCGCTGGATGAAAAGAATTCTCCTTGAGAGCGTGAGCCCCGAGTTCGCCTTTCCCTGGGCGCGGGCGAACCGCCCCGGATAAACCGCCGAGACTTGGCGGTCCTGCCGCAAAAATTCCTGACATACGAAGCGATTAAATCGCCTCATCAAGCGGCACCGATTCGCGCATTTAATGCAGATCGGACCCAATCTATTTCCAATACAGCGACACTCGTCGCAGCAGGTGCAACAAAGCACAGGCGTGATCGGGAATTGCACAGGCAGACCCGCCTAGTGAGCGGCCTGCTTTGACTTCTTGATGAATGCCAGATTACCGTGGGCTTCATGAATCTGCACTCGGGGTGGGGGCCCCGCAGATCTATAGTGCTGAAAGGCTGCTTTAGTGTCGTATGCCCAGTTCCCCGCCCGTTTTTCGGCGGATGTTACGCCTCCTTCGAAAAACCATAGTCAAATTGTTCCTTCAATCACACCCAAGGCCCGCAAGGCAGCGCCCACCGGCGCTCCGATGACGCGGCGCTACGAAGTGTCTTATCTCGATTCCGATGGCAATATTGAAAGTGTCATCCGTCTGGCGCCCGCGATCTCGGAATTCGAGACCGCGTTCTCGGCACTTGCCCGCGGAACGGTCATCGCGACGACCGAAGGGCCGGTCGCAATCGAAGATCTCGTGCCCGGTATGGTCGCGATCACTGCCGAAGGCCGCTGCGAAACCATCACCTGGATCGGCTCGATGACGCTCTTCCCGGCACACGCGATGCCGGGAATGTCCTCTGGCCGGATGATCCGGGTGACCGCCGACGCGTTCGGTGTCGGGCGGCCGATGCCCGATGTCGTCCTCGGCCCCTCGGCGCGCCTTCTCGTGCGCGGCGACCAGAATCCCGATCAGGCGCATCTCAGCGGCTCCTACGCCCCGGCGACGACCTTTGTCGATGGTGTCAGCATCATCGAGGTTACGCCGGTCACCCCGGTGCCGGTCTATCACATCATGCTTGAACGGCAGGGTTCGATCCGCGCCGCCGGGCTCGATATCGAAAGCTACCACCCCGGCCCCGAGCTTCAGAACCGGTTCGGTGTGGAACTGTCCCAGCGCTTCCTTTCGCTTTTCCCGCATTTGCAGGGTTTCAGCGGCTTCGGCGCAATGGCGCATCCGCGGATGACCGCCAAAGAGGTCGAGGCAGCCCTGGTCGGTTAGGGCGAAACCGGACCGGCAGCCTCCTGGGCGCGGCGCCAGGGACCGTTCATCGGTCTCAGGCGCTGCGCCCGAGCCGTTCTTCCAGCACGTCAAATGGTACGCCGGGCTTGTCCTTGGCGCAGCGGATCACCAGCGATGTCTTGACGCTGGCCACATTCGGGGCCGAGGTCAGTTCTTCGGTCAGGAAGGTCTGGAATGACGACAGGTCGGGCGCCACGCATTTCAGGATGAAATCGATCTCGCCATTCAGCATGTGGCATTCGCGCACAAACGGCCAGTCCCTGCAGCGCTGCTCGAAGGCCGACAGGTCGACCTCGGCCTGGCTGTGCAGGCCGACCATGGCGAAGACCTGAACCTCGAAACCCAGTTCTCGCGGATTGACATCGGCATGATAGCCGCGGATATAGCCCGCCTCTTCCAGCGTCCGCACCCGGCGCAGGCACGGCGGGGCTGATATCCCGACGCGGCGGGCCAGTTCGACATTGGTCATGCGCCCGTCATCCTGCAACTCGGCCAGGATTTTGCGGTCGATCTCGTCAAGACGATTGGCGCCCATCGGTACTATGCTCCTCGGATTTTTGCGGAACTTACCTTCGGGTGTCCGGATGCGCAATAATATTTCGCGCTCGCGCAATTATTTTCGCGCGCGCATGGCCACGGCAGCGAGAAAACCAGAAAGTCCTGGGAAATATCGTCGAAAGACATGCGCGCCCTGCACCCACGAAGCTGCCCAACCCGAAGCAGGGGTTTTCCCGCTGCGCAATGCTGATTATATGGCCTGCGACAGTTGCGGAAAGGAAGAACGATGGGCGCGGCACGGCATACGAAAGTTCTGATCATCGGCTCCGGCCCCGCGGGCTATACCGCCGCCGTCTATGCCTCGCGCGCGATGCTGAACCCACTTCTCGTTCAGGGGATCCAGCCCGGTGGTCAGTTGACCATCACAACCGAGGTCGAAAACTGGCCCGGCGATACCGAGGTGCAGGGCCCGGATCTGATGGTGCGGATGGAAGCCCATGCCAAGGCGATGGGGGCCGAGGTGATTTCAGACCATATCTCGGCGCTCGACCTCTCAAAACGCCCCTTTACCGCAGCGGGTGACAGCGGCACCACCTACACCGCCGATGCCGTCATCCTCGCCACTGGCGCTCAGGCGAAATGGCTGGGCCTTCCGTCCGAGGAGAAGTTCAAGGGCTTCGGCGTTTCAGCCTGCGCCACCTGCGACGGGTTCTTCTATCGCGGCAAGGAAGTGGTCGTGATCGGAGGCGGTAATACCGCGGTGGAAGAGGCCCTGTTTCTGACCAATTTCGCGACCAAGGTCACGCTGATCCACCGCCGGGACGAGTTGCGCGCCGAAAAGATCCTGCAGGATCGCCTCTTCAAGAACCCGAAGATCGAGACGCTGTGGTTCCATACAGTCGAAGAGGTACTGGGCGACGAAACGCCGCTTGGCGTGACCGGTGTGCGGGTGAAACATGTCGACACCGGCGAAACGCAGGTCATCCCCTGCGCGGGCTTCTTCGTGGCCATCGGCCATGCGCCCGCCTCGGAATTGGTTGTCGATCAGCTCGACCTGCATCACGGCAAATATGTGCAGGTCAAGCCGGGCACGACCGAAACCTCAATCCCCGGTGTCTTTGCCGCAGGTGACCTGACCGACCATGTCTACCGGCAGGCCGTCACCAGCGCCGGCATGGGTTGCATGGCAGCACTCGATGCCGAACGCTGGCTGGCCACGCAGGAGGCCGAGAAAGAGGTCGAGGCCGCTGAGTAGCCTCAGCCAGGCCTACCCGCCTGCGAAGAACGCTTCGGGGTCCTCCACCTCCTCCATCCGCCCCTTCCCGATCCGCCAAAACCGAGTGCCGGTGGCGCGGACAAAGGCGCGGTCATGCGAGACGATGAGCGCGCTGACGTCATCGGCCATCAACTCGCGTTCCAGCGCCTCCTGCCCCTCGATATCGAGGTGGTTGGTGGGTTCATCCAGAAGATAGAGATTGGGCCGGATCAGCCGCAGGATCAGCATCGCGAGCCGTGCGCGCTGGCCGCCCGAAAGATTGCCTGCCGGGCGGTCCTGTGCGGCGATGTCGATCCCCGCACCCGCCAGAAACCCGCGCACGGTCTGGTCCGACTGGCCATAGCGCCCGGCAATGAGGTCAAAGGGCGTGTCGGCCCCGCTCAGCCCCTCCAGCCCCTGATCGCAGATGCCCGGCACGACGGAGGCGGAGATACGCACGCCCTCCGCCCCGCCCGACGATATCGCCGCCGCGATCAGCGCAAGCACCCGGCTTTTGCCCGCGCCATTCGCGCCCAAGAGGACGACCCTGTCACCGGGCACGATCCATTTCGCCCCGGTGCGGAACAGCACCCGCCCGTCCGGCGTGGCCACGCCCGCATCCTCCAGCGTCACCAGTGCCCTTGCATGGCTGCGCGTCGCGTCCAGCCGGATATCGCCCGCCGAGCCTTCGCGATGGGCAGGCCGGGCCGCCGCCTCGATCCGTTCCGCCCGCTCGCTCAACTGCTTGGTCTTGGTGTTCAGCAGGTCGGACCCTGAATTGATGCCGATATTCTTCAGCTTCGCCGCCTGCCGGCGCAGCCCGGCGGCCTTCTGCATCTCATTGCCAAAGCGGCGCGCCTCAGCCGCATCGGCCTCGTCCCGCGCCACCCGCGCCGCGCTGTAAGGCAGCGCGAAGTCTCGCGATGCCTCGGGGCGCAGGAAGAGGGTGCGGTTAGTGACATGGTCCAGAAAGGCGCGGTCATGGCTGGCGACGATCAGGGGGAAGGTGCGCGGCAACCCGGTCAGGAAGGCTTCCAGCCCCGAAATCCGCTCCAGATCGAGATGGTTGGTCGGTTCGTCGAGCAAGAGGCAGTGCGGCTCCGTCACCCAGACCCGGGCCAGCATCGCCATACGCCGCCAGCCACCGGACAAGGCGGCAAGCGGCCGGTCGCGCAGATCCCCGGGCACCGCGAGATCATCGAGCACGATGTCCACGCGCCAGCTTTCGTTTTCTGCCTGATCGCTCGACAGAGCGTCAAGCACCGCCGCGTGGAACGAAAGCTGCATCAGCGTCTCGGGAATATCCTGTGCCAGATGGCCGACGCAGAGGCCGCGCGACCGGGTCAAGTCGCCGGTCGTCGCTTCGGCCTCTCCGGCAATAATGCGCAGAAGCGTGGATTTGCCGCGCCCGTTCGCTGCGACAAGCCCAAGCCGGTCGCCCGGGTTGAGGGTCAGCGAAAGGTCTGAGAAAAGCGGCGCACCAAGGGTTACGCCAATGTCTTTCAGGGTCAGAATCGTCATATCGGTCGTCTCTGCCGGGGCCGGATGCCATCCTTCGGGTCATCGCGGCGGTATCTTCGGGCGGCCCTCCGCAACAGGGAAAGGCCACCCATCCGGGCAGATCGGGGTCGGAAACCTTATTTCGATCCGCCCTGCACGTCAGTCATGCAGGGCTTGAACAGGGCCATAAGTCAGATGCCGCTTATGGATCGATCGCATTTGCAGCCCTCCCTTCCTCGTATTGGCCTTGGGTAAGGGTACTGAGCCAAGGATCCGATGGCAACCGCCTTGCCCGTCAGGCAACGGCACGCGAAACGGGCCGGATCGCCGCAAGCGGGCTGAGGTTCAGCCAGACCGGCAGCGCCTCTACCGCCTGATAGTCGCCGATTGCCTCCAGTAGTCCGTCGGACAAGGCCCGGCGCAGGGGCACATCGCCCCGATAGACGCGGATCAGGTCGGCCACGGTGGCGGAGAGGTAAAGGTCCGTCGCACCCCCCGGATCATCGACGCAAAGCTGGCAGCGCCCGTCGTCGCAGAGAAACCACCAATGCGCCTTATGTGCGGGCTGGTCGGTGAACTCGATCCGTATGACCGCCCTTCCGTCGAAGGCATCAGCCCGCGCCGCGCGCTCGATGCCCCAAAGCAGCAGGTCCATATCGACCTCGCCCTCTTCCAGTTCCCGCCGCGCCCAGCGCTGACCCCAGGCACCCATCACCTCGATCAGCGGGGTGAATTCGCGGCCCGCGAGCGTCAGGTGATAGCTGACGGCACGGCCTTCAACATTTCGTTCGACAATGCCTTCCTTCTCCAACTCCTTCAGCCGTTGCGACAGAAGCGTTGGCGACATCATTGGCACGCCACGCTGAATCTCCGAAAAGCGATGTGCCCCCCAGGTGATGTTGCGCAGGATGAGCGCGGTCCAGCGTTGGCAGAAGATTTCGGCGGCCTTGGCGACGGGGCAGAACTGACCGTAGCTGCGCATGGATGCTCCTTTCGTCTGGCAGGATCGAGAGTGGCACCCAACCAGTTTACTACAGAATCAGGACTATCGGCAGGAAAACCCGTCTGCGACCCTTTCGGGTGACAGAATGGAGGATCCCATGACGACGATGACGAATGCAGCGGCGGGGCAGGTCAGCATGTCTGCCGCCGAAATCTATGACCGTGATTTCGTGCCCGCGCTGTTTGGCCAGTTCGCCCCGATGCTGGCCGAGGCAGCCGGGATCAAGGCGGGCGATACGGTGCTCGATGTCGCTTGCGGCACAGGCATCGCGGCCCTTGCGGCATTCGAGCGCGGGGCGGCGTCGGTGACGGGCGTCGACATCAATCCCGGCATGCTGGCGGTCGCGCGCGCCAAGACGGACCGGGTGGACTGGGTTGAAGGCGCGGCCGAGGCCCTGCCCTTCGACGACGGCCGTTTCGACGTGACCCTCTGCCAGTTCGCGCTGATGTTCCTCGCCGACCGCACCCGCGCCCTGCGAGAAATGGCGCGGGTGACATGCCCTGGCGGGCGGATCGCGCTTCTGACATGGGAGGCGCTTGGCCGGAGCCCGGGATATGATCAGCTCGTACCGCTGCTGCGGGAGATCGTCGGGCCCACGGCGGCCGATGCGCTGAGCGCACCTTTTGTGCTGGGGAACATGACGGACATCGAAGCGGAACTGGGCCGGGCGGGGCTGAAAATGGCCGAACACCGCATCCTCACCGGCACCGCGCGGCATGCTTCGCTTGATGGATGGATCGACACGGAAATAGGTGGCTGGACGCTGGCTGAATTGGTGTCGCCCGACCAGCTTGTCACGCTAAAGGCCGCTGCCGCGTCACTTTTCCCGCAATACGTCAGCGGGGATGGACGGGTTGCCTTCCCCGCCCCCGCGCATCTGATCCTTATCCGCACGTAACGCCGATCGGACGCCCAATTGTCTGGGTATCCGTCCCTGATCACTCAGAGATCAAGACAATCCTGTTGCACGTGGGTCACTCAGCGCCTGAACAGCGCCAATCGGCGATAACTGCTTTCCTTTTTTTGCCGCCTATGAGATGTGTTCAGTGTTGAACACAAATTGAGTCGAAACCCGGTGCCACAAGCCGCCACATCCCCTTCGGAAGACGATCAGCTCTTCCGCCTGCTGCGTCAGCTTGACCAGCGGCCCGACGCATCGCAGCGCGCGACGGCGGATGCGCTTGGGGTCAGCCTTGGCACACTCAACACCCATCTGCGCGCCGCGACTGAGGCGGGGTATATCCGTGTCGCCGACCGCAACGGCCCGGACCGCCGCCAGCGCTTCACCTATGAACTGACCACGAAAGGCGCCGCGACCAAGGCCCGCCTGACCGATCGGTTCCTCGCCCGCAAACTCGCCGAATATGACGCGCTTCATGCCGAACTGACCGGCACGGAGAGCGGCCTTCTCCAACTCAAGAAAAGGACCCCTTTGATGCAATCCAATCTTGCCCCGATCCCGGAGCTTTATGTCTCCTACGACTCTGCCCAGAAGCTGAAGCACGAAGCGGGCGCCCTGCCCTCGTGGGACCTCACCCAGCGTCAGGTCTGCGATCTGGAACTGCTGATGAACGGCGGCTTCTATCCGCTCAAGGGCTTCATGACTGAAGCCGACTATGACGGCGTTCTGGACAACATGCGTCTTTCGGATGGCTCGCTCTGGCCGATGCCGGTGACGCTCGACGTGTCCGAGGACTTCGCGGCCAAGGTCGAACCCGGTCAGGACATCGCGCTCCGCGATGCCGAGGGCGTCATCCTTGCCATCCTGTCGGTCACCGACAAATGGGTGCCGAACAAAAGCGTCGAGGCGGAAAAGGTCTTTGGCGCTGACGATATCGCCCATCCGGCGGTGAACTACCTGCACCACACGGCTGGCAAGGTTTATCTCGGCGGGCCGGTGACCGGCATCCAGCAGCCGGTCCACTATGACTTCAAGGCCCGCCGCGACACGCCGAACGAGCTGCGCTCCTACTTCCGCAAGCTCGGCTGGCGCAAGATCGTCGCCTTCCAGACCCGCAACCCGCTGCACCGCGCACATCAGGAACTGACCTTCCGCGCCGCCAAGGAAGCTCAGGCGAACCTTCTGATCCACCCGGTCGTCGGCATGACAAAGCCCGGCGATGTCGACCACTTCACCCGTGTGCGCTGCTACGAGGCGGTTCTGGACCAGTACCCGGCCTCAACCACGCATCTGTCGCTTCTGAACCTCGCCATGCGCATGGGCGGCCCGCGCGAGGCGCTGTGGCACGCGATCATCCGCAAGAACCACGGCCTGACGCATATGATCATCGGCCGCGACCATGCGGGGCCGGGCAAGAACAGCCAGGGCAAGGATTTCTATGACCCCTATGCCGCGCAGGAACTGGTGCGCCAGCATCAGGAGGAAATCGGCATCGAGATGGTCGATTTCAAACAGATGGTCTATGTGCAGGAAAAGGCGCAGTATTTCCCCGTTGACGAAGTGCCGGAAGGGTCGACCGTTCTCGACATCTCGGGCACCGAACTGCGCCGCCGTCTGCGCGAAGGTCTGGAAATCCCCGAATGGTTCTCCTTCCCTGAAGTCGTGACGGAACTGCGCCGCACCTCGCCGCCGCGCGCCAAGCAGGGCTTCACGGTCTTCTTCACCGGTCTATCGGGGTCCGGCAAGTCGACCATCGCCAATGCGCTGATGGTCAAGCTGATGGAGATGGGCGGCCGTCCGACGACGCTGCTCGATGGCGACGTGGTGCGGAAACACCTGTCGTCCGAACTCGGCTTCTCGAAGGAACACCGCGACATCAACATCAAGCGCATCGGCTATGTCGCGTCCGAGATCACCAAGAACGGCGGCATCGCCATCTGCGCCCCGATCGCGCCCTACACGGCCACCCGCCGCGCGGTCCGCGAGATGATCGAAGCTTACGGCGCCTTCGTGGAAGTTCATGTCGCGACCAGTCTTGAGGAATGCGAACGCCGCGACCGCAAGGGGCTCTACAAGCTCGCGCGCGAAGGCAAGATCAAGGAGTTCACCGGTATCTCGGACCCTTACGAAGAACCGAAGAATCCTGAGCTCAAGGTCGAGACCGAGAATGTCGATGTCGACAACTGCGCGCATCAGGTGATCCTGAAGCTGGAAAGCATGGGACTGATCCGAGCCTGATCCGGCAGCCTTGCAGAAACCCAAAAGGTCCCCGGTTTTCCGGGGCCCTTTGTGTTTGGGGATTTGACGGAGGACGTCAGAGCGGCTTGCGCATCCGGTCCATCAGGCCGTCTTTCAGCACGAACTGGTGGTAAAGCGCACCCACAACATGCAGCCCCACGAGCAAAAGGAGCACGTTGAACAGCACCTCATGCACCTCACCCGCATCGCGGATGCCGCCGAACCATGCGGCAATGCCGGTCAGCGGAATCACAATCATCAATGCATAAAGCGCCCAATGCGTCACCGCGGCGGCGGGCTTCATCAGCGGATGCCCGGCATCCGGCGCCGCAGGGGCGCCACGGCGCCATCTGGCGAGCAGTCGCATGGCCGCAAGAACCAGAATCAGAATTCCGGAAATGACATGCACGGTATGCGCGCCCGGCGTCACCTCCTGCCCGCGGTTGAACGCGCGCCAGGCCGCGCTCATAGCATCCTCGCTGACATAGCTGACGATCATCAATGCCAGAACGCCCCAGTGAAGCGCGATCTGTGTGCGGCTGTAGCCTGTAACCTTACTCATCTTGCCCTCATCCTGTCCGAAACCACCGACAATGCGGCAGCCCTTACTTCACGGATCAGAGGGGAAATTCCGTCGCGGGTCAATTTGACCCGGGTTGCACAAACCTAGTGAACGCTGACCGGGGCCATGTCATTCTGGCGCGCCAGAATGAACGCCATCTTGCGGTCCTTGACCAGCGCCAGCCGCTCACCATCCGCATCGTGGACGGCATAGAGCGTTTCCAGCCCAACGGCCTGCGCGCGAATCTCTTCCGGCAGGTCAGCCACCGGCACCTCACGCACATAGACGATGCGTTCGCCCGCGTCCGGCCCGAAATCGTATTTGGTATCCATGCCCGTTCTCCTTACCCTTTCGTGATCCGGATCGTCTGCACGATCTTGTCCGGCACCGCCCGGGTCAGATCGACATGCAGAAGTCCGTTCTCCAGCACCGCACCGGCCACCTCCACGCCTTCGGCAAGAACGAAGCTGCGCTGGAAGGCGCGGGCAGCAATGCCGCGATGCAGGAACACGCGCCCCTCATCCACCTCGTCGGCCTGCCGACCGCGGATCATCAGTTGCCGGTCCTCGACCGTGATCGCGATATCGGCCTCGCGGAACCCGGCCACGGCCAGCGTGATGCGGAACCCGTTTTCCGAGGATTGCTCGATATTGAACGGAGGATAGCCGTCATTGCCGGATTTGGCAGTCCGCTCCACCAGACGCTCCAACTCGTCGAAGCCCAGAAGGAAGGGGTGTGCGGCAAAGGTCAGTTTCGTCATCTCGGGCATGTCCTTGGATTAAGCGACACATCATGCGGGCCCCGCCCAGCGGCGACCCGTGGAAGGAATATGGATATGGAATCGGGCAGCGGCAAGGCGGCCAGGCGCGAAAAGCTTCCCGCCATCACGGGGAATTGCTATCTTCACGGCGTGCAGCACCACGACTCATAACAACAGGGACCTGATGAACGCCCGGATGGAGATGGACAATACGGAGGTTCTGCGCGTCAAGCTCGAGGTTCTCCGCCGCGAACACCGCGACCTCGATGAGGCGATCCATGTGATGGAGACCTCAGGCCGCGCTGACCAGCTTACGTTGAAACGGCTCAAGAAGCAGAAACTCGCGCTCAAGGACCAGATCGCGCGGATCGAAGATATCCTGACGCCCGACATCATCGCGTGACTGCGGACACAGTGCAGGAACGGATTTTCAAATCCGTCCAAAAATCTTTCTTCAAGATTTTTCGCATCCCCCATCGTCCGGCGGCCTTGCCCGCAAGCGGCTCACCGGTATAGTGCGCGCTCCAATTCGCGGGCACGGGGACAGCCATGAGCGTAAAGGTCGGTATCATCATGGGGTCGCAGTCCGACTGGCCCACGATGAAGGAGGCAGCATCGGTTCTGGATGAACTCGGTGTGAGCTATGAGACGAAGATCGTTTCGGCCCACCGCACGCCCGACCGGCTCTGGGCCTACGGCAAATCGGCCGTCGAGCGTGGGCTGCAAGTGATCATCGCAGGCGCAGGCGGGGCCGCGCACCTGCCGGGCATGATGGCGTCGAAGACCCGCGTGCCGGTGATCGGCGTGCCGGTCCAGACCAAGGCGCTTTCCGGCGTCGACAGCCTTTATTCCATCGTCCAGATGCCCAAGGGCTATCCGGTGGCCACGATGGCCATCGGGGCGGCGGGCGCGGCGAATGCCGGGCTCATGGCTGCGGGCATCCTCGCGCTGAACAATCCCGGCCTTGCGCAGCGCCTTGACGCGTGGCGCGACGCCCTTTCCGCCTCCATCCCGGATGAGCCCAAAGATGACTAAGACGCTTCCCGCCGGTTCCGTCATCGGCATTCTTGGCGGCGGTCAGCTTGGCCGCATGCTGTCGGTCGCGGCCGCACGGCTTGGCTACAAGACGCATATCTACGAACCGATGGCCAATCCACCCGCCGCCGATGTGGCCCACGCGGTGACGACCGCACCGTATGAAGACCTATCCGCGCTGACAGCTTTCGCCAAGTCGGTCGCCATCGTCACTTACGAGTTCGAGAACATCCCGACCTCGGCACTCGACGCGATCGAGGCGATTTGCCCGATCCACCCGAACCGCCGGGCGCTGTCAGTCAGCCAGGACCGGCTGATCGAGAAAGGCTTCCTTCGCGACCTCGGCCTTGCCACCGCGCCCTATGCCGCCGTCGACGATGCCACCGATCTTGCCGAGGCGCTGGTGGAAATCGGCGCGCCTGCAATCCTGAAGACACGGCGGCTTGGCTACGACGGCAAGGGACAGGCGCGTCTGAAATCCGAGCTCGATGCCGATACGGCCTGGGCAGACATGCAAGGCGCCTCATCCATCCTCGAAGGCTTCGTCGCATTCTCGCATGAAGTTTCGGTCATCGCCGCCCGCAGCCTGTCGGGCGAAGTCGCAGCCTTCGATCCGGGCGAGAACGTGCATGAGGGCGGCATCCTCAGGACGACCACGGTGCCCGCCCGCCTGACCGCAGCCCAGCGCACCGACGCGGTGCTGCTTGCCGCGAAAATCCTGAACGCGCTCAACTATGTCGGCGTGATGGGGGTGGAACTTTTCGTCACTCCGGAAGGCCTGATCGTGAACGAGATCGCCCCCCGGGTGCATAATTCCGGCCACTGGACGCAGAACGGCTGCGCCGTCGATCAGTTCGAGCAGCATATTCGGGCGATCGCGGGCTGGCCGCTCGGCGACGGATCACGGCATTCCGACGTCGTGATGGAGAACCTGATCGGCGACGACATCGGCCGTATCCCGGATATCGCGAAGGAAATGCATGTGGCGATCCATCTTTACGGCAAAGCCGAGTCCCGACCTGGCCGAAAGATGGGTCACGTGAACCGGATCTCAAAACACAACTGACATCGAATTGTCCCGGCATCGTCGGGGCTGATATGTGCCGGGGCACCGACGGCTGTGACGTCTGCGCCTGACCATCCGGATACCGGCACGTCATCGAAAGCACTAAAAAAGCCGGGCAGATTACTGCCCGGCTTTTTATCGATTTCTGGTCGCGATCGAAGGATCAGGTGCCCGACGAAGAGCCGGCAGCCGCCGCCGCGATTCCCAGCAGCAGCAGGCCGCCGATCAGGGCGCCATTGCCCGAACCCGCCGGGCCAGCAACAACGACCGGGTCGCCTTCAACCATCGGGTCGGACATACCGCCGGCGAATGCCGTACCAGCCGACAGGCCAAGCACAACGGCAATGGTCATCACTTTTTTCATGTTCGTTCTCCGGTTTCAGATACGTTAGCGCGCGGCGCCATTATTGCTTAAACCGAAACACAATCATGGCGCGAAGAAAAGTAGAATTTGACGGATCGGCGGATTCTGACCCGAATGTTGCATTGCCGCCAGAACTAACCCGCAAAGCTCTGTGAAACATAAAGCCGACCGCAATATTCCGATCTCGGATCGAATCCGACTGCCGATCCGACCTGCGTTACCTTCCGGTCAAGGATGTTGCGCCGATGCTTTGTCGATCCCATCCACAGATCGACGATGGTCCGCGCCATCGAGGCGTAGCTGTGCGGCGGAATCATCTGGCCGCCATTCGTGGCGAAACCGCAATTCGCCCGGTCGCGGATCAGGAACCGGCGACCATCAAGCTGATACCGCGCGATATAGCCGATATTCTCTGACCCGGCGCGAAACCGGATGCCGGAGGATTTCAGCCGGGCGACGGCAGTGGCCTGCCCCGCAACCGTCGAACGGTGCGACAATTGCTGCGACCGCGCCATCCATTTCGCATGGGTTCCCGCGACCTTGCGCAGTCCCGTGGCCTGCTTGAGCGCAGGCAGCCCCTTCTTGCAGCGATGATAGTTGAGTTCGGCCAGAATCGCCTTGTCTGCAAGGCCCTGATCAATCCGAGCATTCGCCTTGATCATCGTCTCTGCCCCTTTGGGCATGTTGCGCGAACAGGCCTCAGCCGTGCCTGCGGCAAGCGTCACGGCGACAGCGGCACTCAGCAAGGCTCTGGCAGCAAGATTTCGCATCATCCCCTCCGTGCTCGACACAACGCGGCAGCGCATGCGTCACTGTGCATGAAACTTTGGCAATAACGTGGCCCGGCCATGCCGTTTTCGGGCCGGGGCGTTGACAGGGCGTAGGGGATCGTTCCATGTCGTCGCACTGTATTTGTCGAGGGTTCATTCATGAAAATCGCAATGATCGGAACCGGCTATGTCGGCCTCGTCTCTGGTGTATGCCTGTCAGACTTCGGACATGAAGTGACCTGCGTCGACAAGGACCCGCGCAAGGTGGAAATGCTTTTGCGCGGAGACGTGCCGATCTACGAACCCGGCCTTGATGTGCTGATGGCCCGGAACGTCGCCGCCGGACGGCTGACATTCACCGGTGACCTGAATGCGGCTGTCGACGGGGCGGACGCTGTATTCATCGCCGTCGGCACACCGACGCGGCGCGGCGATGGCCATGCCGACCTGACCTATGTGATGGCGGCAGCTGAGGAAATCGGCAGCGCGCTCACCGGCTATGCGGTCATCGTCACCAAATCGACCGTGCCCGTTGGCACCAATGCCGCTGTCCGCGCGGTGATCGAGAAGACGTCGCCCGAGGCGGATTTCGACGTCGCCTCCAACCCCGAATTCCTGCGTGAAGGTGCAGCGATCGACGATTTCATGCGCCCGGACCGCGTCGTCGTCGGCGTGACCTCGGATCGCGCGAAAAAGGTAATGGGCGAGATCTACCGCCCGCTTTTCCTGCGCGACTTCCCGATCCTCTACACTGATCTGGAAACCGCCGAGATGATCAAATACGCGGCGAATGCCTTTCTCGCGACCAAGATCACCTTCATCAACGAAATCGCCCGGCTTTGCGAAAAGGTCGGCGCGGATGTGAAGCAGGTGTCAAAGGGCATGGGCCTCGACAACCGCATCGGCAATAAGTTCCTGCATGCCGGTCCCGGCTATGGCGGGTCATGCTTTCCGAAGGACACTTCCGCACTGGCCCGGATCGGGCAGGAACATGCCGCCCCGATGCAGATTGTCGAGACGGTCATCAAGGTCAATGACGAGATCAAACGGCGGATGATCGAGAAGGTCATGGACCTCTGCGACGGTTCGGTGAACGGCAAGATCGTGGCGGTTCTGGGTGTGACCTTCAAACCCAATACCGATGACATGCGCGACGCGCCCTCGCTGACCATCGTGCCCGCCCTGGTCGGTAATGGCGCCAAGGTCCGCGTGGTCGACCCGCAGGGCAGGCGCGAGGGCGAAAGCCTTCTGCCCGGCGTGACCTGGATGGAGGATGCCTATGCCGCCGCCAAAGGCGCGGACGTGGTTGTGATCCTCACAGAATGGAACGAGTTCCGGGCCCTCGACCTCGCCCGGCTTGCCGGCGCGATGAAGACCGCCCGCATGGCCGATCTGCGGAACATCTATTCGCCGAAGGATGCCGAGGCCGCAGGATTCGGGGCCTATTCCGGCGTGGGGCGCTGACCGCGCCTTCCGGGGCGCTGCCCAAAACTCCGAGGTATTTTCGAACAGAAAAATTCAGGGCGCAAAGATGCCCTTGAAGTCCTCGCGAAGCGCGGCCTTCTGAACCTTGCCCATCGTGTTGCGCGGCAGCGCATCGCGGAATGCGATATGCTTGGGCTGCTTGAACTTCGCGAGGCTTTGCCCAAGCGCCGCGCGGATCGCCTGCGCATCAGGTGCGGCGTCGGATTCCGGCACCACGACAGCCACCACGCCCTCGCCAAAATCGGGATGCGGCGCGCCGATCACGGCGCTTTCCAGAACGCCCGGCAGCGCGTCGAGGACCAGTTCAACCTCTTTCGGGTAGACATTGAAGCCGCCCGAGATGATCAGGTCCTTGCCCCGCCCGACGATGGTGACATAGCCGTCGTCATCCATCACCCCCAGATCGCCGGTGATGAAAAACCCGTTTTCGCGCAGTTCCTCGGCGGTCTTTTCCGGCATGTTCCAGTAACCCTGGAACACGTTCGGGCCGCGCACCTCGATCGTGCCGATCTCTCCCGCCGGCAGATCCACACCCGATGCATCGCAGACCTTTACCTCAACGCCCGGCAGAGGGAACCCCACGGTGCCTGCGCGGCGGTCGCCCTCATAGGGGTTTGACGTGTTCATATTGGTTTCGGTCATGCCGTAGCGTTCGAGGATGACATGACCGGTCCGGTCCTGCCACTGGCGGTGGGTCTCGGCCAGCAGGGGCGCCGAGCCGGAGATGAAAAGCCGCATCCCCGCCGTCAGATCGCGGGTCAGACGCGGATCGTCGAGCAGCCTTGTATAGAAGGTCGGAACCCCCATCATCGCAGTGGCCTGCGGCAAGTGCCGGATCACCTCGCCTGCATCGAATTTCGGCAGGAAGATCATGCGCGCGCCCGCCAGCAGTGCGACATTGGTCGCGACGAAGAGGCCATGGGTGTGAAAGATCGGCAAGGCATGCAAGAGCACGTCCTGATCCGTGAAGCGCCAGTACCCGACCAGCACCTCGGCATTCGACAGAAGGTTCGCATGGCTCATCATCGCGCCCTTCGACCTTCCGGTCGTGCCCGACGTGTAAAGCAAAGCCGCGAGGTCGTCCGCGTCCCGCTCTGCGATGGACGCCGGAGTGGCCATCGTGGCGTCATCAGTGAAACTGCCCGTCCCGTCGGTATTCAGCACCGCAAGCTGCGCGCCCGCCTTCGCCGCAACCGGGGCGAGGCCCGCCTCGGCGCGGCCGTCGCAGAGCAGGAGTTTCGCCCCGGCATCACCCACGAAATACGCGACCTCGGCAGCGGTATAGGCGGGGTTGAGCGGCAGAAAGACGACACCCGCCCGGATCGCCCCGGCGATGACCGCCAGCATGTCGGGACTTTTCTCCAGTTGCAGCGCCACCCGGTCGCCGGGCACCAGCCCCATGGCCACCAGCGCCCCGGCGAACCGTGCAGCGCGGTCGGCAAAGGCGGCATGGCTGACCCGCCCCCCGTCCGGCAGGATCAGGAAATCGGCATCGCGCCCCTCGTGCCGCCCGAAGAGAGCGTCGTAAAGATGATTTCCCATGGCCTGCCCCTGCTTCGTCCTGCCCGAATTACTGCCACCAGTAGTCAGACTCTAGCCCCGGTGGCGGCCGGGCAAAAGGCTGACGGCGAAAAGCCCGGCGGCAGCCACGACAATTGACGGCCCGGCGGGCGTGTCGAAGTGAAGCGAGGCCCAAAGACCGGCAATCACCGCCGCCACACCGATCAGAACGGACAGAAGCGCCATCGCCTCGGGGCTGCGGGCAAATGCCCGCGCCGTCGCGGCGGGAATGATCAGCATCGCCGCGATCAGAAGCGCGCCGACGATTTTCAGCGCCACCGCGACCACCAGTGCCAGCGCCAGCGTCAGCACCAGCTTTTCGCGCCGCGGGTCAAGGCCCGAGGCCATTGCCAGCTCCTCGTTCACCGTTGCCGTCAATAGCGCGTCCCAACGCCACAGGATCAGCGCCATAACCGCGCCCGACCCGACCCAGATCCAGATCAGTTCACCCCACCGCACGGTCAGCACATCGCCGAAGAGATACGAGGACAGGTCCGCCCTGACCGAGGGCAGGAACGACACGGCGACAAGGCCAAGCGCAAGCGCCGAATGGGCCAGAACACCAAGCGCGGTATCGGCCGCCCGCCCCCGCCCGCTCAGTCCGTTGACCGCCAGCGCCATGGTCAGCGCCACGATCATCGTGCCGACAAGGACCGGCAGCGAGGCGGCCAACGCCAGCGCAACGCCAAGGATCGCCGCATGCGCGGTCGCATCGCCCATATAGGCCATGCGCCGCCAGACGACGAAGGCCCCGAGCGGTCCGGCGGCCAGCATCAGGCCGATCCCGGCCAGGCCGGCGCGGATGAGGAAATCGTCAGGCATGCTCGTCCTCGTGCCGGTGCGCATGATCATGGCCATGGTGCGCGTGATCATCTCCGTGATCGTGACCATGGTCATGAACGTGACGGTAAAGCGCCAGCGCCCCACCCGTCCCGAACCCAAAGAGCGCGCGATATTCCGGCGCCGCCGAAACGACATGCGGCGCCCCTTCGCAGCAGACATGACCGTTTAGGCAGATGACCCGGTCCGAGGCGCTCATCACCACATGCAGATCGTGGCTAACCATCAGCACGGCGACACCCGTCTCGGCCCGCACCTCCTCGATCAGGTGGTAAAAGGCGGCGATGCCCGGCTGGTCGAGACCCTGCGTCGGCTCATCGAGAATCAGAATCTCCGGCCGGGCCAACAATGCGCGCGCAAGCAGCACGCGCTGCAATTGCCCCCCGGACAGTCCCGCCATCGGCCGGTCGCGCAGCCCCGGTACGCCGGTCCGGACCAAAGCCGCCTCCGCCTCGTCCATCGGAACCCGGTGCGGCAGTGACAGGAACCGGCCCACCGTCATCGGCAAGGCCGCGTCGATATGCAGCCGTTGCGGCACATAACCGATGCCAAGCCCGACCCGGCGGATCACCTCGCCTTCCGCAGCGGGCTCCAGCCCGATCAGCGCGCGGATCAGCGTCGACTTGCCCGAGCCGTTTGGACCAACGACGGTCACGATCTCACCCGGCCGGATTGCGAAATTCACGCCCTTCAGCACCGTCGCCGCGCCGTGCCGAACGCAGAGCCCCCGCGCCTCGATCAGCGTCACGATTCTGCCTCCGCGCAGGCCGGGCACAGCCCAAGCGCCTCGACATTCGCCCGCTCCACGGTGAAGCCGATATCGGCGGCCGCCTTGCCCAGCGCGGCATGGATCGCCGCTGCCGGCGCCTCGGCCACGGCGGCGCAGGACTTGCAGATGAGGAAGGCGGGGCTGTGCGCCTCGCCCGGATGCATGCAGGCAGCAAAAGCGTTCAGGCGCCGGATCCGATGTGCCAGACCCTGATCGACGAGATAGTCGAGCGCCCGGTAGGCCACCGGCGGCTGGTTGCCGAACCCGGCATCGGCGAGCTTTTCAAGAACCTCGTAGGCCCCCATCGCCCGGTGCGATTCGAGAAGGATTTCCAGCGTGCGGCGGCGAACCGGCGTCAGCCGCGCGCCGCTGATCGCCTCTGCCCGGGTCAGAACGTCGCCCGCGCAAGCCCTGTGGTCATGGGCCTCAAAGGCCAATGCCGGATCAGTCATTTTCGCCCCCCTGGTGTCACGTCATCATCGACTTGACATGTTATGCTATAACATACGATATCGCTCTCGGGCCGACAATCCCCTCTCTACCGATCCGGAAGGAACCGACATGCGCACGGCAATCCCCCTCGTCACAGCACTCATGCTGATGGCTTCGCCAGCTCTCGCCGAAGCGCCCGAGGTCGTGACTGACATCCCCGTCGTCCATTCGCTGGTATCGCAGGTCATGGGCGATCTCGGCGCGCCCAGCCTGCTTCTGGATCAGGGGGCGGACGTTCATGATTTCCAGCTCAGACCTTCGCAGATCAGTGCTGTTCAGGGGGCGGACCTCATCGTCTGGATCGGACCCGAACTGACGCCATGGCTCGACCGTATTGTCGATGAAGGGACAGACAACCAGTCGCTGGAGCTGCTGCACCAAACCGGTACGACGATCCGTGAGTTTGAAGCCGACCACGACAACGAAACAGACCATGACACGCATACCGGCCACAGCCACGACTTGGATGGCCACGACCACGCGCATCATGCCCCGGTATCGGGTGAACACGATCACGACGGCCTCGATCCTCACGCCTGGCTCGATCCTGACAATGCCGCGCTCTGGATCGGCCTGATCGCCGACGCGCTGGTCGAACGCGACCCCGGCAATGCCGTTGCCTACCGCGCCAACGCTTCGCTGGCCCTTGGCCGGATCAATACGCTCGCGGACGAACTGGAAGAACAGCTCGCCACCGTGAAAGATCAACCCATCGTCGTCGCCCACGACGCATACGGGTACTTCGCCGATCATTTCGGCCTGACGATCGCCGCGAGTCTCGCCGAAGGTGATGCCGCTGATCCGGGCGCCGCACGGCGGTCCGAACTTCGCGCCCTTCTCGAAAGCGGCGGGGCGGCCTGTATCTTCCCTGAGGCCATGGGTGACCCCGACATGGTGACGGTTCTCGCCGAGGGAACCGAAACCCGCATCGGCGCGCCGCTCGACCCCGAGGGACGCGGCCTGCCACCCGGGCCGACGCTCTACGATCAGATCATGGGCGGGATGGTCATGGCCATCACCGGCTGCCTCGCGGGAAACTGACCACCCTCACTTTCGGCAGCGCGACGGACTTGAAGGATCTTGGAACAAAATCCGCCATGTCGGCCGGATGAGTTTTGGTCAAAGTTTCTCCGGCCCACTTTCGGGAATGTCCGCTCTGTCCCGAACCCGAGCCGCAGAAGCAAAACGCCCCGGCAGGGCCGGGGCGTTCGGGGATCACTTGTCGTCGTCATCCTCGTCGTCATCGTCATCATGCGGCAGGTTGAAGAAGCTGTCGGCATTCGAATAATCCGCCGGGTTCTTCTCCTCGTCCTCCTCGCTCTGGCTGAGCGAGAAGTTTTCCAACCCCGCGATCGAGGACGGCATCTTCGGTTCGGACGACATGCCAAGCGACTGCTCGGTCGAGACGAGCTTGCGGCGCTCGTCATCGGTCATCACTGCACCGTCGGCGGCCTTCTTCTTCGCAGCCTTCTGCACGGCGGCGTCCAATTCCGACTGACGGCAGAGGCCCAGCGCGACCGGGTCGATCGGCGTGATATTGTTGATGTTCCAATGCGTCCGCTCGCGGATCGAGGCAATGGTCGGCTTGGTGGTGCCAACGAGCTTGCCAATCTGGCTGTCGGCCAGTTCAGGGTGGAACTTCACCAGCCACAGGATCGCCGCCGGACGGTCCTGACGCTTCGAGAGCGGGGTATACCGCGGCCCCCGGCGCTTTTCCTCGCCGACCGAGGCCGGATTGAACTTCAGCTTCAGCTTGTAAACCGGGTCCTTCTCGGCCTTGTCCAACTCCGACTGGTCAAGCTGGTTGTTGGCGATCGGATCGAAGCCCTTAACGCCGACGGCCACGTCGCCATCGGCGATGCCCTGCACCTCAAGCTCGTGCAAGCCGCAGAAATCGGCGATCTGCTTGAAGCTCAGCGTCGTATTGTCCACCAGCCACACGGCCGTGGCCTTGGCCATAAGCGGTTTGTTCATACGGCATCTCCTTTACAAATCTCTCCCGTGCCGGGAAAACGGCCGCGACCTTTCGGGCCGCCTTTCCTCGTTTTCGGGGAAGTTGGGGGGCTATATAGTCCTTCGCGCGACCGGAGAAAAGAGAAAATGCGCTGGCTTGCCGCCCTTGCCTTTCTGCCCCTGCCCGCTTTTGCCGAAGGCGAAGCGGCGGGCGCCTTTGACTACTACATCCTGTCGCTCTCATGGTCGCCCACCTTCTGCGCGCTGACCGGCGACGCGCGGGGCGAGGATCAGTGCGACCCCCGGCACGATCACAGCTTCACACTGCACGGTCTCTGGCCGCAATACGAGTTCGGCTGGCCCAGCTATTGCCGCACCTCCGCGCGCGACCCCTCACGCTCGGACACGCGGGCGATGGTCGATATCATGGGGTCGTCGGGGCTGGCCTGGCACGAATGGAAGAAACATGGCCGCTGCTCGGGTCTTTCGGCAGACGACTATTTCGCGGCCTCGCGCCTGGCCTACGACAAAGTGGAAATCCCCGATGTCCTCGCCCAACTCGACCGCGATGTGAAACTGCCCGCGAGCGTGGTGGAGGAGGCATTTCTGGAAGCCAATCCCGGCCTTGACCGCAACATGATCACAATCACCTGCGAGGCGGGCCGAATCGACGAGGCCCGCATCTGCCTGACCCGCGATCTGGAGTTCCGAACCTGCGGCGAGGACGCAATCCGCGATTGCCGGATGCGCGACGCGCTCATGGAAAAAGTGCGCTGACGGCGCCCGACTTGTTGCCATACGTTTTGCCGACGTAACGCAGACGGTGTTCTGACGGGCATTATTACGCTTTTTCAGGGACTTGCCCCAGATCCGGTTTTAATGCGCCTCGGCCCAGTTCGCCCCCTGCCCGGCGTCGACCACCAGCGGCACATCGAGATGGACCGCCGGATGGGCCGCGCCCTCCATCACATCCCGCGCCGTCGCGATCAGCTTGTCGACTGCGCCTTCCTCGACCTCGAAGAGAAGTTCGTCATGGACCTGCAACAGCATCGTCGCGGGCAGGTCCGCGATGGCAGCGGGCATGCGGATCATCGCCCGCCGGATCACATCCGCCGCCGCGCCCTGAATCGGCGCGTTGATCGCCGCGCGGCGGGCGAACCCGGCATGGGGACCCTTGGCATTGATCTCGGGCGTGTGGATCTTGCGCCCGAAAAGCGTCTGGACGAAGCCTTTTTCCTTGGCGAAGGCCACCGTCGCCTCCATGTAGTCCCTGATGCCCGGGAAGCGTTCGAAATAGCGGTCGATGAAGCCCTGCGCCTCGGCCCGCGGAATGCGCAGGTTGCGGGCGAGGCCAAAGCCGGAAATGCCATAGATCACACCGAAATTGATCGCCTTGGCCTGACGGCGGACCATCGGGTCCATGCCCTCGACCGGCACGTTGAACATCTCTGACGCGGTCATCGCGTGGATGTCGATCCCATCACGGAAAGCCTGTTTCAGCTGCGGAATGTCAGCGACATGGGCGAGGATTCGAAGCTCGATCTGTGAATAGTCGAGGCTCACCAACCGCATGCCCGGCCCAGCGATGAACGCCTCGCGGATGCGGCGGCCTTCCTCGGTTCTGACAGGGATATTCTGAAGGTTCGGATCGGTCGAGGCAAGCCGCCCGGTCGAGGCGCCCGCGATGGAATAGGAGGTATGGACCCGCCCGGTCTCGGGATTGATCGCTGTCTGAAGCGCATCGGTATAGGTCGATTTCAGCTTGGAAAGCTGCCGCCAGTCCAGCACCGTCGCCGCCAGCCGCGCGGCATCCGGGTTTACATCCTCCAGCGTCGTGATGTCCTCCAGCACATCCGCGCCGGTCGCATAGGCGCCGGTCTTGCCCTTCTGGCCACCCTCGACCCCCATCGTGTCGAAGAGGATCTCACCCAGCTGTTTGGGGCTGCCCACATTGAAGGGCTGACCGGCGATCTCCTGCGTCTCGGCCTCCAGCCCCGCCATCTTCTGCGCGAAGGTGTTCGACATGCGGGCCAGCACCTGACCGTCCACGCGGATCCCCGCCATTTCCATGTCCGCGAGCACCGGCACCAGAGGGCGTTCGAGCGTCTCATAGACCGTCGTCACCTTCACCCGGTGCAGGTTGGGCTTGAAGGCCTGCCAGAGTCGCAGGGTGATGTCGGCGTCCTCGGCGGCATACTTGACCGCCTCGTCGATAGGCACGCGGTCAAAAGTGACGGCTGACTTTCCTGTGCCCAGAAGCGATTTGATTTCAATGGGTTTGTGGGCCAGATACCGTTCTGACAGCAGGTCCATGCCGTGATTGTGCTGACCTGCATGCATGGCGTAGGACATCAGCATCGTGTCGTCGATAGGCGTCACCCGCAGCCCATGGCGGGCAAAGATCTTCCAGTCGTATTTCATGTTCTGGCCGATCTTGAGGATCGCATCATCCTCCAGCACCGGCTTCAGGATTGACAGCGCCTCGTCCATCGCCATCTGCCCATCGGACAGATCGTTCGACCCAAAGAGATCGCCGCCGCCCTGCTTATGGCCCAGCGGGATGTAACAGGCCTCACCGGGGATGACCGAAAGGGAAATCCCCACCAGTTCGGCCCGCATCTCATCAAGGCTGGTGGTTTCGGTATCGACGGCGACATAGCCCCGCTCGCGGATCAGATCGATCCAGCGGGTCAGCGCCACGGCGTCGCGGATACATTCGTATTTTGCATGATCGAAGGGCGGCTGGTCCGGTGCGGGGGCCTCCTCCTCGGCGTCGTGACTTACCGGCACGGCTGGCGCCTCCGGGATCGCCGGGGCCTCCACCTTCAGCGCCTCGGCTACGCGCTTCGTCAGCGTCCGGAACTCCATCTGCGTCAGGAACCCCATCAGCGGCCCGGCCTCGGGGTCCCGCACCTCCAATTCGTCCAGCGTCCATTCCACCGGCGTATGATCATCTAGCGTCACCAGCCGCTTGGAGATGCGGATCAGATCGGCATTGTCGATCAACGCCTGACGGCGCTTGGGCTGCTTGATCTCTTCCGCGCGCTCCAGCAGCGTTTCCAGATCGCCGTATTCGTTAATCAGCAGGGCCGCCGTCTTGATGCCGATCCCCGGTGCGCCGGGCACGTTATCGACGCTGTCCCCCGCAAGCGCCTGCACGTCGATCACCCGGTCGGGCTTGACCCCGAACTTCTCCTCGACCTCATCGACACCGATGCGCTTGGACTTCATCGCATCGAACATCTCGACGCCGTTGCCGACCAGTTGCATCAGATCCTTGTCGGACGAGATGATCGTGACCTCGCCCCCGGCCTCGCGCGCCTGCCGGGCAAGGGTGGCGATGATGTCATCTGCCTCATATCCCTCCATCTCAAGGCAGGCGACGCCGAAGGCCTTCGTCGCCTCCCGCGTCAGCGGAAATTGCGGCCGCAGGTCCTCGGGCAGGTCGGGCCGGTTGGCCTTGTACTGATCATAGATCTCATCGCGGAAGGTCTTTGACGAATAGTCAAACACACAGGCGATATGGGTCGGCGCGTCATCGACCTTGTTATTGGCAAGCTGCGACCAGAGCATGTTGCAGAATCCCGCAACCGCGCCGATGGGCAACCCGTCCGATTTGCGGGTCAGAGGAGGCAAAGCGTGATAGGCACGAAAGATATAGGCCGAGCCGTCGATCAGATGCAGATGGCAACCTTTGCCGAAGGCCATGATCAGACTCCCCTTCCCGTATCGGACGCCCCGAGATATGGCAGAGACGGGCGCGGGGGTCCATGGGCGGGGGACCGGTCCGACCCTCGCTGCAGTGACAATCACCGGGCCGAAGGCGGCAGCGACCCCAAATCAAGGCATGACAGACATGGATTACGGAAAATCAGGCGCGGCCAAGACGGGCAAGCACGCTCCGCGCCACAAGGAACATAACGCCAAGGGAAGCGACAAGAACCCCTTCGGCAAGCAGCCATCGAAAGCAGAGCTGCTGAAGCGGATGAAGGAAGCCGCGGCAAAGAAATCCTGAATGGGGCGCGGCGTTAGCGCTCAGTGATCGTCATGCGCATGAGCGCGGTCGATCTCATAGCGCTTGTCGCAATAGCCGCATTCGACGAAACCGGTCTCATGCGGGATCGTCAGCCAGACGCGCGGATGGCCAAGCGCGCCCTCACCACCGTCGCAGGCCACTTTCCAGGTGGTCACAACCTCGGTCTCGGGGGCGGGGATGGTCATCTGGGCAACTCCGTCGGAAGGTTTTCTGCATGATAGCGATTGTGATGGGATGAACAAGCGTGCGCCGCCTGTCAATCCGCCCGTTTCAGCATGGAGCCCAGCACCCGGCCACCAAGGACATGCAGGTGATAATGCGGCACTTCCTGCACCCCATGCGCACCGGCATTCGATATGGTGCGGTAGCCCTGACCGCCCTCGCCGGGGGCGGCCTTCATCATCCGGCAGACCTCGCCCGCCGCGCGGGTGAAATCGGCGATTTCCTCGGCGCTGGCCTCGGCCGCGAAATGATCGAAGTTCACGTAAGGTCCCTTCGGGATCACCAGCACATGGACCGGCGCCTGCGGGCCGATATCGTGGAAGGCCAGCGTATGCTCGGTCTCCAGCACCGTCTTGTTGGGTATTTCGCCGCGCAGGATACGGGCGAAGATATTGGTGTCGTCGTAAGCGTAGGCCATGGTCGTCCTCAGTCGGAAAACAGGTGTTCGGTTGCCGCGATCTTGCGCGCCTTATCTTCCGGGATAGACAAAAACGCAGCCAAAGGCACGGCGTTTTCGTCCGGCCAGGCGGTCTCGCGCATCCGGTGCAGATGGGTGAACCCGGCATCCGCGATCCGGTCGCTTTCATGGCGCAGATCGTTGCGGATCGTCGGCAACAATCGCGTCATCGCCTCGGGTCCCGCCTGCTCGCCCGCAAGCCCGATCCGCTTTGCATGGCCGGTCAGGTAATCATCGCAAAACTGGCACTGAACCTCCAGAAGCCGCGTCGTGGCCCGGTCCGCGCAAAAATCCTGCAAAAGCTCGAAATTCTTCGGGTCCATGCAGACCAACAGGCGGTCGGTCTGGTGGTAGTCAAAGAGCATCCGCATCAATGCCCGGCGGTGGCGGGTGCGTTTTTCAATTGTCGACTGAATACCGCCGAGGTCGGGAAGCTCGGTCGCGCCCTCGTCGAAAAGGTACTCTATGACCGGGATGTCCAACTCTTGCCGGACAAGACCGAGCAGCCGTCGCGCGACATGCCATTTCTTGCAGATCACGATCAGAAGCTCGCGCTCGCGCCCAAGGCTCGCCTCGGCTTCCCAGAATCGCGGCGCATAGCGGCGCCCCTCGCGCCCCCGGTCGGTCACGAACCGGTAAAGCCGCTGCCCTTCGTTCGAAATCCGGAACTCCGTCCCCTCCGAGGCATAGAGAACGCCAAGCCGCCGCTTCAGCTCACGCGCCTCAGGGCTGACCTTGCGGGCAAAGAGGAAATCCTGGCTCAACAGCAAGTCATAGTGATCGTTGTAGAACGTGACCGGCATCCCGTAATCGGAAAACATCAGGAACGTCAGAGTGCGCGACCGGATTTCGGCATCCGGCACGACATGACGGACAACGGTCTGAAAGAAGGTCTCATCCGGGATCCATGTGGTGCGGAAGAACCGCATCACGTTCGTGCGCTTGCGGGTAAAGTCCAGCACCCATTCGATCGTCCGCCGCCTCAGGCACCACCACTGGCTGCCGATCATGATCTGCAGGTCTGCAGGAATCGCACGACGCCAGCCAAGCCGTTTTTGCAGTGCCATCGCGCCGTAAAACAGCCGCTTGTTGTTGCGTTCGTTGAACAGGTGGCGATAGATCAGCCGCTCTTCCTTGATCCCGGTCTTGATCCAGTCCGAGCCGAAGAAATCGAAGCTCTCGATGTAATCGACATCGGCGCTATCGAGAAAGGCATGGGCATATTCGGCCGACTTGATGGCCATGCAATCGCCCGACAGCATGTAGAAATGGGTCGCGTCCGGAAAGGCCGATACCGCCGCTTCGACCGCGTGCAAAGTCGCCTGAACAAGGCTCCATTCCCCCCAGCCGCACCTGATCCGGCGCCGCGCGAAGGTGACATTAGGGTTGCCATCGAGCGCCTTTCGGATGCGGTCATAGTCCGCTTTCGGCGCGCGCGCATCGAAATGGATCGACATGCAATCGCCCACCGCCGTCAGCCGCTCGGCTTGCCGTATGATCCCTTCGGGGTCCTTGTGGCATAGGAGAATGAAGGCGATTTTTGCCATTTACGAAACGATGAGGCCCTTCTTGCCGTTTTGTTGCCCCAGATAGCTTTATCTGCCGTTGAAAAGACAGTGTTTCTTTGCTCTTTAGGCCGTAATTGTCGTGCAGGATAGTGCCCGGTTGCTTACGGGCAAGTTGGAGGTAGGCGTTATATGGGTTTTCCCGGCACCTGGATGACGGAAAGCGAAAGCGTGGTGTATCGCGTGGTGCCGAAATGCGCCTGCTCCACGATCGGTCAGATCATGTTTTATTCCGATCACGGCAGCTTTTTCGACGGCGACATCCACGATTCGACTGCCGGCCTGCATAAATGGGCGCAGGAGCAGAGTCAGGCGCTGATCGAGGCGAATGTCGTCGCCCACAAGAGCTATTCCTTCACCTGTGTGCGCAATCCCTATACCCGCATCCTGTCTTCCTTCTTCGACAAGATCTGCGGCATCCAGAGGAACGGAAAACGCTATCGCGGCAACCTCGTCCCGCTTCTGATCCAGAAATACGGGATCGAGGTCGGCGACCCGGAAAACGGCTTCGAGTTTGACCAGATCAAGTCCTTCCGCCGCTTCCTCCTCTTCGCCCGCGACACGATCCGCTGGCGCAAACCGATGGAACCCGACATCCACTGGTCCGCCATGTCGGGCCATATCGGGACCTTCATCGCCAATGGCGGGCGTTACGACAACATCGTCTTCACCGAGAAGTTCAATGACGGCATGCAAAGCGTGCTCAACAACATCGAGACGAAGCAGGATGTGAACCTGAAGGAAATCCCGAAGTTCAACGAAAGCGAAGGCCACGGGCCGAAGCGGGCGCATCCGGTGGAGGATTATTTCGACGACCTCTCGATGCACCTTATGTGGGAGATCTACCACAAGGACTTCCAGCTTTTCCGCTACGATTTCGACAATCCGGGCAACAAGATGCCGGTGGGCGAGATCGACCTCAACGAGGTCCATGTCAAACTCGCGAACTGAGATGGCGGGCTATTCCGGCACGCCTCTTGCAAAGAAACTCGGCATCAGACCCGGCATGAAAGCGGCGGTCGTGAACCCGCCCTGGCCCTATGCCGAAAGGCTGGGCATTGACGCCGCGCCGGACCATATCGGCGCGGACGCGGCCCTGCCCGGCGGGCTGGACTTCCTCCACATCTTCACCCCCTTCCGTGAAGAATTGCACGGGCGGCTGGCCGAAGCGCGGAACCGGATCGCGCCGGACGGCATGATCTGGGTAAGCTGGCCCAAGAAAGCGTCGAAACTCTATTCGGAAGTGACCGAAGATACGGTGCGCGAAATCTGCCTGCCCATGGGGTTGGTCGATATCAAGGTCTGCGCCGTGGACGAGGTCTGGTCAGGCCTCAAGTTGGTGATCCGCAAGGAACTGCGTTAGCCGCCACCCTCGACCGGCGACGCATCATAGGTCAGATACCCCATCGCGGCACGTTCGATACGCTGGCGCAACGCGCCGTAATCGACTGACCTGCCCGACACAGCCATCATGACGATCCCGCGTGTCATCGCGACCAGATCGGCCACTGCTGTATCCGGATCGGCCACCCCTCTGCGCCGCAGGCAATCGGCCATCGCCTCGCGAACTTTCCCGCGCTCGGCCAGCACATCGGGGTCGCGCGGCAGCCGCGCCTCGGCCTGTTCCAAGGCCGCGGTCAGCCTTGGTTCGGTTTCGTACTGGTGAACCGCTGCCGCCATCAACCGGGGCACTGCCTCGGCCAGCGGCATGTCCTGTGCCTCGGCGCTTGCCTTCATCAGCCGCGCAGACATCGACAACCGCATCCGGCGCACCAGTTCCGCAAGGATCGCATCCCGCGACGGGAAATACTGGTAGAGCGACCCGATGGAGACCCCGGCCCGTTCGGCCACCCGGTTCGTCGTGACCGCCTCCAGCCCCTCGGCCTCCAGAATGCGAGCAGTCGCCTCCAGAATCGCCTCGACCGTGGCCCGGCTGCGCGTCTGAACCGGTACTTTTCTTGGTTTTGGCTTGTTTTTAGGTTCGGTTGCCATATGCGAGTATGAAAGCTGAGTATTTGCTCACATTATGGGTTAAGCAGGCATTCAATCAAGGGGGCATCCATGTTCGGTGCCGAACACAGCATCTTCTTTGACCAGACCTTTCTTTTGACCGGCGCCACCGAAGGGCTCGGACCCTCGCTTGCACGGGGGCTCGTGGCGCAAGGCGCGGTGGTTCTCGCCATTGACCGCAATGCGGGCGCACTGGCCGCGATGCAGCGAGGTCTCGGCGACACGTTCCGGCCACTTGCCCGCGACCTTGCCGACCCCAAGGCACCGGTCGAGGTTGCCCGCTGGATCGCCGAGGATCATCCCCGTCTTGCGGGCATTATCTGCAACGCAGGTGGCATGGCCAGCCGCACCAGCTGCGAACCCGAAACATCCCTGCGCACTGTCTTTGGCCCCGCCGCCCTTGCCGGGCTGCTGTGGCCCGCACTCAGCGATACAGGGCGCACCACCTTCGCGCTGGTTCTGCCCGAGGGCGATCTTGCAACCGGCTTCGCGCAACTGACATCGACGCTCAGGCGGCAGGCCTGGAATGCGGGGCAACGCTCCAGCGTCACCACCGCGACAATCGCACCCTGGCTGCTGACTGCGACCCCGGACGATCAATCGAAGGCCGCAAGTCGCATCCTGACGGCCATTGATCGTGGCAAACCGCACCTATGCCTCCGAGCCCCTTGGTTTCCGCCGGGACCGGCGCGGCGTTCCCGCCTCGGCATCTGTCCCGTGGGCGAAGCGGACAGCCCCGGGTCCTAGATCAACCCCTGCGCCCGGAAAAGCGCCTTGACGTCGGTCTCGGGCCTTGCACCGAAATGGCTGATGACCTCTCCCGCCGCGATGCAGCCCATACGGCCGGCCTTGGTCAAAGACTGGCCGGTCGCCAACCCATAGAGGAACCCCGCCGCGAACTGGTCTCCCGCCCCGGTCGCATCGACGGGCACGACACGATGCACCGGCACCTCTGCCCGTTCCTCGCCGCGCAGGATGACGACATCCGCGCCCGACCGCGTGCAGACGATCAGCGGACAATCGGCCTGCGCCTGCTTCAGCGCCGCCTCAAGGTCCTCGGTCTGATAAAGCGCGCACCATTCATGCTGGTTGCCGATCACGTAATCCATCTGGTCATGCACCAGCCGCCGGAAATCGGCGCGATGCCGATCGACGCAGAACGGGTCCGAGAGCGAAATTCCCGCCTTGCCGCCACCCTTGTGACAGGCCTCGGCGGCCTTCAGGAACGCAGCCTTGCCCTGATCCTTGTCGAAAAGATAGCCCTCAAGGAACAGGTAGTCGGTGGATTTCACCACCTCTTCATCCAGATCCTCAGGTCCGAAATCCGCCCCCGCGCCCAGATAGGTGTTCATCGAGCGCTCGCCATCCTGGCTGACGAAGATCATCGAGCGCGAGGTCGGCAGGTCCGCTGCCGCAGAGGGCGGGTTCGGGAAATCCGTGCCCTCGGCCTCCAGCGACTTGGCATAGAACCGACCCAGCGCGTCATCCTTGACCTTGCCGACAAAGGCCGTCTTCAGCCCCAGATTGCCAAGCCCCGCCAGCGTATTGCCGACCGATCCGCCCGGCGCCTGCGTGCGCTCCTTCATCGCGGCATAAAGCGTCTCGCCCCGCTCGCGGTCGACAAGCTGCATGATCCCCTTTTCGATCCCCATCCAGTCGAGGAAGTCGTCATCGCATTGGGTGAGCACATCGACCATGGCATTGCCGATGCCAACGACCTGATACTTGGTCAAAGGGTCTTCTCCTCAAATTGGCAATACTCTCGGATATGGCAGGCGCCGCATTTGGGTTTGCGCGCCACGCAGATATAGCGGCCATGCAGGATCAGCCAGTGATGGGCATGCTGCTGGAACTCGGCCGGGATATTGTCCTCAATCGCGCGCTCGACCGCATCCACATCCTTACCCGGCGCGATACCGGTTCGGTTGCCCACGCGGAAGATATGGGTATCGACCGCCTGTGCGGGCTGTTTGAACCACATGTTCAGGACGACATTGGCCGTCTTGCGCCCGACGCCGGGCAGCGATTGCAAGGCCGCGCGGGAGGACGGAACCTCGCCGCCATACTCCTCGACAAGAATGCGGCTGAGCTTGATGACGTTCTTCGCCTTCTGGCGGAAGAGGCCGATGGTCTTGATATGCTCGATCAGCCCCTCTTCGCCCAAGGCCAGCATCTTTTCCGGCGTATCGGCGATCCTGAACAGGGCCCGCGTCGCCTTGTTCACCCCCGCATCGGTCGCCTGCGCCGACAAGGCCACAGCGACGACAAGCGTGAAGGCATTCACATGCTCCAGCTCGCCCTTCGGCTCGGGCTCGGCCTCACGGAAGCGGGTGAAGATCGCTTGGATCGTATGATAGTCGAGCTGTCGCGCCATGAGAGCCGGTATGCAATGGCCGCGCGCGCGAGGCAAGCGCGTACAATTCGAAGGATTTCCTCCCGCTGCATTAACCGGGATTTCGTGGCCCTTGGAGACCCTGTGCCTCACGGCAAGGAGGCGTCATGACATCACCGCCGCATCATTCCCCGGCCCCGCAGGCCACGGGCTTTGCCCCCGGCACCGGTATCGCCACAGAACGGGGCGAGGTGACGGTGGAACACCTCATAGACGGCGACCGTATCCTGACGATGGATCATGGCTACAGACCACTTCTCTGGTCGGGCCGGCTTTCCCGGCAGCGACTTTCACAGGTCCGGATCCCGGCGGGCAGCCTCGGCCCCGGCCTGCCGCAGCGCCCTCTCCATCTCGGCGCACATCACCGTCTGCTTCTCTCCGGTCCCGGCGTGGCCCTCCATATCGGGGATCACGAGGCGCTCGCCACGACCGACCATCTGGCGGGGAATGGCCACCAGTCGTCAGACTTGCCTCAATCTGTTCCCCTGTTTCAGCTTCTCCTCAGCGAACACGAACTGATCCTCGCCAATGGCATCTGGTGCGAAAGCCTCTTTGCTGATGCAGACTGGTTCACCACACTGCCCGCCGCATTCAGCACCCGCCTTCGCGACTGCCTGCGCGCACCGCATATTCAGACCGCGCGGACCTGCCTTTCCCGGAACGAAACCGCCGCGATCCTCGGCCCCTTTCCCCGCACCGGGGGCCTCGCCGCCTGACACCGATAAAGCCGCATGATCCGGGTCGCGCGCCCGCCTCCGCTCGCCTATCTTCATGGGCAAGGAGACCGGACCATGCTGACCCACCCCACCGACGACCGCTACCATTACGGCGTCATCGCCCGCGCCCTGACCCTCATTGATGCCGAGGGCGGCACCGCGATGCCGCTCGACGATCTGGCCGCACGCCTGTCGATGAGCCCCGCGCATTTCCAGCGCGTTTTCTCGCGCTGGGTCGGCGTCTCGCCCAAGCGCTACCAGCAATACCTGACCATCGACCTTGCCCGACGGCTGCTGGCCGACCGGCACACGCTTCTCGACACCGCGGCTGAGGCCGGACTGTCCGGCACCGGCCGCCTCCACGATCTCTTCCTCAGATGGGAGGCGATGAGCCCCGGCGACTATGCCCGTGCGGGGGAAGGACTGAGCGTCCGCTACGGCTGGTTCCCCACGCCCTTCGGCGAGGCGCTCGCAATGGGCACCGAACGCGGCCTCTGCGGCATGGCCTTCACTGCGGAAACGGGACGTGATGCCGCCTTCGCCGATCTCGCCGCACGTTGGCCCCGCGCCCGCTTCGACGAGGCCCCCGCGACGCTGGAACCCTGGGTCACGGCAGCCTTCGCGCAGGCGGGCGAGGCGCGGCTGCACCTGATTGGCGCGCCGTTCCAGATCAAGGTCTGGGAAGCTATCCTGACCATCCCCTCAGGCCATGTCACCACCTATTCCGATATCGCAGGTGCCATCGGCAATCCGCGCGCCGTCCGCGCCGTCGGCACGGCGGTCGGACGCAACCCGGTCAGCTGGCTCATCCCCTGCCACCGGGCGATCCGCAAATCGGGCGGCCTCGGCGGCTATCACTGGGGCCTGCCGGTCAAGCGCGCCATGCTGGCATGGGAGGCCGCTCGGGCCGAGGCGGACGGCGCCGCCTGATAGGCGAAAAGCTGCTGGAACCGAATTTCGGATCGCGCGTTATTGCCTAACAACGGATAATCTCCGAAGTAGCGCGCAGATAACAAATCGGAGCAGCTTGCATGCACATCAAAACGATTCTCGTCGCCGGGACCGCAGCGGTTCTGACGCTCACGGCCTGTACCCCGGTCGATGAATATTCGTCGAACCCGAACCAGCGCACCAAGGAAGGCGCGCTGACCGGCGCGGCCATCGGCGCCGGGCTGGGCATCCTCACCGGCGACGGCGGCAAGGACAAGCTCGACCGCGCCGTGGTCGGCGCCGCGATCGGCGGCCTTGCCGGCGGCGTGATCGGCCACAACCTCGACCGTCAGGCGGCCGAACTGCAGGCCGAGATCAACGACAGCCGCATCCGCATCATCAACGAAGGCAACCAGCTTCGCGTCGTCATGCCCGAAGGGCTTCTCTTCGCTGTCGACAGCGCCGCGGTCATGCCATCGATCCAGAATGATCTCTATGCGGTCGCCGACAACCTCAACCGCTACCCGAACAGCCGGGTGGAGATCATCGGCCATACCGACAATACCGGCTCGGCCGCCTACAACCAGGACCTCTCGCAGCGCCGCGCCATGGCGGTCTCGGCCGTCCTGCGCAACGCCGGCGTCTCGGGCGGCCGTCTCGTCGCCTATGGCCGTGGCGAGGATGTTCCCGTCGCGTCGAACCTGACGCCCGAGGGACGCGCCCAGAACCGCCGGGTGGAGATCCTGATCATCCCGACGGGCTGATCCAGCGCCAACGAAACAGAAAGGCCGGGCCATCACGCCCGGCCTTTTCCATTGCCCCTTCGCTCACGCGGTCATATGACTTGACCAGTTGACGAGGACCGCCATGCCCTTCCGCAAGATCGAGCCAGAGAAGCTCTCCGACAGCGTCGCCCGCCAGATCGAAAGCCTGATCCTGCACGGCATCCTGCGCCCGGGCGAACGGCTGCCCTCGGAACGCGAGCTTTCGGAGCGGCTCGGCGTCTCGCGTCCCTCGCTCCGCGACGCAGTGTCGGCCTTGCAGGAGGTTGGCCTCCTGACGACGCGCGCCGGATCTGGCATCTTCGTCGCCGAGGTTCTCGGCTCCGCCTTCTCGCCCGCGCTCATCGACTTGTTCGCCCGGCACGAGGACGCGGTCTTCGACTATCTCGATTTCCGCCGCGATCTTGAGGGGCTGGCCGCCGAACGCGCCGCCCGCCTCGCCTCGGACACCGACCTCTCGGTCGTCGCCGCAATCTTTTCCAAGATGGAGACCGCACATCTCAAGCGCGACCCGTCGGACGAGGCGCGGCTGGATGCCGAGTTTCACATGGCGATCATCGAGGCCAGCCACAACGTCGTCATGCTGCACATGATGCGTTCCATGTTCGACCTTCTCCGTCAGGGGGTCTTCTACAACCGCAAGGTCATGTTCAAGCAACGCATGACGAGGGGAACGCTGCTCGACCAGCACCGGGCGATCAACGACGCGCTACAGGCGCGCAACCCCGAAGCGGCCCGGGGTGCCGTCGAGACACATCTCAGCTTTGTCCGTCAGGCCCTTGAGGACGATCTGAAGGCCGACCGGAACGAGAAGCTGGCGCAGCTTCGGTTCGAGCACGAAAAAGCGCGGAGCTGAGCTGTGACAACCAGCCGCCCCGCCAACACGGGCTTCGGCATTTTCGAGATTGCGGCAGGCGGCGGGCGACTTGCGCTCTGCCCGATGCCGGGGCGGTATGGCGACTATCCCGGCGACCTCGGCATGATCCGTGTCTGGGGGGCGGGCCTCGTCCTGTCCATGGCGACGGAACCGGAACTGGTGGAATATGGGGCCTCCACCCTGCCCGCGGACCTCGCCAAACACGGAACCGTCTGGCACCACCTTCCGGTCGAGGATTTCGGCGCTGACAGCGCGTCTTTGCGCGACAGCTGGGCCGGAGCCTCGCTTGAGGCGCGGCGCCTGCTCTCGGATGGCGGCCGCGTGCTCACCCATTGTCTCGGTGGCTGCGGCCGGTCCGGCATGGCCGTTCTGCGGCTCATGATCGAACTCGGTGAACCCGCCGATGCAGCACTTGCCCGCCTCCGCGCCGTCCGCCCCTGCGCGGTCGAGACCGAGGCGCAGCGGCTCTGGGCCGCAGGCATCGCCCCAAGGCCCTAGGCCGGACCCGACCCGGCAACGATCCGCAGGCTGCGGGCGCGGGCGGCGGGTACCCGGTCTACCTCCAGCCCGGTGAAGACATGCATCGTTCCCAACTCACGGTCGATCACCGCGTGATCGCCGACCCAGCCGCCCATCCCGACATAGGCCCTAAGAAGTGGCGGCAGGGTCCGCAACGCCCGACCCGGATCGGGCTCGGCTGCCCCCCCTTCCGCCAGCGCCACGGACTCAGGCGCGCGCCGGGCCGGCCGCAGGTCGGGGGGGGCAAGATGCCGCGTGGCAAGCCAGCCGAACGCATCGCGATAAATCGCGGCATCGGTCCCGGCAAAGGATGAACAGCCAAAGAGCAGCCCCGCAGATATCGCGTCGACCTCTGCCGTGATCGCGCCCCAGGCAAGGCGCAGGATGTCGGGGTCGCGCTGGCCGGGCGCCAGACAGAACCGCCCCAGTTCCAGCATCGGCCGGTCCATCCGCTCCAAAGCCGACAGATCGTAGACCTGCGCAGAATAGCACTGGCCGATCTCGCGCCCCGAGCCAAGCGGCATCAGCCGGAAGGTCGCGACCAGCGCGCCACCCTCCGCCTCCTCGATCAGAACATGACGGCAGAGGTTGTCGAACCGATCCGTGTCACGCGCACCGACAGCGCCGCCGCGAAAGGCATGACCGCGCAGCATCTGCGCGCGTTCGACATCACGCCCGCCCCCGGCCAGCCGGGCCAGGTACCGGCCCCGTCGCATCGGCTGCATTTTTCGGCACTCTCCCGCTTGGCTGACGGCACGGCCTGCCCTACATTCCAACCCAGTCGTTGTAACGCGTTTTCGCGGCTTGTTGGAATGGAATGGAGGGCACCGATGGCCGAAAAGATCGAGAAATCCGACGAGGAATGGCGCGCCCAGCTTTCCGACCTTGCCTACAAGGTGACGCGCAAGCACGCGACCGAACGCGCCTTCACCCACGACGACTTCCCCAAGGGGCCCGCGACCTTTCATTGCGTCTGCTGCGGCCAGCCGCTCTTTGACGCCGACGCCAAGTTCGATTCCGGCACCGGCTGGCCCAGCTTCTACAAGCCGATGGACGGCGAGGCCGTCGGCGAAGCCGAGGATCGAAGCTGGTTCATGCGCAGGACCGAGGTCCATTGCGCCGCCTGCGACGCCCATCTCGGCCATGTCTTCCCCGACGGTCCGAAACCGACCGGCCTGCGCTACTGCATCAACGGCGTGGCGCTGGACCACCGTCCGAAGGACTAGCCGGGCGATAGCGCGAGATCGCCGTTGGTCCGCTATGCGGGACAAAGCCGACATCTGAGAAAATTTTCGGAAGATTGTTCAGTCCCGATTATCCTCGCGTTGTGTGACGGCCCTTCTCTGCCTTGCATGGCAGGTGACAAGCTTGATGAGTTCTATCATGATCAGACCTTCAATTTGCCTATGGAATTGAAAGATGCTGATCCAAGTAGATGGGATTGAAGTCAACTTCGAGGAACGCGGTTCGGGGTGGCCGATCCTCATGCTTCATGGCGGTTATCTTGATCACCGACATATGATGGACGAAATGGAGCCTGCGTTCCAAGACCGCGCCGGATGGCATCGGGTATATCCTGACCTGCCCGCCCACGGACGCACTCCGACCCTGCCAAGGCCGATGACTTTCGACGCACTTCTGAACCATGTGGTTGGGTTCATTGACGCTGTCGCGCCCGGAAAACGATTTGCGGTTGCAGGAATGTCGGCTGGCGGACACCTTGTTCGAGGACTTGCAGCCAAGTACCCGGACAGACTTCTTGGGGTGTTTATCAATGCCACGCCCTTTGTAATTGACTATGAAACGCGTGACTTGCCCGAACCATCGACCATCTTCGAAGAGGATGGGTTCGCAAAGAAGGCTGGAGACCGAACCGATACGCTGCGCTTCATTCAGCCTGTTCGCGACACCGCTCTCGTTGATTGGGACACTTCATGCCTTCTCCCGGCGCTATCCCAGCTTGATGAGGCGGCCGCTTTGGAAAGCTGGCGCCCTGAAAACTACGCTTTCAGTTTCAACCCGGACGAGGTCGGCGCACCATTCTCTGCCCCATCGCTGATACTCGGGGGCAGGCAAGATACTATTGCTGGATATCGTGACGCGTGGATGTCTGTTGAGCGTTTTCCCAGAGCGACGTTCGCCGTGCTCGATGGCTGTGGACACTTCATCGCTCCAGCCAGAAGAGATTTATTCCGATCGCTGATCATCGACTGGCTGGACCGCATGGAGCTTGACAGCGGCGAGTAGCGTCCGCTCCGGGCTCCAAGCAGACCAACACAGATCCGCCGCACGCGCTGAGCCAGCTCCGAAGGCGCTCACATCCCCCCGACCCCAAAAGCTGCATCCAGCAGGCTGCGGCTTTCCGCATCAAACAGCCCCTCCGTGTCGCGCAGGGACAGATAGGTCTGCCGCGCCTCCTCCGACTGAACGACACCGAACTCGCCCATCACCGCCCCAAGGTCGCGGGCCTGCCGCTCGATCTCGCCCATCCGCATCTGGGCGTAGGTCGCAAGGATATGGTTGATCCGTGCCTGATAGCCCTTGCCCATGGAGCGGAAGAGCTTCGCCACGCTGGCGTCGAGCCTGAGCGTGATCTTCACCTTCTCTTCCTCGCAGTCGATATCCTCCTCGACCGTGGCCCAGGCTTCCGGCACCCGTTCCTGCACCCGGAACCACAGACCCTCGTCATCGCCAAGCCCCTGAAGATGCCGCGCCAGCCGTGCGCGGGCCATCCGGGCGGTGCGGGTCTGGGTAAAGCGGCGGGGCGGTTCGGCACTTTGTGGCGCGGGATCGGTCATCGGCTCGGCTCCTTTTGGGCCGGTTCAGCCTCGCCGAACCGGGTAAAGGCCGGCCGAACGGGCCGCGCGGTCCTGCCATACGTTTTGCCGACAGAATGCCGACGGCGTGCCGACCCGGCCCAGCCTTGCGAATCCGCGGACCAGCCTTTATATCGGACCCCGAGAGGTTGGCGCGGGCGAGCGCCTCGCCAACCCGGTCAGGTCCGGAAGGAAGCAGCCGTAACGAGCCCCGCTTGGGTCGTTGTCCAGCCTCTCACCTTCGGTCTCAAACCGGCAAAGGAGTTGAACATGACAGAGCTTGTTTCCCTCCGGGCCGGGGCTATCTGAGACCACCGATCTGCCCCGCCCATCCCGACATTCCCCGCCTGCAGCACCTGCTGACAGGCAAAGATATCGGTTTGCCAAGAGGGCAGAACATTGAACCAGAATTCCCATTCCCTTGCCGATCTCGGATGGTCGGCGGACTTCCTGCGCCAGCTCGACACGGATGAATTGGAGAGCCTCAAACCAGCCCGCGTCACCGGCGTCCACCGCGACCGGCTGAGCGTATTGTCCGAAAGCGGCCCGCTTCTCCTCACCCTGCCACCCGGCCTGTCCGCAGGCGATGTCGCGGTCGGCGACTGGGTTCTCGCCGACCCCTCAACGGACCGGGCTGAACGGCTACTTGACCGGAAAACAAGGATTTTCCGGCGCGCGGCGGGCGATGCCTCACGCGAACAGCTGATCGTCGCGAATGTCGATACGGTCTTTCTGACCACCTCCTGCACCGAGGAATTCAACGAGGCGCGGCTCGAACGCTACCTCGCCTTGACCCATGCAGGCGGTATTCCCCCGGTCTTCGTGGTCACCAAGGCCGACAAGACAGATGACCCCGAAAGCTATCTTGACCGGCTTCGCGCAATCGCGCCTTCGGTTCCGGCAATTCTCCTGAACGCCAAATCCCCCGGCGCGGTCGAAACGCTCCGCGACTGGTGCGGACCGGGCAAGACCGTGGCCTTCCTCGGCATGTCGGGGGTGGGCAAATCGACGCTCGCCTCGGCGCTCACCGGCATCGACCTGGAGACCAGCGAGGTGCGCGAGGACGACATGAAAGGCCGCCACACGACGACCGCGCGCGAGATGCATGCGATCCCCGGCGGCGGCTGGCTGATCGACACGCCGGGCATGCGGGAACTTCGCCTGACCGACATGGCCGAGGGCATCGACGAAGCCTTTGGCGAGATTACGGAACTCACCGGAGAATGCCGCTTCCGCGACTGCACCCACGGGCCGGAACCGGGCTGCGCCGTGCAGGCGGCAATTGCCGCGGGGCGGGTCGACTCGGCGCGTCTGGAACGCTGGAAGAAGCTGAAGGCAGAGGACGCCGCGCATGCAGCCACGGCTGCCGAGAAACGGCGCCGGGGCAAGGCGTTTTCCAAGGTCGTCAAGCAGGCGATGAAGGCAAAACGCCCGAACTGACACTACCTACCTGCCCCCATCTCCTCCCCGAGAAGGTGCGGGGATGGGGGTCAGGCTATCGGATTCGCAACCAGGAAGAACGACTGGTTCAGTGCGCCATCAGCACCGGAACTTCGCAATGTTCCAGCATGTTGCGCGTGGTGCCGCCGAGGATCGCCTCGCGGAACCGCGAATGGCCGTAGGCGCCCATCACAACGAGATCGGCATTGATGTCGCGGACATGGCGGGCAAGAACCTCGGACGTCTTCGGCAGGGTCTTGGCCAGAACCGAAACCTCGGCATGAACGCCGTGGCGCGACAGAAGCTGGGACAGCATCCCGCCGGGATCGGAACGTTCCGGACCATGGGTCGGCGGGTCGATGATGGTGATGTCGACCATGGTGGCGGCCTTCAGCACCGGCAGCGCGGCACGGGTCGCGAACAATGCCTGATCGCTCTGGTTCCAGGCCAGCGCGATACGGGTACCATAGTCGGCCCCCGAATAGCCCTCAGGCAGGATCAGAACCGGCGCGCGGCCCTCGAAAAGCGCAGCCTCCACGATCGCCTCGGCAGCCTGGCTGCCTCCGGGACCATAGGGTTTTGACAGGATCACGAGGTCGGAAAACCGCGCCAGCATCGCCACCGGCCCGCCAAGCGCGCCGATCTGGGCAACGGCGGTATCGACACCCCAGCGGATGTCTTCCGCATCGAGCCGGGCGCGCACCGACGCTTCCGCCTTGTCCGCCTCTTCCCGCGCCTGATTGTAGGCCTCCTGCGTGAGAATCGCGGTTGCGCCAGCGTAGTAGTAACCGGTCTGGGTCAGGTCGACGCCAACGCATAGCACATCAAGATGTGCGTCCTCGCGCCGCGCCAGCGCCACGGCGGCGTCGATCTGGGCAGCGCTTCTGCCCGCGTCTGTGATGATGGTGAGAATGGATTTGAAGGCCATCGGTGCATCTCCTCGGTGCATGGCTGCCGCTGAAACAAGCCTAGGCCGGGCGTCGCGTCCCCACTTTGACAAGGATCAACCCGGACGGTCCCGGCATTTGACCCAGATCAAGGCGGCTATTGCCACCCGCCGCCACAACGCGATCAGTCAAGAAGTGGCCGGTTCAAATCCCGAATCGGGCACAAAGGCATGACGAGGGAACGCTGAGATGTGGGATTATGTAAAACTCGCCGTACTCGGCGCGATAGCGGTTCTTGCCGCCATCGCTGCCAATTACGCGCGCGATCTGGCCTATATGGTCAACGCCATGACAGTGATGCTTGCCGCCGCTGTGACCTTCCTTTGGGTCCTGCGCAGGGTGGGAGAGGATCATCCGGAACCGGTTCATGAATACAACGACGGCGTCGTCCGCGCAGGCGTGATCGCCACGTCCCTCTGGGGGGTCGTGGGTTTTCTCGTCGGCGTGACCATCGCCTTCCAGCTTGCTTTTCCGGCGCTGAATTTCTCTGAACTCACGCATGGTTACCTGAATTTCGGCAAGCTCAGGCCACTCCACACCTCGGCGGTCATCTTCGCCTTCGGTGGCAACGCGCTGATCATGTCGTCCTTCTACATCGTCCAGCGCACCTCCGCCGCCCGGCTCTGGGGCGGCAACCTTGCGTGGTTCGTGTTCTGGGGGTTCCAGCTGGTGATCGTGCTGGCCGCGACGGGCTATATCCTCGGCGCCACCCAGTCCAAGGAATATGCCGAGCCGGAATGGTATGTCGACTGGTGGCTGACCGTGGTCTGGGTCGCCTTCCTCGCCGTCTTCCTCGGCACGATCGTCAAGCGGAAAGAGCCGCATATCTACGTGGCGAACTGGTTCCTTCTGTCCTTCATCGTCACCGTGGCGATGCTGCATGTGGTCAACAACCTCTCCATCCCGGTCTCGATCTGGGGCTCGAAATCGGTGCAGGTCTTCGCCGGCGTGCAGGATGCGATGACCCAATGGTGGTACGGCCACAACGCGGTGGGCTTCTTCCTGACCGCGGGCTTCCTCGGCATGATGTACTACTTCGTGCCGAAGCAGGCCGAACGGCCGGTCTACAGCTACAAGCTGTCGATCATCCACTTCTGGGCACTGATCTTCCTTTATATCTGGGCCGGTCCGCACCACCTGCACTACACCGCTTTGCCGGAATGGGCATCGACGCTGGGCATGGTGTTCTCGATCATCCTGTGGATGCCCAGCTGGGGTGGCATGATCAACGGCCTTATGACGCTCTCGGGCGCCTGGGACAAGCTCCGCACTGATCCGATCATCCGGATGATGGTCGTCTCCATCGGCTTCTACGGCATGTCGACCTTCGAAGGCCCGATGATGTCGATCAAGGCGGTGAACTCCCTTTCCCACTACACCGACTGGACCATCGGTCACGTCCATTCCGGCGCCCTTGGCTGGAACGGCATGATCACCTTCGGCGCGCTCTACTTCCTGGTGCCGAAACTCTGGAAGCGGGAGCGGCTTTACAGCCTGACGCTCGTCAGCTGGCACTTCTGGCTCGCCACCATCGGGATCGTGCTTTACGCCGCCTCGATGTGGGTCACGGGCATCATGGAAGGCCTGATGTGGCGTGAAGTCGACGATCAGGGCTTCCTCGTGAACGCCTTCGCCGACACCGTCAGCGCCAAGTTCCCGATGTATGTGGTGCGCGGCATGGGCGGGGTTCTCTACCTCACCGGTGCGATCATCATGGTCTACAACCTCTGGGCAACCGTCGCGAAACAGCCGGCCACGGCAAGTGTTTCGACGCCGGTCCCGGCTGAATAAGGGGGGAGCGCAAGATGGGTATCCTTGACAAGCATAAGTTCCTTGAGACCAACGCAACCGCGCTTCTGATCGGCTCGTTCCTTGTTGTCACCATTGGCGGCATCGTGGAGATCGCACCGCTCTTCTACCTTGAGAACACCATCGAGAAGGTCGAAGGCGTGCGGCCCTACACACCGCTGGAACTGACCGGGCGCGACATCTATATCCGCGAAGGCTGCTATGTCTGTCACAGCCAGATGATCCGGCCGATGCGGGACGAGGTGGAGCGGTATGGCCACTACAGCCTTGCCGCGGAATCGATGTACGATCATCCGTTCCAGTGGGGATCGAAACGCACCGGGCCGGATCTGGCCCGGGTGGGCGGCCGCTATTCGGATGAATGGCATGTCGATCACCTGACCGATCCGCAATCGGTGGTCCCGGAATCGGTGATGCCGAAATACGGCTTCCTCTCAAACCGGCTGATCGAGCCCGATCACATCGAAGACCGGCTGTCGACCGACGCACTGGTCGGCGTGCCCTATACGTCCGAGATGATCGAACTCGCCAAGGCCGACTTCGCCGCGCAGGCCGATCCGAACGCCGATACCGACGGGCTGATCGAACGCTATCCGGGCGCTGTCGTGTCGAACTTCGACGGGCAGCAGGGCATCACCGAGATGGATGCGCTGGTGGCCTACCTTCAGGTTCTGGGCACGATGGTCGACTTCACGACCTTCCAGCCCGATCCGAACCGCTGAGGAGGGGGAGATGGATCTTTACACCATAACCCGCCAGTTCGCCGACAGCTGGGCCTTGCTCGCGCTGTTCCTCGTGTTCCTCGGCGTCGTGCTTTGGGCCTTCCGGCCCGGATCGCGCCGAGTGCACGACGACATCTCGAACATCCCCTTCCGGCATGAAGACAAACCCGCCCCGGCGGAGGAGGCCTGACATGAGCAAGAAACCGATCAAACAACAGGCTGAACCGGATACGACAGGTCACGTCTGGGACGGCATCGAGGAATACAACAACCCGCTGCCGCGCTGGTGGCTCTGGACGTTTTATCTGACGATCTTCTGGGGCGTACTCTATACCATCGCCTATCCGGCGTGGCCGCTGGTAAACTCTGCAACCCAAGGCATCATCGGAACCAACAACCGCACAGCCGTTGCGGCCGAGATCGCTCGCTTTGAGCAGGCGAATGCCCCGGTCGAGGCGAAACTTGTCGCCGCAGACTTGACGGAAATCAATTCGGACCCGGATCTGGTCAACTATACCCAAAATGCGGGCGGAGCGATCTTCCGCACTTGGTGCGCGCAGTGTCACGGGTCGGGTGCTGCAGGTGCCAAGGGCTATCCGAACCTGCTCGACAATGACTGGTTGTGGGGCGGCACTATGGAGGATATCCACCTGACGGTCAGCCACGGCATCCGCAATACCGAGGACCCGGACGCGCGTTATTCCGAAATGCCGCGCTTTGGGGCCGACGAACTCCTTGAGCCTGAGCAGATCGACCAGGTCGTGCAGTATGTGATGCAACTTTCGGGGCAGGACCACGACGCCGGACTCGCGACAGAAGGCGCGACGGTCTACGCCGACAATTGTTCGGCCTGCCATGCCGAGGACGGCACCGGCGACCGGTTTCAGGGCGCACCGAACCTGACCGACGCGATCTGGCTTTACGGCGGCGATCAGGCATCGCTGACCGATACGGTCACCAATGCCCGCTTCGGCGTGATGCCGGGGTGGACCGGCCGACTTTCAGAGGCCGATATCCGCGCGGTCTCGGCCTGGGTCCACAGCCGCGGCGGTGGCGAATAAAGAATTCGGGGGGCGGGTTCGCGCCCGTCCCCCGGGTAGAGAGCATCGGCGCCCCGTCCTGTTCGCGCGTTTCCTGGGGGCGCCGGTGCCTTTCTTTTAGCTGATTTCATTACGCTGTGTCAGTCCACGTGCGAACAATTCTTCGTTCAAGAATCGTCGGCGTTCCGCTCCCCTTGATCTATAGCAACTGAAGTTGGCTTGGCGTTCTTGTGGAATAGACGGAAAGCTCGCACACCACACACCCAGCATACCAGTATTCCCCGACCACCAGCGATATAAGCTTAGGGAGCTTCGGCAATCATTCGTGTTTTATAATAGTATACCTGACCGAGATTGGTTTTCGCTTTTCTGTCCTCAACATGAACATAAATGACGTCCAACTCTCGTTCAGCAACCAGCAGGTAGTCACCGGCGGGTTGAGCGTTCAAAGGTACGATTCCATCGATGCCGTAAGTGACGGAAGGGCATGAATACACATCGAAAACGTCCGCGTTAAACAGCACGTTACCGATGACTGCACCCGTGCCCTGCACGACCATACCAGCAGCTTCTGCGGTTGTCGGTGCTCGGCATCGCGCATACCTGTAACTGAACTTGATGCGTCTGTGGCCAGGAGCAATCGTGCCGCGCATCACCCCTCTTCCCTTGGCCCAAGGCACGTCATCAACTGCAATTATTCTGAAGTCACCTACGGGATTTAAAAGACCAATATCTTGATGTGTTCGGATCCTCGCGATCTGATCAGGTGGTTGCGATGGTCCTGAATACAGGGGTTCGATGTCGCACCCACCCAACAAACCCGTCATACCCAAAACAACAACAATCAGGCTGAACCTGAAGGAAGGGCGTCGAACTGAGCAACGTGCTGTCATGATGCATTCTAACGTGACCTTTCCGAACCCAAATTGATGTGAATCCATTGACGCACGATTATTTGAAAGAATCGACAGATCCGCAACGACTTGTGAGACCCGACCAAGGACCGGTTTGCATTGGCTTTAAGCGGTCCGGGGTGGCTTGGTCGCGTTCAAAACTTTTCATTTTCGCCGCGTGACTTCACCCCATCGTCGGCAGCCCTCCGCGTTCATCAGCACGCCTCGCATCGCGGCGACCGACCCAGATGGCAAGCGCCACCCAGCTGGCGATATAAACAGCACCGATCACAAGAACCGCCTCGCCCGGCACCAGCGGCCCGATCCGCGCCCGGTGGATGAAATTGTCGAGCGACGAGACCGGGAACGGGTGCACGATCAGCTTGCCGATATAGGCCATCGCCTGAATGAGCAGAATCCACAGGTAGTTGTGCCGGACCCGTCGCGCGATAGCGACCATGAAAGACACATGATAGCGGGGCTGGTGATAGTCGTCCGCCAGAACCTCGGGCCAGTCATCTTCGGTGTGCAGATCACCGTCGCGTAGCATGGCAACATAGAAGAACCGCTCCATCCAGCGCGATCTTGCCCGGAAGACGTTGAAGTAGCGATAGCGCCGGGCCTCCAGCGCCAGAAACAGCATGATCAGGACACCGACCAGCAAGAGTGGAACAGGCGAGGCGGTCGGCGCCGAAAAGGTGATCGACAACGCCACCCCCAAAGTTACGACCGACCAGTTCGTCGTCGTATCCAGCCGTGTTCGCCAGACGGTCGACCGATAGACCTCGGCCCGGTAAAGGTGCGCAAGGGCACCGATTTCGGCGGCTGAAAATTCCTCGGACTTCCGGGCCTGACGTTTTTCGGACATGGTCGCGCTCCCCCTCGCGACACCCGCGCTGGCTGCCGCGGTTTCCCTGATCCATTTGACGCGCGTGCGGGGCATCAGGGCAAGCGGGAATCGACGTTCCGGGCTGCTTCCGTCCGGATATCATCTAAATGACCCGTTCATGGCAGCACCTGCAGACCCATAGCGGACAACTTGCCACGCCGCCTCTGGCCGGAACACTTGATCTGGGTCAAGGTTGGGGCCAGCCTGCCCTGCGATAAGCGGCGCGCGAACAGTCGGATATTCAAGATCATGAATGAGATTCAGGACCCGCCGAAGCTCTATGCCGCGCGTGAGCCGGTCTTTCCCCGCCGTGTCAGCGGGCCATTTCGCAATCTGAAATGGTGGATCATGGCCGTTACCCTCGGCATCTACTACCTGACACCGTGGATTCGCTGGGATCGGGGTCCAAACCTGCCCGATCAGGCCGTGCTGGTCGACATGGCCAACCGGCGCTTCTTCTTCTTCATGATCGAAATCTGGCCCGACGAGTTCTATTTCATCGCCGGTTTGCTGATCATGGCGGGGCTCGGCCTTTTCCTCTTCACCTCGGCGCTCGGCCGGGTCTGGTGCGGCTATGCCTGCCCGCAGACCGTCTGGACCGACCTCTACATCCTTGTCGAACGCTGGGTGGAGGGCGACCGCAACGCGCGTGTGCGCCTCTGGAATTCTAAGTGGGATGTCCGCAAGTGGCGGCTCAGGCTGACGAAGTGGTTCATCTGGCTTCTGATCGGCCTCGCGACCGGCGGGGCTTGGATTTTTTATTTCACCGACGCGCCGACCCTTGCCGTCGATCTGGTGACCGGCAATGCCCATCCCATCGCCTATACGACGATGGCGATCCTGACCTTCACCACCTTTTTCTTCGGCGGCTTCGCCCGCGAACAGATCTGCATCTATGCCTGCCCCTGGCCGCGCATTCAGGCCGCGATGATGGACGAAGATACGCTGGTCGTCGGCTATCGCGACTGGCGGGGAGAGCCGCGCGGCAAGCTGAAGGCGGCCGAGACGGATACTAAGCAGGGCGATTGCATCGACTGCATGGCTTGCGTCAATGTCTGCCCGATGGGGATCGACATCCGCGAGGGCCAGCAACTGGAATGCATCACCTGCGCACTTTGCATCGACGCCTGTGACGAGGTGATGGACCGCATCGGCAAGCCGCGTGGCCTGATCGGCTACATGGCCTTGAAAGACGAGGCTGCAGAACGGGCGGGTGGACACCCGAAGAATATCTGGAAACACATCTTCCGCCCCCGGACGATCCTTTACACGACGCTCTGGTCGCTCGTTGGCGTCGCCATGATCGTCGCCCTCTTCATCCGCTCGCCCATCGACGTAAACGTCACGCCCGAGCGCAACCCGCTCTACGTCACCCTGTCGGATGGTTCGATCCGCAATACCTACACGCTGCGGCTGCGCAACAAGCATCCGGACGACCGCCCCTTCCGCATCTCGATCAGTTCGGACGCGCGGTTGAAGCTGGCGCTTGAGGGCAGCGAGGCATTGGAGGTGATCGTGCCGGCCGACGCGACGCTGACCCAACGGCTTTACATCACGGCACCGGCAGGCACATCGGGCGCGACAGCGGAACGTAGCGACATCCGGCTCTGGATCAGCGATACTGTAGGCAACGACCGGATTTCTGCAGATACGGTCTTCAACGGAAAGGGTCAGTGAGATGAAGGGTGAACTGACAGGCCGCAAAGTCCTCGCGATCACTGTCTCGGCCTTCGCCGTGATCATTGGCGTCAATGTGGTCATGGCGGTGCAGGCGGTCCGGACGTTTCCCGGACTGGAGGTAAAGAACTCCTACGTCGCGTCCCAGACATTCGATTCCGAACGCGCCGCGCAGGAGGCTCTGGGCTGGACCCTGACCGAACACTACACGGACGGCGAACTGCGCCTGTCGTTCCGCGATGCGGCCGGATTGCCAGTGAAGGTTGAGAAACTGTCTGCCACGATCGGCCGCACGACGGAGGCGGCCAGTGATCTGGTGCCGGACTTCGCCTGGCAGAACGGCGATTATGTCACCGCCGCGGATCTCGGTCCCGGCAAGTGGATGATCCTTCTCGAAGCCTTTGCCGCCGACGGAACCCGGTTCCACCAGCGGCTGGACATGTTCGTGAGCGGCTGATGTCGGCGGATGCGCCATCGGTTTCGGCCTGCCCGGCCTGTGTCGCAGCGCCTGCGGCCGAGGCGGTTGCCGAACGCCGGGCCGCAAAAGAGGCCGGGCTGGTCCTCTCGCTGCCCACCGCCCATTGCGCCGTCTGCATTTCCGATGTCGAACGCACGCTCGCCACGATCCCGGGGGTCCGTTCAGCGCGCGTGAACCTGACACAGAAGCGAGTCTCTGTCGCTGCCGCGCCGGGCGTGACGGCGGACAAGCTCATCGTGGCGCTGAAAACCATCGGCTATCCGGCGCATGAGCTTGACCCGGGTCTGCTTTCGACAACCGAGACCGACCGCGCCGGGCGCGATCTGCTGATGCGTCTCGGCGTCGCCGGCTTCGCGATGATGAACATCATGCTCCTGTCCGTGGCTGTCTGGTCGGGGGCCGAGGCCGCGACGCGCGACCTGTTCCACTGGATATCGGCCGCCATCGCGCTGCCGGTTCTTGCCTTTTCCGGCCAACCCTTCTTCGCGTCAGCCTATGCGTCCCTGAAGGCGCGCAGGCTCGGCATGGATGTGCCCATCTCGCTCGCACTGATCCTTGCCTCCTCGATTTCACTCTACGAAACCTTCGCGGGTGGCCATCACGCCTATTTCGACGCCGCCGTCTCGCTGTGTTTCTTCCTGCTCGCAGGCCGCTATCTCGATTACCGTTCACGCGCCGCAGCGCGGTCGGCGGCCGAAGAGCTGGCCGCGCTCGAAGTGCCGCGTGCGGTCCGTAGCACGGGCGGGGTGGAAACGATCGTGCCCATTGCCGAACTCGCGGTGGGCGATCTGGTTCGGGTGAAACCCGGCGCGCGAATGCCTGTGGACGGTATCGTGACCGAGGGCGCATCCGAGATCGACCGCTCGCTGCTCACAGGGGAAACCCTGCCGGTCCGCGCGGACGAGGGCAGTGTGGTCAGCGCGGGCGAGGTCAACCTGACCGGACCCTTGACCCTGCGGGTGACCGCTGCAGGGCGAGACTCGTCGCTCCACCGGATGGCCGATCTGGTCGCCGTCGCTGAAAGTGCGAAGACCCGCTACACTTCGCTCGCCGATCGCATGGCCCGCGCCTACTCGCCAGTCGTGCACATCATGGCCCTCGCGGCTTTCTCGGCCTGGCTCTACCTGACCGGCGACCTGCGTCTCGCGATCAACATCGCCGCCGCGGTCCTCATCATTACCTGCCCCTGCGCACTCGCACTCGCCGTGCCTGCGGTTGTGACCTCGGCCTCGGGCAAACTGTTCCGTAAAGGATTTCTGATCAAGGACGGCACCGCGCTCGAACGGCTGGCCGAGGTGGATACGGTCGTCTTCGACAAGACCGGCACGCTGACCATGGGCACGCCCGAACCCATCGACCTCGCTGCCCATCCCCGTGCCGAACTGGAAACCGCCGCCGCGCTCGCCGCCGCCTCCGCCCATCCGCTGGCCGGCGCCCTGAGCCGGACACTTGGCGAGATGGGGATCACCCCCGCCGAGGTCACCGATATCCGCGAGGTCCCGGGCTACGGGATCGAAGGACGGCTGAACGGGAAGATCGTCCGGCTCGGTCGTGCCGAATGGGTGGGCGCGGAGGCCGCCGAAGGCACCGCGACCTACCTCGCCACAGGCGGTGCCCCCGCCCGCGCCTTTACCTTCACCGACCGTCCCCGCCCCGGCGCGGCAGAGGCCATCGCCGCCCTGAAAGCTGCGGGCAAGCGGGTGATCCTGCTTTCGGGGGATACCGAGGTGCCAGTCGCGCGCCTCGCGCACGACCTCGGCATCGGCGAATGGCGATCCGGCCAGCGCCCCGACGAGAAAGCGGCGCGGATCGCGTCGCTGCACGAGGAGGGCGCACGGGTGCTGATGGTCGGTGATGGCCTCAACGACACCGCCGCCCTCGCCTCAGCCCATGTCTCGATCTCACCCGCCACGGCGCTGGACGCCGCACGGGTTGCGTCGGACATCGTGCTGCTGGGGCAGGACCTTTCACCCCTGTCGGACGCGATCCGTATCGCCGGGCAGACCCGGACCCGGATCAAGCAGAATTTCGCCCTGTCGCTTGCCTATAATGCCATCGCCGTGCCGGTGGCGCTTTTGGGCTTTGCCACGCCCTTGATTGCGGCACTCGCGATGTCCACATCCTCGGTCACCGTGTCGCTCAACGCGCTCAGGCTGAAGTAGGACCCATAGATGGAAATGCTCGCGCTCCTGATCCCGGTCTCGCTGTTCCTCGGCGGGGTTGGGCTGGTTGCCTTCCTCTGGACGCTAAGACACCGGCAATATGACGACCCGGACGGCGACGCGCATCGCATCCTTGGCGACGACTGGGACGACCACCCCAAACCTTGATCCTGTTTAGGGACCGACCACCGTGCATTCGGTCTGCCGCGCCTGCAGGCGCCGGCAGGCGAGTGCGGCCATCTCTTCGGTCATACCGACGAAATTGGCGTCATATCCGCCGCGACGAGCGACAACCTTGCGCAAACTCTCCTCAAGGGTGTTGATCTCGATCAGCGCGGTCTGGAGCAGCTGGCGCTCAGCATTGTAGCGCGACGAGAAGTGACCGACATTGATCGACCATTGCCGACCGCCTGAGGTGGAGACACGGGTGACGACCTCCAGCGGTTCCTCGGCCTCCGGCTCTGCCGTCGCGAGGGAGGCGAGCACGACCTGTTCGGGCTGGGGTTCGGCTGGCCGTGCCGGACGGGTGGCGGAAAGAACCGCCTTTGGCACGGTCGGCTCGGCCGCCTCGGCGGTCGGAACTGCCTCGACGAGTACTGTTTCCGTCGAAGGGGCGGGTTCAGGCTCGGCGCTCGGAATCGGCTCCACTTCGGTCAGTGGGGCTGCGGCCACAGCCATGGCGAGGGCCATGGCGATCGCGTCTTCATCCTCGGCAGGCGTAGCTTCAGCCCCGGGCGCGGGCGCAATTGTCGGATCGACCGCAGCGAGTGTTTCGGGTTGCGGCGTAGTCGTCTGCACAAAGGCGGGTTCGGCAGGTTCCGGCGTGGCGGTGGCCAGTTCGGTTTCGGCCTCCGCTTCGATGCCGGCCGCAACCTCCACCGCTTCCGTCGGGACCGCTTCCACCAAGGCCTCGGGTTTCGGTTCAGGCCGCGCTGCGGTTGCCGAGGCTGGCTCCACCTCGGCAACAACCGTTTCGATCGCGCCTTGCATCGCAATCAGAACGTCTTCGGGCGCCGGTGCGGCGGCGGGTATCGGGCGCGGCTTCGGGCGCGGGCTGACTTTCACGGCGGTGTCGAGGCGGATGACCTTGCCCGCGGGCATCGTCGTCGACCCGGTCACTGCCTCGGCCAGAATCCGCGCGGCCTCGTCGTCCTTCTCCTCAACCTCGGCAACATAGACGGGACGCGCGGGTTTCTGCACCGCAACCCGAGTCGGCGCCTTGCCAAACCCAAGATCCATCAGTTCCGCAACCCGCGCGTTGCGTGTGGCGGTGGACTTGCCACCGAAAACGGTGGCAATGATACGCTTGTTTCCGCGCTGCGCGGAGGCTGTGAGATTGAACCCAGCCGCCGCTGTATATCCGGTCTTGATCCCGTCGGCGCCCTTGTAAGCCGCGAGAAAACGACGGTTGGTATGCGCAACGCGCGCAACGCCCGCATCGGCCGTCGTGCGGGAAAAAAGATTATAATACTGTGGGAAGTCATAGAATACGTGACGTCCGAGCGTCGTCATGTCACGCGCCGTCGACAGATGCCCCTTGGCCGTCAGGCCGTTCGCGTTGACAAATGTCGTCCGGGTCATGCCCAGCGCCTTCGCGGTGCGGTTCATGCGTTTTGCAAAGGCCGGCTCCGACCCTTCGATCGCTTCGCCGATGGCGGTGGCGGCATCATTCGCCGATTTGATCGCGGCGGCACGGATCAGGTAGCGTAGTGCAATGGTCTGACCGGGGCGCAGCCCCAGCTTTGACGGCGGCTGCGAAGCGGCGTGTTTGGAAATCGTGACCTTGCTGTCGAGCGTGATTTCACCCCGCTCGATCGCCTCGAAGGCGATGTAAAGCGTCATCATCTTGGTCAGAGAGGCTGGATGCAGCCGCGTATCAGCGTTGTCCTGATGCAGGACCTCACCCGTCCGGGCATCGATGACGAAGTCGGCATAGGGTGCCGCGAATGCAAGCACCGGGGCGAACACGCAGACGAGCGCGAACGCGACAGCCATCAGAGTGCGTTGGACGCACTGCCCCGGACAAGTAAACACCTGTCTCACCTTTATCCTGCCTCATGTCCCGGTCGTTTGTGCCGGGACTTCTTTGATTTGCTTGACGATAACATAGGCAGATGGATGCGAAAACACTCTTAATTCAACATCTTTGCCGATTGTGTCCTTGACCGGCGTCCCGTGGACAGGAACGACGTTAGCTTTGGCATATATGGTGGCGCATCAACGCGTAGCCACAAAATCTTCCTCAATTCGGGTCACAAGCGATTCAAGCTCGCCCAGATCGGTCAGTGTGCGAAACCGCTCCTCGCCCTTCGGAGGCGCTTCGTGTTCCAGCGCCCAGGTCAGATCATGGGGGACATGAACGCCCCACCCGCCGATCCGCAGAACCGGCAGAACGTCCGATTTCAGCGAATTGCCGACCATCATCGCAGTGTCGGGCGAAACACCGTGGCGGCAGAAAAGAGAGGAATAGACCGGTTCCGTCTTGTCCGACACGATCTCCACCCCGTGGAACAAGTCGCCCAACCCCGACTGCGCCAGCTTGCGTTCCTGATCGAGAAGATCGCCCTTGGTGATCAGCAATACGCGATAGTCGTGCCGCAAAGCCTCCACCACTTCGCCCGCATGGGGCAGAAGCTCGATCGGATGGGCCAGCATCTCCTGCCCGGCCGCGATCAGTTCGCGGATCACGGTGGCCGGCACGCGGTCCTCGGTCACCTCGATGGCGGTTTCGATCATCGACAGGACGAAGCCTTTTATGCCGAACCCGTAATGGCCAAGATTGCGCCGTTCAGCCGCCAGGAGTCGTTCCTGCAAATGATCGCGTGGCGCATAATCGGCAAGAAGCTCGGCAAACCTTTCCTGCGTGAGCTGAAAGAACCGCTCGTTATGCCAGAGCGTATCGTCGGCATCGAAGCCTATTGTGGTGAGTCTAGGCATGGTCATCTCCGCCGCGCCAGTCTGACGCCTTGGAGCAATCGCTTCAATCCGTGACAATGCAGCCCTTTTCTCAAACGCCTGAGGGTTTATATTGAAGATCTGAACCCGCTGCGCCCGATTCCGGTCGCCGTGCCTGAAGGAGTTTGATCGCTTGCCCTTGCGCCCCATCCTCATGTCGGACCGCAAAGACGGCGATTCTCCGGATGCGGCGGTCATCACCAAGACACGACCGAAGACGCAACGCCCGCCGCTTTACAAGGTCATGCTGCTGAACGACGACTACACGCCAATGGAATTCGTCGTTCATGTGCTGGAACGTTTCTTCGGCTTGAACCACAGCCAGGCGTTCGAGATCATGCTGACGGTGCATAAGAAGGGTCTGGCGGTTGTCGGCGTTTTCTCGTTCGAGGTGGCCGAGACCAAGGTGGCGCAGGTGATGGACTTTTCCCGCAGGCACCAGCATCCGCTGCAATGCACGATGGAAAAGGAATAGGGCGGCGCGCCCGGTGTTCAGATGAGCCATTCGAGACTTTCTCTCGCGCTTGAGGGCGCAGAACCGCTGCCCGCTTCCCGCTGGTTGGTGGTCGGGCCGGTGGCAGATACGGATCTGTCCGCCCTGCCCCCGGACGCTATCGTGGCTGTACAGGGATTCCGCCCCGATCACGATGCTCTGGCGGCGCGGGGGATCCGGGTCGTTCCCGATTTCGGGTCGGCCGGTGACAGTTTCGATGCCGCGCTGGTCTGCCTGCCTCGCTCACGGGTGGCGGGCCGCGCCTGGATAGCGGCGGCAGCGGAACGCGTAACACCGGGCGGCACGATCTGGGTGGACGGGCAGAAGACCGACGGTGTCGAGACGATGCTGAAGGATATCCGTGCCCGGGTTCCGGTAGCGTCATCCCTGTCGAAAGCACATGGCCGGATATTCTCCTTCGCCACCGGACCGGAATTTGCAGACTGGGTAGCAGACGACCTGCACCCAGCCCCCGGCTTCATCACCCGGCCGGGCGTCTTTTCGGCCGAGAAACCCGACCCCGGCTCGGCGCTGCTTGCCGCCGCCCTGCCCGCCGGATTGAAAGGCCGCATCGCCGACCTCGGCGCCGGCTGGGGCTGGCTTTCGGCTCAGATACTGTCGCATCCGGGTGTTACGGAATTGCATCTGATCGAGGCCGACCATTCGGCGCTCGACTGCGCCCGCGCCAATATCAGCGATCCGCGGGCGCGGTTTCACTGGGCGGACGCGACCCGGTTCCGGCCCGAGGCACGCTTTGACGCGGTGGTGATGAACCCGCCGTTCCATACCGGGCGCGCAGCAGAACCCGCACTTGGTGCCGCATTCATTGCAGCGGCGTCGGAAATGCTGGTGCCGTCCGGGCGGCTCTTCATGGTTGCCAACCGGCACTTGCCCTATGAGGCCGTGCTCTCGTCGCATTTCCGCGATGTCTCGGAAATCGGTGGTGACGGAGCCTTCAAGCTCTTCAGTGCAGCCCGTCCGGTGCAGGCGCCTCGCCCGCGCCGCTGAAATCCTCTAACCTGCGCCAACAGAATCAAAACCGGACCACTCATGTCCCTTTCTATTTCCGGCAAGACCGCCATCGTCACAGGTGCCGCGCGGGGCGTCGGCCTCGCCATTGCCCGTCACTTCGTTGATCTCGGCGCGAAGGTCATGTTCGCCGACATGGATGAAGCAAAGCTGGCGGACGAGGTCGGCGCGGAGGCCGCCGAAGAAGGCAACGTGCGCTATTTCGGTGGCGATCTGAGCCAGAAGCTGACACTTGCCAACCTGCTGTCAGCGACGGTCGACGCCTTCGAACGCATCGACATCCTCGTCAATGCCAGTCGCGGTATCGTGACATCGGACCCTCTCAACCCCGATGACGAGGGGCTGGAGGTAATGCTGAAACAGAACCTCATGACCTCGCTGAAGCTGAGCCAGATGACCGCGAAGCGGATGATCGCCCAAGCCGAAAAGGAAGGGCACGAGGAGGGGCCGGTCGGCTCCATCATCAATATCTCGACGCTGGCCGCCCGCCGCACCCAGCCGGAATTCCTGGCCTATTCCGTCGCTTCAGCCGCGCTAGATCAGGCAACCCGGTCGCTTGCGGTGGCGCTTGCACCGGAGCGTATCCGGGTGAACGGCATCGCTCTGGCCAGCGTCATGAGCGCGAGCCTTCAGGCCAGCCTCAAGGACAATCCCGACTGGCGCGGCACGATCACCGACGCCACGCCGATGCGCCGCATCGCGCCGCCCTCGGAACTGGCCGATGTGGCGCAGTTCCTCGCCTCGGACGGGTCGGGGTTCGTCACCGGTCAGATCCTGACCGTTGACGGTGGCCGCAGTCTGATCGACCCGGCGCCGGTTCCCGCCTATTGACCCTATTCGGGGTATTTGGCCCGGCAGGCGGCAATTTCGGCCTGTGCGCTTTTGGCCAAAGCGGCACGGCGGCTCTTCAGGCCTTCGAGCTTGCGGGTTTCGACCTCAGGATCGATTGCAACCGGGCGTTTGACCGTGTCAAACACCGGTTCCAGGCACATCCGGCGATGGGGTATCTGGCCGATGTAATCATCACAGCGTTGCCAGACGTGGCGGACAACTTCCCGCTCCTCATAGGCGTAGCCACGGGCCAGATTGGCTTCCGTTTCGGCGATTAGCTGATCGAGGGTACGAACTTCATGCGTTGCCCTGCGGATGCATTGTTCCTGCGGCGTGCCGCAGGCGGCGAGAGCTGCAAGCAGGACGAGGGGCACTAGTCTTCGTATCAGCATGGGGACCTCGGGTCAGCTCTGTCCACAGGAGGCACGAAGGGCGGCGATCCGGGCACGCAATGCCTCCCGACGCGCCTCCAGAGATGCCAGTTTCCGCTGCTCGGCGGCGCTGTCAATGGCCACCGGCCGGCTGCGCGTCCCGGGATCCGTGCAGAAGCTCACCCCGACATTGGACTGGCGCCCGCCAAGGCAGAAGTTCACATTCGCACCGCTGTCCTGACGTTCCATTGTATAGCCCCGTTCAATCCGGGCCCGGGTTTCGGCAATCAACTCCTCGACCGTGCGCAGTTCGCGCTGCTCGGGACCGGCGCAGTTTGCCACCCGATCACCCTCGCAAGCGGTCAGCGTTAGGGTGAACAGGATGAGTGCGGTCCGAGGAAAAATCGGCATGGGGCAACTCCCGGCAATGGCTACGCGTCTGACAATACGCCACATTTCCACCCCGGCCAAATCACGAAACAACCGGGCCGATCTGGCGGGGAAATCGGAAAGATGCTAGGCGGGATCGGTCCAAAGCAGGTGCAGTCAGAATGACCGGGGAAATCGAACCACAGAAGGCACGGGCAGCGGCCTGGTTCCGCGCGCTGCGCGACGACATCCTTTCAGCGTTCGTGGCCATTGAGGACAAGCACAGTTCCGGGCCCGCCTCGGACCTCGCGCCCGGACGGTTTGAACGCACACAGACGCAACGCAAGTCCACCCGCGGGGAGGATGCGGGCGGCGGCTGCATGAACGTGATGCGCGGGGGCCGGGTCTTCGAGAAGGTCGGCGTCAATGTCTCCGTCGTGCATGGCGAGCTTGGCGCCCGGGCGCAATCGGCGATGGCCGCGCGCGGCGTGCCGGGGATGGAAACCGATCCGCGCTTCTGGGCCACGGGCATCAGCCTTGTCGCCCATATGCGCAACCCCCATGTCCCTGCGGTTCACATGAACACCCGCATGTTCTGGACGCCGCATGCCTGGTGGTTTGGCGGCGGGGCCGACCTCAATCCCTGCATCGAATATAAAGGGGACACGACCCATTTTCACGCGGCTTTGGCGGCGGCTTGCGATGCCCATGATCCGGGCTATTACGGTCGCTTCAAGTCGTGGGCAGACGAATATTTCTTTGTGCCGCACCGGGGCCGTGCGCGCGGGGTCGGTGGCATTTTCTTCGACGATCTGAACACCGGAAACTGGGAAGCCGATTTCGCCTTCGTCCAGTCGGTCGGAAAGGCGTTCCTGCCCGCCTTCCTGCCACTGGTCGACCGCAGGCGCGAAACACCGTGGAGCGACGAAGATCGCGACACCCAGCTTATCCATCGCGGGCTATATGCCGAATACAACCTTGTCTACGACCGGGGCACCAAGTTCGGGCTCGAGAGCGGACATGACGCCAATGCGGTGCTGATGAGCCTGCCGCCCTTGGCGAAATGGGTCTGACCCGGCGATGGATGGCCTGGCCCTTGAAACGCTGGCGGCCTTCATCCTGACCTCGGCGGTCATCGAACTGACGCCTGGCCCTAATATGGCCTGGCTTGCCATCGTGGCCGCGACCGAAGGCCGCCGACCGGGTTTTGCCGCAGTGGCGGGCGTGGCGCTGGGGCTCGGGATCGTGGGTATCGCGGCGGCCCTTGGCGTCGCGGCGGCGGTCACGGCGTCGCCCTTTCTTTACGAGACATTGCGCTGGGGCGGGGTTTTCTACCTTCTCTGGCTCGCATGGGATGGCTGGCGCGACGGCGGCGACGGGATCGACAAGATGCCCTTCGGTGCGCGGATGTGGCGGTATTTCCGGCGCGGTCTGATCACCAATCTTTTGAACCCCAAGGCGGCCGTCTTTTATATCGCGGTCCTGCCCGCATTTACCGATCCAGCGGGCAAGGTATTGACAGAAACGATAACTCTCTCAATGGTTTACGTGGCCGTCGCGACTGCCATCCACGCTGCCATTGTGATCCTCGCCGGGCTTGCCCGACATATCCTCGATGACCCACGCCGCAGCCGGATCGTTCGGCGGGTTTTGTCGGCGCTTCTGGCACTCATTGCGCTCTGGTTCGCCTGGGCAACAGGACGAACGGCGCTATGACGGACAAGGGGCCGCATTGTGCAGCACGGCCCATGGCGGTATGACGCGGGCGCAAGCGGACGGAGAGTGGAATGAAAGCGGCGGATTGCACGACCATGGAACAGGTGAGGGCCGAGATCGACCGGGTCGATGCGGCGCTTGTCGCGCTTCTGGCCGAACGCACCACCTATATCGACCGCGCATCCGACCTGAAGCCCGCCCTCGGCCTTCCCGCCCGGATAGAGGACCGGGTCGAAGAAGTCGTCGCGAAAGTTCGTGACCGGGCCGAGGCGGAAGGATTCGATCCCGCTTTGGCCGAGGCGCTCTGGCGGCGGCTCATCGACTGGTCGATTGCCCGCGAAGAGGACGTGATCGGGCGCTGAGCCCTACTTCAGCATCAGAATCTGGACATCGGCGACATTGGTGCCCGTGGCGCCGGTGGTAAGCAGGTCGCCTGCGGCCTTCAGGGCGGCGTGGCTGTCATTGTTGGCCAGAAGCGCTTCGGGGTCTCGCCCGGCGGCACGGATACGCCCCGCCGTTCCGGAATCGACAATGCCCCCCGCCGCATCGGTCGGACCATCGCGGCCATCGGTGCCGCCGGAAAGGAACACCCAATCGCGGCCGAGATCGGGCATGGCGAGCGCGACGCGCAAGCTGAGTTCCTGATTGCGTCCGCCGAGGCCGGTGCCTTTTAGGACAACAGTGGTTTCGCCGCCGAAGATCAGGCAGGCGGGGCGGTCCCTTGGCGCGTTTCGGGCGGTGTGGATCACCGCTTCAGCGGCCTCGGCGACATCGCCTGTGAGGTGGTCGCTGACGATCCGGGCACCGGTTCCGGCAGCTGTCGCAACAGCATCAAGGCTTTTGCGGTTCGAGCCGATCAGGATGTTTTTTGCTTTTGGCAGAGGGTGTTGCGGTTTCTCGGCCTCCAGATGTGCGCGGACAGTGGCAGGCAACTGGTCCCAGATGCCGCGTTCAGTCAGCAGGGCCTTCGCATCCCCGGATGTACCGATGGGCGCGACGGTCGGGCCCGATGCGATGACCCGCAGGTCGTCGCCGATCACGTCCGACAGGATATAGGCGGTGACCGGAGACGGAGCGGCATGGCGCAGGAACCCGCCCCCCTTCAGCCGGGAAAGCTGCTGGCGGATCAGGTTGATCTCCGTGATCTCGAAGCCGTGGGCGAGAAGCAGGCGGTTGACCTCGGCCTTGTCGGCGAGCGTCAGCCCCTCCGCCGGGGCAGGGAGAAGCGCCGAGCCGCCGCCGGAGATAAGGGCGATGACCCGATCGGCTTCCGTCGTGTTTGTGAGACGGCTGATGACCTCTGCGGCCGCCTTTGCGCCGTTCTCGTCCGGCACTGGATGACCCGAGGCCATGACCGTCGCGCCGGGCAGGTTACCGGCATTTTCATAATTTGTGATCACAAGCGCGTCGTGGGCGTCATCGCCCAACTGACGCAGCAGTTCAGTCGCCATCGGGACGGCAGCTTTCCCAATAGAAACAACATGATATACCCCGCCCGGATCGGGGCGGGGCAAGGGATTTTCGGTCAACGCCGCGCGAAGGGCAAGGGCCGGATCGGCCGCCCGGCAGGCGATCTGGAACAGCTCTTTCGCCCTCTCGCGCAACGCAGACATGGCTCAGGCACCCGCGATCTGCTTGGCCTTCTGGACCAGCACTTCAGCCTGACGGATCGAGGCATAGTCGATCAGGCGACCGTCAAGCGACACGGCCCCCTTGCCGGCGGCGGCGGCGTCTTCCATCGCCTTCAGAATACGCTGCGCCTTGGTGACTTCGGCCTCGGACGGGCTCATCACCTCATTGGCGAGCGCGATCTGGGACGGATGGATCGCCCATTTACCTTCGCAGCCGAGTACGGCCGCCCGTTTCGCGGCGGCCTTGTAGCCCTCGGGGTCCTGGAAATCGCCGAACGGACCGTCGATGGGACGCAAGCCATTGGCGCGGGCGGCTACGACCATGCGGGCCAGCGCATAGTGCCACATATCACCCCAGTGAACCGCACGGCTGCCGTCCTCAAGAGGGTCGGTCAGGACCGAGTAATCCGGGTTCACGCCGCCGATGATCGTGGTACGCGCGCGGGTGGAGGCGGCATAGTCGGCGACGCCGAAATGCAGGCTCTCGTTCCGCTTCGAGGCACCGGCGATTTCGGTCACGTTCTGCATGCCGAGCGCGGTCTCGATGATGTGTTCGAATCCGATCCGTTTCTTGTAGCCTTTCGCATCCTCGATCTGGGTCACCATCATGTCGACGGCATAGACATCGGCGGCGGTTCCGACCTTCGGAATCATGATCAGGTCGAGCCGTTCGCCGGCCTGTTCCACGACATCGACGACATCACGATACATGTAATGCGTGTCCAGACCGTTGATTCGGACGGACATGGTTTTCTTGCCCCAATCGACCTCATTCAGGGCCTTGATGATGTTCTTTCGGGCCTGCGCCTTGTCGTCCGGCGCGACCGCGTCCTCGAGATCGAGGAAGATCACGTCGACATCAGATTGCGCTGCTTTTTCAAACATTTGCGGGGCGCTGCCGGGGACGGCCAATTCGCTGCGGTTGAGCCGCGCGGGGGCCTGTTCGATGACATGGAAGCTCATGGGGGACGTCCTTGGATGGGTTGCCGTTGGGTAACGGGCGCCATTCAAGGACGGAAAAATCTTCGCCTGTCAAGAAAGATTCTTGCGCGACAGAATGACGCTGAGCAATGTCCGAAAAGCCATTTTCTGTGGTCGGCAAAGCGTCGGCGCACTGTCGGCAAAACGTATGGCAGGCGTCCGGCAAGTGCCCGGTCAGCGCGGCCCGGCACGTTCGCCGGGAAGGCGCGACGAGTAGTAAAACGCGATCGCCTGAGCGCGGTTCGAGACCCCGAGTTTTTCGAAAAGGTTCGACAGGTGGAACTTCACCGTGTTGGCCGAAATCTCGAAATCCCGGGCGAGGTCCTTGTTGGTCAGACCCTGCGACAGAGCCTCCAGCAAAGCGCGTTCGCGGCGGGTCAGGCTGTGGATCGGGTCGGCCTGCAATTCGCGGATGTCGAGGAAGGGAAAGACCATCTGGCCCTGCGCCACGGCGAGGCAGGTTTCGAGAAGCTTCTCGACCGGCGTGTTGCGTCCGACAAAGCCCGCCGCCCCCGAGAGCATCGCCTGGCGTGCCGTTTCGCCCTTGGGGTCGTCGCCGTAGACCACGAACCGCGGCGCGTTCGCCTGTTCGCGCAGAACCTCGATCAGTTTCTGGCCGCCAAGCGCGGGGACATTCCAGTCGACAACGCCGATCCTGACCGGCACCCGCATCACCATCCCGAGAAACCCCTCGGCCGTGGCGGATGTGGCCACCAGCGAGAATCGGGGGTCGCGGTCGAAAAGTTCTGACATGGCCGACAGAACCAGCGGATTGCCATCTGCGAGCGAGACCGAGATCGGCTTGGCGGCGGGGTCAAGGTTTTGCATTCATTGGCCTTTTTCTAAAAACCTACCCATTCTGGTTGGTCGTTTTTCGGTATACCTCAGTATTCATACCATTATGGGTAGGTTTTTACCCACCTAACTGGATACCCAAAAGCAGGAGTAACGCAGGTTGTGACGCGACGGCAAGCCCGATTATCTGAATCCTGACACCGGAGTGATCCGGCACAGCCAGAATTTGTGGAGCCCCGCCCGATGAATGATATGACGATCTTCCCGCAGCTCGACATTCCCGAGACGCTTGCGGCGGGCCCCGGCCCCGGCAATACCGACCCGCGGGTTCTGGCGCGTTTTGCCCAGACCGGCCTTGCCGATCACATGCAGGCCGACGTGCTGCGCGGCATGATCGAGTGCAAGGAGATGCTGCGGCAGGTCTGGGGCACCAAGAACACCTACACCTACGGCGTCGGCGGCACCGGCTTTTCCGGCCTCGACTGTATGCTGGGCGCGATCCTGCCGGGCGACACGGTCGTGGCCTTCGTCAACGGCACCTTTTCCGGCATCGACGGTCTGACGATCCGCATGAAAGCCGCGACCCGCGAGGAACTGGCCGCGAATGCAATGGACCCGCAGGCCGCGTCGGTCACCATCATCAATGTGCCGCATGGCCAGTCGGTGACGGGCGAAATCGTCGAGAAGGCGCTGGCCAGCAAGAAACCGAAATGGGCCTTCATGGCGCATTGGGAAACCGGTTCGGGCCGGATCAATGATCTTCAGGGTTTCTCGGATGCCTGCGAGCGGCATGGTGCGATGGGGCTCGTGGACGCGGTCTCTTCCCTCGGGATCGCCGACTTTTCCATCGACGCCTATCCGGGCGTGGTCGGCTGGGCGTCGTGCCCGCAGAAGGGCGTCCTTTGCCTGCCGCTCACCTATGCGCCGGTCAGCTTCACCGATCGCTATATCGCCCATGTGCGCGCCAATGGCTGCGCCTCTTACGTCCACAACCCGGTGCTGGAAGCGCGCCACTGGGGTATCGTCGACGGCAAGGATGTCGCCGCCGGTTCCTATCACCGCACCCATTCGGGCTATGCCGTCGCTGCTTTCCATGAGGCATTGCGCATCACGCTTCAGCATGGCCGCGCGCAGAAGGCCCGCGACTATGCGTTCCACGAAAAGGCACTGCGCGATGCCGTCACGGCGATGGGCTGCGATGTGACCTCGAACATGACCAGCCTTGTCGTCCTGAACCTGCCCGCCTCGCTTGCGGGCCGCGAAAAGGAACTGGTGCAGGGCTGCCGCGCCAAGGGCTTCGGCATCTGGCCGACGCTCAGCGAACCCGTTCAGGTCCGCATCGGCATCCTGAACCAGCTTTCGGAACGGGCCATCACCGATATCGTCATGCGCTTTGCCGTCGCGATGAAGGAGATGGGCGCCGAGATCGACATGGGCGCGGTTCAGGCAGGGCTGGACCGGCATTATCAATCCGCGATGGCGGCTGAATAAATACCACGGGCGGAGGAGGCTCGCGAATGGACATTCATGAATATCAGGCCAAGGAAATCCTCGGCCGGTTTGGGGTCACAGTCCCCGATGGCGGGCTGGCCTACAGCCCCGAACAGGCAGCCTACCGCGCCCGCGAACTGGGCGGCAACCGCTGGATCGTCAAGGCGCAGGTTCATGCCGGTGGCCGGGGCAAGGCCGGTGGCGTGAAGCTGTGCGACAGCGAGGGCGAGATCCTCGATGCCGCTGACGAGATGTTCGGCAAGAAGCTGGTGACGCATCAGACCGGGCCCGAGGGCAAGGGCGTCTACCGCGTCTATGTTGAGGCGGCAGTAGCGTTCGAGCAGGAGATCTATCTGGGCTTCGTTCTTGACCGCACCTCGCAGCGGGTGATGATCGTCGCCTCGTCCGAAGGTGGGATGGAGATCGAGGAAATCTCGGCAGAGAAGCCCGAGTCGATCGTCCGTTCGACCGTCGAACCGGCCGTCGGCCTGCAGGAATTCCAGGCGCGTGAGATTGCGTTTGCCCTTGGCATTCCGGCGAAGCTGACCCAGCAGATGGTCCGCACCCTGCAGGGCTGCTACCGCGCCTTCACCGAGCTTGACGCGACCATGGTGGAGATCAACCCGCTTGTCATCACCTCGGACGACCGCATCCTTGCGCTCGACGCCAAGATGACCTTCGACGGCAATGCTCTGTTCCGTCATCCGCATGTGGCGGAACTGCGCGACAAGAGCCAGGAAGACCCGCGCGAGGCGCGCGCGGCCGACCGGGGCCTGAACTATATCGGTCTGACCGGCAATATCGGCTGCATCGTCAATGGCGCGGGTCTCGCGATGGCGACGATGGACACGATTAAGCTGGCGGGCGGCGAGCCTGCGAACTTCCTCGATATCGGTGGCGGTGCCACGCCCGAGCGGGTGGCGAAAGCCTTCAAGCTGGTTCTGTCGGATGCGAATGTGCAGGCGGTTCTGGTCAACATCTTCGCCGGGATCAACCGCTGTGACTGGGTGGCCGAGGGCGTCGTCCAGGCGCTGACCCAGAACCCGGTCGATGTCCCGGTCATCGTCCGTCTTGCGGGCACCAATGTGGAAGAGGGTCAGAAGATCCTTGCCCAATCCGGCCTGCCGATCATCCGCGCCACCACGCTGATGGAAGCCGCCGAACGTGCCGTGACTGCATGGCAGAATGACAAGACCCAGAACTCCAAGCTGAGGGCCGTCTGATGAGCATCTATCTCGACCGCGACAGCCGCGTCATCGTCCAGGGCATCACCGGACGCCTCGCGAGCTTTCACACAAAGGAAATGATCGAATACGGCACCAATGTCGTCGGTGGTGTCGTGCCGGGCAAGGGTGGCGAGACCGCCCATGGCGTGCCGGTCTTCAACACCGTCAAGGAAGCCGTCGAGGCGACCGGCGCGAATACGAGCCTCGTCTTCGTGCCGCCCCCCTTTGCGGCGGACAGCATCATGGAAGCGGCCGATGGCGGCATCCGCTACGCGGTCTGCGTGACCGACGGCATCCCGGCACAGGACATGATCCGGGTGAAGCGTTACATGTACCGCTACCCGAAAGAGCGCCGCATGGTGCTGACCGGGCCGAACTGCGCGGGCACGATCAGCCCGGGCAAGGCGCTTTGCGGCATCATGCCGGGCCATATCTACCTGCCCGGCCATGTCGGTATCGTTGGCCGTTCAGGCACGCTTGGCTATGAGGCTGCCCAGCAGCTCAAGGATCGCGGCATCGGGGTTTCGACCTCCGTCGGCATCGGTGGCGACCCGATCAACGGCTCTTCGTTCCGCGATATCCTGGAGCAGTTCGAAGCCGATCCCGACACCCATGTCATCTGCATGATCGGCGAGATCGGCGGACCGCAGGAAGCCGAGGCGGCGGAATACATCCAGAACCACATGACCAAACCGGTCATCGCCTATATCGCGGGTCTGACCGCGCCGAAGGGCCGCACGATGGGCCATGCCGGTGCGATCATCTCGGCCTTTGGCGAAAGCGCGTCAGAAAAGGTGGAAATCCTTTCGGCGGCGGGTGTAACCGTGGCAGAGCATCCCTCGATCATCGGCGAGACGATCGCGCGGGTAATGAAGAAAGAAGCGGCCTGAGGAGACTTCACGATGACGAAACCCAGAGTGCTTGTCACGCGGCGCTGGCCCGAAGCGGTCGAGGCAAAGATGGCCGAGGTCTTTGACCTGACCATCAATCGCGACGACCGGCCTCTGGGGCCGGATGACATAAGGGCGGCGATGGCCGATTACGACGCGGTTCTGCCGACCGTGACCGACCGTCTGCCCGCCCCGGTCTTCGATCTGCCCAAGACCCGGACCCGCATCCTTGCCAATTATGGTGTGGGCTTTGCCCATATCGACACCGAGGCCGCGAAATCGCACGGCATCGCGGTGACGAACACGCCCGACGTGCTGTCGGAATGCACCGCCGATATCGCCATGACGCTGATGCTGATGGTGGCCCGGCGGGCGGGCGAGGGTGAACGGGAACTGCGCGAGGGGCGCTGGACCGGCTGGCGGCCCACGCATCTCATCGGCACCAAGGTGTCGGGCGCGACTTTGGGCATCATCGGTTTTGGCCGCATCGGTCAGGCGATGGCGCAGCGCGCCCATCATGGGTTCGGCATGAAGATCCTGGTCCAGAACCGGTCCAAGGTCGCACCAGAAATCCTGGCCCGCTACAACGCGGTGCAGGTCGACACGGTCGAGGACCTCTTGCCGCAATGCGATTTCGTCTCGCTCCACTGCCCCGGCGGTGCTGCGAACCGGCACCTGATCAATGCGCGCAGGCTGGACCTGATGAAGCCGACGGCCTTCCTGATCAACACCGCGCGCGGTGAGGTCGTGGCCGAACACGCGCTGGCGCAGGCCCTTTGGTTCGGTACCATCGGCGGCGCGGGGCTTGATGTCTTTGAACGCGAGCCGCTGATCCACCCCGACCTCAAGGATGCCGACAACCTCGTCATGTTGCCGCATCTGGGGTCCGCCACGCGCGAGACGCGCGAGGGGATGGGAATGCGTGTGCTGCAGAACCTTCAGGACTTCTTCGAAGGCCGGGAGCCGCAGGACCGGGTGGCCTGAGCGATGGGCGCCGCACCGGACCTGCAGCGGGCAGAAGACGGGCGCGGCGAGCCGGACTATGCGGCAGAGCTGCGCCGTGAACTCGGGGCGCTGTGGCGGAATGTCATCCGCCGCCGCGCGCCACAGATCGCCGACCTGATCGACACGGGCGAAGCGCCGCTTCCCATGGGCGAGGACAGTATTCCCTGCCTTCAGGCGATCAATATCTGGTTCCAGCTGCTGAAGATCATCGACGAGAATGCCGCCATGCGCGACCGCCGCCAGACCGAGGCGCGCGACGGTGCGGCCGCGGTCGAGGGCAGTTTCGCCAAGGTGCTGGCCGAGAATGCGGCGGGGCTGAATGCCGCGAGTTTCACCGCGCTCGCCGACCGGCTGTCGGTCGGCCCGACGCTGACCGCCCACCCGACCGAGGCGAAACGGGTCACGGTACTGGAAATCCACCGGCGCATCTACCGGCTGCTGGTGGCGCTTGAAACCCAGCGCTGGACCCCGCGCGAGCGCGAGGACCTGCTGTTAGATATCGAGGGCGAAATCGACCTTCTGTGGATGACCGGCGAATTGCGCCGCGAGCGGCCGAGCCTGAAGGACGAGATCGAATGGGGCCTGCAGTTTTTCCGCGACAGCGTCTTTGACGCGGTGCCGCAACTCTTCGAACGTTTTGCCACCGCTAAGGAAAGCCATTTCGGCAAGGCGGGCGAGGTAAAGCCCTGCATCCGGTTTCATTCCTGGATCGGCGGCGACCGCGACGGCAATCCGAATGTGACGACGGACATGACGCGTCTGGCTGTCGGACAGGCGCGGAAAGCTGTGTTGGAACGCTATCTTGCCGGGCTGGGCGCGGCGTCGGCACGGATCAGCATCAGTTCGCTGATCGTAAAGATCCCACCCGCGACCGAGGCCCGCATCCGCGCAGTCATCGCGCGGGGGGCATCGCCCGAAGCCTCTGAAAAGCGCAATCCGGGCGAGGTCTTTCGTCAGGCCCTGACCGCCATGGCGGACCGTATCCGGGCGACCCTTTCCACCGCGCCGGGCGCTTATCGCGCCGCCACGGATTTCGTCGCCGACCTCGCCACGGTCGAGGCGGCGCTGATCGAGATCGGCGCGGCCCGGGCGGCGGAGCGGCATGTGCGCCCGATCCGATGGCAGGCCGAGGCCTTCGGCTTCCGCACCATGACGCTCGACATCCGCCAGAACTCGACAGTGACGACCGCCGTTCTGGCCGAGATCTGGGGGCTGAGCGGCCCGGCGCCGGATTATGGCAGTGCCGACTGGTCGGCGCGGCTGAGGCGCGAGATTGCCCTGCCCGACCTTGCATGGCCCGACCGCGCGCGTCTCAGCGCCAATGCCAATGAGTTGCTGAACCTCCTTGGTCTCATGCGCGAGATCCGCCATGGCGACGACCCTGATGCGGTGGGCCCGTTCATCCTGTCGATGACAAGGTCCAGCGACGATATCCTCGGCGTTTACCTGCTGGCACGCTATGCCGGGTTTGGGGCCGAAAAGATCGACCTCGCCGTGGTGCCGCTGTTCGAGACGATCGACGACCTGCGCGCAGCCCCTGCGGTCTTTGACGACCTCCTTTCGGTTCCGGTCGCCCGCCGCTCGATCCGCAGCAATGCGGGGACGGTCGAGGTCATGCTCGGCTATTCCGACAGCAACAAGGATGGCGGTTTCGTCTGTTCGACATGGGAATTGGAAAAGGCGCAAAGGCGGATATCGCAAACGCTGGCGCGGCACGATCTGCAACCGGTCTTCTTCCATGGCCGTGGCGGATCGGTCAGCCGGGGCGGGGCGCCCACCGAACGTGCAATTGCCGCCCAGCCCTTCGGCACCATCAATGGCCGCCTGCGGCTGACCGAACAGGGTGAGGTCGTGTCGTCGAAATATGCCAATCGCGGCACCGCGCTCAATCAACTGGAGCTTCTGGCCGCCTCGGTCCTGTCGCATTCGCTGGCCACGGTGAAACCGGTTCCGAACCCCGAACATGACGACGCGCTGGAGGCGCTGGCCGGCATGTCCCAGGCGGCGTATTCGAACCTGCTGCACCGGCCGGAATTCATGCAGTATTTCCTGCAGGCGAGCCCGGTCGAGGAACTGGCGATGCTGCGCATCGGCTCGCGCCCCGCGCGGCGGTTCGGCGCGGGTGGGCTTTCGGACCTTCGCGCTATTCCCTGGGTCTTTGCCTGGTCGCAGAACCGGCATCTTCTGACCGGCTGGTACGGGTTCGGCAGTGCCATCGCCTCATTCCGGCAGGTGCGCGGGGCCGAGGGCGACCGGCTTCTGGCCGAGATGTTCACGCGCCACAAGCTCTTCCGGCTGATTGTGGACGAGGTGGAGAAGTCGCTGTTGCTGACGGATATGGAGGTCGCGGCGCGCTACGCTTCACTTGTGGAAAAGGACGCTGTCCGCGATGCGATCTTTGGGGCCGTCGGGGCGGAATACGACCGGTCCATCGCCGCGATCCGGTTCCTGACCGGCAGCAAGGAGGTCGGTGCACGGTTCCCGATGATGCTCGGCCGGTTCGAACGGGTCCGGCCGCAGCTGGACCGGATCAACCGGATGCAGGTGGCATTGCTGGGCGAGGCACGGTCAGGTCATGCCGCGCGAACCACGGTGCCCCTGATGCAATCGATGAACTGCATCGCCGCCGGTCTCGGCTGGACCGGCTGACCGGCTGCCGGTCAAGGGCGCGGCTTGCCCTTCCACGTCCCGAGCCAGGCCCTGAACCGGCCCCAGACTCCCCGCGCGCGGCCAGCGGCGGCGTCGGCACGGTCCTCGACCCCATCCCAGGCTTCGCTCACATCTTCCAGCACCGGGTCGATGGAGCGTTCGCGGAACTGCAGCCACATGCGGCGCAGCACCAGAAGGATCACAGCAAGGAAAACGAAGAAGAAGATGTTGAACCACGGGATGATGGTCGCATCCGGCCCGTCGACCGGCTTGATCGAGATCGCATTAGGAAAGGCCGAGAAGTAGACGATGCGCCAGCCGTAATGGGTGACAGAGACCCATTGTGGGGCGGCGGCGGTTGATTTCAGATCCTCCGCCTCGGTCTGCAGGTTGGCGGTGTCGAACTTGAAGTAAGGCGGCCAGGACCAGCTTGTATCCTCATTGCGGTAGACCATCGGCTTGCCGTTGGCCTTGACCGTCTGGATGAACTGCACATCGCGGTTGACGAGCGTGCCGGACTGATCATCCGGGCTCGACCAGAAAATGCGGGTCCAGTCGTTCAGGTCCTGCCGTTCCTGATAGGTGTTCACCACCCGCACGATGTCATGCTGCGGCAGCGTGTAGTGGAAGAACCCGATCACGGTCAGCGCCAGAAGCGTCAGGATCGTCCATTTCGCGTATTTCATAACCGCCACCCCCGGGCTCAGTTCGTCAGATAGATCAGCACCAGCACGGCGAGCGTGGGCACCACATAGACCAGCCAGATCAGCTTGGCCCGCAGGCTTTTCTCGTAACTCTTCATACCGGCCTCGATATAGGCATCGCGGGTAGCGGATTCACCCCCGCCCTGCTCGGCGTCCCATTCCTTTTCCAGCCGTTCGCGTTCCACCGATCGAGAATAGACCGACAGGAGCCAGTACATGATCGTCATGGCGATGAGGCCGAAGACGGCGAGGCGGACAAAGGCGATCATCTGCGGTCCTTCCTGACAGACCCCCAGGGGCCGACGGCATCGACGATATCCTTTTTGCGGCTGGTCCGTCGACTCCACGGTCCGGCTTCGACCACCACCCCGGTATCGGCCATGCCCGGCTCGGGCCCGAAGAGGTCACGCCGCGCGCCAGCCTTGTCGATCTGGTATTCCCGTTCGAGGTAGTCGGCGACGAAGGCCTTCTTCGCCTCGGGCCAGGACCGGTAGAGGTCGTAGAAAAGCTCCTTGTGGCAGATGTAAAGCTGGCGCACGTCCAAGGGCGAAAGCTCTGCCAGAAGCATGTTCACCAGATCGCGGTCGGCATGGGGCTTGGCGCGGAGCGTGTAGAAATAGGCCGGATGCATCGCGGTGATGCGCGGGAAGCGGCCGCCGGTTTCGACCCATCTGAGCAGTTCCGCGAGCCCCCGGAACTCCTCGGGCAGCCGCGACCCCATGCTGGCCGCCGCCTGCCTCAGATCGCGGCGCGAGCCATGGCCGATATCGAGGCCAAGCTCCGCCGCCGCCGCGACCACGATGAAATCCATCTTCTGACGCAGAATCGCAGCGGCATCGGCGCCGCGCGCCTCGTGGATCGGCTCCACAAGGTCGTTGATGTCGAGAAGCTTCGCCACCTGATTGCGGTCGGACAGGTCAAAGACATAGGTGACCGGCAGCGCACCGAGCTTCTCCTTCGGCCCGACGGAAAGTGCTGCCGGATGCTCCACATCGCGGAAGATATAAAGCCCGCCGAAATGCGCGGTCCAGAAGTTGCCCTGATCAAAGCTGGTGGCCTTCAGCGACACGGGGTTCCGCGTCACATCGCCGGTCTTTTCGGCGAGCTGGATCATCTCGCCGATCAGCACGTCATCCCACCAGGCGTCTTCCTCGGTCCGGAAGCGGTCGATGAGGCCCGAGAGCTTCTGCCCCTCGGCCACATGATTACCGGTCGTATCGGCGACAACGGTGATGCGGCGGATGTCGAACAGCCGCTTCGGCTCGTTCAGGTCGTAGACGGTGTTCTCCAATTCCCCCGCCACCGCATCGCGGGCGGTCAGGGTGAAAAGCTGCGCCTCGTTCTCCTCGATGAAGCGGGTGAGGATGCCGCGCGAGGTGGAGAATTTCGCGTTGAGAAGCGGCGCGGTCTTCTGGTCGGTGGTCAGGAGGATGAACTGCCGGTTGCAGCCATTGGCGTTGAGGTAAAGGTGATCGCCCAGTTCATCCCCCACCTCGGGCGAATAGCCCGAGATGTCGATGTGGAAATCGGCAAGCTTCGTCTCCTTCCCCGTCAGTGCCTTCAGCGCGCGGTTATAGCGCTCGACCAGCGCCGGGCTCTCGACGGGCACGAGATTGCCGAACATCAGGCCCTTTTCGATAAGGCGTTTCAATGTTCCGCATCCTTTCCAAATGGCGCACCAAAAGCTCCTCCGCGCCTCCCCTCCCCCTCGTGGGGAGGGGATGGGGGTGGGGGGCACGCCTCCAGCGCATCCAGAACCACCTGCATCACACCGTCCATGTTTCCGTCAATCTCGTTGTTCCAGAACCGCAGGACCGTGAAGCCCTGCGCCTCGAACCAAGCATCCCGCGCCTGATCCCTCGGTCCACCATGCCCACCGCCATCGACCTCGATAACCAGCCGCCTGCCGAACTCGGCGAAATCCGCGATGTAAGGTTCGACCGGCGCCTGTCTGCGAAAATGGGTGCCAAGCATCCGGTTCACCTCACGCAGTTTCGGCCAGAGTCGCCGCTCCTGTGGGGTCATGTTCTTCCGAAGCTCACGGGCGTTTGCACGGGTATGTGCGGCAATGCGAGTCACGACGTAGCCCCCCACCCCCATCCCCTCCCCACAAGGGGGAGGGGAGGTGCAAGACTAGCCGCGCCGTGGGGTACTACCCTCATCATTATCTACCTGAAGACGAGGCGATGCGCGTTGCCACCCATTTCACCAACAAACTGGCCAGTATCCCAAGCAAACCAAGTGTTGATATTTCTACTCCTGTTTCAAAGAAGTATGCCGCACCTCCGGATGGGTTTGCGGCCAACGCGGAAAGCACCCCTGCTTGTTGAGATATGTGGAACGCAAGCGAGACTAGGGCAGCAAACACCCACAGCACTACGGCGCTCAGGATCGTAGCTAGAAAATACTTTGAGTAAAACCTCCCAAGCAAGCGAAGCGCGACTCTCGCCATCCACCAACCAGATGCCAAGAATGCCAAGCTGAACAAGAGAAAGTTCGTCGGTTCCTGATACCAGCTTTCTATCACCCCTTCCCCTCCAGATACCGCCTTTTGGCCTCCTCCATCCGGCCCATCTCGCGCACCGCATTCTCGATTGCGACCTCGTCGGACTTGTCGGCATAGCGGAATTCCGAATCCGCGTAGCGGTTGATCTCCTGCACCACCATCTCGACCGTGATGGGCTTGCGCAGTTCGGAAATCATCGCCTTCTTCTCGTCGTAGGGTTTGAAGAGGAAGAGGTCCGGTTCCTCCATCCACTCATCCGGCAGTTCGAAATCCATCGCCCGCACCTTCACGGCGTCGGTGATGTTCTTGATCGCGCGGCCGGTGAAACGTTCGTCGGCCTCCTGAATGGCCTTGAGATAGGTGCCCAACTTGGCAATCGTATCCAAGGCACCGATCCGCCCCTCGACCTCGCGCCAGACCGCCTTCAGCCCGTCCTCATGCGGCACCGAATGGCCGTCGAAACTGGCCGCTACCGCCTTCTTGATCTCCTGCGCGGCATAAAGCTCATGCTCGCCCATCGGGATCGCATGGTTCTTGCCCAAAAGGAGCGCGAGGATGTCGATGTAATCCTCACGCGTCTGGGGGCCATCGACGAGGAACCGCGCCCCGGCCCGCTGGCGAAGCGCGTCATCGACGTTCTCGGGGTAGTTCGAGAACATGCCGAAGGTGCAGTTGCCGCGCACAACGGTGTTCGCCCCGGCAAAGGCCTCCATCAGCACCGCCGTGATTTCCTGCTGCCCGGCGCTCGACTGCCGGTCGCCGCGCTTGCCCGCCACCTGGTCGATATCGTCGACCGTGCCGAAGCCGATCACGGCAGGGTCCATCACCCCGTTGATGAAGGCCTTGGCATTCTGCCCCGACTTGCCCTGATAGCTATCGACATTGTCGATGGAGAGGTTGGCGTAGCGGAACGGGTAATTCGCGACCTTGCAGTAATCGTTCAAAAGCCCCGCCATCATCTGAATGAGCGTCGTCTTGCCCGTCCCCGGCTTGCCGTCGCCCATGAAGGTGAAGATGAAGCCGCCCATCTCGGCGAAGGGGTTCAGCTTGCGGCTGAAATCATAGGCCATCAGCATCTTGGCAAGCCGCAAAGCCTGATACTTGGCGATATGGTTGCCCACGACCTCATGCGGCTTCTTGAAGGTCATGACGAGGGTGGAACCCCGCGCTTTTCGCGCCGGTTCAAAGCCCGAGATCGGGAAATCGTCCGCCTCGACCCGGTAATTGGCGCCGATGAACGCCTCCAGCCGGGGGGCGGAGGCGGCGCGCAGCTTGACCTTCTGCATCAGCTGTTCGGCATAGGCGAGGATCGTGGCGATCAGCGTCGCCTCATCCTTGGCAAAGACCGCGATATCCTGATCCAGTTCCCAGAGCGCGCCATGCAGCGCCAGTTGCGCGTTGTCGGTCAGCACCTCCTCCACCGCGCCGATTTCGACCGAGACCTCGCTGGCCTTCTCGGCCAGAAGAAACGCTGTCGCATTGGCGAAGACCGACAGTACGACCAAAGCTTCGGCGGTCAGCAATTCGGTGAATTCATTCGCCCGCGATGCAGGCAGGCGGTTCTCGAGATTGGCCTTCTTCAGTTCGACGAGGCCGGTCTGACCCGAAAACGCCTCGCCCATCGCCAGCGCGATCGACAAGGACCGGCGAAGCGCATGGGCCGCCGCCGCCTGCAGGGGGGATGTCAGCGGATCATCGTCATCGGTCGTCGCCATCCGGTCGATCAGCCGCACGCCCTCGGTCCGGGCCATCGACCGGGTCACGAGGCCGGGCGTCGTGGACCGGAAGCGCCGCTGCATCGCCGCCACGTCGGGCGATTTTTCCGGCCCCGTCACCGTCAGCTTCGGCTGCGCCAGACGCGGGGCGTGATCGACGCCCATCAGCATCTCGGTCGCCGCCATGTAGTGCGCCCGGATTTCCTCTTCCTTCAATTCCATCTCATTCTGCGGCGCGCTCATCGAATTCCCTTATGCTTCTTCATTGCAAAAATACTCCACGGGGGTCCGGGGGTGTGAAACCCCCGGCCGCTATCCGTAAACCAGCACCCTGCCCTCCTTGCCGACCACGAATTTCCGCATGTCGCGGAACCCGGCGGGGTCCTTCTCGGCCAGAACCTGAAATGGTCTTTGCGGCAGGATCAGCGACCGCGTCACCCGCGTCGCCCCCGTCTCCACCCCGCGGCCGGAGAACGGGTCGAGCTTGAAGACCTCGCGTTCGATATCGGTGAACCAGCCCTTCTCGACCTCGACACGTTCGCTTTCCAGCTCTTCCATGGTCCAGGCGAGCGCCCAGTCCTCGCCCTTGGGCGATTTCGCCTCTTCCAGTACCTCGCGGATCGGCCCGGTCTGGAGCGTGAAGGCGCTGGAATACATCGGTCCCAGATGCAGCCGCCTCAGCCGCTTGGGGTGCAGGTCGTCGAAATCGGTGTCAAACCCCTTGGCGATGGTGATCAGCTTCAGCCCCCCCACCGACTGCGCCATCAGATGCGCCTGTGCGGCGGGCCAGCGGCGTTCGTCGAGGGGCAGCGCCTTGCGGCCCGAATCCACCACCTCCATCAGATAGATGACGGGGACGTTCAACTGGCTGTCATAGACACCCCAATGCACCAGATATCCGCGCCGCCCGCCCGAGACATCGGCGATCCACTGCGCCTGCGGATGCATCTGGGGGAAGTAAAGCCCGCCCTTCTGCAGGGCCTCGTAATAAAGCCGCTGCGACATCGCATATTGCAGCCGCGTCGGCACAACGCGCTCGCCGACGATCTGGCGGATCATCTCGTCCTTCAGCTTTGCGGCGTCTGGCATGCCGTCGAGATGCCGCGCCGCCTGCGCGGTATCGTTGGCCATCGTCACCAGTTCCTGAAAGATCGGAAATCCGCTTTCATGCAGGTCGATGGTCAGATGCTTCTGCCCGATCCCGTCGAGCCGGCCCGAGACGAGGTATTTCAGGCTGAGCGCCTTGAAGGTCGCGGCAATGGCGCGGACGTAACCCTCCAGCACATCGCTGTCCATGGCGGAAAAGGCGCGGTCCTTCTCCATCTCCTCCGCGACCCCGGTCAGGCGGCGGGTGATCCCCTCGAACTTGGCGAAATAGCGCCGCGCGGCAAGGTCGTCATCGAGCGCCTTGTGGTCGGTGGTCAGGTCAAGTTCGGGCACTTACCCACCATACAGGTTCTTGTCATGCTTCTCGACGATCTCTTGGAACCGCCGGGCGAAGCGCTCGTCGGCCTTGGCCTTCTGCTCCAGCACCTTGCGGGCAAAGACCATCTGGTCCTCATGCGCCTCCATCATCTCGGCCATGCGGGTGTTGGTCGCGACCCCGATCCCGGCCATGGCCGCCTGAGCCTCCTGATCGGTCTTGACCCCGATCTCGTTGATCTTGTGGGCCACATCCTGCTGCTGCGCGGTCTTCAAGCTTTTCGTCAGCGCGTCATAAAGCACGACCCGCTGCTTGGTATCGGTCTGCAGCTTGTTGATCAGCACCATCTGGGTCGCGGCCTGATTTTGCAGGGAGTCCACCCAGGTCTTGCCCTTCTCGATATAGCGCTCCAGCGTCTGGGATTTGGCGAGCTTCACCTGCTCATCCTGCACCATCGCGTTGTAGCGCTTGTTCAACTCGGCTAGCTGGCTTTCCAGCTGCGTGCGCTTCGCCGCATCCTGTTCGACGCTGATCGCGTTTTCAATCTTGATGATCTCCGGGTCGAGTTTCTGGATATCGGCGCGCAAACCTTCCAGCGTGCTCACCGTCACCTCGCGCTCCGACAGGGTCTCGGTCAGGTTCGCCTCGACCTTGTCCTTGTGCTGGTTGAGGACGTTGAGCTGGCCTTCCAAGAGTTTCACGATCACGTCGGACTTGCCGATCAGATCCTGCAGCTTGTCGTCGATCGACGCGCCGCGCAGGCGTTCCTGCCGCATCGATTCCGACTTGCCCTTGGAGAAGATGCCGACGAAGCTTTCCCAGCCCGTCTTGTTGCGCATCTCGTCGAAATCTTTCGAGAAGCCAGCCGTGACATCGTCGAGCCCCATGATCAGTTCGGCGATATTCGCGTTCATGATCTCGGCATGGGCATGGACGTCATCGAGCGTCGCATTCTCGATATCTATGGACACGTCGTCGCCGGTCTTGAGCTTATTGCGCGCGGTTTCGATCCGGCTCGTCAGTTCCGAAATCTTGGCCTGCGCATCGGCGACCTGTTTCTGGCTTTCAAGAATCTGGGCATCGAAATCGGACATGGGCGCTCCCTGATGTTAAACCTATTTACAATGATGGGGATGCTCGGGTCTTTTGTCATCCCCCCGGTTGTCGAAATCGTTATCGCAAAAACCAAACGCGGCGTCATCCCGCAATATCTGTCCGCCGAATTGTCGTTGCGGCATGGGGGACAGCGGGGCTAGCCTTGCGTCATGCCCGCCGATCTGACCGCCCGCCTGTTCGCCGAGATCGCCGCCCGCCGCGGTGATCTGGTCCGGCTGACGCAGGACCTGATCCGCATCCCGACGGTCAATCCGCCGGGGCGGAATTATCTGGAGATCTGCGAATACCTTGCCGAGAGGCTCGGGCGCGCGGGATTCAGGGTGGACCTGGTCCGCGCCGAGGGTGCGCTTGGCGATGCGCCCGCGCATCCCCGCTGGAACCTCGTCGCAAGGGCCGAGGGCGGCGGCGCGGGGGACTGCGTGCATTTCAATTCGCATCATGACGTGGTCGAGGCAGGCCATGGCTGGACCCGCGATCCCTTCGGGGCGGAGCTGGAGGGCGACCGCATTTACGGGCGGGGGGACTGCGACATGAAGGGGGGCCTGGCCGCGTCGATCATCGCGGCCGAGGCCTTCATCGCCGCCTGCCCCAACTATCGCGGTGCGATAGAGATCAGCGCCACGGCGGATGAGGAATCGGGGGGCTTTGGCGGCGTCGCCTACCTTGCCGAACAGGGCTGGTTCGCGCCCGAACGCGTGCAGCATGTCATTATCCCCGAACCCCTGCACAAGGACCGCATCTGCCTTGGCCATCGCGGCGTCTGGTGGGCCGAGATCGAGACGAAGGGGCGGATCGCCCATGGCTCCATGCCCTTTCTCGGCGATTGCGCGGTCCGTCACATGTGGGCGGTTCTGGCCGAGATGGAGGCGGTGCTCTTCCCGCTTCTCGCCACGAAGCGCACCGAGATGCCGGTCATTCCGGGTGGCGCCCGGCAACCCTCGCTGAACATCAACGCGATCCATGGCGGCGCGGCCGAGCAGGCCGAGGACTATACCGGCCTGCCCGCGCCTTGCGTCCCTGACCGCTGCCGCATCACCATCGACCGGCGCTTCCTGATCGAGGAGGATCTGGCCGGGGTCAAACGCGAAGTCGCGGCGCTGATGGAGCGGGTGAAGGCCGCGCGCCCGTCCTTCGACTACGAGATCCGCGACCTGTTCGAAGTTCAGCCGGTGATGACGGAACGGGACGCGCCGGTTGTCAGCACGACGGCAGCGGCCATCGAGCGTGTTCTGGGGCGGCAGGCAGACTATGTCGTTTCTCCCGGCACCTATGACCAGAAACATATCGACCGGATCGGGCGTCTGAAGAACTGCATCGCCTATGGGCCCGGCATCCTCGACCTGGCCCATCAGCCCGACGAATGGATCGGCATTCAGGACATGGAAGACGCGGCCCGCGTCATGGCGCTGGTCCTTGCCGACCTTCTCGCGACCTGACTTCTTCTTGGCCAAAATACTCCGGGGGGTACGGGGGGCAGCGCCCCCCGCGGGTCCGGGCCGCAAGGCCCGGACATACTTTAAACCGCGATATTGTCGATAAGCCTGACCTCGCCCAGCATCGCCGCAGCGAGAAGCCGGGCCGGACGATCGAGGCTGGTCACGGTCTCCAACGTTTCGGCGTCGCGCAGGTCGAGATACTCGACCGAAGCGAACCCCGCCGCCAGGATCGCCTTCCGTGCCGCACCAAGCGCGGCATCGGCAGAGGCCCCACCCCGGATCGCCGCGGCTGCCGTCTGCATTTCCCGGTGAAGCGCCGGGGCGATGGCACGCTCTGCCGCCGTCAGCCGCACATTGCGCGAGGACATGGCGAGCCCGTCTTCCTCGCGGATCGTCGCGCAGGGAATGATCCGGGTCGGGATATTGAGGTCGCGCACAAGCCGTTGCACGACCTGCACCTGTTGCCAGTCCTTCTCGCCAAAGAACGCCCGCCCTGCCTGCGTCATGCCAAAAAGCTTGGTCACCACTGTCGCCACACCATCGAAATGGCCGGGGCGGAACGCGCCCTCCATCGGTTCGGATACGCCCGACACCGAGACCTTGGAGGCAAAGCCATTGGGATAGACCTCTTCCGGGCCGGGCGCGAAAAGCACATCGACCCCGTCCGCCTCCAAGAGCGCCAGATCGTGCGCCTCGTCACGCGGGTATTTCTTCAGGTCTTCGGGATTATTGAACTGCATCGGATTGACGAAGATCGTCACGATCACCCGGTCGGATTGCTTGCGCGCGGCGCGGGCGAGGCTCAGATGCCCATCATGCAATGCGCCCATCGTCGGCACAACACCCACCAGCGCGCCTGCGCGATTCCAGCCCGCCACCTTCTCGCGCAGAGCTTCTGCGCTCCGGATCACGTCGGTCATTTGCCAGGGGCCTTGTCGCCGAAGACATGTTCGGGCGCCGGGAAGGTCCGCGCCCGGACCTCGGCCGCATAGGCGGCGATGGCACGGTCGGCTTCTTCGCCGAGTTCGGCATAGCGTTTCACGAATTTCGGCCGGAAGGCGGTGAAGAGCCCCAGCATATCGTCGACCACCAGCACCTGACCGTCGCAATCTGCCGAGGCACCGATACCGATGGTCGGAATGTCGATGGCCTGCGTGATCTCACGCGCCAACGCGTCGGGCACCTTTTCCAGAACCACGGAAAACGCCCCGGCCCGCGTAACCGCCTCGGCATCACGGCGGATGCGTGCCGCATCCTCGCCGCGCCCCTGCACGCGATAACCGCCCAAAGTATTCACCGCCTGCGGCGTCAGTCCGATATGAGCCATGACCGGAATGCCGCGCGCGGTGAGGAAGGCGATGGTTTCCTCCATGTGCACGCCGCCCTCAAGCTTGACGGCCGCAGCGCCGGTTTCCACCATCAGCCGCGCAGCATTGCGGAAGGCCTGTTCCGGCCCTTCCTCATACGAGCCGAAAGGCATGTCGATGACGAGCATCGACTTCGACGTGCCGCGTGCGACCGCCTGACCATGCAGGATCATCATCTCCATCGTCACGCCCAGCGTCGAGGGCAGGCCATGGATCACCATTCCAAGGCTGTCGCCGACAAGGACGATATCGCAATGTGGATCGACAAGCCGGGCGACCGGCGTCGTATAGGCGGTCAGGACCACCAGTGGCGTGCCGCCCTTACGCGCCCTGATATCGGGCGGAACCGGCCGCTTCACTTCACCCGTCGCACTCATACCGCCCTCCTTCGCAGTCGCAGAAAAAGGATAGCCGCAACGCAGCATCATTTCCAGCTTCGTGTTCGCGCTACTATACGCCGCCCGTCGAGCGGGTCCAGCAAAGGCTTGTGCCCCATTGCCTTTGCAACGGGCAGAGGGCAGATCTTGCCACCGTGCCCCAACAGGAAAGACAATCATGCCCAATTTCCTCCGCCTGACCCCCGACGCCGCCGAGGCCGAACACGATGCCCCCGCACCAGAGAAACTGATTTCAGGCGATCCGCGGTTCACTACCTGGAACGCCGAGGAAATCGACGGTCTTTATTGCGGCATCTGGGAAGCAACGCCGGGTAAGTGGCGCATTTCGTATGACGAGTGGGAGTATTGCCGCATTCTCAAGGGGCGTTCGGTGATCACTTCGGATGACGGCACCGAATATCCGCTCACCGCCGGCGACAGCTTCATCCTGCGCCCGGGTTTTTCCGGCACCTGGGAAGTGATCGAAACGACGCGGAAGGATTACGTGATCCGGCTTTAACCCGCAGTGTCGTCCAGCGCGCCATAGATTGTCTCGGGCGAGACGATCTTGGGCGGCAGTTCCATACCGCGATTGGCCATCGCCTCCCCCTCGATCCGCACGGACTCCTCATACGTGCGGATCACCACGTGGGTGCCGAGCGGGATGCGGTCATAAAGGTCGATGATGTCCTGATTGAAGAGGCGGATGCAGCCCGCCGACCCGGAATTCCCGATCGAGCCGAGATCGTTGGTGCCGTGAATCCGGTAGTACGTGTCGCGTGAGCCGGAATAGAGATAGAGCCCGCGCGCGCCGAGAGGGCTCGCCAATCCGCCCGGGATGCCATTGGCGAAGGGGCCATAGACCTCGGGCTCACGCCGGAGCATGTTCGCCGTGGGCTGCCAGCCCGGCCATTCCTCCTTGCGGCGGATAGTGGTGCTGCTGCGCAGCGTCTTGCCCGCGCGCCCGACGGCGATCGGATAGCGCCAGGCGCTGCCGTCGTCGTTCACCAGAAAGAGGAACTTCGCAAAGGGGTCGATCTCGATCACCCCGGGGGCCTGATCGCCGGTATAGGCGACGAGCGCGCGGCGGTTCACGCCTTCAAGATACTCGGAGGGCACGCCGGGCAGGAGATACTCGCCGTCCGCCACCGGGCCATAACCTTCGACGAAGTTCGACTGGGTGACATCGGCGCCGATCTCCTCGAAGACTTCACCCGACCGGGCGCAGCCCGTGAGTGCGCCTGCTACGGCCAAAGCGGCAAAACCCCGCCGCGTCATCGTAATCCCGCCCATGTGCCGCCTCCCCGGACTGTTCGCGTGCCTATCGAGTAGCAGCGCCTGCACGTTCTGCCAACGCCGATACCGCTCACATGACCGAGGTGTTGCGATTCCGCCGCCAGGCAGATGTTCAGCCAATAGCAAACCGTGAATGTGCAGTGTGAGCCCAAGCAGGAAGCACTCAAACACGTCGGAATGAAAGAGGGAAGGCCCTGAACCTGTTCTCCCGCAAACTGACGGAGAATGGTATGTGTAACGTGATTGTGTAGTCTGTTGCGAGCAAACTGACCGCGCGTTGCCGAGAAGGGCCTATCAATGAACAAACCATCGGTCACTCCCGAAGAGATTATTGAGTTCTGGTTTCCCGAAGGCTCAGCGCCGGAGCTCAAGGAGCACCTTGACCTTTGGATGTGGCGCATGCGCGGCGGCGCGAACGAGGAAGTTATCAAGAGGTATTCGGACATCACACGGATGGCAGCGGAGGGAGAGTTCGATCATTGGGCTGAAACTGCTGTGGGTCGTTTTGCGTTGATAATTATCCTGGACCAGTTTCCACGAACTGTGTGGGCAGGCACGGCCAAAGCGTTCTCCCAGGATCCAAAGGCGCTGCGCCTTTGCCTCGACGGGTTCAAAAACGGGCATTTCGATGCGCTTGAACACGTATGGTACAAGACCGCCTACAAAATCCCGCTGGAGCATTGTGAATGCCCGGACCATCTTTCAAATCTGGATCGCGCGGTGGCCATTGCTGAGGCCCTTGCTGAAGAAGCGCCCGAAAATCTGAAGGAGGCATACCGAAGAGGTTCGCAGCAACCCAAACTCCACCGGGCGGTCATTGCAGCATTCGGCCGTCATCCACATCGGAACGACGTCTTGGGCCGGGAGTCTACCGATGCCGAGCGCGCCTACCTGGCAAACGGCGATTTTCCACATCAGACAGATCTCAGGAAACAGTACGGGGATCTGCTGTGAGGACCGCAGAAGCGCATGAGCCGCCTTCCCGAAAAAGGCGCCGCGAGAGCGGCGCCTTTCCAAAATGATCAGCCGACCACGTTGAAGTCCGGCCCGTAGGGATATTTGGTGATATCCTCGTTGCCGTCCTCGGTGATGACGAGGATGTCGTGCTCGCGGTAGCCGCCCGCGCCTGGCTGGCCTTCGGGGATGGTCAGCATCGGCTCCATCGAGATCACCATGCCGGGTTCCAGCACCGTGTCGATATCCTCGCGCAGTTCCAGCCCTGCCTCGCGACCATAGTAGTGGGAAAGCACGCCGAAGGAATGGCCATAGCCGAAGGTCCGGTATTGCAGAAGCTGACGCTCTTTAAAGAAGTCGTTGATCTTCGCCGTTACCTCGGCGCAGGAGACGCCGGGTTTCAGGAGGCTCATCCCGTATTCATGGGCGGCGACGTTGGCTTCCCAGATCTTCAGGGACGCCGCATCGACCTCGCGCACGAACATCGTGCGTTCAAGCGCGGTGTAGTAACCCGAGATCATCGGGAAGGTGTTCAGGCTGAGGATATCGCCGACCTGACATTCGCGCGACGTTACCGGGTTATGGGCGCCGTCGGTGTTGATGCCCGACTGGAACCAGACCCAGGTGTCACGGTATTCGGCATCCGGGAAGCGCTTGGCGATCTCCATTTCCATCGCGTCGCGGCCTGCCATGGCCACGTCGATCTCGCGCGCACCGACCTTGACCGCGTCGCGGATCGCATAGCCGCCGACATCGGCGACATTCGCGCCATGCTTGATGAGCGCGATTTCGGCCGCAGATTTGTGCATGCGCTGTTTCATCGTCGCGGGGGCGATATCGACCGTCTTGGCAGGTGTCAGGAAGGCTTTCAGCTTGTCGGACTGAAGAAGCGTCAGGTGGTCGGCCTCATAACCGATGGTCTTGCCCGGACCGGTCACCGACAGGATCGCGCGCCAGTAATTGTCGCGCTGCCAGTCGGTATAGGTGATGTTGTCGCCATGGCTGCGCCGCCAGGGCTGGGCCGCGTCGATGCCCGCCGAAATCGTCACATCCTCGGTCGCGGTGACGACGAGGGCGTAGGGCCGCCCGAAGGAGCAGTAGAGGAAGCCGGAGTAGTAGGCGATGTTGTGCATCGAGGTGAGCACGACCGCATCGACGCCTTCCGCGTCCATGATGGCGCGCAACCCGCCCAGCCGCTGATCGTATTCCGACGCGGCGAAGGGCAGGACCTTGTTGCCCTGATGAAACCGGTATTGCTGGGGACGTTCCGTCATTTGTTCAGACCTCACATAATGGGGTCCGGCCAGTGGCACGGGAACCCCGAAAGGTCCCGGCGTACAGGACTGCGGCGGATTTCTCCGCAAGCGGCGGGGCGGCTGCCCCTGCGGCGACGCCATCGCCACGGGCTCGGGCGCTGTCTAGCGCATCGCACGCCGTGGGGGCTAGTCCAAAAACGACCCCGGCTGGTGTCGCCTGTTGGACACCGCCCCGGTACTTGGTTTTGACGGACCAGATGAAATCATCCGCCAGAAGGGCTAACTGTAAGGAAGCCGGGGGCGCTGCCCCCGGACCCCCGGAGTATTTCAGGACAGAAAGTGAGGCTTTGATGAGGGTGGTCAATCTTGCAGAAAAGCTCGCCATGTTCGACACGCACTGGGACCCGAAGGTCGTGGCCGGATACAACGGCAATGACATCATGGTGGTGAAGTTTCAGGGCGCGTTTCCGTTTCACGACCATCCCGATACCGACGATTTCTTTCTGGTGATCGAGGGCGAGGTCATGCTGGATGTCGGGGACGAGACGCATGTGCTGAGGGCAGGCGAGTTGTTCGTGGTGCCGAAAGGCATCCGCCACCGGCCGCGCGCGGAGAAGGAGGCGAAGGTGATGCTGATCGAACCAAAGGGGACGCCGAATACCGGAGATGCGGCGACAGCCTCGGCCAAGGCGCATATCTGATGCGTCCGGGGCCGCGGAACCTGATCACCGATGTCGCCGGGCTGAGGGTCGGCAATGCCTCGGATGATCGCCTTCGATCGGGCGCGACCGTTCTGCTGGGCGACCGCCCCTTCGTTGCCGGGGTCCATGTCATGGGCGGCGCGCCCGGCACACGGGAAACCGATCTTCTGGCGCCGGACAAGCTGGTGGCCGAGGTCGACGCGCTGGTCCTGTCCGGTGGTTCAGCCTTTGGCCTCGACGCCTGTTCCGGCGTTGCCGATGGGCTCCGCGCGGCGGGGCGGGGATTTGCTGTCGGCGATCAAAAGGTGCCCATCGTGCCGGGGGCGATCCTTTTCGATCTGCTCAACGGCGGCGACAAAGGCTGGGCGGAGAACCCTTACCGCGCGCTCGGTCGCGCGGCCTTCGACGCGGCGGATGTGAGCTTCGGTGTAGGCACGGCTGGGGCCGGGACCGGGGCTGTGACGCATGACCTGAAGGGTGGGCTCGGCTCAGCCTCGGCTGTGCTGGAGAGCGGCATCACGGTGGGGGCACTGGTTGCTGTCAACGCCATCGGGTCGGTCACCGCAAACGGCGGCCCGCAGTTCTGGGCGGCCCCGTGGGAGATCGGAGCGGAGTTCGGCGGGCTCGGCCCTGCCGTGGCGTACGATCCCGCGGCCGAACCAGTTCTATCGAAACAACTGGGTGAGGCCACAACCATCGCCATCGTCGCCACCGATGCGGCGCTCGACAAGGCGCAGGTGACACGGATGGCCATTGCGGCGCATGACGGGATGTCCCGCGCCATCGTGCCCGCCCATACACCTTTCGACGGCGATCTGGTCTTTGCCGCGGCGACCGGCGCGCGCGCCCTGACCGATCCCCACACCGACGCGTTCCTGATCGGCCATGCCGCCGCCTGCTGCCTTGCCCGCGCCATCGCCCGCGCGGTCTTTGAGGCCAATGCCCGGCCGGGCGACCGCGTCCCGACATGGCAAACGCGGTTCGGGCGTAGCTGAAGCGGCAATGGCAGGGAGGGGGGCAGCCTATCCGATGAGCGCGGCCATCAGTGGCGTGTCCGGCCCTTCCAGCCCCTCGATAACGTCAAAATGGTGCCGCCCGGCATCGACCGTCACCGGACAGGCCCATGAATTGCCGAGCCTGCGGGCCTGATCTAGGAAGGACGGGCGTTCGGCGCCGCCGACCCAGACATGGACCGGCACGCCGGAACGGCGCGTGAGAAGTGCGGGGCTTTCAGCCGCCGCCTCGGCGCGATCCAGCCGGAAGTCGTCGTTCATTGAGGTCTCGATCAGCGGGCGCAGATCGGTCAGGGGGGAGATCGGCACGGAACGGGTGAGCCGTGCGGAGAGGGCGTCGGGCAGCGCGATATCGCGGCACACCATCCGCGCGGCCAGATGTCCACCCGCCGAATGCCCCGTCAGGACGATGGGACCCGCCACCTCTGCCGCCATGATGGGGAGGCTCGCGGCAATCTCGGCGGTGATGGCGCTGATCCGTGCGCCGGGGGCAAGCGTGTAGGCGGGTATCGCACAGGCCCAGCCACGCGCGATCGCTCCTGCCGCAAGATGCGAGAAATCGCGCGGGCCGAAGGCGCGCCAGTAGCCGCCATGGATGAAGACCAGAAGCCCCTCGGGCTTCCCCTTGGGCAGGAAGAGGTCGAACCAGTTCCGCTCACCCGTGCCATAGGGCAGGCCAAGCCGGGCCCGTGCGCCCAGCGCCGCACGGAACTGTGCAGCCTTTTCCGCCCAAAGCGGCGGATAGGCCTCGGCCCCCTCGATATATTTGCCATTCGCAAAGGCATCGTCATAGCGCATGGAAGGTCCTCCGCCGCCATGCATCGCGCGCTTTCGCGGTTTTTGCAATGTTGGCGGTGTTCCGGCCGGCTTACCTGCGGGTGATCAAAATTTTCTGCGGGCGCTGAATATTTTAAGTTTGCATTCCGCCCCCCGGCAGGCTTAACAACGATCGTCCCGGCCCGGCCGGCTCTAAGAAAGGAGATTCCCATGCTCGATTCCGTCACCGACCTCCGCGCCCTTCTGAAGGACCCGACGCTTCTGGCGACCAAGGCCTATGTCGCAGGCGAATGGATCGACGCCGATGACGGCGCGACGTTCGAGGTGATCAACCCCGCCCGTGGCGACGTGATCTGTTCCGTGCCCGATCTTGATCGTGCCGAGACCGCCCGCGCCATCGCCGCCGCTGACAAGGCGCGCCACGAATGGGCCGCCCGCACCGGTAAGGAGCGCGCCGCCGTGCTGCGCAAGTGGCATGACCTGATGGTCGAGAATGCCGATGACCTTGCCGCGATCCTGACCGCCGAGATGGGCAAACCTCTGGCCGAGGCGAAGGGCGAGGTCGTTTATGGCGCGTCATTCATCGAATGGTTCGCCGAAGAGGCCAAGCGCATCTACGGCGAGACGATCCCCGGCCATCAGCGCGACAAGCGCATCACCGTGATCAAGCAGCCGATCGGGGTGGCGGCCTCGATCACGCCGTGGAACTTCCCCAACGCGATGATCACCCGCAAGGCGGGTCCCGCGCTTGCCGTGGGCTGCGGTTTCGTGGCACGCCCCGCCGCCGAGACGCCCTTGTCGGCGCTCGCCATGGCGGTGCTGGCCGAACGTGCAGGTGTGCCCGCCGGCGTCTTCTCGGTCATCACCTCGAAGAAATCCTCGGCCATCGGCAAGGAGTTCTGCGAGAACCACGCAGTCCGCAAGCTGACCTTCACCGGTTCGACCGAGGTTGGCCGTATCCTGCTGCGTCAGGCCGCCGATCAGGTCATGAAATGCTCGATGGAGCTAGGCGGCAACGCGCCGTTCATCGTCTTTGATGACGCCGATCTCGACAAGGCGGTCGAAGGCGCGATGATCTCCAAGTTCCGCAACAACGGCCAGACCTGCGTCTGCGCCAACCGCATCTATGTGCAGGCGGGTGTCTATGACGCCTTTGCCGCGAAGCTGTCGGCCGCTGTCGCCAAGCTGAACGTGGGCGACGGTCTGAAGGACGGTGTCACCACCGGCCCGCTGATCAACGAAGCGGCCGTCGAGAAGGTTGAGGAGCACATCGCCGACGCGCTCGCTGGCGGCGGCAAGGTCGTCACCGGCGGCAAGCGCCACGCCCTTGGTGGTACCTTCTTCGAACCAACCGTCGTCACCGGCATCACGCCCGCGATGAAGGTTTCGACCGAAGAGACCTTCGGCCCCCTCGCCCCCCTCTTCAAGTTCGACACGGAAGAGGAAGTGATCGCGCTGGCCAACAACACGATCTTCGGCCTTGCTTCCTATTTCTACGCCCGTGACATCGGCCGCATCACGCGGGTTCAGGAAGGGCTGGAATACGGCATGGTCGGCGTGAATACCGGTCTGATCTCGACCGAGGTCGCGCCCTTCGGTGGCGTCAAGCAGTCGGGCCTTGGCCGTGAAGGCAGCCATCACGGCGTCGAGGACTATCTGGAGATGAAATACATCTGCCTGTCGGTCTGATACCGGCGGTGATATCCAGAATGGGCGGGGTTGTCCCCGCCCGTTTGCATTTCAGTGGCTCAGAACCAACCCGCCTTTCGGAGCGCTGGTTCGAACGAACGGCCGACCGGAATCTCGGCGCCTGATTTTGTCACGATTGTCCGCTTGCGGTTTTCCAGCCGCACGCTGTCGACCGCAGCGCGCGAAACCCACCATGACCTGTGAACCTGCATGCCGTCCGTACCGGCAAGATCCTCTGCCGCGTCGCTCATCCGGTACAGGACAAGTCCGCTGCCATCGTCAGTATGAACGCGCAGATAGTGGTCCTCCATTTGCAGGAAACGGATGACACCATTGACGCCTTCGGGCTGTCGACGGAGCAGGTTGACCGCGGGCAATTGCGGCGAGGCGGGTGGCGGCGTTCCGGGATGATCTGGAAACCGGGACACAGCTTCGGAAGCGGCGCGGCTCAGCAGCGGCCAACGTTCTATGAACACATACTGGATGAGCGAGAAGACCGTGTTGATGACAGTGACGTTCAGATAGGTCACCCAGGGTGGCGGCAAGCCCGCGCGCGGGGCGAGGATGCTTTCCATCAGCCAGCGCACTTCGAAGGTCAAAGGTACGGCTCCGATAAGGGATGAGGCGATGAGCAGGCTCCAGCCGGGGTAACGATCCGCCCCGAATGAGGCACGCACACCGCGCGCGATCAGGATCATCTGCAACCACCCGGCGGTCACCGAAACCGTCCAGAACAGGGTCAGGTCCGTCAGGTCGGCCCCCGCGCGCACTGCATCGCCCGCCTGCCAGACCATGAGGGCCGCAGTCGCCGCAATCGCAATCACATAGCGCAGCGCGACGCTTCCAAGCAGTCCTGCCGCGCCGGATCGCGGGGAGATCCCATCACGGTTCACGCTTCGCGAACCGTACCATCGCCTAGTTTCGCGAAACAACCTTCTCATCTGACGAACCCGTGCTCGAAATCCGAGCGGGTCCGCAGCAGTCATGTCGTCGCCACGACGCACTTGAAAGGACAACAGATGAATCAATCACTTATTCCGGGTCTGATACTGGCACTTGCGACCGCACTGCCGGTGACCGCGGGAGAAATCAGTCTGACCATCTCCGGTTTTGCGGACAGTTCCGGCATGGCCCGCATCGTCCTGATGGAGGGTGAAGCAGGCTATCGCGGTGAGATACCGGTGGTGCGCATCGTCTCGGTGCCGATCCACGATGGTCGCGCCGTCTGGGCTGCGGACGACATTCCGTCTGGCCGCTACGCGGTCATCGCGCACCATGACAAGGATGCGGATAGCGAGCTCAACCGTCCGTTCCTTGGCCTGCCGCAGGAACCTTACGGCTATTCGAACGGCACCTGGACGAGTCTTGGCCTGCCTCAATGGGAGGAGGTCGCGTTTGACATCGGTGAAGCGCCCGCCCGGCAGGACATCCATCTACGCATGAACGTTTTCGCGGCTGTTTCGCAGATGATGCTGATCGGACTCCCGGCTCTGGTGGCGATCTTCGGCGGGCTGGCGCTTTTCCGAAAGCTCCGTGGCCTTCGCCTGCCAATCTGATCCATCAATGAAAGGACCCACTATGAAACTCGCTTCCATCACACGCGCCGGCGCCGCCGGGCTGATCCTCTCCGGGGCCGCGCTCGGCTATTCCTATATCGCGCATCCCCATCACATGAGCGCCGGGACGATCGCGTCGTCGGGCTGGATATTCATTCACGCGCTTTTCGCGCTCTCGCTGGTGCTGGGCCTTCTTGGCACGACTGCCCTTTATGTCCCGACCGCCCTCAGGGCTGGAAAGCTCGGCCTGACCGGGTTCGTGATGCTGTTCGTCGGGATGATGATGATCTTCGGGCTGGATTACTACGAGGTGCTGATCGCGCCATTTCTCGCAATGAACTATCCGGAGGTCATTCAGGATCATGGCGCAGGCGATGCAATGGGGCCGGTGGCGGTTTTCTTCCCGCTGGCCGGGATTCTGACCGTTGCCGGTTACGCCATGCTCGGCATTGTTTGGCTGAGGATTGGCGTCGTCCCACGCTTTGTCGGGCTCGCGCTGGCGTTGACCGCAATGGCTTTCGGCGTCGGCTTGAGCCCGGCCGGCGGTCTGGCGCTGGCGCGTCTGACGGCGGCCGGTTTCGGTTTGGCGCTGATGGCGGTCGGTATTCACGCCATGCGGCGTGGTTGGTCAGTGGTGGCGGATGCGCAAGATGTGCTGCCCGGTTAACCGTTGTCGTTGGATCGGTGCGGCAAGTCGGCCCCCCTATGGCCGCGTGACATAATGGACCGCCGGGCCCCTCGCCCGGCGGTCATTCTTTGTGTACGGAGGTCCCATGACCCAACCGTCCCGCCGCACCCGTTACCTAAGCCTTGTGGCCCTTGCGGGCTTTGTCGTCCTGACACTTGGCACCACCGCCTGGGCCGCTGCGGCCTTGTCGGTTCACTTCGCGGGTGCCCTTCTGATTGCCTTTGAGGCTGCGCTGATCGCCGCCGCTTTGACCACGCTCGCCCTGCGCTTCCGGTCGCGAAGGGCGGGTTTGGCGGGCCTCGCGCTCATCGCGGTAATCATCGGCGGCTGGTACATGACCATCCAACCCTCAAACGACCGCGACTGGGCCGCCGATGTCGCCCGCGGCGTCACCGCCGAGATCGCGGGCGACCAGGTCACATTGCACAATGTCCGTGCCTTCGACTGGCAGGATCGCGACAGGGCCGAGGAACACTGGGTCACGCGGCACTACGAATTGACGAAGCTCGACAGTATCGACATGTTCACCTCGGTCTGGGACAATCCCGACATCGCCCACCTTCTGGTCAGCTTCGGCTTCAGCGATGGCCAGCATGTCGTCTTCTCGGTCGAGATACGGCGCGAAGCGGGTGAGGAGTTCGAAATTCTTGGTGGTTTCTTCCGCAAGTTCGAACTGGTGCTGATCGCGGCCGAGGAAAACGATATCGTCAAATTGCGCACGAACCACCGCAAGGAAGACGTGCGCCTCTATCCGGTCCGGCTGGATCAGGCGCGGATGCGCGAGATGTTCCTGACCTATACAAGTTTCGGCAACGCGCTGGCCGAGAGCCCGGAGTTTTACAACACGATTACCGACAATTGCACGACGACGGTCTATCAACTCGCGAAACTGGTCGCGCCCGAAATGCCGCTCGATATCCGGCTGGTGAAGTCAGGGCTGCTGCCAGAATACCTCGATGAGATCGGCGGGCTCCGCGATGAGATCGCGATGAGCGAGCGCCGCAGCCGCGGCGCGATTACTGCACGGGCGCAAGAGGTGCCAACAGGCGCCGATTTCTCGGACTGGATTCGCGCAGGACAGTGAATATCCGAAACGTGTCATGCGCAGGCGATATCTTCTGGCGTCATTCCCGCAATTCGTCGCGCGCCACGCCCCAGAGCGCGGTCTTCTCGACCCAGCCCTTGGTGCCGCCTGCCGCGATCCGGCACCAGTCGGGCCCGCATTCGCCAAGACGCCCGATCACGCCGGTCACGGCCTCGGCAACCACCGGCCCCTCGGGATCGGGGCGGCTGCGCAGCGCGGCCCGGTCTGTTGCGACGCTGACGGTGCGTGAACCGGAAAGCAGGCTGTAATAGATCCAGCCACCCTGCCCCTCCTGATCCTCGACCCGGCGCCAGTGTCCGAACTCGGCCGTCACGAGAAGCGGCATGTCGCGGTGGCGGAACACCCAATCAATGCGGTGGCTGAGGCTCGGTCCGCGCCGCACATTGCCCTCGGCTGCCTTCAGCGACACGAAACGCGGCAGCGGCAGATTGGTGACGGGGCCGCGGGCGCCATCGCCGTTCGGAGCCGTGAAACCGGGCGTCGCCAGCCCGGCGCAAAGCGCGATCTGGGCAAGGAACGCCCGAAACTTGTGTGACTTGGTCATGCCTGCCTGCATCGTCTGCCCGTTTTTCGCCCAAGCCTGAAGGGCGCTGTCATTCGGGGCTTGTGGCCCGCCCCGTTGCGCCCATACTTTGCCAAGAGAAACGCCGGTTTGGAAGAGAGGAGAGCATCCGATGGGATCACAGCGTCTGAGTGTTGTCGTCACGCGACGCTTGCCCGAGGTCGTCGAGACCCGGATGAAGGAATTGTTCGATGTCGAACTGCGCGACCCCGATACGCGGATGAGCCGGGATGAGCTTGCCGCCGCGATGCGACGGGCGGATGTGATCGTGCCCTGCGTGACCGACCATATCGACGCCAACCTTCTAGCGCAGGCGGGCGACAAGCTGAAGCTGATCGCAAACTACGGCGCGGGCATTGACCATGTCGACGTTCAATCCGCCCGTCAGCGCGGCGTTCTGGTGTCGAACACGCCGGGCGTTGTGACCGAAGATACCGCCGACATGACGATGGCGCTGATCCTCGCCGTGACGCGCCGCATCCCCGAGGGGCTGGCCGTGATGCAGTCGGGCAACTGGCAGGGCTGGGCCCCCACAGCCTTCATGGGCGGGCGCGTCGGCGGGCGGCGTCTGGGAATTCTCGGCATGGGCCGGATCGGCACGGCCGTGGCGCGGCGCGCCCATGCCTTCGGCATGCAGATCCACTATCACAACCGCAAACGCCTGCGCCCGGAACAGGAGGCCGAGGTTGAAGCCACCTATTGGGAAAGTCTCGATCAGATGGTCAGTCGGATGGATGTGCTGTCGATCAACTGCCCGCACACGCCTGCAACCTTCCACCTGATGAACGCCCGACGCCTGCGCCTGATGAAGGAAGGTGCGGTGATCGTGAACACCTCGCGCGGTGAGGTGATCGATGAAAATGCGCTGACCCGGATGCTGCGCGCGGGCGAGATTGCGGGCGCCGGTCTCGATGTGTTCGAGCACGGGCACGAGATCAATCCCCGCCTGCGGGCGCTGCCGAATGTCGTCCTGCTGCCGCATATGGGCTCGGCCACGCTCGAGGGCCGGACCGAGATGGGTGAGAAGGTAATCATCAACATCAAGACCTTCGCCGACGGTCACCGGCCGCCCGATCTGGTGGTGCCGTCGATGCTGTGACACACCCTCCGGCCCGCCGGATTCTCAGGTCCACACTTTCTTCAGGCGGAGGCCACATTTCGGTCGCGTTCGGCTGCGAAACCGTTGATTGAATTGATTTAACGGAGCAGCCTATGTCCAAGGTATTTCTTGGTGCGTTCGTCGCCATCGCAGGAATTGCCGTCGGTGCCGTGGACTATGTCAATCAGGCCCGCCGGGCGGAAAGCACATCGGGCGCTTTCGGGGCGACAGACTATCTGAAGACCATCACCGGTCGTTTCGGCGATCATCAGGCCGCACTCGCTGCCGAGACGGAACGCAACCGCCTGCGCGGCATGGACCCGCGCGACCATCTGCCCGAAGCCCCCGAGGGCTGGACGCGGACCGATTGGGACGCGGGGGCCGAGGCGTTGTTTGGCGGGCGGTACGACCTGCAGAAGGATGATTTCGCGCCTGACGAGCTGAAGAATGATCCCATGCTGAAGGCACTCACCTCCGCTGGAAAGGCGCTCGTCGATGCACAGGATGCGAGCGAGGTCTATGTCTATCAGAAACCCGGCGCTGTCATTGCGATGCGATTGACCCGTCTTTCGCCGGAACCCGGTGGTTTCAGCGGGATGGCGATGCAGATGGCGGCCAACAATATCGAGGCGATGTCCGGCAAGAATGGCTATGCGATTGTACAGGGCGTCACCTACCGCGAGGAACTCGGTCTTTTCGGCGCGCAAGCCATGGAGCGTGACCATATGGTTGTCACCGGCCAGATCGGAAAGGAACTGCGCATTTCGGTGCGGGCGCTGGCAGAGGACGAGGATGTCCTGACGCTGCTCAACCTGATCGACTATGACCGGCTGAATGCAATGCTGAGCGAACCGCTGCCGGGCATCGGGTCCAACGCCCCCGTGATCGCGGAAGAAGATCAGAAGGCAGAGGCACAGCGCCGGGTCGCCGAGGCTTCGCGGCAACAACGGATCAGGGCGCGCGCCGCCGATATCGACCTTCAGATGGCCGCGCTGGAGATCAACCGGCGGCACGGGCGGCTTGACGATGAGCAATACGAGGCCGCGAAGGCGCGCCTTGACGCGGCGAGCCAGGCGCTGCGTGACGAAGCTGCCGCTCCTCCTGTCGTGGTCGAGGAAAAGAAAGCCGAAGTCGAGCCAGAGGCACCGCAAGAGACCCAGCTGGCCGCAGCGGACGCTCCGGCAGCAGAAGCGCCTGCAGCGGGTGGTGGAGGCATCATGTCGATGCTGAGCGGCCTGTTCGGTGGCGGCGGGTCGAAAGCCGAAGCCGCGCGCCCGGCCGAGGTGAAGGTCAACCGGGGGGCATTCGGAAACTGCAGCGAACTTGGCTCCGCCAAGCGCTGCACGATCGGCGACTAGAGCGTCAGGATCGTCGATCCGGTGGTCTTGCGCGCCTCAAGCGCACGGTGCGCCTCGGCCACCTGATCGAGCCGGAAGTGCTGCCCGATCTCAATCCGCACCGACCCCGACGCGACCTTGGAAAAGAGCCTGCCGGCCATCTCCTGACAGGTCGCATGGTCGGCGATATGGGTGAAAAGCGTCGGACGGGTGATCTTCAGCGATCCGCGCGAGGCCAGCGCCAGGAGATCCACCGGCGGCACGGGCCCCGAGGCGTTGCCGAAGGAGATCATCATGCCAAGCGGGCGGAGCGAATTGAGCGAGCCTTCGAACGTGTCCTTGCCAACCGAATCCATCACCACATCCACGCCGCGCCCGTCGGTGATCTCACGCACCCGTTTGGCAAAATCCTCGGTCCGGTAGTTGATCGCGTGTAGGGCGCCGTGGTCGAGCGCCATCTGGCATTTCGCGTCCGATCCGGCGGTCGCGATCAGGTTGATCCCTTCCGACCGCGCCCATTGGCAGGCGATCAGCCCCACGCCGCCCGCGCCCGCGTGGAAAAGAACCCAGTCGCCATTCGCTATGGGTGTCGTGCGGTTGAAGAGGTAATCAACCGTCAGGCCCTTCAGCATCATTGCTGCGCCTTCCTCGAAGGAAATGCTGTCGGGCAGGGGACAGACCTGCGCGGCGGGCATGACGCGCGCCTCGCTATAGGCGCCGGGCGGTTGGCTGGAATAGGCGGCGCGGTCGCCGGGCTTGAGATGGATCACGCCCTCACCCACCGCTTCGACGACGCCGGCCGCCTCCATGCCGAGCGCGGCGGGCAAGGCAAGCTTGTAAAGCCCTTCGCGCTGATAGACGTCGATGAAGTTCAGCCCGCAAGCCTTATGCGCAATCCGGATCTCTCCGGGCCCCGGTTCGCCCACCGGACGGTCTACGATTTTCATCACTTCCGGCCCGCCATGAGCCTCGATCACAACCGTCCGCGCCATCCTGGCCCCCTCTTGTTGACACCGCACGACCCTAGGCAGGCGAGCGCCCGGGGTCGAGGGGTTTTGCGCCGGATTTGCGGTCAAGCACATCAGCGACAGGTCGGCATGTCGTTTTTCCGTCGCTTTAGGTCGGGCTGACATTTCCTCGTTTTTGCGGCTCTGGCAGATAGGGGCCAGAAAATACACCCGAGGAGTCGGCCCGATGAAAACCCATGTCAAAGCCCTTGTCGTCGGCGGCGGTGCCGTCGGAGCTGGGATCGCCTATCACCTGGCCAAGGCAGGCTGGGATACGATGCTTCTGGAGCGGGACGAGCTGACCTCGGGTTCCACCTGGCATGCTGCCGGGCTTCTGCCGCTGTTCAACATGAGCTATGCCACCACGCATATCCACAAATACTCGGTCGACTTCTACAAGTCGCTTGAGGCGGAGACCGGTCTCAATGCGGGCTTCTACGTCGTCGGCAACCTGCGCATGGCGCAGACGCAGGAACGCATGGACGAATACATGCTCTATTCCTCGGTGGCCGAGACCGCTGATGTCTACCACGAGTTCCTGACCCCCGCGCAGATCAAGGAGCGCTGGCCGCTGGTGCGGACCGAGGACCTGAAGGGCGCGATCTTCCATCCGCAGGACGGTTATATCAACCCGGCCGACGTCACCCAGGCGATGGCCAAGGGCGCGCGTCAGCTTGGCGTCACGATCGAGCGCAAGTGGCAGGTCGATGGCTATCAGTGGACCGGTTCCGAATGGAAGGTCACCTGCACCAAGATGGTGGAAAAGGGCGGCAACCTCGTGCCCAGCGAGGAGCAGGTGGTGATCACCGCCGAGCATGTCGTCACCGCGACCGGCAACCACGCCCAGCGCACTGCCCGGCTTCTGGGCATCAAGATCCCGGCGATCCCGGTCGAGCACCAGTATATCGTGACCGAGCCGGACCCGATGCTGCAGGAATACCGCAAGAACAACCCCGAGCACCCGGTGCTGCGCGATGCCGACGCCAAGTGGTATGTCCGCGAGGAACGAGGTGGCTGGATCCTCGGCCCCTATGAGCGCAATGCGCCCGCCCGCTTCCTCTACGACGTGCCGGAATCGTTCCGTGCCGACCTCTTCCCGCTCGATCTGGAGCGGATCGAGGAAGAATACATGTCGATGATCCACCGGATCCCGTCGTCCGAGACCGTCGGCCTCAAGGACGATTTCAACGGCCCGATCTGCTACACGCCGGACGGCAACCCGCTGGTCGGCCCCGCGCCGGGTTTGCGCAACATGTGGCTGGCCGAAGGCTTCTCTTTCGGGATCACCGCCGCGGGCGGCACCGGCTATTACCTTGCCCAGATGATGGTGAACGGAGAGGCCGAGATCGACATGGCCTCGCTCGATCCGAAGCGCTACGGCTCGTGGATGACGACCGAATATGCGGCGCGCAAGAACGAGGAATGCTATGAACATGTCTTCATCCTGCACCACCCGGACGAAGAGCGCGAAGCCTGCCGGCCCTTGCGCACCGCGCCGGTCTATGATCGCCAGAAGGCGCTTGGCGCGCAGTTCGGTCAGGTGAACGGCTGGGAACGCCCGAACTATTACGGCCCGAAGGACGCGCCCGAGTCGTTCGACCACGATTCGCGCAGCTTCCGCCGTGGTGGCTGGTGGCAATATGCCGTGGATGAGGCCAAGGCGATCCGCGAGACCGCGGGCCTGATCGACGCGACCGCCTTTACCAAGCACATCGTGCGCGGTCCGGGCGCGACCGCCTTCCTCGACTGGTTCACCTGCAACGCCCTGCCGAAGATCGGCCGCATCAACCTGACCTATGCGCTGACCCCCACCGGCACGACGCGGACCGAATACACGATCGTCCGCAACGGCGAGAACGACTATTACCTCGTCTCCGCCGGTGCCTGGACGGCCTATGACGCCGACTACCTGAAGAAGTCGATCGAGGATTTCATCGCGAATGGCGGTGCGCATGTGGATATGCATGACGTCACCACCCAATGGGGCGTCTTCGCCATCGCCGGTCCGAAGTCGCGCGACATCCTGAAAGAGATCATCAAGGATGCCGAGCCGGAGACCGCGCTGTCGAACAAGCGCTTCCCCTGGCTCTCGGCCCGCAAGATCGAACTTGGCATGTGCCCGGTGAACGCGATCCGCGTGGCCTATACCGGGGAGCTTGGCTGGGAACTGCACCACCCGATCGAGATGCAGCGCTACCTCTGGGATCTGCTCTTGGCGGCCGGTGAGAAGCACGGCATGAAGCTCGTCGGCGCCCGCGCGCAGAACTGGTTGCGTCAGGAAAAATCCTACCGCGCCTTCGGCACGGAACTCGGCCGCGATGCGACCCCTGCCGAGGCTGGCCTCGACCGGTTCATCGACCTCTCGAAGGACTTCCAGGGTAAGCAGGCGATGATCGACACCGGCGTGCGCTTCAAATGCGTCACCGTGCTGATCGACGGGCCGGAGGACACCGATCCGTGGGGCAAGGAGGCGCTTCTTGTCGATGGCAAGAAGGTCGGCCGTCTGACCTCGGGTGGCTACTCGGTCGCCTTCGGCAAGCAGATCGGCATGGGCTATGTCAGCCCGGAACTGGCCGAGGTCGGCACCAAGCTGAAGGTGCGGATGCTGCGTCAGGAATGGGATGCAATCGTCGTCGAGGACAGCCCGTTCGACCCGTCGAACGAACGCATCCGCGTCAACGGCTGATCGGACCATGTTTCCAAGTAAAGGCCCCGCTTCGGCGGGGTCTTTTCGTTACAGCCGGCCGGTAATCTTCCGCAGCCACCATCGTGTTCCGACGAACAGGAACCGCCAGTCGGAAAAGAACTCCGGCGGCTTGCACTCGATCGCGTGGCCGATGAACTGGAGGACCCATCCCAGTATGAACAGCCCCGCCGCCCATGGCCAAAGCATCGGCCATGCGAAGGCCAGAAGGCCCAGAATGATCGAGATGACGATCATCGGAATCCCGAAACTGTGCGTCAGCTGATTCCACCGGTTCTGGTGGCTCTGCTTGTACTGGTCGACCCAGTCGTCCCAGCTGCGCCCCTTCATCAGCGACATGGCGTCGATCTCCCGGTCTTGGCTTACCCGTCCCTGTCGAAACTAGGCTCCATCCCGCGATCTGATCAATCCAAGTTGCGGCTGACGTGGCGGCAGATTATTTCGCGGCCGATTCCAGTTCATCCCAGCAAGCAAGCGCCGCGGCCGAATACATCAGCGTTGGCCCGCCGCCCATCTGGATCGCCATCGCCAGTACGTCGCCAAGCTCCTCCCGTGTGGCTCCGGCCTTCATCAGCGCCTCGACATGGAAGTTGATGCAGGGTTCACAGCGCAAGGCCACCGCCATGCCGAGCGCCACGTATTCCTTTTCCTTGATGCTGAGCGGCCCGTTTTCCTTCACCGCGTTCGACAGCGTCGTGAAGCCCGCCGTCGCGGCGGGAATAGTCTTGTAGAGCGCGCGCAATTCGGTGCGCGTCTGGTCGATCTGGCCCTTGTAGCTCATGTCAGTCTCCGCATTGGTTTGGCGGCAGGTTTGACATGGGGCGAGCGCGGCCGACTTTGACTTCAGTCAAATTCATTCAGTATTTTGAATGTGACTCGACTTCAGAGCCGCCGACGCATCAGCCAGGCGGACCAGTCCGCCTCGGTCCCGGCAAAGGCGTTGAGGTCGGCTTGCCCGGAAATGCCCTGCACCACGCCGGTGCCGGTATATTGCCAGAAGGCCCAGCTTTGGCCGGGGAACTTCTGGCGCGGATGGCCGGCGACCGACCGCAGCCAGAATTCCTCACCCCTCAGTTTCCACAGCTCATTGTCCTGCCAGAAATCCACCGCTGTATAGATCAGCGGGCGCTGGCCGTAGCGCGCGCCGACGATACGCTGGAAGGTCAGGATCTCGGCCCGCAGGACCGCCGGATCGGGGCGGGTGCGGCAGGTGCGGGACTGGTGGTTCCATTCAACATCCAGAACCGGCGGCAGGGCGCCGGGCGTGTAGGGCACGTTGGCGATGAACCACGCCGCCTGCTCTTCGGCCGAACGGCAGAGGTAGTAGAAGTGATAGGCTCCGCGCGGGATGCCTGCACGCGCTGCGCCCTGCCAGTTCTGGGCGAAGGCCGGATCGGCATGGTCACCGCCCTCTGTCGCCTTGATGAAGGCGAAAGCCACATCAGATGCGGCGACGCGGTGCCAGTTGATATCGCCCTGATAACGCGACACGTCGATACCGTGGACCGGGTGATGCGCGGGCGTGATTCCACGCCAGTTATAGGGGTCGATATCGCTGAAACGGTGCGGAATGCCGTCAACCCGGCCTCCACCGCAGGCTGCAAGCCCGCAGACCATCGCCAAAGCCAGAATCCGCCCGATCCGTCCCATTCCGCCCTCCTGCCCGGGGTCTTGCCTGTTTCGTTCAGGATGTCACGAAAAGCGGTTTGGCGAAAGGGCTTCTACCATAGCGCGATCAATGTCCGGTATTCGCCCGGCGATCAGGTCGGCGGCAAGCTGGCTGGCCGCGGGCGCGGACTGGAACCCGTAACCACCCTGCCCGGCCAGCCAGAAGAACGAGGGCTCGACCGGATCGGGACCGATCACCAGTACCCTGTCGGGCGCAAAGGTCCGAAGCCCCGCCCATGAAGCAATGAGCCGCGTCACGGGTTCGGTCACCATCGCCTGATAGCGCGCGATCCCCTCGGCCAGAACCATATCTTCGGCCCAGGCATCATGCGGATGGGTCGGGTCCTCCTCGGCGGGCGACACGATCAGCGCACCTGCATCGGGTTTCGCGTACCAGCTTTCGCCTGCCCCGAAGATCAGCGGCCAGCGCGCAGGGTCGTGGCCGCCGGGCGCGGGAATACGGGCCATCGACCGGCGGAGCGGCGTGAAACCGATGGGCCGGATACCGGCCATTCCGGCAACCTCATCGGCCCATGCCCCACTGGCATTGACCAGAATGCGGCCTTCGAAGCTCCCTTTCTTCGATTCCGCCCGCCAGTGGCCGCCCGTCCGGAAAATCGCCGTCACGCGCGCGCCGGTGATGATCTCTGCCCCGTTCGCCCGTGCCTCACGCGCAAAGGTCTGGATCAGCAGGTCGGTGTCGATGTCTTCGGCATGGGCGCCAAAAGCCGCACGGTCGAGCCGCGCCGGATCAAGGACCGGCACCATGTCGCGCGCCACATCGGTTGTGATCTCCTCTAGCCCGAGCGCCTCGCGATCGGCGTCGAAAGCCGCGCGCTCCTCCTGCGTCGCCACCAGCAACATGCCGCGCGGGCTGAGAACGCCCGTACCCCGCAGATGGGTGCCGCCCGCCCGCGACAGCGCGACAACCGGCGCGAGGCCGTAATTCGGCTCATATAGTGCGGCAGAGCGGCCGGACGTGTGATAGGCGAGGTGATCCTCGGCTTCCAGCAGCACGACCTTGCCCAGATGCGACAGCCGCGCGGCGGCCGAGACCCCGGCAATGCCGCCGCCGATGATCAGGAAATCTATGCTCACGCTGCGGGTTCCAGCAGGCCACGCCCTTTCAGAAGCGGCTCCACCCCCGGCATCTTGCCCCGGAATGCGGTGTAAAGCGCATCGGCCTCTTCCGATCCGCCCGCCGACAGGATGTGTTTTTCAAGCCGTGTCGCGGTGTCAGCATCGAAGGCGTCCCCCGCCTCACGGAAGGCCTCAAAGGCGTCGGCATCCATCACCTCGGACCACATGTAACTGTAATAGCCCGAGGAGTATCCGTCTCCCGAAAAGACATGGGCGAAATGCGGGGTCGCGTGGCGCATCCGGATCGCGTACGGCATACCGATGTCGTCCAATACCTGCGTCTGAACCGCCATCGGATCGGCCGGCGCGGCCCCCTCGTGGAAAGCCAAATCGACGAGCGCCGAGGCGACATATTCGACCGTTGCAAAACCCTGATCATAGGTCGATGCCGCCAAGAGCCGGTCGCGGAGTGCAGCGGGCATCGGCTGGCCGGTCTTTGCATGGCGGGCGTGCTTGTCGAGCACTTCGGGCACTTCCAGCCAGTGTTCGTAAAGCTGGCTCGGCAGCTCGACGAAATCGCGCGCCACCGAGGTGCCGGAGATGAGGCTGTATGTCACGTCCGACAGCATCTGGTGCAGCGCATGACCGAATTCGTGGAAAAGTGTGCGCGCATCGTCCCAGGACAGAAGCGCGGGTTCCCCCATTGCCGGTTTCGCGAAGTTACAGACATTGACGACGACAGGTCGTTGGTCGCCGCCAAGCTTGCGCTGTTCGCGGAAGGCGGAACACCAGGCGCCCGACCGCTTCGACGACCGCGCGAAATAGTCGCCGATGAAGACGGCGATATAGCGACCGTCGCGCGTCACCTCCCAGGCCCGCGCATCGGCATGGTAGAGAGGCACGTCCAGCGGCCGGAAATCCAGCCCGAAAAGCCGGTTCGCACAGTCGAAGGCCGCCTCGGTCATCGCGTCCAGCCCGAAATAGGGCTTCAGCTCACCCTCATCGAGGTCATGTTCGGCCAGCCGCCGTTTCTCGGAGTAATAGCGCCAGTCCCAGGCTTCCAGATCGCCGTTCACGCCATCCGCATGCATCATCCGGGTCAGCACTTCGGCGTCGGCCTGCGCCTTGCCGCGCGCCGGTGCCCAGACCCGCATCAGTAGGTCGCGCACCGCGCCCGGCGTCTTGGCCATCTCGGGCTCCAGCTTGTAGGCCGCGAAACTTTCATAGCCCAAGAGCTTCGCACGCTCCTCCCGCAGCTTCAGGATCTCGGCCGCTAGTGCCCGGTTGTCGGTCGCCCCGCCATTCGCGCCGCGCGCCACCCAGGCCTCATAGGCCTTTTCCCGCAGATCGCGGCGCGGCGAGAACTGAAGGAACGGCACCACAAGCGAGCGGCTGAGCGTCAGCACATGGCCCGGCTGCCCGCGCTCTTCGGCAGCGGCTTTCGCCGAGGCGATGACGAAATCCGGCAGGCCCTCCAGATCGGCCTCGGCCAGCGGCATCCACCAGTCACGCTCATCGGCGAGAAGGTTCTGGGTGAAGGCGGTGGACAGGACCGCCAGCCGCTCTTTCACCTCGGCCATGCGGCCCCGCCCCGCTTCGTCCAATGCCGCGCCGGCGCGGACAAACATCCGCCGGTAAAGCTCCAGCACCCGCGCCTCTTCCGGCGACAGGCCCAGCGTCCCGCGCGCCTGCCACAATGCCTCGATCCGCGCGAAAAGGGCTGCATTCATCGTCACTTCGGATGAAAACGCCGCCATCTTCGGCGCGAGGTCGCGTTGCAGCTCTTCCCGCTTGGGCGTCGAATCCGCGCCTGCAAGATTGTAAAACACGCCCGCCACCCGGTTGAGCGTTTCCTCCGCAAGTTCCAGCGCCTCGATCGTATTGGCGAATGACGGTGCCGCCGCATCCCCGGCAATGGAAGCGATATTGGCGCGGGCGTCGGCAAGGGCCGCATCGAAGGCCGGTGCGAAGTCGCTGTCGCGGATCGCGGCGAAGGGCGGCAGGGCGAAGTCGCCGGTCCAGGGCTCAAGCAGTGGGTTGGTCATAGGGATCTCCTTTGCCGGGAAAGCTATGCGCGCGATTTGTCAAAGACCAGAACCCGCCCCCACTTTCTGTCCGGAAAATACTCCCGCCAGAGGCCGGGCCGAGGGGGGCTCAATGCCCCCCGAGGTCCGACACCCCGCCGCAGACCGCACAGCCGGGGCTGCGCTTCAACGCGATGTGGCGGCTATCGCCGTAAAGAGCGTCATAGATCAGCATCCGGCCACGCAGGCCCTCGCCCGCTCCGGTGATCTCCTTGATCGCCTCGACCGCCATTATGGAGCCGACAACACCCGGCAGGGCGCCCATGACGCCCGCAACCGCGCAGGCAGGGGCAAGGCCATCGGCGGGACGGTCGGGAAAGATGCAGGCATAGCAGGGGGCACCCCGCGCCGGGTCGTACAGGCTGATCTGGCCTTCCCACTGGGTGATCGCCGCAGAGATCAGCGGCTTCTTCGCCGCCACGGCGGCGGCGTTGACCATGTAGCGCGTGTCGAAATTGTCCGACCCGTCGAGGATCAGATCGTAGTCGGCAAAAAGCGTGGCCGCCTCACCCTCCCCCAGCCGCCGGTTATAGGGCTTTACCGCAATGAAGGGGTTCAGTGCCTTCATCGCCGCTTCGGCTGAAAAAACCTTCGGCTGGCCGATCCTCGCGTCGGTGTGGATTACCTGCCGCTGAAGGTTGGAGTTTGACACCTCGTCATCGTCGATCACGCCGATCGTGCCCACCCCCGCCGCCGCGAGATAGAGGAGCGCCGGTGAACCGAGCCCACCCGCGCCGATGACCAGAACCTTCGCATCCTTCAGCCGCCGTTGACCCATGCCGCCCACTTCACGCAGCACGATATGGCGGGCATAGCGGTCTAGCTCGGCTTCCGTGAATGGACCCGACGACACGGGCGCAGCGGCGCTACTCTCCGCCATCACTCTCAAACGCACCAGCAAGCCGCGATAGGACAGCCCCGCTGCCAGAGCGACGCCCAGCGCCGCCCATGGCCGCCAGTCGTCGCCCAAAGCCGCGCGCATCGCATTTCCCTCGGGCAGCAAAAGAAGCGCCAGCATTACCCCGGCCCAGAGAAGCCCGAGCATGGCAAGGATCATCCGCCCCGGCAGCCGCAGGATGAGGCCAAGTGCCCCCAAAGCCGCCGCGATCAGAAGGACGCTCATTGCCGCCCCGTGGAACCGAACCCGCCCGTTCCGCGCGCGGTCTCACCCAGCGCATCGGCGGTCTCGAAAACGGCCTGCACAACGGGCGCCACGACCATCTGGGCGATGCGATCGCCATGGGCGATGGTAAACGGCTCAGACCCGAGATTGATCAGCAGAACCCCCAGGGGCCCGCGATAGTCGCTGTCGATGGTGCCCGGCGTATTCGGGAGCGAAATACCGTGTTTTAGGGCCAGCCCGGAGCGCGGCCGGATCTGCATCTCGAACCCGACCGGAATCTCGACCCTGAGCCCGGTCGGCACGATCCGCCGCTCCATCGGGCTGAGGACAAAGCCCGCCGCCCGAATCTCCCCGGGCAGGTTCGCACGGATATCGGCGCCAGCCGCGCCTGCCGTCTCATAAGACGGCAAGGGCACCGCAGGGTCGGCCCAATCCTCGCGCAGAACCCGGATCGTCGGGATCATCGCCTGCCCCTTCTTCTTGGCCAAAATACTCCCGCCGGAGGCATCCGCCCTATCCATCGGCGCCCAAAGCCGCAGCGATGCGCGCGGCCAGCCGCCTTGCGACCTCGTCCTTCGGCAGACGCGGCCATTCCTCGGCCCCTTGGGCACTGATCAGTGTCACCGCGTTCTCGGTCCCGCCCATGATGCCCGTCGCCGGGCGCACGTCATTGGCGACGATCCAGTCGCAATGCTTGCGCTCCCGCTTGGCGGTCGCGTGGGCGACCACGTCATCGGTCTCGGCGGCAAAGCCCACGACCAGCGCGGGGCGGCCCTTCTTCATCTGCGATATCGTTGCGAGAATGTCGGGGTTCTCGGCGAAATCCAGCGCCGGGGCCTTGCCCGACCCGTCCTTCTTCATCTTCGATCCCGACGCATTCGCCACCCGCCAGTCGGCCACGGCGGCGGCGCAGATGACCGCATCGGCGGGGAGCGCCGCCTGCACCTCCTCCAGCATCTGCCGTGCGGTCTCGATCCGGACCACCTCAACCCCGCCCGGCGGTGGCACAGCGGCGGGCCCGGTCACGAATGTCACCCGCGCACCAAGGTCCCGCAAAGCCCGGGCCAATGCGGTTCCCTGCGCGCCCGAAGACCGGTTGGCGATATAACGCACCGGGTCGATCGGCTCATGCGTCGGACCGGAGGTCACGACCACATGGCGGCCCTGCAAGGGGCCGTCGCCCATCATCGCCTCGATCCCCGCGACGATCTCCAGAGGCTCCGCCATGCGCCCGGGCCCGTATTCGCCGCAAGCCATGTCGCCCTCATTCGGGCCGACGAAGCGGATGTCATCGGCGCGCAGGGTCGCGATATTGCGTTGCGTGGCGCGGTGCAGCCACATCCGCACATTCATCGCCGGTGCGATCAGCACTTTCTTGTCGGTCGCCATCAGAAGGGTGGAGGCAAGGTCATCCGCATGACCGCCCGCCATCTTCGCCATCAGATCGGCGGTGGCGGGCGCCACCACGACCAGATCGGCGGCGCGGCTAAGCTCGATATGCCCCATCTCTGCCTCGTCGGTCAGATCGAAAAGGTGGCGGTAACATTTCTCACCAGCCAAGGCGGCAACCGACAAAGGCGTCACAAACTCCTCACCGGCTTTGGTCAGAACGGGCGTAACCGCCGCGCCCCTTTCCCGCAGCCTCCGGATCAGGTCGAGCGCCTTATAGGCCGCAATACCGCCACCGATGATCAGAAGAATGCGCTTTCCCGACAGCATGGAGGCCTCGCTTGCTTGGGTTCCCAAGGATTAGGTCGCCCCCGCCCGGATGACAAGCCGCCCACATCATCACGGATCGTGATGGGACATCGAACGAAGATGAACGTGACGCGGCCCGGCGGCCACGCTAGCAAGCGGAAAACGGAGGCACACATGACCTATCACCTCGCCATTGGCGATCGGTCCTATTCCAGCTGGTCGCTGCGCGGCTGGCTCCTGTTCGAGAAATTCGGCATCCCGGTGAAGTGCCATACCGGCGTGCTTTACACCGACGACTTCCAGCGGTTGTTGTCGGAATTCGCCCCCGCCCGGCTTGTCCCTGCCGTCCGCACGCCAGAAGGCGAGGTGATCGGCGAAAGCCTCGCCATCGCCGAGACTTTGGCCGAACGGCACCCCGAGGCCGGGCTCTGGCCCGAGGACCCGGCCGCCCGTGCCATGGCCCGCTATATGGCGGCTGAGATGTGCGCGGGTTTTGGCGCGCTGCGCGGCGATTGCGCCATGAACCTGCTTCTGAGCTATGAGGACAGCAAACCGCGGGCGGAGGTTCTGACCGACCTCGCCCGGATTGAACTCATCTGGACCCGCGCCCGCGACCGGTTCGGCGCGGAGAGCCCGTGGCTCTTTGGCCGCTACACGGCGGCGGATGCGTTCTTTGCCCCAGTGGCCACGCGGATCGCCACCTACAACCTACCCGTTTCGAACGCGGCTATGGACTATGTGAACGCACACCTCGCCGATCCCTCGTTCCGCCGCTGGCGGGCGATGGGCAAGGCGCAGAACCTGATCCAGCCGAGCTACGCCAAGCCCTATGCCGAACGGCCGTGGCCCGGCCCGGTGCCGCTGGCCGCCAGAATCGCCGATGGCCCGTCAGAGAACACCGCCTGCCCCTATTCCGGCGATCCGGTGACCGATTACCTCGCGCTCGATGGCAAGGTCTGGGGCTTCTGCAACCCGTTCTGTCGTGACAAGACGCTGGCCGATCCCGAAGTCTGGCCTTCCTTCATGGCAATGGTGGCGCGTTAACCATTCCTAAACCACGCCCGGAGTAGCCGTTAACCAAGTTGAAGGGGACGGCTCATGGTGGCGCGCACCTATACGGTGGCTTTCGAAGGGGTGGAGGCGCGCATTGTCGAGGTGCAATGCTCGGTCGCGGCCGGGATGCCCGCCTTCGCCGTCGTCGGCCTGCCCGACAAGGCGGTCAGCGAAGCGCGCGACCGGGTGCGCGCCGCACTGACCGCGATGTCGATCGCGCTGCCCTCGAAACGGATCACGGTTAATCTCTCGCCCGCCGACCTGCCCAAGGAAGGCTCGCATTTCGACCTGCCCATCGCGCTGGCGCTTCTGGCGGCCATCGACATCCTGCCACGTGAGGAAGTGGAGGCGACGGTGGCGCTCGGCGAGCTGTCGCTCGATGGCCGTCTGGTGCCGGTGATCGGTGCGCTGCCCGCTGCGATGGCAGCGGCCGAGGAGGAACGGACGCTGCTGTGCCCCAAGGCCTGCGGGCCGGAGGCCGCCTGGGTCGGCGCGACGCCGGTGATCGCGGCGGGAACGCTGGCAGACGTGCTCCGCCACTATACCGGCCAGTCACCGATCACGCCTGCATCGCCGGGCGAGGTGACGCGCGATGAGGCCGCCCGCGACCTGCGCGATGTGAAGGGGCAGGAACGGGCGAAACGGGCGCTGGAGATCGCGGCGGCAGGGCGGCATCACTTGTTGATGGTCGGCACGCCCGGTTCGGGCAAGTCGATGCTGGCCGCGCGTATGCCTGGCATCCTGCCACCGCTCACAGCACCCGAGGCGCTGGAAACCTCCATGATCCATTCGCTGTCGGGGCTGTTGGACGAAGGCGGGATCAGTCGCACGCGGCCCTTCCGCGAGCCGCATCATACCGCCTCGATGGCCGCCATCGTCGGCGGCGGCAGGGGGGCGAAGCCGGGGGAGATCAGCCTGGCGCATAATGGCGTCCTCTTCCTTGACGAGTTCCCCGAATTCCCCCGCGCGGTGCTGGAAACCCTGCGCCAGCCGATCGAGACCGGCGACGTCGTTGTGGCCCGCGCCAATGCCCATATCCGCTATCCCTGCCGCTTCCTTCTGGTCGCCGCCGCCAATCCCTGCAAATGCGGCTACCTGACCGATCCCGCCCGCTCCTGCGCCCGGGTCCCGCAATGTGGTGAGGACTATCTGGGCCGCATCTCTGGTCCCCTGATGGACCGGATCGACCTGCGTGTGGAGGTGCCGCCCGTGGCCTATACCGACCTCGACCTGCCGGATGGCGGCGAAGCCTCCGCCACCGTCGCCGACCGGGTCGCCGATGCGCGCGACAGACAGACAGCCCGCTTTTCCGGTCATGCCGCTATTCGCGTCAATGCCGATGCAGAGGGGCGTTTGTTGGAGGACGTCGCAAGCCCCGATACCGAGGGGCGCGAGTTGCTCGCCAAGGTGGCTGAACGCTTCGGCCTCTCAGCGCGCGGCTATCACCGCATCCTGCGCGTCGCGCGCACCATTGCCGATCTGGATGGCTCCGAGGGGGTGCGCAAACCCCATGTCGCCGAGGCGGTCAGCTACCGGCTGAGCGTGCAAGCCGGGCGCTGATTCCGCCCCCGCCCGCATCATAATATCTCACCGAAAAATTGCCGAATTTTCAGAGAATATTCGTGTCACGCCCGCTTCGCCTCGATCGCCTCCCAGATCTTTGCCGCCGTATTGGTGCCGTCGAACCGTTCCAGTTCCTGAATACCGGTGGGCGAGGTCACGTTGATCTCGGTCAGCCAGTCACCGATCACGTCGATGCCGACGAAGATCTGACCCTTCTCGCGCAGGGTCGGGCCGATTGCAGCGCAGATTTCCCTGTCGCGCTCCGTCAGGCCGATCTTTTCGGGACGTCCGCCAACATGCATGTTCGACCGGGTTTCGCCTGCGGCCGGAATGCGGTTAATCGCGCCGACCGGCTCACCATCGACCAGGATGATCCGCTTGTCGCCCTTCACCACGGCAGGCACGTATTTCTGCGCGATCAACGGCTCGCGGTTGATGCCGATAAAGAGCTCGTGCAGCGAGGCAAGGTTGCGGTCATTCGGGTCCAGCCGGAAGACGCCCGCGCCACCATTGCCGTAAAGCGGTTTCAGGATGATATCGCCGTGCTCGGCCTTGAACTCACGGATCGTCTGCAGGTCCCGCGCGATCAGCGTCGGCGGGGTCAGATGCGCGAAGTTCAGAACCAGCAGTTTCTCAGGGTAATTCCGGACCCAGAAGGGATCGTTCACGACAAGCGTCTTTGGGTGGATCATGTCCAGAAGATGCGTGGTGGTGATATAACCCATGTCGAAGGGCGGGTCCTGCCGCAGCCAGACCACGTCCATCGTGCCGAGATCAACCTCAGCCTCGGCCCCCAGCGTGAAATGATTGCCCTTCTCACGCCGCACCTCCAAGGGCCAGCCCCGCGCCAGAACCCGCCCCTCGCGATAGCTCAGCCGCCCTGGCGTGTAATAGAAAAGCGAGTGCCCGCGCGCCTGCGCCTCAAGCGCGATGCGGAAAGTCGAATCGGCGTCGATATTGACGCTTTCGATTGGATCCATCTGGAAGGCGACTTTCAGGGACATGTACCGGGCCTTTCTGCTTCAACCATTGCGATTGATGGCCGAGCCGGGCGCGGGATGCAATCCGCGATCAGGGACCGAGCGCATTCTCGACGATTTCGATCTGCCCCTGACCATCGATCAGAGCCACGTCGAAGCGCATTTCGCTGTCCTGTCCTGCGGGCTCCGCGGCGACGAATTCCAAGGCGGCGGCACGGATTCTGTTGATTTGGCGCGCGCTAAGCCGTTCGGCGGCCAGACTATGCGTCTGGGCACGTTTGACCTCGACGAAGATCAAGCCTGACCCGTCGCGCAGGATCAGATCGATTTCGCCAGCCTTGCCGCGCCACCGGCGCGCGGCGACTTTTCGTCCCGAACGCACGTATTGCGCTTCCACCTGCTCCTCGGCTGCCATACCGGCGGCGTGGGCAATCGCCCCTGTCAGCCGTTTCCGGCGAGTTTCAGCGCAATCTGGTAGACTTGGCGGCGCGGTAAATTCAGTGCCTGCGAGACGATAGTCGCCGAATCTTTGATCGAATGGCATTCCATTGCCTCCCTCAGAGCGGCCTCAATATCAGCCGGTTTCGCGGATTGAACACCCGCCCGGTCGATAACGACCACAATCTCGCCCTTGACCGTCCGGTCCGCATAGGCCCCGATCAGATCCTCGATCGTGCCGCGCGTGACCTCCTCGAACTTCTTGGTCAACTCGCGGCAGATTGCAGCTTTCCGGTCTGCCCCGAAGACTACATGGATATCCGTTAAGAGTGCCTGAAGGCGCTTAGGGGATTCGTAGAGGATCAGCGTCGCCGGTATGGTTGCGAGTTCCTTCAGCCATGTCCGCCGCTGTGACCCGGAGGACGGCGCGAAGCCGGCGAACAGGAACCGGTCCGAGGGCAGGCCCGAAACGGTCAGCGCCGCGAGAACCGCAGAAGGGCCGGGGGCCGAGATGACCTGATGTCCCGCCGCGATCACCGCGCGTCCAAGCTGAAAGCCGGGATCGGCGACAAGGGGCGTCCCCGCCTCTGATGCATAGGCGACCGATTTGCCCTCGGCCAGGGCCGCCAATATGCGTGGCCGCACACGCTCGCCGTTGTGATCGTGATAGGCTAGAAGAGGCCGGTCGCCCAGCGCAACACCATGAATATCCATCAAATGGCGCAGGCTGCGTGTATCCTCGGCGGCAATCACATCCGCGCTGGCCAGAATGTCGAGCGCACGCAATGTGATGTCGCGCGCCGCCCCGATCGGCGTGGCGATGAAGTACAGTCCGGGGCCGAGGGGATGCCTTTGGCCGGTCATCGCCGTCCTTCCTGCTGATGCGTTTACTTCGCGCCAGAGACCGCTTAGTCTCGCCGTCGCTTCCATCGCCCCGTGACCGAGCCAAGGATTGTACCATGTTCGCTGTTTTCACCAGCCGCCGCAAGGCGTTGACCCGCGCCGCATTGCTCGCGGCAGCATTTGTCGTTACCGCCTGCGTCCCCTCGACTTCCAGCCGCGGACCCGCGCTTGACCCCGGCGCGCCGGTTCAGGTCGCGCTGATTTTACCCGGCGGCAGCGGCAATTCGGGTGACGAGGTGCTGGCGCGCAACCTGAAACAGGCGGCTGATCTGGCCATTGCCGACCTTCAGGGCGTGCAGATTGATCTGCGGGTTTACAATGCCGGTTCCGATCCCTCGGTGTCGGCCGCGATGGCGCAGCAGGCGGTTCAGGAGGGCGCGCAAGTCATCCTCGGCCCGGTCTATGCCGAGGCTGCCAATGCCGCTGGCCTCGCCGTGCGTGGCTCCGGTGTCAACGTGCTCTCCTTCTCCAACAACACCGACATTGCCGGCGGCAACGTCTTTGTCCTAGGCCCAACCTTCCAGAACACCGCGAACCGGCTCGTTTCTTACGCGGCGCGTAACGGCAAAGGCCGGATCATGGTCGTCTATGACCAGAACCCCGCAGGCGCCCTTGGCAAGCGTGCGATCGAAGCGGCCGCCGCACGTTCCGGGGCTACTATTACAGGGTCCGAGACCTATGCCTTCTCCCAGCAGGGCGTGATCGACGCCGCCCCGCGGATCGCCAGCGCCGCCAAGGCCTCGGCATCCGATGCAGTGTTCTTCACCGCCGATACGGCGGGCGCGCTTCCCCTGCTGGCGCAGCTTCTTCCCGAATCCGGCCTCCGGTCGAGCGATACTCAGTTCATAGGCCTGACCCGCTGGGACATCCCGACCGCCACGCTTGCAATGCCCGGCGTACAGGGCGGCTGGTTCGCGCTGCCCGACCCAACCCTTCAGGCACAGTTCCAGTCGCGCTTTACCAGCGCCTATGGCGACGTGCCCCACCCCATCGCAGGGTTGGCCTATGACGGAATTGCCGCCATTGGCGCGCTGGCCAAGCAGGGTCGGCCCGACGCCTTCTCTGCCGCCTCGCTCACGCAAGGCGCGGGCTTTGCCGGCGTGAGCGGCGTTTTCCGCCTGCGCGCCGACGGCACCAATGAACGCGGCCTCGCCATCGCGCAGGTCCGCAACGCGCAGATGGTGGTAATCGATTCCGCCCCGAGAAGCTTCAGTGGCGCCGGGTTCTGAGCAGGTCCTGCGCGGGCCGGTCGTCGCCCTTCCCGCCGGTATCGGCGCGCATCCGATATTCGATACCGAAAGGTTCGTGGCGGGGCTCCGCCCGGACCTCGTTGGTGCAGAGGACACAAGGGCGCAGCGCACCCTGATCGTGCAGGCGCTTGCCGCCGCGCGGCGAGAGGCCTTGGATGCCATTGCCGCAGATTTTGCAACTCATCCCCGCGCCGCGCGGGCGACTGTGAATGCTTACGCCACGCTGACCGATGCGATGGTGCGGGTGGTCTTCACGTTGGTCAGCGAGGTCCTGCATCCCCGCGCCAACCCGACCGAGGGCGAGCATATGGCGGTGATGGCGGTCGGCGGTTATGGCCGGGCCGAGATGGCGCCGCAATCCGACATCGACCTGTTGTTCCTCACCCCTTACAAGATGACAGCCTGGGCCGAGAGCGTCATTGAATCGATGCTGTATGTCCTGTGGGACCTCAGGCTGAAGGTCGGCCATGCCAGCCGCACGGTGAAGGATTGCCTGCGGCTGGGGCGAGAGGATTACACGATTCGCACAGCCCTTCTGGAACGGCGCTATATCTGCGGACATCACGACCTTGCTATCAAGCTGCGCGACAAGCTTCGCAACGAGCTGTTCAAGGGCACCAGCACCGAGTTCATCGAGGCAAAGCTCGCCGAACGGGCGGACCGCCACAAGCGGCAGGGCGGCCAACGCTACGTGCTGGAGCCGAATGTCAAGGAGGGCAAGGGCGGCCTGCGCGACCTTCAGACGCTCTACTGGATCGGTAAGTATATCCATGCCGTCCGGCAGGCGGCCGAACTGGTCGATCAGGGGCTGCTGACGCGTGATGAGTACCAGACCTTTGCGGCGGCCGAGGACTTCCTCTGGGCCGTGCGCTGCCATCTGCATCTGATCACCAAACGCGCGCAGGACCAGTTGACCTTCGACCTTCAGGTCGAGGTGGCCGCGCGGATGGGATACACCGATGCGGGCGGGCGCCGCGCCGTCGAACATTTCATGCAGGACTATTTTCGCCACGCGACGCATGTGGGCGAATTGACCCGCGTCTTTTTGACCGCGCTGGAGGAACGCCACGTCAAGAAAGAAGCGATGCTGGCGGGGCTTTTGCGCCGCAGCCGCCGCAAAACCCGCGAAGGTTTCCGGCTGGAGCGCGGCCGGATCAACATCGCCGATCAAAAGGCTTTCCTGAAAGACAAGCTGAACCTGCTCCGGCTTTTCGAGGAAGGTATCAGGACCGGCAACCTGATCCACCCAGACGCGATGCGCGTTGTGACCGCGCATCTCGATATGATCGACGACGACATGCGCGAGGACCGCGAGGCCGCGCGCATTTTCCTCGACCTGCTCCTGAAACACGGCAACCCCGAACGCGCGCTTCGACGAATGAACGAACTTGGCGTGCTGTCCGCCTTCATCCCCGAATTTGAACCCATCGTCGCGATGATGCAGTTCAACGTCTATCACAGCTACACGGTGGACGAGCATACGATCCAAACGATCTCCACCCTCGCCCAGATCGAGCGCAAGGAACTTATCGAGGAACTGCCGCTTTCCTCGTCCATCCTTGAAGAGGGCGTGAACAGGCGGGTGCTCTACGTCGCGCTTTTGCTTCACGATATCGGCAAGGGGCGGCCCGAGGATCATTCGATCCTCGGTGCGCAGATCGCGCGCAAGGTCGCGCCACGGCTGGGATTGAACGCCGAGGAATGCGAGACGGTGGAGTGGCTGGTTCGCTACCACCTTTTCATGTCCGACATGGCGCAGAAACGCGACATATCTGACCCGCGCACGGTCCGCGACTTCGCCAAGATCGTTAAGACGAAGAAGCGGCTCGACCTGCTGACGGTGCTGACCGTCTGCGATATTCGCGGGGTTGGGCCCAATACCTGGAACAACTGGAAGGCCATGTTGCTTCGCCGTCTTCATGCCGAGACGACGGACGCGTTGGAGGGAGGTCTGGAAACCCTCAACACCGGCAAGCGGGAGGCGGAGGCGAAACGTGCACTGAGAGAGACGCTGGCGGACTGGGACCCGAAGGATATCCGTAAGGAAACCGGGCGGCATTACGGGCCCTACTGGCAGGGTCTTGCCACCGAAACCCAGGCTGTCTTTGCGGCGCTTCTGAAGGACATTCCCGACGACGCGATCCGTATCGACATCAAGCCCGACCCAGACCACGACGCGACGCGGGCCTGTTTCGCGCTGGCCGACCATCCCGGCATCTTCTCACGCCTCGCGGGTGCGTTGGCGCTGGTGGGCGCCAATGTGGTCGATGCGCGCACCTATACGTCAAAGGACGGTTATGCGACGGCGGTCTTCTGGGTGCAGGATGCCGAGGGTCATCCCTACGAGGAGGCCCGCCTGCCGCGCCTGCGCGCAATGATCGAAAAGACGCTGAAGGGCGAGGTCGTGGCCCGTGACGCGCTGAAGGATCGCGACAAGATCAAGAAGCGGGAGCGGCAGTTCCAGTTTCCGACCCATATCACCTTCGACAATGAAGGATCGGAAATCTACACGATCGTCGAGGTCGATACCCGCGACCGGCCGGGCCTGCTCTATGACCTGACACGGACGCTTGCCGCCAACAACATCTACATCGCAAGCGCCGTGATCGCGACCTATGGGGCGCAGGTCGTCGATGCGTTTTACGTGAAAGACATGTTCGGCTTGAAACTGCATACGAAACCGAAGCAGGACAGCCTGGAAAGGAAACTGCGCCAGGCCATCACCGAAGGCGCGGAGCGGGCGAGAGCAGAATGAAACCGATCCGTCTGATCCGGGGCTTCCTCACCGTCGGGGCCTGGACGTTGCTGAGCCGTATCGCAGGATTCGCGCGTGACGTCCTGACGGCTGCCTATCTCGGGACCGGGCCGGTGGCCGAGGCGTTCCTCGTCGCCTTCACGCTGCCCAACATGTTCCGCCGATTCTTTGCCGAAGGCGCGTTCAACACCGCGTTCGTGCCGCTCTTTTCGAAGAAGCTGGAGGCCGACGAGGACCCCAAGGGATTTGCCGAGGACGCGATGTCGGGCCTTGCCTTCGTCGTGCTGCTGGTTTCGCTGATCGCGATCGTGGCAATGCCGTGGCTGGTACTGGCCATGGCGGGCGGCTTTGCCGGTGATGAGCGATTGCCGCTGGCGATCGAATACGGGCGCATCTGCTTTCCCTATATTCTTTTCATCTCGCTCACCGCACTCCTCTCGGGTCTGCTGAATGCCGGCGGCAGGTTCATCGCCGCAGCAGGCGCGCCGGTCCTTCTCAACATCATTTTCATCGCCGCGATGCTGACCGCCAATTGGGCAGGCTGGGACATGGGGCTGACCATGGCCTGGGCGACGCCCGTGACCGGGTTTGCCCAGCTCGCGCTCGTCTGGTTCGCGGCGGCGCGGATGAGATTTGCGCTGAAGCTGAAGCGGCCCCGGATGACGCCGGACCTGAAGCGGCTGCTGACCATCGCCGGCCCTGCCGTCCTCGCTGGCGGCGTGGTGCAGATCAACCTCCTCGTCGGCCGCCAGGTCGGCAGTTTCTTTGAAGGCGCAATTGCCTGGCTGTCCTACGCCGACCGGCTTTACCAATTGCCGCTCGGCGTCGTCGGCATCGCCATCGGCATCGTTCTGCTGCCCGACCTGTCGCGCCGCCTGAAGGCCGACGATACGTTCGGCAGCCGCTACGCCCTGTCGCGCGCGACCGAATTCGCGCTGTTCCTGACTGTGCCCGCAGCCGTTGCTCTGGTGGTGATCCCGCTTCCGCTGATCTCCGTCCTTTATGAACGCGGCGCTTTTGACGCGACTGACACAGCACAAACAGCATTCGCGCTTGCGGTCTACGGCGCTGGCCTGCCCGCCTTCGTGCTTCAGAAGGTGCTTCAACCGCTTTATTTCGCGCGGGAAGACACCCGCACGCCCTTCCGCTTCGCGCTCTGGTCAATGGTGGTGAACGCCGTACTTGCCATCGGCCTTGCGCCCTTCCTCGGCTTCATCGCCGCCGCCCTCGGCACCACGCTTGCGGGCTGGGCGATGACCTTCCAGCTTTGGTGGGGAACCCGTGGAATGGGCGAGGCCGCGCGCGCAGATGACCGGCTGCGCACCCGCCTGCCCCGCACCATCGCCGCATCGGTTGTGATGGGTGTGGCGCTCTGGGCGCTTGACTATGTGCTGGCAGATCAACTGAGCGCCCATGGGCACCGGTACTGGGCGCTCGCGGTACTGGTTCTGGGTGGCATGGCCGTCTACGGCCTAACGGCCTACCTGCTTGGCGCCTTCCGCATCTCGGACTTTCGTTCCGGCCTGTCGCGTCAGCGCTGACGGATCACCCGCATCAGGTGAGCGAACCCACCCGGCACGACGAGGAATGAAAGCCCGAACCCCGCCGCGAAACCGGCCAGATCGGCCACCCAGTCAGGCTTGCCACCGAAAAGCGCGCCGAAGACAAGCTGGATACCCAGCAAAAAGGCGATCAGCGTGAAGGCGCGCGCGCGGTTCGCATGTTCCGCCCCAAGTCGCGCCCAGAGGATGAAAGTGAAGGCCCCGATCAGGCCATAGGCCCCGGGATAGGCGCCGAAAAGCCATGTCGTCAGCCCCGGCACCAGAGAATAGACCACGCCTCCGGCGACGGTGGCCGCCAAAAACACCGCCAGCACCGCCCAGCCGCGAAACACCTCACCCACGAACTTGCCAAGCGCGAGGATGAAAACCATCGCCAGAAGCGCGTGGGTGAAGCTGCCATGCACCAGCGGATACGTCAGGAACCGCATCGCGAAATCGGCATTGAACCCGCCGCCCTGCAGCATCTGATCCAGCATCTGCGGCTCAAGCGCCCAGTCCTGCGCCATGGCGTTGCGCCAGCCGATCCCCGACCGGCCACCGGCCAGCCCCAGAATGCCGGCATTGATCCAGGCCTCCATCGCAGCCAGCGGCAGCACGATCAGCCAGACGACGCGCGGCAGCGGGTTGACCGGCCGCTCATCATATCCCGGACGCATTGCCCCTCCCCATGTTGACGCTGCCCCTGCCCTGCGATACGCGAACAAAACTAGAATTTCCAGCCGAACCTATGGGGACAGTCATGACCGACGCGGCGCAGTCCAAATTCACTCCGCGTGTTTTCTCGGGCATCCAGCCCACGAACCACCTGCAACTGGGCAATTACCTCGGCGCAGTGAAGCGGTTTGTGGAGATGCAGAACAGCGGCATCGAGACGATCTATTGCATCGTCGACCTCCATGCGATGACGGTCTGGCAGAACCCGGCCGACCTTACCCGCGCCACACGGGAACTGGCGGCGGGTTACATCGCCTCGGGGCTGGACCCCAGGCGCTCGATCCTCTTCAATCAAAGCCAGGTTCCGGGTCATGCCCAGCTTGCCTGGATTTTCAACTGCGTCGCGCGCATGGGCTGGATGGGCCGCATGACACAGTGGAAGGACAAGACCGCCGGGAAGGATGCCGAGAAGGCGTCGCTTGGCCTTTTCGCCTATCCGTCGCTGATGGCGGCGGACATCCTGCTTTACCACGCGACGCATGTCCCGGTCGGCGAGGATCAGAAGCAGCATCTGGAACTGACCCGCGATATCGCGATCAAGTTCAACCATGACTACAAGGTCGATTTCTTCCCGGTGACGGAGCCGGTGATCGAAGGTGCCGCGACCCGCGTCATGTCCTTGCGCGACGGGTCGAAGAAAATGTCGAAATCCGACCCCTCGGATGCGAGCCGGATCAACCTGACCGACGACGCCGACACGATCGCGCAGAAGTTCCGCAAGGCGAAAACGGATGCCGAGCCGCTGCCCGAGACCGTCGAGGGGCTGAAGGACCGGCCTGAGGCCCGCAACCTCGTCAACATATATGCCGCCCTTTCGGAAGTAACGCCCGAAGTCGTGGTGTCGGAATTTGCCGGAAAAGGGTTCGGGGCGTTCAAACCGGCCTTGGCTGATCTGGCCGTGGCCAAACTCTCACCCATCGCCGATGAGATGACGCGGCTGATGGCCGATCCGGCCGAGATCGACCGCATCCTCGGCGACGGGGCCGACCGCGCCAATGCCATCGCCCAGCCGATCCTCGAGCAAACCTACGACATTGTCGGGCTGATCCGCTCGCGCGGCTGAACCGGGGCGGGAATCGTCACACGGGTGATTCAATAACGGGGCAGCATCGCCGCGTCCGGTGTTGTCTATACTGCCTGTCCCCGAGGCGACGATGTTCCGGACGCAGTGCGGTCACTGGTCCCCCCGTACAGACCCGCAGGCCCCCGGACGCGCTCCGGGGGCCTATGCATTTTCGCACACCATCACTGCGATATCGGATCTTCTGTGCAAAACACGAATAGCGTAAGATGAGCCTGTCACATAAGAGGATCTGTCATGACCTACACCGCCCCGCCCGGCACCCGCATCGGCCATGTGCATCTCAAGGTCGCCGACCTTGACCGCGCGCTCGGGTTCTATTCCGACCTGCTAGGCTTCACCCTCATGCAGCGCTACGGCACCCAGGCCGCATTCCTCGCGGCCGGGGGCTACCACCATCACATCGGCCTCAATACCTGGCAATCAAAGGGCGGCACACCCCCTGCCCCCGGCCATACCGGCCTCTTTCATACCGCGTTTCTCTACCCCGACCGTGCAGCGCTCGCGTCCGTGCTGAAGCGGCTGGTCGAGGCGAACTACCCGCTGGATGGCGCATCGGATCACGGTGTGAGCGAGGCGATCTACATCACCGATCCCGACGGCAACGGGGTGGAACTCTACCGAGACCGGCCCGAGGAGGAATGGCCGCGCGATGACGAGGGCAACCTCAAGATGGTGACCGAACGGATGGACCTGAACGGGCTATTGGCTGAGCTGAACTAGCTGTTCACAATATCGCTGTGATAACGGCGAAGCAAAAGTAGCCCGGCAGTCAGACACAGCAGCGACACGGCAAAGAGATAGGTCGTGGAAATATATGTGCCTTCGTAAGTAGGATATATCCCCTTACGAACCTGTCCGACGACATGAACAAGCGGGTTGTACCAAAGCACGTCTGCGTAGGGACGTGGGACGTTGTCGAAAACAAAGAACACGCAGGAAATAACGAAAAGTGGTCGATTCAGGATAGCCCAAGTCCGCTCCCATACCGGATACATCGACAACAAAAAGCAGTTAAGCGTTCCGACTCCAAGACCCAAGGCCAGCGCCATTAGAAGACCAAGGCAAATGGCAGGAATGTCTAGAATAGCGTCAACCCGAAACAGGGTGATGATCGACGTGACGACAATACCGAAGACCAGCACCTGAGTAAGACCATTCAGCAAGAAGCGCGCGACGAGCGCATCAATGAAAGTGACACCGGGATAGAAGAGCAACGGCTTTGAGAATCTCAGAGCGACAGACACCTTCTGGCTGATGTCAACGTATGCAAGGAATGGAAGCAGTCCCGAAGCATAGAATAGTGGAAAGCTGTTACCGACCGGCGGAGCCTTGAATGCAAGGGAAAAGACGACGGACAGCAGAAGAAGGCCAGCCGCGGGCTCTAGGACTGCCCACACATATCCAAGCGCTGACTTTCCATACGTCGTCGACATCTCGCGCAGAACCAGCGCCGAAACAGTACGCAAGGTTCGAAACGATGTCGGCTGCTGTACAAGCGGGGAGCGATCTGTCATTGAATCTGGATGAGCCAGCGCATGGAACTTGGCGTGCTTACGAAAGGCGGAACGCGCGGCACCATAGCAGAAGGAACCTTCATTGAAAGAGCAAACCAATGAGGGACCCGCAACCGGTCCATTCGTGACGCAACCGACCGCTTCTAAAAAAGAACGTATCGCCGACGGTGTCACACAAGCGCGACTTCGGCTTCGTCATCGAGGAATGCTGATACTATTCGCGGTTTGGGTCGTCCTGCCCCTAATCGTCGCAGCCTTCTATCTGTATTTCATTGCTGAGGACCAGTATGAATCTCGGGTTGGTTTCTCGGTGCGAAAGGAAGAAACAAGCTCACCAGTAGAATTGCTCGGAGGAATTACCGAGCTTAGCGGCAATAGCTCCTCTGACACCGACTTTCTCTACAAGTATATCCGCGGCCGACAGATGATGTTGTCGGTCGATGCCAAGCTGAACCTCAGAGAAGTCTACACCAGACCCGCTGATCCCGTATTCGCGCTAAAACGTAACGCCAGTGTCGAGGAGATGGAGGATTACTGGAGCCGCGTGGTCAAGGTGTTCTACGACACTGCGGACGGCTTGATTGAGGTACGCGTAGTAGCCTTCTCACCCGAGGATGCAAAGCGCATCGCTCAGGAGATTTTCGACGAAGGCAGCCGCAAGATCAACGAGCTAACGGCCATTGCGCGCGACGACAGTACGCGCTACGCCGAAATCGAACGTGACCGGGCGATAGAGCGCCTCAAGGTTGCGCGCCAAGCCTTGACGGCCTTCAGGATCCGGACGCAGATCGTCGACCCAGAGGCCGATATCGAGGGGCGCATGGGGCTTCTGAACACGCTGCAGACGCAACTTGCCACAGCGCTCATCGACCTTGATCTCCTCTTGAACAACACTAATCCGGGCGACCCGCGGATTGTTCAGACTCAGCAACGCATCGAGGTTATCGAAGACCGCATCTCGGAAGAACGCAACCATTTCTCAACCTCCAGTGCTAGCGCTGACATCCCCTACTCCTCGCTCGTCGGTGAGTACGAGGGGTTGCTTGTGGACCTTAAATTCGCCGAGGAAAGCTATATCGCAAGCCTGGCAGCGTACGAGGCTGCGTTCGCAGAAGCCCAACGACAATCGCGATATCTCGCCCCCTACGTTTCGCCGACGTTGGCTGAAATCTCCGAGTTTCCGCAGCGGGCCACGCTGCTTGCACTGACAGGCGGATTCCTATTTATCACTTGGGCAATTGCCGTACTCATCTTCTATTCGATCCGGGACAGAAGATGATTTGCCTGAAGGCTGTTTCCAAATCCTTCGTTCAGCGCGGCACAACAACCGTTGTGGCAGACCGTATCAACGCAACCTTCCCGTCCCGTACCCCAGTGGCGCTTTTGGGAAGAAACGGCGCCGGCAAGTCCAGCCTATTGCGCATGATTGCTGGCACTATGCTACCGGACTCCGGCCAGATCATCGCGTCTGGCACAGTATCGTGGCCTGTAGGCTTCGCGGGTAGCTTTCATGGAGATCTGACCGGCTTGCAAAACACGCGTTTCATTGCAAGGGTCTATGGCATCGACTCCGATAATTTGGCGGAGGCGGTTCACGACATGTCAGAACTCGGCAAACACTTTTATCTTCCGGTTGGCACATACTCTTCAGGGATGCGCTCACGACTGGCCTTCGCGATTTCGATGGGAATCGATTTTGACACCTATCTCGTCGACGAAATCACGTCTGTGGGGGATGCCGCGTTTAAGCAGAGAAGCGAGCGTATTTTTGCGGAACGGCTGACAAGGAGCGGGGCAATAATCGCGACACATGCCCTGGGCATGGTTAAGCGGCTTTGCCTCCACGGCGCCGTTCTCGAGGCAGGCAAGCTGACCTACTACGACAATGTTGACGAAGCGATCCAACACCATCAGGCGGTCATGACAATGCCCGCCTGATAACAGATAATACAAGCCCCCGTCAGACGAAGATAAAATCAGTCTGATCGATATCGCCGATGCTGACGCCATCGAGCGTGATGACGTGGCCGTTATAGTCGATCTCGACCCCGCCCGTCACGGCCGTCACGCCCAGCGCCGCGAACTTGCC
>NZ_JASBQQ010000030.1 GCF_029961185.1 Albidovulum aestuarii | reverse complement strand
GGCTATTTTTCAACCTCCCAGGCCCCTGCGAAACGGAGATCAGCCGGTCTGAGCCCAAAGCAGCAATAGACTATGGTCACAGCCTCGAACCAATGATGGCGCAATGCAGCCCTACTGTCGCCGTTGGGTTGCGGGAAACTGCCTCAGATGTTGGCAAGTGGACGATCACCATGGCAAATTCGAAATCGGAGTATTGCACTCTATTCGAGGCGTTCAGTGAAGCGCAATCGGCGTTCATTGACCTGTCGACGAAGGGTTTGGGCCGATGCGACCAAGACCTGGCGCGAGATCCGGACTACATGCGTTTTCACAGATCAGGGATGACGATTGCGCGGATCGGTGGAGCGTCTGCCCTGCGCGGTGCCATGAAGCAGTTGTCCCGCCTTCACAATGAGAGTTCGGCCGCAGCAGAGGCGGAACTATCTCGACTTTGGGCGGGAATGGATTCCTGGAGTGGCGCCAATCATTCGCAAATTCGAGGTCACTAGGTTTTTTGGTCACCGGCTCTAGCGACCTTTTGAAGCTGTCACTACTTCCCTGTCGACTTACGTGTTCACCGAAACGGTAACACTATTGGCAGTTGCAGTGTCTTCACTTGGATCGAGGACAGATTCCCGTGTCGCTCGCAGCGAGTTCCCGCCTAACCAGGA
>NZ_JASBQQ010000003.1 GCF_029961185.1 Albidovulum aestuarii | reverse complement strand
TCTCTCCCGCGATCCGGGCCTTGGCTGGTTAAAAATGCTGCGTCATGGAACGAACGGCAGGTTCGGGGACGCTGCACTGCGGCGCGAGGTGCCGAGACGAGTGTCGCGTATGGGCCGCCCACGTCGATTTGGGAAAGTTAGCGTCGCGCGGGTCCGACGCGGAGCGGAGATCGGTAGGCGGAGCCCAAATTGAATCCCTTTCGAAGGTACTCAAAAGCGTGACACGGAGAGAAGAAATCTGCCACGGAATACGCCGCCCATTGGGCGGCGCTCCGAGTTTTATCTAGCGACTATGCCCAGCCAAGCTGCTTGAGTGAATGCGCATCGTTCCATATCTTGGTCATCCGGGCGATCTTGCCGCCCTCGAACTCCATGACATAAGCATAATCTGCGGCAACCGATTTACCTGTCGGCGGAACCGGACCGCCTGCGCCAGTCTGCGTCCCCTTGAAGACCGACGTGGCCACAACGATGTTCCTTTCGTGATCGGTCGAGAAGGACTTTAGGTCGTAATGACCATCCGGCACAGGCGTCAGCAGCCCCGCCGTCCAGCCGGTATATCCCTCAATGGTCGAAATCTCCGCCAGCGCATCCGCCTGGCACGAGAATGCAGCGCCACTGTGGCAGTAGTTCTTACACACATCCCAGCCTTTGCCGGTTTCGCAGGCGTCGAAGAAGGCCATCGCAGTTTCGGAAATCGTCATTGTGGTTCTCCCCTGTCATTGATGCCGCATTAGAGTCGTTGCGACCGATGGGAGAATACTAAATCGATTATTTTAAAATATCTACTTTATAATCTAAGTGGAGCTACCGCTACCCTCTGAGAACGCCCATGATCATGTCGTAAAACTTTGTAATTTCGTCTTTTTTGCTCTCGTGACGCCCATACAGAACTGCGCCGTGAACGCAGAGTACAACGAAGCTCGCAAGCTGCTGCGGGTCTTTGTCCGGCTCGATATCTCCGTCCGATTGGGCGTTTCGAAGGGCGGTTTCAATCAGCGATTCGATCTCGGCGCAGAACGCGCCAACCTGCTCGGCGGCATCCGGGCTGATCGCATGCTTCTGAGCCAGATGGTTCATCATCAGGCAACCCCTGTACTCCGTCCGGGCGGCACCGGTTATGACATTCTTCACGAACATCTCGACGCCAGCCATGTTGGGATTGTCACGCAGGATTTGATAGCGGGGCCCAATCACATGGCCGCGGTAATAGCCGAGCGTCTCAAGGAACAGTCCGTCCTTGTCACCGAACTCCTTGTACATGCTGGCCGTATTCAACCCGGTTTCGCGGACGATATCGCTGACCGACGTTGCCACGTAGCCGTTCTGCCAAAACACGCCCATAGCCTTTTCGACCACAGCGTCTCGGGAATAAGTTCTTGGTCTGCCCATCTCTCGATATTAAAATGATCGCTTCAAAACCGCAAGGCACGGCAGTGGCCGCTCCATAGGACTAGCTTTCGATACGTCGGCATTTATCTTCATTTTAGGATATCCGGTTGCTCGATGCGTCTCTGTCCGCGTCGATCGCTTTGCTTCCTCCGCTCCGCCAAAAATGCTGCACTAACGAGCGAACGGCGAATTCGAGAAAGCCGCACTGAAGCGCGTCGTTTTGCGACGAACGGCAGGAATGGGCCGTTTTCGCAGATCCGGTGAACTAGCGCTTTGTCTACCTTTTGCAAGTTTACGTTGCCTGCGGCGAACGGCAGAGCCTACGCACGATACCTCCCAAGGTAGCGATGGGGGTCCCTTTATCGTGATCGGTGATCCGCGGGCCGAGTTTTGATGGATGTAAACGAAAGGCGGCATTGATTGCACCTTCCTAATTGCGGGCAAGCGATGAGCCCGGCCGCACTGCATTGATTTCTTGTGCTCGTAAACTCGTGCGAAGTCGCAAGAAACCTATGCGACGGCTTCGTCGCGTCCGCTAAATGATTGGATCCGAAGCGCTAACACCCATGCCAAGGCCACAAGAACACACATGACCCACGCGCCTGATGTGAAGGCCGCGACGAGCAAGAGGAACATCAGGAGCGAGGTAAGCATTCCTGAAAACTCTTTGAGCTTTTCCATAGTCCCCGAAAGCAACTGAACTCCGGCAAGCGCAGCGGTAAAAATGGCAGCAGCCGCCGCAACCCAGATCGGATCGAACCCACCCTCTGTCAGAGCACTGAACAGCGCCAATGGCCCGTCGGTGCCGACAACGCCCGTGCGCTCCAACACCCAGAATGCGGCGATGATTGCAACCGCAACGGACACCGGTACCGCGATCCGGCGGTGGTACCATTCGTACCGGTCGAAGAAGAAGTTCAGTGTAAGCCAGGCGGCAGCGATCACCGCAAGCTGCCCGATCTCCACTCCTACGTTAAAGCCGACCAGCTTCGGCACGAAGTTTGTACCGCCGAGACCGAAGTCCATGAGAACCGATGCAAACCCGAGACCGTGCAACAGGCCGAAGCCGAACACGACGAAGGGGCGCCAGGGGGACAGGTTGCGAAAAAACACGTTTTCGACGCCCACGTAGACGATGGAGGCGGCGATCAGCGGCTCGACGACCGAGGGCGGAATCCGCACGATGTCCAGTGCGCCGAGGGCAAGCGTCACGGTGTGGGCCAGGGTGAAGGCGGAGACTTGCCAGAGGAGCGGCCCCATGCGGGTCGAGAGGAAGAAGAGACCAAGCACGAAAAGGATGTGGTCCAGCCCCTTCGGGACGATGTGATCGAAACCCACGGCGATGTAGTCGACGAACGCCGCGCTGGCCGTCTGGTCTTCGCCACCCGTGCGCGGGATCGCGCCGGATGACATGCCCGGCGCAAGAAACTCCGCATAGCCGTTCTCCACGCCGGTCAGTCGGACCACGAAGGGTCCAAGTTCAGGCGCAGCGCGGAATTCGAGCGGCGCGTCACCGGGAGGCAAAGAGGCCGACAGCCGAAGCGTGGAGAGCCGGGCTATCTTTAAATTGCCAACATCGCCGGCCTCGATGTCCTCCAGCTTTAGTGAAAGCCGTTCGCCTCCTGTTGAGAGTTCGAGCTTCGATACGATACTGGGCCAGGCGGCGCTCACGGCCTCGGCGAGCTGGTCCGGTTGCAGTGCCCGAAGCCGGTCATACTCAACGTCGTTTTCTGCCTCGGCGGTGTTCTGAAGATGGGTCAGATCGAGACCCGAAATTGCGGTCTCGATCATCCAGTCCGCTGAAATTTCGACGGTGTCGGCGCTTATAGTCATGTCCATTACCACAGGCTGGACCTCGTGCGCCTGCACAGCAGAGGCCGCAAGAAGCGCCGATGCAAAAGCCGAGCAAATCAATCTCGCCGCAGTTCGGGACAACGTCCTAATGCGCATAGTTCAAATCTTCCTCGTTCCGGTTCGCCACGATTTCGGTCTTTTCCCGAAGGTCTCGCCGAAAAAGCGCCTCATATTCTTCCCGGGATGTTGTGTCAGGCGGAAGGCGATTGGACGTGTCTCTGTTTCCGGGCATCTGGGCCTCTTCCTTTGGCTTCAGGCGAAGACACGAGGCGTCAGGCGCAAAAGTTTCAAAAAAGTTCACAGGAATGATCGTGCGATCCTGACGATCCAACGGCTTCGGATCTCTGGAACTGGCCAGAACCTGCAAGCCGCCGACAATCGCCCGGTTCTTGTTCGGGCCAGTCTGGGCGCTTCAGGCGGTCGCTTTGGACCAGCGCAATGCGGAGCGCTCGCCCGCCATTTGCTGAACTTCGCAGGCGCGTCCGGACCGGCGGAAAAGCAGCGCTGTCGCCGGCACGAGAAATCCTTCGTCCCCGCGAAACTTTTCCCGACGATCAATCGTGGCTTTGTCTGTCCAAAACGGAGAAATACCACATGAAACACACTTTCCTTACAATCCTTGTCGCCTCAACCGTCACTGCCGGCGCGGCGCTCGCGGCCGGCCACGGAATGGCACCCATGGTCATGGCGTTCGATCAATCGGTCGAAAACGGCATCGTCGCCGCTGAGAAAGTGGCGGCGGGCGAGAACGGTTGGCTGGTCGTTCATCGGACGGATGCCGACATGAAGCCCGGTCCGGTCGTCGGATATGCGCCGCTGCGTGCCGGCGAAAACACCGATGTCGCGGCGATCCTTACCGAAGCCGTGAACCCGGGAGACATGCTGATGCTGATGGTGCACGGCGAATCCGGCGGCATGGCGACCGGCGTCTTCGAATATACACTCGGAGCGAAGGAGGACGGGCCGATCCGGGTCGAAGACAAGCTTGTGATGAGTGTGATCACCGCACAGTAGCGCGCTGATTTTTGAGTGGCGAGTGGCGCCGCGCCGCGGAAGACCTTCCGTCGGCGCGGCGTTCGCCTGTTTGACTTTCGCGTCGCACTGCCAAATGGTGGCGGCGGGAGATCACATCGAGATACCATGACAACGATCGCCGATATCGAAGACATGATGGCGCGCATCACGTTGCGCGACCGGGACGCGCTTGCGTCGCTCTACGATGCCACCAGCGCGAAACTTTTCGGTGTCTGTCTGCGTGTCTTGCAGAACAGAAGCGAAGCGGAAGACGTCCTGCACGATGTGTACGTCCGGGTCTGGCAGAAGGCCGATACCTACGCCGTGACGGGGCACAGCCCGATGACCTGGCTGATTACCGTGACGCGGAACATGTCGATCGACCGGCTTCGAAAAAGACGACCTGAGACCGGCAGCGACGACGCGATGGCGCTTGTCGCCGACGCCGGGCCGGGCCCCGAGGCCGCGGCGATCGCCAGTTCGGAGCGCGCCCGGATCGAGGCCTGCATGGGCGAACTGGAAAGCGACAGGGCCGATGCCGTTCGGGCGGTCTATCTGGAGGGGGAGACCTACAAGGATCTGGCGGAGCATTTCGACGTGCCGCTGAACACGATGAGAACCTGGCTGCGGCGCAGCCTGATGAAACTGAGAGACTGTCTGACGCGATGAGCGAGTCCGAAGACGCACATGACGATGACGTCCTTGCAGCGGAGTACGTCCTGCACCTGCTCGACGACGACGAGCGGCGGGCTTTCGAGGCGCGGCTCGCGACGGATCGTGAGCTTCAGGTGCGCGTCTGGTCGTGGGAAAAGCGTCTGTCGCCATTGTCCGATGCCATTGAGGTGGTAGCGCCATCGAAGACGCTTCGAAGCCGAGTCCTTCAGTCCGTCGGCGAACCGCCGGCACGACGCCCCGCGCAGGCGCTCTGGGCCTGGATTGCCGGCGGGGCAGTTACGGCGGGGCTGCTCCTGTTCGTTCTGTTCGGTGAGACGTTTGGTCCGGAGCCAAACCTCGCCGTGGCCTTCCAGGCGGAGCTTGCCTCCGAAGACCGCGCGCAGGTGATGGTGGCCGGCGTCATTCCCGCTACCCATGAGATCGTGATCGAGCGTGTCACAGGCACAGCTCCGGAGGGGCGAGTGCATGAACTCTGGCTGATCGCGGAGGGGGCCGACGCACCCGTTTCGCTGGGCCTCCTCGAGAACCAGGGGATTACGCGGATTCGCGTGCCGGACGACATCGCGCCGGGTGTCCGGACCGGAACCATCGCCGTCTCCGAGGAGCCGCCCGGGGGATCGCCGTCAGGTGCGCCGACCGGGCCGATCGTCGCCGCGGCGCAGTTCAGCGACGTCTGACATCTGAAACTCTTGAGCCTGTCTGTGCGTGTCTTCCACAAGAAACTCGGAGGCCATGCTTTGAAACCCATTCCCGCCAGATTCCTTGCGCAGCTTGTCCTGATCGCCCTTGTTGCGACTTCGCAGCCGCTCGATGCACATGAGTTCTGGATCGACGCCGGTCCGGGCAGGCCCGTGATGGGCGAAAGTGTTTCCGCCGACCTCAGGGTCGGGCAGGATCTGTCCGGTGCCGCCCTGCCCTATCTCGACACGACATTCAGATCGATGACGCACGTCTCGCGGGAAGGCGTGGAGCCGCTTGCATCAAGGCTCGGAGACCGCCCGGCCATCAACGACGTGACGTTCGGCAGCAACGGTCTGCATATCCTAACCGTCGAGACGCATCCGGCCTACATTGTCTTCGACACGATGCCAGAGTTCGAGGCCTACCTTGCCTATGAAGGTCTTACCGAGATCGCGGACCGCCATCGCGCACGCGGACTACCGGACACCGGGGTCGCCGAAGAGTACCTGCGGAATGCACGCGCGTTGATCCAGGTCGGCTCCATCGGCAACAGCGATGTTGATCGTCCAACCGGCATGCCGTTCGAGATCGTCGTCGACGGCACGCCGTTCATTGCCGGGAAAAGAACCCTTACCGTTCGGTTGACGTGGCAAGGCGCCGCCGCGCCGCACATTCAGATTGCGCTGTTCCACCTGCCGAGCGGCGGAACGGCACCGGGTGACACGACCAGAACCCTGGTTGAAACGGATGGCGAGGGTTACGCGGAGTTTCCGATGCCCGGGACGGGTCAATATCTTCTCAACGCCGTGAGAATCGAACCTGCGGACGGGCCAGGCAGCGTCGTCTGGCAAAGTCACTGGGCCTCGGTCTCATTTGATATTGAGCCGTAAATGCAATGGCCCGGCTTTGAACCGGGCCATTGCAGTTGTTACGCGGCGGCTGTCCGTCAGCGGCCGGCTTTTGAGGTCGCCGGGTTGCCCGCCGACGGACCCTTGTCATCGGGCCTGTTGCCCTTCGCCCCACCAAGAGCCTGGGCGTTGGACACGGTCACCGAGCCGACGTCTTCTGCACCGGGAACGGCTGTGTTGCCCTGGTCGTGGCCCTTGGCCATCGCGCCGGATGCCGCGATGCAAAGGACTGCTGCACTGAGTACGATCGTCTTCATGACTGTCTTCTCCCTTTGATTGGTTCAGTTACCCAGTCACGAATTCAGGCAGGAAAAAGTTTCAGCGACGATCATCCATTGAAGATGATATTAAGATGAACGAGCGTTGCACACAGTCCTATTGAGAGCCCCATTTAGAAAGTCGCTACGTGCGCCGACTGCTTTGCCCCGCACTGCCGCCCTACAGAATCCTGAATTGCTGCGCTGACGACAAATGGCTGCTCTGGTGAAGCTGCGCTGCAGCACCCAACTTCTGCTCGAAGGTCACCTTTGGGCCGACCACGACGATGGACCGACCGGCCGGCGAGCCCAGATCGCTGCGCCGCCGCAGCTCGGCTGAGAGCCCGCAGGCGACGTCGGTGATCAGCGCAGCATCCGACGGAATGCGCGGCTTGCGGACCTGGCTCAAGAAGGAAGTCAATTGCGAAGTGCTTCACCGGCGAGACGCCGCCGCTGAAGGGGGAGATGGAATTGCGCCATCTGGCCGCGGCAAAGGCTGACTAAGTCTTGTCCATTTGGCCCGCACCTTTGGCTCCGGCTGGGGCACCGTCGCGGAAGGGTAAGAGTGCTGAGTAGAACACCGCATGTATTGGCGTCGCTACCCCCAATTCGGCGCCCAGCCGCACCACGTCGCCGCCGAGATAGTCGATTTCAAGCGGCTTACCCCGGCGCAGATCGTCCAGCATCGAGGCGTGCATCGTTGGCGGGAACTTGTTCAGGAAAGCCCATGAGTTTTCGACCAAACCAGCCGGCAGATCCGGAACGACGGCACGCCCCACCTGTTCCGCTTCTTGTATCGAATCGAGAAAGAGCTGTTTCGTCGCCGGGTGCTCCCTGAGCGGGCCGATATCCAGACGGGTTAGCGTGGTTATCGAGGCGAGCGAGGCCTGGACGATAAACTTGGCCCAAAGGTCGTGCTGGATGCTGTCCGGGATCACCGCATTAACGCCGGCTGCAACCAGGGCGTCTCGCAATCCGGTCACGCGGTCCGACGTCCTGCCATCTAATTCCCCAAAGGTGAACATCTCGGCCTCGGCGCTGTGTCTCACGACCCCCGGTTCGCGGATATCGGCCGGCATGCGCACCACCCCCGGCACGACACGGGCCGCGCCGATCGCCGCTGCCAGCCGATCCGGAGCACTGACACCGTTTTGGCAGGTTACCACAAGCGTGTCGCGGCCGAGCATCGGACGGATAGCCTGCGAAGCGTGTTCGAGGTCATAGTTCTTGACCATGAAAAGGATTACGTCCACTGGCCCGACGGTTGCGGGATCGTCCGTGGCGCCGATGCCTTGCAGGTGCAGGTCGCCCTTGGGGCTGAGGATGCGCAAGCCGTTCCGCTGGATCGCCGCCAGATGAGCGCCGCGCGCAATCAGCGTCACCTCATGGCCTGCAGCAGCAAGCCGCCCTCCGAAATAGCCGCCAAGCGCGCCTGCGCCCATTACTGCGATCTTCATCCGACAGTCCCCATTTGGCCGGTCTCTCGCGAGGTTACGGTCACCTGAAGCGAGCCCCCAAGCACTTTCTGCGTTCCTTTCTTGCGCAGTTTTTTCGCTGGCCGGAATGAGTGGCCAAGTGGGCCGCACCAACCAACTTGCGAGACCTTCTCGCCGGTTGCCAGACGCGCCTGTCCCGCCGCGAATGAAAGCATTCAATAAGGGGGGTCTTTTCCTCGCTCGGCTCAGGACTCGTTCTCGTTTCATAGCCAGAACATGACGGTTGCGGCCAGGGCGATTGCGGAGAGAAAGACCTTCGGACATCTGTCGTAGCGGGTTGCGACCCGTCGCCAGTCCTTCAGCCGCCCGAACATGATCTCGATCCGGTTGCGGCGTTTGTAGCGGCGTTTGTCATATTTGACGGGTTTGCCACGTGATTTCCGGCCCGGGATGCAGGGCATTATCCCCTTGTGTTTCAACGCATCTCTGAACCAGTCGGCGTCATAGCCACGGTCGCCCAACAGCCATTCTGCCGCTGGCAAGCTGTCCAACAGGGCCGCCGCACCGGTGTAATCGCTGACCCGACCGGCCGTCATGAAGAACCGGATCGGTCGCACATCGGCATCGGTGACGGCATGCAGTTTGGTGTTCATGCCGCCTTTGGTGCGGCCGATCAGGCGGTCCTGCTTGTCGCCAGATCCCCTTTTTTCGCCCGCAGGCTGGTGGCCGTGCGGTGCGCCTTGAGATAGTTCGCGTCGATCATAACCGTCTTCGGAACGGCCGCTTCGGAGGCCAGGCCCTCCATCATCCGGGCAAAGACACCCTTGTCGCCCCATCGCTTCCAACGGTTGTAGAGGGTCTTCGGCGGTCCATATTCCCTGGGCGCGTCGCACCAGCGCAAGCCATTGCGATTGATGAAGATTATGCCGCTCGGGACACGCCGGTCGTCGACGCGCGGCTTGCCGTGGCTCTTGGGAAAGAAGGGCTGCAGGCGCGCCATCTGCGCGTCCGTCAGCCAGAAAAGGTTGCTCATCGTTCAGTCTCCTTGCGGAGGCTGAATCATGACGCACGCGCAAGTTCAATGGGTCCTGAGCCTAGGTCACCACGTCAGGATCCGTCCGACCTATAAAGTGATGCATACTGGTCAGTTGAATGATCGCTTGCTTCAGCGGGTACAAAACCACAGCAGGATCTGTCCGAAGGTCTTCGCCCGGTACTCTGTACTGCTCCAGATACACCCGAAGGGTGGCGCCCTCGGTGCCGGTTCCCGACAGCCGCAACACAACACGACCACCACCTTCGAACCAAATACGAAGTCCCTGATGACTGCTCTGCGAACCATCGATAGGGTCGCTGTACGAAAATTCGTCCGCACGTGTCACGGTCAGGCCATGGAAGGACTTTCCAGGCAGATCTGCCAGCTGCCCGATCACGTGGTTAATCAGTTGATTGGCGCCTACGGCCGGGACCGCCTCGTAATCGTGCCGTGAATAGTAGTTGCGCCCGTATTCCGCCCAGTGATCGGCCAGGATCTCGGCAACGGATATCTTGCGGACCGCGAGAATGTTCAGCCAGAGTAGAACCGCCCAGAGCCCGTCTTTCTCGCGCACATGGTTCGACCCGGTGCCGGCGCTTTCTTCTCCGCAGATCGTCACACGGCCGGCATCCATGAGATTGCCGAAAAACTTCCAGCCCGTCGGCGTCTCGAAACACTCGACGCCCAACCTTTCGGCCACCCGGTCGCAAGCCGCACTGGTCGGCATCGACCGCGCGACGCCAGCAACGCCATCCTTGTAGCCAGGCGCCAGATGGGCGTTCGCGAGCAGGACGGCGAGGCTGTCGGAGGGTGTCACATACTGGCCGCGCCCGACGATCATGTTTCGGTCGCCATCGCCATCCGATGCGGCACCAAAATCCGGGGCGTCCCCTGACATCATCAGGTCCATCAGCGTTTTCGCCCAGATTGGATTCGGGTCAGGATGCACCCCGCCGAAATCCTCCAGCGGGACAGAGTTCACCACGGTGCCTTGCGGTGCGCCGAGCGTCTCTTCAAGGATCGCCTTGGCATATGGACCGGTCACGGCGTGCATCGCGTCGAACCGCATTGTGAAGCCTGCGGCAAACATCGCCCTGATCGCCTGGAAGTCGAAAAGCGTTTCCATCAGGGCGCGATAGTCGGAAACCGGATCCACAATGGTGATCTTCATCTGGCCCATCTTGGCACTGCCGATCGACCCGAGATCGACGTCCGGCTGGTGCGCGATCCGGTAGCTGTTAATGGTTTCGCTGGCATCGAGCATTGCCGCCGTCACCGCCTCGGGGGCTGGCCCGCCATTGGCAATATTGAACTTTATGCCGAAATCTTCATCTACGCCGCCGGGATTATGGCTGGCCGAAAGAATGATACCGCCATCGGTCTTGTTAAGCCGGATAAGATGCGAGGCGGCGGGCGTGGACAAATGGCCGTTCTGACCCACGATGACCTCTGCCGCGCCGTTAGCCGCAGCCATTTTTAGAATCGTCTGGATCGCGACGGCGTTGAAGTACCGTCCATCGCCGCCGACGACGAATGTCTTGCCGTCCGCCCCGCCGATAGCATTGAAGATCGCTTGGATGAAGTTCTCAAGATAGTGTTCGCCCATGAAAATCCGGGTCTTCTTCCGCAATCCCGAAGTTCCCGGTTTCTGACCGTTGATTGGACGCGTCGCCACCGTCTCGAATGTCATCTCAAGCCTCCTTCTGATCGGCTGGTTTCGCAACTCGCTCACTATCCCGCATCCATTGGGCAACGGTCTGCAGTTCCGCGCTTGCGCTGAAAGCGTCAAGCGGCACCTTGCATTTGCGGCGCCAGTTCGGGTGTTCGTCGATGGTGCCCGGAAGGTTCTGGGCCTCGGTCTCACCAACGACATCGTCAAGCTGAACGGCGACGAGCTCCGCTGGCGACCGGGCAAGGGCTGTGTGCACGGATTGGAAGACCGGATCGGACGACCGATTGTTTTTCTTGGCCAGATTGCCCAATACGGCGACATCGGCAGCGCGGCGCGCGCGGACCTTCACTTCGTCCACGTCACCGATCCACCCCAGCCCGCGCCACCAGTCGATATCGCGGCCCTTGGCGAAGCCGGCAAGCGTCGGGGTGTCGTGCGTACCAAAGCAGGCCAGGACCTGTGATCCATAGTCCGACGGGTCCCGAAAATGCCCGCTCTGGTCCTTTTCGTATTGCAGAACGGAATACCCATAGAAACCGTTCTGCCGCATATGCGCGCGGAACCCTTCCGGTACGAGACCGAGATCCTCTCCGACAACGACTGCGCTTGCCCGCTCCGCCTCAATCTTTATGAGGGCGATTAGAGCCTCGAAGGGTTGCCGGACATAACCGCCCGGGCTCCCGTCATCGGGAACCCAGTAACTGCGCATAAGCCCCAGCACATGGTCGATCCTCAATATCCCGGCCTTGCGCATCGACTGTTGCAGGATCCGGCGGAACGGCGCGTACTTGCGTGCCTGCAATTTTCTCGGCGCGAAGGCCGCGAGGTTCCAGTTCTGGCCACCGGGGCTAAGATGGTCCGGGGGGGCACCGATCGAGACGCCCTCGGCGACGACATCTGCCTCGCACCAGGTTTCGGCGCCCCCGCGCCGGGAGCCGACAGCGAGGTCGACATAGAGGCCAAGCGCCATGCCCCGGGACCGGACCCGCTCTTGCGCAGCTGTAAGTTGCCGGTCGGCAACCCACTGTAGCCAACTGTGGTACTCCATACGAGCCCGGCGTGGCGCCGGCTCCGCTCGTTCCAGCTTCTTCACCTCGCCAGACCATGCCCGCCAGTCTGGGCCATGCTGCTCTGTCGCCGCCTCATACGCGGCGAAGGCCGAAAGGTCCGGACCCGCAGCATTGACCCAGGAACTGAAGTCCGCCCGGCTGTTGGTATCCGCTTCGCGGCAGTAAACCTCGTACAACGCTTCAAGCGCCGGGCGATGCAAAGCCCTGTGGTCGGCATATTGCACCAGCGCAGATCCGCGAAGACGGGCGGCACTCAGGCGTGTCCTTTCCAGAACCTCTCTGGCCGTGACTGATGCACCCAGCCCCGGAATCCGATCCAGCGCAATATTCGTTGTGTTCAGAAACCCGCGATGCGACGGCGAGTAGGGGCTGATTGCCTCGTCCTCTTCCGCGCCCATGGCGTGGACTGGATTAATGCCGATGAAACCGGCGCCCTGACTGGCCGCAATTTCACCAATACGCGCCAGATCCTCATAATCGCCAAGTCCTGCATTTCTATGGGACTGCAGCCCATACAACGCTGCATTCAATCCCCAGAGTCGCGCCCGGCGCGTAACCTCCTCAACTTGCGGAAGCCGCGGCGGAGCCACCAGAACCAGCACAGTCTCGGTGCGATCAGCGAACTGGACCACAAGATCATAGACACCGGAGGGGAGCGGCGGCAGGCTTATGGATTCCTCACCTCCCCCTTCCGCCAGAACGCCATCGGAGCCGTCGTCATGAAGACGCCACTGGGCCCCCGCGCCGAAATCCAGCGCGCTTCGTGCGCGACTGTTCAGGATCACTTGCGCGGGGCACGTGCGCTCTTCGTCGCGGGCGGTTTCCTCGGCAAGGGCCTCTCTGATCAGGGCCTCTGACCCCACGTCGAGGCCATTCGCCTGCAGGAGCGCTTTCTGAGTTTCGGGGGAAATGCACCGTTTGGTCCCGCCCAGATCGTGAAAGGACGGCAGAATCCCCATCCGATCCGCAAGCCGTTCAAGGGCTTCGTCCTCCTTCATTTGCCCGGCTCGTCAGGCTTGAGGACGAGAGCCATGACCGACGCACCGGCTGCGATGATCCGGTCGCTGGAAATTTCACAGTAGGCCCCGGGCTTCGACTGTGCAGTATCGATTACGCGGACCCAATGCATCCTCTCAGGTGCATCAGGCAGGACGATTTCCGCACTGGTTTCATCACGGTTGAACGCAACAAACACCACATCGGCCTCCGGCTCGAAATCTGGCGCCTCCGCCGAACATCTCAGCGTCAGGCACAGGTTGGACAGACCGGGATCGCGCCATTGGAGTGGCTCGGCGTTGAAGTCGGTCCATTCCACATCGGGATAGCCGTCCCAAGGCCGTGCAGCACCGTGCAGGAAACGCGTCTGGCGGACCGCCCGGTGGGCGCGACGGAACGCCGAAAGTTCTCGGACAAAGTCGAGTAAATCCGGATCGGCCTTGTCCCAGTTGATCCACCCGATCTCGTTGTCCTGACAATAGGCATTGTTGTTTCCGCCCTGCGAGTTCGAAATCTCGTCGCCACCGAGCAGCATCGGTGTGCCTTGCGACAAAAACAGCGTGGCCAGAATGTTGCGCCGTCGCCGCGCGCGCCGCGCCACGATCGCGGGATCGTCAGTTTCGCCTTCCACGCCGCAATTGTCGCTGTAGTTGGAATGGTGCCCGTCTTGATTGCGCTCGTTATTCGCCTCGTTGTGGCGGTGGTTGTAGCGAGTGACATCGGCCAGCGTGAAACCGTCATGCGAGCTGACAAAGTTGACCGAGGACCCGGCCCGGCGCCCAGATCTATCGAACTTGTCAGCCGACCCCAGAAGCCGCGCGCCGAGTTCCTGCGCGCTGTGCGGATCACCCCGCCAGTACCGCCGTACGGTGTCTCGGAACCTATCGTTCCATTCGGAAAATTCATGTGGAAATCCACCCAGTTGATAGCCGCCAGGCCCGATATCCCAAGGCTCCGCTATCAAGCGCACGGTGGCAAGGACCGGGTCCTGCCGAACCGCATCGAAGAAGCCACCATTCGAGTCAAATCCGTGATCTTCGCGGCCAAGGGTCGTCGCAAGATCAAAACGGAAACCGTCGACGCCCATGCATTCAACCCAGAACCGGAGGCTGTCCATCACCATGCGCAGAACGTAGGGATGCGAGACATTGAGCGTGTTGCCGCAGCCGGTATCGTTGACATAATAGCGCGGTTGGCCAGCGATCAGGCGATAATAAGACGCGTTGTCGAGACCTCGGTAGCACAAAGTCGGACCTCGGTGATCGCCCTCGGCGGTGTGGTTGTAGACCACGTCGAGGATGACTTCGATCCCAGCCGCGTGGAACTTCTCCACCATCCTGCGGAATCCGATGATGCCCTCTGGCCCGAAGTAACGCGGCTCAGGTGCAAAGAAGCCAATGCTGTTGTATCCCCAAAAATTTTTTTGACCGCGCTCAATCAGAAAGCCTTCATCGACGAACGCATGGACGGGCAGGAGTTCGATGGCCCTCACCCCAATACTTTGCAGATGGCTGATGACAGCCTCTGACGCGATACCGTCATAGGTGCCGCGCAGACCCTCGGATACCCGGGGATCAAGCCGGGTGAGGCCCTTGACATGCGCCTCGTAGATTAGGTCGCGGTCGCGCGCGGGCGAAAACGACCTTTCTACGTGGCGAAGAAGGTCGGGATCAGATACCACGGACTTCGGCACGAACGGTGCGCTGTCCCTGGTATCAAAAGCAAGGTCCATCCCTGACGACCGGCTGTCATAGCCAAGTATGGCGCTGTTGTTCGACCAGGCGCCGTGCAGTTCGCATGTGTAGGGGTCCATCAGAAGTTTGTTGGCATTGAACCTGTGCCCCTGTTCGGGTGCGTAGCTGCCGTGCGCGCGATAGCCATATAGCGTGCCGACTGGCAGTCCCTTCACATGACCGTGCCAAACCGGTCCGGTCTTTTCCGGCAGAGCGATACGTGATCGTTCGGTCCGTCCGTCGGCAGAGAAAAGGCAAAGCTCCATCCGCGTCGCATGTTCCGAGAAGACCGCGAAGTTGACTCCCTCGCCGTCATGCCGCGCACCGAGCTGCGTTGCCGAGCCGCTTGATAGTTCCGGTTTTATCATCGACCGCGAACCGTCCTTCATTCCGGCCCCACGAGGTCTTCGAACAGCGCAAGATAGGCCGCGGCCGACTGATCCCACCCCACCGGATGGCGCATGGCACGCCGGACCATACCGCCCCAGACCTTCGGCTGCCGATAAAGCGCGATCGTCCGCTCGATCGCCTGGTCGAGCGCCACTGCGTTAACCGGCGAGAACTGAACACCGGTTGCGCAACTCGCCGCGAGCGCGGCGGCGTTGGCGTCGATCACGGTGTCAGCCAACCCGCCGGTTCTGGCCACGACCGGTATCGTGCCGTAGCGCAGTCCGTAAAGCTGGGTCAGGCCGCAGGGCTCAAAGCGCGAAGGAATGAGGATCGCATCGCTGCCGCCCTGCAACAGATGCGACAGTTTCTCATCATAACCGATGATCGCGCCGACCGACCCTGCATGGCGGCTGGCGGCGGCGACAAAGGCGCGTTCAAGGGTTTTCTCGCCGGTGCCAAGCAGGGCCAGTCGCCCGCCGCGCCCTACAAGTCCAGGGAGACAGTCGAGAAGAAGGTCCAGTCCCTTTTGCGATGTCAGCCGCGAGATAACGCAGAAAAGCGGCGCGTCCGGATCGGACGACAGGCCGAACCGCTCCTCGATCCTGGCACGGTTCCTGACCTTCGCCCGGATCGTGCGAACCGAATAGGTCGCGACAAGTTCGGCGTCGGTTTCGGGGTTCCACACATTGAGGTCGATGCCGTTGAGAATGCCGCTCAGGTCGCCTTGACGCGACCGCAGCAGCCCCTCAAGACCCATCCCCATTTCAGGTGTCACGATCTCATTGGCGTAGGTCGGGCTGACGGTCGTCAGCTTTTCGGCGAATGCGAGACCGCCTTTCAGAAACCCGACCCTGCCGAAATACTCAAATCCCTCTGGCGTGAACAGGTCTCGGTCCAGTCCCAGCGCGCCCATCACGTAGGGATCGAAAAGACCCTGAAACGCGATGTTGTGGATTGTCATGGTAGTCGGCGGCGTCCTCCCGGCGGCCTGACGCAGATAGACGGGCACCAACCCGGCCTGCCAGTCATGCGCGTTCACCACATCGGGTCGCCACGCGCCGATACCGTCGATCGCGATCTTCGCACCCACGCGCGAGAGGCCACCGAAGCGCAAATGGTTGTCCGCCCAGTCTGCGCCGTTGCCATCGAGGTAGAGACCACCCGGGCGGTCGTAGAGATGGGGCGCATCGAGAAGCAGGAGTTCGAGGCCCTCAGCACGCGTGTCAATCACCCGAGCCGGACCGCCGAAAAGGTCCGGAACCCGCATGACTGCGTTGCCACTGGAAACCAGTTCCGCTAGGGCCGGATAGGCCGGGATAAGGACTTTGACGCTGACGCCCATTGCCTCCAGTGACTTGGGCACGGCGCCGATCACATCGGCCAGACCGCCGGTCTTGACGAAGGGGGCGCATTCCGAGGCGACGAACAGCAGCTTCACTTAACTATCCAATGCATCGATCATCGTTTGGGTGATCAGGCAAATCCCGCTTTCGGTCCTGCGGAACCGCTTCGCGTCCAGCTTTGGATCCTCGCCAACGACGAGACCCTCTGGTATCCGCACGCCGCGGTCGATCACAACTTCGCTCAACTGCGCGTTTCTGCCGATATCGGCATAGGGCATGGCCACGACCCCCTTCAGGCTTGAGAACGAGTGGGTGCGGACGCCGGTGAAGAGCAGACAGCGATGCAAGCTGGAGCCGGAGATGATGCAGCCACCCGACACCATGGAGGAGATCGCCTGCCCGCGCCGGTTCTTCTCGTCATGAATGAACTTGGCGGGCGGCGTCAGCTCGGAATAGGTCCAGATCGGCCATTCAGTGGCATATAGATCAAGCTCCGGCATGAAATCCGTCAGGTCGATATTGGCCTGCCAGAACGCATCGATCGTACCCACATCCCGCCAGTAAGGCGTCTTTTCAAGCCCCGACCGCACGCAGGAACGGCTGAAGGGATGCGCGATCGCTTTGCCGTTCTTTACGATCGACGGGATAAGGTCCTTGCCAAAATCATTGCTGGAATTGGGATCGTCTGCATCCGCGCGCAGCAGGTCGATCAGATAGTCCGTTTCGAAGACGTAAATTCCCATGCTGGCCAGCGCCTTGTCGGGATGACCTGGCATCGCGGGCGGATCGGCAGGTTTTTCCACAAAATCGAGGATGCGGTCATTCTCATCCACATTCATCACGCCGAACCCCCTCGCCTCATCCCGGGGAACCTCGATACAACCCACCGTAACATCGGCGCCGCTGTCAACGTGATGCGCGATCATCAGGGAGTAGTCCTGCTTGTAGATATGGTCGCCCGCAAGGATGACGATATATTTTGGCGCATAGCTCTGAATAATATCGATGTTCTGGGTAACGGCGTCGGCCGTTCCCTTGTACCAATTCTCTTGGTCCAGCCGTTGCGAAGCCGGCAGAATATCGAGGGACTCGTTGCGTTCGGCGCGAAAGAAGCTCCAACCACGTTGCAGATGCCGGATAAGGGAATGGGCCTTGTATTGCGTGGCAACCCCGATGCGACGGATGCCGGAATTCACGGCATTTGAAAGCGGAAAGTCGATGATCCGGCTCTTACCGCCGAAATACATCGCAGGCTTGGCGCGCCTGTCCGTCAATTCATAGAGCCGACTGCCCCGGCCGCCAGCCAGAACGAACGCCATGGATTGCTGTGCGAGCCGTTGGGATTCCCGGTTCATACGTTTACCTCCCCTTAAAAAATCGTGTTGACGTGAATTCCGCTCAGTCCTCTTCCAGTTCAAAGAATAGCGCCGAAAGCGGAGGCAGGGTCAGGTTCAATGAATGTGGCTGGCCCGAGGCCGCCACCTCCTCGCTCATGGCATGCCCCAGGTTACCCCGACCGCCCCCGCCGTATTCGCTGGCGTCGGTGTTAAGCCGCTCATTCCAGCGCCCCGGTTGCGGCACGCCGATACGGCGGCCCTTACGCTCCACCGGTGTCATGTTGCAAACGACCAGAACCGGCGCACCCTCTCTGCCTTGTCGCAGCCACGCAAAGATCGACTCGTCCGAGGCGCCCTCCTCGACCCATTGGAATCCTTCAGGCATGCTGTCGAGGTGGTGAAGCGCCGGCGTGGTGCGATAGATCTTGTTCAGGTCGCGGACTAGCGCCTGCACGCCTCTATGCAGATCGTGGTCCAACAGATGCCAGTCGAGACTGGAGTTATGGTTCCACTCCGCACCCTGGGCGAACTCACCGCCCATGAACATCAGCTTTTTGCCCGGATGCCCCCACATGAACCCGTAATAGGCCCGCAGATTGGCGAACTTGTCGCCGCCGTGGCCCGGCATCTTGTCGAGAAGCGAGCCTTTGCCATGCACCACCTCGTCATGGCTAAGCGGCAGGATGAAGTTTTCCGAGAACGCATAGTGGAGGCCGAAGGTCATCTTGTGGTGATGATATTTTCGGTGCACCGGGTCTTCGGACATGTAGGACAGGGTGTCGTTCATCCAACCCATATTCCACTTGTATCCAAAACCGAGCCCGCCATGGCTAGTGGGCGCGCTAACGCCGGGAAAAGCGGTGGATTCCTCGGCGACCGTCATGATGCCCGGCACCTCGCGGTAGCAGGCCTCGTTCGTCCGCTGCAGGAAGGCAATCGCTTCGAGGTTCTCCCGTCCGCCATGGATATTTGGCACCCACTCCCCCTCTTTTCGCGAATAGTCGCGGTACAGCATCGAGGCAACTGCGTCGACCCGCAGCCCGTCGACGTGATGTTCCTTGAGCCAATAGATCGCGTTGGACATCAGGTAGTTGGCAACTTCTCTGCGGCCGTAATTGTAGACCAGCGTGTGCCAGTCGGGGTGGAAGCCCTCCTTGCGGTCGGCATGTTCATAAAGCGGGGTGCCGTCAAAACGGCCGAGCCCATGCTGGTCCTCAGGGAAATGGCCCGGCACCCAGTCGAGGATCAGACCGATCCCCGCCGCATGGCAGGCTTCGACGAAGGCACGGAATTCCTGGGGTGTACCGTGTCGGATCGTCGGGGCGAAAAGACCGATCGGCTGGTATCCCCAGGACCCGTCAAACGGGAACTCGGAAACCGGCATCAGCTCGATATGCGTAAAGCCCATATCCTTTGCATAGGCGACCAGCTGGCGAGCATGTTCCAGGTAGGAAAGCGGCCGGTTCCCTTCATCGGGCACGCGTTTCCACGAACCGAGATGAACTTCGAAGATCGAGATTGGCTTGTCGATTCGTTGCGCAGCCTCGCGCCCGGTCATCCATTCCCTGTCGCCCCAGGCGTGGCCGCGCAGATCGCGCACGATCGATGCGGTTTTCGGAGGATGCTCCGCGCCGAAGCCGAAGGGGTCGGCTTTCTGCGGCATAAGCGCGCCATCGGGGCCGAGCAGCTCATATTTATAGGACTCGCCTTCGCCGATACCGGGCACGAAGATTTCCCACACGCCGGTCTGACCGCGTTGGCGCATCAAGTGCCTGCGACCGTCCCAGCTGTTGAAGTCACCCACAACGGAAACCCGCCGTGCATTTGGCGCCCAGACCGCAAAATGGGTCCCCACCACCGCTTCGTGCGTCAGGACATGCGCCCCCAGCACTTCCCACAGGTTCAGATGCGCACCCTCGCCGATCAGGTGTTCGTCCAACGCCCCTAGCACGGGGCCGAACCGGTAGGGATCGTCGAGCGTCCAGACATCCGCGCCTCGGGTGAAGCGCAAGCGATAGGCAAAGGGTTTCTTGCGCCGCGCCGCCTGACCCGAGAACACTCCGGGTGCCTCCGCGGCCTCAGCCAGAAGCGCGACGCGTTGCCCGGTCTTGGCATCCAGAACCTCGACTCGCTCGACATCCGGGTGGAACACCCGGATGGTTGGCCGCCCATCCACCATGTGCATTCCCAGAACCGCGAACGGGTCCGAATGCGTGCCGTCGGCGATGCGCCGGGCGATATCCTCAGAGTTGAAACTCATCCATCATCCTTCGCGGACCGTTTCTTTTTCAGCGACCCGGTGTTCCAAATCTCACGCGCGTAGTCGGCAATCGTACGGTCAGATGAGAACCAGCCCATGCGCGCTGTATTCAGAACCGCCATTCGGCCCCAGCATGCGGTGTCGCGATAGGCCGTATCCACCTCGCGTTGGGCCGCGAAATAGGCGTCAAAATCACAGGTTACCAAGAAGTAGTCATGCGCGTAGAGATTGGCGACAAGCGCCTCGTATCGCCCCCGATCCGCGCCCGAGAAAACGCCTCCGGCGATCTGCCCCAGAACCCGCGCCAACCGCGGACTTGCCGATATCGCATTTCGGGCAAAGTCGGGTTCGGCGCGTTTCGCAACCGCTTCGGCCGCGGTCATACCGAAGAGAAAGAAGTTCTCCGCCCCGACCTTGTCGCGAATCTCGACATTGGCCCCGTCCAGTGTCCCGATCGTCAGCGCACCATTCAGCGCGAGCTTCATGTTCCCGGTGCCCGACGCCTCCTTGCCGGCGGTCGATATCTGTTCTGAAAGATCGGCCGCCGGGATCAGCAGCTCGGCCATGGTGACGTTGTAGTTGGCCGGAAAGACAACCTGCAAAAGATCGCGCGTCACCGGGTCGGCATTGATCACTTTCGCCACATCGTTGATGAGGTGGATGATCGCCTTCGCGGCGACATAGCCCGGCGCAGCCTTGCCACCGAACAGCTTGACCCGTGGCGTCCAGTCGCCATTCGGGTTGTCGCGGATGTCATTCCAGAGCGCCACTGTCTCAAGGATGTTCATAAGTTGGCGCTTATATTCGTGGACGCGCTTGATCTGCACGTCGAACATGGCAGCAGGATCGACTACCACGCCGTCGCGCGCCTTCAGCCAGGCCGCAAGATGTTCCTTGTTTTCCGACTTTGCCGCGCGAAAAGCCGCGCGAAAATTCGCATCGTCGGCGTGGACAGCAAGCCCATCCAGCCGCTCAAGATCGTCCGCCCAGCCGCTACCGATCGTCTCGTCGATCAGGGCCCTTAGCGGTGGGTTGCACGAATAGAGCCAGCGGCGCGGTGTAATACCGTTGGTCTGATTGAGGATCCGATCCGGAAAGGCTGCGTGAAGATCGGCAAAGACGGTTTCCTTGACCAGTTGGGAGTGCAATGCAGACACGCCATTAACCTTGTGCGCCATCACGAAGGCCAGTTCGCCCATCTTGACCATGCCGCCTTCGATAATCCGAACCCCGGTGTCGGCCAGGCAGGTATCCTGTATGATCTCTATGATGCGGTGGTGTCTTGGCAGGATGCGGGCGAACAGATCCTCGGTCCAGCGTTCCAGGGCTTCGGGCAGCAGCGTGTGATTGGTGTAAGCCAGGCAGCCGCGCACGACAGAGATTGCCTTGCCGATCTCCATTCCGTGCACATCGACCAGAAGACGCACGAATTCCGGCCCTGCGATCGCCGGATGCGTGTCGTTCAACTGAATGGCGACATGGTCGGCAAGGTCTTCCAGGGCGTAGCCTTCAGACAGAAAGCGACGCAAAAGGTCCTGAATGGATGCGGAGGTAAAGAAGTATTCCTGCTTCAGGCGCAGTTCCTTGCCTTTGTCGGAACTGTCATCGGGATAAAGCACCCGTGATATCGTTCGGGCCAGCGCCTCGGGTTCGCTGGCGGTAATGTAGTCGCCGCGGTTGAAGCTGGCTAGGTCGAACAGCTGCGTCGGCATTGCCGCCCAAAGCCGCAACGTATTGGCCCAGTCACCTTTCCAGCCGACGATCGGCGTATCGTAGGCAGATGCGACGACGGTTTCCGCCGGGTGCCATGTGTGATGCCCGACCGACGTGCTGACATACCCGCCAAAGCCGATGTCGTATCGGGCCTCGGGACGCTCGAACTCCCAAACATGGCGCTGTGCAAGCCAGGTTTCAGGCGACTCGACCTGCCTACCATCCTCGAAATGCTGCTCGAACAAACCATGCTCGTACCGGATGCCATAGCCATAGGCAGGGATGCCGAGCGTGGAGAGAGAGTCGAGAAAGCAGGCGGCAAGGCGGCCAAGGCCGCCATTGCCCAATGCGGCATCGGGTTCGTCCGCAACGATCGCATCGTAGTTCTGGCCGAACGAAGCGATCGCATCCCGCGCGATATCGTCCACACCCAGATTGACCGCCACATCCTCGATCAGGCGACCGATCAGGAACTCCATCGAGAGGTAGTACACCCGTTTTCCCATCGCCTCATAGGTTTCGCGTGTGCTGGCGAACCACGGATCGACAACGAGATCCCGCAACGCCAGAGACATCGCCATCCGCCAGTCATACCGCGACGCATGCGCATCGTCCTTGCCAAGAGAATAGGTCAGATGCCGCAGGATGCTGGCGCGCATTGAGGCGGCGTCGAGTGTGTTGTGTAGATCTTTGGGCATCTTCATTCTTTGGTTTGCGGAGTTGCAGAGGTAGTCGCGGAATCACTGCGTTCGGATCGCTGGTCAGATAAAGCGTCTGCGGCCGCAAGCTCTTCCGCCCATGGTGGATTCGCTCCCGATCGGGAGACCGTTATTGCAGCCACGCGAACGCCTTGCTCAAGCGCCATTCTTATGTGTTCGTCGGAAATCTGTTTCAGCGCCTCCTTCGTCAGAAGACGCAGTTCGGAAAGCTTCGACAAAACACCCGCGTTGAACGTGTCACCCGCGCCGACAGTGTCGACGACCTCGACCCGTCGGGCCATGACGCTAACCATGCTCCGACCTTGCGCAGCCGCAGCGACACCTGCACCACCCTTCGTAAGAATGACGAGGCTTGGCCCCATCGCGCATATTTTCGACACCTTGTCGTCCAGCGAGAGCATGCCGGGGATGATCCAGTTCAAGTCCTCGTCCGAGACTTTCACGATGTCAGCGTGCGCAATGATCCGATCCAGCCTGGCGCGGTACGCACGCTCATCCTTGATGAAACCCGCGCGGATGTTCGGATCGAGCATGATCACCCGATCGGGTGACTCCCGAAGGGCAAGAGCGGCGTAGAATTCCGAGCCTGGTTCTCCGATCAGGCTGATACCACCGAAATAGAGCGCGAGCGTGCCATCAGGCAGTTCGGGCAAGTTAGCTGGATCGAGCAGCCTACCTGCGGTGTTCTCGTCATAGAATATATATGAGGCATGCCCGTTGGTGAGCTGGACAAAGGCCAAGGTCGTCGGCCGGTCGGAAATGATCGCCATGCTTGAATCGACATTGCTGCGTGCCAGGGTATCACGAAGCAGGCTACCGAACAGATCGCTGGAAATACCGGACAAAAATCCCGTCCTTGCGCGCAGTCGTCCCAAGGCGATCGCCGTGTTGAAGACCGCGCCGCCAGCATACGGCGTGAATGACGGCTGCCCTTTCTCATTCACCGAAGGGATCATGTCGATCAACGCTTCGCCACAGCATAGTATCAACTTGTCTCTCCCAATTTCCGTCATCAGATGTCTGGGGACGCGCGTTTCGGATCACCCATGGTGGATCTTGCGGTTGGGTACTTAATTTGCCCACTCACACATTCGGGCATGACACTGGACGCACCAAGGCCACTTATCCACCCGAAGTGCGGACGATCACCGCCTTTGCGACGCCCGGTTCACTGACAACCGACCCCGGCCCGCAGTCGGAACCGCTTTGGGGGGCGGTATCGCTCGGCGCGCGGACCATCTCGGCGGTTTCGGTGCAATGCTCAGGCATTGGCAGCTTCGATCTCTGGCGGCTCCTTTGCGCCAGTCATGAAGGCCACGGCATCCGACATGGAGTAGTCACCGGGCTTGATCGTCGTCAAACGCTTGCCCAGCCGATGGATGTGAATGCGGTCTGCGACTTCGAATACGTGCGGCATGTTGTGGCTGATCAGGATGATCGGAATGCCACGCGACCGCACGTCCTGGATCAGTTCCAGAACCTTCCGGCTTTCCTTGACCCCCAGCGCCGCCGTCGGCTCATCCATGATGATGAACTTGGTTGCAAAGGCGGCGGCGCGCGCCACCGCGACGCCCTGGCGCTGTCCGCCAGACAGGGTTTCGACGGCCTGGTTGATCGACTGAACCGTCATCAGGCCCAACTCGGTCAGCTTGTCGCGGGCGAACTGCTCCATCTTCTTCTTGTCGAGCATCCGAAGCCAATCGCCCCGCCAGCCCTCGCGCCGAATTTCGCGGCCCATGAACATGTTGTCGGCGATCGAGAGGGCCGGCGACATCGCGAGGTTCTGGTAGACGATCTCGATGCCCATGTTCCGCGCCTCCATCGGCGAGGTGAAATTGGCCCGTTTCCCCTCGATCAGGATTTCTCCTTCGTCCGGGATAACGGCGCCGCAGATCGCTTTGACGATCGACGATTTTCCCGCGCCGTTGTCGCCGATGACTGCGAGGATTTCGCCCTTGCGCAACTCGAAGTCAGAGTGGTCGATGGCGGTGACATGACCGTAACGCTTCACGATGTTGCGGCCTACTACGACTGGTGTTTGGTCAGACATTATGCAGACACCTTTCTGATCCACTGGTCGGTTGCGACTGCGCCGATGATGAGCAGGCCGATAAGAAGGAAGGTCCACTGCGCGTCGGCGCCGAGAAGCCTGAGGCCTAGGGTGAAGACCCCGACGATCAATGCTCCGAAAAGCGAACCCAGAATGGACCCCCGACCACCGAAGAGAGAAATGCCCCCAATCACCACGGCCGTGATGCTTTCGATGTTCGCGAGTTGGCCAGAAGTGGGAGAAACTGATCCAATGCGCCCAATTAAAGCCCAGCCCGCGAAGGCGCAGATAAGCCCGGACAGGATGTAGACTGACATCAGCGTCTTGTGCACGTTCACGCCGGACAGTTCTGCGGCTTCGGGATCATCGCCAACGGCATAGACGTGGCGCCCCCAGGCCGTGTGGCGCAGGGCGAATGCCAGCACGAGAACCAGCAGCAGCATGAAGACCACGCCGACTGTGAAAACCGCGCCGCCGACGTTAAACTTGGCGCCGAAGAACTGGAGGAACGGCGCCTGTGCCTCGATGTCCTGGCTCCGGATGGTTTCGTTCGCCGAGTACAGGAAATTGGCTGCGAGAACGATCTGCCACATACCCAACGTCACGATGAAAGGCGGCAGCTTTACCTTCGAGACGAGCCAGCCGTTGACCGCGCCAATCGCGGCGCCAACGGCAATTCCGCAGGCTATCGAGATTGGTGCCGGAATGCCGTAGCGAAAGGTAAACTGGCCCATAATCACTGACGACAAGACCATGATCGCGCCGACTGAGAGATCGATCCCGGCGGTAAGGATAACCAGTGACTGTGCTGCAGCCACGATGCCGACGATCTGCACCTGCTGCAGTATGAGAGTTAGGGCAAATGGTGACAGGAACTTGCTGCCCAAAAGAAGGCCGAACAGCACGATTGCGAAAACAAGCACGATCAATGGCACGAGCGAGGGGTTCACGTGCAGGGCATGCTGAATCTTTCCAGCTGCCCCTTTCCGGTGATCCTCGAATTCTGCAACAGTCTGGCTGGCGCCGGACAAACTGGATTCGTAGTCCTGACCTTTAGTGCCGGTTTCTGCCATCGGAACTCTCCCAGAAATAGGCGCCTGATATAGGCTTTGTTTGCCACTGACAGAGTAGCCGCCAGACCGCGCGCCCGTCCATGTTCATGTCGAAAGGGCGGCGCCACCGCCCTTTCGGATTGTTTGCGAAGACCTCAGCCCCAGCAGAGGTCCTTGCCTTCTGCAACCGAGATGGACTCGACGCCCTCGGCCGGCTGGTCGGTGATCAGCTTGACGCCGGTGTCGAAAAAGTCCTTGCCGGGCGTGTTTTCCGGCTTGACGCCTTCGTCGGCCCACTTCTTCACCGCCTCCACGCCAAGTGACGCCATCAGCAGCGGATATTGCTGGCTGGTCGCGCCAATCACACCGGCCTCGACGTTCTGAACGCCCGGGCAGCCGCCATCGACCGAGACGATGAGAACATCGTTCTCACGACCGATCGCCTTCAGTGCCTCATAGGCACCGGCGGCCGCAGGTTCGTTGATCGTGTGCACGACGTTGATCATCGGGTCCTTGGCGAGTAGATTTTCCATCGCACGGCGTCCGCCTTCTTCGTTGCCGTCGGTTACATCACTGCCAACAAGGCGCGGATCGGTTTCGTCGCCGATCACATTTGGGTCTGCCAGGTCCACGCCAAAGCCTTCAAGGAAGCCCTGGTTGCGCAGGACGTCGACCGTCGGCTGGCTGACATTCAGGTCAAGCGTCGCGATTTTGGCATCGGCGGCGGCGTCGCCCAGCTTTGCCTTTGCCCACTGGCCAATCAGCAGGCCGGCCTTGTAGTTGTCGGTCGCGAAGGTGGCATCGGCTGCATCAATCGGGTCAAGCGGCGTATCGAGCGCGATGACCAGAATGCCGGCATCCCGCGCCTGCTGAACGGCGGGAACGATGGAGCCCGTGTCAGATGCGGTCAGCAGGATGCCCTTCGCCCCGTCGAGAATGCAGGTTTCGATCGCCTGCACCTGAGTCTCATGGTCGCCGTCGATCTTGCCGGCAAAGGATTTCAGGGTCATCCCAAGTTCTGCCGCCTTGGCTTCGGCGCCTTCCTTCATCTTTACGAAGAAGGGGTTCGTGTCAGTCTTTGTGATCAGGCACACCCCGATCTCTTGGGCCGAAGCCGATCCGGCGCCTAGCGCCACAAATGCCACGGCCCCAAGCAGTGCCGATTTGGCGGTTGCGAAACGTTTCATGTAGTCCTCCCTCGTGATGGATCGGGCCTAGGAGTGCCCTCTCGGACATAAAAGACAAAGAATCGCGAGTCTGTCAATAATTAAATCATAGTTGTTTATTATTGACAGACTAACTGTGTGCGGCCATGTTTTCCGTCAATATGGGAGAGAACTTTTGCCGGAAGCCGTCGATAATCTTGGGGCCGAGAAGGAGATCCAGCCGACCGCCCGCGGCTCGAACCAAGCCGGATTACGCGTGCACAACGAACGCCTTATCCTGTCGTTACTCCGCAGCCTAGGGCCGACGGCGAAAGCTGAGATCGCGCGATTGACCGGCCTATCGGCACAAACGGCGTCGGTCATCATGCGTAAGTTGGAAAAAGAGGGGCTGATCAAACGGTGCGCGCCTGTGCGCGGGAAGGTCGGCCAACCATCAATCCCAATGCAACTGGCGCCGGACGGTGCGTTGTTTTTTGGGTTGAAGATCGGTCGCAGGAGCGCCGATCTGGTCCTCGTCGACTTTCTCGGGCACAGCATCAGCCGGAAGCATCAAATCCATGACTACCCCGAGCCCGATAGTACGATCCAGTTCGTCCGAACGGCGGTAGCTCAACTGACCGATCAATTGACAGCCCGGCAGCGACGCAACATCGCCGGGCTCGGGATCGCGATTCCGGGACACCTTTGGGAGTGGGGTAAGCTCGTCGGCGATCCAGACGAGAGGATGTCGGCATGGCGCGACCGCGACATCCGGTCGGAAATAGACGATTTGTTCGACTTCCCAGTTTATCTGCAAAACGATGCCTCCTGCGCGTGCGGAGCAGAGCTTGTCTTTGGACCGCAGGATTATCCAAACTATTTCCTCTACTTCTATGTCGGATATTTCATCGGTGGCGGCGTTGTCGTTGACGGCTCGTTACTTACCGGCCCCACCGGTAACGCCGGTGCACTCGCACCCCTACCCATACCGTCCAAGAGCATGAGCAATCGGCAATTGATCGATGTCGCCTCGCTCTCAGTTCTAGAAAAAATGATTGCCGTCAACGGCGGTGATGCCAACGTGCTCTGGGAAAACTCTAACGCGTGGAATGTGGATCACGGCATTCTTGACGCTTGGTTGGTTCAGGCTGCCGACGGGCTTGCCTATGCGATCGTCGCATCTTGCGCGGTCATAGACTTCGAACTCATCGTGTTCGACGGATGGCTTCCTGAACAGGTCCGGCACGACCTTGTCGAACTAATAAAAAGGAAGCTTCCAGAGTTCGACATGACCGGCCTCACGCTACCCGAATTGCGGGAAGGTTCTATCGGGCCCGATGCTCGTTCGCTCGGCGCCGCGAGCCTGCCTTTGTCACAGCGTTTTCTCATCTCGCCGCGTTCAATTTGAATTCACTACAGCAGATATCACTGTGTTCCAGACTGCGGGCTGTAGACACATCTGAGTGAATTGAGCGGTACCGTGAGATATGAAGTTTCATCTGCCTGATATCACATCAGACGGGATCTGATCTGGCCCCCAAGTGCGGTCAGATCAACGGCACAGCCACTGTCGGCGGCAGCGCCATCGGGGCAAACCGGTTTAGCGACACGCGAAGATTCTGGCCCGAACCTGCCGATCACGGCCTCACTTTTCGCCGCAGCGTAGCTTCCATGAACCTGAAGTTGAGCAACAACACAGCATATACTTATCGGCTCACCGTCGTATACGTTGGCAATACCTACTCCAGGCGTCCCTTGTCGGATCGCTGCCGACGGGGCAGCTTGCTCGATGAAGCGATCATTGGCCAGATTTCGTCCTGAGGCCATGGAGGCCGGGCCAAGGCAAATGCAACCGTGAGACACAAAAAAAGTCCAGCATTGGGGGCAAGCCCAGTCCACGACGCATTTACAATCAAATCGGACCGCTCGTGAGTGGCTAATTGGTTAAACCTCCCACTTTGCCCTTTAATAAAGCGTGCCGCCTCGCTCTAAGAACAGCGATCCTCCCTTCGAGTTCCTCCGTCGGCATTTGCCGTATTTGCTCGATAGTGAGCGTTGCGCCTGTATCGCTCACCTTGTCGATCGGAGGGAAAGCCTCATCCGCACGTACGTGCCCGAGGAAGTGCTCGACAGTGTTATTAGGGTCCCTACCCCAAGTCGACGGAAAACGTTTCGCCATGATGCGTAATGCCAGCGTCTGGCGGAAGGCCGGGTTCTGGATGTTCTGCCGCACAAGACGCGCCCAATACGCATGGAGCACGTGCCAAGCTTCCTCGACCTGGTCCGCGAACTCTGGGTAGCTTCTTGCCCAAGCATAAAGGGTTCGCATGGTAATACCCAGTTCGCAGACCCATTCTTCCGGGAACATGCCGGTTTCGGCAAATTCGATAATCCGGCACCCCATGGAGCCGTCGTACTTCTGCCGGTTTGAACCTTTGGTCGGCTCCACTGGCACGATATCGTTTCTATAGCGCATGTGTGAAGTTAGGCACGGAAGCGGCCTCCTGTGCGGCGAAACCAGCTCGGTCACGCACGGAAACCCATCGGGTGCTCCTGTGCGCAGGCCAGCGCACGATTCACCTGGAAGTACGCGGCCAAACCCGCCAAATATCAGGAGCGGCCATTCAGGGCGTACCCGCAAACGTGCACCGAAGCGTGCTCGTAACCGCCGGATGAAAACACTCATGTTGGCAACATGCACGAGGGGTGTGCCGCGTGTCTCTGAGCCGAAGAAGATACATCGACACCTGTCAATACGTGCAGGCATTGCAGGTGGCAGTTGAGGCGGAAGTCTTCTTATCTGACGTCTACGAGCCTTGGCGCCTCACCAGTTCATCGGCCCAATCTGTACCTACCGCCTCTGGCAGAAGCATAGTCGCGTCAATGCCGGCTTCGATCAGCCTGGTCAAAAGACGTGTCGCCGCGCCCTGTCCAGTCCCATTGGCGTCGTTGTCAGCAAAGACGACGACCTTCCTCACGCTCAGAGGTGGCACCCATTTCTGCAGGCAGGCGGCGTTCAGTGCAGACCAGACCGGGAGGCCGAAGAGCGAGGCTGCGGCCAAGGCGGTCTCAACCCCTTCGGCAATACCGATCACGGGCGTTGGCGGGCTCAATCTGATTGAAGCTCCCGAGGGGATACAGCCCGGCATCAACCTTCGTGTCGTAGCGAAACGGGCTTTCCCTTGGCTTCCGAGGAAGGTTTTTTGAATATTCACCGGACGCCCCTCAGGATCGCGAACAAGCGCTAGCATCGCGGGTAACATCTGCTCCGCTTGGCCATCTCCTCTGCTGAGTCGGCACTTTTCACAAAAGCGCAAGTCCAGGGGCCAAACGTTCCAGCTCAACTTCCTGGATCTAAGATACTTGTCGACAGGATCGCCGGATTCTATCGGGCGTGCCGATCGCCAGAGATATTCGAGCCCCTTCCGGTCAGTTGCTTCCATGTTCCTCTTTGCTGAGGAGATTTTGCGCGTCAACGACGGAAGCTCCGCACCCAAAACGCGTCGGACTGCCTGAGCGGAGTCTTTGAACGTCCACCTGAAATACTTCATGAGGAGGTCAAAACCGTCACCAGCGCCACACTGATTGCAGATGAATGTGCCTCGGCCATTTTTGTCGTCAAAGCGGAAGCGATCCTTGCCGCCGCAGATCGGGCATGGACCATGCCTGTCCATCAGGAACGAGGCGTCGATGCCGAGGCGCAGCAGCAATTCAGTCCAGCGTCCTCGTGCCAAATCACGGGTTTCTGTGTTCACGTCTTTCTCCTCGTGGCGGCGAACTGCTTGCGGGCAGATGTCGGAGCGGGGCGCTACGGCTTGACGTAACCTCTGGGTCGCACGGATCGACGCAGTGCGCAGCTGCAGCAATCGAAGCTGGCCTCTCCCCCACCAAAAAAAATTAACAACGCGGACACAGGGAAAGTGGAGCAGCTGGGGCAGGAGACGAAGCCGTTGGTAGCCATCGATACGGCGCTCTGGTCGGAGCAAAGAATCTTCCTTCTCAAGCTTCTTTTTTTCCTGGCTAGGATTCCCGATTATCTTAAGGTTTTCTTACGGTTCGGGTGCCGCAGTGAGACCACCTCGTCCCGGTGCGAGACCGCCTAGTCTCAGTGCGGGGGTATCTGGATCTCGGTCACTCTTCCCATGCTCCTGGCTCGGAACCTAAACAATCCTGAGCTCGTAGTAGCACGACATTTGCCACCCGGTGCCCCTCCGAAGTCGGTGATGCACGACCAAAAGACCTGCGGCTTCGAGCGCGTTTATGGCGCGACGCACCGTGGATTTCGAATAGCCGCTGCGCGCGCAGATCTTGCTGATGGACGGCCAGCAGGCGCCGGTCTTGCCGTTATGCATGTCCGCCAGCACCCTAAGGACACCCATCTGGGCGGGCGGAAGGGTCAGTGTATTGACCCAGTTCGTGGCGAGGTTGCTCATCTCTGCCTTCCTTCCGGATCTATGACTGGCGCGTCGCGCGGTGCTGCTCGATCCAGGCCTGGACGTCCGAAGCCCTGTAGCGAACTGTGCGGCCAATGCGAATCTCAACCGGCCCGGTGCCGGTACCAGCCGCGATCTCCAAGTAGCGGCGCGTGGGGAAACCAAAAATCGCTTCGACCTCGGCCCGGGTCAGCAGGCGAAGTTCATGGTTCCAGTTTTTGTCGTCCATCATGTTTTATACTCCAGCGTCGGGGAGCGTCAGGCGCTCCTGTCTAGCGGGAGTGTTCCCGGAGTTGCGTTCAGGGTCACCGCGTCGGACCACACGCTTTTTTTCGGAGTTCAGCGCGTTGCCCTGCCGGACAGCAATCCTTCAGATTTGGTGGGGCTGCCTAATGGCCGTATTAATGACTCTTCGGATACCAGAATCTGAAATGCTGTCGGGAACGAGGGGGCGAGTGAGACGGCACAGTATCGAGGTTAAGAACTCGTCCTGAGCATCCTCGATGCGATCCCCGCGCTGCCAATCGCCCGTGAGATCAAATATGTCGCGGTGCAGGTCCAACACGATCTGGCGAAGCGCAGGATACCCGCGCTTGGTGCCCCATCCCCCGCGCATTAGTCGAGCGGCGCGCACGATTTCGCGCCGCAGCGCCCGGGCGGGTTTTGGATCATAGGTGCAGAAGAGTGCGATCTCTTCGGACTTGAGCAAGCGTTCGGTCTTCCTGAGGGCGTCGCAGGCTTGCCGAAGCTTAGCATATGCAGCACGGCGCACAGTAGCATCAGGTATAGCAACCGGCCGCGACCCGTTGGTCTGGTCTGGAGAACCCCGCTCTTCGTCGAGGGTGAAGTCTTCAAAGGCAGCCGACTTCGGCGCTAACGAGGCTGCGAGGAACTCGGCGGCGAAGGCGTACTTGCGGCGAACCTTCCTCATCAAGCGGGCTGGAGTGATTTCACACAGGCTCTCGGCACGACGCTCATTTAGGTCTGCTGCAATGCACGCCAGCTCGGTATAGCCAAGCACAGTACGTGGAGAGCTCGCGTACACAAACCGAAGTGTCCGGCTGGCTCGGCTTTCGGAAGCCAGTCTGCCCCCATCAAACGTAACCGGCTCATGCACAACAATATTGTCGTTATGTTCTTTTCTTGACACGAGGAAACGTCCCCTATTCGACCGTGTTGAGGGTCCACAAGACGGCAGAAAATGAACTGCGTGCCGTATGGAGTGCAAATCCTTTCGGGTTCTTCGGAGAAGGTCCAGATATCTGATTTAGCAAGTCTATTCAAACCTTTGACCTCCATGCGGCCAAACGCGAGCTGTTGCTTGGGAGCGAATCGGGAGTTCGTGGCAGGCTAGATTAGCCTTCGATCCGCCTCGAAAGTTCCTGACAGACGATCTCCATCGCGGGGCGCAGTGCATCAATCGAAGGCTTCGTGTATCGCTGCCCTGTGATGGAGAGCGGCGTGTGGTTGAGAAGTCTGCCAACGATCTCCTCCATGACGCCAGCCTCGATGGCAACTGTAGCGAATGTTCTTCGGTGTGCATGCGCACTCCAGGCAAATCTCAGGCGACCTCCAAGGTGCCCCGACGAGGACTTCGGCGACGGGAAGACCCACCGTCTTCCGAGCCCGCGCAGTGGCGCGAGGATCTCGTGGTGGACCTGAGTAATTGGCAGATCGAAACTCCGCCCGTTCTTGGTCATGGGCAGATGGATGCGGTCCTCATGAACGTGCTTCCATTCCAGCGTCAGCGCTTCTGTCTTCCGCAAACCCGTAAACAGAAGAAACTCGAAGAGCACGCGATGGATCGGATTGAACAGCTTGTCGACAGCATGGCGCCATTCTGACAGATCCTTGATGATGGTGCCGTCGGGGCGTTCTTCGTACCACTCGACCGCCATGGTCGGGCATTCCGGCAGGTCGTAAACGCGCCGGGCATGGTTCCAGACCGACCTGAAGTACTTCAGCACATGGTTCGCACTCGACGGTTTAGCCGCCATCGCTCGGTGACGTTCGACGACCATGGACTTTGAAATCTCGTCGAGAGGGATTCGCAACCAGTCCTTCAGATGCAATTCAAATTGGGAGCGCACGCCGGTCTTGTGCGCTTCGGAACGAAGCTTCGGGCGGGCGAGGTACGCCTCCGTTGCCCTTTGCAACGACGGCGCGCCGATCTGCATGGTCCGTCCGGCTCCCCTGCCCCATTCGAGTGCGAAACCGAGGGCGGTCTGTCGCGCCACTTGGGCAGAGATCACAGGAAAGCGGCCTATCATGACTCGCTTGGTCTGACCGCCGATGTCCTTCTGGAAGTACCAGGTCTTGGAGCGTTTGCCGACGAACAGCACAAGGCCCTTGATCTCGCTGTCCCAGTACTTCTCCGTTCCGGATTTTGTCTGCGGAACCTTGCCTGCGAAGGTTTCTGTGAGCTTGGGCATTTTGTCGGTTTTTTGTAGGAAACAACATGATACTGCGCGCCACCGGACGACGCGCCGTGCACAATAATATTAAATTATATGAAACTATTAGCAAGAAAAAGATACGACGCGCTGCTCAAGTCTCCTGCTTGGAAGGCAAGGGTCTTACCATTACACAACGCCCGCGTCGTTCCTGTTAGCTAGTCCAGCGCACCTGCCGCGTCAAGGCGGTGAAACCGTCTTGTCACCCGCTTTCGGGACTCCAGCGCGAAAGGGCCGTCTCGTCCTCATCTTTGGCGGCGACCCACTCGGCGCCATCCGGACCGATCTCTTTCTTCCAGAAGGGTGCCCGGGATTTAAGATAGTCCATCAGGAACTCGGCCGCCTCGAAAGCCGCGACTCGGTGACGTGCGGCTGTGGCGACCATCATGATCGCCTCACCCGGCTCAAGCGCACCATGGCGGTGGATCACGAGGACATCGGCAAGTTGCCAGCGTGCCTTAGCCTCTTCGGCTATAGTGGTGATCGCCTTTTCGGTCATGCCGGGATAGTGCTCGATCTCCATCCGGGCGAGTCTTCCGCTGTCATCACGCACCACGCCGAGGAAGGTCACAACCGCCCCGACATCGCGCCCGCCCTGCCCGAAACGCGCGCATTCAGCGCCATAGTCGAAAGGTGCAGATTGAACCCGGACGCGCAAAGGTCAGCCCCCGGTCATAGGCGGAAAGAACGCCACCTCGCGCACACCGGCGAGGGGTGCCGAGAACTCCGTCAGCTCCTGATCGAGCGCCACACGCAGGGCGGAGGTGTCGGCAAAGGCCGCTGCATAGCGGTCCTCGCGCGCCTTCAACTCCTCAACCAGATCGGCGACGGTCGCGGCCGAAGTCTCAATCCGCTCACGCGGAACGCCAATCCGCTCCCGGACCCAAGCGAAATAGAGAACGTCAATCATGCCTCATCCTTGAGGAATGGCAGGGCCTTGCGGAAATAGTCCCATCCCGTGAGGAATGTGAGCACAGCAGCCACCCAGATCAAGGCCAGCCCCGCCATGGTCGCATAGGACGAACAGCCGCGAACTCCGCAGGAGCGGATTGGATCAGCCAGCCCGGCCGTTACCAATTCCGCATATTCCTCGGTCGTCAAACCACGCCGCGCGATGCCTTCCAGATGCTCAAGCCCGGTGCCGAGGAAAAGAACCGCGATGGCGACCATCTGAGCCGTGGTCTTCCATTTGGCGAGCTTGGTGACTTTCAAAAGCCCCGCTGTTGTACCCAGATATTCACGCAGGCCCGAGACAAAGACTTCGCGGAAGAGGATCAGCGCGGCAGGCAGGATCAGCCATGGATTCATCCCCGAATAGCCGGTGATGACCATGATGGCGATCACAACCATCGCCTTGTCGGCAATCGGGTCGAGCATGGCGCCGAACTTCGATTCCTGCTTCCAGGCGCGCGCAAGATAGCCGTCGAAAAAGTCGGTAATCGCAGCCGTAATGAACAGCGCCAGCGCGAACCAGTCGGCCCAGGGACGATGGAAATACAGAAACATAACCGCAACGCCGGGTGCAGCGAACAGGCGCAAGACCGTCAGGATATTCGGGATCGTCCAACTCATGGCCGATGAGTAGCCGATGCCGTCCCGCTGGGGAAGAGGGTGCCGACGCGGGGACTAGCCACCAGCGTGAAAGAAATCATAGACGATCTGGGCGATTTTCTCGGAAATCCCCTCAACCGCCTTCAGGTCCTCAAGCCCTGCGCGGCTGACCGCCTTGGCCGAGCCGAAGTGTTGCAGCAAGGCGCGTTTGCGGGCGGCTCCAACTCCCGGAACGTCGTCCAAGGGTGTCGCCCCTACGGCCTTGGCACGTTTCGCCCTGTGGGCACCGATGGCCCAGCGATGCGCTTCATCCCTTAGGCGCTGGACGAAATACAGGACAGGCGAATTGTGCGGCAACGCAAAGGGTCGCTGGCCGGGGCGGTGGAATTCCTCCTTCCCGGCATCACGGTCAACACCCTTGGCGACGCCGATCATGGCAATGTCCTCAACCCCAAGGTCTTCCATGATCCCGGCCACGGCCGAGACCTGACCGGCGCCGCCGTCGATCAGCAACAGGTCGGGCCAGGCCTCGCTTTCGCGATCCGGATCTTCCTTCAGCAGGCGCTGGAACCGGCGGGTCAGCACTTCCCTCATCATGCCGAAATCATCACCGGGCGTCAGTTCGGTGCCCTTGATGTTGAACTTGCGGTACTGGCTTTTGACAAAACCCTCGGGTCCGGCAACCACCATACCGCCAACGGCATTCGCGCCCATGATGTGCGAGTTGTCGTAGACCTCTATCCGGCGCGGCGGACCGTCAAGGTCGAACGCCTCGGCAAGCCCCTCCAGCAGTTTCGACTGGGCAGCGCTTTCGCTCATCCGCCTGCCAAGGCTTTCGCGCGCATTGCGGGCGGCGTTTTCGACAAGCTCTGCCTTCTCGCCACGCTGGGGCACGGCAACGTCGACCTTGCGCCCTGCCCTGTCCGACAGAAGTTGCGTCATCAAGTCCGCATCCTCGATCGGATGGCTGAGCAGGATGAGGCGGGGCGGTTCCTTATCTGCATAAAACTGACCGAGGAACGCCTCCAACACTTCAGCCTCTTCTGCACCGGATCCGGTCTTGGGATAGAAGTCGCGGTTGCCCCAGCTTTGATTGGCGCGAATGAAGAAGACCTGCACACAGGCCTGCCCACCCTCCATATGCAGCGCGACAACATCCGCCTCGGCCACGCCACGCGGGTTGATGCCCTGCACCTGCTGCACCTGTGTCAGGGCCTTGATCCGGTCGCGCAGGGCAGCAGCTCGTTCGAACTCCAGCGCCTCGGAGGCTGCCGCCATCTCCGCTGCCAGTTTCGCCTGAACCTGCGTTGAACGCCCCTGAAGGAAACGTTCGGCATCAGCGACGAGCGCACCGTATTGCGCCTCGTCCACATAACCGACGCAAGGCGCGGCACAGCGTTTGATCTGATGCAGCAGGCACGGCCGAGTGCGGCTGGCGAAAACCGAGTCCGAACAGTTCCGCAGAAGAAAGACCTTCTGAAGCTGGTTCAGCGTCCGGTTGACCGCGCCCGCGCTGGCGAACGGGCCATAGTAATCGCCCTTTTCCTTCTTCGCACCGCGATGCTTCTTGATCTGCGGAAAGACGTGCTCCTTTGAAACCAGAATGTTCGGAAACGACTTGTCGTCGCGAAGAAGCACGTTGAAATAGGGCTTTAGCTGTTTGATCAGATTCTGTTCGAGCAGCAGTGCCTCGGTTTCCGTCCGGGTCGTCAGGAACATCATCGAATGAGTGGCGTGAATCATCCGGGCAATCCGCGCCGAGTGACCCGAGGGGCGGGCATAGTTCGACACCCGCGCCTTGAGATTCCTTGCCTTGCCGACATAGAGAACCCGACCCTCGGCATCGAGCATCCGGTAGACGCCCGGTTGCGCAGTCAGGGTCTTTAGATAGGACTGGATAAGGGCATGGCCGCTTCCGTTCCCCGACGTCACCTCAGCCATGCCTTTGCATTCCCTGTACTTCCACACCGATTCCCTGCTTCGGCTGCAATCTTACGCGCCCCGGATCAAGAGAAAACCTGTCCACGGATTTTGTGGATAAGTCTGGTGAAAAGAAATGGGCACCCGGAAATTTTCGTTGTTTTCAGCAGGCTTCGTCGCTTTGCCTATTTTTTAGGCAGAGCCGCAACGGACTGAAAATTAACGATTTTTTTCGTGAAGTCCGCAAATCCCTGAAAATATTGACAGAATCGTGACAGCTTTGTTACGCGTCCGTTACGAGTGGACAAGTCAAGGGGTGCGCCCCATTTTTCTCAACGAATTTCGCTAGTTCACACCCAAAATATCAGGCGTCTTCCAACCCAGATGCTGGCCGCCATCAACACAAAGCAACTGGCCGGTCACGGCAGGCGCGTCCAGAAAATACCCTAGGGCTGCGCAGATGTCGTCCGCATTCGCGCCACGCGCGAGAACGGACCCCGCGCGCTGCGCCCGAAACTGTTCTTCGCTCTGCTTCTCGCCCTTCAGCGTCGAACCGGGACCGATTGCATTGACACGGATGTCCGGCCCGAGTGCGCGGGCCGAAGTCTGGGTCAGGGCCCAGAGCCCCATCTTGGCAATCGTATAGGTCATGAACTCCGGCGTCAGCTTCCGGACTCTCTGATCGACCATATTGATCACAAGCGCCTGAGACTGCGCCTCGCCATCCTCCGTCATCGCTTTTGGCGCTTGCGCGGCGAAGGCCTGCGTCAGCACGAAGGGCGCGCGGAGGTTCGATTCCAGATGCCGGTCCCAGCTTTCGCGGGTCGCGGTGCGGATATTGTCGTATTCAAAGATCGAGGCGTTGTTGATGAGAACATTGAGCGGCCCGCCCAGGACTTCTGCCGCACGGCCGACGAGGGCCTGTGTCTCGCCCTCGTTCAGAATATCGGTCTGAATCGTCGCGGCCTTCACACCCAAAGCGCGGGCATCTCGGGCAACCTCCTCGGCCTCGGCAACCGAGGTCGCGTAGTGGATCGCCACATCATAGCCTCGCCCGGCAAGGTAAAGCGCCATGGCCCGACCGAGCCGCCGGCCCGCCCCCGTGACCAGCGCGCGGCCCGTCATGCCTTGCCACCGCAATTGCACGGGCCCTTGCCAATCAGCGGACGGTTGCAGTCCGGGCAGCGTTTCAAGCCGGTCTTGCCGGGCAGTTTCGGAAATCGCAGCCGTCCGAACAACGCCAGAACCGCCATGAAGATCAGGAAAAGTGAGATGATCTTGAAGATCATGTCACAGCCCGAACCGCGCCCAAAGTGCGCGTTCCTCGATCTGGTCCATCGCCTCGCCCAGAATGCGCCCGCTGAAGCGCTGGAAGATGGATTTCTTTACGCCATAGGGTACGAGCTTGACCTTGTCGCCATAGACCGCCTTCAGTGTTGGCACCATATGTGCGACGCCATCGGCCAACCCCTGATCGACCGCAGCCTGCCCGATCCAGACATCGCCGGTGAAGAGGTCACGGTCCTCCGGCAGCCTTTCGCCGCGACGGACGGTAACCTGCTGCTTGAAGGCCTCGTGGATGGGTTCGAGAATGGCTCGCAGCTTCGCGACATCCTCGGGCTTTTCCGGGCGGAACGGATCAAGGAAGCTTTTCGACTTGCCCGCCGTATGGACCCGCCGTTCGATCCCGTGGCGGGACAGGAACTCGGGAAAGCCGAAGCTGGCCGAGATTACGCCGATGGAGCCGATAACCGAGCTGTCATCGACCCAGATATCGTCACCCGCTGTGGCCAGCCAATAGCCGCCCGAAGCCGCGACATCCTCGACAAAAGCGTGAACGGGGATGGATTTTTCCTCCGCCAGCCTGCGGATACGGGCCGCGATCAGCGCCGATTGCACCGGCGAGCCGCCGGGCGAGTTGATGACCAGCGCGACAGCGGCTGGCTTGCCCCGCCTGAAGGCCTTTTCGATGATCGGCGCGAGGATCGCGTCATTCAGCCCCGCCCCGGTTCGCCCACCGGAGGAGATGACGCCCTGCAGGCGGATCACCGCGACGCGTGGCGGCGATTTGAGAAAGGGGATGAAGCGTTTCATGGGCACCGATGTAATCCGCAAGGGGGGCGGGAACAATAGAAGATGCCGGATCAGCCCGCCGCGGCAAGCACGGCAACAAGATCGGCGGCATTGAGCGGCGCCGGATTGGCCTTCATCGAGGATGAAACGGCCGCCGCCTCGGCCACAACGTGATGATCCCGCGCATGAAGTCCCTGCGCCGACAGGCGGGGCAGCCCGGCCTCATGCATCCAGCGTTCAAGACCGCCGACGCTTCCAAATACGGCGCCGATCCAGCGGGCCACTTCGTCAAAGCGACTGGTGTCCGCCACCACCGCCCCGTTGGCGCGCAGGACATGCGGCAGCAGCGCGCCGCAAACCGCGCCATGCGCCGCACACGTCATGCCGCCAATCACGCCCGCCAGCCCATGCACCGCGCCCAGTCCCGAATTGGCAAGCGCCAGCCCGCCTGAAAGGCTGGCCCAGGCCATCTCGTCCCGCGCGCGCGCATCCTCGCCCTCCATAAGGCGGCGGAGCGCGGCCAACCCCTTCGGGATCGCGGCCCGGCAAAGCGCATCCGTGTAGCGATTGGCGCGTGTGCAGAGATAGGGCTCGATCACCTGCGTGATCGCATCGAGGCCCGAAGCGAGCGTGACCCCGCGCGGGCAATGGACGGTCAGCGCCGGGTCAATGATCGCAAGATCGGCAATCATTCGATCGTCGCGGAGCGAAACCTTGCGCCGGTGCTCTGGCACATCGATCACCGCGTTCTTCGTGACCTCCGCCCCGGTCCCCGCGGTGGTCGGGATCGCAACGAAGGGCAACGGGCCGGCGTCCAGCCGCTGCCCGCGTCCGACGACTTCGAGGTAGTCGAGCGGCGTGCCGGAAGCAGGCAATAGCGCCGCGACCGCCTTGCCAAGATCGATGGCTGCCCCGCCGCCCAGACTGACCACGCAATCGGACCCTCGGGCGTCAATAAGCGCCTCCTTGAGCATCGGCAGGGTCGGTTCGCCTGCGCAACCATAAGCGTGAACGGCCGCACCTTCGGACTTCAGCGCCTGTACCAGCCATTCCGCGCGCGATCCGTCGCGCCCATGGACAAGCAAGATACGCCGCCCCATTGCGGCGATTTCGGGAATTGCGGCCCGCGCCTCGCCCCGCCCAAAGCGGATACGTTTCGGTTGAAGGATCGTGAACGGTGCGGTCATACCGTCAGCGTGGCGGCGACGGCGCGTTTCCAGCGGGCGTATTTGGCATCCCTGATACCTTCGTCCATCGCCGGTTCAAAGCGCCGCTCCAGCGCCCAGCCCTTCGCGAAGCCCTCCGCATCGGGATAGACCCCGGCGCGCGACCCGGCGAGCCAGGCGGCCCCCATCGCCGTCGTCTCAAGCACTTGCGGACGGTCCACCGGCGCGCCGATGATGTCCGACAGGAACTGCATCGCCCAGTCCGACGCCGTCATGCCGCCATCGACGCGCAGCACGCCATCGGCAGCCCCGCCCCAGTCGGCGCGCATAGCTTCGAGAAGGTCGCGGGTCTGGTAGCCCACACTTTCCAGTGCGGCTTTCGCCAGTTCCGCGGGGCCCGAGTTGCGCGTCAGCCCATAGACCGCCCCACGGCAATCAGCGTTCCAGTAAGGTGCGCCGAGGCCGACGAAGGCGGGCACAAGCACCACGTCCTGCGCAGGGTCGGCCTTGTGAGCGAGCGGCTGCGTCTCTGCCGCGTCGCGGATGATCTTCAGCCCGTCGCGCAGCCATTGCACGACCGCGCCCGCGATGAAGATCGACCCTTCCAGCGCATAGGTCGGCTTGCCGTCAAACTGATAGGCGATGGTAGTCAGCAACCGGTTTTTCGATGCAACCGGCGTGGCCCCTGTGTTCAGAAGCGCGAAGCAGCCAGTGCCGTAGGTCGATTTCATCATGCCCGGCGCGAAACCGGCCTGCCCGATGGTCGCTGCCTGCTGGTCGCCCGCGACGCCATAGATCGGGATCTCGCGGCCGAAAAGATCCGCACGCGTATGTCCGAAATCGGCGGCGCAGTCCCTAACCTCCGGCAGCATTGCCATCGGGATGTTCAGAAGCTTGCAGATATCGGCGTCCCAGCCGCCGGTGCGGATATTGTAGATCAGCGTCCGCGCCGCGTTGGTCGCGTCGGTGGCGTGAACCTTGCCGCCCGTCAGCTTCCAGATCAGGAAACAGTCCACGGTGCCAAACAGCAGATCCCCCGCCTCGGCTTTCTTGCGCGCGCCTTCGACCGTGTCGAGAAGCCATGCGAGCTTCGTGCCCGAGAAATACGGGTCGAGAAGAAGGCCGGTTTTTTCCGTCACCATCGGCTCGTGTCCCGCCGCCTTCAGCCGTGCGCACATGTCCGAGGTGCGGCGGTCCTGCCAGACGATGGCGCGGTGAATGGGTTCTCCCGTGCTGCGGTCCCAGACTAAGGTCGTCTCGCGCTGGTTGGTGATGCCGATGGCGGCGATGTCCTTGGCTTGGATCTTCGCCTTTTCGATGGCGGCCCGGGTCGTGGCGGCGACCGAGGACCAGATGTCCGAGGGATCATGCTCCACCCAGCCCGACGACGGGAAGTGCTGCGTGAACTCCTCCTGCGCCACGGCCTTCACTTTCATCACGGCATCGAAAAGGATCGCCCGGCTGGATGTCGTGCCCTGGTCTATTGCGAGGATATAGGTCATGTCGTCCCCCCTTCCGCCATCCATGCGTCCAGCGCCGCGATCTGGGCCGCGTCCATGCGCAGCCCCAGTTTGGTACGGCGCCAGACCACGTCCTCGGCGTTCTTCGCGTATTCCTTCTCCATCAGCCAGCGGACCTCCGCCTCCGTCAACCCCGCGCCGAAATCGCGGCCGAGATCGGCGGCGGTTTTCGCGGCCCCGAGCAGTTGCGTGGCCTCCGTCCCGTAGGTCCGGATCAGCCGCCGCGTCGTGAAGGCATCAAGGAAGGTATAGCGTTTCGCCAGATCGGCGATCAGCCCCGCCACGCCACTCACCGCAAAGTCGCCGCCCGGCAGCGGCACACCCGCCGTCCAGTCGGGATTCGTCACCTTGAGGACCGGCGCGATCTTTGCCATCGCTGCCTCAGCCAGCTTGCGATAAGTCGTAATCTTTCCGCCAAAGACGTTCAGCACTGGCGCTCCGTCAGTGTTGAGCGTCAGCACATAGTCGCGCGTTGCAGCGCTCGCCGAACTTGCGCCGTCATCGTAGAGCGGCCGCACACCGGAATAGGTCCAGACGATATCGTCGCGAGTCACTGGCTTGGCAAAATACTCCGATGCGAAGGCGCAGAGATAGTCCTGCTCTGCCTCGGTGCAGCGCGCATTCAGCGGATCGCCGTCATGATCCTGGTCGGTTGTGCCGATAAGGGTGAAATCTTCTTCATAGGGGATCGCGAAAATGATCCGGCCGTCCGTGCCCTGGAAGAAATAAGCCTTGTCATGATCGAACAGCCGTTTCGTCACGATATGCGACCCGCGCACGAGGCGGATGTGCGCCTTTGGCTTCAGATGAGAGGTTTCGCGCACGATCTGTTCGACCCACGGCCCCCCGGCATTGACGAGCATCCGCGCACGGAAGGTCTTTTCCCGTCCCTTGAGGGCAACCTTCACCTCCCAATGATCACCGTCGCGCCGGGCGTCGACGACCTTCGCCCGCGTCATGATCTTCGCGCCCCGCGCCTCGGCATCTCGGGCGTTGAGGACGACAAGGCGGGCATCCTGCACCCAGCAATCCGAGTATTCGTAGGCCATCCGGTACTTCGGATTCAGCACGGCCCCCGCAGGGTCCGAGGACAGATCGAGCGTTGCGGTGCCGGGTAGGATCTTGCGCCCACCAAGATGATCGTAAAGGAAAAGACCCAGCCGGATCAGCCATGCGGGGCGACGGCCGCGCATCCACGGCATGAAGACCGACAGAAGCCGCGAAGTGGGCGTCGCGCCCTCGAACCGCATATCTTCATGATAGGGCAGCACGAAGCGCATCGGCCAGGCGATATGCGGCATGGCCTCCAGCAGCACCTCGCGCTCGATCAGTGCCTTTCTGACCAGCCCGATCTCGAAATATTCGAGATAACGCAATCCGCCATGGAAAAGCTTTGTCGAGGCCGAAGAGGTCGCCTGTGCAAGGTCCCCCATCTCGGCAAGCGCGACCGACAGCCCGCGCCCGGCTGCGTCACGGGCGATGCCCGTGCCGTTGATGCCGCCGCCGATGATGAAAAGGTCATAGGCGTGTTCGGGAATGGGGTCGGAAACCAAGGGGATTCTCCGTTTATGCATTCGGGTTATCGCGCCGGATTGCGCGTTTTGTCAACTTTACTTTTCGATAATGTTCGTTTTTAGTGACTTTCGCGCGGAGTGCGGATAATCCGTTACTCACTCCGGATCAGGTCCGGGACGGAAGGGGAGAAAGGCGCATGGCGCTCAGTTTCCGGCAAAGTGAGATACTCGACATCGCGCGGGCCGAGGGGCGTGTCGGGGTCGATGACCTAGCGGAACGCTTCGGCGTGACCCTTCAGACCATTCGCCGCGACCTGACCGAACTGGCGGATGCCGGAAAGCTTGATCGCGTCCATGGCGGAGCGGTTCCACGCGCTGGTGTCGCCAATATCGGCTATGAAGAACGGCGGCTGATGAATGCCGAGGCCAAGGCCGCTATCGGCGCGGCCTGCGCAGCGACCATCCCGGACAACTCCTCGCTCTTCCTCAATATCGGCACCACGACCGAGGCGGTGGCGCGCGCGCTTCTGAAACACCGTAATCTGACGGTGGTGACCAATAACATGAACGTGGCCACGATCCTTGCCGCCAATGAAAGCTGCGATGTGATCGTCGCCGGCGGCGTCCTGAGGCGTGCGGATGGCGGGCTGGTCGGAGACCTTACCACCGAGGCCATTGGTCATTTTAAGGTGGATTACGCGATCATCGGCACCTCGGCGCTCGACCTCGACGGCGATCTGCTGGATTTCGATCCGCAGGAGGTGCGCGTGAGCCGCGCGATCCTGCATCAGGCCCGCGCCACCTGCCTTGTGGCGGATGGCTCCAAACTCGACCGGCGGGCCCCGGTTCGCATCGCCTCGCTCTCCGATATTGGCCGTGTGTTCACCGACCGGCCCCTCCCCGAGCAACTGGCCGCAAGATGCCGCGATTGGGGCACCGAGGTGATCTTCAGCCGGTAAGTTGCGTCCAGGCGTCCAGCAGGTCGGACCGCGCCTCGCCCGCAATGCGGATCATGCGGATGTCGAGGTCCTGCGCAGGCAGGCGGTCGTCAAGCGCCACAAGCCGTCCATCTGCAACCGGCTCGTTCACCAATGCCTCCGGCAGCCAGGCAATGCCGATCCCGTTCAGCGCGTATTGCAGGGCGGCCAGCGTCAGCGCGGTCTCGGCCTTGCGGATAAACCCGATATGGGGCGCGACACGCGGAAGGACGGCGCGCTCCATGACATGTCCGAGGAAGACATCGGCCGGATAGGCGATCAGGGGCCAACCCTCCCCCTCGACCACTCCGGGTGCCGCGACGGGCACGAAACGGTCGCGGCCAAGAATGGCGGTGTCGAAGGCGTGGCTGGCGGGCAGGCTGCGCTCACCCGGCAATTCGTACATCACCGCCAAATCGACCTCGCCCGACAGAAGCATCAGCAGGCATTCATCGCGATTGCCCGACCGCACACGTACGGCGTGATTGCCGGTCTCGGCGAGAACCGAGACGAGGCGCGGTGAGACGGTCGTGGTGATTGCATGCTGGCAGGCGAGCGACAGCGTGCCGCCCTTGCCCTGACCGGCGCGTTTCAGCCCCTCGCGCAGGCGGCGCAAGCCGGTGGCGAGCGCCCGCAACTCCGGCTCCTGCGCGCGGATCGCGGGCAGCAGTTCCACCGGCTTGCGGCTGCGGTCGAAGAGTTCCGCCCCGATACTGTCCTCGATTGCGCGGATGCGGCGGGTGAATGCCGATTGCGTCAGGCAGCGCATCTCGGCCGCCCTAGCGAAAGAGCCGGTGTCAAGCACTGCCAGAAGATCGTCGATCCAGTCGAGCCGCATGAAGGGCGCATAGCTCAATGAGCCTCAACTTGCAACTTTGGAATATTAATTCGCGAAGTTCGCATTTGTTTCGGCGGGTCTGGCACAGCTATATGTCATCAAACGCAACTCACGGAGAGACCCATGCATCTTGCCCGCTTCCCGCGCCACTTCCTCGCCCATCTGCCGACGCCTTTGGAGCGTCTGGACCGTCTCTCGAAGGAACTCGGCGGGCCGGAAATCTGGATCAAGCGCGACGACTGCACCGGGCTTTCGACCGGCGGCAACAAGACCCGCAAGCTGGAATTCCTGATGGCCGAGGCCATGGCGCAGGGCGCCGAGATGGTGATGACGCAAGGTGCGACCCAGTCGAACCACGCCCGCCAGACCGCTGCCTTCGCCGCGAAGCTGGGCATGAAGTGCCATATCCTGCTGGAAGACCGCACCGGGTCCAACAACGCCAACTACAACAACAACGGCAACGTCCTTCTCGACCACCTGCATGGCGCTACGACCGAAAAGCGCCCGGGCGGCGGCGACATGAATGCCGAGATGGAAAAGGTGGCCGACAAGCTGCGCGCCGATGGCAAGAAGGTTTACACCATCCCCGGCGGCGGGTCGAACCCGACGGGCGCGCTGGGCTATGTCAACTGCGCCTTCGAGCTTCTGGCGCAGGCCAACAACAGCGGCATGAAGATCGACCATATCGTCACCGCGACCGGCTCGGCCGGGACGCAGGCGGGCCTGATCACCGGCCTCAAGGCGATGAACGCGCAGATCCCACTTCTGGGCATCGGCGTGCGCGCCCCGAAGCCGAAGCAGGAGGAGAATGTCTACAACCTCGCCTGTGCCACGGCCGAAAAACTCGGCTGCGCCGGGATCGTCAAGCGTGAGGATGTGGTGGCCAATACCGATTATGTCGGCGAAGGCTATGGCATCCCAACCGAAAGCGGCATGGAGGCGATCCGCATGTTCGCCGAACTGGAAGCGATCCTGCTTGACCCGGTCTATTCGGCCAAGGGTGCTGCCGGCTTCATCGACCTGATCCGCAAGAGGCACTTCAAGAAGGGCGAGCGCGTCGTCTTCCTGCATACCGGCGGTGCGGCGGCACTCTTCGGCTATGACGGAGCATTCGATTTCGCGGGCCGCTGGGGCGCCGCCTGACGGTTGACTAGATAGACCCCCGCCGCAGAAAGCGCTAGCCCCGCGAAGGCGGCGGGGGTCACCGCCTCACCAAGGATCGCCCAAGCGAGAAGCATCGCCAGCGGCGGAACAAGGTAGAGCATTGATGATATTCGTGTCGCGTCGCCGCGTTGCAGGAGCGCAATGTAGAGACCGATCGAGATGATCGAATTGGCAATCACAAGATAGGCGAGCGACACGATCAGTTCCGGGTGCCAATCGATCGCCAGTGTCTCAGTGGCCCAGGCCGCTGGCATGAGGACCGCGAAACCAACCAGGTACTGCACAACGCCCCCGATGGCTGGATCGGTGCGCAGCCCGTGCCATTTCTCGAATAGCGTCGCGAGTGTGATGCCCAGGAGCGCCGACAGGGCAAGGATCACGGCAACAGCGGGGCTTGGTCCCAACGTCCGGCCTCCGGCAATGACCATCACGACACCGAGAAAGCCGAGGACGAGGCCAAACCACAAGTGCCGTCCGCCGCGAACCCCCGTAACATACGGGGAGAGGGCCGCGACGAGGATCGGTTGCAACGCCATGATAATCGCGGTGGTGCCAGCGTTCATCCCCCGCTTCATCGCCAGATAGGCAAGCCCGAAATAAACGCATTGGATAAGGAAACCGGTCAGCATCAGCGCGCCCCAGTGCCGGGCACCGGATGGCCATTTGAGCTTGCGCCGAAAAAGGAACGGCACAAGCGCCAGCGCCGCGAGACCATAGCGCAGGGCGAGCATCGTCAGGGGTTCTATATGGGTCAGGCCGAGCTTGGCAAAGCTGTAGCCGCCGGACCAGAACAGCAGAAACACGAAGGGCGCCGCACGCCAGAACAGGGCGTTACCGGTACCGGTGCCTTCCTCCGTCTGGGTCATGGGTCAGGAAACCGGTTTAGCGCAGGGCACTAACGGGCGGCAATCTGCATGCACCGTCATCAGGTCTTAAATCCTCTATTCCGCTCCCGTTGGCGACAAGGCTATGGGCCGCGTCATGCGCGGGCAAGTGGATTGCGATCCTCTGCGCACTACTGAACTGTCACGCGTCGGCCGCAAGATCCCTTTGCGCGATCCAGTCATGGTCGGGATGGTTTTTGAAGCGCCACTTGCGCAAGGGGCCGGCCATTACGTTGAGATAGTACATCTCGTACCCGTAGGGCGCGCCGCAGGGATGGTGGCCCTTCGGCACCAGCACCACGTCGTGGTTACCGACGGCCATCGTCTCATCCAGAGACCCGTCTTCGGTCCAGACCCGCTGGATGCCGAACCCCTGTGCGGGATGCAGGCGGTGGTAGTAGGTCTCCTCCAGATAGGTCATGTTCGGATAGTCATCCTCATCATGCCTGTGCGGCGGGTAGGAGGACCAGTGCCCGGCAGGCGTGAACACCTCGGTGACGAGGAGCGAGTCCGCGACATCCCGCCCTTCCATCGCGATATTGTTGATGTAGCGCGTATTGGTGCCCTTGCCGCGCGGGGTCAGGTCGATTCCCGCAGGTCCAATGATCTGAGCCGGATGGCCGCCCTTTCCGGGGGCCGAGCAGACGGCGAGCGTGCAGGGGGTCGTGGCGGTGGCCTGCCACACGGCACCGTTCGGGACATAGAGACAATGGGGCGGCGTCCGCTCAAAGACATCCATCCGGTCGCCAAGCTCACCAAAATCGTGGCCATCGACGGTGATCCGCGCCTTGCCCTCGACCAGAACCAGTATCACCTCTCGGTCGCCGGTTTCCTCTTGCGCGATCTCGCCCTGCGTCAGGCGATAAAGGCCAAAGCCGACATAGGACCAGCCCGCGCTCTTCGGCGTCACGTTGTGGACCTTGCCGGTGGTTCCTGCAGGCTTCACAAGAAGCGGGCTCATTTCTTTTCCTCCGACCGGACGGCGACCAACAGCACATAGGCCGCATAGAGGCCCGCGCCGCCAAACAGCATCGCCCAACCGGGCGAGCCCGTGATGATCTCGATCAATGCCCAGCCGAGACAGGCCACGACCACAACGACCCGTCGCCAGAGCGGGCGGAAGAATGGGTGTGCGGGGTCGATAAGGGCCATCAGTCTGCGATCTCCAGTCCGGCTTTTGAGCAGACCTTGAGGATATGCTCATAGCCACGCTTGGAATAGTCATAGGGCGGCGCCTTGGCGGGGTCCTGCTCTGCCTCGACCACGATCCAGCCCTTGTAGTCCATTGCCTTCAGCGCATCGGTCACGGCCTGAAAGTCGATGCAGCCGTCACCGGGAACGGTGAAGGCACCCGCGATGACAGCGTCGAGAAAGCTGCGGTCATTGGCGCGGACATCCGTCACGACATCGGGGCGGATGTCCTTGTAATGCACATGATGCACCCGGTCACCCCAGCGGTTCAGCGTTGCCATCACGTCGCCGCCGCCGAACAGGAGGTGACCGGTGTCGAAGCACAGTTTCACCTCAGATGACGACCCCTCCATCAGCCAGTTCACGTCCTCCTCGGCCTCGATGATCGACCCCATATGGTGGTGGTAGGCAAAGGGCATGCCCCGATCCGTCACCCATTTCGCGACCTCACTGAGTTTCCCGGCATAGGCCATGACCTCGTCGCGCGACAGCTTCGGTCGCTTGTTGACCGGTACATTCTGCTTTCCCTGCACGGTATTGGAGCATTCGGCATAGACGATGCAGGGAGAGTCCAGCGCGATGAACTGATCGACCTGCTGGCGGATCGCCGCCATCTCAGTCGCGGCGTCATTCACCAGCGTATTGCCTGAGCACCATCCACCGCAAAGCGCGATGTCATAGGCATCGAGATAGGCGCGCAGCCCCTCGGTATCATGCGGCATCCGCTGACCGCGCTCAACGCCGGTATAACCGATCTCACGCGCCTCTTTCAGCGCCTGCTCCATCGTATAGGCGGCGGTCAGGTCGGGCAGGTCGTCGTTCTGCCAGGCGATGGGGGAAATCCCGATCTTCACACTCATTCCGGTTGTCCTCAGACGGCGCTCTGGTCCTTGCGCCTTGTTTCGTAAACCTCACGCGCCGCGCGCACTTTGGGCCGGTCGGAGACCTCGGGCACTCCGACCTCCCACCAGCTTCCGCCATGGGGCGTGGAAGGATAGGGATCGGTGTCGATGACGATGGCATAGACCCCGTTGTGGTCTTTCGCCTTTGCCAGATGCTCCTCAAGCTCGGTGATGCTGCCTGCCTTAACCGCCTTTGCACCCATGGAACCGGCATGGGCGACGAAGTCGATGGCTGAGGGGTTCACGTGATGGGCGGTGTCGAGGAGGTTGTTGAACTCTTCGCCCCCGGTGCCCATCTGCAGCCGGTTGATGCAGCCGAAACCGCGATTGTCGGTGATAATCAGGGTAAAGCTGATCCCCATCATACAGGCGGTGGCAAGCTCCGAGTTCGCCATCATGTAGGTGCCGTCCCCGGTGAAGCAGACGACATCGCGGTCAGGTTCGGCCATCTTGATGCCGATGGCGCCCGCGATCTCATAGCCCATGCAGCTGAACCCATATTCCATGTGGTAGCTGCCCGGCCGCCCTGCCTTCCAGAGCTTGTGCAACTCTCCCGGCATAGTACCCGCCGCGCACATGACCACCGTATCGGGCCCAGCGGCGCGCTGGACCGCACCCACGACCTGCATGTCGGTGGGTTTCTGATTGCCCTCGCCGGGCGCGTCGGTCAGCGGATCGACCTTGGCGAACCAATCAGCCTTGAGCGTCGCGGATGGCACGTCGAATGTCTTGCCCTTCAGGGCGGCCGACAGAGCCTCCAGCCCCGCCTTCGCATCGGCTGAGAGCGGTACGGCCCCGTGCTTCATCGCGTCATAGGGCTGGATATTTAGGCTGACCAGTTTCCGTCCCGGCGCGCGGAAGAGCGACCATGACCCGGTGGTGAAATCCTGAAACCGCGTGCCGACGCCGAGGACGAGGTCGGCCTTGCCGCAGACCTCATTGGCGCTGCTGGCCCCGGTTACGCCGACGGGGCCGAGATTCATCGGGTGGTCCCAGGGCAAAGCGGATTTTCCTGCCTGCGTCTCAACCACGGGAACGCGATGGGCTTCGGCGAATGCGCGCAGGGCGTCGGTCGCATAGCCGTAATGCACCCCGCCGCCAGCGACGATGACCGGATGCTTCGCGGTCTTCAGAAGATCGGCAACACGGGCCAGTTCCGCCGGATCGGGCGGCGGCACCCGGCGATGCCAGACGCGTTCGTCAAAGAAGGCTTCGGGCCAGTCATAGGCCTCGGCCTGCACGTCCTGACAGAAGGCGAGCGTCACCGGCCCGCACTCGGCGGGGTCGGTCATCACCCGCATGGCGCGGGGCAAAGCGGTCAGCAACTGCTCGGGCCGGGTGATCCGGTCGAAATACCGGCTGACGGGGCGGAACGTGTCGGTGGCGGTGACCGTACCATCGGAAAAGTTCTCGGGCTGCTGCAGTACGGGATCGGGCCCGCGATGGGCAAAGACATCACCTGGCACCATGAGGACCGGCAAGCGGTTCACGTAAGCCAGCGCGCAAGCTGTGACCATGTTGGTGGCGCCCGGCCCGATGGACGAGGTCACCATCATCGCGCGCGCCCGCCGCAGCTGTTTTGCGTAGGCAATCGCGGTATGGGCCATCGTCTGCTCATTGTGTCCGCGATAGGTCGGCAGCTGGTCGCGCACGCCGTACAGCGCCTCGCCCAGACCCGCCACGTTGCCATGACCGAAGATCGCCCAACATCCGGCGATATAGGCCTCTCCGGACTCGTTCTTCTGCGCGGCGAGGTATTTCACCATGGCCTGCGCGGCGGTCAATCGTATCGTCTTCATCTCTTGTCCTTCCCTGCCCTACGCGCCGGGATCATCCGAGTACTTCGGCGACCCGCACGGCCCGGTCTTCAGCCACTGATTTCAGCGCGGCCTCGGCAAGCGCCAACGCCAGTAGGCCGTCTTCCCCGCTGGTCGGCGGTGTCGCCCCGGCATTCACCGCCGCGATGAAGGCCGCGATTTCATTGGCGTAGGCGGCGGTGTAGCGGGTCATGAAGAAGTTCAGGAGCGGCGGCTGGGTGAAGCCACCCTGACCCGCGAACTGGATATTCGCCTCATGCGTATTGGCCGCGGAAACCGCGCCCTTGTCGCCCAGAACCTCGATCCGCTGGTCGTAACCGTAGCTCGCCCGTCGGGAGTTGGTGATGATCGCCTGACGGCCGGACGCAGTCCGCAGGATCACGTTGACGCTGTCATAATCGCCCAGTTCGCCGATCTTCGGATCGGTCAGGACCGAGGCGGCGGCCATCACCGTCTCGACCTCCTCGCCCAGAAGCCAGCGGGCCATGTCGAAGTCGTGGATCGTCATGTCGCGGAAAATGCCGCCTGACCGGGTGATGTAGTCATAAGGCGGCGCGCCGGGATCGCGGGAGGTGATCGTCACCATCTCGACCTTGCCGATCCGGTCTGCATCAATCGCCGCCTTCACCGCCATGAAATCGGGGTCGAAGCGGCGGTTGAACCCGACCATAAGCGTGGCGCCGGTTTCCCTGACAACATCCAGACAGGCGCGGACACGGGCCAGGCTGAGGTCCACTGGCTTTTCACAGAAGATCGCCTTGCCCGCGCGGGCGAAGCGCTCGATCAGGTCGGCATGGGTGTCGGTCGGGGTGCAGATGATCACCGCATCCACGTCGTCGGCCTCTTCGATTTCATCAATCGTGCGGATATCGCAGTCATAGGCCGTCGCAATGGCCGTGGCCGCTGCCGCATCCGGCTCGGCCACCGCGACAAGGCGCGCGCCCATGGTGGATGTCACGGCGCGGGCATGGACCTGACCGATGCGGCCGGCCCCAAGAACTGCAAATCGTGTCGTCATGTCTTTTCCTTTACTCGGGATAGGCCCCGGCGACGTTCTGGTCGAAATCCACTATCGTACCCGTCATCACACCGGACTGCGGCGATAGCATGTAGGAGGCTAGACCTGCCACATGGTCGGGCTTGACCAGCATGCCGAAGGGTTGACGCGCCTCGGCCTCGGCCAGCCAGCCGTCACCGGCGCCATGATAGCGGCGCTGTATTTCATCCTCACCCGGCGTGTCCATCCAGCCGCAGTTTATGGCGTTAACGCGGATATGGTCCCGCCTGAGCGCTTGCGCGGCATTCTTCGTGACATTGGCAAGCGCCGCCTTTGACGCGGAATAGGGGGCAAGGAAGGACTGTCCGCAATGGACGACCATCGACAGGATGTTGACGATGGACGCAGCATGCCCCGCCTCGCGCGCCCGCTGCGCCACCCGCTGGATCGCGAAGAAGGGCGACCGCGCGTTGACTGCCATCATCCGGTCCCAAAGCTCGGGTGTCGTATCGAGGACCGACCCCCTATCAGTCGCAGCCCCGGCATTCACCAGCGCGGTCACCCTGCCCATCACTTCCGATGCCTCATCGACAAGACGTATGATCTGGTCCGTATCGGCAAGGTCGGCCTGCCGGTAAGTCGCGCCGATTTCTGCCGCAACCTTCGCACCCCGTTCTGCATTGCGCCCCGCGATCACGAGGTCGCGGCACCCGGCTGCGCTCAGCGCGCGGGCGATGGCAAGGCCAAGGCCCTGCGTCCCGCCGATGATCAGCGCCGAGGTGTCGCGGTGGTCCGCATCCATCAAGCCGCGCCTTCGTATTCCGGTTGCGTCTTCGCGCCGGTGATATAGGCGACGACATCCTGCCCGTCCGTTTCTTCCTTCTTGAGGTTGGCAACGATCCGCCCGCGTCGAAAGACGACGATCCGGTCAACGAGGTCCATGACCTGCCGCATGTTGTGGCTGATCAGGATCAGGGGTTCACCCGCCTCTTTCAGTGTACGAATGATATTTTCGACCTGCGCGGTTTCCTGAACACCAAGGGCTGCGGTGGGTTCGTCCATGATCGTGAGGCGCGAATGGAAGGTCGCAGTCCGCGCGATAGCCACGCATTGGCGCTGGCCGCCGGACATCCGCTCAATCGTGTTGTGGATGTTGGGGATCTTAACCCCCGTTTTTTCCAGCGCGGCCAGCGTCGCGTCACGCATCGCCCTGTAGTCGAGGATCGAGAAGGGACCCAGCTTGAAGCGGATCTTCTCACGTCCGAGGAACAGATTGTCAGCCACGTCGAGGTGATCGGCCAGTGCCAGCGTCTGGAATACGGTTTCGATCCCGGCCTCGCGCGCATCCAGCGGGCCGGCAAAACTCACCGGCTTGCCGTAGAAGACGATGTCGCCACGGGTCCTTTGTTCGACACCGGTAATCTGACGAACGAAGGTCGACTTACCGGCGCCGTTGTCCCCCATAATGGCAACATGTTCGCCCTTGCGGAGTGTGAAGTTCGCCCCTTCCAGCGCGTGTACGCCGCCGTAATGTTTTGTCAGGTCACGGGTTTCGAGAATGATGTCGCTCATCTTCTCCTCCTCACATCCGGGCCGCTGTACGGCGCTGGCGCCACTGATCGAGCACCACGGCACCGACGATGATCGCGCCCTTCACCATTTCCTGGTAATAGGCGTCGAGCTTCAGGAACGTGAAGCCGGAGATGATCACACCGAAGATCAGCGCGCCGAGCACGGTCCCGATGATCGAGCCGCGCCCACCGGCAAGGCTGACCCCGCCGATGACCGACATGGCGATCGCGTCAAGTTCATACATGACCCCCATTCCCGCCTGCGCCGTCAGGTTCTTTGAAGACAGGATGATGGCAGCAATCGCGGCAAGCATCCCGGCGATCGTGTAGATCAGCACCTTGTGACGGGCGACGTTGATGCCCGACATCCGTGCGGCATCCTCATTCGAGCCAATGGCATAGGTGTGCTTGCCGTAAACGGTTTGCCGCAGGATCAGGTGGAAGAGGATCGCGAGTGCTATGAAGTAGACAACCGGCATCATGCCCTTGCCAAGCGCAGCGAAGCCTTCCGTGGGGAACGAGACCGGCTGGCCATTCGTCCACCATTTGGACAGGCCGCGGGCCGACACCATCAAGCCGAGCGTGGCGATGAAGGGCGGTATGCGGGTATAGGCGATGAGCAGGCCGTTCACGCAGCCCGCGATGAGGCCACAGGCAAGACCGACAAGGATGGGTACCAGCACGGGAAGGTCCATGGCCCAGGCACCGAAGACCGCCTTGGGGTTCGGGTTCCCGTTAACCAGTTCCGTTTGCGCAAAGCTCATCACGATCATCGCGGTAGCACCGACAATGGAGCCTGACGACAAGTCGATGCCGCCCGAGATGATCACCTGCGTCACACCGATGGCGATGATCCCGATGATTGACACCTGCAGGATGATGATGTTGATCCGCGCCCAGTTGAAGATCGCATCGACATTGTCGCGGGTATTGAACAGGAACGAATCCCGGTAAATCAGCCAGCCAAGCACCTCGAACGTGACGATAATCAGGACGAGCGCCATAAACACGTTTAGTTCTGGTGGCTTGGTGCGCTTCTTAGGGTCGTATTTCAACCCGCCGATACCGTGTGCCGTGTTGGCCATGCAGTTTCCCCCTATGTCCCCGTTACATCGGGCGCATGAGGCGGTGCGATGCCGCACCGCCTCAGATCTTGGTCTCCCCGTCGATCAGTTCTTGGACAGGTAGTCGCCGATGTTGTCCGGCGTCACCAGTTCGAACGGGACCCAGACGGCGTTATCAACCGCTTCGCCCCTGGCCAGCTTCACGGCCGCATCGAGCGCTCCGGAACCCTGCGCTGCGGCGTTCTGGAACACCGTCACATCAAGGTCGCCCGCCTGCATGGCAGCCAGGGCATCCTGCGTTGCGTCCACACCGCCGACCTGCACCGACGCCATGTCGATGCCAGCAGCCTTCATTGCCTGGATCGCGCCAATGGCCATTTCGTCGTTATTTGCGATCACCCCGTCGAAGGCGGCGCCGGTTGACAGCCAGTTGGTCATCAGGTTCTGAGCCTGATCGCGGCTCCAGTTTGCAGTCTGCTGGTCGATCACATTGACCGTAACCTTGCATTTGCCAGCCTCGATCACGTCATAGATATCCTGCGTCCGTTGCACTGCCGCCTGGTTCGAAAGCTCACCCTGCATCACATAGACGTTGACCTCGGTCTTGCCTTCCCCCGCCCAGTTGTCGCAGAGCGCGATCGTTTCGAGCGTACCGCTATCGACTTCGTTCGAGGCCACAAACGCCTGGTTGTCGGGCAGCGTGTCGAGGTTAATCGGCTGACGGTTCACATAGACAAGCGGGACGCCTGCGGCGGCGGCAGCGTCGGTCATCGCCTGCGTCGCCGATGTATCGACCGGGTTTACGATGATTGCATCAACGCCCGAGGCGATGAAGTTGTTGATCTGGTCGAGCTGCTTGGCGACGTCGTTCTGTGCGTCTTCGATCTGGACATCGTGACCCTGCTCGTCGGCATAGGCCTGAAGCCCGTTTCTCAGAACGGTCAGGAAGTTGTCGTCAAAAAGCGCCATAGAGACACCGACGTTTTCGGCCAGCGCCGTAGTTCCCATCATCGCCGCAAGGCTGGCGGCTACCAAGGTTTTCTTCATGTCTTTCCTCCCATCGGGTGTCCGGCGCACCCTTTCCCTGAAACCATGCCGGAAGCCCGCTTCGGGCATTGGTATCGGTCAGTCATGAGCGCTTTCACATTCGCTCATCCGTGACCGCATGAAATTGAACGACCGGGACAAGGCGGCGCCCGGATCGTTCAGGTCGTGTATTTCCTTCGCAAAACTCTCCATCGACACCGGCCCCGTGTAACCCGCGTCACTGAGTGCCCTGAGTTGATCGACGTTGCCCAGCCGGTCGCGTTCATCGACCAGCACCCGGTGCCCGTCACCCATCTCGTCAATGCCGAGCCCCGGATCGGTAACACCCGAGACGTGAACCATGCCGGTATGTGCCGCAAAGATCGGGCCGCCCCCGGCGAGCGTATGGTGAAATGTGTCGTGGACCAGTTTGAACCGGCCGGTTGCCCCCAAGGCTTCGATCGCCTCCACCGCTTCGGCCTTGTAACGTAAGGCGCAGATCGCAAAGCCGAGGGGTTCGATCAAACCGATCAGCCGGTGATCCTCAAGCATCGGTTTGAGGTCTTTCAACGCGACGCGCAGATTGGCCTGCCGCTCACCGTTGCCCATGCCCAAGCCGTCATTGCGGGGAATGAGACTGACCGCCTCGGCCCCTGCGGCGGCGGCGATGTGCATCAGGTCGCGCGCCTCTTTCGCTTTCCCGGCGGACCAGTCGTTGAACCTCTTCACTTCGGCGACGGCCAGAATCCGCAGCCCCCTGTCGCGCGCCATCTGTCCTGCCTCAGCCGGGTCGCGACCATCGAACAGAGGTTGCGGCAGATCATTGCGGACTTCGACGCCTACGCAGCCAAGCTCCGCTGCAAGGTCCAGAAGACCCTCGTAATTCAGCCGGGCCACGGTCATGTGGTTCAGCGCGAGTGGCAGCATGTTGCGCGTTTCCTCCCTGCCCCGGCTGGTGTCCCCGAGGAGCCGATCTCATGTCGGTCGGAACGAAGGTGCCGCCCGATAAGACGAATCGTCAATGTAAGGGGGTGTGGTTTCCGTCATAGGTGACGAAATCCACATCACCATAATGATGTAATTACGTCATCAAATGCTCTCTGCCAGGTAAAGCTCTGGCTGAAGGAAATGCTGACCAACCACATCCGACATGCCGTTGAGGACCGCATTGGACATCAGCGCGACAACGTCGCGGCACAGCACCGCCAATGGGGTGGAAATGACCAGTGTGATATAGCGATCCTGTAGCCCGGCGCGGGTTTCAGGCGTTACCTCGTTGACGACAAGCGCAACATCCCCGGGCTGGCGCACCTCACGCAACGCGGCAATTGCGCCCTCCATCCCACCGCCCGCGCAATAGATGCCGCGCAGGTCGGGATGCCGGGCGAGAAGATCGAGCGTCGCCTCATAGGTGAGTTGCCGGGTCTCAAGATTGACCAGCGTATCGAGCACGGTGAATTGCGGCGCATATTCTCGGAAATAGGAGCGGAACCCGGTTTCACGCAATTCGTGCCCGTGCCAACGATAGCCGCCGACAAAGACCGCGATCTTGCCCGGCTTGTGTACCGCAGTGGCAATCATTGAGGCCGCGATACGCCCAACCTTAAGGTTATTAAGGCCAATATAGTTCTGCCGCACCCCTTGGGCGAAGTCGTTCAGAAGCGCGAAGCAGGGTATGCCGCCCTCCTGCAACTCCTGAACCGCCTCGGTAACGATATGGTGCGTGACGGCAGTTGCACCCATTACATCTACCCGGCCTTTCAGCCCCCGCATCAGATCGGCGAAATCGCCCGGCGACTGCGAGGCGGAATATTCGATGATCAGTTCCCCCCGCACATCCGGGGCGGCCCGCACGGCGCGTTCCATCTCGGCGGCAAAGTTTTTGTAAAAGGCCTGCTTTTCCTTGTGCATCACGAAACCGAACCGCATCAGCGGCAGTTCCGTCTTGATCCGCTGCCCGATCAGGCCCGCCGCGTGATAGCCGATCCGATGCGCCGCCTCGAAGACCTGTTTCGCCGTGGATTCGCGTACCTTCTCACGTCCGTTCAGCACCCGGTCGACCGTCGCCGTGCTGACACCCGCCTCGCGCGCGACATCCGCGATCGTCATCCGCCCCGCCATCACGCCTCCGAGTCTGATGTAATTACGTCATTTTATCTGCCGCATTTTGACGATATCTGACGGGAATCCAAGACCCGATCTATGGTGTTCGCGCAATCGCTCCTAGGCTTCGGTCCGGCACAATTCAGGACACTGGACATGACGAAACGGGATTACAGCCTGCTGGGCGAGGACGCGAGACGCGCGGTGCAAACAGGCCTCGCGGCGGCGGAATGGTATCACACCGACATCCCGCGCAAGGAGATGAAGGCGCTGATGGCGCGCGAGGACGGGCCAGCGATCCGCGATACGCTCATTCTGTTTTCAGCGATGATCGCCTTCGCGGCGGGAGGCATAGTCCTCTGGCCTACGTGGTGGTCTGCGCCCTTCTGGCTGGCCTATGGCGTTCTCTACGGCTCGGCCATGGATTCACGCTGGCACGAATGCGGGCACGGCACTGCCTTCCGCACCGGCTGGATGAACAACCTCGTCTACCAGATCGCCAGCTTCTGCATGATCCGCAACCCGGTGGCCTGGCGCTGGAGCCATGCCCGCCACCACACAGACACGATCATCGTCGGCCGCGACCCGGAGATCGTGGCGATGCGCCCGCCAGCTTTGTTCCGCATCTGCCTGAACTTTATCGGTATTCTGGATGCATGGAACGGCTGGGCAAGGATGTTCCTGAATGCCTCAGGCCGCCTCGACCCCGAGGAAGCGACCTTTATCCCGAAAAGCGAGCACCCGAAAGTCGTCCGCATCGCCCGCATCTGGGTGCTCATCTACGCCGCAACCATGGGCCTCGCGATCTGGACGGGTTCAATCCTGCCCCTCATGCTGATCGGCCTGCCCCGCCTCTATGGCGCATGGCATCACGTCCTGACCGGCGTCCTGCAACATGCGGGCCTTGCCGACAATGTCATCGACCACCGGCTGAACAGCCGCACGGTCTATATGAACCCGGTCAGCCGCTTCATCTACTGGAACATGAACTACCATGTGGAGCATCACATGTTCCCGATGGTGCCCTACCACCGGCTGCCTGCGCTGCACGAGCGGATCAAGGATGACCTGCCGCGCCCCAATCGATCGATTTGGGAGGCCTATGCCGAGGTTCTGCCAATCCTGAAGCGCCAACTCGCCTACGAGGATTACTTCCTCAAGCGCGATCTGCCGCCTACGGCGAAACCTTACAAGGAAGATTTCCACGCCGCGGCACTCGGCGCGGCCGGATAAAGGGAGAAGGGCATGAGCAACTGGATTGACGCCTGCGGGACGGAGGAAATCGAGCAAGAGGATGTGATCCGTTTCGATCACGGCGGCCGGACCTACGCTGTCTACCGGAGCCCAGACGACGAATATTTCTGTACTGACGGGCTCTGCACGCACGAACAGGTCCACCTCGCGGAGGGGCTGGTGATGGATTACGTCATCGAATGCCCCAAGCATAATGGCCAGTTCGACTATCGGACGGGCGAGGCGAAGCGCGCGCCCGTCTGCGTGAACCTTGCGACCTATCCGGTGAAGGTCGAGGGTGGCCGCGTACTCGTGCAGGTGGGTTGAGCCATGCGCCACAACCGGATGACCGTCGCCGACCTCAGGACGATGAAGGGCAAGCGGCAGATGACCATGCTCTATGTCGAAACGCTCGACGAGGCCCGCGCCGCTGCCGTCGCCGGAATCGACATCCTGTCGATCATAGACCCGTTGTGGACGCCCGAGATGCGAGAGGCGGCGGGGGATTGCTTCGTACAGGTCGGTCTTCTCTACGGCGAACTCGTGACCGCAGAGGACTATCTGCGTGCCGCCCATCGGGCGATGCGGATCGGTGGCGACGCGGTCTATTGCGCGGCCGGGCTGGGTACGATCCAGGCGCTGGCGGAGGAGGGCATTCCGGTAATCAGTCATGTCGGGCTGATTCCGTCAAAGGCCACTTGGACAGGCGGGTTCAAGGCCGTGGGCAAGACCGCCGACAGCGCGCTTTCCGTCTGGCGTCACGTCAAGGCACTGGAAGCAGCGGGCGCGATCGGCGCGGAACTGGAAGTCGTCCCCGACCGCGTGGCGGCCGAAATCTCACGCCGCACGCCGCTTATCATGCTGTCGATGGGGGCGGGCGCCGGGGGTGACGCCCAATACCTCTTTGCCGAGGACGTGCTGGGCTGCACACGTGGCCACCGTCCGCGCCATGCCAAGGTCTATCGGAACTTCCGGGTCGAATACGAACGGTTGCAGCGGGAACGCATAGCCGCCTTCCGCGAGTTTGCTGCGGATGTGGCATCGGGCGCTTATCCCGCGCCCGAGCATGTTGTGGGTATAGACGACCGGGAATTCGAGGCGTTCCTGAACGGCCTCGACGCCCCGGCCTAGCCCCAGTCCAGCACCACTTTGCCGCTTTTGCCGGACCGCATGATCTCGAATCCGTCGCGGAAGTCATCCACCTTGTAGCGGTGGGTGATCACCCGCCGAATATCGAGCCCGTTTTCCAGCATCGCGATCATCTTGTACCAGGTCTCGAAGATCTCGCGGCCATAGACACCCTTGATGGTGATCGCCTTGAAAACGATCCGGGACCAGTCGACCGGCGACTTGCCGGGCGGAATGCCCAGCATGGCGATGCGGCCCCCCATCACCATATTCTCGACCATCTGGTCGAGGGCCGCCTGATTGCCGGACATTTCCATGCCGACATCAAAGCCTTCCTTCATCTTCAGGGCGCCTTCGACATCCTTCAGGTCTTGCTTGGCCACGTTGACCGGCACCACGTCCGTTACCTGGGCAGCAAGATCCAGCCGGTCCTGATTGACATCGGTGATGACTACGTGCCGCGCGCCGACATGGCGGGCGACGGCGGCGGCCATGATGCCGATGGGGCCCGCGCCGGTGATCAGCACATCCTCGCCCACCAGATCAAAGCTGAGGGCCGTGTGGACCGCATTGCCGAGGGGGTCGAGGATCGCCCCGATCTCGTCATCAATCTCATCGGGCAGTGGAACAACGTTGAAGGCGGGCAACTTCAGGTATTCGGCAAAGGCCCCCTGCTCATTGACCCCAATGCCCCGGGTGGCAGGATCGAGATGGAACTTGCCCGCCCGACTCTGGCGGGACTTCTTACCAATCAGATGACCCTCGCCGGAGCAGCGCTGTCCAATCGACAAACCTTCGACATTCTTGCCGATCTCGACGATCTCGCCCGCGAATTCGTGACCGGTGACAAGACCTACGGGAACAGTCCGCGCCGCCCATTCATCCCAGTTCCAGATATGAATATCGGTGCCGCAAATGCCCGTCTTGCGGATGCGGATCAGCACGTCATCCGGCCCGATCTCCGGCACCGGGCGGTGCTCCATCCAGAGCCCGACCTCGGGCCTCGCCTTTGCCAGTGCCTTCATGTCATTGCGCATCAGATTGCCCCCACCGCCTTGCCCGCCGCCCGGAAGGCGTCGAGCGCAAAGTCCAGATCTTCCCGGGTGAGCTTCGCGTTCATCTGCGTGCGAATGCGCGCCTGCCCCTTCGGTACGACCGGGAAGAAGAAGCCCGAGACATAGACACCGCGCTCATATAGCGCCGCCGCCATGGCCTGTGCCAGCTTCGCCTCGCCCAGCATGACCGGGATGATCGGGTGTTCGCCGGGCAGAAGCGTAAATCCCGCATCTTCCAGCCCCGCGCGCCAGTAGCGGGCGTTCCCGAAAAGCGATGCCCGCAGATCGTCGGCCGCCTCCACCAGATCAAGCGCCGCGATTCCGGCAGCCACCACGGCAGGCGGCAGCGCGTTCGAGAAGAGATAGGGCCGTGCCCGCTGGCGCAGGAGGTCGATGGCTGGTTGCGGACCCGCGATATAGCCCCCCAAAGCGCCGCCGAGCGCCTTGCCCAAAGTGCCGGTCAGAATATCGACATCGACACCGGCATGGGCAGGCGTGCCGCGCCCCTGCGGCCCCATGAACCCGGTCGCATGGCAATCGTCGACCATGGTCAGTGCGCCGTACTTCTCCGCCAAGGCCACGATCTCGGGCAGCTTCGCCAGATAGCCGTCCATCGAAAACACACCATCGGTGGCAATCATGATAAACCGCGCGCCATCGGCCCGCGCCGCCTGCAATTGCGCCTCCAGATCACCCATGTCGGAATTGGCATAGCGGTAGCGCTTCGCCTTGCAGAGCCGGATGCCATCGATGATCGAGGCGTGGTTGAGCGCGTCCGAGATGATCGCGTCTTCCGGCCCCAAAAGCGGCTCGAACAGCCCGCCATTCGCGTCGAAACAGGCCGCGAACAGGATCGCGTCATCCTTGCCGAGGAAACTCGCGATCCGCGCCTCCAGCTCCCGGTGCAGGTCCTGCGTGCCGCAGATGAACCGGACCGAGGCCATGCCATAGCCGTGGTCGTTCATTGCCGCTTTCGCCGCCGCGATCAAAGCCGGATGATTGGCAAGGCCCAGATAGTTATTGGCACACAGGTTCAGCACGTCGCGCCCGGCCACCTTCACATGCGCGCCTTGCGCCGATGTGATCAGGCGTTCGCGCTTGAAAAGCCCATCGGCCTCGATCCCCGTCAGGGTTTCGCCCAGATGCTGCAGAAAGGCGGCTTGGTCGGACATCACAGACTCTCCTCCGGTATGGCGGAACAATATCCGCTATCACGCCAATGTCAATATGACGGATTAAAATCCTAAATCACGGATTCCAGCTTCTTCTGTTCCAAAACACCTCCGCCGGAGGCTTCCGGCTCCTCCGCCCGGCGGAGCGTCAGGAATTCTGCACGATCAGAATCGCCCGTGCCGCACCGCCCTCGGCCTCGATCCGGTGCGGTCGGTCGGCGAAGTAGCGGGCCGTGTCGCCGACGCCCAGCCGCTGGCTGTCCTCTCCCGACACGACCGCCACTGCGCCGTCCAGCACCGTCAGATGCTCGCGGCAGCCCGGCCCGTGCGGGTCGCTGACGAGCCGACCGCCGGCATCGAAAACAAGGTCGTAAACCTCATGCTCCCCCGCCGCTTCGGCGGGCGACAATATCCGTATCCGCACGCCCTGCCCCCGCCCCGCGATCACGGGTGCGGCCTCGGCCCGGATCACCTCGATCCCCGGCGCGGTGCGCCCTTCGAGAAGCCCTGCGAAATCGACCTGCAGGGCCTGTGTCAGGTTCCAGAGCGTCGAGACGGTCGGGCTACTCTCCCCCCGCTCGATCTGGCTGACCATCGACCGCGAGACGCCGGAGAGCTTCGCCACCGCGTCAAGGCTGAGGCCCTTGGACTTCCGCGCCTCCTTCAGAGAGGCGGCGAGACGGTCATGGATATCGGGGCGTGTGTTCATGGGGCAAAGGTGATCCCGGCAGGGGAAAAGGTCAACGGGGCAGCATCGCCTCGCCGTCCGGGTCGGCGGCCTCGGCGACCAGCCAGTCACGGAAGGCCTGAAGCGGTGGATACCATGCCCCGACCGATGGCCAGACGAGGTAATAGCTGCCCTCACCCTGCACGGGCCCACCGAAGACCTCGACCAGACGCCCGTCAGCCAGTTCCGGCTTGGCGAGGAATTCGGGCAAGAGCGCCACACCCAGCCCGTGAATTACCGCCTGGATCATCGGCGCGAACTGGTCGAACAGCATCCCCTGCCCCACCCTCCGTTCGACCCCATGATGAGCGAACCATGCGGCCCATGCGTTGGGCCGGGTTTCGAGTTGCAGAAGCGGCAGTCCGATCAGGTCCGAGGGCTCTTCGACCGGATGATCAGAGAGAAACTTCGGCGCACAGCAGGCGACCAACCGCTCGTCGAAAAGCTTGACCCAACCGGTGCCCGCCCAGTTCTCGGCTCCGAAATGGATCGCGGCATCGAACCCTTCTTCCTCGAAATCGAAAGGCTTCAGCCTGGTGCCGAGATTGATTGTTATCCCCGGATGATCGGCCAGGAAACGCGGTAGGCGTGGGGCAAGCCAGCGCGTGCCGAAGGTCGGCAGGATGGCGAGCGACAGCGTCCCGCCACCAGTATTCGACCGCACCCGCATCGAGCCGCGTGAAATGAGGTCGAGCGCCTTCACCACATCGCGGGCATAGGCCAGCGCATGGTCGGTGGGGATCAGCCTGCGCCGCTCGCGCAGAAAAAGCGTGACACCCAACTGCGCCTCAAGGTTCTGGACCAGACGGCTGACCGCGCCCTGCGTCAGGTCCAGATCGCGGGCGGCCGCCAGCGTCGAGCCAGTGCGCACCACCGATTCGAATGCGGTGAGCAGCGAGATTGACGGCAGGAACCGACGGGGCGTGGCCATTATATGCGCTCCATGCATATTATACGGCCAGAATAGCGGTATCCCGGCGGCATACAATGGCCCATAATGCATAAAACCCGCATGAGGCCCCCATGTCCGACCCCTTCCGCCGCTCCGCCCGCATCGACGCGGTCGAACTCTCTGAAATCCTGAAGATTTCCGAGCTTGCCGACGCGCTGAAGCGCGAGGGGCGGGACGTCATCACGCTCGGCACCGGAGAGCCTGACTTCCCGACACCAGCGCCGGTCATTGAAGCCGCCCACAAGGCCGCACTGGCGGGCGAAACGACATACACACTGACCGCCGGGACACTGGCGCTGCGCAAGGCCATTGGCGAGGCCTGCCAGCGCGAGAACGGCTACAGGCCAGAGACGGGCGAAATCATCGTCTGCACCGGTGCCAAGCAGGTGCTTTACAATGCCTTTGCGGCCACGCTCGATCCCGGCGATGAGGTGCTGATCGTTGCACCCTACTGGACGAGCTATCCCGACATCATCACCGTCTGCGACGGCAAGGCGGTGGTTCTGCCGACGTCGGCCGAAACCGGCTTTCGCATCACGCCCGACCAGTTGCGCACCGCGATCGGGCCGAAGACGCGCTGGCTTCTCCTGAATTCACCCTCGAACCCGTCGGGGGCCGCTTATAGCAAGGACGATCTGGAGGCGCTGGCCGAGGTTCTGCGTGATGCCCCTCATGTCGGCATCATGGTCGATGAGATCTACCAGCACATATCCTATGTCCCGTTCCACTCGTTCCGCGCCGTCGCCCCTGACCTCGCCGACCGCACGCTGATCGTGAATGGGGTTTCGAAAAGCTACGCAATGACCGGCTGGCGCATCGGCTGGGGGATCGGGCCGAAGCGGCTCATTTCGGCCATGGTCGCGGTGCAGAGCCAGATCACCTCGGGTGCGTCCTCGGTTTCGCAGGCGGCGGCGGTGGCCGCGCTGGAAGGCGACCAGCAACTGCTCGCCGAACGCTGCGACGATTTCCGTGAGCGCCGCGATATGCTGGCGGCTGCGCTGAACGCGACGGGCGTGCTCGATTGCCCCTCGGCGGACGGGGCCTTCTACCTCTTCCCCGGTTGCGCCCGCGCCTTCGGCAAGGTCACAGTCAAAGGCCGCCGCATCGAAACCGACGCCGATTTCTGCGAGGCTTTGCTGGAGGAGGAAGGCGTCGCCCTCGTCCCCGGCCGTGCCTTCGGTACGCCGGGCTATATCCGGCTTTCCTACGCCTATTCGAGGGCCTCGCTGACCGAGGCCGCCACCCGCATCGCGCGGTTCTGCGCAAATCTGAAGTGAGGACCCAAATGGCCCTGAAACCGAAAGACGCCCCCGACCTTTCCCGCTTTGACTGGGAAGACGCCTTCCGCATGGAAGACCAGTTGACCGAGGAAGAGCGCATGCTGCGCGACGGCGCCCGCGCCTATGCGGCCGAAAAGCTCCAGCCGCGCGTGACCGAGGCTTACCGCGAGGAAAAGACCGACCCCGAGATTTTCCGCGAGATGGGCGAGATGGGGCTTCTGGGCGTCACGGTCCCTGAGGAATATGGCGGGCTTGGCGCGGGCTATGTCTCCTACGGGCTGATCGCGCGCGAGGTCGAGCGGGTCGACAGCGGCTATCGTTCGATGATGTCGGTGCAATCCTCGCTCGTCATGTATCCGATCTATGCCTACGGGTCCGAGGAGCAGCGCAAGAAATACCTGCCAAAACTCGCCAGTGGCGAATTCATCGGTTGCTTCGGCCTGACCGAACCCGATGCGGGCTCCGATCCCGCCGGTATGAAGACCCGCGCGACGAAGACGGCGAATGGCTATGTGCTGAACGGGTCGAAGATGTGGATCTCGAACGCGCCCATCGCCGATGTTTTCGTGGTCTGGGCCAAGTCCGAGGCGCATGGCGGCAAGATCAGGGGTTTTGTGCTCGACAAGGGCATGAAGGGGCTTTCGGCGCCGAAGATCGGCGGCAAGCTCAGCTTGCGCGCCTCGATCACCGGCGAGATCGTGATGGACAATGTCGAGGTCGGCGAAGACGCGCTTTTGCCAAATGTCGAAGGGCTGAAGGGTCCCTTCGGCTGCCTCAACCGTGCGCGTTACGGCATTTCCTGGGGCGTTCTCGGCGCCGCCGAGTTCTGCTGGCATGCCGCCCGTCAATACGGGCTTGACCGCAAGCAGTTCAACCGGCCGCTGGCGCAGACCCAGCTGTACCAGCTGAAGCTCGCGAACATGATGACCGAAATCTCGCTTGGCCTTCAGGCCTCCCTGCGCGTCGGCCGACTGATGGACGAAGCCAAGGCCGCGCCCGAGATGATCTCCATCGTCAAGCGCAACAACTGCGGCAAGGCGCTGGAAATCGCACGACATGCCCGCGACATGCATGGCGGCAACGGCATTCAGGAGGACTTTCAGATCATGCGCCACATGGTCAATTTGGAGACCGTCAACACCTACGAAGGCACCCATGATGTCCACGCGCTCATCCTCGGGCGGGCGATCACCGGGTTGCAGGCGTTTTTCTGATTTCTTCTGTTCAAAAATACTCTCGCCGGAGGCTCCCGGCCTATCGGTCGGATGCCTCCGGCGGGGATATTTGGACCAAGTGGAAGCTGACGGGATAAGAGACCAAGATGGACCGCGCCGACATCGTTCATGAGAACTTTCTGAGACGGGTGGCCGCAGGCGACCTGCCTGCCGGGGCCGCGCCGTCCGGTCCGCTCTCGGCGGCCGAGGCGGTGTCGGTCTACCGCGCCGGGTGCCTTAGCCGTGCGTTAGACCGGCAGAGCCGGGCGATGCAAAAAGCGGGGCAGGGGTTTTATACCATCGGCTCTTCGGGGCATGAGGGGCTGGCGGCGGTTGCGGCCGCGCTGCGCCCGACCGATATGGCCTTTCTGCATTACCGTGATGCGGCGTTCCAGATCGCGAGGGCGGCCCAGGTGCCGGGGCAGTCAATTGCCTGGGATATGCTTCTGTCCTTCGCCGCCTCGGCCGAGGACCCGATCTCGGGCGGGCGGCACAAGGTGCTGGGCTCCAAAGCGCTGAATATCCCGCCGCAGACCTCAACCATCGCCTCGCATCTGCCGAAGGCGGTGGGCGCGGCCTATGCCATCGGTGCGGCGCGCCGCCATGCGCCCGAGCACAAGGCGCTGCCCGACGACGCCATCGTCTATTGCTCCTTCGGCGATGCCTCGGCCAACCATTCGACGGCGCAGGGTGCCTTTAACACGGCGAGCTGGACCTCCTACCAGTCGATCCCCTTGCCGCTTCTCTTCGTCTGCGAAGATAACGGCATCGGCATTTCCACGAAGACGCCCAAGGGCTGGATCGCCGCGACCTTCCGGGACCGTCCGGGGCTGAAATACTTCCACTGCAACGGGCTAGATATCTACGAAACCTTCCGTGTGGCGCAGGAAGCCGCACATTATGTCCGCGCGCGGAAGAAACCTGCCTTCCTCCATCTTGGTACGATCCGGCTTTACGGCCATGCCGGGGCAGACGTGCCGACGACCTACCTTTCCCGTGAGGAGGTTGAGGCCGAGGAGGCGAATGATCCGCTGCTGCATTCGGTGCGTCTGTTGGATCAGGCCGGGGCGCTCGACCCCGCCGGGGCGCTCGCGATCTACGAGGAGACGAACGCCCGGGTGGCGCGGATTTCGGGTGAAGCCGTCAAGCGGCCGCGCCTGAAGACGGCCAGCGATGTCATGGCCTCGATCATCCCGCCGAAACGGTCGTGCAAGCCGACCAACGGCCCTTCGGCCGAAGCCCGGGCGGCGGCCTTCGGTGGGGACATGAAGGCAATGGACGAGCCGCAGATCATGTCGCGCCTGATCAACTGGGCGCTCACCGACCTGATGCTGGAACATCCCGAGATCGTCATGATGGGCGAGGATGTCGGCCGCAAAGGCGGCGTCTATGGCGTAACGCAGAAGCTGACGCAACGCTTCGGGCAGGACCGGATGATCGACACGCTTCTCGACGAACAATCCATCCTCGGCCTCGCCATCGGCATGGCACAGAACGGCTTCGTGCCGATGCCCGAGATTCAATTCCTCGCCTATCTGCACAATGCCGAGGATCAGATCCGGGGCGAGGCGGCGACGCTTTCCTTCTTCTCGAACGGCCAATACACCAACCCGATGGTGCTGAGGATCGCGGGGCTTGGCTACCAGAAGGGTTTCGGCGGGCATTTCCACAACGACAATTCGGTCGCCGTGATCCGCGACATTCCCGGCGTGATCCTCGCCTGCCCGTCGAACGGGGCCGACGCGGCGCGGATGATGCGCGAATGCGTGCGGCTGGCGCGTGAGGAGCAACGGGTCGTCGTCTTCCTCGAACCCATCGCGCTTTACCCGATGCGCGATCTTCATGCCGAGAAGGACGGCGGCTGGATGTGCCGCTATCCGGAGCGGTCCGAGGTGATCGGGTTCGGAGAGGTGGGGGTTCATGGCAACGGTACGGACCTTGCCATCGTCACCTTCGGCAACGGCAATTACCTGTCGCGTCAGGCCGAAAGACGGCTGGCGAAGAAAGGCGTGAAAGCGCGGGTCATCGACATGCGCTGGCTTTCGCCCCTGCCCGCCGACGCGCTGGTCGAAGCCGTCAAAGGTACGAAGCGCATCCTGATCGTAGATGAAACGCGCCGCTCGGGTGGCCTTGCCGAGGCCTTGATGGCGCTCTTCTCCGAACGAACGGACGTGCCGAAGGCGCGGCTGACCGCCGAGGACAGTTTCATCGCGACCGGTCCGGCCTATGCGGCGACGATGCCATCCGCCGATAGTATCTTTGACGCCGCGATGGTTTTGATCGGGGGGACGAAATGAAGAAAGCTGTCGTCATTTGCCCCGGACGGGGCACCTATACAAAGACCGAACTTGGCTACCTCAAGCGCCATTTTCCCGACCGGACGCTCCTCGCTTGCTTCGATGAAGCGCGCTCCTCGCTGGGGCAGGAGACACTTTCAGCGCTGGACGGGGCGGCTTCATATTCCGTTGCGAAACACACCCGTGGCGACAATGCCTCGGCCCTGATCTACGCCGCCACCTTGGGCGATTTCCGCGCTATCGACGGAGTCGATGTGGTCGCCGTCACCGGCAATTCGATGGGCTGGTATTCGGCGCTCGCCTGCGGCGGCGCGCTGACGGCCGAGGCCGGGTTCGAAGTGGTGAACACCATGGGCACGCTGATGCAGGAGGCCCTGATCGGCGGCCAGCTGATCTATCCCTTCGTCGGCGAGGACTGGCGGCCCGACCCGAGGCGTAAGGTCGAACTGATGGTGCTGATCGGCGACATTGCGGCCCGCGCGGATCATGTCCTGACGCTGTCCATCGACCTCGGCGGTATGCTGGTACTGGCCGGAAACGAAGCGGGGCTGAAGGCATTCGAGGAAGCCGTGCCGCCGGTTCAGGGCCGCTTTCCGATGCGGCTCGCCAATCACGCGGCCTTCCATTCCTCGCTTCAGGCCCCCGTCGCTGAACGCGGCCGGACGCGACTTGGCCCGTCGCTTTTCAGCCAGCCGAAGCTGCCGATGATCGACGGGCGGGGCGCGATCTGGTGGCCCGGAGCGACCGACACCCACGCGCTTTGGGACTATACGCTCGGCCATCAGGTGACCGAGACCTACGACTTCACCCATGCGATAAGGATCGCGGCGCGCGAATTCGCGCCCGATCTCTTCATCGTCACCGGCCCCGGCACGACGCTCGGCGGCGCGGTCGCGCAGTCGCTGATCCTGTCGGATTGGCGTAGCATGGGGTCAAAGCAGGAATTTCAGACACGGCAACAGGAAGGGCCGGTGCTGATCTCCATGGGAATGGACGATCAGCACGGCACCGTCACCAAGGGAGACTGACATGAGCCACAATGACATCATCAAGGCCGCGGGCCTGACCGAAGCGGAAGTAACCGGCGGCACGCTGGCCGTGCATTCGCCCATCGACGGGGCCGAAGTGGCGCGGGTGCGCGAAACTGACCCGGCGGACATGGGCAAGATCATCGCGAAGTCGCAGGAAGCGTTCAAAGCCTGGCGCACCGTGCCCGCACCGCGCCGGGGGGAACTGGTGCGGCTTCTGGGTGAGGAACTGCGCGCGGCCAAGGACGAGCTTGGCGCGGTAGTGACGCTGGAGGCGGGTAAGATCACCTCCGAAGGCCTCGGCGAGGTGCAGGAGATGATCGACATCTGCGATTTCGCGGTCGGCCTCTCGCGCCAAATCTACGGGCTGACCATCGCGTCTGAACGTCCCGGCCACCGGATGATGGAGACCTGGCACCCGCTCGGCCCCTGCGCGATCATCACCGCCTTCAACTTCCCCGTCGCGGTCTGGTCGTGGAACACCGCCCTTGCCCTCGTCTGCGGCGATCCGGTGATCTGGAAACCGTCCGAAAAGACGCCGCTGACCGCCATGGCCTCGATGAAGATCATGGAACGCGCGCTCAAGCGCTTCGGCGACGCACCCGAGGGGCTTTGCCAACTCGTCATCGGCGGCCCGGCCATCGGTGAGGCGCTGGTGAACTCGCAGGACGTGCCCATCGTCTCGGCCACCGGCTCCACCCGCATGGGCGGCATCGTCGGCCCGAAGGTCGCGGGGCGCTGGGGGCGACCGATCCTGGAGCTTGGCGGCAACAATGCCATGATCGTCGCGCCCTCGGCCGATCTCGACATGGCCGTCCGCGCCATCGTCTTTTCCGCCGTCGGCACGGCGGGCCAGCGCTGCACGACGCTCCGCCGCCTCATCGCGCATAACTCGATCAAGGACGATCTGGTCGCCAAGCTGACCAAGGCCTATGGCTCGCTCCCTATCGGCGATCCGCGCAAGGGGACGACGCTGGTCGGCCCGCTGATCGACCATGCCTCGCGCGACAGGATGCAGGCGGCCTTAGAAAAGGCCAAGGCCGAGGGCGGTACAGTCCATGGCGGCAAGACCGTGACCTCGGGCGTGCCGCAGGGCGGGGCCTATGTCGAACCGGCGATTGCCGAGATGCCGAAGCAGACCGACACCGTGCGGACCGAAACCTTCGCGCCGATCCTCTATGTGATGGGCTACGAGACGCTGGAGGAGGCCATCGCCATTCAGAACGACGTGCCGCAGGGCCTCTCGTCCTGCATCTTCACGCTGAATATGCGCGAGGCCGAGGCGTTCCTGTCCGCTGCAGGCTCCGACTGCGGCATCGCCAACGTCAATATCGGCCCCTCGGGCGCCGAGATCGGTGGCGCTTTCGGCGGCGAAAAGGAGACGGGCGGTGGCCGTGAAAGCGGTTCGGACGCCTGGAAGGGCTACATGCGGCGGCAGACGAACACGATCAACTACTCGGCCCAGCTGCCGCTGGCGCAAGGCGTGAAGTTCGACTTCTGAGGCAAGGCAGTCCGGACGTGATCCGGGACCACTTGCCAAACATGAGGCCCCGGATCATCTCCGGGGCTTCGTCGCATCTGGGATATGAAAGCGACGAAAAGTTCTAAAGGCACCACTATGCCTGTGTGCGGACGACGGGACAGTGCGGATGTGCCTGACGGGTCTGGGCGGCGTCGAGCGCACAGTTTTGGCCAGAGCATTCCCTGCCGGTATGAAGGGTTTTGTTCCAAAATTCTTCACGCTTATACGCACAGCCGGAACTGGGAGGGTAATTACACTCGGTCCGCAAAGGGCGCTAACCAGACTAACGCGACTTGCTGACCCACCCAAAGAGAAAGGCCGGGCGATCTGCCCGGCCTTTTCATGTCATACGGTCATAGGCTTATCGCCCGAGCGACCACCAACCGCGCCGCTTGGGCTTCGCGGCTTCTTCCTCAGCCGTTTCCGCCATCTGCGGATCGGGTTGCAAGGCTGCTCCGGCCTCTGCGGCCACGGGTTCAGGGGCCGGTTCGTGATTGGGCTTGGTGGGCGCTTCCGCTGCCGGTGCAGCAGGTTCCGCCGCCACGGCTGCCGGCGCCTCTTCGGCGGCAGGCTTCGCCGCCGCCTTGCGGCTGCGTGAGGTCCGGGGCTTTGCCGGTTTTTTCGGCTCGGCCTCGGCTTCCACCGCCTGGGCGGGTTCTGCCTCGGCTTCGGTCTCGGTCGGCTTCTTTGCCCGGCTCCGGCCCGTCGCCGCACGCTTGCGCGGCGCGGCTTTCTTGGGCTCCGCTTCGGCCTCGCCCCCCTCGGAGGACGCGGCCTCGACCGGTGCTTCCCCGGTAGCGACAGCCTCAGCGGGTTCCGCCACGGCTTCGGTCTCCGGCTTTTTCTTGCGCGACCGGCTGCGGCGCGATTTCGGCTTCTCGGCTGCTGCCTCTTCGGCGACCGGTTCCACCGCAGTTTCCGCCGCCGTCTCGGTCACCGCATCCGCATCTTCCGCACCGGCATCGCTGTCGCCATCCTGCTCGGCGCTTTGGACCGCGTCTGCGCCATTGCCGCCACCCTTCCGCCGCCGCCGACGGCGGCGCTTCTTCTTGCGCGGGGCATCGCCCTCACCGTCGGTCGTGACCGTGGGCGCAACGGAGGAAGCGTCATCCTCCTCCTCAACGTCGACCTCGGCTTCGACGATATCGTCCTCTTCCTCCTCGGCCAGACGCAGCGCATCGACCGAAACGACCGGCGAGGCCTCGGGTACGACCCGGGTCGCGGTCTTGAACTTCTCGATGGAGAAATCGGGGCTGACCATCGCCGGATCGGCCTCGATCCGGATCGACATGCCGTAACGCGCCTCGATCTGGGCCAGATGCTCACGCTTCTGGTTGAAGAGGAAGTTCACGACGGCAACGGGCGCCTTCAGCAGCACTTCACGCGACCGTTTGCGGGTCCCTTCTTCCTCCAGTTGGCGCAGGATCTGCAGGGCAAGGTTGTCGTCCGACCGGATGATGCCGGTGCCGTGACAATGCGGGCACGGGGCGGTCGTCGATTCCAGCATCCCCGGACGCAGCCGCTGGCGGCTCATCTCCAGAAGGCCGAAGCCCGAGATGCGGCCCACCTGAATGCGGGCGCGGTCGGTTTTCAGCTTTTCCTTCAGGCGCTTCTCGACGGCGGCGTTGTTCTTGCGCTCCTCCATGTCGATGAAGTCGATGACGATCAGGCCCGCGAGGTCGCGCAGGCGCAACTGCCGCGCCACTTCCTCGGCTGCCTCAAGGTTGGTCTTGAGCGCGGTCTCCTCGATCGAGCCTTCCTTGGTCGCCCGGCCCGAGTTCACGTCGATGGCGACCAACGCCTCGGTCACGCCGATGACGATATAGCCGCCGGACTTGAGCTGCACCGTCGGGTTGAACATCGCCGCGAGGTAGGTTTCGACCTGATAACGGGCGAAGAGCGGCAGGCCCTCGTGGTAGTGTTTCACGTTCTTGGCGTGGGACGGCATGATCATCTTCATGAAGTCCTTGGCCGCGCGATAGCCCTCGGGTCCCTCGACGAGCACCTCGTCGATATCCTTGTTGTAAAGGTCGCGGATCGTGCGCTTGATCAGGTCGCCTTCCTCGTAGATCGGCGCGGGCGCGATCGACTTCATCGTCAGATCGCGGATCTGCTCCCACAGCCGCATCAGGTATTCGTAGTCGCGCTTGATCTCGGCCTTGGTGCGCTGGCTTCCGGCGGTGCGGATGATCAGGCCAGCGCCCTGTGGCACCTCGATCTCTCCGGCGATTTCCTTCAGCTTTTTGCGATCGGCGGCATTGGTGATCTTGCGGCTGATCCCGCCGCCCCGGGCGGTGTTCGGCATCAGTACGCAGTAGCGGCCTGCAAGCGACAGATAGGTTGTCAGCGCCGCACCCTTGTTGCCGCGCTCCTCCTTGACGACCTGGACCAGCATGATCTGCCGGACCTTGATCACTTCCTGGATCTTGTAGCGACGCGGGCGGGGCTTCCTCGGCTGACGGATCTCCTCGGCCACGTCCTCGTCTGCAACCGATTCGATTTCCTCGTCGGTGTCAGAGGCATGGTCGGCCGCGACATAGGGCGCGTCGGCCTCGGCCTCGCCGTTCCCGTCATCGGCGTCATTGTCCGTTGCCGCAGCTGCCGTGTCGGACGTGTGTGCGGCCTCCGCCACAGCACTGTCCTCGACGGTCTCGGTCACGTCCGTAGCGTCCGTCTGATCGGCATCCTCGTCATCGAGGTCGACCACGGTCATGCCCGGGATATCGTCGCTCGTGACCACCGCGTCGTCGGACCGGGCCTTCTCGGCCTTTGACTTGGGTTTCGGCCTGCTGCGGCGACGGCCCCGGTTGTTCTCCTCGGCCTCCTGCGCCTCGGCATAGGCACGCTCTTCTTCCAGAAGCGCCTGCCGGTCCGCGACCGGGATCTGGTAATAATCCGGATGGATTTCCGAAAAGGCGAGGAAGCCGTGACGGTTGCCGCCGTAATCGACAAAGGCAGCCTGAAGCGAGGGTTCGACCCGCGTGACCTTGGCTAGATAGATATTGCCGGCAAGCTGGCGTTTGTTGACGGTTTCAAAGTCGAATTCCTCAACCTTGTTTCCGTCGACCACCACAACGCGGGTCTCTTCCGCGTGGGTGGCATCGATGAGCATTTTCTTGGCCATGTAATCTTTCCGAACGCAGAAAGCGGCCGGGACCCTGGCGGGCCGGCACGCAAACGGCATTCAATTGCTGATGCGAAAGGCGGTGCGGAACACAGTGGGGCGGCGGCCGAAGGCCTGCCGGTGGTCCGCTGCTCTGTCCTCACGCGCTTCATCGCGGTTCTGTCCCGGATGCCTCGCGGCATCCAACTCGGGCCCCGGGGCCGGACGCGGCTGACGGGGCGAATGTGCGGCCTTGCGGCCAATCGGCCTGCCATTGCCCTGCCCGGGACCGGTGCGGTTCCGGCGCGCAGGACGGCAGCAAATCTGATGGGTCGGGGCGCAGGTAACGCGCCGGATCGACGTGGAGCGACATTAGCGGGGAACGCCGGTCGAACACAATGGCCAATTTGGCGTGCGCCGCCGCAGGCCGGAGGCAAGGTGGGTTAAACCCACCTTACATTCGCCTCAGAGGTAATCTGACCGCTGCAGCGAATACTTCGCCATCTTCTCGTTCAGCGTCCGGCGCGGCAGGCAAAGCTCTTCCATCACCGCCGCGATGGAGCCCTTGTGGCGCCGCATCGTATTGTCGATCAGCATCTTTTCGAAGCTCTCGACATAGTCTTTCAATGGCTTGCCTTCCGTCGTCATCACCGGCCCCGCCTCTTCGTTCTCGGCCATGAGAAGTGAGGCGATGGAGCCCGAGCCGCGCCGGTTCTGCAGAACGGCGCGCTCAGCGACATTGATAAGCTGGCGGACATTGCCGGGCCAGGGCGCCTGCAAGAGTTGAGCGGCCTCCTGCGCCGTCACCTGCGGCGCATCGCAGCCATATTCCTCGGCGAACTGTTCGGCGAGCCGGGTAAAGAGAGTCAGGATATCCTCGCCCCGCGACCGCAGCGGTGGCAGCATGATCTTGAGGGCGGCAAGGCGGAAATAGAGGTCGGGGCGCAGAGCGTCCTCGACTGTCCTGCCCTGTTCATGGTCGTTGCAGATGGCGATGATCCGCGTCTCGGCCGGGGTGCCCTGATCGTTAATGAAGGTCAGGAGCCGCGCCTGCAAAGGCTGGCTCAGCGCCTCGACATCCTCCAGCACCAGCGTACCGCCGCGCGCCTCCTCGACGAGCGGGATCTGCCCACCCTCCTCCATCGGTCCGAAAAGCCGCGTGCCGAGCTGGTCTTCCGAATAGGCCGCACAGGACAGGACCGAGAATTTCTTGCCCGCCCGCGGCCCCACCGCATGCAGAGCATGGGCGACCAGCGTCTTGCCGGTCCCGGTCTCGCCATCGATCAGCACATGGCCATCGGCCTGACCGAGGTCGAGGATATCCTCGCGCAACCGCTCCATCGCCGGGGAATTGCCGATCAGTTTCTTCATGATCGTGGTGCCGTCGCTCAGTTCCTTCCTGAGCGCCCGGTTGTCGAGCGTCATGCGTCGAGCCTGGCTCGCGCGTTTCGCAAGTTCGGTCATGCGGTCGGGATTGAACGGCTTTTCAAGGAAATCATAGGCCCCAACCCGCATCGCCTCCACCGCCATCGGCACATCGCCATGGCCAGTGATCATCACCACGGGCAGCCCGCTATCAACGCTCATCAGACGCTTGAGGAACGCCATCCCGTCCATGCCCGGCATCTTGATATCCGACACCACGACCCCGGGATAATCCGATCCGATCGCCTTCAGCGCATCTTCCGCGCAGGCAAAGGTCTCGGTGTCGAACCCCGACAGGGCCAGCCACTGGCTGATCGACTGCCGCATGTCCTGTTCGTCATCGACGATCGCCACTTTCATCGCGCGTGCCATGAACTACCTCTTCACTCCGCTGCCTGCGTCTTCCCGGTCAATATGGGGAGCTGTACCTCGAATACAGCCCCGCCCCCTGCTGCGTTTCGCGCCGTGAGGCGCCCGCCAAGGTCTTTCACGATCCCGGACGAAATGGCCAGCCCCAGTCCAACCCCCTCTCCGGGCTTCTTGGTGGTGTAGAAAGGCTCAAAGAGGTTTTCGAGATCGTCGATCCCGTGACCATTGTCGCGGACCGCAAGCGTCACCGTCTCGCCCGCCGTCAGGATGATCTCGATCTCGGGATCAGCGCTCTGCCGCGTCGCGTCGAGCGCATTTCTCAGAAGGTTGATGATCACCTGTTCCAGCCGCACACGGTCGGCCATCACCACCACGCTTTCGCGGGTCAGCATCCGCGTGATGCGCACCGACCTTGTCCGAAGCGTCGGCTCCATCATCGACAAAGCCGATGAAATACAAGACCTTACATCGACAGGCTCAAAGGCTTCACCACCCTTGCGGGCATAGCTTTTCAATTGCCGTGTGATCGCGCCCATGCGTTCGATCAGATCGTCGATGCGCTGAAAAGATGACAGCGCCTCTTCCGCCCGGCGGCGCTGCAACAGAAGACGCGCCCCCGCGAGATAGGTCTTCATCGCCGCGAGCGGCTGGTTCAGTTCATGGCTCACCGCAGCCGACATCTCGCCCAGAGCGGCGAGTTTCGAGGATTGCGCCAGCGTCTGTTCGGCCACTTCAAGGTCTTTGCGGACCTTCTCGCGCTCAGCGATCACCTGCTGAAGACGGGCATTTAGCTGCCTCAGATCGGCAGATTCCCGCCGTGCAACGGCGGATTGACGCCGGGCCCTGCGCGAGAGCAGGTAAAATATCAGTGAGAGCAGCACCGCGAAGACCATGATTTCCAGCGCGAGGAAAGCGTTCACTTTCTCCCGGATCGAATCGTAGGTGGTGAAGCTGATCAGCTTCCAGCCCCGGAACGGAATGCGGGCCTCGTTACGCATCACGGCCTCGCCGCGGATATAGGCATCAGGCGGGTCGTTGGCCCAGTCCGTCGTCGCCTGGAACGCCCGGGCAATGGCCGAGGGTGCCGGGCGCACCGCCAGCGCCTCGCCAATCGGCAGACCGCGCCAGCGCGGTTCCGTCGACAGGATCACCCGGTTTTCGCTGTTCACGACCGCGACGGCATCGGAAATCCCGGCCCAGACCCGCTCGAACTTGGCCAGTTCGGCGCCGACGACAATGACGCCGACCAGCCGGTTGTCCGACAGGACCGCGCGAGAATAGCTGAAGTCATAACCACCGGTCGCGCGCTCACCCACCGTAAAAACCGTATCCTTGGACCGCTGCGCGTTCACGAATTGCGGGGCCGACCCGAAATTCGTGCCGATCTGGGTCCGGTCTGTCGCGGCGACCGTGCGTCCGCTTGCATCCAGAAGCAGGATCGACGCCGCGCCAATCTCGGTCTGGGCCGAGATCAGGTTCTGCGACGTGCTGGAAAACTCCGAGGAGTTGAGCGCCGAAATCAACTGCGGATCGCGCGCCAGAAGAAGAGGCACGACCGAGGTTCGCTGCAATTCGCTGAGGATATGGCCGGTATAGAGAGCCAGCCGCACCTCGGCGCGGTTGCGCGTCGTTTCGGTAAAACGGTCGCCAAGGAACGAGTTCGTGACCCAGATCACCGCCACCGCGCCCGCAATCAGCGTCAGCACGATCAGGCGCAGCCACCAGGGATTGCGGATCGACACGAAACGGCGCCGCGACAGTTGACTATCGCCCTCCTCAGATGCGGGGGGCGTGGTGCCGGTGGCTGCGGCAGGAAAGACGATGCGGGCCTTTTCCTCTGACATTATGCCCAAGTGTAAGCCCAGCGCCCCCAGGCCTCAAGCACCGCCACTCAGCTCAGCGCCATCGCGTCCATGAGCGAGCGGAAAAGCACCGATCCGTCGGACCCGCCATGCGCGGCCTCGGCCATACGCTCGGGGTGCGGCATCATGCCAAGGACCCGGCGGTTGGCCGAGAGGACACCCGCGATGTCGGCCGTGGCCCCGTTCGGGTTCTCGACATAGGTGAAGGCGATGCGGTCCTCGCCCTTCATGCGGTTCAGCCCGTCCTCGTCGATCGTGTAGTTGCCGTCGTGATGGGCGATCGGGATGCGGATCGTCTGCCCCTTCGTCCAGCCGGCTGTATAGGCGCTGTCGGTGGTGGCAACCTTCAGGTCGAGCGCCTTGCAGACATATTTCAGCGTGGCGTTCCGCAAAAGCGCACCGGGCAGCAGACCGGTTTCGGTCAGAACCTGAAAACCGTTGCAGATGCCGATGACATACCCGCCCTTTTCGGCGAAAGCCTTGACCGAAGCCGCGACCGGCGACTGCGCCGCAATCGCGCCGCAGCGCAGGTAGTCGCCGAAGGAAAAGCCGCCCGGAATGCCGACGATATCGGTGCCCTTGGGCAGTTCGCTGTCCTTGTGCCAGACCTTCACGACCTCGGCTCCGGCGCGTTCGAAGGCGACGGCCAGATCGCGGTCGCAGTTCGATCCGGGGAAGGTGATGACGGCGGCTTTCATGGGGCAATCTCCTCGGGCCTCGTTCTGCCCCGGCCCATAACGCAAAGCCGCGCGACATTCCAGATGGGACTTACTCAACAAACCGGGTCAAACCTTGGCCATACCGCAAAACCCTGCAGGTCCGCAAAGCAGACGAAGCGGACTTTCCGGAAGTTGTAGGGATATTCGATAAGGCCTGTTAGATTGAACGTCGCCGCGGCACAGACAAAGCACGGCAGAAACTCATGGAGTCAACATGACTACGGTTGTCGTAACTCACGCGGTTGGGAACATGCACACATGGTTAGGCGGAGGAGAAGTACGTACAAAAATCTTCTCCGGCTTCTGTTCTGGCCACCGAATATTCAAGCACTCGGATCAAGATAGGGTCTCGATTGTCTTTGAAGGCGTCGATCTTGACAAGATGAAGGCCATACTTGGATCATCAGAGGCCGCAGTGAGCAAGGCCCAACACACTGTGATCGATCCGATCGAATTATACATAGAGGTTGAGGGCGGCGCCTAAGCCTCTGAACGGGGGCAAGATATTGCATGATGCTCAGCGCAACCGGTGTGTAACCGCTGAAGTGCGCAGTGATTATATGACACTAGCAGGCCTTTGAGTTGCCAACGCCCAATAAGGGCTCGATCCGGACCCACACGGTCTGGCGACATAGCCTGATCTTCGAACGTTCCACCATGAAGACAAATTTTTCGACACTCCTCCCGTGCGGCATCCCGGCTTCCGGGTGAAACGCAGCAGGATTACCCTTCGGGGTTTCGTTCCGGGCCGGATGCGGTTACACGGGCCGCCGCGAACAGACCCAATCCCCGAGGTTTCCCGATGACCCGCTCCGCGCTCGCGGCCTTTGCCGCTGCCGTGTCGCCGCACCATGCTCCGGCCTTTCCGCATTCGGCCTCAGCCCTCCGGACCGAACTGCTTTCCGGCCTTACCGTGGCGCTGGCGCTGGTGCCCGAGGCGGTGGCCTTTGCCTTCGTCGCGGGCGTCCATCCGCTTGTCGGGCTCTATGCTGCTTTCCTCGTGGGTCTCATTACCGCGCTGATCGGCGGGCGGCCGGGCATGATCTCGGGCGCGACCGGGGCGCTCGCGGTGGTCATGGTCAGCCTCGTCGCGGATCACGGGGTCGAATACCTCTTTGCCGCCGTTGTCCTGATGGGGCTCATACAGATCGCCGCCGGGCTTCTGAAGCTCGGCAAGTTCATCCGCCTTGTGCCGCATCCGGTGATGCTCGGTTTCGTCAACGGACTGGCTATCGTGATCGGTCTTGCCCAGTTGGAACAGTTCCGCCTGCCGGATGGTGCTGGCGGCCATGTCTGGATGACGGGCTGGCCCCTGGTCACCATGCTGGCGCTCGTTGCCGCCACGATGGCGATCATCTGGGTGATGCCGCGCCTGACCCGTGCCATCCCCGCGCCCTTGGCCGGGATCGGCATCGTCGCGGCACTTGTCATCGGTTTCGGCATCGAGGTGCCGCGCGTGGGCGATCTCGCCTCCATCAAGGGCGGCCTGCCCGCCTTCCACCTGCCCACCGTGCCCTTCAGCATGGAAACGCTGAAGATCATCCTGCCCTATTCGGTGATCCTTGCCGCCATCGGCCTGATCGAGAGCCTTCTGACACTGAACCTCGTGGGGGAAATCACAGGCAAACGCGGTGGCGCGAGCCAGGAATGCGTGGCGCAAGGCATCGCCAACACCGTGACCGGCTTCTTCGGCGGCATGGGCGGCTGCGCGATGATCGGCCAGTCGATGATCAACGTGACCTCGGGGGGGCGCACACGGGTCGCTGCGGTCGCCGCAGCCCTCTTCCTTCTTTCCTTCATCCTCTTCGCCTCGCCGCTCATCGAACAGATCCCGCTCGCAGCCCTTGTCGGCGTCATGTTCATGGTCGTCATCGGCACCTTCGCCTGGCAGAGCTTCCGGGTGCTCAGGAAGGTGCCGCGCGTCGATGCGGTGGTGATCGTTCTTGTGACCGCGATCACGGTCGCAACCGACCTTGCGACCGCCGTCGTCGCCGGTGTCATCGTCTCGGCGCTGGCCTATGCCTGGCAGAACGCCAAACGCATCCATGCGACGACGGCTGAGGAGGACGGCGCCAAGGTTTACCGGATCGAGGGCCCCCTGTTCTTTGGCTCCACCGACGGGTTTTCCGAGATCTTCGCGCCCGAGACCGACCCCGATCGCGTCATCGTGGATTTCGATGGCAGCCGCGTCGCCGACCAGTCCGCCCTTGCCGCGATCGAAGCCTTGGCCGCGCGTTACGAGGCGCAGGGAAAGACACTGGTCCTGCGCCATCTCAGCCGCGATTGCCACGCGCTTCTCAATCGTGCCGGTCAGTTGATGGTCGATAGCGAGGATGACCCCGATTACGGCATCGCAGTGGATTACGACGTGAAGGCCGGGGTTCTGGGGGGTCACTGACCCGGCCCAGCCTTGTCCGCCGGATTGGGGCGCTGCCCCAAACCCCGGGGTATTTCGGCAATGAAGAAGCTTACCGCGCGAAGTCGGTGATCACCGCGACACCGGGCGGGGTCGGGCCGTCGAAGGCGGCAAGCTCCGCCGAGGCATCGGAGAGCGCCACGCGGCGGGCAATGAGCGGGGTAAGGTCCACCTGCCCGGCTTCGATGAGGCTCAGCAGGCTCGGGTAGCGCCAGGCGGGCATGCCGCGCGTGCCGTAGAGGGCAAGTTGGCCGGAATAGACCGCATCCATCGGCAGGGTCATCTGTATATGCTTTCCGGCGGGCATGCCGATCTGCACCATGCGTCCGAGTTTCCGCAGGCATTTCAAGGCGCTTACGGTGGTTTCCGCAATCCCCAGCGCTTCGACCGCGACATGCGCGCCGCCGCCGGTGATCTCGCGGATGGCATCGGGGGCGTCACAGGTTGATGCGTTGACTGTGGCATCTGCACCATGGGCGCTTGCATGGGCAAGCTTGTCCTCGACCACATCGACCATGACCACACGCGCGCCGATGGCCTTGGCGAGAAGAAGCGCCGAGAGCCCCACGCCGCCGCTGCCGAAGACCGCGAGCCATTCGCCCGGCTGAAGCGCTGCGCGGCCCGTCAACCCGTGCCAGGCCGTCGTGACCCGGCAACCAAGAGCAGCCGCCAATGCGGGGTCCATCGCCTCGGGCAAAGCCGTCAGGTTGTGATCGGCGCGCGGCACCGCAATGCGTTCGGCAAACGCGCCGGGATGGGTGAAACCGGGAATGACCTGTGTCGGGCAGGTCGTCTGGTTCCCCGCCGCACAAGCCGGGCATTGACCACAGGCAAGAATGAACGGCGCGATGACGCGGTCGCCACGCCGCCAACGGGTCACGCGCGCACCCACCTCTTCAACCACGCCGCAATATTCGTGACCCGGCACATGCGGCAGCGAAACGTCCGGGTCCGAGCCGGTCCATGAATGCCAGTCCGACCGGCAGACACCGCAGGCCAGCACCTTCAGGACAACCCCGTCCTCGGGGCAATCCGGGTCGGGAACGGATGCCAGTTCAAGTGGCGCACGAAATTTGGTCAGAACGGCCGCACGCATGGGCGAATCTCTCCGGTTCCGGTGATTTTGGCGCGACCATGCACAGATCACGCCCGCTTTGGAACAAGGTCGAAGGCGATCAGGCTTCCAAAGACCAATGTCACGCCAACGGCCTGTAGCGGCGACAAGGTCTCGCCGACCAGAATGACAGCGAAGGCGATCATCATGATCGGCTCGAGGATCGACAGGACGGACGCCTTGGTCGCACCGAGGATCGTCGCGGCGATGAAAAAGAAGAGGTATCCGAGGGTGAAGCTGACGCCCGCAGCAAGAACCCATCCCCAACCCGCCGCATTGGCCGGAAAGCGCATCGGCTGCATGGCACCGGTCAGCGGGCCGAGAACCGCGAGTAGAATGAAATATGCCCCCGCCCACAGGGTCATATGAAGATTTGCCCGTACGGCACCGAGCGCGATCGAAGTATCGGTGGTGGCAAGAACCGTAACCGCGATACCAAGCGAAGAGATAAGGGCAAGGGCGATCCCGGTCAGATTCGCGTTTTCAAGGCTGACGCCAAGGGCCAGCGCAAGGCCGAGAAACGCAAGGATCATGCAGATCACCTCGGCACGACCCAGGCGCGTCAGGCCACGGATGTGGTTCACGGCCGCAACGAAGAACGGAAAGGTGAAGAACAGCACGCTCGCCAGACTGACGTCGATATAGGCGACCGCGCTCATCCCGCCCCCGGCCGAAAAGAGCATCGCAATGCCAGCGAGCGCGGTTCTCTTCACGAACGGCCTCGGAATAGACAGCATATTGCCGCGCATCCGCAGGAAGACTGCAAGACCTGTGACGGCGACAACCGCACGGATCACCAGCACCGCGATTGGGTTAGCCCCCTCGCCATAGGCAAGCTTCGCCGCATTTGGCATGAGCCCGATGAAGAGCGCCGCGACGACAATAAAGAAAAGGCCAAGCAACCGACTTCCGGCAGCGTGGGCCGAAGCATCCCCTTGCGCCATGTGCCCTTCCCCCACCAGTGCTTGGCGACGGAGAAGGCTAGCGCCGGGTCATGCGAAAGGCAATTTTATTGCACCGGGCCGAAAAACCCGGGCAACGTTCAGGCGATCTCGACCGTGTATTTCTCGATCACGGTATTGGCGAGAAGCTTCTCGCACATCGCCTTGACCTCGGCCTCGGCCGCCGCCTTGTCGGTCGCGGCCAGATCCAGCTCGATCACCTTGCCCTGACGCACGCCCTCCACGCCGGAAAAACCGAGCGTACCAAGCGCATGTTTCACCGCCTCGCCCTGCGGGTCGAGAACGCCATCCTTCAGCATGACATGGACACGGGCTTTCATCGGATCGGGGCCTTTCAGTTGATCAGCGTCGGTTTCGACATATGGGTGGCCTGCGTCGGCAGCACGCCAAGGCGGCGCGCGACCTCGCTATAGGCATCGGCCAGATCGCCGAGATCGCGGCGGAAGACGTCCTTATCCAGCTTCTGGCCGGTCTTGATGTCCCAGAGCCGGCACGAATCGGGGCTGATCTCATCGGCCACGATCAGCCGCATGAAATCGCCATCCCAGATGCGGCCAATCTCGATCTTGAAATCCACCAGCTTGATGCCGACGCCGTAAAAGACGCCCGACAGGAAGTCGTTCACCCGAAGCGCGATAGAGACGATATCGTCCATGTCCTGCTGGTTGGCCCAGCCGAAGGCGAGGATATATTCCTCACTGACCATCGGATCGCCCAGCGCATCGTTCTTGTAGCTGTATTCGACGATCGGGCGCGGCAGGGCAGTGCCCTCTTCCATGCCCAGACGCTTCGACAGCGACCCGGCCGCGAAATTGCGGACGATCACTTCCAGCGGAATGATTTCCACCTGCCGGATCAGCTGCTCTCGCATATTCAGGCGGCGGATGAAGTGGTTGGGGATGCCGATATTGGCAAGGCCCGTCATGAAATATTCCGAAAGGCGGTTGTTCAGAACGCCCTTGCCCTCGATCGTCGCCTTCTTCTGCGCATTAAAAGCGGTGGCGTCGTCCTTGAAATACTGCACGAAGGTGCCGGGCTCAGGGCCTTCATAAAGAATCTTTGCCTTGCCTTCGTAGATCTTCTTGCGACGTGCCATGGAAGCTCCGTTCGTATGGCGGAAAGACCCCGCCCCATCTTGCCGCCGCTATAGGGCAACGAGGCATTCGCCGCAAGCCATTGGCCCCGGGGTTCGCCTCGGGGCTTGCAGAGCCGGGGTGCTGCGGGCATATGAGGAATAACGGACCACTTCCAGACGGGACCCAGCCATGACCACATTCGACGACCGCGAAAACGCTTTCGAGAACAAGTTCGCTCATGACGAGGAAATGAAGTTCAAGGCCGAAGCGCGTCGCAACAAGCTTCTCGGCCTCTGGGCGGCCGGACTCATGGGCAAATCAGGCGACGATGCCGCTGCCTACGCAAAGGAAGTGGTCGCCGCCGATTTCGAGGAAGCGGGCGATGAGGACGTGTATCGCAAGGTCGCCGGTGATCTCGGCGCCTCGGCCAGCGAACAGACGATCCGCGCCAAGATGGTCGAATTGATGATCGAGGCCAAGCGCCAGCTGATGGACGAGGCCTGAGGCCCGACCGCCCCTGATCGCCGCAAGGTCCGGACTGCCGCATGGCGGTTCCATACCTGTGACCCTGTGCCCATCCATGCTGCGAACAAGGTGATGAGCGGCATCCCGGACCGGTCGCGTTTTCGGCGGATTCACGATCATCATGAGAAAGATCGGTTTGAAAACCGCCCGCCGAAATGGCACATCGGGGCAAACGGGGCGGTGACCGCCCTGGCACGGCATTGATGAAAGGCTTTCCCGATGAGCGATCCGCTTTCCCGCCTTCTGGCGACGCGCGACTGGCTGCTGGCCGACGGCGCGACCGGCACCAATCTCTTCAACATGGGGCTGACTGCGGGTGAGGCACCGGAACTGTGGAACACCGACAAGCCGGACAATATCCGTACGCTCTACAAGAGCGCGGTGGATGCCGGGTCGGACATCTTCCTGACCAACACCTTCGGCGGCAATGCCAGCCGGATGAAGCTGCACAACGCGCAAAGCCGGGTGCGCGAGTTGAACCGGATCGGCGCGGAACTGGGGCGCGAGATCGCCGATGCGGCAGGCCGCACCGTCATCGTCGCAGGCTCCATGGGCCCGACGGGCGAGATCATGGCGCCGATGGGCTCGCTGACCCATGAGATCGCGGTCGAGATGTTCCACGAACAGGCCGAGGGGCTTAAAGAGGGCGGTGCCGATGTCCTTTGGGTCGAGACGATCAGCGCGCCCGAGGAATACGCCGCCGCCGCCGAGGCCTGTGGAAAGGCTGGAATGCCCTGGTGCGGCACGATGAGCTTCGACACGGCGGGGCGCACGATGATGGGCATGACGTCGGCCGCGATGGCGGCGATGGTCGAAAAGCTGCCCAACCCGCCGATCGCTTTCGGCGCCAATTGCGGCGTGGGGGCGGCTGACCTTATGCGCACCGTGCTCGGCTTCGTCGCCGCTGGCCCGGAACGCCCGATCATCGCCAAGGGCAATGCCGGCATCCCGAAATACCATGACGGCCATATCCATTACGACGGCACGCCGGACCTGATGGCAGAATATGCAGTGCTTGCGCGGGATGCGGGCGCCACGATCATCGGCGGCTGCTGCGGCACGATGCCCGAACATCTCGCCGCGATGCGCAAGGCGCTTGAAACCCGCCCGCGCGGGCCCCGCCCGACGCTCGACGAGATCGCCGCAAAGCTCGGCGGCTTCTCCTCGGCCTCGGACGGCACCGGCGACGATGAGGCCCCCGGCCGCGAACGCCGCGGCCGCCGCCGCGGCTGAGCCAGGCGACCGGACACCTTTGTTCTTCTTCCGTTTAAAAACACTCCCGCCGGAGGTCGCCGGGCATCAGCCGGGCACGCGCCTTCGAGGGTGCAAGCACGCCCGATAAGGCGCGTCAAAAGAGTGAAAGCTGATCTCCGGGCCTCATCGGCGGGGCAAAGGCGGAACAGTCGAGGTCGGGCAGGTCATGCGCCAGACCAAGCCGTTTCGTGGCAATCGCGAAGCGATGCGCGATAAGGTCGGCATGCAGCCCCTCGCCCCGCATTCGCCGGTCAAAGTCGGGATCATAGTCCTTGCCGCCCCGCATCTCGCGCAGGCGGTTCATGACATGACCCGCCCTTCCCGGCTCGACCCGTTTCAGCCAGTCGCGGAAAAGCTCCGCCACCTCATGCGGCAGGCGCAAGAGTATCCAGCTTGCCGCCCCGGCCCCCGCTTCCTTGGCGGCGGTCAGGATGCGCTCCATCTCCGGTTCGGTCAGAACCGGGATCACGGGGGAAACCATCACCCGGACCGGCACTCCTGCCCCGGACAAGGCCCGGATCATCGCCAGCCGCCTCTCCGGCGCGGGTGCCCTCGGTTCCATCCGCCGGGCAAGGCGCGCGTCAAGTGTCGTCACCGAAACCCCGACCTGCACCAGCCGCCGCCGCGCCATGTCGCTTAAAACATCCAGATCGCGCTCGATCAGCGCCCCCCGCGTGATGATTGTCACCGGGTGATTCCACGCCGACAGAACCTCCAGCATCCGCCGCGTGATCCGGTATCGCTGTTCGATCGGCTGATAGGGGTCGGTATTGGTGCCGATGGCGATCGGCGCGACCCGATAGGACTTGCGGCCCAGTTCCCGTTCCAGCACCTCCGGCGCCGTCGGCCGCGCCACCAGCTTCGTCTCGAAATCGAGCCCCGCCGACAGTCCGAGATAGCCGTGACTTGGCCGAGCGTAGCAATAGATACAGCCGTGTTCGCAGCCCCGGTAAGCATTGACGGAACGGTCGAAATTCAGATCGGGCGAGGTCACCGGATTGATCACCGAACGCGGACGTTCCTCGCTGACCTCGGTCCGCGCCACCCGCTCCTCCTCGGCGATGTCCCAGCCGTCGTTTTCCGCCACCCGTGCATAGGGCTCGAACCGGCCCGCCGCATTGGTCACGGCGCCACGCGCCTTCAGGCGCAGAAAGGGATCTGGGGGCGGCAGGGGCATGGCGCGAGATTAGAACATTTAGAGAACATTAATCAAGCACCACCACCACCGTTACCGCCACCTTGTCGCTCTCTGTCGCCGAATGCGCGGGCTATGTCGCAAATCGCCAAGTGATGTGGCAACATTGGACGCATTACGGGCGCAAGAACCGCCAGGAGACATGCGATGGCCGACGAAGAAGACATCATCCTTTCCGAGCTCGATGACGAAGAGCTTGTGCTTCAGATGCACGACGACCTCTACGACGGTCTCAAGGAAGAGATCGAAGAGGGCGTGCGCATTCTCCTCGACCGTGGCTGGGCGCCCTATGACGTCCTGACCAAGGCTCTGGTCGCCGGGATGACCATCGTCGGCGCCGACTTCCGCGACGGTATCCTCTTCGTGCCGGAAGTTTTGCTTGCCGCCAACGCGATGAAGGCCGGCATGGCGATCCTGAAGCCGCTTCTGGCCGAAACCGGCGCACCGAAGGTCGGCAAGATGGTGATCGGCACCGTCAAAGGCGACATTCACGACATCGGCAAGAACCTCGTCGGCATGATGATGGAAGGTGCCGGTTTCGAAGTCGTCGATATCGGCATCAACAACCCGGTCGAAAACTACATCTCGGCGCTGGAGCGCGAAGATGCCGACATCCTCGGCATGTCCGCCCTGCTGACCACCACGATGCCCTACATGAAAGTCGTGATCGACACGATGAAGGAAAAGGGCATGCGCGAGGACTTCATCGTTCTCGTGGGCGGCGCGCCGCTGAACGAGGAATTCGGCAAGGCCATCGGTGCCGACGCCTATTGCCGCGACGCCGCCGTTGCCGTGCAGACCGCAAAGGACTTCATGTCGCGCAAGCACAACAAGCTCGCCGCAGGCTGAGTTCTGGGACATGCTTCCTGTCGGCCCCGCAGGCATAGTGCCTTGCGGGGCCTTTTTCTTTCCGGCCGCTTCACATCCGGCCTCGGGGGACACAGATAGAACGGGAAGGGAGATAACGGCCATGCCACGCTTCTTGGTGATCCTCGTCCTCGTTCTCGGCGCTGCCGCGCTGACGGTGGCCGCAGCCTTTGCGTTGAATGCATCCGGCGTTGTCCCGCCTGCCGTCGCGGCGATGGCCGGCGCGGCGCTGATGGCGCTCGCGCTTCTCGTACGGTTTCTGGGGGGCAAGTCGTGATCCCCTCCGATACGGTCCTGACCGAGGAAGGCATCGGTCCTGCGCATAAGGGCCGTATCCTGCTGATCGCCTGCGGCGCGCTCGCGCGCGAGATCGTCGATCTGAAAGAGGCCAACGGCTGGACCCATCTCGACCTCACCTGCCTGCCCGCTAAATACCACCTCTGGCCGGACAAGATTACCGAGGCCGTGACCGAGTCGGTGGAAAAGCACCGCGACTCCTATGACGACATCTTTGTCGTTTATGCCGATTGCGGCACGGGCGGCCTGTTGGAACAGCGTTGTCGTGAACTGGGCGTCGAAATGATCCCCGGTCCGCATTGTTATTCCTTCTTCGAGGGCAACAACACCTTCGCCGCGCGCGAAGAGTTTACCGCCTTCTATCTCACCGATTTCCTCGTCCGTCAGTTCGACGCCTTCGTCTGGAAACCGATGGGGCTCGACCGGCACCCCGAACTCAGGGACATGTATTTCGGCAATTACGAGAAACTCGTCTATCAGGCCCAGACCGAAGACCCGGCACTCGACGCCAAGGCCGAGGATTGCGCGAAACGCCTTGGTCTCGCCTATGAACGCCGCTTCACCGGTTACGGCGACCTGAAGACGGAACTGGCAAAGTTGTAACCGCCGGGGCTGGGGTATCCGTCATCCGATCCGACTGCCGAACCAGCGCGCCACGCTCACCGACAGGATGATCCTGAGAAGGTGATGCGCGGTCACGTAGAGGATCGACATCTTCAGGCTGAGCGCGATCAGCCCCATTTCCACCAGCCCGCCCGGCGCAAAGGCCAGAAAGACCGCGCGCACCGGCTCGCCCGCGACCGGCGCAAGGGCGACAGAGAAGAGGACCGCCCCGCCGATCGTCACAATGGAATTCATCACGGCGAGGCGCAGGGCCACCAGAATCCGCCCTTTCGGCATACCCGCAAAGCGTACCCCCAGCGACGTGCCGATCACTACCTGCGCCGCCGCCAGCATCCAGCCGGGCGGCACACCCTCCGTCCAGCCCGCCATATGGGCCGCTGCCGAAAGGAGGATCGGCCCCAGCACATGACCGGCAGGCAGGCGCAGACGCAGGCCGACGATGGCCCCCACAACGGCGCAGACGGTCAGGATCGCCACATCCAGTGCATGTAACGGCGCACCGGCCACAGCCGCCCCTCCGGCGGACCCCACCGCATGGCCCTCCATCAGCGAAAAGGCGACCGGCACCAGAACGATGGTCAGAATGAGCCGCAGGAATTGCAGCATCGCCAGCATTTGGATATCCGCCCCCGCCTCCTCGCCCATCTGCACGGTCTCGACGAGGCCCCCGGGCGCGGTGGCATAGAGCGCGGTCACCCGGTCTACCCTCCCCGTCGCCGTCAGCAGTTGGAAGCCGAGGTAATGCACCAGCGGGATGAAGACGCAGAGCGCAGCGAGTGAGGGCAGCCAATGCGCGGCTTCCCCGACAATCTCCGGCCGCGCGGCCCCGCCAATGGCGATGCCGATAATCGGGATGACCAGCATCCGGATTTTCTGCGGTGCCTGCGGCAGATGACCCAAGGGCTTCAATCCGGCAATCGCCGCCGCCCCCACAGCCAGAAGCGAACCGAGGAGCATCGGCAGCGGCAGATGCAGGGCCTTCGCGACAAAGCCCCCGGCAAAGCCCAGAACATAGGTCAGAACCACCGTCGGCCAATGCGGTGCGCCGAAAAACGAAGTGAGGCGGGGCGTCATGCGGAACCGGGCTTGGCTGTCGTCACGCCTCTTCTCGCCCCCGATCCTGACATGAACCTGTCCGCGCCCCTCACCAATGCGGCGGCTTCTGATCGGCGAGCGGGATGCCCCCCGACGCCTCGGCCTCCGCCTCCGCCGCGCGTTCCAGCAAGAGCGCCACGCGGCGGGTCAACAGGTCGATCTCGCGCGCCTGCCCCGCGATCACATCCGACATGTCATCAACCGCGCGGCGAAGATGCGCGATCTCTTCCTCTGCCTTCTCCAGCCTGTCCATCCGTCCTCGCTTCCCGGCATGCGCCATACGCCTGCCATACGTTTTGCCGACAGAATGCCGACGTTTCGCAGACCACCCCTTTCCGGCCCCTCGACCCGCTTGTTCCCCCGCCCCCCATCCGTTACACCCGCGCGCGGATAGATGTGAAGGGTCGGATCATGGCCAAGGACAAGGGACCGCGCAGACCTAAGGCGGAAACGCCGAAAGGGTTCCGCGATTATTTCGGCGCCGAGGTGACAGAGCGCAAGGCGATGCTGGACAAGATCGCCGCCGTCTACCATCGCTATGGCTTCGATCCCCTGGAGACCTCGGCCGTGGAAACCGTTGAGGCGCTTGGGAAATTCCTGCCCGACGTCGACCGCCCGAACGAAGGCGTCTTCGCGTGGCAAGAGGATGATTCCGACTGGCTGGCGCTGCGCTACGACCTGACGGCCCCCCTCGCCCGCGTCGCGGCACAGTACCGCAACGACCTGCCGACGCCCTATCGCCGCTACGCGATGGGTCCTGTCTGGCGGAACGAGAAACCGGGGCCGGGGCGATTCCGCCAGTTCTATCAATGCGATGCGGATACGGTTGGCTCCGGATCGGTTGCCGCCGACGCCGAGATCTGCGCCATGCTGGCCGATGCACTGGAAGAGGTCGGCATCCCCCGCGGCGACTACGTCGTTCGAGTCAATAACCGGAAGGTTCTCGACGGGGTACTCGACTTCATTGGAATAGCAGACAACCAAGAGATGCGTGCCGCAGTTATGCGGACGGTCGACAAGTACGACAAGGTCGGCGAAGACGGCGTCATGGAGCTGCTTACTACGGGTCGCAAGGATGCCTCGGGCGCGTACATTGATGGTGTCGGCCTTCATATCCAAAGCGCTCAGAGTATCGTCCAGTATTTGACCCAGAAGTCAGTCGTTTATGATAAAGGCCTAAACAATGGCCGCCTCGCGTCTATGCGGCAGTCGGTTGGGGATTCCAAGATCGGACTGGAGGGCGTAGACGAACTGGAATCTATTTCCAACCTGTTGAAAAAGCAGGGGTATGACGAAGATCGAATCGTGATTGATTCATCCGTCGTGCGCGGTCTCGGCTACTATACCGGCCCTGTATTCGAGGCCGAACTGACCTTCGAGATCCTGGACGAAAAGGGCCGTCCGCGTCAGTTCGGTTCAGTCGCGGGCGGGGGGCGCTACGATGACCTCGTCAAGCGGTTCACCGGCCAGTCGGTGCCCGCAACCGGCGTCTCCATCGGCGTTGACCGCCTGCTGGCGGCCCTTCATGCCAAGGGACGCATGCAGACAGATACGCGCGGCCCGGTGGTTGTCACCGTCATGGACCGCGACCGGATGGCCGAGTATCAGGCGATGGCGACCGAGCTTCGTCAGGCCGGTATCCGCGCGGAGGTTTATCTGGGCAACCCGAAAAATTTCGGCAACCAGTTGAAATACGCCGATAAAAGGAACTCTCCCGCCGCCATCATCCAGGGAACGGACGAGGCCCAGCGCTGCGTCGTTCAGGTCAAGGACCTGTTCCTCGGCGCGAAGATCGCCGCCGAGGTCAGCCACGAGGAATGGAAGAACCAGCCCGCCCAGACCGAGGTGCCGCGCGATGCGCTGGTGGCCGAGGTGCGCCGCATTCTCGGGTCTGCCTGAATGGCGCTGAAAGGGGCAGCCCGGGCCGAGGCGGACCGCCTCATGGCCGCCTTCCGCGCCGCGGGCGCGGTGGCGGTGGAGGCTGACATCCTTCAGCCCGCCGAGGTGCTTCTGGACCTCTACGGCGAGGATATCCGCGGCCGTGCCTATGTGACCGCCGACCCGATCCGGGGCGAAATGATGCTGCGCCCCGACTTCACCGTGCCGGTGGTGCAGATGCATATGGCGGGCGGGGCAGAGCCCGCACGCTACTGCTATCTGGGCGAGGTCTTCCGCAAGCAGGAACATCTGACCGACCGGAAAAGCGAGTATTTTCAGGTGGGTTACGAGGTCTTTGATCGCGCCAACCCGGTTCAGGCGGATGCCGAGGTCTTTGCCCTGTTCGCGCGCCTGCTCGCCCCCCTGAACCTGCGCGCCGCAACCGGTGATATCGGCATCCTGATGGAGGCCGTGCGCGGGTTGAAGACGCTTGAGACACGCAAGGCCGCGCTCTTGCGCCACATCTGGCGGCCCCGCCGGTTCACCCAGCTTCTCGACCGCTTTGGTGGCAGGTCGCCTGCACCGGAACCTCGCGCCCGGCTTCTCGCCGCTCTGGCCAGTGGCGAAACCCTGACGGATGCCCCGTTGATCGGCCTGCGCTCCGGGGCGGAAATCGATGCCCGCCTTGCCGCGCTTCAGGAAGACGCCGCCGCGCCGCCCATCGCCGCCGAAGAGGTGGCACGGCTGAACGACCTTCTGAACCTGTCGGCCAAAAGCCCCGCCGCGCTGACGCATCTGCGCGACATGACCCGCGACATGCCTGCCATCGCTGCCGCCACCGACCGGATGGAAGCGCGGCTGGAGGCGCTTTCCGCGATGGGCGTCCCCGTGGATGACCTCGATTTCGAAGCCTCCCATGGCCGCACGACGCTCGAATATTACGACGGTTTCGTCTTTTCCTTCCACGGGCCCGATCCTGACCTGCCGCCCATCGCCTCGGGCGGGCGTTATGATGCCTTGACCGAGGTTCTTGGGCAGGGCCGGTCGATCCCCGCCGTGGGTGGCGTCATACGCCCCGGCCTCGTCGCCGACCTGACGGAGGGCGCGCCATGCTGAAACTCGGCATCCCCTCCAAGGGCAGGCTCATGGAGCAGACATTCGACTGGTTCGGCGCGCGTGGCATCACGCTGCGCCGGACGGGGTCGGATCGTGAATATGCCGGCGCCGTCGAGGGGGCCGAAGGGCTTGAACTGGTCCTGCTGTCCGCAGGCGAGATTCCCCGCGAACTGGCGGCGGGGCGCGTCCATCTCGGCGTCACCGGATCGGACCTCGTGCGCGACAAACTCGCTGACTGGGACCGGCAGGTGGCTGAACTGGCGCCGATGGGGTTCGGTCATGCCGACCTGATCATCGCGGTCCCGGCCTCATGGCCCGACGTGGACACGCTCGACGACCTCGACGCCGCCGCCGCGGCATTCCGCCGGACCCACGGCCACCGCCTGCGGATCGCGACGAAATACCATCGGCTGGTGCGCAACTTCCTGACCGAGAACGGCGTCGCCGATTACCAGCTGGTCGACAGCCAGGGCGCGACGGAGGGCACGGTCAAGAACCTGACGGCCGAGGCCATCGCCGACATCACTTCGACAGGTGAAACCCTGCGCGCAAACCACCTGAAGATCCTCACCGACGGGCTGATCCATCAAAGCCAGGCCACGCTCTACGCCGCCCGCAGCGCCGACTGGCGCAACGGCGCCCGGCCGGTCCTGATGAACCTTTCCCAGCGCCTCGGCTTCGACCCGAACGCGCTCTGATCTTCTTCTGTTCAGAAATACTCCGGGGTTCGTCCATTGGTGCGCCATTGGTTCGAGAACCAATGGACGACGGGGCAGCGCCGCCGGCCTCGCCCTCACCGCAGCCCGATCTCGGCCAAGGCCAGCGCCATCTCCTCGGGCAGCGCGGTATCCGTCCCACGCCCCTTCGGCAGGTCACGCGGCGCGTCCTTGGGGTCGAGATAACGCCAGCCCTGAAACGGGCGGCGCATCGCGGCCTCGGTCCGCACAATCTCCGGGTCCATCACGATGCCGCAGCGGCGGATGCCATCGCCCCGGTCGACCTCGTCCAGCCGGACGATCCGCTGGCGGCAGAGGATCACGCCCTTGATCACCCAGTATAGCGACCCGCCCGCCAGAATCTCGGCCTCGCGCTTCGGCCACATCCTTGTGACGTGGCGGCGCTCGCCCGTGGCATAGGGCGCGGGATGGGTGCGCTGCCAGTCGAGCAGGTCATCGACGCTGTCCGCGCCGACGCAGAGCTTCAGAAGATGGACGAATCCGGTCATGTCACCCCCAAGACCTTGCCATTCTACGCCCCCGGCCCACGAGATCAAGTTGACCGGAGCGGCAGGTCCGCGTATCGTGACAAGCCTTCCCAAAGACCGAGGATTGCCGCACGATGACCCGTTTCGCCGCCCCCATTGCCGAGCAGATATGGGACATGAAATACCGCTTCAAGCAGGCGGACGGCACGCCCATCGACGGCACGGTCGAGGATTCCTGGCGGCGGATCGCCCGGGCGCTCGCCTCGGTCGAAAAGGACCCCGCCGCTTGGGAGGACCGCTTCTACGAAGCCCTTGAGGATTTCAAATACCTGCCCGCGGGCCGCATCACCGCAGGCGCTGGCACCGGCCGCACCGTCACGCTCTTCAACTGCTTCGTCATGGGCACGATCCCCGACGACATGGGCGGCATATTCGACGGTCTGAAAGAGGCCGCGCTGACGATGCAGCAGGGCGGCGGCATCGGTTATGACTTCTCCACCATCCGGCCAAGGGGCGCCGAGGTGAAGGGCGTCGCCGCCGACGCCTCCGGCCCCCTGTCGTTCATGGATGTCTGGGACGCGATGTGCCGCACGATCATGTCGGCAGGCTCGCGCCGGGGCGCGATGATGGCCACCATGCGCTGCGATCATCCCGATATCGAGGATTTCATCGCCGCCAAGCAGGACGCCGCGCGGCTGCGCATGTTCAACCTTTCCGTCCTCGTCACCGACCCGTTCATGGCGGCGGTGAAGGCCGATGGCCCGTGGGAGCTGACCTTCGGCGGCAAGGTTTACAAAACCCTTCAGGCGCGCGATCTGTGGAACCGGATCATGCGGGCGACCTATGATTACGCCGAGCCGGGCGTGATCTTCATCGACCGCATCAATGCCGCGAACAACCTGAACTATGTGGAAACCATCGCCGCCACCAATCCCTGCGGCGAACAGCCCCTGCCGCCCTATGGCGCTTGCCTTCTGGGGTCGGTCAACCTCGCCCGGCTCGTCTGGTATCCGTTCGAGGACCGCGCCCATCTCTGCGAAACCTCGCTTGACGAGATCGTCGCCACCGCCGTCCGCATGATGGACAATACCGTCGATGCCTCGCGCTTCCCGCTCGCGAGCCAAGAGGCAGAGGCGCAGGCCAAACGGCGGATCGGCCTTGGCGTCACCGGGCTGGCCGATGCGCTTCTGATGGTCGGCCTGCGCTACGGCTCGGAAGAGGCGGCGGAACAGACCGAAAAATGGATGCACCGCATTGCGCGGGCGGCTTATCTCGCCTCGGTGGAACTGGCGAAGGAAAAGGGGGCGTTTCCCCTCTTCGACGCCGAAAAATACCTCACCTCGGGCAATATGATGCAGATGGATGCGGATGTGCGGGACGCCGTTGCCAAACACGGCATCCGCAATGCGCTCCTGACCTCCATCGCGCCGACCGGCACAATCAGCCTTTACGCGGGCAATGTCTCGTCGGGGATCGAGCCGGTCTTTGCCTATGCCTATACCCGCAAGGTGCTGCAAAAGGACGGCTCGCGGACCGAGGAAGAGGTTGTCGATTACGCCTATCACCTTTGGCGCGAACGCTTTGGCGACAAGCCCCTGCCCGATCATTTCGTCAACGCCCAGACGCTCCCGCCACTCGATCATGTCCGCATGCAGGCGGCGGCGCAGAAATGGGTGGATTCGTCGATCTCGAAGACCATCAACTGCCCCGAGGAAATCAGCTTTGACGCGTTCAAGGACGTCTACATGGCGGCCTGGGATCAGGGCTGCAAGGGCTGCACCACGTACCGCCCGAACGCGGTGACGGGGAGTGTGTTGAGCGTCGAGACGTCAGATTCGGCAAGTCGGCTGAAGTCCGCGCGGAAGGCTAAAGGGTTGTCTCAAGCTGCGCTTGCGGATCTATTGGATGTAAATCAAGCAACAATATCCAAACTCGAAAACGAAGGTCTCGAAAAGTTCGGTAAGATTGAAAATTTGGCGGAGGTTTTGTCGGTTAAACCGGCTTGGCTGCGTTTTGGTGAGGGATCGGGTCCAGAAGTCCTCTCCAAGGACGGCTCAGAACCGCTCACCCCGCATGGCGATGTGATCTATCTCTCCGAACCCTTGGACCGGCCACAGACGCTCGAAGGCGCGACCTACAAGCTGAAATGGCCCGACAGCGAACACGCGATTTACATCACGATCAACGACATCGTACAGGGCGGCCACCGGCGACCCTTCGAGGTCTTCATCAACTCCAAGAACATGGAGCATTTCGCCTGGACCGTGGCGCTGACCCGCATGATCTCGGCCGTGTTCCGGCGGGGGGGCGATGTGTCCTTCGTGGTCGAGGAACTGAAGGCCGTCTTCGACCCGCGCGGGGGGGCGTGGATGCAGGGCCGCTATATCCCCTCGATCCTCGCGGCCATCGGCGGCGTGATCGAACGCCACATGATCGCCATCGGCTTCATCGAGGGCGAAGGGTTAGGCCTCAAATCCGATCCCAAGGCCGAGGTCATTGCAGTGGGCGAAACACCGCGCGGCCCCGCCTGCCCTTCCTGCGGGCAATACGGCATGCAGATGATCGAAGGCTGCATGACCTGCCCGTCCTGCGGCCATTCCAAATGCGGCTGACCGGCCGGGCGGCTGGTATTCCCACCGGCAATTAATGGCCATTGGCCGGGTTCAGTTGGGCCTTTGGATTGAGACCCGTCATCGAAAGAGAAGAGGCTGATGCGATCCGCGATCGCGTCGGCCCTTGAATGGCTGCCAAGGCTTTGGGTCAGTTTTCCTCTGTTGCCAGGGCCGCAGAGAAGTCGTGCTCTGCAACGCGGTTATCCTTTCATGCTGCCGAGAATGACCGATTCGAGCCCAAATCGCTCAAAGCGGACAACCGAGGCAACTGCGACCCCGCATCGCCCTGGCAGATTGACCGACCGCCATGGCACTTTTCTGCATTCGCCTGCCAAAACCGCCGGTATACCCGGAGAAATCGCCACCTTCTCAGGCGATTGTGGCGGCGAACCGGCGGCAGGCCGGAGGGTTCAGACAAGAAAAGGAAGCGCGTGATGTCGTTCAACAAGGTTGCCGTTCTCGGCCTCGGAAAGGTCGGCCATCTGGCCGCGGAACTCCTGGCCGAGGCAGGCTTTTCCGTCACCGGCGTCGATGCGCGTGAGGTTTCGGGCTGCCCCTTCCCGACCAAGGCTGCTGATCTGACCGACAAGGACGCCTTGGCCGCGATCCTGAAGGATCAGGAGGCGGTTCTGTCCTGCCTGCCCTATCACCTTAATATCGGCGTCTCGACCGTCGCCCATGGCCTTGGGCTCCACTATTTCGACCTGACCGAGGATGTGCCGACGACCCAGCATATCCGCGAACTGGCGAAGACCGCGAAGGGCATCATGGCCCCTCAATGCGGCCTTGCCCCCGGTTTCGTCGGCATTGTCGGCGCGCATCTCGCCGACATGTTCGGCAAGGTCCGCTCCATCCGCCTCCGCGTCGGCGCGCTGCCGCAGAACCCGACGGGGCTTCTGGGCTACGCCTTCAACTGGTCGCCCGAGGGCGTCGTGAACGAATATCTCAACGATTGCGAGGTGATCGAGGAGGGCGTGCACAAGACCGTCTCGGCGATGGAATGGCTGGAGACGATCTATATCGACGGCGTGAAGCTCGAGGCCTTCACGACATCGGGCGGCCTCGGCACGATGTGCGAGACCTATGCCGACAAGATCGAGAACCTCGACTACAAGACCATGCGCTATCCCGGCCATGTGGAACTGATGAACTTCTTCTTCCACGAACTGCTGATGCGCGAGAACCGCGAGACGGCAGGCAAGATCCTGACCCATGCCAAGCCGCCGGTGGATGAGGATGTCGTCTATGTCCATGTCGCGGCCGAGGGCTGGGTGGAAGGCCAGCTGAAGCGCAAGGAATTCGTGCGCGCCTACTACCCGCTGGAGATCGGCGGCAAGCGGCGGACGGCGATTGCCTGGACGACCTCGGCCTCGGTCGTGGCGGTCATCGAGATGGTGCGCGAAGGCAAGCTGCCGCAAAAGGGCTTCCTGAAGCAGGAAGAGATCCCGCTGACCCCGTACCTGCAAACCCGCACCGGCAATTATTACAACCTCGGCCACAAGAGCCGTCACGGCTGACCTGACTTCGCCCGGTGGCAGGAAACCGCCCCCGGGCAGCACCGCCTTCAACTTGTTGCGATGACCGGGGTCCACAACCCGCCCCGGCGCCGTACCCGATTGCCCCCCTCCAAGAGCGCCCGCAGACGTTCAGCGCGCCAGCCGGTCAGGGGGGCGGCGGCGTGGTCATATCCGCCGCGAGGGTCGCGGTTGAGGTCCTGCAGATAGAGGTTCTGGGCCAGCGGGTTCACATCAAAGCACATCGTCGTTCCTTTCTGTTCTTGGATTGTGGGTCGATGCACCTAAGATGCGGGTGGGGCGCTCGGGATCCGTAAGGCTCAGCGTGACGGGAGCGTAAAAACGGTGGGGAGCCCCGTAAAATCGACCGTGACATCCGGGGATCGGGACCGTGACCAGACGTAATCGCCTTAATATCCGGCTACTGGGTCCGCTGGCGGTTACATGCAGCGACGGGACGCCCGCATCCTTCCCGACGCAGAAATCGCAGGCTCTTCTGGCGATGATCGCACTGGCCGGGCCGGGCGGGCTGCATCGCGATACCGCGGCTGACCTTTTGTGGAGCCGCAGCGGTCAGGTGCAGGCGCGGACCAATCTCCGCCAATCGCTTGCGAGCCTGCGCAAGGCGCTTGGCGCTGATGCCGAGGTGATCGAAACACGTGGGCCGGTGCTCGGGCTGCGGTCCGATGCCGTCGCACTGGATGTCGACGCGCTTGGCAAAGAAACCCCGCCACAGGGTGCCGCGCAGCGGCGCGACGATCTCGTGGCAGCATCAACCCTGCTTGCCGGGCTGACAGTCAACGAGGCACCGTTCGAGGGCTGGCTGACCGCCGAGCGCGCAAAATACACAGCCCTCCTGTCGTCGGAGCTTGCCCGGATCGCCGAGGATCTTCTCGGCGAAAGGAACTTTTCCGCAGCACTTACGGCAGCCCGCAGGCTTCTTGACCTCGACGCGCTCAACGAAGCAGCGCATCGGCTAGTGCTGCGGGTCCTTCATGCGCAGGGCGAAACCGCAACGGCGCTCCGGCACTACGACAGGATGCGGGAGGTGTTTTTAGAAGATCTCGGCATTCAGCCGGGACCGGAAACCACCGCCTTGATCGGCCGCATCCGCAGCGCCCCCGACGAGCCCGCCACCCCAGAGGCCACCCCTGCGCCACCGGTAACCGCAGCCGCCCGACCGCGTGACAAGCCCTCGGTCGCGGTGCTGCCCTTCACCAATATGAGCGGTGATCCTGAACAGGATTACTTCAGCGACGGGATTACCGAGGACATCATCACCGGCCTGTCGCGGTTCCGGACACTGTTTGTGGTCGCCCGCCACTCCTCATTCGCAATCCGCCATGAAAACCTCGGCGTTCGCGAAATCGGCCAGCGGCTTGGCGTCGAATACGTTGTCGAGGGCAGCGTGCGTCGCGCCGGGACTAAAGTCCGTATCTCGGTGCAACTCGCCGACGCCCTGACCGGCAACCATGTCTGGGCGGAGCGCTATGACCGGGAGTTCGACGACATCTTCGCCGTGCAGGATGAGGTGACGCGCAGCATCGTCGCCGTCCTGCCCGGACGGGTGCAGGAGGATGTGGCCGACCGCGCGTTGCGTATGCCGACCGAGAACATGAAGGCCTATGAATACATGCTGCGCGGCAAGTCGCTGCGCGACGGGCTGAATGCAGAGGACACCGTCGAGGCCCGCGAGTTGTTCAGGAAGGCGCTGGAGCTCGACCCGCGCTATGCCCGTGCCTACATGTACCTTGCCGATACCTATGTGGTCGATGGATGGCTCGGCCTCGCAGAGGAAGGTGCAGCGGGCAAGTCTCTCGCCCTGTCGCGCAAGGGCGCGGGGCTCGACAACAACGACGTCTATATCCAGGACCAACTTGGCTACGCGTTCCTCTGCGAAGGGCTCTGGGACGAGGCCGAGGTTCAGTTCGAAAAAACTCTTTCGAAGATCGTGAACGAGGCGGAATCGATGGCCTGGTGTGGCTATGCGTTCCTGCTCCTCGGCCAACGGGAGAAGGCGCTTGAAGTTGTGCAGGAAGCGATCCGGCTCGACCCGCTGCATTCGCCCTCGATCGACTGGACTCTTGGCCAGATTCGCTTCTTCACGGGCGACTATGGGGCTGTCGTGCAGGTGTTGATCGGCGAGGCGCTGCTGAATTCGCTCGCCCATGCCTTTCTGGTCAGCGCCTATGCCCATCTTGGCCAGACGCACGAAGCGGACGCGGCCCTCTCGGAGTTCATCCGCATGCGGAGGCGGGAATTCGCGAGCCGGGACATTATCATTCAGAACGATACGGTCGAGAGCCTTGCGGGCGCCTACCGGCCGATGTGGCGTAATCCGGGCGATTGGGAACATCTGGCGGGCGGGCTCAGGAAGGCCGGATTGCCGGATTGATCAGCGCGCGCGACGATCTGCAAGTCACTGCGTCGCCCCGGCAGCCTGAACGCCGGTTCCGGACTGAACAGGTCCGACTGCATTCGGTTCCCCGCGCCCTTCGCTTTTGCGAAGGGTGTTCTTTTTTGCGTCACCCCCCGTCGGCACTATATAAGTTGCCAAGAGGAAGCCCCATCTTAACGGGGCAAAGTCACGAACGGGGGTATGACATGGCTGGCACGATCAGAACGACGAATGGACGCGGGCGGCTTTTTGACAGCGTGCTCGACACAATCGGCGATACGCCGGTGATCCGGGTCAACAACCTCGGGCCTGACCATGTAACAGTCTATGTAAAGGCCGAGGCCTACAATCCCGCCGCCTCGGTCAAGGACCGGCTGGCAGTGAATATCATCGAGGCCGCCGAGCGTGAAGGGCGGCTGAAGCCCGGCCAGACAGTTGTCGAGGCGACATCGGGCAATACCGGTATCGGTCTTGCGATGGTCTGCGCGCAGAAGGGCTATCCGCTGGTCGTGACCATGGCCGACAGCTTTTCCATCGAACGCCGCCGCCTGATGCGGATGCTGGGCGCCAAGGTCATCCTGACTCCGCGCGCCGAAAAAGGCTTTGGTATGTACAAAAAGGCCGTCGAGCTGGCCGAGAAACATGGCTGGTTTCTTGCCCGCCAGTTTGAGACCAAAGACAATGCTGATATCCATGAAGCCACGACAGCGCGTGAAATTCTGGGCGATTTCGACGGTAAGCGTCTCGACTACTTTGTCTCGGGCTACGGCACGGGCGGTACAGTCACCGGCGTAGGGCGTGTCCTGCGCAAGGAACGGCCCGCGACCAAGATCATCCTGACAGAACCCGCCAATGCGGCCATTGTCTCAAGCGGGATCGCGCAGGAACGCGGTGCAGGCGATGCGCCCGCCGCCAGCCATCCCGCCTTTGAACCGCACCCGATTCAAGGCTGGACGCCGGATTTCATTCCGGCGGTCCTGCAGGAAACGCTCGACAAGAAGTTCTACGACGACCTGATCCCGGTGCCCGGACCGGAGGGGATCGCATGGGCGAAGAAGCTCGCACAAAAGGAAGGCATCTTTACCGGAATTTCCGGCGGCTCCACCTTCGCGGTCGCGATGCGGGTGGCCGAAAAGGTCGCGCCGGGGTCGGTTATCCTCGTGATGCTGCCCGACACAGGCGAACGCTACCTTTCGACGCCGCTCTTCGAGGGAATTCTAGAAGATATGGACGAAGCGGAACTGGAGATTTCACGATCCACGCCCAATCACCAGATGGGCTGAGAAGGCATCGGATGTAGTGCCCGGAAGCCGACCTTGCGCCAAACACAGCGGGCCGTATGCGGACCGCTGTAGAACACAGCTACGGGCTGTTTGCCGCGAACGCACCGTTACTCCGCCCGGTCGAGATTGACCCCGATCAGCCCAGCCGTTTGGCCGGGATGGGTGATCGGCACCATATGCCCCGCACCCGGAACCGTGGCGATGCCGACATCGGGCAGGCGGGCCGCGATGTTCTCGGCGATCCGTTCAATGATCGGTGGCGAGGCCTCACCCCGGATCAGGAGAACCGGCATGTCGAGGCTTTCGAGCGCATCTGGAGCAAGGATACCACCGCTGTCCTCGAACAGCGCGGGCCGCCCTGCCCCGATCAGATGGATACGCTCGGTCACCTCTCGGCGGTTCCGATTGTCCATCGCCTGCCATTCAATGCCTGTGCCCCACATGGCGGTAAAGGCCCGGGCCGCCGCCTCGCGGTCGCCATCTTCCATCAGTTGCCCGAAAAGGGCGTCATTGCGCAGATGTTCGTCCCAAACCGGCTCTCCCTTCGTCGCAGCGAAGAGAACGGGCTCAATAAGCGTCAGTGTCCGGAATGCATCCGGCGCGGCGATGGCCAGGCGCAGGGCAACCACCGCGCCGAAGGAATGGCCGATCAGGTCCACCGGTTCGGTCACGAAGCTTGCAGCAATCTGCGTGGCGCTGGTCAGGAAATCGCCCTCTCCGATCCAGTCGGCCGAACGCCCATGGCCCGGCATGTCAAACGCGGTCAACGTAATCCGGTCGGACAGGCGTTCCGCCACACCCGCCCAGGCGTTGGAACTGGCCAGCGAGCAATGCACCGCCAGCGCAGGGCGCGGTCCGGTGCCGAATGTCTGCCAATGTGTCGGAAAGCCGGCCCGGTCTTCCTGCGGCATTAGAGTTTGCCCGCCAGATGCAGGTCGAGATCATCCAGCCGGTCCTGCCCCCAGAACCGCTGGCCGCTGTCCACAATATAAAAGGGAGACCCGAAGACACCCCGATTCACGGCCTCTTCAAGGTTGTTGGCATAGGTCTCCGCCCCCAGCAGCAGCCCCTTGTCGGCGAGGTCGGCCTCGAACCCGGCCTTGGTCAGAAGATCGCGGATCACTTCATCCGACGCGATGTCGCGTTCCTCTGCCCAGCAGGCCCGCAGGATCGAATGGACGAATGCCCCCAGGTCGCCGCCCGCCCCCTTCGCCTTCGCCGCCTGCGCCGCGATGATCGCGTAAGCGGAAGGCGCGGCATTGGTGGGCCAGAACATCGGCTGAAGGCTAATCTTCATCCCCGCCTTCGCTGCCTGCCGGGTCATTTCCTGCAACCGGTATTCCTTTCGGCCCTCCGGCCGGTCCTTGAGCGCCGTTCCCCCTGTCCGCCCGAACAGCCCGCCGATATCGACCGGCTTATAGGTCACCGTCGCCCCGTGTTTCGCCGCGATTTCTTCCAGCCGCGTACCGGCGAGGTAGGTAAACGGAGAGATTGTGGACAGGAAGTAGTCGATCTGTGGCATTTCCGGCACTCCTTCGGGTTTGCCCGGACGCTAGCCCGATGATAAGCGGGTGGCAACGTCACGAATCCGTCATCCGGCCCGGTTTTGCGGCCCCGAACGACAAGGACCCGCCATGCCCTCCATGACCGAGCCGAAGCTCATTTCCGGTAATTCGAACCGCCCGCTTGCCAATTCCATCGCCCGGCGGATGTCGATGCACCGGGGCATGTCTGTCGGGCTGGTGGATGCGCGGGTCGAACGGTTCAACGATCAGGAGATTTTCGTCGAGGTCTTCGAGAATGTCCGCGGCGAGGACATGTACATCATCCAGTCGACCTCGAATCCGGCGAACGACAACCTGATGGAGCTTCTGATCATGACCGACGCCTTGCGCCGGTCTTCCGCCGACCGGATAACCGCCGTGATCCCCTATTTCGGCTATGCCCGTCAGGACCGCCGTGCCAAAGCCCGCACGCCGATTTCGGCCAAGCTGGTGGCCAATCTCCTGACCGAGGCGGGCGTCGGCCGGGTCCTGACGATGGACCTGCATGCGGCGCAGATTCAGGGCTTTTTCGACATCCCGGTGGACAACCTCTACGCCTCGCCGATCTTCGCGCTGGACATCGAGCATCACTTCAAGGGCCGCCTGAACGAAGTGACGGTGGTTTCGCCCGACGTGGGCGGCGTGGCCCGGGCCCGCGAATTGGCGCAGCGCATCGGCTGCGGCCTTGCCATCGTCGACAAGCGCCGCGTCAAGGCGGGCGAGATCGCGGAGATGACCGTCATCGGCGATGTTTCGGGTCAGACCTGCATCATCGTCGACGACATCTGTGACACGGCAGGAACACTCTGCAAGGCAGCCGAGGTGCTGATGGAAGGTGGCGCCAAGGAAGTTCATTCCTACATCACCCATGGCGTCCTGTCCGGCCCGGCGGTGGAGCGGATCACCAAATCGGTGATGAAGAGCCTCGTGATTACCGATTCCATCGAACCAACCGCCGCTGTGAAGGCCGCGAAAAACATCCGCATCGTGCCCACGGCGCCGATGTTCGCTCAGGCGATCATGAATATCTGGTCGGGCACTTCGGTCTCGTCGCTCTTTGACGCCGAAACCCTCAGCCCGATTTACGAAGGCATGTATTCGCGCGGCTGAAGCCCTGATGGATCAAGGCTTTGCCGATGCACTGCTTCAGTGCATGACACCGCTCGGTCCATGCTTCATGAAATGCCATTGGCCATAGCTGTCTTTCAGATCGAGCTTGATGGCCGCGCTTGCGGTCGTTGATGCACTTCCGATTTCGGCTATTGAAAACTCGATGCCGTTCGGCATGTCGATCCGAACCCGGTGCGCGCCGTCGCTGTGCGGTGGTTTGATCGGTCGGCCTTCGGATGACAGGACATTGCCGATGCTGACCTTTGCCGTGCGCGCCTCAATATCTATGTCCATGCCAATGGGCGCATAGATCGTGTCATGCAGCGTAGGGCTCATGGCGCGAAACACCCACCAGTGCGTCGCCTCTTCATCGGTTTCGCCGCCTGTCAGCACCGTTTCCAATGCTTTGCGCTGATCGGCAGAGGCGCTTTCGTCGATGATCAGCTGCATCTCGCCCTCGCCCTTGTAGATTGGTCCGGGCCAGGCATAGAGAATGGCTACTTTCAAGCCGGTCAGATCCACCTTGCCGAAGTGGCCATCCGTGATTTCCATCACCTCGAACCCGCGGCAATTGCCCTGGGTCGGGTCTTCCTCGAACTGACAGGGGCAGGAGTATCCGCAGTTGCAGTTCCCATAAGCGGGCCCTTCGATGTACCAGTCTATCCTTGCCATATCGTTTCCTTTCTCGGTCATGGCAGAGCGTCCGCTCCCTTTCGATATCAAAGCGCTGAAAGAACGACCCCTGAGCCCGCAGCGATCAAGAGACCGCCGGCCACCCGCGAGAACACGCGGGGGTACGGGACGATTTTTTCAAGCAATACGTAGATCGCCAGCCCAACGATCCAGTAGAGGTTCATGATCCCCCCAACGAACAAAAGCGCCATCAGCGCCCAACAGCATCCCAGGCAATAGCTGCCGTGGTGCAGGCCCATCATGAGGGCCCCGGAGTAGCCTTTGCGATTGTACATTGTCAGGAACTGGGCGGGCGACCGACAATGCCGCAAACAGGCGACTTTCAGGTTAGAGAACTGGTATAAGCCCGCCATGAGCAGCACGACGCCCGCGACTGGCTTTGACCCAAGCGTCATCATCGGGCCGTTGGTGATTGCGAGGCTTTCCGTCAGCCATTGCAGCAGCATTGCGACCGCGCTGAAGCCCATCCATGCAAGCAGATAACCCGCCAGAAAGACCATGCTGAGTCTTGTGGCTTTGGCCTTTTGCGTGCCCTGCCGTTTCAGTGCCGCGAACAAAAGCACGACCGGGGCGGCGCTCGGGGTCATCATCGCGATCATCATGACCCACCACATCAGGAAGATCAGAAGCGCGTATCCCCAGGTCCAGTCCACGGCCCCGCCCATCGCCATCGGCTCTCCGACAGGGCGGGTCATGCGTGTCATGTCAAGCGCCGACATCGACATGCCGACGCCTAAGACTGTGTAGAGACCCGCGAGAAGAACGACCAGCGTCACCGCGCCGAACACAATCCACTTGTCGCGCGCCAGCACGCGCTCAACGGGCCCGGAAGAGACAGCCATTGCTCGATTTACCACGTTCAGGCAGCGACGCGGCCTTCGCCGGTCAGGTGCAGGCTGGCCATATGTGCGTGGGTGCCGGAATTGTTCGTGAGTTGCAGATCACCGCCGGTCGTCTTTGTGCGCCCTTTTGCCATCTCAGCGAACCCGAATTCGAACCCGTGGGGCAGAGCGATGCCGACACGATGCGGCTCACCCGTCACGATATTCGGGATCGGTTCGGCGGTGATATCAAAGACCCCCTTTGCGACGCCTTTTCCGGTCCTGTCCTCGATGTTCAGATCGAGTGAAACCGGCGCATAGATCGTCTCGTGCTTGTGCGGGCTCATCGCCCCGAAGACGAACCACATCGTTGCCATTTCGGCGGTATCTTCGCCCGTCATGATAGCTTGGAGTGCAGCGCGCTGATCAGCATCCGCCTTGGGATCAATGATCAGCTGCACATGCCCGTTTCCTTCATGAATCGCACCCGGCCATTTGTAGACGGCGGCGGCGGTCAGACCGTCCAGCGAGGTGTTTCCATAATGGCCCTTGTCGATCTTGTAGACGACTGCGGCTTCGCAGGTACCATGGGTCGGCAGCACCCCAAACTGGCACGGACATCCGAAGTTACAGTTACAATTGGCGAGTTCTTCGCCCTTGATTTCCCAAGCGGTCATGGTTGTGTCCCTCTCCAGAATTATGCGCGCCCGAAATCGGTCGCGCCTGTTTTTGCCCGGAGGTTGGAACTGGTTACATCGGCCAATTCAAATGGCGCATCTGCCCCGCGTTTCTCGAGGCGATGCTACCAGATGCTGTGCTTCTTGTCAGCAACCGCACAAAAAAACCTCCTTGGGTTGTCGGTCGGCTCTCCACATGCAATCCATGGTTTCGAACGTGCTGGCAGCCCTAACTGCCGTCAATCTTTTAGCGGAAGGAGACCATTCGGGCCGTTTGCCCAGACATCGGGCACTATGAAATCGAGCATTCCCCGCCTGCCGCTCAGCTGGAATCTCAGCAGCCGTCGCAGTTCTCTGTCCGAACCTCAGCCGGTCCGTGACGTCGAACAGATTTAAGGAAGGGCTCCTCGCGCTCGGGTCCGACACGGCCCATTCGCATTTGCCCTATACATCCGCACGGTTTCAGCATAGGTGCCGTCATTCACCGCGCGCGGGGCACGCACCCGTGGGCTTGCCCCGATACGCCGGGGCCCTTCCCGACGGGCGATCGCGCCCCTGAAAGACGACCCATGTCCGAAACCTCCCCCCTGATCCGGCCTCTTGCCGAGGCGCTTGCCCATCGCGGTTACGACCAACTGACCCCGGTGCAGGAAACCGTGACCCAGCCCGAGTACAGCGCGGCTGACCTGCTGGTGTCAGCCCAAACCGGATCGGGCAAAACCGTGGGCTTCGGCCTGGCTATCGCTCCCACCATTCTGGACGCCGCCGAAAGGTTCGGCCCCGCTGGTGCGCCACTGGCGCTGATCGTCGCGCCGACGCGGGAACTGGCTTTGCAGGTCCGGCGCGAGCTGAGCTGGCTCTATGAGATGACCGGGGCGACGCTCTCCTCCTGCGTCGGCGGAATGGACATGCGCGACGAACGCCGCGCACTCGACCGGGGGGCGCATATCGTCGTCGGCACGCCGGGGCGGCTCCGCGACCATATCCAGCGCGGTTCGCTTGATATGGGCGCGATCCGTGCGGTGGTGCTGGACGAGGCGGATGAGATGCTCGACCTTGGCTTCCGCGAAGATCTGGAATTCATCCTCGCCGCTGCGCCGGAAGACCGGCGGACCCTGATGTTTTCGGCCACGGTGCCGAAAGCCATCGCGACGCTGGCGCAGAAATATCAGAAAGACGCCGTGCGGGTCTCAACCGCCGGGGAACGCAGCCAGCATGCCGATATCGACTATCGCGCTATGCAGGTTGCGACCCAGGATGTCGAGAATGCCATCGTAAATGTCCTGCGCTTTTACGAAGCGCAGAACGCAATCATCTTCTGCAATACGCGGGCAACGGTGAACCGTCTGACAACCCGACTGTCGAACCGCAGCTTCTCGGTCGTGGCCCTGTCGGGCGAGCTCAGCCAGTCCGAGCGGACCCATGCGCTGCAGGCGATGCGTGACGGACGCGCGCGGGTCTGCGTGGCGACCGATGTCGCAGCGCGCGGGATCGACCTGCCAAATCTCGAACTGGTGATCCATGCCGAACTGCCCTCGAATGGCGAAACGCTTCTGCACCGGTCGGGCCGGACCGGTCGTGCCGGCCGCAAGGGCGTCAGCGCGCTGATCGTACCGAAAAACGCACGCAAGAAGGCCGAGAACATCCTGCGTTTCGCCAAGGTCACCGCGACTTGGGTCGATGCGCCCTCGGCCGATGCCGTGCGCACCCGCGACGAGGAACGGCTGCTGGCCGATCCGGTGTGGAGCGAAGACATTGGCGAACGCGACGGCGCGTTTGCCCGGCGTCTTCTGGACCTGCACGGGGCCGAGCGGATCGCGGCGGCCTTCGTGCGCGCCTGGCAGGGGCGTCATTCCGCGCCCGAGGAACTGGCCGCACCCGGCGCTGTCGAAGGTCCGCGTCCGGCTTTCGGACCAAGCCGCTGGTTCTCGATCTCGCTCGGACGGGCCGACAAGGCCGAACCACGCTGGCTTCTGCCGATGCTGTGCCGGGCGGGCAATATCAGTCGCGAGGATGTCGGTGCGATCCGGGTGCAGGAAACCGAAACCTTCGTAGAGGTCCTCGCCGCGCGGGCTCCGGCAATGCTGGCGGCAATTGGTCCGGAGGGACGGCTTGAAGGTGGCGCCGTGCTGCGCGCGCTCGACGCTCCGCCCTTCGGTGGTCCCGCGCAGCATCCAACGTCCGAGCCGCCCCGGAAGAAAGGACCGAAATACGCATCCAAGCGTGACGCCGGGGATGATGTCGCGAAAACGCCCGCGAAGAAACGCGACCGGGACCGCTCCCTGCCCGCGCCAGTGGCCACCGAACATGGACTGTTAACCGAGGCGCCCGCACCCAAAGCCTTCAAGCCTGCCGGCAAGAAGCCCCACCGCAAGGGCGGCAAACCGGCGGGCGTCCCCGCGACAGGCACCCCCCGCAAGGACCGCGCGCCGCACAAGAACGCCAGGCCCGGAAAGACAGCGCATCGCAAGGGCGGAATGGCACCACCGAAACGCGGAAAGAACTGATTGTGGGGGTCAGACGACCTCCCAGTCGTCTTCGTCGCTGACCTCACCGATAGCCAGCCAGTCGGCGCGGATGCGGGCGACACGGGTGTCGCCCCATGTGCGAAAGACAATCTCGAACCCCTTCGGCCCGACTGAATCGGCCGAGATATCGGCCCGCAGGTTGGTCTTCTGGTCCATGTCCCACATGGAAATTCCGACCTGTACGACCGGGGGGCTGCTGAACGCCTCGGAGAACACAACCGTGTGGCGATGCTCACGCGGACCGTTTCCGGTCCACATGACGCCGCCCTCTTCAAAATCCGAGAACAGAACCGAAGAGCCCCGCTCAACCCCGACCTTGTGACTACGCAACCGTCGCATACCATTTCCCGAGACCCGCCGCCCCATCTAAACCCGCAACCCGCAGCACGCAAAGGAAAATAGCGGGCACCCGCTGCCCGGAAATTGGCCGCGCAACGCCTGGTCGGCTAATTTCCGCTGTACGGGTATTCCAGCATTTCGCGCGACGCGTGAGTCGGCTTAAGGTTGTATTTCCCCAAACCCTAGCGTGGTCGCATTTATTATTTCGACCATGGGGGAATTTGAAAACGACATAATTTCAGGAGGAAACAAGATGGCCGACGGCAATCTTATCTCGATGAATGACATCCCCTGCTGCCCGGAGATTTCCAAGGACCCGTGCTGCGAACGGCTTCAATTCGCCTATCGCCTCAGGGTTCCGCTCGCAAACGCACAGGTTGAACTGACCTATATCGCCGAACTGGAACGCTGCCCCGGGCCGCTGGCTCTTGGCGACGTGGTCTATTCGACCACTCTCCTGCCCGGCGAAAAGGTCCGGCTCTACACCGCGTCCCGCAATTCGCGCTTCAGCTATGATAGCGAGTCCGAAGTGAACTATCGACACGAACAGGCCTCGGAAGAGACCTTTTACATGTCGTCGATGGACCGCTACATGTCCGACCTCACGATCCGCGATCAGGCCGAGGCGAACAGCCAGTCGCATTCAGACTTCGAGGTGAATGGCAGCGCAGACTACTGGACCGCCGGTTTCGCGGGCGGTGCCAGCACCAGCGTGGATGGCGATTTCAACGCCAATTCCAGCGCCGACTTCGCGCGGGAATTGTCGCAGCATGCCTCGTCCTCGCATGACCGGTCGGTTCAGGCGACCCGTGCGGCAAATTCCATTGCCGTGGGCGAGGTGCAAAGCCGGTCTCACGCCGAGGGCGAAAGCGAAAGCGCCTATGAGGCGTCCACGCGGGTCTTCGAGAACCGGAACGACTGCCATGCAGTGACCTACCTCGCCTATCAGCTGGTGAAGAAGCAGACCCTGAAATTCACCATCAAGGCGGTACTGCGCCGCGTGATCGACCGTGCGGGTGATGCCCGCGTAGATGCGCGCCCGATCCGGCCCGCATCCAGCGTGGCGGTTATCCCCGACGGCATTCGTGCGACGCAGGCGAACCGGCTCGAGATCGAGACGGCAGGCCGGACGAGTGCGGCGGCGCACAAGGCCAACCTGATCAGTGGTGCCGGTGGCGGCTTGTCGAGTGCTGGCAACCTCAACCTGGCTCTTGCAACCCGCAGCGTCGCCCTGTCCTCACGTGTGCCGCCGATGTCTCAGGCTGAGCGGGACAAAGCCCTGAAAGCAGTTGACGCGGAACTGGTCAAGGCAGGCGTTCTTGACCGCGCTGGCGGCAATGTCTCGGCCAAGTTCGCGGCTGAGCTCAGCTTCACCCGCGAAACCTGCCTGCCGACACAGGCCATCGTGGTGAAGGGCTGCCTCGACAAGTGCAATACCTGCGAGGACAGCCGCCGGAAGTCGATTGAACTCGACCTCGTGCGTCAGGATCTGGAAAACCAGCTTCTGGCCAAGCGGATCCAGCTTCTGGAGAAAAGCCAGGAATACCGCTGCTGCCCTGTGGGTGAGTGCGAGGACAAGGAAGTAGACGGTGGCGAATAGTAACCATGGCAGGCGGTTGTAACCCTGCCCGTCTCTAAGAAAGCAAAAGGGCGGCCCAGTGGGCCGCCCTTCGTAACAAATTCACATCGGCTCAGAGCCCGAGTGCCGCTTTCAGTGCCTGCAGGTCGGCCACCAGCTTGTTGGCGGCGTCCTTGCCCTCGGCCGGGGCCTCACCCGCTTCCGAGGTCGCGTCGGCGATAAGCCCGTCCATGTCGGCCGCAGTCACTTCGCCCTTCGGCATCGCGCGTTCGGCCAGAACCGAGGCGCCCGCCGCCGAAATCTCGGCGAAACCACCGGTCACGGCGTAGTCGGTCGTGCCCTCGGCAGAGACGACGGTCAGGATGCCGGGACGCAGCGTGGTGATCAGCGGCGAATGGTCCGGCATCGCCGTCAGGTCGCCATCAGCGCCCGGAATGCGGACCTCGCGCGCCTGAACGGAGGCAAGCCGCCGCTCAGGGGACACAAGGTCGAACTGCATCGTATCGGCCATCTCGCCCCCTTACGCCGCTTCAGCGGCCAGACGCTGCGCCTTGGCTTTCACTTCCTCGATGTCGCCGACCATGTAGAAGGCGGCTTCGGGCAGGTGATCGTATTCGCCGGCAACCACGGCCTTGAAGGAGGCGATGGTCTTGTCGAGCGGCACCTGAACGCCGTCCGACCCGGTGAAGACCTTGGCCACGTCGAAAGGCTGGCTGAGGAAACGCTGAATCTTCCGGGCGCGGGCCACGGTCAGCTTGTCCTCTTCGCTGAGTTCGTCCATGCCGAGGATGGCGATGATGTCCTGCAGCGACTTGTAGCGCTGAAGGATGCCCTGAACGTCGCGGGCCACCTGATAATGCTCTTCGCCGACAACGGCCGGGTCGAGGATCCGGCTGGTGGAGTCCAGCGGGTCAACGGCCGGATAGATGCCAAGCTCGGAGATCGCACGCGACAGAACCGTGGTGGCGTCGAGGTGGGCGAACGAGGTCGCCGGCGCCGGGTCGGTAAGGTCGTCGGCCGGAACGTAGATGGCCTGAACCGAGGTGATCGAGCCTGCCTTGGTCGAGGTGATGCGTTCCTGCATCGCGCCCATGTCGGTCGCAAGCGTCGGCTGATAGCCCACGGCCGAAGGAATACGGCCAAGAAGTGCGGACACTTCCGAACCCGCCTGAGTGAAGCGGAAGATGTTGTCGACGAAGAAGAGGACGTCGGTGCCCGACTGGTCGCGGAACTGTTCGGCCAGCGTCAGACCCGACAGGGCCACACGCATACGCGCCCCCGGCGGCTCGTTCATCTGACCGTAGACAAGGGCCACTTTCGACTTCTCCAGATCGTCCGGCACGATAACGCCCGACTCGATCATCTCGTGGTAAAGGTCGTTGCCTTCACGGGTCCGTTCGCCGACACCGGCGAAGACCGAGAAGCCCGAATGCACTTTGGCGATGTTGTTGATCAGTTCCATGATCAGAACCGTCTTGCCAACACCCGCACCGCCGAAGAGGCCGATCTTACCGCCCTTCGAGTAAGGCGCCAGAAGGTCGATGACCTTGATGCCGGTCACGAGGATGTCGGACGAGGTGGCTTGTTCCGCGAATTCCGGCGCCGGCTGGTGGATGGCCCGCTTTTCCTTGGCCTTGACCGCGCCCTTTTCGTCCACCGGCTCGCCGATGACGTTGAGGATACGGCCCAGCGTCGCGTTGCCGACCGGAACCGAGATCGGCTCGCCCATATCGGTCACCGCCGCGCCGCGCACGAGACCTTCGGTCGCGTCCATGGCGACGGTGCGCACGGTGTTTTCGCCCAGGTGCTGGGCAACTTCCAGAACCAGACGCTTGCCATTGTTGTCGGTTTCAAGCGCGTTCAGAATCGCCGGAAGGTGATCGTCAAACTGCACGTCCACGACGGCGCCGATGACCTGCGTCACCCGGCCGACTGCGGCAGCTGCTTTCGGTGCTTTTGCCATTGAGTTTCTCCGGTTCCCTTAGAGCGCCTCGGCGCCCGAAATGATTTCGATAAGTTCGTTGGTGATCGCGGCCTGACGCGAGCGGTTGAACTGGATCGTCAGCTTGTCGATCATGTCGCCCGCATTGCGCGTCGCGTTGTCCATCGCGGACATCCGCGCCCCCTGCTCCGACGCCCCGTTTTCCAGAAGCGCGGTGAAGACCTGGGTGGCAAGGCCACGCGGCAGAAGATCGGCAAGGATCTCTTCCTCGGACGGCTCGTAATCATAGAGCGTCGAGGCACCTTCGCCATCCTCGGTGTCGAATTTCGCCGGGATCACCTGCTGCGCGGTCGGGATCTGGCTGATCACCGACTCGAAGCGGTTGAAGAAGATCGTGGCAACATCGAACTCACCGGCATCGAAACGATGGATAAGATCGCGCGCAATGCCTTGCGCATTGTCGTAGCCGAGCTTCTTGACCTCGGAGAGGTCGACATGGGCGACGAAGTGGCTGCCGAGATCACGCTTGAGCTGTTCGCGGCCCTTCTTGCCGACGGTCAGGATCTTCACCGTCTTGCCAGCTTTAAGAAGCTCCGCCGCCTTCACCCGTGCGAGTTTCACGATGGAAGAGTTGAAGCCGCCGCAAAGGCCGCGTTCTGCCGTCATCACCACCAGAATATGGGTCTGATCGCCGCCCGTCCCGGCCAGAAGCCGGGGCGCGCTGTCTGATCCGCCGACCGAGGCGGCAAGGCCCGACATCACCGCGTTCATCCGCTCGGCGTAAGGACGCGCAGATTCCGCAGCTTCCTGGGCACGGCGGAGTTTGGCCGCCGCGACCATCTGCATGGCCTTGGTGATCTTCCGCGTCGACTTAACGCTTTCGATCCTGTTTTTCAGGTCCTTAAGGCTGGGCATATCCCTGTCCCCTCCCCCCGCTTACGCGAAGGTCTTGGCGAATTCGTCGATAGCAGCCCGAAGCTTGTCCTCGGCCTCACCCTTGATCTTCGGATCGTCCTTGGTGATCCAGTCGAGGATGTCCTTGCGGTTGGTTCGCATGTGCTTGACCAGATCGCGTTCGAAGCGGCCGACATCCTTTACCGAGAGCTTGTCAAGGAAGCCCTTGATGCCCGCGAAGATGACGCAGACGATTTCAGCGTTGGTCAGCGGCGAATATTGCGGCTGCTTCATCAACTCGGTCAGACGCGCACCACGGTTCAGAAGGCGCTGGGTCGCAGCGTCGAGGTCGGAACCAAACTGGGCGAAAGCCGCCATTTCGCGATACTGTGCCAGTTCCAGCTTGACCGAACCCGCAACCGATTTCATCGAATTGGTCTGGGCGGACGAGCCAACACGCGAAACCGACAGACCGGTGTTCACGGCCGGGCGGACACCCTGGTAGAAGAGTTCCGTTTCAAGGAAGATCTGGCCATCGGTGATCGAGATCACGTTGGTCGGAATAAAGGCCGACACGTCGCCACCTTGGGTTTCGATGATCGGCAGCGCCGTCAGCGAACCGGCGCCGAAATCCTCGTTCAGCTTGGCCGAACGCTCCAGCAGGCGGGAATGCAGGTAGAAAACGTCGCCCGGATAGGCTTCGCGTCCGGGCGGACGGCGCAGCAGCAGCGACATCTGGCGATAGGCGACGGCCTGCTTCGAAAGGTCATCATAGATGATCAGCGCGTGGCGGCCATTGTCACGGAAATGCTCGGCAATCGCGGTCGCCGAATAGGGGGCCAGGAACTGCATCGGCGCCGGGTCGGACGCGGTCGCTGCAACGATTGTCGTGTAGGCAATGGCGCCGGTCTCTTCCAGCTTCTTCACGAGCTGGGCAACCGTCGAACGCTTCTGGCCGATGGCGACATAGACGCAGTAGAGCTTCTTGCTCTCGTCGTCGCCCGCGGCGTCGTTGTAGGATTTCTGGTTCAGGATCGTGTCGAGCGCGATCGCGGTCTTGCCGGTCTGACGGTCGCCGATGATCAGTTCGCGCTGACCACGGCCAACCGGGATCATGGCGTCAACCGACTTCAGGCCGGTCGCCATCGGCTCATGCACCGACTTCCGCGGGATGATGCCGGGGGCTTTCACGTCCGCGACCGAACGCTTCTTGGCCTTCAGCGCGCCCTTGCCGTCGATCGGGTTGCCAAGCGCGTCAACGACGCGGCCCAGAAGCTCGTCGCCGACCGGCACGTCCACGATGGCCTTGGTGCGCTTGACGGTGTCGCCTTCTTTAATGTCACGGTCGGAACCGAAGATAACGACACCGACGTTGTCGATCTCGAGGTTCAGCGCCATCCCGCGGATACCGCCCGGGAATTCGACCATTTCACCGGCCTGAATGTTGTCGAGACCGTGCACACGCGCGATACCGTCACCGACGGAGAGCACGCGGCCGACCTCAGCCACTTCCGCTTCCTGACCGAAGTTCTTGATCTGCTCCTTAAGGATCGCAGAGATCTCGGCTGCCTGGATTCCCATTATCCGACCTCTTTCATAGCATTCTGGAGGGAAGCGAGCTTGGAACGGATCGAGGTGTCGATCATGTTCGAGCCCACTTTTACGATAAGACCACCGATGAGGCTGTCATCGACGGTGGTGTTGAGCTTGACGGTCTTGCCGACGGTCTTCTTGAGCGAGGCGGCAAGTTTGGTTTCCTGCGCCTTGGTCAGCGGCGCCGCGACGGTCACGTCGGCGGTCACTTCACCCTTTTCCTCTGCGATCAGGTCGCGAAGGGCTGCCAGAAGCTGCGGCAGGACGAAAAGGCGGCGGTTCGATGCCATCAGACCCAGCGTATTGGCCAGAGTGGCCGACAGCTTCATCTTCTTGGCAATCGCGGCGACGGCCTTTGCCTGCTCATCGCGGCTGTAGACCGGCGAGGCGATCAGGCTGCGCAGATCGGCGCTGTCGTCCATCGCGGCACCCAGCGCATCTACGTCGGCTTCTAGCGCCGTCAGACCTTTCGCCTCTTTGGCGAGTTCAAACACAGCCGTCGCATAGCGTCCGGCGATCCCTGCGGAAATCGAAGCTGGTTCGGACACGTCCACCCTTCCGATTGTTTTTGTCCCATCGCCTCTTTTTTGGTGTCAGGTCAGAGGCCACCCGCGGCGTATGTGTGCACATACGGCCTAAGTCGGCGCGGGTGTAGCAGAGGCGTTCGTGGCTCGCAACCGCCTTGGTAAACTAATTGGGAGCCCGGTTTTCCCATAAATTCAGGGGTTTCCGCGACACGCGACAAACTGTTGCGTTTTGGGATCCGCAAGTTTGGGCGTTAACAGTGCGCATACCGGCCAGAATCCCCGCACAACGGTCGCGAGTCACGCCGGTTCGGCGGCCGGTTTGGGCAGCCCCTCCAAGACCTTCAGGGGCCGCCTCACGGTTGCCGCAAGGCCCGGACGTTGCGGTGCATGGACCTGCTTCGAGACCTCCAGCATATGCACACCGCCCGCCATTACCGCCGACAGCCGGTGTCCGAACCTTTCCCATGCCGGAGCGGTCCGGAGCCAGAATCGGCGGCTGGATGGTGGCGCGTAGAGCGCCGAGAGCTGCCGCTCGGCTACGAAGTTGTGGCGCCGCAACTGCGCATCGAGCTGACTCATCGAATAGGGTCGCCCGTACCCGAAAGGCGTCTTGTCTGACCGCGACCAGAGACCCGACCGGTTCGGCACGATGACCAGTGCCCGCCCCCCCGGTCCAAGCACGCGCCAGCATTCCTCCAAAAGCGCTGTGGGTTGTTCCGATGTTTCAAGCCCGTGGAGCAGTACCAGCCGGTCAACCATTCCGGTTTCGATCGGCCATTGCGTCTCTTCACAGAGAACCGAGACATTCTCCATCCCGGCGGGCCAGGGCATCACGCCCTGCGGTGCGGGCATGAGACCGATGACGCGACGTGACGGCTCCAGATAGGGGCGCAGGAGTGGTGCCGCAAAACCAAAGCCCACCACGGTCTGCCCCTTGTCGGGCCGCCAGAGTGATACAACCTGATCCCGGATCGCCTTTTGCGCCACACGGCCGAGTTGGGTGCGGTAGTAGAAATTCCTCAGGTCGAGAACGTCGAGATGCATTGCGCCCGCCGCTTCCTTCGGCAAAAGTTACCCCGGAGAATACGCAATCGGGAACGAAACGCCATGGCTCTCGAAATCGTCACCATTCCGTGTCTTGCCGACAACTACGCCTATCTCGCCCATGATGCGGCGACCGGCGCGACGGCGGTTGTCGACGTACCCGACGCGGCGCCGATCCTGAATACTTTGCGCGAACGGGGCTGGAGGGCGAGCCACATCCTGATCACCCATCACCACAACGACCATATCGACGGTGTGCGCGCTCTTGCAGGTGCAACAGGCGCCCGGGTCATCGGCGCGGCGGCGGATGCGCATCGCCTGCCGCCACTGGATGAGGCGTTGAAGCCCGGCGACACGATCCGCATCGGCATGGACCAGGGCGAGGTGATTGATGTGTCTGGCCACACCGTTGGCCATATCGCTTTTCACTTCCCCGCCTCAAAGGTCGTGTTCACGGCAGACAGCCTGATGGCGCTCGGCTGCGGGCGGCTTTTTGAGGGAACCGCCGCGCAGATGTGGGACAGCCTGTCACGTCTTGCCGCGCTGCCCCCCGACACGCTGGTCTGTTCGGGCCACGAATACACAGCGTCCAATGCCCGCTTCGCGTTGACCATTGAACCCGAAAATTCCGCGCTTATATCCCGGTCAGAGGCGGTGACCGAAGCGCGTAAGAAAGGCGAGCCGACCGTGCCGTCCACCTTGGCCGAAGAACTGGCGACCAACCCCTTTCTGCGCGCAAGCGTGCCCGAGCTGAAGGCGGCTCTGGGAATGGCAGGGGCAAGCGATGCCGAGGTCTTTGCCGAGATCCGTTCGCGCAAGGATCGTTTCTGACCGATCACGGGTTTTTGTTCATTCGATTACTTTCCCGTCAGAAAAAGCAGTATTCCGTTCACAAATTGCATCGCTTTGGACGTATTCACCGTTTTCTCCCAGAAAACACTTGAAGCCGCCCGATTTCCACCGAACTTTAAAGGTATGAGGCGAGAGTAGGGACGGGTCACATGCCCAACCTGCTGGAAGGAAAGGAGCACGAAGGTGCCGTCATTCTCGAACACGCTTGAACAGGCCATCCATGCGGCGCTCGCGCTCGCCAATGCGCGCCGGCATGAACTTGCAACGCTCGAACATCTGCTGCTTGCGCTGATTGACGAGCCCGAAGCGGCGAAGGTGATGCGAGCTTGTTCGGTCGACATCGACGCGCTGCGACAGACCCTTGTCGAGTTCATCGACGATGACCTTTCCACCCTCGTTACCGACGTCGAAGGGTCCGAGGCCGTGCCGACCGCCGCCTTCCAGCGCGTGATCCAGCGCGCCGCGATCCATGTCCAGTCCTCGGGCCGGACAGAAGTTACCGGCGCCAACGTGCTGGTCGCGATCTTCGCCGAACGCGAGTCAAACGCCGCCTATTTCCTGCAGGAACAGGACATGACGCGTTATGACGCGGTCAATTTCATCGCCCATGGCGTCGCCAAGGACCCGTCCTTTGGCGAAACCCGCCCCGTCAGCGGCGCGCAGGAGCATGACGAACACACGACTCAGGCCGACGGCGAAGCCAAGGAATCTGCTCTCGCCAAGTACTGTGTCGACCTGAACACCAAATCGAAGAAGGGCGATGTCGATCCGCTGATCGGCCGCGAGGCCGAGATCGAGCGCTGCATCCAAGTGCTCTGCCGCCGCCGAAAAAATAACCCGCTTCTGGTCGGTGATCCCGGCGTCGGCAAGACCGCCATCGCGGAAGGGCTGGCCCTGAAGATCACGCGCGGCGAAACGCCCGACGTGCTGTCGAACGCGACGATCTTCTCGCTCGACATGGGCGCGCTTCTGGCCGGCACCCGCTATCGCGGTGATTTCGAGGAACGGCTGAAGGCCGTGGTGAAGGAGCTGGAGGATCACCCCGACGCGATCCTCTTCATCGACGAGATCCATACCGTGATCGGCGCCGGCGCCACCTCGGGCGGCGCGATGGATGCGTCCAACCTGCTGAAGCCCGCACTTCAGGGCGGCAAACTGCGCTGCATGGGCTCAACCACCTACAAGGAGTTCCGCCAGCATTTCGAAAAGGACCGCGCGCTATCGCGCCGGTTCCAGAAGATCGACGTGAACGAGCCTTCGGTCGAGGACACGATCAAGATCCTGATGGGACTGAAACCCTATTTCGAAAAGCACCACGACCTGCGTTACACTCATGATGCGATCAAGGCTGCGGTGGAACTTTCGTCGCGATACATCCATGACCGAAAGCTGCCCGACAAGGCCATCGACGTGATCGACGAGGCGGGCGCGGCGCAGCATCTTGTCGCGGAATCCAAGCGCCGCAAGACCATCAGCCCGAAAGAGATCGAGGCTGTCGTGGCCAAGATCGCCCGCATCCCGCCGAAGAACGTGTCGAAGGACGATGCCGAGGTGCTGAAGGATCTGGAAAAGACCCTCAAGCGCGTGGTCTTCGGTCAGGACAAGGCGATCGAGGCTTTGTCCTCGGCGATCAAGCTGGCGCGCGCCGGTCTGCGCGAACCTGAAAAGCCCATTGGCAACTACCTGTTCGCCGGTCCCACGGGCGTCGGCAAAACCGAGGTCGCCAAGCAACTGGCCGACAGCCTGGGTGTAGAACTGCTGCGCTTCGACATGTCGGAATACATGGAGAAACATGCTGTTTCCCGTCTCATCGGTGCGCCTCCGGGTTATGTCGGCTTCGATCAGGGCGGCATGCTCACCGACGGCGTCGACCAGCACCCGCATTGCGTCCTCCTGCTCGACGAAATCGAGAAGGCGCATCCGGATGTCTACAACATCCTCCTGCAGGTGATGGACCACGGCAAACTGACCGACCATAACGGGCGGCAGGTCGATTTCCGCAACGTGATCCTGATCATGACCTCGAATGCGGGCGCGGCAGAACTCGCGAAATCCGCCATCGGCTTCGGCCGCGATCGGCGCGAAGGCGAGGATACGGCGGCGATCGAACGCACCTTCACGCCGGAATTCCGCAACCGGCTCGATGCGGTCATCTCCTTCTCGGCCCTGCCGCGCGAGGTGATCCTGCAGGTCGTCGACAAGTTCGTCCTGCAACTCGAAGCCCAGCTCATGGACCGCCATGTCCATATAGAGCTGACGCCCGAGGCCGCGAACTGGATCGCCGAAAAGGGCTACGACGACCGCATGGGCGCCCGCCCGCTCGGCCGGGTGATCCAGGAACACATCAAGAAGCCGCTTGCGGAAGAACTGCTCTTCGGCAAGCTGACCAAGGGCGGTGTCGTGCATGTGCGGCTGAAGGATGACGCGCTCGTCCTCGATGTCGAGGAACCGCAAAAGCCGCGGCTCTCGGGATCAAAGCCGCCGCTCCTGACCGCGGACTGACAGATCAAAGGCCCGCCCCCGGCGGGCCTTTCCCTTTTCGATCAATCCGATCGCTCGCGGGTGGTGCCGGTCACGTCACGACCGGGCAGCCACCGCCTGAACCTTGATCCGGCCCCCAAAGGGCAGTGCCGCCGCCTGATAGATCGTCCGGGCCGGACGACGGCCTTCGGCGAAGAGCGATCCGTAGAGCACATTGACCTCGGGCACGTCCTTCAGGTCGATGAAGGCGATGTCGACATAGACGATATCCGCTGGCGCAAAACCAGCCGCTTCCGCGATCTTAAAGACATGCGCGAAGGCGCGTTCGGCCTCCTCGCGCGCCGTGCCCGGTTGGTATTTCCCGTCGGGCCCGACCGAAAGCTGGCCGCTGATCCAGCACTGGTTTCCCACCACGACGGCATTGCTGATCGGCGACGGCGAGGGCGGAACGCCGTCGACATCGGTCACATATTTTCTGGACATGCATGCCTCCACTCACACCGGCTATGGTGCATCTCGATGAAGGTATCACGAGCGCTGATTTCACGGTGCCGAAAAGCACGACCTGACCGGCGGTCTGAACCTTGGCCGCGTCCGGCCTAGCGTTCGGTCAGTTTCAGTTCGATCCGCCGGTTCTGCGCCAATGCCTCGGGGCTGTCGCCCTCGGCCACCGGATGATACTCGCCAAATCCGGTCGCGGCGAGCCGCTCAGGCGGAAAGCCGAGACCCGCCTGCATGAAGCGCACGACCGACAGGGCCCGACCCTGGCTTAGTTCCCAGTTGTCGCGATAGCGGCCCGTTCCGAGCAGCGGGACATTGTCGGTGTGACCGTCGACCCGGATGATCCAGTCCACCTCGGGCGGTATCTCGGCGGCCACTTCCTGCAGCGTGGCAACGACGCCGGCAATCTGGCTGCGCCCCTCGGGCGCAAGATCCGCCGAAGCCGGTTCAAAGAGCACCTCGGACGAGAACACGAAGCGGTCGCCCACGACGCGAACTCCCTGGCGCCCCTCAAGAACCTTGCTGAGGCGGGCAAAGAATTCCGACCGGTACTGCGCCAGTTCCTTGGTTTCCTCCTTCAACGCCGCAGCCTCGGCCTCCAGCCTGATCCGCTCCGCCTCCTCAAGCTCGGCGCGGCGTTTCTGTTCCGCCGCAACCTGGGCAAGCGCGGAGTTGAGCCGCGTGCCCAACGCTTCGATCTGCACCTTGGCTTCGGCATCGCGGGCGTCGGACGCGTCCATCAGGTCCTGCAATGCGCCAAGCTGGCCGCGCAACGCCACGATCTGCTCATTCAACAGCGCCACCTTGCGCGCGGCCTCGGCCGAGGCGGCCTTTTCCTTGGCCAGCTCTTCGTTCGCGGTGTCGAGAAGCACCTTCTGCCGCTCGGCCTCGCTCAGTTCCTCCCCGGCCCGCGCATTGGCGGCCGCCAGCAGCGTCAGCGTCTCTTCGGCGCGACGGCGCTGTTCTTCCAGCGCCAGCGTCATAGCGGTCAGCTCATCCTCGGCGCCCTGAAGCTTCTCGCGCAAGGCGGCGGTGGCAGCGGCCTCGGTCAGGCGCGCAGCCTCGGCCTCGGACAGCTTCTCCGCCGCCTCCTCGCCCTGTGCTTTCAGATCCGCCACCAGCGCGTCCAGGGCCTCCCTCCGCGCAGCGGCAAGGCGTGCGGCCTCGGCCTGGGCGTCGATCTCGGACCGCGCCTTGGCGACGGCAAGGTTCAGCGCATCTCGTTCGGATACCAGTGAATCGCGCTCGGACGAGAGGGCATCGCGCTCTGCCGTCAGCGCCTCTGCCTCGCCCCGCGCGGTATCACGTTCACTGAGCAACGTCGCAACCTGCGCTTCGAACGAGGTGATCCGGGCCGAGGCTTCGGAAAGCTGGCTGTCCCGCTCCTCGACCTGCCGCGTCAGCGTCGCGATCAACGCCGATTGCCGGTCCGCCTCGGCGCGGGTGGTGTCCAGATCTGCGGTCAGCCCGGCAACCTCGCCCTCGAGCGCCGCCGACCGGTCCCGCTCCAGCCCGAGCGCGTCGGCCAGTCCGGCCACCTGCTGGGCCAGATCGGCAAGCTCGTCATCCTGATTGTCGATGGTCTCGCGCAAGGTGAACTGCACGATCATGAAGATCGTCAGCACGAACATCAGCACCATCAGAAGCGCGGTCATCGCATCGACGAAGCCGGGCCAGATATTGCCCGAGAACCGTTGCCCGCCGCGCCCGTTGGTCAGCGCCATGGCCTAGCCCCCCCGGGCGTCGGTCCGCCCAAGCGCCCGCACGGCCCGGGTCAGTTCAGCAAGATCGCCGCGAAGATCGGCCATGCTTTCCTGCCGCCCCGCCGCAACCTCTTCGAGCAGTTTCAGAAGCTGCACGTCGATCGAGCGCAGCCGCATCCGGCTTTCGGCCTCGCCACCGCCGGATACCCCACCGGCGTTTTCGTCCTCGGCCGCCTTTTCGATGATACGGATCAGCCGCTCCTGCCCCTCGGCGATATGGGTCAGGACACCGATGGAGCCGACCTCGGATTCCAGCTGCCGCGTCAGCCCCTCAACCGAGGTCGCAAGCTCCTCCAGCCGGTCATTCACGGCACTGCGGCCCTGATCGGACTGGCGCAGAATCTCCTGCAGAGTTTCGACCTGATCGGCCATGTGGTCGAGCACACCCGAAACTGTTTCCTGATCGATCCCGCCATCAGCCTCGCCGCCGGAAAACGAAAGCCGCGTGAACGACGTCAGCCATTCTTCAAGTTCGCGGTAAAAGCGGTTCTGGCCGTGACCTGCGAACAGTTCAAGAAGCCCGACAACCAGCGATCCTGCGAGACCAAGCAGGGATGAGGAAAACGCCGTTCCCATGCCGCCGAGTTGCTTTTCCAGCCCGCCCATCAGCTTGTCGAAGACCTCAAGTCCGGTCTCTCCCTCCTGCGGGGCCAGCGCCCGGATCGTATCAACCACGGCGGGAACCGTAATCGCGAGGCCGTAGAAGGTGCCCAGAAGGCCGAGGAATATCAGGAGGCTCGTCAGATAACGCGTGATGTCGCGCGCCTCGTCGATCCGTGTCGCCACGGAATCCTGGATCGACCGGGCCGAACTCGATGAAATCTGGCCGCCCCGCTTGCCACGCGACCGAAGAAGCGCAGCCAGAGGCGCCAGCATGCTCGGCGGCACAGTGACTTCATGACCGGGCCGATGGGCCGCGAAGCCTTCGATCCAGCTCACCGAACGCACAAGCTGCGCGACTTGCCAGAAACAGGTCAACACACCAAGAACAAAGACCCCGAGGATCAGGCCGTTCAACCACGGATTGGCAATGAAAATGGAAAAGATCGGCCCGTAGGCCACATAGCCCCCTGCCCCGACCAGCGCGCAGACCAGCAGCATCATTGCGATCTGCCGCACCGGCTGGGAAAAGAACAACTCGGCCTCGCGCACGGGTTTGTCCATCTGGATCGCCACCCTTGTCCCTTCGTTTTCCCGGACAATAGGCGGCGATGGGGCCGCTAACAAGCCGTAAGCGGGGCGATCACGTGGCAGTTGTGAGCGCCCGGACACGCTCCGCCAACCAGTCAAGGTCAGGATCGGCGATACCAAGCTCGTGCAGATGCTCGGCCGTATTCCACAAATACTCCGTATTCGGCCCCCGTCCACCGACCGCTGTCGCGATGATGCCGGCCTGTTCCTCCAGCGCCAGACCGCCACAATACTGCACGTGATCGGGGTCGATTACATAGGTCACGGCCTCGACCATCCGGCCATCGGTCAGGACCAATGGCAATGTTTTTTCCAGATAGGCCGAAGAGATCAGTTCACGTTCACGCAGATATTCAAGCGTCGCGTCGCTGTTCTCAGCCCGGACCGAATAGGCAACCCCGTTGCAGGCCGCCCCCGCTGCCGCGTCAAGCGCCAGCACAAGACCCGGATTTTCGACTGTCCCACGATGGTGGATGGAGCGCATACAGAACGACCGGTGCCAGCCGTCGAGCCTGGCCAGAACCCGGTCGGTGAAGGCGAAACCCGGCTCCCACATCAGCGAGCCATAGCCGAAGACCCACATAGAATTCATCACCGCGCCCCACTGGTTCTTGCCGTTCCGCCCCTGTAAACAGCATCGACCTGCGGGAGAAAAGACCCATGCGCGCGGTAATCTGGCTGACGGCGGCCTTCGCGATCTTCTATGGCGGCTACTGGGCCGTGGGATCGCGCGCCGTGCTGGAGGGGACTGAGACGGCGCTCGCCGATTTGCGCGCGGCGGGAAGCGTGGAGTACGGCGAGGTGACGCTGGACGGCTTCCCCTCGCGCTTCGACCTGACCATCGGGAACCCACAACTGACCGGCGCTGACGGAGCCGTAGAATGGTCCGCACCCGAGCTTCAGGTCTACGCACTGTCTTACAAACCACATCACATCATTGCGGTCCTGCCATCCGATCAAACGCTGCGCATCGGGAATGAGACCATCACAATCCATGCCGACGATCTACGGGCAAGTGCGGTTTTCGGCATCGATCCGGATCTTCCGCTCAATCGGGCTCAATCTGTGGGCAAGGCTATAGCGCTTGCCTCGGACCACGGCTGGGGTTCGACGTTAAACGAAATAAGGCTTGCCCTTCGGGAGGGGGAGAGCGCCAGGGAATTCGAGCTGGGCGCCGAGGTGTTCAACGTCGGGTTTTCGGGCCAACCCGCCAGCACATTGAGCCTCAGCGGACTTCCTGTTGATGGTGGACATCTGCGGCTCGACGCCACGCTGCGCCTTGTCCGGCCCATCGACCGCAATCTTGTGAGCGAGACCCTTCGTCTCGAGAATTTAACCATTAAGTCAATCGTGGCGGACTGGGGATCAATCCAGGTGAGTGGCGCCGGTCAGGTTGAGATCACTCCGGCGGGTCAGCCAGAAGGCCGCATTACGCTTACGATCAGCGACTGGAGGCGCGGTCTGCGTCTGGCGGCGGAGCTTGGTCTGATCCGGCCGCAACTCGCGCCCACGGTCGAAAATGCACTGACTCAGATCGCAGATGCAGGCGGCGGCGAAAGCCTGGAACTGCCTGTTACATTCGCAAATGGATGGATGAGTCTCGGCCCGATGCCGCTCGGACCCGCGCCGCGGTTCTGACGAACGAAAACATTGAGATAGTCGACGAAACACTGGCCGACCGGAGCGCGATTGGCGGTGCCGTACGAAAGCGGGTTCATGTCCATATTCTTCTACTACAGATTGTATTTTACTTTACCCACAGAATGTCCTCTGGCGGAGTTTTCATTGCGGTAGTAGCACTTGCGAAAGGGACAATATCACGCCAACCCGCCTCCCGATTATGGAGTATTTCCGTGAAACTTCTTACAACGTTCGTTGCGATCATTCTGACGTCTTTTACTTCGAGCGAGCTGCACGCAGCCGAACTGACCTGCAATATGTCCCAGTACTCCGGCGCCGGGAACAAGCGCGATATCCAAGCCATTGTTCCCGCGCAAAGTATTCACACAGTTGATGAAAATTCCGCGCGGATGAACGGCACAAACGCCGTGGGAACAGTAGAGCGCAAGGCGGGCGTCATGATGATCACTTACTTTGACCGTCTCAATCGTGTCGGTGATGTCGAAATCAAGTATGAGTTCAACAAATCGAATGGCAAAGTTCTGGTCAGAACACGCGGCCTGCGTTCGCAGCCTTGGGAAGAGGACTATCCCGAACGCTCCGGAAAGTTTTCGATTCGTGGGATCTGCAATCTACGCTGAGGTCAATGTTCAACCATTGGTTGGCCGACATCCGGCCAGCCGCCGCTTATCGGCAAAATGTGATGAGGTCAGTTCTCACAGCGTACTTTGCGTAGGCTATTTGCAATAGGCTCCGCGCCCGCGCGCTGTATCCAGGTGGAAGTGATCGTGGTGATGCCGGTCCGATCCCGGGCCCAGCACCGTATTGAAAGGTCCGCAGGCCGCCTTGCGCATCCGGGCAAGCGATTTGCCGTAGCTCTTTGATCCCCAGCCTTTTTCCACGGTGATGGCAGTCCCGTTGGCCAGCAGGATGGCCGAGATGTCGACGGCGCGTCCCTTGCCGTGTTCGGACACTTTCGCACCCTTAACGTTGTTGCGACCCCGGCAGGCATAGCTTGCTGCCACTTGCAATGCTGCGACTCCGCCGCCCTTCTTGCCGATCGCGGGTTTGACGCCGTTGTCGACCCATTGTTTCAGAGCTTTGGCAGTCGTGCAGTCCATCGCGGCGGGCTGGGTCAGGGCTACGCCGGATACCGAAATCAGGCTGACGCCATCCTCAAACCCGCACCCGTTCAACCTGCCCTTGATCGGTGGAATGGTCTTACCCTTCAAAGCCAGATCACCGCAGAGCGCACCCTTACGCCCGGTTGTCACCTCCGGCAGCGGCTGGGTGCGGAATGCAGCGCGTTCGACACGCTCCGGCGCGACCAGACCGGTGGGACGTGGGACCGGGCGCAGCGAGACCTCAGGCGCGAAAGCCGCCAACGGGCTGACGACCGTTTCGGTCGCGGTGCCGGTCAGCACCGGCCGGGGCATCGGGCGGGGAGAGATTTCCGGTGCATTGGCGCTGCCGGCCTGAGCAAACGCCAGAAGCGCAGCCAGCGCAGCCGACAGCCGATATGCCACCCGTCGGGTCATGTCCCGTCGGCCTTGCTCCGGCCAAAGTCCGGGGCGGCAGTGTCTTGTCCGGCCTCGATGATCCCCCGCCGGATGGCGCGTGTCCGGGTAAAATAATTGAAGAGCTCGTCCCCGTCGCCCATCCGGATCGCCCGTTGCAGGGCGAAAAGCTCCTCGGTGAAGCGGCCGAGGATATCGAGCGTCGCCTCCTTGTTGGTCAGGAACACGTCGCGCCACATCGTCGGGTCCGACGCGGCGATCCGGGTAAAGTCACGGAAACCCGCAGCGGAATACTTGATGACCTCGCTTTCGGTCACGCGCCGCAGGTGATCTGCAACGCCCACCATCGTGTAAGCGATGAGGTGCGGTGTGTGGCTGGTGACGGCGAGAACCAGATCATGGTGATCGGGCTCCATCTCTTCCACGAGCGCACCCATCCCTTCCCAGAAGGCGCGCAACCGCGCGACCGCCTCGGGCCGGACATCGCCGGGTGTCAAGAGAGTGAACCGGTTCTGAAAGAGCGTGGCAAAGCCCGATCGCGGCCCGGAATGCTCCGTCCCCGCCAAGGGGTGGCCGGGTACGAAATCGACACCTTCGGGGATATGCGGCCCCACCGCCTCGACCACAGCCTGCTTGACCGAGCCGACATCGGTGACGGTCGCGCCGGGTTTCAGATGCGGGCGAATCTCGGCCGCAACCGCGCCCATTACACCGACCGGCACTGCGAGAACCACCAGATCAGCATTCTGCACCGCTTCGCCTGCGGTGGCGAAAACCTCGTCGCAGAAGCCCAGTTCCAGCGCCGCCTCGCGCGTCGCCTCGGTCTTGGCATAACCCGCGATGCTTCCAGAGAGGCCCCATTTCTTCATCGCATGGGCCATCGACGAGGCGATAAGGCCGAGCCCGATCAAAGCCACGCGGTCATAGATCACAGCCATCAGCCACGCCCTTTGAACTTTGCGATCGCCGTCGCCACCCGGCGGCAGGCGGCCTCATCCCCGATTGTGATGCGCAGGCAATGCGGCAGGCCATAGCTCGCCACCCTGCGCACGATCAGCCCTTCAGATTGCAGATGCGCATCACAGGCGGTTGCTTCGGCCTCATTTGCGAAGCGGGCGAGGATGAAATTTGCCATGGACGTGTCCGAGGGCACGCCATGCTCCGCCAAGGCCTCGGCCAGCCAGACCCGCATCCGCGCATTCTCCGCGCGGCATTTCTCGACGAAGCCCTGATCGCGCACCGCTGCCTCGCCCGCCTCAAGCTGGCCATGCGACAGGTTGAACGGATTGCGGATGCGGTTCAGCACGTCGATGATCGCCTGCGCGCCATAACCCCAGCCGATCCGGAGCCCGCCCAGCCCGTAGATCTTGGAAAACGTCCGCGTCATGAAGACATTGGGCCGCTCGGTCGCCAGCGTTGCACCGCCGTCAAAGCCCTCGACGTATTCCGCGTAAGCCCCGTCAAGGACAAGGATCGCCTGCTTCGGCAGCCCGTCGGCCAGCCGCGCCACCTCGCCCGCACCGATCATCGTGCCGGTCGGGTTGTTGGGATTGGCGATGAACACGATCTTCGTTTTCTCATTCGCAGCCGCCAGAATCGCATCCACATCGACGGTGCGGTCGCGCTCCTTCACCTGCACCGGCGTGGCCCCGACCGACCGTGCCGCGATCGGGTACATGAGGAAGCCGTGCTGGGTATAGATCACCTCATCCCCCGGCCCGGCATAGGCCTGACAGAGCAACAGCAGTACCTCGTCCGAACCGGTGCCGCAGATGATCCGCGCGGGGTCGAGCCCGTGAACCTCGCCGATGGCCCCGCGCAGCTTTGCGTGATCGGTCGAAGGGTAGCGGTGCAGGTTGTGGACCGCGCGGGTATAGGCCTCTTTCGCCTTCTCCGACGCCCCGAACGGGTTTTCGTTCGACGACAGCTTCACCGCATCGGTGATGCCCGCCACATGGCTTGCCCCGCCCTGATAAAGCGCGATCTCCATGATGCCGGGCTGCGGGCGGATCGGGTCGGTCATGTCGGCCTCTGACTGGTTCGGGGTTTTCTAGCGGGCGGCTCGCCACATGGCCAGCGCGATCTGACAAAGAAAAAGGGGCCGCGGCGGCGCCGCGACCCCTGAGTAACGGGTCCTGCCGCTGAGGCGGATCAGTTCTTCGCGTAGAATTCGACGACGAGGTTCGGTTCCATCTGAACCGCATAGGGAACGTCGCCCAGCGCCGGGGTGCGGACGAAGGTTGCGGTCATCTTGGAATGGTCAGCCTCGATGTAGTCGGGCACGTCACGCTCGGCGAGGCCCACGGCTTCGAGCACGAGGGCAAGCTGGCGCGACTTGTCGCGGACGGCGACCACGTCGCCTTCCTTGACGCGGTAGGAACCGATGTTCACGCGCTTGCCGTTCACGGTCACGTGGCCGTGGTTCACGAACTGGCGGGCGGCGAAGATCGTCGGCACGAACTTGGCGCGATAGACGACGGCGTCGAGGCGGCGCTCCAGCAGGCCGACCAGGTTTTCACCGGTGTCGCCCTTGACGCGCTCGGCCTCGGCATAGATGCGGCGGAACTGCTTTTCGGTCAGATCGCCGTAATAGCCCTTCAGCTTCTGCTTGGCGCGCAGCTGCGTGCCGAAGTCGGAAAGCTTTGCCTTGCGGCGCTGGCCGTGCTGGCCGGGGCCGTATTCGCGCTTGTTAACCGGGGATTTCGGACGGCCCCAGATGTTTTCGCCCATCCGGCGGTCGATTTTGTACTTGGCAGAGGTGCGTTTGGTCACCGCTGATCTCCTTCTTTGGACGCCGCCATGTGGCGACTATGAAGGGCGTTGTCCTTTCCCTTTCGGGCGACAGGCATCCCCTTGCGGGGGCCACCAACACCAATGAAATGCCCGGGCGCTTCGTCCCGGGACGGGCGGCTTATAGCGGCACGGGCGGCAGAGTCAACGCCCCGACCCTCATCTTGCCGGAATTACTCTCAGGGTTCGCGTCGCAGCCCCCCGGCGCGCCTTGCGTCTCAGGCCGCCGAGTGGCGCATGATCGCGGCCTCGGCCGCCGTCAGGTTTCGCCGCGCATAGTCGCCGTAAAGGAACGGATCACGGTCGAGGCCCGGCAAGATGTCCAGGAGCGCTTCCCGTTCGCCCGGGTTTAGCAGGTCGAAATCGGCCGCTGCCGGGTGAAAGCTTTCGGCCTCGACACCATTGGCCCAGACGATCTGGTGGCGCGCGGTCATCAGGTGGATATAGGTCACTTCCCGCAGGGCGGTTTCGGTCAGCACGCCCCTGCCATCGACCAGATCGCGCGCGGCGACCAGAACCTCGGGTTGATTGAACAGCGCCCGGGCCTGCGCCCCGCGTAACAGGAGCCTGTGCCCCGGTGATACGATCAGATCCCCCTCGGGCCGGTCCTCACCCATCGCGCCCGACCGGATGCGTACCGGACGCAGATGAGGCATCGCGTAAAGCCGCGCCCCGGTCATCCGTCTTGCACCGGTCCACAGCACTTCCTGCGCGCCATCGTCGCGTGTCGAGACGCGATCGCCCGGCCGGATCGTTTCGACCGGACGCAGCCCGTCAGGCGTTGCCACAAGCGTGCCGGGCGTGAAGCAAATCACCCCGGTGGCCGCTGTCGAGGGCGGTGCCGTGTGTGTCAGGTGATCGGTGACATAGAGGTCGACATCCTTTGGCGGCAGATCGCCGGAAAAAACCAGCAGCGTCCCGAAGACTTCGGTCCCCACCATCCTTACCCGGTAGCTTGCCCGCCCGTCCGTAACCGTGAATCCATGCATCGGGCAGGCGCCGCTCTCGGGTTCCGGCAGAGACACCCGATCATCGGACTGCGTATTGCCGAACATCCGGCGCACGGAGCCCCGCGCGCGGTCGCGCAACGCTCGCCCCTCACCTGCGAAATTGAGGATCGCATGTTCCGGCGGCCCGTCCAGCCGGACCGCATCACCGAACCAACGCCAGACCGACCCGACCGCCAGATCCTGCGGCGCAACAACGCGCAGACCGTCCAGATCGGTCTGTACCAGAGGAACAATATAGGTCCCGTACTGCTCCCGCGCGCTGCTCAAGGCGCCACTCCCGCCGTTATGATTGGGCCGTTTCGGCCATTGTTTGCATTTTGTTAACAAAGATTAACGGCACCGCGTAATCCCTGTCAGGGTGGTTCTTCCGAAATTGCCTCCGGTCGACGGGGACTGTTGCCGTCACGCCAAAGCCCTACTCTACCCTGGATAGAAAGCGTGCAATCGGTTGCATAATAATCCGTTCCGGACCTGTTCAACCGGGCGTAACGCCGCTATCTTCCGCCGCTCCTGCACAGAGTTCACGCATGCCGGTCACACTGAAAGATGTCGCCGAACGGGCCGGGGTTTCCCCCTCAGCAGTGTCGCGCACCTTTACCGAAGGCGCCTCCGTCTCGGCCCGGACCCGCGCCAAGGTCGAACGCGCCGCCGAGGAACTCGGCTACATGCCAAGCGCGCTGGCCTCGGCGCTCTCGACCGGCCGGACAAAACTGATCGGACTCGTGTCGAACAACTTCCACAACCCAGTTTTCCTCGAGGTCTTCGACCGCTTCACCCGAGGCCTTCAGGAACGCGGGTTGCGCCCCCTTCTCGTCAATCTCAGCGATGAGACGGACCCGGCAAATTCGGTGCGGATGCTCCGGCAATATTCGGCGGACGGGGTGATCGTCGCCTCCTCCACCCTGCCCCCGAGCTTCGCCCGCGCCTTTGCCGATGCCGGGCTGCCGGTCGTCCATGCGTTCGGGCGCGCCACGCCCACACCAGAGGTGCATGTCGTTGGCATCGACAATGTCGAATGCGGTCGCATGGCGGCGCGGGCGCTCGTCGCCTGCGGCTACCGCCGGGTGGCTTTCCTCGGCGGCCCCGCCAGCGCGACCTCGACTCAGGACCGGGGCGCGGGATTCGCCGGTGAAATCGCGCAGCATCCGGGCATCACGGCGACCGAAAGCCATGCCGAGGCCTATTCCTTCGAGGCGGGACGGGCCGAGATGCAGCGCCTGCTGGCCGCCGGGAAGCCGGCCGAAGCCTATTTCTGCGGCGACGACGTGCTTTCGATCGGCGCACTGAGCGCCTTGGAAGATGCGGGCCTCTCAGTGCCAGAGGATGTCGGGCTGATCGGGTTCAACGATATGGAGATGGCGGGCTGGCAGAACATCAACCTGACGACCATCCGTCAGCCCATCCTCGAGATCATCAGCGCTGCAATCGACCTCGTGGTGACCACGGCCGACGATCCGGGGCTGGGCCCGAAAGCACGACTTTTTCCCTGCCAGACGGTGGAACGCGGAACACTCCGCACCCCCGCCGCAAGCTGACGTCACCCTCTGAACTGGATACCCCCGACGCGAGCACGACCCCGATTTCTTTCAAAGAAATCCGGCCGGAAACTTTCAAAGTTTCCGACTACCGAAACATCGGCGGGCGCGCGTCGATCCATGTTCCGTCGGCCTTGCCCGAGGCAGCGACGGCAAAGACCGCCGCCATGGACCTGAGCCCGTCCTCCGCCCGGGGGTAGAGGTCGGCAGCAGGATCCATCGCGCGGTTCTCCTTGCGCGCCCGGATTGCCTCGGCCAGATCCTTGTAAATATTGGCGAAGGCCAAAGGCATTCCCTCTGCGTGGCCGATGGTCACGCGGGTGGTCCGGTCGGCTTCGGGCGACAGTCCCGCCTCACCGCGCTCAATCACCTGCAACCGCTGCCCGAGCGGCATCCAGAAAAGCTGGTTCGGCTGTTCCTGCGCCCAGCGTAGCCCTCCCTTTTCACCGAAGACCTGAAGCGTCAGCCCGTGCTGCCGTCCGATCGCCACCGATGAGGTCCAGAGCCGCCCGACGGTTCCGCCCGACATGCGGAAATTCACCATCGCGTCGTCTTCCAGCGCCCGGCTCTCGATGCAGGAGACCGTATCGGCGGAAAGCCGTTCCACCTCCTGCCCGGTCACGAAACTCGCCATATGAAGCGCATGGATGCCGCAATCGGCAAACTGGGCCGAGACACCGGCCTGCGCCGGGTCATAGCGCCAGCGCACACGGGGGTTGTCGGCGTCGGCGGCATCGGCGTGGTGGCCATGGGCGAACTCGGCCACCACCAGCCGTATGCGCCCCAGATCGCCGCGCCCCACCATTGCCTTCATGTGCCGCACCAGCGAATAGCCGGTATAGCCGTAATTCACCGCGCAGATACGCCCCGTCTCGCGTGCCAGCGCGACGATCTCCTCGCCCTCCTCGACCGTCATCGTCATCGGCTTTTCACACAGGACGTGGAACCCCGCCTTGAGGAACTCCCGCGTGATCTCGAAATGCGTCGCATTCGGCGTGGCCACGGTGACAAGGTCCACGCGGTCCGTCCGGCCCTTCTCGCCCTCCAGCATCTCGCGCCAGTCGCCATAGGCGCGGTCGGCGGCAAGACCCAGCCGCCGCCCGTAATCCCGCCCCGCCTCGGGCCGGTGGTCGAGCGCGCCCGCGACGAAGGCAAATTCTCCATCAAGTCCAGCCCCCAGCCTGTGCGCCGGGCCGATCTGGCTGCCCTCGCCCCCGCCGATCATTCCCCAGTTCAGACGTGCCATGCGGCCGCTCCCCTATTTGAACCCGATAGATTGAAGATAACGCCGGTTGGCGCGGGCGTCCTCGACCGGGCTGGTGGCACCGGCCGGGTCGCATTCCTGTTCAACCGTGCACCAGCCCTTGTAGCCGACCTCGCCCAGCACCCGGCGCAGCGCGGGGAAATCCATCGCGCCGCGCCCCAGATTGCAGAAGATGCCCTGCCCGCAGGCTTCGTAAAAATCCGTGCGCTGGGAGATGACCTCGGCCTTCACGGCAGGGTCGATATCCTTGAAATGCAGATAAGTCACGCGGGCAGCATGCCGCCGCAGGAAGGCCAGCGGATCGGCCCCGGCATAGAGGTGATGGCCGGTATCGAGGCAGATCTTCAGGAACGCGTCATCTACTTCTTCCAAAAGCCGCTCCAGTTCCGGCTCGAAATCCATGAAACCGCCCGCATGGGCGTGGATGGAGACGGTTAACCCGTAGACCTCCGTTCCCATCCGCGCGACGGTCGCAATCCGGTCGCGGAAGCCTTTCCATCCAGCGGCGTCAATCTGTTCCGCCTCATCCGGGCGGCCCGCCGTGGGCGCACGGCGGGGTGAGATCGCATCAATAAGCACTAAATGCCGGGCACGGTTCGCGACCAGAAGCTTGCAGGTTCTGAGCGCACCGTCCATCACCTCCTGCCATTTCGCCGGATCGTGGAAGGGGCGGAAGACGACGCCACCTGTCAATGTCAGACCATGTTCATCCAGCGCATCGGACAACTCGCCCGCATCCTCGGGCATGTAGCCCACCGGGCCCAGTTCGATGCCCGCATAACCCGCTTCGGCGCAGTCCCGTAAAACCGCCCGCCAGGGCGGATTGCGCGGATCATCGGGAAACTCGACACCCCAGGAACAGGGCGCATTGCCGATCTGGATCATCGCCGCCCTCAGAACTCCGCCGGTTTGCGCCAGCCCCGCGCCGCGTGCGAGGCGCGGACAGCGGCGACGACCTGCTGCACGGCAAACCCGTCGCGGAAGGTGGGCCAGACCGCCTGCCCGGTCTCGATCGCGCTCAGGAAATCGCGCGCCTCGATGATTATCTGATCCTGATAACCGGTGCCATGGCCCGGCCCCTGACAGAAGGGCAGATAGTCGGGATGGGCGGGCCCGGTCAGAACCTTGCGGAACCCCCGTTCGGCGGGGGCTGCATCGGCGTGATAGAGCCAGAGCGCATTCTGATCCTCCTGATCGAAGCGGATAGCGCCTTTCGTGCCGGTGACCTCATAGGCATAGCCCATCTTGCGCCCGGTCGCGACGCGGCTGGCAGCAATATGGCCCGTGACCCCGCTTTCGAAGCGCACCATCATCTGGACCTGATCGTCGTTCGTGACCTTCACCCCACCGCGTTCGGGATGGACGGTCTCCATCACCGCGTTCAGTTCGGCAATCGGCCCCATCAATGCAAGCGCCGCATTGATCGCATGTGGTGCCAGATCGCCAAGGCAGCCGTTTGCCTCACCCTGACTGCGCCAGTCGGCCACGCTCGTATCGGTGTGGAAATCCTCATTATGCTCACCCCGGAAATGGGTGATGCGGCCCAGCGCGCCCTCGGCGATCAGCTTGCGCGCAAACTGCGAGGCCGGGGTGCGGATGTAGTTATAGGCGACCATGTTCTCGACACCCGCCCGCTCCGCCGCTGCCACCATGGCGCGGGCATCCTCGACCCCAAGCCCCATCGGCTTTTCACACATGACCGGCTTGCCGAGCGCGAAGGCCGCCTCAGCGATCTCGCGATGCGTCGACTGGGGCGAGGCGATGATGACTGCCTCCACAGCGGGGTCTTCGACCAGCTTTCGCCAGTCGCCGGTGCCACGCCGAAAGCCATAGGCGGCGCAGTAGCGGTTTCCGCTCTCCTCGGTCGAGCCGCAGATCATTTCCAGCCGGGGCCGCAGCCTCGTGTCAAAGACGGCGCCGACAGCGGCCATGGCAACCGAATGGGCCTTGCCCATATAGCCGCCGCCGACAATTCCGATGCCGATCTCCGCCATTTCGAACCTCTGCCTGACAAGCATATTGCAACCGGTTGCAAAATCAGTATCGTGACAGCAATGTTAGCGCAACAAGAATCCGCGAGCCGGGGGAGAGAATGACCGATCTGACACGGCTTGCAGGCAAATCCTTCCTGATCGTCGGCCGCGCCGGAATGGACCTTTATCCCGATCCTCCCGGCTCTCGCACGGAAGAAGCGCGGGCGATGACGGTCTGCCTTGGCGGGTCCTCGGCCAATATCGGCGTGGCCTTGGTGAAGCAGGGCTGCAAGGCGGCCCTTGTCACCCGCGTCGCCGATGACGCGATCGGGCGCTATTGCCTGAATGAACTTGATCGCTACGGCATCGACCGCAGCCATGTCACGCCCACGGGCGGCGAGGCGCGCAATTCGCTCGCCATCGTCGAGACGCGGGTGGAGGATCACCAGTCGGTCATCTACCGCAACGGGGCGGCGGATTTCGAGATGACCGTCGCGGATGTCGAAGGCGTCGACTACGCCCCCTGGTCCGCCCTGATCACCACCGGCACCGTCCTTGCCGCCGAACCGTCCCGCACGGCCGCCTTCCGCGCCTTTGACCTCGCCCGCGCCGCCGGACTGCCCTTGATCTTCGACATCGACTACCGGCCCTACAGCTGGCCGTCGCCGCAGGTCGCGGCGGATGTCTATTCGCGGGCGGGCGCCATGTGCGACGTGATCGTCGGCAACGATGTCGAATTCGGCTTCATGGCCGGGGATTATGACAAGGGCCTCGACAAGGCGCGGGACCTTGTGGCGAAGGGCGCCCGGATCGCTGTCTACAAGATGGGTGAAAAGGGCGCGATTACCATTACGCACGACGGCGAGTTCCAGACCGGCATCTACAGGACAGAGGCGCTGAAACCGACCGGCGCAGGCGACAGCTTCATGGGCGGGTTCATCGCCGCGCTCGCGGATGGCCGGGCCATGCGCGAGGCCGTCCTCCGCGGCTCGGCCTCAGCCGCGATGGTGGTGGCCCGTGTCGGCTGTGCCCCCGCTATGCCGACAACCGGGGAACTTGACGCCTTCCTCGCCGACCGCCCCGACCCGGATTGAGAGGACCGAATGCACATCGCCCCGCATGACAACCAGAACCGTCCCATCGTCGATGCCGACCATCCGCTGGTGCCGCTCAATTACTTCAACATCGTCAAGCTGAGGCGGGGTCAGACCTTTGCCTATCAGGTGCCCGGCTATGAGACCTGCATCGCCCCCGCGACCGGCAGCGTGATTGTCGAGGTCGGCGGACAGCGGCATGACGGGATCGGCAACCGTGTCAAAGATGTCTGGGACGGTGAGCCGGAGGGCGTCTATGTGCCGACCGGAATGGAGGCGCGGTTCACCTGCCTGACCGATGCGGCCGAAGTCTTCGTCGCTGGCGCGAAATACGACACGGTGCTGGAACCCTTTGCCGTCCGCACCGACGATCTGGACGTGGTGCAATATGGCTCGGACGACACCAAGACGCACCGCAAGATCAAGCACATCCTCGGGACGAAATATCACGACCGCGTCGGGCGGCTTCTGGTCTCTGAACTCTTCACCGTCGGCGCCGGGGGTTGGTCGGGCTTCCCGAGCCACAAGCACGACACCGACCGTCTGCCCGACGAAACCCGCCATGACGAGACCTACAATTTCCGCTTCCGCCCGAACTATGGCTCGGGCCTGCAGATGCTGCAGCGCACTGACAACGAACCGGGCGATGCCTATCACATCATGGACGGTTCCACCGTTCTGATCGACAAGGGCTATCACCCATGCTGCGTTCTGCCGGGCTATGAGATGTATTACTTCACGATCCTCGGCGGGCTCAGCCAGCGCAGCCTGAAGCAGTATTTCCAGCCGACCCATGCAGATCAGCTGCACACGATTCCGGGGATCCTGGACATGGTGGCCAAGTTCAAATGACGCTCGCGACGCTTACCGACGTTCTTCGCCCCGCCCTGCGTGACGGTTATGCCGTCCCGGGCCTCGTCTGCCTCGGCTGGGAGGACATGCGCGCCTTCGTGGCAGCGGCAGAGGCCGAACGCGCCCCGGTGATCCTTCAGGCAGGACCCTCCTGCCGCGCGCATACGCCGCTACCGGTGCTCGGTGCGATGATGCGTTATCTCGCAGAGGGCGCCACCGTGCCGGTCGTCGTCCATCTCGACCACGGCTACACCGTGGAAGAATGCCGCGAGGCGATTGCCTCGGGCTTCACCTCGGTCATGTTCGACGGGTCAAAGAAACCGCTCGTGGAAAACATCGCCGAAACCGCGACCATCGCCGAAATGGCCCACGCAGCGGGTGCGTCCTGCGAGGGCGAGATCGGCTTTGTCGGCTATCACGGCGGCGCGGCCTCGGCCGGAACCGACCCCGGCGAAGCCGCCCGTTTCGCCTGGGAAACCGGCGTCGACGCGATGGCGATCTCGGTCGGGAACACTCACCTGCAGCTTGAGAAAAGCGAGGGGCTCGACGAGGCGCGCATCCGCGCCATCGAGGCGGTCACCAAGGTGCCGCTCGTGATCCACGGCGGTTCGGGCGTACCGCTCGACCAGCGCCGCGCGCTGGCCACGGGTTCGGCGATCTGCAAGTTCAACATCGGCACCGATCTGCGCTTCGCCTTCGGAACGGCGCTGCGCAACGCAGTCAACGCCGACCCGGATCGCTATGACCGTGTGGCGATCCTGAAGGAAACCCACGACCCGGTGATATCGGCAGCCCGCGCCGCGATCCGTAGCATCGCTGCTGAGGGCAGGGTAAAGCTCCGTGACCTCGGAAATGATAGTTCGCTTTGAAGAACCCGGATCAGCCTTGTCCGACATTCTAATTGCAGATTGTAACCATCCCGAATTGGTTCTGGTGAGCAGCCGTGCCACTTGCGTTGCGGTAGGCCGACGCCAAGGAGGTATGGTTTGTCATACTTTCTCCGTTGTGAATTCAAGGCTACGGGTGAGGCACACACAACAACCTGCGTTGTTCCATATGCGCATCGTTAAACGAGGCGCACTATGATGAAAACTTCCATCCGAGGTCCCTTAACCGCAACTATAATGTGCATGGCTTTGACTGTATCCGCCTGTGCTCCTATTCCCTATTCAACACAGGCCTACGTACCAAATGCCGCCGATGTCACCATGGCTAAAACCCCGGGTAGCGGCTGCGGCCTTGGCACTGATGGCGGGAAAAGTGGGTATCGTCAAATCGGTTCCGTCCGGGCTCAGGTCTTCATCCATACAGCTAACAGGACAACAGCAGCCCCGAATGCTGGACTGCATTTCAGTTTCATTCAGGACGGTTCCGGACCCGAACCCCTCACTGTTTCGGTAGATCCCACAAGAATAAAGCTGCAAGAAAATGGGCGGTCTTTCTCACCAAAGCTTATCAATCAGTATGGACGCGACTTCAAAGATTCCAAAGACGGACACGTCAATAGAAGCGACCAATTCAGTCTGTCTTTTGGAGCCCCTTCTGGTGTCAGCGACACGCTGAGGCTTGTGTTTGAATCCGGAGCAATCCGGTTCGATGGCAGATCCGTTCCCTTTGCGCCGATCCGATACGAACGCGAAACCACAACCGCCGTTTACATGTTTCCATGCATACCCGCTTAGGTGTTTGATCCCACGTTTTCATGGCGCTGCCGCTTCGGTTGAATTGAAGTGCGCATGTCAGGTTAGATACGTCAAGGTTGCACCATGAACTCGCATGGTTGCTATTCAGCGATCGCAAAATACTATCGCTGAATAGGGCCGGGAGTTGGGGATCAATCCGACCACCGTCGCAAAGTGGCGGAAGACATGATGTGAAACGAAGGGCTAGCGCGTCACTGGCGCTTGTCCCGTCAAGCCTCCACAACTGCCCCTTGAGAGGTGAACTTGCCCGGGAAAAAAGCTGCTGCACATATGAAGGAAGTACTCAGCGCTTCCTCCATACTATAGGGATCGCTCATCGTCATCAGGTCGAACCAGGCGCCTTCGGTCGTCATTCTGAGCACCCGGGCAATGCGGACACGGTCGCCGGTCTGACCGGTTTCGGCCAGAAGTTCGCCGCAGATCTCCTCAAGAACGCGCGTGTATTCCTGGTCGTTTGATCCGCACTGTTCCTGATATAGCGGTCTGCTTTGCGCTTCGCCCCAGAATGCGCACCAGGCTCCGAGGCGCGACGGCGTGCAGATCTCGGGGTTGAAGTCGGCCCTGAGAATCGCGTCGAGACGCTGTGACGGCTCAGGCCCGGTCGCCTCCAGCGCGGCGGTCCAGTTGCGTCGGTATTCCTCGGCTAGATAGGAAAGCGTCTCTGAAAAGAGGCCCTCCTTGGTCTCGAAGTGGAAATTGACCAATCCGTGCGACAGCCCGGCATGCCGGGCGACATCAGTCAGCGTTGTCCGGGCATATCCCCGCTGCGCGATGATCTCAATTGTCGCCTCGATCAGCTGCTCGCGCCGCGCTTGGCGGCTGAGCTTGCGCGGAGACGGCTGCGCCGCCACGTTGCCTTCGACCTGGTTCATTTTCGCTGCTCCGATCGCGGCCCTCGGTTGCGACAGACATAGAATATCTGCCCGCGATTTCAATTAAATCACATTTTGACTGTACTGTCAGTCAAATTCTGATTGACAGTACAGTCAAAATCCGTGTGAAATGGACATGACCGCGAAGACCGGCAGATCAAAGATCTCCGCTGCTTCGCCTTATTCGCAAAGGAAACGGATCATGCGTGCGGCGCCACGACGGACTATCGGAAAATCGAATGAACAGTTCAAAAAGGCGCTGAAACGACTGCCACTCGGCGTGGCATCGACCTTCCGCTACTGGGGTGACGACCGCACGATCTATGTCGATCATGGCAAGGGCGGGCGAATCTGGGACATCGACGGCAACCAGTATGTTGACTATCGCCTCGGCTATGGTCCGGCGATTCTCGGCTATGCCGACGACCGGGTCGATGCCGCGGCACGCCGCGGCATGGAGGTCGGCGGTGTTTTCGCCCTGTCGACCGAGCGTGAACTGGCCGTCGCGGACCGCATCGCCAAGATGGTGCCGGGCGTTGATCTTGTACGCTACTCCAACTCGGGCACCGAGGCGGTGATGGCCGCCCTGCGCCTTGCCCGTGCCCATACCGGGCGCGACAGCTATCTGCTGATCGAAGGCGGCTATCACGGCCTCTTTGATGCAGCGATGTGGATGGCCAATGTCGAGGAGTGGAGCCGCAAGGGCGGCGGTGATCCCGAGGTCGTGCCCTATTCGCAAGGCATACCACAGGAATTACGCTCGCTCGCCCATCTGGTGCCGATGAACGACATGCAGCGGCTGGAAGACACGTTCAAGCGCCACGGCGACACGATGGCGGCGATGCTGATCGAGCCGATTCAGGGCAATTGCTGCGGCATCTCGGCCACGGCGGAATATGTGCAACTGGCCCGGCGGCTCTGCGACCAGTACGGCGTTCTTCTGATCATCGACGAGGTCAAGACCGGTTTCCGCGTCGCGCGCGGCGGCGTCCAGTCGCTGCTTGGCGTCACGCCGGACATCTGCACCTTCGCGAAGGCAATGGCGAACGGCTACCCGATCGCGGTTGTCGGCGGACGCGAGGAAGTCATGCGGACCTTCCGCTATGGCGGCGCGGCCCATGGCGGCACCTATACCGCGCATTCCGTCAGCCTTGCCGCCGCCGAGGAATGCCTGCGCATCATTGACGAGACCCCGGCGCTGGAAACGCTCGCGAAATACGGTGCCGATCTGAAGGCCGGCATGTCGCGCGTCCTGAACCGTCGCGGGATCGCGCATTCCTATGCGGGGCACGACTCGATGTTCGGCCTCTTCTTCGCCGACAAGGCACCCGACAACTACCGCGACTGGAAGCGGTCGGATTATTCCTTCTACGACCAGATGGCCTATTTCCTCCACGATCTCGGCATCATCTGCGAACCCGACAGCCGCGAACCCTGGTTCATGTGCGAAGCCCATGACACGGCCTGTCTCGACGACACGCTGAAGGCGTTCGAGACCGCAGTCGACATGACGCTGGAGCATTTCGAGGCCGAGAAGCGCGCATGAGCTACGATGCGGCCATCATCGGTGCGGGCCATAACGGGCTGGTTGCAGCCTGTTATCTGGCCCGCGCCGGGCTGAAGGTCGTCGTCGTCGAGAAAAACGACTGGATCGGTGGGGCCGCCGTATCGCGGGAACTGCATCCCGGCTTCACCTATTCCAACTGCTCCTATGTCTGCTCGCTTTTCCGGCCCGAGATCATGCGCGACCTCGAATTGCCGAAATATGGCCTGCAGGTTCTACCCTATGAGGGTGGCGCGGTCTTTACCCGCGACGGCGGCTATCTCGCGATTTTCCGCGATCACGACGCCAACCGCCGCGAATTCGCGCGCTATTCGCCACGCGATGCGGAAGCCTATGACCGCTATTCGCGCGATATCATGCGACACTGCCGGTTCATCCGGCCGCTTCTGATGCGGACACCGCCCGACCCCGCGACGTTCCGCCCCCGCGATCTTGCCGAACTGGCATGGCTTGGCCGCAAGGTCGGCGAAATGTCCGAAAGCCAGATCTGCGACATGATCCGGTTCTGGACCATGTCGATCTCGGACTTCCTCGATGAATATTTCGAAAGCCCGGTGATCAAGGCCTATCTCGCCGTCTCGGCGATCATCGGCACCGCGCTTGGACCGATGTCGCCGGGCTCGGCCTATGTGCTTCTGCACCACTACATGGGCGACGTGGACGGCAATGTCGGCGCATGGGGTTTCGCGCGCGGCGGCATGGGGGCGATCACGCAGGCGCTGACCGCGTCCCTCCGGGCCTCCGGGGGCGAAGTGCGGACCGGCAAGGGCGTAGAGCAGGTTCTGGTCCGCAACGGCCGCGCGGTCGGCCTCCGGCTTGACGGCGGGGAAGAGATCGTGGCCAAGCGCGTCCTGTCCAACATGGATGTGAAGCGAACCTTCCTGAAACATGTCGACCGCGACGAACTGCCCCCCGACTTCACGCGCCGGGTGGAACGGTTCAAGACCCGCGGTTCGTCCGGCAAACTCAATATCGCGCTCGATGCGGCGCCGCATTTCCCGGCCTTGCCGGAAGGGGCACCGATGCTGAAGGGCGACCTGCATTTCACCGACAGCGTGGAACGTATGGAACGCGCCTATGACGACTGGAAGGCCGGCCGCTTCAGCCGCGATCCGTTCCAGGACACGATGATGCCGACGATGATCGACCCGACGATGGCGCCGCCGGGCAAACATTTCATGTCCTGCTTCATCCAGTATGCGCCGCCGAAGATCGACGGGCGCGACTGGACCGATGCCGACCGCGATGCCTTCGGCCAGACGGTCATCGACCAGATCGCCGAATACTCACCCGGCTTCAAGGACCGCGTCCTGCATGCCGAGATCCGCACACCGCGCGAGCTGGAGGCCGAGGTGGGCCTGACCGAGGGCAATATCTTCCAGGGCGAGCTGACCTTCGACCAGCTTCTCTTCAACCGTCCGGTGCCGGGCTATGCCCAGTACAAGACGCCCATCCGCGACCTCTGGCTCTGCGGCTCCTCTGCCCATCCCGGCGGCGGTGTCATGGGGGCCCCGGGCCGCAACGCCGCCGCCGAAATCCTCCGTGACACGCGCGCGTCCACCGAGATGAGGGAGGCCTATGCAGTCGTTTGATGCGATCGTGATCGGTGGCGGCACCAACGGGATGGCCTGTGCGGCCCGCCTGACCAAGGGCGGCAAGCGCGTCCTTGTGCTCGATGCCGCCGACCGTCCCGGCGGCGCTGCCGTCGGCGGCGACCCGGCATCGGGTGCCTTACAGATGCCGCTCGCGCATCTCCTGATGATGCTCGATCCGCGCGTTCATGCCGGAATGGACCTCGACCAGCACGGCTTTTCCTATGCTGCGACGGACCTTACGACGACCGCCCTGTCGGCCACCGGCGACCACCTCGTTCTCGAAGGCCCCGCCGGGGCCAGCGTTTCGGGTTCGCTGAGCGACGCCGACCGCGCCGCCTGGGCCACACTTCGCAAGCGCCTGCTGACCTATGCCGAGGCGCTGGTCCCGTTCCGCGCGCTGACCCCGCCCCGGATCGCCCGCAAGGCCGGCAACGACATGCTCGGGCTCGCGAAGATCGGGCTTGGCCTCCGCCGCCTCGGTCGCGAGGAGTTCCGCGAGTTTCTCAGGCTCTTCCTCATCAACGTCGCCGACTTTCTGGAGGATGACCTCACCGATGATCGGCTCAGGGGGGTTCTGGCCTTCGACGCCGTGCTCGGGTCATGGCTCGGCCCGCGCTCGCCGAACTCGCTTCTGGTCTATCTCAATCGCCTCGCGGGCGAGGCGGCAGGCACCCGCGCCGCACTCGCGCTGCCGAAAGGCGGCATGGGCACCGTCGCCGACGCCATGGCGCGCTCCACCGCCGCTTCAGGTGTGACGCTTCAATCCGGCGCGCGGGTTGAACGCATCCTGATCGAGGACGACCGCGCGACCGGCGTAGTCCTGACCTCGGGCGAAACCTACCGGGCCCCGACGATCGTTTCGGCGGCGGGTCCGAAACAGACGCTTCTGGACCTCGTGGGCGCTCGCCACCTCGACACCGGTTTTGTCCGGCGCACCCGGAACATCCGGTCGCGTGGCGGCGCGGCGAAACTCCATCTTGCCCTGACCGCACGACCCGATTTCCGCGGTGCGGACCTTGCGACACGACTGATGATCGCACCGGATATCAACACGGTCGAGAACGCCTTCAACGCCACGAAATACGGCGAAGTGCCCGAACGCCCGGTGATGGAGATCGTGATCCCGACCGCGCACGAAGGTACCGGGACAGATGACCCGCATCTCCTGTCGGCCATCGTCCAGTTCGCACCGCACGACCCGCGCGACGGGCTCGACAAGGCGCGCAAACAGATGCTGGCCAATACGCTAAATGTTCTTGAAGACCATGCGCCCGGGATCGGCGGCCTAATTTCCGAACGCGAGCTTCTGATGCCACAGGATATCGAGGCGCGCTACGGGATGGCCGGGGGCAACTGGCATCACGGCGAGCTGAGCGTGGAGCAGATGCTGTTTCTGCGCCCCTTCGCCGATGTCGCCCAGTATTCGACACCCATCGCGGGGCTCTGGCTCGCCAGCGCGGGCAGCCATCCGGGCGGCGGCATTTCGGGCGCGGCGGGCTGGAACGCGGCCGAACGCATCCTGTCGGGGGTGGCGGCATGAAGGATCTGCGTCACCATTTCGAAACCCCGCTCAGGACCACGGCCTTTCACGACCGTGTCGCTGCAGCCAATGTCCTGAACGAATGGGCCCCATGGGCCGGATACACGACCGCGACTGTCCTCGAAGACGCGGAAACGGAATACACCGCCATCCGCAACACGGCGAGCCTCTACGACCTCTGCCCGATGATCAAATACCGGATTACCGGGCCCGACGCCGTCGATTACCTCAACCGGCTGACGCTCAGGGATGTGGCGCGCCTGCCGGTGGACGCGGTGCATTACACGGCATGGTGCGATGATCACGGCAAGCTGCTCGACGACGGTACGCTGTTCCGGCTGGGGGAAGCCGAGTTCCTGCTTTGCTGCCAGGAACGGCACCTGCCCTGGCTGGCGGATTCCACCCTTGGCTTTGACGTCGCCATCCGCGATGCGACCGACGAGATCGCGGGCCTCTCGCTTCAGGGGCCCTGCACAGCGGCGGTTCTGACCGAGGCGGGCTTTGACGTCTCGGCGCTGAAACCTTTCCGCATCGCGCGGTATCCGTTCAAGGGCGGCACGCTGACGATCTCGCGCACCGGCTTCACGGGTGATCTCGGCTATGAACTTTGGATCGAACCGGGGCTGGCGCTGCCGCTCTGGGACCGCCTGATGGAGGCAGGTGGTTATTGCGGCATCCGCCCGGTCGGGTCCGCCGCGCTCAACCTCGCGCGGATCGAGGCAGGCTTCATCACCACCAATGCCGATTTCGTGCCCGCCGATCAGGCGGTCCGCGAAGACCGCGTGCGATCCCCTTACGAAATGGCGCTCGACTGGATGATCGACTTCGGCAAGGGCCATTTCAACGGCCGCCGCGCGCTTTTGAAGGAACACGACACGCAATCCAGCGAATGGGCGTTCGTCGCGCTCGACATCGAAGGCAACGTCGCGGCAGATCACGCGATCCTCTATGACGGTCGCGACCGCGAGATCGGTCAGGTCACCTCCGCCGCATGGTCGCCGGTGACGAAAAGCAGCATCGCATTGGCCCATATGCGCCGCCCGTATGACACCAGGGCGAAAGGCGGCATCTGGGCCGAAATCTATGCGCTCCGCGAACTGCATTACGTCAAGCTGATGATGAAGGCCGAAATCGTCGCTCGCCCCTTCTTCGCCCCGCCACGTCGGCGCGCCACACCCCCCGGACGGTTCTGAGGACAAACGTCATGACCGAACACCGCCATCCCGCATCGCCGCTTCTCGACCACTGCCCCGAGACGCTTCCCGCGTCGTCCTATGTCGATCCCGACTGGTACGAGCGCGAGCGGCAGACGATCTGGGCGCGGAACTGGGTCTGCGCGGGCCGGCTTGATGACCTCTCCCCCGGCACGATGCGGCGGTTCGATCTAGCGGGCCACAATCTGATCCTCTGTCGCGACCGGGATGGCCGGGTATCGGCCTTTCACAATACCTGCCGCCACCGCGGCTCGGAACTTTGCATCGAGGATAATGCCGAGCTCGGCAAGCTTATCCGCTGCCCCTACCATGCCTGGGCTTACGATACGAACGGGCGGCTCATCTCGACCGCCTATGCGACGCCGACCGACGATTTCCGCAAGGAGGATCACAGCCTCTTCCCGGTCCACGTCCGGCTCTGGAATGGCTTCGTCTTTCTCACCCTCGCAGACGAGCCCGGCGAACTCGCGCCCGATCTGGGACTGGCCGCACTCGACAACTGGCCGATGGCGGACCTTCGCACGGGCCACCGTCTGGTCAAGGATATCGACTGCAACTGGAAGATCTTCTGGGAAAACTACAACGAATGCCTGCACTGCCCGGGCATCCACCCTGAGCTTTGCGACATGGTCCCGGTCTACCGCGACGGAATCATGTCGCCCGAGGAGAGTTCGAATTGGTCAGCCGACACCGAACGGCCAACCGCGCTGCGCGACAAGGCAGTGACATGGACCATGTCGGGCGAACCCTGCGGCCCGGAATTTCCCAACCTTTCCGCCGACGAACGCGCCAATGGCCATAACTTCGTGACGATCTATCCCACGATGTACATCGTCGCCCATGTCGACTACGTGCGCGCCGTCTCGCTGATGCCGCTCGGGCCGGAACGGACCCGGCTGACCGCCGAATGGCTGTTCCCGGCAGAAACGCTTGCCCAACCCGGCTTTGACGCCGCATCCGTGGCCGCGTTCGCAACCATCGTGATGGCTCAGGATGGTGAGGCCTGCGAGATGAACCAGCGCGGGCTGCGAAGCAGCCACTACCGGCACGGCCGACTGATGCCACAGGAATTCGACATCGCGAAATTCCATGACTGGGTGCGTCGGCAGATGAACACGACCATCGGAGAAACGCCATGAACAAGAGCCTGAAACCGATACCTGTACCGAACGACTGGGACCGCCGGGGCCTCCCGGGCTGGACCTATCATTCGCAGGCGCTGTTCGACCTCGAATGTTCCGAAGTTCTGCTGACCCACTGGCAGGTGGCCGGGCATGTCAGCGACATGCCGGCACCCGGCGACTGGCTGACCTTCGACTTCCTCGACGAACGCGCGCTCATCATCCGGGGCCGCGATGGCGAGGTCCGCGCCTTCCACAATCTCTGCCGCCACCGTGGCGCGCGGCTGGCCGATGGCACATCGGGCCATTGCAAATCCGCGATGGTCTGCCCGTTCCACGGCTGGGTCTATAATCTCGACGGCACGCTCAGGGGGGCGGCGCGGCCCGAAACCTTTGGCGACATGGACCGGTCCAAGTTCGGGCTCAAACCGCTCGACATGGAGATCTGGCACGGCTTCATCTTCCTGCGGTTCCGCGAAGGTCCGCAGCCTTCGGTTGCCGAACTTCTCAAGCCTTTTGACGAGGATTTCGCGGCTTACCGCGCGGCTGAACTGCTGCCCAGCGACGCGCTTGGCCACTGGACGGTCGAACCGCTGCCGATCAACTGGAAATCCATGCGCGACGTGGACAACGAAGGCTACCATGTAGCGATGGCGCATCCCGCGCTGCAGGATCTTTACGGCCGCAGCTACCGCGACATGATCTTTTCCGGCGGCATCTCGCAATCAATCGCCGAATACGGCGACCAGCCCGGCCGCCTATGGTCGGTCCGAAACTACGTGAAATTCAGCAAGGGCCGCGACTGGCTGCCCGATCACTTGCGCAGCAGCTGGACCTATTACGGCATCTTTCCAAATTCGGTCATCGCCTTCACGCCCGAAGGCGCACAGTACTACCAGGACATTCCGCATTCGCTGAACAAGACCGAGATGTCGGGTAGGCTGTACCGCCGCCCGCACGAAACGCGCGAGGAGCGTGCCGCGCGCTACCTGGCTTACCGGATCGACCGAGAAACCTCGGTTGAAGACCAGCAGCTTTCGATCTGGTCCAACGAGTCGATGAAGTCTTCGGCCTTCGATGACTTTCACCTGTCCGACCTCGAATTCGGCGTCCGCACCCACCACGACCGGCTGCGCGCGCTTATTCCGGTCATGACGCTCGAAGACAGTCCACCGGAAGATGAACTCAGTACGATCAACGAAGAAATGCGTAGCGCCGACGCGAAAACCACATAATCTCAACATGAACGGCGACGACTAAGGGAGGAGACCAGCAATGACCAAACTGACAAGAAGAACGACGCTTGCAGCGCTCGGAGCGGGCCTTGCGATGCCGTATGTGCGCCCGTCCTGGGCACAATCCGGCACCGTGAATGTCTATAACTGGGCGGATTACATCGGCGAGACGACGCTCGCGGATTTCGAGGCGCAGACCGGGATCGGGGTCATCTATGACACCTATTCCTCGGCCGAGGAGATGCAGGCCAAGATGCTTGCCGGATCGACGGGCTACGATGTGGTCGACCATGCTGGTATCGACATGCCGCGCGCCATAGCCGCCGGGATCTACGAAGAACTTGACAAGTCCCTGCTGCCCAACTGGGGCAATCTCGACACCGAAATCCTGCGCATCCTGTCGGGTTGGGATGAAGGCAACAAATACGGCATGCCTTACATGTGGGGCTCGGTCGGCTTCACCTACAATGTCGACATGGTGAACGAACGGATCCCCGATGCCGACATGACCTCGATGGATCTGATCTTTGATCCCGAGAATGCCGCGAAGCTCGCCGATTGCGGCATCTCGATCCTCGACAGCCCGACCGACATCATGCTGATGGTGCTGAAATATCTCGGGCTCGACGGCGACACGACGAATGTCGAGGATTACCAGAAGGTCGTTGAGGCGTTTAAACCGATCCGCCAGTACATCCGCACCTTCGACAACACGAACTACCTCAACGCGATCCCGAACGGCGAACTTTGCGCGATCAACAACTGGTCGGGCGACTATGCGACAGCGGCGGGCCGCGCGGCCGAGGCCGGGATCGACATGAACCTCGCCTATTTCGTGCCGAAAACCGGTGCGCCGGCCTGGGTCGATGTGATGTGCATCACCTCGGACTCGCCGAACCGCGAGAACGCGTACAAGTTCCTCGACTTCATGATGCAGCCCGAAGTCGCTGCGGGATGCACGAACTACACCTACTACGCCAATGCCAACGTGCCCGCGCGCGAATTCGTTCTGCAGGAAATCCTCGACGACCCGGCGGTTTATCCCGACGCCGAGACGATCGGCCGGATGTGGGCGCCGAAACCGTTCAGCGAAGAGCAGGACCGGGCCATCACCCGCGCCTGGCAGGACATCAAGTCGGGCTGAACCAACCGGTTCCACTGGCAACCACTCACCGGAGGAGACCGTCTGGATGTCCGAACCTGCGACGAATATTGGCGCGAAAGTCGCGCAGTTTCCGCGCGCCGCCGCGCTGGCCGAAAAGGAACCGCCCTTCATTCGCGTTGAAGGCGTAACGAAGCGGTTCGGATCATTCACGGCGGTCTCCTCCGTCAACCTCGAAATCCGCAAGGGAGAGATCTTTTCTCTCCTCGGCGGTTCGGGCTGCGGCAAGACCACGCTTCTGCGGATGCTCGCCGGGTTCGAGGACCCGACCGAGGGCCGCATCTTTATCGACGGGCAGGACATGACCGACCTGCCCCCTTATGAGCGCCCGGTGAACATGATGTTCCAGTCCTATGCGCTCTTTCCCCATATGACGGTCGAAAAGAACGTCGCCTACGGGCTGAAACATATGGACATGACAGCGTCCCAGCGTGCAGACCGGGTGCGCGAGATGCTGGCGCTTGTGCAGCTTTCCGACTTTTCCCACCGCAAGCCGCACCAGATTTCCGGCGGCCAGCGGCAGCGCGTTGCGCTGGCGCGCGCGCTCGCCAAGCAGCCGAAGCTTCTCTTGCTCGACGAACCGCTCGCCGCGCTCGACAAGAAGCTGCGCGAGGCGACGCAGTTCGAACTGATGGATATTCAGGACAAGACCGGCACGACCTTCATCGTCGTCACCCATGATCAGGAAGAGGCGATGACGCTGTCGTCGCGTCTCGCGGTCATGGACAAGGGCCGGATCATGCAGACCGGCACCGCGACCGAGGTCTATGAATACCCCAATTCGAAACTCGTCGCCGGGTTCATCGGGTCGATCAACTTCTTCGACGCGACGATTCGGGGTGTGCGCGACGAGGTCGCAACCGTGGACGCGCCAGAACTTGGCGCCACGGTCGAGGCGCGCGCGATCCCGGGCCTCACGCCCGGCCAACAGATCACGCTGGCAATCCGTCCCGAAAAACTGACGATCTCGCGGTCGAAACCCGAAGGGCCAAACGCCATTTCCGGCAAGGTCCGCGACCTCGCCTATTTCGGCAAGGACTCACTCTACCGTATCGAACTGCCATCCGGGCGTGTGCTGTCCATCAACTCGGTCAACTCGCGGCGCGTCGGTGAAAACGAGAGGGTCGCGGACTGGGAAGACGCGGTCTGGCTGTCGTTCGACCCCTCGTCGGCCATCCTGCTGAAGGACTGATCCGATGAGCCTCTCGTCACGCTCTGCAAGCTTGCGGAAATGGTTCAACCGGCGCGGCTGGATCAAGATCACCATCGCGACCCCCTATATCTGGCTGGCGCTGTTCTTCCTTCTGCCTTTCGTCATCGTCATGGCGATGAGCTTCGCCACGCGCACACCGACCGCCCCACCCTTCTCCTTCGGCGGTGACTATCCGGTGATGAACACCGACCACTATGCGCGGCTTTTCAGCGACGACCTCTATATCCGCGCCTATCTGAATTCCATCGGCAACGCGACATTCGCGACCTTGATGTGCCTTCTGATCGGCTATCCGATGGCTTTGGGCCTGACGCGGGTCAGCCGGTCATGGCGCAACGTCCTCCTGATGCTGGTGATCCTGCCGTTCTGGACCTCGTTCCTTTTGCGGGTCTATGCGTGGATGGGGCTCATGGGCACGAACAGCTGGTTCAACAAGCTTCTGACGGGCGCCTACAACTGGATCGTCCCGTCCGACATGGCGCTGCGCTACATCCCGATGATGAATACCGGCTTCGCGGTCGTGCTGGTGACGGTCTATTCCTATCTGCCGTTCATGATCCTGCCGCTCTATGCCAATCTTGAAAAGCTCGACATCTCGCTGAACGAAGCGGCGATGGATCTCGGATCGAAACCGTTTCAGGTCTTCCGCGACGTGACGCTGCCCCTGTCGGTGCCGGGTATCATCGCCGGATCGCTTCTGGTGTTCATCCCGGCCTCGGGCGAACTGATCATCCCCTCGCTCGTCGGCTCCTCCTCACGGCCGATGATCGGCCGCGTCATCTCCGACGAATTCGCCTCGGCGCGGGACTGGCCGATGGCCTCGGCCGTGGCCGTGGCGCTCCTCCTCCTCCTCGTCGTACCGCTGATGATCTACACCTATTACGACGGCAAGGCGCATGAGAAAGCACAGAAGGAGGCAACATGAACCGCCGGCCCGTCTTCCTGATCACAATGCTCTGCTTCGGATTCGCTTTCTTCTACATCCCGATCATTTCGATGATGGTCTATTCGTTCAACGGATCGCGGCTGGCGACCGTCTGGGGCGGGTTCTCCACCAAGTGGTACATCTCGCTGCTGTCCAACCGGCAGGTCCTGAAGGCGGTTATCCTGTCCTTGGAGATCGCGGTCCTCAGCGCCACGGTCGCGACCATCCTCGGCACCATGGCGGGCATCGCGATGGCGCGGTTCAAGAGGTTCCGCGGACGCACCTTGTTTTCCGGTCTCGTGACCGCCCCGCTCGTCATGCCCGAAGTGATCACCGGCATCGCCTCGCTCATGCTCTTCATACTGATGGCCGAATATATCGGCTGGCCCGCGACGCGCGGCTTCACCACGGTGACGCTGGCCCACATCACCTTCTCAATGGTCTTCGTCACGACCATCGTCCATTCCCGCCTCGTCCAAGCCGATGAGGCCATTGAAGAGGCCGCGATGGATCTGGGCAGCCGCCCATGGCAGGTGATGAAGGATATCACGCTGCCGGTCATCTCCCCTGCAATCCTGTCGGGCTGGCTTCTGGCCTTCACCATCTCGCTCGACGATGTGGTTATCACGAACTTCACCACCGGGCCGGGCACGACGACCCTGCCGATCCTGATCTGGTCGAAGGTCAAGCTTGGCGTCACGCCTGATATCAATGCTCTGGCGACGATCACGGTGGTGATCGTGGGCATTGGGGTCTTTACCGCGGGCTGGCTCCTGAACCGCGCGGAAAAGCGCCGCGAGCTTGACATCCAGCTTGCCTATCAGGCCAACCAATGACCGCACGGGACGATGCGCGCGCACGTGTCGACCTTTACGCCGCGCTTGGACAGCCGGGTTCGGGGCGCGTGCGTTATGCCGCCGCGATGTACTTCAACTGCAAGGGTCTGCTGTCATCCGAGGCCCTTGAGGTCTACCGCATCTGCTCGGCGCGCGATGGTGACGACCCCGCGGCACTCATGGCGACGCGCGGTCTTGCACCGAACCTGCCCCCTCCGCCCGATCTGAACCGCGAGCAGGCATTGCGGCTTCTGCTGGATGAGGTCGACCGCTATCTCGCGACCCTCCCCGGTGCCGGTATCGCAGAATCCCGCGCCGGACTGGCTGCCCTCCGCGATGGTCCCGTGCGGCCTGAACCACGCGGCCCGGACGCGACCGTCCGCGCCTATCTGCCCGCAGCGCTTGCGGCACTCACCGACAGTCACCCTGCCCTTGCCACCGCGATCGAAATGGCCGAACCGCATCTGTGCTGGCGCGTCTATGACAGCTACCCCCCGGAACAGATCGGCACCGCTTTCAACGCCGGCCACGCCTATACCTCGCTGATCGGAGAGGGCGCGATTGCCGCCGACGACTTCGATCTCGGCCTTTTCCTGATCGCGCCCGGTCTGCTCTACCGCGACCACGCGCATCCCGCGCCAGAGCTTTATGCACCCCTGACCGGACCGCATGGCTGGCGCTTCGCTCCGGAAGGACCGATCACCGTCAAACCCGCGCATGAGCCGGTCTGGAACGAGCCCGGCCAGCCGCATCTGACCAAGGTGGGCCCGGTTCCGTTCCTGTGCATCTACTGCTGGACACGCGACGTGAACGAACCCGCGCAGATCATCGCGGCCACGGACTGGGACGCGCTTGAACGTCAGAAAATCAGCGCCTGACCCAGATCAGGCAAGAGAGGGAGGACGGGGACATGGAAGCGGAAGGTGGCGAGCTTTATCACAGACGCCTGATAGACATGCTCGAGGCTCTCTGGGGCACGGGCTTCCTGTCCCCGGGCGGTCCGGACGAGGTCGGTCGGGTCGTTGCCGGAATGCACCTCGGCGGCAAGGCCATTCTCGACATCGGTTGCGGCGCGGGCGGGATCGACGTCGCGCTCATCAGCAACCACGGCGCGGGTTACGTCACCGGGATCGACGTCGAGGACACCGTTCTGACCCGCGCCCGCGAAGTGATCTCGGACGCCGGGCTGTCGGATCGCATCGGCTGCCTGAAAGTCGTTCCCGGCCCTCTGCCCTTCCCGCCCTCTACCTTCGACATCGTCTTTTCCAAAGACTCCATCGTCCACATCCCCGACAAGCACGCCCTCATGCGCGAGGTCTTCCGCGTGCTGCGCCCCGGGGGATGGTTCATCGCGTCAGACTGGCTGATCGGCCATGACGGCGCGCCAAGCGCCGAGATGGCCGCCTATATCGCCGCCGAGGGGCTCGATTTCGGCATGGCCTCACCCGGCCGCTACCGCGAGGCCATGGTCGAAGCAGGCTTCACCGACATCACGATCACAAGCCGCAACCCCTGGTACCGCGACACCGCAAGATCGGAACTTGACCGCCTCAAAGGCCCGGTCGGGCAGGCGGCGGCCAAGCTGGTCGGGCAGGATTTCGTGGATGACAATATCGGCATCTGGCAAAGGATGATCCCCGTGCTGGACACCGGCGAGCATTGCCCGACCCACCTCAAGGCCCGCAAACCCCAATGACCGCGAACACACATTCCGTTGACCTGATCGTCATCAATGCGCGCATCGTCACGATGGACGGGGCGATTCCCTATGCGGAGGCGCTGGCTGTCCGGAACGGGCGTGTCGCGGCGCTAGGGAACAGTGCCGATATCCGGGCATTGGCGCATGCCACCACCCGGGTGATCGACGCGGGCGGGCGGCTGGTGCTGCCGGGGTTTCAGGACACCCATATCCATCTTCAGGACAGCGGGCAGGATTACAGCCGGAACGCCGATCTTTCTGCCGCGCGCAGCCCTGACGACATCGTGGCGACATTGTCGGCCTTCGCGAAAACGCACTCCCGGCCATGGGTCAATGGCACCGGCTGGTATTCTGGCATCTTCACCGCGCAGAACCTCGACCGTCATCTTCTCGACCGGGCGGTTCCCGACCGGCCCTGCCTGATCGTCGCCTCGGACGGGCATAACGGCTGCATGAATACGCTCGGCTGCAAGGCGGTCGGGCTAGAACCCGGAACGCCCGATCCGCAGAACGGCCATTTCGTTACGGATGCCAGTGGCGAGCCCACCGGCATGCTCTACGAAAACGCGGTCATGTGGGCCGAAAGCCGTATGCCTCACCCCTCCGACGCCGACTTTGCCGCAGGCGTGAAATGGGCGCAGGCGCTCGCCCATCGCCATGGCATCACCGGCGTCATCGACGCCAAGGTGGAGGAGCGCCATGTCCGCGTCTACCGCGCGCTGGAAGCTGCGGGCGAGCTGACATTGCGGGTGGCGGCAACCGCGCTCGTCAACGCGTTCGACACGACGGAAGGCGCGGTCGAGCGTCTGACTGCCTTCCGAGCCAGCGCGAGGGGGCCGCGCTTCAAGGTGCATTCGGCCAAGTTCTTCCTCGACGGCGTCGTCGAGAACCGGACAGCCGCGATGATCGCGCCCTATTCGGACGCCGAGGGCGGCAACGCGCCCCTGATGTTCACGCCCGACCAGATCAACGAGATGTTCACGGCCTTCGACGCCGCGCGCTTCCAGATCCACGTCCACGCCATAGGCGACATGGCGGTTCGGGCCGCGCTCGACGGCTGCGAGGCGGCGCGGATCGCGAATGGCGACTGGCCCTCGCTACACCAGATCGCCCATATCCAGTTCCTCGATCCCGCCGATATTCCGCGCTTCCGGGCGCTCGGGGTCATGGCCAATGTCCAGCCGCTCTGGGCCCGCGACGAACCGTCTGTGACTGATGTCGCCGTGCCGATGGTCGGCAATGTACGCAGCCGCTGGATCTATGCGTTCCGGTCGCTGCTTGATGGCGGCGCCGCGATGGCCCTGTCCAGCGACTGGGGCGTTTCCACCCTGAATCCGTTCGAGATCATCGAAACCGCCGTCACCCGCCAGCCCCCCGCAGCCGAAGGCAAAGTGCCGCCCTTCGTTCCTGAAGAGCGCATCACACGGATGGAAGCTGTCGCGGGCTACACGACCGAAGCCGCGGCGGCAGCCTGGAGATTGGCCGAAACCGGCTCTCTCGCCATTGGCAAGGCGGCGGATCTGATCCTGCTCGACCGCGACATCTTCACCTGCCCCGACCATGAAATCGGAAGCACGAGCGTCATCATGACGGTGGTCGGCGGCGACGTGGTTTACAAACAGATATGAGACCGGTTTAGCGGCCGAAATATCCGGCGATGGCATGGAACGCCGCAACCGTATCCTTCATGCGCTGCGGATTTGTGGCCTCGGGCCATGTGGAGAGTTTCACAAAGACCATGCCGCGCTCGGGTGATACATAGATGCATTGCCCGAAGACACCGAGGCAGAAATGGCCTTGGCGGTCCCGGTCCTCGATCCAAAACTGGTTCCGGTAGCAGCCGTTCGGGAAGTAATCCCGCCCATGGTCGTTGAAATGGCCGTGATCGCCGCCTTGCACATCAGCGATCCAGGCATGGGGAATGACCTGACGCCCCGCAACCATGCCACCGTCGAGGTAAAGCTGACCGAAGCGGGCGAGATCGCGCAGGCCGGCGTTGAAGCCGCCGCAGGCCAGTGCGTAACCAGACGGATCGACGGTAAAATAGGCCTCCGCCTCGGCCCCGAGCGGTTTCCAGAGCCGATCCGAGACGATTTCGGGCAGACGCTGTCCCGTCACCCGCTCCATCGCATGGGCAAGTACATCGGTTTCAATCGACCGGTATTCGAACCGCGCGCCATGCGCGGCCTCTGCGGTCGTCAGCGACAGGATCTGGTCATGGACCGAACCAGGCCAGTCGACGTGTTCATAGCCGGGCGGAACCGGTTTCCAGCCCGATGCGACATCCATCTTGCCGATATCGCTCATACGGTTCGCATAGTCGGATTCGTCGAACCGAACGCCCGACGTCATATCCATGACCTGGCCGAGCTTAGCACCGGCCCAAGCTGTGGTGGCGAGTTCCGGAAGGACATCGGTGACCAGCGCATAAGGATCGAGCAGCCCCTCCTCGATCAGCGGCGCGGCAGCGGTCGCGGTTATGGACTTCGACACCGACTGCATAAGGTGCAGCGATCCGAGGCTCATACCGTTCCAGTAGGATTCGTGGATGATCCTGCCATCCATCAGCACCAGAAAGCCGTCTGTATAGGTCCGGTCGATCCATTCGGCGACGGTCGTGGGGCCTGTGCCCGTGTCAAAGGTTATCCCCTCGATCGGTGCCGCCGCCTCTTCAAGTGGCCGCACATGATCGCCACGCGGGACCGGTGCGGTCGGCAACAACTTGCGCATATGCTGGAAGGCCCAGCGATTCCAGGGCGGCCTGTCCCAGTCGATCATCGGCACCCGCCATTCGGGCGGTGGTGGCGTGCCCACCATGATCGGCGGAGGTGTCTCGGAATTGAGATAACTGTTCATTCTGTTCCCTTCCGTCCCCTGCCTCTTACCGCTCGCCCGCGACATCCTTGTGCACGATCACATCGCATTGCGGCCATGTCTCGATGATCTTCCGGCGCAATCCGGCACCGATGGCATGGGCGTCGCGCAGCGACTGATCCCCGTCCAGCTCAATATGGATATTTACGAAAACCCTGCTGCCCGCCATCCGCGTCTTCAGATCGTGGAAACCATGCACGCCCGGCCAGGTTCCGGCAAGCTCGCCGATTGCGGCGATCAGCTCGGGGTCCGCACGCCGATCCATAAGCGCATCCCAGGCCCCCTTGCCGATCCGTATCGCGCCGAAGATCAGCATCAGGGCTGCGGCGAGGGCCACCACGCTGTCAACCTGACCGACACCAAAATGGCGCGAGATCCACAAGGCGCCGATGGCGCCCACGGACGGCATCAGGTCGGACATGTAATGCAAAGAATCCGCCGCAACGACCTTGTTGCCGGTCATCCGCGCGACCCGCCTCTGCCAGAGCACGAGCGCCACCGTCAGAAGGATCGACACCACCATGACGGCGATACCACGCCCCTCTTGCGCAAGTGCAGTCGGCGTATCGGACAGGAGCCTTCGCACCGCTCCGGTGCCGATAACAACGCCCGAAATGACGATAAACACCGATTGCGCAAGGGCCGCCAGGTCCTCGACCGAGGTATGGCCGAATGCGTGATCTTCATCGGCGGGCCGCGCCGCGTAGAAGATCGCCATCAGCCCACCCAAGGACATCATCAGGTCAAGCGCACTGTCCGCCAGCGAGGCCGCGACCGACAGCGCCGAAGTGGCGCCAAGCGCCCAGAGTTTGAGCGCCACGAGGATCAGCGCGACCGAGACCGAGGCGATCCCGGCGGATAGGTTGAGAGAAGTCTTTTGCACGTGCTTGATCCGGCAGGTCTTTGACCGGGCTCATACCATCCCCGGACGGGGCGCGAAAGGCGTACCGCTCTCACGGCGCAGCGCAGGCAAGGTGGAACGCCACACTGTCACTGTCCTGCCCGTTCACCCTGAGTGTGATGGCATGTTGCCCCGGATAGTGCCGCCGGGTCGTGACCTCGCGAAAGCGGTGGGTACGCCGAAATTCTCGGCTTTCCCCGGCTTGAAGCGTCAGCGTCGCCCCCTTGAACACCTTCGGAGAAAGCTGGCCATTCGCCTTTCGGAAGTGGAGGACGTAATCGACCGTCAGCTCCTGCGGCCCTGCCGCTGTCGAAGTGAGGTTGGCGGCAATGGTCAGGTCTTCGCCCATCCCGACCCGGTCCGCCGAAAGATGCGGCACGACCGGCGCAAGGCGTGGTGGCATCCGGCCGAAGACGGCAAGCGTATCGGCATCGCCCGCCTTGATCAGTCCGCGGCAGGCGTGGCGCAGGAGCGCCCGGCGCGGTTGATCCGCACCATCCATCCAGTCCCGCGCGATGCGCGTCACGAGGGTGGGATGATCCTTGGCGATATCGTTCAGATGGTTTGCAACGGACCGCCGGACATATTCCTCGGGATCGTCGCGCAGCCGTGTCAGCAGCGGTAGGGCCGGTGCGGGATCGGCCCTGAGCGCGGGCAATTGCATGGCCCATGGAAGACGTGGGCGCGTTCCTTCCGAAACCAGACGGCGCACATGGCGGTTTGGGTCATCAGCCCAACGCGACATGATCAACAGGGCCCGGTCCTGATCGGCCAGCAGGAAATGGCGGATGCCGAATTCCGACGAAAAGCGCTTGGTCATCTCGGCCAGCGCCGCCATCGAACTGTCGAACGCGTCCAGCCCGTGCTGGCCGACGATCATGGTCAGCGGCAAGATACCCCAGCCACAGATGCCGTCTTCATCCGACGGCGCGGCGGCATGGTCCAGAGGATCGGGATGCAACACCGCCGTCAGGATGCGGTTGCGTTCCTCCGCATCGCCCGGCAACTGCGCATGTAGCGCATCCGCAATCAGCTGGGCGCGGGCTTTCAGTTCCAGCGCCTCCAAACCGGGCAAGACCGCATTCTCGAAGGCTCCGGCCTTAAATCCTGCCCAATGGCGTGACATCAGACGCCCGATCAGGCTCACGAGGCCGGGTGAATAGACGGATTTAAACGGTTCCATGAGGGTCCCCGACCATGGCAAGACCCGAAGGACCCTGCCATGGTCGGGGACGGAGCGCCAAGCCCGTGAGTGACGCGCTCCTGCCACCCTCCTGTCAGGAGGATGACGGCTACCCGATCAGCTGAGCGTAGAAGTCGTAGGCACCGGCGGTGGTCGAAAGCTGGTTGGTGCCCTGCGTGTCACCGGCATAGGCCATGATCGCCCGATGCGTCTGCGGCCCGAACGAACCATCGATGCCGCCATGGTAGTAGCCCCAGTTCGACAACCGGGTCTGCACCGCGCGACGCTCATGGGCCGAGAGTCTGTTAAAGGCCTGCGCCGCCGGGCTCGAATAAATGCCGGACTGATAGGACGGTTGCTGATAGCTCGGCTGGTAGGTTGGCTGCTGATAGCTTGCCGGGGCGCGGTAGGTCTGAGCCGGCGGCTGGTACTGCGGCTGGGTATAGCGCTGGGTCGTGGCCGGTTGGCTGTTGCGGTTGTTCAGGATCACCGCGCCGATGATGGCAGCTGCGGCGAGACCCTTGACGAGGTCCTGTTCCTTCTTGCCCCAGGCATGGGCGGGGGCGGCGGCGGTCATTGCCAGCGACAGGGCGGCAATACCGGAAATCGTGGTGCGTCTGACATTGGGCAGCATGTCGTTTCCTTTCGTGCTGAACACTTGCCCCGATATGGCCGACCGCGGGTTGCTAGGCAAAATCAGCCCCTCGTTATGCGATAACCGGGCGCCCGGTGTCCGCTTTGCGCCTGTTTTGTATCGAAAATTTTTTCGCCCAACCACCAAGGATTGACGCCGCCCCTGCGTCATAGTTCCGTCATGCGCATGCAAACACCGGATGAGGCCCTGGCGATTGCCGCCGCGAACGGAGACCGCGAAGCCTTCGCGGCGCTCCTCAACCGGCATTACGACCGGGTCTTCGGGTTGTCATTCCGTCTGACCGGGTCGAAGGCCGAGGCTGAGGACCTGACGCAGGACATATGTCTGGCGCTGCCCGCCAAGCTTGGCAGCTACCGGCAGGCTGCGCGGTTCACGACCTGGCTCTACCGGGTCACCGTCAATGCCGCCCATGACCGCCGCCGCCGGATGGCGACGCACCGGAAGGCAGCGGATGGCTGGGGCGACTGGGAGATTGCACGGCGCGCCGAGATTGCCGAGGCCGAGGAGGCCGAAGACTGGCTGACCGCCACGATGGCGCGGCTGACGCCGGAACTGAGGGATACGGTCGCGCTGACGCTGGGCGAGGAGCTGAGCCAGAAGGACGCGGCCGAAGTGCTCGGCGTTTCCGAAGGCACCGTCGCCTGGCGGATGAGCGAGGTCAAGAAACGCCTGCGCGAAATGGCGCGGGCGGAGGGCATGTTATGAGCGATGAATTCGACAAGCTTCGCGCGGGCCTGAAGGCCAACCCCGCCCCCGATCCGGCGGCGAAGGCCGAAACCCTGCGCCTCGCGACGGAAAACTTCGACCGCCACCAAGAAACCGCGACCAAGCCGCGTCCCAATCAGGACCGCCCCGAACGGGCGGGTGTTCTGACAGGAGTACGCGAGATGTTCACGAAACTCACGACCCGCGGCGCACTCGCCGCCACCGCCTCCGTCGCCGCCATTGGGATCGGCGTGATGATCTGGCCGAGCCTTGAGGGGCAGAAGGTCACGCCGCAACCGACAGTGCCAGTTGTGCAGGAACCCGCACCTGCTGAAAACGAAAACCGCTTGCGGCAGGCGGAGACCAAGGAGGAATTCGACGACACGGCGATTGCCGATGCGAAGACCTCCTCAGATGCCTTGGGCCGGGCGGAAACCGTCGTGGAGGCAGCACCCATGGTGATGGCCGAGGAACCTGTGATCGTGATGGATGAACCGGCAATCGCGCTGGCCGCACCGGCCGCCGAATCTGTCGCGACGGCGAAAAGTGCCAACGGCAACTCCCCGCAATTCAGCGGTTACGCGCAGAGCGGGATAGCACTTCCAGAGGCCGAGATCGCTCCGCTTCCCGAACCGGATACCGAAGCCTACGCCAACGATGACCCGAACCCGGTGAAGATCGTGGCGGAGGAACCGGTTTCCACCTTCTCCATCGACACCGACACCGCGTCCTACTCGGTCATCCGCTCCTCGCTAACGAACGGCTATCTCCCCCCGAAGGAGGCCGTCCGGATCGAGGAGATGGTGAACTACTTCCCCTACGACTACGCCGCACCGGATGCGGGCGAGGCTCCGTTCCGCGCCTCGGTGAGCCTCTTCCAGACGCCCTGGAACGAGAACACGCAGCTACTGCGGATCGGCATTCAGGGCGAACTGCCCGCAACTGATGACCGCCCGCCGCTGAACCTCGTCTTCCTCATCGACACGTCCGGCTCGATGGACGACCCGAAGAAGCTGCCGCTTCTGAAACAGTCCTTCGGCCTGATGCTCGGCCAGCTCCGCCCCGAGGACCGGGTGGCCATCGTCACCTATGCCGGTTCCGCCGGTCTGGTGCTGGAACCCACCGCCGCGTCCGAGCGCGCCACCATCCTCGCCGCGCTCGACCGACTCGACGCGGGCGGCTCGACCGCCGGGGCGGAAGGCTTGCGGCAGGCCTATCAGGTCGCCGAGAGCATGGCCGAGGACGGGCGGATCGGCCGGGTCCTTCTGGCCACCGACGGCGATTTCAACGTCGGCATCCATGACCCCGAGGAATTGAAGGATTTCATCGCGAAGAAACGCGACAGCGGCACCTACCTGTCCGTCCTCGGCTTCGGGCGCGGCAATCTCGACGACGCGACGATGCAAGCCCTCGCGCAGAACGGCAACGGCACGGCGGCCTATATCGACACGCTTTCAGAGGCACAGAAGGTGCTCGTGGATCAACTCTCGGGCGCGCTCTTCCCCATTGCCGACGACGTCAAGATCCAGATCGAGTTCAACCCCGCCGCCGTCGCCGAATACCGGCTGATCGGCTATGAGACGCGGGCGCTCGCGCGCGAGGATTTCAACAACGACAAGGTCGATGCGGGAGAGATCGGCGCGGGCCATCAGGTAACGGCGCTTTACGAGGTCACGCCGGTCGGAAGTCCTGCCATCCTGAGCGACCCGCTACGCTATGCCGAACCCACGCTTGCAGGCGATGTCGCCGAACTCGGCTTCCTCAAGCTCCGCCACAAGCAACCGGGCGAAGAGATCTCGACGCTCATCGAAAACCCGATCCCGGTAACGCCGGGCGAGGCCGATGCCGACGCGAACTTCGCCGCCGCCATCGCGGGAATGGGCCAGCTTCTCAGCGATCCGAAGTATCTGGGGGAATGGGGTTGGGACGAGGCGATCGGGCTTGCGAACGCTGTGCGAGGTGAAGACCCGTTCGGCTACCGCGCCGAAGCTGTGCAACTGATGCGGCTTGCCCAGAGCCTTGCCCGGTGACCTACAGCGTTGTGTCCTGAAAGCCCAGCTCGGCACTCAGATCCAGCACCATGCGGCGCATCCAGCGATGCGCCGCATCCTTGTCGTGACGGGAATGCCAGTAAAGGCTGATATCGGGTGCCGGTATCGGGACCGGCGGCTGGAAGAACCGCAGGCCCAATGGCTCCCGCACCACGCGGGCGAACTGGACCGGCAACGCCGCCGTCATGCCGCCCCGCGCCACGGCCAGAGCGACCGCCTGAAAATGCGGCAGCGCGAGCGTCACCCGGCGGGACTGGCCGTGACGTTCCAATGCTGTATCGACCTGCCCCGTCATCGAGCCGTCAACCGAGCGGATGGCGTGATTGAGCTTGCAGAAGACCGCAAGCGGCATCGTCTCGCCCTCGGTCAGACCCGCAACGGCCGGATCGTCCCGCGCCGCAGCCATCACGAACGGCGACCGGAAAAGCGGCGTTTTCGCGACGCCTTCGGGCAAGGTGATCGGACGCTCCAGTGCCATGTCGGCCTGATCGTCACGCAGGATGCGTTCGACATCGCCAAGCGAGCTGTCCAGTACCCGTATCCGGACCCCCGGGGCGATGCCGTGCAGCTTCTCCGCCAGTTGCGGCATCATCAGCATCGAAAAGAAGTCGGATGTCAGAAGGGTGAACGTCCGCTCCAGCGTCGCCGGGTCAAAGGCCGGGCCGGGCGCCAGCATGCGCTCGATCTCTTCCAATGCGGATCGGGCGCGCGGCGCCAGTTCTTCGGCCCGCGGCGTCGGGATCATCGTATTGCCGCGGCGAACGAAAAGCTGATCGCCGAGCGCGTGGCGCAATCGGTTCAGCGCGGCACTGACGGCGGGTTGCGAGAGGCCGATCCGGTCGCCGGCCCGGGTCACGCCACGCTCCTGCCAGAGCGCGTCAAAAACACGGATCAGGTTGAGGTCGAGCGCATTGATATCCATGGCGTGGATCGGCCCTATAACAACTCGCAATTTCATTGATGGGCGAAGTTGCGCTAGTTTGCAAGCAGGCCGCCCGGAAGGTGGCACCAGACAAGGAACCCCGTCATGAACGCCCTATCGCAACCGGAGTCCCGGATCGAACTCTTCTGGTTTCTCAACAACCTGCTGGCTATCCCGGTCTCTGCCGCGCAGGGCGAGGACAATATCTCGGTCGTCGAACAATGGGCGGCCCATGGCGACAGCCCTCCCCTGCATATCCACCATTCGGAGGATGAGGTCTTCGTTTGCCTCGCGGGACGGCTTCGCATCAATATCGACGGCAAGGATGTCTATCTCGAAGCCGGAGGCACTGCGATGGCGCCCAAGGGCAGGCCTCACAGCTTCCGCGTCGAAAGCAAGGACGGGGCGCATTTTCTGGCGATCACAACCGGTAAGGATTTCGAGGGCATGGTGCGCCGGGTGGCCCGCAAGGCAACCGCCGCAACGCTGCCTGAACCGGCAGAGCCGACCGAAGATATGAAAGCCGAACTCACCTGGATCTGTGCCGAACACCGGATCCAGATCGTCGGCCCGCCCCTGCATTAAAGTCGGTTACAGCTTACCCGATGGCGGGCGATCGGCATTTGTCTGTCAGGTCGCACCAGCAACGCCTGTCAGCGAACGAATTTCCAGACAAAACCGACGGCCACAATGCCCGCGATCAACAGGACGGCCGGGTTGTCGACAAACGGACCTGCCCAAGCCAAGGACATGCCGCCCGAACCACCATGCGCCCCTGCCGCAATTCCATATTCAACCATGTCCTACCCCCAAGGACCTGACTGCATCTCAGCGATCATAGCACAAAGGCTGGAATAGAAGTGTTTTGATTTTAGCGATGTGGTTTCCCGCTTGCCTGCATTGTCGCGCCAGTCCGTCCGGTCGGCAGCCGACGTAAAAAAGGGGCGCGATCAGCGCCCCCTCGCATCACACATCTGTCTTCTGATCAGGCCTCGGCCTTCTCTACGGCTTTCGCCTCGACCGTATCGGCCCCTGCGATCTCGATCCGGCGCGGTTTCAGGGCTTCGGGCACTTCGCGGACGAGATCGACATGCAGCATGCCGTCAGCGTGGGTGGCACCGGTGACCTTCACATGATCAGCCAGCGCAAACCGGCGCTCGAAGGCGCGGGTGGCGATGCCGCGATGCAGATAGGTCTTGCTCTCGTCCTCGGCAGCTTTCCGGGCAGAGACGAGAAGCGCGCCTTCCTTCACCTCGACATTCAGCTCATCGCCCGTGAAACCGGCGACGGCGATGGTGATGCGGTAGGCATTTTCATCGGTCTTTTCGATGTTGTAGGGCGGATAGGTCGGCTGCGGCGCATCTGCCGACAGCACCCGGTCCATCAGATCGGCGATCCGGTCGAAACCGACGGTCGCACGGTAAAGCGGTGAAAAATCATAGGTTCTCATGGTCATCCTCCATCGAGCGATACCTGGGGCCCACCTTTCGGTCAGGCGATTGAACATCTCCGGGACCCGCATTCGGCACCCCGGCAGAGATCAGATGTGGACGGATTTTCTTGATTTCAAGGGGTCAGGGACGGATGAACCGCGCACCGCTCCCGGCGCTGTTGGTCCCGCCACCGGGGACGATCCGCCGCGCGGCGAAACCATCCGCGGTCGTGCTTGTCCCCGCGACATTCACCCCGCGCCCGGTCCGCAGCGCCTGACGCAGCCGGTCGACCGCGCCCGGCAGGGTCATTCCGAACGAAATCGGCTTGCCCTCATCGCGGTAGCCACCCGAGATGATCGAGACGATGACTGGGCGGTTTCCCGACCGGTCAAAAACCGGCGCCCCGGACGAGCCGAAATCGACATCGCAATCAAACGCGATGAGCCTGTCGCGCCGTCCGATCACGCCGCATTCCGCCTGCCGGGAGGGAGCCGCATCCCGGCCGCGCGCGAAGGACACCACGCCTACGCTGCGCAGCGATCCATTAAGATGCGCAACCCGGAAAGGGGCGGCCGTCGCCGCGGGAATCGGTTCGGCAAGTTCCAGAAGGGCGAGATCGGCCGATACCCGGGCCGCACCGTCGGTCTCCTGCGGATCGTAACTCGCATCCGCGACACTGCGCGCAACCGCGCTTTCCGCCACCGACCTGCCATCCCTGAGCCCGGCGCGGAACCGCAACACCGCGGGATCGAACGGGCCGTCGTCATCGACGATGCAATGGGCCGCCGTCAGCACGAGATCGGGTGCGATGAGCGTTCCGGTGCAGTAGCCATTTTCCCCGACCTCGACCCGCCCCACCGCTTCGAGCCCGAGAAGATCCTGCCTCAGGCTCAGGCGTTTAAGATCCTGACCGAGGCACGGACCGGACAGCAGAAGCGCGGTCAGCACGTATCCGGCAAACGCGCGCATCACTCCCTCACGGCTTTACGAACTTGGCGCCACCGGTGCCCTGGCTGTCGGCACTCCCGAACCCGACCGAAGGCACCACCTTACGGAAAGTCCCGTCATCGGCGGCAAAGGCCGCGCGCAATTCGTTCAGCGGCTGGTTCATCGCCGTGCCGAGTGCCACGCGCCGACCATCGACCTCCGCCTTGGCAGATACGACCGATACGATAACCGGTTCGCCACCCTGCATGCTGAAGATCGGGGCACCCGACGACCCGAATTCAACCGAACAGGTCAGGACGAGAATGCCGGGCTGGCGACCGAGCACTTCACAATCGTCCTCGAGCGACGGGGCTTCGGACCGGTCGAATCCGTAGGACACGATGCCGACCGTATCGCCGCCGCGCGGATCGGTCCCGATGGAAAAGGGCTGGATTGACGGCAGCCGGATCGGCGTGTCGAGCTCAAGGAAGGCCAGATCATAGGCCACCCGGTCCACACGTTCCCTGCCCTCATAGACATAATCTGGATGTGCAAGAACACGACGGACCTTGCGATAGGCAGCCGCACGTCCATTGCGCCAGCCCGCAAGGAAGGTGAAATCCTCGGTGTCATGCATGACGCCGCTATTCATGTCGTAAAGACAATGCGCGGCGGTCAGCACAAGCGAAGGTGCGATCAGTGCGCCGGAACAGAATGAATCATCGGAAATGTCGATGCGGCCCACGGCCTCCCAGCCGCGCGTGGCATCACCGGTTTCCAGCCTCTTGAGACCGGTTTCGGCACCAAGGGCCGCAACCGGCAAGAAAGCCAAAACTGTCGCCGCCAAGGTCTGCCGCATCTGTCCACCTCTCCCAGCCCAGTGTCCTATCTGGCCGTTAGGGCAAATTTATGGCCGGGCGTTCCTGCCCGGCCAGCCCTCATACGGAATGACAGTGCCTTTTGCCCGCACCGTGTCCTCAGCGCCCCAGAGCCGCCGGGCGCGGTCCACCGGTTGCCCAGTCGATGAGTTCGACCGTATGCACGATCGGCAGGTCGGTGCCCGATCCGATCTGCATCATGCAGCCGATATTGCCCGCCGCGATCAGGTCGGGCTTGCGCGCCTCAAGCGTCTTCACCTTCAGCGCCTTGAGTTCCGCCGAAATCTCTGGCTGCAGCAGATTGTAGGTGCCCGCCGAGCCGCAGCAGAGATGCGGGTCCGCGGGTTCCACGACCTCAAAGCCCACGGCCTTCAGCAGCGTCTTTGGGGCTGCCGTGACCTTCTGGCCATGCTGCAGGGAACAGGCAGCGTGGTAGGCGACCTTCAGGGCCTCGGGCGCTTGACCTTCCACACCAAGCCGCACCAGCAACTCGGTCACATCGCAGGCCAAAGCCGCGACACCCGCCGCATCCGCAGCCAGATCAGTGGTGCGGAACATATGGCCGTAATCCTTGACCGTCGTGCCGCAACCGCTGGTGTTGATGACGATGGCGTCCAGCCCCGCGCCGTTCTTCTCCGCCGTCCACGCCGAGATATTGGCAGCAGCCGAGGCATGCGCCTCAGCCTCGCGACCCATGTGATGGGTCAGCGCCCCGCAACAGCCCGCCCCCTTCGCGACGACGACTTCACAGCCCAGCCGCCGCAGCAGCCGGATCGTCGCATCATTGATGTCGGTGTTCAGCGCCTTCTGCGCACATCCGGTCATCAGCGCGACACGCATCCGCCGCTCGCCCGTTGCCGGGAACACCTGAGGCATGTCGTTGCGGCTGACCGGCGGTATCCGCTTCGGCGCCATTGCCACCATGGCCCTCAGCCGCGCATCGGGCAGAAGTCCTGCCAAGGGACGGGCCAGTTTCGCGCCCAAGAGCGACAATCGGAACAGCCGGGGATTGGGAATGACCCGTGCCAGAACCCATCGCAGGGCGCGATCCATGAATGGTCGCCGGTACGTCTTCTCGATGTGGGCGCGGGCGTGGTCCACCAGATGCATGTAATGCACACCCGATGGGCACGTGGTCATGCAGGCAAGGCACGAAAGGCAGCGGTCGATATGACCCACGGTTTTCTCATCCGCCGGGCGGTCGTTTTCCAGCATGTCCTTGATCAGGTAGATGCGCCCGCGCGGGCTGTCCAGCTCATCGCCCAGCACCTGATAGGTCGGGCAGGTCGCCGTGCAAAACCCGCAATGCACGCAGGACCTGAGGATTTCGTTCGCCCGGGCGATGCCGGGGTCCTGAAGCTGCTTTTCGGTGAAACTCGTCTGCATCAGCCCATCAGCCCCGGATTGAGAATGCCCTTCGGATCGAACCGAGCGCGAAGGTCCGCCGATATCTTCGCCAGCGCCGGGGGTTCGGGATGGAACGGCGCGATCCGGGCGCGGGTGTCTTCCGATGCGCGGATCAGAGTTGCATGTCCCTTGAACTGCCCCAGCCGTGCCCGTGCGTCCTCTCCCTCTGGCAGAAGCGCCCAGATCAACCCGCCGCCCCAATCCAGCATGTATTCACAAGCGAGCCCCGCCAAGAGTGCGGGCGCGTCAGACGGCCGCACGGACAACCTCCAGACGTCGCCACCCTTTTCCGCGAAAAGTGTGACATTCGTGACGCGCTTCCAAACGGCGGACACACGCACCGGGTCCGTCTCAATCCGAACCGGGCCGTGGGGAACCAGAAGTTCTTCAAGCTTGTCGGCCCGGTATTCGACCGATGCCGCGAACCCCTCGATCCTGATCAGAACGCCCTCTCCCGGTACGAAAGCCGCCCCGGTCACGTCATGGGGCGAGCCGAGCGCCGCCGACATCGCCGCGACGGCAGCCGTCGCGCCCTCGACACTAACGACCAGCGTCGCCGCCGCCGCCGGAACCGGCAGGACCTTCAGCGCCACCTCGGTCAGAACGCCAAGCGTGCCCCAGCTTCCGGCCATCAGTTTTACGAGGTCATAGCCGGTCACGTTCTTCATAACCCGGCCGCCATTCTTGACGATCGCCCCGGTGCCGTCGACGAACCGCACCCCCAGAAGCGCATCGCGGCAGGCGCCCGCCTGCACCCGCCGGGAGCCCGAGATATTGGCCGCCACCATCCCCCCCACGGTCGGATGCCCCCCGTGCCCCAGCAATCCGCGCCAGTCGGCAGGTTCGAAGGCCAGTCTCTGGCCTTCCTTTGACAGCGCGGCCTCCAGATCGGCAAGTCGCGTTCCTGCCCTGGCAACCACGGTCAGAGCTTCGGGTTCGTACAGCGTAATGCCAGACAGGTTCGAGAGATTCAGCACCTCTCCGGGCACCGGCCGCCCCACAGCCCGTGTTCCGCCACCGACGACATGCAACGGCTCGGTCGCCGCACCAACGGCCCCTGCCACCTCGTCTTCCGTCTCTGGCTTCATCATCTCATCTGTTCCGAACTAACTTGGGGGGTCCGAGAGAACGCCCCGGGATGACCGTCAGGCTGCGCGTCGACCGGCACTTACAGTCAAGGGAAACACTTTTGCGGGGTTCAGGAGCCATGTTGGATCGAAGACATCCTTGACTCGCATCTGCGCCTCCATGTCCGCCGGTGAATACTGATCGGGCATCAGGTCCCGCTTTTCGATGCCAACGCCATGTTCGCCCGTCAGGCAACCACCCACCTCGACGCAGAGCTTCAGGATCGCGGCCCCGAAGGCTTCGCAGGTCTCCAGATCGCCGGGCTTGTTGGCGTCAAAAAGGATAAGGGGATGCATATTGCCGTCGCCGGCATGGAATACATTTGCGACATCCAGCCCGTATTCCCGGCTCATCTCGCCGATCCGCTTCAGGACATGCGGCAGCGCGGAAACCGGGATCGTTCCGTCGAGGCACATATAGTCGTTGATCTGCCCCATCGCACCGAAAGCCGACTTGCGGCCAAGCCAGATTTTCTTTGCCTCGTCCTCGGATGCGGCCTCTCGAAACTCGACTGGATCGTGACGCATTGTGATCTGCCGGATAAGGGCAAGCTGTTCGTCGATCTCGGCTGGTGCGCCCTCGACCTCGACGATTAGCAGCGCCTCGCAATCGGGATAACCGGCCTTGGCGAAATCCTCGCAGGCGCGGATGCAGGGGCGGTCCATGAACTCGATCGCCACTGGCAGGACACCGGCCTTGATAATATCGGCGACGCAAGCGCCCGCGACTTCGTTGGAGTTGAAGGCGATCAGCACCGGGCGAGCACCTTCAGGCTTGGGCAGAATGCGCAGGGTGGCTTCGGTCACGACGCCAAGCTGGCCTTCCGACCCGCAGACAACACCCAGCAGGTCGAGCCCGCCCGCATCCATATGGGCGCCCCCGATCTGCAAGACTTCGCCCGCCATCGTCACCATGGTCACGCCAAGAAGGTTGTTCGTCGTCACCCCGTATTTCAGGCAATGCGCGCCGCCCGAATTCATCGCGATGTTGCCCGCAATAGCGCAGGCAAGTTGTGACGATGGGTCTGGCGCATAGAAGAATCCGTCAGCCTCCACCGCGCCCGTAACGGACAGGTTGGTCCGTCCGGCCTCCACCCGAATGAAACGGTCGGCATAATCGACCTCCAGCACCCGGTTCATGCGCGCAATTCCAAGGATCACCGAATCGGCCGTCGGCAGCGCCCCGCCCGCCAGCGATGTGCCCGACCCGCGCGGCACGACCGGCACGCCTTCAGCGTGGCAGACCTTCAGCGCTGCCGCCACCTCGTCGGTCGAACGCGGCAGGACGACAGCCAGAGGCGGACAGCGGTAAGCGGCCAGCGCATCGCATTCATAGGCGCGCGTCTCAGTCGGATCGTCGATGACCGCATCTGCGGGCAGGACTCGACGCAGACGGGCGACAATGTCCGAGCGTCGTGCAATGATAGTCGGGTCTGGCGCCGGAATCTGCATTTCATCCTCCAAATTGGTCAAAAATTATAACCAATTTTACGATAACGCAACCAAATGATTGCTCCACTGGATTATCCCCCGCATTCCCGCGCCACCGCACGTCAAAGTGATACCCAGATTGTCGCGATCATGTCAGTCTGTACCCATGATCAGAACCGGACTGCTTCTTTCCATCCTCGTCGTCGCACCAGCCTATGCCGACGCGCCGAAGGTTGTAACCGCCGAAGCTGTCCAGCAGGGCGCGGGCTGGACCGTTTCCGTGACGCTGGCCCATCCTGACACCGGTTGGGACCATTATGCCAGCGGCTGGGAGGTCCTTGCGCCAGACGGCGTAAAGCTCGGTTACCGCGAGTTGACTCACCCTCATGTCGAGGAACAGCCCTTCACCCGGTCGCTGTCCGGCGTGACGATCCCCGACGGGCTCGACCATGTACTCATCCGACCGCGCTGCACGCTCGATGGCTGGGTAGGAAGCCCGACACAACTGGACTTGTCCAACTGATTGCTCAGCGGTCTCTTGCCGAAAAGTGGACGCTACGTAAATCTGTCATCAACTTGTCATCGGGGAATCGCAAAAGTTGTGGTATCCTTAGCTTCGCAGCCACAATTGCACAAAAAACATAGACAATTCGGGAGGATGTCATGAGCCAGGCAAAACGCCGCGACGATATTGATCTGTTCGTGGAAGACCTGCTGGCGAGACCCGAGCGTGCGGAAGAGCTGAAGCGCATGCTGCGCGACCGGCTCGGCGCCCCGGTTCCGGCGACAGGACGTCGGTCACATCTCAGAGTTGTATCCGATACCGCCAGCGATCCTGACAGCCTTTGGGACAACGTACCGGTCTGACAACCGCAAACATCGGTCTTCAGTATCTTATCCATCGTCCGGGCCTGTGCCCGGACGGCCCCGTCAGGTGACGCCCTGCACCAACCTGTCGAACTGACTTTCGCCTGATTGCGAAAAGTGCACGACCCGGGTTGCAGGGTCGCGCCGGGCCCAGCCGAGTTCTTCAAACCGGGTCAGCAGCACTCGACCTAGACTGCCTGCCAGATGTGCCCGCCTCTCGCTCCAGTCCAGACAATCGCGGCAAAGCGGTGCCCGGCCTTTGTCCAGCGCATCGAGATCAATTCCGAAGTCGCGGACAAAGGCAGCGCCCGAACCCGTCAGGATCAATGACTCCCCGTCCCGGCCGAGATAGCCCCGTACAATGAAGCGGTCATAGAGCCGTGTGCCCATGTCACCGGCCAGGTGGTTGTAGCAGACCCGCGCCTTGCGCAGGGCTTCATCCCGTGGCCCTGTCCGCGTGCGCAGATGCCCCGCCTTCGCGGCAAGCCCCATCAGTGCCTCCAACACCCGCGCGACCTCATCGTCCGCAAGCGAGACATATTTGTGCCGCCCCTGCTTCAGAGCCCGCGTCAGCCCACCCCGTTCGAGCTTGGCCAGATGCCCGCTCGTGGTCTGAAGCGTCACGCCTGCCTCCCGCGCCAGCTCGGTCGCGGTCAGGGCCTTGCCGCTCATCAGGGCGGTCAGGATATTGGCACGGGCCGGGTCACCGATCAGGGCGGCGATGCGGGCGATGTCGGGGCCGTCTTTCATAGTTCGACCATAGTCGAACCATTTACGTCGGACAATCCGCGATCCTGCCTCTCCATGAGAGGAGAGTAATATGCTGACCTGCATCATCCGCTATCATATCGACACGACGAAGCGCGGCCAGCGGCTTAACCCATCCACCGCCGCAGGTATCGTCACCGCAATCGTCGGAGTCGTTCTGATCAACTGGCCAAATGCGCGCCGTGCCCGTCCGGCCTGATCAACGCCGCCCTTCGCGCAACCATGCGCCCACGGTCAGCGCGGCGGCGATCAGAAGGAACGCCCAGGCAGGCAGCAGCGGAGCAATACGGATATCGAGTGTCTGATAGGCCTCGCGCGGGGTGATCCCGATCCAGCCGCGCCCGATCGCGGGCCGCCCTTCCCGGACCCGCCGGACATCCGGCGCGCCGTTTTCCAGCGCGAGAAATCCGCCATTCGTGGGCGTGACCAGCGCAGCCAGCTTGTCCTCGCTTGCGATGGTTTCCTCGAACTCCTTCGGCGCGGCAGGGCCGAGCGCCATCACCCGGTCCAACTCGCCATCCGTCATCCGGTAAAGCCCGATCTCGGGTGCCTGAAACTCTGCCCGGTAGCGGCCCGGTGCTGCCTCTGTCAGCTGTAGGACCGTCTCGGTCCCGTCTGGTGCCGTCACCGTTACCTCGCGCGCGCCTTCTGTAAGGGTCCGGCGGGTGATGGTCAGGCTCTGGCCCTCCGCCTCGGCGGTGAGCGCCTCCTCCTCCAGATCGGGTTCCTTCATCATCCAGTGGGCAAGACGGCGCAGCAACTCCAGTTGCGGCCCGCCCCCCTCAAAACCCCGGTTCCAGAGCCAGGCATGGTCGGACGCCAGAAGCGCGATCCGCCCCTCGCCGACCCGGTTCAAAACCAGAAGCGGTTTGGCCCGTGGTCCTTCCATCACCACCTGGCCGACCGGGTCCGCCAGTTCGACAAGTCGCATCCAACGTCCCCATTCGGGTGCCCCGACGCTGCCTGCAACGCCCCCTTCAGGCGTGTAGGTCTCCAGCCCCTCGGTCACCGGGTGGCGCTGGCCCAGATCCGACACAAGGGGGCGATACCCCTCATCAATCACGATCGCGGTGGGGCGTGCGGGCAGAATGTCGCCCAGCCCGGAATGATAGAGGCTTTCGACCGAGGCAAAGTCCGGCCCGGCAGAAACCAGAACCGCCCCGCCCTTTTCAACATAGTCTCGGATATTGTCGAGGTACGAGGCCGGCAGAATGCCCCTCAAACGATAGCGGTCGAAGATGATCAGATCGAACTCTTCGATCTTCTCGATAAACAGCTCCCGCGTCGGAAACGCGATCAGCGAAAGCTCCGAAACAGGCACCCCGTCCTGCTTTTCTGGCGGGCGCAGGATGGTGAAATGCACGAGGTCGACCGCGCTGTCAGACTTCAGGAGGTTACGCCAGGTGCGCTCGCCCGCATAGGGCTCGCCCGAAACCAGCAGCACGCGCAGCCGGTCGCGTACCCCGTTGATCTGTACAACCGCCATATTGTTGCGGTCGGTCAGTTCACCTTCGTCCGTGGCAAGTTTGATCTGCACCACGTTCTGGCCGCCATGGTCGAGTGTCAGGGGCAGGTCCAGATCCTCGCCCACCGGCACGGTGAAATCCTGCGCCGCGCCACCGTCGATGGCGACCGACAGAACCACCGGGCGCCCGGCCAATTGACCCGGCATGCTGCCTTGCTCCTCAACCCGGAGCGTCAGGTTGACCGGCTCGCCGATGATGCCAAAAACCGGCGCGGTCTTGACCATCAGCCGCCTGTCCCAATCCGACCCGTGACCGGTCAGCAAGACATTCAACGGTGCAGGCATGTCGGCACCGACATCAAGGTCATGGACCTGCCCGTCCGTGACAAGGATCGCGCCCGCGACCCGTGCGCGCGGCTCTTCCGCAAGCGCCTGCGACAGCGCGGTGAGCGCCAGTGTGCCGGTATCCCCGGCCCCGTCGCCGACGACGATCTTTCGAAGTTCGGTATCGGGCAGCGCCGCCACCTCTGCCTCGATCCGCGCGACAGCGGCAGCGGTTTGCTCGGCGCGGTCCGATATCTTCTGGCTCGCGCTTTCGTCAACAACAAGGATGACGATGTCCGACAAAGGCCGCCGGTTCTCGGTCTGCAGCGACGGCTGCGCGATTCCGGCTAGCATTACGGCGGCCGCAAGCATCCTCAGCCAGCCGCCCGACAGCCCGCGCCAAAGCGCGAAGCCGGTCATGATCGCGGCCAGAACCGCCGCCGCCCAGATCACAGGCCAGGGCAGAAGCGGATCAAAAACCACCTGACCGTTCATTGCCCCAGCCTTTCCAGAAGCGCTGGCACATGGACCTGGTCGGATTTGTAGTTGCCAGTCAGGACATGCATGATCAGGTTGACGCCGAAGCGATACGCAATCTCGCGCTGGCGCTCTCCGCCAAGCCCGCTACCGACCGGCAGAAGCGGTCGTGCATTATCGTCAACCGCCCAGGCGCCGGCCCAGTCATTACCGCCGATCACCACCGGCGTCACCCCGTCATTGAGGTTGCGGAACGGCATACCCTCGGCGCGTTCTGCGTCAGGCGGCGCGGCCTCGACCCACACCGAACGGCCGGCATGGCGGCCGGGGAAGTCCTGCAGCAGGTAAAAGGCGCGGGTCAGCACATGGTCCGAAGGGATCGGTTCCAGCGGTGGAATATCGAGGGGCGCGGCAAGGGCTTGCAGGCGACGGCCTTCCGGCGAGGCCGCACCAAAACCTGCGACATCGGCATCCCTCGTATCGAAAAGGATCATGCCGCCCGACCGGAGATAGCGGTTGAGCTTGCGATATGCCTCTGGCGAGGGCGCAGACTGGGTCGTCGTCACCGGCCAGTAAAGAAAGGTGAAGACAGACAGGTCATCGGCTTCCAGATCGACGGACATCGGCAGGATCGGCTCGACCGAGGTTCGGGCAAAGAGCACCTCCGACAGACCGAGGAGCCCCGCCTGCGCGACCTCGTCCACGCGGGCATCACCGGTGGTGACATGAGCGAGAACCACGCTTCCTGTCGCTTCGATCAGCCGCGTGTCCGCATCTGACTGCGCCCGGGCACCCTCTGGCAAGGGCAACAGAATCGCGGTGGCCAACACCATTGCAATACCCGCTTGCGCGCCCCTGAGCCGCCCTGAAAGCGCCAGAGAAGCCACGAGGTCGATCATCAACAATGTCAGTGCCACCGCGAGGAACCAGCCCTTCAGAAGCGTCTCGCGCAGGGCGCTCAACCCTTCAATAACCGTACCCGAAGGCCACTCCGCCGCCGCCAGTTTCCGACCGGTTGCGATGACATTCACGGCAATCAGACGGTCGCCCGAGGCATAAAGCCCGGGCGGCAGGTCTGGGCCGAGTGCCGGCTCTGCCAGCCGCTCGCCCGGAATGCCGGGCAGGTCACTTGCCTCCTGCAGGTTGCCGAACGCGTCAAGCACCCGCTCGGCAACCCAGGTCGTCCCTTCCAGCTCGGCCTCGGCAGGCCGAACCGGGCGGCTTGAAACCGCAAGCCGCTCAAGCATCTGCACGAAGAGACCCGAAAGCGGCAGGTTCGACCATTCGGCGTTTGCGGTGACGTGGAACAGCACGACCTGCCCCTCACCGATCGACCGCCGGGTCACGAGCGGTGTGCCATCGGACAGTTCGGCAATCGTTGCCTCGGCCAGATCAGGGCCGGGCTGTGCCAGAACCTGCGCCGTGACCGTGACATCGGTTGGCAGGGCGAGCCCGCGAAAGGGTGAGCCTTCGGCGAAGGGCTGCAGCGTCTTGGGTTCGCCCCAGCTCATCGCGCCGCCAACTGAACGGCCACCCGCCCGCAACCGCACCGGCAGCAGAGGATCGGACGCATCACGACCCACATCCGAGGCCGCAAGCCGTGGCCCGGCAAATCGTACCAAGAGCCCGCCAGCCTCGACCCAATCGACCAGCGCCCCCTCCTCCGTCACCTTGGCGATATCGGCGAGGATCACCACATCGGGATTGGACAATAGAACGTCGCCCACGGTGCCTTCGATCACCTCGGCTGTCGGCACCAGAGCCTGACGCAGGTAGTGATCGGGCGCCAGCAGTTGCAAGCCCTCGCGGTCCACCGTGCCTGCGACCAGCGCCACTTTCCGACGCTTCAGCGCGTCATCGGCCAGGGCCACCGCCCCCGCCGTTGCCTCGCCCGCGATCTCGAACCGGGTAATGCGATTGCGCAACTCGGGTGGAAGGTCGAATGCAGCCGTAACGCTGGTTTCACCAGACGCGAACTCGGCCGCCGAGCGCGCCAGTTCCCGCTCGATCCCTGCCGGATCGAGCCCGCGCGCCACAACCTCGGTGGGTCCCGCCGCCACGTCCCGCGCCCTGAGAACGTCTACGCCAACCTGACCGCCCTCGTATGTCGCGGCGCCGAGCGCACGCACATCGCGCAAGCTCTCGACCGCCTTCACCTGGCCCCGCGCCGCCAGCACGTCGGTCAGTTCAGCTCTGCCGTCCCGCGCGATCCCGTCTGACAGCCAGAGCGTGTCAAAACCTTCCTCGGGCAGAGCCGAAGTCAGCGCTTTCATATCCTCGACCCCCGGCTCCCAGGCACGGGGCTGCAATCCCGGCAACCCGCGCGCCACGGTATCGGCAGCCGCAAAGACCAGCTCTCCCGGCGGGATATCGGTGAGCGCGACAAGCGCCACCGGCCGCCCGGCACGCCCCGCTTCGGAGAGGGCGGCAGCGATGCGCTGGGTTCGGCGCGGCCAGTCGCGGGCATCGGCCCAGCTTCCGTCAACGAGGATCAGAAGCGGCCCGTCGCCTGCCTCCGTTTGTTCGGGGTTCAGGACCGGTCCGGCAAACCCGGCAATGATCGCTGCCACGGCGAGCATCCGGATCAGCAGCAACCACCAGGGCGTCCGGTCGGTCTGTTGTTCGTCGTCCTTCAGCCCCAGCAGAAGCGCCACGCCCGGAAACCGCCGACGGATCGGCGCGGGCGGAATGGCGCGCAAGAGCAGCCACAGCACCGGCAGCGCCACGAGCCCCCAAAGGAGCCAGGGTACGGTAAAGCCGATGGGGCCGAGGACGAACATCAGTGATCCTTCCTCAGCGCGGCATAAAGCCAAAGCAGCGCCGACTGGGCAGACGCACCCGTATGATGCGTGGTGAACAGCCACCCTGCCCGCCGGGCGAACGCGGCCAGCCGTTCCTTGCGTTCCGCCAGCCGTTCCCGATAACGGTCGCGCAGATCGCCCGCCTTCAGCGTTTCATGCAGCATGGTCCCGGCCATACTTTCAAAGATCGTGCGCCCGTCATAGGGAAAGGCTTCTTCGACAGGGTCGAGGATCTGCATCAGCACCCCGGTCACACCCTTATCGGCCGCAAGACCCAGCGCTTTTTCGACCCCTTCGGGCGCGCCCATGAAATCCGAGATGAAGACCGCACGCGATCCGGGAAGAATGGCGCGCGCCTCGGGCGCGCCGAAATCAGCCTCACCCGCCGGGCGGGTGAAGGCGTGGGCAAGGCGCAAAAGCTGCACCTCGCCCGAACGCGGTGGCGCAATCGGATCGGTCAACCCGACTCTTTCGCCCGCACGGATCAGAAGAACGCCTAGCGCGAGCGCCAGCAGCCGCGCACGATCGGCCTTCGACTGGCGCTTCTGGTCGCCGGTGAATTCCATTGACTGTGCATCATCGACCCAAAGATGCACCGACTGCGCCGCCTGCCACTCCCGTTCACGCACGAATTGCGCGTCAGCCTTGCCCGACCGGCGCCAGTCGATGAACCGCGCCTCGTCGCCCGCATGGGCGGGGCGGTACTGCCAGAACTCAGACCCCATGCCGGAGAGGCGGCGGCCATGTTCGCCAAGCTGCACGGTTGACGCGAGATGCCGGGCATCGGCCATCAGGGGCGGCAGGGCAGACGCCAAACCTTCCGCATTGCGTCTCAGGCCCGCCGGGCGGGCCGACATATGTCCGGTGGTGGTCAAGCCGCCTCGGCCCGGGTGATGTCACGCGCCACCCCGTCGATGATATCGGCCAATTCCTCGCCCCGGGCGCGGGCAGCGAAGGAGAGCGCCATGCGGTGGCTGAGCACCGGTCGGGCGAGGGCCAGAACGTCCTCGGCCGAGGGCGCCAGACGACCATTCAGAAGCGCCCGCGCCCGGACCGTCAGCATCAGGGCCTGAGCGGCACGGGGCCCCGGCCCCCAGCTGACACTGTCATTGATCGCCTGACCGGCCTCCGCCTCGCCCGGACGGCAGGCGCGGACCAGATCGAGGATCAGTTCGACGATCTTGTCGCCCACCGGCATGCGCCGCACTGTGGTCTGGGCGGCGATCAGGTCTTCAGCCGTGAAGATGCGCGGGCTTTCCTGTTTCGCGACGCCGGTCGTCGCCAGAAGGATATCACGTTCGGTATCACGATCCGGATATTCGACATCGATCTGGACAAGGAACCGGTCAAGCTGCGCCTCCGGCAGCGGATAGGTGCCTTCCTGTTCAATCGGGTTCTGGGTGGCAAGCACATGGAACGGCGCGGGCAGCTTGCGGTGCTGACCGGCGATTGTGACCTCGCGTTCCTGCATCGCCTGCAACAAAGCCGACTGGGTACGGGGGCTGGCGCGGTTGATCTCATCGGCCATCAGCAACTGACAGAATACCGGTCCTTCGATGAACCGGAAGCTGCGCGAACCATCCTTCGCTGTCTCCAGCACCTCGGACCCCAGGATATCGGCAGGCATCAGGTCCGGCGTGAACTGCACCCGACCCGACGTGAGGCCCATGACCGTGCCGAGCGTATCGACCAGCATGGTCTTGCCCATGCCCGGCAGGCCGACCAACAAACCATGCCCGCCACACAGGAGTGCCGCCAGCGACAGTTCCACCACCCGCTCTTGCCCGATGAAACGGCGTCCGACCGCCTGCCGCGCCTCGGCGATCTTTTCGCCCAAGGCTTCGATCTCGGTCAGAAGTTCATCGGCCTCGGCCATGACGCGCGCTCCTTCATCTCTCACGATGAGTTAAGTATAGATGGGATCATAAAGGCAGAAATTCGACACGGCACCAATGGCGAATTCGGAAAAAGAACAATTGATCGTGAAATCCTCGGCGGAAAACCTCGCAGCGGCTGCCAAAGCCGCGGGCAAGAAGGGGCCGCCGCCGGTGCATCTCTGGAACCCACCCTTCTGCGGCGATCTGGACATGGAGATCCGGCGCGACGGGACGTGGTTCTACCTTGGGACGCCGATCAACCGGCATGGTTTGGTGAAGCTTTTCAGTTCCATCATCCGGAAGGACGGCGATGACTTCTTCCTGGTTACCCCGGTCGAAAAGGTCGGTATCCGCGTCATCGATGCGCCTTTCGTTGCGGTTGACGTCAATGCCTCAGGCACTGGCCGCGACCAGACGATCACCTTCGTGACCAATGTCGAGGACGAGGTCACTGCCGGCCCGGCCCACCCGATCCGCGTCGTCCGAAACCCCGAAACCGGCGAGCCCTCGCCCTATATCCTCATCCGGCGCAACCTTGAGGCGCTGATCGACCGCAAGACCTTCTACCGGCTGGTTGAGCATGGGGCACACGAGGACCGGGACGGGACAAGCTGGTTCGGCCTCTGGTCCGGTGGCGACTTCTTTCCGGTCATCCCTTCGACGGAGTTGACATAGGTGCCTAAATTCTGTGCCAACCTGTCCTGGCTCTTTCAGGAGCGCCCTCTGATGGACCGCTTTCGCGCCGCCGTCGAAGCGGGGTTCGAGGCGGTCGAGATCCTCTTTCCCTATGACGCCCCGGCGCAGGACATGCGCGACCAGATGATCTGGAATGGGCTGACATTCGTCCTGATGAACTGCCCGCCGCCCAATGCAACCGGCGGTCCGCAGGGCTTCGCCGCGATCCCGGGGCTGGAGGATCGCTTTCGCCGCGATTTCGAGAGGACCTTGCGGTTTGCGCAGGTTCTGAAGCCGCGCCATATCCATATCATGGCGGGCGTAACGGAGGGGGCGGAGGCCGAGGCGACCTTCGTCCAGAACCTGAAATGGGCCGCCGCCCGTGCGCCCAAACAAAGCCTGACCATCGAGCCCATCAACCGCCACGACATGCCGGGCTATTTCCTTGCGGATTACGGCACCGCCGCGCGCGTGCTGGACGCCGTTGCCGCCCCGAACCTTGCGCTGCAATTCGACGCCTACCATGCCCACCGGATCACCGGCGACGTGATGGGAAGCTGGGCGGCCCACGGCAACCGCGCGGTTCACGTTCAGGTCGCGGGGTTTCCCGGCCGCAATGAACCGGCCGGGGGCGAGATCGACTATCCCGCCTTCTTCGCACGGCTCGACGCAGAGGGTTTTGGCGGCTGGGTCAGCGGCGAATACGCGCCTGCCACCTCCACCGAAGCGGGCCTTGACTGGATGCGGTAGTGTCTAAGCCGGACTACTCCTGCCCTGCCCGTCACACTTTTGCCAGCCACTCCACCACACGCGACGCCGGACCGCCCGGGCGGAAGGCGCGCGCAGACCAGAGGGACAGCACACGGTTCAACGGCAGGCGTTTGCCGAACGGCGCGACGAGCGCGCCGCTTTCAAGCTGCGATCTGACAAGCGCGCGGTGGCCGATCAGCACCCCGGCGCCATTGACCGCCTCTTCAACCGCCAGAGCATATAGGGAAAAGACCGGCCCCTTGGGCGCGAAGCCCGAAAGCCCCGCCGCCTCGGTCCAGAGCTGCCAGTCATCCGACCATGTGCTGTCGATCAGGCAGGGCAAAGCGGCCAGATCGCCAGGCTGTTTCAGTTGCCCGGCCAGAGCCGGTGCGCAGACAGGGAAAATCTCGTCCTGCTCCAGCACCCTCCCCTCGCCCTTTGGCAAAAAGAAGAGATTGAGATCAAAGGGGCTTCGCTTCAGATCGGGCGGCCGTTCCATCGCGGTGATCGACACCGTGATTTCAGGCGCCGCCCGGCGCAGGGCTGGCAGCCGGGGCGAGAGCCAGAGCTGGGCGATTGAAGGAAGCGTCGCGATATGAACGGTGCGGGGCGCGGCCTCGACGCGAAGGGTCTGAACGGCGAGACCAAGCTGGTCGAAGGCATCGGTAAAGGCGGGCAAGACCCGTTGGCCCAGCCCGCTCAGCCGCACGCCCTTCGCGTGCCGGTCGAACAAAGCCGCGCCGAGCGTTTCCTCAAGCGCCTTCACATGCGCCGCCACCGACCCGGCGGTGACACCCAGTTCAACCCCTGCTGCCGCGAAGCCGCCCAGACGGGCTGCAGCCTCGAAGGCACGCAGCGCGTTCAGCGGCAATCCTTTCAGCGGGGGCGGTGCGACCGGCATTCGAGCCTCAGATTTTCTACGCCTAAAATTTCGCAAATCTGATTTGAAGGTGCAAGCCTTGTCTGGTTTCCTTGTTGCAACCAAAGGAGGATGCCATGCCCCATCTTGCCCCCCGCCCCTGGGTTCCGGCCCAATGTGAAGAGCTGATCCAGAGACAGGCGACGGAAACCGCAGCGCCCTCGGATACCGTCGCAGCCCGTATCGATCGGCTGATTGACCGGAACACGGAAATCCATGACCGCGACTGCTTCAATCTCAACCCCGCGACCAATGTCATGAACCCCATGGCTGAGGCGGCGTTGTCCCGCGGGCTCGGGTCCCGCCCGTCGCTCGGCTATCCCGGCGACAAATACGAGATGGGGCTGGAGGCGATCGAGGAGATCGAGGTCATCGCTGCCGAACTCGCGGCCGAAATCTTCGACGCCCGTTATGCCGAGATCCGGGTGTTTTCCGGTGCGATGGCCAACCTTTACGGCTTCATGGCGCTGACCAAACCGGGCGATGCGATCATCGCCCCGCCGGCCACGATCGGCGGCCATGTCACGCATCACAACGCCGGTTGCGCCGGGCTTTATGGTCTTGTCACCCATCCCGCGCCAGTCAATGCCGATGGGTACACGATCGACCTCGACGGCCTTGCCGCCCTTGCGCACGAGGTGCGCCCGAATCTGATTACCGTGGGTGGCTCGCTCAACCTCTTTGAACATCCGGTGGCCGAGGTTCGGGCCATCGCCGACGAGGTGGGCGCGAAGGTTCTGTTCGACGCTGCCCATCAGTGCGGCATCATCGCCGGGCGGGCATGGAAGAACCCGCTTGCGGAAGGCGCACATCTGATGACGATGTCGACCTACAAGAGCCTCGGTGGACCAGCGGGTGGTCTGATCGTGACCAACGATGCTGGGATCGCCGAAGCGCTTGACCACATCGCCTTTCCGGGCATGACCGCGAATTTCGATGCCGGAAGGACGGCGGCGCTGGCGCTGAGCCTACTCGACTGGCGCGACCATGGTGCAGCCTATGCATCCAGGATGATCGCCGTTTCCCGGGCACTGGCGCAGGCCCTTGCCGATGAGGGGCTGCCGGTCTTCGCCGCCGGACAAGGTTTTACCCGGTCGCATCAGTTCGCCATCGAAGCTGCGGCATTCGGCGGTGGTCAGGCGGCTTCCAAGACCCTGCGCAAGGCGGGCTTTCTGGCCTGCGGCATCGGTCTGCCGCTGGCAGAGGTGCCCGGTGACCTCAACGGCCTCAGGATCGGCACGCCGGAACTGGTGCGCCGGGGTGTGACCGAGGCGCATGCGCCCGAGCTTGCCCGCCTGATCGCAGCGGCCCTCAGGTCCAACGATCCGGCATCGCTCGCCGCTGAAGTCGCTAAACTGCGGCGGGGCTTTGACGGCTATCACTATATCCGGGCATGACCCGGTGCGGAGCCGAGATCAGGTGGTGAAAATCTTGCGCCAGATCGCGTGGATATCGGCGAGATTGCTTGGGTCATAGACAAAGAGCGCGAATTCGCCCTGCGCCCAGGTTCCGGCGACCGAGCCCGCCTCGCCCAAGGCCCGCTCAAGCATGAACAGGCGCGGGGCGTCGAGCGACTGGCCGCTCTTGCCATAGGCGCCGCGAAAGCGTTCCCATTGATCGTCGGCGACCTTGCGGAGTTCCGCCAGAACATTGTCGTCCTCGGCATGACCGACCCAGAGCCCGTCCGACCAGAAGAGGCAGGCGGTGTAGAAACCCTCACAAGCCTCGACAAAGATCTGCATCGGCTTGATCGGCGCGGACGGTACGACCTCCAGAAGATCGGCGAGACGGTCCACCGAAATGCCGATATCGCTGCGCGTGCCCCCTTCATCTGAGGGCGTGCTTTCGACAAGCACGGGATGATCCTCGCGCACCAGCAGGGTCAAAGCGGCACCAACCGCTTCGAACGCCTCCGTTTCTTCGTGCGACAGCGCCGCACCGACCGGCGGATTGGCTTCGGCCAGATCGTCGCTGGCGGCCACAAGGCTCAAGAGCCTGCGGCCCGCAACGATGAACGACATGAAACTCGCACCGACGCGGAAGGTCAGCTTGCGCCGGAGGATCGTATTGTCGATCTCATCCAGAATGGCGTTGATCGGCGACGGCAGGATACCGTTCGATATGACGCGAGCGCCATCACGGAATACCGGCTTCTCTGAACCGAGCGTTGCCAGTTTCCGCGCTATTGTACCTTCGTCGATCACAGGGGAGCCCTTGCTGAGAAAAGACGCGTCACGCGCCGGTTAGCCATCTTCACTGATCCTTTGCAAGCAGGCTTGCGCTTCGGGCGCAAACGCCGCCAGGTCAAGCCCAGCCGTGCCGACACACAGGAGCACGTCATTTGGCAGAAAGGGCGCTCTGACGAAAAGGCGCACTCCGTCCTGACCGCTGACTACGGCAGATTCGGCGGCACTATTGCCAAGCGAAGGCGCAGTTGCCGCACCCAGCACCGCCGAGGCTTCGGCGCAGAGGCGATTCAGGGCGTTGCGCTCCAACGGCGTATTGCTGTTGGTCACCAGAATCATCCCGGTCGTCAGGTCCGCATAGGCGAGTGTTTCGCAGGCAGGAAAGCGTGCCTGCAACGCGTCCAGCTCGTCAGATACCATTGCAACCATACCTTGCGCTCATGAGGTATGAGTTAGCTCAGATCGCGCCTCAGGAAAAGCCGCCAGGGTCACTCTGGCGCAGTGTTGGGGCAATGCTGCACCACATTCAGCCAGTCTGGGTGTTTTCCTCAGCCTGACGGAAGTCCGCCCGCAAACGCTCCAGCCGATTGCCGACCGGAGGCTGATCCATCATCCGGGAATAATCGACGACATTCTCGCTGCCTGCACTCGGACGGGGCGTGCGCGCCGTGCCGCCGGGCTTGACCCGGCGCGGCAGGATATGGACCGGCTCGGACGGTTCGGCTTCAACGCGGAGTTCACGCACCTCGGCCGAGGCCTGATCCCGCGCATCGGGTTCATCTGTTTCACCGACGCTCTGTTCTATCCGGTCTATGATCGTGTCGATCGCGGCGTAAAGCCCCTTGGCCCCGGACCGGTCCCAAAGCTCGTCGCCCTCTTCCGCCTTCAGCGCCTGCGTCAGCGAAATCGGGCAGATCGCCGCGAAAAGCCCCTTGGTTTCGCGTGCAACGCGGGTCCTGACCCGCATACGGTCGTTGTCGTTCGTCAGCTTGTCGAACCGGGTGATGAGAAGCAGGCTGTTGCGGCGTACTTTTTCCGGGATCATCGCCCAGACGGCGGATTCGGATTGCCGCCATGCTTGCGTCGCATGGGTGCACCACAGAACGGCGTCCACTTCATCCAGCATCCGCTCCCAGACTTCGGACGCCATATTCGGGTCCGAAATGCCTGGAAAGTCGATCAAGTCGCAGCGATCGAGGATGTCGGCGACGAAATTCAGCATGACAAAGCGGGTATCGTCCAGCGGCACATCTTCGAGCCGGTCGAGCGATACGGGATGTTCCTCGCCGTCCATGTCGATCCTGAAAGGTTCGTTTACGCCGCTGGCGATCCAAACTGGCGGCAGCCGGGTGGCGGTGACCTTTTCGGGAAGCGCGCGGGTACCGAGCAGAAGGTTGGACAGCGTGCTCTTGCCGGCACTGAACTCGCCCATGATCGCAATGCGGGGTTTGCGGGTTTCCGTAGTTGCATCCGTCATGCGGCAGCTCCCTTACGTGCAGTGGCTTCGCCGGCATCCTCCGCTGGCTCCTCAGCGCCACTCAACTCGTCATAGATCATCTCAAGCAGTTCGGCGCGTTCGGTCTGGGTCTTGATGCCGAAGAGATCCTGAAGATCGCCCATGTTGATATGGGCCTTTTCGGCGATCCCCATCAGAATGGAGCGTTGTTCGGCGAGGAAGGTCGTAAGCCGATCCGTTGCGGCCTGCCGGATTTCGGCCGCCTGACGGTCTTTCAGCTCCGAGATGAGCGGCGTCGTCTCGGCCTCGATCAGGCTCTGGAAACCGCTTGCGTAAGCACGGTAACCGCGGCGGCGCTTCCACCAGCCGTTCCACCACGATGTCTGCAGATCAAGCGCGATCGTCGCGCCGAGTGACACCGGCGCCGGCACCTCCGGCGGGCTTGGCGGCGTGACGGCGAAACCGTCGACACCGGCAGCGACGGCCTTGTGATACGCCTCAGATATATCATTTGCCGCATCGCCATAGGTGGCGCTGCAGGCCGCGATCAGGTTCTTGCGCAACACCTGATAGCTCGTGCGCAAGAGCATACGCAGGCCGTCGGGGCTGTACTGCCAGACCTCATTCTCGCCGTTCTGCTCCAGATGCTGAAGAAGCGATTCCAGCGCCCGGTCGAGGAAGCGGGCATGAGATTGATCGACCCTGCCTGCAAACGCGCCGAACACTTCGTTCAGGGCTGCATCCAGCCGCTGCTTGGCATTGGCCTCGACCTGATCGAGAAGCGCCGACAGCGCCTGCGGCTGCATCATCTCGATCTCGCCGCCATCGATCCGGATCGACGCCACGGACGAGGCTGCCCGCAGACCGGCGATAAAGTTGCAAGCGCGCTTGCGGAGATGCGCCAGAAGCCGCGCGCCCGGACCTGCAGCGATACGGTCAGAGAGCGTGTCGAAGAGGTGCGGCACACCCGAAAGCTGCCAGATCAGATCGCGCTGGGTAAAGTCGATATCCTCGCTGCCAAAAACCGCCTGAGCGCATCTGCGCAGGGCGTCGGCGCTGTCCTCGACGAAATCGTCCATCGACTCGGAGATCGCCATATTCGCCCAATAGGCGCTGCCGAACACGATCACCGGGTCCTGCGGCCCGTTGAGTTTGCTGAGCGTGGAAAGGATGCTGTCGCGGATATCGGGGAGCTGGTTGACCGGGTCCGACAGTTCGTCGATCCGGTTGACGAAGATCACGATGCCTTCCGACTTCACGTTGGAAATCATCCGGATCAGGCCCATATCAACCGAGCTCAGCGCCTGCGAGGCAGACAGGACCACGACGCAGAGGCGGCTGTCGCGGAGCGACTTGATCGTGATCTGCTCACGCATCATGAAGGTGTCGTTCACACCCGGCGTGTCGCGGATACAGAGCGGCACCGGAAGCGCGGGCGCATCCAGATAAAGGTCGGCCGATTTGGTGATATCGGCAAAGCGGCCCTGCTGTTCGTCCGGCGAGACATCGTCGAAGTCATCGCCGAGGCAGACATATCGCTGCATCAGGTCATCGTCGAACTCGCGGTAATCATGGCGCTGGCCGAGAAGCAGTTCAAACCGGCGGCCCAACCGCGTCATGGTTTTCTCGCGCATCTCGGCGATCTGCTCGTGCACCTTCTGCAGTTCTTCATCGGCGCCCGCGCGCATCGACAGTTCACCGATGCGGCCGCCGCTGCTGACGAGATGGTCCCACTCATCGGCGTCAAAGAACTGGAACGACGCGACGGGCGCATTCTCCTCCTGCGGCACGTTCAGATGCAGTGAGGTAACGACCGAGGTCCAGGGGTTCACATCGGCGGGCAACAGGCCGGGCCGGCCGACCATGGCGTTTACCAGCGATGTCTTGCCCGACTTGATCTGACCGACCATGGTGATGCTCGGCTCGAACTGCTCCAGCTCGCGGATCAGGCGGGCGACCTGCTTGGCACCCTCGGTGTCGCACAGGGCTTCGACATCCATCAGGGCGTCGTTCAATTCGTCAAGCTCGCCCCGCAGCGTCAGAAGCTTGTCCATCCCGATGCGCATAAAATCGTACGAGACGGCCTTGCCGTCTTCATCATGGGTCGTTGATTGTTCACTCATCGTGGATCACTTCGTCCTATTACAGGGCCGGAGACGGCGTTAGGTCGAGGTTTTTCTCAGTCAGATGTCGTGCCCCGGTTCCAAATTAAGAACAATCAAGATTGAGAGGCGAAATTGGGGCAGTGGTTTGAATTTAGTTTGTCCACAGCCCCGGTTCTCTCAACCATAAGCGGTATCTCGATCAAGTCTTTGAACAAAAACGGCTTCAACCGCCATTCCTGGCCTGGCCGCCCTGTTAGGCGGCCAGAGCCGATTCCATCTCGCGCCGCAACTGTATCGCAACACTCACAAACTCTCCGACCGCGCCCGAGTCATTTTCGATCTGCATCAGTTGCAGAAGATCGGCAGCATCGAACGCCGCTGAACGCAACTGCGACAAAACCGGGTCGCTGCCTTCGCCGTTCTCGCTGAGGTAATCGCTCAGCCACTGCACCGAATTGGCTGTTTCACGCATCAGTTGGTCGGCTTCCAGGACCCCGCCCTTCGCGGCGTCGCCTGCAAATTTCTGTCCGTGCTGCGCGAGCCGGTCGATTGCATGTTCAATCGCCTCCCGGGTCGCCGGGCTGAGCGCCGCGGCGGCAGCTGTGGCTTCGGCGACCTCAGCCGCTTCCCCCACTTCCGCTGTTTCAGGCTCTGCCTCAGTGGCCTGCTGTGCGTTCCGCGCTACGTCGAGGATATTGACCGGCATCACTGCGGGCCCCGGCTGCATTTCCGGAGCGGGACGCGAGCGGACACGGGCCGACATTCTGGGCGCTTCGGCAGGTGCGGCCTCTGTCGCCGGCTCTGGCGCGGATGCGGCGTCCGGCTCGGGGGTCACCGGCGCGACGGCCTCAGGCGCGGCCGGTGCGGGCATCGGCGCTTCCTCAACCTTCGCCGCCGGTTCGGGCGATGACTTGGGCGGGAATCTCTGCAACAGGATCTCAGCCTGATCGACCGCCGCCTGAAGCCCCAGATCGACCTCGCGCAGGATTTCGGAAATCAGGGCGCGACCACCGCTGCGGGTTAACTGGTCCCGGTCGATCGTGCCATCTGCCTTGCGCGCCGCAATGGCGTCAAGCGTGGCCACCGGCAGGATACGGTTGAACTCTTCAGCGCCTTGCTGCTGGAGGGTCGCGACGACGCTGTTCAGCGTACCGTCACGCGCCAGCGCGTCGGCCTTGGTCAGAACCATGAACCCATGGTCCTTCATGTCCTCGGTGGCACCTTTCCAGACCGATTGTTCGGACGGTCCGAAATTTTGCGTGCACCAGATTGAGATATCGGTCCGCCCCGCCGCCCAGGCCAGGGCACGGCTTAGTTCGGACGGGCCACCACTGGCGACGATTTCCATAACGCTGATCTTGCCCAGCGCAGGAAGCGGCATTTCGGCGGTGACGAAGATCGGCGATTTGGCCGCGATCTCAGCAGTGTTGAAATGCGGAAATTCAACGGTGCTGCCATCGGGCAGCGTACAACTGCTCTTGGCGGCATCGCCCCGGGTGATCTGCACAGTTGGCAGACGGTCCTTCGGATTCAGAACGGAACTGCCCAGCAACAGGTTCGCCAGCGTCGACTTGCCCGAACCGGGAAAGCCGAAGATGGTCACGCGGACCGGCTTTGTCATCCGGTCGACAAGCGCCTCGGCCCGTTGACGAAGATGTTTTGGGATCCTGCCTTCCGACAGGACCCCGATCAGTTTTCTTGCTGTCTCAGCATGTGCGTCTGCCGACACTCTTATTTCCCTCCGGCCACCAGCTTGAACGGCGCGAGTTTGTCAGCCTTACCGTCGCCTTCGGCATTCGCGGCTGATGCGGCAGTATCATACCCGCCACTGTCGAGGGACACCACTCGCGTCGTGCGCGACGTGGCGGTTTCGACAAGATCAACCGGCTTCTGCCGAACCTTCTGCATCGACGGCTTGTTGTGATTCAGCTTGATCACCGCGAAAGACACGTTGTCCTGCTCGGGATCGGCCAGATCATTGATCGCAGCGAGCAGATGCTCGGCAATCTCTGCACTTTTGCGTCGACGGTATTTCTGCAGGATTCTCTCGATCTTGGGCTCTTCGAGATATTGCAGGCCGTCGCTCGAAACCACCACGATATCGCCCACTTCGAGCTTGAAGGGCGTTTTCGGGCAGTCCGACCTCGCGACCCGGTCACCGAGGATGACCGAGGTCAGGCAGTTCCGGTCCGGATGATTCTTTCCGGTTTCAGGATCCATCATCCCGGATTTGACCATCATGTCGATCTGCGGCGCCATCGAGTGGTCCTCGTTGAGCTGCCGCAGTTTGCCGCTGCGCAGGTGATAGAGCGGAGAGTCGCCGATCGACATCCAGTACATGCGGTTTTCGACCATCACGAGCGCGACAAGGGTCGCCCCCATGCCCCGGACTCTCGGGTTTTCCATGACATAGTCGCGCACACAGGCATTCGCACTCGATGCGGCGGCGGTCAGGTAGTTCGGGACCTCTGCCTCAAACTCAGCGAAATTCGCGCTTTCGAATTTCAGCTCGCTGAAAACTTCAGTCACGACAATTTTCGAGGCTACGTCGCCTGCTGCGTGTCCACCCATACCGTCGGCAAGTACTGCAACGCCAATATCCGTTCCCGTCGGAAAGTCGGTGACGATCGCGTCTTCCTGATAGTCACGTCCCCCCTGACAGATGCAGGCAGCGACGTCAAAGCGGGGTTCAGGCGATCTCCACATCATCCGACTCCTCGCCCGATTCATTGCCCCAGTTGAACTCTTCGGAGCAAAGAGCGACGAACTTCAGCGTCGTCTCGCCCAGCCGGATCATGTCTCCGGTCTTCAGCGCCTCGTTGCTGATGACGGGCTTATCGTTCAGACGAACGATATTGCTCTTGCCGCCGTGACCGAGGAAGAACTGGAAGCTTTCCGGATCGTAGACGATGGCCGCATGGTTGGTGCGGGAGATCGCGGTATCGCCGAAATCAAGCGACACGGTCTGGTCCTCGCCACGCCCGATCTGCGACATGCCGGCTTGCAAGGTGAAGGATTCACCACGGCCGGGCCCCTTGACCACGATGACCCAGCCAACCGGGAACCGCGTGCCGCGCGTCGGGGTCGGAACCGGATTGTTGAAGAGGTCGACAACCTGCCCGTCCGACTTGTCGAAACCCAAAAGGCGGGTTTTGGTCCGGCGTTTGCGCGCCGGCGCATCGCCAATACGCGAGGAGATGTCGATCTGAGAGTTCATCGGTGCGGCGGCTTCGCCTGCATCCCTGGTGGGCGCATTGGTATCCGCAGGGGCAGCACTGCCACCGTCGAGATCCCAGATATTGACCGGAGCGCTCTCCGCTTCGGCGGTCATGCCAGACAGGCTGTTGATCAGGTCTGACTGATCATCTACCAAATCCGCCTCATTTTCGGCGGTCGGCGGGATGTTGAGTTCTGAAATATCAAACGAGTCGTCCTCGATTTTCGGCCCGGAACCCTTCCGCCCCAGCAATCTACCAAGTATTCCCATTGCCCTCGCCTTTCGATGCGATCTTTAATGCGACGCCGGAACAAAGACTTATGGTCCCGGACCTCACCCTCCGCCATCCAGTGACCATTTCAATTTGGCCAAAAGATGACACGACTTTGTTGTTTCCAGCGCTCGAAGGAACGATCAGGGGTTGAGTGATCGTCTCCGTTGCGTGGTCGATCCCGCACGGAGCGGGGGGAATCGAAACACCTTGATTGTCCGTGCGGGTTGTGTGGTGTGACCAGGTTTACGGACACGAGATCCGAAGCTGGCTGCTCCACTTGGTTCAGCAAGTTTCGCCGCCCCGCATCATTCCATGCGGGGCGGCACGGTTGGCTCAGTTGATCTTGTTGAAGTCTGCAAGGCTGTCGGCGATGACAGCGTACCACTCGCCGCTTTCACGCATCTCGTTCAGACCCTTGTTCATCAGGGCCAGGTAGACGCGTCCGCGCGGGTTGGTCTTGTGCGACACGAAATGGATCGTCTGCAGTTTCGACAGGTTCGGGTTCGGTTGCACAACGCCGACTGCTTCAGGAACCTTCTTGACCGCCGCGTCGCCGCCTTCAAGATCCAGAAGCGCCATGTCCACTTCACCCTTGACCAGCTTCTGGATGCAATCCTCCGGGCCGGCCGGCTGCACAAGCGTGATCACCGGCTCGACCAGGCCTTCGCTGGACAGTTCGGCAAGCGACCAGCCGTCCGGACGGCAGACGCGGGCGCCGGCATAGTCCGAATAGGCTTTCACTTCGGCGTACTGATTGTCCGGCATGGTCCAGTATGCGGACACGGATTCATAGATTGGCAGCGACCAATCGAGCTGCGTGCAGCGGTACTTGGTGTTTTCGTCGAGCGAGTCGAGATTCGAACAATCGGCCGGCTTGTACCAGGCGACCGACACGTCGAACGCGCCGAGCGGCAGCAGCGTGTCAAAATGCGCCTGCCAGTCGTCCACGAAACTCAGGTTGAACTCGCGGTCATTGCCGCCACGGTTCAGGGCCGTCGTCGCGAGACGAACGAGCATGCCACCGCCCTTCATGTTCTCACCCGTATAGGGTTCCCAGCCATTGCCGGACAGAAGCTTGATCGGCGGCTCGTAGATGTTCGATTTCGCCTTTTTGGACTGCTTCTCTTCTTCCTGAGCTATGATCTGGGTCACGTCGCTCTCGGCAGAAAGCTGACCGTCCTCACACGGAATCTGCAAAACAATGCCCGTTTCGAGGCTGTTCGGGTTGTCGATCAGGTTGCGGTTGGCGTTGAAGATCATCTGGTAGTCGAACGATCCGTAGGCGGATTGTGCGATCGAACCGAGGCTGTCGCCGTCCTTGATCGTGTAGCTGGAACAGGCTTCCTGAGCAGCTGCGGCGGATGTCAACGCGATAAGCGCGACGCTGGCGGAAGCCAGATATTTCCTGGAGTGCATGATGTTACGCATGTTTTGTTCCCGTCCTTGAATTCTCTGCGGTTGATTTTCAAACGGATTACTCGCACTCGTTATTCACACTGCCCGCACCTGAAGCGTCACACGGAAGGTGGACATCGGACGGACTTTCATTCGGTGGTCACCGCTCCGGCAATAATGGCCGGAGCGGTCATTGTTTCAGAGGCCGGCCTTGTTGAATTCAGCCAGGCTGTCGGCGATGATCGCGTACCATTCGCCGCTTTCACGCATCTCGTTCAGGCCCTTGTTGAGCATCGCGATATAGACGCGGCCACGCGGGTTGGTCTTGTGCGTGACGAAGTGAAGCGATTCCAGTTTTGACAGGTTCGGGTTCGGCTGGATCACACCGGCGGCTTCGGCAACTTCGTTGACCGATGCACCGCCCGTTTCCAGATCGAGCGAGGTCATGTCGGCCTTGCCGTTCAGAACGGCCTCTACACAGTCACGCGCGGTCGGCGGAGCGATGTAGGTGACCACCGGCTCGACCAGGCCTTCGCTGGTCAGGTCCAGGATTGACCAGCCTTCGGGCCGGCAGATGGTCGCGCCAGCATAGTCGGCGAACGATTTTGCGGAGGCGTATTCATTGTCCGAACGCGACCAGTAGGCCGTAACGGTTTCATAGATCGGCAGCGTTGCGTCGAGTTGGGTGCAGCGCATGCGCGAGTTGTCGTCAAGCTCGTCAGGCTTCGAACAATCCGACGGAACAACCCAGGCAATCGACACGTCGAATGCCCCCAGCGGCAACAACGTCTCGAAATGCGCCGCCCAGTCGTCAACGAAGCTGAGGTTGTACTCGCGGTCGTTGCCGCCACGATTGAGCGCCGTCGTCGCCAGTCGAACGAGCATTCCGCCGCCCTTCAGTTCTTCGCCGGTGAAGGGCGCCCAGCCATTGCCGGACAGAAGTTTGATCGGCGGTTCATAGATGTTCGACTTGGCACGTGTCGCCTGCTTCTCTTCTTCCTGCTCGATGATCTCGGTCACCTTGCTGCCTTCGGTAAGGCTGCCGTCCTCACAGGGGATCTGCAGAACCGTGCCGGGGTCGAGGCTGTTGGGATTGTCAATCGCGCTGCGGTTGGCGTTGAAGATCATCTGATAGTCGAACGTGCCGTAGGCCGTCTGGGCGATCGAACCGAGGCTGTCGCCGTCTTTGACCGTATAGGACGTGCAGGCTTCCTGGGCGAAGGCGGCACCTGACATCACCGTCACGGCGGCGCTTGCCAGCAAAATCGTTTTCATGTTGATCGGAGACTTCATTCCGTTATTCCTTTTAAATTCTTCGATTGGTGTCCGGCGCTGCGCCACCCTCATCGGGACGTCCGCGCCACTAAGGTTTAATTGCCGTCGCAATCAGTTCGTCGCACCGACCATCTGCCGCTTGAGCGCGGTCGAAACGATCTCGTACCACTCGCCCGAGCTGACCATTTCGCGCAGGCCCGTGTTCAGAAGGTCCAGCGTTTCTTTCGCGCGCGGATGCTTTTTGTTGACGACGACGTAAAGTTCGTTGACCTCGCCAAGATTCTGGTTTTCGACGATTTCATCGCCAAGACCGAGCGAAGCGATATTGTCCGCTGCCACCAGCGAGTCGAGCGAGATCACGTCAACAGACGACGTCATCAAGGCTTGGAAGCAGTCCGAAACCTGAGCCGGACGATAGAGCTTGATGATCGGCTCAGACAGACCGGCGGCATCAAGATGCGCGGTCGAATAACCTTCGGGTCGGCAGATGCGGCTGCCAAACAGGTCTTCATGCTTCAAAGCGACCGCGTATTGGCTGTCCTTGCGGGCAAAGAACCCATCGACAACTTCATAGAACGGTTCGGAAAAGTCGTAATTCGCACAGCGGTTCTGGTCATGTGCGGAAAGCGATTCCGCCTGATCGCAGTCGGGCTTCGACCAGGGGAAGGAGCCGTCAAAGGCCAGAGCCGGAAGCAGCAGATCAAGATGCGCGTCCCAGTCGTTGACGAACTGGATCTCAAACTTCTTTTCAGGGTCGGCGCGGTAGGCCGCAGTTTCGACCAGTTCGGTAAACATGCCGCGGCCCGGCAGGCTTTCATCGGTGAAGGGCGGGAAGTCATTGCCGGTGATAACGACAATCGGCGCGGTTTCCTCGGCGGCGGCAGCGACAGCAGCGGCCGACGGTTCGACCGGCGCGGTGACTACGGCGGCAGGCATGGACCCGTCGGCGCAGGGCAGACGCAGCATCATGCCGATTTCGATCCGGTTGGGATCGCTGCCGATCGTAACCACATTGGCGTCGTAGATCATGCGGTATTTGCCACTACCGTAGGCTTTCTCGGCGATCTTGAGCAGCGTGTCGCCAGTCGTGACGCGGTAGGATTTGCAGGCTTCCTGAGCCATACCGGCCCCCGCGCACAGGGTCAGGGCAATCGCGGATGTACCCAGAATTTTGAGATGTGACTGCATTTACTTTCCTTTCGTTCCGAGACGACCGGCAGCGACGACAGGCAACAGTTCTCCTTGCCGGCCGCGCGGGTGTTTCCCCGGGCTGGTTTCGATAGTTCGTGGTTTAAGATCGAAATTTTTACTCAGGGACGTCGGCACCGGAAAATGAACAGCCCGGCCCGTCGTTACTCGTCCATGTGCCGCTTCAAACCCTGTTGACCCGGCGATATTGCAACCTGGATTCCAGCTTCATCCGAGCGGTCTCCGCAGTACGTTACAAATTTCCTCTCTCGTAGCGCGTTCGTCGCGCTGGGGTTCGGGTGAGACCCGGTTAAATTGACGGATCGCCACGCCTTCGGTGACGATCCAGTTTTTTTACTGTCGCGTCAGATAAACCTCGGCGGTCGCAGAGTTGCCGCCACGCAGCACTTCGAATTTCGCCATCGCGGCATCGGATTTCACAAGCTCGGCCATGATCGATCCGAGTGCATCGACGCTATCGATCGCCTGACCGGTCGTGGCTTCCGAGACCAGGACGTCGCCGACCTGCAATCCGCCTTCGCGCGATTGCGGAGTTTCGGTGATCGTCGCCGTCCAGGCATCGTCGATCATGCGCATGTCGAGCAGCGTACCGTCAGCCAGACCCATCCGGCGCACGACCGGAACCGCAATCAGCCCACGCTCGAAACGCTGGTTGACCGGGTTCTTGAACCGAACGGTAGCCCGGGTGTAGCCATCCGGGTCAACGACCAGCGCATTCAGGATCTGGGTCTCGAACGGCAGCTCCTTGGACAACGGCCGGTCATTGACCGTGTAGATTTCTGTACCCTCCGCAATCCAGTCGCCCGAAACTGTGCGATTGATTTCGGACGGCACGCTGGTGATCAGTGCGACTTCCGCGTTGCGAACCGTATTTTGCGAAAATTCGAACGGGATCGCGATATCCCACAGGGCGAAGGAGACCTGCGCCTCAACCAGCGGCAGGCTCAGATCCGGCTTTGCGGCGGCTTCCGCGGCGGCCAATTCGGCAGCAGCCAATTCGGCAGCAGCCTGCTCTGCGGCGGCCTGCTCTGCGGCAGCCTGCTCGGCAGCGGCCTTCTCAGCGGCGGCCTGTTCGGCAGCAGCCTTCTCAGCGGCGGCTTGCTCGGCAGCAGCCTGCTCGGCAGCGGCCTGTTCAGCAGCGGCTTGCTCGGCAGCGGCCTGTTCAGCAGCGGCCTGTTCAGCAGCAGCCTGCTCGGCAGCGGCCTGTTCAGCAGCAGCTTGCTCGGCGGCGGCCTGTTCAGCAGCGGCTTGCTCGGCAGCAGCTTGCTCGGCAGCGGCCTCTTCAGCAGCGGCCTGCTCGGCGGCGGCCTGCTCGGCGGCGGCCTGTTCAGCAGCGGCTTGCTCGGCAGCAGCCTGTTCAGCAGCAGCTTTTTCGGCGGCGGCCTTCTCGTCCGCCGCGGCACCCGCACCCACAGTCGAAGCAGCATTCGTGCCATCGGAACCCGACGTGCCGGTGGCCGGCGCAATTGCTGCGGTCTCTGCGGTTTGCTCACCGGTCACGGGCGCTTCGTCGCCAACAATGCTGTAGCCTACGACACCCAGAACGGCGAGAAGCGCCAGCCCCGAAACCGCCATGAGCATTCCACGGCTTTTCGGTGCGGCGCGGCCCGTTGCAGGGGCGGTCTCATCCATTGAGAAAGGCGCAAACTCTGTCTGCTTTGCACTAGGCTGGGACTGATCAAGGGCGACATCATCGCTCTCGGTCTCGTCTTCAGCCCGGACAATCGTTTCCGTCAACAGCCGCGAGATCGCCTCGTCAGGGTTGCCATCGACGGCGACCTTGCCATCGAGCATCGCCAGCCAGTCATCGGCGCTTTGCAGGCGCGATGCGGGTTTGGTGATCATCGCCTTGTCGATCGCTTCAAGGAACCCTTTCGGATATCCCTCGATCCGGCCTGCAAGCGGCACATAGGGATCGGGGCGCTGTTCAGCTATGGCTGCAAGACGGGCCTGACCGTTAACCGGCGCTTCACCGCTGATCGTGTGATAGAGCGATGCGGCCAGAGCATAGAGGTCGCTCCACGGCCCCTGCTCGCTGCCAGCGATGTAAAATTCCTGCGGCGAATAACCGTCTTTGACAACTCGCAGCGCGGAATGCTTGCGGCCGGTCGTAGTTTCGCTTTCGCGGGCCGCGCCGAAATCGATCAGGATCGGCTCACCCTGCTGGTTAACAAGAATGTTGTCGGGCGAAATATCGCGATGCAGCATCCCGTGTTCATGCACATAGCCGATGGCCGAAAGTAGTTTCCGGGTCATGTCGACGATCTGTTCGGGCGCCAACTTGCTGTTGCCATCCTCAAGAACGTCCATGAGGTCGCGACCGTCCACGAAATCGATCGCCATATAAGCGGTGTCGTTGTCTTCGAAAACCTGGTGGACACCGACGATGTTCGGATGTCTCAGCTTCGAAAGGCTGCGCGCTTCCTGGATAAAGTGGCGGATGATCGATTTTAGTTCGCTCTGATGCGCACGCGACCGCGCGGACACGATCGTTTTCGTGCGTCGGCAGAAGGCATCGGCGAAGCACTCCTTGATCACCACGTCACGATCAAGGCTGTCCTTGGCCAGATAGGTGATCCCGAAGCCCCCGTTATTCAGAAAGCGGGTGATTGTGTACTGGCCGTGCAGCAGAGTCGTGCCGGGCTGGAGTTCATCCAGCTGTCCGTCCAGTTCCGACTTTTCAACAAGGTCGTTCACTGACATTTCGCGCTCCAATTCCACCAGATTGCAGCCGTCACGGCGGTAGCATCTCGGTCGTTATCTTTCGCGACTCCCATTAACCCACTGTTAAGAGCCGCACTGTCTGATCGGCTCAGAACCCGGCAACAATAGGGCGCAAACTGGGAATATTGACGAACCCGACACAGTTTCCATTCTGAGGATTGTTGTTTCCGGATCACGGAGAATGCCACAAAACCAATAAAACAAGGATATTCAGAGTATTGGCCCGGGAAATACCGCAGTCGACGCAATCATTGCGAGTGCGCGCAGAATAAGTTCACCCCGATGTCACTTACGGGTCTTTTCCTTTGCATTTGCAGGGATTTGGGCGGCCGCGCGGGCATCCTGACCCGATTCGGAGATGGAAACAGTCCGCGTCAATCCACACGCCTCACAGGCCGTGACTACACACATATCCGTTCACTGCGGGGGGGTGCCAATCGCCAAGCAGGCGGCGGTCCGGTCGATACACGTCAACCTGAAGCGGATAACAGGCGGCCATATCCGAGGAATGCTCCGCCGAACAATCGCCGCCGGGACACGCCGACAGCGCACCAAGCAGATCAATCTCGGCGAAAAACTCCAGGTAGTCACCCGGCCTTACCGGGGACGCCTTCATGAAATACTGGCCGGTATCGCGGGTGAACCCTGTGCACATGAAGACATTGAGAACATCGTGGACATCGCCCTCGATGTTTGCTGCTGGCTGTCCGGTTTCCTCGGCAAGTGCACGGGTCAGGTTCGAGTGGCAGCAATGATGGTACTGACCGCCATGGCTGAGCAGGTTGTGCGTGTAGGGATCGCAGCGCGTGCCAATCACATCATGCACACTGCCGCCAAATGCGTCGAACCCGTACCAATCGAGCGTGTCATGCGTGATCGTGGCCATCGGCCGCATATAGGGAAAGCTCGACCACATGCGATCGCCCGTCGACAGGTGGGTCCCGTGCAGCGCGCGCGTCTTGCCGGAATAGAACCGTTCCTTGAGATTGCCCGCATTCCAGAGATTGAGGTCGCCGACCTGCGGCCCCTCGATCGACCGGATACGGAAGAAGTGGCCGGCCGGGGCGCGAAAACAACGCGCCTCACGCGGTGGAACGGTCACGCTGCCAATCAACTCCATCCCCTCGCGCGCGGCGTGGTAAAGCGCCATGTCGGGCGCCGGAAGCGTCTCGGGTGGGTAACAGACGACCGGACGTATTGCACGCCGGGCCTCGGCATCTTCAGGCACTGAACTCAGTGGACGATCGGGCTTCATTCGGCACCTCCTCGTGCGCAACTCTGGCTGCGCCAGCGGGCGCGGTCAATCGCCCGCAGCGATTCGGAGGGGGGAGCCAGCGCAAGAAAGTAACGTTGCCGTATCACACTCGGTCACATTCGTTCAGATAACGTCGGCAGATTACCGAAATAGCGGTGCATATTTTCAAGCTCGTCCGGCGATCTGCCAGTTCTTCCCGGCATCTTGACGCAACGTACCCGTTTCGTACCGGCGCATTGATCTTGTGCGGAACGACCCGCGCACTAGGCTTTGCGCATTCGCCACATAAGGCGCATTCTAGGCAACAATGAAAACAACAATTCAACCACGGGAGGTCATCCGATGATGAACAAACTGCTCCTTTCCACAATCCTCAGCGCAAGCCTGGCCCTGCCGGCCGTCGCGGCCGAAGTCGCAGCAGGCGATACGCTCGCGGAAAATCAGGAATACACCTACTGGCTCCTGGACGCGATCAAGTCGATGGACCCGCAGATCAACACCGACGTCGAAGGCTCGGGCATCATGCGCTCGCTCTTCGAAGGTCTCTACAACGAAGATCAGGTCGGCAACCTCGTTCCGGGCGTCGCGACGTCCTACGAACTTTCGGATGACAAGACGACCTACACCTTCCACCTGCGCGACAACGCCAAGTGGTCGAACGGCGATCCGGTGACGGCGAACGACTTCGTCTATGCGTGGAAGCGTCTGGCCGATCCGGCGACCGCCTCGGAATATGCTTGGTATATCGAGCTGATGCAGATCGTGAACGCCTCTGAAATCATCGCGGGCGAAAAGCCGGTCGATGAGCTGGGCGTCAAGGCCGTGGACGATCACACATTCGAGGTGAAGATCACCGCACCCCTGCCCTACTTCCCGTCTATGACCACCCATGCCTCGGTCTTCCCGGTCAACAAGGCCGTGGTGGAAGCAGGTGGCGACAAGTGGACCGAACCGGGCAACCTCGTCGGCAACGGCGCCTATGTGCTGAAAGAACATATCCTCGGCGAAAAGGTCGTGATGGAGCGCAACCCGATGTACTGGGATGACGCCAAGACGATCATCACCAAGGCGACCGCGCTGACGATCAACGACAACAACGCCGCGCTGACCCGTTACCTTGCGGGCGAGCTTGACCGCGTTGACATCCCGGCGGGACAATATCCCAGCCTGAAAGAACAGTATCCTGATCAGGCAGTCTCGGTGCCGCAGTCCTGCTCTTATATCTACATGTTCAACCTCGACGAGGCGAAGGGACCGGCGGCACTCAAGGATGTGCGCGTGCGCAAGGCTTTGTCCTATGCCATCGACCGCGACACGATCGTCGACAAGATCCTTCAGGGTGGACAGGCGCCGTCCTATAACTGGACCCATGCGGCAACCGCCGGTTTCGAAATGCCGGAAATCGACTATGCGAGCTGGCCGCAGGAAGAAAAGTTCGCCAAAGCGAAGGAGCTGCTGGCAGAGGCAGGCTACGGCCCGGACAACCCGCTGAAGCTGACGCTGAACTACAACACCTCGGAAAACCACAAGAAGATCGCCATCGCGATTCAGCAGTTCTGGAAATCCGTCGGTGTCGAAATGACGCCGAACAACATGGAATGGAAGGTTCATACCGACAAGATGCAGAACCAGGACTTCGAAGTAGCCCGCTATGCATGGTGCGGCGACTACAACGAAGCCTCGACCTATCTGGACCTCTTCACCTCCTATTCCGGCCACAACAACGGCAAGTTCTTCAACGACCGTTACGACGAGTTGATGAAGGAATCGAAGACGGCCGCTGACCCGGCGCCGCTCTACAAGGAAGCCGAACAGATCCTCGCGGAGAACATGCCCTTCGCGCCGATCTATCAGTACACGAAGGTTGAGATGATCAAGCCCGACATGAGGGGCATGAGCGTGAACAACCTGATGCAGAACTGGTACCTCAAGGACATGTATCGCGTCGCCAACTAAGGCGGCTTTGAGGGGCGCGCCTGACCGGCGCGCCCCGCTTCCTTGCGGTAGGGTTTCCTCATGCTCTCCTATGTCATCAAGCGTCTGGCCGTCGCGGTGCCGACGCTTCTTCTGCTCATCATCATCTCGTTCCTCCTGATGCACGCGGCCCCCGGCGGCCCGTTCACGCAGGAACGCGCGCTGCCGCCGCAGGTGCTGGCCAATCTTGAGGCGAAATACGGTCTCGATCAGCCGCTCTGGCGTCAGCTTTTCTCCTATGTCTGGGGCATCATCGCGCATTTCGATTTCGGCCCGTCCTTCATCTACAAGGACCGGACGGTGAACGAGATCATCGCACAGGGCTTTCCGGTCACGCTGACCTATGGCTTTATCTCGTTCCTTGTCGCAGTCGCCGTTGGCGTATCGCTCGGCATCGCGGCGGCGATCCGACACAATACCTTCCTCGACTATCTTGCCGTCGGCGTCTCCATCGGCGCGCAAGTGCTACCGAACTTCGTGATGGCACCGATCCTGCTTTTGACCTTCACCTACTGGCTGCGCTGGCTGCCCGGCGGCGGCTGGGAAGGCGGCCAGTGGGAATACATGGTCATGCCGGTCATCGCGCTTTCGACCTCTTTTATGGCCTCGATCGCGCGGATCACGCGGGCCTCGATGCTGGAGGTTCTGACCTCCAACCACATCCGCACCGCCCGCGCCAAGGGCTTGCCGGAACGCAAGGTGATCCTGCGTCACGCGTTGAAACCCGCGCTGCTGCCGGTTCTTTCCTACCTCGGGCCTGCCTTCGTGACGATGATCACCGGTTCGGTCGTGGTGGATTTCTACTTCTCCACCGGCGGCATCGGCAGAAGCTTTGTCGACAGCGCGCTCAACCGCGACTACGCGGTCATGCTTGGCGTCACCATCCTCGTGGGGGCGCTCACCATCCTTTTCAACCTCGTGGTCGATATCCTCTACGCGTGGATCGACCCGAAAATCCGGTACTGAGCCATGGTCATCGATTCAATAGGCATGAAGAGCCTCGGCGACCGGTTCGCGGCCGAAGAGGTCAAGGGCCGCTCGCTCTGGGCCGATGCGCGCCGCCGCTTCTTCCGCAACAAGGCCGCCGTCGCGGGGCTGATCACGCTGATCACCATCACGCTTCTGGCGCTCTTCGGCGACGCGCTGACGACCTGGACGAACGAAGAGCTTGATTTCAATGTCATGGGGCAGATCGCCCAGCTTGGCGGGCCTTCGCTTGAGAATGGCCATTATTTCGGCACCGACGATCTGGGGCGCGATCTCTTTTCCCGCACGCTTCAAGGCACGCGGATTTCGCTCATGGTCGGCATTCTCGGTGCGGCCGTCGCCGTCATCGTCGGCACACTTTACGGGGCAGTATCGGGCTATATCGGTGGGCGCACTGACCAGATCATGATGCGGATCGTCGATATCCTTCTGGCGATCCCCTTCATGTTCGTCATCATCCTCCTGCTGGTGATGTTCGGCCGCTCGATCGTCATGCTCTTCATCGGCATCGGGCTGCTGAGTTGGCTCAACATGGCGCGGATCGTGCGCGGCCAGACTCTGAGCCTCAAGCACCGCGAATATGTCGAGGCGGCGCAGGCGACGGGCGTGTCCACCTTTACAATCATCCTGCGTCATATCGTGCCGAACCTTCTGGGCATCGTCGCGGTCTATGCCACGCTTCTGGTGCCCGAAATGATCCTGACCGAAAGCTTCATCTCCTTCCTCGGCCTCGGCGTGCAGGAACCCCTGACATCGCTCGGCGCGCTGATCTCGGAAGGGGCGAAGACGATCTATTACGGCACGCTCTGGCAGCTCTGCTTCCCGCTTCTTTTCTTCGTCCTCACGCTCTTTGCCTTCTTCTTCGTCGGCGACGGCCTGCGCGACGCGCTCGATCCGAAGGACCGCTGATATGGCACTGCTTGAAGTCAGGGACCTGGGGGTCAGCTTCGCTACGCCGGACGGAACGGTAAACGCCGTGAACGGGGTGAACTTCACCCTTGAGAAGGGCGAAACCCTTGGCATCGTGGGCGAAAGCGGGTCGGGAAAAAGCCAGCTTTCCTTCGCGATCATGGGGCTTCTGGCTAAGAATGGGACGGCGACCGGGTCGGTGAAGTTCAGCGGGAAAGAGATCCTGAATGCACCCCCGCATGTCATCAACCCGATCCGCGCCAACCAGATCGCGATGGTCTTTCAGGACCCGATGACCTCGCTCAACCCCTATATGCGCGTGGCCGACCAGATGGCCGAGGTGCTGACCCACCACAAGGGCATGGGCAAGGCCGAGGCCGTCGCCGAAAGCATCCGGATGCTCGACGCAGTGAAGATTCCCGACGCGAAGGGGCGCGTCGGGCTTTATCCGCACGAGTTTTCCGGCGGCATGCGCCAGCGGGTGATGATCGCCATGTCGCTGCTGTGCCGCCCCGAACTGCTGATCGCTGATGAGCCCACGACCGCGCTCGACGTCACCGTGCAGGCACAGATCATGGCGCTTCTGTCCGAGCTTCAGCGCGACTTCGGCATGGCAACGATCCTCATCACCCATGACCTCGGCGTGGTTGCGGGGTTCTGCGAGGATGTACTGGTCCTCTACGGCGGACAGGTGATGGAACAAAGCCCGGTCGATCCCCTGTTCACCACCCCCGCCCACCCCTATTCCCGTGGCCTTCTGCGCGCGATCCCGCGCGTCGATCAGGAAGGCGAGGAACTGGACTCCATCCCCGGCAGCCCGCCCAACATGACCCAGGCACAGACAGGCTGCCCCTTTGCGCCGCGCTGCGATTTCGCGCGCGAGGATTGCCTCGATCATCTCGCGCCGCTTGCCCAGTTCGCGCCCGACCGTTGGCGGGCCTGCAACCGCACGCTGGAGGAACTCGCATGACCGAACCGCTGCTTCGCGTCGAAGACCTGCGCGTCACCTTTGAACTGAAACGCGCGGGCGACATGCCATGGACCCAGCCGCGTCTTCTGCACGCCGTCTCGGGCGTGAACTTCGAGCTGTTCCCCGGCGAAACGCTCGGCATCGTGGGCGAGTCGGGCTGCGGCAAATCCACGCTGGCCCGCGCCCTGATCCAGATGGTGCCCGGCACCGGCAAGGCGATCTGGCAGGGCAAGACCGACCTGTTGGAGCTGTCGCGGCGCGAGATGCTGAAATACCGTGCCGATATCCAGATGGTGTTTCAGGACCCACTGGCCAGCCTCAACCCCCGCATGACCGTGGGCCAGATCATCGCCGAGCCGCTGAAGACCCACAAACCCGACCTTTCGGGCGAAGAGGTCAAGACCCGCGTCAAGAAGATGATGGACCGGGTGGGCCTTCTGCCGAACCAGATCAACCGGTATCCGCACGAATTCTCCGGCGGTCAGTGCCAGCGCATCGGCATCGCCCGCGCGCTGATCGTGGAACCGAAGCTCTTGATCTGCGACGAACCGGTTTCGGCGCTCGACGTGTCCATTCAGGCGCAGGTGATCAACCTTCTGGCCGAACTGCAACGCGATCTCGGCCTTGCGATGATCTTCATCGCCCATGATCTGTCCGTGGTGAAACACATCTCGGACCGCGTGATGGTGCTCTATCTCGGGCGCGAGATGGAGATGGCGACGAGCAGAGACCTCTACTCCGATCCGCAGCATCCCTATACGCAGGCGCTCCTGTCTGCCGTGCCGATCCCCGATCCGGTGGCAGAGCGCGCAAAGGTGATGATCCCCTTGGACGGCGACCTGCCGTCGCCGCTCGCGCCTCCCTCGGGTTGCGTCTTCCGCACCCGCTGCCCCCGGGCCGAGGCGCGCTGCGCCGAAAAGGTCCCTGAGTTCACACATGGCGCACATGGCGTTGCCTGCCATTTCCCGGGCCCGCTGATCGGCGCGAAGAAAGCAGTGGAACGGGCCTGACCTTTCAGGCGGCTGCGAGACTTTGCAGATAGCTCAGAACGACGGCGTTGTACGTCTCCGGCACCTCTCGCTGCGGGAAATGACCGGACGATTCGAAAAGGTGGTATGTCGCGTTCGGCCAGCATTGGCTTTCGGATTCAATAAACCGGGGCGGGATGAAAAGATCTTCACCTCCGGCCATGATCAGCGCCGGAATACCGACAGATGCGATTTCTGTCCGGTCGAATCCTGTAGAAGCGTACATGATCAACGCGTCGACCATCTTGAGCGCCGCAGCGGGTTCTATCCGGCTTTCTATGGTTTCAACCAACGTGGAAAGGCGATCCCGGTTCTGATCCAACCAGTGATCGGTCATGACTGCCGGAAGTATCGCCATGTACAGGGTCTCGAAATCCGACGTCTCAAGTATCCGCTTCCAACCGATATAGGCCTGTGTCAGCCTTGCGGACTTCATGAGTTGCGTCGCGTTTATGCAAAGCGCGCTCGCATAGCCAGGATGGCTCATCGCCAGCGTAACGGCGGCCATACCGCCGTGGCAAACACCGAGAATCACGGCACTTTTGAACCCAAGATGGTCCAGCAGTTCCTTGGCATCCCGGGCGTGTAATTCGTAGCTGTGCTCTCCTGCCCATTTATCAGACTGTCCGATGCCTCGATGATCGAGACGAATGCAGGTGTAGTGTTCTGCGAAGTCACGAACCTGAGCGTTCCATGTGGTTGTGTCGCTCCAAATGCCGCTCAGCATGAGCAAAGGAGGTCCGTCACCATCAAGCCGGTAGTACAGACTTACTCCGTCGCTTGTCGTAAAATTCATGCCGAGCCTTTCTGCTTTGCAGATAGCGGGCGGTCGGTCCTCTCGCCCAGTTCGCGGCTTTCCATGATTCTAGAATTGGCCCGAAGAGCCTGTCAACGGATGCAGAATTGTTGCCACTTCAGCGCGCGGTGCGCCAATTCGGGGTGGCGCTGCCATCTGAGTGTAAATCCTGTGTAGCAGCTGCAGTATCATCAGATACGACAGCCACGCCTGCACACCATGATCAACAGTTTCCGCAGCGGCGAGTACCGTTTCCGAGATCTTTGCTCCCTGTGATCCGAACGCTTCCGTCTTGGCGCGCGTTCGGTTCCAGACCGTCAGATCGAAGCCGGCATTCAAGACCGCCCGGGCGAGAGCGGCCCCCATATTCCCCCGGCCCGATCTGGGCGACTTTCATGTGTTCTGACCCCATCCCAATGTCCCCTTCCCGTTTTCTTTGGCCCAGACTAGCACAGTCTGGGTCACAGCCGGGCATGTCGGCCTGTCCCGGTCGGTTTCGCCGGAGGCGGCCCTTACCGTGGGATGCTGAGAGGCGTCTTGGGGGAGACTGTTCACGCACCACCCCAAGCGGCCCTGCTTGCGGACCGGCACGGCCCCGAAACCGGGCGAAAGCATAAGGCCCACGGCGCAGCCGCTTCTCTCAGAAAGGCAATCAGATCGGCCCGGCCCGCTGATAGGCGCGAAAAAGGCGGTGGAACGGGCGTGACCTTTCGTCTGTTTCAGGCGGGTTTGACCGGCGGCTTTTTCATGATCAGCGCATCACAAACGGATTTGCCATAGGCGCGTCGGATGTATTGACCCAGACCGTCTTCGGCCGCGTGTAATCATACATCGCCTGAAACCCGCTTTCGCGGCCATAGCCGGACCCTTTCACCCCGCCAAACTCGGCAATGGGGGAAACGACGCGGTAGGTGTTGATCCAGACGATACCCGCGCGGATCGCCTTGGCCATCCGCATCTGCCGCGCGCCGGAGCGGGTGAAAATGCCCGCCGCCAGCCCGTGCTTGGTGTCATTGGCCAGCCGCAGGACCTCTTCTTCGGTCCGGAACCTTTGCACGGCCAGCACCGGACCGAACAACTCGGTATCGACGATGCGAAGGTCCTGCCGCGGACAGTCGAGGATGGTCGGTTCGTAGTAGGTGCCCGAAAGCCCCTCAGGTCTCTTGCCGCCAGTCAGAACTTTCGCGCCCTCGCTGACCGCATGGGCAACCTCGCGTTCGATATGCTCCAACTGACCGGTGGTGCAGAGGGGGCCCATCTGGGTTTCCTCTGCCAGCGGATCGCCAATCAGGATTTTCTGCGCGAGCGCGGTCATCTTGGCGAGGAACTCGTCGGCGATATCCTCATGCAGATACAGCCGCGATCCGGCAACGCAGCTTTGCCCCGTCGCGCCGAAGATACCGGCGATTGAGCCGTTCACGGCGCTTTCGATATCGGCGTCGTCGAAGACGATGAAGGGTGATTTGCCACCCAGTTCCAGTGAGACCTCGGCAAAGTTTTCGGCGGAATTGTAAAGCACATGCCGCGCCGCCCCCGGCCCGCCGGTAAAGGAAATACGGGCGACCAGCGGGTGCGAGGTCAGCGCCTTGCCGCAGGGATGGCCATGGCCTGTGACGATATTGACAACGCCGGGCGGAAAGCCCGCCTGTTCGATCAGTTCCCCGAATTCCAGCATCGCGGCGGAGGCATGTTCGGAGGCTTTCAGCACCACGGTATTACCCGCCGCCAAGGCCGGTCCGATCTTCACCGCGACAAGAAAAAGCTGCGAGTTCCACGGTACGACCGCCGCGACAACACCCAGCGGTTCGCGCCGCGTGAAGACGAAGAGATCGGGCTTGTCGATGGGCAGGGTTTCACCGGAGATCTTGTCGGCGCAGCCCGCGTAGAAATGGAAAAACTCGGCGATGTACTTCGCCTGCCAGCGGGTTTCTTTCAGCATCTTGCCGGTATCGATGCTTTCGGTCCGACCGAGTTGCTCGGACTTCTCCGCCAGCAGATCGCCGAGCTTGCGCAGGCAGCGACCGCGCGCCGAGGGAAGCATCTCGGCCCATGCGCCGGAGGTGAAGGCCCGATCGGCGGCACGCACCGCGCGGTCGACGTCTTCGGCTGTCGCCTCCGGCACGCGTGACCAGACCTGACCCGTCGAAGGATTCACGCTGTCGAACATGCCGCCGTCAGAGGCGTCGACCCATTCGCCGTCGATCAGCATCTTATAGGTTTTCACGTCAGCCATGGCGCCACTCCTCCCGCTCTGCTCGCATCATAGTGACCGAGCCCGGACGGGTGGGCGTGGATTTTTCGTCAGGCCATGGCGAAAAATGCGGATGAGGTTGTACCCGGTGGTGGCACCCATGATTGAAAAGCGACCGCAGGAGGGGAGAATGGCCACCGGCACAGCACAGGATGGGACCGTCTATGACCTCTCCGGCCCCACAGGCGCGCCCGCGGTGGTTCTGATCCACGGGCTGGGGCTGAACCGGGCTTGCTGGCAGTGGCTGGTGCCGGAACTGGCGAAAAAGTACCGGGTTCTGAACTATGACCTGTTTGGGCACGGCGACAGCGCCGCGCCGCCTCCTGACCCAGTGCTCAAGACTCTGTCGAACCAGCTGGCAAATCTGCTGAATCACCTCTCCATCGACCGCGCGGCGATTGTCGGGTTTTCGCTCGGCGGCATGATCGCGCGGCGCTTCGCGCAGGACCATCCAGCCCGCGTTACCGCGCTTGGTATTCTGCATTCGCCGCACAAGCGGACGCCCGACGCGCAGGCCGCGATCCTTGCCCGTGTCGAACAGGCCAAGGCCGAGGGGCCGAGCGCCACGGTCGAGGCGGCACTGGTTCGCTGGTTCACCGATGTCTACCGCGCCGCCAATCCGGGCATGATGGAACTTGTCCGGTCCTGGGTAATGGCCAACGATCCTGCGATCTACCCGTCGATCTATCGCATCCTTGCGACCGGCATTGACGAGATCGTCGCCCCGATCCCGCCGATCACCGCGCCTGCGCTGGTGATCACCGGCGATGAGGATTTCGGCAATGGCCCCGAGATGACCCGCGCCATCGCGGCCGAGATCGCGGGTGCCGAGGCGCTGATCCTGCCGGGCCTGCGCCACATGGCCCTCGCCGAAGCGCCCGAGGCGGTGAACCGTCCGCTGGTCACCTTTCTTGACCGGCATCTGGGGGCGACGCCATGACCGGCATCCTCAAGGGTATCCGCGTTCTCGACCTATCGCGCATGCTGTCGGGGCCTTATTGCACGATGATGCTGGCCGATCACGGGGCAGAAGTCATCAAGATCGAGGACAGGACCGGCGATACCAGCCGCCAGAACGGCCCGTTCCGCGATGACGATCCGGCGCGCGACTGGGCGGGGTATTACGTCAGCCTCAACCGGTCGAAGAAAAGCGTGCAGCTTGACCTGAAGACCGACGCGGGCAAGGCGGCTTTCCGCGCGCTGGCCGTCACCGCCGATGTGGTGGTGGAAAACTTCCGCCCCGGCGTGATGGAGCGGCTGGGGCTTTCCTACGAAAGCCTTGCCGAGACCAATCCGCGTCTTGTCTATGCAGCGATCCGAGGCTTCGGCGATCCGCGTTCGGGGCAAAGCCCGTATCAGGACTGGCCCGCCTATGATGTGGTGGCGCAGGCGATGGGCGGGCTGGTGGCCGTGACCGGCCCCGATGCGGCGACGCCGACCAAGGTGGGCCCCGGGATCGGCGATGTCTTTGCCGGATCGCTCATGGCCTTCGGCATCCTCGCAGCGCTTCGTCAGGCCGAAGCGACCGGGCAGGGCCAGTTCGTCGATATCGCTATGTATGACGCGATGGTCTCGCTCTGCGAACGGGCGGTTTATCAGCACGATTTCGACGGGTCTGTGCCGGGGCCGGAGGGTAATGGCCACCCGCTCTTGGCCCCCTTCGGCATCTTCCCGGCAAAGGATGGGCATGTGGCCCTGGGGATCGTTGACGACGCCTTCTGGCAGAAACTGGCCAAGGCCATGGGGCAGGAGGCGCTCGGCACCGATCCGCGTTACGCCACCCGTGCTGACCGCCGGGCACATGCGGTTGAGGTCAATGCCATGGTCGCCGACTGGACCGGTACACGCAGCAAGGCCGAACTGGCCGATGCGTTGGGCGGCCTTGTCCCGTTCGGCCCGGTGAACACAGTTGCCGACATCTTCGCAGATCCCCATATCACCGCACGCGGCATGATCGCCGAGGTGCCGCATGCCGAACCCGGTCACCGGAACTGGCGGGTTGCCGGCAATCCCCTGCATTTTTCCCGCAATCCCGCCCCGAAACCCGCCACGCCCGCGCGGCTCGGTGAACATAATTCAACCTTCGTGGAAAAATCAGCGACGGCGCCGGTTGACCCCAAAGCCCTGCGCAACGCCTTTGGCGCCTTCGCGACCGGTGTCACCGTTCTGACCGCCCGGCAGGCCGACGGCACCCCGCGCGGCTTTACCGCCAACTCCTTCACCTCCGTGTCGCTCGACCCGCCTCTGCTGCTCGTCTGCCTCGCCAAGACCGCGCATAGCTGCGAAACCTTCATGCAGGCCGACCATTTCGCCGTAAACGTGCTAGCGGAGGAACAGAAGGCAATTTCCGGCCTCTTCGCCAGCCGCGCGGCCGATAAGTTCGACCAGTGCGACTGGCACCCCGGCGCGGGCGATGTGCCCCTGATCGACGGGGCGCTGACGCAGTTCGCCTGCGCCCGGGAAAAGCTGGTTGATGCGGGCGACCATATCGTTCTGATCGGTCGGGTGATTGACTTCAGCGTCACCGAAGGCGATCCGCTCGGCTACTTCCGGGGCAGTTATTTCTCCATCGGGCTTGAGGACCGGCTGGTCTCGGCCGTCTCCGCCACGGGCGGCACACGGATCGGCGCGGTGCTGACTGAAGGCGGTCGGCTTCTTCTCTGCGAGGGCGCCGATGGTGCACTTTCGGTGCCCGTCTCACCGGGCCCCGCACCGAATCTTGAGGCGCTCAGGCGCGACCTGACGGCGAAGGGCCTCCGCCCCGAGGTTGAGTTCCTCTATGCAGTCTACGAGGATCGCGAGACGGGCATGAACGGCATCTTCTATCACGGGCAGGTCACCGGGCCGGTGCCGGCTGGAATGGTGCTGATCCCGCTCGACGCGGTGCCATGGGACCGTGTCACCAACACCGCCGAACGATCGATGCTTGAACGCTATGCCGCCGAATTCCGCCACGGGGCTTTCGGCATCTATCAGGGCAATGAGACAACAGGAAAAGTCCGTCGCGTGACGGGAAGCTGAAGGAGAGAACGCATGCTGCCGGAACTGCGAAAGGTCGTGACCTATGACGAGGACATCCACCGCGACGGCGACCGCGCCGCAAATCCGGTCCTGCGGGTGATCGGGGTCGCCGCCGTGGTGAAAAACCCATGGCACGGAAAAGGTTACGTTGAGGACCTCGCGCCCGAGATCCGGCGCATGGCGCCGCCCCTTGGTCAAATGCTGACCGACCGGCTGATCGCGCTTGCGGGTTCAGGCGATGCGATCGAGGCTTATGGCAAGGCCGCGCTTTGCGGCACGGATTGCGAGCTCGAGCACGGCTCGGCACTGATCCACACGCTGCTCTATGGCAATTTCTACCGCGAGGCGGTGGGGGCGAAGACCTATCTCGGTTTCACCAATACTCGCGGCCCCGCCAATACCCAGATCCAGATCCCACTGATGGACAAGCACGACGGCGGGCGGCGGTCGCATTACCTGACGGTGCAGTTCGCAATTCCCGACGCGCCGGGCCATGACGAACTGGTCGTGGCTCTGGGGGCCGCGACCGGCGGGCGTCCGCATCACCGGATCGGCGACCGCTATTCCGATCTTGCCGCCCTTGGACGGGACGTGGAAAACCCGGCCGGGGTCTGAATCACCGGCCGGGCATCGTCCCTGTCCCTCAGGCCGCGCCGTCGCGGATTGCCCGCACCTTGGCCAGCGTCGCTGCATTGACCGCGACGCCGCCTTTCAGGGCCTTGCGCCGGGCCGACGCCCTGCCCTCGCCCGGGATATGCGCCCCGGGCCTGTCACGCATTTCTCCGACCAGCGTCGCCAGACGGTCAGCAAATGCTCCGCCCGAGGTCGCGCCCGGGTCGATGGCGATGAAGAACTGTCCTGTCGCGGGCGGACCGCCCGCAGTGCCGGAAAACGGACTCGCATGGACGCCAAGCGTCGCCCCGGTCATCGCCGCCGCCATCAGTTCCACGAGAAGCGCAATGCCAACCCCCTTGTAGCCGCCCGAAGGCGCCATGGAGCCCTTGAGCGCGATCGCGGGATCGGTCGTCGGCTGCCCGTCTGGGCCAAGCGCCCAGCCTTCCGGGATGGGCAGCCCTTCGCGCGAGCGCTTCATGATCTCACTTTTCGCGATCACGCTCGCACTCTGGTCGATAAGGATTGCGGGCGCGCCATTCTCGTCCGGTGCGGCGATCGAGAACGGGTTGGTGCCGACAAGCGGCTGGCGCGCGCCGACCGGGGCAATAGAGGCAGGCGCGTTGGTAAAACCGATGCCGAGGAGGCCCGCCGCTGCGATGGCGCGGGTATGGACGCCCAGAACCCCACAATTGTAGGAATTGTGGATCGCGAGCGCCGCGATGCCCTGTTCGCGGGCGAGCGGAAAGAGCAGGTCGAACCCCGCCGCAATCGCCGGATGGGCGAAGCCGTTCGCCGCATCGACACGGATCAGGCCCGGCTTTGGACGATCCACGACCGGCACTGCATTGCCCACGACCTTGCCGCATTGCACATGCTCGCAATAGATCGGGACATAGGCCATGCCATGGCTGGAAATGCCGTCGGCTTCGGTATCGGCCGTAGCCTTGGCCAAAGCCCGTGCGCTTTCGGGGCGGGTTCCGGCAGCGACCAAGGCGTCGAAGGCCAGCGCCTCGATCTCGTCAAGGCTCAGCGTTTCGGTATCGGCCATATCGTTCTCTCCTAGTCGTTGTCAGTCAGGCCCGCACCGGCCCCAGCCGCACGGCTTTCCTCGGTCGCCGGCGCATATGTGCGGTGCGCGAAGCGTTGCAGCACTTCGATGGCGTCCGGCTCGATGTCGCATCGTGCCTTTTCGGGCAGGGTCCGCCCCTTCGCTGCCTCGCCCCGGCGGATCTTAACGGAGTCCGTCTCCCGCAGGGAAAGCGCCTCAGCGGAACCGTCGACGGTCACCCTATCGGGACCAACACCGACCGACACACCATCCCATGCCACGACATATGTTTCGGGACCATTGGCAAGCGCAGGCAACAGCAAGACCGGAACGGCGCACCGGCCAAGCCGGATCGCCTCTCCGGGTGCGATGGCCTGCAACCGGTCGGACAAAGCCGCCCCCGCGATCAGCGGGCAAAGCCGCCCGGCATGGGCCGACCACGGCTCCGCCCCGCAATCCGGCACAAGATCGCCATAGGCGACCCCATCGTTCTGCACCAGAAGATCAGCCAGAAGGCGCGGTGCGGGCAGACCATGCTCGGCCAGCCAGCGGCTGGCGCGTCCCGCCTCTTCCGCCAGCCCCCAGCTTAAGCCGCAGCCCCGCGCGGCCTTGCGCGACATGGCTTCCAGTTCGTTCAGCGACCAGGTCATTGGGCGGCCTCCTCAAGCTGCGGGTAGGCCCAGTCATCATCACCCGACGATGCAAGCTCATGCGGAAAGGGCGCGTCGCGATACATGTTGATGCGGACCCAACGATCAGAACGCGGATCGAAATGGCTGGCCCCGAAGAAGGCGAGTTTCGCGCGCAGAAGGTCGATGGGCATCATCGCGGCGGAGATCGTATTGTCCCGGATCTCGGCATAGGGATAGCGCGCGGCGATCTGGGCGCGACGCACGATATGGCGGTGTTCGGGATGGGCGAGGACGAAGGCCGCGACCGTGGCGTCCCCCGCCATCACGGTCAGGTCGCGATACATCGCGGCCGCATCCCGGCCCGGTGCCAGTGGCTGCTCGTAAAGCGCAATAGGCTCTTCGAACCGCTCGCCGAGCCTCGGCTCCAGCTTTTCCTCGGACGTGTACCAGACCCGCGCCTGCGCGGTCTGCGCACTCCAGTCGGTGGTCAGCGCCCAGCCATAGACATCCTCTACGATGGTTTTCAGCGCGTCCACCTGCATCGCCCCGTCGATCCGATGCGCGGCGGCCTCGTTGGCGGCCATGCAGATATGAAGGTCGTCGACGAGGCGGCCGTAGGGTTCCATCATCAGTGAGACGAGAAGCTCCTGCGCCTCCAGTCCCAGATTGGCCTCGCCCCAACGCCAGAGCGCGTTCCAGGGATGACCGCCCGCAAGGCCCGCTGCCTCCACATGACCGGCCAGAAGCTCGATATCGCGGGCGAGGCCCATGACCTTCTCCCGCTGCATCGGGTGTTCCGAACGCCAGTAGGAGATGTTCAGGATCGACCGGGCCAGCATTTCGCGGAAGCGGGTGGCCTCGGCCTCGCTCGCCGAAGCGACCGACCGCACCCGCGCCAACGCCTCTTCCCGCGCGGCGATCCAGTTGTTCAGAAGCACCGGATGGTTGATGAGGTACGGCGCCATGCCAAGACCGGTGGAATTGCCGATGCCAAGGCTACGGCGCAGGACCGGGTCCAGCACCACCGCGGTTTCGGGCGACCGCAGACGGGCCATTTCCTCGACCAAATCCAGAACGAAGGCGCGGGTCAGGTAGACCGACAGCATCTCCACCTGGAAGGGCGCGCGGAATTCCGGGCGATTTTCGGTCTTTTCACGGTCGGCCGCGCCGAGCTTGCCCGAGCCGTAGACAGCCGTCGTGCGCATCAGGTAGCCCACCGCCCAGATCTGCTCCGGGTCGGGCTGTCGCCCGGCGGCGAGGCAATCGATGAGATAGTCGAAAAGCCGGACCGAGCGGTTGGCGCGCGAGACGGAAAGTTCGCTTTCCGTGACCCGCCCTGCCTCCTGCTTCGGGATGTTCCGCGACAGGCGGTCGATATCGGCCTCAGTCGGGATGCCGTCAAAAAGCGTGAAGGTCGCATCCCATTCGGTCGCGATCACCCGGTCGGAGCGTTTCTCCGGCGGCAGGTCATTGGCGAAGGCGATCAGCGAATAGCTGCGCTCAGGCCCATGCGCAGTATAGACCGCACGGCCGACGCCTTTGGCATCGATGTCAAAAAGGCGCCGCTCGAACCGCCAGTTCTCGGCCTTCATCCGGCGCAGGAGCACCCGCATGAAGGAAAGGCGGCATTGGTGGAATGAGCCCATGCGGGCCAGCGTCATTACGACATTCGGATCGCGACGCGGTATCTGTGGATCGGCTGTCTGTGCCATGTGTTCCCCTGATTTCATCTGCGCGCGTTTCCTGGATGGTGGGCGATCCCGGTCCAAAACCGGAACCGCCCGGTTTGTTGGATCAGTTCGCCCCGCGACCCTTCGCCAGCGTGATGCGCAAAGCATCCCAGAGCGAGGGCAGAAGCACCAGCGACACCGGCACGGCGGTGATCACGATGAAGCTTTGCAGCTTGCCGACGCCGCCCGACCCGGTATGCATCAGGATAAGCGCCATCGCCCCCATCGCGATGCCCCAGAACAGACGCACCGGCATTGCGGGCTGATCATTATCCGACATCGCCATGGCGATGACATAGGTCATCGAGTCGCCCGTCGTGGCCACGAAAACCGTGGTCAGGATCAGGAAGAGGACCGAGACGATGAAGCCCATCGGCAGTTGCTGCGTGATCGCGAGAAGCGCTGCGGGCAGGTTGAAGCCCTCGAACGCGGTCGCGACCGATCCCGGCTCGGCCAGTTCAAAGGCGATGCCCGACCCGCCGACGATGGTGAACCAGAAGTTGGTGATGATCGGCGCGACGATGGACAGCATGATCACGATGGAGCGGATCGAGCGGCCCCGCGACACGCGCGCGATGAACATCGCCATCAGCGGGCCGTAGCCGAGGAACCAGCCCCAGAAGAAGACCGTCCACCAGCCGAGCCAGCCCGGATCACCGAAGAGCCCCGCTTCGCCCCGGTACATCGCCATCGGGATGAAGTTGGCGATATAGGTGCCCATGCCGCCAAAGAAGTTCTTGAAGATGAAGCCGGTGGGCCCGGCGATCAGCATGAAAGCCAGGAGGACGGCTGCAAGGATCACGTTGAACTTCGACAGAAGCTGGATGCCGCGCGACAGTCCGGTCATCGCCGACACGGTGTAAAGCGCGACAAGACCCAGAACGACCATCGCCTGCGTCGTGAAGGTGTCGGGAATACCGAAGAGGTCACCAAGACCATAGCTGACCTGAAGGCCAAGGAAGCCGATGGGTCCAACCGTGCCAGCGACAACCGCGATGATGCAGGACGCGTCGGCAATCAGCCCGATCGGCCCCTTGATCGCCGCGTCACCGAACACCGGATAAAGCAGCGTGCGCGGCGCGAGCGGCAGGCCCTTTTCATAGTGGTAGTGCATCAGCATGATGGTGGTCAGCGACCCTAGGATCGCCCAGGCGAGAAACCCCCAATGCATGAAGGCCTGCGCCAGCGCCGGCGTCACATCGGCCTCGGTATTGCCCGCGCCGCCGAAGAGCGGAGGGGAATAGAGGAAATGCGCCATCGGCTCACCGGCCGCCCAAAAGACGCCGCCACCCGCCAGAAGCGTACACATGATCATCGCGCCCCATTGGAACACGGTGAATTCGGGCCGGTCGAGCCCGCCCAGCACCGCCTTGCCGCCGGGCAGGACCACCAGAACGAGGCCGATGACGAAGGTCGCCAGAAGCAGGATCTGCCAGTAAAGACCGAAATACTTCGCCGAGAAGGCAAAGCCCGCATCGACGGCAGAGGACAGGCCCTCAAGATCGAGGAATGCCGTCAGACAGAACAGCGCGATGAACCCGGCTGTGATCGCAAACAGTGGCTTATTGACACTCGCAAAGCCGCGCCCGGCTGTTTGCGACGCAGTGATTTCGGTCATTCTCCCCTCCTTGGAATGGCCAAAGTGTCGTGCCGGGACTATTCCGCGGCGCGTTTTCCGGCGTCCCCTGACGCCTGAATCGGTGTGAAATTCTCATCGAAGAAGCGCAGCCAGTTGCCGCCCATCACTTTCGCAGCACCCTCGGCATCGAAGCCCGCAGCGCGCAGGCCCGCCTCCAGATTGCCGAAATCGCGGTTGTCGCCGTAAAACTCCGGCATGTCCGGGAAACCCGGTGCCGCAGCCGAGCCTTCGCCGTAATCGATCTTCTTGGTCCAGCGCCCCGTACGCATCCATTCGACGACGCTGTCGGGGTGGTCCTGACACAGGTCAGTGCCGATGCCGATCCGTTCGGGCCCCATCAGTTCCGCTGCCTGTGCGATCATCTTGCAGAAGCTTTCCAGCGTGCAGTCGCTTCCCCCCAGCAGGTGATGGGGATAGACCGAAAAGCCCAGCATGCCGCCGCTTTCGGCCAGTGCCTTCAGCACCCGGTCCGATTTGTTGCGCTTCGCCGCATGCCAGAAAGACGGGTTGGCATGGGTGATGGCAATCGGCCGGGTGGAATACTCGATAGCCTCAAGGGTCGAGCGTTCGGCCGAATGGCTCATGTCGACCACAAGACCCACGCGGTTCATCTCTTCGACAACCTCGCGGCCCATGCGCGTCAGGCCCATATCCTCGGCCTCGTAACAGCCCGTCGCGAGCAGCGACTGGTTGTTGTAGGTCAGCTGCATGAAGCGCAGTCCGAGCGTGTGCAGGACCTCCACCAGCCCGATATCGTCCTCGATCGGGCTGCAATTCTGCGCCCCGAAGAAGATCGCCGTGCGCCCGGTTTCCTTCGCCCGCCGCACATCATCGCCGGTGCGGCCCTGAAAGATCAGGTCCGGATATTGCTCGAACCAGCGGTTCCAGCGTTCGATGTTCAGGACCGTTTCGCGGAAATTCTCGTGATAGGTGATGGTGACATGCACCGCATCGAGCCCGCCTTCCCGCATCTGCCGGAAGATTTTTTCGGACCAGTTGGCGTATTGCAGGCAATCGATGCGGTAGGTCATTGGCCTTACTCCGGGTTGCCGGCGGCGATATAGGCGGTCTTGACGGTGGTGTAGAACTCGGCCGCATAGGCGCCCTGTTCGCGCGGGCCGTAAGAGCTGTCGCCGCGACCGCCGAAGGGGACGTGATAATCGGTGCCCGCCGTCGGCAGGTTGACCATCACGCAGCCGGTGCGCGCGTTGCGGCGGAAATGAGAGGCGCGGGCGAGGCTTTTGGTGACGATGCCCGAGGTCAGGCCGAAATTGGTGTCGTTCACGACCGAAAGCGCCTCGTCATAGCTGTCGACCTTGATGACGCAGGTGATCGGCGCGAACATCTCCTCGCGGTTGATGCGCATGCCGTTCTTCGTGCCGGTGAAGACGGCGGGCGACATGTAGTAGCCTTCGGTCTTCATCGTCAGCCGCTCACCGCCGCATTCCAGCGTGGCACCTTCCTTCTTGCCAAGGTCGATATAGCCAAGGTTACCGGTCAACTGGCCCTCGCTGACCACCGGACCCATCTGGGTGCCCGCCTCAAGCGCGTGGCCGACCTTGAACGCCTTGGCGGCAGCAACGAGCTTTTCCACGAAGGTATCGTGAATGGCCGAATGCACGACGAGCCGCGACGAGGCCGTGCATTTCTGCCCCGACCCGCCGAATGCACCCCCGGCGGCAAGGCTGACGGCGAGGTCGATATCGGCGTCGTCCATGACGGCCAGCGCGTTCTTCGAGCCCATTTCCATCTGCAACTTCGTGAGGTTGCCGATGGCCGAGGCCGCGATCTGCTTGCCGACAGGCACCGAACCGGTGAACGAAATCGCGTTGATGCCGGTGCTTTCGACCAGCTTCTGGCCGATGGCCCCGCCCGCCCCCATGACGAGGTTGAAAAGCCCCGCCGGAATGTCCTGGCGCGAAATGATCTCGGTCAGGGCCACGGCCGAAGCGGGCGTCAGGTTGGCGGGTTTCCAGATGACGGCATTGCCGAAGGTCAGCGCCGGCGCGATCTTCCAGGTCGCGGTCGCGGTCGGGAAGTTCCAGGGCGAGATGATTGCGACGACGCCGACCGGTTCACGGCGGACATCGACCTCGACACCCGGACGGACGCTGTCGGCATTGTCGCCGATCTGGCGCAGGCATTCGGCGGCGTAATAGGTGAAGAACTGCCCGGCACGGTAGACCTCGCCCTTGCCCTCGACGATAGGCTTGCCCTCTTCGCGCGCCAGAAGCGTGCCCAGCTCCTCGGCCCGCGCCATCAACTCGTTGCCGATGGCGTTCAGGACGTTCTGACGCCGCTCCAGCCCGTAGCCGGCCCAGATCTTTTGCGCTGCGCGCGCCGCATCCAGTGCGCGGTCGAGCTGCGCGGATGAGGCCTGCGCGTATTGCCCGATCACATCGGAAAGGTCCGAAGGGTTGATATTGTCGATCGCGCTGTCACCTGCGACCCATTCCCCGGCGATGTAATTCTTGTTCACGGGCGGCCCTTTCCGGATTGTTCGTCAAAGATCGGGACAGCAAAGCGCCCCAGCGCGACAGTAAGGGCAAGCGATGATTCAACTCAAACCGAAAGCACTGTAATTTTATTCAGGAAATCTGAAATCAGGACGGGCGGCGGTCCAGAATCCCCGGCATTCCGGTATCGCCGAGCGCCGCGAGGAACGCCCGCGCGGCAGGGGCCAGTTTTTGCATCGGCTGAGACACAACATGCACATCGCGTTGTGCCGCGGTTTCCGCGAGCGGTCTGAAGACCAATCCGTCGCGTTCCTCAAGAACGGCGAGGCGCGGAAGTATGGTGATACCCACCCCGGCTCGCACGAAGCCGAGAAGGGAGGCAGTGTTCGGCACAGACAGGCGCGAGGCGGCAAGGATCGGGGCGAAAGCCTCTTCCCGGATCAGATCGCACAGCCCGTTGGCGATCAGGTCATGATCGGCGATATCCGCCCAGTCCACCGAGCCGCGTTCCGCAGCCAGCGGATGGTCAGACCGGCAGACAATTCCGAACCCATCGGAAAAGAGCCGTGTGCGGTCAAAACCCGGCATCGGACCCAGAGTGGCGATACCGATATCGGCGCGTTCGCGTTCCAATTCGTGCTGCACGGCGGAAGAGTTCATGTCGCGCAGATCGACCCGCACTTTCGGATGTTCCGCCATGAAGCGGCGGATTACGGTCGGAAGAACGGCTGTGGCGACCGAGGGCGTGACAGCAAGCCGGATGAATCCCAGTTCCGCCCGCGAATGGCCTTCGATCATCGCGATGGTGCGGGCAAAATGGTCAAGCTCGCGCCGCGCCTCGGCATGGATCATCTGTCCAAGTGGTGTCAAACGTGATTTGCGCGCACCCTCGAACAAAGGTGCAGCGAGGTGTTCCTCAAACTGCTTCAGCATCATCGACACGGCCGAAGGCGTCCGCCCCAAGGCCTCGGCCGCGCCGGCCAGCCCACCGTGATCACACACGGCGACGAAGCAGCGTAACATGTCGATCTTTATGCTCATGACTTCAGCTCATCTGAATTTTCATCCCCCACATAAAGTGGTGCCGAAATTCCTGCCAGTAAAAACCGCGCGACGGGGCCGATGCCTCACCCGCGCCCGCGCCCATTCCGGATGCGCCGGAACGCGCGAATATCTAGCCAGACCACCGCAATCCCGAGCGGGATCATCCAGAACCCGAGCACTGGCAGAAATCCCAGGATACCGCCCACGATCAGTAGCAGGCCGAGCAGCAGACGGAGGCCCGGCGGAACCTTCTGGTTGATCCGGACCAGAACCCTACGGCCACGCTTCCAAAGCGCCCTGATCCTGTCGCGGTCGAATAAAGCCATGTGATGGCGACTCCCGGGCCCCAACGCTTGGGGCGCCAAATTTCAACATTGCCGGCCCTGCCCAATGCCCATTCTCGCGACTTCGCACGCGTGAAGGGGCCGCCGTTCACGTTGGGCAGATATAGGATGCGCTTGCCGCAAGATAAGGGTCTCAGCCGCGTTCCAGCACTTCCACGGATAGGATTGTCGGCAGGTGTCGGGCGATTTCGTCCCATGTATCGCCTTCGTCCAGACTGGCAAAAACCGACCCCGAATTGGTGCCGAAATAGATGCCCGCCGGGTCGTGCATGTCGCCCGCCATGGCTTGCCTGAGGACGGTGAAGTAGCAGCTTTCCTGCGGCAACCCGTTCCGCATCGCCTGCCAGCTATGCCCGCCATCGCGCGACCGCCAGACGGCAGCGGCGGCGCCCGGCGGGAACCGGCCCGCTGAGTCGCCGTTCAGCGGCAGGGTCCAGATCGTGTCCGGGTCGCGCGGATGAACCCGGATGGGGAAACCGAAGGTGGATGGAAGGCCCTCCGTGATATCGTCCCAGCTGCGCCCGCCATCGGAGGACCGCCAGACCCCGTGATGGTTTTGCTGGTAAAGCACATCGCCCCCGCCCGGCGCCCGCATCATGTTGTGAACGCAATGTCCCATTTCGCCATCGCGCGGCGCCGCCGGATGGTCATGATGGCCGCAGTCCTCGGCATTCGACAGCCGGTTGCGCCGGTCCCAGGTCGCGCCGCCATCCTCGGTCGCGAACACACCGGCAGCAGAGATACCGACCCAGAATTTCTTCGGATTGTCAGGGTCCGCCACGATGGTATGCAAAACAAGCCCGGCCGCACCGCCGTTCCAGTCGGGACGCGAGGGATGATCGGTCAGCCCCTCCACCTTCTGCCATGTCATGCCGCCATCATCGCTGGCGATCAGGCTGGCGGGCTTGGTTCCCGCATGAAGGCGGCCATGGGCAAGGCCCAGCGACCAGACCTGTGCGAAATCCGGGCCGAACTGAGGCTCTTCACCGGTCCAGCCGATCATCTCGGCGAAACCGGGATCGTTCGCGGCCCAGTCGTCCATCTGCCCCTTGGTGAGTTTCGCCAGTTTCCAGCTCTGGCCGCCATCGTCCGACCGCCAGACACCCGCGCCATGCCAGTCCCCGCCGCCCCCGGCCCAGATCATGCCGGTTTCCGGATCGCCAACCGCATGGTTTATGGGCCAGCCGCCGCAGTGGGGCCCGGAGACGGACCATCCGCCTTCGCCAACGCCGACCAGAAACAGCCCCTTGGTAGTTCCGACAAGCAGCGTAATGTCCCGCGACATTGGCGTGCCTCTCCTGTTTCGCCATAACAGGCTAACACAGGCCATCCGAGCCGCATAGCGGCCCGAAGTTGGGACTGTCGCTGTGGCCGTTCGCGGGGCCCGATCAACCAAAACCGGTTATATCGTGACCCTACCGCCTCACACCACCCGTTCGACCATCATCTTTTTGATCTCGGCAATCGCCTTGGCCGGGTTCAGTCCCTTGGGGCAGGTCTTGGCGCAGTTCATGATCGTGTGGCAGCGGTAAAGTTTGAACGGATCTTCCAGATCGTCCAGCCGCTCGCCCGTCGCCTCATCCCGGCTGTCGATGATCCAGCGATAGGCGTGCAGAAGTGCTGCCGGGCCAAGATAGCGGTCGCCATTCCACCAATAGCTTGGGCAGGAGGTCGAGCAGGAGGCGCACATCACGCATTCATAGAGACCGTCGAGCTTCTTGCGGTCGTCGATCGACTGCCGCCACTCCTTGGCCGGGCGGTTCGTCTTCGTCTCCAACCACGGCATGATCGAGGCATGCTGGGCGTAGAAATGGGTAAGATCCGGGATCAGGTCCTTCACCACCGGCATATGCGGCAGCGGATAGATCTTCACATCGCCCTTCACCTCATCGAGGCCATAGATGCAGGCGAGCGTATTGATCCCGCCGATATTCATGGCACACGACCCACAAATGCCTTCGCGGCAGGACCGGCGGAAGGTCAGGGTCGGGTCGATCTCATTCTTGATCTTGATCAGCGCGTCGAGGATCATCGGACCGCACTGGTCCATGTCGAGGAAATAGGTGTCGACCCGCGGGTTTTCGCCCGTATCGGGATCCCAGCGATAAATCTGGAATTTGCGGATATTCGTGCCCGACGGTTTCGGCCAGGTCTTGCCGGTGCGGATCTTCGAATTCTTGGGAAGCGTGAACTGGACCATGTCTTATCCCTTCCAACCGGGGCGGTCATAGAGCGGTCGGCGCGGAAGCTGACCGGATTTTCGATAGACGCAGGAATTGTAAAGCTCGGCCGGATCCTTGCCCTGGAGCCATTCGGACGAGATCGTCAGCCGCACCTTGCTGGATGGTCCGCCCGACCCGGTTCCCACCGCGACCATGCCGCGCGGACCGGCGGCAAGACGGGCGCGTTCGTAACAGGCCTCCTCCGCCCGTTCGACCGACATCGGTCCGCAGGCCGCCAGGAGCGCAAGCATTGCAAGCGCACCAAGCAAGCCGATATGGGGCGCAAGCAAGGTCACCCGGCGACCTCCTCCGTCACCGGCAGCGCATCGAGGCAGGCAACCGCCTCAGCCCGGGCCGCATAGGTGCGGATACGTTCACGGTTGGCTGTTGAGACGGATTTGTAGTTGTCGGCGGTGCCAAGCTGCACCGTTTCGACCAGCGTCATCGCCTTCTGCACACATTTGCCGGCCGCCTCGGCGTCGATGCCGGGGCGTTCCTCGGCCATCACTTTGGCGATGGCCGCGCGGGATTCGTTCTTGCTCGCATCGGCAACGATCACACCGGCGCAGCCCGGCAGAGACGTGACGAGAGCGAGGGCCGTCAGCAAGCGTATGGTCATCAGTCGGTCCTCAGTGATGCGCGGATGGTGGAGCCGTCCTTCAGGAACAACAGCGCGCGTTCCTGCTGTTCGCGTGTCAAAGTCGGCCAGAGTTCCTCATCACCCGGCAGCAGCGCATAACCCGCCGGAAGCGGCAGTTTGCCCGGCGCGGCCTTGACCACGGGTTCGGGTTTTTTCTCCGGCGCCGGCTTGTTCGGGGTCTCCTGCAGATAGGCACCGTGATAGCCCGCCCCGCCCGACAGAACCGCCGCACCGGATTTTTTCTTGGTGTAGGACAGCGTCCCGTCGGCGGTCTGAATGTTCGGGCGTTCCTGAACGCAAGCGCCCAGCGCCAGTGTCAGGGCCAGCGGAAGAATGACGATCCGTTTCCTCATCAGTAAACCCTCGCCTTCGGCGCAATCTTTTTCAGGTCGATCCCGCCCTCTTTCTCGGTCGTCAGCGGATCAAGATGGACCGGGCGGTAGTCGAGCTTGACTTTCGCCCCATCGGCCCAGGCCAGCGAATGCTTGCGCCATTCCTTGTCGTCGCGGTTCGGGTAATCCTCATGCGCATGTGCGCCCCGGCTTTCCTTGCGGGCCTCGGCCGCAGTGATCGTCGCCAGCGCGTTGGGCATCAGATTCGCCAGTTCCAGCGTCTCCATCAGATCGCTGTTCCAGATCAGCGAGCGGTCGGTGACCTTCAGGTCGCCCATCTTGGCCGCCACCGCGCCCATCTTCTTCACACCCTCTGCCAGCGTTTTGTCGGTGCGGAAGACGGCCGCATCGGCCTGCATGGTCTTCTGCATCTCAAGGCGCAGATCGGCGGTCGGCACAGCACCGTCGGCGTTCCGCAGGTCATCGAAGCGCGACAGCGCCTTGTCCACTTCGGCGGTATTGACCGGCTGGTTACGGTCCTTCGGGTTCACAACCTCGCCCGCGCGGATCGCGGCGGCGCGACCGAAGACGACAAGGTCGATCAGGCTGTTGGAGCCAAGCCGGTTGGCGCCGTGCACAGAAGCGCAGCCCGCCTCGCCCACCGCCATCAGGCCGGGAACCACGGCGTCGGGGTTCTTCTTCGTCGGGGCCAGCACCTCGCCCCAATAGTTCGTCGGGATGCCACCCATGTTGTAATGCACGGTCGGCAGGACCGGTATCGGTTCCTTGGTCAGATCGACGCCCGCGAAGATGCGCGCGCTTTCCGAGATACCCGGCAGGCGCAGCGCCAGCGTTTCCGGCGGCAGGTGGTTCAGGTGCAGGTGGATATGGTCCTTGTTCGGGCCCACACCCCGCCCTTCCCGGATCTCGATCGTCATGCAGCGGCTGACAACGTCGCGGCTGGCCAGATCCTTGTAGGTCGGCGCATAGCGTTCCATGAACCGCTCGCCTTCGGAGTTGGTCAGATAGCCACCCTCGCCGCGCGCGCCTTCGGTGATCAGGCAGCCCGAGCCATAGATGCCGGTCGGGTGGAACTGCACGAATTCCATGTCCTGCAGGGGCAGCCCGGCGCGCGCCACCATGCCGCCGCCATCGCCGGTGCAGGTATGGGCCGAGGTCGCACTGAAATAGGCGCGGCCATATCCGCCTGTCGCCAGCACCACCATCTTGGCGTTGAAGACATGGATCGTGCCGTCATCGAGCTTCCAGCAGACAACGCCGGTGCAGACGCCATCGGTCATGATCAGATCAAGCGCGAAATACTCGATATAGAACTCGGCATTGTGCTTCAGCGACTGGCCGTAAAGCGTGTGCAGGATCGCGTGACCGGTGCGGTCGGCGGCAGCGCAGGTGCGCTGCACCGGGGGGCCTTCGCCGAACTCGGTCGTATGGCCGCCGAACGGGCGCTGATAGATCTTGCCCTCTTCGGTGCGGCTGAACGGCACGCCGTAATGTTCCAGCTCATAGACCGCCTTCGGCGCTTCCCGCGCGAGGTATTCCATCGCGTCGGTATCGCCGAGCCAGTCCGAGCCCTTTACCGTGTCGTACATGTGCCACTGCCAGTGGTCCGGGCCCATGTTCGACAAGGACGCCGCGATGCCGCCCTGGGCAGCGACGGTATGGGAGCGGGTCGGAAAGACCTTCGTCACGCAGGCCGTGCGCAGCCCCTGTTCGGCCATGCCAAGCGTCGCGCGCAGACCAGCGCCGCCGGCACCAACAACGACCACGTCATATTCATGGGTTTCGTAAGTATATGCGGTCATGTTCAGTCCCTCAGAGCGCGAGCTTGATCAGCGCGTAAAGCCCGGTGGCCATCAGGCCGTAGGAAAAGCATACGGTGGCGATGATCGCGGCCTTGCGGGCAAAGCCATGGACATAGTCCTCAATCATCATCTGCGCGCCGTTCTTGAAATGATAAAGGCCAACGAGCAGCGTCAGCCCCGCCACGATGGCCGGGAAGGGCCGCGCGTAATAGGCGACGACATCTTCATAAGGCGCGCCAAGAATGCCGCCGAAGGTGAAGAGGAAAAGCGGGATCAGGATTGCAAGGCCAACGGCCGAAACCTGCATATGCCAGTGATGCTCCGTCCCGGTTTTGGCGGAACCGAGGCCTGCGGCGCGCTTGCGGTCGGTGAGGTAACGCATGGTCCTGCCCCCTCAGAGAATGATGATGGTGAGAAGGGTCAGCACGACCGATCCGATGATGCAGGCCCAGCCGAGTTTCTCGGCCGTCGGGATGTCGAGCCCCCGCCCACTGTCATAATAAAGATGCCTGAGACCGGTCAGCAGATGATACCAGACCGCCCAGATCGAGCCGAGGAACACCAGCTTGCCGAACCAGCTTGTCAGCACCGCATCGGCGGTCGCAAAATAGGCCTCGCTCGTCGCCGCCGCCAGAAGCCACCAGACGATCAGGAAGGCAGCGACGATCAGCGCATTGCCGGTGATCCGGGTGAGGATCGAGGTGATCGCCGTCAGCGGCATGCGGTAGATCTGCAGATGCGGCGACAGCGGACGGTTGCCCCGGTTGACATCGGCCATGGTCAGTCCCTCTTTTGCCTTTGCACACGGGCGTGCGGGAACGCCAGCGGGCAGTCCCGTACTTCATAACGTAAAAGCCGCCCATGTCACGCCGCGATTGGCTCAAAACCGACGATTTCCCGCGCGTTAGCGATAAAGAGCAGCTTTGTGATCACGTCGAATTTTCTTGTGATCACAAATATCGAAGCCTTACGGCTAATTGCGATCACTTCTGCCAACGCACCGGAATCGGGGCCGGTGACTCGCCCATCGAAATCTGCCGCTCGGTTTCACGCCTCAGCTTCCTTTGCATTCGTTCGGGATATTCGTCGTAATTCTCCGCCGTCACCACAAAGGCATTGCCGCCGGTCATCACATTCTCGGCGAAATAGTCCGGCAGCCCGTCATCGTCCCCCCGGATCACCAGCGCGTTCACGGTGATCGCCAGCGCCTCCATCTCGGGCTTGATCACGAACGGCTCCGTCCCCTCGTTCGACCGCCCATCGCCCGAAATATCCATCACACGGCGCTTGCAGGCGGGGGCGTCGTCAAAGACCCGGGCGCCGAAGGTCATCGCCTCCCCAATCGCGGTCGAAAACTCGGTCCAGACCCGGGGCGCGGTTTCGATCTGTCGAGCTAAAGCCTCCAGATCGCTTTCGCTCATGACCCGCGTCCAGCCGACCGTTAGCTCCTGCCGCGACGACCCGGTCCATTGCATCAGCGCCACCGTCGCCTGCCCCCGCACCAGAGCCTCACGCACCACCGAATCGCGCAGGCCCTCTGCCAGCCCCTCCATCTGCACCCGGTATTCGCGGGCATCGACGGAGCCCGAGACATCGACGGCCAGAAGAAGCGCCAGATCGCAGGCCGCGCCGGGCAAGGGTGCGAGCAGGGCTAGGCCGGTCAAGGCGGGGCGAAACCATGTCATGGACGCAGACTAGCAGCGGCCCTGCCCTCCGGTCCATCACCCTGTAGCGTTTCGGGAAACGCCTAACGATCACATTGGCATCAGCGCCCAGTAGTCGAGGTCCAAGAGCACCTCGGGCAGGTATTTCCCGTCCTCGCCCTTCAGCGCGAAACCGGGGGCACCGTGCTTCACCGCGACCAGCCGCAGCCGGATCGCGCCGACGCCGGGGGCGGCGGTTTCGGCCTTGTCGAGCACCTCGGACCACGCCCGCACCGTATCGCCCGAGAAACAGGGATTGGCATGTGCGCCCGCATTCAGCGCGACGATTACCTGCGCGTTCGCCAGCCCGTTGAACGACAAGGCCCGCGCGAGCGAGATCACATGCCCGCCATAGATCAGCCGCTTGCCGTCCTCGCGGTTCGTCGCGTCGAAATGAACCTTGGCGGTGTTCTGCCAGAGGCGGGTGGCCAGCATATGCTCGGCCTCCTCGACCGTCACGCCATCCACATGGTCGATCTTCTCGCCAACCGCGTAGTCGCCCCAGCGATGCGGCTCGCCTGCCAGCGTGAAGTCATAGCGGGTGAAATCGAGACCCTCGGGCACGACAAGATCGGCAGCAGGCACGGTCGCCTTCAGATCAGGCACCACGGTTTCCGGCGCGGGCGCCCCCGCATCGCGTTTCCGCACCATCACCCAGCGGACATAGTCCATCACCGCCTCGCCCTGCTGGTTGAGGCCCCGCGTGCGCACCCAGACCACACCGGACTTGCCGTTCGAGTTCTGCTTCAGACCGATCACCTCGGATTCTGAACGCAACGTATCCCCCGGCCAGACTGGCTTCAGCCAGCGCCCTTCGGCATAGCCAAGATTGGCAATGGCGTTGAGCGAGATGTCGGGCACCGTCTTGCCAAAGACCGTATGGAAGGCGATCAGGTCATCCATCGGCGCGGCTTGCAAACCACAGGCACGGGCGAACTCATCCGAGGAATAGAGCGCATGGCGCGCCGGATAGAGCGCGTGATACATCGCCCGCTCCCCGCCGGAAACGGTGCGCGGCACGGCATGGGCGATCACCTGCCCGAGGGAATAATCTTCGAAGAAACGGCCGGGATTGGTCTTCATTGGTCACTCAGTTCCGTTTTTAATGATCAGGTTCCTTAGCGGTCCTTGATCGCTGCCTGAACACAGCGCGTCATCCATAGGTCCCCAGGAACGGGTTACGGCCGAGCCAGATATGGATACCCGCGATCACCGCATAGACGACCAGCGCAATGGCCAGCCCGATCACATCGCTTTTCAGACGGCCCCGCGCCGGTGGCGTCCAGCTTTCCTGGGCATTGATCAGGACCATCGAAAGCACAGCCCAGACGCCAATTCCTCCGAAAAGCACCAGCGACGCAACATCGCCATTCACGAGGAGATGGCCGACCGACCAGACGGCGACGCCTGTCAGCATCGGATGGCGCAGCTTCGATTTCACGATCCCCTTTGAATGCGGCACGCCCATGAGGAACACCGCGATCAGCATCAAAAGATTGTTGAGATGGCCCATCCCCGCCATCGGCGTATAGACCGGCTCAACCCCCGCACGGCGATAACCGACTACCATCAGCCCGATCGCGGCGAGCGACAGCACCGTCACCAGCATCTTTCCCGGCATCACGCCCAATCGCGCCCGGGCGCCGGGTGCGATCCGCTTGAAAAGATGGGAAGCCCACCAGAGCGCGAGGCCAAGGATCAGGATTTGCATTGTCTTTCTCCGGCTGCCGTCATTGCGGCGGCAGTTTCACCTAAATCGCGCGGTCCGCAATAGCCTCGGCGCGGGCAAGGGTCTGGCGTGCCGTGGCGGCATGCAGGTTCTCAACGATCCTGCCGTCGACGACGGCCACACCCTGCCCCTCGCGGCGGGCTGCATCGAAGGCCTCGATCTGACGGCGGGCGAGGTCCACTTCGGCGTCGGATGGGGCGAACTCCTCGTTGGCGATGGCAAGTTGCGCGGGATGAATCAGCGTCTTGCCATCAAAGCCCATATCGCGGCCCTGCCGACATTCGGCGCGCAGGCCTTCATCATCCTTGAAGGCGTTGTAGACACCGTCGATGGCGATGCGGCGATGGGCACGCGCCGCCATCAGACAAAGCTGAAGGCCGGTCAGCATCGGCAGCCGGTCGGGCCGGAACCGCGCGCCGATCTCCTTGGCCAGATCGTTCGTGCCCATGACCATGCCCCGAAGCCGTTTATGCGCGGCTATTTCGGCGGCATTCAGCATGCCTGCCGGCGTCTCCATCATCGCCCAGAGGGGGACATCGGGAATAAGCCGCGCCACGGCCTCCACATCCGCCGCCGACCCGACCTTGGGGATCAGAAGCGCGTCAATCTTCGCCCCCCGGAAGGCGGCCACATCCTCGGCGCCCCAGGGCGTATCGAGCCCGTTGATCCGCACGATCCGCGCGCGACCGCCATAATCCGCCTCACCGAGCACCCGGGCAAGCAGCACGCGGGCGTTTTCCTTCTCATCCGCAGCAACCGCATCCTCAAGATCGAAGATGATCGCATCCGCAGGCAGGGTCTGTGCCTTTTCCAGCGCTCGTTCGCGCGCAGCGGGGATATAGAGCACCGATCGGTAGGGGCGCATCCGGTCGCTTTCGGCAGACATCAACCTCTCCTTGTAATATTATTGCGCAAATGAACACAGGTTTGTTGCATTCGGCAAGACCGAAAATGCCGCAGCGCAGAAAAAATGGTGCTGACGTGACGTTCGGCTGATCCGGACCACATGAATCGGGGCGATCCCTGCCTTAACCATATCTTCCGTTTCCGGGCGCAGCATTTCCCGATCACGGCCCTATCGCACTCACGGTGCGCTCACCCCGAAGAGATCGAGACCCCGGGCCGCCTTCGCAGCAGGATGGACAGCGCCATGAAACAGCAACTCTTCGCCCTTTCGCTTGGCTTCGGCGGGCTGATCCTCGCCACGCACCACGCCTTTGCGGATGCCCGGCCAAACTGCGCCGAGCGCGAGACGGTCGTCGCCGAACTCGCCAGCCGCTACGGTGAAACGCGCCACGGCATCGGCCTTGCCGCCAACAACGCGGTGATGGAGGTCTTTGCCTCGGCAGAGACGGGCACCTGGACGATCACGGTGACGCTTGCCAACGGTATGACCTGCCTTGTCGCCTCGGGCCAGAACTATGAAACGCTGGCCGAGCAGCCGCCCGGCCCGGGCAAGGGCGCCTGAGCCGGTTTTTGAACAGGAAGGTCTGTTGAAACCCGGCCTCATCCGGCGACAGCGGACAAGAGGTGTTTCAGTGAAACCGCCAGCAGCGCCCATGTGACCAGCCGAAAGAACAGCACCTCGGGCAACACCTTCACCAGCCACACCCCGGCCAGAACCGCGAGGATCGCGGTCGGCGCCAGCACGGCCGCGATCTTCAGATTGCTGGGGGAAAACTGGCCCAGCGCCCAGTAGGGGACCAGTTTGACCGCATTCATGAAGGCGAAGAACACTGTTGTGGTCCCGGCAAAGGTGGTCTTGTCCAACTTTAGCGGCAGCACATAGACCTGATAAGGCGGCGCCCCGGCATGGCTGACGAAACTCGTATAGCCGGTCAAAGCCCCCCAGAAGAGCCCCGGCCCTACCCTTGCATGCCGCACCTGCCCTTCGGGCCTTAGCCGCAGCAGCAACGACACCGCGAAAGCCACCCCGATCGCCCCGACAATCCCGGTGACCAGCCGTTCCGGCACCATCGCCGCCGTCAGCCAGCCCAACCCGATGCCCAGAACAGCCGCAGGCGCGAGGATCGCCAGAACCCGCCGGTCGAAGGCCCGCCGATAGGCAATAAGCCCGATCATGTCCGAGGCGACATAGACCGGCAGCAACAGCCCCGCCGCCGTCACTGGCGAGATCGCAAGGGCCAGCACTGGTACGCCCAGCATACCGACGACAGGCAGCCCCCCTTTCGACAGCCCGACCAAGGAAGCGGCGATCACCGCCAACGTCCAGAACAGCCCGCCTTCCATGCCTATACCCCCGCCCCGAGTGTCGCCTGCAATAGACGAAGGGTCGCCCTTTGCAAAGCAACGCACGATGCCGCAGCGCAGCGGGCTTGCGCGAAAGGCTCTGAACGATTACCCAATGCCGCGACATTCACCTCGTACCCGGAGACATCTCATGGCCAGACCCAAGATTGCCCTCATCGGCGCAGGTCAGATCGGCGGCACGCTCGCCCATCTCGCCGCGATCAAGGAACTCGGCGACGTCGTTCTCTTCGACATCGCGGAAGGCACGCCGCAGGGCAAGGCGCTCGACATCGCACAGTCGGGCCCGGTCGAAGGCTTCGACGCCAACCTCAAAGGCGCCAATGATTACAGTGACATCGCGGGCGCCGATGTCTGCATCGTGACCGCCGGTGTGCCGCGCAAGCCGGGCATGAGCCGCGACGATCTTCTGGGCATCAACCTCAAGGTCATGAAGTCGGTTGGCGAGGGCATCAAGGCGAATGCGCCCGACGCTTTCGTCATCTGCATCACCAACCCTCTGGACGCCATGGTCTGGGCGCTCCAGCAGTTTTCGGGACTGCCCTCGAACAAGGTCGTCGGCATGGCGGGTGTGCTTGATTCGGCCCGTTTCCGGCATTTCCTCTCGCTCGAGTTCAATGTCTCGATGCGCGATGTGACCGCCTTCGTGCTTGGCGGACACGGCGACACGATGGTCCCTCTGACCCGCTATTCCACCGTCGCTGGCATCCCCCTCCCCGATCTCGTCGACATGGGCTGGACAACGCAGGACAAGCTTGACGCCATCGTTCAGCGCACCCGCGACGGCGGCGCCGAGATCGTTGGCCTCCTGAAGACCGGTTCGGCCTTCTACGCGCCCGCCGCATCCGCAATCGAGATGGCCGAGGCCTATCTGAAGGACCAGAAGCGCCTTCTGCCTTGCGCGGCCTATGTCGACGGCCCGTTCGGACTCAATGGCATGTATGTCGGCGTACCGACGATCATTGGCGCGGGCGGGATCGAGCGCATCGTCGATATCAAGCTCAATGCGGACGAGCAGGTGATGTTCGACAAGTCGGTGGATGCGGTGAAGGGCCTCGTGGCCGCCTGCAAGGGGATCGACCCGTCGCTGGCCTGATGGCCGCATTGCGTCAGATCAAGACCTGAAACGGCAGGATGCGTCACCCTTGGTGGCGCATTTTGTCTGTTTTAGGGGGGAAAGATGCGGTTCCTGTTCTCAATTCTTCTGTCGATTCTGCCCTGCATGGCATCGGCGGACGCCTCGCCGCTTATCGGTGAAAGTGGCCTCGCCGGCGCAGCTGCGGATCTGGACGCCATCGCCGATCCAAGCGCCGACGACCGGATGGCCCTTGGTGGCATCCTGTTCCTGCGCGCGGTCGAGCGTGCGTACCAGATCCGCTGGCGCTACGGCCTCACGGAGAACCTCGACCTGCCCCTTCTGGCCGGAGAACTGGCGCCGAATCCGACGCCGGAACCGATCTCGCCGACCATGATCGCGGACCTGTTCGGCGCGGTAATCGACGACATGGCCGCCGCCGAAGACGTGTTGGCAACGATACCGCCCGATGCGGATCCTTCCTTCGAACTCGCCCTGCCCGACCTTTGGTTCGACGTGAACATGAACGGCACCCGAGACGCGGACGAATCCTTCGTCGATACCGCCCTGCCTGCGCTCATCGGACGATGGCGCCTGCAGGTCCTTGAGACGCGGGCGCAGCAGAACCCGGACGCACCGAGCCCGCTTCGCGCGACGGTGCGCTTCGACCGGGCCGACGTCTACTGGCTGCGGGCCTACGTTCAGGCCGTCTCGGGCATCTCGGAGACCATCCTGGCCTTCGACCCGACGGACGAGCTTGCACGGGTCATCGCACTGCGCCAGTCTATTGCCGAGCAGGTTCAGCGAAGCGGAGAGAAGCGTGGACACGGCCTTGTGTTCGGCGGCGCGGAGGATGCGTTCTACATCGACGCCATCGCGGTCCTGACCGAAACCATGCGCCATCGACCTGACGCCTCGCGCCTCGGCCGTGCGCGGGATCACTTCCTGGCAATGATCACACATAACCGGATCTTTTGGCGGGAACTCGCGAAAGAAACCGACAATGATCGGGAATGGATCCCCCGGCCGACACAGACCTCCGCGCTTGGGATCGTTGTGCCAGAGAATGTCGACATTGCGTGGCTGGCCGTTCTTTCGGACGGCGAAAAGCTCCTCAAGGGTGAGCTTCTGATCCCGCATTGGCGCTTCGCGAAGGGGCACGGCATCAATCTCGCCGATTTTCTCGATGACCCCGGACCCTTGCCGCTCGTTCAGGCCATTCAGGGCGAGGCTTTCAATTCCTATGCTGCGCAAGGTGAGTTGATCAGCAGCGCCAACTGGCGCAGCTTCGCACGGCTGGTCCAGGGACAGGCAGGACTTTACGCGTTGATGCTGAACTGATCCCCGCTGCGTCTCACCCGACGGGGCCATCCGGGGACGGGCAGAACCCACGACGATTCCACACGGCCCAACGCGGATCGGCATGTGGAAATATCAAATGTGATCACACTTTTTCCGGCTGTGATCACAAAATACCGAATTTCCCCATCGCAAGCGGTTTTTCCGCATTTATCATTTCGTCACGGCCCCTTCCTATGCCATGACGGGTGAAACCGAACGGAACGGGGACCAGCGATGAACATCCATGAATACCAGGCCAAGGCTTTGTTGCGCAGCTATGGCGCGCCGGTGTCGGACGGGCGCGCCGTGCTCCGCGCCGAAGAGGCCAAAACCGCCGCGGGCGAACTTGACGGCCCCCTCTGGGTCGTGAAGGCGCAGATCCATGCGGGTGGCCGCGGCAAGGGCAAGTTCAAGGAGGCCGAGGCCGGCGAAAAGGGCGGCGTCCGCATCGCCAAGTCGGTCGAGGAAGCCGCGACCGAGGCGCGCAAGATGCTTGGCCGCACGCTGGTGACCCACCAGACCGGCGCGCCGGGCAAGCAGGTCAACCGCATCTATATCGAAGATGGCAGCGACATCGCGCGCGAACTTTACCTCGCGCTTCTGGTGGACCGCCAGACCAGCCGCATCGCCTTCGTCTGCTCGACCGAGGGCGGCATGGACATCGAAGAGGTCGCGGCCAAGACGCCCGAGAAGATCCTCTCCTTCAGCGTCGACCCGGCCTCGGGCCTCAGCGACTTCCACGGCCGCCGCGTCGCCTTCGCCCTCGGGCTGGAAGGCAGTCAGGTCAAGCAATGCGTGGCGCTGATCAAAACGCTCTACAAGATCTTCGTGGAAAAAGACATTGAGATGCTGGAGATCAACCCCCTGATCGTCACGCCCGATGGCAACCTCAAATGCCTCGACGCCAAGATGGGCTTCGACGGCAACGCGATCTACCGCCACCCCGATATCGCCGCCCTGCGCGACGAGACCGAGGAGGACCCGAAGGAACTCGCGGCCTCCAAGTTCGACCTCAACTACATCGCGCTCGACGGCGAGATCGGCTGCATGGTGAACGGCGCGGGCCTTGCCATGGCGACGATGGACATCATCAAGCTCTACGGCGCCGAGCCTGCGAACTTCCTCGATGTTGGCGGCGGTGCCACGAAGGAAAAGGTCACCGAGGCCTTCAAGATCATCACCTCGGACCCCAACGTGAAGGGCATCCTCGTCAACATCTTCGGCGGCATCATGCGCTGCGACATCATCGCCGAAGGCGTGATCGCGGCGGTGAAGGAAGTGGGCCTCAAGGTGCCGCTCGTGGTCCGGCTGGAGGGCACCAATGTCGAGAAGGGCAAGGAGATCATCAACACCTCCGGCCTCGACGTCATCGCGGCGGACAACCTGTCCGACGCAGCACAGAAGATCGTCAAGGCGGTGAAGGGGTAAGAGCATGTCCGTACTCGTCGACAAGAACACCAAAGTCATCTGCCAGGGCCTCACGGGCTCGCAGGGCACCTTCCACACCGAACAGGCGCAGGCTTACGGCACCCGCATGGTCGGTGGCGTCACCCCCGGCAAGGGCGGGCAGACCCATATCGGCCTGCCGGTCTTCAACTCGGTCCATGAGGCCAAGCGCGCGACCGAGGCCAATGCCAGCGTCATCTACGTGCCGCCCCCCTTTGCCGCCGACTCGATCCTTGAGGCCATCGACGCCGAGATGCCGCTCATCGTCTGCATCACCGAAGGCATCCCCGTCCTTGACATGATGAAGGTCAAGCGCGCGCTGCAAGGGTCGAAATCGACCCTCATCGGCCCGAACTGCCCGGGCGTGATCACCCCCGGCGAATGCAAGATCGGCATCATGCCCGGCCATATCCACAAGCGGGGCAGCGTCGGTGTCGTCAGCCGCTCCGGCACGCTGACCTATGAGGCGGTGAAGCAGACCACCGATGTCGGCCTCGGGCAAAGCACCTGCGTCGGCATCGGCGGCGACCCGATCAAGGGGACGGAACATATCGACGTCCTCGAATGGTTCCTCGCCGATGATGAGACCGAAAGCATCATCATGATCGGCGAGATCGGCGGGTCGGCCGAAGAGGAAGCCGCGCAGTTCCTGAAGGACGAGGCGAAGCGCGGCCGCAAGAAACCCGTCGCGGGCTTCATCGCCGGCCGCACCGCGCCTCCGGGCCGCCGCATGGGCCATGCCGGCGCCATCGTCGCCGGCGGCAAGGGCGGCGCCGAGGAGAAGATCGAGGCGATGAAATCGGCCGGTATCGTCGTGGCCGACAGCCCGGCGACACTCGGCGAAGCCGTCCTCAAGGCCATCGGTTGAGTTTCGTGCCGCCCCGGTCCACGCTGGGGCGGCGCAATCAGGGGTAAACGGATATGCCGATCTTCCGAATTGGCGACACGCTCCACTACTACGCCCATGTCCCGAAATGCGGCGGGTCCTCGGTCGAGGCGTATCTGAAGACCCGCTTCGGCCCCCTCGCCTTTCTCAACACCCGGTACCTCGACCTGCCGGACCATGCGCGCTGGACCCGGTCCTCGCCGCAGCACGCGGCCTTTGACGACCTCACCCGCCTGATCCCTGCGGACTGGATCGCCTCGTCCTTCGCGGTCGTGCGCCATCCGGTCAAGCGACTGATCAGCGCCTTCCAGTTCCAGGTGGAGGTGGAAGGGACCGTCGCAGCACTCTGGTCCATCGACGAGTTCTTCGACGACTGGCTGAACCGCGCCGGGCAAGAGCCCTTCCACTACGACAATCACCTGCGCCCGCAATCCGACATCGTGCCCGAACGGGCGGCGATCTTCCGGCTGGAGGACGGCATGGCGCCCCTTGTCGCCCATCTCGACAGCCTCGCGGGCAATACCGACGGCCCGCGCGCGATCCCGAAGGAAAACGTGCGTAAGAAGGGCATGGCCCCGGACGCCGAACGCCTGAACCCCTCGCCCGAAACGCTCGCCCGGATCGCCAGCTACTATGCCGCAGATTTCCGGCGGTTCGGCTATTCGCCCGACGACACGACCCAGCCCGCAGTACAGCCCGCAGCGCCCAAGGGCCTGATGGGCCGCCTCGCCGGCGCACTTTCCGGAGGGCGCACATGACACACTCTCTGACTCCTAATCAATACGGTCCCAACCCAATCGAGGTGACCCCATGACCGACCAAAGCCCCAACGACCAGTTCCACGCCTCCTCCTTCCTGCAAGGGGCGAATGCCGAATATGTTGAACAGCTCTATGCCCGTTTCGCCAGCGACCCCGGCGCGGTCGATGCGACCTGGGCCGCGTTCTTCCGGTCGCTCGGCGACGCCGAAAACGATGTGCGGCGCGAGGCGAAGGGGGCAACATGGGACCGGCCTGACTGGCCGCCGATGCCCGCCGATGAACTGACCTCGGCATTGACCGGCGAATGGCCGATTGCCGCGCAGGAGATGAAAGGCGCGGGCGACAAGATCAGGGCCAAGGCCGCCGATATGGGCGTCGTCGTCAGCGACGATCAGGTGAAGCAGGCGGTGCTCGACTCCATCCGCGCCCTGATGATCATCCGCGCCTACCGGATCCGGGGACACCTCGTCGCCGATCTCGATCCGCTTGGCATGCGCGCAGAAGCCCCGCATCCGGAGCTCGATCCCCGCTCCTACGGCTTCTCCGATGCCGACATGGACCGGCCGATCTTCATCGACAAGGTCCTCGGCCTCGAACACGCCTCGATGCGCGAGATCATTGCCATCGTGAAGCGCACCTATTGCGGCACCTTCGCGCTCCAGTACATGCATATCTCGAACCCGGAAGAAGCGGGCTGGCTCAAGGAACGGATCGAGGGTTTCGGCAAGGAAATCCAGTTCACCCGCGAGGGCCGCAAGGCGATCCTGAACAAGCTGGTGGAGGCCGAGGGCTTCGAAAAATTCCTCCATGTCAAATACATGGGCACCAAACGCTTCGGCCTTGACGGTGGCGAAGCGCTGATCCCGGCGATGGAACAGATCGTCAAGCGCGGCGGAAATCTCGGCGTGCGCGACATCATCATCGGCATGCCGCATCGCGGGCGTCTTTCGGTCCTGGCCAATGTGATGGGCAAGCCCTACCGGGCGATTTTCAACGAGTTTCAGGGCGGCAGTTACAAACCCGAGGATGTCGACGGCTCGGGCGACGTGAAATACCACCTCGGCGCCTCGTCGGATCGGGAGTTCGACGGCAATTCGGTGCACCTCTCGCTGACCGCCAACCCCTCGCATCTTGAGGCGGTGAACCCGGTGGTGCTGGGCAAGGCGCGGGCCAAGCAGGCGCAGCTCAACGACCGCGACCGGACGCAGGTCCTGCCGATCCTCCTGCATGGCGACGCGGCCTTTGCAGGGCAAGGCGTCGTGGCCGAATGTTTCGGCCTCTCGGGCCTTGCCGGGCACCGCACCGGCGGCACCATGCATATCGTGGTGAACAACCAGATCGGCTTTACCACCGCGCCGCATTTCTCGCGGTCCAGCCCCTATCCGACCGACATCGCCCTGATGGTCGAGGCGCCGATCTTCCACGTGAACGGCGACGACCCCGAGGCTGTCGTCCACGCCGCCAAGGTCGCGACCGAGTTCCGCCAGAAGTTCCACAAGGACGTCGTCATCGACATGTTCTGCTATCGCCGCTTCGGTCACAACGAAGGCGATGAGCCGATGTTCACCAACCCGGCGATGTACAAGCGGATCAAGACCCACAAGACCACGCTCCAGCTTTACACCGAACGCCTCGTGCGCGATGGGCTGATCCCGGAAGGCGAGATCGAGGATATGAAGGCCGCCTTCCAGGCGCATCTCAACGAAGAGTTCGAAACGGGCAAGAACTTCAAGCCGAACAAGGCCGACTGGTTGGATGGCCGCTGGTCTCATCTTGACCGCGAGGGCGAGGAATATACCCCCGGCAAGACCGCGATCACCAAGAAGCTGCTGGCTGAGATCGGCACCGCGCTGACCCGCGTGCCGGACGGTTTCGACATCCACAAGACCGTCGCGCGCCAGCTCGACAACAAGGCCGAGATGTTCAAATCGGGCACCGGTTTCGACTGGGCCACGGGCGAGGCGCTGGCCTTCGGCTCGCTTCTGACCGAGGGCTATCCGGTGCGGCTGGCGGGGCAGGACTGCACCCGCGGCACGTTCAGCCAGCGCCACTCCGCCTTCATCGACCAGACGACCGAGGAACGGCACTATCCGCTCAATCACATCAAACCGGGCCAGTCGCGTTACGAGGTCATCGACTCGATGCTTTCCGAATACGCGGTGCTCGGGTTCGAATACGGCTATTCGCTCGCCGAACCCAATGCGCTGGTGATGTGGGAGGCGCAGTTCGGCGATTTCGCCAACGGCGCCCAGATCATGTTCGACCAGTTCATCTCCTCGGGCGAATCGAAATGGCTGCGCATGTCGGGCCTCGTCTGCCTCCTGCCGCATGGCTTCGAAGGGCAAGGCCCGGAACACTCGTCGGCCCGGCTCGAACGCTTCCTGCAGCAATGCGCACAGGACAACTGGATCGTCGCCAACTGCTCGACGCCTGCGAATTACTTCCACATTCTGCGCCGTCAGCTGCACCGGACCTTCCGCAAGCCGCTGATTCTGGTGACGCCGAAATCGCTCCTCCGCCATCCGATGTGCATCTCGGATGCCGATGATTTCACCACCGGCTCCACCTTCCACCGCGTTCTCTGGGACGACGCGCAGAAGGGGCATTCGGAGATGAAGCTGAAGGCCGACGACAAGATCAAGCGCGTCGTCATGTGCTCGGGCAAGGTCTATTACGACCTGCTGGCCGAACGCGACGCACGCGGGCTCGACGACGTCTACCTCCTGCGGCTCGAACAGTTCTACCCGTTCCCGGCGCAGTCGGTGGTAAAGGAACTTGGCCGCTTCAAGAATGCCGATGTCGTCTGGTGCCAGGAAGAACCCAAAAACCAGGGGGCCTGGACCTTCGTCGAACCCAATATCGAATGGGTCCTGACCCGGATCGGCGCCAAGGTATCGCGCCCGCGCTATGCCGGCCGCGCAGCAACCGCCTCGCCCGCAACCGGCCTCGCAAGCCGCCACAAGATCGAACAGGAGGCGCTCGTGAACGACGCCCTGACCGTAGGAGACGCTGGCTGATGAGTATCGAAGTAAGGGTCCCGACGCTGGGCGAAAGCGTCTCGGAGGCGACCGTGGCCACCTGGTTCAAGAAACCGGGCGATGCCGTGAAGGCCGATGAGATGCTGTGCGAGCTGGAGACCGACAAGGTCACCGTCGAGGTGCCCGCACCCGCGACGGGCACCTTGGCCGAGATCGTTGCCGCCGAAGGCACGACCGTCGGCGTGAATGCGCTGCTTGCACAGATCTCCGAATCCGGCGCCGCCCCGGCGCCCGCGAAACCCCAAAAAGGCGCCGAAGCGCCGCAAGCCGAAGAGGGCAAGATGGCTGGGAAAAATGTTGATGTGATGGTGCCGACCCTCGGCGAAAGCGTGACCGAGGCGACTGTCTCCACCTGGTTCAAGAAGGTCGGCGACACGGTCGCCGTCGATGAGATGCTGTGCGAGCTTGAGACCGACAAGGTCTCGGTCGAGGTGCCCTCGCCCGTCGCCGGACGTCTGGCCGAGATCGTCGCTGCCGAAGGCGCGACCGTGGACGCCAAGGCCCGGCTGGCGGTGATCGCCGAAGGCGCGGCCGGTGCCGCCCCGGCACCCACCGCCGAACCCGCCGCTGCGGCCCCTGCCCCGGCGACCAAGGGCAAGGATGTCGAAGACGCGCCCTCGGCGAAAAAGGCGATGGCCGAGGCCGGGCTTTCCGCCGATCAGGTCACCGGTTCGGGCAAGGACGGCCGCATCATGAAAGACGACGTCGCCAAGGCGGCCGCCGGGGCAGCCCAAGCCGCCCCCGCCGTCGCCTCCGCCACCCCTGCCCCGGCGGCCGCCCCCCGCGCGCCCGTCCCGGCCGAGGATGCGGCGCGCGAGGAACGGGTGAAGATGACGCGCCTGCGCGCCACCATCGCCCGCCGCCTCAAGGACGCCCAGAACACCGCCGCCATGCTCACGACCTATAATGAGGTCGACATGTCCGCGGTCATGGACATCCGCAACACCTACAAGGGCGATTTCGAGAAGAAGCACGGCGTCAAGATGGGCTTCATGGCCTTCTTCGTGAAAGCCTGCTGCCACGCGCTAAAAGAAGTGCCCGAGGTCAATGCCGAAATCGACGGCGGCGATGTGGTCTACAAGAACTTCGTCCACATGGGCGTGGCCGTCGGCACGCCCACCGGCCTCGTCGTCCCCGTGGTCCGCGACGCCGATCAGATGAGCTTTGCCGCGATCGAGAAGAAGATCGGCGAACTCGGCCTGCGCGCCCGCGACGGGAAACTGTCGATGGCCGAGATGCAGGGCGGCAGCTTCACCATCTCCAACGGCGGCGTCTATGGCTCCTTGATGTCCTCGCCCATCCTCAACCCGCCGCAATCGGGCATCCTCGGCATGCACAAGATCCAGGACCGCCCGGTCGTCGTCGCGGGCCAGATCGTTATCCGCCCGATGATGTATCTCGCCCTCAGCTACGACCACCGCATCGTCGACGGCAAGGGCGCGGTCACCTTCCTCGTTAGGGTGAAGGAGGCACTGGAGGACCCGCGTCGGCTGCTGATGGATTTGTGATGGGAAAAGGTGCGGGCGGAGCTCGCAATGATCAATAACGGGAGGTTGTGGTGACTGCGAACGAACTCGGGCGCATCCTTCGCGAGGATTATATTAAAGCGGAGCCACGGCAAAAGGCTGTCGCGGTCGTGTGTTTTGGCATCAAGTATGTCAACGAACTAAAAACACAATCCGTTGCTGCCGTGTGTGCCTCCGCCGACATCGGCAAATGGGCTCCTCAGATAAGTCTTGGAGTTAACCTCGCCGAGCGAGTGGAAATGAAGCAGTAATAGGGTGGGTGGTTCCGGGCACCGGCCCAAGTTCACCCAACACAGCTGAAAGGACCGTACCATGTCCAGCGAACTGAACATCCTCGCGCTTTACGGGCTCTACACCGCCCTCATCCTGATCCTGAAGGTCACGGGCGCCACCGGCCAGCTTGGCATGGGCTACCTCATGTCCGCCCGCGATGAGGCCAGAACGCTCACCGGCATCACCGCCCGCCTCGACCGGGCGCTTTCGAACTCGATCACCGCGATGGCGCTCTTCGCCCCCTCGATCCTGATCCTTGCCCTGAAGGACGGGTTCAGCGGTGCCACCCTCACCGCCGCACAGGCCTTCCTGATCGCCCGCGTACTCTATGTGCCTTCCTACGGGCTCGGCATCACCGGCATCCGCACGCTTCTCTGGCTCATCGGCTTCGCCGCGACCGTGATCCTCTACATCATCGCCCTGATGGCCGCATGACTTCTTCTGTTCAAAAATACTCTCTGGGGGGAGCGGCCGAATGGCCGCGTCGGGGGGCAGACAGCCCCCCGCGCGGCGCCCGGGCAGCATGCCATACGCTTGCCATACGTTTTGCCGACGCATGGCCGACACCAAAAACCAAAGGAGTGACCCATGGCTGAGTTCGACGTGATCGTGATCGGCGCCGGCCCCGGCGGCTATGTCTGCGCCATCCGCTGCGCCCAGCTCGGGCTGAAGACCGCCGTCGTGGAGGGCCGCGAAACGCTCGGCGGCACCTGCCTGAACGTCGGCTGCATCCCCTCAAAGGCGCTCCTCCATGCCAGCCATTCGCTCCACGAGGCGGAGCATAATTTCGAGAAGATGGGGCTCAAGGTTGCGGCACCGAAAGTCGACTGGAAACAGATGCTTGCCTATAAGGACGAGGTCATCGGTCAGAACACCAAGGGCATCGAGTTTCTGTTCAAAAAGAACAAGATCACCTGGCTGAAGGGCTGGGGCTCCATCCCCGAATCGGGCAAGGTCAAGGTCGGCGACGAGGTGCATGAGGCGAAGAACATCGTCATCGCCACGGGCTCTGAGCCCTCCTCGCTGCCCGGCGTGACCGTCGACGAGAAAGTCGTCGTCACCTCCACCGGCGCCTTGGAGCTTGGCAAGATCCCGAAGGAAATGGTGGTGATCGGCGCGGGCGTGATCGGGCTGGAACTTGGCTCGGTCTATGCCCGTCTGGGATCAAAGGTAACGGTCGTCGAATTCCTCGACGCCATCACCCCCGGCATGGACGCGGAAGTCCAGAAAACCTTCCAGAGATTGCTGAAAAGACAGGGGCTTACCTTCATCATGGGCGCGGCTGTTCACGGCACGACCGTCAAGGGCGGCAAGGCCAAGGTGACCTACAAACTCAGGAAGGACGACAGCGAGGCCACGCTGGACGCCGACTGCGTTCTGGTCGCCACGGGCCGAAAACCCTATACCGACGGGCTCGGGCTGGAAGCGCTTGGGGTGGAGATGGAACAGCGCGGGCAGGTGAAAACCGACGACCACTGGCGGACCAATATCAAGGGCCTCTACGCCATCGGCGACGCCATCGTGGGGCCGATGCTCGCCCACAAGGCCGAGGACGAGGGCATGGCGGTGGCCGAGGTCATCGCCGGCAAGCACGGCCACGTTAACTACAATGTAATCCCCGGCGTGATATACACCGCGCCGGAAGTGGCCACGGTCGGCAAGACCGAGGAGCAGTTGAAGGAAGAGGGCCGCGCCTACAAAGTCGGCAAGTTCGCCTTCATGGGCAATGGCCGCGCCAAGGCGGTGTTTCAGGGCGACGGCTTCGTGAAACTGCTCGCCGACAAGGAAACCGACCGCATCCTCGGCGCCCATATCATCGGGCCCGCGGCGGGCGAGTTGATCCATGAGATCTGCGTCGGCATGGAATTCGGCGCGGCGGCCGATGATATCGCACTGACCTGCCATGCCCACCCGACCTTCTCGGAAGCTGTCCGCGAAGCGGCACTTGCCTGCGGCGACGGTCCGATCCACAGCTAGTAGCGTTCAGACAAATCCACGGTACAAGCGGGTTTCGCCACGAAATAGTCCGGCGGAACCCATTGTGCGTTCAGAACGATGGCATTCGCCCCATCCGTCGCTATATTATTGTATTCGAATACTTTCTTTCCACTATCGGTCAATTCGATGATCCGTCCTTCCGCTGGGACCACCACCAGATGGTCTCCATTCGGCAACCGCTGGTGCTTTCCCTGGCTGACGGAATAAAACCTGCTGTCCTCGCCCTGCCATCTTAGCTGCGTTTCTCCGGTCAACGTGCTGACAGTCACGATATTGGACCGGCCATGCTGTGGGTTGTTGTCGTAGACGTCGATCAAGCCGTCACCAATAAAGTCGGGATCGTGCTGACGCCGCCAAGGCCCGTACTTCGCCCATCGTATTGCCAAGGTTTCAGGATCGAGAACCGCGACCATATCCAAATTGCGGAGGCTGAGCAAAAGGTCCCCCGCCTCGAAACCGGGATACTGATCTGCCATTTCTGCGCTAAGGGGTTCAACATCATTGGGATGAAACACGTCGCGTGCAAACGCGGGGTTGTTCTGATCGTCAGAAAGGAACTCGAAATCTTCGGAAAGACGCAAAAGCCGGACGTTGTCCGCCGAGGCATTGAACACGCTCTGCATTTGAATTTCGCGCAAAATTTTCCCCGTGTCGGCATCGAGTTTCATGATCGACTGAAGGTTGCTTTCGTGATGGTCCGGACTGCCCCAGGTCCACAATGCACCACTATCGTCGAGTTCAATAGAATGATGATACGAGCCTTGCGCAATCCACATGGGCCTTGAACAACTGTCCAGCCTCGCAATTGCCGCTCCGCGCCGTCCGAAGTTCACGAGAATAGAACCATCGGCCAGCACCATCATACCATGAGGATTGACGTCCTCAGTCGCTTCGCCCGGCAGAAGTGTCAGATAGCTGATCGGCCACACATGTACTTGCCGACTTTCGCTATCGAGAAGTCGTATCGAATAAGTCCCGAGATCCGCGTCGAAAAGCAAGAGCGCCCTGTAACCCTGCAGGAACCTCTCAGGATCCAGGATTTTGGCGCGCGCTTCGCCCTCAGATACCGTTGCCTTGGCGTATTGTTCCTCCCGACCCCAAAGTCCGGTTCGAAGAAATGCCTTACCCTGACGTATCAGCGTGACAACTTGGTCGGTCGGCCAAAGAGCATAGTGTCGGTAAACGAACCCCAGCCCAAAGCAGAGCATCAGCGCTAGAAACAGTGCTGCACATAGCGAAAGAAGTCTGGCAGAGCGGGACATCGTACTCCTGATCGCGTTGTTTCAGGCAAATTGATGCCCTTAAACACCGCGCAGGTCCAGTCTAAGCGAGTTCCGGGCGGCACCCGCGCGTCAGCCGGTCAGGTGGCGCAGGCCTTGCGTCACATCGGTCCGCACCGCCAATCGCAAGGCCGGCTCATCACCCGCCTTCAGCGCGGCGATGATCATGCGGTGGTGCTGGGGCGGCTCGGACCGGCTGAGACGGGAATAAAGCGCCCGCATCGTCGGGCCAAGCTGAAGCCAGACCGTTTCGGCAACCGCCAGCATGGCCGGGGCCTGGGCGCGCAGGTAAAGCGTCCGGTGAAATTCGAGATTTGTGCGGATATAGGCCACCGGGTCGCGCTTCACGGCCGCTTCCGCATTTGCCATGTTGATCGCCTGCAACCGCTCAATCAGCGCCATGTGCGCGCGCGGCAGGGCACGGCTTGCCAGTTCTGTCTCGATCAGCGCCCGCAGGCTCGCCAGTTCCTCAATTCGTTCGTTGGTGAGGTCGGGCGTCGTGACGCGACCCGACGAGGACAGTGTGAGCGCCCCCTCGGCGGCAAGTCGGCGCAGGGCTTCGCGGGCGGGGGTCATTGACACGCCGTAGGTCTTGGCGAGACCACGCAATGTCAGCGCCTGACCCGGACCGATCTCGCCATGCATGATTTGTTGCCGCAAAGACCGGTACAACCGGTCATGGGCGGCAAGTCCGGCATCTGCGGGGCGCGGGGATGAAAGCATGCCGCCAGTGATCACAAAGCGGTGGCCTGCGTCAATTGCCCTTGCGCACGGTTAGCCGCCAAAGTCCACGCGGTGCAGGGTCGGCCCATGTGTCCGCAGCCAGCGCCGGTGCCGGGCATAGTCCGGCATCAAACCCGCGACCACCGCCCAGAAATCAGGCGAATGGTTCATCTCCACAAGATGCGCGACCTCATGGGCTGCGACATAGTCCAGCACGTCTGGCGGCGCCATGATCAGCCGCCAGGAATACATCAACTGCCCGTCGACGGTGCAGGAGCCCCAGCGCGACCGCGTATCGCGCAGGGTGAGACGGGTGAATCGGCACCCGATCGCAGCGGCATGTGTTTCGCTCGCCGCCTGCAGGCGCTGCCGCGCCGCGAGTTTCAGGAACGCCAGCACACGCGGCGCTACATTGCTCACCCCCTGAGGCACCAGAATTGCATCACCCTCGACCCGGACCGCCCTGACCGGCGCCCCGGTCACGGTCAACTGCCGTCCTTCAAAGGGCAGAAGCATCCCTCGATCGACGCGGAGCGATTCCCCCGCGCCAAGGACAGCCTGCCGCAGCCAGCCTTCCTTCTCGCGGGCGAAAGCCAGCGCTTCGGCCTCGCGCGCACGGGCCGGCATGGACAGCGTCACCCGACCGTCCAGCCGCGACACGCGGAGCGAAAACCGCCGGGCCCGGGCGGAGCGGCGCAGCGTGATCTCCAGGGGAGGGTCTCCGGGCAATCTGTGCTGAGTCATGGGATCCTTCCGTCACCCCAGATTACCGCGGCCACCGGCAGGGAAAAGGCCAAAGCGCGACGTCGCGCGAAATGCGGCCGAAAGCCTTTGACAGCCCCGCACACTTGTGGCAGTTGGCACCGACTCTCGAATAGACGTGCACGGAAGGAGTGTTCCATGCCCAAGGACGAATGGGGCGTCAAGCGCCTTTGCCCGCATTGCGCCAGCCGGTTCTACGACCTGCAGCGCGACCCGATGACCTGCCCGGAATGCGGTCACACCTTCACGGCCGAAAGCCTCGTGGCCGGTCGCGGCCGGACCCTGATCAGCGAAAAGGCGGCGCCGAAGGCCACTGATCTCGATACCGACGATCTGACGGATGATACGGATCTCGACGATGATGCCGCCGACTCGGATATCGACGACGATCTCTTGGAAGATGACGACGACGATGATGTCTCGCTCGACGATATCGCCGACGTCGCAGGCAATGACGACGACAGCTGACCAAAGCAGGCTGTCTCCTTCCTCACACATTTCCCCCGGGCGCGGCACTGTCGCGCCCGTTTCGTTTGCACCCGTGGATACTGGCCCGCATTCTGTGGGGCCGTGCGATTTTTCCCTTGCGCCGCCCCACCGCGTTGCCTATATCGCGCCTCACGCGGGCGGCAACGCCCGGACCTCAGGTGGGGCCATAGCTCAGTTGGGAGAGCGCTTGAATGGCATTCAAGAGGTCAGGGGTTCGACTCCCCTTGGCTCCACCAATCATTTCACTCAATGTATTAATAACAAATAGAATTTTCTAAGAGCGAGCCGCTTATTCCGCCGTTTTTTCCGCCGGATGATGGCTTTCCATAGCTTTGCGTCGAGCAATTCGCAGTGCTTCACTTTACGAATTGAAGTTCTGTCCAGCACGTTCAAGTCCACACCAAATTGCAGCGGTGCCGCTGATGAAGTTACGGACCTGTAGCCGATTCCTCCACGTGCCAGTGAGTGCCGTTCACCTTGCCACACTTTCCGCAGCGAAGTTTTCCTTCGATCAACTTGATGCGTTCGTATGGCTCAAACATCTCGCGCATCTTGGAAGCCGATACCCTGCCCTTGTGGCCACAGTTCATACACTCCACGACGAGAGCGTGGCAGTCTTGGAAGTCCTCAACACGAAGGTTGTAGCGAGGGGCGAGCACGATGCGCCTGTTCTTGTTGGGAAAGGCGCGTCCGTCGTTCTTGTGCTGAGGGGTAGTGCGGCGACTCATGATAAGGAACAATAGGAGAACATTTTGCGACCTCAAAGATTGATGACGACCCCAGTTCGCACTAAATTTCGCGATTGTTCCAAACACCGAGGGGATGTCCGCAACCCACCAAAAGAATTTGACGAAAACCGACACGTAGCGTGGTAGCGTGTAAGTATTTCGCGCTTCACAGACCATTTCAAACGTGGAGATTTCATGCGTTGGATTATTGGAATGCTGATTGTCGCAGCCCTCGCTTACGCGGTATGGCAGGGACCAGAACAACCCCACTCCGCCCCGACATCTGCCGCAGTCGATTCCATCGTCCCCGAAACGGCTAATGACGATGCAGCACCCCAAACAAACTCCGAGCGTTCCACGCGTCTAGTGGCTCAATCTAGCTCAGCGGCCAAGGACGTAGCCACCACAGCCGCCACCGCATCGACACCGGTTTTTGTAACCGGCGACAGGGTAAACCTCAGGGCAGGACCATCCCTAGCCGACCGATCGATTGGGCAATTATCGAAAGGTACCCACGCCATGTTGCTGAGTGAGCGAGAGGGCTGGAGCGAAATCGAAACTCCGCTTGGTCGTGGCTGGATGGCAAGCCGTTTCGTTTCGCGCACAGCGCCAGTGGCGGCGACTCCCAACGCGATCAAACAGCGGTCCGTTGCAGCCCCGACGTCGGCGGAGATTAGGCGGGCGAAGGCCGAAATTATTGAACAGAGCATTGCCGCATATCCTGGTTCCTGCCCCTGCCCATACAACAGAGACAGAGCCGGGCGTCGTTGCGGGGGCAGAAGTGCGTGGTCCAAACCCGGTGGCTACAACCCGATTTGCTATGAAAGTGATGTGTCCGAGGCGCGACTTTCAACCTATTTTGCCAGAAGGCGCGGGGCTACGAACTAGCTGGTATCTGGAGACTAGGTGCTGTCCAAGGCCGCCACTCGGCAGTTTCGTTCTTTCCTCAAGACTAACTCCCCTTCATCGCGGACCATTCGGGCGAGCACGTTCACCAACCAGCACATCTCGACTGCATCCGGTGGCCGCCCGCTGCGCTTCCAGTTTCAACGCGCACTGCCACGCGGGGTGGCACCACCCATGCCATGAACCCGGACTCGACCACGCCTGGAGTCACTTTAATCAATCTGCCCAAGCTCAGCGGAGACCTTCGCTGCGGCGGACTGGCTCGCGAGTATTCGCCGACCATAGCGGGCGGGCATTTCCGGCGATGTCCAACGCCCCGCCACCATGATGGCTGACAGATCACACCCGATCCGGAAGGCATCATGCACACCGCCCACACGGGTAGAGTGAGCCGATACGTCGTCGCGACCTGTGCATCGCTTGATGATGCGCGAAATCGTTGCCGGGTCCATTTGTTGAACCCGGCCATTTTGCTGTGACTTCGTCAGCATCGGATCGTCCGGCTTGAGGTTCGCCAGTCTGATCCATTCCAACACGGCATTAGTTCCGGCCTCTGAAAGAAACGCATACGCGCCCTCACCATAGGGGTCGGTCTTCGAGCGTGATACGTAGAGCAGACTAGACCCGTTGTCCTGACGAATGAGGTCCTTGACCTTGAACGCGACAATTTCCGAAGAGCGGCACCAGCTGTCGGTTGCGACCCAAAGAACCGCCTTGTCCCGCATTTCGATACGACTGGCTCCAAGGCGCTTTATCGCTGCGAGGACTTCCTTCTTGCAAAGAGCAGGAGCTTGCCGAACGCCAGCGCCATAAGTTCGCTTGACACCTTTCAGTGCCAGTTCCACCAACCTGTGTCGGCACGGATTCGGCTGGAACGCGGCCCGATGCATCTCGGAAATCGCCCAGAGCCGTGTTTCGATGGTCGTGCTTCTAATCTTGCCCCCTAGATGCTCCACATAGTTGGCAATTACGCGCGGCTCAATTGGTGGCTCGGGATCGATCCCGCGAGACTGACACCAAAGTGCAAAGGTCTTCTTGATCTGACGGTAATTCCTGATTGTAGCTGGGGCGAAGGCTGCTTCGGACCGCATCCGGTATTCCTCGATAAGCGATGCCCGGGTGTCAGCGGAAACGCCCGATAGTCGAACGACGGTCTCCAAGCGCTCTTCTTCACGGTTAAACAATCCTGCCATGGCTGAACTCCAAGTTGGTGGAATTTGGAGACCCGGCGACGCACCGGGAAATGCTGAATCGTTAACTAAATCTTAACCTATTTCGTCCAAGATGGGGCACGCGACGTCGGAGGACCCAAGATGAGGACGGATAGGCTTGAGCAGCTTGAAATGGCGGTTCTCGACTATGTCGAGCGGTACGGGCTAACAGAAAAGGCGCGCGAATGTTTCTCGCCCGATATGGGGCAGGAGGAAAACCATGCACGCGCCCAGCCTCGCAGATCCACAGAACCTAATCGACCTCCCCGCTAGGATACCCCCTTACTGGAACATCCTCGAATTTTGCCGCCACATCGGACTTCAGAAACTGCCCGGAAGACCAGCATATTGGGTTGCCCGCGTTCGCAGGAAGGACGGGGGATACCGTCAGGGCAGACTTGCGCCTGCCCAACTCCCCGGATTAGCTGGCCTACCATACGACTCCGCGCTTTGCCTGGCGCATCAGTGGTTTTCTTCCGCCGAAGTGTCTGAAATCGCATCGCAACCATACCCTGTCGGCACCACCCGACACCTCAAATACACCAAGACCATTTGCGGCTTTACAATAGGAGACGCACTGGGGGACTACGTAGAATGGAAGCGGGTTGCGGCGTCTCGCACGCACTTCGAAACAACCCTCTCGCTGATCAACCACCATATCATTCCACGTCTTGGCGATGTTCCGGTGGACGAGCTTACATCGAGGCGGTTCACCGAGTTCTGCCGGGACGTTCTCGAAACAGCTCCGAAGCGAGGCAAACAAAAGCCACGGCCAAAGCGTCGAATAGATGAACTTGACAGTGAAGCGCTTAGGAAACGTAAAAAGACGGTCAACGCGCTCGTCAGCATCCTACGTCTGGCACTCCGTATGGCCTGGGAGAACGGAGAAACCGATTCCGACCGCGCGTGGCGTTGCCTGCGGCGAGTCCCGAATGCCGATGCGCCGCGCCATATCTTCTTGTCACGAGACGAATGCCGACGCCTGCTCGCTCAGTGTCACCACGACTTGGCCGACCTTGTCAGAGCTGCGTTGTACACAGGGTGTCGGGTTTCGGAACTTTGCAGGCTTCGTGTGCAAGACTTAGACGACAAATCCCGCAGCATCTACATCCAATCATCCAAGAATGGCAAAGCCCGCTACGCGTTTCTGACGCAAGCAGGCATGGCCTTTTTCGAGAGGCTGTGTGACGGCAGGAACTCCGACGACCTCGTGTTCGTCATGTCAAGCGGGAGGCGCTGGTCCGGCGGACACAGGCACATATTCAAAGCCGCCGTCGTCAGGGCTGGGCTGCCGACAGGTTTCGTGTTTCATGGGCTTCGACACACATACGCAAGCCAGTTGGTACAGGCCGGGATGCCGCTCGCATTCATTGCCCGCCAGTTAGGTCATTCAAATACTGACACCGTCAGCCGGACTTATGGCCACCTGACTTTTGCCAACATGACCGCCGAACTTGAGCGGCGGTTCGAGCCTATCGACCTCGAAATGGCAAATTTCCAATCAAATAGGGAATACCGACCGACGAGTGTGCAGGCAGCGCTAGAATTCTGCTCTTGGCCGTCCAGCAACTTTTTCCAGGGTGGTGGAGATTTAGTAAGATCAATGCGCCCAGCGCGCTTGGATCGAACTGACAACTAGCACCGTCACCATTCCCAAACCATCATTAACTCGCTCACCCATTCACTGTAGCCTGATTCACTGACATTCCACAAACTTCGTGAACTTTGACGCCACCTGAGCAAGCTCCTCGGGTTCTAACCGCTGCGCACGTGCGCTGGTTACCGGCGCTACGTTGTTCTGTGCCATGAAAAGCTTGGCGATTTCGCCGCGAATGGCGAAGTTCACGTTCTGAGGAATGTCGCCGATTGATTCATTGACGAGCATGGCATCCAATTTTGAAACCACCACGCCGACAACCTTTCCCTCCGCATTGAGGACTGGTCCACCGGAGTTCCCAGGCTGCACGGGTGCTGAGATCTGCATCGTGTTCCCGTCGCCCCCAACTCCCTTGAGGCTGGTCAACGATCCGCGAGTTACATTCAGCCCACCGAGCAGACCTGCGAGCGGATACCCAACGACCGTAACGTCAGAATTCAGCATGGCTGGATTTGAAGAAAACTCCGCTACCGGTTGGCCAGAAAATGTGGAGCCAAAAAGCAGCGCCAGATCAATGCTTGCGTCCGATTGGATCACGGTCACGGGCGCACCTTCGATTGAAATTGCCCCGCAGTCTTGGACTACATGTGCGTTAGTTAGGACGTGACCCATATGCGAGACGATGAATCCCGTTCCAGAGCCTTTGCGCCGCTCCGCATTCTTAGGTGTATCCAATGAGGCGTTGGGTGCAGCATCGGCCGGGGGAGGTTCGGCGCGCTGCGTTGCCTGCTCACGATCCAATACGGCGTTTAGCGTGGCGTAACCGGTCGAAAGAAGTCCAATGGGCAAATAGATGTCAGGCGCACGGCCTCGCCGAATGCTGCCACTTACTGCAGCCATGATTCCGCTATCGGCTTGGCTCGTGGAAAGCATGATAGTTGACCAACGTCCTGCCCGAAAATCGGATCGGGTGTACAGCGTGAGGCTGTTTGGGGTCTTGGCGCTAGTCACCCAATACCCGTCTTTCCGAACGGTATAGGGCGCGGTACCCGCTATGGCTGCCTGAAATGTGTATTCGTGCAGGCGAGATACTTGATCGGCGTCACCCCGTGTCAGGGAGTAGCCAAGAGAGCTATTTTCGTGGTTCCAATTCAGAAAAACTTCGGATTCCTGTCCCTTTCTGAGATGCCCAGACGGAATCAGCAATGACATGTCGAGTGCGTCTAAGTAGGTTTCGGTCCAACCTTCCGAATGCATCATTTCTGCCGCAGCACCGGCTAGGAGCGCCGGTAACCAGTTCGGGACCGGCCCGACGATTTCTGTCTTCTCCGCGTAACGCTCGATTGATCGCTGACTACCAGTTCCCCAATAACCGTCAATAATTCCGGTGTAGCTGTTTTCGAATGCGAGAGCGGTCTGGAGAAATCGCACCTCGGCTTCAGTGAGGCGACGCGCATCGAATTCGTCGCGCAACTCGGATTCGGTGTAGGCGCGTGCCGTCGCGGTGAATGAACCGGTGAGGACTAAGCAGAGTGCAACTATCCATTGCAGCGTTTTGTTTACGCTCAAACCTCTTGGTTTCCTAAACATAGCGCCTCCAACATTTGACACAGGCGGAACGTTGTGAGTAGCCAAACCAGAGGGTTTGGTACACTGCGTTTCTATCGCTGCCTGCGCCAATCCCATGGCATCATGAATTCGCTCGCCCAAATGCCCAGCCCGGTCCGCCGCGCACGGTCCTCTTGTTTCACGTAGTCCCGGCCATACCGACGATAGGCCACTGCCCAGCCGTTGGCGACCATCCAAGCGTTCAAGTCCTCGCCGTCTTGGCTGCACACAGCCACAAGCCGCCCGTACCGGTCAATGTCGCGAACATTGCAGAACACCGGCGTAAGGCCGATCCGGTCCGCAAGCGCAAAGGAAGCATCCTTACCGCAATTCCACACCTTGCCTTCGGGACGGTAGCACCGCTGGCGGCTTTCGATAGCGTCGATGGCGTGCAGGCGGATGCGCTGGCCGTGAATCTCGATGGTATCGCCGTCGATGACAGAGGCGATGCCGGAGATGGTTTCGGCGCGGACTGGAGGTGCGAGCGCGACCCATACAACGGCCGCACCCGAAAATATCACGCGCCGGAAAGAAGGCACGCTACTCGCTGACATCCTCCCGGTTCCTAAGCTCAGTGACAATGATAGGGCTTCGAGCCTGCGTGGCAGCACTGTCCTGCCGGGGAATCCTTGCGGCAGCCGCCGCTGTGTTCAAAGGTCGCTTCATTGTCAAATAACACCTGAGTTGCAGCAAGAGCGGGCTGCGCAGCGAACGCTAGCGCAAACGACACAATTGTCAGTGCGTTTTTCATAAGTCTTTCCCTTCACTTATTTTTTCTCTGCAAATCACCCTACAGTACAACCAGCATCACAGGATAATGTCGAATACGGAAGTACAATTCGCGCGGCCAAGAGCGGACACCCGAATTCAGAAGAGTCGGAGCCGGACATGCCAACCCCGACCGCCCCAAAATCTTATTGACCGGTCTTACGGGTGAGCGCTTGCTGGGCCTTGATCTTTTCCATCGTGGCCAGAACTACCGCCACGCGTTTTTCGTCGGCAGGATGCGTTCCCCAGAAACTCAACTTGCCGCCCTTCGACCGCGCCGCCTCGTCGCGCGCAAAGTATTGTGCGCCCTTGACCGGGTCGTATCCTGCATAATGGGCGATGTGAGTGCCGAGCATGTCGCTCTCAAGTTCGTAGGTCTGCGAAAAGGCAACTTGGCCGACTGCAGCGCCTAGCTCCATGCTACGAGAAACGTTGTTCGGGTCGTAGTACTGCCCAGCTGACGCGGCGGAAGCGTTGCCGTACGCCGCAATGGCACCCAAGAGGAGTCACCCTCCCCGTTCACAATCTTCGCCAGTTCGGTCAACGCGCCTGACCCGGCCCGTGAGCGGATTGTGAAGTCGTAAGGATAGCGGTTGGCATAGCCGGGGCGACGAACGCGGGCGGCAATGCGTATGTCGCGGCCAGGCTTACATCGAAACACGCTCAACAAGCTGGACAGGGGCGAGGGAAAGGCCTCGACTGTGCAGCACGTCAGATTGGCGCTGGAAGCGCAGGGCATTCAATTCCTTAGCGACGGATATGTGTCGTTAGGCGAGGGCGTGTCATTCAAGGAAAAGTGAGATGGCAGAGATCGAAACCGAAGACGACCCCGTTGGCTACAATGACCAAATCCGGGCACTTGAGCGCGAAAGAACTCAAAGTCTCGTCGGCATCATGGCGGGGCTGCTGGCGCTCTGGTTTTTCAAATCCGCGACGTTCCCAGAAGCCAGTATGACGATTATCATTCTGTTGGCTCTCGGCATATTTATAGTTTTTTCAGAGGTGCGGTCAGCGCGCATAGAAGCAATCATCGACAGAGCGCGCCGTGATGGAGTTCGAATTAAACGAGCTTAGCCGGTTCTCCGGGGTCGTGCGGGCAATAGCGTTATCGATTTTGCGCCCACGTATTAGAGCGAGCTACGCCGTCAACCTACTTTGGCTTTGCAACACCAATAGTGTGGTGGCTCCAGTCCAAATGCTTGCGAAGTCGCTCTGCCTTGCGTTTGTCTCGTGCGATGGAGACGGCCTCCATCAGCTTTCTGATAATACTCATAATGTTCTCCTGGCGAGGCGTCGCGACTCGGATAGCCATGGGTGCGTAGTTGCAGCATTACAAACATCGCATGAACGACTGGTGATGGCTCCGTAGCGGTTCGTTCATGTTAACTTAGGATGAGCCCACATCGCCGCTGCGGGAACATCATTGACGCAGTGAAGGCACACACAACCCTCGACTCGTTCGATACCCACACTTAACGGGTGCGAATCCTGACCTTCGACCGGTCAAGTTGTGGCAAACAAATGACCCGATTTTGGCGGTTTGTCCACGCTATGGAAACAAACCTCACGTAACGAAACAGCTTTGTTTCCACATTCAAGAAGGGACATATCTCGATGGATAAGTTCCTCGATTGAGGGAAAAAGTGGATAATGATTCACAGATGTTACGCGTTGTTAACGAGTGTCTGGTTGCAAGTAAGTACGAGTGTTTTTCCTGATCTGGTGTCGCCCAAAAGTGTTGATCGGGCGGCACCGGTCCACCTGAATTCAACTCAGGTTGGTTCGGTTTCCATCCACCAGATTGCATTTGCCTTCGGCATGCTCGTAGGTGTCGTACTCTTGCGGGTCGTGATCTAAAGCGGCAGCCAGTCTTCAGGCACAACCGACTGCGCAACTACTCCGCCATTCCGTCCGGCAGTGGCATCATGGTTAACGACATTCCGATGCGCCGCTCGTACTCATGCGAACGCCAATACACGGCCAGGGCCATCGAGGAGGCGCGCGTTCCCTTCCAATCCGTTGACCGGCTGCGCACTGCAATCAGCTGCTCTTGCAATGCGCTTAGTCTTCCAGAAACAGTATCGACGGCACCGCCTCGTACTCTTCTACGAAGATATCCAGTCCGGCGGATGCTTCATCGACATATGTCATCGCGCCAGCCCCGCAATTCTGCGGGCTTCTCGCCCTAGTTCAGCGGCCAGCCTACGCATCGCAATCGCGGCCTTGGACCGTCCTCCGTGCTTCCACATGCCGTGAGCCGGGCCGGACGGCGCACCGCCTCCAGCACCGTGATTGCGACAAACCTTCCACCCATTCACCGCCGGTGCGCCGCACCGCTTTCCGGTCCTCTTGGATTTCGCATGGCATCGAGGTGCAGCTTGCGCGCTGGCCATGGGGTTATCGCCGCTTTTTCTCATGTCACCCCCTCCCCCCATGCTTGACGGGGCCAACTATGGCCTGACCACCTTCGTTGACCGTGACGTGTTCCACCGTCACTTTCTGCTGGCCGCCATGACGGAATCGCTTGAGAGCATCGATTTGCGCCGCGAACGTCCGCATGAACTTGTTCGCGGCTCGCTCGGCGCTGTCCCGTCCTGGCAGAGTCGAACCGTTCATGTAGAGTCGGGACGCTTCCATTGAACAAATGTGCGCCGCAGCCATTTGGGTTGCCAAAAGCATCTCCATTTCGTTTTCCGGCTCGACGCTTTTTACAAACGCGATTGCGAACTGCATCTGCTGCTCATTCACGCATTGCATCGAGACGGCATTGCCGATTTGGCTTAGAAATCCGTCCAGAATTTTCGTATCTTCCGTGCCAAGCGCCTTCATGAGCGCCTCGACATTTGCCTCCGAGCTTGTTTCACCGATATGCACACGTGCGACTCCGTCTTCCATCTCCACCGAGATGTTCGGCGCTTCTGAGGGCTTCTGCCGCGCAGCGGAAGCGCCGGTAATTTCATCGCGCGTCTCCTCCAGTTCCGATCCAGTCATCGTGCACCTCCGGCAAAGTCGCTTCCAAACAGCCCCATCGGCGCAACCGTTCGCGCGACCGGATTCCGGCGTCATGCCAATGAGTTCATTGCCTGCCATTTTCAGTTTCCTTTTCCGTTTGTGTTTGTGCCCAAGCTCTCTGTCGCAAGGCGCGACCTAAGCGTGCTCGGAAGCGGCCCCACCTTGGGTGCTCCGGTTCCGTTCGCTTCCTTTCTCTGCAATTTCGACGGTTCGGCTCGCGACCAAGCATCGTCGTCAAGCGTGCCGAAAAATCGCGCCGTCTCGTCTTTTTCTTCGTCTTTGTCTTCGTATCCGTCTTGTCTAAGTCTCGTCTCGTCTACGTCTCGTGTGCCCACACGGTCCCGGCACGGTGCCGACACGGTGTCCTTGGAGGAGGTTGAAAGAACGGGCAGGATCGAAGCCATTTCAGCCCTGACAGCTTTGCTGGTGGCGGCAATCTCGTCCGTGAGAGCTTCGAGGAAGTCGTCGCCCATGTCCTGGAAGGTCGATTTCAGGAACGGGCCAAGGACGTCACGAAGCTTGCCGCGTTCGGGGCTGTCGGGTTTCCATCCCTGCGCCCTCTGAAGGGCGGCCACGGAAAACTCGGCTACGGCGCGCAAGAACATGCTCGCGTCGCCATTAGTATTGCCCAACGCGTCCTGAAAGTCGCCAACCAGCGAAATACAGCGCGAGGCGTTTTCGGGAGGACGTTGACGATGGAAGCCGACGATCCGAACCATTTCCTCGGCGTCGTCGAATTCGATAAGCCCCACCTCTGCCAGCCGGGTACGGGCGGTCTCGAATTCGTCTGGTGTCAGGCAGGCATCGTGCGCCCACATGACGTTCGGGTAGTGAAACACGCCGGAGAAGCTGGCGAAGGGCGTGAGATGGACGCAGAGATACGCCCATTTCTCGGCATGGCTGAGGCCGCGCATCTTCTGCGATTTCAGAAGGCCGCAGTTGATCTGCGCGAAGGTTTTGCCGCTCATATCGTTGCCCTCCGCGTGATCTGCTCGGGCAGAGCGGCGATTTTCGGCGCGTGACCCCCGGTTTTGCTGTGCCACACCCGGGCCAGCGCGTTTCGGGTCTGGAAGTACCCGACGGCCTTCCAGCGCGCTCCAGCACAGCTTTCCTGAGAAGTCCTTCGCTTCTGCAGGATCCACTGAATGTGGTCACGACAGGCGATGACGCGGTAACCACCACGGCGAAATACCTCGCCGTGGTAGCTGTCAGCAGTCTCGCGATGTTCGAGTGGGGCCGTCATTCGCTGCCCTCCCCATAGACGATGGGGGCGAGCCAAGTGGCCTGTGCGGAGTCAAAGCCGAGCCTGCGAAGATGGAGGATGCGAAGCTGGTTCATGCCGCGCCCTCCAGTTCGGCGGCTTTCTCAAGGGCCGCGCAGAGGTCGGACAACAGATCAAGACGCAAGGCGATGCCCTGCTTGCCGGGGCTGTATTCGCCCGAGCCGTCATCGAACCAGACCCGAATGTTCAGGAGCCTATGCCCCTTGTAGTCCTGGACCTCGACGCGGAATTCTTCGCGGGCGTTTTTCGGGATGGTGGCAATGTGCATCACGCCGCCTCCCGATCCGCTTCGACACGGCGAACCCGGCTGCGAAGAACATAGCGTGCATGTGTTCCCGGCCAGTCGCCGCCATGAGGTTCGTGAACCGTCTCAATCTCAACGCCCATGCCCCGGATGTCGTGGGTGTATGCACTCCAACGAGGCCCGGGATGGTCAATCGGGGTACAACCTATCTCACCGGCGGCAATAAGGCATTCCAGCGCCCAGCGCTCCCTGCCATTAACCATGATGATGTTTTCGGTTCCGTCTGGGGCGATGACGGCGTATTTGGCGTTGCCCCATTTCTTGGTGTCAGTCTGCATCTTGTTACCTCGGTCATTGAAAGCCGGGGCCGGATGCGGTATTCCTTGCGTATCGCCACACGGAATAGCCCCCGTCCGGTTCGTCCGGCGGGGGTTTCTTATGCGGCCTCACGGGCGGCTTCGGCCTTGGCGAGATACGCGTCAATCTCCGCGTCGCTCCACCGCGTCATGCCGCCGATGCGAATTGGTTTCGGGAAGTCACGCTCGGTCTTGGCTTTGCGCCAAACCGTCGCCGAGTGACAATGGAGCCGTTCGGCCACCACGGTCACAGGGGAGTAGGTCGTTGCCATTTGCAGTCCTCCGTTTCGGATGACTGCATGATGTCTCAAATTATTTCATTGTAAATCAATTGCTTAGGCCAAAACCTCGCGAGCTTTTGGCCCAAGTGCTTAATCAGCGGCGTATCCCAGTTCTTGAAGCTTCTTGCGCATGTACGGTCCGAATTTTTTGTATGCCCTTTCTACGACCCGAAGCGAAACTTTCTCGCGTTGCGCAAGCGATACGCAGGCCGCGTCAATGCTGAGCGTGCTTCCCTGAAGCTTCGTCTGAACGATATCCAGAACGACTTGTTTTGCTAGCCGCCGGTCCCGGTCTTTAGTGGCCTGCAAATTCCGCGTCGGGCTGACACCCTGCTTGTCACCCTCGATCTGCATTGACTGACCTAAGGACAGCGCATTGCTGGGCTCAATGTAATTTAGCCATCCCAAAACAATCGGTCGGAGCAAGCCAACCGGCACTTCAACTGTCTCCTCGCGCCATGCTTTTACCGGGAAAACTGCGCGCAGTTTCGCGGGATCTATCTCCCTGGCGGAGAATATTGCTGCGAGAAGCTCAAACGCCGCGTAGCTCTCAGGCTGGGAGCCCGTCGCGACCTCATCGGCCATTTGCCGCATTCGCGCTCCAAGAGAACGCAAGAACTTAGTTTCATCAGTCTCTAATCTCATCCCCGCACCATCTGCACCACGTCCCCGGCCTTGCCGGTCGCGTAGCGTCCCCAGGTTTCCATCAGTGTACGCCGCCGCTTGAACAAGTCAGACCGGGCATAGGCGCGTTCGACCTCGTTGCCGGTCGCGTGTGATAGCGCGGCCTCAGCGACTTCCCTTTCGGCATGGGCGCTTTCGCTGCACCAGTCGCGGAACGTTGAACGGAAGCCATGTACGGTGATGTCATCGCGCTTCATCCGCATAAGGAGCGCCTTGAACACCATGACGGATTGTTCCTGTGCGTTCCCCTTCCGGTCGCGTTTGGGGCCGGGGAACACCAAATCAGGATCAAGGCCTTGCATTGCCTCAAGCACCGCCATGGCCTCTGGCGAAAGCGGGACGCGGTGCGGCAGGCCGCGCTTCATCCGCTCGCCGGGCACGGTCCAAACCCGTTCAACGAGATCGATTTCAGCCCAACGCGCGCCGCGCGCCTCCCCTGACCGCGCAGCCGTCAGGATGATGAATTCCAGCGTTCGCGCCGAGACGCCTTCACGTTCGCGCAAGTCGGCCATGAAGGTGGGAACCACCTGCCATGCCAGCGCGGGCAGATGCTCGGCCCGGCGCTTGACCACCGGCAGAGCCTTCTTGAGCCCATTGACCGGGTTTTCGTTCGGATAGTGCCCAGCGCCCTTGGCCCAATCGAAGATGGTCGATAGCCGTTGCTTCAGGCGCTTTGCCGTTTCGTGTTTCTCAGTCCAGATCGGCGACAGTACGTTCAGAACGTCGGCGGTGCCGATGGTTTCAAGAAAACGATTGCCAAACGTCGGATAGGCGTAGGTCTCCACCGACGACAACCACGTGTCCGCGTGCTTCTTGTTCCGCCATGTCGGCAGAAGCTGCTTGTGCACACGCTCCGCAGCCTCTTTGAAGGTCAGCATTTCGCGCCGCTTTTCATCGAGGGGGTTCACGCCCTGCCTCGCCATCTTCCGGAGCGGCAATGCTGCCTCTCTCGCTTCGGCCAGCGAAACAAGCGACGTTGACCCGAGGCCAATTTCAACCCGGTATGGGCTACCTTCGCCGGTCATGCGCCCCTTTACCGTCGCGCGCAGCACCCATGACTTCGTGCCGCCGGGCGCGACGTAGAGATACAACCCGTTGCCATCACCATATCGGCCCGGGAGCTTTAGGGCTTCAACCTTCCTGGCGCTGAGCTTCACTTTTCCACCGATTTTTTCAGCCGTTTTTTCCGCCGAAAATCATACGATTGTATGCGGTGCGTTGCAACGTCTTGCAACGGAGGAAATTGAAGAATACCTAATGTCAGTTGGTTACAAGCGACGCCATGCGACAGCTTGCTAGTTGACCTTGGTAGACCTTGGCTCCACCAATTCTCACATTCTAAGCAGATGAAAAGACCAAGAAATCACTGCGATGATTTCAGGTGTCCCACTCAGCCCATCATGAAGCGCAACCGGCTCGTAACGGGCGTGCGGCGCTCAGGTTATTGGCTAAAAGGCTTGACTGCGGTTAACGGATGGAAAGATCCGGCAGTCACGCAGTCCGTCATTCTACCGGAAGTGCTTGCGATTTAGACCGCGACCCGCAACAGAACGAGGCCGACGAACATGCCAAGAGCGAACGCTGCCTGGTGGATGGAAATCGAGCCAGCCTGAGCTGGCGCTACATGAACCGGTGCCGCCCGATCTACACTTTCGGGCGGCACCAGATCTGGAAAAACACTCGTACGCACTGACAATCGGACACTCGCTAACAACGCTTAACACCTGTGGATCAGTATCGCCTGTTTCCCTCGATCGGGGAACTTATCTATCGAGATATGTCCCTTCTCGAATTTGGAAACAAAGGCTCTGCATGACGTAGCGTTCGTCTCCGAAACATGCTCAAACTGCCAAAATCGCGTCATTTGCAGGCCATGCCTACGCCCGTCAAAGGTCAGGATTCGTCGGTCGCTAATGCCATCGACACGTGAGTCGCAGGGGCGGGCAAACTTCCGCCCTCAGGTGGTCCGCGCAATCCTCCCCCCATCTGCGAAAGGTTCACAGCGCGATTATCCTGAGTGGAACAGTGTCCTTCGGCAGAGATTTCCGGAGAGCTGCGCCCCTGTCGATTCCATCCGCTTTGGCGTCGCAACTGCAGGTGGCTACAGGTGTAGCCTCCGGCGATCCGCACGGCATGGCTGTGCGTCCTCCGCCAGGTCACGCGTCAGAATTTTGCGGCGCGCGCTTCAGTCCCCCGCACCCCATGTATCCGACAGGCGATAGCCGCCCGGCCATGGATCAGAGGGGTCGAGCATGTGCTGGTGGATACCGGTGATCCAGCCGCGCCCGGATATCTCCGGGATGATCGCGGGACGGCCTGCGACCTCCGCCCGACCGGCGATTCGGCCGGTGAAGGTGCTGTCGATGATCGAGCGGGCGGTGAGAGTCTGTCCCTCTGCCATCACGCCTTTCGCATGCAGCACCGCCATCCGGGCCGAAACGCCCGTGCCGGTGGGTGAACGGTCAACCTTGCCCGGCTGGATCGCGACGGCGGAGCGGGCTGCGAAGCCGTCGCCGGTCTGCTCCAGCGGTCCGGCGAAGAGGCAGAAGGAGATATGATCCCAGTCGGGCTGTTCGGGATGGGCAAAGCCAAGCTTGGCATTCGCGGCATTGGTGATCTTCGTCCCCAGCCGGGCGATGTCGCGCGCCTCGTCGGGTGAGACCTGCAGGCCCAGTGCCTCGGCCTCGACGATCACAAAGCTGTCGCCGCCAAAGGCGGTGTCGACCTTCAGCGTGCCGATGCCTTCGACCTCCAGCGCCGCATCCAGCCGGTCGGCGAAAGAGGGCAGGTTCTGCACAGTGATCCGCTCTGCCTTGCCATCCCGGCACTCGGCGCGGACCCGGACGAGGCCGCCGGGGGCCTCCAGCACCAGTTCGGTCACCGGCTCCACCATCGGCAGGATGCCCGCATCCAGCAGCACAGTCGCCACGCAGATCGAGTTCGAGCCGGACATGGGTGGCGTGTCCTCGGGCTCCATGATGATGAAACCCATCTTGGCGTCGGGGTGCTTCGGAGGCACCAGAATGTTCACATGACGGAAGACCCCGCCCCTCGGTTCGTTCAGCATAAAGGCGCGAAGCGCACCGTCCTCGGCGATGAACCTCCGCTGGTCCCAGAGCGTGTCGCCGGGCGGGGGCGTCACGCCGCCGACGATGACATCGCCCACCTCGCCCTCGGCATGGGCAGAGATGACATGGATGGTCTTGGTCGTGCGCATGGATCGTCCTTCAGGTCAGCCAGTCGGGCGGGGTCGCGGGGGCCTTGCCGGTGATCGCTGCGGTCGCGCAGTCGGCGAGGCTGCCGAAACGCACGGCGCGGCCGGACAGGGCCGGGGCGTAATGGGCGTATTTGCCGGAATTGGTCATCAGCGTGCGGGTGGCGGGCGGAAAGACGGGTTCGGAGATTGAGCACCAGCAGAGATCGGGGATGATGCGGACACCAACCGCTTGCAGCCGGTCGAGCGTGCCGTCCTTGCCGAGGGCCTTCAGCGTGTCGCGGCCTGCGGTAACGATGGCGGTGGTGCCGGAAAGAACGCGGTTGCCGTCCAGCAGGTCCGCCAGCGACCGGCATTCCGCCGCCGAGATATGCGGGGAGCCGAAAGCGACGAGGTCAATCTCTGCCGGACCGGAATTGAACTGCGCCCATGTCTGCGCCAGATCGGCACGGGTGATATGGACCGTGTCGGCATCCGGCGTTGGGGGCAGATGCGCCTCGGGCGTGACCCCGGCCACATGCAGCATGGGGGCTGCCGACGAGGTGCCGAAAGCGGCGCAGAGTGCCTTGAGATCGTCTTCGCCGGGCTTCGAGGTTTCAAGCCCAGTCAGGAGAGGGATGCGGTCGGGGGCCAGCCTGCCCGCAAGGTAACCGAGCATCGGCCAGAGCGCATCGTCATGGCCCTCGGGCAGATCGACATGGATGATCCGGCGCGGGGCGCGGTCAGCGTCGAGATAGACGCCCGACAAGGGCGCCCGCCCGGTCAGTGCGATGCAGAGGTCGAGGAAATCCGGGTGCTTCACCGTCCGCGCGCCAAGCACCGAATTGGCATAGATCACGGCGTTGGATTCCGACCAGCCGATAGGCTCGCCGGTCGCTGGCGCGTCGTCGAGCAGGTAGGGCGCACAGGTGAAGGTCGGTTTTGCCCCCATCTCGGTATAGGCGTCGGCTAAAGCGGCCGCCGGGCTGCCGAAGCTGTCCGCCACGCCCTGCTGCCGCCAGTTCGCGTGATCGACCGAGATGGCATTGGTCGTGGTCGGGATGTGGACCCTTGCCCCCATATCGGCCATCTTCCGTGCGAAGGTCAGGTTGGCGGGGCTGGCATAGATGCAGCCGTCGATATGGGCGCGGGTGACATCGGTGAGCGCCGTCGCGCCCTGTGCGGCGGCCATGGTGATCAGGATCTGCATCGCGATCTCAACCGCGCGACCCTCCGCCCCCGCCAGCATGGCGCGGTCGGTTTCGGTGAGCTGCATTCGGTCGGTCGCGAGGGGGCTGAGCGGAAGGGACAGCGAACCGGCCCGCAGCCGGTCTTCGGTGATGCGGGCCGATGGTTCGGCGGTGAGGGCGGCGTAATCGCCGGGGTCGAACCGCAGGACTGGCAGGGGCCGGTCAAAGAGGGTTCCCGCAATCAGCGCGCCAAGGGTCAGCACATCCTCGGCCTCGCGGAAGATCAGCGCGGCGGGGGCGTGACCGTTCAGCGCGAGTTCGAGAAGGACGCCGCTGCCGGTGCAGGAGCCGCGGCTGGTCGGCATCATCACGATCCTGCCCGCCAGATCGGCCCCGCAGTCGGGGTGATGCGCGTCGATCAGGTGGCCCGTCGCGGGATCGACGCCGCCCCAGAAGCTTAGGCCCTCGGTGAGCGCGAGGACCGGCCCTTCGGCCAAACCGGCGGTGATGCGTCGGGCCATTGGGGGCTCCTTGCGTCTCAGGTCACGACGAAACCATGGGCGAAGGGGTCGCGCTCGTCGATGAAAATCGTGTTCAGGCCGGTGACCCGCGCCCATCCGGCGATGGAGGGGATGATGGCGTCGGTGTCGCCGACCTTGGTCCGGCCTTCGATCCTGCCTCTGAAAAGCGAACCGATGATGCTTTCGTGGACGAAATCCTCGCCATCCGTCAGCCGCCCCTTCGCCGCCCAATGCGCCATGCGGGCCGAGGTGCCGGTGCCACAGGGCGAGCGGTCGATGGCCTTGTCGCCGTAGAAGACGGCGTTGCGGGCGGTGGCCTCGGCATGTTTCGGCGCGCCGGTCCAGAGGATATGGGACAGGCCTTTGATCTCGGGCTTTTCGGGATGGGTGAAGCTGTATTTTTGATTGAGCGCCTTGCGGAGCTTCGGGCTCCAGCCGACGAGGTCGATTGCGCGGTGGTCTTCGATGTCGCGAAAGTTCTTCTGCGGCTCGACGATGGCATAGAAGTTGCCGCCATAGGCGACGTCCACCGTGATCTCGCCGAGGCCGTCCACCTCGGCGGTCAGCCCCTCGGAATGGAGGAAGGCGGGGACGTTGGTCAGGCGCACCTCTTCGACAAAGCGCCCCTCCTGCCGGTATTCGGCGATGACCAGCCCGGCGGGAGTATCGAGCCGGAGGATGCCGGGGGTTTTCGGCGTGACGAGGCCGTTTTCGATGGCGGTCGTCACGGTGCCGATAGTCCCGTGGCCGCACATAGGCAGGCAGCCGGAGGTCTCGATAAAGAGGACGCCCACATCGCAATCCTCCCGCGTCGGCGGATAGAGGATGGACCCCGACATCTGGTCGTGGCCGCGCGGCTCATACATCAGCCCGGTGCGGATCCAGTCATATTCGGCCAGGAAATGCGCGCGGCGTTCGAGCATGGTCTTGCCCTGCAATTGCGGCGCGCCGCCAGCGACGAGGCGGACCGGGTTGCCGCAAGTATGGCCGTCGATGCAGAGGAAGGTGTGGCTGGTCATAGAAGGCCCTTGAAACGGTTCGGCGCGAACGGGGTGAGGTCGATGGCCGGCGTTGCACCGGTCAGGAGGCTTGCCACAAGATCAGCCGTGCCGGCCGATTGCGTGAGGCCCAGATGGCCATGGCCGAAGGCATAGATGACGTTCGGTGCGCGGGTGGCCCGGCCGATGGCAGGCAGCGTGTCGGGCAGCGACGGGCGGAAACCCATCCATTCGGTGCCGCCCTCTATCTTCAGCCCGGGCAGGAAACCCTCGGCCTTCTTCAGCATCGCCTTTGAGCGCGCGTAGTTCGGCGGCAGGTCAAGCCCGCCGAGTTCCACCGCACCGCCGATCCGGATGCCGGTCGAAAGGGGCGCTGCGACAAAGCCGTGCTCGGAGAAGGTGATGTGGCGGCGAAGGTCGAAGGCGCCGGGCGGCAGGGTGGTGTTGTAGCCGCGCTCGGTCTCCAAGGGGATGCGGTCGCCGAGACTTCCGGCTAGGCGGTGGGAATGGGCACCTGCGGCAACGACGGCCTGGCGGGCGGCGAGCACCGAGCCATCGGCGACGTGGATCGTCACGCCGTCCGCATTGGCCGACAGTGCGCGAGCCTCGGCGATGCCGATCCTGCCGCCCTTCCCGGTCAGCGCCTCTGCAAGTGCCAGCGTGTAGAGCTTCGGATCGGCGATGGCCCACCAATCCTCGGTCGCGATGGCATGGGTGAAGCGTGGCGACAGTCCGGGCTGAACCTCGGCAATCGCATCCGCCCCGACGAGCGGGCGGAAATTGTAGCCGTAATGCGTGGCCTTATCGCAATCTTTGCGGGCGGCGTCAAAGGCACGTGCAGATTCGAAGACCTGCATCTGGCCGGTCTTGCGCAGCATGTCGGACGTGCCGGTCAGCGCCATCGCGGGTTCCAGCGCCTTCTTCGCATGCGCCATCAGTGCAGCCTGCGCGCGCGTCGAGGCGGCCACCCGGCCCGGCAGGCTCGCCTTTGCGAAGCGCAGCATCCAGGGAACCATCATCGGCGCGTAGCGAAGCGGAAGCGATAGTGGACCCAGGGGATCAAGCAGCCATTTCGGCGAGGCCATCAGCGTGTCGGGCGAGGCGAGCGGGTGAATTTCGGAAAACGCGAACGCCCCGGCATTTCCCGCCGACGCCCCGGCGGCGGGGCCAGTGCGGTCGATGACCAGAACGCTCATGCCGCGAGAGAGCGCAGCATGAGCAACGGAGAGCCCGATCACGCCCGCGCCGATTACGACCAGATCGGTCTGGGAGGTTTGGTCGGCAGAGGCGGTGGTGGTCGCGGTCAATTCGGGCCAGTCTCCTAAAGGGTCAGGGCATCAGGCAGCCCTGACGAATTTACCCAGATCGGGGCGGCAGGCGATACGCTCTTTTACAAGCGCCTCTACACGCGCACGGTGATCGCCGGTCAACGGCATCCGGGGCGCGCGGACATGTTCGGTGGAGCCGATGGCCAGGGCTTCGGCCAGCTTGATCTGCTGGACGAGGAAGGTGGAGACATCGAGGTCGAGAAGCGGGCGGAACCAGCGGTAAATCTCGCGCGCCTCTTCGATCCGGCTCGCTTTGGCGAGGTCATAGATCGCCTGATTTTCCTTCGGGAAGGCGATGGAGACGCCCGAAACCCAGCCGTCGCAGCCCATCAGGATCGCCTCAAGGCCAAGGTTGTCGACCCCGGTCAGGACCTTGAACCGGGTGCCGACGGTGTTGAAGATCTCGGTGCAGCGGCGGATGTCGTCACTGCTTTCCTTGATCGCCACCATCAGCGGGTTTTCGGCCAGCTCCACCATCATCTCGGGCGTGACATCGACGCGGTAGCCGACGCGGTTCGAATAGATCATCACCGGCACGCCACCGGCATTGGCGATGGCGTTGAGGTTGGCGATCGTCTCGGCCCGGTTGGTGTGGTAGATCGGCGAGGGCACGACCATGATGCCGTCCGCGCCCGCCTTCGCCGCACGCGCGGCCAGATCGCAGGCCTCGCGGGTGCCTGCCTCGGACACGGTCAGAAGGGCGGGCTTACTGCCGGTCACAGACTTGGCGATCTTCAGCACTTCCAGCCGTTCGTCGGGCGACAGCATATTGCCCTCGCCCAAAGTGCCGCAGGTGATCAGGCCCGCATTGCCCGCGTCGATCTGAAGGCCGAAGCAGCGCTCCATCTCGGCACGGTCCAGCGCGCCGTCAGCCGTGAACTTCGTCGTCACGGCGGGCATCATTCCACTCCACATGAGCGTATCCTTTCCTCGGATGGGGGCCGGCATCGGGGCCGGAAGAATCTTCGTGACTTGGATATCGAATATTGGATACAATATGCAAGCACGAAATTGTATCCAATCTCCGAAAGCCCGGTTATGGGAGAGCCCATGCAGATCGACAGCATCAATATCGCCCAGACCGCCTCGGCGGCCACTATCATCTATGAGGCGCTGAAAAAGGCGATCATCGAGGGGCAGCTGGCCGATGGCGCGCCGCTGCGACAGGACGAGATCGCGAAGATGTTCAATACCTCGCGCATCCCGGTGCGCGAGGCGATCACCATGCTGGAACAGCAGGGGCTGGTGGTCACCCAGCGCTACAAGGGCGCGGTGGTGGCGGGGATATCGCCGGATGAGGCCGCCGAGATCTGGGATTTCCGCGCGCTGGTGGAGGGGCATGTGATCGAGGCCGCCGTACCGCGCATGTCGGACGAGACGCTGGAACTGGCGCGGTCTTACCTCACCGCCTTTTCCGAAGGGGCGACGCCGATGGACTGGGGTGACCAGAACCGCAAGTTCCACACGATCCTGTATCGCGACAGCGGCCTATTCTACCACCTCGGAGTCATCGAGAAGACCTTGGACCGCGTGGATCGCTATCTGCGCGCGCAGCTTGCCTTGTCGAACGGTCTGGCCCGCGCAAACAGGGAACATGAGGCGATCCTCGCGGCCTGCGAGCGCCGCGATGCGACCCGTGCGGCAGAATTGACGCGGCTGCATATTCTGGGCGCGAAGACCAACCTCTTGGACAACCTGCGGAAGCGTTAGACGGGCGAAGACGCAGAGCGGTTGACCGGCAAGCTTTCAGTGGATCGTGCGGCCTCGCACACTGCCCCTGCGGCAACCGCGACTGATGCGCGCCCGTCGGTGCACCCACGCAACCGTGAAGCATTTTCCCGATGCGGCACACGGATTGAGCAGCGGAAGCGCACTGTTTTTTCGGATATTCAGACCCAGGGAACCACCACTCGGCATTCAAGCCAACAACTGAAAAACTCTGCGTGAGGTTTCGCGATCCGGTTGTGATTTCAACTTGTCGGTCGCCGCGCCCATCTTGGTGTCACAAGGCCGCCCCCGGCCAACATATGACCAGACACTGAAAGGACAGACCATGAAACACCTTCTTCTTACCGCCGCGCTCGTGCTTTCCGCCGGTTCCGCAATGGCAATGACGACGCATGCCGACCTGACCGGCCCGGCCCGCGCCCAGGCCGAACGCATCGTGCCGAACGGCGATTTCGAAAACCTGACCTCCGCTCAGGTTAACGCGATTGAAAACATCCTCGCCAGCGACAACGACAATCACGGCGGCCAAATCCGCGCGATCCTGAACTGACACCACTCACGCGCGATAGGGCGTCCGCATTTGCGGGCGCCCTTTTTTTTGCGTTCCGTTCAATCACATCCGGTTCACGAGATGGGGACATTGCTGTAACGGTCTTGGTCTTTGACCGGACTTCGTTGCAAAACGGGGCAACAAGGTCGGGGACACAATGACAAAACGCCATTTCCGCCGCAGGGCGCTGCCGCGTGACATCTGCACAAGGGGCGAACGCCTATGAAAAAACCCGCCCTCTTTCTTGCACTCGCCGTACTTGTTGCCGTGCTGATCACAATGATCGGCCGCAATCCGCCCGATCTGGACATGCTGCGCGGCTATCTGGCCGGGCTGGAGGCGCGGATGGCAGAGAACCCGCTGACTGTGGCTGCAATCTTCTTTGCCGCCTATGTCGCCGTCACCGCCCTGTCGCTGCCACTAGCGGTCTGGATGACTCTCGCCGCCGGGGCGCTGTTCGGTTTCTGGTGGGGGTTGGTGCTGGTCTCTTTCGCCTCCACCACCGGGGCAACGCTGGCTTTCCTTGCCTCGCGCTACCTTCTGTCGGACTGGGTGCATGAGAAACTGGGCAACCGGCTGCAGACCATCGACGAGGGAATGGAGCGCGACGGGGCCTTTTATCTTTTCACCCTGCGCCTGATCCCGGCGATCCCGTTCTTTGCCATCAACCTGTTGATGGGGCTGACCCCGATCCGGGCGCTGACCTTCTATCTGGTCAGTCAGGCCGGAATGCTGGCGGGGACGGCGGTTTATGTGAATGCGGGCACGCAGCTTGCCCAGCTTGAAAGCCTGTCGGGCATCCTGTCGTTGCCCCTGATCCTCTCCTTCGTGCTATTGGGTATTTTTCCGTGGATCGCGAAATTTATCCTTGGCCTTGTGAAACGCCGCCGCGCCTATGTCGGCTGGGACCGACCCTCGCGCTATGACCGCAATCTCATCGTGATCGGGGCAGGCGCGGCCGGTCTCGTTTCGGCCTATATCGCGGCGGCGGTGAAGGCGAAGGTTACGCTGATCGAAAGCCATAAGATGGGCGGCGATTGCCTGAACTATGGCTGCGTGCCCTCGAAGGCGCTGATCAAATCGGCCAAGCTTGCGCATCAGATGCGCCATGCCGACCACTACGGGCTGACCGCGACCACACCGGAGTTTTCCTTTCGCAAGGTCTTTGAGCGCATCCATGCAGTGGTCAAGGCCATCGAACCGCATGACAGTGTCGAGCGTTATGAGGGGCTGGGCGTCGAGGTCTTGCAGGGCCACGCCAAATTGATCGACCCCTGGACGGTTGAGATCACCGGCGCGGATGGGAAAGTGCAGCGCCTGACCACGAGGTCGGTGATCCTCGCCACGGGTGCTGCCCCCTTCGTGCCGCCCCTGCCGGGGCTGGAGGAGGTTGGCCATCTGACTTCGGACACGCTCTGGGAAGAGATGGTGACGCGGGATGCCGCGCCGAAACGGCTGGTCGTGCTTGGTGGCGGCCCCATCGGCTGCGAACTGGCGCAAAGCTTCGCTCGGCTCGGGTCGGACGTCATCCAGATCGAGATGCTGCCGCGCATCCTGATCCGCGAGGATGAGGAGGTTTCCGACCTCGTGAAGGCCTCGATGGAGACCGATGGCGTCACCGTGCTGACCGGTCACAAAGCCACATCTCTTGGCAAGACCGGCAAGACAAAGTGGATCGAGGTCGAGGCCGATGGCGACACGCGCAAGATCGAGTTCGACGATATCCTTGTCGCGGTAGGCCGCGCCGCCCGGCTGAAGGGTTACGGTCTGGAGGAGTTGGGCATCGAGACCGGAAAGGTGATCGAGACCAACGAATATCTTGAAACCAAATACCCCAATATCCTTGCTGCGGGTGATGTCGCGGGCCCCTACCAGTTCACCCATACCGCCGCGCATCAGGCCTGGTTTGCCAGCGTCAACGCGCTTTTCGGCAAGTTCAAACGGTTCAAGGCGGATTACCGCGTGATCCCCTGGGCGACCTTCACCGATCCCGAAGTGGCGCGGGTGGGCCTGAACGAACAGGAGGCGCGGGAAAAGGGCATTCCTCACGAGGTCACGCGCTACGGCATCGACGATCTTGATCGCGCGATTGCCGACGGCACGGCGCATGGCTTCGTCAAGGTGCTGACCCCACCCGGCAAGGACCGCATCCTTGGCGTCACAATCGCGGGCGAACATGCGGGCGACCTGATGGCCGAGTTCGTATTTGCGATGAAGCACGGGCTGGGGCTGAACAAGATCCTCGGCACGATCCACACCTATCCGACGCTGGCCGAGGCCAACAAGTTCGCCGCCGGGGAATGGCGCAAGGCACATGTCAATGCGCGCGCCTTGAGCCTCTTGGAACGGTTTCACGCCTGGCGGAGGGGTTGAATGCTCGACCGTCACCTGCTGCCCCTTGTCCGCGCCACGCTTGACGCACCGGCCCGTGCGCTGGTGGCGCGGGGCGTGAGCGCCGATCAGGTGACGCTGGCGGGGTTCGGGCTGGGGCTGCTGGCAGTTGCCGCGCTGGCCTTCGGGGTTTATGCGCTCGCGCTCATCCTCATCCTCGCCAACCGCATCGCCGACGGGATGGACGGGATCATGGCCCGGATGACACAGCCCACCGACCGGGGGGCCTTCATCGACATCGCGCTCGACTTCCTCTTCTACGCGCTTGTCCCCCTTGGCTTCGCGCTGGCCGATCCCGCCACCAACGCCCTGCCCGCCGCCGCGCTCATCGCCAGCTTCGTCGGCACCGGGTCGAGCTTTCTTGCCTTCGCCTCCATCGCCGCCAACAAGGGCCTGACAACCGATGCCTATCCCACCAAGGGCATCTACTATCTCGGCGGGCTGACCGAGGGCACGGAAACCATCGCGCTTTTCATCGCCATGTGCCTCTGGCCCGCTGCTTTCCCCGTATTGGCGTGGTGCTTCGCGGCCCTCTGCATCCTCACCACCCTGACCCGCTGGCATCAAGGCTGGCAGGCATTTCAGAACAACTGACCGACAGGAGTATCCATGCGTCTTCCGCTTCTCGCCGCCCTTGCCACAGGCATCGCCCTTCCGGCCCTTGCCGAAAGCTGGGACGACACCGTCGCTGCCGCAAAGGGCCAGACCGTCTACTGGAACGCCTGGGGCGGCGATGAGCGCACCAACGATTTCATCGCCTGGGCGAGTGACGAACTGGAAGCCGAATACGGCGTCACCATCCAGCAGGTGAAGCTGACCGACACCGCCGAGGCCGTGACCCGGGTCATCGCCGAGAAGGCGGCGGGGCAGACGATGGGCGGATCGGTCGACATGATCTGGATCAACGGCGCCAATTTCCTGTCGATGAAGGAACAGGGACTGTTGCACGGGCCGTTCCTGCACGACCTGCCGAATGCGAAATACCTCGATCTGTCCGACGGGTCGGCGGCAGTTGTCGATTTCACCATCCCGACCGAGGGCTATGAGTCGCCTTGGCGGCTGGCGAAGTTCGTGCTGACGCATGACTCGGCCCGCGTGGCGGAACCGCCGAAGTCGATGGCAGCGCTTCTGGATTGGTCCAAGGCCAATCCGGGGCGCGTCACCCATCCAGCCGTGTCGAACTTCATGGGTGCGACATTCCTCAAGCAGGCGCTGAGCGAACTGACGCCGGATGCGGGCGTCCTGCAGGGCGAGGCGACGGATGAGGCCTTTGCCGAAGCGACCGCCCCGCTCTGGGCTTGGTACGATGATCTGCGCCCGACCCTCTGGCGCGAGGGCACGACCTTCCCCGAAAACGAAAGCGTCCTGCAGCAGATGCTGAACGACGGCGAGGTCGACTTTGCCATGGCCTTCGACCCTGCTGCTGCGGCTGCGGCGGTCGAGCGCGGCCTTCTGCCCGAAACGGTCCGCAGCTACGCACCCGAAGGCGGCTCCATCGGCAATATCAGCTTTGTCGCTATCCCCTACAACGCCGCCCATAAGGAGGGCGCGATGGTGGTGGCGAATTTCCTCTTGGATCCGGCTACGCAAGCTAGGGCGCAGGACATCACAGTGCTTGGCAGCTATTCGGTGCTGGACCCGGCGAAGCTGGATGACGAGGCCGGCGCCGCCTTCGCGGCCTTGCCGTCTTCGCCCGCCCTGCCCACGAACGAAGCGCTTGGCCGCACCCTCAATGAGCCGCATCCAAGCTGGATGACCCGCATCGCCGAGGAATGGGCCAGGCGTTACACTGAATGACCGCAACCGAAGGCCGCACACTTCGCCTGATTGTCCTCGCCCTCGTCGCGGGCGGCCTTGTGCTGCCGATCCTCGCGGGGTTGTGGGAGACGGCGCGGGCGGCCTTCGGAGTGCTTCCCGCCATCGGCGCTACGGACTGGTCGCTGGAGCCCTGGCACCGGCTCTTCGCCCTGCCGGGTTTCGGCACCAGCCTGACACTGACACTCTGGACCGGTTTTGCTTCGACCGCTTTGGCGCTGGCACTGGCGGTCGGGTTCGCGGCTGCGATGTATGACCGGTTCGGGGTGAAGGGTGGCGCACGCCTCCTGACGCCGTTCCTTGCCACGCCGCATGCGGCGCTCGCCATTGGCCTTGCCTTTCTCATCGCGCCCTCGGGCTGGATCGCGCGCCTGATCAGCCCATGGGCAACCGGCTGGGCCCTGCCGCCGGATGTGGCCACCGTGAATGACCCGATGGGCTTGGCACTGATCCTCGGGCTGCTGGTGAAGGAAGTGCCGTTCTTCCTGCTGGTGATCCTTGCCGCCCTCTCGCAACTGCCTGTGCGCAGGCATCTCTCGGCGGGTCGCGCGCTGGGCTATGGGCGGGGCGTGGTCTGGATCAAGGTCATCCTGCCCCAGCTCTATCCGCTCATTCGCCTGCCGGTCTATGTGGTCCTGTCCTTCGCGCTTTCGGTCGTTGATATCGCCATCATTCTCGGCCCCTCGAACCCGCCGGTCCTATCGGTCGCCGTCACCCGCTGGTTCCTTGCGGCCGATACGAGCCTGATTCTGCCTGCCTCGGCCGCAGCCCTGCTGCAAAGCGCCGTGGTGATCGGCGGGATTGCCCTCTGGCGGGGGGCGGAACGGCTCTGCGCGGTGCTGGGCCGCATCTGGACAAGGCGCGGAGGGCGCGGCGTGTCGGCCGAGCCGGGGCTGATGGCGGCAGGCGGGGCTGTCGTGGTCCTGATGGGTTTGGGCGCGCTGGCACTCGTGTCCCTGCTCATCTGGTCCCTCGCCTGGCGCTGGTCCTTCCCGAATGCCCTGCCCGAAAGCTGGAGCCTGAAGGCCTGGATGCGGCCCGGCAGTGGCTGGGACGCTGCACTTGAGAACACCCTGATCATCGGTATCGCAACGACGACCGTCTCGGTCGCGCTCGCCATTGCCTGGCTGGAGGGTGAGGACCGCGCCCGCCTGCCCCGCGCGGGCTGGGCCGAGGCGCTGATCTACCTGCCGCTTCTGGTACCGCAGATCGCCTTTCTCTACGGGTTGCAGGTGGTGTTCCTCAGGGCGGGGATATCGGGCGGCATGATCGCCGTGATCTGGGCGCAGGCGCTCTTTGTCTTTCCTTATGTTATGATCGCGCTTTCCGATCCATGGCGGGCGCTTGACCCGCGCCTCCTGCGCGCCGCCGCCGCTTTGGGGGCGGGGCCGGTGCGCCGGCTTCTTGCCGTGAAACTGCCGATCCTGCTGCGCCCTATTATGACCGCCGCCGCCATCGGCTTTGCGGTCTCGGTGGCGCAATACCTGCCGACGCTTTTCATGGGCTCGGGCCGGATCGCGACGCTGACGACCGAGGCGGTGACACTGTCATCCGGCTCCGACCGCCGCGTGACAGGCGTCTATGCCGTGCTGCAGGCCGCCCTGCCCTTCGTGGCCTATCTGACGGCTTTGGCTCTGCCCGCCTTCCTTCACCGCCACCGCGCGGGGCTGCGAGGGGGGGCGGTATGAGGGGGCTGGATTTACACTCTGTGACAATCCGCGCCGCGGATGCGCCGCTGTTCGCTCCCCTGACGCTCACTGTGCCGCGCAGCACGGTCACGACGATCGTCGGCCCCTCCGGCATCGGCAAGTCGACCCTGATGGATTTCATCGGCGGGCATCTGGCGCGGGGGTTTACGGCCTCAGGCTCTGTTATCCTCGACGGGCGTGACGTCACCCGCCTGCCCGCCGAGGTGCGTCGGATCGGCATTATGTTTCAGGATGCAGCGCTTTTCCCGCATCTGTCGGTCGGCGACAACCTCGCCTTCGGCCTTGCCTCACATGTCCGGGGCCGCGTCGCGCGCCGGGATGCCATCGAGGTGGCACTGAAACAAGCCGGCCTCGCCGGATTCGCCGAACGTGATCCGGCAACCCTATCCGGCGGCCAACGCGCCCGCGTCGCCTTGATGCGGACGTTGCTTGCGGAGCCTTGCGCGCTGCTTCTCGATGAGCCGTTCTCCAAGCTCGACCCCGACCTGCGCGGCGATCTCAGGCGCTTCGTCTTCGACCATATCCGCGACCGCGACATCCCGGTTCTGATGGTAACACATGACGAGGCCGATGCGGCGGCGGCGGGCGGGCCGGTCATTCCGCTGGGCGGATAAGCGGAGAAAGCGTATCCTTTCGTTGAAGGGAACGGGGGCAACGGCCATGAATGTCGGCTGGAAACCGGCGGAACGCGAAGGGAAGCGGCCGTGAGGGGTCGCCTTGCCCGGATCGTCATTCGCCTTGCGCTTCTGGCACTGCTCGTCTGGCTGGCACATTGGCTGATCGGCTGGACCATGACCAAGGGCATGGCATTGAAAGCGAACCCAATGGCGGGGATCGGATTCCTTGCCGCGCTTCTACTGGCCTATGCGCTGTTGATCGCGATCCCTTTCGTACCGGGCGTGGAACTGGGCCTGACGTTGCTGATGGTCGAGGGCGCGGTGATCGCGCCCTTCATCTGGGCGGCGACGCTCTTGGGCCTGATGCTGGCTTTCGCAGCGGGCGCGTTTCTGCCCTACCCGGTGCTGCGGAGGACACTGGAGGATCTGCGGCTTGCCCGCGCGGCAAGTCTGGTCGCGGCGCTGGAACCCCTTGACCGGGACGAACGGCTGGCGGCATTGCGCGACCGCCTGCCCCGCTGGCTCTCGCCACTCGTCCGGTCGCAACGATACGTTCTGCTCGCACTCCTCATCAACCTGCCAGGCAATTCCGTGCTGGGAGGCGGCGGTGGCATCCTGCTTCTGGCAGGTATGAGCCGGCTGTTTTCAACGCTCGCCACCTTCACAACGGTGGCCCTCGCCGTCGCTCCGGTGCCCGTCGTCGTCTATCTGCTGGACGAAACGCTGCCGCTGCCGGGGTTCTGACCGACCCTAACCGACCCGTCGGCGGGCGGTTTGACGCTCTACCGGTCCAAAATGTGTCCGCAGGATCTGTAACAGACGCCGGTGCAGGGGCCGGTGGCGGTTGCGGATGTGGAAACCCGCGTAGATCGGCAACAGGATCGGCGGCGCATCTGCGACCAGACGGCACGTCCCGGCACGCTGCAGCTTTTCGGCGGAATCGCGCAGGACGTAAGCCGTGCCACCCATGGTTTCCAGAAGCGACACCATCGCCGCGTTCTGGCCGATGGACAGGCTCGTCTTGGAAAACTCGGGCAAAAGGTTCGCGTGAATCCGCGGCAAAGCGTCCGAAAAATGCGGCATGATGTAGGTCTCGCGCCGGACCTCCGACATCCGGTCGGTTTCGGTCGAGACCATCAGATAGCGGATCTCGCCGAGTGTCTCGAAATAGAGATCAGGGTGGAAACGGGGGGTAAAAAGGATCGCGATATCCTCGATCCCGGTCGAAAGGTCTGAACTCATTTGCGCGGAATAGTCGGCCTCGAACAGGAAGGCGGCCTCGGGCAGTATCGCCCGGAAATCGCGGATGAGTTCCGAAAAATGAATGCCAACAAGATCGGCCTGAATACCCACCCTGACCGTCACCGCCCCGCTGCCGAGATCGCGGATCGCGTAGCGCGCCTCGGTCCAGTCATGCTGCAGCGTCCGCGCATGTGGCACGAAGCGCAGCCCCTCGGTCGTCAGTTCCGTGCCCGCGCGCGACCGGATGAACAGCCGGTGGCCCAAAGCGGTTTCCAGCGCCTTTACCCGGCCCGACACGGTGGATTGCGTGACACCCAGACGATCGGCGGTGCGGTTGAAGCTGCGTGTGTCGCAGAGGTCGAGGAATGTCTCAATCAGTTCGATCTGCATCAGAGGGTCAATCCTTCCGGCAGTTCCGCCGCCAGCAGCGGTTTCACCAACGCCAATGTGTCGAGGTTGCGCACCCATTCATAAAAGATGCCCTTGACTGAGGTCTCGACAATCCCCGTACCTCGCATCCGTGCGAGTCCTGCCTCATGGCAAGGTCCCGGCGACCCGCAAGCATCAGCGGCCACCGCCACTTTGTATCCGGCCGCCTGAAGTCCGAGCGCCGACTGCATCACGCAGACATCGGTCTCAAGCCCACAGAGAATCACCTGGCCCTTGCCGGTGGCCCGAACCGCCTGGAGAATGTCCTGCTGCCGTGCCAGACCGAAAAACCGTTTGTCATATATGACGGCCTCGTCCGGCAGGACGTCGCGAATGGCATCATGCGTCGGGCCGTTTGGCCCGATATCCTCGGCCATAGCAAGGACCGGCACGCCCAATGCGCGGGATGCACGGATCAGCCAGACAATACGGGCCAGCAGCGTTTCGGCGTCGCGGGCGTCCAGCTTGTCGAGGAAGACATCCTGAACGTCGATGACGCACAAAAGGCTGTCGGTTCGGTCGAAGAGGTCAGCAATCATTCAGCGTTCCACTAATCGGAATTGCCGATCAATAACGCGCCACCTCACGAATTGAAAGTATCCCCGCCCGAAAGGATACTCCCGTCACATTTCAGGGAGAGCGAGATGGCCGGGATTCCTTCGACAGCGCGTGTGGTAATCATCGGGGGCGGCGCCGTGGGCGTGTCATCCCTTTACCATCTGGCCAAGGCAGGATGGACGGATTGCGTTCTTCTTGAAAAGAACGAGCTGACCGCCGGATCCACGTGGCACGCGGCGGGCAACGTCCCGACCTTCTCGACCTCATGGTCGATCATGAACATGCAGCGCTACTCGACCGAGCTTTACGCGCGCCTCGGCGCAGAGGTCGATTATCCGATGAACTACCATGTCACCGGTTCGGTCCGCCTCGCGCATTCGAAGGAACGGATGCAGGAGTTTCAGCGCGCCAAGGGCATGGGCCTTTATCAGGGCATGAACCTCGAGGTGCTGGGCGTCGACGAGATCAAGGGCAAGTATCCCTTCATCGAAACCCATGATCTGGCCGGTGCGCTCTATGACCCGGCCGACGGCGATATCGACCCGGCGCAGCTGACGCAGGCGCTGGCCAAGGGCGCGCGCGAGATGGGCGCCAAGATCCTGCGCTTCACGCCTGCGACCGGCGTTTCCCGTGAGAACGGCGAATGGATCGTCCATACCGAAAAGGGCGATATCCGCTGCGAATACGTGGTCAACGCCGCAGGCTATTACGCCCAGAAGGTCGGCGAGTGGTTCAAACCCTATGGCGGGCGCACCGTGCCGATGATGGTGATGAGCCATCAATATGTGCTGACCGAGCAGGTGCCGGAAATCGAGGCCTGGTCCAAGGAGGTCGGCCACAAGCTGCCGCTTTTGCGCGATGTGGACGTGTCCTATTATCTGCGGCAGGAAAAGAACGGCTTCAACATCGGCCCCTATGAGCCGAACTGCAAGGCGCATTGGGTGAACCCCTCCGACCCGATGCCGGACGATTTCTCGTTCCAGCTTTACCCCGACGATCTGGAACGGATCGAGGAGATCGTCGCGGATGCGATGGAACGCGTGCCGCTTGCCGGGACGGCCGGTATCAGCCGCATCATCAACGGACCCATCCCATACGCTCCCGATGGCAACCCGCTGATCGGTCCAATGCCCGGCGTGCCGAACGCGTTCGAAGCCTGTGTCTTCACGTTCGGCATCGCCCAGGGCGGCGGGGCGGGCAAGGTGCTGGCCGAGTGGATCACCGAGGGTTGCACGGAATGGGACATGTGGTCCTGCGATCCGCGCCGCTACACCGATTATACCGACCGCGAGTATTGCATCGAAAAGGGCAAGGAAGTGTACGGCAACGAATATGCCATGCATTTCCCCTGGCACCGCTGGCCCGCCGCACCCGACCGCAAGGTTTCCCCGGTCCATGACAAGATCAAGGAGCTTGGCGGCCAGATGGGGGCCTATAACGGCTGGGAACGCGCCAACTGGTTCGCGCAGCCGGGCGACGACACCTCTGAGGCGGCGACGCATACCTGGGGCCGCTCGGGTCCGTGGGAACAAAGGATCAAGGAAGAATGCGAGGCGGTGCGCGACAGCGTCGGCGTGCTGAACCTGCCGGGCTTCTCGCGCTTCTGGGTGCAGGGCGAAGGTGCCGACGACTGGTTGCGCGGCTTCTGCACCGGCGCCCTGCCCAAGGTCGGGCGGATGAACCTGATTTATGTCGCCGACAAGCGCGGCCGCATCCTGACCGAGCTTTCCTGCATCCGGCTTGCGGAAAACAGTTTTGTCCTGATCACGGCGGCCACCGCGCAGTGGCATGACGGCGAGTTGATCCGCAATTCCGTGCCCGCAGGCGTGACGGTGCGGGAAACCACGACCGAACGCGACTGCCTGATCATCGCCGGACCGAAATCCCGCGATCTGCTGGCGGGCATCTCGGATGCCGACCTCTCTCTGGGTTGGCTGACCCATCAGCACGCGACCGTCGCGGGTCGGAAGGCCTTCCTGATCCGCGTGTCCTTCGCGGGCGAACTCGGCTGGGAGGTGCATACCGAAAATGCCGACATGCCCGCGATCTATGACGCTGTGCTGGCGGGCGGCGCGAAACCTTTCGGCATGTGGGCGCTGAACAGCTTGCGCCTGGAAAAGGGTTACCGCGCCTGGAAGGGCGACCTTTCGACCGATTATTCGCTGCTGGAAGGCGGGTTGGAGCGCTTCGTCAAGTTCGACAAGCCGCAGGACTTCACCGGCAAGGCTGCCCTTCTGGCCGAAAAGCAGCGGGGCGTGAAGAAGAGCTTTGTCACCCTCATCGTCGACGCCAAGGATTGCGACGCGCCCTACATGTCGACGCTCTGGCATGGTGGCAAGGTCGTCGGCGAAACCACGTCCGGCGCATGGGGTTACCGAGTGAACGCCTCGGTCGCTCTCGGCATGGTGCAGGCCGATCTGGCGGTGCCGGGGACCGAGCTGGAGGTCGAGATCTACGGTGAACGCTGCCGCGCGGTGGTGCAGCCCGACCAGCCGCTCTGGGATCCCGAAAACGCCCGGATCCGGGCCTGAACCATCCTGCGGAAGGAAGGCGCAATGTCTGTCCCATCCACGATGTTCGGCGTGCTGCTGACCGGCCATGGCGGCCCGGAAATGCTTGCGTGGTCGGACAGCATTCCGGTGCCGCACCCCGGCAAGGGCGAGGTGTTGGTCAAGATTCTGGCCGCCGGCGTGAACCCGACGGACATCAATACCCGCGTCGGCTGGTATGCTCGCAACAAGGACGCCGAGGGCGGCGGATGGGGCGGCGCGCTTCGCTTTCCCCGCATTCAAGGCGGTGACCTTTGCGGTCGCGTTGTGGCGCTTGGCGAGGGTGTGGAAGGTCTCGAGATTGGCGCGCGGGTGATCTGCCCGGTCAACCAGGCCGAACCGACCCCGGACAATCCGATGGGCTTCGTGGCGATCGGCTCTGAATACGACGGCGCGTTCGCCGAGTATTGCTGCATCCCGGCCCGTCATCTCTATGACGTGACGGCCTCGCCGCTGTCGGATACCGAAATTGGCGCGATGCCCTGCGCCTATGGCACGGCGCATAACCTTTTGTCCCGGTCCGGGGTCGCCTCGGGCGACCGCGTGCTGATCACCGGGGCGTCGGGCGGCGTCGGTTTTGCCGCCGTGCAACTGGCCCTGCTGCGCGGGGCACAGGTGACGGCGCAATGTTCTGCTGCCAAGTCGGCCCATGTGCGGGCCACCGGTGCCGCGGTGATCGACCGCGAAGCCGATCTTGACGCAGCATCCTTCGACGTGGTGATCGACATTGTCGGTGGTTCGCGCTGGATGCAGCGGCTGGACGCATTGCGCCCCGGCGGCCGCTACGCCACGTCGGGCGCGATCGCGGGGCCGATGGTCGAGGCGGACCTGAGAACGATCTACCTGCATGACCTGACGATCTTTGGCTGTTCGCACCAGTCCGGCGACACGTTCGCGGGTCTTGCCGCGATCATCAATTCCGGGGCGATCCGCCCGCTGGTCTCGAAGACCTACCCGCTGCGCGAGATTGCGGCCGCGCAGGAAGACCTTCAGTCGGGCAAGTATCCCGGCAAACTTGTGCTCATTCCCCAGGAGAAGACTTAAATGTCCCAGCTTCCCTCAAAAGCCCGCGTCGTCATTATCGGTGGCGGTGTCGTCGGCTGTTCGGTGACCTATCACCTGACCAAGCTCGGCTGGAAGGATGTCGTGCTGCTGGAGCGCAAGCAACTGACCTGCGGCACGACCTGGCATGCGGCGGGGCTGATCGGCCAGCTGCGCGCCTCGGCCAACATGACCAAGCTCGCGAAATATTCCGCCGATCTCTACGGCGGACTGGAGGCCGAGACCGGGCTTGCGACAGGTTTCAAGCAGGTTGGTTCGATTTCCGTGGCGCTGACCGACGCGCGGAAAGAGGAGTTGTTCCGCGGTGCCTCCATGGCGCGTGCCTTCGGCGTTCCGGTAGAGGAATTGTCGCCGCAAGAGGTCAAGGACCGCTATCAGCATCTGAACATCGAGGGCGTGAAGGCCGGGGTCTGGCTACCCACGGACGGTCAGGGCGACCCGGCGAACATCGCGCTCGCTCTCGCCAAGGGCGCCCGCCAGCGCGGTGCCGTGGTGGCCGAGGGTGTAAAGGTGACCGGCATCAAGGTCGAAGGCCGCCGGGCGAAGTCGGTGTCCTGGGAACAGAACGGCGAACAGGGCGTGATCGAGGCCGATCACATCGTAAACTGCGCCGGGATGTGGGGCCATGAGGTCGGCCGCATGGCGGGCGTCAATGTGCCCTTACATGCCTGCGAGCATTTCTACATCGTGACCGAGGCCATCCCCGGCCTGACCCAGATGCCGGTCCTGCGGGTGCCGGATGAATGCGCCTATTATAAGGAAGATGCGGGCAAGTATCTGCTCGGCGCGTTTGAACCCAATGCCAAGCCTTGGGGTATGAACGGCATTTCCGAAGATTTCTGCTTTGACCAGCTGCCTGAGGATTTCGATCATTTTGAGCCGATCCTCGAACGCGCCTGCAACCGCCTACCCATGCTCGCCGAAGCGGGCATCCATACGTTCTTCAACGGGCCCGAAAGCTTCACGCCGGATGACGCCTACAACCTAGGCCTGTCGCTGGAAGTGGACAATTTCTGGGTCGCGGCGGGTTTCAACTCCATCGGCATCCAGTCCGCCGGGGGCGCTGGCATGGCGCTCGCGCAATGGATGGAGACGGGCGAGAAGCCCTTCGATCTCGGTGACGTCGATGTCAGCCGAAACCAGCCCTTCCAGGGCAATAAGCACTACCTCTTCGAGCGGTCCAAGGAAACGCTCGGCCTGCTCTATGCCGACCACTACCCCTACCGCCAGAAAGCCACCGCGCGCGGCGTGCGGCGCACGCCCTTCCATGCGCATCTGGACGCGAATGGCGCGGTCTTCGGCGAGATCGGCGGCTGGGAACGTGCGAACTGGTTCGCGGAGGAAGGCCAGGCGCGGGAATACCAGTACAGCTGGGGCCCGCAGAACTGGTTCGGCAATCAGGCGGCCGAGCACAAGGCCGTGCGCACCAATGTCGGCATGTATGACATGTCCTCCTTCGGCAAGATCCGGGTCGAGGGGCGTGATGCCGAGGCCTATCTGAACCACATCTCGGGCGCCGATATGTCGGTGGCGCCCGGCAAGATCGTCTATACCCAGTTCTTGAACAGGACGGGCGGGATCGAGGCCGACGTGACCGTCACGCGGCTTTCGGAAACCGCCTATCTGGTCGTCACTCCCGCCGTGACCCGGCCCAAGGATCAAGCCTGGATGCGCCGACATATCGGCGAGTTCAGCGTCGTCCTGACCGATGTGACGGCTGGCGAAGGCGTGCTGGCGGTGATGGGCCCGAATGCCCGCAAACTGATGCAGGCCGTGAGCCCCAACGACTTCTCGAACGAGGTGAACCCCTTCGGCACGGCGCAGGAGATCGAGCTTGGCATGGGCCTCGCCCGCGTACATCGCGTGTCCTATGTCGGCGAGCTGGGTTGGGAGATCTATGTCTCTGCCGACATGTGCGGTCATGCGTTCGAGACGCTCTGGGAAGCGGGGCAAGGCATGGGTCTGAAGCTCTGCGGCATGCACATGATGGATAGCTGCCGGATCGAGAAGGCGTTCCGCCATTTCGGCCATGACATCACCTGCGAGGATCATGTTCTGGAGGCGGGGCTTGGTTTTGCAGTGAAGACCGCGAAACCCGATTTCATCGGCCGCGACGCGGTGCTGCGGAAGAAGGAGGCGGGGTTTGAAAAGCGTCTGGTGCAGTTCCGGCTCACCGAACCCGGCGTGATGGTCTATCACAACGAACCTCTGATCCGCGATGGCAAGATCGTGAGTTGCCTCTCGTCGGGTGCCTATGGCCATCATCTGGGGGCCGCCATCGGCATGGGTTATGTGCCGTGCAAGGGCGAAAGTGCAGCCGATGTGCTGGCATCGAGCTATGAGGTCGAGGTGGCGGGCCGCCGGGTAAAGGCGGAAGCCTCGCTGGCGCCGATGTACGACCCGAAATCCGAACGCGTGCGGATGTGAATGAGCGGCCGGGGGTTTTCCACCCCCGGACCCCCGGAGAGTATTTCTGAACAGAAGAAGCCAATGGCTTTTAGGGAGAGCGGCAATGTCGGATGAGGCCATGAATTGCGAGCCGCGGCGCGCGGCACGGGCAGGCGGACGCGAGGCGCGGCGGGCGGCACGGGCAGCACCGCTGTCGGATGCGATCCGCCCGGTGCGGGCGGGTATGTCGGGCGGCCAGTACAAGCCGCTGACCGAGGCCGGGGTGGAGAAGATCCATCAGGCGGCTTTGGAGGCGCTGGAGGTGATCGGCCTGTCACAGGCCCCGGAATCGGGCGTGAAGGCAATGACCGAAGCAGGCGCCATTCAGGGCGATGACGGCCGCCTGCGGTTCCCCCGTGCGCTGGTGGAGGACATGCTGGCGGTCGCGGCGCGCGACATCACGCTGCATGCTCGCGATCCGAAACATGACCTGCATCTGTCGGGTTCCAAGGTGCACTACGGCACTGCGGGAGCGGCCGTGCATATCGTCGACCCGGTGACGCTGGACTATCGCGAGTCGACCGCGCAGGACCTTTACGACGCGGCGCGGCTGGTGGACAATCTCGACAACATCCATTTCTACCAGCGGACCATGGTCTGCCGCGATGTGGTCGACAATCAGGAGATGGACCTTAACACGCTTTACGGCTCGCTCGCGGGCACGAAGAAGCATGTCGGCACCTCCTTCAGCGATCCTTCCCATGTCGCCAAGTGTTTCGACCTCATTCACATGGTCGCGGGCGGCGAGGAGAAGTGGTTGGAGCGGCCCTTCGTCAGTAACTCCAACTGTTTCGTCGTGCCGCCGATGAAGTTTGCCGAGGAAAGCTGCGTGGTGATGGAGGATTGCATCCGTCGCGGCATGCCGGTGCTGCTGCTCTCGGCCGGTCAGGCCGGCGCCACGGCCCCTGCCCCAATCGCGCTGACCATCGTGCAAGCGGTGGCCGAATGCCTTGCCGGTGTGGTCTACGTCAATGCCGTGAAGAAGGGGGCGCCCGCGATCTTCGGCACCTGGCCCTTCGTTTCCGACTTGCGCACCGGTGCCATGTCGGGCGGATCGGCGGAACAGGCGCTGCTGACGGCTGGCTGCGCGCAGATGCATCGGTTCTACAACCTGCCGGGGGGCGCGGCCTCGGGCATCTCGGATTCGAAACTGCCGGACATGCAGGCAGGCTGGGAACAGGGCATCACCAACTCGCTCGCCGGCCTTGCCGGGCTCAATATGTGTTACGAGGCGGTGGGCATGCATGCCTCGCTTCTGGGCTTCTGCCTCGAAAGCCTGATCCTTGGCGACGACCTTCTGGGGCAGGCCATGCGGCTCGTGCGCGGGATCGATGTGACCGAGGATTCGACCTCCATCGAGGCGATGAAACAGGTCTGCATGGGCGGGCCGGGTCACTACCTAGGCTCGGATCAGACGCTGCAACTGATGCAGACCGAATACATCTACCCGACCGTCGCCAACCGGATGAGCCCGAAGGAATGGAACGAGGCGGGAAAGCCGCTGTTGCTGGACGCGGCGATTGCCCGGAAGAACGAGATCCTGTCCAAGGCGGGGAATGTGATCGATCCCGAAATCGACCGGGCGATCCGGGCGAAATACAACATCTACTTCCGGTAGGACGATGAAAATTCTGGAACGTCTGGGCCAGTTTTACATTGGCGGCGAATGGGTTTTGCCCGGCGCCGGGGCAACCCGGCTGGCGGTGGAGAACCCCGCGATAGAGGAAATTCTGGGTGAGGTCGCCATCGGCTCGGCCATGGATGCCGACCGGGCGATCATGGCGGCGCGGGCGGCTTTTCCGGCCTTCTCGGCCCTGCCTGCCGCCGACCGCATCGCGCTTCTGAAGCGGGTGCATGAGGTTTATCTTGCCCGCGCTGAAGACCTCGCGCAGGCGATGTCGGCCGAGATGGGCGCACCTATCGGCTTTGCCCGCGCGGCACAGGTCTGGGCGGGCGACGTGCATCTGGCCGCGACCATCGAGGCCGCTGATCGCTTCCACTGGGAAGAGAAACGCGGCACGACGCTGATTCAGCGCGAGGCCATCGGCGTGGTGGGCCTCATCACGCCCTGGAACTGGCCAATGAACCAGATCGTCTGCAAGGTGGCGCCCGCTTTGGTTGCTGGCTGCACCATGGTCCTGAAGCCCTCGGAAATTGCGCCCCTTTCAGGTCTGGTCTTCGCCGAGATCATGAACGAGGCAGGCGTGCCCGCCGGGGTCTTCAACCTAGTGAACGGCGACGGGCCGGGCGTGGGGTCGCGGCTTTCCTCGCACCCGGAGGTCGACATGGTATCCTTCACCGGTTCCACGCGGGCCGGGATCATGGTCGCTGAGGCGGCGGCGCCGACGGTCAAGCGCGTGGCGCAGGAACTGGGCGGCAAGTCGGCCAATATAATCCTCGCTTCCGCCGATCTTAAAGCGGCGGTCGAGGGCGGCGTTGACGCGTGCATGTCGAACACAGGCCAAAGCTGTGACGCGCCGACTCGGATGTTCGTGCCACGCGCGGTCGAGAAAGAAGCCTTGGCGATCGCAAAGGCCAAGTGCGAGAGCCTGCGCGTCGGCGACCCGGCCGATCCGGAAACCGCGATCGGGCCGGTCGTCAGCCGGGCGCAATACAAGAAGATTCAGGGGCTGATGGAGACCGGCATTGACGAGGGCGCGATTCTGGTCGCCGGTGGGACGGGGCGGCCAGACGGTATGAACCGGGGCCATTACGTGCGCCCCACGATCTTTGGCGGCGTCACCCCGGACATGGCCATCGCGCGCGAGGAAATCTTTGGCCCGGTTCTGGCGATCCTGCCCTATGACAGCGTCGACGAGGCCGTCGCGATGGCCAATGACAGTGTCTACGGCCTCGGCGGCTATGTGCAGGGCGAGCTGACCGAGGCCCGCGCGGTGGCGCGGCGTCTGCGCACCGGACAGGTGCAGATCAACTACCCCGACTGGGACACGTTCGCCCCCTTCGGCGGCTACAAACAATCTGGCAATGGCCGTGAATATGCCGACTGGGGCATACACGACTTCTGCGAGGTCAAGGGCATCATCGGATACGGCGCCTGAGGCGCTTACGGAGGAACAAACATGCATTACGGATATATCGGCCTCGGCAATCTCGGAGCGGCCTGCGCGGGCTGCCTGCTGAAGGCGGGCTTCAAGGTCACGGTCACCGACCTGAAGAAGGAACTGGCCGAACCCCTGATCGCGGCAGGCGCGACATGGGCCGACAGCGCGGCCGAGGTCGCGGCGAATGTCGATCACGTCATCACCTGTCTGCCCTCTCCGGCCGTCACCGAAAAGGTGCTGGCGCAGATCCTGCCCAAGATGAAGAAGGGGGCGACCTGGATCGAGATGTCCACGCTCGGTCGCGACGACGTGCTGGCCTTCGCGAAAGTGGCCGAAGCGCATGGCATCAAAATGCTGGAACTGCCCGTCACCGGCGGCGTCCACCTCGCCTATCGCGGCGAGATCACCATGCTGCCGGGCGGCGACAAGGAGACCGTCGATATGCACTGGAAGGCGTTCGAGGCGATGGGCAATCGGGTCTTCCACATGGGACCCTTGGGGTCGTCCTCGATCATCAAGGTCATCACCAACATGCTGGCCTTCATCCACCTCAAGGCCTGCGGCGAGGCGCTTATGTTGGCCAAGCGCGGCGGGCTCGATCTCGGGCAGGCCTGGCATGCCATCGCGGCGTCGTCGGGCAATTCCTTTGTCCATGAGACCGAGGGCGCGCTGATCCTCAACGGCTCCTACGACATCGCCTTCAACATCGACCTCGCGCTGAAGGACCTTGGCTTTGCGCTCGGCTTCGGCAAGGAGTTCGGCGTTCCGCTGGAACTGGCCAGCATGACCAACCAGACCTATATCGCCGCCAAGGCGGCCTATGGCGGTGAGGCGCAATCGCCGATGATCGCGAAATTGCTCGAAGATCAGTTGGGCACCGATCTGCGCGCGCCGGGCTTCCCCGCACGGCTGGAATGACCGCAAAACGACATTGACCCGTCGCGGAACGGGATGAACACAGACCCCGCCTGAGGCATCAGGGCGGGGTGCTTTGCATGAGGAGAGCATGGACGGGTTTGACTATATCATCGTCGGCGCGGGTTCGGCGGGCTCAGTACTGGCCGAGCGGCTGTCAGCGAACGGGCGGCACCGGGTTCTGGTGCTTGAGGCGGGAGGCACCGACCGGCGGTTCTACGTCCATCTGCCCCTTGGCTACGGCAAGCTCTTCTTCGATCCGGCCGTGAACTGGATGTACCGGACGGAACCCGATCCCGGTCTTGCAGGCAATCAGGATTTCTGGCCGCGCGGCAAGATCCTTGGCGGGTCGTCGTCGATCAACGCGATGGTCTGGATAAGGGGCCATCAGAGCGACTATGACGACTGGTCAGACGCCGCCGGGTCCGGCTGGGGCTGGGAGGCCGCGCGCGCGGCCTACCGCGCGATCGAGGACAACGAGGCAGGCGGTAATGACGTTCGCGGCACGGGCGGCCCCTTGTTCATCTCGGCCAATCGCACGGACCTGCATCCGCTGGTCGAAAGCTATATCGGCGCGGCCGAGGCCGCTGGTCTGCCCCGCAACGCCGATTTCAACGGCGCGGAACAGGAAGGCGTCGGCGTCTACCAGATGACGATCCACAAAGCACGGCGCAACTCTGCCGCACGCGCCTTCCTGCGCCCCGCAATGAAGCGCCCGAATGTAACGGTCCTTACCCATGCCCATGTCGCCCGCGTCCTCTTCGAAGGGCGTCGGGCTGTCGGAGTCGAGTACCGCAAAGGCGGGAAGCTGCATCAGGCCCGTGCCGGGCGCGAGGTGATCCTGTCGGGCGGCGCAATCAACTCGCCGCAGCTTCTGATGCTTTCGGGTGTCGGTCCGGCTGCGCATCTGAAGGATCACGGGATTGAGGTAATCGCCGACAACGCCCAGATCGGCCAGAACCTGAACGATCATCAGGGCATTAACTACACCTGGCGGATGAATGTTCCGACCTATAACGACATCCTGCGGCCCTGGTGGGGCAAGATGCTGGTGGGCATGAAGTATTTCATGGGCGGCAGGGGACCGCTCGCGAAGTCGATCAACCATGCGGGCGGGTTCTTCCGTACCTCGCCCGACCTGTCGCGCCCGAATATGCAACTATACTTTCAGGCGTTTTCCACCCTCATCCCCCGGGTGGGGGAACGGCCCCTGCTGACGCCCGACCCGTTTTCGGGTCTCTCCATCGGGCTGTCGAACTGCCGCCCGACCAGCCGGGGCGAGATCACGCTCAACTCCTCCGATCCCTTTGCGGCCCCGAAGATCGTCGCCAATGCGTTCTCGACCAACCACGACGTCGAAGAGATGCTCCTGGCGGTGAAGTACCTTCGGAAGATCGCCGATCAGGAACCGATGCGTTCACTCATCGCCGAGGAATTACGGCCGGGGCCCGAGGTCATGACCGACGAAGACCTCATCGCCGATTTCCGCGCCCGGTCGGGAACGGTGTTCCACCCCTCCTGCACGGTGCGGATGGGCAGCGATCCGGCGACCTCAGCTGTAGACCCGGATCTGAAGGTGCGGGGCGTCGAGGGGCTGCGCGTCTGCGACGCTTCGGTCTTTCCAACGCTCATCGGCGGCAATACCAATGCGCCGTCGATTCTGACCGGCTGGATGGGGTCCGACCGCATCCTGAAGGGCGCAAGCTAGGGGAAACGCATGACCTATCTTCTCGGCGTCGATACCGGCGGCACTTACACCGACGCGGTGATCCTGAATGAGGGCGAGGATCGCGTCATCGCCTCGGCGAAATCGCTGACCACCCGGCCCGACCTGTCGCTGGGCGTCGGTCGTGCGATTGATGCCGCGATCGAGAAGGCGGGCGTGAAGGCCACCGAAATCGCCATGGTCTCGCTCTCTACCACTTTGGCCACCAATGCGTTGGTCGAGGGTCAGGGCGGGCGCGTGGCGCTGGTGTTCATCGGCTTCGAGGAAAGCGAGCTTGCCCGCGCCGGGCTGACCGACTCCCTGAAGGGCGATCCGGTGATCCGGCTTGCGGGTGGCCACAACCACGGCGGCGGCGAAGTTGCGCCGCTTGACCTTGCAGCACTTGAGGCCGGGCTGGACGCGCTCGGCCCCGACATAACCGGCTTTGCGGTCGCCTCCAGTTTCGCAACCCGCAACCCGGCGCATGAAACCGCCGCCCGCGACCTGATCCGCGAAAAGACCGGCAAGCCTGTCACCTGTTCGAACGAGCTTTCCGCCGGGCTGAACGGGCCCCGCCGGGCCCTTACGGCGGTGCTGAACGCCCGCCTCATCGGCATGATCGACCGGCTGATCTCGGCCTGCGAGGCGCATATGGCAAGCCTTGGCATCGACGCGCCCCTGATGGTCGTGCGCGGCGACGGGGCGTTGGTATCGGCCGGCCTCGCCCGCGATCGGCCGATCGAGACCATCCTGTCCGGCCCCGCCGCCTCCATCGCCGGGGCAAGCTGGCTGACCGGCGAAACCGATGCCTTGGTTTCGGATATAGGCGGCACCACGACCGATGTCTGCCTTCTGAAAGATGGCAAGCCGATGATCGACCCGATGGGCGCACGGGTGGGTGAGTTCCGCACCATGGTCGAGGCGGTGGCGATGCGGACAACGGGCCTTGGCGGCGACAGCGAGGTCCACCTGATCGAGGGTCTGCAAACCAGCCTGCGCCTGGGCCCCCGGCGTCTGGTTCCCGTGGCGCTCGCCGCCCGCGATTATCCCGAACTGGTCCATGAGGCGCTCGATACATGGCTGTCGATGGATGCGGTCGGAGAACATGACGGGCGCTTCGCCCTCCCGATGTGGCGCGACACCCCGCCCGAGGGGCTTTCGGGGCGCGAGGCGGCGGTGGTGGAGCGGCTGCTGGCCGGTCCGCGCCGCATCGCCGATTGCGTGCGCACAAGGCTGGAACTTCCGGCACTCACCCGCCTTGTTCAGCGCGGCCATGTGATGCTGTCGGGGGTAACGCCTTCTGATGCCGCCCATGTGCTGGGTCGCCTTGACAGCTGGGACGCGACCGCCGCGCGCAAGGCCGTCACCCTTTTCGCCCGCCGCCGTAACGGACGCGGCGACCGCATCGCGGCGGGGCCAGAGGATCTGGCGCAGGCGATCATCGACCAGCTTACCGCGCAGACCGTCGATTGCCTCTTGGAGGCTGCCTTTGCCGAGGACAGCCGCGACTGGAACGAGGCGCCAGAGATCCTTGCCCGTCATCCGCTGATGAAGGCGGGGCTCGATGGCCATTCCGGAATCGTGAAGGTGCAGACAAGCCTCGGCGTTCCAGTGATCGGGCTCGGCGCCTCGGCACCATCCTACTATGGCGCGGTGGGCGACCGCATCGGCAGCCGCATGGTCCTGCCCGAACATGCGGGCGTGGCGAACGCCATCGGCGCAGTTGTCGGCCAGATCGCCATGCATGCCGAAGGCATCGTCACCAGCCCCGGTCCCGGCCTCTTTTCCGCCCACCTGCCCGATGGTCCGCAGCGTTTCAACGACCGCGACAAGGCCATCGCCGTGCTGGAGGCAGCGCTCGTCGGGGATGCCGAATCCCGCGCACGGCAGGCCGGGGTGGAAAAAGTCCGCCTGACCGTCGACCGGAACATTTCCGAAATCGAGATCGAAGGCCAGCCAATGTTCATCGAAGCCCGCCTGCGGGTGACCGCGCAGGGCCGCCCGAGGATCGCCACTGGTTAACCCCCGGTGATGTCTCCGGCTTCACAATCGATTGGTTGGTGCAGTCAACGCACGCAGAACAGTGTCAGGTGAACGCCATCGCCGTCACTCGATCAACCGTTCCGCTGCCTCGATATAAGTCAGTTCGTGATCGAACCGACCCTTCGCCAGAAACTCCAGTACCTCGGCGATCACCATTGGATTGTTCATCATGAACGTGTGGGTGACCGGCAGGACGATATGGTCGTTCATCCCGCCAATGCGTGTGCTGTCGACGCTGACCTTGCCATCATCCTCTCCCGCGATCAGCGCCGAATAGATCGGGTTCAGCGACGTGTTCCCGGCAATCACCCCAAGGTCGAACTGCACTGCGGGCAGAGCATTGGGAACGCTTGCAGGCCCGGTCCCCAATTCCAGCCCTGCCGGACCATTGATCCACTGGAAAGGGCCGAGATCGCCGAAGGTGTCTACCAGTTCGGACCCGTGATTGGGCGGCGCCATCATTACCACCCGCCCCATATCGCCGGGCCGGTGGTCCGCCAGCCACGCCCGGACCAGAATTCCGCCCATCGAATGGGTCACAAAATGAACCCTTTCGTCACCACACTCTGCCACTGCCGGACCGACATAGGCGTCCACCAGCGTTTCAATCGGTGCCTCGGTCGAGGGGTAGTCGACATTGAGCACCCGATATCCGGCCCGTCCGAGCGCGCCCTCCATCACAGCAAGCGAGGTGTCGCTGCGGGCAAGACCATGCAACAGGACCACGCAATCGGCCCGCGCGGCATGCGGGACGAGGGTCAGGCAGGCGAGAATGAGGTATCTCAACATGAACCAGACATAGGAAATCGCCGCGCCCGATGCGAGAGGCCTTGCCCCAAAGCCGACGTCGCGTCACTCTGCGCCGGATGAAAGCTCGTTCGCCCCGTCTCGCAACCCGTGCCATCATCCTGCATGAGGGCCGACTTCTGCTCGTCAACGCCTATGCCGGGCGGCGCTCCGACCTCTGGTGTGCACCGGGCGGCGGGGTCGAACCGGGCAGTTCTCTGCCCGAAAATCTCGTCCGCGAGGTTCATGAGGAATGCGGGCTGACCATCGCGGTCGGCCCTCTGGCGCTGGTCAATGAGTTCCACGATCCGCGCACCGGCTTTCACCAAGTCGACCTCTTTTTTCGGTGCAATGTGATCAGCGGTCAGATCGACCCGGGCTGGTCCGATCCGTCGCGCGTCGTCCATACCCGCCGCTTCTTCGCCCCCGCCGAACTGGCCTCGATCCGGTTGAAACCCGACAGCCTGCCGCGCATCGCCTTTGGTCCGGTTGGTCCTGCAGAATACGATCCGCTGGAAGTGATCGTGGCATAGGCTGCGTTATCGCAACGTGTGACAGCTCCATGCCTGGTCGGCTGCATTCGTCGAAACTGTGCTATGCCTTACGCGCTGCAATGGCGACCCCACCCAGCACCATAAGCGCGGAAATCGCGAAACGCAGGGTCAAAACCTCATCCAGAAAAACTATACCGCCCAGAAGCGCGAGCACCGGCACGGTCAGTTGCGCCACCGCCCCGCGCGTCGCGCCAAGCAGGGGCAGAACGCGGTACCAGAGCGCATAACCAAGCCCCGAGGTGATCGCGCCGGAAATGATCGCCAGAACGATCCCATTGAAGCTGGTCACGGTTGTTCCGACCGGCAAGACCGGCATCAGGGCAAGTGCCACCGGAACCGCGAGAAGAAAGTTCCACGCCGTCGCGCCAAGCGGATCGTCTGATCCACGCGCCGAGAGCGAATAGAGCCCCCAGCCGATCCCCGCGGCCGCCATAAGACCCGAATGCATTATGCTGGAATTGGCCCCCGATCCCGGAGCGAGAAGATATAGCAAGCCAAGGAAGGCCAGCCCTGCCCCGATCCAGCGCCTTAGTGGAACCCTTTCCCGCGCAACCAGCGCGCCAACGAACATCGTCACCTGCACCATCCCGAACAGGATTAACGCCCCGGCTCCGGCATCGAGCGCGCCATAGGCGAGCGAGAAGCCGAAAAGATAGAGAAGCAGCGACAAGGCCCCGGCCACACGCCCCTGCCAGCCCGGCCACAGCGCACGGCCACCGCCGGCCTGGCGCAGCCCGATCATCACCGCGAGGATCGTCGCACCCGCCACGAGCCGGACAACGGCAAAAAGCACCGGGTCGATCAGCCCCGACCCGACCCCCATCCGGTTCAGCACCGAATTCGCGGCAAAGGCGGTCATCGTCAGGAAGGTCAGGAAGAACAGGGACATACGCATGGCTACACCACGGCGATCCGGCCGCCAACTCCCTTCCTTCGGCGTGGGACATTTCGTTCGACAGCGGCCTGAAACAAAACCGCGCAAGTGCTGCGGCAAGGCAAAAAAGGCCAGGTGAAATCGAGCCGTGACAGGATCTAGTCTGGCAAAGAAAAGGGGCCCCGCATTGGGGCCCCTTCGATGTTCCGTATGGGAACGGCGTAATTACATCATGCCGCCCATGCCGCCCATGCCGCCCATATCGGGCATGCCGCCGCCAGCGCCCTTCGGCTCCGGCTTGTCGGCGACCATGGCTTCGGTGGTGATCAGGAGGCCGGCGATCGAAGCCGCGTCTTCCAGTGCCGTCCGGGTAACCTTGGCCGGGTCGATCACGCCGAACTTGAACATGTCGCCATATTCTTCGGTCTGAGCGTTGAAGCCAAAGTTCTTGTCCTTCGACTCGCGCACCTTGCCGGCCACGACAGCGCCATCGACACCGGCGTTTTCAGCGATCTGGCGCAGCGGCGCTTCCAGTGCGCGGCGGACGATCACAATGCCCGCATCCTGATCGGCATTCGCGCCCTTCAGGCCGTCAAGCGACTTGCCAGCCTGCACGAGTGCAACGCCGCCACCGACGATCACGCCTTCCTGAACGGCCGCACGGGTCGCGTTCAGCGCGTCATCGACGCGGTCCTTGCGCTCTTTCACTTCGACCTCGGTCATGCCGCCGACGCGGATTACAGCGACGCCACCGGCGAGCTTGGCAACACGCTCCTGCAGCTTCTCGCGATCGTAATCAGAGGTGGTTTCCTCGATCTGGGTGCGGATCTGGCTGACGCGGGCTTCAATCTCGGCCTTCTCACCGGCGCCATCGACGATGGTGGTGTTGTCCTTCGAGATCGAGACCTTCTTGGCGCGGCCGAGCATGTCCATGCCGACATTTTCAAGCTTCATGCCGAGGTCTTCCGAGATGACCTGACCGCCGGTCAGGATCGCGATGTCTTGCAGCATGGCCTTGCGGCGATCGCCGAAACCCGGCGCCTTGACGGCGGCGATCTTCAGGCCGCCACGCAGCTTGTTGACGACGAGCGTGGCGAGGGCTTCACCTTCCACGTCTTCCGCGATGATCAGAAGAGGCTTCTGCGACTGGATCACCTGCTCAAGCAGCGGAACCATCGGCTGAAGCGAGGACAGCTTCTTCTCGTGCAGCAGGATCATGCAGTCTTCGAGATCTGCAATCATCTTGTCCGGGTTGGTCACGAAGTAGGGCGACAGGTAGCCGCGGTCGAACTGCATGCCTTCGACGACTTCGGTTTCGGTCTCAAGACCCTTGTTCTCTTCGACGGTGATGACACCCTCGTTGCCGACCTTCTGCATCGCATCGGCGATCTGGCGGCCGATTTCGGCTTCGCCGTTGGCCGAGATGGTGCCGACCTGAGCGACTTCAGCCGAGTCCGAAACCGGACGGGCGGCAGCCTTGATCGCCTCGACGACCTTGGCGGTGGCGAGGTCGATGCCGCGCTTGAGGTCCATCGGGTTCATGCCGGCGGCAACCGATTTCATGCCTTCACGGACGATGGCCTGGGCCAGAACCGTGGCGGTGGTGGTGCCGTCACCGGCCTCGTCATTGGTGCGCGAAGCGACTTCCTTCACCATCTGCGCGCCCATGTTCTCGAACTTGTCCGAAAGCTCGATTTCCTTGGCGACGGTCACGCCGTCCTTGGTGATGCGGGGCGCACCGAAGGATTTGTCGATCACGACGTTGCGGCCTTTCGGGCCCAGCGTCACCTTCACCGCATCGGCGAGGATGTTGACGCCGCGCAGCATACGGTCGCGGGCATCGGTGTTGAACTTGACGTCCTTAGCAGCCATTTTGCTTGCTCCTGGTTGTCTGAGTGGATTTCGAAGTCAGCGGTGGTCTCAGGCGATGATGCCGAGAATGTCGCTTTCCTTCATGATCAGCATTTCGGTGCCGTCGACGGTCACTTCCGTGCCCGACCACTTGCCGAAAAGGATGCGGTCGCCGGCCTTGACCGACGGTGCGATCAGCTCGCCCGAATCCTTGCGCGCGCCTTCGCCAACGGCGACGACTTCGCCTTCGGCCGGTTTTTCCTTCGCGCTGTCGGGGATGATCAGACCGCCCTTGGTCTTTTCGTCGCTTTCCACGCGCTTGACCAGCACGCGGTCATGAAGCGGTTTGAATGCCATCTGGTAACTCTCCCTATGGGTTCCAGGTTTGAACAGGATTAGCACTCGCCTGAAGTGAGTGCTAACGGAGTGTAGTTAGGTCCCGTCCCGCCCCGAGTCAACTCCCGCATTGCGTAAAAATGCCACCCCGTCGGCATGGCTTTGCCTCAGGTGCCGTGCAAAGATGCCCGAACACTGGCCATTGAACCGCGCAAAGTGACAAGCACATGACACGAACCGCCATTTTCTGCTTCCTTTTGGTTTTTTCGGGCACCGCCGTCCATGCCGAATGCTCCGGCACCAGCCTTTTCCGGACCATGCCGCCGGAGGACCGGGCGGCGTTGGACGCTCGCGTGGCCGACCTGCCCTATGCACGCGGCAATTCCTGGATTGCCAGCCGTGGCGACGAGAGTGTCCGGCTCGTCGGCACCTATCATCTTGACGATCCGCGCCATGACGCGGTTTTCGACCGGTTGACGACGGATATCGACCGGGCGTCAGTCGTACTGGTCGAGGCAGGGCCAGAAGAAGAGGCACATCTGAAGTCTGAAATGACGAGTAATCCAGCCCTGCTGTTCAGGACCGAGGGCCCGACTTTGCCCGAGCAATTGCCCGAGGCGGATTGGCAGGCGCTCAATGTTGCAATGAACGCCCGCGGCGTTCCCGGTTTTCTCGTGGCCAAGATGCAGCCCTGGTACGTGTCGATGATGCTTGGCATCCCACCTTGCGCGATGGAAGAGGTCAATTCCGGCAAGAAAGGGCTCGATGCCCGCATCATTGACCACGCCGCGGAGAAAGGCATTCCGGTCCGGGCGCTCGAACCCTATGACACGATCTTCCATCTGTTCGCAGGAATGAGCGAGGATGCGAAGCTGGAGATGATCCGCGCCGGCCTTGCCATGGACGCACAGGCCGAAGACTACGGCGCGACGCTCTCGGAAGCGTATTTCGCCGAGGACGTGCGCCTGACATGGGAAATTGGTCGGCTCGCCTCATACAAACTGCCGGGCCAGACCCCGGAACAGGTGGATGCCGACATGGCCGAGATGGAAGAGGCCCTGATGTTCAGCCGCAACCGCGCCTGGATACCGGTGATCGAGGCCGCAGCGCAGGAGGGTCCGGTCTTTGCGGCCTTCGGCGCGCTGCACCTGTCGGGCGACGACGGCGTTCTGGCGCTTCTGGAACGCGAGGGGTTTACCATCGAGCGGGTGCCATTCTGAACCCGGCGCGATTCATCGGAGAGCCCCGCCCCGCGACCCGATGCCTCTGGTTCGTCCCCGTGACAAGCGCGGAAACAGCGCCTATAAGGCGCGCGATTTCAATTTCCCTGACGGATGACGCACATGATCAAGGTCTTCGGCCACAAATCCCCCGACACCGATTCCACCGGTTCGCCCATCATCTGGGCCTGGTACCTGACCGAGGTGAAGGGCACCCCCGCGACCCCAGTCCTGCTCGGCGAACCGAACACCGAAGCCGCCTTCGTGCTGAAGCACTGGGACCTGCCGAAGCCCGCGATCATCGCCGATGTTTCGGCGGGCGAGGATTGCGTGGTTGTGGACACCAACAATCCAGCCGAATTGCCCGGCTCGATCAATGACGCCAATGTTATCCAGATCATCGACCACCACCTTCTGGCCGGTGGCCTGAAGACCAAGGGACCGATCGACATCACCATCCGTCCGCTGGCCTGCACCGCGACGATCATGTTCGACTTGATGGGTGCGGATGCGGCGAAGATGCCCGAGAAGATCAAGGGTGCGATGCTGTCCTGCATCCTCTCCGACACGCTTGAATTCCGCTCGCCCACCACCACGCCGCATGACCGGGCAGTCGCCGAGACATTGGCAGGCGAGTTGGGGGTGTCGATTGCGGATTATGCCGCCGAACTTTTCGCCGCGAAATCCGATGTCTCCGCCTTCTCCGACGCCGAACTCCTTCGCATGGATTCGAAAGAATATAACGTCGCCGGCAAGGAACTGCGCGTTTCGGTGCTGGAGACGACCGCACCCAAGGTCGTTCTTGACCGCAAGGACAGCCTGATGGCCTCGATGGTCGATGTCGCGAAAGAGGATGGCGCCGATCAGGTGCTGCTGTTTGTTGTCGACATCCTGAAAGAGGAAGCGACGCTGCTGGTGCCGAACGATCTGGTGAAGCAGATGGCCGAAGCCTCCTTCGGCGCCAGCGTCAGCGGCGACACGGTCGTCCTGCCCGGCATCATGAGCCGCAAGAAACAGATCATCCCGGCGCTGAAACTTTAAGTGACCGGCAAACGTTGTGTTGGGGCGCCTCCGGGCGCCCTTACTTTTTCCGACCCCGGTCTGTAACAAGGCCCAAAGCAGAGGAGACGCCAATGGCCCGCATCGTCCAATCCCTTTCCGAAATCGGTGCCCAGTATGACGCGCTCTTTTGTGACCTCTGGGGCTGCGTGCATGACGGTCTGAGGCCCTTCCCCGCTGCAGTCGCGGCGCTTCAGGCCTACCGCGCGCAGGGCGGCAAGGTGGTTCTGGTCACCAACTCTCCCCGCCCTCGCGCCGGGGTGGCTGTGCAACTCGACCAGATCGGTGTGCCGCGCGACGCATGGGACACCATCGCCACGTCGGGCGATTCAGCCCGGTCGGCCATGTTTCGCGGCGTCGTCGGCCACAAGGTCCACTTCATCGGCAATCCCGAAACCGACAGTGGCTTTTTCGAGCCGCTGAGAATCCTCGACAATCCCGAGAAGATCGAGATCGTGCCGCTCGAAGAGGCCGAGGGCATCGTCTGCACCGGCCCGCGCGACCCGCTGGCTGATCCGTCCGTCTACCGGCCGGAGTTTCTTTACGCCAAGACCAAGGGGCTGAAACTCCTTTGCGCCAATCCCGACATCGTTGTCGACCGGGGTGAGCGCCGGGAGTGGTGTGCCGGGGCCCTGGCGCAACTTTACACCGAGATGGGCGGTGAGAGCCTTTACTTTGGCAAACCCCATCCGCCGATCTACGACCTCGCCCGACGGCGGCTGACAGCGCTGGACGGCAGGGTGATCGACGACAGCCGCATCCTCGCCGTCGGCGACGGAATCGGTACCGATATTAAGGGTGGAATGGGCGAAGGCATCGACACGCTCTTCATCACAGGCGGTCTTGAAGCGGCGCGTTTCGGTACGGATGTGGAAAGCCCCGATCCTGCAATGCTGGACGACTGGCTGCAGGGGGTGGAGATGGAACCGACCTACAATATCGGCCGCCTGCGATAGATTATGACCAGACAGCAACAATCTTTCGATCCAGAGCCGAAAACAGTTAAATAATTACCGACCGACATTGCGTGAGGGCCGCGCTTGTCTTATGCTGCACTGCAACATGAGCTTTCAGGATTCGGGATGATGCTGGATAACCAACCGCGCGGAACGATCTGTATCGAGGATCTGGAGATCGGGATGACCCGTTATCTTCAGAAGACGATCACCGACCGCGATATCGAGATGTTCGCCGAGGTCTCGACCGACCACAATCCGGTGCATCTGGACGACGATTATGCCCGCGATACGATCTTCGAGGGCCGCATCGCCCATGGCATGCTGACGGCGGGGCTTATTTCGGCGGTGATCGGCGAACAGCTTCCCGGCCATGGCACCGTCTATCTGGGTCAGAGCCTCAAATTCATGGCGCCCGTCCGCCCCGGAGACACGGTCTATGCCGAGGTCAAGGTTCTGGCCATTGATCACGCCCGTCGCCGCGTGACCCTTGAAACCCATTGCGCGGTGGGCGATACGGTCGTTCTGAAGGGCGAGGCGCTGGTACTGGCGCCAAGCCGCAAGTTCGACTGAAGCGGCGGGCGCTCCCGCCCGACGGGGGCCGATGCAGAGGCATTTCCACTGGACAGGATTGACGGATGCCGACCGGGGCGCTTCGGTCGCGATGGGCAATTTCGACGGCGTTCACCTTGGCCATCAGGCCGTGATCGGTCAGGCGCGCCGTCCCGGCGCATCCCTTGGCATCGTCACCTTCGAACCCCATCCACGCCAGTACTTCGCGCCAACTGCCCCTGCCTTCCGGCTAATGAACGCCGAGGCGCGGACCCACCGGCTGGAAAAGCTGGGCGTCGATCAGCTTTACGAACTGCCTTTTGACGAAGTCCTGTCGGGTATGACGGCAGAAGAATTCGTCAGCGATGTTCTGGTCGCCGGGCTTGGCGTCTCCCACGTCACGGTCGGGGCTGATTTCTGCTTCGGCAAGGGCCGCAAGGGCAATATCGACACATTGCGCCGCGCAGGTCAGGAACACGGGTTCAGCGTTACCATCGCCGAACTTGTGGCCTTCGAGGGTGTCGAGGTGTCCTCCACAGCGATCCGCACGGCTTTGGCCGAGGGTCGCCCGCGCGATGCCGCAGCAATGCTCGGCCACTGGCACCGGATCGAGGGCGAGGTGCTGCATGGCGACAAACGGGGCCGCGATCTGGGATTTCCGACCGCAAATATGGGTGTCGCCGGCCTACACCTGCCAAAGCTTGGTGTCTACGCGGTCAAGATCGACATTCTCACCGGCCCGCATCAGGGAACCTATGATGGCGCGGCGAGCCTTGGTGTGCGGCCCATGTTCGGGGAAAACACGCCCAATCTCGAAAGCTTCCTCTTCGATTTCGAAGGCGACCTCTACGGCGAACACCTGTCCGTCGCGCTGGTTGACTATCTGCGGCCCGAGATGAAATTCGACGGGTTGGACGCGCTGGTCACGCAGATGCAGGCCGACTGCGACAGGGCGCGGGAGATACTTGCTACAACCTGACACCGATTGACACATCGGCGCAAAGAAGAGAACGTATGGGGAACAAAAGGAAACCGATGCCTAATTCGACCGCCGTTTTCGCGCCGCTAACACACGACCTCGTGGCCGATTTCATACGGCTCTTTGGTCCGCAGGGGGCCTGTTACGGCTGCTGGTGCACGTATTTCCGGCTGCGCCCAAAAGAGCGGGCCGAGATGGTCGGGGACGACAAGCGCGCATTCATGGAGGCGCGCATCAGACGCGGCCCGCCGCCTGGGCTTCTCGCGTATCTCGACAGCGAACCTGTTGGCTGGATGCAGATCGGCCCACGCGCCGATGTGCCGGAGTGGAACAATCCGCGCCGCTCGACCACCCCGCTGCCGGACGGCCCCGCCGACGATCACGCAGTCTGGGCAATCTCGTGTTTCTTCTACGCGCGCCGCGTGCGCGGACAGGGCCTGTCACGGGCCTTCGTCGCCGAAGGCATCCGCTACGCAAAGGAAAACGGCGCGCGGATGCTGGAGGCGAGTCCCATCGATCAGGCCAAACACTCCAAGTCGGTCGGACTCTTCGTCGGCTCCACCTCCACCTTTCGCCATGCCGGGTTCGAGAAGGTCGCGCGCACCAAACCCGGGCGGCCGCTGATGCGGTTGATACTCTGACCCCTTCCCTTTTGCCTGCCGCTCCGCCAAAGTCGCGCGCCATGAAACACGACATCCCCCGCGACGGCCTCAGGCCCGAATTCTGGAAGCGCCCGCTTTCCTCGCTGACCCCGCGGGAGTGGGAGGCATTGTGCGACGGCTGCGGAAAATGCTGCCTGAACAAGCTGGAGGATGCCGATACCGGCGAGGTCTATTTCACCCGAATCTCGTGCCGCCTGCTTGACGATCAGACCTGCCGTTGCGGCCAGTACGAGAACCGCAAGACATTCGTCCCGGAATGCGTCGTGCTGACACCGAAGACGATCGGCAAGGTCGCCTACTGGATGCCGTCGACCTGCGCCTACCGGCTGCTTTATGAGGGCAAGGACCTTCCCGAATGGCATCCGCTGATCTCCGGCGACGCCGAGAGCGTCCATGAGGCCGGCCAGTCGATCCGGGGCTGGACCCTGCCGGAATTCGAAGTCCCCGAAGAGGACTGGGAAGACCATATCATCGAGGATCTGTGATGGAATTCGCCTCTGACAACGCCTCGGGCGCCGCGCCCGAGATCATCGACGCCGTGAGCCGGATCAATGCAGGCTATGCACCGTCATATGGCACCGATCCGGCGATGGAGCGTGTGCGCGGACTGATCCGCGAGACTTTCGAAGCGCCTCAGGCCGCCGTCCATCTGGTCGCCACTGGCACCACGGCCAATTCGCTGTCGCTCGCCTGCCTCTGCCCGCCCTGGGGCGCCGTCTATGCCCATGCCGAGGCGCATGTGGAGATGGACGAATGCGGCGCGCCGGAATTCTATATCGGTGGCGGCAAGATCGCCCGCATCGGCGGCAGGGATGGAAAGCTTGCCCCGGCCGACCTGCGTCGCGCGATCGAGAAGACTCCGCACGGCTTTGTCCATTCGGTTCAGCGCGGCGCGGTAACGCTGACCAATACGACCGAGGCAGGCACGGTTTACACAGCTGCCGAAATCGCCGCCCTGACCGCGGTCGCAAAGGAATATGGCCTGCCAACCCATCTCGACGGCGCGCGCTTTGCCAATGCGGTCGTTGCGACCGGGGCGACCCCTGCCGAGATGACGTGGAAAGCCGGCGTCGACATTCTGTCGTTCGGCGGCACCAAGAATGGCTGTCTCGGCGTCGAGGCGGTGGTGATCTTCGATCCAGCCAAGGCCTGGGAGTTCGAGTTGCGTCGCAAACGCGGCGGGCATCTCTTTTCCAAGCATCGCTATCTTTCGGCACAAATGGAGGCCTATCTGACCGACGGCTTGTGGCTGAAACTCGCGCAAACGGCGAACGTCCGCGCGGCGGCGCTGGAACAGGCGGTTCTGAAGATCCCCGGTGCCCGCCTGATGCATCCGCGCGAGGCGAATATCCTCTTCGCCTACCTGCCGCGCAGCATACATCGGCGCGCGATGGACGCCGGCGCGCGTTATTATCTCTGGCCGTTCGACCAATCACTGGAGGGGCCTGACGACAGTCCCGTCAGCGCCAGATTTGTCGCATCATGGTGCACGACCGAGGCAGAGATCGAGACCTTCGCGAGGCTTCTTGCCCGCTGAGTGCAGTGCCATCAAAGTGACCGAACACTTGGCAGTACTGGTCCTGATGGCCAATAAATCACCCTAGCGTCTTGCAGACTTGATCGCGTTCAGAACGGCAACGATCTCGCGGTCACGTTGGGCGGCCATCTCCTCGAAATGCCGCCCGGCAGCAATTTCATTGCAGCCATCCACCATGCGGTTGCGCAACTCCTGCGTCAGTTCGGGCGCTTCCAGCCGGGTCCAGGGCCATTTCAGTGCCGGTCCGAACTGGTCGAGATTGGTGGCCATGCCGCCCTCGCCGCAGGCGACATGAAAAGCCATGCACTGACCCTGCACCGCCATACGGGGTGCGGGACCGTTCATCAGGGCATTGTCGATATCCTCAGGCGTTGCCTCGCCATTGGCGACCATGTGAAGTGCTTCACGCCAAAGCGCCTCTTGCAGCCGGGTCGCGACAAAGCCAGGGATTTCCTTTTTCATGATCAGCGGCGCCTTGCCCGCGATCCGGTAGAATTCTGCCGCCCATTGGACTGCGGCTGGATCGGTCTGCTTGCCGCCAATGATCTCTACCAAAGGCAGCAGGTATGGCGGGTTGAACGGATGGCCGATAACGGTCCGTTCGGGCGTCGGGCAGTCCTTCTGGATATCCGTCATCATCAGGCCCGAAGTAGATGAGGCGATGACGCAGTCTTTTGGCGCGACCTCCCCCAGCCGACGGTAGAGCGCCTGTTTCAGATCCAGACGCTCCGGCGCGCTTTCCTGAATGAATTGGGCGTCCCGGACAGCGGCATCCAGATCGGTCGTCACTGTCAGCCGGTCCCGCGATGCGCCTTTGGCCAGACCCAGAGCCTCAAGGCTGATCCAGCCGGTGTCGATCACAGCCATGAGCGCCGCGCGCTCGGCGTCACCATGGATATAGGCGGTGACATCGTACCCGCGCGCCAGGAAATGTGCGGCCCAGCCGCCACCGATGGGCCCGGCGCCAAGCGTTGTGATGCGCGTTACGGAGGAGGGATCGGGATACATCTATTTCCCCTTGAATACGGGATCGCGACGTTCGACGAAGGCGGCGACACCTTCCTTGGCGTCTTCCGATGTCAGCATCTTGCGGTAGGTCGGCAAATCACCTGTCCGCATATGGGCGAAGGCGGCCTCAAGCGGCTTGCACTCAATCTCGCGCTGCACTTCCTTGACTGACTGCATAGCCAGCGGGGCCGACCACGCAATCTGGTCCGCCCATTCGCGGGCGGCGTCCATCAACTGGTCCTTCGGCACAACCTTGTTGATCAGTCCGTAATGGGCGGCCTCGTCGGCCTTCATGCGGCGGCCAAGAAGGAACATCTCCATCGCGATGTTGTGGGGGATGCGGCGCGGCAGGCGTTGCAGGGCACCGGCATCGGGGACGATGCCCAATGGCATCTCGGGCAGGCCAAATTCGACGTGCTCGGCGGCGATGATCAGGTCGCAGGACAGCGCGATCTCAAAACCCCCGCCGATGGCGAGGCCGTTCAGGGCGCAGATGACCGGCTTGTTCAGTTTCCAGTTCTCGGTCAGCCCGGCAAAGCCGCCATCGCCGTAATCCTCCTCCCACCAGTTATCGAGCTCCATCTCGCCCTTGTTCAGCGCCTTCAGGTCCCAGCCGGCGGAGAAGATCTTTTCACCAGCCCCGGTCAGGATCGCACACCAGAGCTCGGGGTCATCGCGCAGTTCGGCAAAGGCGCGGCCCATATCCTTGCTCATCTCGATATCGATGGCATTGACCTTGGGCTTGTTCAGCGTGACTTCCAAGACCCGCCCCCTGCGGGTGGTTTCGACATGGGACATGGGGTTTCCTTACGAGAATGCGGGGATGACTTCGTTGATGAACAGCTCAAGCGAGCGTTTCTGTTCCGGCAGGCCGAGGCCGAGGCTGGCGTAGTAGATGAACTCATCCACTCCGATTGCCTCATATTGCTTGAGCTTGGCGATCACCTCGTCGGGCGTGCCGAACATCAGGTTATTGTGCAGCATCTTCGGGTCGTATTCGGCGCGGTTGCCGAGGTCTTCGAAGGGGATCTGTTTCGGGAAACCGTCCTTCACATCGCCGAGATTCTTGAACAGGTTCTCGAACTGGCCAAGCTGACGCTGGGCGGCGCGGACCGGGACCATCCAGTCCTCTTTCCGGTCATAAAGGGCCGTGTGGCGCATCATCGCCATCACCGGGCGCTTGGCGCCGGGATGGGCCGCCATCGCATCGTTGAGGCGCCCCATATAGGTCTCGGCCTCGTCCATTCCCCGCGTCAGCGGCCAGGACATGATGTTGCAGCCCTCGCGCACCGCGTAATCATAGGTGATGGGGGCCCGGGCGGCGACCCAGACGGGCACCTCTTTCTGAACCGGCTTTGGCACGGCGGTGGAGGTCGGGAAGGACCAGAACTCGCCCTTGTGTTCGTAATCGCCTTTCCAGAGTTCCCGCACACAGGGCAGCATCTCCTGCATGTAGCGCCAGGCGTCGGACTGTTTCAGCCCCGGCGCCATGCGGTCAAACTCGCGCTGATAGGCGCCCGAGCCGATGCCAAACTCCAGCCGCCCGCCCGAGATGAGGTCGACGAAACCGGCCTCGCCGGCCAGCTTGATCGGGTGCCAGTAAGCGGCGACGGCAACGGCGGTGCCCAGGCGGATGTCATTTGTATGCTCGGCCCACCAGGCGAGGATCGAGAAGGGGTTGGGGGCGATGGTCATTTCCAGTGCGTGATGCTCGGCGGCCCAAACGATATTGAATCCGCCCCGGTCGGCCATCTGCACCATGTCAAGCGTGTGACGCGCGACATCCTTCATATCGAGCGATCCGTCCATCCGCTCCATGTTGATCGCCAGCTGGAATTTCATCCCGTCCCTCCCCGGATCCTGATCAATTGCAGTGTTCGCTGCTTATCTGACCGCAGGTATCGGAATTTCGACGCTGGACGCTTTTTTTCGCCACAGCCTCCATCGAGAAACGACGTCAGTGACCACCGGCGAACACATCGCTCGGGCCGGTTACCAACCCGTATCCTAATATTGCAAAAGCGGTCTCATCGGAGCGCGGCAGACAAAAAGCGCCAGCAGCCGGATAAAAGCAATGGATCCCTGCCCCCCGAAGAGGGAACGGACCCACTATACTTTTCCTAAGATTTGGCTCCGGCGGTAGGGATCGAACCTACGACCAATTGATTAACAGTCAACTGCTCTACCGCTGAGCTACGCCGGAACACCGGCGCGATATAGCAAGCACCGTCAGGGGCGTCCAGTGGGTATTGATACAAAAATTCGCTGCCCCTCACCGGATTGCGAAGCTGGCGCTGAACGATAGCTCTCCATCCGGCTGGACAAGATTTCTCTCTGTCAGGTCAATGAGATGAGCAAAGGTATTGCGCGCGGCCGCTCGCATCAGGGGCGCTGCTGTATCGGTGTAGACCCTGGCAGCGACAGTCGTGGCATCGGCCGGGCCATCAAGGAGCGCCTTGCGGATCGCCGCTTCGCGTTCACGGCGATGGATCATCAGCTCCGAAATCCGAGCCCTTGCATCCGGTATCGGGGCGCCGTGACCAGAATGCAGACGGCGTGGCGCAAGATCCGCCAGCTTGTCGAGCGACGCCATATAGGCCCGCATATCCCCATCGGGAGGCGATACCAGAGAAGAGGCCCACCCCATTACGTGATCGCCACTAAATATCACCTCACCCCATTGGAAACACATATGGTTTGCGAAATGCCCCGGTGTATGCCACGCCCTGAGCGCCCAATCGGGGCCGAATACCTCCTCGCCATCGGCGAGCACTTCGTCCGGTACGAATTGCGCATCCACCCCCTCGCCGCCTTCAAGCGTACCGGTGGCCGCCAGACGCTCCATCAACGGGGTACGCCCGGACAGCGCATCGCCGAAAGCCAGCACCGGAGCGCCGGTTGCGGTGGCGAGCGGCCGAGCCAAAGGCGAATGATCAAGATGAGCGTGGGTGACGAAAATATGGGCGATCGTCTCTCCCGGCGCAAGCGCGCCGAGAAGAGCGGAAAGATGCGCTGCATTGGCAGGTCCGGGATCGATCACGGCAACCTTGCCTTCACCAACGATGTAGCTGTTCGTCCCGTGGAGCGTCATCGGTGATGGGTTGGGCGCAATCACGCGCCGCAGCCCCGGCTCCAGCAGGTCAGACACGCCGTGGCCTATGGGGATTTTCCCGCCATCCGTCATCTTCCGCTTTTTCTCCCTGCATGGCGCCGCTAGGGTCGGCACATGATCTTCACCTGGACAAAGCGCTTTCTGCCACGGGGGCTTTACGGCCGGGCGGCGCTTATCCTCATCCTGCCTATCGTTATTATTCAGGCTGTCGTGTCCATAGCCTTCATTCAACGCCATTTCGAAGGCGTCACCCGGCAGATGACGCGCAATGTTGTCAACGAAATAGCATTTCTGGACGATCGCATGGCGGATGCGGTCGATCCGGTCGCAGCCGCGGCTGAACTTGAGGGCTACGGCACCGCATTGTCGATGGAATTCGTAATCCCTCCGCCGGCCGACGCACCGACCAAGGATACGCGGCTTTTTTATGACCTTTCAGGGCGGGTTGTCGTCGAGACATTGCGGCAGGCGTTTGACTCAATACGTGCGATCGATCTGACCAATCTGAGAGAAGTCAGATTGGTGATGGACGGGCCACACGGCGCTTTCGGAATCACCTTTGACCGGCGCCGCGTTTCGGCCAGCAACCCGCATCAGTTGCTCGTCCTGATGGTCGTCACAGGTCTTTTGATGACGCTTATCGCGGTTCTTTTTCTGCGCAATCAACTGCGCCCGATCCGGCGCTTGGCGCGGGCCGCCGAGGCATTCGGCAAGGGGCGCGTCCTGCCGTATCGGCCGACAGGCGCGATAGAGGTTCGTTCGGCAGGGAATGCCTTTCTCGACATGCGCGCACGGATCGAACGGCAGATCGAGCAACGAACGCTTCTTCTGTCCGGGGTGAGCCATGACCTCAGAACGCCATTGACCCGTCTCAAACTCAGCCTTTCCCTTCTGGACCCGGATCCGGAAGTCGACGCGATGAAACGGGATATCGCCGATATGGAGCGGCTTCTCGACGCGTTTCTGGCATTCGTTCGCGGCGACGCGTTGGAGGAAGAACCGGTGATGACCGACCCGGTTCCGTTCATCCGAACCGTCGTCGAGGATGCGCGACGGGCGGGTCAGGCGGTGACATTGCACAGCGTGAAAGGGTCGGGTCAGGCGCCGCTTCGGACCGATGCAATTCGGCGCGCGTTGGATAACCTGATCGGCAACGCCGTACGGTATGGCACGCGGGCGGAACTTTCGCTTGAGGTGCTCGATCGCTCAATCCGGATCACGGTCGAGGATGACGGTCCGGGGATCGCCCGGGAACGCCGGGACGAAGCGCTGAGACCGTTCACGCGGCTTGACGATTCGCGCAATCAGGATCGCGGCAGCGGTGTCGGCCTCGGACTGGCGATCACCGCAGACATTGCCCGCAGCCACGGTGGCACATTGCGGCTGCGCGACAGCGAACGTCTTGGCGGTTTGAAGGCGGAACTGGTCCTGGCACGCTAGGCAAATCAGCGCAGCCCCTGCGGATGCGACTGCAACCGGGTGGAACTCGGCATACCCACGGCTAAGTCGCGTCGTCCACGCTCGACAAACCGACCTGGGCGGGTTCATTGCGGGCGACGTTCATTGCAACGGACACGCAGGCGTCAGCTTTACCGCGCCGTCGCCTCTTTCAGAAAGGCGATCAGGTCAGCCCGATCCTCTGCCCCGGTTATCCGCTGCATCGGCATCTTTGACCCTGGAATGAAGTGATCCGGACCGAGGTCGAACAACTGATCCACAGTCTCGTCACTCCAGACGATATCCCCGCGGTCAAGCCGTTCGGAATAGGGATAGCCCGCCACCGACCCCGCCTTTCGCCCGAAAAGCCCGTGCAGCGTGGGCCCGGCCCGCCGCCCGCCATCGGGGCCGAGCGCGTGGCAGATGGAGCATTTGCGCTGGAACTGCCGCTCGCCGTTCGACATCTCTTCGGGCGGGGTCAGGAAGCTCTGTCCATCGTCCTCGATCTTCACCCCGTCGAGATCGTCGACCGGCCAGCTATACATCGCATTGTCCAGCCCACCGGCATGGATATTCGCCCCGTCAGGCGAAAAGGCCAAGGCCCAGACAGGCCCCTTCAGCGTCGCCCGGAAATCGTCGGCGATCCGCCATTCGTCCGTATCGAGCATCATTATGTATCCTTCGGCATCACCGACGGCGATCCGCTGCCTGCCTGCGTGATGCGCCAATGCCAGGATCGGTCGCCGGTCGAGCGTGTAGTCCCCGATCACCTCGCCCCCCGGCAGGGCCAGCACCCGTGTGCCGCCATCGACGGCGCCATAGGCGAGCCATGACCCGTCCGCCGCCATAGCCAATGCATTGACCCCGAAGCCGTGATGGACAAGCTGGCCAAGGGCTTCACCCGTATCCGTATTCCAGACCCGGATCGTCCCATCCGCCGAGGCCGTGTAAAGCCGCCGTCCATCGGGCGAGAACACCACGTCATTGACGCTGCCCCGGTGCCCCTCGATTACCGCAGGCGGGGCATCGCCTGCCAGGGGCCAGATCCGCGCCGTCCCGTCCCAACTGGCCGAGGCAACCCGTGAGCCATCGGGCGATAGTGCGAGCCGCACCACCTTTCCAAGATGACGGCCGAGGACATGCCCCCCGTCGCCATCCCAGAGCCGCAAGGAAAAATCATCCCCGGCCGAAACGGCCCTCCCCTCACCCAGATAGACCACGGCGTTGACAGCCGCCTCGTGGCCCTCCAGCCATTCAGGCACTCCTCCCTGCCAGACCCCCACTGAATTGTCGAAACTCGCGGTCACGATGGTGCCGTCCTCGCCCACCGCGATCCCCTTGACGGGGCCGCCATGACCCTTGAGCGTGAAGAAATCCTGCGCGGAGGCGCAGCCGAGCGTGGCGGTCCACAGGACCGCCGCCAAGACGCCGCAGGTTTCACCCCTTCGCCACATGGCCGGACAGCCCCCGAGCTTCGCGCTGCCAGCAAGTATAGCTGCATCCCCGCCCGTCCGGTCAATCCTGCGCCGCACCGGGCTTGTCCTTCATCAGCGGAAAGGCGAAGCTTTGCTTGACCACGCGCGAGGAGAGGCACTGTCATGATCCCGGTTTTCGACGGCCACAACGACTTCCTCCTGCGTCTTCTGGACAATCCCCAAGACCGTGAAACCATTTGGCTCAAGGGCAATGGCAAGGGCCATCTCGACCTGCCTCGGATGAAGGCAGGCGGCTTCGCGGGCGGGTTCTTCGCAGTCTACATCCCGTCTCATGACGAGGACGACACGACGGACTACGAAGCGCTGATGAACAATCCGCCCTACGACCTCGACCTGCCGAAACCCATCGGCGCGGCGGTGGCGCAGCCGGTCGCGGCCGCCAAGATCGGGCATCTGATGTGGATGGAACGGACCGGAAAATTGACCATCTGCCGCAGCGTTGCGGATATCCGCGCCGCGATGGCGGCGGGGCGCATCGCCGCCATCCTGCATTTCGAAGGGGCAGAAGCCGTTGGCGAGGATCTCGACGCGCTGCACGTGTGGCATGGCGTGGGTCTCCGTTCGGTCGGGCCGGTCTGGTCGCGGCCGACGATCTTCGGTCATGGTGTTCCGTTCCGTTTCCCCGGCTCGCCCGATACCGGCGATGGACTGACCGAGACGGGAAAGCGGCTCATCAGGGAATGCAACGCGCTGAAGATCATGATCGACCTCAGCCATCTGAACGAAAAGGGCTTCAACGACATCGCCGCGATCTCGGATGCGCCCCTCGTCGCCACCCATTCCAACGCCTACGCCGTCACCCCGTCCACCCGCAACCTGACGGACCGCCAGCTCGCGATGATCCGGGAAAGCGACGGTATGGTCGGCCTCAACTTCGGCACGGTTTTTCTGAATCCGGACGGCAGGAATACCTCCTTCGAGGGCTGGGACCCGCTGCTGCGGCATCTCGACCATCTTGTGGAACATCTCGGTGAAACCCGCGTCGGATTTGGTTCGGATTTCGATGGGGTGTCCGTGCCAAAGGCACTTGGCGATGCGGCGGGCCTGCCCCGTCTGATCGAAGCACTAAAGGCGCATGGCTATGACGAGGCCCTGATCACGAGGATCGCGCATGAAAACTGGCTTAGGGTGCTTGAACGGACATGGGGCGGATGAGCCTGCCAATTCTCGACAATCCAGCTGCGCGCAGGCTGTTTCTGCACCGACACGCGCTGATCGAGCCGCCGACGGGACCGGCGAAGGGCGATGACCTTCTGTCGCTCATCCACCGGCTGGGTTTCGTGCAGGTCGACAGCATCAACACGGTCGAACGCGCGCATCACATGATCCTCTGGTCGCGGCGGCAGAGCTACCGGCCAAGAAACCTCGCGGTCCTTCTGGAAAAGGACCGCTCGCTTTTCGAACACTGGACCCATGATGCCTCGGTCATTCCGGCCGATTTCTTTCCCTATTGGAAACTGCGCTTTAGCCGCGATGCCGCCCGCATCCGCGCCCGCTGGGCCAATTGGCACGGATCGGAGTTTCACGCCAAGATCGAGGATGTGCGGGCCCATGTGCGTGAAAACGGCTGTTGCGGGTCAGGCGATGTGGGCGAGGACGAGAAGCGTGGCAAAGGCGGCTGGTGGGAATGGCACCCGTCTAAAACGGCACTCGAATATCTCTGGCGGTCTGGGGAATTGTCGATCTGCCACCGAAAAAACTTCGCCAAGATCTACGACCTGACGGAACGCGTCCTGCCCGACCACCACGCCCTGCCGAGTCCGGGTGAAGCTGAGACCGTGGACTGGGCCTGCAACGCGGCACTCGACCGGCTGGGATTTGCGACATCGGGTGAAATCGCGGCGTTCTTGGACCTGATCACACCGGTCGAGGCCAAGGACTGGTGCGCTTCGGCACTGAAACGCGGCGAAATCGAAGAAATCCAGATCGAAGGCGCTGAGGGCGCGTTGCGCCGCTCCTTCGCCCGGCCCGGCCTTGCTGAAGAGGCGACGACGGTGCCGGAGCCGCCAAACCGCATCCGCATCCTGTCGCCTTTCGATCCGGCTCTGCGCGACCGCAAAAGGGCCGAGCGGCTCTTCGGCTTCTACTACCGGATCGAGGTTTTCGTGCCGGAGCCCAAGCGGCAATACGGCTACTACGTCTTCCCGGTGATGGAGCGCGACCGGCTGATCGGCCGGATCGACGCGAAGTGCCAGCGGGGGGAAGGTGTGCTTGCCATCCGCGCGTTCTGGCCGGAACCGGGCATCAGCATGGGCGCAGGACGATTGGCGCGGCTTGAGGCGGAACTCACCCGCCTCGGCCAGTTCACCGATTGCCGCAACCTCAGCTTCGCCGACGGGTGGCTGCGCGGCTGAGTGCCCGAAACCGACGCCAAACGAGGTCGGCAACGGAACAGACGCAGCGCCCGCCCACCGCCCAGTCTGCGCCCAAAGGGAGGCGCGGATGGAACGGGAAATCAGCTACCGGACGGGCGTCGGGCTCGTGCTGTTCGCCGCCGTGCTCTGGTCGCTCATGGGGCTCGCGATCCGCATGTTGGGCGATGCAGGAACCTGGCAGGTGCTCTTTTACCGCTCGCTCGGCATGGCCCCGGTCCTGTTTCTGACGGTCACGATCCGATCGGGCGGCCATCCTATCGCCCGGATCCGCACGGCAGGCCTGCCCGGTGTGATCGGCGGCACGGGGCTCGTCTTCGCCTTCGCGGGCGCGATCTATGCGATTCAGGCCACCACGGTCGCCAATGCCGTCTTCCTCTTCGCCGCAGCACCCCTCTTCACCGCCATCATGGCCTGGCTCGTACTGAAGGAACCGGTACGCCGCGCCACCTGGGGCGCCATCGCACTCGCCGGGATCGGCATGTTCGTGATGGTGCGCGAGGGGCTCGCCATCGGCGCGGGCTGGGGCAACCTTGCGGCCATCGCTTCGGCTGCGGGGTTTTCGGCCTTCACCATCGCCCTGCGCTGGGGCCGGGTCGCCAACATGCTGCCGTCAGTCCTGATCGGCGGGGTCCTGTCAGTGATCGTCGCAGGTGCCGTCATCGCCGCGCGCGGTGAAAGCTTCGCCCTGCCCCCCCGCTCCATCGCCATCGCGATGTTGATGGGGGCCGCCCTTCTGGCTTTGGGCCTGTCGATCTACACCGTCGGCAGCCGGGTGGTCGGGGCAGCCGAGCTTGGCCTTCTGGCCATGGTCGAGGTGATGCTGGCTCCGGTCTGGGTCTGGCTGATCCTCGCCGAAAGCGCAAGCACCGGAACCTTCGTCGGCGGAGCCATCCTGCTTGCCGCCATTGCCTTCAATGCCGCCACCGGCATGCGCCACAGACCGCCTGCCATAACTACATAGAACCGTCCTGGCTCACTATCCGCCTCACGCGGTAGCAGCCCCAATCACCGACGATACGGCCCGCCCGAGTGCATCGAGCGCATCCGAAAGCTCCGCTTCCGAGGCGATGAACGGCGGCGCCAGGAGGACGTGATCGCCATGCTTGCCATCGCGCGTCCCCGGCATCGGGTAACAGATCAGTCCCTCCGCAAAAGCGGCCTTTTTCAGTTTCCCGGCGACCCCCAGCTTTGGATCGAAGGGTGTTTTGGTATCGCGGTCGGCGACGAATTCCAGCCCCCAGAACATGCCGCGTCCGCGGATATCCCCGACATGCGGATGCTGGGCAAACCGCGCACGGAGCTGTTCGCCAAGGTACATTCCCCGTTCACGCGCCTGCGCCACCAATCCCCGGTCGAGAAGCTCCCGCACCACCGCCAGACCCGCCGCTGCGGCGACCGGATGGCCGATATAAGTATGCCCGTGCTGGAAGAACCCCGTACCGCCCGCGATCGTGTCGTAAACACCGGACGAACACAGCATGGCCCCGATCGGCTGATACCCCGCGCCAAGCCCCTTGGCGATGCAGAGGATATCGGGGGCGATGCCCTCGGCCTCGCAGGCGAACAGATGACCGGTCCGCCCCATCCCGCACATAACCTCGTCGAGGATCAGGAGAACCCCGTACTTGTCGCAGATCTCGCGGATGCGCGTGAAATAACCGGGCGCGGGCGGCACTGCGCCCATGGTTGCGCCCACGACCGGCTCGGCCATGAACGCCATGACCGTATCCGGCCCCAGCCGCAGGATTTCTTTCTCCAATTCCTGCGCGGCCCGATACCCGTAGTCCTCCGGCGTTTCATCCTCTGCCCTCTCGACATATTCGTAACAGGGCGCAATGTGGCTCACCTCGATCAGAAGTGGCGCGAATTGCTGGCGCCGCCATTCGTTGCCGCCTGCCGCAAGCGCGCCAAGCGTATTGCCGTGGTAGCTTTGCCGCCGTGCGATCAGGTGGCGGCGCTGCGGCTCGCCCCGCTCGACGAAGTACTGGCGCGCGAGTTTGATCGCCGCTTCGGTCGCTTCGGACCCTCCCGAAACGAAATAAACCCGGTCAAGGTCACCCGGCGCATTCGCGATCAGTAGATCGGCAAGCTCTTCGGCGGGCCCCGAGGTGAAGAACCCGGTATGGGCGAAGGCAAGCTGGTCGACCTGATCCTTGATCGCCTGTTTGACCCGCTCGTTCGAATGACCAAGACAGGACACCGCAGCGCCCCCCGACCCATCGAAATAGCGCATTCCGCTTGAGTCGATCAGAAAGCACCCATCACCGCCGGTCGCGGTAGGAAAGGTGCCATGACAATGGCGGGGGAAAACGTGGCTCATACCGTGTTCCTTTCGGTCTGTTGGCCAAGAGATGTGATCAGTGCGGCGACGGATGCGGCATTCGACGCATGGGGCGTGCCGGTTGCATCCGTCAGGCTGTTTTCGAAACCGACCCTCAGATCGCCACCCAGTGCATTTGCTACGCGCAGGCATTCATGCTCGTGCGCACCGAAAGCGCACAGCATCCAGCGGTGCCCGGTCGGCAGTTGCGCGTAAAAGGGGGGCAGATCGGCCGGGCTGGACATCTGCCAGACGCTGTAGCGCCCAAGGACGAGAATGACGCTGGTCTGATCCGGTCGCACAATGCCCTTCGACGTCCAGTCGGTTAGCAGGCGGATATCCTCGGCATCGTAGAGGATATGCTGGATCTCCGTCCCGGCAGCCGCGCAGGTGCCGTAAACCCTGTCGGCAAGATCCGGCTCCCGCGAGACCTCGCGGATCGAAAGGCTGACCCATTCGGGCTGCAAGTCGGCGAGGGTGGCGAGCTGATCCCCGACCGAGAAGATCCCTGCCGATTCCGTCGTCACCTGAACGCGCATCGTTGGCACCGCTTGGGCCAGCTCCGCCAGCGTTTCGCGGTATCGGCCCGGATCGAGCGAATGAACGCCCTGATCGTCGCGGATATGCAGGTGCAGGGCCGCCGCGCCGGCGGCATGGCAAGCGCGGGCGGTCTCAACGATATCGGGAAGCGTAACCGGCAGTGCCGGATGGTCCGCCGGTGTCCGCCGCGCGCCCGTGGGTGCCACCATGATGAAAGCCGGTGCCATCACCCTACCCCTTCATTCTCAAGCCGTCCGGATCGAAAACCGGACCATTGACCACACGCGCAGCAAAGTTCTGCCCCGCGATGTCGATCAGGACCTTTGTTCCATCGGCAAGCGGGTCTCGGATATGCGCAAGCGCAACAGGCTTCCCCACCCGGTATCCGTACGCGCAGGAACTGGTCTGGCCTATTATAGCACCGCCCAAAGCGACGGGCTCGTGACCAAGCGCCACAGCATCACCATCGTCCAGAACCAGCGACACGATCCTGGGTTTCACCCCTCGCGCGCGGCGGTCCTCCAGCGCGTCCGAGCCGATGAAACCGCCCGACTTCCGCGTCGCGAAGTCAAGCCCGGCCTCGATCGGTGAGACATCGCTGTCGAGCTCATGACCCATCGCGCGAAAGCCCTTCTCGACCCGCATGGATGTCTGCGCGTAAAGGCCCGCCGGTGTTGCCCCTGCTGCCACCAAAGCCGCGTAGATGATCGCGGCGTTTTCCGCCTTGGAGGTGATCTCCCACCCCGCCTCGCCGACATAGGACATCCGGGCTGCGCGCACATGTTTGCCCGCGATATGGGCGGGGCCGACCTTAAAATACCCCAGATCGTTCAATTCAGGCGCGCCGCATTGCGAAACGATCCGCGCCGCCTCGGGGCCCATGAGCGACAGGACGGCGTAGTCTTCGGTGCTGTCGGCCAGGTCTACGTCGAAGCCCTCGGCATGGCGCCGGAACCAGGCGAGGTCGCGTTTGATGGAGGCTGCACCGGTGAACATGCGATAGTGGTCCGCCGCGATCCGCTGTGCGGTGATATCGGCCTCGAACGTACCACGGTCATTCAGAACGGCGGAATAGATCACCGATCCCGGCGCGCAGTTCATGTGCCCCGCGCAGGTCTTCATCAGGAAGGCCTCGGCATCCGGCCCCGTGATCTCGATCTTGCCGAAGGGCGAGGCGTCAAAGATCGCGGCGCCTTCATGCGCTGCCCGCACCTCGGCGGCGACGTTCTCAAACCAGTCTGGTCGCTCAAAGGTCAGGCGCGGCTCGGCCGTCTTATGGAAATAGAGCGGGCGCTCCCAGCCGAAGAATTGCCCGAAATGTGCCCCGGCACGTCGGTACTCGGCATCGAGCGGCAGTCTGCGCAGATCACGGGCAGTCTTCAGTTGTTTGCCCGGATAGGCGATGTCGTAGTGGGTTCCGAGGATCTCGGGCGCCCGCGCCATCAGATTCTCGACCGAGTTGAAGACCGGTGCGAAGCGTTTGGCATCGGCTTCGGTCAGGTCATAGGCAGTGCGACCATGCACGATGCAATGCGCGAGGTTCATGCCCGCGCCGCCGCCCGAGGCAAGCCCGACCGAATTCATGCCGCAGCCGAAGAAAAGTCCCCGTGTCTCAGCCGCCTCGCCCAGCATGAAGGTACCATCCGGCGTGAAGCTCTCCGGTCCGTTCAGAAGCATCTTCACCTCGGCCGTCTCCAGTGCCGGCAACCGGTGCAACGCGTTGACCATCATCGGTTCGAAATGGTCCCAATCCTCGGGCAACAGCCCGAACTGGAAGCTTTGATCGAGAACACCGGGGGCGATGGGTTTACCCATCGGCTCAAAGCAGCCGACGAGCAGGCCGCCGCTGTCATCGCGGATGTACAGGTGGCTGTCATGGTCCGACAGGGTCGGCATGTTGCCGGTGATGCCGTCGATGGGCTTTGTCAGCAGGTAGAAATGCTCGCAGGCCAGAAGCGGCCCCTCGGCCCCGGCCATCGCCGCCACCTCTCTCGACCAGAGCCCCGCGCAGATCGCTATGGCGTCGCACATGATCACGCCCCGGCTTGTCTCCACCCCGCGCACCCGGCCGCGTTCGGTCAGGATGCCGGTCACCCCGGTACCTTCAAAGATCGCCGCGCCGAGACCGCGGGCAGCCTTGACCAAAGCCGCGCAGACATCGGACGGGCTGACACGCCCGTCCTGCGGCGACCAGACCGCGCCGAGCACGTCATCGGCATTCATCAGCGGCCAGCGTTCCTTCGCCTCACCCGCACTGACCGGGCGCACCTCGATCCCGAAGGCACGGGCCAGCGCCTCCTGCCGCCTGATATGGGTCAGGCGATCAGGCGTCGTGGCGATCGACAGCGATCCCTTCTGGATCCAGCCGACGCTCTGGCCCGTCTCCTTTTCCAACTGGCTGTAGAGGTCGACCGAATACTGGATCATCCGCGTCAGGTTGCGCGAGTGGCGCAACGCGCGGACCTGTGCTGCGGAATGCCAGGTGGTGCCCGATGTCAGCTTGTTGCGTTCCAGCAGGATTGCATCACCCACCCCCATCTTGGCCAGATGGTAGAGCGTCGAACAGCCCATGATGCCGCCGCCGATCACGACGACCGAGGCGTGGGCTGGAAGAGGCTTGGACATGGTGCTTCCCGTCACATGGGCTGGCCGCAATCAATCGGCCACCCAAGCATTTGAGAAATCACATTGCTGGTCAATGTCAGCCAAAAATAACATATGATATTATCAATCGGTCAGGAAACGGGCACGAATCGAATGGACCCAACGCTAAGAACCAGAACGATTTCAAGGCTTAAGGAAGTCACACCGGCACTTTCGCCGCGCCTGAAAACAGTCGCGAAATACATTCTCGATAATCCGGCGGAGTTCGGATTGGACTCGATCCGCGAAACCGCCCGGAAATCGGGCGTCAGCACATTCACACTTGTCCGGATGGCGCATCAGATGGGGTTCGCAGGCTATGATGATATGCGCGAACCGTTCCGTCATGCGCTGGTATCGTCGACCGAGGATGTGGACGGTCGGGAATGGGTCGATGCCCTGCGGGAAAACGGCCCAACAGGCGTCACCCATGCCACCGCGACCCTGAACTCTCTGGCCGTGGTTCAAAGGTCGTTGCAGCGCCAGTCGACCGAGAAACTGGAACGGGTCGCGGAGCTGCTGCTGCAAGCTCGGACGGTCTATGTGACCGCGATGCGGGCCAGCTACGGGCTTGCATTCCATTTTCACTACATCGCAAAAATGGCTTTGAAATCCATACAATTAGCCCCAAGTCACGTCGGCAGCGCGATTGACGAACTGAGCGATGCGGGACCGGGGGATGTCGTGCTCGCGGTGACCTTCACGCCCTATTCGCGGGAAACGATCGAGGCGGCGATGTTCGCCAAGTCGCGCGGCGCGACCGTGGTGTTCGTCACCGATTCCGAAGTGGTCGCCCCGCATTTCAAACCCGATATCTCGCTTCTGGTTTCGACCAACAGCACACACCATTTCGCGTGCAATTCAGGGGCCATGGCGGTTCTGGAAATCCTGCTCGCGATGATCTTCCAAGGCGGCGACCAGACGACAGAAACGCGAATCAAGAAATACGAGGATTTGCGGGTCGACCATAACGCCTACTGGGTCGCGCAAAAAAAACATTAGTTTTCAGATGACAAGAGGCGATCAGGTACGCAACCCTCAGCCATATAACGTGTGACCAACCACGATCTTACTCAACTCGGAGGACCTCATGACATTGAACAAGCTATTGTTCGGTATGGCCGCTGCTGCCGCAGTTTCGTTTGCTGCGGGGGCTTCAGCCCAGGAACAGCGTTTCATCACGATCGGGACTGGCGGCGTCACCGGCGTCTACTATCCGACAGGGGGCGCCATCTGCCGTCTGGTCAACAAGGACCGCAAGGAACACGGCATCCGCTGCTCGGTCGAATCCACGGGTGGCTCCGTCTACAACGCCCGCACGATCCGGCAGGCAGAACTCGATTTCGGCGTGGTCCAGTCGGACGTCCAGTCGGCTTCGATCGCAGGCACCGGCGCCTTCGCGGAAGATGGTCCCTACCCGGAACTCCGCTCGCTCTTCTCAGTCCATCCCGAACCGCTGCACGTCATGGCGCGGGCTGATGCGGGGATCAACACGACGGCTGACTTCAAGGGCAAGAAGGTCAACATCGCCAACCCCGGCTCGGGGACGCGGGTGCTGGCGGAAACGCTTCTGCAATACGAAGGGATCAGCACATCAGACTTCGCACTCACGGCAGAGCTTAAGTCGTCGGAACAGTCAGCCGCACTTTGCGATGGCAATATCGACGCGACGATCTGGGCAGCGGGTCTGCCGAATGGTTCCAGCCAGGAAGCCACCTCGACCTGTGACGTGAAGATCATTCCGCTCACCGGCCCGGGCATCGACACTCTTCTGGCCGAAAACCCCGCCTATGCGAAGGCGACCATTCCGGGCGGCATGTATCCGGGCAACGCTGACGACATCCCCTCCTGGGGTCCGAAGGCAACCATCGTGACGTCGGCGAACGTGCCCGATGACGTGGTCTATGCCGTGGTCAAGGCGATATTCGAAAACTTCGATGATTTCAAGCAGTTGCACCCGGCCTTCGGAAGCTTGGTCGAGTCCGAGATGATCAAGGACGGTCTGACCGCGCCGCTGCATCCGGGCGCCGAGAAGTACTACAAGGAACGCGGCTGGATGTAAGCCCGCCATATGAACTTAAGAGGCCGCAATCCCGGTTATCGGGGTTGCGGCATATTGACGGTTCAGTACGCGGAGGGCGGACATGACTGACAAGGTGACAGGAACCAGCGAACTGGAAGACCTCGTCGCGCAGGCGGATTCCGGCGGTCGCAATCCCGATCAGCTTTATGCCCGACGCCTGCTCTGGTGGACGCCGCTGATCTGGTCGCTGTTCCAGCTCTGGATCGCCTCACCCCTGCCCTTCCTTCTGGGCGTCGGCCTTTGGAACGACACCCAGACCCGCGCCATTCACCTTGGCTTTGCGGTTCTGCTCGCCTTTCTTCTGTTCCCTGCCTTCAAATCCAGCCCGCGCAACCATATTCCGGTACTCACCTGGATCACGGCAATCGTCGCGGCGGCAGCAGCATCCTACCAGTGGTGGGACTATTCCGGTGTCGCGGCGCGCACCGGCATTCCCAACACCACCGACCTCATCATGGCCGGCATTGGCATCGTCCTGCTGATGGAGGCCGCGCGGCGGTCGCTCGGCTTCCCGCTGATGGGTGTGGCTTTGTTCTTCCTCGCGTACGTCTTCTTCGGATCGTGGGACGGCCTGCCCGAGGTCGTGCGCTGGAAAGGCGCGTCCTTTGAAAAGGCGATGAGCCACCTGATGCTGACGACCGAGGGCGTCTATGGCGTGGCGCTCGGCGTGTCGTCCGGCTTTGTCTTTCTTTTCGTTCTGTTCGGCGCGCTTTTGAACAAGGCGGGTGCCGGCAACTACTTCCTGCAACTCGCCTTTGCTGCACTTGGCCATTTGCGCGGCGGACCGGCAAAGGCCGCCGTCATCGCCTCGGCGGCGACGGGACTGATTTCCGGCTCCTCCATCGCCAACGTGGTAACGACCGGTACCTTCACCATCCCGCTGATGAAGAAGGTCGGTTTCCCGGCCACCAAGGCGGGCGCGGTCGAGGTTTCCTCCTCGGTCAACGGCGTGCTGACGCCGCCCGTCATGGGCGCGGTCGCTTTCCTCATGACCGAATATGTCGGCGTCTCCTATGTCGAGGTCGTCAAGACCGCCATCGTCCCGGCAGCGATTTCCTATATCGCGCTCATCTACATCGTCCATCTCGAGGCGCTGAAGATGAAGCTGCCCGGCACCAGCAAAATGCACCCGGTGAAGTTCATGCTAGGCGCAGTCTTTATGATCGCAATCTCGATCATCATCGCGGGTGGAACGCTCTGGCTTTGCGGTTTCATCGTCCGCGTCCTGAACACCGCGCTTGGCGATCCGTCGATCTGGGTCATCCTCGTACTGATCGCGGTGTCCTATGTGGCGGCGCTTGCCTATGCCGCCCGCCAGCCGGATCTGGAGATGAGCCTTGAATCGATGGAGCATCTGCCGCCGACCAAGGAAATCTTCAAGACCGGCATCCACTACATCATGCCGATCCTGCTTCTGATGTATCTTTTGATGATCGAGCGGAAATCGCCCGGCGCTTCGGCCTTCTGGTCGGCGATCTTCATGCTGATCATCTTGGCGACGCAGCACCCGATCAAGGCGTTCTTCCGCAAGACTGCCGACGTGATGGACGAGGCGAAACGGGGAGTCGTAGAGATCGCCGAAGGGCTCATCGACGGCGCGCGCAACATGGTCGGTCTTGCGGCCGCCATGGGTGTCGCGGGTATCATCGTTGGGGCCGTCACTCTGACCGGGATCGGTCAGGTCATGGCGGAATTCGTCGAATTCCTGTCCGGCGGCAACCTGATGGCGATGCTCTTCTTCGTCGCCCTCATCTCGATCATCCTCGGCATGGGCCTGCCGACGACGGCCAACTATATCGTCGTGTCGTCGCTCATGGCCGGTGTTGTGGTCGAGCTTGGCGCGCAATCGGGGCTGATCGTACCGCTGATCGCGGTGCATATGTTCGTCTTCTATTTCGGCATCATGGCCGATGTGACACCGCCCGTTGGCCTTGCGAGCTTCGCGGCCGCCGCGATTTCCGGGGCGGACCCACTGAAGACCGGTTTCCAGGCCTTCTTCTACTCGATTCGAACGGCGCTTCTGCCGTTCCTCTTCGTCTTCAACACCGACCTTCTGCTGATCAATGTCGGTCCAGCCCATGCTGTGGTGGTCTTCATCGTGGCGACAATTGCGATGCTGCTCTTCGCCGCAGCGACGATGAACTACTTCATCGTGCCCTCGAAACTGTGGGAAAGCGCGATCCTGCTGCTGGTGGCGCTCATGCTCTTCCGGCCCGGCTTCTTCATGGATCAGATCACCCCGAAATTCGAGGCACGCCCGGGCATCGAACTCTTTGAGCGGGCCGAACAAGCCGGAGATGGCACATCAATACGTGTCCGAATGATGGGGGAAGACCTTTATGGCGATCCGGTCGATGCCAGGTACCTCTTGCCCCTCGGGGCGGCAGGAGCCGACGGCCAGACCCGTCTGATGGATGCGGCCGGTATCGAGTTCCGCGAGGAAGACGGCAAGATCTTTGTCGACAACCTGAATTTCGGCGGGACGGCTGAACAGCTTGGCATCGACTTCGACTGGGAGGTTGCTGAACTTGAAGTCTCGGCGAACCGGATGCGCAAGGAGATCTTCTACATCCCGGCATTCATCCTCCTCGCCGGTGTCGCGTTCATGCAGCGTCGGCGAAAGCTTGCGCTGGAAGCCCAAGGAGTTGCGGTATGACCAATACAGTTCTGGTTGCGATCGACCTCTCTCATCCCGAGCATCATGCCGACATTCTGACACAGGCCCAGAAACTGGCCGGGGTGGACGGCGCGTCGCTGGCGGTGGTGACCGTCATTCCGGATTTCGGCATGAGCATCGTGGGCACCTATTTCAGCGAGGACGCTGAAAAGCGCGCGCTGAAGGAGGCGGCGACATCGCTTCATGCCGCGATAGCGGGATGCCTTGGCGCGCCGGAGGACAAGAACATCACCCATATCGTCCGGCACGGCACGGCCTATCAGGAAATTCTTGCCACCGCCGACGAGGTGGACGCCAGCCTCATCGTGATCGGCGCGCATCGCCCGGATTTCCGCGACTATTTCCTGGGGCCGAACGCCGCACGGGTGGTGCGCCACGCCAAGTGTTCGGTCTATGTGATCAGAAGCTGACGACGGCTTCGCCGGGATAGATCCAGTCCTGCTTTTCCGGCTCGCTAAACGGCGCGCCCAGCGCTGGTCAGGCTTTTGCGCCGGTGTCGCGACCGGGCGGGGCGACCGACCCCCTCATGCGGACATGGGCGGCCAGTTCCTCGCTCGGCACGGACCGGCCGTGATCGACCATCTCGACCAGCGCCCGCGCCGCCCGCCGCCCCATCTCCCGGTGGGGCACATGCACGGTGGTCAGCGCCGGATCGACGAGGCTTGCCAGTTCGATATCGTCGAACCCCGTGACCGACACATCGCGCGGCACGTCAAGGCTAAGCTCACGGGCCTTCTTCATGGCGCCGACAGCCAGAACGTCGTTTCCACACATGACCGCGGTCGGTGGGCTATCCGATGTCATCAGCGTCTCGAAGGCCTCCGCGCCGGTCTCGATCGCATAGGTGGTTTCGATCACGGTAACCGCATCCTCACCGAGCCCAGCCAGAGCAACCGCATCGCGAATCCCGGCCAGCCGCAGCCGCGCGCGGTCGTTGCCGCGCGTCATCGCCGAGATGACACCGATGCGGCGATGACCCATCCCGATGACAGTATCGGCGAGGGCCTGCATGGACCGGCGATTGTCGAAACCGACCGACGGCAGCGGCGCGCCCGGGTCGAAACTCCACGCGACCAGAACCGGGATGTTCTGCGCCTGAAGGTAGTCCAGGATGGCCGGATCGCGGTCATGGCCGATCAGCAACAGGCCATCGGCCCCGCGCGCTATGAGCGCACGGATCTGTTCCTCTTCAATGTCCGACCGGTAGGACGAACTTGCCACCAGAAGCGTAAAGCCGCTTTCCCGCAGCCCCTCCTGAAAGGCCTGCAGCCCCCGCGCAAAGACCGCGTTTTCCATGGTCGGAATAATCGCACCGATCGTATTGGTGCGCCGCGCCGCCATGACCCGGGCGCCGAAATTCGGCGTGTACCCAAGTTCTTGAACGGCTTTCATCACCCGCTCCCGCGTGCTGTCGATGACGCGTTCGGGCGTGTTCAGGCACCGGGACACCGTCGCCGTGGAAACGCCTGCCGCCTGCGCAACATCGTTCAATGTGGGGGCGGAACGCGGAAATGTCATAACTTGCCCGACAGATGCAACGATGGGTGCCGTTGTTTCATGCTCAAAAAGTAATCTGCCCGGGCAGTCAATGTAAAGGCTTGCATTCACGCAATGTAAGCGCTTACATTGTTAGCAGAATCATTCCGACAGGAGTCTCACAATGTTTCTCGTCGCCTCTCTCGTCATGTTCGTGGTCTTTACCGCCAACGTCACGCTGGGCGCAGCGACTGGAAATGCCTTCCTGAGCGATGTCGGGGAAATGCTGGTTCTGTTCGCCGCGTCGGTGCTGTTCGTCGCGGCCATTCTGAAACGGGAAGCCGCACAGAAAGCCAAAACCGGCGGCTGACAGTCCAACGGGAGGACGAGATTTGGATAAAGACCGCAAGGAAGTGGAATCGGCCGAACGCCGCAATTTCCTGAAACTCACGGCAAGCGGAGGCTTTACCGCCGCTGTGGTCGCCGGGGCCGGGGGGACGCTCTGGTCATCCGAGGCCGTGGCCCAGACAGCCAATGAAGAGAAAGAGCGCGAGGCGGCGGCCGAGCACATCATGACTCTGGCGACGGCTTATGTTCTGACGGCAGACCGCAGCTATCCGATCATGCAGCTCGATCTCAAGGAGAACATCCAGAACGCCACCGACGGCAAGGTCTATGTTAAACTCGCGCCGGGTGGCCAGCTGGGTGCCGGTGGTGCGCTGGCTCAGGGCGTGCAAACCGGCACGATCCAGTGCGCGCAGCATTCGCTGTCGAACTTCGCGCCGTTTGCCAGCGTGGTCGACCTGATCAATCTGCCCTACTTCTGCGGGTCAAACCAACGCTTCGAGAACCTCATTTCTTCCGAGGCCTGGAAGGCCGAAGTCAATCCGAAGGTCGAGGCTTCGGGCTTCAAGGCTCTGTTCTATGTCAACATCGATCCGCGCGTCGTCGCGATGCGGAAAGGCGGGGCCGGACCGGTCCTGTCGCCATCCGACCTGTCGGGCGTCAAGTTCCGGGTGCCGGGGTCCGAAATGCTTCAGCAGTACTACCGGATGGTCGGTGCCAACCCGACACCGGTCGCCTGGGGTGAAACACCGTCGGCGATCAAGCAGGGTGTCGCCGATGCGCTCGACCCGGCCGTGGGCGCACTCTACGTCTTCGGCTTCAAGGACATCCTGAGCCACGTCACCTTCACCCAGGCGGTGCCGGACAGCCAGATCTATTCGATGAATCTTGAATGGTTCAACGGCCTGCCGGGCGACGTACAGGAAGGCATCATGTTCGCGGGCTCGATCACCCGCCAACAGAACCTCGCCAAAGTGCCCGCAGCGCGCAACTACGCGATGTCGGAACTCCGCAAGGCCGGCGTGGAATTCCATACACTCTCGGCAGATCAGCTTGCCGAATGGCAGGAGGCTGGCGGCTACCAGCGTCCCGAATGGGACAAGTTCAAGACCGATCTGGCCGGGTCGATGGATATTTTCGCCAAGCTCGAAGAGGCGGCGAACACCCAGGGACGGTTCTACGTCCACGACGCCTGACCACCAACATGATGCCGGACCGGCGCCATAGGCGCCGGTCCGGTCCGGGCCAATATCCAACAGACAGCGACCGGGACAAAGCGCCAGCGCGCCTGAGGCCGCTGGCGAGGGGAGGAGTACATGCCGCGCATTCTTGATGCCCTCAACCGCAATGCGGAGCGATGGGCGCTGCTTGTCTTCTACGTGATGCTTGTGATCACGATGTTCATCGAGGTGCTCCGGCGCGAGATCCTGTCCTATTCCTCGATCTGGGGCGAGGAAATCGTGCGCTATTCCTTCATCTACCTCGCCTGGATCGGCGCGGCCTCGGCGGTGCGAGAGCGCGGCCATATCCGGATCGACGTGATCCTTCAATATGTCGGGCGGAGGGTGAAGGCGCTGCTCTACATCTTCGGTGACATCGTGATGTTCGCTGTCGCGTTGGTTGCGCTTTACTGGTCATTCGAGACGGTCATCGTTTCCGCGAAATTCGGATCGGTGACGCACGGGCTTCGCATCAGCCAGGTCTGGTTCCTGTCGGCGGTGCCGATCGGTTTCGCACTGGTCTGCTTCCGCCTCGTCCAGTCGTTCCTTCGCGACCTATCAGACCTTCGTCACGGACGTTCCGTGTACGAGGGCGACAAACTGTTCGATTGAGGGCCAGCCGATGCTTTGGAACCAAATTCAGGAACAGACCATCGAGCTTGGATGGGACTTTTACGGTCCAGTCCTTCTCTTCATCCTGCTTGTGGCGCTCGCCGTGCCTGTCTGGGCGGCGATCGGCGCGTCGGCCATCCTCATGCTGCTCATTTCGGGCGCGCTGCCTCTGTCGCTCGTCGGCGAGAGCCTTTTTCACGGGATCGACCACTTCGCACTGACAGCGGTGCCCCTCTTCATCCTGACAGGCGACGTTCTGGTCCGGACAGGCCTCAGCCGCAAGTTCCTTGATGTCGCCGAGGCGCTGACGCAATTCGCCAAGGGTGGGTTCGGTTCGGCGACGGTGCTCGTCTGCGGAATGTTCGCAGCAATTTCCGGCTCAGACGCGGCCGGTGCCGCTGCGGTCGGACGGATGACCATCGACCGGCTGGTGGAATCCGGATACCCGAGGCCCTATGCCTGCGCGCTCGTCGCTGCAGGTGCCTGCACAGGCATCCTCATCCCGCCGTCGATTGCCTACATCATTATCGGTCTAGTTCTGGGCATCTCGGCATCGACACTATTCCTCGCTGCCGTGATCCCCGGCATTGCGATCCTCGTCTCGATCCTCGCGACGAATATCATCATGAACCGGCTCTACGGCTGGGAAGGCGGCGGCAACATGGCCTTCTCGGAATGGGCCAGCCAGCTCGGAACCTCGCTCAAGTCGGGCTGGTACGCGTTCATCGTTCCCGGGATCATCTTTTACGGCATCTTCTCGGGCCGTCTGACACCCACTGAAGCCGGCGCGACCGCGGTCGTCGTCACCATCATCATGGGGTTCATCCTCGGCACGCTGAAGCTCTCGGACTTTCCCGCAATGCTCGTGAGCTCCGCCAAGGTGAACGGCGTCATACTGCCGATCATCGCGTTCTCGCTGCCGCTCGCGCAGGCGCTGGCAATCCTGGGCGTGCCGCAGGGCTTCGTCTCTGCCGCCACTTCGGTAAGCGATGAACCCTGGGTACTGATCCTGATGATGGTCGGGATTCTCATCGCGGCGGGCTGCGTGATGGAGACAACTCCGAACATCGTGATCCTTGCCCCGATCCTGAAGCCCTTGGCCGACAACATCGGCATGAACGAGATTCAGTTCTGCATCATGATGATCACAGCGCTGGGCGTCGGCTTCATCACGCCGCCCCTTGGCCTCAACCTCTTCGTTGTCTCTGGCCTCACCGGCGAGTCGATCCTCAAGATCGCGTGGCGCGCGGTGCCCTTCGTCATCTTCATGCTGATCGTCACGCTTATGATCGCCTACCTGCCGGTGATTTCAACGACGCTTCTGCCCGATATCTACAAGTAGGATTCTTCGCATGCCCCGTGAATATCTCAAGAAAGCCAGCCTGACCTCCAAGTCGGACGCCTCGGAAACCAAGAAGATCGTGCGTGCGATCCTCGACGACATCGAGGCGGGCGGTGATGCAAAAGCGATGGAATATGCCGCGAAATTCGACAAGTACGACGGGACGATCATCCTGACACCGGAAGAGATCGAGGCCGCCTGCGCGCTGGTACCGGAAAAGCTCAAGCGCGACATCCAGTTCAGCCACGACAACGTGCGCCGCTTTGCCGAGCAGCAGAAATCAACCGTCGCCAATATCGAATACGAGGTCGTGCCCGGCCTGATCGTCGGACAGAAGACGATCCCGGTCGATGCGGCGGGGTGCTATGTGCCCGGCGGGCGTTACAGCCATATCGCCAGCGCCATCATGACGGTGACCACCGCCAAGGTCGCGGGCTGCCAACATATTACCGCCTGTTCGCCGCCGCGTCCCGGCGTCGGCATCGCCCCCGCCATCGTCTATGCCGCCCATCTTTGCGGGGCGGACAAGATCATGGCGATGGGCGGAGTGCAGGGCGTTGCGGCGATGACCTTCGGCCTCTTCGGCCTGCCCAGGGCCAAGATCCTCGTCGGTCCCGGCAACCAGTTCGTGGCCGAGGCCAAGCGCATGCTCTTCGGACGCGTCGGCATCGACATGATCGCGGGCCCGACCGACAGCCTGATCCTCGCCGACAAGACGGCGGATGCCCATATCGTGGCGACCGACCTCGTCAGCCAGGCCGAGCATGGCTACAACTCGCCGGTCTGGCTCGTCACCGATGACCGCGCGTTGGCGGAAAAGGTGATGGAACTGGTCCCGACCTATATCGACGACCTGCCGGATGTTAATCGCGAAAACGCGACCGCCGCCTGGCGTGACTATGCCGAGGTGATCCTGTGCGCCGACCGCGAGGAAATGGCCGCCACCTCGGACGACTATGCGCCTGAGCATCTGACGGTGCAGGCCGAAGATCTCGATTGGTGGCTGGCGCGGTTGAGCTGCTATGGGTCGCTCTTCCTCGGTGAAGAAACGACCGTCTCCTACGGTGACAAGGCGGCAGGGACCAACCATGTGCTGCCGACCTCGGGCGCCGCCTCCTATACCGGCGGGCTCAGCGTCCACAAATACATGAAGATCGTCACATGGCAGCGGGCAACCCGCGAAGGCTCGAAACCCGTGGCCGAGGCAACCGCCCGCATCGCGCGGCTGGAGGGGATGGAGGGTCACGCCCGCGCCGCAGATGTGCGTCTGGCGAAGTATTTCCCCGATGAAGAATTCGACCTGACCGCCAATGGCTGAGCCTCATTCTTCCTCGCTGTTCGATCTCAGGGGCAAGGTCGCCTGTGTCACCGGGGCCAGTTCGGGCCTTGGTCGCCGCGCGGCCCTCGTCCTCGGGGCGGCGGGTGCAAGGGTGGTGGGCGTCGCCCGACGCGCCGACGCGCTGGCGGACTGGCAGGCCGAGGCAGCGGGCGAAACCGCCGCCGTACAGGCGGACCTCTCCGACCGCTCGGCGCTGGCCGGGATCGCGGGTGACGTGGCTGGACCGTTCGGCCCGCCCGATATCGTCGTCCATGCGGCCGGAATCAACACAAGGCAGACCGCAGACGACGTGACACCCGAAGGCTGGGACGTGACGCTGAACCTCAATCTTGCGGCACCGTTCTTCCTAAGTCAGGCGCTGGTGCCCGCGATGAAGCAGAAAGGCTGGGGGCGCATCGTCACCTTCGCCTCGCTGCAGACGACGCGCGCCTTTGCTGGCGGTTTGGCCTACGGTGCCTCCAAGGGCGGGATCGCCCAACTGACCCGTGCCATGGCCGAGGCCTGGTCACGCCATGGCATCACCGCCAACGCCATTGGCCCGGGCTTTTTCCGCACCGAACTGACCGCCCCGGTCTTCGCCGATCCCGAACGTACCGCGCGCAACGCCGCTCAGACCTGCATCGGCCGGAATGGCGAGCCGGAGGATATCGACGGCCCGCTTTTGTTCCTAAGTTCGGAAGCCTCGGCCTATGTAACCGGGCAGGTCCTCATGGTCGACGGAGGGTTCACCGCGAAATGAAAGCGCTCGTCTACGAAGCCCCCGAGACACTCGCCTACCGCGACATGCCCGACCCCACGCCCGGCCCGGACGAAGAACTGATCCGGATCGAGGCGGTCGGCATCTGCGGCTCGGACATGCATGCCTATCTTGGCCATGACGAACGGCGGCCCGCGCCCCTGATCCTCGGCCACGAAGCATCCGGCGTGATCACCGGCGGGCCGCGCGATGGCGAGCGTGTGACGATCAATCCGCTCGTGACCTGCGGCACCTGCCCGGCCTGTCAGGCGGGGCGCGATAACCTCTGCGCCAGCCGTCAGATCATCTCGATGCCGCCGCGCGAAGGCGCCTTCGCCGAGTGGGTAGCGATGCCTGCCCGCAATCTCGTCACGGTTCCGGACGACGTGTCCTTCGCCAAGGCCGCTTTGGCCGAACCGATCGGCTGTGGCTGGCATGCCGTGCGACTCGGTCGCGCCGCTTTGGGTGATGCGGCGACATCGGCACGGGCCCTTGTGCTTGGCGGCGGCGCGATAGGTCTTGGCGGCGCGCTCAGCCTTTCCGCGCAGGGCATCACGGATGTCACGGTGGTCGAACCCAACCCGACCCGCCGGACCTATCTGCGCGAGCGCTGCGGCCAGAATGCCATCGCTCCGGATCAGCTTGGCGCGGGCGATCTGTTCGACATCGTCCTTGACGGTGTGGGCTTCGCCGCGACACGCGCAACCGCGTCCAGACATACCCGACCCGGTGGCGTGATCCTCCATATCGGACTGGGCGAGAATACCGGCGGGCTGGATATCCGGCGCATGACTTTGCAGGAGATCACTTTCATCGGCACCTATACCTATACCGCTGAAGATTTCCGTCAGACCGCGGCCGCGATCTTCGACGGCCGCCTGGGGCCGCTCGACTGGCTCGACCAAAGGCCACTCAGCGACGGCGCAGCGAGTTTCGGCGAGATCCGGTCAGGCAAGTCGCCCGCACCGAAAATCATACTGACACCCGGTGCCTGACGGCACCGTTGTCCCAAGACACAAGGAGAGGCCTTTGTATAAAAAGATCCTGATCCCGATGGCGCTCGATCACGGCATCGGCATTTCCGCGATCGGCGTCGCCCGACAGCTTCTTGACGAGGGTGGAGAGATGGTTGCGCTTCATGTGTACGAAGCACCCCAGGGTTCCGTCCGGACCTATCTCGATGACGAGACGGTCAACTCGGCCTTCAAGGCCGCCCGCGCCCGGCTGGAACAGCGGGTCGCCGACCAAAAGGATGTGACCCCCGTCATTCTTGCCGGCCATACGGGACGCACGATCGCCGACTATGCGGATGAAATCGGCGCCGACTGTATCGTGATCGGATCGCACAAACCCGGTCTGAAGGACTATTTTCTGGGATCGACGGCGGCGCGGGTCGTCCGCCACGCGTCCTGTTCCGTTCATGTCTTGCGCTGAAGCCCGCCACGCGGCCAACTCGTAGCGCGTCGCGTTGCGCCACCATCAATCAGGAGACCGAAACCCGTGTCCATCGACTCCCGCATCGTAAACGACCTTGTCGCGAACGGCATATCGTTCGTGACAACGGTCCCGTGCAAACAGCTTGCCGACGTGATCGACGAGGTCGACCGGCGGCCCGAGATCATGCATGTGCCCTCGAACAAGGAAGACGAGGGCATGGGCCTCTGCGCAGGTGCCTTCATGGGCGGCAAACGGCCCGCGATCATCATGCAGAACACCGCCATCGGCGTGACGATCAACACTCTGGCGACGCTGACCCAGTTCTACCGGATGCCGCTGCCGATGCTGATTTCCTACCGTGGCGAACTGCGCGAGCCGGTCGCCTGTCAGGTGGAAATGGCGGTCCATACCAAGGCGCTTCTGGCACAGCTCAACATCCCGACCTACCACTTCCACTGGCAGAAGGATGTCGAGGAACTCGACAACATCCTGAAATACACCTTCATGTGCTCGAAACCGGTTGCGATCCTGACCGATGCCAATTTCTGGGGAGGCTATGGCGACCAATGATCCGTTCTGAAATCCTGCGCGAAATCGCCCCCGTCATCCGCGACCACCTCGTCGTCTGCAATATCGGCATCCCGAGCCAGGAACTGCACGCCATCGACGATCAGCCGACGAATTTCTATATGCTCGGCACGATGGGGCTCGCCTCATCGATCGGCCTTGGCCTTGCGCTGGCGCAGCCGAAGAAGGTCATCGCCATCGACGGCGACGGCTCGGTCCTGACCAATCTCGGAACTTTGCCGACCATCGCCAACAATTCGGCCAACAACTACATCCTGCTGATCATCGACAACGGGTCCTACGGTTCGACCGGCGACCAGCCGACCTATGCTGGCAAGAAAACATCGCTGACGGCTGTGGCCAAAGCCTGCGGTTGCGACAACGTCATCGAATGCCGGGCGGAGGACACCAAGAAGGTTCTGGAAGAGGCGCTGGCAGGCGACCGCATGACCGTGATCGTCAGCAAATGCGAAAGCGGCAATGCCAAGATGCCGGTGATCACGCTGGATCCGGTCGTCATCCGGCACCGCTTCATGGAGGCGGTGAAGGCCTGAACCATGTCTGCCGCCCGGCACATCCACTCCAGCGGCGATGCCCGCCGCCTCGCGCGGCGTCGCCTGCCATGGATGGTCTTTGACTATATCGACGGCGCGGCGGGGAACGAGACCGGCGCGGCGCGGCAACGGGCGGCGCTCGACGCGATTTGCCTGCGCCCGCGCATCCTCTGCGATGTCAGTGAACGGTCGCTGGCATCGACACTTTTCGGCAGGAAAACCGGTCGCCCCTTCGGCATCGCGCCAATGGGCATGTGCAATCTTTCAGGCCCCGGCGCCGACCTGATGCTGGCCCGGCTCGCGGCGCGTGACGCGGTGCCGCTCGGCGTCTCGACTGTCGCCTCGACCCCGATGGAACGGCTGATCGAGGTGGCCGAAGGGAACGCATGGTTCCAGCTCTATTTCAGCGGCGACGGATCTGGAACCTTCCGGCTGGTCGAACGCGCGCAGGCGGCGGGATATAAAACATTGGTTTTGACGGTCGATGTGCCCGAGGTCGGCCGCCGCCCGCGCGAGTTGCGCCACGGCTTCACCATGCCCTTCAGGATCGGACCGCGCCAGTTCGTCGACTTCGCACTGCACCCGCGCTGGTCGCTAAGCACCCTTTTCGCCGGACGCCCGCAGATGGCGAATTTCGAGATGGAGGGTTTTACCTTCGATCGCACTGAAAGCCGGGCAAAGGCTGACTGGTCCACACTGAAACGGTTGCGCGACCTCTGGCCGGGCCGGCTGGTCGTGAAAGGCGTGCTCGATCCTGAGGACGCGATGCAGCTGAAATCGGCGGGGGCCGATGCGATCCAGGTCTCCAGCCACGGCGCGCGGCAACTGGAAAGCGCACCCGCGCCAATCCACGCATTGACCGAAATCCGGGCCGCGCTCGGCGCGTCATTCCCGCTCTATTACGACAGCGGTATCCGGTCGGGGGAAGATGTGCTGAAAGCCTACGCCTCGGGCGCAAATTTCGTCTTTCTCGGGCGCATCCTGCAATTCGCCATCGCCGCCGCAGGCGAGGAAGGCCTGCATCGCCTTTGGGATGTAATCAGCGACGAACTCAGCATCGCGATGGCGCAGACCGGCATTACCGGTCTGTCGGCTTCGGAACTGGCCGGAGCGACCACGTCCGGCACGCAAAGCTGACGGATCAGACCTCTTCGACCAGAACCACGCCCGGCATCGCCTTGATCGCGCCCTTGACCTGTGGGTTGACCGGATAGTCCTGACCGGCCTCGACCTCCACCTCCTCGCCCGTGTCGCGATTGGCGATGCAGAAACTGATCGGGCCGCGGGTGCGGATCTTGGCCTCTTCCATCATCCGGGTCAGAAGCGATGCGACCGAGGTGACAGCGCCTTCGTCCTCGATATGGATGCGCAGGCCCGCGCCGCCCGCATCCGCCACCGCGCCTTCCATCGGGGTCACGCCCCGTCCGACGGGATCGAACTGGCCCTCGTTGAACCGCGCCTCAAGCGACATTACCACCTGATTGGTTCCGTCGAAGACCCGGCGGCAAGCGTCGAAATCTTCGGTGAAGAGCGCTATGCCCGCGACCTGCCCGGTCGGGTCCGAGATGTTCATGCGGAAAAACCGCGTGCCGCGTGCCGATTTGCGGTCTTGCAGGCCCGAGACGAGGACGCCCACCCGCGCCACTGCCGCGCCGTCGCGCTCGGCCTTGGCCTGCAACTCTGCAAGCGTCAGCATCCCCTTGCGCTTCAGCGCCGGGGCGTAGTCGTCCAAGGGGTGACCCGAGAGGTAGAAGCCCACCGCCTGATGTTCCTGCGCCAGTCGCTCGGCGGGCAGCCAGTCGTCGCAATTCGGCAGGCGCGGTTCAGGCAGGTCATCCCCCGCCTCGCCGAAAAGCGAGACCTGCGCCGAGGCGCGGCCTTCGTGGATCGCCGCCGAATAGGCCGAAAGCGCGTCGAGTGCGCCGAAGACCCGGGCGCGGTTGGGGTCGAGCTGATCGAAGGCCCCGGCCCGCGCCAGCATCTCCAGCGGCCGCTTGCCGATGCGCTTCAGATCCGCGCGGCGGGCGAAATCGAAGAGCGTGGCGAAGGGTTTCGCGCCGCGCGCCTCGACGATCATCTTCATTGCCTCGACGCCGACATTCTTCAGCGCACCCAAGGCATAGACGATCTGGCCATCCGCTACCGAGAACGTCGCCTCGGACCGGTTCACGCAAGGTGGCACGATGGTGATATCAAGCCCCCGCCGCACCTCCTCGGCATAGATCGAGAGCTTGTCGGTCAGATGGATATCGCAGTTCATGACGCCCGCCATGAATTCCACCGGATGGTTGGCCTTCAGCCAGGCGGTCTGATAGCTGACGACGGCATAGGCGGCGGCGTGCGATTTGTTGAAGCCGTAATTGGCGAATTTCTCAAGAAGATCAAAGACCTCTCCGGCTTTCTTCTTGTCAACGCCATTTGCGACCGACCCGTCGATGAACTTCGGCCTCTCCTTGGCCATCTCCTCGGCGATCTTCTTACCCATGGCGCGGCGCAACAGGTCGGCGCCGCCGAGCGTATAGCCCGCCATGACCTGCGCGATCTCCATCACCTGTTCCTGATAGACGATGATGCCCTGCGTCTCTTTTAGGATATGGTCGATGGAAGGGTGAATGGATTCAAGGTCTTTGAGGCCGTTCTTCACCTCGCAATAGGCCGGGATGTTCTCCATCGGGCCGGGCCGGTAAAGCGCCACGAGTGCCACGATATCCTCGATACAGGTTGGCTTCATGCGCCGGAGCGCGTCCATCATGCCCGAACTTTCCACCTGGAACACGGCCACCGTCTTCGCCGCGGCATAGAGCTTGTAGGTCGGCTCATCATCCAGGGGGACCGCGTTGATCTGGTCCTCGGCCCCTTCGGGCGGATCGTAAAGCCGCCGCCCGTCGGGAGCTTCGTGCAGATGTCGCCCGCCCGCCCGGATCAGATCGACGGCGTTCTGGATCACCGTCAGGGTCTTCAGCCCGAGAAAGTCGAACTTCACCAGCCCCGCCTGTTCGACCCATTTCATGTTGAACTGGGTCGCGGGCATGTCCGAGCGCGGATCGCGGTAGATCGGCACCAACTCGTCCAGCGGCCGGTCGCCGATGACCACCCCGGCGGCATGGGTGGAGGCATTGCGCAACAGCCCCTCGACCTTCTGGCCGTAATCCAGCAACCGCTGCACCACCTCCTCGGCCCGCGCCGCTTCGCGCAGGCGCGGCTCATCCGCCAGCGCCTTTTCGATGGAGACAGGCTTCACCCCCTCGACCGGGATCAGCTTCGACAGCCGATCCACCTGCCCATAGGGCATCTGCAAGACCCGGCCCACATCGCGCACGGCGGCCTTTGACAGCAATGCGCCGAAGGTGATGATCTGGCCCACCTTGTCGCGTCCGTAATGGTCCTGCACATAGCGGATCACCTCTTCCCGCCGGTCCATGCAGAAGTCGATGTCGAAGTCGGGCATCGACACCCTTTCCGGGTTCAGGAAGCGTTCGAACAGCAGCGAATAGCGCAGGGGGTCAAGGTCGGTGATGGTCAGAGCGTACGCCACGAGCGAGCCCGCGCCAGAGCCCCGCCCCGGCCCGACCGGAATATCGTGATCCTTGGCCCATTTGATGAAGTCGGCAACGATCAGGAAATAACCCGGGAACCCCATCTGTTCGATGATGCCCAGTTCGAAATCGAGCCGTTCCTGATACTCCTCCACGCTGACCGCATGGGGGATGACGGCAAGCCGCGCCTGAAGTCCCTCATTCGCCTGACGGCGCAGTTCCTGCACCTCGTCATCGGCGAACTTGGGAAGGATGGGCGCACGTTTATAGGCGGCGAAGGCGCAGCGTTTGGCAATCTCGACCGTGTTTTCCAGCGCCTCCGGCAGATCGGCGAACAATGCCGCCATCTCTTCCGGCGTCTTCAGGTAATGCTGCGGCGTCAGACGGCGGCGCGGTTCCTGCTGGTCGACATAAGCGCCCTCGGCGATGCAGATCAGCGCATCATGCGCCTCGTACATGTCCGGTTTCGGGAAATAGACATCGTTGGTGGCCACCAGCGGCAGGCCCAGCGCATAGGCCATCTCGACATGGCCGCGTTCGGTCAGGCGTTCGGCCTCGGTATATTGTCCGCCCTCTCCCGGATGGCGCTGCAACTCGACATAGAGCCGGTCGGGATAGGCGGCGGCAAGGCGGCGCATCAGCGCCTCAGCCTTCGGCCCCTGCCCGGCTTGCAAGAAGCGGCCAACCGGTCCGTCGGGCCCGCCGGTCAGGCAGATGATGCCATCCGAATGCGCCTCCAGCTCCTCCACCGTCACATGCGGCAGCGATCCGTCGCCGCGCAGGTAAAGGCAGGAATTGAGCTTCATCAGGTTCATGTACCCGGCTTCGTTCTGCGCCAGAAGGACAACAGGCGCGGGTGGGCGCGGGCGTTCGCCCTGCTGAACCGGATCGGCATCGAGCGAGATCTGGCAGCCGACGATGGGCTGCACCCCCGCCCCCTTCGCCAGAACCGAAAATTCCAGCGCCGCGAACATGTTGTTCGTGTCGGTAACCGCGATCGCGGGCATCTTCATCTTGTCGCAGAAGCCGACGAGTTTCTTGACCGGCACCGCTCCTTCAAGAAGCGAGTATTCGGTGTGGGTGCGAAGGTGGATGAATCGGGGAGCGGTCGCCATGGCCTGACCCTAGCCCATCGGCGACGGCCCCGGAAAGACCCAATCCGGCCGCCCCGTCACCTGCTTGCTGGCGTCTGGGCCAGCTCAACCGCAGCGGCCATCAGGAAGAGATCTCGTAGTCGCTGATCCGGCCACGGAAGTAAGCCTCGTAGCCCGACGGATAGACATAACCCACCTCACCGGTCTGCGGCACCCGCCTGCCACCGATCCACGCGTAGTCGTCAAAGCGCCCGCGCCAGTCTCGATTGACGGTGCTGCCACTCTCATCCAGTGCCGGTCGCCCGTCCGCCTCCATGGTCACGATATCGCCCGCCGCATCGAAACCGAACCGCACCCGGGCGATGCCCTCCTGTACCGTCATCCGCACCTCGGCTGCATCGGGTCCGGTCACCCGCCAGGCCAGATCCGGATTGCCTAGGATCGCATCCGGTGCCCAGGGCAGTTCGGCAAGATAGCGATAGGCCTCACCCAGTGAAACCGCATCGCCCTCGGCCTTCTTCAGCGGGATCGTCCCGAACAGCCAGACCTCCAGCCATCCCTCCGCGCCGATATAGGCATCAAGCACCCTGACCCAGACCGGTGACGCACCGGTCTGGCGTGCTTCCCAAAGGAACCCGGCCCGGCCAAGCGCCACGACCTGCCAGGCCAGAAACGACCGGAACGCCCCCCCCTTGCGGATGCGGAGTTCGCCGGCCTGGTGGAACGACGCCACCCTTGGCATCCGGTCTAGATTTGCACCGTTGCGGCGGGCAAAATCCGCGACGATCGGCGGCAATGTCGCCTCGACATCCCGGGTCGGCGCGCTGTCCTGTAACCGCCGCGCGAGGTCGAGAACATGTGCACGATGCCGCCGGCTCGCCGTGACCTGCGCCACGATCAGAGCCAAAGACACCAGCACAAGCACATAGAGCGCCGTTTCCATGCCCTACCCGGTATTCGAAACCACCCTTCGGGCGAGTATGACCGGGCGCGGGCCGCAATGCCAGTAAGGGTTACCCGACCGGTGGATTTCCTGCGATTATCTTGGAATCCAAGAAACTGCTCAGCGGTTTTTGAAAAAGGTTTAGCTTGCCTTGAGGAGGCGTTCGGCGCTTCATGGATGCAGGGAGGCGCGCGACATCCGCTTTACGCCGCATCGGGCGGATGCGCAACTGGCCGGAAAGAGGAGAAGGCGGCGGGTTCATTCGATGAACGAGATTGCGTTTCTGCTGAACGGAACGCCGGTGACCGTATCAGGCGAAAGCCCGACGCGGACTCTACTGGATTGGCTGCGTGAGGTGCGCGGGCTGACGGGTACCAAGGAAGGCTGCAACGAGGGCGATTGCGGCGCCTGCACGGTCATGGTGACCGACGCGGGCGGGACGCGCGCGCTGAATGCCTGCATCCTCTTTCTGCCGCAGCTTCACGGAAAAGCCCTCCGCACGGTCGAGGGCCTGACCGGTCCAAAGGGCGAAGTTCATCCGGTTCAGATAGCAATGGTCGAAAAGCATGGCAGCCAGTGCGGCTTCTGCACGCCGGGTTTTGTCATGTCGATGGCCGTCGCACAGAAGAACGGGGCTTCTGATTTCGACGATCAGTTGGCCGGCAATCTCTGCCGCTGCACCGGCTATGCGCCGATCATCCGCGCGGCCGAAGCCGCCGCGACCGCGCCGGTACCGGACTGGATGAATGAGAATCTGGGGGCGTTGAATGGGGATGCCGCCCCCTTCGCGCCCGCGACATCGGACGCACTCGCGGAATGGTATGAAAGCCATCCCGACGCGGTTCTTGTCGCGGGCGCGACCGATGTCGGGCTTTGGGTGACCAAGCAGCTCCGCGACCTGCCAGAGGTCGCCTTCCTTCACGCCTGCACTGATCTTCAGAAGATCGAGAAGGTGATGGGCGGCTGGCGTGTCGGCGCGGGCGTGACCATCGCGGCCCTGCGCCGTGCGATGGCGGACCCGCATCCGGCCTTCGCCGAACTTCTGCGCCGCTTCGCCTCGGAACAGGTGCGGGGCGCGGCCACCATCGGCGGCAATATCGCCAACGGCTCGCCCATCGGCGACGCGCCGCCCGCGCTCATTGCAATGGGCGCACGGCTGCATCTGCGTAAGGGGACCACACGGCGCGAGATCGCGCTGGAGGATTTCTTCCTCGACTACGGCAAGCAGGACCGCGCGAAGGGGGAGTTTGTCGAAGCGGTGACCATCCCCGACACCGCGCCGGGGCTTGCCTGCTACAAACTCTCAAAAAGGTTCGATCAGGACATTTCTGCGGTCTGCGGATGCTTCGATATCGAGCTAAACGGTTCGAAAGTTGAAAATGCCCGGATTGCATTCGGCGGTATGGCGGGTATCCCGAAACGCGCTTCGGCGGTCGAAGCCGCGCTGACAGGACGCGACTGGACACTCGCGACGATCGAGGCCGCCCTGCCCGCCTTTGCGACGGATTTCACCCCCCTGACTGACATGAGGGCGTCCGCCGCCTACCGGCTGGAGACGGCTCAGAACATGCTCCTGCGGTATTTCCATGAACGGTCGGGGAGTGCCGTTTCGGTGCTGGAGGTAGAGGCATGAGCGTCGCGAAACCCGTCACCCACGATTCCGGCCATCTCCATGTCTCGGGCACCGCGCGTTACATCGACGACGTGCCCCTGCCCGCAAACACCGCGCATCTGGCTTTCGGCCTCTCGACCGTAGCGCATGGCGAGATCGCATCGCTCGACCTCTCGGCGGTTCGTGCCGCGCCGGGCGTCATCGCGGTCTGGACCGCAGACGACCTGCCCTTTGCCAACGATGTCTCGCCCTCGATCCATGACGAACCTTTGCTGGCCACCGGCACAGTTCACTATGTCGGCCAGCCGATCTTCCTCGTCATCGCCGACAGCCACCTCGCCGCCCGGAAAGCCGCGCGCATGGGCAGGATCCAATACAAGGAACGCCCCGCGCTTCTGACCGTCGATGATGCGATGGCGGCGGGCAGCCGCTTCGAAGGCGGGCCGGTCATCTGGACCAAGGGCGATGCGGCGAAGGCCATTGCGGGCGCGCCCCGTGTGGTCGAAGGCCGGTTCGAGATGGGCGGGCAGGAACACTTCTATCTGGAAGGTCAGGCGGCCCTTGCGATGCCCGCCGAGGGTGGCGTCATCGTCCAGTCCTCGACCCAGCACCCGACCGAGATCCAGCACAAGGTGGCCGAGGCGATCGGCCTGCCGATGAACGCGGTCCGGGTCGAGATCCGCCGCATGGGCGGCGGTTTTGGCGGCAAGGAAAGCCAGGGCAATGCGCTGGCCGTGTCCTGCGCACTGGTGGCGCGGCTTCTGGGTCGCCCGGCCAAGATGCGCTATGACCGCGACGACGACATGGTCATCACCGGCAAGCGCCACGATTTCCGCATCGAATACCGTGCGGGCGTGGACGATACCGGCCGCATCCTCGGGATCGAGTTCCTGCAACTCGCCCGCTGCGGTTGGGCCATGGACCTTTCCCTGCCGGTCGCCGACCGCGCGATGCTGCATTCCGACAATGCCTACAATCTGGAACACGTTCGGATCGAAAGCCATCGTCTCAAGACCAACACCCAGTCCGCCACCGCCTATCGCGGCTTTGGCGGCCCGCAGGGGATGCTCGGGATCGAACGCGCGATGGATCATATCGCCCATCAGCTCGGGCTTGAACCGCTCGCCGTCCGCAAGGCGAATTTCTATGCCGATATGCCGGACGCCTCCGGCGGGAGTATTTCGGCCAACAAGAAGCAGACGACCCCCTACCATATGGAGGTCGAGGACTTCATCCTGAACGGGCTGGTGGCGAAGCTGGAGGCCTCGGCGGAATTTGCGTCCCGCAAGGCGGCGATTGCCAGGTGGAACGCGGAAAATGCGATCCTGAAGAAGGGCATCTCACTGACGCCGGTGAAGTTCGGCATTTCCTTCACGCTCACCCATCTCAATCAGGCAGGCGCGCTGGTGCACGTCTATTCCGATGGTTCGATCCATCTGAACCATGGCGGGACTGAGATGGGTCAGGGCCTGTTCCGCAAGGTCAGCCAGGTTGCGGCTGCCTCCTTCGGTGTCGATGTCTCCTCTATCGCGATCACCGCAACCGATACGGCGAAGGTGCCCAACACCTCGGCCACGGCGGCCTCATCGGGGTCCGACCTCAATGGCATGGCGGTCAAAGCCGCCTGCGACACGATCCGCGACCGCATGGCCGACTATCTGGCGCGCGAGCATCAGACGGTGCCCGCGAAAGTGCATTTCGAAGAGGGCAAGGTCTTTGTCGGCGGCGAGGAGATGACGTTCGCCGAGGCCGCAGCCCGCTGCTATATGGGCCGCGTCAGCCTCTCCTCCACCGGCTTTTACGCCACGCCCAAGATCACCTGGGACCGCAAGGCGGGGCGCGGGCGGCCGTTCTACTACTTTTCCTATGGCGCGGCGGTCAGCGAGGTGGTGATCGACACGCTGACGGGTGAAAACCGCATCCTGCGCGCCGATATCCTGCATGATGCCGGCGCCAGCCTGAACCCCGCGCTCGATATTGGGCAGGTGGAAGGGGCATATGTGCAGGGTGCCGGCTGGCTGACGACCGAGGAACTCGTGTGGGACGACAAGGGGCGGCTGCGCACCCATGCGCCCTCGACCTACAAGATCCCCGCCTGTTCCGACCGGCCACGCATCTTCAATGTCGCGCTCTGGGACGGGGCAAACCGTGAGGAGACAATCTACCGGTCGAAGGCCGTGGGCGAACCGCCCTTCATGCACGGGATATCTGTCTTCTCGGCGCTCTCGGATGCCTGCGCCGCCTGCGGCCCGAACTATCCCGACCTTCAGGCCCCCGCGACCGCCGAGGCGGTGCTGGCGGCGGTGAAGCGCGCCCGGGGGACGAAGCAATGAGCTTTGACCGTGAAGCACTGGCCCGCGCGGTGGCCGACCACGGCGCCGTGGTGCGGGTGGTCGTGGCCGAGATCAAGGGCTCGGCCCCGCGCGAGGCGGGTGCGGCGATGCTGGTCTGGTCGGATGGCCAGTGCGGCACGATCGGTGGCGGCGCTTTGGAATACGAAGCGGCAGCCAAGGCTCGGGTCATGCTGTCCGAAGGCCGGACCGACCGGCTCGACCGGATGCCGCTCGGCCCGGCGCTGAACCAATGCTGCGGGGGGGCGGTCGTGCTGTTGTCCGAGGTCTGGGATGCCGAAAAACTCGCCGCGCTTGGCGATGCCAGCATTCTGGCGCGGCCTCGGCCCGGCACTTCGGGCGACATGCCGCTTTCCGTGCGCCGCATTCTCAACCGTGCACGCGGTGAGGGCTTCCGGCCTGTGCCGCGCATCCTGCATGGCTGGATGGTGGAGCCGGTCACCGCGCCCATGCGCGACATCTGGATCTGGGGCGCGGGCCATGTCGGCCGGGCGCTGGTTTCTGTCCTCGCCCCCCTGCCCGGCCTGCGCCTGACCTGGATCGACACCGATGCCGCGCGGTTTCCGGAGGTGCCGGAAGGCGTCGTGCAAAGGATCGCCGCCAATCCGGCCGAACTGGTGGCGGACGCGCCCTCTCATGCCGAACATCTGGTCCTGACCTTCAGCCATGCGCTCGATCTGGAGATTTGCCACCAGCTTCTCGGCCACGGATTTGGCAGGGCCGGGCTGATCGGATCGGCGACGAAATGGGCGCGGTTCCGGTCGCGGCTGAAGGCCCTTGGCCACGGGGAAGGCCAGATCGACCGCATCCGCTGCCCGATCGGCGACCCAAGTCTCGGAAAGCACCCGCAGGCAATCGCCGTGGGTGTCGCCACCGAACTACTGAACGAAAAAACCGCCCAGAACTCACATAAGGAACGCGCGGGATGACGGGGGAAATTCTTCTCGATATCAATGGGATAAGTAAATCTTATCCCGGGGTGAAAGCGAACGAGGATGTCTCGTTCAAGATCGGCGTCGGAGAGGTTCACGCGCTCTTGGGTGAAAACGGCGCGGGCAAGTCGACGCTGGTCAAGATGATCTACGGGCTGGTCAAACCCGACGAGGGGCGGATGACGTTGCGCGGCAAAGCCTTCGCACCGACCGCGCCGAGCATGGCGCGCGAACTGGGCGTCGCGATGGTGTTCCAACATTTCTCGCTCTTCGAGGCGCTGAACGTCGCCGAGAATGTCGCCCTTGGTATGGAAAACCCGCCCCCGATGCGCGAGCTTGCCGCACGCATCCGGGCGGTCAGCGAGGAATACGGGCTGCCCCTGGACCCGTCGCGCATGGTCGGCGACCTGTCGGCCGGGGAGCGTCAGCGGGTCGAGATCGTCCGCTGCCTGCTGCAGGACCCGAAGCTGCTGATCATGGACGAGCCGACAAGCGTGCTGACGCCGCAGGAGGTGGAGATCCTGTTCCGGACGCTCCGGCAATTGTCGGCGGAGGGCACGGCGATCCTCTATATATCGCATAAGCTTGAGGAAATCCGGACGCTCTGCGATGCCGCCACGATCCTTCGTCGCGGCAAGGTCGTCGGCACCGCCGATCCGAAACAGTCCACGGCGCGGGAACTCGCCGAACTGATGGTCGGCGCAACCCTGACACCGCCCGAACGCAAGGCTGCCGACAAGGGCGAGGTGGTCCTTGGCGTGACAGACCTCTCGGTCGACTCGCCGATCCCGTTCGGCACGTCGCTGAAGAATGTCAGCTTCACCGTCGCACGGGGTGAAGTGCTTGGCATCGCCGGTGTTGCCGGCAACGGGCAGGACGAATTGTTGCTGGCGCTGTCGGGTGAGTTGAAGAGCGCACCGGACAAGGTGCGGCTGAACGGCCATGCGGCGGGCGATTACGGCCCGAGCGAACGGCGCAATGCCGGTCTGGTGGCCGCCCCCGAAGACCGCTATGGCCATGCCGCCGCGCCGGATATGTCCCTAGTGGAAAACGCTTTCCTCAGCGGATATCTGCGGCGCAACCTGTCGAACAAGGGCTTCATCGACTGGCCCGCAACCCGCGCCTTCGCCGATGAGGTCATTGCCACCTATGACGTCCGCACACCCGGCAACCATGTCGCCGCCCGGGCATTGTCGGGCGGCAACCTGCAGAAATTCCTGATCGGGCGCGAACTTGACCAGACCCCGGAAGTCATCGTCATCAACCAGCCCACCTGGGGCGTTGATGCCGCCGCTGCGGCGGCGATCCGGCAGGCGATCCTGAACCGCGCGGCGGAAGGTGCCGGGGTCGTGGTGATCAGCCAGGACCTCGATGAGCTTCTGGAAATCGCGGACATGTTCGCGGTGTTGAACGAGGGACGGCTCTCGAAGCCACGCCCGGTGAAGGGCCTGACGATCGACGAGATCGGGCTGATGATGGGCGGCGCCCACGGAATGGAGGTCGCGCATCATGCTGAGGCTTGAGAAACGTCCAACACCCTCGCAATTCTGGCAATACGGTACGCCGATCGTCGCCGTCCTCCTGACGATGATCGTGGGCGGCATCCTCTTTGCCATGCTCGGCAAGGACCCCATCGCGGTGATCCGGACGATCTTCTGGGACCCGATCTTTGGCGAGTTTGCCTTCTACCTGCGCGGCCAGTTGCTGGTGAAGGCGGGGCCGCTGATCCTGATCGCCATCGGCCTTGCACTCGGTTTCCGGGCGGGCATCTGGAATATCGGCGCGGAAGGTCAGTACATCATGGGCGCTGTGATCGGCGCTTCGGTGGGGCTGGCGGTCTATCCGACCGAAACCCGGCTGATCTATCCGGTAATGGTGATCGCGGGGGCGCTTGGCGGCTGGCTCTGGGCGATGATCCCGGCGATCCTGAAGACGCGGTTCAACACCAATGAGATCCTCGTCTCGCTGATGCTGGTCTATGTGGCCGAAACGATCCTCGCCAAGGCCGCGACCGGCTTCCTGCGCAACCCGGACGGCGCGGGCTTCCCCGGCAGCCGCAACTTTTCATCCTACAAGGCAGCATCGAACCCGGAACTGATTGCGGGCAGCGGGCTGCATTGGGGTGGCGTCGCGGCTTTGGTGACGGCGATCCTCGTCTATATCCTTCTGCAACGCCATATCCTCGGCTTCCAGATCAAGCTGGCCGGTCAGGCGCCGCGCGCGGCCCGGTTCCACGGGGTCAACCCCACAAGGCTCGTTGTCTTCTGCATGGGGGTCTCGGGTGCGCTGGCAGGTCTTGCGGGGCTTTTCGAGGTGACCGGGCCCGCAGGCCAGATCTCCATCGACTTCAACTCGGGCTATGGCTTCACCGCGATCATCGTGGCCTTCCTCGGACGGCTCAATCCGATCGGCATCGTCTTTGCCGGGCTCCTGATGGCGCTGACCTATGTCGGGGGTGAGATGGCCGCGACCAATCTCGGCCTGCCTTCGGCGGCAATCCAGGTCTTCCAGGGAATGCTCTTATTCTTCCTGCTCGGGGTGGACGTGCTGTCCAACTACCGCATCCGCATGTTCATGGGGGCCAAGTGATGGATTTCGGATCAATTAACCCGGCCGTTCTGATTGCCTCGCTGATGGTGGCGGCGGTTCCGATCATGCTGGCCGCGCTCGGCGAGCTGATCGTCGAGAAATCGGGCGTCCTGAACCTCGGGGTCGAGGGGATGATGATTATCGGCGCCATTGCCGGATTCATCGTGGCGGTCAATACCGGCAGCCCGGTCATCGGCTTCATCGGCGGCGCGGTCGCCGGTGCGGCGCTCAGCCTCGTCTTCGCCTTCCTGACCCAGTTCCTCCTGACCAATCAGGTGGCAACCGGTCTAGCGCTGACGCTCTTCGGCCTCGGCCTCTCCTCTCTCGCGGGGCAAGGCTACAACGGGATCAAGCCGCCGCCCACGAATGCCGTACCCTTCGGCCCCCTGGCCGATATCCCCTTCCTCGGCCGGGTTCTCTTTGCCCATGACTGGATGGTCTATTTCTCCATCCTGATGGTCGCCGTCACCTGGTATGTGCTGAAATCCACGCGCCTCGGCCTCATCATCCGCGCGGTCGGCGAAAACCATGAGGCCGCACATTCGCTGGGCTACAAGGTCACCCGCGTCCGCATCGGCTGCATCATGTTCGGGGGCGCCATGGCCGGAATGGGCGGGGCCTATATCAGCCTTGTCCGCGTGCCCCAATGGGTCGACGGCATCACCTCCGGCGCGGGCTGGATCGCGCTCGCGATCGTGGTCTTTGCCAGCTGGCGGCCCTGGCGGGTACTCATCGGCGCCTATCTCTTCGGCGGCATCACGGTTCTGCAGCTCAATCTGCAGGCTGCTGGTTCTGCCATCCCTGTCGAGTACTTGTCGATGGCGCCCTATCTGGTAACCATCCTTGTGCTGGTCATCATGTCCTCTGGCCGTGGAAAGGCGTCTCTGAACGCGCCTGCAAGCCTTGGTCAGAATTTCCACGCCTCGCATTGAGGCCAACCATCGGGGCGCGAAGCCCCACCAACCGGGAGTGTAATATGAAAAGAAGACATCTACTTGCCTCTGCAGCGCTCGGCCTCGGCCTTGCCTTCAGCGGCGCGGCCAATGCCCAGATGGACAAGGTCAAGGCCTGCTTCGTCTATGTCGGCCCCGTCGGCGACGGCGGCTGGACCTATCAGCACGATGTCGGCCGTCAGGATGTGGAGGCCGCCTTCGGCGACAGGGTTGAAACCGCGTTTCAGGAAAACGTGCCGGAAGGTGCCGATGCCGAACGCGTGCTGACCCAGATGGCGCTGTCGGGCTGCAACATCATCTTCACCACCTCCTTCGGCTACATGGACCCGACCAATGCGGTCGCCGCCAAGTTCCCGAACGTGATGTTCGAACATGCCACGGGCTACAAGCGCGATCATCCGAACGTCTCCACCTACAACGCCCGCTTCTATGAGGGCCGCGCGGTGCAGGGCACGATCGCGGGCCGCATGACCAAGACAAACAAGATTGGCTACATCGCCTCCTTCCCGATCCCCGAAGTGGTGATGGGCATCAACTCCTATTACCTGCACGCCAAGAAGGTGAACCCGGATGTCGAACTGACCGTGGTCTGGGCCTATACCTGGTTCGACCCGGCGAAAGAGGCCGATGCCGCCAAAGCGATGATCGAGCAGGGCGTGGACGTGATCGCCGCCCACACCGACTCGACCGCACCTCTGGCCGAGGCCGCCAAGTCTAACGGTGCCGTGATCGGCTTCGGTCAGGCTTCCGACATGTCGGAATACGCGCCCTCGCCGCGCGTCTCGTCGATCATCGACAACTGGGGTCCCTACTATGTGAAGCGGGTAGGCCAGCTTCTCGACGGCACCTATGAGTCCGGTGATGCATGGGAAGGTATTTCGGGCGGCGAAGTGCTGATCGGCGACATCACGGACGCGGTTCCGGCCGAGGTGAAGGCCGAAGCGGAAGCGATGCGCGACGCCATCGCGGCGGGCAGCTACCACCCGTTCACCGGCCCGATCAACAAGCAGGACGGCTCGGCCTGGCTGGCTGAAGGCCAGACCGCACCGGATGGCGATCTTCTCGGCATGGGCTTCTATGTTGAAGGCATCACCGGCGAAATTCCGAAGTAATTCCGGGAATTTCGGCCTGAACGTCAGACCCCGCGCCACCCGGCGCGGGGTTTTTCTTTTCGTTGCGTGAAATTGACACAGATCATTATCATATTCCATTTTCATTATATGTGTGTGCTATCAGGCTGCCCAAAATGGCCAGCCGATGCTCTGGGAGGAGCAGGAAATGGCACATATCGTCGTTCTGGGGGCCGGGCTTGGCGGCTCCATCATGGCCTATGAACTGGCCGACCAGATCCGGCCAGAGGATCGGATCACCATTGTCACCAAGGACCCCCTCTATCACTTCGTCCCGTCCAATCCATGGATCGCGGTCGGCTGGCGCAAGCGAGACGACATCACGGTCGACCTGACCCAGCCGCTGAACAGAAAGGGGATCGACTTCAAGCCAGTCGCGGCGGAAAAACTGCATCCTGAAGAAAACCGGCTCGACCTCGTGGACGGCACTTCCATCGACTACGATTACCTGATCATCGCAACCGGGCCTGAACTTGCTTTCGACGAGATCGAGGGCCTCGGCCCGCATGGTGGCCATACCCAGTCGATCTGCCATGTCGACCATGCTGAGATGGCCGCTGAAAAGTTCGAAGCCTTCTGCAAGAACCCCGGCCCGATCATCGTCGGCGCGGTGCAGGGCGCGTCCTGCTACGGTCCGGCCTACGAATTCACCTTCATCCTGGAAACCGAACTCCGCCGCCGCAAGATCCGCGACAAGGTGCCGATGACCTTCGTGACGTCCGAACCCTATATCGGCCATCTTGGCCTGGACGGGGTGGGCGACACCAAGGGCCTTCTCGAAGGCGAGATGCGTGGCAAACACATCAAATGGATGACCTCGGCCCGCGTGAAGAAGGTCGAGGACGGCAAAATGGTGGTCGAGGAGATCGCCGAGGACGGATCGGTCAAGGCGGAAAAGGCCCTGCCCTTCGGTTTCGCAATGATGCTGCCCGCGTTCCGCGGCATCAAGGCCGTGTCCGGTATTGAGGGCCTGTCGAACCCGCGCGGCTTCACCATCGTCGACCAGCACCAGCGCAATCCGAAATACCCCAACATCTTCGCTGTCGGCGTCTGCGTCGCGATCCCGCCGATGGGGCCGACGCCCGTGCCCTGCGGCGTGCCCAAGACCGGCTTCATGATTGAATCCATGGTGACCGCGACGGCCCACAACCTCGGGCAGGTTCTGCGCGGGCAGGAACCCGACAATGTCGGCACCTGGAACGCCGTCTGCCTCGCCGATTTCGGCGATGGCGGCGTGGCCTTCGTCGCCCAGCCGCAGATTCCGCCGCGCAACGTCAACTGGTCGTCGTCGGGCAAATGGGTCCATCTGGCAAAGATCGGGTTCGAGAAATACTTCATCCGCAAGGTTAAGAAGGGCACGTCCGAGCCCTACTACGAAAAAGCCATGATGAAGATGCTCGGCATCGACAAGCTGAAAGAGGTCCACAAGGGCTGAAGCCCCGACCCGGCTTGACTCGCAGCGCCCCCTCGCCTAAACCCGCCCGGATCCCGGAAGTGACAAAACTTCCGGTCCCCGGAATGTCAGGGGATCGCCACCAGTCAGCGCGTTGCGCCCACTGGTGCGTTTTGCGTTTGGACGCTCCTGTCGCTATGTCAGGGGCAATGAAGTCAAAAGGCCAAGGAGGGCCATATGTTCGAGAACCTGTCAGAACGCCTTGGCGGCGTCTTCGACCGGCTGACGAAACAGGGCGCCCTCTCTGAGGACGACGTCAAAACCGCGCTCCGCGAGGTCCGCGTGGCGCTGCTGGAGGCCGACGTCTCGCTGCCCGTCGCGCGCGATTTCATCAAGGCGGTGGAGGGCAAGGCCACCGGCGCCGCCGTCACCAAATCGATCACCCCCGGCCAGCAGGTCGTCAAGATCGTCCATGACGCGCTGATCGACGTCCTTCGCGGTGCCGAAGATCCCGGCACGCTGAAAATCGACAACCCGCCCGCCCCGATCCTGATGGTCGGCCTTCAGGGTGGCGGCAAGACCACCACCACCGCCAAGCTCGCCAAACGCCTGAAGGAACGCGAGAAGAAGCGCGTCCTCATGGCCTCGCTCGACACCAACCGCCCGGCGGCGATGGAGCAGCTTGCAATCCTCGGGACACAAATCGGCGTCGATACACTGCCGATCGTCAAGGGCGAAAGCGCCGTCCAGATCGCCAAGCGTGCGAAGCAGCAGGCGACGCTCGGCGGCTACGACGTCTACATGCTCGACACCGCCGGCCGGTTGCAGATCGATCAGGTCCTGATGGACGAGGTGGCCGAGGTCGCCGCCGTCACCAAGCCCCGCGAAACGCTTCTCGTCGTCGATGGCCTGACCGGTCAGGTCGCCGTCGAGGTCGCGCAGGAATTCGACGCCAAGGTCGGCATCACCGGCGTCGTCCTGACCCGGATGGACGGCGACGGCCGCGGCGGTGCCGCGCTTTCGATGCGCGCGGTCACCGGCAAGCCGATCCGCTTCGTTGGCTTGGGCGAAAAGATGGACGCCCTTGAGACCTTCGAGGCCGAGCGCGTCGCGGGCCGCATCCTCGGCATGGGCGACATCGTGGCCCTTGTCGAAAAGGCGCAGGCGACCTTGGAGGCCGAACAGGCCGAGCGCATGGCCAAGCGCTTCGCCAAGGGCCTTTTCAACATGAACGACCTCAAGTCCCAGCTTGAACAGATGATCAAGATGGGCGGCATGCAGGGCATGATGGGCATGCTGCCCGGCATGGGCAAGGCCGCGAAACAGATGGAGGCGGCGGGTTTCGACGACTCCATCCTCCGCCGCCAGATCGCGCTCATCGGCTCAATGACCAAGAAAGAGCGCGCCAATCCCGCCCTCCTGCAGGCCAGCCGCAAGAAGCGCATCGCCGCCGGTGCGGGGCTTGAGGTCAGCGAACTCAACCAGCTTCTGAAGATGCACCGCCAGATGGCGGACATGATGAAGAAGATGGGCAAGGGCGGCATGATGAAACAGGCCATCAGGCAGATGATGGGGAAAGGCGGCATGCCCGACCCCTCGAAGATGAGCCCGGCCGAGATGGAAGCCATGGCCAAGGGCATGCAGGAAGGCATCGGCGGCGGCAAGCTGCCGGGCGGCATGGGTCTGCCGGGCGGTCTTGGCGGCATGAAGCTGCCCTCGGGGCTTTCGGGCCTCGGCGGTCTGGGCAAGAAGAAGTGATCGCAGCGCGGACATATCGGCGCCAAGCGCGGGTGGCCCCCCACCCCCATCCCCTCCCCACGAGGGGGAGGGGAGCCGCGTCCGCCCGCTGTCATGACGACCGGCATCGACACTCCGGGAGCCTCCCCTCCCCCTCGTGGGGAGGGGATGGGGGTGGGGGGACCACGTCCGGTTTCTCGACCGCGCTCTCCCGGCATGCCCGCACCCAAGGCGGTACCGCATGATTCCTCCGAACCTTCACACCGACCGCCTCACCCTCCGCGCCCCCAAACTCGCAGATTTCGAGCATTGGGCGGCATTCTTCGCCTCCCCCCGCTCGATCCACGAACGGGGCATGATGGGCCGGGAAGAGGCGTGGAAGAAATGGGCCGCCGATGTGGCGCTCTGGCAGCTCAAGGGCTACGGCGCCTTCGGCCTCGATGACCGTGAAACCGGCGCTTATGTCGGCGAGGTCGGCATCTATGAATTCATGGGTTATCCCGAACCCGAGCTTGGCTGGTTCACCGTGCCAGAGGCAGAGGGCAAGGGTTACGCCGCCGAGGCCGCCCGAGCCGTCATGGTATGGGCGCGCAAGAGCTTCGGCTGGGACCGCCTGATCAACATCATCGACCCGGCCAATGACCGCTCCATCGCGCTCGGGCTGAAGCTTGGCGGCACAATAGACCCCACGATCCCCGGCACCGATCCCGGCGACGTGGTGATCGTACACGACATCAGGGGGCTCGCATGACCCCGCATCTGGCCGACACGCCCGTCCTGACCACAGACCGCCTCACGCTCCGCGCGCCCGCGCCGCAGGACTGGCCCGCCTTTTCCGCCTTCCTCGCCACCCCCCGCTCGCAGTTCGTGCGCGACGGCGAGTTGGACGAGGGCAAGAAATGGCGTGCGTTCGGCCACCTCATCGGCCATTGGGTGATGCGCGGCTTTGGCATGTTCATCTTCACGGCCAAGGGCGCGGACAAGGTGCTGGGCATGGCCGGGCCATGGTTCCCCGCAGGCTGGCCGGAAACCGAAATCGGCTGGGCGGTCTGGTCAGCCGGGGCCGAAGGCAAAGGTTATGCCTGCGAGGCCGCAATCGCCGCCCGCGCCCATGCCTTTGATACACTCGGCTGGGACACCGCCGTCAGCTACGTGGTGCCGGAGAACACCCGCTCCATCGCGCTCGCCGAACGCATGGGCGCCGTCCGCGACGACAAGGCCACCCATCCCGGCGGCGACAAGACCTGCTACGTCTACCGCCACCCGGCTCCGGAGGCGCGCGCATGATTCGCCCATGGGAACAGCCCCCGACCGGCCCGGCCGCCGCGCTAGCAGGCGCGCTTTCCGCCCTGATCCCGGTGATCGAGACCGCGCGGCTCCGCCTCCGCGCCCCACGCATCTGCGATTTCGACGACTGGGCGGCGATCGAATGCGACGAACGCGGGCGTTACATCGGCGGGCCGATGTCGCGTGAGGATGCCTGGCTCGACTTCACCCAGGCGACCGCGACCTGGCTCCTGCGCGGGCACGGGCTCTGGACCGTCGAGGGGAAGGCCGACGGCGCGCTCCTTGGCTTCGTCCTTCTCGGGTTCGAACCCGGCGACCGCGAGCCGGAGCTTGGCTATCTCTTCTCCGCTGCGGCCGAGGGCAAGGGCCTTGCGCACGAGGCCGCGCTGGCGGCCCGTGCCCATGCCTTCGGCGCGCTCGGTTGGGACACGCAGGTCAGCTATATCGACCATGGCAATGACCGCTCCGTCCGGCTTGCCGAACGGCTCGGCGCCACCCGCGACCACGCGGCCGAGGCCGCCTTCGACGAGCCAGTCCTCGTCTACCGCCACCGCCGGGAGGGAAACGCATGACCCGACCTGCTTCTTCATTGCCGAAATACCCCGGGGTCCGGGGCAGCGCCCCGGCGCTGCGGTCCCGCATCACTGTCGGGACAGTGTCGGGACGGATGCCATACGCCTGCCATACAGCCGCCAGACGCCCTTTCGCCCATATCGGAGGTCCGCATGAGTGATCCCACGACCCTTGCCGCGTCCTTGCTGAAGGGCCACCGCGAGAGCATCGACCGGCTCGACGCAATCCTCGTCTACACGCTGGCCGAGCGGTTCAAGCACACCCAGGCGGTGGGTCGGCTGAAGGCCGAACACGACCTGCCCGCCTCCGATCCCCTGCGTGAAAGCCAGCAGATCGAGCGGTTGCAGCGCATGGCGCTGGAGGCCGATCTCGACCCCGAATTCGCCAAGAAATTCCTGAACTTCATCATATCGGAAGTCATCAGGCATCACGAGAAACTGCAGAAATAACCAAGGAATAACAGGCACGTGCCTGTTTCAAAGCCAAGTAAAGGAGACATTCAAATGGCTATGAAAATCCGCCTCGCCCGTGGGGGCTCCAAGAAGCGTCCGTTCTATTCGATCGTCGCAGCCGACAGCCGCATGCCGCGCGACGGCCGCTTCCTCGAAAAGCTCGGCACCTACAACCCGCTGCTGCCGAAGGACTCCGAAGACCGCGTGAAGATGGACATGGAGCGCGTGCAGCACTGGCTGTCCAAAGGCGCCCAGCCGACTGACCGCATCGCCCGCATGCTAGAAGCCGCCGGCGTCAAGGAAAAAGCCACCCGCGCCAACATGAAAAAAGCCGAGCCGGGCGACAAGGCCAAGAAGCGCGCCGAAGAAAAGGCCGCGAAGTCGGCCAAGGCATCTGAAGCCGCTGCCGCCCCTGCTGAAGCCCCGGCCGAAGAGGCTGCGGCCGACGAAGCTGCGTCCGAATAAGGCGCTGAAAAGACATGCTGATCGGCTTTTTCCTGCGCCGGATCGTCACCCTCACGCTGTGTGCGGGGTCGTTCTGGCTGGGTATGAAGACCGATCGCATACTGGTCCCGAAACCGGCCGCCACCACGGTGGCGGCCGAGTGTCCGGAGGTGACAGATGGCAACTGACCGTATCTGCGTCGGCGCCATTGGCGGCGCCTTCGGCGTCAGGGGTGAGGTGCGGCTGAAAAGCTATTGCGCCCAACCCGAGGCGATTGCCGCTTACGCGCCTCTCTGGACCGAGGACGGCAAACGCAGCTTTACCCTCCGCATCACCCGCAGCATCAATAACGGTTTCGCCGCGCGCCTCTCGGGCGTCTCAACCAAGGAAGAGGCCGACGCCCTGCGCGGAACAGACCTCTATGCCGACCGGTCGATGCTGCCCAACCTGCCGGATGACGAGTTCTACCATGCCGATCTGATCGGACTCGAGGTCTATGACACCGGCGGCGCCAAGCTCGGCACACTCCGCGCGGTCCACAATCATGGCGCGGGCGATATTCTGGAAATCTTCACGCCGGGCCGGAAGACCGCGCTCCTTCTGCCCTTCACCCGCGCTGTCGTCCCGACCGTAGACCTGACGACTGGCCGGATCATCGCGGACCCGCCGGAGGAGACGGAGTGACGGGCGAAGATAAACCCAAATCCCACGGGCGGCTGTCCGTCTCGGCCTCTCTCAAACCCCGTGACCTGATGGCGGAAACCCCACGCCTTAAAGGTGCATGGACCGCCCGTATCATCACGCTTTTCCCGGAGGCCTTTCCGGGCACGCTCGGCCTTTCGCTGACCGGAAAGGCGCTGGTGGCCGGACTCTGGCATCTGGAGACGATTCCGCTCCGCCCCTTCGGCATTGGCAAGCACCGCAATGTCGACGACACGCCGGCAGGTGGCGGCGCGGGCATGGTGCTGCGCGCCGATGTGGTGGGCGCGGCTTTCGATCAGGCAGCCATCGGCACACCGCCCGACCGTGCAAAATGGCCGGTCGTGTACCTGTCGCCGCGCGGCAAACCCTTCGATCAGGCGATGGCCCGCCGCTGGGCAACCACGCAAGGCATCACGATGCTTGCGGGCCGGTTCGAGGGCGTCGACCAGCGTGTGCTCGATCACTACGCGGTCGAGGAGGTGAGCCTCGGCGACTTCGTCCTGACCGGCGGTGAGATCGCCGCGCAGGCATTGCTGGATGCAGTCGTGCGGCTTCTGCCCGGTGTCCTCGGCAACGCGGCCTCCACGGAAGAGGAAAGCCACTCCCACGGCCTTCTGGAGCATCCGCAATACACCCGCCCGGCAGTCTGGGAGGGACGCGAGATCCCGCCCGTCCTCACCTCGGGCAATCACGCCGAAGTCGAGAAATGGCGGCGGGCGGAGGCGGAACGGCTGACGCGGGAAAGGCGGCCGGATCTATGGGCGGCGACAAAAGCTAAATCCGAACGATAGCTACCAAGCGTCAGCAACGTGGACGACGCTGACGTTGGAGGCCTACTCAATCTGGGGCCGGACAGAAGGCGCTGCCGTTCGGACGATGCTGCATTCACTCAAATTCACAGATCGGCTAGGATCGGTAGATTGCTCCAATTGGGTGGGCCGGTTCAGTCTTTGTGCACCATGGGTTTGGGCCTTGCGGTCGGCGAGACCGCTCCGGATGGCGAATATGGCCACATTTTCGCGGAGATGGCTTCGATGAGCATCAAAACTCACGACTACGAAAAACACGCGGACGCATTTGCTGACCTCGAGATGCAAGGGACACAATACCTGGCCTTTCGCGACATACCCATGCTGATTGATGAGTACGCAAGTTCCGTCGCATCCGTGCTCGATTATGGCTGTGGCGCGGGGCGCTCGACACGATTTCTGAAGCGCCTTGGCTACGATGCGGTCGGCGTGGACATCAGTCACGATATGCTCAGGCAAGCTCGCTCCAGAGATGAGGCGGGTGAGTATCACCATGTTCCCAGTGGACGCCTACCATTCGAAGACTCCGCTTTCGATCTGATCTTCGCCAGCTACGTGTTCCTGGAAGTCTCGCGCATCGCAGAGATCGAGAATATCCTGAAGGAACTGAAGCGGGTTTTGAGAAAAGATGGAATAATAATCCTTGTGACCTCCTCGACAGAAGCGACCGAAGGGAACTGGGTATCATTGTCTTACGCTTTTCCCGAGAATGACAAATTGCTTCAAAGCGGCGACACGGTGAAACTGTTGATCCAAGGGATAGACGTCGTCTTGTACGACTATTTCTGGACTGAGGAGGATTACGTCGGAGCCGCCCGCCGCGCCGGCCTCGACGTTGCCAAGCTTCACAAACCGCTCGGTCGAACTGGCGAAGGAATAGAGTGGCGCGACGAAACGAAGATGTCACCGATTGCGATATACGTCCTCGGGACTTCATCGTTGATGCAGTAGCCATGTGAGAGTTACAAGCATCCTCGGACGGGGCTGCTCCGCCACGCACGACTGTCGTGGAAGGGCTCCAAGCAGACTCATAGTGCTGGTGCACCACGCTCCCCTTGACCCACCCGTTCGCCCCCACTATACCCCGCCCGTCCGGGGCTCAATCGAGTCGGCCGGGCCTGTTGTCTGTTCGCCCATGCCCTTTGTTTTCTTCGGCTGGGGCGGCGAGCGGCGGCAAGAACAAGGAACGATGACCTGATCTCCGGCGGGCGCGGCATGCGGACCCGATGAAGACACGGAGCTCTGAGGCGCGAACACCATCGCGGAACCACCGCGAGCACATTGAAAGGATCACGCGATGAACCTGATCGCGCAACTGGAGGCCGAGCAGATCGCCGCGCTCGGCAAGTCCATCCCGGACTTCAAGGCGGGCGACACCGTCCGTGTCGGCTACAAGGTGACGGAAGGCACGCGTTCGCGCGTCCAGATGTACGAAGGCGTCTGCATCGCCCGCAAGGGTGGCGACACGATTGCCGCCTCGTTTACCGTCCGCAAGATTTCCTTCGGCGAAGGCGTCGAGCGCGTCTTCCCGCTTTACTCGACCAACATCGACTCGATCGAGGTCGTGCGCCGCGGCCGCGTCCGCCGCGCCAAGCTCTACTACCTGCGCGACCGTCGTGGTAAATCCGCCCGGATCGCCGAAGTCACCAATTACAAGCCCAAAGCCGAAGCGTGAGGAGCGGGACCATGAAAAAAGACATCCATCCCGACTACCACATGATCGAGGTCAAGCTGACCGACGGCTCCACCTTCCAGGTTCGCTCGACCTGGGGCAAGGAAGGCGACTCCATGTCGCTCGACATCGATCCCTCGGTGCATCCGGCCTGGACCGGCGGTTCGGCCAAGCTGATGGATACCGGCGGCCGCGTGTCGAAGTTCAAGAACAAGTACGCGGGCCTCGGATTCTGAGCCCCTTGCGCTTCCCAAGAGTGGGGGCGCAACATATAGTAGAGGCGCGCTGGGGACGGCGCGCCTTTTTGATTCCGGGAACACGGAACGAGATACAGGGACAGACACGTGGCGCATATCATCGTCGTGGGCAACGAAAAGGGCGGGTCGGGGAAATCGACGACCTGCATGCATGTGGCGACGGCCTTGGCGCGGATGGGACACAAGGTTGGCGCGCTCGACCTCGACCTGCGGCAGCGCAGCTTCGGCCGTTACGTCGAAAACCGCCGCGCTTTCGCCCGGAAAGAGGGGCTGGACCTGCCGATCCCGGACTACCGCGACCTGCCCGAGGTGGATCAGTCGACGCTCGCCGCCGGTGAGAACGTCTATGACCGTCGCCTCTCTGCCGCCGTCGCCGGGCTGGAGAAGGATGCCGAGTTCATCATCATCGACTGCCCCGGATCGCATACGCGCCTTAGCCAGGTCGCCCATTCGCTGGCCGACACGCTGATCACGCCGCTGAACGACAGCTTCATTGATTTCGACCTTCTGGCGCGTGTCGATCCCGATACCAGCCGGGTCATCGGCCCGTCGATCTATTCTGAAATGGTGTGGCATGCCCGCCAGTTGCGCGCCCGCGCCGGGTTGAAGCCCATCGACTGGATCGTGCTGAGGAACCGTCTTGGCGCGCAGCAGATGCACAACAAGCGCAAGGTCGGCGGCGCACTTGAGCAATTGTCCAAGCGGATCGGCTTCCGCGTAGCGCCCGGATTTTCCGAGCGCGTCATCTTCCGCGAGCTGTTCCCGCGGGGTCTCACGCTTCTCGATCTGAAGGATGTGGGGGTGGAGAAGCTCAACATCTCCAACGTGGCCGCGCGGCAGGAAGTGCGTGATCTGGTTCGCGAATTGAACCTGCCGGGTGTAACGGTCAATTTCTGACCGTTACCATGTTCAGAATATCAGCTGTGGTCAGGCGATCTGACGGGCCTGACGGACGAAGAGCGGCGGGCGCGCCGTCGTCACCGGGCGGCGGGTCCGGTTAACTTCGCTGCCCATGGTCACGAGGCGGCTTTCGAACGCGTCCTGCTTGTCGGAACGGTTGCGGAACAAGCGGCTTAGAATGGCGTTTGCGAGTTTCATCTTCCTGTCCTGCCTTTTAGCGTGCGCCCCGTAAGTGAAGTCTTTGCCGCGCACCGTGTCCGAAAAGTGGCGCGTTGTGGGATATTCAGGGGATTTCTCGCGACAGTTGAGGCGATTGCACACGTTGCATCCCTAATACGCCCTCCCGCCCCCGGACTGGGGGCGGAGAGGAATCAATCGCCCGAAGGTCAGGTTCTGAGGACGCGGTAGACCGCCGGAATCACAAGGACGGTCAGCAGCGTCGACGATGCGAGCCCGAAGAGGAGCGAGATGGCGAGGCCCTGAAAGATCGGATCGGTCAGGATCACCGCCGCGCCGATCATCGCCGCAAGCGCGGTCAGAAGGATCGGTTTGAACCGGATCGCGCCGGCCTCGATCAGGATCTCGGTCAGCGGCCTATCGCGGTTCGGGGCGTGGCGGATGAAATCGACAAGAAGGATGGAGTTCCGCACGATGATCCCCGCAAGCGCGATGAAGCCGATCATCGACGTCGCAGAGAACGGCGCACCAAAGGCCCAGTGACCACCGAGGATGCCGATGAAGGTCAGCGGGATCGGCGTCAGGATCACCAGCGGCACCTTGAACGATCCGAACTGCGCGACGACGAGGATGTAGATGCCCAGAAGCGCCACGCCAAAGGCCGCGCCCATGTCGCGGAAGGTGACCCAGGTGACCTCCCACTCCCCGTCCCAGAGAAGCGTTGGTCCGGTTTCGTCCTCGGGCTGTCCATGGAGCGAAATGTCCGGTTTCGGCAATCCGGTCCAGTCCTGCGCATCAAGCGCATCCTGCACGGCGAGCATTCCGTACAAGGGGGCCTCGAAATCGCCCGCCAGTTCGGCTGTCACCATCTCGGCCTCACGGCCGTTGTGGCGGAAGACCGGGAAAGAAGCGGTTTCCTCGGTCACTTCGACAACGTCGCCCAGTTCGACCACGCCGCGAGCGCCCGGAAGCACGTTCGCCGGGATAGGCGTCGTGAGGAACGTCTCGTCAAGCGTGCGCTCACCCTTGGGCCGTTCGACCCGGATCGGGATCGGTTGGCGACCCTCGCCGCGATGGGAATAACCGATGGTCGTGCCGCCGTTCAGGATTGCGATCGTATCAAAGACATCGGATTCCTGGACCTGGAAGAACTCGGCATTGTCGGTCGAGATCGTCGCGCGCAGCCGCCGTGCGGGCTGCCCGTATGAATTGTCTACGTCAACGATGAACGGGACCGAACGGAACGCGTCTTCGACCTTTTCAGCAACCTGCCTGCGTGTTTCGGGGTCCGGTCCATAGATCTCGGCCAGAAGCGTGGCCAGCACCGGTGGGCCCGGCGGTGGCTCAACGGTTTTCAGTGACGTGCCCTCAGGCACCGGCAGCGCCATGATCCGTTCGCGGATTTCCAGCGCGATATCGTGGCTTGTCCGGTCGCGTTCACCCTTGGGCAACAGGTTGATCGCGACCTCGCCCATTTCGGGCATGGACCGCAGGTAGGAATGCCGCACAAGACCGTTGAAGTTGAAGGGCGCCGCTGTTCCGGCATGGGTCTGGACCGACCGCACCTCGGGCAGGTCCAGCACCGCGCGGGCAACTGCCTGCGCCACGGCATCGGTCGCCTCGACCGACGATCCTTCGGGCAGGTCGATGGTGACTTGCAACTCCGACTTGTTGTCGAAGGGCAGAAGCTTGACCGTCACATCCTTGGTATAGAAGAGCGCAAGCGAACCGAAGGTCAGGACAAGCACCGCCCCGATGAACCCCCAGCTGCGCGCCTTCGACGCGAGGATAGGCTTCGCCACCGCCGAATAGGCGCGGCCGAGCGGCCCGCCCTGCCCTTCCTCATGGCCGTGGGTCGCAGCCTTGCCTGCGACCTTCAGCATCAGCCAGGGCGTGACCATGACCGCAACAAAGAAGGAAAAGATCATCGCGGCAGAGGCGTTGGCCGGGATGGGCGACATATAGGGACCCATCAGGCCCGAAACGAAGAGCATCGGAAGAAGCGCGGCGACCACGGTCAGCGTCGCGACGATGGTCGGGTTGCCGACCTCTGCCACGGCGTCGATGGCCGCTGTCCGGCGGTCGCGCCCGTCCTTCATCCCCCAGTGCCGGGCGATGTTCTCGATCACCACGATGGCGTCGTCGACGAGGATACCGATGGAGAAGATCAGCGCGAAAAGCGAGACGCGGTTGAGCGTGTAGCCCATGAGCCAGGAGGCGAAGAGCGTCAGCAGGATCGTGACCGGGATGACGACGGCGACCACGACCGCCTCGCGCCGACCGATGGCAAGCCAGACCAGCGCGATGATCGACACCGTGGCGAGCGCGAGGTGATAGAGCAGTTCGTTCGCCTTCTCATTCGCGCTTTCACCGTAATCGCGGGTGACCTCGACCTCGATATCATGCGGGATCAGCCTGCCGTCCAGAGCATGCGCCCTGTGCAGGATTGCCTCGGCCACGGTAACGGCGTTGGAGCCTGCCCGCTTGGCGACGGCGAGCGTCACGGAGGGACGGAGGACAAGTCCGGATTCGGTCTTGGTGACGGTCGCGACGCGGAGCTCCTCGGCCCCTGAGACAAAGCTGACATCGGCAACGTCGCGGACATAGACCGGACGTCCGTCGCGCGTGGTCATCAGAAGATTGCCGATCTCCTGCGGAGAGGACAGGGTTTCGCCCGCAATGACCTCGATCTGCTGGCCCTGATCGCGGATATTGCCCACGGGGAATGCGCGGTTCGCGCCCTGCACCTTGCCCGCAAGCTGTTGCAGCGTGACGCCGTAAAGCGCCAGCCGTGCCGGATCGGGCGCGATGCGGATGCGTTCAGATGTCTCGCCGACGATATAGGTCAGGCCCACATCCGGGATCTTGGCGATCTCGGTCCGCAGTTCGCGGGCGATGCGGGTCAGGTCATTTGCGCTGATCCGGTCGGCGGCCGCTTCGGTCGGCGAGAGCGTCAGCGACAGGATGGCCACATCGTCGATGCCACGCCCGATGATCTGGGGTTCCGGCACACCGACGGGAATGCGATCCATGTTCGCGCGCACCTTGTCATGGACCCGCAGCACCGCCGCGTCAGACGAGGTGCCGACAAGAAAGCGCGCCGTGACCATGACCTGATCATCGCGGCTTTGCGAATAGACATGCTCGACCCCGTCGATGCCCTTGACGATGGTCTCCAAGGGTTCGGTGATCAGCTTGACCGCATCGGCGGCCTTCAGCCCGTCGGCGCGCACCATGATATCGACCATGGGCACCGAGATCTGCGGCTCTTCCTCGCGCGGCAGCGAGACGAGCGCGACGAGGCCGAAGACAAAGGCGGCAAGCAGGAAAAGCGGCGTCAGCGGCGAACCGATGAAGGCGCGGGTCAGACCACCCGCGATGCCAAGTTTGGTGGCGTCGCTCATGGCGTGACCACTATATCGCCAGCAGCGAGGCCCGAGAGGATCTCGACCATTTCTGCACTGTCGGTCACGACGGTTTCACCGGTGACGACAGCGCGCTCAGCCTCGTGCTCGGCCTCGCTGACGGTCACGAAATCGATGCCCGAGCGGGTCAAAACGGCCGCTACGGGAACAAGCAAGGCCTCGCGCTCGCTGACCGGCAGTTCAACCAAAACGCGGGCATTGACATAGGCCGTAGCGAGACCGGCGACTTCGACATCTGCCGTCACGCGACCGTTGTCGATTTGGGGGTAAAGTTTGGCAATACGGCCTTCGTTTTCACCGCTGTCAGTGGTGATGCGGATCGCATCGCCTTCGGCCAGAGCGGTCGCGTGACGTTCCGGCACAGAAAGACGCAGGAAAAACCCGCCCCCACCAATGGTTGCCACGGGTTCGCCGGGCAGGACCACCGCACCCGGTGTGACAGGAACAGTCAGAACCTTTCCCGCAGCGGGGGCCAAGACACGCCCTTCGGTCGCCTGCTGGACCGAGATGTCGCGCTGTGCCTCGGTTGCGGTGATCTGACCGCGCACCACATCGACCGCCGTGCGCAGTTGATCCAGCCGCTGTACCGTCGCCACGCCGCGTTCCACCAGCGTCTCACCGCGCTTAAGCTCTGTTTCCGCCGTCTCAAGCTGGGCTTTCAAAGCCGAAATCTGGGCATCATAGGCGGCGATCTGAAACTCGATCTTGTCGTCATGGACGACCGCGATCTCCTGCCCCTCGGTCACTGTGTCGCCCTCGCTGACCGAGAGCGATCGGATGGTGCCGCCGATGCGCGCGCGGGCAGGAATCGTCTCCTTCGTCTCGATCCGGCCGTAGACGGCTTTCCATTCGGGAAGCATCACGGGCGAAAGCGTCACCGTCTCGGACAAGGCCGGTCCGGCAACCACAAGGAAAGTGACGAACAAAAGCGCGCGCATCGGAATGCCTTTCAGAATGCTGTGCCGGGCTTGATCCCCAGCTTGCGGAAGATCGAGGCCGCCGGACAGAAACCGGTAAAGGCCGATTGCAGCATGTTCACACCGATAAAGACGGTGAACCAGACAAAGTAGGACGAAACCCAGACGGTCAGCGCCACCGAAAGCAGGACCATGATACCGGCAAAAGCAAGAACAGAGCGATCGAGAGTCATAGTGCACCTCAAATGTTTCTTTCACATTCACATTTATGAATGTATTTTCCGAATTGCAAGATATTCCGGCCCCTGCCTGTCGGAATATTCGCGGCGTGTAATATAAGTTTCGACGATCATAGCCCTTCCCGCTCCGACCCACTCGCTTTGCATATGCTGGCACATCGGACATCCACGCTCTTTGACCAGCATCATGTCACGGCCCTTGAAAATGCCGGGTATGGCCGAGATCGAGATTCACCCGGACCCCATTCACGCGCCTCACGCGTTAGGCTATATGCCGCGGATGAGCCAGAACCCGCCCAACCTCCGCCCCGACCTCGCGCCGAAGCCCGTCTTCGACAGCCCTGCCCGTCCCGGCCAGCCCCGGATCGGCATGGTCTCGCTCGGCTGCCCAAAAGCGCTCGTGGACAGCGAGCGCATCCTGACGCGCCTGCGCGCCGAAGGTTACGCGATCAGCCCCGACTACCGGGGAGCGGATGCGGTCATCGTCAATACCTGCGGCTTTCTCGACAGCGCCAAAGCCGAGAGCCTTGAGGCGATTGGCGAGGCACTGACGGAAAACGGCCGCGTCATCGTCACCGGCTGCCTCGGGGCTGAGCCCGACTATATAACCGGTGCCCACCCTTCGGTTCTGGCCGTAACCGGCCCGCATCAATACGAACAGGTGCTGGATGCGGTGCATGTGGCCGTGCCACCCGCGCCCGATCCCTTCGTGGACCTTCTGCCTGCGGCGGGGGTGAAGCTGACACCCCGCCACTACAGCTATCTGAAGATCTCCGAGGGCTGTAACCACAAATGCCGTTTCTGCATTATCCCTGATATGCGTGGACGGCTCGTCTCGCGTCCCGCCCACGCGGTCATCCGCGAGGCCGAGAAGCTGGTCGAGGCGGGTGTGCGCGAACTCTTGGTGATCAGCCAGGATACCTCAGCCTACGGGCTGGACCTGAAACATGCAGAAAAAAATGGCCACCGCGCGCACATCACCGATCTTGCCCGCGATCTTGGGTCGCTCGGCGCTTGGATCCGGTTGCACTACGTCTATCCCTACCCCCATGTGCGCGACCTCATTCCGCTGATGGCAGAGGGGCTGATCCTGCCCTATCTCGACATCCCGTTCCAACATGCCCATCCCGACACGCTGAAGCGGATGGCGCGGCCTGCGGCGGCGGCGAAGACGCTGGACGAAATCGCCGCGTGGCGCGCCGTCTGCCCGGACATCACGCTGCGGTCAACCTTCATCGTCGGCTATCCCGGCGAGACGGAAGAAGAGTTCCAGACCCTGCTCGACTGGATGGACGAGGCGCAACTCGACCGGGTCGGCTGCTTTCAGTACGAAAACGTGGACGGCGCGCGGTCGAATGCTCTGCCCGATCATGTTCCCGACGAAGTCAAGCAGGACCGCTGGGAACGGTTCATGGAAAAGGCGCAGGCGATTTCCGAGGCGAAGCTCGCGGCCAAGGTCGGCACCCGGATTGAGGTGATCGTCGATACGGTGGGCGATGAGGGCGCGACCTGCCGCACCAAAGCGGACGCGCCGGAAATCGACGGTAATCTTTTTATCGACGAGGATTTCGCGGCCCTCTCCCCCGGAGATATCCTGACCATCGAGGTCGAGGAGGCCAGTGAATACGACCTGTGGGGACGGCGGCTCTAACACACAATAATGTCTAAAAATGGTGACGGAGCCTGACCACGACCGCTTCGGTTGCAGACTGCCGCGAAATCCTCACGATTCCGTGATCAAGAATCAGATCGGCCGGAGTATCGTTCGCCTGCGCGGCATAAGACCGTGGCATTCAATGGGGAACGAAATGCAAATTTCTCGCAGTTTTCTGGTGATCGGGTCACTGTATCTTTTGCTCGGTATTCTCATCGGTATGTATATGGGCGGTTCGGGCGATCATTCGCTGGCACCGCTGCATGCCCATATCAACCTGCTCGGCTTCGCGCTGATGACCGTCTTCGGGATCATATACAGGATAATCCCGGCCATGGCGGGCACGACGCTCGCCAAGGCTCATTTCTGGCTGCACCAGATCGGCGCCTTGATTCTTCTAGTGATGCTGTGGCTGCTCTTCTCCGGCAAGATTACTGAGGCGGCAATGGCGCCTCTGGCGCCCATAGCAGAGTTGATGGTCCTGCTCGGCACCGGCACTTTTGCCTTCAATTTGTGGAAAAGCACCTGACAACGGAAAACCCGCCGCCGGGGAGCACGGCGACGGGTTTCTCGCATCACGTCGGATGTCTCGCGTGCTGCGGGCCACCCACCCAAGCACCGTAGACCAAGACTATCACGACATCCAAGGGCCGCCGATACCGGTATCCCCTACCCCAAAAGGATAATCAGCCACGCGAACCCGCCCGCAAGTGCGGTCAGCGCCACCGCCGCCGAACCGCAATCCTTGGCCTTGCCCGCATGGGGATTGCGTTCGGGTGAGGCCAGATCGACGATCTCCTCAATCGCGGTATTGAAGAGTTCGGCCGCAAGAATGATTAGCCCAAGCGCGACGATCAGCGCCCGTTCGCCCGCAGTCAGGTCCAGCCAGAAGGCAAGTCCGGCCGAAAGGACATTCACAACAACCCACTGGCGTAAAGATTTCTCGGTCGCCCAGGCCGATGCGAAACCCTGCCATGACCAAGTGGCGGTGTTCACAAAGCGCCGCAACTCCGCAGCAATGTCCAAAGCCATCGCCTCCTCCCGTCTGTTCGCAGGCGAGACTACCGGTGGCGCACCAGCATCGCCAGCTTTGCGGGTGCTGCGTCGCTGGACTGAGTTGTTGGGATTGACGGAAATGCCACAGGCCGGGCCGATCAGCTCCTTTCGGCCAGATAGGCCCGGACCGCGGCAGTCACATGGCGGAAGCGGTCGCCTCCCAGCTTTACGCCACCATACCAGCGGGTGACGACGACGATGTGGTTGGTCAGCCCTTCGCGCTCCAGCATCCGCAGGATGACAGCACCCGCGCCCGCTTCGCCGTCATCGTTCTTCAGCGGCTCCGGCTGGCCATCCGTCTCGAACAGCACGGCCCAGCTGTTATGCGTCGCCTTCGCGAATTTCTTGATCGTCGTCAGATCGCGGATGAAGGCATCCGCCGCAGCGCGATCTGCGACCGGCCCACCGGACACGGCATAACGCGAGCCCCGATCCGAAATGATGTTTTCAATAATCCGCATGGCGCCTCCGGCCCCGATGTATCGGGGAAACCTGCGCCGGGAAAGGGCGGTTTCAGACCAAACCGCGCAGGCCTTCGAGGATCGCCCGGTTGGCGCACCAGTCAGGCGCACAATCGGCCAGCCGGTCATGGCCCGGTTCACGGCGGACCGCTGGCCCCTCGTGGCAATCGCGGCAGAAGGCGAGAATTTCGCGGAAATCTTCAGCGGTCAGCATGCCCGATTGAATCGCCCGACCGATATCGACGCCGTGGCGGCGGGTTTCGGCATCGGTCAGGAAATAGGGCATATCCGGTCGAACCCCCGTGCGATGGGTCTTGAATCTGACAACCTCGCTCATAGCGGCGTTCCTCTCGCAGCGATGCTCCTGCCAGCAAGATCGCCACGCAACGGGGTTAAATGCCTTGATCCAGATCAAGCCGTTCGACGTAGCCTTGCCCCCGCCAATACGACAAAGGGTTCAGCGAAGCGTCGCCAGTGTCCGGCGCACCGTATCGATCCGGCTGGCATTGGGCGGATGGGTTCCGAGGAACCGGTTGCCCGGATCGGGAATGCGCGTGAAGAAAGCGGCCCCGCGTTCCGGGTCGTATCCGGCCTGCCAGGCCAGGATCGTCCCCAACGCATCCGCCTCCAGTTCGTAATCCTTGGCATAACGCCGCGCACCAAGCGTGCCGCCGATCTGCTGCGCTTCCCTGATAGCCGTATCGCCACCACCGGTGAGCGCCGTCAGCCCGCCAAGGATCAGCGCCCCTGTCATCGCCTCCTGCTGCTGCCTTGGCAGATGATCTGCAATGTGATGCGCGGCCTCGTGGCCCATGACAAAGGCCAGTTCGTCGGTATTGCGGGCATCCGCGATCAGGGCCAGCGTGAAGGCGACGATCGGGCGGCCGGAGCGATCCACAGTCTGAAAGGCGTTCGGCGGCTGGCCGGGCCGGTCATCAACGACGATCTGGAAATCGCAATTCGCGCGGGCCTGCCGCGCGCGGCATTCCCGCTCGATCACCGGTTCCATACGGGTCACGACTGAAACGAAATTGTGTGCCGCGACCTCGGGTCCGAGCGCCGGTCCTGACGTTACTGGCGGCGGGCCCGATACCGGTGCGACCGGCCCCTGTTCCACACATGCCGCGAGTGCAAGGAATACGATGACAAGTGACTTCTTCATGTGCCTCTCCGGGCCCTTTGACTGCGTCGATCCGCCTGCCTCAGGATAACGCTCCACCGTACCCGACGGAAGGGGCACCCAACCACCTCTCCGGGTCGTGATAGCTTGGGGGCCATTGAGCCTGCCTGCGCCCCGCGCTAGTGTGATCCCATGTTCACCATCGAGCACGATTTCGACGCTACCGTCATTACCCTCGTCGATGAGGGCAGCACGCATCTGGAAGAGGATGTGACCATTCAGGGCTTTGCCGAATGCGTCACGATCGAGCAATACGATGCGCGCAGGGACGAGGTTTGCAAGATCGTGATGTCGATGGCGCAGGTGCGCGAACTGGCCGCCGCGCTCAACCTGCCGGAAGGCGTCTATCGGCTGAAGCCGAAGGGCTGAGGCTCAGCCGCCGAACCACTGAGACCAGAGGCCGGCCGCCCAGAACATCAGCGACAGCGTGATCATTAAAAGGCCGATGCCGAACTTGTCGCGCATCGCGAAGACGATCGGGTCGTAATCCTGTTTGCCGAGCCAGCCGAGCAGAACCATGCGGATCAGCCAGACTGCCATCGGGATCATCGCAACCCAGAGAAGCCATGTGGTCGGGTAAAGCTCCTGCCCCTGTTCGCTGACCGAATAGAGGAAGAAGATCAGGAGCGCCCCGAAGATACCGAGCCCCGCGACATTGAGAAGATCGCTCCGGTCCTTGCGGCCATAGCCGCGTCCGGGCAGCGGATCATCATTGGTGGCAAGCGTAAGTTCGGTCAGCCGCTTCACGCAGCCGAGCGTAATGAAGATCGGGAAGATGAAGATCAGCATATAGACGGAGACATCGACCTCGCCCGCCGCCGCGCCGGCAACGACCCTGATCGTATAGAGCGCCGCAAGAGTTGCCACATCGACCCAGCGCATTCGTTTAAGCTTCAGCGAATAGGCCAGCGACGTGATCATATAAAGGACAACAACCCCGAAGAATGCCCAGTTCAGCGACACGGCAACACCGAGCGCCAGAACGGCAAGCAGGCCGAACGTGGCCATGCCGACCACGATGGGCACATCACCACTGGCAAACGGGCGGCGGCATTTCGTCGGATGCAGGCGGTCTGCTTCCAGATCGAGCAGATCGTTGACGATATATATAGAGGAGGCTGCGGCGGAAAACGCGACGATACCCCAGAGAATCGGCACCAGGGTTTCCAGATCGAAGCGGTGCGCCGCGATCATCGCGAGAACCAGAAGCACGTTCTTGACCCATTGATGGGGCCGCAGAGCTTTGAAAAGTGCCCGCCAGCACCATCCGCCCGGCATCTCGACGACGTTGTGCCCTCGCGCCGTAAGTTCACGGGCCGATGCGACACCTCCGACGACGAGGGCATTTTCCGACTGTTCCCAGACCGGCAGATCGACCGCCGAATCTCCGGCATAGTCGAATCCCCTTGCGCCATAGGCCGCCACCAAAGTCTCGGCCTTCTTCTTCCCCTTCAGGTTGATTTTACCATCGGATGCAAAAATCTGGTCCGACAGGCCATAATCGGCCGCGAGTTGTTCGACGAGGCGCTTGTCGGAGGCCGAGGCCAGAACAACTTCGCGACCCGCCATGCGCGACTGCAAAGCCAGATCGGCGATCTCGGGATTGACCGGCAGAAGATCGGTGCGAATGGGTGCGATCGCGACAAGTTCGGATTTCAGCCGCGCCGGATCGCGGAAATACAAGGCCGCGGCCCGTAGCGTGGCGACCGGATCACGCCCCAACCCCGCCCAGAAGGTTTCGAAGAGCATGTCTGTCCTCAGGAACGTCCCATCGACATCGAGGACGAGCGGCTTAACTTCCGTCATCTGGGGAAACTCATCCTTTCACGGCGAATACACAACCGTCGGTCACCAGTTCCGGCGGCGTCACGCAAAGCCCCCGCGCCACGGTCCAGGCGGCCAGCACTTTTGGGACATAGGCCCGCGTTTCGGCATAGGGCGGCACGCCGCCATTCGATTTCACGGCATTCTCGCCCGCGTTATAGGCCGCCAGCACCATAAGGGGATCTCGGTTGAACTCTTTCATCAGCCAGTCGAGGTAGGCGACGCCCCCTTTGATATTCTGCACCGGATCGGAACTGTCTGACACGCCGAACCGATCCGCCGTGGCCGGAATAAGCTGCATGAGGCCGACCGCGCCCGCCGACGACACGGCATTGGACCGGCCCGCGCTTTCTATGCCTATGACAGCCAGGACCAGCGCTGGCGAGACATCAGTTCCGATCGTCGCCTTCAATATCTCGGTGCCGTGGACGGTCGCGATATCCTGCAGATGTTGCAAACGCGGAGAAGGAACAGCCGTGCCGCCCGGCCCCTGTACTAGCGCCGCAACGGCCTTGGGGAACCGCCCGTCCGCATCCGCCAAGGCAGGTGACACGGTTTCCCAGTACCAGTCATACTTGGATGGCGATGCTGGCGCCGACGGGCGAAGCCCCGGAGCAGCTCCTCCATGCGGGATCGGTTTTTCCGCAGGCGGCAGCGGCCCGGCGGCAAGCCGACGTGCCTGTTCCGCTGGGTCGATCTGAACGGTGATGCGCTTTCCCGCGCTCGCCTTCGGTGCACCGATACGCTTGAAGGTAAAGTCAGGATAGCCCGCTGGCGGTTCCTCCGCCGCAGCCATTCCTGCCGCGAGCACCACCGCTACGCACCACGGCAGCACCCTCGAAACGATGCCCTGCATCATGCTGCTCATCTGCCTGACCACTCTTTTTGCGCGCCCTTTTTCTCAGAATCCGCGTCCGAGAGCCAGTCTTTAGAGGTCACGCTCCGGTGTTTCAGAATCGAATCGTCCTTTAGGCAACAACAATAGGGTCGGCGGGCACGGGTTTGATCACGCAGAAACCCAGAAAAACACCGGAAAACGCCTCCAAACGCAAAAACGTTAAGGCAACTATAAAATGTACGAAGGCTGCCCAACTCCTGCCACGTTTGAACAGCCAGATATGCCCATCCCGCGTTGGTCTGGGACTGGCAAAAGAGCCACAACAACAGACTGGCCGCGGATGTGAAACGGGCGAAAATTACGGAGAGAAAAATGAAACTGTTCAAGCTTAAGAAGTTCCATAACGAAGAAGACGGCGCTGTGACCGTTGACTGGGTCGTGCTGACCGCTGCTGTCGTCGGCCTCGGCGTTGCCGCGCTCGCCGCCGTCAAGAAGGGCACCGGCAAACTCACCGGCGAAATCAACAGCTACCTTTCCAAGCAGACGATCTCGACCACGTTCTAAGACCTGGCCGAATAGTCACGTAGAAGCCGCGCCCATGAGGCGCGGCTTTTTCGTTGACCCAAACGTACCGCACCGGGCCTTAGTAACAGCGAAGCTGGGTGATACGTATTTCCTGCAACAGTACGGGTCCTGCTCGAGGGCGTGATTTCAACCTGAACGGTCTTCGCAACTCCCGCTCCGATTGATCCGAAATCAGAAACATTCCCGATCGGCTGTTTACGAAGTCAGTCATAAAAGCACGGAAATGTACTGTCGTCGCCCTAGTTGGGTCACGATTCGCAGGCAAAAAACCCTTACGCCGCGACGGTGTCGGGAACTGGCAATGGCCCTCCGACTTACAACACGGTTCGCGGATGAACCTGAAGAGCGAACCAAACGGAGAGAAAAATGAAACTGTTCAAGCTTAAGAAGTTCCATAACGAAGAAGACGGCGCTGTGACCGTTGACTGGGTCGTGCTGACCGCTGCTGTCGTCGGCCTCGGCGTTGCCGCGCTCGCCGCCGTCAAGAAGGGCACCGGCAAACTCACCGGCGAAATCAACAGCTACCTTTCCAAGCAGACGATCTCGACCACGTTCTAAGACCTGGCCGAATAGTCACGTAGAAGCCGCGCCCATGAGGCGCGGCTTTTTCGTTTACGAATCGGAAACGCGTCGTTTCCAATCGGAACGTCCATCGCGCGAAAATGAACGACATGTGCCGCAATCGTGCCATCTTGCGGGCGTTAGCTGGCTATCAGGGAAGACAAAAAGTCATGGGCTTTTACGCACCGGCGGAATTGGCCCGGTAAAGAACGGAGCGAATGATGAAAGTCATGAGGTTATTTTCACGGTTCCGCGCAGAAGAATCCGGCGCCGTAACCGTAGACTGGGTTGTTTTGACCGCAGCTGTCTGCGCATTGGTTGGCATTGCGATGGCCGGTCTTCGCGGCAACATGACCAGTATCGGTCAGCAGGTCGAAGACCATCTTTCGGCCGCGACGATCACCACCACGTTCTGAATTGCGGATCACTGATCGCGCTGCCTGCTGAACGGCTGCGTTACGGCGTCCCTCCGGGGCGCCGAACGGCATTCGGAGCACGGTATCGGCTGAATGTTTCTCAAACCGGCAAGATTCCACTACCCGGGCTCGCTTTGACCACCATTTCGCCGTATTCCATTCCGATATTCCGCGATAAGGAGGCGGCAAACCCGTTGGCTGCGCCATGGGGACTGTTGCCTAATCTACGAAAGGACGCGCCATGCGGTTGGTATTTGGTTTGGTTTTGGTCGTCGGCATCGCGCTGGCGAGTTTCGCCGTTTACATGGCCCAGGGCTTCATCGAACAGACACAGGCCGAACGTGACCGACTTGCGGCGGAACAGGCGCGTGCGACCCCGCTGGTAAATGTCGTCGTGGCCAAGAGGCCGATGAAATATGGTGACCGGTTCACCCGCGACGACCTTGAAATCATCAGGTGGCAGGCCGACAAGGTTCCGGCGGGGGCGTTCAACACCGTTGTTGCTCCTCAGAGTGGTGACAAGTCGATCCTGCCGGTCTTTTGGGAAGGTGAAACCCGGCCGCGTGCTGCCCTGCGCAGCTACGAACCGTTTGAACCGATCCTTGGCGCAAAGATTACCGAACCGGGCATCGATGCGGGCATCAACGCGAACCTCTCCGCCGGCATGCGTGCCTTCACCATCAATGTGGACGTGACCTCGGGCGTGTCGGGCTTTTTGCGGCCAGGTGATCGCGTGGATGTCTATTGGAGCGGTACGATCGGCGGTCAAGACGTGACCAAACTAATCGACGAAGCGGTGCGGCTTATTGCCATAAACCAGAGTGCCGATGCCGATCGCAGCGAAGAGACTATGATCGCCGAAACTGTGACCATCGAAGCGACACCGCAGCAGGTTGCGGCCTTCGCTCTGGCGCAGCGAACGGGCCGTCTCACGCTCTCGCTGGTTGGAACCGGCGACAGTGCTGAGGTGGGCGTGGTCGAGATCAACCGCAACGCGCTTCTCGGTATTGTCGAGGCCGCGCCGGAAGAAGTCGTAGAGGAAAAGAAGCCCTGCACCATTCGCACCAATAAGGGTGGAGAAGTGGTCGAGGTGGAAATCCCCTGCACGAACTGACCCGTTCCACCTTCCAGCATCATCCGCGCCGACCACTTCATATGGTGGTCGGCGCAATCTTTTGTCGCAACCACTTCCTAGTGTTGCTCATGGTCCACATAAAGAGACCTGCGCAAACAGTTGATTATTGCAATAAAACGCCACGTCACGCATTCTGGCGGCAATTGGGTACAAATAACCCTTCCTAGAGGCGTGATCGGAAAGGCAGGTCACATGTATATAAGAACAGTAGTATCGGCAGGGATGTTGGGCGCTTCGCTCACCATGACCGCCATTCCAGCCGCCAATGCGGAAACCCTTAAGATTGTTACGGGTTCCGTGTCGAGCGCGCTTTCAGTACCGATGAACCGCGCTGTCGTTGTTGAAGCGGACGAACCATTTGCAGAACTTTCGATCGCCAACCCGGGCATTGCGGATATCTCCACTCTGTCTGACAAATCGATCTATATTCTCGGCAAGGCGCCGGGTCGCACGACGCTGACCCTGCTTGCACCGGATGGCCGTCTCATCACCAATGTGGACGTTCAGGTCTCGCTCGACGTGGCGGAATTCAAGGAACGCCTCCAGCAGATCCTGCCGGGCGAGCAGATCGAGGTCCGCACCGCAAATGACGGCATCGTTCTGTCAGGTACGGTTTCATCGACGATGAAACTCGACCGCGCACTTGATCTGGCTCAGCGTTACGCGCCTGATCGGGTTTCCAACCTGATGATGGTCGGAGGCGTTCAGCAGGTCATGCTGAAGGTCCGCATTGCTGAAATGAGCCGCTCGGTTTCCAAGGCACTCAATGGCGGTCTCACTGCCGGCGGTTCGACCTCGGATCTGAATGCGTCCACCGGTCTCGGCAGTGGTTTCCTTGTGCCGGGCGGGGGCGGAGCGACCGATCTCGCCTTGTCGGCGACAGCAATCGGTCAGGCCACGGTCGGTTTCACCTTGGGCAGTTTCGAGTTTGATGTGTTGCTTGAGGCCCTTGAATCGAAGGGTCTTGTCAGAACGTTGTCTGAACCCAACCTGACGACGCTCTCAGGTCAGGAAGCATACTTCCTCGCTGGTGGCGAAGTGCCTATTCCAGTGTCATCTGAAGACAATCAGGTCACTGTCGAATATAAACCTTTCGGCGTGGAGTTGGCGTTCACCCCACGGGTTGTCGACGGCGACGTGATTAACCTGATGATCAACACGGCCGTATCAGCCATCGACACCACTCAGACGTTCGACTTGGGCGATATCAACCTGCCTACATTCAGCCGGCGCGAAGCGGAAACAACCGTCGAGATGCGCGATGGTGAAAGCTTTGCCATCGCTGGCTTGCTGCAGGACGATTTCAGGGACCTGAACAGTCAGGTGCCTTGGCTGGGTGACCTGCCTGTCCTCGGGGCACTGTTCCGCAGCGCGGACTACAAACGCAACCAGTCGGAACTTGTGATCATCGTCACACCCCATCTGGTAAGCCCGACCCGCGGCGAAGCTCTGGCATTGCCTACGGATCGTGTCAGACCGCCTTCAGAAGCCGAGCTGTTCCTCTTTGGCAAAACGGCCTCCAGCAGCGGAAAAGGCGCTGTTGGCGAGGTCGCCAAGCAGGACTATTCCGGTTCCTACGGCTACGTGATGGAGTAAGACGATGCAAAAGCACATAAGCCTTCTCCTTCTCTCGGTCGGCCTTGCAGGATTGGCGGGCTGTTCGAAGGAAACCAATATCGCCCGCGCCTTCTATTCCGAGGCAGGTTCCGAAATCGAAACGGGTGATTTCGGCAATTCGACGATGAACAACACGCTCGTTCAGTCCGGTGAACGGTCCTATGTCATGGACTTGACCCGTCGATTTGCTTCGGACGTGCCGAACACCGTCAACTTTGCCTTCGACAGCGCAAGGCTGGATGGCGAGGCACAGGCAGCCCTGATGCAGCAGGCAAACTGGATCCGGCAATTCCCGGAAATCCGGTTCCGTGTCTACGGACATACCGACCTTGTCGGCAGCAATGCTTACAACAAGTCCTTGGGCCTGCGGCGCGCAAACGCGGTTGTCGCGTTCCTCTCCAGCCAGGGCATCAGCCGCTCGCGGCTTGAGGCGGTCGCCTCGTTTGGCGAAACGCAGCCTCTGGTCTACGTCCAGACCGAAGAACGCCGTAACCGCCGCACCGTTACAGAAGTATCGGGATTTGTTGAGAAAAACCCGGCATTGCTGAACGGTAAATACGCGGCGGTGATTTGGCGCGAATATGTCACGAGCGCACAGCCGCCGCACACCCAGGCAGATGTGTCTGGTTCATCAGGTGCCGCAACCGGCGGTTAAGTACCTCAGAATTGTTTCCAACTTTGGGCGGTCTTTGGCAACAAAGGCCGCCCAATTCTTTTGATCGTCTCCATTGAACGCATAATTACGATCTTTTAGCCCAAATCTTGCCACCATTATCGGGGAGTTTCTGAACCTGAAAGTAATGGCCCGGCATGAGAGTCGGGCGGGGTGGACCATGTTGGGGCTTGCGCGATTCGGACGGAAGCCGGCGCTGAAAACGCACCAACCCCCGTCCCCCTGTTGAAAAGGACGGATGTGAATGAGCAGCGTAGCAGCCCTGCAGCCAGAGCCGGCACCGATCACCGCGTGCACAATCTCGCGCGACGTCAGCAACTTCGATCTTCTTATCGAAGACATGGAAGCAGAGCTTGGTGAAAGCTGGGGCGACCTGACCTTCGACGACGCGATCGTGTTCCTCGGGCAGCCGGATTCAAAGGCGCTCGAGTTCGTTGCCATTGCGGTCGACGCCCAGGACGAAAGCGATCTCGCCCGGATCTCCGGCATCATCACCACCGCCAAGACCAAGGGCGTCAAGGTCATCCTGATCGCCGATGAGGTCAGCCCCATCGCGCTGCATCAGCTCCTGAAGCTCGGCGCCGATGATTTCGTTCCCTACCCCCTTCCGGAAAACGCGCTGCACGAAGCCATCGAGCGGCTCAACCGGGCCCCCGCTCCCGATCCGGTGATCGAGGCCGGGCAAGCCTCGCCAAAATTCAAGCCCAAGGGTGATCGCGACGGCGTCATTCTCCCGATCCACGGGCTGGCCGGTGGTACGGGCGCTACGACGATGGCGGTCAACCTCGCCTGGGAACTTGCCAACGTCCAGAAGGAAAACGGCCCGCGCGTCTGCCTTCTCGACTTCGACTTTCAGACCGGCTCGGTCTCGACCTATCTTGACCTGCCACGTCGCGAGGCCGTCTACGAGATGCTCTCGGACACCGCATCGATCGACAATGTCAGCTTCCTTCAGTCCCTTCTGACGTTCAATGACAAGCTGCACATCATGACCGCGCCGTCGGAAATGCTGCCGCTCGACATCGTCACGTCCGAGGACATCAACCGCGTACTCGACGTCGCCCGCGCGAATTTCGACTTCGTCGTCGTCGATATGCCGCGCACGGTCGTCCAATGGACCGAAGCGGTACTTGGCCAGTCGCATGTCTATTTCGCGATGATGGAGCTCGACATGCGCTCGGCCCAGAACACACTCAGGATGATCCGTGCACTGAAGGCAGAAGAGCTGCCCTATGAAAAGCTGCGCTATGTTCTGAACCGGGCTCCGAAATTCACCGATCTGTCCGGCAAGGGCCGTGTCAAACGACTGGCCGAAAGCCTCGACATCACGATCGAATTGCAATTGCCCGACGGCTCCAAGCAGGTCACCGAATCCAACGACCACGGCCTGCCGCTCGCCGAAACCGCGGCGAAGAACCCGCTGCGCAAGGAAATCGCCAAGCTGGCGCAGTCGATCTACCAGCTCAACAAGGCCGCCGAGGCCGGAAGCGCCTAAAAACGGGAGCGCGCCATGTTTTCTCGCTACAAGAAGCCCAACCAACCCGGTGCAGCCCCGGCCGCAGCCGCCACGCAGACCGCTGCCCCGGCAGCAGCACAGAGCGCCAACGCAGGGCGCCCTGTGGTCGCGCGCCGCGCCGGGCCCGATACGCCAGCGGTATCGGCCGCCGCCGACAAGGAGAAGAAGCGCAAGGAGCGCATGGGCGAGTTGAAGGTCGAACTGCACAAGAGCCTGCTCGACAACCTCAACCTCGGAGCGCTTGAACACGCGTCAGAATCCGAACTGCGGCAGGAGATTATCGCGATCTCCACCGAAGCTCTGGAATCGATGAGCGTCGTCCTGAACAAGGACGAGCGCACAAGTCTTTTTCAGGAACTCTATCACGAGGTCATGGGCCTCGGTCCGCTGGAACCGCTGCTGCAAGACGACTCGGTCAACGACATTCTCGTCAACGGGCCGCAGCAGATCTTCATCGAACGGGACGGCAAGCTTGAACTGAGCCACATCACGTTCAAAGACGAACGCCACCTTCTTCGAATCATTGACAAAATCGTGTCGGCCGTCGGTCGCCGTGTCGATGAATCGAACCCCTATTGCGACGCTCGCCTTGCCGATGGGTCGCGTTTCAACTGTATGGTTCCGCCGATCGCGGTAGATGGCTCGCTCGTCTCCATCCGTAAGTTCAAGAAGGACAAGCTCGCCATCGACGACCTTGTCCGCTTTGGCGCTTTCACCGAAGAAATGGCCGCCTATCTACAGGCTGCAGTCGCCACGCGTCTCAACGTTATCGTTTCGGGCGGTACCGGTTCGGGTAAGACGACCACCCTCAACGCGCTGTCGTCCTTCATCGACAACGCCGAGCGCATCCTGACGATCGAGGACACGGCGGAACTTCAGCTTCAGCAGGTCCATGTCGGCCGAATGGAAAGCCGCCCCGCCAACGTCGAAGGCAAGGGCGCTGTCACCCAGCGCGACTGTCTGAGGAACGCGCTGCGGATGCGTCCTGACCGCATCATCGTTGGTGAAACCCGCGGCGAGGAAGTCATCGACATGCTGCAGGCCATGAACACCGGTCATGACGGGTCGATGACCACGATCCACGCGAACTCTGCCCGCGACGGTATCAGCCGTCTGGAAAACATGGTCGCCATGGCCGGCATTGAAATGCCGATCAAGGCCGTGCGCTCGCAGATCGCCTCGGCCGTGAACCTTATCGTGCAGGCCTCGCGCCTTCAGGACGGGTCGCGCCGCATGACCTCGATCACCGAAATCACCGGGATGGAGGGCGACGTCATCTCGATGCAGGAAATCTTCCGCTACGAACGGCTGGGTCTGGCCGCCGATGGCAAGATTGTCGGCCGCTTCACCGCGACCGGTGTGCGTTCCGCCTATTCGGATCGCTTCCGGGCCTGGGGTTACGACCTGCCGGCCACCATCTATGAACCTGTCGCGGCGGAGTAACGAACATGATCATCAGCCCGACACCCATTATCTATGGACTTGTCTTCCTTGCGGTCCTGATGCTCGTGAACGGCATCTATCTGGTCGTCTTCGGCAAATCGATTTCGCTCAATTCCCGTGTCAACCGGCGGCTGGAACTGCTGGAAAAAGGCGGGCAGCGCGAACAGGTGCTCGAGCAACTCCGCAAGGAGGCGAGCCAGCATCTGAAAGCCAAGGGCATCCCGCTCTACTCACTGCTTGCGACCAAGGCCCAGAAAGCCAACATCGCCTTCTCGCCCCGTGCGATCATCGCCTTGATGATGCTCATGTCGGTCGTGGCCTTCATTGGTCTCATGATCGGGACCTCGGCCTCGACACCGGTGCGTATCGCAGTGGCCCTCGCAATGGGTATCGGCGGGGTCTATTTCTGGATCCATCGCCGCGCCAAGAAGCGGATGGACATGGTCGAGGAACAACTCCCCGATGCAGTCGAGCTGATGGTGCGTTCACTGCGCGTCGGCCACCCGTTTTCCTCGGCGATCCAGATCGTTTCCAAGGAAGTACCTGATCCGCTGGGTACCGAGTTCGGCTTGATCGCGGACGAAAGCGCCTACGGCCGTGAGGTTTCGGACTCGCTGAAGGAACTCGCGGAGCGCATGGACATGCAGGACTTGCGCTTCCTCGCCGTGGCCGTGACGATCCAGCAGCAGTCGGGCGGTAACCTGGCAGAGATCCTCGACGGCCTTGCAAAGGTCATTCGCGCCCGCTTCCGACTGTTCCGCCGCGTCCGCGCCATCACCGCCGAGGCGAAATGGTCCGGCGTATTCCTGTCCGCCTTCCCATTGGTGGTTCTCGCCGTCATTCAGATCCTGAAGCCGGACTATTTTGACACCGTGAAGGACACTGCGGCATTCGTACCGGCGGCGCTCATCGTCTTCGTGTTTCTCGGGATCAACATCATCTTCATGAAGATGATGGTGAACATCAAGGTCTGAGGGGGCCTCGCTCATGCTGACTGCAATCAACGACCTGCTCATCGAAAAGATGGGGCCGCTTGGCCCGCTCTTCGCGGTCGCGATCCTTGGCGTCCTCCTCATCGCCGTTACGCTCCCGGTGATGCTGAAGAAGCAGAAGGACCCTTATGCCAAGCTGAAAGAAACCTCAAAGCCGGTAGCGACAAGTCGTGGGTTCGAGAAGAAATCCCTGCGTTCGTCGAACCGTAACGACAAGCTCGACAAGTTCGCCAACTTCCTCGAACCGAAGAGCGAGGAAGAAATGAGCACGTCGCGCCTGAAGATGACACGGGCGGGCTATCGCGGTCGCGACGCGGTGCGCAAGTTCCACGCCATTCAGTTCATTCTCGGCATCGTGTTCCTGGTCATTGGCGTCGTCTACGCGATCGTCGCCTCGGCAACGGGCGAGATCACCACAACCACGCTGGTTCTGGCGGTCGTCATGCCAGGTGCCATCGGCTATTATCTGCCGAGATACTGGATCGAGCGGCGGATTCAGACTCGGCAAGAAGAAATCCAGAACGGTTTTCCCGATGCGCTCGACATGCTTCTCGTATGCGTCGAGGCCGGCCAATCGCTCGACCAGGGGATCATTCGTGTTTCCAAGGAACTTCGCACCGGCTATCCGGCACTGGCGGAAGAATTCGAGATCGTCGCCCAGGAAATCAAGGCCGGTAAGGAAAAGACCAGCGTTCTGCGTGCCTTTGCGGAACGTTCGGGGGTGTCCGATGTTGCGTCTTTCGTGACCGTGATGATCCAGTCTCAGACATTCGGTACGTCGATTGCCGAAGCGCTGCGGGTCTATGCGTCCGAAATGCGCGACAAGCGTGTGATGCGTGCCGAAGAGGCCGCAAACAAGCTTCCGACCAAAATGACGCTTGGTACGATGATGTTCACGGTCCCGCCACTGCTGATCATCCTTGTTGGTCCCTCCGTTTACGATATGTTGCAGCTGTTCGCCAACTTCCGCCCCTGAGGCCATGACAGCACGCAATATCGGATCTTTAGCCCTGATCGGACTTATGGCCGCCTGTCAATCGACAGGCGGCCTTCCCGCTAAGGACGCCTCACCTTTTGCACCGACGGGCGCGGTGCGGGGCGAAGACGCGGTGGATGGTCTGATCGTGGGTCACCGGCTGATGGCCGTGGGTGAATATGAGCTTGCGCTCAAGGCGTACTACCGCGCTGCGGGTGTTCACGGCCTCAATGTCGATACGCTTTCTGCAATCGGGTCGGCCAATCTCCGGCTCGGTCGCCTAGGTCAGGCCGAACGCGCCCTGCGCCGGGCCATTGACGAGGACGAAACCTTCGTTCCGGCCTGGAACAATCTTGGCGTCGTACTGATGGAAACGGGCCAGGTTTCAGAGGCCAGCCGCGTCTTTCAAACAGCCTTCGCGCTTGATAGTGGCCGATCGGACTCCATCCGCGAGAATCTGCGTCTTTCACTCGCAATACTTGAGAAACCGACCTATGATGCGCCCGACGACAGCGAATTCACGCTGGTGAGACGCGGCCACGGGCGATACCTGCTTCTCACGAAGAACTGAGGTCAAAGCAGCAAAGGACGCAGCAAATGCGCCACCCGATCCTGACGCCTTTGTGCATACTCGGCGCAATATCTCTGTCGGCATGCGAGAAAAACTCCGATGCCGAAGTCAAACGCGCCATTGAGGATGTCAACGTCATCGACGAGAGCAATCTCAACGACCTGATGCTTACGGTAGCTGACCCGAACGAGGCGGTGGCCTATTTTGCCAAAACAGCAAAGCAGCATCCCGAGCGTATGGACATCAGACGCGGCCTTGCCAAATCGCTGATCCGGGCCAAAAAACCGACTGAGGCCGCGCTTGTCTGGAAACAGGTGATCGACAGCCCGGAAGGCACGAATGAAGACCGCGTCAGCTATGCCGATGCGCTTATTCGCGCCAACGAGTGGCGGCAGGCCGAAGCCGCACTCAATGCAATTCCGCCGACTCATGAGACCTTCGACCGTTACCGTCTTGAAGCCATGGTTGCGGATGCAAACAAGAAATGGACCAAGGCAGACAGTTTCTACGAGACCGCCTTTGGTCTGACAGCCAAACCGGCTGGTGTCCTGAATAACTGGGGCTATTCAAAGTTAACGCGCGGCGACTTCCCCGCTGCCGAACGGCTGTTCACCGAAGCATTGACCTATGACGGTTCGAACTTCACGACTAAGAACAACCTCGTTCTGGCCCGAGCAGCGCAGCGTAAATACGATCTTCCCATCATCAGCATGACCCAGCAGGAACAAGCCGAGTTGCTTTACACGGCCGCCCTGACCGCGATCAAGCAGGGCGATGTCACGATCGGCAAGGGCCTTCTGGAAGACGCGGTGGAAACCAGCCCCCGCCATTTCGAGCAGGCAGCCCGCGCGCTCGAAACCCTGAATGCCACCGTGATCAAGGGCTGAATCCATGCTCAATCCGTATGACGGCACCGAGGCGGTGACCTTCGCCTACCAAGTTTTCCTTGTGCTCTGCCTTCCGGTCTGTGCCTGGGTTGCCTGGTCTGACCTCAAGTTCATGAAGATCCCCAACAAGGCGGTCTACACATTGGCCGCCATTTTTGCGGTCGCCGGCCTCCTGCTCATTCCCTTCGATATATGGGTGTGGCGCTGGCTCAGCCTTGTGGTCGTCCTTGTGATCGGCTTTGTGTTGAACGCAGTGGCCGGCGTCGGCGCCGGTGACGTGAAATTCGCCTCTGCGGCTGCGCCGTTCTTCTTTCAGCGTCTGGACCACGCCCATCTGATCGTGATCCTGCTGGCAGCTTTCCTTCTCGGCGCATTCGCGACGCACCGCCTTTTAAGGGCAATCCCGGCGGTACGGGCGATGACACCCGACTGGATATCCTGGACACACAAGAAGTTCCCGATGGGACTTGCGCTGGTGGGCACCCTTCTCGCCTATCTGACGCTGCTGGCCTTTCCGACGCTTCAGGGAGCAACCGGCTGAGTCAGGATATAAAGCGGGGTGCGCCTGACCTCGCGGAGAGTCCAGCCGCCTTCATCGATCGATTCCAACATTGATGCCCGCAGCGATTGCGACATCGGGCAGAGTGGCACCGCCACGTAGTCTGCGTTTTCGATCCCCGGCGCACCGCCATAATACCACGGGGCCGCACCCTTCACCGGGCGGAAGTCGCCGAACATCCAGTAAGCCGAATATAGGTCTGTGCCCATGACGGCCGATCCGGCATAGCCTGCCGCCTCAAGATCATCCGTGACCAGTTCAAACCAGGCAGAGATCCCGCTTTCCAGACCGCAATCGGCCAATGTCTCGCCGTTCAGCGTCACCGGATCCTTGCGGTCGGCGTCCTCGCGATAGATCTCAAAAGGGTCTCCGGGCAGATCGTAGGGCAGGAACCGGTCGATCGTGTAAAGACGCTCGCGGAAGGTCATGATGTCGTCATGCGCAGGGAGCCTAGACATCAGCGGCACGGTCCCCTCGGTCTCAGCCGCAAGATGACGCCATGGGCTAAAGGCCAGATTGATCGCCGACGGGGCCCCGAACGCCAGCGCCAGCGCGCCGGTATAGGTCAAGGCAACGCGCATGTCCCAGCCGAACCCGTTGGTGACCACGCCTTCCGGCCGCAGCAGAAATGCAAACAAGGCAACAAGATAGAGCCATTGCGGATCGTTACCGAAATTCTGGTAGGCGACATAGAAAAAGCCGGGCATCAGGATCAGCATCGCCAGGCCTTCCACAGACCGCCCCGCCTGCCGCAAAAAGATCACCGCCGCAATCAGGGTCAGCGATCCGCCCATGTACAGGGGATCGGCGACCACGCCTCCGAAATCCATCCCCGCCGACGGGCGCGAGTCGCCAAGCGCCACGGTCAGCAGGTCCCGCACATATGCAAGCCAGAAATCAAAGCCGGAAAACGCGGTAAAGAGCGCCATAACCGTCAATCCAGACAAGACCGCCGAGGCCAGCATGGCGAAGTTGCGCCGCGCGAGGATCGCAATCAGCATGCCGGGCCCGAGGGCGACGACATAGGTGACCTTTGTCAGCACCAGCGCCGCCAGGCCGATTCCGATCAGCATACCGTCCAGCCATGGCCGGGGGCGATCGTGCGGGGCCAGAACCGCAAGCGGGATAATGATATAGCTGACCGCCCAGGCCCATCGGTTGTAGTGCATCGAAATCGAGATCGCGCTTTGCGCCTCACCATGGACCAGCGCGAGGCACAGAAGCATGACGAAACCGCCATAGGCATAGGGCCAGAACCCTGTCAGGCGGCTGGTTGCCACGCGCAAAACCGGCAGCAGCAAAACCGCCGCAACCAGAATCTGGGAATAGAAAATCGCATGCCCCAGACCCGCGCCTGCCTTGACGAAAACCGCCATGGGCGCAAGCGCCAGAACCCCGATCGGTGTCATGAAATCGAGATGCGGCCACTGCCCGTCGGCCATGCGAAGCACCAGCTCGGCCAGATGCATAGTATCGCCCTCGTGCTTGCCGAGGTAGAACGCGCCTTTCAGGATCGGTGCCGTGCCGAGGATCGCAATCAGCACAATCAGGAACGCCGTCAGGCGGGCGGTGCTCGATCTGCCCATTTGCGCCTCTATCCGTAAATTGTTTCCATTTTTTAGCCACATTAGCGCGTCAGAGTGCCCATGTGAATCCCATGCGGCAACCGGCCGGACGATAAATCGCGTCCACGGCTGCCGTGTTGAACCGCGGTCGTAGAAGGTCCCACAGAATGAACATGCAGGTGCCCAACGTCATTGCGCCTATCCCGCCCAAATCGTTGGCGGAAACCGGTCTCTCGACCGTGATGATGCGGGATCTACTCTTGAAAACGATCTTCCGCATGAATCTGGAATTTGTCTCCGAGATTTCCCGTCAGATCGCCCTGCCGATACCCGCGACCCAGGAACTGATCGATCTGGCACGCGTCCAGAAGCTGGTTCAGGCGACCGGTACGTTGCATGCGACCTCGGGCGGGGAAATGGGCTATCAACTGACCGACAGCGGCAAGGCACGCGCGCTCGACGCGCTCGGACAATCAGAATACTACGGTGCCATGCCGGTGCCGCTGGAAGTCTACCGCGAGCAGGTCCGCAAGCAGTCCATCCGAAACGTACAGATGACCCGTCAGCAGCTTACCAGCGCCATGGGGCACCTGATCCTGCCGGATGAACTCCTCGACCATCTCGGACCCGCCGTCGGCGCCGGTCGCTCCATCCTGATGTACGGCCCGCCGGGCAACGGTAAATCCTCAATCTCGAACGGTATCCGCGATGCGATCGGCGACAAGATCTATGTCCCGAGGGCCATCGAATATGCCGGTCAGGTCATTACCGTCTACGACCCGATCGTGCATTCGGCCGCCGAACAGTCGGTCGATGACCCGAACAGCCTGCGCCGGTCCTCCAACCGCTTCGACAACCGTTATGTGCTCTGCGAACGGCCGACCGTGATCACCGGCGGTGAACTGTCGCTCGACATGCTCGACCTCACCTACAACCCGACGGCACGGACCTACACCGCGTCGCTGCAAATGAAGGCCACCGGCGGCGTCTTCATCATCGACGACCTCGGCCGTCAGGCGGAACCGCCGCAGAAAATCGTCAACCGCTGGATCGTGCCGCTGGAAGAAAACCGCGACATTCTCGCCCTGCAATCGGGTGAAAAGTTCGAAGTGCCCTTCGACACGCTGGTGATCTTCTCCACCAACTTCCACCCGAACGAGATCTTCGACAAGGCCGCCCTGCGCCGGATCTTCTTCAAGATCAAGATCGACGGTCCGAACCAGGAGATCTTCCTCAAGATCTTCGCGATGGTGGCCAAGAAGAAGAAGATGCCGCTCGATGAAAAGGCGCTTTTGCACCTCCTGAAGGTCAAATACCCGACCATCGACAACATCTATGCAAACTATCAGCCGATCTTCCTGATCGATCAGATGATCGCGATCTGCAACTTCGAGGGCATCCCCTATCAGATGACGCCTGAACTGATTGACCGCGCCTGGGCCAACATGTTCGTCCGCGACGAAAAGATCGTTCACTGATGATGCGTGGGGTGGGTATAGCGGGGTCGGGGCGCGCGGCCCGCAGCTTCCTGTCGCGTTTGCATAAGGCCGGAATTCAGGTCGGTGCCTGCGGTCTTTCGCCTGCGATCGAAGGCATGACCGAAGATGATGTCGGTTTTGCCGCAGGCTTACGGACGCTAATCATCGTGCCACGAGATATCAACGAAACCGAGGCGCTGCTCTTTGAACGCCAGGGTCTTGTCAAAGGTACACCCGGCCTGAAAACCATCGTCATCGCCGCGACCCTGTCGCCGCGCTATGTCCGGGCTTTGCGCGGGCGAATTTCCGACACCATTGCGCTTGTCGACGCACCGTTTTCGGGCACACCGCGTGCGGCCGAGGAAGGCCGGCTTACGTTCTTTCTTGGCGGTCCGAAGGAAGACATCACGCAACTTATGCCACTCTTCGACCTTCTGGGGCGGCAAGTGGTGCGGATGGGTGGCTTCGGGACCGCGATGGCCGCGAAGGTCATGAACGACTTCCTCGCCGCGTCTTCGAACGCGATGACGCGGCTGGCGCTTGACTGGGCCGAGGCGCAGGGCATCGACGAGGCCCGATTGCTTGACATGTCGGGACACCTGCTGGAGGGCATGACCATGCCGGGTTATGATCTGATGGAGGGCGGCGGCGACGACGACAGTGTCTCGGCACTGGTCCGCGATGTCGAAAACGCGCTTGATACCGCGCTGACCGGTGCACATCTGATGCCGCCACGCTCGATGGAAAAGATTTTCCGGGGCATGAAGGCACGCGCGCTTCACTAGTTGCGAAGGTTCCGCTGGTGCCTAGACTGGCGCCATGCGTGTCCTGCCCTCCCCCTTTGCCGAATGGTTTTCCGCGCGCGGATGGACAATCCACCCGCATCAGCAGGCATTGCTCGACCGCGCTGCCGACCCGGCATTGCTGCTCATCGCTCCGACCGGCGGTGGCAAGACGCTGGCGGGCTTCCTGCCGACGCTGGCCGACCTTGCGGATGGCACGCATCGGGGCCTGCACACCCTCTACATCTCACCATTGAAGGCGCTGGCTGCCGATATCCGACGCAACCTGACCGGCCCTGTGACCGAGATGGACCTGCCGATCCGGATCGAGGACCGGACCGGCGACACCTCCTACACCAAACGCCGCCGTCAGCGCGCCGACCCGCCGCATATCCTGCTGACGACACCGGAGAGCTTGGCGCTTCTCCTGAGTTACGAGGATGCCCCGCATATCTTCGCAGGGCTCAGCCGGGTCATTGTCGATGAGGTCCACGCGCTCGCGGAATCGAAGCGTGGCGACCAGCTCATGCTGTCGCTCGCCCGGTTGAGCACCCTTGCCCCGGGCCTGCGGCGCGTCGGCCTTTCGGCCACGGTCGAAGACCCGGCTGCCATCGCCCGTTTCCTTGCCCACCACCCGGACCCTTGCGAGATCATTCACGCCGATCCCGGCCCCGATCCCGATGTCGCCATGCTGGAATCGGAAGGTCCACCCCCGTGGTCCGGTGGCGGCGGTCGCTATGCCATCCCCGAGGTGCTGGCCGAAATCAGCCGCCACCGCACGACGCTGATCTTCCACAACACCCGCGCACAGGCGGAACTTTTCTTCCGCGACCTGTGGCTGGCCAACGACGAAGGCCTGCCCATTGGCATCCACCACGGCTCGCTGTCACGCGAGGCGCGCGAGAAGGTCGAGGCGGCGATGGTGACAGGTGATCTGCGCGCCGTGGTCTGCACGGGGTCCTTGGACCTTGGCATCGACTGGGGCGATGTGGACCTCGTGATCCAAGTCGGTGCGCCGAAAAACGTCAAGCGGCTGGTGCAAAGGATCGGCCGGGCCAATCACCGCTACAACGCACCGTCGAAGGCGCTGCTGGTGCCCGCCAACCGGTGGGAGGTGGTTGAATGTCAGGCCGCGCTGGAGGCGGTGAAGGACCATGACCTTGACGGCGACCCGCGTGGGCCGGGCCCCCGGGATGTGCTTTGTCAGCATATCCTGATCGCCGCCTGTTCCGGCCCTTTCGATGCCGACGCCGTCTATGCCGAAGTCACGACCGCGGGGCCCTATGCCGCCCTCACCCGCCCCGATTTCGACGCCTGCCTCGATTTCTGCGCGACCGGGGGCTATGCGCTGAAAGCCTACGACCGCTGGCAGCGGCTGATGCTCAGGGGCGGACTCTGGACCCTGCGCGACCCGCGCGCCACGCGCGACATCCGCATGAATATCGGCACGATTACCGATGCCGAGATGGTCGAGGTCCGCTGGCAGAACCGGCTGGGCGGCCAACCCTTGGGCGAGGTTGAGGAAAGCTTCGCCTCAAAACTTGCCCCGGGCGACACGTTCCTGATTGGCGGAAAAATTGTGCGCTATGTGGGCCTGCGCGAAATGGCGCTGGAAGTCGCGCCTGCCCCCGGACGCGAGCCGAAGATCGCGGTCTATTCGGGCACCAAATTCTCCACCTCGACCCAACTTTCCCACCGCATCCTGCGGATGCTCAGGCAGGAAAGCTGGCCCGACCTGCCTGACCATACGGCAGACTGGCTGGCGCTTCAGCGCGATATGTCCCGTCTGCCCCAGCTTGACCGGTTGCTGATCGAGACCTTTCCCGCCGAGGGCCGCGCCCATCTTTGTGCCTATGGCTTCATGGGCAAGAACGCGCAGGTGACTCTGGGACTGCTGCTGACAAAGGCCATGGAGGATGCGGGGCTGAACCCGCTGGGCTTTGTCGCCACCGATTACGCGACGCTGATCTGGGGGCTGGATCCGGTGCCCGATCCGGCGGCTTTGTTTGACCGGGCACGGTTGCGCGATGGACTGGAGGGCTGGCTTGCAGGCAATGCGGTGATGAAACGCACATTCCGCAACGTGGCGCTGGTCGCGGGGCTGATTGCCCGCAACCTGCCCGGCGCGCGAAAATCCGGGCGGCAGGCGACGTTTTCCTCCGATATCCTTTATGACACTTTGCACCGCTATGACCCCGACCATCTGCTGATGCAGGTCACACTGGAAGAGGCGATGCGCGGGCTGGTCGGGTTTGGCCGGATCGAGGACATGCTGGACAGGGTTGGGAACCGCATCGACCACCTTGCCCTGCCCCGTGTCACCCCCTTCGCCGCGCCCCTGTTCCTTGAGCACGGCAAGGTGCCCGTTGAGGGTGCCGCGCGCGAGCGGCTGATGGAGGAAACGGCGGCACAGCTGATGGCGGAGGCCGGACTTGGCTGAAAGCGGCCGGGGGTACTACCCCCGGACCCCCGGGGTATTTCGGCAATGAAGAAGATGGGATTGCGTTCCAGGCTCAGGCAGGGCAGGACCAAGGCATGAACGGACATGATTTCTTCCTTTGCGGCGCGGCATTGTCCGCCCTTCCCTCGGGTGCGCTCTGGTGGCCGTCCGAGGCATGTCTGGTGGTGTCCGACCTGCATCTCGGCCGCTCGGAACGTTACGCCCGGCGGGCGGGGGCGTTGCTGCCGCCCTATGAGGTGGAAGAGACGCTGACGCGGCTCGATGCCGATATCGCGGCAACCGGCGCTTCGACTGTGGTCTGCCTTGGCGATACATTCGACGACCTTCAAGCGGCGGAACTGGATGAGGCCCATGCGCTCTGGCTGGCCCGCCTCATGGCCGGGCGGCGCTGGGTCTGGATCGAAGGCAATCACGATCCGGGGCCAGTGGGTTTGGGGGGCGAGCACCGGGCCGAACTGGTGCTGGGACCGCTGACTTTCCGGCATAGCGCGGTGGCAGGGGCGGCGGGTGAGGTTTCGGGGCATTACCATCCGAAGGCGCGCATCGCCGGGCAATCGCGACGCTGTTTTCTGGCCGATGCCGCGCGGCTGATCCTGCCCGCCTATGGCACCTTTACGGGCGGGCTTTACAGTGACGATGCCGCGCTGTCCGGCTTGATGCAACCCGGAGCCGTCGCGATCCTGACCGGGCGCGCCGCGCGCCCCATTCCAATGCCACGCAGAAAGGAACCCGCATGACTGAGACGCTGGCCCCCGAGCGCGACGCCAAGGTAAGGGAGAGTTTCGCCCGCCAGCGGCTGATGACGACATTCGGCGCCGAGATTACCGCTTTGTCCCCGGGCCATTGTGAGATCACCGCGCCGATCCTGCCGCTGGCCCGGCAGCAGCACGATGTCGGCCATGCCGGTCTGACTTTCGCCCTGGGCGATACGGCGGCGGGTTATGCCGCGCTGACGCTGATGGCCGACGGGGCAGAGGTGATGACGGCTGAGATGAAGGTCAACCTATTGGCCCCCGCGAAGGGTGACCGGCTGATAGCGACCGGCCGCGTCGTCAAAGCCGGGCGGCGCCTGTCGGTCGTGACGGCCGAGGTAGAGGCAGAGGTGGCGGGTGAACGCCGCCTCATCGCAGTGCTTCAGGGAACGATGGTCCCGGTCTGACGGCTCAGGCGGTCAGCCCTTCCGGCTCGGCCAGCCCATTGGCGCGGCAGCAGGCCGTCAGCGTATTGGCCAGCAGGCAGGCGATGGTCATCGGACCGACACCACCCGGCACCGGGGTGATCGCGCCCGCAACGGCGGCACAGCTTTCGTATTCCACATCGCCCACGAGCTTTTTCTTACCGTCGCGTTCAATCCGGTTGATACCCACATCAATCACAGTCGCGCCCGGCTTGACCCAGTCGCCCGGGATCATCTCCGGCCGGCCCACGGCGGCGACGAGGATATCAGCGCGTCGGCAAACCTCGGCCAGATCCTTGGTGCGGCTGTGGGCGATGGTGACAGTGCAGCTGTCGCCCAGCAGCAGTTGCGCCATCGGCTTGCCGACAATGTTGGAGCGGCCGACGACGACCGCATCAAGGCCGGAAAGCGAGCCATGATGGTCGCGCAGCATCATCAGGCAGCCGAGCGGCGTGCAGGGCACCATCGATTTCTGCCCGGTGCCGAGAAGACCCACATTCGAGATATGGAACCCGTCGACATCCTTCGCCGGATCGATGGAGTTGATCACCAGATCGGAATTGAGATGCCCCGGCAGCGGCAGTTGAACGAGAATGCCATGCACCGCCGGGTCGTTGTTCAGATTGTCGATCAGCGCCAGCAGATCGGCCTCGGACGTGTCGGCGTCGAGCTTGTGTTCATAGGAATTCATCCCCGCCTCGACGGTCGATTTGCCCTTGGAGCGGACATAGACTTCAGAGGCCGGGTCCTCGCCCACCAGCACGACCGCAAGGCCCGGCGTGATTCCGTTTGTTTCCTTCAGCCGTGCGACGTGCTCTGCCACCCTGGCCCGCACATTGGCCGCAAATTCCTTGCCGTCGATCACCTTGGCGCTCATACCCGCTTCCTTCCGTTGCTCTTGCCGCCGGGCCTGTGCCAGACGGATTGCGCCCCGGCAAGGGCGCAAGACGTGCGGCCGGGCGGGGTTCGATGCCCCGCCCGGACGCCCCTGTTCTTAGAAGAGACCTTCGACGTTGCCTTCGTCGTTGATCCGGATCGTTTCGGCCGCAGGCGTGCGCGGCAGGCCCGGCATGGTCATGATCTCACCGCAGATCGCGACGATGAAGCCCGCACCGGCCGACAGACGCACTTCGCGAACCGGAACCGAGTGGCCGGTGGGTGCGCCACGGCGGTTCGGATCGGTGGTGAAGCTGTACTGGGTCTTCGCCATGCAGACCGGCAGGTTGCCATATCCGGCCTCCTCCCAGACCTTCAGCTGATCGCGGATCGACTTGTCTGCCAGAACCTCATCGGCGTGGTAGATGCGCTTGGCGATGGTCTCTATCTTCTGGAAAAGCGGCATGTCGTCGGGATAGAGCGGTGCGAAATTGGCGCTGCCCGACTCGGCGAGTTGCACGACCTTGTGGGCCAGTGCCTCGGTGCCTTCCGACCCCTTGGCCCAGTGCTGGCAGAGGATCGCTTCCGACCCCTGCTGTGCGACGTAGTCCTTCACGGCCTGCACTTCGGCATCGGTATCCGAGTAGAAGTGGTTGATCGCCACAACGACCGGAACGCCGAAGCCCTTCACGTTGGCGATGTGACGGCCGAGGTTCGGGCAGCCCTTCTTGACGGCGTCCACGTTCTCGTTGTTGAGGTCGGCCTTGGCCACCCCGCCGTTCATCTTCATCGCGCGCACCGTGGCGACGATGACCGCGGCGGCGGGCTTGAGGCCAGCTTTGCGGCACTTGATGTCAAAGAACTTTTCAGCGCCAAGGTCCGCGCCGAAGCCGGCTTCGGTGACGACGTATTCACCAAGCTTCAAGGCGGTCTTGGTCGCGATGACCGAGTTGCAGCCATGGGCGATGTTGGCGAACGGGCCACCATGAACGAAGGCGGGGTTGTTTTCCAGCGTCTGCACAAGGTTTGGCTGCATCGCGTCCTTCAGAAGCACGGTCATTGCGCCGTCGGCCTTGATATCGCGGCAATAGATCGGCGTCTTGTCGCGGCGATAGGCGACGACGATGCGACCGAGCCGCTCCTGCAGATCCTCAAGGTTTTTCGACAGGCAAAGGATCGCCATGACTTCCGAAGCCACAGTGATGTCAAAGCCGGTCTGGCGCGGGAAGCCGTTCGACACACCACCGAGCGACACGACCGTGTCGCGCAGCGCGCGGTCGTTCATGTCCATGACGCGGCGCCAGGCCACGCGGCGTTCGTCGATGCCCAGCTCGTTGCCCCAGTAGATGTGGTTGTCGATCATCGCCGACAGGAGGTTGTGGGCTGACGTGATCGCGTGGAAGTCACCGGTGAAGTGGAGGTTCATCTCCTCCATCGGCACGACCTGCGCGTAACCGCCACCGGCCGCGCCACCCTTCATGCCGAAGTTCGGCCCGAGTGAAGCTTCGCGGATACAGATGACCGCCTTCTTGCCGATCCGGTTCAAGCCGTCGCCAAGGCCAACGGTGGTTGTGGTCTTGCCCTCGCCCGCGGGCGTCGGGTTGATCGCAGTCACGAGGATCAGCTTGCCGTCCTTCTTGCCCTCAAGCGAGGTGATGAAGTCCTGGCTGACCTTCGCCTTGTCGTGGCCGTAGGGCAGAAGGTGCTCGGTCGGAATGCCCAGCTTGTCGCCGATCTCCTGGATCGGGCGCTTTTTTGCCTCGCGGGCAATTTCGATATCGGATTTGAAAGCCATCAGTCACATCTCTCCCTGTCGGCGGCTGCCGGGTGATCGGTCCCCCGGGATATAGACCCCGACCGACATTGTGTACGGTTGAATTCCGACATTTTCCCGGGCGGAATCGCCAGTCTGGGCGGTGCAGGTTTCTAATCGGAAACCGCTTCGGGTGCCGATTCCGCCATTTTTGGCCGGTCGGTTCCGCTGGCCAACCACGCACGCTGATCGGGAACGTGCAGCCTGAGACGGTCGCCGATCACGAGACCGCCGGGCCGTTCCACCCATGCGGTCACACCCCGCTTGCCCTCGGCCGCTTCCTTGAAATCACGCCCCTGCCCCGGTCGCGCTTTTCCAATCGTCAACGCCGGAAAGCGGCAGGGCCGGTTCTGCATGTCGACGACCAAAGTCGTGCCGTTTTCAGATTGAAGACGCGACGACGGCGGGACATGGCTGAAATCGAGTATGCCGGACAGAACTATCGAAGCGCCGAGCCATGCTGGGTCGATTGCATCGACCCCGAGCGTCGCGGCGATTTCAGCCAGTTCCTCGGCGCTGACAACCGACACCTGCCGGACATTGCGGATCTCGGTGTTTTTCGGGTGCTGGCTCACCACGCGGGAACAGGACTGCCGTGTCACGCCGGAATGGAAATCGCCCGCAAAGCCCTCCCAGCCAAGCGGCATCTGGTCGAGCGCGCGTGTTTCGATGGCAGCCTCTTTGCGATGCGGCACATAGCCGAGCCAGGTGACGGTCGCATGATGTTCTGTCGGGATGAGAGCGGGCATGGTGGGTCCTTTGACATACGTTCTGCGCAGTCTATCGACCGTAGACAGTTACAACAACATGCCCGGACGGCGCTGCCCGTTTCAGACTGTCAGAACGAAAAACACCCGCCGGAACGGGAAAAGGACGGAGCCGTCAGCCTCAACCGGATACGCCGACCCCAGAGCGTGATCGTAGCGTTTGATGAAGGCAGCGGTTTCTTCGTCGTCCAGGTGCTCCAGATAGGGGCGCATCGCGGTGGACTGCGTGAAACGGCGAACCGGATGGGCACCATCTGCCGGTTCCAGCCGCTGGACATAGTCGGTCTCCCAGACGGTGACGCGGCCAAGCGGCGATAGAAGACGGTGATACTCCACGGGCGGGGAAACCGGCGCCACCCAGCCTTTCAGGTCAAACCGGTCGGGAAACATCTCGGCCGCGAAATCGCGCAGGAAACGGTGCGACGGCGCACCATATTGCCGGGGCATCTGCACCGCGAGCATCCCACCCGGGATCAGCACCGATGCAAGACGTGGAAACAGGGTGGCATGATCGGGTAGCCAGTGCATAGCGGCATTGGAAAATATGAGCGCGGTGGCGCTGTCCGGTTGCCACTGGGCGGCATCAGCCTCGCTCAATTTTTGGTAGCAACCGCATTTTTCGGCAGCCGCCAGCATGGCGGGGGACATGTCGATGCCAAAAAGCCGTCGTCCCGTGAACCGTTCCGCCAGCGTTGGCCCGGCAGCGCCGTTGCCGCAGCCGAGGTCGACGACATCTCCAACCGGAAGGTCACCGACCTGCGCCAGAAGATCGAGCGCGGGGCGCAGGCGAAGGTCACCAAACCGTGCATAGGCGTCGGGGTTCCAGTCGCTCACCCTTGCCATCGCAGCCCCTTTCGCGCGTTGTTCAGGCCGACGGCTCCGGTTCCAGCCCGCCGCCTTTTGGCGTCTTCGGCTTCTTGGTCTTCGGGATCGCGGTCAGCGACGGCGCGGGGCTGCCTGTATCCGGGCTGTCATCGCTATCGTCACCGCTCTTCGGCGCATCGCCGCGGATGACCCGCATCATGTCCTCGCCGGTCAGCGTCTCGAATTCCAACAGGCCCTGGGCGAGGTTTTCCATCTCGTCCCAGTGATCCTTGAGGATCTTCTTGGCGCGGTCATAGGCCTCATCCACCAGACGCCGCACTTCCTGATCGATCAGTTCGCGGCTTTCGGCCGAGGCGTTCCACGAAGATTGCGCGCCAAGGAAGCTTTCCTGCGTCGCGGTGTAGTTGATGTTGCCGAGCTTGTCCGACATGCCCCACTGGCTGACCATCGCCGTGGCGAGGTTCGTCACATGCTGGATATCGCTGTAGGCACCGTTGGTGACATTCTCGGGGCCAAAGACCAGTTCTTCGGCCGCCTTGCCGCCCATGGCAGAGGCGAGTTTCGACAGGGCCGCCTCACGCGTCAGGCTCAGCTTGTCGCGTTCGGGCAGGTAGAAGGTAACGCCCAAAGCCCGGCCACGCGGGATGATCGTCACCTTGTGGACCGGATCGTGCTGCGGCACATGGATGCCGACGATAGCGTGGCCAGCCTCGTGATAGGCGGTCAACTTCTTTTCGTCCTCGGTCATGACCATGGACCGGCGCTCCGGCCCCATCATGACCTTGTCCTTGGCCTTCTCGAAATCGTCGAGCGTCACGAACCGCTTGCCCACACGCGCCGCCAGCAGGGCGGCTTCGTTTACAAGGTTGGCAAGGTCGGCACCCGAGAACCCCGGCGTGCCCCGCGCGATGATGCGCAGGTCGACATCGGGGCCAAGCGGCACCTTGCGGGCATGTACGCCGAGGATCTTTTCGCGGCCCTTGATATCGGGGTTCGGCACCTGAACCTGACGGTCGAAACGACCGGGGCGCAGCAGCGCCGGGTCAAGCACGTCGGGCCGGTTGGTCGCCGCCACGATGATGATGCCCTCATTGGCCTCGAACCCGTCCATCTCGACCAAGAGCTGGTTCAGCGTCTGTTCGCGCTCGTCATTGCCGCCGCCATAGCCAACACCCCGGCTCCGGCCCACGGCGTCGATCTCGTCGATGAAGACGATGCAGGGCGCGTTTTTCTTGGCCTGTTCGAACATGTCGCGGACACGGGACGCACCGACACCCACGAACATTTCGACAAAGTCGGAACCCGAGATGGTGAAGAAGGGCACACCCGCCTCACCCGCGATGGCGCGGGCCAGAAGCGTCTTACCGGTGCCCGGAGGGCCGACCAGCAGCGCGCCTTTCGGGATCTTGCCGCCGAGGCGCGAGAATTTCTGCGGGTTGCGCAGGAATTCGACGATCTCTTCCAGTTCTTCCTTGGCCTCGTCGATGCCGGCAACGTCGTCGAACGTCACCCGGCCATGCTTTTCGGTCAGCAGCTTCGCGCGGGACTTGCCAAAGCCCATGGCACCACCGCGTCCGCCGCCCTGCATCCGGTTCATGAAGAAGATCCAGATGCCGATCAGGACGAGGAATGGGAGCCACAGCGACAGAACCGAGAAGAAGCCAGACTGCTCCTGCCGCTCGGCCTTCACACTGATGTCTTTTTCGATCAGCCGCTCGACCAGTTCCTCACCCTCGGGCTTGATCGTGACCCAGGTCGTGCCGTCCTTGGTCTGGACCTGCACCTGCTCGCCATCGATCACGACAGCGCTGACCTCGTTCGCATCGACCTTCGCGAGGAAGTCGGAATAGCTCAGCGTCCGCGAGTTCATCGTCGACTGTCCGTTGCCGAACAGATTGAACAACGCCAGGATCAAAAGAAACAGCACGACCCAGAAGGCGATGTTGCGCGCGTTACCCACGGGAATCCTCCACACGTATTTCTGCCGCTACGGCGCACCGTGCGGGTTCCCCTCTAAAATAGAGATAAAGGGGCCGGGTTCAATGCGATATCAGGAATGAGTGAAAGCCTGCGACGATTTCCGCCACCCAGCCGTTCGAAAATCCGGCCAATGGGGCCGAAATCAGGGTTTCGTCGCGCCAAATGGCGGGTGAAACGATAAGCGCCGCCCGCGAAAATCCTGTCTCGCGCCAGTCCGGGCATTGCCTGAGTCCCTCCGCCCCCAGCGCCCGGACGGTCAATCCGGTCTCATGCGGCCCTGTCAGCCGCCAGCGATTGTCCCAGATCGCATCGGTCGGGCTTTCCAGCCCGTTCACGGCCTTGGGTTCACGGGTCAGGCGGACGTCATTGCCCCGCACCGCCAGCTTACAACCGCAAAGCGTGGCGTCCCGCCGTTCCCGGACCGCAGCCTTCAGCCGCTGAACGGCGTCGCCGCGGGGCGCGTAGTCGGCACCGGAAAGCCATTGCAGCGCCGTGATCAGCAACCGTCTTGCCACCTCCGGCGCAAGGCGAAGGAAATTCTCACGATCGAAAACAACCTCGCCGCCAGCTTCGCAGGCAATCCGACCGGCCGCTGCCGCTGTCGCCTCCGCCACCACCTGTCTCGCCTCGGCCAGATTTTCCGCAACGGTAGCAAGGTCCGAGACGGTTACCCCGAGCGGGGTGAGCGACCCAAGCACCTTGCGCGCCTTAACCCGTGTGTAGCGATCATCCTCGTTCGTCGGGTCCTCGACCCAATTCACCCCACGAGCGGTCAGAAGGTCGCGAAGCGATTTGCGCGTCACTCCAAGCAGCGGGCGAATCCAGACGATACCCGCGTCGCTCCAATGGGGCCGCATTCCTGAAAGCCCGTCGATCCCTGCCGCCCGCGCCAGCCCCATCAGCACGCATTCCGCCTGATCGTCCGCCGTATGGCCCGTTGCAACATGGGTAATACCAATTTCGCGGGCCCAGCCGGTGATCAGCCGGTACCGCGCCCGCCGTGCCGCATCCTGCAGGTTTCCCTCGATCCCGGCATGGTTCCAAACCAATGTCTGGTGCGGCACACCAAGCGTTTTGCAGAATCGCGCGACCATCCGCGCCTCCTCCGCCGCCTCGGGCCTCAGCCGGTGATCGACGGTGACAGCCACCACCGGCGGACCACCTTCGGCAGCCCAGTCGGCGGCAAGGCAGAGAAGCGCCATGGAATCGCCGCCACCGGAAACGGCAACGCCGAGCCTGTCGGGCAGGCTCGGCGTAAAAGCCTCTCGGAAGGCGGCGGACTGCGCCTCGGGCGTCACTGGCAGGCGAGCGCCTGCATGGCGGTCGAGGCCTCAACCGCTTCCGGCGCGGTCGGGAACCGCACACCGACCTCGCCCAATGTCACGCAGGCTTCCTGTGTCTGGCCCAGTACTCCAAGGGCGGCACCAAGTTTCAGAAGCGACGCAGGCGCGCGCGGCCCGTCCGGTGCGCCGGAAAAGGCATTGAGGTAAGCCCGCGCCGCGTTCGACGTATCGCCCAACTGCAACAGGGCCTCACCGCGCAGGAACTGCGCCTCGCCAGTGAGTGGCCCACCCGGATAGTTCGTGGTGAAGGCCGAGAACTTGTCTGCCGCGCCCTGATAGTCACCGGAATCGAGCGCCGCCTTGGCGGCATCGAAATCGGCCTGTTCGCTCATCGCAAGCTCCGGCGCAGCGCCGGTAGTGGTGGCAGGCAGAGTCGTGACGGCGGGCAAGGCCGCCCCCGCGCCCGTTCCACCGCCAAGGCTCTGGGTGATCGGCAAGTTGGCCGGATCACAGCCCTCTTCCAACTCACAAATACGGAATTCCAGATCGCCGATCCGGTTGGTGCCATCCGAAACCACCCGGTTGATCTGGTTCTGCAGGGCCTCGGTCTGCGAAGTGAGGCGCGACAGTTCCGCCTCCATCGCGTTCATCCGGTCAAGCGCCGATGCCCCTCCCGCCGCCTGCATCGCCGAGGCGCCGCCCGCAACCAGTTCCGAACGAAGCGCCTGCAACTGCCCGGCAAGGGCCGAAAGCTCGGCGCGCATATCGGCGATGGTCTCGGTACGGTCCTGCGCGAAAGCGGGGGCGCCGAGAAGCGCCACCGCCAGAAGAAGGGAGGGAAACCGGATCATCATGCCCCTCAGACGCCCGCGCCTGCGCCGATCACCGTGACGGCGCGGCGGTTCTGCGCATAGCAGGCCTCATCCGAACAGACCGCCAGCGGGCGTTCCTTGCCGTAAGACACCGTCTGCAACCGGTTCGGCGCGACGCCTTGCGCGATCAGGTATTGCTGCACGGCCGAAGCCCGGCGCGCGCCCAGCGCAAGGTTGTATTCCCGCGTGCCCTGTTCGTCGGCATGGCCTTCGATGATGGCGGTATTGCCGGGATGATTGTTCAGCCAGGCCGCCTGCTGCGCCAGCACCGACTGCGCCTCGGGCGTCAGGGTCGACTGGTCGACGGCGAAGAGTACCTTGTCGCCGATCGTTTGCTGAAAATAGGCCAGCGAATTCGGGTCGTTCGGGTCGCCCAGCGCACCGGAGGAGATGCCACCGGCACCACCAATACCGCCGGCGCCACCGGCGCCGCCTGCACCGTAGCGGTCAGGGTTGTTACAGGCCGACAGCGCCAACGCGCCCACGACCAGAAGGATTGAAGAGACTTTCATCATCGGTTTTACCGCCTTTGTTCTTGGCTCGATGGCCGTTACCTTATCATTCAGTCTGGCGCTTGGGAATCCACGCCGTTCAGGGAAGAAGCGGCGACCATGCAGGGTCCGACGCGGCCCCTTCCATCGTCACCGCGCGCAGGTTCCGCCCGGTGATATCGACCGAGAAAAGCTGCGCCCCGCCGCCTGCACCGGGCGTTTCCCGGGTGAACATGATCACGCGGCCATTCGGCGCCCAGGTCGGCCCCTCATCGAGGAACGAGGCGGTCAGAAGCCGTTCCTCGCTGCCATCGGTGCGCATCACGCCGATGTGGAAGCGACCTGCATTCTGCTTTGTGAAGGCGACCATGTCGCCACGCGGGCTCCAGACCGGCGTACCGTAACGCCCCTCGCCAAAGCTGATCCGCGTGGGTTCGCCACCCGACGCCGACATGATGTAAAGCTGCTGGTTCCCCGACCGGTCGCTTTCAAAGACGATCTTGCTGCCGTCTGGAGAGAAGGACGGTGCCGTCTCGATCGAGGGCGCGTTCGTCAGTTGGGTCATCTGGCCCGAGGAAAGCTGCATCGAATAAAGATCGGTATTGCCGCCGCTTTCCAGCGAGAAGACGACCGTGCCGCCATCGGGCGAGAAACGCGGCGCGAAGGTCATGTTGCCGCTGAGTTCCGCCAAGGCCCGCGCCGACACTGTCGCGATATCCATCAGCTTGATGCGCGGGAAGCCGGTCTCGAACGAGGTATAGAGGATGCGGTCGCCTGCGGGCGAGAAGCGCGGGGCCAGCACGATGGTCGAGCTGTCCGTCAGATACTGAACATTGGCCCCGTCGTAATCCATGATCGCCAGCCGCTTCAGTCGCTGATCCTTCGGCCCGCTTTCCGACACGAAGACCACTCGGCTGTCGAAATAGGCGCTTTCACCGGTGATGCGGGCATAGATCTGGTCGGACACCTTATGCGCGATGCGCCGCCAGTCGCCCTGCCCGCCGCCGAATTGCAACCCGTCGCCAAGCGGCGCGTCCGAGAAGACATCGAAAAGCCGGAACTTCACATTGATCCGCCCGTCCGAGGTCGCGGCCACCGCGCCCGTCACCAGCGCCTGCGCATTGATCGCCTTCCAGTCGGCGTAGGCGACCGGCGCGTCAAAGCTCGTGACCCCGCTGATGAAGGCCGAGGACGGGATTTCCCGGAATAGACCGGTCCCGGCAAGATCGGCGGCCACCACCTGCGTGATCGCCTGCGCAATCTCCGCCGCGCCGGGATTTTCGGCGACGAAGGTCGGGGCGGCGAAAGGCAAGGGTTCGATCACGCCGACGCCAAGCTCCAGATGCAGGGGCTCGCTTGCGGCGGCAAAGGGGAGGGCGAGGCCGCAGAAGGCGGCGGCGATGAAAGTCCGGAGCATCGGGGCATACCCTTTCGCTATGTGTCGGGGGGAGGCTGCGTTACGCGGGACTGGGGAACAACCAGCCCCTTCGGGATTGTTACAGGGATCGGCGTTTTGCTGCTCAGATCGGGCGGGAAAGGTCATCTCAGCCTCATGTTTTCCGGGTTGAAGACCAATTCGATCTCGCGCCACTGTTCATATTTCTCGGGCGGCAAGTCATAGCCCTGCCCCTTGCAGCGGATCAGGGCGCGGCGGGCGGCCTCATAGGCCTGCTGCGCCGCGGCCTCGCTGCCGCCTTCGAACCCTGCAAGCCGGATACTGCCATCGACGGGCAGGCCTTCGGGCGTCATCGAGAAGGCCAGCGTCACCTTGGTCGCCATTGCATCAGTCGACAAAGCACCGAGGTTCCAGCATTGCGAAATCTGCCGCAGGAAGCCGTCCTTCTCGCCACCGGTCAGCGGCGGGCCGGAGGGCGCTGTGCCGGTTCCGGGCGACGGCTCTTCCGATGCCGCACCCGCCAGCGCCTCGGCCAGCGCATCGGCGACGGCATCCTCCGCAGGCGCGGCTTCGGGTTCCGGCTCAGGTGCGGGCTCTGGTTCGGGCTCGGGCTCCGGCGCGGGTTCTGCGACCGGTTCCGGTTCGGGCGCGGGTTCCGGATCGGGTTTCTTCTCAGGGCGCGGCTTCGGGCGCGGCGAAGTCAGCGGCGCGGCAGAGGCCAGTTCGGTCTGTTCCTTGTTCGCCTCGGTTTCCAGCACCTGACCGCTATCGGGCGGCGCGGCGGCTTCCGCAGGCTCCTCGGGCAAAGGTTCCTCAGTGGGCTCCGGCGTCGTCTCGGAGACGGCCTCGGGTGCGACATCGGCAGGTTCATCCGGCGCATCTGTCGGGTCCGGCGCAACGCGCGGCGCGGCCTTGGGGTCGGGCTGCGGCTCGGGCAGTTGCGTGTCCAGCGGCACTTCGGTCGGCGGGGTCGGCGGCGTGGGTGGCATTTCCTCCACCACCGGTTCCGGCGGGGTCGGTTCGGTCACTTCCGGCACGATCTCTGGCTCGGGTTCCGGCTCGGGCGCGGGGGGCGTTTCCTCGACGGGCGCGGGTTCTGGCAGGGAAGGTGCAGGCTCGGTCTCAGTCGGCGCGGTGGGCGCCGCCGCGCTGAGGGCCGCAAACTCCGCCTCGGACATCAGGGTGACTTCGGCAGTTTCCACCGGCGGCGGCAAGTCATGCGAAAAGAAGATCCCGCCCAGAATGAGCCAGAGGATCGCGCCAAGATGCGCGGCCCCCGAAGCGATCAAACCTGTGCGTTCGGACCTCTCCATGGGCATATGCCCTAGTTCCCCGCCTGCCCGTCAAAGCTCGGGCCACCGGCGTCGGTGACAAGAACGATGTTGGAAAAACCGCCCGAATTGAGCGCCCCCATGACCTGCACGACCCGCTCATAGGGGATCTTGCCATCCGCCCGCAGAAAGAGCTTGTCGTCGGTCCGCTCGGCCGCAATCGCGCGCAGCTTGGCGATCAATTCACCCTCGGGCGTTGGCGTGTTCTGGATGGAAATCGTGCCATCCTCCTGCACCGAGATGGTCAGCGGCTCTTCCTGCTCGGTCGCCACCGCTTGCGCGGCGGTCTTCGGCAGTTCCAGCGGCACACCGACGGTCAGTAGCGGCGCCGCCACCATGAAGATGATCAAGAGGACCAGCATCACGTCCACGAAGGGCGTGACGTTGATCTCGCTCATCACACCGGCCTTGCCGCGCCCGCCGCGACGGCGGTGCCGTCCGCCCCCGCCGCCCGATTTCATTACCCCTGCGCCCATCGGATCAGCCGTCCAGCTGGCGCGAAAGGATGGTGGCGAACTCGTCAGCGAAGGCCTCGTATCCCGAGATGATGCGGTCGCTGTCGGTCGAAAGCTTGTTGTAGAAAATCACCGCCGGGATCGCGGCGAGAAGACCGAGAGCGGTGGCCACGAGCGCTTCGGCAATGCCCGGCGCGACGACAGCGAGCGAGGTGTTCTGGCTGATCGCGATCTGCTCAAACGCCACCTTGATGCCCCAGACCGTGCCGAAAAGACCGACGAAGGGGGCGGTCGAGCCCACGGTCGCAAGGAAAGGCAATCCGCGCGTCAAGCTTTCCGTCGCTTTCACGATCGCCACATCCATCGACCGGTCGATCCGGGCCTGCGCGCCCGCGATCAGTTCGCCATCCTGCCGGTGCGAACGCCGCCATTCGACCATGCCTGATGCGAAAATCTTCTCGCTCGCCCCGTCAGGCTGCGACCCGATCTTTTCGAAAAGCTCGTCCAGCGGCTCACCCGACCAGAAGGCGCGATCGAAGATCGAAGCCTCCTGTCGGGCCTGCCGGTACGAGATGAATTTCTGGATGATGATCGCCCAGGACCAGAAACTGGCCACGGTCAGCATGATCATCACCAGCTGCACGACAAAGGAGGCGCGCCAGAAAAGCGCAAGCAAGGAGAAGTCCATCTCCTGCACCATCGCAAGGGTTTCGGTTTCCATGTGTTACTGCTCGCCGGTTGGGCCACGTTTGTTGCGGCTCTCATACACATGATTCTATCCGGGTTTTAGTGGGAAAGCCAACACATCTGCGTAGCTGGCAACTCCTCGCCACGGCTTAGTGCAACGCAGCCCCGAGAAGGCGGCGAATTTCCGCCGGAATACGCGCCGGTTGTCCCGTGGCCGTAAGGCACACAAGGGTGACATTGGCCTGAAACAACACCTCGCCGCTTCGCAACACGGTCTGATCCAGCACCATCCGCGCGCCGGTCGCACCCTGCAGAACCGTTGTCACCGTAAGCTCATCATCGAACTTGGCCGGGCGTAGATAATCCGCCTCCACCCGGCGCACGGCGAAGACGATGCCCTCCTCGGCCCTCAACCGTCCCTGATCAACGCCGAGGCCCCGAACCCATTCAGTTCGCGCCCGTTCGATGAATTTGAGGTAGTTGGCGTAATAGACGATCCCGGCAAGGTCGGTATCCTCATGATAGACGCGGATCGGGAAGAAATGGCTCATCTCTGACCTCTTGGCTTGGCACCCTCCCTACAGGTCCCCGCCCCGTTCTGACAAGCGGCGTACCGCCCGCCACGGGACCAATCCGCTTGGCAGGAAACGCACCCTCGTGTAGCCATGGGGAAACCCACTTCGCGCTGGCACCGGCCGCGCCGCAAAGGAAAGAGCCCGCATGACCCGCTCAGTCATCGAAGAAGACCTGACCATCGAAGGCAATATCACCTCCAAGGAAGGTGAGATCGACGTGAAGGGCAAAGTTACCGGCGATGTCGATGCGCGCGCCGTCGACATTCATCCCAGCGGCCGCGTCGACGGGGCCATCTCGGCCGAGACGGTGAACATCCAGGGCGTCCAGTCGGGCCGCATCAAGTGCACCGAACTGTCGCTTGAGAAAAGTTCGGACGTGAAGGCCGAAGTGACCGCGCGGACCCTGATTTCCGAAAAAGGCGCGCGGCTCGTCGGCAAAGTGCAGATCAGCGGCAACTGACGGGTGGCGGCCGACGCCACAGAAGGACCGAACGCCGCGCAGGCGGCATTCTGGACCGAACAGCCCGGCCAGAAATGGGCGATTCACCAGAACCGCCTCGACACGCTCTTCACCGAGGTGACCGATCTGCTGATCGCCCGGTCCGCGATCGAGCCCGGCGAGAGCATCCTCGATATCGGTTGTGGCACCGGCGCGCTGACTCTCGAAGCGGCAAACAAATGCGGTCCGGCAGGCCGGGCACTTGGCGTCGACATATCGGAAACGCTTCTTGCTGTCTCGCGTGGGCGTGCGGCAGGGCGCGCCAATATCCGATTTGCGCTTGCTGACGCCCAGACCCACGCCTTTGAGCCAGCCGCGGCGGATATCATGATCTCGCGCTTCGGCACGATGTTTTTCGCCGATCCGGTTGCCGCCTTCCGCAACATCGCGTCCGCGCTGCGGCCCGGTGGCAGGCTCGTCTTCGCAAGCTGGGCCCCGGCCGCTCAGAACCCATGGAGCCATATTGCGAAGACCGCCGGAACTGAGCGTCTGGGGTCACTGCCAGCCGAACCGCCGCGCACACCCGGACAATTCGCCTTTGCCGAGCTCGACTACGTGACCGACATTCTCGGCAAGGCCGGCCTGACAGACATCGAGGGGGCAGAGACAGAGACCCGCCTCTTCGTTCCCGGCACGGCCGACGACGCCGCCGACCTTGCCACCTCCATCGGTCCCGTCGCGGTGCTGATGCGGGAAAAGAACGGCACTGAGGAAGACCGCAAAGCCATCACGGCCGACGTGGCGAACCGGCTGGCGGCGTTTGTTGGGCCGGACGGGCTGCGGATTCCGGCAACCGTTAACGTCTTTTCAGCCCGCCGCTGACTCCGCCGATCAGGCCATCCGCGCGGCAAGCCGCATCGCATGGCTCGGATCCTGCGCCGCGTCCGGCATCACCGGATCGTAAGCGGCGCGGATCAGCCCGCCGATATCGGGCCTGAAAACCACCGTCTCACGCACCAGCGCAAGCGGCGATTGCTCGCGAAAGGCGGTGTCGGACCAAAGAAGTACGACCTGCGCGGCAAGGCTCAGCGCGATTGTCTCGGCGGGCATCTCCTGCAGACTGTCGTCCATCCGTATGAAGGCGATGCAGGCTCGGATCGCGCCCGTCTCCTCAAACCGGAAATGCCGGTATTGGTTCGCACCTTCAGCCTCCAGCCGGGCGACTCGCCCTTCCAGCCCCTCGACCAGCCGGTCGAGGTCGGGCACATCCAGCAATTCGCGCCACTCGCGGAAGAAGAAGATCATCAGGTTGGCGCCCTGTTCGGGATCGGTCTCCGCCATCTTATGGCCGGCAAGCGTCACCACCGCCTCGACGGCGCCCTTGACCGTGGCGAGCGTCGCATCATCGGTGCCGAAGACGACCGGCACGATGGGACGCGACCAGCGGGCAAAGACGTAGTCGCCCGATGAGCGGGTAAAGAGCGCGGCGATCTCATCCGATGTCACGGGCAGGTCCCTTCATCTTTCCGCAAACCAATCCGCAGGAGGCATAGAAGTTTTACCAGCCCGCCTCAACCGGCCACTATTTCCCAAAGAGGTCCGACTGCCCGGCAACCCGCGGCGCGGCCAGCCCGAGATGGGTCCAGGCTTTCTGCGCCAGCATCCGCCCGCGCGGCGTGCGCTGGATCAGGCCCTGCTGCAGCAGGAAGGGCTCGATCACCTCTTCGATCGCATCCCGGCTTTCGGATAGCGCGGCCGAGATTGTCTCCACTCCCACCGGCCCGCCGCCATAATTCTCCGCCACTAGCGTCAGATAGCGGCGGTCGGCGCCGTCAAGGCCGAGGTGATCGACGCCAAGCCGCGTGAGCGCACTGTCGGCAATCTCGCGCGTCAGCCGGCCGTTGCCTTCGACCAGCGCGAAATCGACGACGCGGCGCAAAAGCCGTCCGGCGATGCGCGGGGTGCCGCGCGCGCGTTTGGCGATCTCCAGCGTGCCCGCGGGGTCCGAGGAGATGCCCATCAGTCGCGCGCCGCGCGTGACGATATGGTCAAGCTCGGGCACCGTGTAGAACTGCAGCCGGGTCGGAATGCCGAAGCGGTCACGCAAGGGTGTGGTCAGCAGGCCAAGCCGCGTCGTGGCGCCAACCAGCGTGAAGGGCTGCAACTCGATCCTGACTGTGCGCGCCGCAGGACCCTCGCCGATCACGAGGTCCAGCTCAAAATCCTCCATTGCCGGATAAAGCACTTCCTCCACCGCCGGGTTCAGCCGGTGGATTTCGTCGATGAAAAGCACATCGCGCGCCTCAAGATTGGTGAGGATCGCCGCAAGATCGCCCGCCCGCGCCAATACCGGGCCGGAGGTCATACGGAAATTGACACCCAGTTCCTTCGACATGATCTGCGCGAGCGTCGTCTTGCCGAGGCCTGGGGGGCCGTGGAACAGCGTATGGTCCATCGCCTCGCCCCGCCGCTTCGCGCTTTCGATGAAGACCCGCAGATTGGCCCGCGCCTCTTCCTGCCCGACGAAATCCGACAATGCCTGCGGACGCAAAGACCGGTCGGCGTCCTCTGGCTGCGGCGCGGGGCGAAGGGTGGGATCGGGTTCCATCGTCACCCTTTCGGCGCCAGAAGTTTCAGCGCTGCACGGATCAGGGTCGGCGTTGTCGCGCCTTCATCGACACCGGATGCTTCGGCTACGGCGCTGGCGGCTTCGCCCTGCCCGTAGCCGAGATTGATCAGGGCCGAAAGCGCCTCTGCGGTGGCGCTGGCCGAAGTGGATGGCTGTGCTTTGTGCGTGGCAGCCTTGCCGGCCGTCGGGGAGGGTTCGATGACGTCGTCCGTACCGGTTGTGTCGACACTGAGCGCCCCGCCCAAAGCCATGACGGCTGGCGCCTTATCCTTCAACTCATGCACGACCCTTTGGGCCAGCTTCGGCCCAACGCCGGGTGCGGCCTTGACCGCCGAAGCGTCGCCGAGGGCGATGGCGCGGCCCACGCCCTCGGCGCCCAAGGTTCCAAGAATTGCCATCGAGGCTTTGGCGCCGACACCCTGAACCGTGGTCAAAAGCCGGTGCCATTCCTTTTCCAACAGCGTCGGAAAGCCGAAGAGCTGCAACAGGTCCTCGCGCACCAGAAGGTCGGTATAAAGCGCGCAGGCCTCGCCCACCGGCGGCAGGCTGGCGGCGGTGCGCTGCGAGACATGCACGATATAGCCCACGCCGCGCACGTCGATCAGAACGTAATCCATCGCCCGGTGCAGGATCACCCCGGCAATCCGCCCGATCATGCCGCCCCCCTGATCGCCTGAGCCAGACGGCCGGCGCTTTGCAGGTGGTGGGCATGGCAGATGGCGATGGCGAGCGCATCGGCGGCATCGGGCCCGGCCAGTTCGACGCCCGGAAGCTGGAACCGAACCATATGGGCGATCTGGCCCTTGTCGGCATGACCGACGCCGACGACCGCCTTCTTGACAGCATTCGGGGCATATTCGCCGACGGTCAGCCCAGCCTGCGCCGGAACCAGCATCGCGATGCCGCGCGCCTGACCAAGCTTCAGCGTGCCCGCCCCGTCCTTGTTGACGAAGGTCTGCTCCACCGCTGCCGCATCCGGCGCGTGATCCACCACGATCCGCTTCAGGGCGTCGTAAAGCGAAAGAAGGCGCTGAGCCAGATCATTGCCCTCGGAATGGATGATGCCGTTTGCGACATGGGTGAGTCGCGATCCCGCCACCTCAATCACCCCCCAGCCGAGGTTTCTGAGCCCCGGATCGATCCCGAGAACGCGCATCTGCTCCCTCATATGTTGCTTTTTTCCCACGACTAGCACGAATAGCGAACATCGCAAAGGAAGAATGCCGGATTGGAACTGATCACGGACGCGCGACGGCGGAGGACCGGAATCGCCTCGGCATCGCTGGAAAACGACATTTTTACACCCCCTGGAAACCCATTTGTTTTAAGAACTTACGGCAAAAATGAGGCTTGCAATGGATGCATGACGGACATGCATTTCCGCGCCTTGCCGCGCCGCAGCACGAGGTCTATCTGCCGCTTCAACGAGACGCGTCGAAGGGACGCGCCATCGAAGAGAAGGAAACGACCATGGCTGTTTATGAAGCCCACCGCCCCGCCGCCGGTTCGATGTCCGGCATCTTCGGCCTGTTTGTCTCGGCCTTTGCCGGCTGGAACGACGCCCGTGTGACGCGCGCCGCGCTGTCCAAGCTGTCGGACCGTGAACTGGACGATATCGGACTGTCGCGTGGTGACATCGACATGATCGCCTCGCGCGGCTGATCGACTGTCACTACCCGCGACTTCAGTTCGCAAAAAGGCCGTGCCGGGAACACCCGACACGGCCTTTTCCGTTTCTGCGTGCGAGCGTCAGAACAGGAAAGCGCGAATGCGATCGGAAATGGCGATTGTCAGCGGATCGGCCTGCAACACATAGGCGCCGACACGGTCGGCATATTCGCCGGCCTGAAGCGTGACGATACGCTCGTCATATGCGGCGGCTCCGATGGAAGCATGGATCATCGACTTGATCAGGACGATGGTCATCAGGGTCAGGACAAGAGGTGCCAGAAACCCGCGCCGATGGGCGGAACGGCGCTGCGCGTTGTAATACGACATGCCGAGCGTGCCCTGGGCTTCAAATCCGCCGCCGGCCTTGTGAATCTTTTCGATGCGGCCGATGCGACCATAGAAATTCTGCAAATTGCGGTCGACCATGCCGATCTCCCAAAATCATTACGCCCCCGTGAGCGCCTAGGTTGGGTTCAAAATATGGCAAAAATGCGACCCGGCAAGGCGGCTAGCCTATTGATCCCGCTGCAGAACCAATGTCGTCCATTCGCCAATTTCGTCGCGGCTCAGTTGACGAAATCCGGCTTTGGTGTAGACGCTGACCACCTCGTCAGCCTGACTGTTCAGGATACCGGATAGAATCACATTGCCCTTGAGGGCGGTGAATCGGGCCATATCGGGGGCAAGATCGATCAGCGGACCCTTCAGGATATTGGCGAAAATAAGATCGTAGGGCGCGCGGGCCATCAGATCGGGATGGCCGAAACCGACCGCTTCGACGCAATCGACCCGTCCCGCCAGCTTGTTCGCCGCAACATTGGCCGCGGCGACATCGACCGCTACCGGGTCGATATCCGATGCAATCACCGGATCGGGCCAGATCGCGGCAGCGGCCATCGCCAGCACCGCCGTCCCACAACCGATATCGGCGACCCGCTTGCCCTTGAACCCGGCCCGGTCGAGCCGGTCGAGCGCCATCAGGCAGCCCTTGGTCGTTCCGTGATGCCCGGTGCCAAAGGCCATTGCCGCCTCGATCAGCAGGGGAACGCAGCCATCCGGCACCTTGTCAGCGTCGTGGCTGCCGTAGACGAAGAACCGTCCCGCCTCGACCGGCTGCAATTCGCGACGCACATGGGCGACCCAGTCGGTTTCCGGTACTTCTGACACAGCAAAAGGCTTTGCCCCGTAGATCGCCGCCATCAGCGCGAGTTCGACCTCATTCGGTTCTTCCTCGAAATAGACGCCGACCTCGTAGCGGCCCGATCCATCCTCGATCTCGAAGCAGCCGATGCCTGTCGGCTCGGGCAGGAAGTTCTCCATCGCCTCGGCAAGCGCCTCGGCAGAGTCCTTCTCGGACAGGGTGGTCAGCGCGGAATAGGTCGGCATGGGTGGTTCCCCGGGGATGACGCGGCGTGATGCGCTATAGCCCCCGTGCGGGGACGCCCGCAACCCGTGATCCGGCCACGACATCGCGCGACACGACCGCGCCCGCCGCGATGATGGCCCCGTCGCCGATCGTTATCCCCGGCAGGATGGTCGCGCCGCCGCCGATCCAGACATCCGAGCCAATGCTGACAGGCAGCGCCCGCTCAATCCCGTCACGGCGTTTTTTAACGTCGCGGTGATGGTCGGCGCAGTAGATATGCACGCCCGGCCCCAGCATCGAATGCGACCCGATGGCGACCTTCGCGGAATCGAGAACCACGCAACCCGCGTTCAGATAGACCCGGTCGCCGAGTGTCAGGTTGATCCCGTAAGAGCAGTGAAACGGCGCCTCGATCCAGCAATCGCGACCCATCGTTATCAGTTCGGCCAGCAACGGCGCGCAGGCCCCACGCTGGTCGGGCTCCATCGTCGCATGCTGGTGACACGCCCGCCGCGCCGCGCGGCGCAGGGCCTCGAATTCCTCGCCAAGACAGGAATACCAGTCCCCGCTCGCCATGACCTCTCGCGGCGAACGGGGCATGGGTCAGGCCTTGATCCCGATGGGGCAGCTCACGCCGGTGCCACCGATGCCGCAATAGCCGCCGGGGTTCTTGGCAAGGTATTGCTGGTGATAATCCTCGGCGAAATAGAATTCCGTCGCCGGTTTGATCTCGGTCGTGATCGGACCGTACCCCGCCCCCTTCAGCCGCTCGGCATAGACCCCGCGGCTCGCCTCCGCGGCCCCGGCCTGCGCATCCGTGTAGGTGTAGATGCCCGAGCGATATTGCGTACCGACATCGTTGCCCTGCCGGTCGCCCTGTGTCGGGTCGTGACCTTCCCAGAAAACCCTCAGCAGGTCGTCATAGCTGATGACCTTCGGGTCATAGATCACCCGCACCACCTCATTCTGCCCGGTCATACCGGTGCAGGTTTCCTTGTAGGTGGGGTTAGGTGTAATGCCCGCCGAATAGCCAACCATGGTCAGCCAGACGCCGTCGAGCTGCCAGAACTTGCGTTCCACGCCCCAAAAACAGCCCATGCCGAACATCGCCTCTTCCATACCCTCGGGCACCGGCGATTTCAGCGGCCGGTGAAAAAGGAAATGCTCATCTGCCGTCGGGATCGGGTCGGTCCGGCCCGGCAGGGCGTCCGCCTTCATTGGCATCGTCGTCTTCTTTCCGAAAAGGGCGTTCAGCATGCGTGGCTCCTGTTCAGCAGCGTTGGCGGCGGCCTCCGCCCGGTTCACGGACCTATATAGCGTTGCATCAGCAGCACTGCCACAACGCCCGCGATCACTTTGGCGCGTGGTGCGTCCAACTCATTCCGCCGCCACCGGCAGGCCGTGGGCAAAGATCGTCTCATTCCCCGGCTCGGGATGACGTGGGATCATCAGCGCCAGAAGCAACGATACCAGAGCCATCCCCGCGGCCAGCCCGAAGACCGCACCGGGCGAGACCACCCAGAGATAGCCCAGAAGTGCCGGCAGAAAGACAGCCGCGATATGGTTGATGGTGAAGGCCACGGCAGCGGTCGGCGCGATATCCCCGGGGCTCGCGATCTTCTGGAAATAGGTCTTCAGCGCGAAGGCGAGCGAGAAGAAGAGATGATCGAGCACATAGAGCACTGCCGCCACGACCACGCCCCAGCCGAACCAGTAAATGCCGCCATAGGCGAGAAAGACCATCAGCAGCCCGGCATATTCAAACAAAAGCGCATTGCGCTCCCCGAACCGGCCCACCGCTTTGCCCATCAAAGGCGCGAAGAGCATGTTGGCGAGATAGTTGACGAGGAACAAAGCCGTAACCTCATGCACCTCGAACCCGAAGCGTTCGACCATCATGAAGGCCGCGAAGACGACGAAGATCTGCCGCCGCGCACCCGCCATGAACTGCATGACGTAGTAAAGCCAGTAGCGGCGGCGTAGCACGAAATGCTTCAGCTGCGGCTCGGGCGCCTCGAACTGCGGATAGGCGAGTGCCGCAAAGACCGCGATGGCCAGCGTCAGTCCGCCCGAGATGCCGTAGACCGTGCCATAGCTCAGATCGAAGGTCTTCCAGGTCAGCATGATGAGCCCGTAAGCCACGAGCGACGCGCCCGAGCCGATGGCAACGATCCAGCCGATCACCTGCGGCGCGTGTTTCTTGTCGATCCATTGCAGTTGCAGCGACTGGTTGACCGTCTCGAAGTAGTGAAAGCCGATTGACGACAAAAGCGTCACCATCAGGATGCCGCCGAAACTCGGAAACATCGCCGTCACCGCCGTTGCCGCACCCAGAAGCGCCAGCGACAGAAGTGCCAGAACCTGCTCGCGCATCGCCCAGAGAAGGACGATCACCCCGATGGCCAGAAAACCGGGTATTTCTCGGACTGTATGCAGCCATCCGATCTCGACCCCCGTGAACCCCGCCGCCTCTTTCACGAAGTTGTTCAGAAGTGCCGACCATGTCGCAAAAGCGATCGGCATCGCCGCCGCCATCAGGAACAAAAGAAAGGCCGGCCGCCGCCAGCGCGGCAGGTTTTCCGCATCTTTGAGGGTGATGGTGCGCCGGAACATGCGCCCGACATACGCCGCTTTCCCGTCCTTGGCGAGAGCAGGCGCGCACAGGCCACTGCGCCGCCCCGCACACGCATGATTTAGATCAAGGAGGATACATTCACATTTCGGCATGGGTATGAAAACCGGAGGGGCCGAATTGGACATCCTGGCACTTGTCGAAGGGATCGGAGAGGAACCGGCAGCCGCATTGCTTGGCCTCGTGACCGGCATCGTATTCGGCGTGGCCGCCCAGCGGTCACGCTTCTGCCTGCGCGCGGCCTGCGTTGAATTCGCCCGCGGCTCGCTCGGCCCCCGGATGTCGGTCTGGCTTCTCTGCTTCTCGACCGCGCTCGTCTGGGTTCAGGGCGCCACGCTTGCCGGTTTTCTCAGGACCGAAGAGGCGCGGATGATGGCCGTGGCCGGATCATGGAGCGGGGCGGTAATCGGCGGACTGATCTTCGGCGCGGGCATGGTGTTGGCCCGCGGCTGTCCGGGGCGGCTTCTGGTCCTCGCCGCATCCGGCAACCTGCGCGCCATCGTCTCCGGGTTGATCTTCGCGGTGGTCGCCCAAATGAGCCTCAAGGGCCTCCTCGCACCGGTCCGCGATAGGCTCGCAGCGATCTGGACGACGCCCGGCGGCCGCAACATCGACCTCATCGACTGGAGTGGGCTGCCGCGTGAAAGCGGGCTTGTGCTCGGCCTGATGATCGCCCTTCTGGCGCTTGCCCTCGCCCGCCGAAACCGGATCGGCGCATCGACGCTCATCTTCGCCTCCGGCGTCGGCTTCGCGGTGGCGCTCGGCTGGATATCGACCTTCGCACTGGCGCAGGTCAGCTTCGATCCGGTGACGATCAGTTCGGTCACCTTCTCCGGCCCGTCCGCGACGACGCTGATGTTCTTCCTTCAGCCCGTGCAGGTGCTCGAATTCGACGTGGGCCTCGTGCCGGGCGTCGTAGTCGGCGCGGGGGCATCGGCGCTCCTGTCGCGGCAGTTCCGCTTCGAAGGGTTCGAAAACGAAGGCAATATGCGCCGGGCCATGTCCGGCGCAGTTCTGATGGGCTTCGGCGCAATGCTGGCAGGCGGATGCTCCATCGGTGCTGGCGTCACCGGCGGCTCGATCTTCGCCGCAACCGCATGGGCCGCCTTGACCGCCATGTGGGTCGGGGCCGTAATCACCGATGCCCTGATCGACCGCCCCCGAACTGCCACCGCCTGAAACGGTGCCATCACGTTGCCGTGATTACGCACAGCGCCCGGGATGGAAACGCCTCTCCAAGCGTCATTTCCTCAGGCGTCCCCGAAACGGCCGCCCGCAGAACGCCCGAACCCGGTCCAATAGGAGATGACGATGACCAACCGCCTGCCCCTTCTCACCCTGACCCTCGCTGCCACCTTCGCCGGTGGTATCGCCTTTGCCGAAACCGGCATTCTGACCGGCGAAAGCAGCCTCGGCCCGGTCCTGACCAATGCCGACGGCATGACGCTCTACACCTTCGACAAGGACGAGGGCGGCACCTCGGCGTGCTACGAGGAATGTGCGACCAACTGGCCGCCTCTGATGGCCGCCGACGGTGCCGAGGCCGAGGGCGACTATGGCCTCACTGAACGCACCGATGGCACGATGCAGTGGACCTACAAGGGCATGCCGCTTTACACATGGGTCAAGGACGCCGCCCCGGGCGACGTGACCGGCGATGGTGTCAAGGAAGTCTGGCACGCCGCCAAGCCCTAAAGCGTTTCGAGTTTTGGTTGGTATGACAAGCATCAGAATTCGAACGAAAAAGGTTCGAATTCTGAGTCAATGCAAACTCGAAACGCTGTTATCGGACCCGCGATGAACCTGCTGGACGAGATCGAGGCCGCCATCCCGAGCCTGCGCCGCTATGCGCATGCGCTGATGCGCGACCGCGACGGGGCCGACGATCTCGTCCAGGACAGCCTCGAACGGGCGCTTTCGCGGCGGCATCTCTGGCGCGGCGAGGGCCCGGTCCGGGCCTGGATGTTCCGCATCCTTCTGAATCTCCACCGCGACGGGCTGAGGCAGGCGCCCCGCCGCCACCTCGTCGCGATAGAAAGCCTGCCGAAAGAGCCCGCGATCCCAGCGCGGCAAGAGGCGCATATGGACCTGCGCGAAGTGCAGGTGGCGATCGGCCGCCTGCCCGACGATCAGCGCCGGGCGCTTCTGCTGGTGGCGCTCGAAGGTATGAGCCTTGCCGAAGCCGCGGCCCTTCTCGACATTCCCGAAGGCACGCTGGTATCGCGACTCGGCAGGGCGCGGGCGGCGCTCCGCGAGAAGACCGGGCGGACCGCGCCCCATAAGAAGGAGGGTCGTGCATGACCGGACCGGACCCGATCCGCGACGAGGACCTCATCGCTTTTCATTCCGGCACGCTCGGCAAAGAGGCTCATGACGCCCTGTCGGCCCGCATCGCCGCCGATCCCGACGCCCGGGCCACGCTCGCCGAATGGGACCGCCAGGACGCGGCCCTTGCCGCCCTCTACGGCCCCGTTGCCAAAGAACCGCTGCCGGAACAGCTGCGCGCCACACTCGATGCCGCCGCCCCCCCGCCGCGCCGCCCCCCCGCACGGCTTCTGGCCGCTGCATTCGCGCTTCTGGCCATCGGCGCCACCGCCGGCTGGTTCGCGGCAGGGGTCATGCGCAGCCCCGCCGCACCAGCCTTCGCCATCGCCGATGACGCGCTGCGCGCCCATGTGACCTATGTCGCCGAAATCGCCCATCCGGTCGAAGTGGCCGCGGATCAGGCCGACCACCTCGTGCAATGGCTCTCCAAACGGCTCGGCCGCGATATCAAGGCCCCGGATTTCGCCGCCGAAGGCTTCCTCCTTATGGGTGGCCGCCTCCTGCCCGGCGCCGAAAGCCCTGCCGCGCTCTTCATGTATGAGGACGATACCGGCCGCCGCCTCACGCTTTACGCTCTGCCCGAAGGCGGCGCGGAAAACAGCGCCTTCCAGTTCCTGTCGTCAGGCGAAACTCAGGGCTTCTACTGGCACGACGCCGGTCTCAGCTATGCGGTAATCGGTGACCTCGACCGCGCCCGGCTCCGCACCATCGCGCTTGCCGCGTATGACCAGCTGATCTGACTCTCGTACACGCGAGAGATCATTCACTTTCTGTCCTGAAATACTCCGGGGGTCCGGGGGTGGAACCCCCGGCGCTTCAATAAAAACTCTGCGGGTCGATATCGATCGACAGGCGCAGATTGTTCGGCACCCGGAACTGGGCGACCCATTCGGCAAGCGCGGGTTGCAGGGCAACGCCCTTGGCCGCCTTCACCAGAAGCCGCACCCGGTGCCGCCCCCGGACCCGCGCCACCGGTGCCGGGGCAGGGCCGAAGACCTGCGCCCCGATCCGGCGCAGGGGCGCATCGCGGCGGGCAAGCTCGGCCCCAAAGTCAAAAACCGTCTGCACATCAGGCGACGAGAGCACGATCCCCGCCAACCGCCCGTAAGGCGGCATCCCCGCCGCCTCGCGCTCTGCCGCCTCGGCTTTCCAGAACGCCTCCTCGTCGCCTGACAGGATCGCCCGGATCACGGCATGGTCCCGCTGATAGGTCTGCAGCATCGCCTCGCCCGGCTTGTCGCCCCGGCCCGCCCGGCCCGACACCTGCCGCATGAGCTGAAAGGTCCGCTCCGCCGCGCGCAGGTCAGAGCCTTGCAGCCCAAGATCGGCGTCGATCACGCCGACGAGTGTCAACAAGGGAAAGTTGTGCCCCTTTGCCACAAGCTGCGTGCCGATGATGATGTCAGCTCCGCTCCCCGCTATTTCGGCGATCTTGTCCTTCAGCGCACGGGCCGACCCGAACAGGTCCGAGGACAGCACCGCCACCCGCGCCTCGGGGAACCGCGCCGCCACCTCCTCGGCCAGCCGCTCCACACCCGGACCTACCGGGGCCAGCCGGTCCTCGGCCTTGCAGGACGGGCACGCGGTCGGCATTGGCTTCGTCTCGCCGCATTGATGGCAGACGAGGCGTTTCAGGAACCGGTGTTCCACCATGCGCGCGTCGCAATGCTCGCAGCCGATCTGATGACCGCAGGCGCGACAGATCGTGACCGGCGCATAGCCGCGGCGATTGAGGAACAGAAGCGCCTGCTCCCCCCGCTCGATCCGCGCCCGGACCGCCCCCGCAAGCGTCGGCCCAATCCAGCGCGACGGCTCCAGCTTTTCCGCCCGCATGTCGATGGCGGACAGGTCCGGCATCTCGGCCACACCGAAGCGCGAGGTCAGGTCGATGCGCTGATACTTCCCCGCCTCGGCATTGGCCCAGCTTTCGAGACAGGGCGTGGCCGAGGCCAGCACCACCTGCGCGTCGCAAAGGGACGCCCGCAGGACGGCCATGTCGCGGGCATTGTAAAGCGCGCCATTCTCCTGCTTGTAGGAGGTGTCGTGTTCCTCATCTACGACAATCAGGCCCAGATCGCGGAAGGGCAGGAACAGGGCCGACCGCGCCCCGACCACCAGCCCGACGCCTCCCTCGCCCGCCATGCGCCACAGACGCCGCCGTTCGGTCTGGGTGACGCCCGAATGCCATTCACCGGGGCTGGCGCCGAACCGCGCCTCGACCCGGGTCAGGAACTCCGCCGTCAGCGCGATCTCGGGGAGCAGGACCAAAGCCTGCCGACCGGCCCGCAGGCATTCGGCCACAGCCTCCAGATAGACTTCGGTCTTGCCCGATCCCGTGACGCCTTTCAGCAGGGTCGTCCCGTAGCGCCCCGCCCTGATCCCCTCACAAAGCCGTTCGGCGGCCTCGGCCTGATCCACCGCCAAGGCCTTGCCCGGCAGGTCCGGGTCGAGGGCGGGATAGGGCAGGTCGCGCGGCGCTTCCTCTTCGGCCACCGCACCCTGTTTCACCAGCCCCTTGACGACGCTGGTCGATACCCCGGCGAGCCCCGCCAACTCGCCCAAGGTAAAAGCCGCCCCGCCATATTCGTCCAAGACATCCAGCACCCGCCCCCGCGCATTGGTCATACGGTCAGGTTCCGAACAGCCTTTGCGATAAACGCGGCGCGGCCCCGGCGGGTCGGCGAGGCCGGGCGCGCGGGTGGCAAGGCGCAGCATCGCGGGCATCGGGGTCAGCGTGTAATCCGCCGCGCGGACCAAAAAGGCGCGCATCGCCTCACCCATCGGGGCCGCATCCAGCACCCGCGTCACGGGCCGCACCTTGGCGAGGTCATAGCCGCCCTCGCCCGCGCCCCAGACGACGCCCAAGACCCGGCGCGGGCCCAATGGCACCTCCACGAACGCGCCAAGAAAGCACCCGCCCTCCGGCGCGCGATAGTCAAACGCCCGTCCAACCGGTTCCGTCGTCAGGACCGAAACCAGCGCGCCTTCGTCGAAAAACTCCAGTTCAGCCAATCCCGCCCCCGATCATGGGTTCCGGCAGGGCGCCGTTTGCGCTAATAGGACGCCCGAACCTCCGCTCAAGCCCGGGAAATGCTGCCATGAAATTCTTCGTCGATACGGCCGATACCGCCGCCATCAGGGAACTCAACGACCTCGGCATGGTCGACGGGGTCACCACCAACCCCTCGCTGATCCTGAAATCAGGCCGCGACATCCTCGAAGTCACCAAAGAGATCTGCGACATGGTCTCGGGTCCCGTTTCCGCCGAAGTCGTGGCCACCGAGGCCAAGGAGATGATCGCCGAAGGCATGAAGCTTGCCAAGATCGCGCCGAACATCGCGATCAAGGTGCCGCTGACCTGGGACGGGCTCACCGCCTGCAAGGCTTTCGCATCCGAAGGCCACATGGTCAACGTGACGCTTTGCTTTTCGCCCGCGCAGGCGCTCCTGGCAGCGAAGGCCGGAGCGACCTTCATCTCGCCCTTCATCGGGCGACTCGACGACATCCATCTGGATGGGATGGAGCTGATCGCCGATATCCGCCAGATTTATGACAACTACGATTTCCGCACCGAAATCCTCGCCGCATCGATTCGCTCGGTAAACCACGCGATCGAAAGCGCCCGCATCGGCGCCGATGTGATGACGGCCCCTCCTAGCGTGATCAAGTCGATGGCCAACCATGTCCTGACCGACAAGGGGCTCGACCAGTTCCTCAAGGACTGGGCCAAGACCGGGCAGAAAATTCTCTGACCACGTTTATGCCGCGGGCCGGACGCACCGGCCCGCGACCAACTGATTCCTTCCGGCAACAGTTTGTTTCCAGTCACGGATTTCCGAAAAAATTGCGGAAACTCAGTGCCAAGACTGCTAAGGTCTTCAAAATAGACAAAGACGACCGGGGCAGACATGGCCGATACAGCCACCATCGCGAATGAACTCAGGGACCGGCTTCTGGCGGCTCCCGAGGTCATTCTGGAAGACCGTGACTTGATGAAGGCGCTGATCAGCGCGAACGAACGCACGATGGGCGCCAATATCGTCGATCTGCGCGGCATCGCGATGGAACGGCTTGAGGCACGGCTCGACCGGCTGGAGGACACGCACCGCTCCGTCATCGCGGCCGCCTATGAAAACCTCGCCGGAACCAACCAGATCCACCGCGCCATTCTGCGGATGCTGGAGCCGACCGATTTCGAGACATTCCTGAAGGATCTCGGCGGCGAGGTCGCGCAGATCCTGCGCGTGGACTGTGTCCGGCTGGTTCTTGAAACCGTCCATGTGGAGCGCGAACCGGCTCTGGAACGCGTGGGCGATGTCCTCTGCATCGTCGGGCCCGGCTTTGTGGATGAATACATGGCGGGCGGGCGTTCAGCCCCTGCACGCAACGTGACTTTGCGCCAGACCCAACCCGCGACCGACACGATTTATGGCGCCTCCGGCGACTGGATCCGGTCCGAGGCGGCGCTGCGGCTCAATTTCGGCGATGGAAAGCTGCCGGGCATACTCGCGCTCGGCTCCGAGGACCCGCACCAGTTCCGCCCCAATCAGGGCACGGACCTCCTGACCTTCTTCGGTGGCGTCTTCGAACGCGCGATGCGCCGCTGGCTCGCCTGAGCCGGGGCGATGAGCCTCGCCCTCTCCCCCGCGCTGCGTGACGCGCTCACGAACTGGCTTGACCACCTTACGGCTCTGGATGGCGCGGCGGAGAACACCGTGACCGCGTACCGCGCAGATGTGACCGGCTTTCTGAGCTTCCTCGCCGCCCATCACGGCGAAAGCATCGGGCCTGCGCGGCTTGCGCGCATCACACAGTCAGACATGCGGGCCTGGATGGCGAGTGAACGCGGGCGCGGCACCGCGTCGCGCACGCTCGCCCGGTCGCTTTCGGCGGTGAAGGGGTTCACCCGCTGGCTCGCCGAACGCGACGGCTTCGACCCGACCGCGATCCTCGCCGCACGCGGTCCCAAATATCAGCGCAAGCTGCCGCGCCCGCTTTCGGAAAATGCCGCGCGGGAGGTGATTGATCAGGTCGGCACTTTCGCCCGCGAAGACTGGATCGCCGCCCGCGACATTGCCGTCGTTACATTGCTTTATGGTTGCGGCCTGCGGATATCCGAGGCGCTGGGCCTGACCGGTGCCGATCACCCCCTGCCCGACACCCTGCGCATTCGCGGCAAAGGCGGCAAGGAACGCATCGTCCCGGTCCTGCCCGCCGCCCGCAAGGCGGTGGCACGTTATGCCGAGCTGTGCCCGATGGCGATTGCCGAGGAGCCCGGAAAGGCGCTTTTCCGCGGCGCCCGCGGCGGGCCCCTGAACCCAAGGCTGATCGCAGGCGTGATGGAAAAGGCCCGCGCCGGGCTTGGTCTGCCCGCCTCGGCCACACCGCATGCGATGCGCCACAGCTTTGCCACCCATCTTCTGGCGGCTGGCGGCGATCTGCGCGCGATCCAGCAATTGCTCGGCCATGCCTCGCTTTCGACCACACAGGCCTATACGGCGGTTGACAGCACCCGGCTGATGGAGATTTACGAAGGGGCCCATCCACGCGCCTGACACCAGGTGTTCTGAGGGCGGAAAGGGAACGGCACGACATGACGCCCCAGATCAAGGCGCTTTGCGTCCACCTTTTCACCGCGACCGGGGCCGTGCTGTCGATGCTCGCCATGCTCGCTGCCGCCGAAGGCAAGTGGAGCCTGATGTTTCTCTGGCTGGTCGTGGCCTTCATCGTCGACGGGATCGACGGACCGCTGGCGCGGCATTACCACGTCAAGACCAATTGGCCGACCTATGACGGGGTACTTCTCGACCTGATCATCGACTATCTGACCTATGTCTTCATCCCGGCCTTTGCGCTTTTTCATTCCGGCCTTCTGCCCGGCTGGACCGGCTGGCTGGCGATCATCGTCATCACCTATTCGAGTGTCGTTTACTTCGCCGACACGCGGATGAAGACGACGGACAATTCCTTCGCGGGTTTCCCGGCCTGCTGGAACATGGTCGTGCTGGTCCTCTTCGCGCTGGAACCGAACTTTTACCTTATGACCGCGATCATCGTCGCCCTCGCTGCCTCGATGTTCACCAACCTGAAATTCGTCCATCCGGTCCGCACCGAACGCTGGCGCTGGATCACCCTGCCGATGGCGTTGGCCTGGGTCGTATTCGCCGCCCGCGCCGCATGGGTCGATTTCGCGCCGGGGGAACTGGCACATTGGGGGCTCGCGATCACCTCGGTCTATCTGCTTGTCGCAGGCGTCGCCCAGCAACTGCTGCCCGAACGCACCTGACAGATCAGATTCGCGTCAGCACCACGCCCGCCGCGATCAGCGCGACCGACAGCGCCTTGCCGGGCGTCATCCGCTCGCCGAAAGCCAGCCAGCCGATCAGCACCCCAAAAAGGATCGAGGTTTCCCTGAGAGCCGCCACAAGCGCGATCGGCGCCAGCGTCATCGCCCAGACCGCCACCGCGTATGAGCCGTATGAGGCTGCTGCCCCGAGGCTCCCGGCCGTCCAGACCCGCCAGCCGTGGGGTATCGAACTGCGCCCCCTCAGCGCCAGCATCGCGGCGGCAAAGATGATCCCGTCCAGCACGAAAAGCCACGCGACGAAGAGGGCCGCATCGCCCGCCACCCGTGCGCCCAGCCCGTCGACAACCGTATAGCCCGCCGTCGCGCAGGCCGCCCCGAAGGCGAAAGGCAGCATCCGCCGCGACTCGCCAGAGGTCCAGACCCCGCGCGCCAATGCAAGGATGCCGACGCCAAGGACGACGATCCCCGACGTTTCGTTCATCGACACAGCTTCGCCCAGCCAGAGCGCGCCGACCATCAGCGTTATCATCGGCGCGGTGCCGCGCGCCAAGGGATAGACCCGGCTCAGATCGCCATGTTCATAGGCGAAGGTCAGGAAGATCTTGTAGGCCGAATGGACTACGCCCGAGGCGACCAGCCAGGGCCAGACCGCCGCGCCGGGCCAGTCCATCGTCATGGCGATGACCAGACCAATCAGACCCTGCACACCCGACAGCACCATCATCGTGCCGACCCGGCTCGCGCCCACGCGCACCAGCGCATTCCAGCTTGCGTGCAGAAGCGCCGCACCGAGAACCGACAGGAAAACGATCAGGCTCATCCGGCACCCCTCCCCGACCGAAGTCCTACCGCCCGGGTCGGGGAGCTACAAGTCGCCCAGTTTAGAACCATTCCAAACCTTGACTTGACCCCCATCGGGGCGCATATCAGATGCGCAACGGAGGCTGCCCCCATGTTCATCCAGACCGAATCCACGCCGAACCCCGCGACTCTGAAATTCCTGCCCGGCCAGTCCGTCCTTGGCACCGGCACGGCAGATTTCCCGCAGGCCGACACGGCGGACAAGTCGCCTCTGGCCAGGCGAATCTTCGCGGTCGATGGCGTGACCGGCGTCTTCCTCGGCACCGATTTCGTCACCGTGACCAAGGCCGAAGCGGTCATGTGGGACCACATCAAGCCCGCGATTCTCGGCGCGATCATGGAGCATTTCCAGTCCGGCCAGCCGGTGATCGAGGGCGAGCAGGCCGAAAGCGCCCATGCCGCCCATGACGGGCCGGACGGCGAGATCGTCAAGCAGATCAAGGAACTTCTCGACACCCGCGTGCGGCCCGCCGTGGCGCAGGATGGCGGCGACATCACCTTCCACGGCTTCGACCGGGGCATCGTCTATCTGCACATGCAGGGCGCCTGCGCCGGCTGCCCGTCCTCGACCCTCACGCTGAAGATGGGGATCGAGAACCTGCTGCGTCACTACATACCCGAAGTGGTCGAGGTGCGGCCCGTTGCCGCCTGACACGCTTATCCTTGCCTTCGACACATCGGCCGCGCATTGCGCGGCCGCTTTGCTGTCTGGCGAAACCGTGATCGCAGCGCGGGCTGAGGAGATGGGGCGCGGGCAGGCGGAACGGCTGATGCCGATGCTGGAAGAGATGCTGCGCGAAAGAAGGCGGACATGGTCTGACCTCAGAGCAATCGGCGTTGGTACGGGTCCCGGCAACTTCACCGGCATCCGCATTTCGGTCGCCGCCGCGCGCGGACTGGCCTTGTCGCTCGGCATCCCTGCTGTCGGCGTGTCAGGCTTCGAGGCCACCGCGCCCGACCACACCGCGCCCCATTGGGCGATAATCCCCGCGCCACGTGGCATGGTCTATGCCCAGCGCCTTGGCGGTGACCCCGGGAAACCGGAGCTTCTGCCCGAGGCCGACGTGACGACACTCGACGCCCCCACCCTGCGGCTTGATGCCGTTCCAGCCGATCAACAGGCGGTGCATATCGCCCGCATCGCTGCCCGCCGCTGGCGCGACACGCCCGTCCGGCCCGCCCCGCTCTACATCCGTCCCGCCGATGCCGCGCCGCCGCGTGAGGCGCCACCGGTCATTCTGCCGTGACCATCTCACCGGAAGAGCTGGCCGCGATCCATGCCGCCGCGTTCTCCACGCCACGCCCGTGGAATGCGGCGGAAATCGCCGACCTCCTTTCCGGGCCGCAGGCGTTCCTGATCACCGAACCGGACGGGTTCCTCATCGGCCGCGTCATCACCGACGAGGCTGAACTACTGACAGTTGCCGTGCGGCCCGAAGCCCGGGGCCGTGGCCTTGGCACCGGACTTGTCGCCACCTTCCTCAGCGAAGCCCGAGCGCGCGGTGCCACGACGGCCTTTCTCGAAGTTGCCGCCGACAACCATGCCGCCAACGCGCTCTATGCCAGCGCCGGATTCGCCGAGACCGGGCGCAGGCCGGGTTACTACGTCAAACCCGACGGAAAAAAGATCGACGCGCTCATCCTCGCCCGCGCCCTGTCCCCGGCACCGGCAAATTCCTGACCAAAAGGTCAAACCGACCCTCCGTCACCCCAAATAGCTATTGACCGCCTCCTGCGCATCCGCCCTAATCGGACGCAATCCGCGCGAACGGCCAATTGGGCCATCAGGATGCGGATACGCATAACCAAACTGGGAGCGATCCATGACCCTCATGAAGACATTCCTCGGCGCGGCCGCAACGCTCGCGCTTTCGGCCGGCTTCGCGGCTGCCGATCCCGCCATCATTTTTGACCTCGGCGGCAAGTTCGACAAGTCGTTCAACGAAGCCGCCTTCAACGGCGCCGAACGCTGGAAGACCGAAACCGGCGGCACCTACAAGGAACTGGAAATGCAGTCCGAGGCGCAGCGCGAACAGGCGCTCCGCCGTCTGGCCGAGTCGGGCGCCAACCCTGTCGTCATGACCGGCTTCGCCTTCGGCGACGTTCTGGGCCAGGTCGCCCCCGACTTCCCGGACACCAAGTTCGTGATCATCGACGTCGACTGGCTCGACTTCCCGAACGTGCGCCAGATCAGCTTTGCCGAGCATGAGGGCAGCTATCTGGTCGGCATGATGGCCGCGATGGCGTCGAAAACCGGCACCGTCGGCTTCATCGGTGGCATGGATGTTCCGCTGATCCGCAAATTCGCCTGCGGCTATGTGCAGGGCGTCAAGGCCGCAAACCCGGATGCGACGATCATCCAGAACATGACCGGTTCGACCCCGGCCGCATGGAACGATCCCGTCAAGGGCGGTGAAATCGCCAAGGCGCAGAAATCGCAGGGCGCCGACGTGATCTATGCCGCCGCAGGGGGCACCGGCATCGGTGTGCTTCAGGCCGCGGCTGATGAGGGCATCCTCTCGATCGGCGTCGATTCGAACCAGAACCACCTGCATCCCGGTCAGGTCCTGACCTCGATGCTGAAACGCGTCGACAACGCCGTCTACGAGGCGTTCAAGGCAGGCACCGATATCGAAGGTGGCGTTCAGATCATGGACCTCGCCTCAGGCGGTGTCGGCTATGCGCTCGACGACAACAACGCCTCGCTGGTCTCGGACGAGATGAAGGCCGCTGTCGATGACGCCGCCGCCAAGATCACCTCGGGTGAGATCGCGGTGCACGACTACATGACCGACGACAGCTGCCCGGTTAACTGAGCAGTGTCATGACGGGGGACACGGGAAAGGAGCGGCAGGCCACTGCCGCTCCGGCCATCGAGCTTCGCGGAATATCGAAAGCCTTCGGCCCGGTTCAGGCCAACAAGGACATCTCGATCCGCGTCGCCAAGGGCACGATCCACGGCATCATCGGCGAAAACGGCGCGGGCAAATCCACGCTGATGTCGATCCTCTACGGCTTCTACAAGGCCGATTCAGGCCAGATCCTGATCAACGGCACTCCCACCGCCATCCCCGACAGCCAGGCCGCGATCCGCGCCGGCATCGGCATGGTCTTCCAGCATTTCAAACTGGTGCAGAATTTCTCGGTGCTTGAGAATGTCATTCTCGGCGCCGAAGACGGCGCGCTCCTGCGCCCCTCGCTTGCCAAGGCCCGCAAGGTGCTGGGCGAACTGGCCGCGGAATATGAACTCGATGTCGATCCCGACGAGGTGATCGAAGAACTTAGCGTCGGCCACCAACAGCGGGTCGAAATCCTCAAGGCGCTCTACCGCCATGCCGATATCCTGATCCTGGATGAACCGACGGGCGTGCTGACACCCGCCGAGGCGGACCACCTGTTCCGCATCCTGAGAAACCTTAAGGAACAGGGCAAGACGATCATTCTGATCACCCACAAGCTGCGCGAGATCATGGAGATCACCGACACCGTCAGCGTCATGCGGCGGGGCGAAATGACGGCGACCGTCAAGACCGCCGAGACGAGCCCCGAGGAGCTGGCCGAGCTGATGGTTGGCCGCAAGGTGCTGCTCGATGTCGCGAAAACGCCCGCCCAGCCCGGCAGGGTCGTGCTGGAGGTCGAAAACCTGCGCGTCGTGGATGAAGACAAGGTCGAGCGGCTGAAGGGCATCTCGCTCAAGATCTGCGCGGGCGAGATTCTCGGCATCGCAGGCGTCGCGGGCAACGGCCAGTCCGAACTTCTGGCCGTTCTCGGCGGTATCGCCCGCGGCACCGGTATTATCCGGCTGAACGGCGACCAGATCGACCTCACCGGCCAGCATTCCGACGGCCAGTCGCGCCGCGCGCGCGGCATTGCCCATGTGCCGGAGGACCGCCAGCATCTGGGCATGATCATGGATTTCTCGGCCTGGGAAAACACCGCCTTCGGCTATCACCACGACCCGGCCTACCAGAAGAACCGCTGGCTGATGGACAACGATGCCATCCTTGAAAACACCAAGGGCAAGATGGAACGCTTCGACGTCCGTCCGCCGATTCCGACGCTTTCGGCCAAAAGTTTCTCGGGCGGCAACCAGCAGAAGATCATCCTCGCGCGCGAGATCGAGCGGAACCCGGACCTGCTGCTGGTCGGCCAGCCGACGCGCGGCGTCGATATCGGCGCGATCGAGTTCATCCACAAGCGCATCGTGGAACTGCGCGACGCGGGCAAAGCCGTGCTGCTGGTCAGCGTCGAATTGGACGAGATCATGAGCCTGTCGGACCGCATCGCCGTGATGTTCGACGGTAAGATCATGGGCGAACGCCTGCCCGAAGGGACCAATGAACGTGAGCTTGGCCTGCTGATGGCCGGGATCACCGACGGCAAGACCGGGGAGGCCGCGTAATGACCAGATTGCCACGCTGGGCCGATCTGGTCCTCGTCCCGCTGATCAGCCTGCTACTGGCGGGAATCATCTCGGCCCTCGTCATCCTTGCCATCGGCCAAAGTCCGATGGAGGCTTTACGCACCATGGTCACCGGGGCGCTCGGCTCCGCCTATGGCTGGGGCTATACGCTGTATTACGCCACAAGCTTCATGTTCACCGGCCTTGCAGTGACGGTCGCCTTCCATGCCTCGCTCTTCAATATCGGCGGCGAGGGGCAGGCGCAGCTCGGCGGGCTCGGCGTGGCCCTCGTCTGCCTTTTCATCCCCTGGCCACACTGGACGCTGGCGCTGCCCGGCGCGATGATTGCCGGCGCCTTGTTCGGTGCCGCCTGGGCGGCGATCCCCGCCTATCTTCAGGCCAAGCGCGGCAGCCATGTCGTGATCACCACGATCATGTTCAACTACATCGCCGCCGCGCTGATCGTCTACATGCTGGTCAATGTCCTGCGCCCCGCGGGCCAGATGGACCCGGCCACCGCCCGCTTCCCCGCGGCGACGAACCTGCCGACCCTGCATGAAATCCCGGGGCTGAGCATCCTCTTCGACAAGCAGATCCCGGCCAATGTCACGCTTTTCGTCGCACTTCTCGCCTGCTGGCTGGTCTGGCTTCTGCTGTGGCGCACAAGGCTCGGCTATGAAATCCGCGCTTTCGGCCGGTCCGAACCGGCCGCGCTTTATGCTGGCATCTCTCCGTTCAGGGTGACGATGATCGCCATGCTGATCTCGGGCGGGCTGGCGGGCCTCATGTCGATCAACAACGTGATGGGCGAAAGCGAAAGGCTCCTCCAGAACTCGACCGAGGGCGCGGGCTTCATCGGTATCGCAGTGGCGCTCATGGGGCGCAACCATCCGATCGGCGTTTTCCTTGCCGCGATCCTATTCGGCTTTCTCTTTCAGGGCGGGGCGGAACTGGGGCTCTGGACCTCGATCCCGATCGAACTCAGGACCGTTGTGCAGGGCCTCGTGATCCTCTTCACCGGCGCGCTCGACCACATGGTCCGCATGTTGCTCGGGCTCTTTTTCGCTCCCCGCAGAACTCAGGTGGCGTGATGGATTTCGCAACGCTCATCCAGATCCTCGACTCCACCATGCGGCTGGCCACGCCGCTGCTTCTGGCCTGCCTTGCCGGGCTTTACTCCGAACGCTCGGGCATCTTCGACATCGGGCTTGAGGGCAAGATGCTGATGGCCGCGATGTGCACCGGCGCGGTCGCCGCGCTGACCGGTTCGGTCTGGATCGGGCTTCTGGCGGGCATCGCCGGGTCGATGATCTTCGCGCTGATCCATGGCGTCGCCTCGATCACCTTCCGGGGCAATCAGCTTATCTCGGGCGTCGCACTCAACTTCGTGGCCTCCGGCATCACCGTCCTCATCGCCCAGTCGCTGTTCCGGCAGGGTGGGCGGACGCCGCCGCTCTCCGGCCCAGCCCGCTTCAACCCGATCGAACTGCCCTTCGCCGAGGCGCTGTCCGGCGTACCTATCCTTGGCCCGTTCTATGCCGAGGTCATCTCGGGCCACGGCGCGCTCGTCTATATCGCGCTGCTCTGTGTGCCGCTCACATGGTGGGCGCTCTTCCGCACCCGTTTCGGTCTGCGCCTGCGCGCGGTGGGCGAGAACCCCGCCTCGGTCGACACGGCCGGCATCTCGGTCGTCCGGCTGCGCTACACCGCCGTGATCATCACCGGCGTGCTCTGCGGGCTTGCCGGGGCCTATATGGCTGCGGGCCTGCAAACCGGCTTCGGCAAGGAAATGACCGCAGGTCGCGGCTATATCGCGCTCGCCGCGCTGATCTTCGCCAAGTGGCGGCCGTGGTACGCGCTTATGGCCACGCTTCTCTTCGGATTCTTCCAGGCGCTGGCGCTCAGGCCCGACGTGATCAAGGGCACGCTTGGCTTCGACGTGCCGGTCCCGGCCCTTGATGCGCTGCCCTATATCCTGACGGTCATCGTGCTTGCGGGCTTTGTCGGACGGGCCATTCCGCCACGCGCCGGCGGAGAGCCTTACGTCAAGGAACGCTGAACCGGATATTTGGCCTTATGCGGATTTTGCAACTGGCCTAAAGACAAGCGCCGCAACGGTTTGACACTGGCCCCACATGGGGGCATGAGTGGTCAAGGGATCTTTTGCCGTCCGGTACCGCGTTCTAATGCAGATTTACCTCCCCATCGCCGAGGTTTCGGTCAATGCGTTCCTGCTTTTGGGGCTGGGCGGTATCGTTGGCATGCTTTCGGGCATGTTCGGAGTGGGCGGCGGCTTTCTGATGACGCCGCTTCTCTTTTTCATCGGCATCCCCCCGGCGGTTGCCGTCGCGACCGAGGCGAACCAGATCGTCGCCTCCTCCTTCTCGGGCGTCCTCGCGCATCTCAAACGCAAGACCGTCGATCTCAGGATGGGAACGGTTCTTCTGATCGGCGGCCTGATCGGCGCGGCGCTTGGCGTCCAGCTATTCAATTTCCTGAAAAGCCTCGGCCAGGTCGATCTGCTGGTCAAGCTCTGCTACGTCGTCTTCCTCGGCATCATCGGCGCCCTGATGTTCGTCGAAAGTCTGAACGCGATCCGGCGGTCACGCAAACCCGGCGCGGTGCCGGTGCGCAAGAAACACAACTGGATCCATAACCTGCCATTCAAGATGAAGTTCCGCACCTCGGGGCTTTATATCTCCGTGATCCCTCCCATGGTCGTCGGCGTTCTGGTCGGCATTCTGGCGGCGATCATGGGCGTCGGCGGCGGCTTCATCATGGTGCCCGCGATGATCTACCTTCTGGGCATGCCCACGAAGGTCGTCGTCGGCACATCGCTCTTCCAGATCATCTTTGTGACCGCCTTCACCACGCTTCTGCATGCCACGACGAACTTCACCGTGGACATGCCGCTCGCGGTGCTCCTCTTGGTTGGTGGGGTCATCGGTGCCCAGTTCGGCGCTATGATCGGCACACGGCTCAAGGCCGAACAGTTGCGCATCCTCCTTGCCATGATGGTGCTCGCGGTCTGCCTGAAGCTGGCGCTCGACCTGCTGATCATGCCGTCAGAACTTTACACCATCGGACCGGCGGGGCACGGATGATGCGCGGTCTTATTGCCCTTGCGATGCTCCTGTCCGCGCTGGCCCTGCCCGGCGCGGCGCAAGAGGAAATCGTCGCCGATCTCAGCCAGCGGCAGGTTCCGATCACCGCCGATTTCGACGGCTCCGAACTCATCCTTTATGGCGCGGTCAAACGCGAAACGCCGATTTCGATCACCGAGCCACTGTCCGTGATCATCACCGTCGCAGGCCCATCGAAACCGGTCACCGTAAGGCGCAAGGAAAAGGTCGCGGGGATCTGGATCAACACCGACTCGGTCGAGATCGACAGTGCCCCCTCCTTCTACGCCATCGCCACCTCGCGCCCCCTGAACCAGATCCTCTCGGATACCGAGGATCTGCGCTACAAGATCTCCATTCCCCGCGCGATCCGCTCGGTCGGCGCACCGCAACATGTTCTGGATTCGCACGAATTCACCAATGCACTGATGCGGATCAAGGCGGCGAATGGCAGCTATCAGGCGCGACCGAGTACAATCGCCTTTTTCGACCAGACGCTCTTCAAAACCGCCGTCACGCTGCCCGCGAACCTGACCGAGGGAACTTACAAGGTCACACTCTACCTGACCCGCGACCGGCAGGTGATCACCAGCTATACGACCAACCTTGCCGTGCAGAAGGTCGGGCTGGAGCGGTTCCTCTACCGCCTCGCGCATGACCAGCCGCTGGTCTACGGGCTCCTGTCGCTTTTCATTGCGATTGTCGCGGGCTGGGGCGCCTCGGCGATCTTCCGCTACTTCAAGGGCTAATCAGCCACGCCCGACAAAGGGCATGTTGGTCGCCATCACCGTGACCGACAGCATATTGGCGCCGGGCGGCAGGGTCGCCATCGACCACACGGTTCCCGCCACATCTGCCACATCCATCATCGGCTCGGCCCGGATGCTGCCATCGGCCTGCGGCACGCCCGCAGCGATCTTCGCGGCCAGTTCCGTGTGGGCATTGCCGATATCAATCTGGCCACAGGCGATGCCGAAGGGGCGGCCATCCAGCGCCAGCGTCTTCGTAAGCCCCGTCACCGCGTGTTTCGTCGTTGTGTAACAGACCGAACCGGGCCGAGGCGCATGTGCGGAAATGGACCCGTTGTTGATGATCCGCCCGCCCTGCGGTTCCTGCGCCCGCATCTGGCGAAAGGCCGCGCGGGCAGCGTGGAACATGCCGGTCAGGTTCACGGCCAGAATGTCGGTCCAGTCGGAAAGCGGAATCTCGTCAATCAGCCCGCCCGGCCGCATGATGCCTGCATTGTTGAACAGCGCATCGACCCGGCCAAAGCGCTCGGCCGCCGCCGCAAATGCCCCATCGACCGCAGTTGCATCGGCTACATCGCAGGCCAGTGGCTGGGCGCTGTCATGGCCTTCGGCGATTTCCTCAAGCACATCCCCCCGCCGCGCGATCATCGCGACGTTCCAGCCCCCCGCGAGGAACCGCTCGGACACCGCCCGCCCGATCCCGGCCGAAGCACCGGTGACGACGATCGTGCGCGCCACCTCAGAACGCCTTGAACGTCATCGTCGTCAGTGTCCGGCTGATGCCGGCAATGTCAAAAAGCTTCTCGTTCAGCCAATGGCCTACATCCTCATCCTCGGGGATATAGACCTTGGCCATCAGGTCGTAGTCGCCCGAGGTCGAATAAAGCTCCGAGACAACCTCGCGGTCATAGATCGCATCAGCAACGGTATAGGTCTGGCCGGGATGACAACGGAACTGGACGAAGACACAGCGCATGGATTCACCTCTCTTTGCCCGTGACAGTAGCGGCAGTGAAACCTGATGGGAAGCAGGGCCGGGCGCCCCGATCACGCAGGTATGTCACGCCTGACACCAAATGTTTACGGGCCCCGCCATAGTCTGGAATACCGCCGCCTGATAGACTTTCACCATGCAGCTTCTGAACGAACGCACGGGTTACAGCCGGGCCGAAAGGCTCACGGATGCGGTGATCCACGCCTCAGGGCTGACGCTTGTGCTGATCGCGGTCCCGGTGCTGATCACTGCCGCAGCTTTCCTGCGCGGCGATTTCACCGCGATGCTCGGGGTGACGGTCTACGGGCTCGCGCTGATCGCGATGATCCTCTGTTCGGCGCTTTACAACATGATCCCCGCGCCCGGCTGGGAAGAGCTGCTGAAGCGGCTCGATCACTCTGCGATCTATGTGAAGATCGCGGGCACCTACACGCCCTTCACCCTGCTTTCGGGGCAGGGCCTCTGGCTCCTCGCGGGGTTATGGGCCGCGGCGCTCACCGGCGTCGGGATCAAGCTTTTCTCACCCCACCGCTTCCGCACCCTGACGCTCGCGCTCTATCTTGGCATGGGCTGGGCCGGACTTGCCGCAGGCGGCACGTTCCTTGGCGCACTCTCCGCCCCGGTCCTGATCCTGATCGTCACCGGCGGCCTTCTTTACACGGCGGGCGTGGCCTTTTACCTCTTCGAACGCCTGCCCTTCCACTACACGATCTGGCATGTCTTCGTGCTGACGGCGAGCCTCGTCTTCTACGCCGCCGTCACCCTGCACCTCGTGCAAAGCGCCTGATCTTCTCCCGGTAAAGCGTTTCGGCTCAGACCGCCGCCTTGAGGCTCTCTTCCAGATAAATCTCCCTCAGCCGCGTGGCGACCGGCCCCGGCTTGCCTGCGCCCAGCGGCGTCCCGTCGATCTCGACAACCGGCATGACGAAAGCCGACGCGGACGTAACAAACGCCTCGTCGGCCGCCTTCGCCTCGTCGATCGTGAAGCTGCGCTCTTCGACAACCATCTGCGCCTCGGCGGCAAAGTGCAGGACAGCCGCGCGGGTGATGCCATGGAGGATATCGTTCGACAACTGGCGGGTAATGATCCTGCCACCCTTGACGATATAGGCGTTGTTCGACGTGCCCTCGGTCACCAGCCCGTCCTCGATCAGCCAGGCATCGTCCACGCCCGCCTTCTTCGCCATCATCTTGCCCATGGAGGGGTAAAGAAGCTGCGTCGTCTTGATATCGCGCCGTCCCCAGCGGATGTCGTCGATGGAAATCACCTTCCACCCCGTCTTCGCCGCCGGGCTGTCGGCCAGACCGGGCTTCGACTGGGTAAAGAGCACCAGCGTCGGTTTCGTGACCTTGGGATCGGGAAAGACGAAATCGCGGTCGCCCGGATTGCCGCGCGTGACCTGAAGATAGACGAGCCCATCCACGATCCCGTTCCGCGCCACCAACTCGCGATGGATCACCAGAAGCTCCTCGTCCGAACAGGGGCTTGCCATGTCAAGTTCCCTCAGCGACCGGTTCAGCCGCGCGGTGTGCCCGGCAAAGTCGATGAGTTTGCCGCCCAGAACGCTCGTCACCTCATAGACGCCATCGGCCATCAGAAAGCCCCGGTCAAAGACCGATACCACCGCCTGCTCTTCGGGCAGATAGTCTCCGTTGACATAGACGATGCGGCTCATGGGGCTCTCCTCCGGTCGGTTGCCGTTTCATCGGGCCTTGTGCCGACAAGGTCAAGCCCGCCTTGTAAGGGTTTTCACCCCCACAACGCCGCCTTGGGCGGATGCACCCCGGCAGCATCGTAATGCAAGGCATGGTCGCGATCTTCGGCCAGCAGAAGCGGCCCGTCGAGATCCGTGACCGCCGCCCCCTGCGCCACCAGCACCGCCGGCGCCATGGCGAGCGAGGAACCCACCATGCAGCCCACCATCAGCCCATAGCCCTCGGCCAATGCCGCCTGTTTCAAAGCCTGCGCCTCGGTCAGCCCGCCGGTCTTGTCGAGCTTGATATTGACCATGTCATACTTGCCCTTCAGCCCGGGAAGCGAGGCGCGGTCGTGACAGGCTTCATCGGCGCAAACCGGCAGGGGCCGCGCAATCTCGCCCAGCATCCCGTCATCCCCCGCAGGCAGCGGCTGTTCGACCAATGCCACACCAAGACGCACGAGATGCGGGGCAAGGTCGGAATAGACTTCCGCCGTCCAGCCCTCATTCGCATCGACGATGATGCGTGTCGCAGGCGCCCCCGCGCGCACCGCCTCCAGCCGCGCCATATCGTCGGGCGTACCAAGCTTGATCTTCAGAAGCGGGCGATGGGCATGACGCGCCGCCGCCGCGCGCATCTTTTCCGGCATATCAAGCGACAGGGTAAAGGCGGTGATTTCCGGCCCCGGCGCGGGCAGGCCTGCAAGCTCCCAGACACGGCGGCCCGCAAGCTTCGCCTCAAGATCCCATAGCGCGCAATCGACCGCATTGCGGGCCGCGCCGGCAGGCAAGGCGGCTTGCAGCGCTCCTCGGGTGATATCTTCTGGCAGACCGGTAATCTGGGCAGTCACGCTTTCCAATGTCTCGCCATAGCGCGCATAGGGCACACATTCGCCCCATCCGGTCAGACCGTCCCGCGCAATCGTCACGGTCAGCACTTTCGCCTCGGTCCGCGAACCGCGCGAGATGGTGAACACCTCGGCCAGCCGGAAGCTTTCGGCCCGAACCTCAATCCCCATGACAATCCTCTCCATTCCGGGCACCCGCGAAGGCCGGGAGGGCGGGCCGTCGTCCGCAGGACGCGGGTCGCACCCCCGGGCTATATTGCGGCCAGCGCATCCACCAGCCGACCGGCACCATGGCGGAACGGATCGACGGCGGGAAGGCCCATCCGTTTCTCCACACCGGCGAGATAGGCGACCGCCTCGTCCTCGCCCAGATGCTGGGTATTGACCGAAATGCCCACGACCTGACAGGCCGGGTTCGCAACCTTCGCCATGGCCAGGGCCGTTTCGCGCACCTGTTCAAGGCTCGGCAGCGCATAGCCCGGCAGGCCGCGCATATGGGTCCGTGTCGGCTCGTGGCAGAGGATCAGCGCATCGGGCTGGCCGCCATGGATGAGCGCCATCGTCACCCCGGAATAGGAGACGTGAAAGAGGCTCCCCTGCCCCTCGATCAGGTCCCAGTGGTCTGGATCGTTGTCGGGCGTCAGATATTCGATGGACCCCGCCATAAAATCGGCAATCACCGCATCCAAGGGCACTCCGTCGCCGGTGATCAGGATACCGGTCTGGCCGGTGGCGCGGAAACTCACCTTCATGCCCCGCTTCCGCATCTCGGCATCCATCGCCAGCGCGGTATACATCTTGCCGACCGAGCAATCCGTGCCGACGGCCAGACACCGCTTGCCCGACCGCTTCACCCCGTTGGCAATCGGGAATTTGACCGAGGGCACCCGCACATCGTGCAGGATACGGCCATGCCGCGCGGCGGTGGCGACCAGATCGGCCTCGTCCCGCAAGAGGTTGTGCAGGCCCGAGGCGATATCAAACCCTTGTTCCAGCGCCGTATGCAGCACCGCCTTCCAGCTTTCCGAGATCACACCGCCCCGGTTGGCGACCCCGATCACCAGCGTCCGGGCGCCCGCTGCATGGGCTTCGGCTAGGTCCATATCGGGCACCTTCATATCGGCCTTGCAGCCCTCCATGCGGTACTGGCCCAGCGCAAATTCCGGACGCCAGTCCTTGATGCCCTGCGCCACCTTCGCGGCGAGCTGGTCCGGCGCGTCGCCGAGGAAAAGAAGATAGGGGGTTTCGATCATGGCAGCCTCCCGCGTTTGATGGAAAGGTGCATCAGTTTCCCATGGAATTCATGGGAATTTCGGGCGAAATACCCGGACCGCCCGCAATCTGGTCCTGTGTATACGAATGTATACGCAAGAATCTTCGATGAGATGCCACTCCCCGCCCGCCTTCCTCCGTTCCGCCGCAGCCCTTTCGGACTTTCTGCGCTTGCGAAAGAAACTTGCATGCTGCAGCGCAATATTCTATCCGAGCAGTAACGCCGAACGTAACTTCCTTACCGAGAGATCTGCCGATGAGCTTCCGCCTCCAGCCCGCCGCCCCTGCCCGCCCGAACCGCTGCCAGCTCTTCGGCCCGGGCTCGCGCCCCGCGATCTTCGAAAAGATGGCGGCCTCGGCGGCGGATGTGATCAATCTCGATCTGGAGGATTCGGTTGCACCCGACGACAAGCCCGGGGCGCGGAAGAATATCATTCAGGCCATCGGCGATGTCGACTGGGGCACCAAGCATCTCAGCGTCCGCATCAACGGGCTCGATACGCCCTATTGGTACCGCGACGTGGTCGACCTTCTGGAACAGGCAGGCGAGCGGCTCGACCAGATCATGATCCCGAAGGTGGGCTGCGCGGCGGACGTCTATGCGGTCGACGCGCTCGCCACGGCCATCGAGGCTGCAAAGGGCCGCAAGAAGCGCATCGCGCTGGAAGTGATCATCGAATCGGCGGCCGGCATCGCCCATGCCGAGGAAATCGCAGCCAGCAGTCCCCGGCTCCAGGCGATGAGTCTCGGTGCCGCGGATTTTGCCGCCTCCATGGGGATGCAGACCACGGGCATCGGCGGCACGCAGGAAAACTACTACATGGTGCGCGAGGGGCAAAAACACTGGTCCGACCCCTGGCACTGGGCCCAGGCCGCGATCGTCGCCGCCTGCCGCACCCATGGCGTGCTGCCGGTGGACGGCCCCTTCGGCGACTTTTCCGATGACGAGGGCTTCCTTGCCCAGGCACGGCGCTCGGCCACGCTCGGCATGGTCGGCAAATGGGCGATCCACCCCAAGCAGGTGGCGCTATGCAACGATGTCTTCACGCCGTCCGAGGCGCAGGTGACCGAAGCCCGCGAAATCCTTGCAGCGATGGAAGCCGCCAAGGCGCGCGGCGAAGGTGCCACGGTCTACAAAGGCCGGCTGGTCGATATCGCCTCGATCAAGCAGGCCGAAGTGATCGTCCGGCAATCCGAGATGATCGCCGGCTGAACCGTCCACCAGATCCGGTTCAAGACATTGCAAATCCCCCCGGTGAGCGGCATATAGGCCGCTGACCCTTCAGGGAGTGCGGGATGAACTACCTCGAGTTTGAAAAGCCGCTGGCCGAAATCGAAGGCAAGGCCGAAGAGCTTCGGGCGCTGGCGCGCAAGAATGAGGGGATGGATGTCGCCAAAGAGGCCTCCGCGCTCGACAAGAAGGCGGCAGACCTTCTGAAGGACCTCTACAAGAACCTCGACCCCTGGCGCAAATGCCAGGTCGCGCGCCACCCGGACCGGCCGCATTGCAAGGATTATATCGACGCGCTGTTCACGGAGTTTACGACCCTTGCCGGTGACCGGAACTTTGCCGACGACCATGCGGTGATGGGCGGTCTTGCCCGCTTCAACGACCAGCCGGTGATGGTGATCGGGCAGGAAAAAGGCTCGGACACCAAGACAAGGATCGAACGCAATTTCGGCATGGCCCGGCCCGAGGGCTACCGCAAGGCCATCCGTCTGATGGACCTCGCCCATCGCTTCGGCCTGCCGGTGATCACGCTTGTCGACACGCCCGGCGCCTATCCCGGCAAGGGCGCCGAGGAGCGCGGGCAATCCGAGGCTATCGCGCGCTCGACCCAGAAATGCCTGGAGATCGGCGTGCCGCTGATTTCGGTGATCATCGGCGAAGGCGGTTCCGGCGGGGCTGTGGCTTTCGCCTCGGCCAACCGTATCGCGATGCTGGAACATTCAATCTATTCGGTGATCACGCCCGAAGGCTGCGCCTCGATCCTGTGGAAGGATGCCGAACGCATGCGCGAGGCCGCGAATGCGCTGCGCCTGACCGCGCAGGACCTCCACAAACTCGGCGTCATCGACCGGATCATCGCGGAACCCCTCGGCGGCGCCCAGCGCATGCGCAAGGACGCCATCGAAAGCGTCGGCACGGCCATCGGCGAGATGCTGAAGGAGCTTTCGGGCAAGAAACCGGCCGAACTGGTCAAAGATCGCCGCGACAAGTTCCTTGCGATGGGTGCCAAGGGGTTGGCCGCATAGACATCGGAAACCACTCTGCGGCACTTAGTCGTTCCGGGCGATGTGCAATTGACTGTCCGGGTCGCGCAGCTTCCGCTCCGGAAACAATCACTCTGAAGAGCGCAAGTCAGGCTTCACGATGGTAAGCGTCATTTCGCGCGCCAGACGTAACATTTCGCGAGCGTCTTCTATAGGCATTTCGTTGAATTCAGCGTCAAGATTGTTGGTACTGATCGTCAAGCGGGAGCTGTCACCAAACGGCTGCCAGACCCAGCACTTGGTCCTTAGCCCGGCATCTGGCAGGAGACAAACAGAACCCTGTATTAAATCGCCTTGGTGGTCTGTCTTGAGCGACCCTCCCTCCTCCCAATACGGAAGTGGGAAGTCTTGATCGGTGTTCGGCGCAATTAGCACTTTCCCCACCCGGCGGTAGGGCTGGGATGAGTAGCTGTTGCACCATGCCGGAGGCTCGCGATCCTCGCAGGCAGCCGTCATCATCTGGTGGTTTGCCGCCGGCGTGATCCAGACGGTATCCATTTCGATGGCGCGAATGCCATTCTCACTCATCCGGCATAGGCGTGCGAAAGAAGATTTTCGATGCGGTACCCCAAAAAAGTTGATTTCATCACCATGCTCCAGGCGGGGTTGCAGTTCCGACGGCAGGTGAAGGGTAACACCGTCGATCCGAACCTGAAGCGGTGTCTTGAGGCAGGCGCTTGGTACATATTGATGCCATAGCGCCGCGCCGGCAGTGGCGATACTCAAACTCAGAAGCACCGCGATGGACGTCCGGGGGCGAACGCCCCCGGATCGCATGCCGATGCCCAAGGCAGCCCCGAGAAGCGCCGTGGCTATGGAAGGGCCGGTCACAAACAGATACGCAAATCCTGCATATTGGCCGGTTGGAGGGTCAGACCAGAGAAATCCGGTTGGAAGAGCAATCGCCGCGCCAAGAAACAGAATACGCCAACGCCACCCGAACCTTAGCGCTAATGCTGTCGAAAGAGCGACTCCGACCAAAACCAGTTGAAACACTGTGGGTGGGTTGAGCGGAAACATGTTTGAAAAACCTGCGGACTGATTCCTGAGTCACTGTGAATCTGTTTCAAGGCACCATCATGTCACCACAGCGACTCCTTCGCCCGCCCGGGCCATTCCGCGTCATAGGCCGCGCCGTCGATGGTGCCCTGGCTCATCTCGGCCAGCATGTCGCCGGTGGTCGGCAGGCCTTCAGACTGGTCTCCGTCCTTCCATGCCCGCGACCGCATCAGCGCGCGGGCGCATTGGGAATAGACCTCTTCGATGGCGATCAGGATGACGGTTCGGGGGCTTTTGCCATCCCGTGCGAAGCTGTCGCAGAGGGCCTGATCCGCCGTAACTTGTGCCGTTCCGTTCACCCGGACCACATTGTCCGAGCCGGGGACAAGGAACATCAGGCTGACGCGCGGATCGCGGACGATGTTGCGCAAGCTGTCAATTCGGTTGTTGCCCTTCCAGTCGGGCAAGGTCAGCGTGCCGGGGTCGATCTCGCGCACCACCGGGCCGTCATCGCCGCGCGGGCTGGCATCGGTGCCCTCGGGGCCGACGGTTGACAGGATGCAGAGCCGCGACCGGGCGATCCATGCGCGATAGGTGGGCGTCATCCGCCGCGCGACCTTGATGAGCGAGGCCTGTGCGGGCGTGCCGTAATGGCGCTCCAGCTCCTCGATGGACGTGATCGCCTGCACCCTTCAGCCCTCCTGTCCGACGAACCCCGCCTCTGCCATCAGCCGGTTCGACGCGCCTTCAACCTCGGGCTCGATCCGCTCCATGAATTCTTCGACCGACAGCCCCGCCGGGATGCGCGGCAGGAACTCCACCACCGCAAGGCCCGGCTTGCGCAACAACCCATGGCGCGGCCAGAACACGCCGACATTGGTGGCGGCTGGTACGCAATCCTGCCCGAGTTGCGAATAAAGGACGCCGACGCCCACCTTGTAGGGCCGTGTCGCGCCTGCTGCGACGCGGGTGCCTTGCGGATAGATGATCAGCTGGCCGGGCCAGCTCGTGCCCGCCTTCACATCCGCCACCATCTTCTTGACCGCCTGCCCGCGTTTGCCCCTGTCGACCGGAATGCAGCCCAACCTTTTGGCATACCATCCGACGATGGGCGTCCACAGCAGTTCCTTCTTCATGATGAACTTCGGGCGCGGCACGACCGAGACGATCAGGATGATGTCGAAGAAGCTCTGATGCTTGGCGCCGATCAGCACCTCGTCTTCCGGCACCTCGCCGCGGATTTCGGATTTCAGACCGACCAGAAAGGCGGCTGAGGCGCGGACCCAGCGGCAATAGGCATGAACCGCATCAAAGGCCGCCTCGCGCCGGAAGATCACGAAGGGCGTCCAGAAAAGCGCGTAGACCACCATCGCCAGATACATCTGCACGATGAAGATCAGCGACAGCAGATATTGCAGAAGCAGTCTCATTGCACCTCCCTGAGGCTGCGGAATGCTGCCGCGCGGGTCGCGGCAAAGGCCACGATAGCGGTCACGGCGGGAATTGCCAGCGGCGTGAGCCAACCCGCCCCGCTGAACCCAAGCCCGGTCAGGAACCCGCCCGCCTGGGACGCGGCGGGCAGAAGTGCTAAGGCGGCCATTCCGGCCAACGTCCCGCCCAACGCCCCGGCAACGGCGCGGAGCGTGAAGCGGCGGACGAAGGCGCGGGCGATGAAGGTATCGCGCGCGCCGACAAGGCGCAGCACCCGGATCACCTGCCCGTTCGCGGCAAGTGCGGCACGGGCCGCCAGCGTCACCATCGCGGCCATGGTCCCGACGATCAGGACGATGGAGAGCCCCCCCAGAAGCCGTAGCCGCCCTGCCGCCGCAACCAGCGGCCTCCGCCAGCCCTGATGATCATCGATCACCGCTTCGGGCACTTCCGCCGACAGCCGGAGCCGCAGCCCCTCGGCATCGAAACCCTGCCCCTCCTCGGCGATCTCGATCAGTTGCGGTATCGGCAGGCTGTCGACCGGCAGGTCGGGCCCGAACCACGGCGCGAGCAGCGCCTGCATCTCAGATGGCTCCAGGGCCCGGGCCGACGCGATCCCGGGCGTTTCGGCCAGAATCGCCAGTACGCGCGCGGTCTTGACTTCCATCTCACCCGACGGGGCCGATATGCGCACCGTCGCGCCCTGCGCCAGGGCCTCGGACCAGCGCTCGGCCAGGTGTCCGGCGGCCAGCGACAAAGCCAGCGCGAAGACGGCAAGGAAAGCCATCGCAGCGGCCGAGGCGATCGTCAGGATCGCGGGCGCGCCCGACGGCGGAACCACCCGGTCGCTGCTACCCTCTCCACCGGCGAGCACCTTCAGGCGGATCATCATGGCGCTCACAGCTCTGCCCCCGCATGGATGATCTGGCGATCCTTGATCCGCAGCACCCGGGCCGAAACCAGCGGCTTGGCGGCCCGGATCAGGTTCAGGTCATGGGTCGCGATCACGACTGTCTTGCCCATCCGGTTCAACTCGCTGAGGAGCGTCAGAAGCCTCAGCGACATCTCCCAGTCGAGATTGCCCGTGGGCTCATCGGCCAGCAGGAGGTCGGGCGACAGGACGACCGCGCGGGCCAAAGCCGCCCGCTGGCGCTCGCCTCCCGACAGCGACGGCGGCAGGGCCCCCGCCCGCGAACCAAGGCCGACCCAGGACAGAAGCTCGCGCAGCTCTCCGGCATCGGCGTCGCGCCCGGCCACGGTCAGGGGCAGGGCCACGTTCTCGGCCACAGGAAGGTGGTCGAGGAATTGGCAATCCTGATGCACGACCCCGATCCGCCCCCTGAGCCGGGCGATATCGTCGCGCGTCATCGCCGTACGGTCTTGCCCGATCAGCGAGACCTTGCCGGAAATCGGCATCAACTCGCCGTAGCAAAGCTTAAGAAACGTGGATTTGCCTGCGCCCGAGGGTCCGGTCAGGAAATGGAACGACCCCGGCGTCAGCCGCAGGGATATCCCGCGCAACAGCGGCGTACCACCATAGCCATAGCTGACATCGTCGAACGCGATCATCTTTGAACACACATTTTCAGCCGAGTCGCTGCTGCATCACCTTGCGCAGAAATCCCGCGCCGCAGCATCAAGACTTGGAGCCCGCGCCTTTGCTTGCTACAAATAGCCAACAATAATGACGAAGCGGTCACATGGGCCGTGATTGTGGCTGGCGAAATCGGTGGGAACGACATGCGTTTGATATGCCCGAGCTGTGGTGCACAATATGAGGTGGACGACAGCGTCATCCCCGAGACGGGCCGGGATGTCCAGTGCTCGAATTGCGGACATGCGTGGTTTCAGCAATCCGCGCTGAAACTGACGACGCCGGCGCCTGTAAAGATCGCGGAACCGGCGCCGCAGGAACCAGTTGCAAAAGCGCCGAGCGCCCCGCCGCCCGTCGAAGAAGACGTCGCTGCACCCGAAACTGCGACCGAACCGGACGACACCCCCAGCGCGGTTGAGGATGACGAGACCACGGCAGACACCCCCGAAGCGGCCGCCGACGACGAGGTCGCGGCGGATACCGCCGAAGAAATGCCCGTCCCTTCGGCCCCCGAGGGTGAGTTGCGCCGACGCACGCTGGATGACGCGGTGCGCGGCGTGCTTCAGGAAGAGGCCGAGCGCGAGACGCGGGCCCGCAAATCCGAAAGTGCCGCGCTGGAAACCCAGCCCGATCTCGGCCTTGCCGTGGCCGCCGCGACGGCGGCAGCCGCCCCCGAACCGGTGCGCGACCGTGTCGTGCGGGTCCGGGGCGATGAGGACGACCTCGACGACGATGCCCTGACATCGCGCGCCTCGCGGCGCGAATTGCTGCCCGACATCGAGGAAATCAATTCCACCCTGCGTGCCACCTCGGAGCGCGGCGACGAGGCTGCCGCCCGCGACGCGCCCGAGGCGATGGCCGTCAGGCAGCGCTCGGGCTTCCGCCGCGGCTTCTCGCTCGCCGTTCTGATTGCCGCTCTGGCGCTCGCGCTCTACGTTCTGGCCCCCACGCTGGCGCAATCGGTTCCGTCACTTGAACCGGCGCTTGCAGCCTATGTCGAGGCGGTGAACGCGGCGCGCATCTGGCTCGACGGGCAGATGCAGGCGCTGACCGTGGCGATCAAGGGCGACGCCTCCTGATCCGGTACCCCGGCTGGTTCAGAACCGGTCCATCAGACGTTTGAGATAGTCCAGCTCGCCCGGCGGACGGGACTGCTCGCCGGACCGCCTGCGGATCTCGTCCATCAGCTCGCGGGCGCGGCCATAGACATCGCCATCCTCGCCGATATATCCGCGCCCCCTGATTTCGGGATCGAATGTCCGGCTGGTCCGGCCCAACGGGTCGCGCATCGCGTCCGGCCCCGTGGCGCCAAACGTCTCGCCCTGCCCACCCGGCTGCTGCGACTGGTTCTGAGCCAGCGCCTCGCCGAGGCTGCGCAACCCTTCGCGCAGGCTCTCGATCGCCTCCGCCTGCCGTTCCAGCGCGTCCGCCAGGTTGCCGTCACGCAACGCCTGTTCGGCGCCGTCCATCGACCGGCCCGCGCGGTCCAGCGACCGCTGCGTCGCACCGCCGTCTTCTGAGGGCAGGCCGGGCAGGCCCTCTTCCTGCCGCCGCAGCATCTCGCGCAGCGCCTGCTGGCGCTCGGCAAGACCGTCGCGGCCCGTCCCGTCACCCCGCCCCATTCCGTTGGGGTCGTCGCCTTCCCCGCTCTCACCGTCCTGCTGGCCGGACTGGTTCTGACCCTGCTGGCCGTCCTGCCCCTGCTGCTGGCCCTCACCCTGCTGGCCGAACTGCTCCTGCAAACGGCGGAACGCCTCGTCCGAGAGACCCTGCTGATCCCTCAGCGTCTGGCGCAGGCCTTGCATCGCCTTGCCGCCCGGCCCCTGCTGACCCTCGCCGTTCTGACCCTCGGTCACACGCAGGTTCTCCATCATCCGGTTGAACTGCTCCAGCAATTCCTGCGCCTCGGCCATGCGGCCTTCTTCCATCAGGCGCTGGATTTCATCCATCATCTGCTGGATCTGGTCACCGGTAATCTGCTGATTGTTCTCGGCCTGCTGCTGGCCCGGTTCGTCAGTGCCCTGCCGCTCCATGTTCTCCGCCAGCTTGCGGATATAGTCATCCGTCGCCTGCCGAAGCTCGTCCATCAACTGCTGGATCTCGTCGGGCGAGGCGCCGCGCCGGATTGCCTCCGACAGCCGCTCCTGCGCCTGCCGCATCCTTTCCAGCGCGTCGGCAAGCCCGCCATCCTCGATCAGTTCGGCGATGTTCCACAAAGCCTCGGCCAGTTCATCGCGCATTTCGGGGCTGAGCCGCCCCTGTCCCAGCGCCGCATCCAGCCGCCGCATCGCCACCCGGATCATCAGAAACGCCCGTTCGTTCCTCAAAAGCCCCTCGGGCTTGTGGGTCAGCGCATGCAGGACCTGGCTGGTGCGCCTGCCATTGTCGCGCGTCCAAAGCAGATCGCGCCTGAGCTCGATCAGCGAGGCCGCAACCGGGTCAAAGAACGTACGCCCGGGTAGCAGGATGGACTCCGTCGCGCTCCGTCCGGTCTGGTTGCGGCCATCGGTGACCTCGAAGGTCATCCTGACCGGCAGATTGGCGAAGGGATGCTTCGACGCGTCCTCGACCAGCGCCTCGCTGAATTCCTTCCGGTCGCCCGAGATTGGCATCGGCAGGTCATAGGCCAGCGCGTCGCGCGCCTCGGGGTCTGCGCTCAGCCCGTAGCGGCGGTCGATTGCTTCGAAATCCAGTTCGATCACGGCACGGCCCGAGGTGACGGCATAGTCGTCTTTGGCAATGAATGGCTGCGTCATGCGGCCATCGGCCTCTTTCATGATCCGGCCTGCGATCTCGACCACCGGCGGCTCATCGGGCAGGATCGTCACATTCCACGCACGTCCGCCCTCGCCCGAAATGGTCAGGCGGCCATTCGCGACCGCCTCGAACTCCACCGCGCGCACGGTGTCGAGCGCAGCAGGCTCCACGCCCGCATCGTCCGGCGCAGGCTCCGGCACCCGGCCCGATACCGTCTCCTCGACAGCCAGATCCGCCGCCGCACCGTAAAGGCGCAGGGTGATCCTTGTGCCTTCGGGCAGATGGATCGTCTCATCGGTGATGGTGTTGAGGTAAAGACTGGGAAGACCGGTATAGGGCGGAGGCTCGGCCCACCCCTCCCATGACGGCCCGCCCGCCACATCGACGGCCTTTCCGGGGCGGGCGAGTGCCGGCACCTCGGCCACCCGCCAGAGCGAGCCGAAAAGAAGCGCGATGACAAAGGCCGTAAGCGCCGCGTAACGCAGCGCGAACCGGTCGCGGCGCGAGACGCGCAAATCGGGCACCGGTGGCTTTGCGCCCACGGCCCGTTCCGCCATCCGCGCGACATGGGCGCGCCAGACCGCGGCCGAACCCTTGTCCTCATGCCCAAGGGCCAGACTGTCCTGCAACGCCGCGATGGGGCGTCCGGGCATCGTCAGATCCAGCCGTTCCAGCGCCTCGGCACGGGTCGGCCAACGGAAGTCGCGTATGCCTCTGACAAGCGCCCAGCCAAGCCCGCCCAGCGCCAGAACACCACCGATCCACACCGCCTCGACCGGCAGCGTATCATGCAGGCCCAGCGCCAGGGCGGCGATGACAGTGAAGAGGATCGTCCAGACCGGCCAGAATCCCTTCGTGATCCGTTCAGCCGCCATCCCGGCCCGCGTGATGCGCACGGGCCATCTGAGGCGCCTCAGCGCCTCATGCGGAAGGGCTCTGACTTTTCTCACGCCGGTTGCCGGCCTCCGTTGCGGGCCGGCGCGCGGGATTGCGCGCTACAGCCACGGGGCCATGCTATCGCGGTTTATCATTTCGTCATAGGTGGGACGGGCACGGATTACGGCGAATTGATCCCCCTGCACCATCACCTCCGGCACGAGGGGCCGCATGTTGTATTCCGAGGCCATGACAGCGCCGTATGCGCCCGCCGAGCGGAAGGCCACGAGATCGCCCGCCTGCATCGGCGGCAGGGGGCGCTGCTTGGCGAAGGTGTCACCCGTCTCGCAGACCGGCCCGACGATGTCGTAGGGCTGCGGCAGGGTCGCCGGTTCGGGCTCCACCACCGGGACGATATCGTGATGCGCGCCGTACATCGACGGGCGGATCAGATCGTTCATCGCCGCATCAAGGATCAGGAAATCCCGCTCTTCGCCCGATTTCACATAGATGACCTTGCTCACCAGAAGGCCCGCATTGCCGGAAATCAGACGCCCCGGTTCAATCTCCAGCTCGCAGCCAAGATCGCCGACGGTGCGCTTGATCACCGCGCCGTAATCGAGGGGCAAAGGCGGCGCGGCGTTCGACCGCTCATAGGGAATGCCCAAGCCCCCGCCGAGGTCGAGGCGGCGGATGTCATGGCCATCGGCGCGAAGCTGCCGGGTGAGGTCCGCGACCTTCAGGTACGCCTCCTCGAAGGGTACCAGATCGACGAGTTGCGAGCCGATATGCACGTCGATGCCGACGACATCGATCCCCTTCAGGCGCGCCGCCTCGGCATAGACCTCGCGGGCGCGGCTGATCGGGATGCCGAACTTGTTTTCCTTCTTGCCCGTCGCGATCTTTTCATGGGTCTTGGCATCGACATCCGGGTTGACCCGGATCGTGACCGGCGCGGTCAGGCCCATCGACGATGCGACCTCGCTCAGCGCAAAAAGCTCGGGCTCGCTTTCGACATTGAACTGGCGGATGCCGCCTTCCAGCGCGATCCGCATCTCCTCCCGCGTCTTGCCGACGCCGGAAAAGACGATGCGTTCGCCCGGCACACCCGCGGCCTTTGCCTTCAGATATTCGCCGACGGACACCACATCGACGCCCGCACCAAGCGCGCCGAGCGTCTTCACGACCGAGAGGTTGCCGCAGGATTTCATCGCGAAACAGATGAGGTGCGGCAAGGGCGAAAGGGCTTCCTCGAAGAGCTTGTAGTGCCGGGTCAGCGTGGCCGTTGAATAGACATAGAAGGGCGTTCCGACCGAAGCGGCAATCTCGGCGATCGCCACGTCCTCGGCATGAAGCGCGCCGTCGCGGTAAAGGAAGTGATCCATGTCGTCAGAGCCTTACGCAGCGTCCCCCGTCGGCGCCGATGTAGAACATCGCGAGGACCAAGGAAAGCCATTCCCCGCCGCCCTGATACTCCGGTCCGACTTTCCGTTATGCAATCTATGCGGACATAGCGGACATTCAGACATGCTCCCTTTCGCCCGGAATCAAGCCGAAGGCGCCGGGCAAGCGCCCGTCCGGCTTGCGTTGCGCATGGAGTAAAGTCCGCGAAGGGCTCCAAGAGAACCATTCAAACTTAGGCCCCCGCTGCAGTCACATCGTATCGAGGCGGAACTTCAGGAACCACTCGCCCTCATAGTCAACTTCCCCCGTGGACCTTGCCCCAAGCCGCACCAGCGCGCCGAGCTTGCGGCGCGAGGGGGGCAGCAGGAAGGTCACGTAGGGGATGCGGGCATCGGCCCGCGCGAAATCCAGCGCCCGTTTCGCGATCTTCATTCCAAGGCCGAAATTCTGCGGCCGCAGCACCAACCCGAAATCCCAGTCCGCGCCTTCCTTCTGAAAACCGCCCCAGCCGACATAGGCGCCATCCGCCAGAAACGCCCAATGCCCCAGCCCGTCGCGCTGCCAGCAGGCTTCCTTGGCGGCCACGAAGGCATCCAGCCGGTCGCGATCCCAGGTGAAGGTCAGAAGCGGCATATGCTCGGCCATACGCGGGTCCGACATATGCGCGATGATCTCTTCCGGCGCGATCTCGGGCAGCCGGGCGAAGGTGATCTCTGTATTCTCGGAATGTGCCATCTTGACCTGCCGGTTCGGGTTCAGCCCCGGCATATCGGGAGGCGCCCCGCCTGGGTCAATCGGAACCTGCCGCACGGCACATCACGTCTCGGTGTGACCCGTCACTCTTCAAGCCCGAGCCGGATCAGGCTTTGCCGGAACTCGACCTCCACCGTTTCTTCGCCATACCGCCCGGCCAGCCGCTTCAGCCCGAAGCGGACATGCGCCATGTCGCGGTAATAGGAGAGGAAAGCGAGGTTGATGCCCGCACCCGCGGCCGACCCCAGAACCGGCACCGACTGGCTGGCAAGCTTGCGGCCGAGGACGATGGCCAAAGCCGGCGCCACCTGCTGGATCATCGCCTGCAAGGTCGCGCCGTTCACCGCAAGCCTTGTGCCGAGGAACGAAGTATCGACCCCGTCATCGCCCGCCAAAGGCCCGCCCGACCCGAAGATCTCCAGACAGATGAGCCGCGTCTCTTCCGCGCCCGGATCGAAACCGTACTGACCCGCAACCTTCTGCATCGCCCCGAAAAACACCGCGACCGTCGCAGGCAGCTCAACCATGGCCGAGCCGATGCCGCCGAAGCCGCCCAAGGCACCGCCCGTGGCGGCGGCGACCCGGTGGCCCCAATCGCCGGTATTCGGCACCGCGGGGTGCGCCCCGACCTTGCCAGCGGCCCAGTACGCGCCCTCCAGAATCTCTGCCGTCCCCGTCTCGATCAGCCGCTTCACGCCTGCGGGCAGGCCCGCAAGCCGCGCCTCGACCTTGCCACCTACGGCATTCATCACCCGCATCACCGGCCCGTTGGCGCGTTTGAGGCGCAGCGCCAGCGCCGACAATTCCACAAGGGCGTCGGGGGGCAGGGTCAGGACCGGCACACCGTCAAGCACCGCCGGAACCGGAAGGTTCGCATCGTTTTCCATGTCTTATAGATATGAAGCGGCTCGCCCCGCTTCAATCCACCGCCTTCGTGACCGCGCCGGAAACGCCCTCCCAGGCGCCGGGCCGCAGTGAAAGGCCTAGCACCCGGTCCGGGTTCGTCGGCGGCGGCATCTCGACGCCGGTCAGCTTGCGGAAACCGAACTTGCGGTAATAGGGATAGTCGCCGACCAAGAGCACACGCTCCCATCCCAGACGCGCCGCCTCGGCCAGGCTTTCATGCATCAGGATCGCACCCAGCCCCTCGCCCTGCCGGGTCGGGTGAACCGCGATGGGGCCAAGCAGCAGAACCTTTCGTCCGCCGACCAGAACCGGCCAGAACCGGATCACGGCGGCAAGCGTTCCATCCGGGTCGCGCAGGGTCAGACACAGCTCGGCCACGGGTGGCACGCCGTCGCGCAAACGGTACGAGGACAGAGCCGTCCGCCCCGGCGCAAAGCAGAGGTCGTAAAGCGCCTCGACCTCCCACCAGTCCGCCTCCGTCTCCTCCTCCAGCCTGTACAAAGGCGAGTCTCTCCCCGAATTCTGCTGGAATCGCCCCTATCATGCGGGCAGGATCGGTTCAAACCGAATGAGAGGCGCGATGTTCTACCGACCCGAAGACGGCCACGGCCTGCCCCACAATCCCCTGACTGCCATCGTCACGCCGCGCCCGATCGCATGGGTCGGCACACGCGGCCCGACAGGTGACAACCTCGCGCCGTATTCCTTTTTCAATGCCATCGCCTATGAACCACCGCAGGTGATGTTTGCCTCCACGGGGCGCAAGGACAGCGTCACGAATATCGAGGGCTCAGGCGTATTCTCGATTTCCATCGTCGAATATGCCGCGCGCGAGGCGATGAACCAGACCTCAGGCGCGTGGCCGTCCGAGACCGACGAGTTCGCCTTTGCCGGTGTGCCGAAGGCCGAATGCATCACGATCCCCTGCCCCTATGTCGCAACCGCCCCCGCGACGTTCGAATGCAAACTGACGGAAATCATCAATCTGCGCGGCCAGAATAACTTCCTCATCCTCGGCATGGTGACGGGCGTCCACCTGCGAGACGACTGCGTGGTCGGGGGGCGTTTCGACGTCACCCGGTTCCACCCCCTCGCCCGGTCCGGCTACAAGGACTATGCGGTCGTGACCGAAGTGTTCGAGATGACCCGGCCGGGGCAGGACTAGGCCACCATTTCAGTCGGGCAACCGACTTGTCCGACACAAGCCTTGCGCGAACTCCCGTTCCCCCGCAATCTGAATACGGGTGAAGGGAGGACGGCATGGCGCGGCTGAGAACACTTGCCGAGTGGGAAGCACTGACGGGCAAGGACAAACTGACGGACCCCGAAAAGGAGCTGATCGAGTGCTGCCGGGAGGGGCGAGAATGCAAACTCGGCGACGGCACCCGCCCGGAAGGCCCGGACCCAGACCGCAACATCCGTGCCGACCTCTTGCGCTACCTGATCCTGGGCGGGTGCGACGAGTGCATGCTCGACGAAGTCGGGGTGCAGTTGATTGGTGCCTACGTACCGGATCACCTCATTCTCGATTTCGGATCGGCGGTTGGCCAAACCCGTTTAGTTAATGTCTGCTTCGCAGAAGAAATTTCTGCACAGCAGACACTATTCAAGCTTCTTAACTTGTCTGGCAGCCAAATTCCCGGCTTGAACGCACAGTGCGCTGTTTTTGAAGGTCCCGTCTTTCTGCGAGACAAGTTCTGTGCAATTGGTGAGGTCAATTTTGCTGGGGCAAGAATCGAAAGCCAACTCGACTGCAGCAACGCAAGATTTGAAAACGCGCATGGGAAAGCTCTGAACGCCCAAGTTGCTAATGTAGCGGGAGGAGTATTTCTTCAGCGCGGATTCAAAGCAATTGGCGAGGTGAGACTTTCAGGCCTAACGGTAGGCGGCCAATTCTCTTGCTTGAACAGTAGTTTCAATAACGCGAATGGATACGCTCTGGAAGCCGGGAGAATTACTGTTGGCGGCGAGTTTTTATGGAAAACCGCCGTGGTTGAAGCAGGCATTGTGCATCTTGCTGCCGCGCATGTCGGCGTTCTGGTTGATGATCTACAGAGCTGGCCAGAATCGGGGCGGCTCTATCTCGACGGCTTCACCTATGACCGGATCGGTGCCTCCACAACCGACGCGGACAGCCGACTTGAATGGCTCGGCAAAGGGGATCGCTGGAATGGCGACTTCTATCCGCAGCCCTATACCCAACTCGCCAAGGTTCTTCGCGAGATGGGCCACGATCACGCTGCGCGGAAAGTGATGATCCGCAAGGAAGAGCTACTTGCTAAAGAACAGCTTAAGGTCGACCGTGCACGGCTCGACCGGTTACGGAATGGCACTCCAACCGAACGTGGCGATACCGGTTTCTATTGGCTCCGCATGCACTTCTTCCGAATCTGGATCTTCCTGATCCGCTGGCTTGTCGGTTACGGCTATTCCCCGCAACTCGCACTTTATTGGGCAGTTGGCACCATGACCTTCATGACCGTCTTCTACTTCATCCTTTGGCACGCAGGTGGTTTCGTTCCCAACTCAGCCCTAATCATGAACTCCACCGACTGGGCGGCGGCGATGGCGATCAGCCCGACCGCCCCCGGCCCTGTCTGGGCTGCGACCGCACCGAGCGGGGCGCATTACGAGACATTCTGGGCGGGGTTCTATGCAGCCGACGTCTTCATCCCGCTGATCAACTTCGGGCAAGAGGCGGCATGGACCGCGACCACCCAGAACGTGGCGGGCTGGTTCGCCTTCCTCGCCACCTTCGCCTTCAAGGGCTTTGGCTGGTTCATCACCGCCCTTGGCGCTGCCGCCATCGGTGGCATCATCCGGCGGGAGTAGGTTCCAGACACCTGCCCGACACCTGCCATACGTTTAGCCGACAGAAAGCCGACGCTTCGCCGACGCGCTTTCCCGTGCTAGGACGGGGGCGTTTGGATCACGCCGGAGCCGCCATGAAAAAGACCGTCAAGGATTACATCCGCACCATCGCCGACTTCCCGCATGAAGGGATCATGTTCCGCGATGTGACCACGCTTTTTGCCGATGCCCGCGGTTTCCGCATGGCGATCGACCAGCTTCTGCATCCCTATGCAGGTGAGGAGATCGACAAGGTCGTGGGGCTGGAAGCGCGGGGCTTTATCCTTGGCGGGGCCATCGCGCATCAGCTTTCGGTGGGTTTCGTGCCAATCCGCAAGAAGGGCAAGCTGCCCGGCGCCGTTATCTCTCAGGCCTATACGCTCGAATATGGCGAGGCGGTCATGGAGGTGCATGACGACGCCCTCATGGCGGGCGAAAAAGTGTTGATTGTCGATGACTTGCTGGCCACGGGCGGAACCTGCGAGGCGGGGATCAAGCTGTGTGAGAGGCTTGGTGCCGAGGTGATCGGCTGCGCCTTTGTCATCGACCTGCCCGATCTCGGAGGGCGGAGACTGCTCAAAAAGCTCGGCATGAACGTGCATGTGCTGTGCGAGTTCGAAGGCGCGTGATGCCTTAACCCTTCGGTAAGATTTGCCCTGCTAGAGTGGCCGTATCCGGTTCGCACCGGCAGAGGCTTGCAGCTCATATGACGGCCATTCGCTCTGGGCCCCGCCGGTTCTCCGCCGGTGGGGCTTCGTATCTCAGAGGACCGCGCCCGGATTCATGATGCCAAGGGGATCGAGCGCCGCCTTGATCGCCCGCATGGCGACAAGTTTCGCCGGGTCACCGTAACGGGCCAGATCATCCCGCTTCAGCCGCCCGATCCCGTGTTCGGCGCTGATGGAACCGCCATGTTCGTGCACGATATCATGCACCACACGCTGAATTTCCTTCGCCTTTTCAATGTGATCGGCAACGCGCCCGCCCTTAGGCGGGAAGACGTTGTAATGTAGGTTACCGTCACCGAGATGGCCGAAGCAGTTGATCCGGAACGGGCCCAGCCGCTCCACTGCCGGACCGGCCTTGCGCAGGAACGCAGCGATTTCGGACAGGGGCAAAGAGATGTCGTGCGAAGCGATGGCGCCGATCCTCCTGTTCCCTTCGGGCAGGGCTTCGCGCAGATCCCAGAGAGCGGCCGCCTGCGCGGCGCTGGAAGCGATGATCCCATCGAAGACGCGGTTTCCGGCCGTCTCATACACCCCGGCCAGAACGGTTTCGGGGTCAGGACCCGGGGGAAGGCTGATCTCTGCCAGAACCGACCATTCCGGGCGATCGGCGAAAGGTTGGCGCTGCTCGGGCAAGACCTCGTCCAGAAACAAAAGACCCTGCCGGTGGATCAGCTCGAAACTCGTGACATTGCCGCCCGTCGCCTCCTGCATCAGCGACAAAAGCGACAAGGCCGCATCGGGTCCGGTGACAACGAACATCGCCGTACCGGTTGCCGCAGGCGTCGGGAACAGCCGCAGTGTGGCGGCGGTGATGATGCCAAGCGTGCCTTCGGAGCCAATCAGAAGGTCCTTCAGATCGTAACCGGTATTGTCCTTCCTGAGCCGCTTCAACCCATTCAGTACAGATCCGTCGGGCAGGACGGCCTCCACGCCCAGACACAGGTCCCGCGCATTGCCATAGCGCAGCACCGCCGTGCCGCCGGCATTGGTCGCAAGATTGCCGCCGATCCGGGCGGTGCCTTCCGAGGCAAGCGACAAGGGGAAAAGCCGCCCCGCCCCTTCCGCCGCCGCCTGCACCTCGGCCAAAGTCATGCCCGCCTCGACGGTCAACAGCCCTTCCTCGGGCCAGATGCCGCGCAGGGCGGTCATACGTTCCAGCGACAGGATCAGGGGCGCGGGCCCGTCCGGCATCACCTGCGCCAGAACCAGCCCCGTGCCCCCACCCCAGGGCAGGATACCGACCCGCGCCTCGGCGCAGGCGCGGACAATCTCGACGACCTCTGCGGTCGATCGCGGCCGGGCCACCAGCGCCGCAGCCGTCACGGCCCTGCGGCGCGGTTCTTCCAGATAACGAGGCTCGGCCACCGCCACAGCACCCTCGGGCAACAGTGTGGCGAGCCGCTTGGCAAAACTGGCATCGGCGGGATTCAACATGTGCCCGGTGAAGCATGCAGGCGGCGTCTCGGCAAGCGTTATTCCAGCAGCCGTGGCATCAGCACAATGACGGTGGGGCGCGACGGCAGACTGGCCAGCGACACCTCCAGCGACGTATCCTCGCGGATATCAACCAGGAACTCGTCCTCCATGCCGGTGAGGAAGGCCGACAGCGTGCCCGCCCCGAACCAGTGCATGGGCAGGACGATGGATGAGCGCAGTCGCTTGACCACCCCGATCATGGTCGGCAGGTCCAGCGTCATGCCGCCATCGACCGGCACCATCACGACATCGAGGCGGCCGAGGGCGGCGTATTGCTGTGGCGTCGGTTCGTGGTGCAGATGGCCGAGATGGCCGATGCAGAGCCCCGCGACTTCGAAGACGAAGATCGAGTTGCCCGCTGCTTCAACCTGACCGCCGGGACGGCGGATATCGGTCGGCACATTGCGCACCAGCATCTCGCCCAGATCAAGATAATGATCGACCGGTTCTCCGGTCCAGTCCCAGCCCTGAAGGACATTGGGAATACGTTCGTCCGGCATGGACGTCCAATGCGACGAATGCGCGTGGTTCATGGTCACCACATCCGGTACCACATCGGCGGGACCGAGCATACCGGTAAAGTCGGTCGCCACCGACAGCCCGCCATGGGTCTCGATGAAATAGGTCGAATGGCCGACATAGGAAAGGCGCACCGTTTCAGCAGGCAGGGGATCACCCCACCCGGCGCGCCAGACGATGTCGGGCGCAGCATCGGCGATGGCGATACAATGGCTCGGTGTCCGTGTCTGTGCGGCGGCTGGCCCAGCTGTGACGGCAACGGCGAGAACGGCAAGAACGCGCGAGATGAGCATCGGCAGAACCTCCGCGACCAGACTAGCCCGACCGACGCGATGGGCAAACGGAAATCCCGACGCCTCACGGCTCCGTGTCCACCGATAGCCGTCTGAGCCACCTCAGCTTAACGGTGTGCGCCGACGCATCGCGGTAAACCAGCCAGAACGGCGAGACTTGCGTTCGGGCGGCATCTCACCCTGCACCGGTGGCGTGTCACGTATCGTGCGGCCATCCCAGGGCACGAAGAGCAAATGGGTAGCGGATGAGGTAATGCGGCGGGTCATGCGATTTCTCCTGGCTGAGTGAACTTGCCGGAAGCCTGCCGAACGGGGCCGAACCGCTCCACCGACCTGATCCGCCAAAGCCGGAAGAACCCGTAAGTAACCCGTAAATGCCTTGGCAGACCGGTCCTTCGAAGGGCATGCTGGGCCCATGGCAGACCGAACCCCGAGGTCCCATGGCTGAAACCGCCTCTCTCTTCGCCCGCAAATTGCGGGACTGGCGTACTGGTGCAGGGCTTCACGGCCGCATGACACAGGAGGAGCTTGCCGAGCGGCTTGGCGTCAGCGTCGATGCGATTGGAAAATACGAACGTTCTCAGTCCTTCATACGCGGTGATCTTGAACATCGGCTGAGCGATGCACTGGGCTGGAGTCGCGAGGAAGTTCTGGAATGCCGGGAAGATTGGGATTCGCGCCGTGGTACGCCAGAACGCACGGCATACCGTTTGCTAGACGATAATGTGGTCCAGTCGATCTACGGCGGCTCGTGGCGGCGTGCCTCCCATGAGTCGATTGTTCTCGCCATCGAGGAATTCGGTGCGCTGCCGGAAGAGCTTGCGGCCAATGACAGGGTCTTCGGGCCAATTTACGAGACATACCACGAGCACTGGGCCGTCGTTATGCACGGCGACCGGATGGTCGCAAAGTGGGCATTGCCCTTTCTCAACGCCGAGGACGAAGCCCTCTTTCGCGCGGGCCGGCTGCTGGAGGCGGACCTCTCGATTGAGAGGATCCGCCGCCCGATCCTGCCCGGCACCTATTTCGGATATAGCCCTGCCGTCGTCGTCCGCCCCGGCCACGAATCTGCGAGCATGCTCCTGCTCTCCTCCTTTGTGGATTTTCTCGAAGCGCTTGCCGACCGTGATGTTTTCCTGCACGGCATCGGCTCGATTTCGGTGTCTCCGGGCGGAGCACAGATCTGTCAGGACCTTGGCATGACCTGGCTCGGCACCCACTGTCTTGACCCCAGCTACGGCCTTTGGGAACTGCCCGGCGCCGCGGTCGCAGGATCGATCATTGCGCGGCGAAGCCCGAAGCTGCGGCTGCGCTATAATGAGGTGTTCGGAACCTGACTCCGGATCGGGCCGGAAGATCAGCCGATCTCTGTCCGGCCCCGCCGGTCGCCGCGCAGGTTGGCGTAGAGGACATGGTTTCGCCAGCGGCCGTTGATCTGAAGATAGCTCTGCGCGACGCCTTCGTACTTGTAGCCGCACTTTTCCAGCACCGCGCGCGACGCGGCGTTTTCGGGCAGGCATGCGCTTTCCAGCCGCGACAGGTCAAGCGTGGTGAAGCAGTAATGGATGACGGCGCGCAACGCCTCGGCCATGTAGCCCTTGCGCGCATGGGGTGCGCCGATCCAGTAGCCGATCGTTGCCGCCTGTGCCGGACCGCGGCGGATATTGTCGACCGTCACCGCGCCAAGAAGCGCATCGTCATCGCGCCGGATAAGAAAGAGCGGCACCGCCGTGCCGCCCGCCTCGGCGCGTTGCGCCCAGTAGACACGGTTGGTGAAGGCTTTCCGGGTCAGGTGATCGGCGGCCCAGACCGGTTCCCAGGGGCTCAGGAACTCGCGGCTTCGGTCCCTAAGCGACGACCAGTCGCGGAAATCGCCATGCTGCGGCAGGCGCAGCGTCATGCGCTCGGTCTCAATCCGGACGCGGCGCCGCCTGAGAAGCATCAGGCCGCGAGCCTGTCGCGCAGGGTCTCCAGCGTTGGCGCGCCCTCGACCGGCCCGTAAAGCGCCAGTGCCGTCTGGGCACGGCCCGCAAGCCCGCCGGCGAAGGTTCGGATGCCTGCGCGGGTGACGGCGTCAATCTCTGCTGCCGTTTCGGCCACGTCCTGCACCCGGCCCCAGATCGCCAGATGCCGGGCCATGCGTTCGGCACGCGCCGAGGGGCTTTCGAGGCCCATCAGAAGCCCCGCCTTCATCTGCGCCCGCGCGCGGGCAAGCTCCGCCTCGCTCATGTCCTCGGCGGCGCGCTTCAATTCATCCATCGTCAGGGTGCAGAGATCGCCGATCTCCTCAGCCGAAGTGCCGGCATAGATCGTGATCATACCGGTATCCTCATAGGCCCCGGCCTGCGCGTAGATCGAATAACACAGCCCGCGTTCTTCCCGGATTTTCTGGAAGAGGCGCGAGGACATGCCACCGCCCAGAGCCGTCGCATAGACCTGCCCGGTGAAGAAATCGTCGTCGGTGACGGAAGGCGCTTCGAAACCCATCGCGAAATGGACCTGTTCCAGATCCTTGACCTCGCGCCGCTCGCCCCCCGCCCAGGTTGCGCGCTGAACGGGCCGCGCGCCAACGGGTTTCAGGGCGCCGAAGATCGCCTCGGCGGCTTTCACGATAGCATCGTGATCGACGGCCCCGGCGGCCGAAAGGATCATCTGATCCGGCCCGTAATGCTCACCCACAAACCCGGTCAGGTCGCCACGCCCAAAGCTCGACACCCGCTCGGCGGGGCCAAGGATCGTGCGGCCGAGCGCCTGATCCGGAAAGGCCGCTTCCTGCAGCCAGTCGAAGATGATGTCATCGGGCGTATCGAGCGCCTGTCCGATCTCCTGCAGGATCACATGGCGCTCGGTCTCGATCTCTTTTTCATCGAAGACCGGGTTCAGCACGATGTCGGAAATCACGTCGAGCGCGAGCGGCACGTCGGCCTCCAGCACACGGGCATAATAGGCGGTCATCTCTCGGCTGGTATAGGCGTTGATATAGCCGCCGACATCCTCGATCTCTTCGGCGATCTGCAGGGCCGTGCGCCGGGCCGTGCCCTTGAACGCCATGTGCTCAAGGAAATGGGCAATGCCGTTCTGTTCCAGCCGCTCGTGCCGCCCGCCCGCCGTCAGCCAGATGCCGATGGAGGCCGACGCAAGCCCCGGCATCCGTTCCGTTGCGATGCGCAGCCCGTTCGGCAGGGTGGTCAGTCTGATCGTCAAGTCTTCCGCCTTTCATGGACCAGCGCCTCAAGGGCCGCCAGATCGTTCGGCACAGATGTAACACGTTCGGGGCGGGAGAAAAGATCGCCCATGCGTTCGGGCAGGCCCGGGCGCTGACCCGTGGCTTCTTCGACCGCATCGGGGAATTTCGCCGGATGCGCGGTGGCAAGCGTGATCATCGGCACATCGGGGTCACGGTTCAAATCCGCCACGGCGACGCCAACCGCGGTGTGCGGGCAAAGAAGCTCACCCGTCGTTTTGTGCATCGCCGCGATGGTGGCGAGCGTTTCCTCCTCAGACACCCGGCCCGAGACGAAGAGGTCGCGCAAGGCCTCCAGCGCGCCCTGGCTGACGGTGAAGCCGCCCGTCTCCTTCATCTCGGCCATGAGGGCCGACACCGCCTTGCCGTCGCGCCCGTAAGCGTCGAACAGCGCGCGTTCGAAATTCGAGGAAATCTGGATATCCATCGAGGGCGAGATGGAGGGCTTCACCCCGTCCATCTGATATCGCCCCGTGGTCAGGCAGCGGTGCAGGATGTCGTTCTGGTTGGTGGCGATCACCAGCCGGTCGATGGGCAGGCCCATGCGTTTGGCGATATAGGCAGCGAAGATGTCGCCGAAATTGCCCGTGGGCACGGTGAAGCTGACCGTCCGGTCGGGCGCGCCCAGCGACACGGCGGACGTGAAGTAATAGACGACCTGCGCCAGAACCCGCGCCCAGTTGATCGAGTTCACACCGGCCAGCCCCACCGCATCGCGGAACTCGAAATGGTTGAACATGTCCTTCAGACGCGCCTGGCAATCGTCAAAATCGCCTTTAAGCGCCAGCGCATGGACATTGCTTTCCAACGGCGTCGTCATCTGGCGGCGCTGCACCTCCGACACTCGGCCTTCGGGGAAGAGGATGAAGACATCGACATTGTCCAATCCCCGGAACGCCTCGATCGCGGCCGAACCGGTATCGCCCGATGTTGCGCCGACGATTGTCACGCGGCGGCCCTCGCGCTTCAGCGCGATCTGGAAGAGCTGACCGATCAGCTGCATCGCGAAATCCTTGAACGCGAGCGTGGGGCCGTGGAACAGCTCCAGAAGGAAATGGTTGGGCGCAAGCTGCACCAAGGGCGCGCGGGCGGTGTGGCCGAAGCCATCATAGGCCTTCGCGATGGCCGTGCGAAACTCCTCATCGGTGAAGGCATCGCCGACGAATGGCCGCATCACGCGGAACGCAGCCTCTTCGTAAGACAGTCCGCCAAGCGCCCGGATCTCCTCCGCCGAAAGAGTCGGGATGACTTCCGGCACGTAAAGCCCGCCATCACGGGCAAGCCCTGTCAGCATCGCCTCGCCGAAACCCAGAACCGGGGCCTCGCCCCGCGTCGAGATATAGCGCATGTCAGTTCCTCAATTCTTCCGCTGCCTGATACGCCAGAGCAGAAACGCTGTCATCCCCGCCCAGACCCCCGCCAGCGAAAACCAGGTAATCGCATAGCCGCGGTGGTCGTTCGGGATGGCGGACGCATCGACCGGCACCGGGACGATACCTTGGTCATCGCCCTCTTCCGTCCGGACCACGACAAGAACCGGCAGGGTTTTGACGCTTTCAGACATCGCAGCCACGTCACGGGCGAACCAGATCCCGGTCTTCTGATCGGGCGGCGGGGTGAAGCTGTCGGCATCGTCGGGCCAGAGAAGGTTGCCGGTGACCTCCAGCGCCACGCCGGGGCGCGGCATGGCGCGGCCGGATTCGGGGATGAAGCCGCGATCCAGAAGGATGCGCCGCCCGTCCCCGGCCTCAAAAACCGCGATAACCCGGAAGCCGGGGCCAAGCTCCTTCTGGCCGGACAGGACCAGCAGTTCGTCGCCCGTGGTGCGCCCGGCGAAGGTGACGGGGCGGTAAAGGTCCGCTACCGGATCGGGTTCTGCGATGGATGCAAGGGCCACGGGCTCTGCCCCGATCCGGGCTTCAATCCCGGCGATCACGCCCTCTTTCCATGCCAGCCGCCGAACCTGCCAGAACCCGAGCGACATCAGGATGGCAATGCCTCCGGCACCGAGGATCAGGGCAGAAAGATAGCGGCGCATGGAACCCTCAAAGTGAAAACGCGGGGGTCTCCCCCCGCGTTTCGCATGTCCGTCAGGGGGGTGCCGATCAGGCGCCCCAGATGTAGATCGCGGCGAAAAGGAAGAGCCAGACCACGTCGACGAAGTGCCAGTACCAGGCTGCGGCCTCGAACCCGACATGCTGCTCGGGCGTGAAATGGCCCTTCATCGCGCGGAACATGCAGACCAGAAGGAAGATCGTCCCGATGATCACATGCGCGCCGTGGAAGCCCGTCGCCATGAAGAACGACGCACCATAGATGTTCCCGGCGAACCCGAAGGCGGCGTGGCTGTATTCGAACGCCTGGAAGAAGGTGAAGAGCGCGCCGAGGGCAACCGCCAGCGCCAGCCCGTTGACCATGTCCTTGCGGTTGTTTTCATGCGCGATGGCATGGTGCGCCCAGGTCGCGGCGGCACCCGAACACAGCAGGATCAGCGTGTTGATCAGCGGCAGGTGCCAGGGATCGAAGGTCTCGATCCCCGCCGGCGGCCAGACACCGTCAATCGCGGGGCTTTCCGGCCCCATCGGATAAAGCGCGTGCTTGAAGAACGTCCAGAACCACGCCGAGAAGAACATAACCTCGGACATGATGAAGAGGATGAAGCCATAGCGCAGGCCGATCCGCACCACCGGGGTGTGATCACCCGTCTGACCTTCATGGACCACGTCGGACCACCAGCCGTACATGACGTAGAGCACCAGCGCGAGGCCGGCGAGGAAGATGAACGGCGTGATGCCTTTCATCCACATGACAGCGCCGAACAGCATGACGAAACCGCCAACGGCGCCCAGAAGCGGCCAAAGCGAGGGCTTGAGGATATGGTAATCGTGGTTCTTAGCGTGCGCCATGTCGGTTTCCCTGATTTGGCCTCAGTTATAGTCAGAGCCTTCGGCGGGCGAAAGGCTCGCCTGTGCCTCGGGCAGTGCGGTTTGGTAAAACGTGTAGCTGAGTGTGATATTGCGGATACGGCCCGCATCGCGGTCGTCCACAAGTTCCGGGTCGACATAGAAGACGACCGGCATCTCCACCCGCTCTCCGGGCTGCAAAACCTGTTCGGTGAAGCAGAAGCACTGGATCTTGTTGAAGTAATAGCCCGCGAGGTCGGGGGACACGTTGTAGCTTGCCGATCCTGCAACCGGTTTGTCGGTCGGGTTATAGGCCTCGTAAAAGGCCATCCCGGTTTCGCCGATCCGCAGCTTCATCTCATTCTGGACAGGCCGGAACTCCCACGGCATGCCCGGCGCAATATTGGCGTCAAAACGAACGGTTACGATTTCGTCGAGAATTTCCGACGTGTTCTCTGCGGCGACGTTGGTTGTACCGCCATAGCCGGTCACCCGGCAAAACCAATCATAGAACGGCACCGCCGCCCAGGCGAGCGCGCCCATGGTCACGACGACACCCACAAGCATCGCGGCGACACGGGAATTGCCGTCAAGCCGCTTCATTGCGCGACCTCCTCTTCCGGCAGCTTCCCCTCGACCAGATGCGAGATCTTCACCACCGACAGGCCGAAGATCAGCGCCACGAGCGCGCCGAGCACGAGGCCAAGGCCAAGATTGCGCCCCTTGCGGCGGGCATGAATCTCGTGGTCCTGCCGGATCGCCATCACCATCCCCCGAACCCGAAGGGCACGAGGCTCGCTTCAACCAGAAGCGCGCCGAAATGCAGGAAGAGATAGGCGAGCGAGAACTTGAAGAAGGCTTTCTCGGCCTTGTAGCCATCGGCCTCGGCCGCAGCCTCGTCACGCCGGACGATGCGGATGGCACCCCGGATGAAAAGCGCATTCAGCACAAGTGCCACCACCAGCGTCACCGGCCCGCCGATCGGGCTCGCCGCCAAAGCGAAGGCGAAGGGGGCCAGAAGAATCGTGTAGACGAGAATATGTTTGCGCGTCGCCGGACGGCCATGCGTGACCGTCAGCATCGGCACGCCGGCCTTGGAATAGTCGTCCTTCATGAACAGGCAGAGCGCCCAGAAATGCGGCGGCGTCCACATGAAGATCAGCGCGAACATCAGAAGCGATTCGATGGACACGCCGCCCGTGACCACAGCCCAGCCGATCATCGGGGGGAAAGCCCCGGCAGCACCACCGATGACGATGTTCTGCGGCGTCAGCCGCTTCAGCCACATCGTGTAGATGACGACATAGAAGAAGATGGTGAAGGCAAGAAACAGGCCCGCAAACCAGTTTGCGGCCAGGCCCAGCATCAGACAGGACAGGCCAGAGAGCGCGAGGCCAAGGCCCAGCGCCTCACCCTCGCCGACTTTGCCCGAGGGGATCGGGCGCGACGCGGTGCGGCGCATCACCCGGTCGATATCGGCGTCATACCACATGTTCAGAGCGCCGGAAGCGCCACCGCCAAGGGCGATGAAGAGGATCGCGGTAAAGGCGACGAAAGGATGGACATGGCCGGGTGCAACGATCAGACCGACCATCGCCGTGAAGACGACCAGCGACATGACACGCGGCTTCAGGAGCTGGACGTAATCGCCGAACTCCGCCTCCTGACCGTGATCAATGGCGCTGAAATCGCTCATTCACTCCCCCGGATGGAAGGGGCGCGGACAACCCGCGCCCTGTCCGCATTACTCTGCCGCAGCAACCTGAACAGCTGCCGACGAACCGGCATCGGCGGTCTTTGTCCGCGCCACCCAGTCGTCATAGACTTCTTGGCTGACGACCTTCACGGTGATCGGCATATAGGCGTGGTCCTTGCCGCAAAGCTCCGAACACTGGCCGAAATAGATGCCTTCACGCTCGGCCTTGAACCAAAGATGCGCAAGACGTCCCGGTACGGCGTCCTGCTTCACGGCGAAGGCCGGAATGGTCCAGGCGTGAATCACATCGGACGCAGTGACTTCTACGACCACGGTCTTGTTCACCGGCACGACAACAGAGGTATCGGTCGCCAGCAGGTATTCGTTCTGGCTGTAGCCAGCCGCCTCAAGCCCCTCGCGGCCCAGCATGAAGCTGTCGAAGGCGATGCCCTCATCGGGATATTCGTAAGACCAGTACCACTGGTTGCCGGTCGCCTTGATCACCACATCGCCTTCCGGGATCTCCTGCTGCTTGAACAAGATCGGCAGCGAGAAGGAGCCGAGCACGACAAGGATCAGAACCGGGATCAGGGTCCAGACGATCTCCAGCGGCGTGTTGTGGGTGAACTTTGCAGGCGTCGGATTCGAGCGGCTGTTGAAGCGCAGGATGACGATGGCCAACAACGCGACCACGAACCCTGCAACGATGATGCAGAGCCAGAGCAGCATGTGGTCCAGCCATTGCTGATCGCGGGCCAGTTCGGTCGCCGCCGGCTGGAAGCCGACGCCATCGGCATGCGGCGCGCCGACGATCTCAAGCCCGGTGATTCCGTCCTGGGCCATCACGGCACCGGCCACCAGCGTGGAGGTGAAGGCGGCCCCGAGGCCGGAAAGAAGTCTCGCAAAGCGCATATCGTGTTCCCGTTCCTGCCGCGGCCGTCCCGCCGCTTTCAGAACCGACCCCGGGCGAGTTGCCCGCAGCCGGTTGTATCCGGCGCTTCTAAAATCATATTAGAGGCAATGCGACAAGCGAAACCATCGCGGCAAAGCGCCGCTTTTGACCGAAATCAAGGAAGGCGACGGCTCCCCGATGACAGAAACCCGCTTTTCCCCGTTTGAGACCCATCTCGACCCCGACCGCGCGCTGGCGATTCTGCGCGCCGCGACAGCGGGCGCGGAAGACGGGGAACTCTTCCTCGAACGCCGCCGGTCCGAGGCTCTGGTCTTCGATGACGGTCGGCTTCGCAATGCGAGTTATGACGCCTCCGAGGGGTTCGGGCTCCGCGCCGTGAACGGCGAGGTGGCGGGCTACGCTCATTCCACCGAAATCTCCGAATCTGCGCTGAAGCGCGCGGCCGAGACTGCGCGGCTTGCCGTGGGCGATGGCGGCGGATTTATGGCCGCGCCGCCTTCCGGCACCAATCTCAAGCTCTACACCGATGCCGATCCGCTCGCGGACGCCGCTTTCGGCGTGAAGGTGGAAACACTTCGCGAAATCGACGCCTTTGCCCGCTCTATCGACCCGCGGGTCGTTCAGGTCTCGGCCACCATCGCGGCATCGTTGCAGGAGGTCTTCATCCTGCGGCCAGAAGGTGGGCTCGTCTCCGATATCCGCCCCATGGCGCGCCTCAATGTTTCCGTGATCGTCGAGGAGAACGGACGGCGCGAAACCGGCTCCACGGGCGGTGGCGGCCGCGCAGGGCTCGCCGCACTGATGACGCCCGAACACTGGCAGAAGGAAGTGCGCGAGGCGTTGCGCATCGCTTTGGTCAATCTTCGCGCGGTCCCTGCCCCAGCAGGCGTGATGGATGTCGCTCTTGGCGCGGGCTGGCCCGGCATCCTCTTGCACGAGGCCGTGGGCCACGGGCTGGAGGGTGATTTCAACCGCAAGAAAACCTCGGCCTTTGCCGGGCTGATGGGGCAAAGGGTGGCCGCGAAGGGTGTTACGGTGCTTGACGACGGCACCATCCCCGACCGGCGCGGTTCGATCACCGTTGATGACGAGGGCACGCCTTCGGGCAAGAACGTGCTGATCGAGGACGGCATCCTCGTCGGCTACATGCAGGATCGGCAGAACGCCCGGCTGATGGGCGTGAAACCCACCGGCAACGGGCGGCGCGAAAGCTTTGCCCATATCCCAATGCCGCGCATGACCAATACCTACATGCTGGGCGGCGATGCCCAGCCCGGCGATATCGTCGCCGACGTGAAGGACGGCATCTATGCCGTGGGCTTCGGCGGCGGTCAGGTCGATATCACCAACGGCAAGTTCGTCTTTTCCTGTACCGAGGCTTACCGGGTGAAGAACGGCATCGTCGGCGAGCCGGTCAAGGGCGCGACCCTGATTGGCGACGGCGCGACCGCGATGCAGCAGATCCGCGCCATCGGCAATGACATGCAGCTTGACCCCGGCATCGGCAATTGCGGCAAGGCCGGGCAATGGGTGCCAGTGGGCGTCGGCCAGCCGACGCTGCTGATCGGCGGGCTGACCGTCGGCGGCTCGGCGGCGTGAAAGCGTTCTGCCTGTCCCGATCGTGGTCGTGGCGGGTTAATGCGTCAAAGTCCAATTGACAGTCGGTTGTGGCCGGAAGCCTGCGCTAAGCGTGCCAGGAAATTTTTTGCAGCCGATAAATCAAGGCGCGAATCGTAACCATTGATTAACCTTAAGGTTGCAATGTCGATCTTGCGAACGAGGCGGAGGCACGAGGGAAAAGGTTTGTTGTCTTACCCCACCCCCTTCACCCCACCCACCACGGAAGAAAACAGACTGTCGTGGCTCCGCCTCATTCGCTCCCGCAGGGTCGGCACCGTTACCTTCTGGCGGCTTCTCGACGAATACGGCTCGGCCGAGGCGGCGCTTTTGGCACTGCCTGAGGTCGCGAAAGCCGCCGGAGTCACTGCCTATGAACCCTGCCCCGAACCCGTTGTCCTAAAAGAACTCAAGGCGGGCCAAGCCGCCGGGGCGCGGCTGATCTGCCGGGGTGAGCCCGCCTATCCGAAAGCGCTCGCCGATCTTCCCGACGCGCCACCAATCCTCTGGGTCCTCGGCGATACCACACACATGAGCCGCCCGATGGTGGCGCTTGTCGGTGCCCGCAACGCCTCGTCGCTCGGCACCCGCATGGCCCGCAAACTGGCCGAAGGGCTGGGCGGGGCGGGGATCACCGTCGTCTCGGGTCTTGCCCGCGGCATCGACGCCGCCGCCCATCTGGCCGCCCTGCCCACCGGCACGGTCGCGGTGATGGCGGGCGGGGTCGACGCCATCTATCCGATGGAGAATCTGAAGCTCGCCGATGAGATCGCCGCGAAGGGTGTCCGAATTTCCGAGCAACCCATGGGGCTCGACCCGGTCGCGCGCCACTTCCCGCTGCGCAACCGCATCGTCTCGGGCCTCTCCCGCGCGGTGATCGTGGTTGAGGCCGCAGCACGCTCCGGCAGCCTCATCACCGCCCGCAATGCGCTCGATCAGGGGCGCGAGGTGCTTGCGGTGCCGGGCCACCCGCTCGATGGCCGCGCGGCGGGCTGTAACATGCTCCTCCGCGATGGGGCCACTTTGGTGCGCAGCGCCGACGACGTGCTGGAGGCCCTCGCCGACGCGCCCGTTATCCGCACAAGCGAAACGGCAGGGTCACGCCCGGAAATGCCACTCCCGACGCCCGCCGCCAGACCCGGCCGCGACTGGCGCGATATGGCCGCGCTCCACCGGCAGATCCTCGACCGTCTCGGCCCCAGCCCCGTGGCCGAAGACCAGTTGATCCGTGACATTGCCCTGCCAGCCGCCGCCGTCACCCCGGAACTCGTCACGCTGGAACTCGAAGGCAGGATATTGCGTCACCCCGGCGGGCTATTGTCACGACAGAACCGCGAAGAGAAAACCGAAGCCAGCCAGACGCGCGCGCACTGACTGCATCGGCAGCGCGAATGCGCCGACCAGCTGGCCCATGTCTCAGAAAGCCTCCGGTTACGGCTCTTTGTCCTGGACATCGTCCCTCAACAGGCTCCTCAGGAACCCGCGGAATGTGAACCTTTCGCTCACCAGATCCGAAAAATTCTCGAATATGTCGCGGGCCCGAAACGCGGCATCCGACCCGATCAGATGGTAGTGTGTTCCGGCGACGAATTCCGAACCAAGCCGCTCGGACACAACCGGTTTGCCACAAAGGTAGCTGGCCAGAAGCCGCGGCGCCTCGGTATAGACGCCATCCTCGAAATGCAGGTTCAATACGCCAAGATGGGGGCGGATCTGGTCCCTCAATTGATCCGCATAGGTGCCAAGTTCGGCCCGGTCGACCGAAAACTCGGTCAGGTTCGCGATCAGATCTTCCCGCCTGCTGCCTTCGACATGACCGAAAAAGATCAGGCTTTCCCGATCCGGGGAAACGTAGGACATCCGGTGCGTGGGAAATATGTGCGGTCCGTAGACAACCTTGCCGGGCGCCTTCGCCGTCAACCCGGCCTCATCGTAGTACCGTTTGTTCGCGGCACTGAGATCAAGGATGCAATCCGCCCATCGACATGCCGAACGGATATTCTTTCGGTTACGCTCACTTCGCGCACCCCACAACGCCCGCCCGTTCTCGTCGTACATCTGCTCGGTCTGGATGGCGATCTTGTAGCCGCGACGAAGCCAGGACATCCCGAATCGCTTGTGAACGCCGCAGTAGATCAGCACGGGACGGCGCGTCGTCAGGCTTGCCGGAAGGCCGGCGATTATGTCGCTGGCCACCTGATCGAGAACCTCAGACCGCGACAGAAAGAGCATATTTCCGTGCCGCCGCCGAAACAATCCGCCCATCGTCCTGCACCGTCCTTGTGCCCGGTTCACGTGCCTATGCCGCCGCCCGTTACAGGCACTTGCCAAAAGTGCGTGTCCCGGTGGGCATCCGCGTCATAGACCGATTGGCGGGGCCGGACAACTCAGCCCGACCTCGCGCCGGCACCCCCGTTCACCCGCAGTTTTCGACCGGTCATTGACAAGCCCCGCCCTTGCCGCCCATGTAACGCGGTCAGAGCAAAAGAACCGTTTTCAAGAGGAAGTCATGGCCGTAGTCGTCGTCGAATCTCCCGCTAAGGCCAAGACAATCAACAAATATCTCGGTTCGGATTATACAGTTCTCGCTTCTTACGGCCATGTCCGCGACCTGCCTCCGAAAGACGGTTCTGTCGATCCCGACGCTGGATTCGATATGAAATGGGAAGTGGCGAGCGACAGCAAGAAACATGTCCGCGCCATCGCCGAAGCGCTGAAATCCGACGACACGCTGATCCTGGCGACCGACCCTGATCGCGAGGGTGAGGCAATCTCCTGGCATCTGAAAGAGGCGCTGGCCTCCTCGATCAAGAAGGGCAAGACCGTCCGGCGCGTCACCTTCAACGCGATCACCAAGACAGCCGTGACCGAGGCGATGGCCCATCCCCGCGATGTCGACGGCCCGTTGGTCGAGGCTTATCTCGCGCGCCGCGCGCTCGACTACCTCGTGGGCTTCAACCTCTCCCCGGTCCTTTGGCGCAAACTGCCCGGCGCCAAGTCGGCGGGCCGGGTCCAGTCGGTCTGCCTGCGCCTCATCGTCGAGCGCGAGATGGAGATCGAGGCCTTCCGCGCCCGCGAATACTGGTCGGTCACCGCAACCCTCGCCACGCCGCGCGGGCAGGAATACCAGGCGCGACTGACCGTGCTTGGCGGCAAGAAGCTCGACAAATACGATCTTGCCAACGCAACCGCAGCCGAACTGGCCGTGCAGGCCATCACCTCACGCGACCTGAGCGTGAAATCGGTCGAGGCGAAGCCCGCCAGCCGCAATCCCTACGCCCCCTTCATGACCTCCACCCTGCAACAGGAGGCCAGCCGCAAGTTCGGCATGGGCGCCAAGGTCTGCATGTCCGCCGCCCAAAGGCTCTACGAGGCGGGCCACATCACCTATATGCGTACAGACGGCATCGACATGGCGCCCGAGGCGGTGATGGCCGCGCGAGAAGAGATCAAACGGCGGTTCGGGGCCGACTACGTGCCAGACAGCCCGCGCATGTACAAGAACAAGGCCAAGAACGCGCAAGAAGCGCATGAATGCATCCGGCCCACGGATATGAGCATGTCGCCCGACAAGCTGAAACTCGCAGACGATCAGAAGAAGCTCTACGACCTGATTTGGAAGCGCACGCTGGCCAGCCAGATGGCCGCCGCGCGGCTGGAACGCACCACGGTCGATGTCGGCAGCGCCGATGGCGAGGTCGTCCTGCGCGCCACGGGGCAGGTCGTGATGTTCGACGGCTTCCTCAAGGTCTATGACGAGGGCCGCGACGATGCGGTGATCGAGGAAGACGACGACAAGCGCCTGCCGCAGATCATGGAAGGCGAGAAAGCGGACAAGCGCAAAATCGCGCCTGAACAGCATTTCACCCAGCCGCCCCCGCGCTATACCGAGGCGACTTTGGTGAAGCGGATGGAGGAGCTCGGCATCGGCCGCCCCTCCACCTATGCCTCGATCGTCACCACGATCCAGGACCGTGATTATGTGCGCAAGGACAAGAACCGCCTGATCCCGGAGGATAAGGGGCGGCTGGTGACGGCGTTCCTCACGAACTTCTTCCGGCGTTATGTGGAATACGACTTCACCGCTGATCTCGAAAACGAACTGGATGAAATTTCGGCGGGCGACCGCAATTACAAGGAAGTGCTGGCGCGTTTCTGGCGTGACTTCACCGCCGCCATCGCAGAAACCGCCGACCTGCGCATCGGCGAGGTGCTGGAAAAGATCGACGAGTTCCTTGCCCCGCATCTCTACCCTCCACGCGAGGACGGGTCGGACCCGCGTATCTGCCCGACCTGCGGCGAGGGGCGGCTGAACCTGAAGACGGCTCGCTCCGGCGGGGCCTTCATCGGCTGCTCGAACTATCCCAACTGCCGCTATACGCGCGCCCTGTCCGGCGCCAATGGCGAGGATGCGGGCGCTGCCGAGAGGGTGCTGGGTGAGGATGGCGGGCAGGAGATCTGGTTGAAATCCGGCCGGTTCGGACCTTACGTCCAGCGCGGCGAGGCGACGGACGAAACCCCGAAACCGCCCCGCGCCAGCCTGCCCAAGGGCTGGTCCCCGGAAAGCATCGACCTCGAAAAGGCGCTGACGCTGCTCAGCCTGCCTCGCGAGGTTGGCCCGCACCCCGACGATGGCGAGATGATCGAGGCCGGGATCGGCCGCTACGGGCCTTACGTCAAGCATGGCCGCATCTATGCCAACCTGCCCGAGGTCGAGGAGGTCTTTACCATCGGCATGAACCGCGCGGTCGAGGTTCTGGCCGAAAAGGCCACCCGCACGGGTCGCGCTGCCCCCGCCGCCTTGCGCGACCTTGGCGAGCACCCCGATGGTGGCGCGATTCAGGTCATGTCTGGCCGTTACGGGCCTTACGTGAAATGGGAAAAGGTCAATGCGACCCTGCCGAAGGAGATCACGCCTGAGGCGGTGACGCTGGAACAGGCGCTGGGGCTGATTGCCGAGAAAGCTGCGAAGAAGGGCGGTGGACGCAAGAAGGCCGCACCGAAGAAAGCGGCAGCGAAGAAACCTGCGGCAAAGAAAGCTCCGGCCAAGAAGGCTGCTGCGAAAAAGTAATGCCGTCAGCAGCCGCTGGGCCCGTCAAATCGTCACCGCCCTGACCGGCTCCGGCGCGGCCACCCGCTCCATCAGCCAGCTGCGAAACGCCCGCGCCGGCCGGCGGAGCGTGCCCGCATCGGGATAGACGAGGTGGTAGTATTCCAGCCCCGGCACGGCGACACCCGGCAGGCAGGGCACGAGCCCCTGCGCCCGCATGATCGGGTCGCTCGCCGGCGCGCGGGCAAGCGCGATCCCGGCGCCATGTCCGGCCAGCGCGGCCGCCATCACCGTCGAATCCACCATCACCATCCGCGCGCCGGCCCCGAGGAGCTTCAAATTCTCGAATACATGGGGCCAGCCGGCACGGTGAGTCGCGACCTCCAGCAAAGGATGCGCCAGAAGGTCCGCCGGGGCCCTGATTGCTTTCGCGATCTCCGGCGTCGCCACCGGATAAAGCACCTCACCCATCAGCCGGTCATGGGCGCGGCCAAAGGCCGACGGCGCGCCAAAGATGATCTTCAGGTCAGAGAAGGTATGGGTGAAGTCCTCGACTGCGTTGCCGGTGGTGAGATGCAGCGCGATATCGGGATGGCACGCGGTGAAGTCGGTGAAAAGCGGTGCCAGCACGCCCTGCGCGAAGATATGCACCGCCTGCACATAAAGCCGTTCCTCCCGCGCGCGGCCGAAGAGCCCCGCCGTCGATGTCTCCAAGGACACGAGCGACATCTGCACCGAGGGCAGATAGGCCCGCCCCGCCTCGGTCAGCCGTACCGCATGCGGCTGGCGGGTGAACAAAGCCATGCCAAGATGGCTTTCCAGCGCCTTGACCTGCTGGCTGACCGCCGGGGGCGACATGTTCAGCTCCGCCGCCGCGCGGGCGAAGCTCTCGGTTCGCGCCGCCGCCTCGAAGACGCGGAGCCAGTTCAGCGACGGGATGCGGGTGCGGTCCATGAGCCGAGGATAAGCTCAGCTTATCCTGACCGGCAAGAGATACCGTTCTGAGCTTTGATGTATCCGCATTAGCATTTTCACAACGCGAGTGACAGGAGACCGGCAATGTGTGTGCCCTTGATCGACGGCCGCCTCTCTGAGGTGGAAAAGGCTCGGTACTGGGAAGACGGTTACCTCTTCCCCATTCAGGCGATTCCGCCCGAAAAGGCCCGCGCCTGGCGGTCGGAACTGGAAACCATCGAACATGACTGGCTCGATGCCGGCCTGCCACTGCCGCTCACCATCTACAAGCGCGTCAACGCCAACTGTGTTCTGCCCTTGGCCCACCGGATCGGCACCGATCCCGCGATCCTCGATATCGTCGAGGGCATCCTCGGCCCCGACCTGCTGATCTACGGGGTGGAGTTCTTCATCAAGGAACCGCGCACCAAGCATAAGGTCACCATGCATCAGGATCTGACCTATTGGGGACTAGGGGCCATTGACGGCATGGTAACGATGTGGCTGGCGCTTTCGCCCGCGACCCGTGCCTCGGGCTGCATGGAGTTTGTCCGGGGCTCGCACCTCAACCCGATACTGCCGCACGAGGACACCTTCGCCGAGGACAACCTCCTCTCCCGCGGGCAGGAGGTAAAAGTCGATGTCGCGCCCGAGGACCGGGTGCCGATCGAGCTCATGCCCGGCCAGATCAGCCTGCATCACGGGCTGACAATTCACGGCTCCGGCCCCAACACCACCGACGACAGGCGCATCGGCGCGGTCGTGCGTTATGTCAACCCCGAAATCGCCCAGCTTGTCGGCGACAAGGACTACGCGATGCTGGCGCGCGGCGCCGACCGGGTCGGCAATTTCATCAACTACGCCCCGCCAACCGCGAATTTCACCCCGGCAAGCCTTGCGCTTTACGAGGAAATCCGCTCGGCTCAGGCCAAGTTCCTGATGAAGGGCACAAGCAACACCAAAGGTCTGTACGCGGAGGCACGCTAATGGAAAAGGTCAGCTTCACCCAGATGAAGGACGGCACGAAGGAGGAGTACGAATTCCTCACCGCGCATGAGATCGACCATACGAAACACACCGCCGACCGCCTGCTGACGGCCCTCGTCGACCTCTACAAGTCGCTCTCGGGCTACCAGATCACACGGCTCGGCCATTCGGTCCAGTCTGCGACTCGGGCCTGGCGCGACGGCGCCGACATCGACTGGGTGGTCGCCGCACTTCTGCACGACATCGGCGACATCTACGCGCCCTACAACCACGACGAATACGCCGCCACGATCCTGAAACCCTTCGTGCGTGAGCAATGCACATGGTGCGTCCAGACCCATGGCGATTTCCAGATGCTCTATTACGGCCACCATCTGGAGGGCTTTGACCAGCACAAGCGCGAACGCCACCGGGGCCACCCCTATTTCGACGACTGCGCCGAGTTCTGCGAACGCTGGGATCAGGCGAGCTTCGACCCCGACTACGACGACCTGCCGATCGAGTTCTTCGCACCCATGGTCCGCGAGGTCTTCGCCCGCAAGCCCTATGACCCGGCAGTGATCCGCATTGGCGAAAGAGTGCCGCTGACGGATACGAATCGCGCCGCCGAACGCTGACCCGGACTGACGCCAAGGTGCAACTACCTCCAGAAGGGCGCCTTCCCAAGACAGCGGTCCAGATCGCGTAATCTCGAATTTGATGCGGACCGTCACGAAAGTTCGGCAGTGGCACCGATCACTTCATCTGCGGCGGCAAGGAGCATTGTGTGCGAGGCCAATCCGGAACCTTGGATACAATGGGCTCGTGCGTTCAGTCGACGCGACGAGACCCTGTTTCATGCTCGCATTGCTATTTTAGGGCAGAAAGCACCGATGCAGTTCCTGCATCTGAGGTTATAATGCTGTTTTCTTTTTAAACGCACAAAACCCCCGGCGGCGAATAGCCGCCGAGAGTAAATTTTTGGTAGCTCGATTTATAAATTCAATCAGAGCCGATTAGTGGCCGCTTTTACCCGGTGCGCTTCCGGTATTATCGGCGTTGCCACCACGGTTTTCCGCACGGTTGTTGTTTTCGGAGTTGCCGGGTGCATCCTGATCACCGTTGCCCCAGCCGTTATTGCCCTTGGACTTCGGATCGTCACCGCCGTCACCACCGTCACCGCCGTCGCCGCCGTCACCACCGTCACCGCCGTCACCGCCGTCGCCGCCGTCGCCGCCGCCTTCGCCGCCGCTTTCACCGCCGCTTTCACCGCCGCTTTCACCGCCACCTTCGCTTGGGGTTTCCCCGGCGAATGCAGCGCCGAAGTGGGTCACAGGACCCAAAGCGACGAGCGCTGCGATCGTGAAAATTCCAAGTAATTCAGTCTTAAAGTCTTTCATAACAGCCTCCACCATGAAGGCATTTCGTATACTATATTTTTCCGAAATTTTGGATGCCCAAGGACTCTTTGTTTGAAAATTCAACTGCAGGTTTATTTTTACCACGTCAAGCTCACGAGCCATTCAATGGCCGCCGTCTGAGGCTGACGCCGCTCGCACAGATACTGCGGTGGCAGATGTCTTAATACATGGAGAAGTAATGTTGGCATCCGCCGCCCGGTGTCCCCGCGCGCCGCAAACCGGTTATGCCGGAGCATCATCTTCCGGCACCAAGGCGCGCGGAATGGGGCCGGAGCAGCGCCCCTCCGCGCTCTGGGCGTGACATGTCCAGTCGGCGCCCGGTTCCGCCCCGACCGATTGCCATACACTTTGCCGACAAAACGCCGACGCTTTGCCGATAGCCGAATTACCGGCTTCGCGGCATTCATTGCCGGGATCGCATCATTCAAGCCACGCAAAGAAAAACGCGCCCCGAAAGGGCGCGTTGGTCTTGGTCAGGTCTGGTCGCGATCAGCGGCGGATGCCGAGACGCTTGATCAGTTCCTGATAGCGCGCGTCATCGTTCTTCTTGAGATAGTCGAGAAGCTTGCGGCGCTGGGCGACCATCTTCAGAAGGCCACGGCGGCCGTGGTTATCCTTCTTGTGGGTCTTGAAATGCTCGGTCAGCGTGGTGATGCGCGAGGTGAGAATGGCGACCTGAACTTCCGGCGAACCGGTATCGCCTTCCTTGGTCGCGAATTCCTTCATGACGCGGGCTTTTTCTTCAGCAGTGATCGACATCGGGGTCTCCTTTCGGATTAAGGGTTATGGCGCAAGCCGGGATGTCGTCCAGCAAGGCCCGTGGAGAAGTAGCCGCCATTTGGGGCGGATGCGGGCGTATAGGGGAAATTTCCTTGAAAGAAAAGCTCTAATCGACCGGCGATCAGACCGGGGACCCGGAGCTTTCGGCAATCAGCCGTACATCGGCGGGGCTGAGCCCGTCAGCCCCCAGAACATGCGCCACAACCTTCCCGTGGATCAGGACCTGCATCGCCCCTTCCAGATCCGGGTCCGGTAGAACAGTGACCACCGGGTCGGGATGGGCCACGGGATCGTAATTCAGCACCAATTGATCTTCCACCGGGTTGTAGTCGGCGATCACCGCAGGCCCAGCGTCGCCGCTGAGCCAGTCCGAAAGCGAAAACACATCCGCCCCTTCCCCGCCCTCAACCCAGTCATCGTGGCCGGCGAAAATCGTGTCGTCGCCTTCGCCGCCATTCAGGAAGTCGCGGCCATCGGCGTCGGGGCCCCCGCTGTCCGGCAAGCGGCCATCGAGCACATCATTGCCGTCCCCGCCCATCAGAGTGTCCTGCCCCAGACCGCCGTCCAGCAGATCGTCACCAAGCGCCCCCTGAAGCGCGTCGTCCCCGCCGCCGCCATAAAGGCTGTCCTGCCCACCCCCGCCGATCAGGTGGTCTCTGCCCGCCCCACCGTCGAGCCGATCATCGCCCTCATAACCCGCCAGATAGTCGTCCCCGGCATCCCCATAGAGATCATCCGCCCCGTCCCCGCCATAAAGGCTGTCGTCGCCGTCGCCACCAAAGATCGTATCGTCTCCACCCTGACCGTGCAGGTCGTCGTCTCCGCCATCGCCATGGATCGCGTCAGCGTCGTCATAACCGCCGATCTGGTCGTCACCGCCGTCGCCGTGGATGTTGTCCGCGCTGTTCGTGCCGGAAATAACCTCGGCCAGCGGCGTGCCCTCAATGGTGTTTTCAAGCTGTTCCGCCTCGGGCGCGTCGATATCGCCCTCGGCATCCCGGTCTGAAGTATCCTCGTCCCCGGTCTTCAGAACACCGCTGAGTTCAACGGCAACACCTGCCGCGAACAGCCCCAGCAACCCGGCCAGCATGAACATCCTGCACCCCCAGATCTTCGCTACCGGCAATCCCCATCGCCGGCATACCCCGCGACCAGTCAAAGCTGGTCACGTTAACATGGGCACAATGGCGGGCTGGATAGATTCAATTTTTGGCACTTTTAGGGCGCGGCAGATCAACCCAAGGCTGCAAATTCTGCACATAGCCAACATAAAGCGGGTGCCGGGGAAATCCGGCTTTCGTCAAACCGAGATGCCAGAGCGGTAACCCGGCTTCCCGCAAAAGCTGCGCCACCGCCGCCCCGCGTCCATGACGGGACCCATGCACACCCCAGCCGCACAGAATACGCTCGGCCGAAGTTGCGGCCGCCAGAAGCTGTGCGTCGTTGTCGCGACCGACCGGCGCCTCCGCCTGCTTCAGGTCGCGCGGTTCGGTGGCGCGATAGGCAAACAGGTTGGCGACCGCGAAACCGCCAAAGCCCAGCGCCCGCGCCCGCCTTTCGCAGCGTTCGATCGTCGGGTCATTACGCTCTTCCGTAGCGGTCGAGGGGTTGAGCAGGATATAAAGCAACCGCCCGCCCGCGCCCCAGTCACGGCTGAGCAGATAGCGATACGCGCCACATTCGGAATACCGCGCCTCAGACCGGGTGCCCGCCGCCTCGTGGAACCGGACGATCACCGGAATGGGACCGGCGCGGTAAAGGTCATACCCTTGCCAGTCTCAGGGTGGTTGAACCGCAGGCTTTCAGCATGCAGCATCAGGCGAGGAAAGTCGCGGGCCGGACCCTCGGCATAAAGCGGATCGCCGAGGATCGGGTGGCTGAGTTCCATCATGTGCACGCGCAGTTGGTGGCTGCGCCCGGTCAGCGGGAAAAGCCGCACGCGGGTCGTGCCGTCCTCGTCATGGCCGAGCACCTTCCAGCTGGTCTCGGCGGGCTTGCCGTTCACATGATCGACATGCTGCCGCGGCCGGTTCGGCCAGTCGACGATCAGCGGCAGATCGACCGTTCCCTCTTTCGGTTCCAGATGGCCCCAAAGCCGCGCGCGATAAGCCTTCTTCGTCTTGCGCGCCTCGAACTGGGCCGAGAGTTCGCGCTGCGCATGGCGCGTCAGGGCAAAGACCATTACGCCGGATGTGTCCCGGTCAAGTCGGTGAACCAGCAAAGCCTCGGGATAAAGACCCTGCACCCGCGCGATCAGGCAATCGGCCAGATCCTCGCCCTTGCCCGGGACCGACAGCAGTCCGGCAGGCTTGTCGATGACAAGCACCGCGTGATCGGCATGGATCACGGTCAGGGGCGTGTCGGGCGGGGCATAGGCGTCATCGGTCATTTTGGCGCGATAGCACGACGGCACCGGCGGGAACCACCCCCCGACTGCACGGGGATCAGACCAGCCGGTGTCCCGCTGCCCTGATCCGCCGGGCGATCTCGGCGATATGGGCGGGACCGGTCTCGCAGCACCCACCGATGATCGTCGCCCCCATATCGACCCAGCGCATCGCGAAATCGGCATAATGCGCGGGCGTCATCTCGGGCCGGGCGTGCAGGGCATCGACGGTCGGGCTGTCTTTCAGGAAATCCTTGGTGATCTGCTGGAAGCCGTTGGCATAGGCACCGAAGGGCAGACCGGAGGCCCTGAAACCGTCAAGCGCCGCTGCCATCGCCTCGGGGGCGGAGCAATTGGCCAAGACCGCCGCCGCGCCGCCTTTCTCCAGCACCGGGCCAAGGGCCGCGACCGGCTCGCCCGAACGCAGGCGCGATCCGTTCTCGTCATCAACGGTGACCGACAGCCAGACGGGCCTGCCACCGGTCTTCGCGCCCTCCAGCACCGCACGCGCATGGGCGAGCGAGGCGACCGTCTCGGCAATGAAGAAATCGACCACGGGGGCCAGGAGCCCGGCAATCTCGGCATATTTCGCCACCGCCTCGTCATGCGGCGGATGGGTCTCGGGACGGTAGGAGGCGACGAGGGGGCCGAGCGACCCGGCGATCCGGCCTGAGCCATGCGCGGCCCGGGCTGCTGCCGCCTCGGCCAATGCCTGCATGTGCAGGCTCGCGAAACGGTCGTCGATTCCGGCCTTCACCAGCCGGTCGTGGTGGATCGCATAGGTGTTCGTCGTGGCCACAGTCGAGCCGGCCTTGAAATAGTCCTCATGCACCGCGCGGACGAGGCCGGGATGATCAATCATCACCTGCGTCGACCAGAGCGGCGTCGGCGCATCGCCGGACCGCGCCACCAGTTCCTGCCCCATGCCGCCGTCGAGAAGCGTGATATCGGCCATCTGTTCTCTCTCCTTGCGGATCGTCGTCCGATCTGCCTGCAATCCTGTCGCTTTCAGCGCTGGCGGAAACCGGCGGACGGGTCAAGCTGAGAATGACGGGGGCCGGGTCGGGTGCGAGCCTCCGACCACCAGCACGAGGTGATGAGAATGGATTTCGAAACGGTCACGCCAGAGGATTTCGGCCGGTCGCTGACAGGGATCGGGCTCAACCTCGTCGTGCGGGACGTGAAGCGGCTCGCGGCGTTTCTGGAGGCGGTTTTCGATATGAAGACGCACCGGGCTACGGCCGATTTCGCCATCATGACCTATCACGGCGAGGTCTTTCAGCTGCATTCCGACGGCACCTATGCCGAAAACCCGCTGCTCGGACTTCTGCCCGAAGCGGGCGCGCGTGGTGCCGGGCTGGAGATCAGGCTATATGAGACCGACCCCGATGTGGCGGCGGAACGGGCTGCGGCTATTCCTGACGCGACGCTCCTGCAGGAACCGACAGACAAGCCGCACGGGCTCAGGGAATGCTACATCCTCTGCGAAAACGGCTATGCCTGGGTGCCGAGCCGACGATTGTGATCCCACACGCAAGCTGGGTTTATATCCACCTTACTTTGTTGGCGGGCTCCACTGGCCGGATTGCGGCAGGCCGTCGTCGATCGCGTAGTAGTCCCCCTTGCTGACCACGAAGATATGGTCCGAAAGCCGACCGCCGGTCGCACCCGATACCGATCCGGCCTCGACCGAAAACTCCTCCTTTGCCGAGCGGAACCAGAGGCTTGACCCGCAATGCTTGCAGAACCCGCGCAGCCCTCCTCCGGGCGTCCGGTATTCGGCGAGCCCCTCTTTGCGGTGCCATGTCACTTTGGCCTCATCGGCGTCGAACGAGGCGGAGTAGTGCCCCGACAGCTTGCGGCACTGGCCACAATGGCAGGCGGTGATCTCGCCCGCCGGGCCCGGCAGGCTGAACGAGACCGCGCCGCAGAGGCAGGAACAATCGATCCGTTCGGGCAGATTGAGAGGGGCTTCAGGCGGCGGTCCTTCGCAGGAATAGTAGTCGCCCCGGTCTTCGGCATGGATGTGCCGGGGCAGCGTCAATCCCGTCGGCCCGTCGAGAGCACCCGGCGCGATGGCCATGCGTCCGCCGTCCTTTGGTTCCCAGAAAAGGCTCGCGCCGCAACGCGAACAGAACCCCCGCCGTGCTGCGGGCGAACTGTCATACCAGGCGAGGGTATTGCCGGATGTGATCGAAAGCCGGTCGAGCGGCACCGAGGTCGCCGCCCAGTAATGCCCGCTGGTCTTGCGGCACTGCCCGCAATGACAGGCCCAGACATCGCGCAGGGGGCCCACCGTCTCAAACCGCACGCCGCCGCAGAGGCAGCTTCCCCGGTGATGTTCCGTATCGCTCATGTGCAGTCTCCGGCCACAGCCAGAGACTGTCCTGCATAGCGGCTATCCGCCAGCCCGCCCGCGTCAGATCCTGCCGAAAACCGACGTCAGGATCGCGCCCAGCCCTTCGGCATCCTCACGCGTGAAGGCGTCGGGCTGGTCACTGTCGATATCGAAGACGCCGATCAGGCGCCCGTCCTGGCCATGGACCGGCAGCACGATCTCTGACCTTGTGGTCGAGGAGCAGGCGATATGGCCTGGGAAGGCGTCCACATCTGCAACGATCTGAACGGCGCCGGTCGAGGCGGCCGCACCGCAAACGCCCTTTTCGAAGGGGATCATCAGACAGCCATGGCCGCCCTGATAGGGTCCGATCTTCATCATCCCCGGCGCGGTGACGCGGTAGAATCCGGTCCAGTCGAAACGGGCATCGGAGTGATGTACCTCGCAGGCCACCGTCGCCATTAGCGCGATTTCATCCGTCTCGCCTTCGGCGAGGCTTTCGATGACAGCAGCGAGGGTCGGGTAGTCGATATTCATGCGTGTTTTCCTGTGGTTAGGCCGGGGGCGCTGCCCCCGGACCCCCGGAGTATTGCAGAACAGAAGAAATCAGCCGATATCGGAAAGGCGCTTCAGCGCGGCTTTCAGTTTTGCTGCTTCTTCCTCGGCCAGCGCCAGTTTCTCGCGGGTTTCCTCGACGATTTCCTCAGGTGCGCTTTCGACGAATTTGGGGTTGTTGAGGCGGCCTTTGAGCCCCCCCATATCCCGTTCCAGTTTCTCCAAGGTCTTGGAAAGACGCGCCTTTTCCTCGGCGATGTCGATGACGCCTTCGAGCGGGATGGCGAAGCTGCCGCCTTCGACGGCGACGGTGATCGCGCCCTTGGGGGCTGCGCCTTCGGTCATGCCGTCGAGGCGGGCGAGGCGGGTGATCATCGGTTCGTTGCCGACCCAAGCGGCGCGGCCACGGTCGTCCATCGCAGTCATCACGATGGGCAGTTTCAGGCCTGCGGGGACGTGCATTTCGGCGCGGGCGGAGCGGATTTCGGAGATGAGAGTGATCACCCAGTTCATCTCGCGGTCGGCATTTTCATCAATGAGTTCAGGGCCGTAGCTGGGCCAGTCGGCATGGACGAGCATCTTGGCGCGCTCGCCGGTCAGGGCCCACAATTCCTCGGTAATGAAGGGCATGATCGGGTGCAGGAGGATGTAGCACTGGTCCAGCACCCAGGCCATCGTGGCCCGTGTTTCCGCCGCATGGTCGCCGTCCATCAAGGGCTTGGAGAACTCGACATACCAGTCGCAGACCTTGCCCCAGACGAAAGCGTAAAGCGTGTTGGCGGCGTCGTTGAAGCGGAACTGGCCCAGCGCCTCGTCGACCGCGATGCGGGCACGGGCGGTCTCTCCGATGATCCAGCGGTTCACCGTATGGTTTGCGTCTGGCACGCGTATGGCATCCGTCCCGACAGCGTCCCGACAAAGGGCGCTGTTCATCTCGGCGAAACGGGTGGCGTTCCAGAGCTTCGTCGTGAAGTTGCGGTAGCCCGCGATGCGGTCTTTCGACAGCTTCAGGTCCCGCCCCATCGCCGCCATTGCGGTCAGCGTAAAGCGCACCGCATCGGCGCCGTATTCGTCGATGAGGTCGAGGGGGTCGAGGACGTTGCCCAAGGACTTCGACATCTTCTTGCCCTTCTCGTCGCGGACGAGGGCGTGGACATAGACGGTGTGGAAGGGGACCTGATCGACGACCGCAAGCTGCATCATCATCATCCGGGCGACCCAGAAGAAGATGATGTCGAAGCCGGTGACGAGGACGTCGGTGGGGAAGTATTTCTTCAGCTCCTCCGTCTCTTCGGGCCAGCCGAGCGTGCCGATGGGCCAGAGGCCGGAGGAGAACCAGGTGTCGAGGACGTCGGGGTCGCGCCACATGGGAATGTCATTGCTGGCAACTGGGAAGTTCGTATCGTCCGGCCACATGTGTGGCTCGTGATCAACTTCCACCAAGTTCGCAGGCGCGTATCCGGCCCGATCTATCCAGACTTTTCGGATTTGCTCTTTTGCCTCTTCAGCAGACGCGGCGCAGAACTCCATTGTAAGAATGCCGCCCGACGTCAGCTTTCCGCCAAGAGCGTCTTCATCGAACTTGTTTTCTCGCTTGAAATCCATGGCGCGCGACAAAGGGATCGAATCTGCGACGCTCATTCGCCACGTCCCCGGTTCTCCCTTGAGGTTCGGGACCATCGCTGTCCACACCGGAATCTGGTGCCCCCACCAGAGCTGGCGGGAGATGCACCAGGGCTCGATGTTTTCCAGCCAGTGGAAATAGGTCTTGGCGTCGCGTTCGGGCAGGATGCGGGTATAGCCTGCATCCGGGTCGAAGCTGCCTGCCTCCTGCGCCGCCATGCCCTTGCGCACCGCCTCCAGCGCCGGTTCGACGATCTTCGCGGTATCGACGAACCACTGGTCGGTCAGCATCGGCTCGATGACGACCTTGGACCGATCGCCATGCGGCTGCATCATCTTGTTCTGCTCGACCAGCGGAATGCGTTCGAGGTGCTCGGCGCCGGTTTCCTTGTCGATGCTCTTATGTAGAACGGTGACGGCCAGCCCTTCGGAGGTGATCTGGTCGATCACGCGCTTTCGCGCCTCATACCGGTCCAGCCCGCGCAGGTCGTCGGGGACGAGGTTGAGCGCGTCCGTCTCGGCCTCGGAGAGTTGGCGTTCGCCCTTGGCGACGGCCATCGCGATGGTCGCGGCCTCGGCATAAGCCGCGCCGTCAGCGCGCATCGCGGCCTTGGTGTCCATCAGCCGGTAGCAGGGGATGTTGCCGCGCTTGGCGACGCCATAGTCGTTGAAATCATGCGCGCCGGTGATCTTCACCGCTCCGCTCCCGAAGGTCGGGTCGGGGTATTCGTCGGTGATGATCGGGATCAGGCGGCGGTGTTCCTTCGGCCCGACCGGAATCTCGCAGAGTTTCCCGACGATGGGGGCGTAGCGTTCGTCCGACGGATGCACCGCGACCGCGCCGTCGCCGAGCATCGTCTCGGGCCGGGTCGTCGCGATGGAGATGTAGTCGCGGACCTCGCGGAGGGTGACGTTGCCGTCCTCGTCCTTCTCGACATATTCATAGGTCTCGCCGCCCGCGAGCGGGTATTTGAAGTGCCACATCTGGCCCTGCACCTCGATCTGCTCGACCTCAAGGTCGGAGATCGCGGTCTCAAAATGCGGGTCCCAGTTCACAAGGCGCTTGCCGCGATAGATCAGCCCCTTGTTATACATGTCTACGAAGACCTTGATGACGGCATCGTGGAAATTGCCCTCTTCGCCCTTGGGCGCGTTCGGGGCCCCGGACATGGTGAAAGCGTTGCGCGACCAGTCGCAGGAGGCGCCGAGGCGCTTCAGCTGGTCGATGATGGTGTTGCCGGATTTCTGCTTCTGCTCCCAGACAAGGCCGGTGAACTCATCCCGGCTCATATCCGTGCGGCGGCGGTTGGTTTTGGCGAGTTCCCGTTCGACGACCATCTGGGTCGCGATGCCCGCATGGTCCTGCCCCGGCTGCCAGAGCGTGTCGAAGCCCCGCATCCGGTGCCAGCGGGTCAGGATGTCCTGCAACGTGTTGTTGAAGGCGTGGCCCATATGGAGCGAGCCCGTCACGTTCGGCGGCGGGATCATGATGCAGAAGGTTTCAGGCCGCGAGGCATTGGCCCCGGCCTTGAAGGCGCCAGATTGCTCCCATGCGGTGTAAAGTCGTTCCTCGGCCTCGGCGGCGTTGAAGGTCTTTTCCATGGCCATGTTCTGTGAGTCCCGCTGGGTAATTTCGGCGTCGCAACGCCTTAGCGAAACCGCACGGAAAGGGCAACAACTCGGCGGGTTCGCGGAACGAACCGGTGCGACGGGGCGTGTCGCTTTTGGGCGGTTGGTCGCGATGCGGCTGACCATAGTCTTCGATGAACCGGGGCTGGATCAGGGATGGTGGTGGAATGCTGGAAGAGGCAAGGGCGCGAACGGGCGCATTGCAGACAGAACTGGCGTAAGCCGGGATAGATGTCGCGGTCCTGACGGATGAAAGCTCCATCGCGTATTTCGCGGGCTTCTGGGGCTATCTGTCGGTCGAATTCGGACGGCCGACTTTCCTGATCGTGCGCCCGGACCGCGCGCCGGTAGTGGTCACGCCACTGATGGAAAGCGAAATGGTGGCGGCGATGACCTGGGTTGCCGATGTGGAAACCTGGGAGGATATGGGGCCAAACGGTTGGCCCGCGGTTCTGGACCGGGTGCTGGGCGATAATCCCGGGCGGGTCGCGATCGAGCGCGGGTCGATACCGGCGATCGTGCGCAACTGGTTCGAGGATGAGCGGCCGCAGGCGCAACTTGCCGATATCCTGCCGATCATGCGACGCATGCGGATGGTCAAATCACCAGCCGAGATCGAGGTGATGCGGACGGCAGGCAAGATTGCCGGGGCGATGATGGCGGCGGCGGAAGGGGCGCTGGCCGAGGGCGCGCCGGAATACGAGGCGGCGCTGGCGGTGATCAATGCCGGGACACGGGAGGCGGCGGGGTTCCTGACCGACAAGGGCTGGGAGGCCTTCGTCTCGCCGATGATCCATAACCTGCAGGTGATGCAGTCGGGGTCGGACACCTCGATGGTGCATCGCCGCGCATCGGTCAAGCGGCTGGCGCCGGGCGACCCGGTCTACTTCTGCTTTTGCAACATGGCGCAGTTCAAGCTCTACAAGCTTGGCTTCGACCGGATGTTCTTTGTCAGTCATGTCTCGGACGCGGCCGCGCGGGTGCAGGAGGCGGCGATTGCCGCCCAGCAGGCGGCCATTGCGGCGATCCGGCCGGGGGTGACGGCGGAATCCGTGGCCGAGGCGGCGAATGTGGTCTACCGCGAACGGGGCTATGAGACCGGTTATCGCACCGGCCGGTCGATCGGCATGTCCTATCTGGAAGCGCCCGAACTGAAGACCGGCGACACGACGGTTCTGCAACCGGGTATGACCTTTGCCGTGGACGGGGGCATTTCGGTCGATGGCCAGTGTGGCGGGCGGATCGGCGACAGCATCGTGGTCACGGAAACGGGTTGCGAGTATCTGACGGACTATCGCCGTGAATTGCTGGTCGTGGGGCGCTGAGAATGCGTGTGGCGATATTCCAGTCGGCGGGGGGCGGGCGAACGCCCGGAGAGCGGATCGCTGCGCTGAAGGCGGCGATTGCGGCCGGGCGGCCGGACCTTGTAGTCTGCCCTGAACTGTTCCTGTCGGGCTATGCCGCGCCCGCCGATATCGCGCGATATGCCGAGGGGCGGGACGGGTCGCTGCAGCGCGCGGTAGCTGCACTGGCAAAGGCGCAGAACTGCGCGATCGTCTGTGGGTGTCCGGAGCGCGACGGCGGCACGCTATACAATTCCGCAGCGTTTTTCGGGGCCGATGGCAGCCTCGTGGCACATCACCGCAAGCTGGCCTTTCCATCGGGCTTTGAAAGCGACACGTTCACCGCTGGCAACCGGATCGAGGTCTTTGACTATGGCGGGATCAGGTTCGCGCTGCTGATCTGCTGCGACAGCGAGATCCCCGAAACCATGCGACTGGCGCGGCGCAAGGGCGCAGAGGCAGTGCTGGTACCGACGGCGCTGACTGCGAACTGGCCCGGCGTCGCGGAAAAGCTGATACCGACACGCGCGTTCGAAAACTGTCTCTGGGTTTGTTACGCCAACCATGCCGGGACTGAGGGTGGCCTGACCTATCTGGGAAAGAGCTGCATTGTCAGGCCGGACGGCGAAGACGCCGCGCGGGCAGGTGCCGGGCACGAAATGATCAGCGCCGAGATTGAGCAAGCCAGTGTCGCCGCAGCGCAGGCGCGGCTGCCATATCTGGGGGCTGTTCTGGATATCTCCTGAGGTCACAGCCGGGCGATCCGGCCATAGGGACCGCCTCGCATAGCGCCTGCCAACGCACAAGAGCGCAGATGTGCTGTCTCGCTTGACGGAACGGAACGCCCAAGCTGCAACCTGCGGGCGTCCTGTTTGCGGAAGGGGAATTCGGTGAAACACACGCTCCGCGTTCTGGCCGTCGCGCTTATGCCCGGGGGGCTACCCATGCAGCGCCGCTGGACGTCTTCCGCGACTGCGATACCTGCACGAAGATGATCAAACTGCCGATGGGCGACTTCGTAATGGCGCGCCTGATGACGAGTTTCGGCCCGACCTTTTAACATGCGGGTCTCCAATCTGAGTTGGCGGACTCGCCGCGGCGACTGCTTTGGGATTAAGGCACATGCCCGGCAAAGAGTCGGACGTCACACCTACTTGCTACACTAAGCGCGTTCTCAATGGCCAGCGACACAGGCATGGCTGGAAATTTGCACTGGTGATTTTGCCACCGAGCATTGCGCGGTGGTAGTTATGCGCTGCTACTGGATAGTGCGCGCGCAGCTTGGAGATCTTTCTTTGGAGAAGGATCACCGAACCACACCGTCGAATTCCGGATCACGAAGGAACTGGACTGATCCTGCGCGCAACCGTCATTCCAACCCGCCCCTTCCCAACCCAGCCGTTTTCCTGTATGGCCCCCGCCATCTGTGACGTGAGCCCATGCCCCCGGGCGCATGCGAAGGATTGGGGGCGGCGGCAATGGGGCCGCTATGAAAAAAGGGGAGACACGGGATACGCCCGTGCGTGCTCCCAAGAGGAAACGATATATGTTCAACGTGACAAAGAAATCCATCCAGTGGGGCCAGGAAGAGCTGACACTGGAAACGGGAAAGGTCGCCCGTCAGGCCGACGGTTCGGTCATCGCCACCCTTGGCGAAACCTCCGTCATGGCCAACGTGACCTATGCCCGTCAACAGAAGCCGGGACAGGACTTCTTCCCGCTGACCGTGCATTACCAGGAAAAGACCTATGCCGCCGGCAAAATCCCGGGCGGCTTTTTTAAGCGTGAAGGGCGTCCTTCGGAAAAGGAAACGCTGACCTCGCGCCTGATCGACCGTCCGATCCGCCCGCTTTTCGTGCCGGGCTTCAAGAACGAAGTGCTGGTGATCTGCACCGTTCTGTCCCACGACCTCGTCAACGATCCCGACATCGTCGCGATGATCGCCGCCTCGGCGGCGCTGACCATCTCGGGCGTGCCCTTCATGGGTCCGATCGGTGCGGCGCGCGTTGGCTTTGCCAATGGCGAATACGTGCTAAACCCCGAAGTCAGCGATATGGACCAGCTCCGCTCGAACCCCGAGCAGCGGCTTGACCTTGTCGTCGCGGGCACCAAGGACGCCGTGATGATGGTGGAATCGGAGGCCTATGAGCTGTCCGAGGCCGAGATGCTGGGCGCCGTGAAGTTCGGCCATGACGCGATGCAGCCGGTGATCGACCTGATCATCGACTTCGCCGAAGATTGCGCCAAGGAACCCTTCGACTTCCAGCCCGCCGATTATTCGGAACTGTATGCGAAGGTTCAGAAGGCAGGCGAGGCGCAGATGCGCGCCGCCTTCGCGATCCTCGACAAGCAGGAGCGGACGGCCGCGATCTCTGCCGCCGTGGACGCGATCAAGGAAGCGCTGACGGAGGAAGATCAGGCCGATGCCAATCTCGGTTCGGCGATCAAGAAGCTGGAAAGCTCGATCCTGCGGGGCGATGTCGTCGCCAACGGCAAGCGCATCGACGGCCGCGACACCAAGACGGTCCGCCCGATCGTCTCGGAAGTCGGCATCCTGCCGCGCACCCATGGTTCGGCGCTGTTCACCCGCGGCGAGACGCAGGGCCTCGTGATCACCACGCTCGGCACCGGCGAGGATGAGCAGATCATCGACGCCCTGCACGGCAACTGGCGTTCCAACTTCCTGCTGCATTACAATTTCCCGCCCTATTCGGTCGGCGAGGTTGGCCGCTTCGGTCCTCCGGGCCGCCGCGAGATCGGCCACGGGAAACTGGCCTGGCGCGCGCTTCAGGCGGTTCTGCCGGCACCGACCGACTTCCCCTACACGATCCGCATCGTGTCGGAGATCACGGAATCGAACGGCTCCTCCTCCATGGCCACGGTCTGCGGTTCGTCGCTGTCGATGATGGATGCGGGTGTGCCGCTGAAGGCGCCGGTCGCCGGTGTCGCCATGGGTCTGATCCTCGAAGAGGACGGCAAATACGCGGTCCTGACCGACATCCTCGGCGACGAGGATCACCTCGGCGACATGGACTTCAAGGTTGCAGGCACCGAGGCCGGCATCACCTCGCTCCAGATGGACATCAAGGTCGCGGGCATCACGCCGGCGATCATGGAGCAGGCGCTGGCGCAGGCCAAGGACGGCCGGATGCATATCCTGGGCGAAATGGCCAAGGCGCTGACCGAGGGCCGGAGCGAGTTTTCCGCCCACGCCCCGCGCATCGAGACGATGACCGTGCCCACCGACAAGATCCGTGAAGTGATCGGCTCGGGCGGCAAGGTCATCCGCGAGATCGTCGAAGTGTCGGGCGCCAAGGTCGATATCAACGACGACGGCGTGATCAAGATCGCCTCAGCCAACGCTGAATCGATCAAGAAGGCCTACGACATGATCTACTCGATCGTGGCCGAGCCGGAAGAGGGCAAGATCTATACCGGCAAGGTCGTCAAGCTGGTCGATTTCGGCGCCTTCGTGAACTTCTTCGGCAAGCGCGACGGTCTGGTGCATGTCTCCCAGATCGCCAACAAGCGCCTGCAGCACCCGAACGAGGTGCTGAAGGAAGGTCAGGAAGTGAAGGTCAAGCTTCTGGGCTTCGACGATCGTGGCAAGGTGCGCCTTGGCATGAAGATGGTCGATCAGGAAACCGGCGAAGAGATCGTGCCGGAGAAGACTGAAAAGGCCGACGCTGAGAGCTGATAATTCCCGAACGAAAGAGGCCCGGAAACATTCCGGGCCTCTTTGCTATTGTGGCTTGAGAGTGCCATTCCAGTTAGGAAACGGCGACCTATTCCATCAGCAACGAACGTATAACTCCCGGGAGATCAGTTGATGAGCCAACTTGCCCATGTCGAGCGCCCGGATCGCCCCATCATCGTCAACTGCCCTTCTTTCGATGAAAACAGCGGTGGAGCTATTGTACTTCACGCCTTGGTGGATCGGCTTCGCAAGCTAGGGGTTGAGGCATATGCGGTTAAGATCCTGAAAAAAGACTATGCGGAGGTCGACGCGCATTGGCTCCGCGCCCTGAAGCGGTGGAATATCCGCCGCAAGCAAACGCGTTTCAAAACGCATCCGTCGATGGATGTGCCGGTTGCACCAAAGGAACGCATCGGCGAGGGAATCATTGTCTATCCCGAAACGGTGTCCGGAAACCCGCTAGGCGCCTCTCGAGTGGTACGCTGGTTGTTGAACCGGCCTGGATATCTGGGAATTGATTCAAAGATCGCTTCGAGTGACGAAGTATTTTTCTATCAAAAGGTTTTTGCCCAAGACATACAGGGCATTCCCGACACCAGATTGCTGCAACTCCGCTGGCTTCGCGAAGATATCTACAGCGATCTGGGCCTCCCACGATCGGGCTCGTGCCGCATGATCCGCAAGGGGACCAATACTGCGGGGCAAGTTCCCCAGCCCGACCCCGCTATCCTGTTGGACGGGAAGAGCCACGCCGAAATTGCCGAGGTCTTCAACAGGACAGAGATTTTCTACTGTCACGACCCCTATACGATGTATGCCTATTACGCCGCGCTTTGTGGATGCATACCCGTTGTCATTCCTCAGCCCAACCTGAGCGCAAAGGATTGGCGCGCCGGGTTCGAGTTGAAAAAAGGAGTTGCTTATGGCGAAGAAGAAATCGATTGGGCGCGGTCTACTCGGGATGACTTGATTGCGGATATGCGAGCTGCCACGGAACGTGAAAATGAGACTGTCATACGGTTCCTCGCTACGCTGAAGGCGCGTTTCGGGTAGGTGCGGACCAAAAAGGGGATAGCTCTTGCGGGATATTGCTATTTACGGGTGCGGTGGCTTCGGGCGAGAGGTACTCCAAATTCTGCACGCTTTGAACGTTCAGGCGCGCCAATGGAACTGCCTTGGATTTGTGGTTGATCCCGGTATTACACATCCGGAGACGGTGCATGGCCTGCCTGTCTCAGATGACATCGAAACGCTCGAACGCGGTGCACGTGCTGACGTCGCGGTAGCGATCGGAAATCCCTCTGCCCGGCGATCCATTGCAGAGCGGATGGGCGCAATGGGGTGTAAGTTCCCTACACTGGTCCATCCACGCGCATGGATCGGTGATCGTGTGTCACTCGGCGAAGGCGTTGTGATTTGCGCGAATGCCTGTCTGACAACGGACATAACCGTGTTTCCGCATGTTCACGTCAACCTGTGCGCGACCGTGGGCCATGACGCTAAGTTGGGCGCCTATTCAACCATCAGTCCCGGGGCGAACATCTCTGGAAAGGTTACGCTGGGAACCGGCGTTGAAATCGGAACCGGCGCCGCCCTAATTCAGGGTGTCAGTGTTGGAGATGGCTCAGTCATCGGGGCAGGCGCCGCAGTAATTCGACCGATTCCACCCCACAGTACAGCCGTGGGCGTACCTGCTAAGATTATCAAAACCAGCACAGACAACTCATAGTAACCGTGCGATTTCTTCTGCCAGTTCGCTATCAGACAACTTGCTAACATCCGGATGGGTCGGAATATTCACGAGACGGGAATAAAGAGACGTGGTTTGAGGCAAGTCGGCAAGTGGTTTGTAGTATTTGCCAAATGTCAGGCGGCGGGCCTCCACGATCCGCTCCAGAGGAATCTCGTTCGGCGCCAAATACCCCCAACTCATGGCTGGAGCTGTTGGACCGAACGGTCGGATGGGTGACAGACCAAGATCGCTTGCAATCCTATATACGCGTTTCGCTTGTTCGAGATACAGCGGTTCCCATTGCGAGACCTTTTCAAGACGGTCAATCAGGAAGGCACAGGCAATATCCGATATCTTGCCGTTGTTCAGCCAGCATGCGGCGTCATTCGGCAACGGCCCATAATTGAGTAGACCATAGAGGTCTTCAGCAGCTTCCGGCGGCGTCAAAGCCAGCCCACCCTCACCCATACCGTAGGGCTTGGTATGATGAAGGCTGAGTGCTTGCCACGGCCAGTCCGGCATGGTCCGGCTGATGCCAGCAGCATTGTCAATCAGTAAGAACTTTCCGGATTCGCGTGCGTAGGTGACATATTCGTCGAAGTCCTGAAAAAGACCAAAAGGATTCACGACAATGATGCCGTCAAAGCCCTGCTCCGGCATTTTCCGCACCGCATCGATATCCAGAAGCCCCTGCGTCGTGCAGTCCACCAACGCCATGTCGGCAAAGTATCCACGTCCAAGATTGTGAAAGCTGAATGCAGAGCCGACCCATCTTAGTTTGCGGCCCTGACGCAAAGACAGCAGCCTTGCCATCGCCTCCAGCGCGATCCCAGCGTTGGCACATGGAGTAACGGAGCAATCGCTTCCCAATCCAAAATGCTCTGAGTAGTCATCTGCGAGTTTTGTGTACAGCGGCCCCCTATTCGCCCAGAGGTTCTGCGACGCGCACTGCTCTAGCAGGCACGAAACACGGTCCAAGTCAGGTGACTTCTGGTTCACAAATTTGATCATCTGCTGAGTATTCGTTGGCAAGGGTGGGAGAGAAGTGCGGTTTGCTCTTACCGGTTAGTAGACAGTTCTGACAGGCTTCACTAGTGACATTGGCCTAAATTCCAAACCGCTCAAGCAGATCACATCACTTACTGTAAAGGTTATGAATTGGCGGGACCAAAGCGATCGTTGCGTATGGAGCTACATGCATGGGAGGCTCGTTCTTTGGAGCGGTTATGCGTTTGCGACAACCGAATTGGCACGAGCCTGCACTGACCCGTTCGAGAGAAGCTAATTTCATGCAAAGTTGAAGACTCTGTGCATGGTCATCGGCCCTCCCTACAACAGCTTAGACCCCCAGACAGTAGCGCAGGATCGCTTTTTGCGCGTGCAGGCGGTTCTCGCTTTCGTCGAAGATCACCGAATGGGGGCCGTCCATGACCTCGTTCGTTGCCTCCTCATTCCGGTGCGCGGGCAGGCAGTGCATGAAAAGCGAATCCGGTTTGGCCTGTCCCATCATGTCGGCGTTGACCTGATACGGACGAAGCTGGTTGTGGCGCCGTTCACGCGCGCTTTCGGGATCGTGCATCGAGACCCAGGTATCGGTGACGATGGCGTCGGCACCCTTCGCCGCCTCCAGCGGGTCGCGCACGATCTCCACCTTCGAGCCGCGGTCGCGGGCGAAGGCCACGGCGCGGGGATCGGGGTCGAGCGTTTCGGGGCCGGTGAAGGTCAGGTCGAAGCCGAACTGGCCCGCGGCATGCAGCCAGCTTGAGCAGACATTGTTGCCATCGCCCGACCAGACGAACTTGCGTCCCTTGATCGGCCCCCGATGCTCCTCGTAAGTGACGATATCGGCCATGATCTGGCAGGGATGGCTCGCATCCGTCAGCCCGTTGATCACTGGCACGGTGGCGTGTTCGGCCATCTCCAAAAGCGTTGCCTCCTCAAAGGTTCTGAGCATGATCAGGTCGACGAAGCGAGAGAGAACACGAGCGGTGTCGGCGATGCTTTCGCCATGGCCAAGCTGCATTTCCTTGCCCGACAGCACCATCGTCTCGGCCCCCATCTGGCGGGCGCCGACATCGAAGGAGACGCGGGTCCGGGTCGAGGGCTTTTCGAAGATGAGCGCGATAAGCCGCCCCGAAAGCGGGGTTTCATCGTCGCGCATGCCTTTCGGGCGGTTGTTCCGCGCGTCTTTCATCGCGCGGGCCTGATCGATCATCGCGCGCAGGTCGGATTGCGCTGTCTTGTGGATATCGAGGAAATGGTTCATCGGCGTCGTCCTTACTGGAGTGCGCCGGGGGCTGCCTGCCCCCGGACCCCCGGGGATATTTTCAAACAGGTGAAGAAGCAGAGGCCGTTTCGATCGCGGTGGCCGCAGCGTCGAGACGGGTGATGGCCTCGGCGATCTCTTCTTCGGTGATGGTGAGGGGAGGCAAGAGGCGCAGCGCGTTGTCGGCGGCCGGGACCGTCAGGATGTGCTGTGCATAGCCCGCCTTGACGATATCGGCCGGGGCCGCTTTGCATTTCAGACCGAGCATCAGCCCCTGCCCGCGTACGCTTTCGAAAACTTCGGGGTGGGCGGAGACGAGCCCTTCGAGTTTCTGCCGCAGCAGGCCCGCCTTGCGGTTGACCTCGGCGAGGAAGGCGGGGTCGGTGACGATCTCCATCACTTTCGCGCCCACGGCGCAGGCCAGGGGGTTGCCACCATAGGTCGAACCATGAGTGCCGGCGACCATGCCCGAGGCGGCGTCTTCGGTGGCGAGCACCGCGCCCAAGGGGAAGCCGCCACCGATGCCCTTGGCGACCATCATGATATCCGGTGTGACACCCGCCCATTCATGGGCGAAGAGCCGCCCGGTGCGCGCGACGCCGCATTGCACCTCGTCGAAGATCAGGAGTGCGCCGGTTTCATCGCAAAGCTGGCGCAGAAGTTTCAGATCGGCATCCGTCATCGGCCTTATGCCGCCCTCGCCCTGAATGGGCTCGACCATGACCGCGCAGGTCCTGTCGCTGATTGCCGCCTTCAGGGCGTCCATGTCGCCCCATGGGAGTTGCCGGAAGCCCGGCATCAGGGGGCCGTAGCCCTTGACCATCTTTTCCGACCCCGCCGCCGCGATAGCGGCAGTGGAGCGGCCGTGGAAGGCGCCTTCGAAGGTCAGGATCTCCTCGCGCGGGGTGCCTTTGTCGTACCAGTATTTCCGCGCCATCTTGATCGCGAGCTCGGCCGCCTCGGTCCCGGAATTGGTGAAAAAGGCGGTGTCGGCGAAGGTATGTTCGACGAGAAGGTCGGCCAGCTTTTGCTGTTCGGGGATCTGGTAGAGGTTCGAGACATGCCAGAGCTTGCCCGCCTGTTCGGTGAGCGCCGCCACAAGATCGGGATTGGCATGGCCGAGCGCATTGACCGCGATCCCGGCGCCGAGATCGAGATATCGCGACCCGTCGGCCTCGATCAGCCAGGAGCCTTCGCCCTTCACGAAGGAAAGGGGAGCGCGGTTATAGGTGGGCAGGATCGACGGGATCATGGGTGAACTCCGTAAGGGAAGGCCAATGGGTGCCTCAGGGCGCGGGTCAAGTCAACGATATGGGGGATGTGGCGGGGCCACGGGGGGACGGACGTCAGGCGCGGGTGCGGCGGCGTCGGGGACGGGCGAAAGGGCGGGTCCGGTGCGTCATGACGTGGCCAATAGCCGCGAATCCGGCCGATGTCCATTGCAACTTGGCCAAGGGGGGCCAATCGGCGCGGTTTATGTTACGGTCCGGACACCAAGGGGAGGGGAAGGTCATGAAAGTCAGTCTGGTACAGGAACCGCCGGTCTATCTCGATCTGGAGCGCTCGATAGAACGCGCCGTCGCTCTGATGGCGCAGGCGGCAGGCGAGGGATGCGAGATGATCGTTTTTCCCGAGGTCTGGTTCCCGGGCTACCCGACCTTTGTCTGGCGGCTCCTGCCGGGGCGCGGCATGGGCGTGACGGACGAGCTGTTCCGTCTGTCGCAGGCGAACTCGGTCGACCTGTCACGCGACGGTCTGCGCCCGATCCGCGAGGCTGCGCGGGAACATGGCATGGTGGCAGTGGTCGGCCATCAGGAAATCGACGGGCGCTTCAGCGGCAGCACGCTTTTCAACAGTTGTGCCATCATTGATGCCGATGGCGAGATCCTGAACAACCACCGCAAGCTGATGCCGACCAATCCCGAGCGCATGGTCTGGGGCACCGGCGACGGTCAGGGGCTGCGTGTGGTCGAAACTGCGGTTGGCCGGGTTGGCACGCTGATCTGCTGGGAGAACTACATGCCGCTCGCGCGGTTCGCGCTTTATGCCCAGAACATCGACATCTATGTCGCGCCGACATGGGACAGCGGGCCGACCTGGCTTGCGACGATGCAGCATATCGCGCGCGAAGGCGGTGTCTGGGTGCTGGGCTGCGCCACCGCGATTGAGGCGTCCGACATCCCCGACACCCTGCCCCACCGGGACGCCATCTTTCCCGATCCGATGGAATGGATCAATCCGGGGGACGCCGTGGTCTACCAGCCGTTCGGTGGCGTTGCTGCGGGTCCGATGCATGCTGAAAAGGGTCTTTTGTCGGTTGACATAGATGTCGCGACCGCAAAGGCGTCCCGGCGGAAATTCGATGTCGCGGGCCACTACGCCCGCCCGGACATCTTCTCCCTTTCGGTCAACCGCGCGCCGCAACCACCTGCGACCTTCAGCCCGGACACGACAGCGCGGGCTTGATTCTCGCGCCCCTCGCTTGTATCTCGGCACGTCCCGACTAAAATGGGACAACTGCCATTCACGACCCGCCCGGCCAGTGCCGCCAGTGGGGGTCATCAAGCCGAGGATCGAATATGTCCTGGACCGACGAACGCGTCGAGACCCTGAAGAAGATGTGGACCGAGGGCCAGTCGGCCAGCCAGATCGCCAAGGAACTGGGCGGCGTGACCCGCAATGCGGTGATCGGCAAGGTGCACCGCCTCGGCCTGTCGAACCGTGCAGGTGGAGCGCCGGAACCGGCAAAGGCCAAGGCGGCAGACCCCGCACCCAAGGCCGAACCGCGCGCTGCCGCGCCGAAGCCAGCGCCTGCCAAGGCCGAGGCAAAACCCGCGCCGCGTCCCGAACCGGCCCAGGCCGCCCCGTCGTCCACGCCCGCGCGCAAGCCAATCATCCCGGCCGGTCAGCCGCTGCCGCCGCAACCCTCGGCGGGCGAGATCAGCCCCGAGGCACTCGCCTCTGTCCGCGAGGTCGAAAAGAAGGCGCGCAAGATCAGCCTGATGGAACTGACCGAGCGGACCTGCAAATGGCCGATCGGCGACCCGGCGACCGAGGATTTCTGGTTCTGCGGCCTCGCCTCGCAGCCCGGCAAACCCTATTGCGAGGCCCATGTCGGCGTCGCCTTCCAGCCGATGAGCGCAAGGCGCGACCGGCGGCGCTGATCCTGTCGGCAGGCGGCAGGAGGGTGCTTCCCTTCGCCGCCGGTTCTGACTAGCCTCCCGCCCGCGAACAGGAGGCACACATGCAGCCGATCATCGAGGTCCGCGACCTTTCCAAGACCTATGCCAGTGGCACGGTCGCTCTGACGGATGTCACGCTCGACATCCATCAGGGCGAGATCCTCGCGCTTCTGGGCCCCAATGGCGCGGGCAAGACCACGTTCATCTCGATCACCTGCGGCCTCGTGACGCCCACGGGCGGCTCGGTGCGTGTAGGCGGCCATGACGTGGTGCGCGATTACAGGGCGGCGCGGTCGCTGATCGGGCTCGTGCCGCAGGAGATCTCCGTCGAGATGTTCGAGACGGTGATCAACACCATCCGCTTCAGCCGCGGCCTTTACGGCAAGGCGCCGGACGATGCCTATCTGGAAGGCGTGCTGAAGTCGCTGGCGCTTTACGACAAGCGGGACGCCAAGCTGATGGAACTGTCGGGCGGCATGAAGCGGCGGGTCCTGATCGCCAAGGCATTGTCGCACGGGCCGAAGGTGCTCTTTCTAGATGAACCGACCGCCGGGGTCGATGTGAACCTGCGCCGCGAGATGTGGGGCGTCGTCCGGCGACTGCGCGAGGAAGGCGTGACGGTGATCCTGACCACGCATTATCTGGAAGAAGCCGAAGAGATGGCCGACCGGATTGGCGTCATCGACAAGGGACGGCTGATGCTGGTGCGCGACAAGACCGAACTGATGCATGAGTTTGGCCACAAGCGGCTGACCGTCGAGCTTACCGAACCGCTCACCGCCCTGCCCGCCGCACTGGCCGATGAAGGCGTGGCGCTGTCGGAGGACGGGATGCATGTGAGTTACGACTACGACACCCGCGCCGACCGGTCGGGCATCGCCCGGCTGTTGGCCGGGTTCGCCGCCGAGGGGGTCGCGGTGCGTGACCTCTCGACCGAGCAATCCTCGCTGGAGGACGTGTTCCTGCGGCTGGTGGAGGAGGAACGGGCATGAATTGGCAGGCCGTACGCACGATCTTCAACCATGAAATGGCGCGGTTCTGGCGCACGCCCTGGGAATCTCTGGCCTCGCCGGTCGTGTCGACCGTGCTCTACTTCGTCGTCTTCGGCGCGGCGATCGGCGGCCGCATCCAGTCGGTCGAGGGGATCAGCTACGGCGCTTTCATCGTGCCGGGGCTGATCATGCTGACGGTATTGCAGCAGTCGATCTCCAATGCCTCGTCCGGTATCTTCTTTCCGAAGTTTATCGGCACCATGTACGAAATCCTCGCTGCACCGGTATCCTTTATCGAGATCGTGCTGGGCTATGTCGGGGCCGCTGCCCTGAAATCAACCATCATCGCTGCGGTCATTTACCTGACGGCCCTCTTCTTCGTAGATCTGCCGATGCTGCACCCATTCTGGGCCCTAGGGTTCCTGGTCCTGACCGCCTTCAGCTTCTCGCTCTTCGGGTTCCTCATTGGCATCTGGGCGAAGGACTGGCAGCAATTGCAGTTCATACCGCTGATGGTGATCACGCCTTTGGTCTTCCTCGGCGGGGCGTTCTACTCGGCCTCCATGCTGCCGCCCTTCTGGGAGGGCGTCGCGAAGCTGAACCCTGTGCTCTACCTCGTCTCGGGGTTCCGCTGGTCGTTCTTCGGGCAGGCCGACGTACCGGTCGCGGCCTCGCTGATAGCGGTTGCGATCTTCCTCTGCCTCGGGCTCGGGGCCGTGTGGTTCATCTTCCGCACCGGGTGGCGGTTGCGCAGCTAGGCAGGTCAAGGCGAACTACCGGGACGGCTTTGCGGCCCCCGCTACATTTGCCTTGTCGTGGAACTTGTCTTCGCGCGCATCCCCGAAGAGTTGCCGACTTTCCAGATACTGACGCTGCTGGCGATAGAAGTCCGATAGGAACTCCCAATCGTCGTGGCTTGCGACCGCCTCGTCGAAACCGATCTTGCGCCGGATCGTGCGTGCGACTTCCGCGACGCGTTCCCGTGCTTCGACCGTACGCGGCTTCTCGCGCAGCATCTCTTCCAGAACCTGCAGCTCGAAACGGCCGTAAATTTCCAGCTGCGCGGTATCGAGGATAAAACCTGTTTCTCTCATACGGGTCTGAACCGCAAGATCGGGCATCAGAACCGAACGCGGCTGATCGACGACCAGCGTGCCCGCGATCATGTCGCCAAGGCGCTGCCGGCGCTTGTTGAACACCGGCACAGCGAGGACCAGCATGACCCAGACGAACATCGCAAGCCCGACCCAGTCATCTTCGATCGTCCCGGACATCAGCGTGGTCAGGGGCATGAAGACCTCGACCTCTTTCATCAGGTTGCGGGCAACGATCTGATGCGGGGTCAGCCGCCCGCCATCGCTGCTGATGACCCGTATCCCAACGATGCGCTTTCCGAGCGTCCGGCCGTTCCAGACGAGTTCCGAGAAGATGTAATAGGGTATCCGGATGAAGAAGATGGTCAGCAGGAACAGGGTGGCGATGATCGACCAGTCAAAGACGCCCGCCCAGATGAGCGCGAAGAAAAGCGCAAGCAATCCGCCGAAGGTGATCACGATATCCAGCAATTGCGCACCGAACCGCGCACCGCCGGTCGAGATGAGGAAGGCGATCGGCACGCCTTCCGGCGGCAGGATATTGGCGGTCCTGTCTTTCATGGAAGGTCCGTTTCCGGTTCGGGCGTCGGTGCCGGGGCGGGATCGCGCCCGGCCAGGGTCAGCCACGCCAGCCAGACCAGACCGAGCCCCCAGCCGATCAGCAGGCGCGGGCCGATGCCCTGAACGAGCTGGCGCAGGAAGCCTTCGACGATGGCCGCAACGATCAGCATGAGGCCGGCCAGAATGATCAGCTTCACCGCGTCGCGCCCCGCCTCGCGCAAAGCGGCGCGGCGCGTCCGGTTGCCCGGCAAGAGCACGGCCAGTCCAAGCTGCGCACCGCCCGCGCAGGCGACACAGATCGCCGACAATTCAGTCACGCCATGGATCGACAGCCACGCGAAGAGGTCAAGCGCGAGTCCGGCCTCGGCGAACATCGCGAAGAACGACCCAAGAAGAAGGCCATTGTAGAAGGTCAGCACAAAACTCGGCAGCGTCGCAAAGACCCCGAGCGCGAAGATGAAGATCGCGATGCCGGTATTGTGCGAGAACAGGAAAGAGGCGAACACGCCGAGTGTTTCGCCGTCCCGGCCGCCGGTTTCATAGAGCGTTTCCCGCAGATAGCTGACGGACGCGCCCGGCACCCTGCCATCGGACATTCCCGGGGGAACGAAGGTAAAGAACCAGCCCGGGTCCTGAAAATAGAGAAGGTAGCCAACAACCGCGCCGAGGAACATCGCGATGAAACCCACGACGAGCGGCAGGGCCGAACGCCGAACGGCGCGCGGAATACCTCTGGAAAACAGCCGGGCCACCGCACCCCGGATGCTTTCCTGCGGTGCGTAGACGACCAGATAGGCGCGTGCGCAAAGCGCTTCGAGATAGGACAGAAGCGCCTTGTCCATCGAGATCGACCGCGCAACGCTGAGCGAATTCATCGCCTGCCGGTAAAGGCTGGCGAGGCTCTGCGCCTCCTCGTAACTCAACGCCACAATGCCCGACTTTTCGGTGCGGGTGATCAGCCGGTCAAGTTCGACCCAACCCGCCTCGCGCTCGGCGCGGAAGCGGGACGACCGGATGAGGTCAACCTGATCTGCACCCCTGCCCGTCATATGAGCTCCTGCGATTTGATGTCGATGTAGCGCGAGATCAGACCGGCGGTCAGCTTGTCGGGCGTCGTGTCAAGACACAGGACCCCAAGGCGTCGCAGCCGGTCGAGAACGTGGCGACGTTCGAACAGCATCTGCCGGGCCGAAATCGCATTGGCCACGGCGGTCATCGCTACATCATCGGGATGGGCGAAGGCCTCAAGCTCGGGGTCCTGAAGCGCGACATAGTGGATCAGATGATGACGCGTCATGACCGCGAGGTTCTCGACCAGAAGTTCCGCTGTCACGCTGTCGACGAAATCGGAAAAGATGACGACGAGCGAGCGGCGGTCAAGATGGCTGTTCAGCTGCGTCAGGCCCAGCGTGTGGTTGGTTTCGGCGCTTTCCTGTCTAAGGGCGGCGCTGTGCTTCTGGATCTGGCCGAAGGCGCGGCGTCCGGGCCGGGGCGGAAGGAAGCTCTGCGGACGGCTGGCGAAGCTGAAGAAGCCGACATTGTCGCCGCCAAGCCCGCCCGCCCAGGTCAGCGCCAGCGCAGCATTGATCGCATGGTCGAGCTTGGAAATCTTGCCAATCCGTTCGCCCATCAGATGGCCGCAGTCGAGCCCGATGACGATCTGATGATTGCGTTCAGCCCGCGTTTCACGCGCGACGAGGCCGCGCAGCCGCGCCGAGCGTTTCCAGTCGATATTGCGCGGGTCCATGCCTTGCTGGAAATCCCGCAACTGGTGAAACTCGGACCCTTCGCCGCGAAGATTCATGTCCTTCAAGCCATCCAGCAGCGGCAACATCCGGGTCTGGATCTCGCCGTTATGTACCGGGGCAACATCGGGGATGACGTCGATTTTCAGCGACAACGGCCAGCGCGGCAGGATGTCGAAAAGCCCAAGGCGGGACCCAAAGCGCATCGAAAGCCGCTGAAGCGCCGCCTCGCCCCGTTCCACGAGATCGAGACGAACCGTCAAGGTTACATTCCGGCTGCCGGTTTCCGGCTCGACCGCGATTGCCGCCCCCCCGGTCGATATGCCGGGGTCATGCGTCAGCCGCAAATCGAAACGTCGCGGCAAGGCCCCCCGCCGGGAGGCGATATCGAGCGAGAGAGCAGCCGTCTTGCCGACAAACCCGGTTTCCGCCAGATCGGCCACGACAGCAAAACCCTTTGCGGATGGCGACAAGGCCAGATCCGCAAGCGCCAGAAGGACCGCCGCGCCCCAGAGGATGGACGCAGCGATGCCGCCATCCTGACGGACAAGCCCGATCAGGACCGTCAGCGCGGCCAGCATCAGGACCAGCGCGACAAGGCGGCGGGATGGTCGCATCCTAGCGCGGCGCGTCGGTGCGGCTGAGGATCGTGGTCAGCACGTCGTCCGTGGTTCGGCCCTCGATCTCCGCCGTTGGGCCAAGCACCAGTCGGTGTCGCAGCGCCGGGATCAGCAGTGCCTGCACATCGTCCGGAATCGCATAATCCCGCCCATCAAGCGCGGCTTTTGCCCGCACCGCCCCGGCAATCGCGTTGGCCGCCCGTGTGGAGGCGCCGTGCTGAATCTCACCATCCTGCCGCGTCGCGCGGACGAGATCGACGATATAGCTCAGGATGGTTTCGTCGAGGCGGATCGAATCGACCAGCGCATGGCCCGCCCGCAACGTCGCGCGCGTCATCACCTTGCGCAGTTCCTTACGCCCGCTGTCGGCATCCAGCGGCAGGCCTGCGCTGCGCTTCAGGATGTCGATCTCGGCCTGCCGGTCGGGGAAATCCACCAAGAGCTTGAAGAGGAACCGGTCGAGCTGCGCCTCGGGCAGCGGATAGGTGCCATGCTGTTCGATCGGGTTCTGCGTGGCGATCACGAAGAAGTCTGTGCCGAGAGCATGGGTCGTGCCGTCGATCGTCACCTCGCGTTCGTTCATCGCCTGCAGGAGTGCCGCCTGCGTTTTCGGCGGCGCGCGGTTGATTTCGTCGGCCAAGAGGATGTCGGTAAAGACCGGGCCCCTGGTCAGGCGAAACTCATTGGTTTCGAAATTGAAGAGGTTCACCCCCAATACATCACCGGGCATCAGGTCGGGCGTGAACTGAACGCGCCCGAAATCGAGGTCAACAACCTGTGCAAGGCACCGCGCCAGAAGCGTCTTCGCGGTCCCCGGCGGTCCTTCCAGTAGGCAGTGGCCGCGGGCGAAGACCGAAACAAGCAGCATGTCGATCAGCGGTCTCTGGCCCTGAACGACACTGCCGATTTCGCCGCGGATATCGTCGGCGAGAGATTGAAATTCAGACAGATCCATGGATGGTCACCACTCTTTTCAGAAGGGAATGATAATGGGCGAGATTTCGGTGCAGCTGGGCCTCGGGCATCCTGGCGGCATTCTGCATCAGGTCATCCGCCAATGCGCCGAAGTCGCGCGCGAGGTCAGGGTCGCGCCGGGCGATCAGGGTCAGGAAGCGGCGTTCGGCATCCTGCGTTGGCTGACCGCCGAAACTGCGCAGCGCGAGGTCGTTCAACTGGGAGCGGACAAAATCCGCGACCATGCGCCCGTCGCTGCCCGACAACCGCAAGAGCCGCGCCTTGGCGGTTATCGCGGCACGTTTCGATCGTTCCACCGCAAAGCGTTCGCCGGTGTCCAGTGGACCGAACCGCGCCGCTCCGCGCCAAAAGAGAACTGCCAGCACCATCAGCAACGCCGCCCAGAACACGGTGAACGGATAGTCGAAGAATCGCGCGAATTCCTCATAGCCGCGGGAATAGTCCTGCCGCTCGTCGTCGCGTTCGATCGTCGTCAGAAGGTCGGGGCTGTTGTCGATATAGACCGGCAGGTCCGCATCGCCGCGTAACCGTTTAAGCAGGGTCGGCACGAAACCGGCATTGTCGGCGATCCCCAGCCCGTGATTGTTCATAAGGTCCGGGTCAGCGACGAAATAAACTGGAAACGCCGCCTCTTCCTGATCGCAGGCCATGATCAGCACGCCACCCGCGAAATTCAGTTCCGGCCGGCAGTGTTTCGGCAGGGTGCTGGCGGTGAAGGTCTGCGCGTGGAATAGGGCAATCGTCTGCCCCGGCGCCACCTCGACCTCGGTAAATTGTGGGCCGCCGCGATGCAGGCCAGCCGTTTCCAGCCCGATCTGTTTCTTGAGTCTTTGCAACGCGCCCGACGGGATCAGGGATTGCTCATGCGCAATCCCGGTCTCGACCATCGCGCCGCGCCATTTCGGCAGCAGCACCACTGTCGGTATCTCGCTGATCTTGGTCGTGAAATTGTCCAAGTCGATGTCGCGCAACGACGCGTTGTTCATCCGCTCTTCGAGCGACTCGGGGGGATCGTCCTCGTATTCCAGGTCGATATCGTAGAGCGGCAGGACCCGAAGGCCGAGGTCTTCGACCCGGGGATGCAGGCGCGGATGCGATATGCGCGCGGGTAGCCCCGCCTGTTGCAGCCAGGCGCCGAGTGCCCGCATTCCGACAGGCGAACGGTCGAGAGCGCGGTCACCGGCGCCCGAGCCGAAGAGGGTCAGCAGGACAAGGCCCGCAATCACCAGCCCGACCACGAAGACGACCGCACCATGCGAGGTCTTGTCACGGCCACCATGGGTTGAGCCGTCAGACATGGCTGGGCGCCCTCATCTTTCCGGCGTCGAGAATGACCCGACCCGCAGCCAGCGCATTCTGGAACACGTCCTCGGCGACCGGACGTCCGCCGTAATGTGCCAGCTCTGTCCGGCGCAGGATCGTCTCCAGCCCGCCATGGTGCGACCAGCGGTCCGGTAGCCTGCGGAAGGCGCGCCGCTCGGTATCCGACCGCGCGAACCGGGTCCCGGTCGCCGTGGCCGCCGCCAGCAGGCAGTGACGCAGCAAAAGCACGAGCGCGGCACTCCGGTCCTGCATCGCGGCCAGCCGGTCGAGAAGATCCTGAGTGGTGCCCGCATTGTCGCGCGGCTCGATATTCCAGCCCGCCGGGGCATCCTGACGTTCTGCACTCTCGCCCGGCGCGCGGGCCAGAAGAACACCGGACCCGCCGAACTTGAGCCAGAGCAGCAGTGCCGCGATCAGGACGACAACCACGAGGAACACACCGAACCCGCCCAGATTCAGATCACCACCTCCGAGATCGGCGGGTGCGCGGCTGGCCCTTGCCTTGCCTGTCGCCAGGCGGCCTTCGAGCTTGCTGACATAATCGGCTGCACTCTGCGCGCCATTTCGGGTGGCGGTTTCACGGTAGGCGTTCCAACCCTCGCTGCGCGGTGCGGCGACGCGTTCAACGACAGCATAGTCGGGACCTTGACCCTGAGCGGTTGCAGCGCTGGCCGACATGACCAGCGCCACCAGAAAGCTTAACAGGCTGATGCAGCGCAACAGTTGGTCAGGCGAAGACTTCCGCACCGTTCTGAACCCTCAGCGGGTCAGGCCCGAACCGGTTGTCGCCATCGGTGCCCTTCAACACCGTTATGACCAGACTGGCGATACTGACAAGAAATCCGACATAGGGAATGTTGCTCAGGACAAACACAGCCAGAACCCACCAGCCTGACAGGTTCCGGTCGTGGAACCGGCGCACCATTACGGCGATAGACGGGATGTAGAGGCCGACGAACACGATCAACGCGATACCGCCGACAACGTAGTTCATCGTCGTGAATTCAAGCGTTTCCACTGCATCAAATCCGCCGAGGCCAAAGAACGCCGCAGCCAGCACCATCCACACAAGAAACATGAAGAGCGTGTAGTACCAATATTCAGACCGCGATGCTCGACCTTTGAAAGTAAAGTATTTTTCCCGCAGGCAGGTGCGAATTGCTTCCGTAAATCCCATTTTGAAGACTCCTTCGATACAATCTTTTGTTGCATCTAATCCGAGTCATTTTGACCATTCCATGGCATTCCGCTTCGAAAAATACCGATACACTCAAATTGTTGCAGGAATGTCCTAAGGGACGGATCAACACCCGGGTCTTCGCCGAATCTCCCTCTGGGAACGATTGAACCCGCACTGCATGGGACAGAGTTCCGACCTACCGGCAGGCCACTTCTCCGGTGAGGGGTAGCCCCGGTCAAACAGGACCGTGCCGGGATCGCCCGGGTGGGCAGGGATGGGAATGTCCCACCGCATTTTCGTTGCCATTATTTTGTTTCTTAGTAAATAGTATGACCATCATGCAACGCTATTCCGCCCTGTCGCTTCTCCGTCACGCTCTTGGCAGTCACCGGGGCTGGGCGCCTGCATGGCAGAGCCCGCCGCTCAGGGACCGGTATCAGGCGATCATTGTCGGAGCGGGGGGGCATGGGCTGGCGGCGGCCTATTATCTAGCGAAGGAGCACGGGCTGACCGATGTCGCCGTGCTGGAGGCCGGCTGGCTGGGTGGCGGCAATGTCGCACGTAATACGGTGACGATCCGGTCGAACTACATGCGCGACGAGTCGATCCCCTTCTACGTCAAATCGGTGGCGATGTTCGACGGTCTCACGCGTGATCTGAACTTCAACATGATGCATTCGAAGCGCACGATGGTCGATGTGCTGCAGACCTGGGGCATGGTGCGCGACCGCCGCCGCAGAAAGCTGATCATGGATATCTACGGCTCGACCTATGAGGATATCCCGGTCGCCGAACTGCGCCGCCGGGTGCCTGCATTGACCGGCGGCGGGCCGGACAGTCGCCTGCCGATCCTTGGCGCCGCAGTCCATACAGACGCGGCGGTCAACCGCCATGACGCGGTCGCCTGGGGCTATGCCCGCGCGGCAAGTGCGATGGGCGTGGCGATCCATCAGCAGACACCGGTGACGAGACTGTTGCGCGGCCCGGACGGCGCCATCGAAGGCGTCGAGACGCCGCGCGGCACGGTCCGGGCAAAGACCGTGGCCTTGGCCGTGTCGGGCCACACGACGACGTTGACCGAGACGGCGGGTCTGCGGCTGCCGCTCCGCACCATCAACCTCACGGCCTTCGTCTCGGAACCGGTGAAGCCTGTCGTCGATGTCATCGTCAACTGCCCGGATCTTGGCGTTTATCTCAGCCAGTCGGACAAGGGTGAACTGGTGATCGGCGGGGCGACGGATCTGGGCCAGTCCTTTCGCCGCGATATCAAGCAATCGGTCTTCGAAGATACGGTCTCGGCACTGCTGGAGCTGTTTCCTGCCTTCGCAAGGCTGAAGCTGATGCGGCAATGGGGCGGGCATCTCGACATGGCGCATGATGCGAGCCCGATTGTGTCCATGACCGACATCCCGGGACTGATCGTCAGCGCGGGCTGGTGGGGTGGCTACAAGGCGATCCCGGCAGGTGGTGCGGGCCTCGCGCATCTGATCGCCACCGGGCGACCCGACCCGCTGGTCGCGCCCTTCGGGCTGAACCGTTTCCGTAATCTCGACTATGTGGTCGAGACCGGCACGACGACGGCGAGGTAAAGCGATGCTGCTGATCGACTGCCCCTTCTGCGGCCCGAGGAACGAGAGCGAGTTCAGCTTCGGCGGCCCGGCCCTGACCCCGCGCCCGTCTGATCCGGCAGCGGTGAGCGATGCCGATTGGGTCGACTGGCTGACCGTGCCGCCCAATCCGATGGGTCTGGTTGAGGAGCGCTGGTGGCATGCGCGCGGTTGCGGGTCATGGCTGACGATCTGCCGCCATACCGTGACGCATGAGATCACGGAGGTGCGCCTTGGCCGCTGACCCGTACCGCTTGGCCGAAGGTGGCCGCATTGACCGGTCGCGGCCCCTGCGGTTCCGCTTTGACGGGCGGGACTATCAGGGCTTTGCAGGTGATACGCTGGCCTCGGCGCTGCTGGCCAACGGCGTGCGCATCGCCGCGCGCAGCTTCAAGTACCACCGGCCGCGTGGCGTCATGGGGGCGGGTGTCGAGGAGCCAGCCGTACTCGTGGAGCTGAAGGGCGACGCTGCCTCAGGCAACCGACCCGCCACCACGGTGCCCCTGACCGAGGGATTGGTCGCACGGTCGGTGAATGCGTGGCCATCCGCCCGGTTCGACATTGGTGCGGCGAACCAGCTTGCTGCCCGCTTCATCCCGGCAGGGTTTTATTACAAGACGTTCAAGTGGCCCGACTGGCACCTTTATGAGCCGTCGATCCGCCGTGCAGCCGGGCTGGCATCCGCGCCGAAGGAGCCGCCGCAGGGCGCCTATGAGGCGCGCCATGCCCATACCGATCTGCTGATCGCCGGGGCGGGACCGGCGGGGCTGATGGCGGCCCTGGTCGCAGGCCGTGCGGGCGCGCGGGTGATGATCGTGGATGAAGGGACAGAGGCCGGCGGGGCGCTGCTCAATCGCTGTCTGACCCTCGGCGGCCAGCCCGCCTTGGACTGGGTTGCGGCAGTTGTCGCCGAACTGGCCGGGATGGAGAATGTCATCCATCTGCAGAACGCGACCGTCTGGGCCTATCGCGAGCACAACCTGATGATGGTGCAGGAACGCGCGCCCGCGAACTCCTCTCTGCTGGGCCGTAACTGGCGGGTGCGGGCGGGGCAGGTGATCACCGCGACCGGTGCCATCGAACGGATGATGGTGTTTCAGGGCAACGATCGCCCCGGTGTCATGCTCGCCTCGGCCGCACAGGCCTATGTCAACCGCTGGGCGGTGCCGCCCGGCAGGCGGGCGGTGGTTTTCACCAACAACGACAGCGCCTATGCAGCCACCGCCGACATCGCGCGGGCGGGGATCGAGGTCGCCGCAATCGTAGATGCGCGTGATGGCGTTCCTGACCATTCAAGGGCACTGGTGCCGGGGATCGAGGTTCTGGCCGGACAGGCAGTCACCTCGGTTAGGGGCGGTCGCCGGGTTCGCGCCGTTTCGGTTGCTCCCATCCGGGGCGGCGCGGACCGGCAGCTCGATTGCGATCTGCTCGCCGTCTCGGGTGGATGGAATCCGGCCGTTCATCTTTACTCGCAGTCCCGCAGCAAGATCGCGTGGAATGAAGGACTGGCGACCTTCGTGCCGGACGCGCCCGCGCAGGCGGTGCGGGCTGCTGGGGCGGCGAACGGGGCGATGGAACTGGACCGCGCTTTACAGGAAGGCGTGGCAGCGGCGCTCGCCGCGCTTGGCGATCTGGGACGGTCAGGGCAGGTTCCCGAGCTGCCCGGGTCCGATGACCTGCCCTACACGGTCTCGCCCCTCTGGACCGCGCCGGGCGCGGGGGCGAAGAGCTTTCTCGACATCCAGAACGACGTGACGGTCGCCGATATCGAACTGGCGTTGCGTGAGGGCTATTCCAATATCGAACATGTCAAACGCTACACGACCGGTGGCATGGGGATCGATCAGGGCAAGACCGGCAATGTGAACATCATCGGGGCGGTGGCCGAGCGGCAGGGCAAGTCACCGGATGAGGTTGGTGTCACCACCTTCCGCCCGCCCTATACCCCGGTCGAGTTCGGCGCCATCGCCGGCAGGCGGGCCGGGCCGGTCGTGCTGCCCTACCGGCACACACCGCTGACCCGGTGGCACAAGAACAACGGCGCGGTGATGTACGAGGCCGGCGCGCGCTGGCGGCGTCCGGGTTACTATCGGCGCGCGGGTGAAAGCTTTCAGGACACGGTGAACCGCGAGGCGCGAACGGTGCGCGAGGGCGTCGGCATCTATGACGGCGCGCCGCTTGGTAAGTACGAGATCAAGGGACCGGATGCGGGCACCTTCCTCGACTGGATCTATACCAATGTCATGTCCAGCCTGACGGTCGGCAATGGACGCTACGGCCTGATGCTGACCGATGATGGCCTCATTCTCGATGATGGCGTGGCGTTCCGTCTGGCGCCGGACCGTTTCCTGATATCGACTTCCACCGGCAATGCCGATGCGGTCGGGCAGTATATGGAAAAGCTTCTGCAGATCGAGCGGCCGGACTGGCGGGTGAAGATCACCAATGTCACCAGCCAATGGGCCAATGCCACGATCTGCGGCCCGAAGGCGCGCGAGGTGATGGCCGCAATGGGCAGCGATATCGACCTTTCACCCGATGCTTTCCCCTTCATGGCCTTCCGAGACGGTCACGTGGCGGATCTGCCCGCGCGGGTGGTGCGAGTATCCTTCACAGGCGAGCTGTCGTTCGAGGTGAATGTCCGTCCCCGCGACCTGCCTGCCTTGTGGAAGGCCGCGATGGCGGCGGGTGCGCCCTTCGGTATCGCGCCGGTCGGGTCCGAGGCGAACCATGTGCTGAGGGTCGAGAAGGGGTTTCTTTCGCTGGGCCACGAGGTCGATGGCACTGTCGATCCCCATGACCTCGGCATGTCCTGGGTCATGTCGAAGAAGAAGGACGACTTCATCGGCAAACGGTCAGTGGAGTTGCGCCGCGCTTCGGGCAGGCCACGCCGGGAACTGGTGGGCATCCGCCCGCTCGATCCGAACCGTCAGGTGCCCGAAGGCGCGCCTCTGACGCCGGGCGGGCGAAAGGAGGCGACAGAGGGATTTGTCACCGCCTGTGTCTGGTCCGTCGTGGAAAACCGCTGGCTCGGTCTTGCCCTGCTGACCGACGGGCGTGCCCGGATCGGAGGGCGGGCGCATGTGCGACTGCCCGATGAGGTGATCGAGGTGGAACTCTGCGATCCCATATTCCACGACCCCAAGGGCGAAAGGTTGCGGTCCTGATGCCATACGACGTCACCATCACCCGCCTTCCACTGCGCGCCCTGTTCGATCTGAAGGGCACGGCAACGGCGCTTGCGGCGTGGTGCGGCACGGCGCTGCCCCCCTTCCCGGACCGGCCGAACAGCCGGATGGAAGCAGCCGGTCGCGGTCTTTGTTGGACGGGTCCCGATCGCTGGCTGCTGATGGCGGCGTTAGCCGAGGAAGCGACGCTGGCCAAGGCACTTCGGTCAGAGCAAGCGCCTGATGACCTTTCTGTCACTCTTGTATCCGACACGCTGACCTTCTTTGCCGTCACGGGCCCCGATGCGACCGAAGTCATGGCGGTCGTCACGCCGCTCGACCTTCATCCCGACATCTTTCCGCAGGACGGCGCGGCGTGGACGGAGGCGTTTGGCATCCGGTCAGCGACCCGCAGGATTGCGGCCGGATACGAGATTGCGGTGGATCGGAGTTATGCCGATTGGTTCGAGGAGAGCCTTCGACGTGCCAGTACCTGATTGCCAATCAATGCAGAGCAGGACAATGGCGGGGGGCATCCCGCCGGGGCGCCGAAGCGATAAATCCGGTTTCATGGCTCGGCAGGGCCATGTTACGGCTGGTCGCGCGGGAAACGGAACGGAGGGCAGATGACCGACAGCGCGGATGCCCCTGAAGAGATCGTAGCGTTTCAGGACCCATTGGGTATCGGCGGCGCGGTGGCGCTTGCAGTGTGGCGACAGCGCGTGGCCGCCGGTCTCGCCATCCGTGACCTTGGCCGCGCCTCCGGCGTGTCCTCGGCCATGATCTCGCGCATCGAGAACGCACAGGTCTCGCCCTCGCTTTCGACACTGGAGGCGCTGGCGAAGGCGCTTTCCGTTCCGGTGATCTCATTCTTTCAGCACACGATCCAGACCGCCGATATCCACTTCGTCAAGGCGGGCGAAGGTCTGGTCGCAAAGCGTTTTGCACCCGACCATATCCATGACTACCGAGTTCTGGCAAAGTTCAACGACAATTCAATGAATTTCTCCGCCGCCCGGGTCACCCTACGAAGGGCCGAGAACGGAACCCACCCGACTTACTTTGCGCGCGGATATGTTCTGCTGACCGTTGTTGAGGGCGGATGCATCTATTCTTGCGGAGGAACCGCATTCGATATGGAACCGGGCGACTGTCTGAGTTTCGATGCGCAACTGCGGCACGGCGTGAAATCGGTCACGACGGAAAGCGTGACCTTCCTGACCGTGGCCGCAAATCCGGTTTGAGCCGCAGCATATTGGCCGGACTCAGGCAAAACCCCTGATTGCGCGGCAGCAGCGTTTGCCGCGTAGAGCCACGGTTGATTAAAGGCCGGTTCACGGGCCAGACGGCGCGCGCTTCGGATCCCAAGGAGATTGCCAAGCCGGGGGGGATGGCGCACCCGGAGCGATTCGAACGCCCGACCCCCAGATTCGTAGTCTTAGGGTTGTTAATTTTCCGCATCTTGCGCCGAATTGCATGAAGCCACATTTACACTTGAAAAGCAGGGCTTTAAACCTCATCTATCTTGCATGGGGTTGCGTGAAGTTTCGCCTTCGGTGGTAGCCCCGTGGTAGCCGGGTGGTAGCCTGCAAGGAAAAGAGATGGCCGTAAGCATCAAGATCATGAAGCGTACTGTGGACGCCCTGAAGGCGACGGGTTCCCGTTACGTGGCGTGGGATACCGACGTGCCGGGCTTTGGTGTTCGCGTTGGGCCGACTGGCGGTAAGAGCTACGTCCTGAAGTATCGCGTCGGCGGCGGCCGAGCGGGTCGGGTGCGCTGGGGCGTGATCGGGCAGCATGGCGCTGTGACGCCGGATCAGGCGCGCGAGATTGCTCAGCGCTGGGCGGCCGAGGTTGCAGCCGGTGGTGACCCTGCGGGCGATAAGATCGACAAACGCAAGGCTCCGACCGTGGCCGAGCTGATGGGGCAATATCTGGAAAGCCATGTGCGGGTGCGGAACAAGGCCAGCACTGCCGCCTATGTCGCGGACCTGGTGAATCGGATCATCTGCACGGACGCCCTCGCCAAGCTGAAAGTGTCGGACGTGACAGAAGCGGACGTTGCGCGTTTTCATGCCCGCCTCGCCAAGACGCCCACCACGGCAAACCGTGCCCGCTCCGCCTTGTCCAAAGCCTTTTCGCTGGCAGAGACGTGGGGTTACCGCGAAAAGCACTCCAACCCTTGCAATGAGGTGGAGAGATACCGGGAAACCGCTCGGGAACGGTTCCTGTCCCCAGCCGAGTTTGCCGTCCTGGGCGATGCGCTGGGCAATGCCGAGCGCGGCGAACTGACGATCGTTGAGGACGGCAAGGCCAAATCTGTGCGCGTCAGCAAGTGGGCGGTGGCGGCAGTCCGGCTTCTGATCTTCACAGGTGCGCGGCGCGGCGAAATCCTCGGTTTGCGCTGGGAATGGATCGACTGGCAGGCGGGCCGGGCTAACCTGCCGGACAGCAAGACCGGCCGAAAGCCGCTGATGCTGCCGCCTGCCGCTCTTGAGGTCCTGCGTGGGCTCGACATGCCGCCAGATGGAAAGGGTTACGTAATCCGGGGCGGTGATTACAGCGATCCGGAAACCCCGCTGGTGAACCTGAAAGATCCTTGGGGCATTATCCGAAAGGTGGCCGGACTGCCGGATGTGCGCTTGCATGACCTGCGCCATTCCTTCGCATCTGTCATGGTCGCGGGCGGGGCATCTTTGCCGATCATCGGTGCACTGCTGGGGCACAAGGACGTGAAAACCACGGCCCGCTATGCGCACCTCGCCACCGATCCTCTGAAGGTCGCAGCCGATCAGGTTGGCGGAGTCCTGGCCTCTCACCTGAAGGGGCCGGAAGGTGGCGCGGAAGTGGTGCCGCTGCACCGGAAAGGGTGATCGCCCAGCGCTGGGCGGGTTGACTACATATTGTGGTCGCTCGCCGTGTTTTTCGCCGTTGCTCTTTCTGTCTGTGCCTGAAAATGGCGTTACCTCTGTTACCTCGTTACCTTTCCGTCTAACCCAATGATAATTAGTTGTTTTTCCGGTAACAAATTTCGAAGCCACAGGAAACAGATTTTCAGATCTTGTTACCGTAACCCACCGCAAATGTGAGCCTATGATAGCAAAGGCAATTCCGCGCAATTGAGCCCGTCGGCGGCGTTGGGCGTTTCAGCGCGTAATCGGGTAGTTTTTGCGCACTTTCCGCAACACTAGATGTTGTAGCTAGCCAGACTTGCTACCTTGCATTTTCATCGTGCCTGAACCTACTATCGAACCGCGCGGCTAGGCTGATCCCCGAACGCGGGCGAACTCGCACCCCGCTGCCGCGCGCACCTCTGTGCGAGGGCCTTGCGAGGGGTGCGCCACATGTCTCCGATTCGAATGGTACGCGATACGAGTGGGGCTCTAAGAGCCGAGTTGTCCGACCACTCTAGGGAGATACTGGATCGTGTGGATGCGCTCCAGACTGATCTTGAAAGGCGGCAATTACCGGATGTCTCGGCCGAGATTGCTACCTTTCTCGCGGACAAGAAGATGACGGATTATCGGCCTGAGGCCGCAACCTGTAACACTGAAGATCGCAATGAAATGCGGAGACGCGAGCGCGAAATCTCCGCTGACTTCGCCACCTTTGTGGCTGAACCTGCCAAGGTGAAATTTCCGGTCTGTGAGGTCTCTGAAGAAGTGCGATCTGCGCTGGCCAACGATCTAGCTCGTGGGAAAGAACAGTTTCCTTGGACCCGCAGTGAGAAGCCCTGGCGGGCGCTCTGCGACCTGATTGAAGTTAGAGTCGGATTGTTGCCCGACATGATTGACGAGATGTTCCCCGACACAGTTGAACGCTTCGATTCCGGCTACGGCGAGCCCTTGTCGATCGCCCCACGCAAAGAATTTGGGCGTAGGATGTTCAGTTTAGTGGTTCGATTTATCGTTGATGGCCGTTTCCTCGCGTTTGGGGAACGTCATGGGAAAGTGGTTAATCTAAACGCATCGCACTTCGAAATTGATCAGTTTCGGTTTCCGGGCCGTTCTGGATCGTCATGGATTGATCGGATCGAGGTGTTTTCACCACTTCGATTCATAGCAGCCAAAGATGCTGCCGAACAGATCATAGACAGGTCGAGCTCTATGCTTGGAACGGTGGGGCAAGAAACCCGAGCTATGAATGCTATCCGTCAGATGGCTGCCGCGCACCCTGGTGTTAAGATGAGACTGGATGACGCAATGGCCGCTTTAGAGGCTTGCGGTTTCGGATTTAGAGCCCGCGATCGTATATGGACAGGTGCCGCTCCGGAGGCTTGGAAGGCGTCCGGAACTGCAAAATGGAAGCGGTGTTTGCAATCCAACGATCTGGTGACAGCGCTGAAGGCGTGTCTTTGAGCTAGCCACTTATTTAAACCCCCCGCACGATTTGAAATCGTGCTGCCTATTCAACTCGGATCCGCGTCTGCACCTTTGCCTAACGTCAACTGGCAAAAGGATGCGAAACCATGCAAGACAAAGTTATTTCTTCAGATCGGCTGCTTTCCCGTGCCGAAGTAGAGGTGAATTTCGGCCTGTCGCGGCGTTTTCTTGAGGTCTCCGCCGTACGCGGCGACGGACCGCCGATGGTCAAGATCGGCCGTTCTGTCCGCTACCGGGTGGCCGATCTGCGCGCTTGGATCGAGGCCCGCCGTGTAAATTCCACCTCGGAAGAGGTGGCGAAATGAGCGGGCCAGAGGGGTGGGACGGCAAGAGCGTCCGACGGCACGTTGAAGCGGCCTCCGCTGAAGCCGCCGAGGCGCGGGAACTGGCGGAAAAAGCCCACGACGAAATTGCGACCCTTAGCGCCGAACTGGCCGAACTGGCGGGAAAGGTCTTACCGACCAACACGCCGGAAGGCGGGGACAATACCGAAGACGGGGCGACAGCCATGAATCGGGCCGCGCTCTTCCCCAAGGTCAAATTCATCCGGTCGGAAATCGCGTCTTGGCGCTTGTTCATGGTCGAGGTTGACGGAATTCGCGCGGCCCTGGCCGAGTGGCGGCGTTTGGAAAATGCACTTAAGGGATCGCGGGAATGACCGAGGCCGAGCGCGTGACACGAGCGCTAGGCGGCGACTGGCGGCATGGTTCTGGCCTCGCCCCCTGCCCAATCTGCCAGCCTGAAGGCCGCCGCGATCAGCGCGCCCTTTCACTGAGCGACGGCGGCGGGCGACTTCTGGTGCATTGCCACAAATCCGGCTGTGCAGTTCTCAACGAGCTGCGGAACCTTAACTTGATCGAGGGCCGGGGCTTGCCCAGCGCCGCACCAGATCCGGCGGAGGCGGAACGGCAGCGGGCCGAGGTTCGGCGAAAGGAAGTCCAGCGCCTGAAGACTGCCCACGATCTCTTCTCAGCAGGCGTAAACTGCGAAGGAACGCCCGCGCAAACCTATCTTGAGGCAAGGGGAATTCATGGCCTGCGCTTCGCCAAGTTACGCGCCACGCTGCGCTTTCATCCGGCTGCGCTGCATACACCTTCGGGTGTGCATCTGCCGGCCATGCTGGCTCAGATAAGGGGTCCGAAAGGTGAGGCGCTGGGCATCCATCGCACGTATCTGCGGCCCGATGGCAGCGGTAAGGCCGAGGTAACGCCCGCCAAGATGATGCTAGGACCGTCCGCAGGTGGCGCTGTGCGCATTGGACCGAACGGCCCGGTCATCGCTCTGGCTGAGGGGATAGAGACCGCTCTATCGATTTCGCGAGCCTCTCGCCTGACCGTCTGGGCCACCCTCTCGACCTCAGGCTTGAAAGGTCTGATCCTGCCGCCGCTACCCGTGGCCGAGGTCGTAATCATCGCCGCCGACCATGACGAGGCGGGATTGGCGGCGGCTGAGGTGACGGCCGGGCGGCTGGAAGCTGAAGGCCGGGCGGTTTCGGTGATCTATCCGCCGAAACCGGGGGCAGATTTCAACGATGTACTACGGGGTGACGCATGAGCGGCGAAGACGAGATTGCCGCCCAGGTGATCAATGCAAAAACCGCGGCGGAGGCGAAGAAAGGCGGCGCTGGGCGGAACGGGAAGGCCCAGCGCAAGAGGTCTCGCTTCTTCCCGTTCAAGGTTGACGCCGGGCAGATATGGCGCGAGGTGGAAAGCGAAGGGCAGGACGGCGAGACAAAGAAACGCTGGGTCGCCTTCGGGTCGGAATTGCGAATCCTCGCCCGGACAAGGACGGTTGACAGCGAAGATCACGGCCGGTTGCTGGAAGTGGTGGACCGGGACGGCATAGCCCACCATTGGGCAATGCCTGCGGCGCTCTTCGCTGGATCGGGGGAGAGTATTCGCGCGGAATTACTTCGCCTCGGCTGGGAGCCTGTACCCGGCGCCGGCCGGAAATGGCGCGATTGGCTGATGGAATATCTGATCTCGGCAGATCCGGAGGATTGCGCGCGATGTGTGCCGAGCATCGGCTGGCACGGTTCGGCCTACGTGTTTCCGGATCAGACAATCAGCGCGGACGCCAGTGCCGAGCGGGTTATCCTTCAAAGTGTCGAGCGCCTTGACCATGCGCTGAATCTCTCTGGCCGACTTGAGGAATGGCGCAATGAGGTGGCAGCGCGGGCGCTGGGCAATTCCCGCTTGCTGCTGGCGATCTCGGCTGCCTTCGCCGCGCCGCTCCTAGCGCTCAAGGGCGAGGACGGCGGCGGCTTTCATTTTCGCGGCGGTTCGTCCACCGGCAAGTCAACGGTTCTGGCCGTGGCGGGCTCTGTCTGGGGCGGTGGCGGCGTCCGGGGATATGTTCAGAGCTGGCGGGCGACGGACAATGCTCTTGAGGCGCTGGCGGCGCTCCACAAGGACGCCTGCCTGTGTCTGGACGAGCTGTCTCAGGTAGAGCCGAAAGCGGCCGGGGCCGCAGCCTATATGCTCGGCAACGGCGTCGGCAAGGCCCGCGCCGGACGGGAGGGGCAGGCCCGCAAGAGCCATGAGTGGCGGCTTATCTTCCTGTCGAACGGCGAAATGGGCCTTTCGGACAAGATCAGGGAAGCCGGTGGGCGGATCGCGGCGGGCATGGAAGTGCGCGTGATCGACCTGAGGGCGGATGCCGGGGCTGGCCTCGGTCTTTTTGAGGATCTGCATGGCGTGCCTGATGCCGCGATCTTTGCCCAGTCGCTGAAGGCGGCGGCGGGGCGAACCTACGGCACAGCAGCGCGCGAATTCCTGAAGCATGTCGTGGCAGATCTGGCGCGGATGCGGGATGGAATCGATGCGCTTCGCAAGGATTTCACTGTGAAAGCGGTGCCGTCCAACGCCGACGGGCAGGTGCGCAGGGTGGCGGATCGCTTCGCCCTGGTGGCGGCGGCAGGCGAATTGGCCTCGGCGCTGGGCATCACAGGCTGGCCAGAAGGCGTGGCGGCCGAAGCAGCCATGCGTTGCTTTCGTGACTGGCTGGCGGAACGGGGTGGAGTTGGGTCCAGCGAAGTCGCAGACGCGCAAGCACGGATCAGGCGGGCTGTAGAGGTCGACGGACACAGCCGCTTCCTGCCCTGGCGCTACGATCCGCGTACAGTGGTAAGGACGAACGCGATTGGCTATGTGCAGCGCGGCGATGAGGAACAGCCCGATGCGCCCCCGGTGTTTTTCCTTCACGCTTCGGGAGTGGCCGAGCTTCTGGCCGGTCTAGATCGCAATGCTGTTCTGGCCGGGCTCGCCGATGAAGGTGTGATCGTCCGCCATGAGGTAACGCAAAAGGGCCAGAAGATCACGGCGCTGTCTAAGCCCTTCAAGGTGCCGAGCGAAAAGACGGCAGTGCGGCTCTATCAACTGAACTATGCAGCGCTTATGGGCGAAGATGGCGTGGTCGATGACTGAGCGGGGACCGGATTGGGCGGCGTTGCGGCGCGTTTTTGCCCGCCTTTCACCCACTTCTGGCGAAGTGCCTAGCGCGGTCTCTCCGGGGGCGGTGGGTGCGACCGACAAGGATAAGGCCCTTGCCCGCGACTTGGCCGAAGAGCGCGCCGCGATAATGGAGTATGACGGCGGTATGAGCCGGACAGAGGCGGAAGCGCATGCACGCAAGGTTTATGGCGTTCGGCTGTCCAAGCGCTCGAAGTAGGCCGCGGCCGCGACTTGATACAAACGATCGAAGTCTTCCCATGTCAGAACGATATTCTTCCGGATTCTGAGCGTCCCAAGTCTCTCGGTTCGTTCAAACCGCTTTAGATCGGCAAGTTGCCTCTCCAACTTCTCGTTTGACCGTGGCGCGCCATAACGGCCGGACCAATCCAGCAGCATCGCCATTTCCTGCAACCGGTAACTGTCGTCTCGGGATGGTTTCGGCAGTTTCGCCTCACGCCAAAGCCGAGGTACGTCATGTGTGAACGGCGGCGGCACCTCATCGCTCAGTGCTAAGATCGCAGCCTTTAAGATCAGCTCCATCGCGATGGAGCTTTCCCTCAGGAACCCTTCAGTTAGTGCAATCCCGGTGCTGGCCATGTATCCCGATTCCGCCGAAGCTGCCTTTTGCGCCAGGGCTGTCTGATGGCTCAGGACGTATGCAGCAAACCGGGCGTTGTCCGCCTTTGCCCAGAAGTGGGCCGGTGCCTTGCGTCGAATGTCCCAAATGTCTTCAGGCATTTTCCTACGCCTCCCCACTATGCACAAAGCCCCGCACGAGGCGGGGCTTCGGGACTTTGACAATATCTAGGCTGCTCTGAACTTGTCATCGTTCGCTGAACAGCCTGCCTAGTGCTCTAGGTCTTAAAGCCCGATGACCGGGATACGACCTAGTAATTAGTGCTTACTCGTGACTAAATCAAGTGGCGAGTGATCACTCCCCACCAGCGGCAAAGCCCAGCGCGGCAAGTATGCCTGCCCGAACCGCCTTCAGATCTTCCCCGGTCGCCTGCGGAGTTTCCCACTTACGCCGTCCGACCTTGAAGCCTTCCAGCCGCCGAATGCTGAGGTTCATCAGCATGTCGCATTTCGCCCAGACCGGCAAATCATCGGCTTCGAGCGGGTTGTAGTTTCGGGACAGACGCACGTTGAACGGAAGGTTGTGAAGCGGTGCTGTCAGGCTCAACGGCACGATGGCGGCAATGTCTCCACGATACGGAAGCCTTGGGGATATGATCATGACGGGTCGCACCTTGACCATTTCCGGCACTTGGAAGCCTCTGAAGTCGCACATAAGGATTTGCCCGGCGCGCGGGTGGAAGCTGATAGGCACTGTTATGAAACCTTCTCTGCTCGCACACGGCTAGTACGCACATCCGCCTGCGCGCGCCGATAGTTTGCGCGAGTTGACCAGTGAACCCGTCCAAAACCGTCGCTTACGCCAATCCGGCTGAAGTTCGGTTCGTCTATGAACTCGCTATCCAAAGGCAGGACGAACGTAGCGCTGTCTCCGACTTCCACCCGTTGGCCCGTCGCAGTATGGGCTATATGTCGGTGGTCGTATCCGATAAATGCTGCCTCTTTTCGAAGCACTCTTCTTCTAAACCATGAAGGCGTTGCATACGGGACGCCGATCCGATTTGGAAGCGGTCCTAAATTCAGCGCCTCAATGTAGATGTCCGGCCCGATTTCCGGCAAACCGCCTTGATGAACCTTCTTCACGCCGATGGTTACACGAAACTTCGGCTTCTGAATTACGTCACGATAGACCGTCCAGCCGGCAAGAAATGCCGACACAACCAAAGATACGCCAGAGACCCCAAGCGAAATCAACTCGTTGCTGGAAAGCGTGGCAAAGAGGCTCATTCGGCACCCCGTTCACCGATGGCAACGCCCGGCCCGGCGGCAACCTGCCCGCCTTCAAGGAACTGAATGCCCTTGGCCTCTAGGGTAAGGCGCACAAGCTGCACCGTCGAAACTTTCCCCTCGCCCTTGTCGAGCTTGTTCAACGTGTTTCGATGAAGCCCGGTCAATTCGGCCAACTCGGGGTTGCTCACGCCCAGCGCTGCTTTGGCCATTCGGAACTGCTCAGGAGTCATGCTTACCTCATTTTGTGCTGTTAGCATACTAAATGGGTTGACAGCATATGCTATAAGCCCCATAGTTATGCTAACAGCACACAAACAAAAGGGCAAGCAAATGACTTACAATCGCTCCGAAATCCTGAAAGCCGCCTGGGCTGATGCAAAGAACGTGTTTACCTTTTTGGGCTATGCCCGCCACCAGCTGCGCAGCCTGTTCGCTGCGGCGCTGCGCAAGGCATGGGCGAAGGCCAAGGAAGCGGCCCGCACGGCCGCGCGCTCGGTCGAGAGCATCCGCGCCCAAATCGTCGCGATGGAAAACGCTGATCGCCTCGGCTGGGATGGAATGCAAAAGCTTTCCGCGCTCCGCACAGTGCTGGCCGAGGCGAAAGCCCGTGAAGCCGCCCAGCGCCCCGCTCTGGCGCGCGCCGCTTGATCCCGCATCGCGAAGGAAACCCACCGATGAAACCCGATCCCTATGACCGCCCCGTCACCATTCGCGATCTTGATTGCATGGCCTCTGCTGCGGCGGTGGCGGATGGTGAATTGCTGGGCCACTATCGGGAATGGCGAGCGCTCAAGTCTGACCTGGACGGCGAGACCATGAGCATGGATTCCGCGCTTTGGAAGAGTGGTGAAAAGCGCCTCTGGGAAATCGAGGATATGATTATGAATGCCCGCGCCGGAACGGTTCATGGTCTAGCGGTCAAGATCGTGGTGGCCAATGGCCTCGACTTCTGGGGCGATCCCCAACAGAAGCTCCTTACCGAGAACGCCCTTGCCATACTGGGAGACCGGCCTGTCTAATCTGTCCGCCCCGTCATCCTGCAAGCCCTGCGTCGCCTCCCAGCGCGTGGGGCTTTGCTATTTCGCCCTCTTTTCTGCCTGGCTGAGCCTGCGCCCGAGAAGGCCACACAGCGCTGTGCAGGCTGGCCTGTCTCGATCTTACTTTCTGATCTGCCGCTGCCAGCGCCCCACGCCCCGGCAGGGGCAAGTTCTTGTCGCGCCGCTGTGGCCTCCCCCGGCGCTTCGCCAAGATCAACCGTACATATCCTTGAAGTAGACGAAACCCGGCACGACCGGCTGCTTGCGGGCCGTCCGCGCCTCGCCCTAAACCCCCTTTGGGTCCTTCCGGGGTTTAGGCGTATACGGGGGCGCAAGGCGCATGTGTTTCGTGCAGCTAAATGAAACCCAAAGCCTAAACTGCGAGCTGCCGGAATAATCGAGTTCGCCAATGCACAGACTTTCGCCTGCGTAGCGCGGTCAGGCTTCAGGCAACGGGATCATGCGCCTTCTGGTCCGACTTTATACCGGATCTGGTGCTTTCCTGGCGAAATCCGCAGGGTGGTCGATCGCGCACCGTTCGCCAGCTCCTTACGGATACATTTTGGGCGCAGTAAGGCAGGGTTTTGGTGCAAACTTGGGGCTACATCGGCAAGGGGGGGGCGGGTCAAAAGTTCACGGGGCCGCGAGCCGCAGACCCGCACCCCTCGCATGTGGGGATTTTTTTTGTCAATAGGGAATTTTTAGCTAAAGCCGTATTTTTATTGGTTTTTTCTGTGTATAGGGGGTCGCGGTTTCGGCACTTTCCGCGCCTCAGAGAGAGGGAATTGAGGAATTTTTTGCCTTCGCGGAAGGTAACAAGAGCGGACGGGCGCGTTACCTCACCTGTTACCAAAAATGCCGAGTAATAGTGTTTAAAAACATATAGTTACATGTATTGGTAACAAGGTAACAGAGGTAACACGCTTTTTGTAGCTTCCCATTTTTCCTGCACCGCCCAGCGCCCGGCCTGGGCTATGTCAGATCAGAGCGGCAAGGCCGATCTTAGTGGCCATCTGCGAGCGCGGATCGCTGAGTTTCCGGTTTTGAGTTTGATGCTGAGGCTGACCCCGTTTTTTCACGGAATTGCGAAAAGCCAAATTTTACGCGACGGGTTCCCCGTCTGCGCTTTCCCGGCGCGCGGATTGTTGATTCTTTCCTGCCGCCAATCCTGCGCTAGAAACCTCGCGAAATCGCACACGGTGGTAGCCCGGTGGTAGCCCGCAAAAAGGAAAGGCTCAGGCGCTTCCGCCTAAGCCTTTGAATTTATTGGCGCACCCGAAGAGATTCGAACTCCTGACCCCCAGATTCGTAGTCTGGTGCTCTATCCAGCTGAGCTACGGGTGCGTGCGGTGGCATTTAGCGACCCCGGCGGGGCATTGCAAGGGCAAAACCGGTGAAGGGTCACGCTTCCGTTGCTGCGACCGTGCGGGTGGTCGGCACCGCGAGGCCGGGCACGAGATCACGCGGCAGATGGATGACGAATTCGGTTCCCTCCGCGTCGGACCGGAGAAGCTCCAGCCGCCCGCCATGGCCGCGTATCAGTTCGGCCGAGATGGCCAAGCCAAGCCCTGTCCCACCCTTGCGGAAGCCACCCTGAAACGGCTGGAACAGATGTTCGCGCGCCCGTTCCGGCAGGCCGGGGCCCGTATCGCCGACCCGCAGCCACCAGCCTTCTTCCTCTTCGCCCGCACTGATCTCAATCGTTCCGGGGGCGCGCGTGGCCTCGATTGCCTGACGGGCATTGCGCACGAGGTTGGTCAGCACCCGATAGAGCTGTTCGTGATCGGCCCGAACCGCGAGGGTTTGCGGGACATCCGTCACGAACTCGACGTCGTTCTCGCCAGCCGCGAGCTTTTCGCTTTCAACGACATCGCGGATCAGCGTCGACACCATGAAGCGCGTGAGCGTGGGCGGCGGTTCCTCGGCCTTGCCGAAGGCGAGGGTGGATTCGCAGAGGCCCACGGCGCGGCTGATGGAGTTTACCAGCTTCGGCGCGGCACGTTTGACCATCGGGTCGTCGCTTGTCTCCATCCGGTCGGCGAAGAGCTGGGCGGAGGTCAGGATGTTGCGCAGGTCGTGGCTGACCTTGGCCACGGCACTGCCAAGCTGGGCCAGCCGGTCCTTCTGCCTGAGTGCCCCGGTCAGCTGGTGCTGCATGCTTTGCAGTGCCTCTTCCGCCTCGCGCAGTTCAACCACCTTGGACTGAGGTTCGATGATGCGGCGAGCATCCTCGGGCGCGTCAGCATAGACCGACATGTGGCTGACCACGCGCCGGATCGGCGTGACCAGCAACCGCCGGACGGCGAGGAACAAGAGCGCCGCCGTCACCGCAGAGATCAGCGCCGAGAGCCCGAGGATACGCAAACCGTATTCGATCATCGCCGCGCGAAGCGGCGCCGTCTCCATTGTCGCCTCGATCAGCAGGCCCGCCTGCCGTACAGGCGCACCGATTACCCGGATCACCCGATTCTGTGGATCTGCAAGGCAGGCCACCGCATCGCGGATCAGCTCCCATGCCGGGGCGTCGCGCAGGTCAAAACTCCGCTCGATCGGCGCGGGAATCGGTGATGAGAGGACAAGCTGGCGCACCTCGTCCCGGCGCAGGACGACGTTATAGACTTCGGCATTGGCCAAAAGTTCCCGTTCAAGATTCTGGTCGATCATTCCGTCCGTCGCGAGCAGCGCCAGCGAGGCGATCTGCGCCCGCTCAAGCCGCGACATGATATAGTCCTCGCGGAATCGTGCGACCGAAGGCACGAAGATCAGGATCTCGGCCAGCATTACGAAGGCGGCCGTCAAGAGCAGGAAACGGCCTGACAGCGTGTTGAACAGCATGGCTGGTTTCGTTCCCCTGATCTGCCGAACTGGGCCGTGCCCCGAATGAAATTCACTTGTGATCGTGCCGTCACTACAAGAATAAGCATTCGTTGCAGCGGATTAAACCTCTGTCACTTCGGAACATGCCCTCTGCCGTCGAATCATCCTGGAAGTGGTCATGGGCGGAAAAAATCCTTCGGTGCGAGTTGACTTGCCACCATCGCCCGTCTAATAGCCGGGCTTCGAATGATACCGGCCTTCGAATCCCGTCCGGGCTTTGGGCCATCGTACCGGAGTTGCAGCGATGAAGCGCACTTTTCAACCGTCGAACCTCGTCCGCGCCCGTCGGCACGGTTTCCGTGCGCGCATGGCCACCAAGGGTGGCCGCAAGGTGCTGAACGCCCGCCGCGCGAAGGGCCGCAAGGTTCTCTCGGCCTGAGGCCAGACGGAAAGTCAAAGACATGACACCGCCGGAGGCACCCGTGCAAGGCCAATTGGGCCGGGGCACGGAGACGCCACCGGCGGTTTCCGTTTGTCTGGCGGTCCTGTCGAAACGCTCCGATTTCCTGAAAGCCGCCCAAGCCCGTCGACGCGGCAGCCCGGGTTTCCTTTTACAGGCGCGTGAACGCAGTGCCGACGAGGTGGACGCAGGCCTGATCCGCATCGGCTTTACCTGTTCCAAGAAAGTTGGCAACGCCGTCGCCCGCAACCGCGCCAAGCGGCGCCTGCGCGAGATCGCCCGGCTGGTCCTGCCTGTCGAGGGCCGCCCCGGTTGGGACTATGTGCTGATCGGCAGGCCAGAAGTGACCGCCACCCGCGATTTCGCCGAGATGCAGCGCGATCTGAAACGCGCCCTCGCGCATATTCACGGATCGTCGGAATGACCCCCCTCGCCCATCTCTTTGCACTCCCGGTACGTGCCTACCGGCTGGTCTTCAGCCCCTGGGTCGGGCATTCCTGCAGGTATCAGCCAACCTGTTCCGTCTACGCGCTGGAGGCGCTGGAGCGACACGGCGCGATAAGAGGCGGTTGGCTGGCCGCCCGGCGCATTGCCCGTTGCCATCCCTGGGGTGGATCGGGCTACGATCCCGTGCCCGGCACTGATCGCCAGGGCACAGAATGACAGGTGGAGACGAGACAATGCGCGGATGGGTCAGCGAGGCGATCACCCGGATCGAGGCAGATTTCCAGCGCTCGGCCGATACGCATCTCTTCCGCCTCGACGTTCCCGGCATCACCGGCGTCGACATCTACCTGAAGGATGAAAGCACACATCCGACCGGCAGCCTGAAACACCGGCTGGCGCGGTCGCTGTTTCTCTACGCCCTGTGCAATGGCAAGCTGCAGGAGGGGCGACCGGTGATCGAGGCATCATCCGGCAGCACCGCCGTGTCGGAGGCCTATTTTGCCCGCATGCTCGGCCTGCCCTTCATCGCGGTGATGCCGAAAAGCACGGCGCGCAGCAAGATCGAGCTGATCGAGTTTTATGGTGGCCAGTGCCATTTCGTCGGCTCCGCCCCCGAAATGCATGATGCTGCGGTCGCGCTGGCTGAAACGACCGGCGGCTATTTCATGGATCAGTTCATGTATGCCGAACGCGCCACCGACTGGCGCGGGAACAACAATATCGCCGACAGCATTTTCACACAGATGGCGCGCGAACCTCATCCGATCCCCGCCGCCATCGTGATGAGCGCGGGCACCGGCGGCACCTCGGCCACGCTTGGCCGCTATGTGCGATATCGCGGCTACAACACCGAACTTGTGGTGGTCGATCCCGAGAACTCGGTCTTCTTCGACAGCTATCAAAGCGGCGACAAGACGCTGACCCGCGCCTGTTCCAGCCGGATCGAGGGGATTGGCCGGCCAAAGGTGGAACCGTCGTTCCAGCACGACGTGGTCGACCGGATGATCCAGGTTCCCGATACGGCAAGCGTCGCCACGATCCTTTGGCTTGAAGCCCTGATCGGCCGCAAGGCGGGCGCCTCGACCGGTACCAATATCTGGGGCGCGCTTCAGGTCGCGCGCGAGATGATGGCAGAGGGGCGCGAAGGGTCCATTGTCACCCTGATGTGCGACAGTGGGCGACGCTATCTGGACACCTACTACAACCCGGATTGGGTGGCCGAGCGGATCGGCGACATCAGCCCGCATCTTGACGTACTTGCGGATTTTACCCCGACCCGCTGAAGGGTCGAACCCCAACAAGGTCCGATCTTGATCACCCGGGCGGCGCCTGCAGCGCCAGATTGCCCTGGTCCGTGACCCCGCGTGTCGGAAACTCGTTCCGGTCCAGCCCGCCGCTGATCGTGTAGAAGACGTCCTGCATCAACACCGCATCGTCGAAGAACCATGCATGGGAATGCTGTGCATCCACAGGAAGGGCGGGATATGTCTTCTTGAAATACTCACCGCAATAAACATTGGCGGCCTTTTCGATCGGCGGTTTGTCGAGCCCCACCCTGCCCGCCCGCCGGGCGACCCCGATCCGTTTGACCGCTGAGACTGACAGAATCTCATCCCGTGGATTGTAGTAGTTCGTCAGCCGGACACAGTGACGGTAAAGCGAGGAAGACTTGGAATTGTCCGCATCCAGCGAATGCACCGAGACATCCGCCGCCATCAGCAGCACCTGACTGACCGACCAGCTTTGCGAGGCGACAGACATCCGGTCATCGGCGTCATCAAACGCCTCACGGACGACATAGCTGCCCATCGAATGAGCGAGGATATGCATGTCGACCCGGCAATCGGGTTCCTGCAGCCTCGCAAACAGCGCAATCCCCTCGGTCACGAGCTGATGCGCCGCCGCCTTGGCCTTGTCGCGGTCCTCAAGATAGTTGAGCGCGACATCCCCGCTCGGCCAGTCGAAGCTGACGACGACACCCTTGAAGCCATGCGCGGCCAGCCCCTTCTTGATCTTGCGGTGCCGCTCCAGAACCGTCTTCTGCGAATTGTTGAAGCCGTGGACATAGAAAACGATATCGCCCGTTGTCATCGGATTGGGTGTGCCGCCCTGCGCTTCATCCATGACAGCCTTGCGCCATTCGTTCTTGGTGATCTTGTGCTTGAATAGAATATTGCTGGCGTTGCCCGGCACAGCGACGAAATGGCTGGTCGCCGGGTCGTCGCCGAACCCGTCCCCCTTCTTGCTGCGCGCAACGAAAATATAGTCCATGATGCTCTCCTGAAAGTCTCTGGTTCAATCCCGTCAGGATGCCACTTATCCGGCATTTCTCAAAGAGTGGCGGTCGACACGTAGCCTTGCCGCAAATCAAGCGATGCAGTATCGCAAACGCCATGCTTGACGACCTTGATGATATCCATCCGCTGTTTCACGGCGCGCCTGCCTCGACGGAGTTCAAGAAACTCCGCAAGCGGATCGTGCGCGAGACGCGCGAAGCGATAGAGGCTTACGGCATGATCGAACGCGGTGCGCGCTGGCTGGTCTGCCTGTCGGGCGGCAAAGACAGCTACACCCTGCTGGCGGTGCTGCATGAATTGAAATGGCGCGGCCTTCTGCCAGTCGATCTGCTGGCCTGCAACCTCGATCAGGGACAGCCGGGTTTTCCGGCAACGGTGCTGCCCGAGTTCCTGACGAAGATGGGCGTCGAGCACCGGATTGAATATGCCGACACCTATTCCATCGTCACCGACAAGATCGCGCCGGGGGGCACGATGTGTTCCCTCTGCTCGCGGCTTCGTCGCGGCAATCTCTATCGCATCGCGCGTGAAGAGGGCTGTTCGGCCGTGGTGCTCGGCCATCACCGCGACGATGTCTTAGAGACCTTCTTCATGAATCTCTTCCACGGCGGGCGGCTGGCCACCATGCCGCCGAAGCTTCTGAATGAGGATGGCGACCTTTTCGTCTACCGTCCCCTCGCCTTCGTGGCCGAAGCAGATTGCGAAAAATTCGCGAGGGCAATGAACTATCCGATTATCCCCTGCGACCTCTGCGGCTCGCAGGATGGGCTGCAACGCCAGCAGGTCAAGCAGATCCTCGACGGATGGGAGTCGCGCAGTCCCGGCCGCAGGCAGGTCATGTTCCGGGCGCTGATGAACGCGCGACCATCGCATCTCCTGGACCCGAAACTCTTCGATTTTGTCAGTCTCGCCACGGGCAGAAGCAAAGCATCGGATTTTAACGAAATTCCGAAGTTTTCGTCAGACGAAGATTAACCTCCCGCTCACCCCCGCCCCTTAGCGTTGACCCGAAAGGCCCATTTCCGTGGCCCGGCGACTGAGGGAACTGCCATGATCCGACACGGTATCCGCACCAGCCTGATCAGAACCGGTGCGGATCTGGCGCGGCCGGAACTGCTGGTATTGTTCACCGGTCTGGCGGCCGCAGGTCATTTTTTCGGCGCTGCCGGTGCGGCACTCGTCCTCTGCACTGGACTGCCGCTGGCCTGGCTCGCAGGGCGCCGGCCTGGCGAACCAGCGCCGATCCCGATCCGGAAAACCATCGATGTGGTCACCGGCCTTCCGGCGTCGATCGCGGTGCATGACGCGCTCGACCGCGGTTTCCTGACCGAGGAAGAGACCGGCCAGACCACCGCCTGCCTTGTCGTTGGCCTCGACGAACCCAATCGCGTGCGCACCAGCTTTGGGCAAAGCGCTCATGAACTGGTCCTGCGAAAGATCGCCGACCGCTTGCAGGGGGTTCTGCGGGATCAGGACGTGCTGGCCCGCGCCGACGGCGAAACTTTTGCCGTGGCGCTTGCACCCGGACGGAGGATGGACCTCGAATCGGTCATCCAGGTCGCTGCGCGGCTGAAGGCTGCCGCCGCCGAACCGATCAGCATCGATGCGACCACGGTCTATGTCAGTGTCTCTGTCGGCTTCTGTCTTTCGGGCCGTGCGCCGGAGCGGACAGGTCAGGCGTTGCTCACCGCCGCCGCCGCCGCGCTTACGGCCGCAGCGCGCAGCGGAGCGGGAACGATCCGCGCCTTTACCGCGGATATCGCGAAGGCCACATCGGCGCATGTCGCCCTGCAGGGCCGTATCGAGGCTGCTCTGGAAACCGGCGAAATCGTTGCCTACTTCCAACCGCAACTCTGCACAGATACCGGCGACATCTCCGGTTTCGAAGCGTTGGCCCGCTGGCAACACCCCGAGCGTGGCGTTCTGACGCCAGCCGAATTCCTTCCGGCGATCCTCGAAGCAGGTCTTGGGGGGCGTTTGGGCGAGATCATTCTCAACCATGCGCTCTCGGCCCTGCGAATGTGGGATGCCGACTGTCTGAGCGTTCCCATGGTCGCGGTCAATTTCTCGCGCGAGGAGCTGTGCGACCCGTCTTTGGTCAGCAAGATCAAATGGCAACTGGATCGCTTTGACCTGAGGCCCGAACGGCTGACGGTGGAAATTCTGGAAACCGTTGCGGCAGAGTCTGAAGACGACATCGTCGTGCGCAATATCTCTGCCCTTGCACAGTTCGGCTGCCCAATTGATCTTGACGATTTCGGCACCGGCCATGCCTCGATCGCCGCGATCCGCCGGTTCGCCGTGAACCGCATCAAGATCGACCGGTCTTATGTCACGCAGGTCGATTGTGACCCGGCGCAGCAGCGCATGGTGACTGCGGTCCTGTCGATGGCGGAGCGGCTGGGGTTGAAAACGCTGGCCGAAGGCGTGGAAACCATCGGGGAACACGCCATTCTGGCGCAGCTTGGCTGCACCCATATTCAGGGCTATGTTATTTCCCGCCCATTGCCGATTCAGGCCACCCGTGACTGGATCGTCAGACATCGCGCCAAGCTTTCCGGTCCACCAAGCGTGAAACGCCGCACCGGTTGATCCAGCCCCGGGTCAGCAACGATCCGGTACCCCTGTTTCAATCTCGCAGTTTCAGACCGTGCCCGCAGGGCTATTTTCGTGACCACGACCGCGCATCTGCGCCGCACTCGACGTTGGCCGACCGGCAACCGGGTCTGCCAACCGCCCCTGAGCTGCAAAGGCGCTGCCCAGAGCACAGGTCAGCCCTTGCCAGCAAGGCCGATACCCGAAAACCGCTTGACCTTTCGCCGCCCGTTCTGTTGAACCAGCCGAGACTTCGGACAGGACGGGTAGTGACGCCATCATGGATGACCAGAACAAGAACCTCATTCTCGCGACGGTGCTGTCGTTCCTGGTGATCCTGATCTGGTTCACCCTGTTCCCGCCGCCAACACCCGAGGTCGATCCGAATGCGCCCACAACAACCGCGCAAGGCGTGGACGCAACCCAGCCCGCAACCGCGACAGGCGAACCCGCCTCCGGGGCACCTGCCGTCGACACGGCCGCCGCCGAACTGTCGGCCGCCGCGCGCGTCGACATCGAAACGCCGCGGCTCGAAGGTTCCATCTCGCTTCTCGGCGGGCGCATCGACGATCTGTCGCTGAAGGATTACAAGGTTTCGCTTGATGAGGGCGCCGCGGATGTCCGGCTGCTGGCGCCGATCGGCGGCACCGACCTCAATGCAGCGAAGCCCTATTATGCAGTCTATGGCTGGCTGCCGGCCGGTGGACTTGACCCGTCGTTTGTGCCCAACGCAAAGACGTTGTGGCAGGTCGAAGCGGGCGCGACGCTGGCCCCGGGAAAACCCGTCACGCTTAAATGGGACAATGGCGCAGGTCTGGTCTTCCACCGCAAGATCGAGGTCGACGACGACTACCTTTTCACCGTAACCCAATCGGTTGAGAACCAGACCGGCGCTGCGGTCCGCCTCGCGCCTTACGGCATCGTCGCCCGCCACGGAATTCCCGACGCCCAGCGCATCTACGTTCTGCACGAGGGTGTCGTCCGCATGTCGGATGGCGTGCTGGAGGAAACCAAGTATTCCGCCATTCCGGATCTCGATATCGACAACCGGGAAGGCGCACCTGCAGAGCCCGTCGCCGTCACCGCCGATGGCTGGATCGGATTCACCGACAAATACTGGATGACGACACTTGCCCCTGCTCCGGGCCAGCCTTTCACCTCGGTCGTGAAATACGTTCCCGGGGCAGACATCTATCAGGCCGAAGCACGCCTTCCGGTGATGGATGTCGCGCCGGGCGCAACCTCGACCGCAACGACGATGCTTTTTGCCGGTGCGAAAGAATGGGAAGCGATCAAGGGTTATGAAGAAACCGCCGGGATCAAGGGTTTCGTCGACTCCATCGACTGGGGCTGGTTCTTCTTCCTGACCAAACCGATGTTCCAGTTGCTGCACTGGCTCCATGGCGCCATTGGCAACATGGGCTGGGCGATCATCGCGCTGACCTTCATCATCAAGCTGATCGTCTTCCCGCTGGCGCGCAAATCCTACATCTCGATGGCCAGGATGAAGGAGTTGCAGCCTGAGATGGAGGCCCTCAAAGAGGCTGCGGGCGACGATCGCCAGAAGATGCAGAAAGGCATGATGGAGCTTTACAAGAAGAACAAGGTCAACCCGGCCTCCGGCTGCCTGCCGATCCTGCTTCAGATCCCGATCTTCTTCTCACTCTACAAGGTCATCTACGTCACGATCGAACTTTACCACGCCCCGTGGTTTGGCTGGATCAAGGACCTTTCGTCACCCGACCCTTCGTCGATCCTGAACCTCTTCGGCCTTCTGCCCTGGGCCACACCCGACCAGGGCTCGCTCTTCTTCATCTTCTCGCTCGGCGTGCTGCCGATCCTTCTCGGCATCTCGATGTGGTTCCAGCAGAAACTGAACCCCGCACCGACCGATCCGACTCAGCAGATGATCTTTGCCTGGATGCCGTGGATCTTCATGTTCATGCTCGGTAGTTTCGCCTCGGGCCTCGTCATTTACTGGATCGCGAACAACACGATCACTTTCGTCCAGCAATACACGATCATGTCGATGCACGGGAAACGCCCGGATCTCTTCGGGAATATCAAGAGCGGGTTCAAACGCGACAAGTCGGCGCCGAAATGACGCCGACAGTTGCTTCGCTCCAGCGTCATCCGCTGAAATCGCATGGTCGCGAGGCATTGTCGCGGGCCCGGTTGACTGCGGGGCAGGGCCTGCGATGGGACCGGCACTGGGCGGTGGCGCATGACGCGGCGAAGATCACGGAGGGCGAATGGTCGCCCTGCCAGAACTTTTCACGCGGGTCCAAGGCGCCGAAGCTGATGGCGATCAATGCCACGCTTGACGAGGCGGCAGCGTCCCTGACGCTGACCCATCCGGAGCGGCCCGATATCACATTCCGTCCGGACGATGCCGCCGATGCCGCCCGCTTCATCGATTGGGTTCGCCCGATCAGCCCGACCGACCGGGCCCTGCCCACGCGAATTTATTCGGTTGAAGGCCGTGGCATGACCGATACCGACTATCCATCGATCTCCCTCATCTCGCTCGCGTCGAACCGGGCGCTGGGGGAATATATGGGCGTCGACCTTTCCCCTTTGCGCTGGCGGGGCAATATCTGGCTGGAAGGCCTGAAGCCCTGGGAAGAGCGGGACTGGATCGGCCGCAAGCTCAGGGTCGGCGGCGCGGTACTGGAGATCGTCGAACCGAAAGAGCGCTGTCTGGCCACGACCGCGAACCCTGTGACCGGTGAACGCGATGCCGACACCCTGCGCGCGCTGACAGCGCTGCATGGCGACAATGATTTCGGCCTTTACGCAAAGGTCATCGACTCCGGCGAAATCAATGTCGGCGACCGGGCGGAGCTTTTGCCGTGACGATTCCCTTCCCGCTGGCCCCGATGCCGGACGAAGCCAGCCGCGAAAAGGGGCGGCTGATGTTCGCCGGCCCCATCGACTTTCTCAAAGGTGTCGTCGCGATGTCGGGCCTGCCCCCGGCCGACCGGGTGGAGGTCTGTTTCGCGGGCCGTTCGAATGTCGGAAAAAGCTCTCTCATCAACGCGCTGACGGGCCGCAAGGCACTGGCGCGCGCCTCCAACACGCCGGGCCGGACGCAGGAGATCAACTATTTCACGGCCGGAGACACCCATTACCTCGTCGACCTGCCCGGCTATGGCTATGCCGAGGCGCCTGTCGCGGTGGTGGCGAAATGGCAAGCGCTGTTAAAATCCTATCTCGGCGGGCGGCAAACCCTACGCCGCGCCTTCGTGCTGATCGACATGCGCCACGGCATCAAGAAGGTGGATGAGGAGATCCTGACGCTTCTCGACCGGTCCGCCGTGACCTTTCAGGTGGTTCTGACCAAGGCAGACAAGATCAAGACCTCGGAACACGAGAAGGTCCTGACCCAGGTCCGCGCGGCGCTGCAAAAGCACCCTGCTGCCTACCCCGAGATAGTCGTGACTTCGTCCGAAAAGGGCGATGGCATCGAAACGCTGCGGGCGATCATCGCAACGATGGCGTGAGGCGGAAGGATTTTGGCTCCCGCCCTTGGCCGACGTCGCGGAACGCTGTAACACCACGTCATCCGCCCTTTCAGGTTTTTTCGCGAATGAGAAAGCAAGACATGAACCGTGACTGGATCGCCACCGCTCGGACCCTTTCCGAGGCGCTGCCCTACCTTCAGCGCTATACCGGCGCCGTCGTCGTCGTGAAGTTCGGCGGCAACGCGATGGGGGATGAGGCGGCAATGGCCGAGTTTGCCCGCGATATCGTGCTGATGCGTCAGGTCGGGATGAACCCGGTTGTCGTCCATGGTGGCGGGCCGATGATCAACGATCTGCTGTCTCGGCTGGGCATCAAGTCGGAGTTCGTGCGCGGCAAGCGCGTAACCGACAAGGCCACCGTCGAGGTCGTCGAGATGGTTCTGACCGGCCTTGTCAATAAGCGCATTGTTCAGGCAATCATGGACGAAGGCGGCAGAGCGGTCGGGCTTTCGGGAAAGGACGACGACCTCATGGTCTGCGTTGCCGACGATCCCGAGCTTGGCTTTGTCGGAAAGCCGGTCGAGATGAACGTGCAGGTTCTGCGCGACCTCTTCACCGCCGGGATCATTCCTGTCGTCGCGCCGGTGGCGACGGGAATGGAGGCGAACGAGACCTTCAACGTCAATGGCGATACCGCTGCGGGCGCCATAGCAGGTGCCCTTCAGGCTGACCGCCTTCTGCTGCTGACCGACGTCTCGGGCGTGAAGAACGAGGCGGGCGAGGTCATGACCCAGCTGACGCCGGACGAGGTTCGTGATCTCACCGCCAAGGGCGTCATCGCGGGCGGCATGATTCCCAAGACCGAAACCGCGCTGAAGGCGATTGAGGAAGGTGTGCGCGCCGTCGTCATCCTCGATGGACGGGTGCCGAACGCGTGTCTTCTGGAACTGTTCACCGATCACGGCGCGGGCTCTCTCATCCGCACGACCGAACCACGTGTGAAGCCGCGCGTGCGGTAACGAAAACCACGCGTCGAAGGTCGCCTTTGGCATTGCCGACGGCTGAGGGGCACGGCATCGTTCCGTCATGACGCGGGCCGATCTTTCCAGTATCGACAGAAGTGCCGCCGGACACCGCCTAGCGGTTTTCGGCGGGTTTAATCCCGCACCCGGGGATGACTGCCCGGAGGGAACCCGAACGCTGTTGCTATTCGGACCTTCGGAACCGGGATTCTGGGCGCAACTGACGGCATCGCCGGAATGGCGGGACGGCACCGCTGACCCGCTGGATCGCTGGTCGAAGCGGGTGCTTGGCGACATCGCCGCCACCTGCGGCGGTCAGGCCATCTTCCCCTCCGACGGCCCGCCCTATCCGCCATTCTATCGCTGGGCGCTCAGGACCGGACGGGTCTGGGCCTCGCCCGTGCAGCTACTTGTCCATGATCAGGCAGGGCTCATGGTGTCGTTCCGGGGCGCCCTGGCGTTGCCCGACCATCTTGACCTGCCGCCACCGCCCGCTGCCTCACCCTGCCTTAGCTGCGCCGACCGTCCCTGCGAGGTAGCCTGCCCGGCCGGTGCGCTGACGACAGAAGGCTACGATGTGCCCTCCTGTCATGCTTTCCTTGACGCCACTGCCGGTCGGGATTGCCTTTCTTCGGGTTGTCTTGTTCGCCGCGCTTGCCCGCTGTCACAAGCCTATGGCAGGCTGCCGGAACAATCCGCCTATCACATGAGGCTTTTTCACAAATGACTCCTTCCGGCCACCGCCGCCTGATCCTGACACGCCATGCAAAATCCGCTTGGGACGATCCCGCAACCGCCGATCATGACCGGCCCCTGAACGGGCGCGGGCGGCGCGCGGCGCTGGAACTGGGGGAGTGGCTTCATTCGCGGGGCTACGAACCCGATCAGGTCCTGTGTTCAACAGCCGAGCGGACCAAGGAGACCTGGACCCGGATGGCGGCCGCACCGCTGGAAGTGACCCCGAAGGTGGAGTTCGTGCCGGCGTTGTACCACGCGGCGCCGGACGTGATGATGAAATACCTTTCGAAGGCGACCGGTGATTGCGTGTTGATGATCGGGCACAATCCCGGCATCGCTGAATTCGCTGCCCGCCTGCCCGCGCGCGTGCCCGCCGACCCGGACTTCCACCGCTATCCGACCGGCGCCACGCTGGTGGTCGATTTCCAGATCGACCGCTGGTCGGCGATCAAGGCAGGGTCCGGCTCCGTCTTGGATTTTTTCGTGCCATCGGGGCGGGACTGAAAGCCCGCCCATATACGCAAAAAGCCCCGGCAGAAACCGGGGCTTTTTTTCTTGTATCCAATGAGTGTCAGTGTCCGAGAATCTGGCTTAGGAACAACTTCGTCCGGTCCGATTGCGGGTTGTTGAAGAACTCTTTCGGTTCATTCTGTTCAACGATCTGGCCCTGGTCCATGAAGATGACCCGGTTCGCCACAGCCTGGGCGAAGCCCATCTCGTGGGTCACGCAGAGCATCGTCATCCCCTCTTCGGCCAGCTCGATCATCGTATCGAGCACTTCCTTGATCATCTCGGGGTCAAGCGCCGATGTCGGTTCGTCGAACAGCATGATGCGCGGCTTCATGCAGAGCGACCGGGCAATGGCCACCCGCTGCTGCTGACCACCCGACAACTGGCCCGGATACTTGTTGGCTTGCTCCGGAATCTTCACCTTTTCAAGGAAATGCATCGCCGTCGCCTCGGCTTCTTTCTTCGGGACCTTACGGACCCAGATGGGCGCGAGTGTGCAGTTTTCGAGGATCGTCAGATGCGGGAAAAGGTTGAAGTGCTGGAACACCATCCCGACCTCTGACCGCACCTTGTCGATGTTTTTGAGGTCATTGGTGAGTTCAATTCCGTCGACAACGATTTTGCCCTGCTGGTGTTCCTCCAACCGGTTGATGCAGCGGATCAACGTCGACTTGCCGGAACCGGAGGGACCGCAGATGACGATGCGCTCGCCCCGGTTCACCGTTACGTTGACGTCGCGCAGCACGTGGAACGCGCCGTACCATTTGTTCATATTGGTGATCTGGATTGCGACTTCGTCCGAAACCTGCATGTGGCTGCGGTCGATTTCGCGGGTGACTGCATGTGGGTCCGACATATGGACTCTCCTTAACGGTGTTCACGCTTCAGCTTGTTCTCGAGGTACATGGCGTACCGCGACATGCTGAAGCAGACGATGAAGAAAATGGCGCCGACGAAGATGTAGGGTTCCCAGTAGACACCCTTCCATTCGATGGCGGCGCGCACGGCGTCGGTGATGCCTTTCAGCGGGTCGAGCAAGGCGACGAAGACCACCAGTGTCGTGTCCTTGAAGAGCCCGATGAAGGAGGACACGATCCCGGGGATGGAGATCTTCAGCGCCTGTGGCATGATGATCAGCCGTTGCGCCTTCCAGTAGTCGAGACCAAGCGCGTCGGCCGCCTCGTACTGCCCGCGCGGAAGCGCGGCGAGACCACCCCGGATCACCTCGGCGATATAGGCGGCCGAGAAGAGCGTGACCATGATGATGACGCGCAGGATGATGTCGAAGTTGGTCCCCGGCGGCAGGAAGTAGTTCAGAAGCAGCGAGGCCACGAACAGAAGCGTGATCAACGGCACACCGCGGATGAACTCGATGAAGCCGACGCAGATCGCCTTGACAAGCGGCATATCTGACCGACGGCCGAGCGCGAGGATGATCCCCATCGGCAGCGAGATCGCGATGCCTGCAATTCCGATGGTGAAAGCAAGGACGAAGCCCCCGAATTCATCGGAATCAACACCCCTGAGCCAGAACGGCTGCGTCCGACCGGTCAGCCCGGTCAGCGTGTCAGAAAGAGCCCCGGCAGCGAAGTACCACCAGAGGATCGCCGCGATCGCACCGGCACCGGCGCCGACGATCGTTCCGACTGCATTGCTCGCGAACCGGAATGCGATCCAGCCAACGACAAATCCAAGCAGCGCAACGACTGGCAACCAGATCGTGCCGCCCCAAAGAAGCCAGAACGCAAGACCCGTGTAAACGCCTGTGAACCAAAGCAGATTGACCGGCCAGTGAACGCCACGAGACCCCAAGTAGCCGGTAATTGCGGCAAGCAGCACGAGAATCCCGACCGGGATCCATTGGCCATAGCTTACCGAAAGCCAGAGGATGAGCACGGCGATCACACCGCCCGCGATCCAGAGCTTGTTCGATTTTTCCGAGAACAGAACCGGTGCGAGCGCGACCATCAACAGCAGAAGCGCCAGAACTGGCCGCCAGTAGAGTTCACGCGGATAGAACCCGAACATGAATTGGTTCCAGCGTTCCCGGATCACCGCCCAACAGGCGCCATGTGCATCCTCGCCCCAGGTTGCCGCGATGATCTCGCGGCATTCCCCGAGCGAGTTGGCGTTCCAGACGCCGTGAAGGAACCATGGAAGCCCCAGCTTCAGCACAAAGAAAATCGCAGCAAGTCCCAGAACGGTCAGGGTCGAATTCAGCCAGCCCGAGAAGAGGTTCTCGCGCAGCCACTTGATCGCGCCGGATTCCAACGCCGGCGGGTCTGAGGGCGGCAACATTTCCTTGCGGACGAAGAGGGCCGAATTGGCATGAAGGTCGGACATCTCAGCGCTCCTTCAGCTTGACGGCGTTGTTGTAGACGTTCATCCCCGAGGAGATGAGCAGGCTCAGCGCCAGATAGGTGAGCATCAGGATGAGCATGCATTCCAGCTCTCGTCCTGTCTGGTTAAGCGTGATGCCGCCCAGCGTACCGCGCAGGTCCATGTAGCTGACCGCAATCGCCAGCGACGAATTCTTCGTCAGGTTCAGGTATTGCGAGATCAGAGGCGGAATAATCACCCGCAGAGCCTGTGGAAGGATGATCAGGCTCATCGTACGTCCCGGACGCAGCCCGAGCGCGAAGGACGCCTCGGACTGACCCTTGGAAATGGCCATGATGCCGGCGCGAACGATCTCGGCAATGAAGGCCGCCGTGTAGAGCGTCAGTCCAAGCCAGAGCGCCATCAGTGCGTTCGAGACAAGGATGCCGCCGGTAAAGTTGAACCCGCCGAGTGTGGGGATCTCCAGATGGAAGCCGAGGGCGAGTAGAAGCACGATGATTGGGCCGAAGAGCACCAAAAGGCTCTTCCACCAGGTAACAGGCCGGATGCCGGTCGCCTCCTGCACTGCTGTCGCGTGTTTCTTGATCGCCCGGTAGCCGAGAATGCTGCCGACGATCACTGCGAGGATCGCGAGTGTGTTGAGGCTGATCGGTAGGAAGCCGATTTTAATCTCGCCCAGCGAGCGTTCGTAAAGTGCCGCCGGAACGAAGGTACCGCGATTGGTGATGGCAACGGTGTCCAGGAGGATCATCGAGGCGGCCGGTTCTTCGCCTGCCGCGATCATCTCATCTGTAACCTTGAAATCACGAGGTTGCGGCGTGATCTCGGTCAAGACTGCAAAAATTACAAGGATCCAAAGCAGTACCGGGACGTTGCGAAAGCCTTCGACATAAACCGTCATCAGGCGCGCGACGAGCCAGTTCTTCGACAGTCTGAGCACGCCGACAATCACTCCGACAACGGTCGCCGCCACGCAACCCAGCACCGCCACGAGGATCGTGTTGACGAGCCCCACGAGCATTGCACGCAGATGGGTGTCGTCGTTGGTATAGGGTATGAGCGTCTGATTGATGTCATAACCGGCCCGGTTCCAGAGGAACGAGAAGCTCGGCGTCTTATCCAGCGCCGTGAGATTGGCCATCAGGTTGTCATAGAGCCACCAGACTCCGGCCATGGCGAGAATTACAACGATGGTCTGAATGGTGATCGACCGATAGCGCGTATCGTAAATCAGCATCCCTAGCCGAAAGGATTCCCTCGGCGTGTCAGCGGCTGTAGCCATGATTATATCCCCGTTGTCGAAGGCGTTTGCGGCTTTGCCGTCTGTTCAGGGCACAATGCCCCGGCCTTCTGTCTGTTCTTGATGGAGGAAAAAGGCGCGCGGTTTTCCGCGCGCCTTAAGGGGTCAGATCAGCGGAACGGCGGCGTGTAGAGCAGGCCGCCCTGAGTCCACTGCGCGTTGAGGCCGCGGGCCAGACCGATCGGGGTCGATTCACCGAGATACTTGGCGAAGATTTCGCCATAGTTGCCTTCGGCAGCAATCGCACGCTTGCCCCATTCCTTGTCGAGCCCAATCATCGCACCAAGGTCGCCCTCGGTTCCGAGGATCCGGTTGACTTCCGGGTTCTCGGTGCCCTTCGACAGCTCTTCCACGTTGGCCGAGGTTACGCCGAATTCTTCCGCCGCGATCAGCGCGTTCAGCACCCAGCGGTTGATGTCGGCCCACTGGTCATCGCCATGGCGGACGAGCGGCCCGAGCGGCTCTTTCGAGATGATTTCCGGAAGGATGATGTGATTTTCCGGATCGGCAAACACAGCGCGCGTCGCGGCAAGGCCCGAAGCGTCAGTTGTGTAGGCGTCACAAGCACCGGCAAGGTACTGCTGTTCGCCTTCAGCGTTGGTCTGGATCGCGACCGGCTGGTAGGACATGTTGTTGACCTTGAAAAAGTCAGCAAGGTTCAGTTCGGTCGTCGTGCCGGTCTGGATGCAAACCGTGGCGCCGTCCAGTTCCTTGGCCGAAGAAACGCCGAGGTCCTTCTTCACCATGAAGCCCTGGCCGTCATAGTAGTTCACACCGGTGAAGGTGAACTTGAGGTCCGCATCGCGCGAGAAGGTCCAGGTCGTGTTCCGGGCCAGCATGTCGATCTCGCCCGACGCGAGAGCAGTAAAGCGGGTTTCGCCAGTGGTCGGAACGTATTTCACCTTGGACGCATCACCAAGAACGGCAGCCGCGACGGCCTTACAGATGGCCACGTCAAAGCCCTGCCAGTTGCCGTTGGCATCCGGGGCTGCGAAGCCCGTGAGACCGGTGTTGACGCCACAGATCAGCTCGCCGCGGGCCTTGACGTCGTCAAGCGTTGCCGCCGACGCGAAGCCAGCCAGCAGAGCACTCGCTGCCAGCGTCCCGAGGAATACCGATTTTTTCATATGTACCTCTTCCTGAGTTGCCACCCCGAGGGGCGGTCTGTTCGGACCGAGTGGTCGGCCCCTGTTTATTGGGGTTCATGCCCCCGCGCGGCGCAGTGTTGAACGATGTGTTGCGCGCGTCAAGGTCGCAAACAGCCCGGCGAATGACGGAAATGCCATTTGACATGTGGTTTTTCGGGGTGACGCGGCGTCGCGCGTAACTTTATTCCGCAAGTGGGCGTGAAAGTTCCCAAAAATGGCGCGCCCGAAGGAACTCCGTCTTGCGCAGCGCCGCGTTGGCGGACGCTTCTTCGTCTTCGCCCCAATGCTCGGCTTGCCAGTCTTCGTCCAGGCGCGACAGAGACCAGAGGGATTCGGCGTCGAATTCGCCGCGCGTTGCAGCAAGTCCCAGGATCAGTGAACCGCTGAGCCCGACCAGATCGTAAAGCGCGGTAAGCTGAAATGGCGTCGTCGCTCGGACCACAGCGGCCAACCTGTCGAGACACTCCGCAGGCTGGGCTACCGGCACGACGCCCCGCGTAACGCAGAGGCGCGAACTGAACGTATCTGCCGCCCAGTCCAGCAGCGGGTCCCAGGCCTTCGCCTGCGCCTCGACCAGAGCCTTCGGCGCTTCGGCGCGGTAGCAGAGAAGGTCTGACCCGCCGTAGTCGGCCACCAGTTGCGCTACTTCCTCGAACTGCGGGGCGACCTTGTCGATGGCGGCATTGGCCCGGCGCGTCACGGGCATGGTGCGGGGATCAACTGCCCCTTCGACCGCCTGCCATTCTGCCGCGATCGCCTCGGCCATTGCATGGCTCGGCAGCAACAGGGGCGCTTTGGCGGGTGTACGCACGGGACGTGCGTCAAGCAGCACGGCAAAGCCACCTTCTGCCTCAGCCACCGTCACCGCTTTCCAGAACCGTTTCGCCTTCCAGCCGCTCATGCCGTCTCCAAGATATCGTCAATCGCATCCGCCAGCGCACCAGCCGTTTCCACCACCCGTCCGGCCCCGGCCGCTGCCAGCGTCTCGGCCCGGTGATAACCCCAGCTGACCCCGATCGTGTGGAACCCGGCGGCGCGGCCCATCTGGATGTCATAGGTCGTGTCGCCGATCATCACCGCATCCCGAGCCGGAACCCCGGTTTCGGCCAATGCCGCAAGCAGCATCGAGGGGTGCGGTTTCGACGGGTGATCATCGGCGACTTGGGTGGTGATGAAATTGTCCTGCAATTCGTGCCCGGCCAGAACATGGGTCAGCCCGCGCCGGGATTTACCGGTCGCCACACCGAGAAGCGTCTCGGGTTCTGCACGAAGCCGCACGATGAGATCGGCCATTCCGTCGAATAATGGCGACAGGCGGTCCGCCCGCATTCGCCCGAAGCTGCCCTTGTAGGCCTCGACCAGATCGGCTTGCGCAACCGCCGGCAGCTCCGGGACGAGGCGGGCCATCGCCTCGGGCAGCGACAGGCCGACGATGGAGAGGATCTCGGCGCGCGAGGGCAGCGGATGGCCGACCTCAGTGAACGCATGCTCCATCGCCCCGTGGATATGGTCCTGACTATCGACAATCGTGCCGTCGACATCGAAGACCACCAGCCGCAGCCCCGTCATGCCTCCTCCGCGAACGGATCGGCGGGGACATCGGCCTCGGACCAGCCGAGTGTCTTCCAGGTGCGTTTCATATGGTCGGGCAAAGGCGCGGTCAGGGTAATGCGTTTGCCGGTGATCGGGTGATCGAAGCTGATCGAACGCGCATGAAGATGCAGCTTGCGGCTGATATCGCCGCCCAACTGGGCGCCCCAACCATCGCCGAGGTTTTCCTGCCCTGAACCGCCATATTTGCCGTCGCCCACGATCGGGTGGCCCAGTTCGGCCATATGGGCCCGAAGCTGATGGGTGCGGCCGGTCACCGGAACCAGCGCGACCCATGCGGTGCGGGTGCCAAGCGCGTCGAGTACAGCGAAATCGGTCGTCGCCCGTTTCGCGCCATCGGTCTCATCGATCTTGGACGGATGAACGGCCATCATTTTCTCGCCTTCGCCGCCCCGCCCATGGCCGGGAGCCTTCACCAAACCGAACCGGATCGTACCCATCTTCGGGTTCGGCACACCGGCAACGGCCGCCCAGTAGATCTTGCGCGTGGTGCGCGACTGGAAGGCTTCACTCAGCGCACGGGCAATGCGGCTGGTGCGGGCCAGAAGCAGGACGCCGGATGTGTCCTTGTCGAGCCGGTGGACGAGCTTCGGCTGATCCTTGTAGCCGAACATCAGGGCGGCACTCAGACCGTCGACATGGCGGTTGCCCTGCCCCGATCCTCCCTGCGACGGCAGGCCCGGCGGCTTGTTCAGGGCGATGATATGTTCGTCCTTCCACAGGACCGCCGCCTGGATCATCTTTGCATCGGCGGCGCTGATCCCGGCCTCGGGCTTCGGCACGTTGGATTCGGATGCCGGCAGCGGCGGCACGCGCACCTCCTGCCCTGGCTGGACCCTGGTGGAGGCCTTGACCCGCCCGCCATCGACGCGGATCTGCCCGGTGCGGCACAGCTTCTCGATCTGGCCCTGCGTGATCTGCGCGAAACGCCTCTTCAGCCAGCGGTCGAGACGGCTTTCGCCCTCGTCGACGGACACGGTCAGGAGTTTGACGCTGCTCATGCGAATACCCCACGGGTCACGGCCATTCCGGCGACGATCCCGGCTAACGACAGGATCACCGACCCAAGAACATAGGCGGCGGCAAGCCCCGTCTGGCCACGTTCCCAGATGGTCAGCGCGTCGAGCGAGAAGGCCGAGAAGGTGGTGAAGCCGCCCAAGAGACCCGTCATCAGAAACGGCGCCATCCGGGTCGCGTCCTTGTGGGCCAGCGCCACGACAATCACCCCCATCAGGAACGAGCCCACGACGTTCACCACGACCGTGCCCCAGGGAAAACCGGGGCCGATCAGCCGCATCGCGGCGACATTGGTCATATAGCGGGCCGAGGCGCCGAGCGCGCCGCCAAGGGCCACCTGAAGCAGGGTCTGGATCATGGCGCCTTCCTCATGCCTCACGCGGGCAAAGTCAACTCCGGCCAGCGCTCCTCAAAGCCCCTTCGGGGCACTCATCGCCACGAGAAGCCCGGACACTGGCCTCGGCGCACGAGGAGTGTCAGCTGCGTTTGTCGCGCAGCTTCGCGAACCACTCGACCCGCTTCTTCAGTTCACGTTCATAGCCGCGCTCGACCGGCTGGTAGAAGACGGGGCGCTTCATCGTTTCGGGAAAATAGTTCTGGCCAGAAAACCCGTCCTCGGCGTCGTGGTCATAGGCATAGCCCGACCCGTAGCCCTGATCCTTCATCATCTTCGTCGGCGCATTCAGGATATGTTTCGGCGGCGGTTCCGACCCGGTCTTGCGCGCCTCGGCGCGCGCCGCCTTGTAGGCGACATAGACCGCGTTCGATTTCGGCGCGAGCGCGAGATAGGTGACGGCCTCGGCCAGCGCCAATTCGCCCTCGGGGCTGCCAAGGCGTTCATAGACCTCCCAGGCGTGCAGGCAGATCGACTGCGCCTGCGGATCGGCAAGACCGATATCCTCGACCGACATCCGCGTGATGCGGCGGGCGAGGAAACGCGGATCCTCACCGCCTTCCAGCATGCGCGCGAACCAGTAGAGTGCTGCGTCCGGGTCGGACCCGCGCACGGATTTATGCAGGGCAGAGATGAGGTTGTAATGCTCCTCGCCCGACTTGTCGTATTTCGCTGCGCGCCGCATCAGTCGATCGGACAAGGCCGTTGTGTCGAGCGTTTTGTCGGTCTTCCAGGCGGCCACCTGTTCGATGAGGTTCAACAGCGCGCGGCCATCGCCGTCGGCCATGTTCACCAGTGCCTCGCGCGCCTCCGCCTTCAGGGGCAGTGCACGGCCAAGCTCCTTTTCCGCCCGCTGCACCAGAAGCTCCAGATCGGCGGGCGAGAGCCGGTCCAGCACGATCACCTGCGAGCGGCTGAGAAGAGCGGCGTTCAGTTCAAATGAGGGGTTTTCGGTGGTGGCGCCGACCAGCACGATAGTGCCGTCTTCCATATGCGGCAGGAACCCGTCCTGCTGGGCCTTGTTAAAGCGGTGAATCTCATCAACGAAGAGGAGCGTGCCCCTGCCCTGCTGACGGCGCAGCTTCGCCGCCTCGAAGACTTTCCGAAGCTCAGGCACGCCGGAAAAGATCGCGCTGATCTGCACAAAGGCAAGGTCAGTGGCATCGGCCAGCAACCGGGCAATCGTGGTTTTGCCAACTCCGGGCGGACCCCAGAGAATCAGCGACGAAAGAGATCCCGAGGCCAGCATCGCGCCGAGAGGGCCATCGGCAGAGAGTACCTTCTTCTGCCCGATAACTTCGGCAATCGCGGCAGGCCGCAACCGGTCCGCCAACGGACGCGGCGCGTCGTGCAGGGTTGCAGTATTGGCGGTCTGATCGAAAAGATCCGGCATGGCCGAGAGACTATCTCAGCGGCAATGCCGATAAAAGCGGAAGCATGGGCCGGCTGCCATTTGGAAGCCGGCCCGTCTGGCAATCAATGCAGCGTCGACGAGAAGTCCATCGACACGACCTGGTTGTCCACTCCGTCGATATTCATCACCGGTCCCATCGCCGTCATGTCGACACCGACCCGTCCGGCCCAGCGCGGCCAGTTCGCTGCGAGAAGCGTCAGACAATGTGTTGCGCCAAGGCGCCGGGCCGCTCCTCCGAGTTCCATGACCAGCTTTGCATGCACCCTGCGGCGCAGATGCGCCGGAACCGTGTGTGATACGAAGAGGCGCGAACTCTCCCAGACGGTTTCCGCCACGGGCGCCTCCTCGAAAAGAAGGTTCGCCGGGATCGTGTCGAGAAGTCCGCGCTGTGCATCGCGGATCATGTAGGAATAGATCCCGCAGCGTGCTGTGGTCGGCGTCAGGCGGTTCCCCGCCAGAACCTGGCCCAACTCATCATGCACGACAACCCAGCGGCTTGCCGGTGTATCGTACTGGTCGTATTCCATGCCGAGCGCCTCGGGCAGGTCCCATTTGTTGTGACCGATGAAAAGCTCACGCCGAGCACGAAGCATATTGGCAAAGAGCTCCCCATGGTTGTGGAGATTCTCAAAAGAAAGGGTAGTGGTCTGCATGACATCCTCCTGCAGGGTGGGTGGTTAATCGGTAACCTTGCGGAGGACGACCGTCAGAGCAGTCGGTAGTCTTTTGCCCTCTGGATCGCTTCGGCAGTCGTCCGCGCCATCAGTCTCTGCCGCGCAGAGTTAAGTCTGGCCTTGAGCGCACTTTCCGAAATCCCGAGTTTCGCGGCCGCTGCTGCGTGCCGGTCGCCGCCCGCAATGCACTTAAGAGCTTCGATCTGAGCCGTCGTCAGTTCGCTCGGCGGCTCGGTCGCATCGTGCAACTCATGCACGATCGATGCCACACGGGCAATCTCTTCGTCGGTGAACTCCCGCTCGCTATGGGCGATACTTGCGATCGTACGGGAACTTATTTCTCCGTAGGACACCGTCGCGCCGTATTTCAGGCCGTATTGTGCTGCTTCTGCGAAAAGTCCGAATGGATCGGGCAATCGCTTGTCGCTCCAACGGATCGTGCCGGTCGTACTGAACCCCCAGGCGGTCATGGGATCGCGAAGCACATAGCCATTGTTGGTATAGTGATCGAGCCAAGCCTGATCATAGGTCTGAAACGTCATCAAAGGCGCAGTAAAACGAATGTGCAAACCAAGGAAATAACCGGCCGGGGCGAGAAGCCCCAGCTCATGTAACCTGAGATCTATGCCGCGATGCGAAGACATGTCTTTTTAGACAAGTTGCCTTGCCCCCAATCAACTCTAAATTGATCCTCAGCGTATTTCTCGTTGAGGGTCAAGCTATTGCGTACGATCGATCCTGAGCTGTTTGCAAGGCTGATGCGCCTTCCCGATACCGCGCGAACAGATCTCCTGGAATTCCTGGGCGCAACGCCACTGGCAGATGTGCAGCTGTCAGCAGTTATCGATGCGGCCGCCGCGCAGATGCAATCGACAAGCCGGTCGGTACATATTGCAACAGGCAGAATCGACGACATCATTTAGCAGCACACCCATTGAACGAAACAACCCCGCCGATAGTAGCGACGGGGTTGTTACTTTTACAATACCACGCGCTAGGCGGGTGACGCTACGTCAGGATTCGGCGGCTTCCGCGGCCTCGAGACGCGCCTTGTCGGCAGCGCCCTTGGCGGCCGGATCACGGTCGACGAATTCGATGATCGCCATTGGCGCCATGTCGCCATAGCGGAACCCGGCTTTCAGAACGCGGACATAACCGCCCTGACGGTCCTTGTAGCGCGGGCCGAGAATTTCGAAGAGGCGTGCGACATACTTGTCCTGCTTAAGCTGGGCAGCCGCCTGACGACGGGCATGCAGGTCGCCGCGCTTGGCGAGCGTGATCAGCTTTTCGATGATAGGACGCAGTTCCTTCGCCTTGGGAAGGGTGGTCTTGATCTGTTCATGTTCGATGAGCGAACCGGCCATGTTGGCGAAGAGCGCCTTACGGTGCTCATGGGTACGGTTCAGACGGCGGTAGCCGCGGGCGTGACGCATTTTGATCTCCTATCGTCTTTTGCTTTGTCCGGCGGGCGTGGTCCTCGCGCCGCTCTCCTTGGGGCGTTGTGCCCATGTTTTCCCCGCATCTGGCGGGCATTCCGGGGGGGCCGTCTAAAGCCGGCCCACCCGTCTGTCAAGCGTCCCGCATCCGTATGGCATCTGTCGGGCATCCGTCCCGACACGCCGCACGGCGGATTAGGACTTTCAGAACTGGTCTTCGAAGCGCTTCGCGAGGTCTTCGATGTTCTCTGGCGGCCAGTCCTCGACATCCATGCCGAGGTGCAGACCCATGCCCGAAAGCACTTCCTTGATCTCGTTCAGCGACTTGCGGCCGAAGTTCGGGGTGCGCAGCATCTCGGCTTCGGTCTTCTGGATCAGATCGCCGATATAGACGATGTTGTCGTTCTTCAGGCAGTTCGCCGAACGGACGCTGAGTTCCAGCTCGTCCACCTTCTTGAGGAGGAGCGGGTTGAATTCCAGCCCGTCGTCCGCGTCCTGCTTGGAGGCCGATTCCGGTTCGTCGAAGTTGACGAAGATGCCAAGCTGGTCCTGAAGGATGCGCGCGGCATAGGCCACGGCATCGTCCGGGGTCAGCGAGCCGTCCGTCTCGATCTTCATCGTCAGCTTGTCATAGTCCAGAACCTGGCCCTCACGGGTCGGCTGAACTTCGTAGCTGACTTTCTTGACCGGCGAATAGATCGCGTCGATCGGGATCAGACCGATGGGTGCGTCTTCCGGGCGGTTCTTGTCGGCCGCGACATAGCCCTTGCCGGTATCGACCGTCAGTTCCATGAAGAGGTCGGCGCCGTCGTCGAGGTGGCAGATCACGTGGTCCTTGTTCAGAACCTCGATGCCATTCGATTCCGAGATGTCGCCAGCGGTGACAACGCCCGGACCCTTGGCCGAGATCGACAGGCGCTTCGGCCCTTCGACTTCCATCTTCAAGGAGACGCCCTTGAGGTTCAGAACGATGTCGGTGACGTCTTCGCGGACACCGGCGACCGAGGAGAACTCGTGCAGCACGTTGTCGATCTGGACGGAGGTGATGGCAGCGCCCTGAAGCGACGACATCAGCACCCGGCGCAGCGCGTTGCCAAGCGTCAGGCCAAAGCCGCGCTCCAGCGGTTCGGCGATCAGCGTCGCCTTGCGCTGCGGGTCGTTGCCCGGCTTTACGTCAAGCTGCTGCGGCTTGATCAGTTCAGCCCAATTCTTGTGGATCATGCGTTCTGCCTCCATACCTGTTCCCGGTCCATGACCGATGCCCGGGAACGCCCGAGGGAAAAAACGAAAACGCCCCGGGCCGCGCTTTGCCGCACGGCCCGGACCGCTGAATAAGTCGTCAGACGCGCCGGCGCTTCGGCGGACGGCAGCCGTTATGCGCGATCGGCGTCACATCACGGATCGAGGTGATGTTGAAACCGGCGGCGGCGAGGCCGCGCAGCGCGCTTTCACGGCCCGAACCCGGGCCCTGCACTTCGACTTCCAGCGTCTTCACGCCGTGTTCCTGCGCCTTGCGGGCCACGTCTTCGGCAGCCATCTGGGCGGCATAGGGGGTCGACTTGCGCGATCCCTTGAAGCCCATCGTGCCGGCCGAGGACCAGGCAATCGCGTTGCCCTGAACGTCGGAGATCAGGATCTTGGTGTTGTTGAACGAGGAGTTCACATGCGCAACGCCAGCGGCGATGTTCTTGCGCTCCTTGCGCTTCATACGGGTCTTGTCACGAGCCATCGGTCAAGCCTCCCCTTACTTCTTCTTACCGGCAATGGCCTTTGCGGGGCCTTTGCGGGTACGGGCGTTGGTGTGGGTCCGCTGGCCGCGGACCGGGAGGTTGCGGCGATGACGCAGGCCGCGGTAGCAGCCGAGATCCATCAGACGCTTGACGTTCATCTGCACTTCGCGGCGCAGGTCGCCTTCGACCGTGAAGTTGGCGTCGATATGTTCGCGGATGGCGAGCACTTCGGCGTCGGAAAGCTCGTTCACACGACGGGTCGGTTCGATCTTGACCGCCTCACAGATTTTGTGGGCGATATCGTTGCCGATGCCGTGGATATACTGAAGGGCGATGGGGACGCGCTTCCCCGTCGGGATGTTGACGCCAGCAATACGTGCCACGCGTAGCTTCCTTTCGTTGCGGTTCCGTGATGCCGGAACCTTTTTTCACAACTATGGCCCGAAGGCTTGGATGCCGCCGGGCCGGTTCTTCCGAACTGATTCGCTTACGGGAAAACCCGGCAAATCAAGACGATTCTCATCAGAGACGCCGTGACCTAGTGGGATTTGACGCTGGCGTCAAGACGCCGTGGCCTGATCCAGCACATTGGCGATGGATTTGGCGACCGCGTCGATCTCGCCCAGCCCGTCGACGGTGAAGAGATCGCCCATCGCGTAGTAGTAGCCGATGAGCGGAGAGGTCTTCTTGTAGTACTCCATCAGCCGCTGCTTGAGGCTGTCGGCGTTGTCGTCGGCGCGGCGCTTGAATTCGGCCTTCTGGCCGCAGCTTGTGCAGGTGCCATCGACCGGGATCGGCTTGGTAATGTCGTTGTAGACTTCGCCGCAATTGCCGCAGGTCGAGCGCGCCGTAATCCGCTGCACCAGCGCGTCGTCGTCCACCCGCATCTCGATCACCGCGTCAAGCTGGTTGCCCGACCGCTTGAGAAGCGCGCCGAGCGCATCCGCCTGCGCCAGCGTGCGCGGGAAGCCATCGAAGATGAAACCCTTGGCCTTGGTGTCGGCAAGCTTCTCCTCGATCAGGCCGATGACGATCTCATCCGTGACCAGGTCGCCGCGCGCCATGACATCGGCGACGATCTTGCCCATCTCGGTGCCGGAGTCCTTGGCCTCGCGCAGCATGTCGCCGGTCGAAAGCTGCACCAGTCCGCGTTCTTCGACCAGAAGCCGGGCCTGAGTTCCTTTGCCCGCCCCCGGCGGTCCGAGAAGAATGATATTGGTCATGGGTCCCCCTTTAGGCCGGCCGGGTTTACACCGAATTGCTACCCAAGCCAACGCCTGTGTGCAATCGGATACCGACCACCTGTGAGGGTGTAGCGGCGTTTCGGGTTTAGATTGAATCAGAATTCGAACCTTTTTCGTTCGAATTCTGATTCACCTTGTTTCCGTCGAAACCCGACACGCTCTAGCGACGCGAGGGCGCTTTCTTTGCCCCGCCCCGCCTCTTGCCGCGCAGCTGGGACTTTTCGATCAGCCCTTCATACTGGTGCGCAAGAAGATGCGATTGGATCTGGTTGATCGTGTCCATCGTGACCGACACGACGATCAGCACCGACGTACCGCCGAAGTAGAACGGGATCGACAGTTGCGAGCGCAGGATCTCGGGCAGAAGGCAAACGGCGGCCAGATAGCCGGAGCCGACGACGAGGATACGCGCCACGACATAGTCGAGGTAATCCACCGTCTTCGCGCCCGGACGGATGCCCGGAATGAAGCCGCCCTGGTTTTTCAGGTTGTCGGCCACATCATCGGATTTGAACGACACGTTCGCGGTGTAGAAATACGCGAAGAAGACGATCATGCTCGTGAAGAACAGAAGGTAGAGCGGCTGGCCGGGGCCGAAATAGGCGAGGATCGTCGACATGACCGGGCCGGTCTGTGAACCCGAGAAGGTCGCGATCGTGGTCGGCAGCAGCAGAAGCGACGAGGCGAAGATCGCCGGGATGACGCCCGCCGGGTTGACCTTGATCGGCAGGTGCGAGGACGAGCCGTCCATGATCTTCATGCCGACCTGGCGGCGGGGATACTGAATGTGGATCTTCCTCAGCGCCCGCTCCATGAAGACCACGAAGGCGATGACGCCGATGACCATCAGGATCACGCCGATGATGACCGGGGCAGAAATCGCGCCGATCCGGCCCTGTTCGAAGAACTGCGCAAGTGCTGCCGGGATATTGGCGACGATGCCGACGAAGATGATCAGTGAGACGCCGTTGCCGACGCCGCGCGCGGTGATCTGTTCGCCAAGCCACATCAGGAACATGGTGCCGCCCACCAGCGTGATGACGCAGGCCAGCTGGAAGAAGAGCCCGGGATCATGGGCCAGGTCGCCCGCCTCAAGGCTGCGGGCAAGCCCGTAGGCCTGGAAAGTCGCGAGAAGAACCGTTCCGTAACGGGTATACTGGTTGATCTTCTTGCGTCCCTGCTCGCCCTCTTTCTTGAGCTGTTCGAGCGCGGGCACCATCGCCGTCAGAAGCTGGACGATGATCGAGGCCGAGATATAGGGCATGATGCCAAGCGCGAAGATCCCCATCCGGCCCAGCGCGCCGCCGGTGAACATCTGCAGCATGCCGCCGATGCCCTGAGAGGCGTCCTTCATGAACTCGCGAAGGGCCACCGCGTCGATGCCGGGCACTGGGATATAGGTGCCAAGGCGGTAGACGATCAGAAGTCCGATGGTGAAGAAGATGCGTTGGCGAAGGTCGGTGGCCTTGCCAAAGGCCCCCCAGCTTAAGTTCGCCGCCATTTGCTCTGCAGCAGATGCCATTCCGGTCTCGCTTGTATGACAGCGCCGCCGAACCGTTTCCCGGTCGGCGGCGCTTTGGAAAACTCGTGTCTATGTAAGCGCCGCTTGCGTCGCCCACAACACCTTATTCGGTGGCTTCCGCCGCCGGTGCCGCAGCCGTGACCGAAAGTGCGCCACCGGCCTTCTCGACGGCCTCGATGGCGGCTTTCGACGCGCCGGTGACGGCAAGCTTCAGCTTGGCCTTGACCTCGCCCTTGGCGAGAACGCGGACACCGTCAAGCTTGCGGCGGACAACGCCGGCTTCGACGAGGATGTCCTCGGTGATCTCTTTCTTGGCGTCGAGCTTGCCCGCGTCAACGAAGGCCTGAAGCTGGCCGAGGTTCACGACAGCGAATTTCTTGGCGTTCGGCTTGTTGAAGCCGCGCTTCGGCAGACGCCGGTAGAGCGGCATCTGGCCGCCTTCGTAACCGCCGATGGCCACGCCCGAACGGGATTTCTGACCCTTGATACCGCGGCCGGCAGTCTTGCCCTTGCCCGAACCCGGACCACGCGCAACGCGCTTGGATTTCTTGGCGGCGCCGGGATTGTCCCGGAGTTCATTCAGTTTCATGTCGCTTCTCCTTGGCCGGAAGACCCCCGCCAGCGACGGTTGGGGGCACACGGCATTTCTTGATTTGTGAGTCGGGCCCTGAAGGACCACCGGGGGCGTATAGACGCGCACTGACGCCAATGCAAGCTTTCAGAAAAAACGCTCGCCCCCGCCGCAGGGCGGGGGCTTCATATTACACGCCCCGGATCAGATCAGGGACGAAATTAGCGCCTCGTCATGCGCCTTTCGGCCAGACGAAACTCGGCTGCAGACCCTCATAGACCGGACGGCCGTCATTCGGTTTCGGGTAGCCTTTCGACTCATCCCAGAAAGCGTGATAGGTCGCCTTCGGGAATTTCGCGTCGTCGTATCCCATCACGTTCGGCACCGCGACACGGATGCGTTTCTGCTTGTCGTCCAGCATAAGAACCGCGTTGCACTTCTCGCAAAGGCAGATTTCAAGGGGGCCGTTCGGATTGTCGGCATTGAATGGCACGCGCTTCATCGCGGCTTCGTTGTCAGTCTTCAGTTCGCCGTGGTTGAAGAAGGCGACATGGGTCGTGTGCTGGCCCGTGACCTTCTTGCAGACATTGCAGTGGCATTCGTGATTGTCGATCGGTTCAGCAGAGGCGCGCACGGGATGATGCTCGCAGCCGCCAGCATAGTGTTGAGACATGGTTTCCCCCTGGATGGTCGCCTTCTGGCGACAAAGATTTTTCTGAGAAAGACCGGTAACGAAGCACCGCTTACGGGCGGTAGCTTAGCACAGGAAACCGTATTTGGGGAAATCAGGCATGGGTGGCCGTTTCAGCAATGTCGACCACAAACAAAAACGCCCCGGGGGTCGCCGGAGCGTTTTCGGGCACTCTATCGCCAGGATCAGTTCCGCGTGTCGCGGAGATAGTCGGTCCAGTAGGGCGCAGGCTCGCCGCGCGTGGCGACGGTGGTCAGGTGGCGGATCGTAGAGCGGATGATCCGCAGCATCTCCGCAAGGGGTTTGGCGGTGTGCGTAACAGCAACCATGGTCGTATTCCTGATATCCATTCTTCGGTCGCTGAAAGACATAGGACGCCCGCCTCGGGTCGGCTACCGACAATCGCGAAGAGCCGCCTTGCGTCCCGTGCAAGGCTAAACTGCCGGAACGAAACGAAAAGCGCCCCGGTTTCCCGGGGCGCTTTCAAAATTCTTTCGAAGAATTTTGGCAAATTCCTTTGGAAGGAATTTGCGCCTGCGACGTCAGCCGCGCTCTTCGACGATGGTCACAAGATGCGGGATCTTGTTGACCATGCCGCGCACGGCGGGCGTGTCTTCCAGCTCACGCGTGCGGTTGATCTTGCCGAGGCCGAGGCCCTTCAGCGTCGCAGCCTGAATGGCGGGGCGACGGGCGGCTGAGGCGATCTGCTTCACGACGATGGTTTTCTTGGCCATGGGTCTCAGGCCTCCGCCGCTTCAGCCGCTTCCGGCTTCTTCAGGATGTCAGCCACCTTCTTGCCGCGGCGCTGCGCGACCATGCGGGGGCTCGATTCCTGCTTCAGACCGTCGATCGTGGCCCGGATCATGTTGTAGGGGTTCTGCGAGCCCAGCGACTTGGACACAACATCCTTGACGCCCAGCATCTCGAACACGGCGCGCATCGGACCACCGGCGATGATCCCGGTACCTTCCGGGGCGGTGCGCATCACGACGCGGCCCGCACCATGGCGGCCTTCGATGTCGTGGTGCAGCGTGCGGCCATCGCGCAGCGGCACACGAACGAGTGAACGCTTCGCCTGTTCGGTTGCCTTGCGGATCGCTTCCGGCACTTCCTTGGCCTTGCCCTTGCCGAAGCCGACGCGGCCGCGCTGGTCACCGACCACCACGAGCGCGGCGAAACCGAAGCGCTTACCGCCCTTCACAGTCTTCGACACACGATTGATCGCAACGAGGCGATCAGCAAATTCCGGGGTTTCCTCGCGGTCGCGACGGTCCCGGCGGTTTTCACGTTCTGCCATCAGGCATTCCTTCACTGGTGGCGCGGCACAGCGCCGTTTGGGCCGATCCTGGTGTCCCGGATCAGGTCCGGGGCCCGGATCATCGGGGCGGCACGGGTGCCGCCCGCAGTCATCAGAACTTCAGGCCGCCTTCGCGGGCTGCGTCGGCGAGCGCTTTGATCTTGCCGTGGAAGAGAAAGCCGCCACGGTCGAAATAGCACTCTTCGACACCGGCTTTCTTTGCACGTTCGGCGATCGCCTTGCCGATCTTCGCCGCCGCCTCGACGTTGTTCTTGCCAACGACACCCAGATCCTTTTCGAGGCTGGAGGCCGAGGCGAGCGTCACGCCCTTGACGTCGTCGATCAGCTGAACGCTGATGTTCTTGGAGGAGCGATGAACCGAGAGACGCGCGCGTCCGTCGGCCATCTTGCGAAGCTTGTTCCGGACGCGCAGGCGGCGCTTGAGGAACAGTTCCCGTTTGCTGTTTGCCATCTGTCTGGTCCTTACTTCTTCTTGCCTTCCTTACGGAAGATGTACTCGTCCTTGTACTTGATGCCCTTGCCCTTGTAGGGCTCCGGCCGGCGCCATTCGCGGATATTGGCCGCGACCTGGCCGACGAGCTGCGGGTCAGTACCTTCGACGATGATCTCGGTCTGCTTCGGGGTCGTGACGGTCACGCCCTGCGGCACTTCGAAATTCACTTCGTGGCTGTAGCCGAGCGACAGTTTCAGGACATTGCCCTGCATCTGCGCGCGGTAGCCGACGCCGTTGATCTCAAGTTCCTTCTTGAAACCGGTCGTCACGCCCTGCACGAGGTTCGCCACCATGGAGCGCGACATGCCCCATTGCTGACGCGCCCGCTTGGAGGTGCCGCGCGGCTTCACCGAGATTTCATTGCCTTCCAGCGTGATCGTGACATCGTCGGTGGCGGTGAAGGAAAGGGTGCCTTTCGGCCCTTTCATCTCAACCTTCTGGCCCGAGATGGTCGCGGTTACGCCCGAGGGAACTTCGACGGGTTTCTTGCCGATACGAGACATGGAACCCTCCTTAGAATACGGTGCAGAGCACTTCGCCACCAACATTGGCAGAGCGTGCAGCTGCATCCGACATCACGCCTTTCGGCGTGGAGACGATGGAAACACCGAGGCCCTGACGGACCGACGGAAGCTCCTTGGAACCGGAATAGACCCGGCGGCCCGGCTTCGAGACGCGCTTGATCTCGCGGATCACAGGCGTGCCTTCGAAGTACTTGAGGCTGATTTCCAGTTCAGGATGGCCATTGGCCTCAACCTTTTCGTAGCCGCGGATATAGCCCTCGTCCTTGAGCACGTCGAGCACCCAGGCGCGAAGCTTGGAGGCCGGCGTGCGGACGGTGGACTTGCCGCGCATCTGCGCGTTGCGGATGCGGGTCAGCATATCGCCGAGAGGATCGTTCATCGACATTTCTCGACCTCCTTACCAGCTCGACTTTACCATGCCGGGGATCTGGCCCATGGAGGCGAGATCACGCAGCATGATGCGGCTGAGCTTGAGTTTGCGGTAATAGGCGTGCGGACGGCCCGTCAGCTGGCAGCGGTTGTGAATCCGCGTGGCCGAGGAGTTACGGGGCAGCTTCGCCAGTTTCATCGTCGCCTTGAAACGCTCTTCCATCGGCTTCGACTGGTCTTCGATGATTTCCTTCAGTGCGGCGCGCTTGGCAGCATATTGCTTGACCAGCTTGGCGCGCTTCACTTCACGGTTCACCATGGATTTCTTTGCCATATCGTCGTTCCTCCGCGATCAGCTGTTGAAGGGCATGTTGAATTGCTTCAACAGCGCCTTCGCTTCCGCGTCAGTCTTCGCGGTGGTGCAGATGATGATGTCCATGCCGAGAACTTCGTCGACCTTGTCAAAGTCGATCTCGGGGAACACGATGTGTTCCTTCAGGCCCATCGCGTAGTTGCCACGACCGTCAAAGGACGTGCCCTTCACGCCGCGGAAGTCGCGAACGCGCGGCAGCGCGATCGTGATCAGGCGGTCGAGGAATTCGTACATCCGGTTACCACGCAGCGTGACCTTGGTGCCGAGCGGCATCTCTTCACGAACGCGGAAGCCGGCGATCGACTTCTTGGCCTTGTTGATCACGGCCTTCTGACCGGCGATGAGCGTCAGCTCTTCGGCGGCCTGTTTGACCTTCTTGGTGTCCTTCACGGCCTCGCCGACGCCCATGTTCAGGACGATCTTGTCGAGACGCGGGATCTGCATGTCGTTCTTGTAAGAGAACTGCTCTTTCAGAGCGGCGCGGATCGACGCCTGATAGGCGGCCTTGAGGCGCGGGGTATAGGTTGCTGTGTCGAGCATCAGATCACGTCCCCCGTGGTCTTGGCGAAACGCACCTTCTTGTCACCTTCCATGCGGAAGCCGACGCGGGTCGCTTTGCCGTTCTTGTCCATCAGCGCGAGGTTCGACAGGTCAACCGGCATTGCCTTCGGCTGACGGCCGCCCTGGCTGTTCTGGGTCTGGCGGGTGTGGCGGATGGCGATGTTGATGCCCTCGACCACGGCCTTGCCCGCCTTCGGGTCAACGGACGCGATCTCGCCCTCTTTGCCCTTGTCCTTGCCGGCAAGGACGACGACCTTGTCGCCTTTTTTCAGTTTCGCAGCCATCAGAGCACCTCCGGAGCCAGCGAGATGATCTTCATGAAGTTCTTGGCGCGCAGTTCGCGCACGACCGGCCCGAAGATACGGGTGCCGACCGGCTCACCCTGGTTGTTCAGGATGACGGCGGCGTTGCGGTCGAAGCGGATTGCGGTGCCGTCTTCACGGCGGACTTCCTTGGCGGTGCGCACGACGACGGCCTTGCGGACGTCACCTTTCTTCACGCGGCCGCGCGGTATGGCTTCCTTGACCGACACCACGATGATGTCGCCGACGCTGGCGTAGCGGCGGTGGGAACCACCCAGGACCTTGATGCACTGAACCCGGCGCGCGCCGGAGTTGTCAGCAACATCCAGATTGGTCTGCATCTGGATCATTTGGTTTCTCCCGACCTTTGGGGCTTATTCCCCAGGGTTTCGATTGAGCTTTCAGGGGGTGCTTACGCCGAGGCGTCGCTTACCACCGTCCAGCGTTTCGTCTTCGAGATCGGCGCGCATTCCTCGATGCGGACAGTGTCGCCGACCTTGAATTTGTTATCCGCGTCATGGGCGCGGTATTTCTTCGACTTCCGCACGGTCTTGTGCAGCAGCGGATGCTTGAAGCGACGCTCGACGAGGACGGTGATCGTCTGCTCGTTCTTGTCCGAGGTCACGACGCCTTGCAGGATACGTTTGGGCATGGTGCGCTCCTCAGTTCGCCGCCGCTTCAGCGGCTTTCTGGTTCAGAACGGTATTGATACGGGCAACGTCGCGGCGGACCTTGCGCATACGGGCGGTGTTCTCCAGCTGGCCGGTGGCCTGCTGGAAGCGGAGGTTGAAGGCCTCCTTCTTCAGCGCGACAAGCTCATCGCGGAGCTGGTCGGGCGTCTTCGCTTTCAGTTCGCTGGCGTTCATGCGCCTCTTTCCTTTCAACATCACCGGAAGGCCCTTTGCGGGGTTGCCTTCAGCCCGGTGGAGTCAATGATGACCATGCGAATCCGGGAACCCGGAATCGCAGGATGCGTCCCTATAAGGGAGGGGGCGGCGGGGGGCAAGGGAAAGTTTTCTCTACACTTGGGCGAAGACGCGTCTTTCGTTCACAGCGTCATAGAGCCATTACCTTCCGATGCAAGCCGACAGCTCTAGTCCACCAGCCCCAACTGCCGCGCGATGCTGGCGCTGTCGTAATAATCACGGCCCTCCACGACTTTGCCGTCCCTGACCCGCATTACCGAGCAATAGCGCGACTCTTGCCGCCGACCGCTGGGCGGAAAGTCCCCGAGGGATGACTTGAGGGTGCCGGTATGCGTGCCCCGATTCACGAACTCCACCACAGCCCAGTCGCCGTCGACGATGACCCGCGTGACCTTGACCTCGCCATCGGGGAACGCATCGCGCCAGCGCTGGTAATCTGCGCGGTAGGCATCGGGGCCGACCTGCGCCTCACCCCGCGCGACATCCTCGAACTGGCAATCGGCGGCAATGACCGCGGCACCCCGGTCGGGGTCACGCATGTCCCAGCTTTCGTGGAACTGGCGGACAATCCTTTCGGTCTCACGCATTGACCCCTCCCCGCTATGGCGCTTTGGAGAGCGTAGGCTCGGCACATGCATCTGGCAAGGAGGCGACACGACACCCATGACGAAGCAGTCCTTGAGGCGGATTCAAGGATTGGCGGCATGTCCGAAATCGCAAATACTGGCCTTGCCGAATCCGGGCCGATGCACCGGATCGCGCAGAGAGGGAGTTGCGCCGTGCCTGCTTACCTGATCGCCGATGAAATCATCACCGACCAAGACACGTTCGACGAATACAAGCGGCAGGTTCTGCCGACCATCACTGCCCATGGCGGGCGCTTCCTGTCACGCGGCGGTGCGCTTGAGGTTCTCGAATCCGGCAAGGACTGGACGCCGGGGCGTATGGTGATCATCGAGTTTCCGAGTATGGAAGCACTGAAGCGCTGGTACCATTCCCCGGAATACGTAGCGATCATGGGCATACGACAAAGGTCCACGCAAAGCACCCTGGTCGCACTCGATTCCGGCGGCGTCGTTTGACCGCCCGCCCTGGTCGCGCCCCGGCAACGTTTCGTCGCCGTACGCCTATTTCGGGATGATCTTGCCCACGAAGCTGTGGCTGACGATCTTGCCGCCGTCGACGACAAAGGTATCGGCTGCATATTCGTAGACATTGTCGGGCGACTCGCCGTTCCATACCATCACGGCCGTATTGCCGGCGATGTTCATGCCGTCTGAATTCATGGAGATGTCCGGCTGGGAAAACTCGGCCACGAAGTCCTCGTAAAATCCTCGGATTTCGTCATGCCCGGAATAGACCTTGTCAGATGTCAGCAGCAAGGCGTCATCGGCATAGGTCGCGACGATCTGATCGACGTCGAGTGCCCCGACGCCACGAAGGTTCTCCATCACGACCTCTTCGGTGCTGTCCTGCGCGGAAACTGGCAACGCGAACGCAGTCGCCATGAAAAGTGCTGCAATGTATCTTGTCATGGAATGTCCCCCTCTGTTCCGGCGCGGTGCAGATACCGTCCACCGGAGTTCCCTGTGGCAAAGTTATCACAGTATCGCGGGTGCCCGCATCACGATTGCGAAACCGGATGTTTCATGGACCTGAAACAGAAAAGGGCAGAGAAAACTCCGCCCTTTTCAGCCATTCTGATCGGTCAGGCTTACCAGTCTTCGCGCACGACAACACGGGTCGTTACCGGGCGCTTCCACCCCTGCAACCTGCTTCCCGACAGCGGGTCAGCCAAAATCCTGGCGCACCACGGTACAATGGCAGGTCTGACGATCAACCACCGTTCGGCCGGGCCGATCTCACGCCCAACCGTAGTTGAAGCTGACGCTGATCCGGTCCTCTTCGGCCATGTTCATCGGCACTTCGTGACGCAGCCAGCTTTCCCACAGCAGAACATCCCCCGCCTCGGGCTTCACATAGACAAAGCTCTGCAGTTCCTGTGGGGCGGTCTTCTTACGCAGGGGGGCGTGCATCATCATCGGCAGGCGCGGGTCTTCCAGCTTCAGCGCCGAGGTGCCTGTCGGCATCGCGACATAGGTCGTCCCCGAAATCACCGAATGCGGGTGAATATGGCTGGCATGCATACCGCCTTCGGGCAGGATATTGATCCACAGACTGTCGCATTTCAGCTTCTTGCCCTGCAGATCAAAGCCCAATTCCTTGCAGAACGCCGCCACATGCTTGTCCAGCGCCTTTTCCAGATCGCCGAAGATCGGAAAACGCCAGGGCAGATCGTTGAGCGAGGAATAGGAGGTATAGCCCGGATAGCCATTCGCCTCGCACCAGTCCTGTCCGGCCTCGTCATCTTCGGCGATGGCTATGCACGAGGCATTCAGTTCGCTGTAGTCGATCTTGCTCTTCGCAAGCTCGTTCAGCGAGGCGCGGTAGAGGCGGGTCACGAAAAGCGGGGTTGTGGCGGCCATGGGGGCGATCCTTCGATGAAACGGCAAGGCCCCCGCCGCTTCCGGCAGGGGCCCTATTTCATAAGTCAGTCGATATGACTGCTCTTACCAGTCTTCGCGAACCACGACGCGGGTCTTGATCGGCAGCTTCATCGCACCGAGGCGCAGGGCCTCGCGGGCGATGGTTTCGTTCACGCCGTCGATCTCGAACATGACACGGCCCGGCTTGACCTTGGCAGCCCAGTAATCGACCGAACCCTTGCCCTTACCCATCCGGACTTCGGTCGGCTTCGACGAAACCGGCGTGTCCGGGAAGACGCGGATCCAGACCCGGCCCTGACGTTTCATGTGGCGGGTGATCGCGCGGCGGGCCGCTTCGATCTGCCGCGCGGTGATGCGCTCAGGCTCGGTCGCCTTCAGGCCGAAGCCGCCGAAGTTCAGTTCGAACCCGCCCTTGGCTTCGCCGCTGATCTTGCCCTTGAACTGTTTGCGGAACTTTGTCCGTTTCGGTTGCAGCATCTTCCTTACTCCTTACCGGGCGTCGCGGCGCGGGCCGCGCGGGTTCGGACCACGCGGAGACGGACCGTCCTGGGCCTCAGCCGCCTTGCGGTCGCGGGCCTGGGGGTCGTGCTCCATGATCTCACCTTTGAAGATCCAGACCTTGATCCCGATGATGCCATAGGGGGTCGTCGCTTCGGCGAGCGCATAGTCGATGTCGGCACGCAGGGTGTGCAGCGGCACGCGGCCTTCGCGGTACCATTCGGTCCGGGCGATCTCGGCACCGCCGAGGCGGCCCGCGACGTTGACCCGGATGCCGAGCGCACCCATCCGCATCGCGTTCTGCACGCCGCGCTTCATCGCACGGCGGAACGACACCCGGCGCTCAAGCTGCTGGGCGATCGACTCGGCCACCAGCTGGGCGTCAAGCTCGGGCTTGCGGACCTCGACGATGTTGAGGTGCAGTTCCGAGTCGGTGAAGTTCGCGAGCTTCTTGCGCAGCGTTTCGATATCCGCGCCCTTCTTGCCGATGATGACACCGGGGCGGGCGGTATGGATCGTCACGCGGCACTTCTTGTGCGGACGTTCGATGATGACCTTGGAGACGCCGGCCTGCTTAGCGTAGTCATGGATGAACTCACGCATCTTGAGGTCTTCAAGAAGCAGATTACCGTAGTCTTTGCTGTCGGCGTACCAGCGGCTGTCCCAGGTGCGGTTGACCTGGAGGCGCATCCCGATGGGGTTAACCTTCTGTCCCATTATGCGGACTCCTCAACTTGACGCACCTTGATGGTCAGTTCGCTGAACGGCTTCATGATCTTGCCGAACCGGCCACGGGCGCGCGGACGGCCGCGCTTCATCACCAGGTTCTTGCCGACCCAGGCTTCGGCGACGACCAGCGTGTCGACGTCAAGACCGTGGTTGTTCTCGGCATTGGCAATCGCCGATTGCAGGCATTTGCGCACATCCTCGGCGATCCGCTTTTTCGAGAAGGTCAGGTCGGCAAGCGCCTTTTCGACCTTCTTGCCACGGATCATCGCGGCGACGAGGTTCAGTTTCTGCGGCGAGGTGCGAAGCATCTTGGACTTTGCCATCGCTTCGTTATCGGCCACGCGGCGCGGATTCTTTTCCTTGCTCATGGCTTACTTCCTCTTGGCTTTTTTATCGGCGGCGTGACCGTAATAGGTCCGCGTCGGCGAGTATTCACCGAACTTCTGACCGATCATCTCTTCGGTCACGTTGACCGGGATATGCTTCTGGCCATTGTAGACGCCGAAGGTGAGGCCGACAAACTGCGGCAGGATGGTGGAGCGGCGCGACCAGATCTTGATCACTTCCGACTTGCCCGAGGCTTGCGCCTTTTCCGCCTTCTTCAGAAGGTAGGAATCGACGAACGGGCCTTTCCAAACAGAACGAGACATTGATTAACGCCCTTTCTTCGCGTGGCGCGAACGGACGATGTACTTGTCCGTCTTCTTGTTCGACCGGGTGCGGTTGCCCTTGGTGCCCTTGCCCCACGGGGTAACCGGGTGACGGCCGCCCGAGGTCCGGCCTTCACCACCGCCATGCGGGTGGTCGATCGGGTTCATCGCAACACCGCGAACGGTCGGGCGAACGCCCATATGCCGCTTGCGGCCGGCCTTGCCGAGGTTCTGGTTCGAATGATCGGCATTCGAAACAGCGCCAACGGTCGCCATGCATTCCTGACGGACCATGCGCAGTTCGCCCGAGGAGAGGCGGATCTGGGCGTAGCCGCCGTCACGGCCGACGAACTGGGCATAGGTGCCCGCGGCGCGTGCGATCTGGCCGCCCTTGCCGGGCTTCATCTCGACGTTGTGGACGATCGTGCCGATCGGCATGCCCGAGAACGGCATCGCATTGCCGGGCTTCACGTCGGTCTTCGCACCAGCGATGACCTGATCACCGACCGCGAGACGCTGCGGGGCCAGGATATACGCCTGCTCACCGTCCTGGTACTTCACCAGCGCGATAAAGGCGGTGCGGTTCGGGTCGTATTCGATCCGTTCCACGGTCGCCGGGACGTCGAACTTGCGACGCTTGAAATCTACGATGCGGTAAAGGCGCTTTGCCCCACCGCCCTTGTGCCAGGATGTAACTCGCCCGGTATTGTTCCGGCCGCCCGTCTTGGTCAGACCCTCAGTGAGGGCCTTGACCGGGCGACCTTTCCAAAGCTCCGAACGGTCGATCAGTACCAGCCCACGCTGGCCCGGCGTCGTCGGCTTATACGACTTGAGTGCCATGCTTCTGTCTTCCGTTGCTTTGAACCTGTCGGTCCGTTGGGTATAGGGCCCCGAAGGTCCCCGGTTAGAAAATCGAGCGGCCCCGGAACCCGGGGCCGCGAGATTCGGCGCCTTCTATCAGAGCCCCGAAGAGACGTCGATAGTGTTCCCCTCTTCGAGGGTCACATAGGCTTTCTTCACATCGCTCCGCTGGCCAAGCTGGCCGCGGAAGCGCTTCGTCTTGCCCTTGGTGATGGTGGTGTTCACCGCCTTCACCTTCACGCCGAACACCGCCTCGACCGCTTCCTTGATCTGCGGCTTGGTTGCGGATTTCGTCACCTGGAAGACAACCGCGCCGGCCTCGGAGGCCATTGTCGCCTTTTCGGTGATGATCGGCTTGACGATCACGTCGTAATGTTCCGGTTTCACGCTCATTTCAGACGAGCCTCCAGAGCTTCGACACCCGCCTTCGTGAGAACGAGCGTCTCACGCTTGAGGATGTCATAGACATTGGCGCCCATCGAGGGCAGCACATCGATGCCCTGGATGTTCGCTGCGGCACGGGCGAAGTTCTCGTTCACGTCGGCGCCGTCGATGATCAGGACCTTTTTCCAGCCGAGTTCCTTCGCCGTTTTGGCGAGGACCGCGGTCTTGGCGTCCTTCATGTCGAGACTGTCGACGATGATGAGCTGACCGGCACCGGCCTTGGCCGAGAGCGCATGCTTCAGACCGAGCGCCCGGAACTTCTTGGGCAGGTCATGGGCGTGGCTGCGCGGGGTCGGGCCCTTGTAGGTACCACCGTGACGGAAGATCGGCGCCTTGCGGGACCCGTGGCGTGCGCCACCGGTGCCCTTCTGGCGATAGATCTTCTTGGTCGAGTAGGACACGTCTGATTTACCCAGTACCGAATGCGTACCGGCCTGCGCCTTCGCGCGCTGCCAGCGCACGACGCGGTGCAGGATGTCGGCGCGCGGCTCCAGCCCGAAGATCTCGTCGGAGAGATCGATCGAGCCTGCCTTCTTGGCGTCGAGCTTGATCACATCGAGTTTCATTCTTTCTCTCCTTCGGGCGCGTCACCGGCATCACCGGCATCGGCTTCACCTTCAGCGGCAGCAGACGCTTCGGCAGCAGCCAGAGCGGCTTCCTGCGCGGCGGCTTCGGCTTCGGCCGCGGCCTTGCGGGCGGCTTCTTCCTCGGCAGCAGCGGCGGCGGCGGCTTCTTCAGCGGCCTTCTTGGCGGCTTCGCCAGCCGAGCGCAGCGCGGCAGGCAGGATCGCGTTTTCAGGGAACGGCTTCTTCACCGCATCCTTGATGGTGACCCAGCCACCTTTCGAACCCGGAACCGAACCCTTGACCATGATCAGGCCACGGTCGCTGTCGGTGCGGACGACCTGCAGGTTCTGCGTGGTCACGCGGACGGCGCCGAGATGACCGGCCATCTTCTTGCCTTTGAAGACCTTGCCGGGATCCTGACACTGACCGGTCGAACCGTGCGAACGGTGGCTGATCGACACGCCGTGCGAGGCGCGCAGACCGCCGAAGTTGTGACGCTTCATCGCACCGGCGAAACCCTTACCGATCGAGGTGCCCGCGATATCCACGAACTGACCTTCGAAGTAGTGGTCGGCGGTGATTTCCTCGCCAACTTCGATCAGGTTTTCCGGGGAAACCCGGAATTCCGCGATCTTGCGCTTCGGTGCCACGTTTGCCTTGGCAAAGTGGCCGCGCATAGCGGCGGTGGTCCGCTTGGCCTTGGCGGTGCCGGCACCGAGCTGAACGGCCGAATAGCCATCCTTCTCGGCCGTGCGCTGCGCCACGACCTGCAGGTTGTCCAGTTGCAGGACGGTCACCGGAACCTGCCGGCCGTCCTCGAGGAAGAGCCGGGTCATGCCCAGCTTCTTCGCGATCACTCCAGAGCGCAACATGTCTGATGCCCTCCTCAGTTCAGCTTGATTTCGACGTCGACGCCGGCGGCGAGGTCGAGCTTCATCAGCGCGTCCACGGTCTGCGGGGTCGGGTCGACGATGTCGAGAAGGCGCTTGTGGGTACGGATTTCCCACTGGTCGCGCGACTTCTTGTCGATGTGCGGACCACGGAGAACCGTGAACTTCTCGATTTTGTTCGGCAGCGGGATCGGGCCGCGGACCTGGGCACCGGTGCGCTTGGCCGTGTTCACGATCTCCTGCGTGCTGGCGTCCAGCACGCGGTAATCGAAGGCCTTGAGCCTGATGCGGATATTTTGACCAGTCATTTCATTGCCTCTTGCGGGGCTTCAAAGTTGAGAGGCAGACCGGGCCTCGTGCCCGGCCTGCATCGAACCGTAGTCTTACTTGATGATTTTCGACACGACGCCAGCGCCGACGGTGCGGCCGCCTTCGCGGATGGCGAAGCGGAGCTTCTCTTCCATCGCGATCGGGGCGAT